>NZ_JAPVLQ010000009.1 GCF_027158005.1 Rhodococcus sp. H36-A4 | reverse complement strand
TGCTTTCACCAAATACAAAATTCGGCACTGACATTCATCGACACACTGTTGAGTTCTCAAAGAACACGCACACACCACACACCCACGAAAACCATGTTCTCGCAGCGCCTGGGGCAACCGTTCCAGCGTATCCCAGCTTGGTCTCGGATGCAAAGATCCGACTCTTGGGGGATATTCTGTTTACTTCAAGTCATTGAGACGAACTTCGTGCAACCTCGTGTCCCTGTCCGTGAAGACCGGGTCGGTGTCCGTGTCGCTCTGACTCGACAAAAGTTACGCGAGAGCGCACCCCTACGCAAATCGCCTGGTCATGAGATTCCGGACTTACATCGCCCCAGCTCAGAGTGCGATCGACTCTGCCGCACTTCCCAATTCAGCTGAATTGAACGATTGTGACGCCGGACATAGCGCCCGTCGCGGCCCTAGAGGCGGGTTGCAGACATGCCCCGATGCATGGAATTCGGCATCGAGTTGGCAGGTGGACTGTGGATCCCGCTTACGAACTCACAGACACCTGATCTAATCCGGCTGATATCGCGTCGTCGCTCGGACTCGAAGCCGCCGGCCGTCATCACGGCCTAACGAACGCAAGCCGCGGCACCATCGCGTAAGCGCTACGTACGGCAAGATCAACCCGGCCGATGACTGGCGCAGAGGCCGCTCTTCTCACAGCGTCCGATACCGAAGTCAAGGTGGCGGAGGTTCACAGAGTGATCGGATGGAGCTCGAACATCCAGATCTGGCGAGTGGCTGTAGCCGCACCCGCGCCGTACAAGACTCGGAAGCCCGCAGCGGAGGCGGTGGAACTCACCACCCAGGTGGCGAAGGCTCTCTCTCAACCGGATCCGCGCACGTCCGCAAGGCGCTTTCATACATATCGGAGGTCTTGCCCGCGATTGTCAGCCGAAGTCCACAGCTATCCGGGCCCGACCTGCAAGTGAGGCTCGTGCGCGGAATCACCGATCTTGTCGATCACACTCATGAAGTTCCAGACGAAGCGCACCACGGTACGAGACCTACCTTCTGCGAAACGCGTTCTGGCACTGCAGATTCGCGCGGGTTCGACCAAAGCTATCGATGCGACGCGGCCAGAGTGTCTATTAGATTCAGGTCCGCGCGTCACCCGCGTAGTTGTGCCACACCTCGACCTGACTGGCGGCTCTTCACCCAGGCGGTCGCGGACCACACCTGGACGTCGGACTACTTCACGGGTGTCAACGCCACGTGCCCCAGTGCACTGGGGCACCTGGGGCACGTATCTCATATTGGGCTAGTGGCGCCGCGACCTCACAGCAGAAGCTCTGTCACCGAGGGTTCGGTTTCTCCGCTCACGCGCTCGATGTTGCCACCGAGGTCGGTCAGGTTCTCCACGAACTTCGGATATCCACGATCTATGTGAAAGACGTCGTGCACCTCGGTCACGCCATCGGCACACAAACCAGCCAGGACAAGGCCTGCTCCTGCCCTGATATCCGAGGACCACACCGGAGCGCTGGACAGCTGAGGCACACCGCGAACGACGGCATGATGTCCGTCTGTCCTCGCATCGGCCCCCAACCGGATCATCTCTTCGACGAAGCGGAAGCGCGCTTCGAACACGTTCTCCGTGATCATCGACGTGCCGTTCGCTACAGCGGCCAATCCGATCGCCATAGGCTGCAGATCCGTCGGGAAACCAGGAAAGGGCAGTGTCGCGAAATTGACCGCCGTCGGACGCTCGTGTTGGACCACGCGGAATCCGTCGACCTCCATGCTCACCTCGGATCCTGCGGAACGCAGCTTGTCCAGAACGAGTGAGAGGTGCTTCGGGTTCACGCCACGAACACGGACATCGCCTCGCGTCATCGCCGCGGCAATCCCCCAGGTGGCCGCGACGATGCGATCTCCGATAACGCGATGAGTCGTCGGCTTCAAGGACTCGACACCCTTGATCGTCAAAGTGGACGTTCCAGCCCCAGAGACCTGCGCCCCCATGTTGTTGAGCATGTTGCACACATCGACGATGTCCGGTTCACGGGCAGCGTTGTCGATGACTGTTTCGCCCTTTGCAAGTACTGCGGCCATCAGGATGTTCTCAGTGGCCCCGACCGACGGAAAGGCGAGTCGAATGTTGGCTCCGCGTAACTCGTCGGCTTCTGCCACCACACATCCGTGCTGGATTTCGCTGTGTGCGCCGAGCAAGCGGAGACCGGATTGATGCATGTCGAGAGGTCGCGACCCGATTGCATCGCCACCCGGGAGAGCTACCACCGCACGCTTGCACCGAGCGACAAGCGGCCCCAACACGCACACCGATGCCCTGAACTGTTTGACTGCCGGAAAATCCGCGTGATACTTGGGCTCTGCCGGTGTCGTGACGTGTACGACCGAACCCTCGAGTACAACGTCGCACCCCAGGCCTCGCAATACCTCGGCCATCAACGGAACATCGAGTATGTCGGGACAATTGGTGATGGTGCTCGTACCCTCGGCCAACAGGGTTGCCGCCATCAACTTGAGCACGCTGTTCTTCGCACCGCCGACAGACACCTCGCCGACGAGTCGGTTTCCTCCGGATACCAAAAAGCGTTCGCTCACAGTTCAACAGCGTAGCCGTGCCCGTCTGCCCTACTGGAACGGTACCGTTGCTCCATGGCTGTGCACTTGACCCGTATCTACACTCGCACCGGTGACGACGGGACGACCGGACTGAGCGACTTCTCCCGTGTCACCAAGAACGACCCACGTCTCGTTGCCTACGCCGACTGCGACGAAACCAACGCAAGTCTCGGAGTGGTTCTGGCGCTAGGGAATCCGCCGGAGAAGATTGTGAAAGTCATTCGAACGATTCAAAGTGATCTGTTCGACGCTGGGGCAGATCTGTCCACACCCGTCGTCGCGGAACCAAAATACCCACCGTTGCGAATCGATCAGTCGTACGTCGACAGATTGGAACAGTGGTGCGACGAATTCAACGAAGAACTCGATCCGTTGACGTCGTTCATACTCCCAGGTGGCACACCTCTCGGAGCGCTACTCCACACGTCGCGGACGATCGCTCGACGCGCCGAAAGGGCTGCATGGGCGGCCGTCGACGCGAGCCCCGAGGACACCAGCACGTTGCCGTCCAAATACTTGAACAGGCTTTCGGATCTACTGTTCATCCTCAGTAGGTTTGCCAATCCTGGCGGCGATGTTCAGTGGGTTCCGGGAGCGTCGCGCTCGACCGGAGAGTGATTGCGCTCGAACGCCGGACGCAATCTAACCTGCCGGCCGTCCGCGCTGCGATCTTCCAGAGGGACGTGACTCCAGCCAGGACATGAAGGCCGTCCGCGCGCCCCGGTCGAGGGCGATCTCGAAATGGCGGCCGGCGTCGGTCAGCTCCAGCACCGCGATCTCGTCGCTCATGATGTCGAATTCGTTCTCGCGCGGCTTACGCCGCTCACCTACCTCGATTCCCTGACGGGTCAGCTTGTGGTCCGGACCCGGACGCAAGCTCGAGAGTTTGAAGAACACGACGGTGTTGTCGTCGTATCGAATGATTCCGTGGCGCCAACCGCTTCCACCCGGCGACGGAGTCACGCGCATGATCGCGGCGGTGCCACCTCCGCGCACAATGCTCAGGCGATACAGAAAAGCCGCGACGATTGCTGCGAGCAGCACAACCAGAATGACCAGAACAATCACTCCGATGCGCATTTCGCAGCCTCCGTCGCGGCTTCTCGTTGATCTAGGCGCGCTCAGCGGCGCGAATTCGGCCCTTCGCGATCGCGAGGGCTTCCTTGTCGTCGCCGCCTGCGTCGAGCACCGAGCGAGCTGCGTCGACGTCGATGTCCTGAGCGAAGTCCGCAGACTCCGCCAGAACGGTGACGGTCTTTCCCGTGACCGACAAGAATCCGCCGTGCACAGCAGCGACGATCTTCTCTCCATCGGTCGTGGTGATGGACACGGTCCCGGCCTCGACCAGCTGACCCAACACGGGCTCGTGCCCCACCATGATGCCGATTTCGCCCTCCGTGGTCTGAGCACTCACCAGGGTCGCGTTACCGGACCACAGTTTCTGCTCGACAGCGACGAGTGAAACCTCCATGCCGTTCGTTTCCGAGGAAGTCACGTCGGGCTACTTTCCGGCCATCTTCTTGGCTGCTGCCTCGACGTCGTCGAGACCACCACAGCTGTTGAAGGCCTGCTCGGGAAGGTGGTCGTACTCGCCCTTGGTGACCTTGTCGAACGCCTCGATCGTGTCGGTCAACGACACGACCGAACCGGCCTCACCGGTGAACTTCTCGGCAACGATGAAGTTCTGGCCGAGGAACTTCTGGATACGGCGTGCGCGGCCGACCAGAACCTTGTCCTCTTCCTGAAGCTCGTCCATACCGAGGATCGCGATGATGTCCTGCAGTTCCTTGTACTTCTGCAGGATCCGCTTGACCTCGTTGGCGACGCGGAAGTGCTCTGCGCCGACAATGCTGGGCTCGAGGATTCGCGACGTGGAGCTCAGCGGGTCCACAGCGGGGTAGATACCCATCTGAGAAATCGGACGCGAAAGCTCGGTTGTCGCATCGAGGTGCGCGAACGTGGTGGCGGGTGCCGGGTCGGTGTAGTCGTCGGCGGGAACGTAGATCGCCTGCAGTGAGGTGATCGAGCGTCCACGGGTCGAGGTGATGCGCTCCTGGAGCTCACCCATCTCGTCCGCCAGCGTCGGCTGGTAACCCACGGCGGAAGGCATGCGGCCCAGGAGGGTCGACACCTCCGAACCTGCCTGTGTGAAACGGAAGATGTTGTCGATGAACAGAAGAACGTCCTGTCCCTGAACATCGCGGAAGTACTCCGCCATGGTCAGCGCCGACAGAGCGACGCGCATACGCGTGCCCGGCGGCTCGTCCATCTGGCCGAAGACAAGGGCGGTGTCCTGAAGGACGCCCATCTCTTCCATTTCGAGGTAGAGGTCGGTTCCCTCACGGGTGCGCTCACCGACGCCTGCGAATACGGATGTACCCGAGAATTCGCGAGCGATACGGGTGATCATCTCCTGGATGAGAACCGTCTTGCCCACGCCGGCACCGCCGAAGAGGCCGATCTTGCCGCCCTTGACGTACGGGGTGAGAAGGTCGATGACCTTGATACCGGTCTCGAGGATCTCGGTCTTGCCTTCGAGCTGATCGAAGGCTGGTGGCTTGCGGTGGATGCCCCACTGCTCGCCGTCGCGGCCGAGACCAGGTGTGTCGAGGCAGTCACCGAGGGCGTTGAAGACGTGGCCCTTGACGACGTCGCCGACCGGAACCGAGATCGGCTTGCCCGTGTCGGTCACCGAGGTTCCACGAACCAGGCCGTCGGTCGGCTGCATCGAGATGGTGCGGACCAGGTTGTCACCGAGGTGCTGAGCAACCTCGAGTGTCAGGGTCTTGGCCACCGTCGGCAGAGTGATCTCTGCGTGGAGAGCGTTGAACAGGGCGGGGATGGCGCCGCGCGGGAACTCGACGTCCACAACGGGGCCGATTACCCGAACGACACGGCCGGACTGTGTGTCCGCTCCGCTCGCGTTCTCTTGGGCTACTGCTGCGGTCATTGCTTAGTCACTTCCTGCGCTGTCAGCCAACGCGTTAGCGCCACCGACGATTTCGCTGATTTCCTGGGTGATCTGGGCTTGCCGAGCCTGGTTAGCCTGACGGCTGAGAGTCTCGACCAATTCGTTAGCGTTGTCCGTCGCGGCCTTCATGGCGGTACGGCGCGCAGCCGACTCGGACGCAGCCGCATCGAGCAGCGAGGAGTAGATCCTCGTGCTGATGTACTTCGGCAGCAGAGCCGACAGAAGCGTTCCTGCCTCCGGTTCGAAGTCGTACTGGGCCTGGACATCGGACGCAGACGGGGAGTCGGTGAGTGCATCCGCACCCATTTCGATTTCTTCGTCCGTGTACGAGACCTCCAGTGGAGCCATCCGACGCACCTCGGGCTTTTGCGTCAGCATCGATACGAAACGTGTGTAGACGATGTGCAGTTCGTCGACACCTTCGATCGTGCCTTCACCGTTCGGCGCATCGACTTCGTTGCCGGAGCCTGCCATGAAGAGCTCGACCAGATGCTTGCTGGCCTTGGCTGCGTCGGAGTAACCGGGCTCCTGAGAGAAGCCCGTCCACGCTGCCTTCACATCGCGCTCACGGAAGGTGTAGTAACCGAGCCCTTTCGCACCGAGCACGTAGATGACCGGGTCCTTGCCCTCTTTGCGAAGAAGCTGGAAAAGCTCTTCCGCCTCCTTGAGGACATTGGAGTTGTAGCCACCGCACATTCCACGGTCGCTGGTGACTACCAGGACCGCAGCACGCTTCGGTTCGGGGCGCTCGTTCAGTAGCGGGTGGTCCAGCGAACCGGACGCACTCGCCAAAGCCGAGAGCACATTGGTGATCTCCTCTGCGTACGGCTTCGACGCCGCAACGCGGGCCTGCGCCTTGATGATTCGCGATGTCGCGATCAATTCTTGCGCTTTGGTGATCTTCTTGGTCGAGTTGACCGACTTGATCCGGGAACGCAGCTCGAGAATGCTTGCCATCTAGCTGTTCACGCTCCCTTCTCTACTCGTGAGAACACTGATCATGTCGCTGACCTACTTGCTGACTGTCTTGCGAGTGACGTTGACCTGTTCCTGGTTAACCTCGTCGGCGTTCAGCGTGTCCGCTTCTGCCTCGTTGACCACGCGGTTGCCCTCGGAATCCAAGAAGCCGGACTTGAACTTCTCGGTTGCCTCGGTCAGTGCCTTCTGCGCGTCATCGTCGAGAGCCTTGCCGCCGGCAATGCTTTCGTAGACGCCGCTGGCGTTGCGGTGCAGGTCTTCGAGCAGTTCGGTCTCGAACCGGCGTACGTCGGCGACAGGCACGGAGTCGAATGCACCCTGACCTGCAAGCCAGATCGAGACGATCTGGTCTTCGACGGCGACCGGGGAGTACTGATCCTGCTTGAGCAGCTCGACCAGACGAGCGCCACGCTCGAGCTGCGCCTTGGAGGCGGAGTCGAGGTCGGAGGCGAAAGCGGAGAAGGCTTCGAGCTCACGGAACTGAGCGAGCTCGAGACGCAGCGAACCGGAGACCTTCTTCATGCCCTTGGTCTGCGCAGCGCCACCGACACGGGAGACCGAGATGCCAACGTTGATTGCCGGACGAACACCCTTGTTGAAGAGGTCGGACTCGAGGAAGACCTGACCGTCGGTGATCGAAATAACGTTGGTCGGGATGTAAGCCGAGACGTCGTTGGCCTTGGTCTCGATGATCGGCAGAGCCGTCAGCGAGCCGCCACCCAGTTCGTCGGACAGCTTCGCCGAGCGCTCCAACAAACGGGAGTGCAAGTAGAAGACGTCACCGGGGTATGCCTCACGGCCAGGCGGGCGACGTAGCAGCAGCGAGATGGCACGGTATGCCTCGGCCTGCTTGGTCAGGTCGTCGAACACGATCAGAACGTGCTTACCCTGGTACATCCAGTGCTGGCCGATGGCCGAGCCGGTGTACGGAGCAAGCCACTTGAAGCCAGCCGAATCGGATGCGGGAGCCGCGACGATAGTCGTGTACTCGAGCGCTCCGCGCTCCTCGAGAGCAGCCTTGACGCCTGCAATCGTGGAGCCCTTCTGACCGATGGCGACATAGATGCAGCGGACCTGCTTGTTCTCGTCACCGCTCTCCCAGTTGGCCTTCTGGTTCAGAATCGCGTCGATGCAGACCGCGGTCTTACCGGTCTTGCGGTCACCGATGATGAGCTGGCGCTGTCCACGGCCAATCGGGGTCATCGCGTCGATGGCCTTGATTCCGGTCTGGAGCGGCTCTTCGACGGGCTGACGCTCGAGCACCGAGGCTGCCTGCAGTTCGAGAGCGCGATTCTCGCTGGACTCGATGTCTCCGAGGCCGTCGATGGGCTGTCCGAGAGGGTTGACAACGCGACCGAGGTAGCCGTCACCGACGGGGACGGAAAGAACGTCACCGGTCCGCTTGACTTCCTGGCCCTCTTCGATGTGCTCGTAGTCACCGAGAATAACGGCACCGATTTCGGTGGCGTCGAGGTTGAGCGCAACACCGAGCACTCCACCGGGGAATTCGAGCAGCTCGTTGGACATAGCCGACGGCAGTCCCGACACATGGGCGATTCCGTCGCTCGTGTCAGTAACCGTGCCGACCTCCTCGCGGGAGGACTCCGGTGAGTAGCTCGCGGTGAAGTTCTCGATCGCGCTACGGATCTCGTCGGAGGAGATCGTCAGCTCCGCCATATTTTTTCCTGCTCTTCCTTAAATGATCGCGGTGTCCAAGGCTTCGAATTTTCGAAGCTCTTCTTATCGGACTGTGGTGTCCGTACTCGGACTACTTGAGTGTCTTTCGCAATGCAGCGAGGCGGCCTGCCCCACTACCGTCGATGAACTCGTCGCCTATCCGGACCACGAGTCCACTGAGCAGTTCGGTATCGACCTCGACGTGGACGGTGACCGGCTTGCCGTAGGTCCGGGTCAGCGTCGCGGTCAGCTTTTCGAGCTGACTGTCATTGAGTGGAGCCGCACTGGAGACGTGCGCAACGATTTGATTGCGCACCTGCGCGGCCAGTCCTGCCAGCTGATCGAAAGCGTCGGCAGGCGCCGCCTTGCGGAGTCGACCGACGGACTGGAGCGCCAACGCCTCGGTAACTGCTGTCACCTTGCCGTAGAGCAGGCGGCCGAGAAGCTCGCGTTTCGCGTGAACAGGCTTGCCCAGATCCGACAGGTTCTGTTCGAGCACGGGGTTGGCCGCCACGATCCGACCCAGCCGGAACAATTCGTCCTCGACCGTATCGAGCTGATCCTGATCTGCTGCGGCGCGTAGCAGAGCTTCACGTCCCAGTTCGACCAGCGAATTCAGCAGATCCGATGGCTTGGACCAGCTGTCCGAGACAGCACTCACGAGAATTCTCGTAGTGGTCTCGGATACCTGGCCGGCGAACAGTTGCTCAGCGAGCGCGCTGCGGCGTTCGGCCGAAACCGACGCATCCGCGAGCGCGGTACGCAACGTGCGCTGTCCGTCGAGCGTCTCCACGACAGCGAAGAGCTCGGCACCCGTCTGCGCGGCAGCAGCAGTTGCAACTCCTGCCGACGCAGAACCCAGTGCATCGTTCGCAACCGAACGCGTGCGGGCAAGAGCCTCACGAGAAGTTGCGTACATGGTTATCTCACTTTCCGGCTGCAGAGTCAGCGGTGACGGAGTCGAGCTCGCTCAGGAAACGGTCGATCGAGCTTGCTCGCTTCGCCTCGTCGGACAACTGCTCTCCGATGACCTTCTCAGCGAGCTCTACTGCTGTGCGTCCGAGATCGCTACGAAGTTCCGTAACGATCTGCTGACGCTGAGCAACGAGCTGATTGTGGCCTGCGGCCACGATCCTGTCGCTCTCCTCCTGCGCCTTCGTCTTCATTTCGGCGAGGATCGCCTGTCCCTGGGTGCGCGCTTCCTCACGGATTTGCGCAGCCTCGGAACGTGCCTCGGCGAGCTGTGCGTTGTAATGCTCGAGTGCTGCCTTGGCCTCGGCCTGAGCCTCTTCGGCCTTCTTGATACCGCCTTCGATCAGATCTCCGCGCTCGGTCAATACCTTCTGGAAACTCGGAAGAATGTACTTCCAGAAGATGAAGCCGATGATGGCGATGCAGATCGCAGACCAAACAATGTCGTATGTCGCGGGGAGCAGAGGATTGATGTCCTCTTCGGCCTCCGCGGCCAAGATTGCGATGTTGGTTGCCATGTGGGGATTAACCGAACAGGAAGCCGGCGACGATACCGATCAGCGCGAGCGCTTCGGTGAACGCGATGCCGAGGAACATGTTGGTACGGATGGTGCCCTGCAGTTCGGGCTGGCGTGCGATGCCCTCGATGGCCTTACCGACCACGATGCCGATACCGATACCAGGTCCGATCGCGGCGAGACCGTAACCGATTGCACCGTATCCAGCGCCGGTCACCGTGCTGGTCGTTTCCTGTGCCAGGTACGCGAGGCTCATTAGAATTCCGTTCCCTTTCTGTTGCCCATCCGCCGGACGGCGCATGGGTCAGGTCTAGCTAGTGGTGGATCAGTGTGAATCTGCGTGCAGCGCAAGGTCGATGTACACGGCTGTCAGCAGCGCAAAAATGTATGCCTGCAAGCCGATGACCAAGAGTTCGAAGAGAGTGAAGCCGAAACCTGCGGTAAGCGAGAAAATACCGAAGATCTTCATTCCCGCCGCGGCCTGGAAGAAAAAGAACTGGGTCGCGCTGAAGAACAGCACGAGCATGAGGTGGCCCGCAAGCATATTGGCCATGAGACGAACAGTCAGCGTGAACGGCCGCAGGATGAAGGTGGAGATGAACTCGACCGGCACCAGAACGAAATGCAGCGCGAGAGGCACATCCGGAACCACGATGCTGCTCTTGACGTACTTGAACAACCCGTACTTCTTGATGCCGACGTAGTTGAACGCCACGTACGCAATCAATGCCAGAACCAGTGGCATACCGATTCGAGCGTTGGGCGAAATGTTCAGGAACGGAATCACCGACGAGAGGTTCATGAACAGAACCGCAAAGAAGATGGTCATGATGATGGGCGCGAACCGTTTGCCCTGCTCTTTGCCGAGAATTTCGTCGCAGATCTGCTCTTTGACGAAACTGAGTCCGTACTCGACGACGTTCTGCAGCCCACGAGGAACGATTTTGGGGCTTCTCATGGCGACCGCGAACAACACTACGAGCACGAGGCTCATCAGAATGCGAATAAGCATCAGCCGGTCGAGTTCGAAGGGGGTGCCTTCGAACAACACGGCGGGAGGAAAGAAGTCGGATATAGACGGCGGATGGAACTCCGCAGCCAGGTTGGTGACGCTCAGCGGTCTCTCCCGTGTTCGGGCCGCAGACTGCTAAGACTGCGGTTCGATCGGACATTGACGATCTATCAAGTCGACGATATCGGCTCGAGGTCGTCAGCAGCTGAGGCCTTGTCTTCACCGGCCAGCGTCTGTCGGGTGTCGGCGACTCACGTCGACTCGGCAGCTTATCGAGCGCGTCTTCAAACTACTCACGCGCTTTCAGCTACCTGTAAAGGTTGTCGTGCGCGCGAAATGTCCTGTTCGCGGCAGTTCAACCCTCACTTGGTCGGAACTTTATCAACACAACTACGACGTTGTGTAGGTGGGGCCTCTTCTTGACCGATTACGACACAGTGTCGTACTACGTTCAGTCGGACTCATGCTCGTCGGGCTGTTCGTCCACGTACGGCGCTTTGGTACGAACGACACCGTAGACCTCCGCCCCCAAAACAAGCACCAACGCCGCTACCACGACGAGTGCCAGCGACTTCTCACTGTAGAAATCCATGTCCTTGAGCAACCCGAGGACGATGATCGCCAGCAGCATTTTGACGAGCCACCCACCGAGAAGAACCGCACCAACCATCGTCGGCGGAAACTTGGAGGTCAACGCAATGGACAGGGCCGTGGTCAGAATGAACCCGCCTCCGAGGGCAGCGCCGATGAGCGCACCCCACAATCCTGGCAGCCCTGCGAAAAGGGTGGCGATGATCGCGCCGAGAACAGTCAGCACCACCAAACCGATGACGCCGTACCGAACGGCAGAACGCATCGCGTCGGATTGATCGGGCACGGGCGCAGGAGAGAAGCTCACAGACGCACAGACTACGCAGCACAATCGTTCGTCAGGACCGACGGCCTCGTCGATTGCTGTTCCTCACGCGCCTTCGCTCGCGTGCCATGTCGATTCGGACGGTAGGTACGGCGGTCACCACCAGTGCGAATACCAGACCGGCTGCCACGAGCAAGACAACGATTCTCCGATCGATCAGTGACGATCCGACGGCGCCGAAGGCCAAGACCCCGACCCACAGATAGATCACCAGCACCACGCGGCGATGGGAGTGTCCGATCTGCAGCAAACGGTGATGCAGGTGCATTTTGTCCGGGCTGAAAGGGCTGCGTCCGGCGCGTGTTCTTCGCACGACGGCAAGAAGAAGGTCCAGCATCGGGATGAACATGACGGCGCCGACGAGGAGGAGTGGCGTAAGAAGTCCGACCAGGTCCCGCGGCCCATAGGCGGTCAGCGGGATACGGCCGGAGGCGCTGGTCGATACCGTGGCCAGCATCAGCCCGATCAGCATCGAACCCGAATCACCCATGAAGATCCGCGCCGGCTGAAAGTTGTGCGGCAGAAAACCGAGACAGGCACCAGCCAAAGCGGCAGCTATCACAGCCGGCGGATAGACGCCGACGTCTCCGCCTTGCTCGTTGAGCAGCCCGACGGAGAAGATACAGATTGCTACCGAGGCGATAAGCCCCAAGCCTGCAGCGAGACCGTCGAGGCCGTCGACGAAGTTCATCGCGTTGACCATCACCACGGTGACGAGGACCGTGACCAGTCCGGCCTGCAGTTGATCGAGCACGACGGTGAAGCCGCCGTCCGACCAGGGCACATAGATGATGTACCAGCTCACGCCCATCACGACGAGCACTCCGGCCGCGGTGACCTGGCCGACGAATTTGGTAAGTGCGTCCAGGCCCCAACGATCGTCGATGACTCCGACCCCGACGATCACGAACCCGGCGACGAGCGCAGCGGGGATGTCCTGGGTGTACCCGAACCCACGTGCAAGCGCAGGAAGTTGGGACGCGAACAGCAATGCGACGAGCATTCCCAGATACATGCCGGTCCCACCGAGTCGTGGTGTCGGAACGACGTGGACATCACGCTCGCGGGGTGCTGCCACCGCGCCGAACTTGATCGCCAGTACTCGGACGCCGCCGGTCGCAAGAAAAGTCACGACCGCGGCCGTCAGACACACCAGCAATAATTCTCGGATGGGGACGCCTGCGCCCTGGTTCGCCTGGGCCAGCATGTCGTAGGGCGCCCCCGCGAAGACGGCACTCATTTGCAGCCCCTCATCCGCGAGAATAGGCCGGCTTGCGTGAGACGAGGTCGCCGACCTCTGCCCTCACAGCGGCAATCTCACGATCACCTATGACCGTCCCCTGCTCTGCGCGAACTGCACGTGCAACGAGCTTTCCGACGTCGGCCATCTCGGTGGTGTCGAAACCCTGTGTCGTGACTGCGGCCGATCCGACCCGGATGCCGGATGCAACCGCAGGCGGGGCTGGGTCGAAGGGAATCGTGTTCTTGTTGAGCGTTATACCCGCTGCCTCACACCGCGATTCCGCGCTACGGCCGTCGATCCCGAAGCCTTGCAGATCCAGAAGCGCGAGGTGGGTATCCGTACCGCCGGACACCGTGCGCATGCCGGATTCGACGAGCGAGGTCGACAAGGCTTGCGCGTTGGCGACGACGTTCAGCGCATATTTGCGGTAGCTCGGCGTCGCCGCCTCGGCGAACGCCACAGCCTTTGCTGCAATGGTGTGCATGAGCGGCCCGCCCTGACTGAACGGGAAGACTGCTTTGTCGATGGCACGAGCGTGCTCGGCACGGCACATCAGCATGCCGCCACGAGGACCCCGCAGAACCTTGTGGGTCGTGGCGGACACGACATCGGCGTACGGGACCGGAGACGGAATGGCCTGGCCCGCAACGAGACCGATGAAATGAGCCGCGTCGACCCACAGGATGGCACCGACCTCGTCTGCGATCGAACGAAAGGCAGCGAAGTCGATGAGGCGTGAGTATGCCGTAGCTCCGGCGACGATGATCTTTGGACGATGCACCAACGCCAGATCTCGTACTTCGTCATAGTCGATCAGCTCGGTGTCTTTCCGAACGTGATAGGGAATGGGGCTGAACCACTTGCCCGAGAAGCTGACTTTCGAACCGTGCGTGAGGTGTCCGCCGTGAGGCAGACTCATGGCCAGGACCGCGTCGCCCGGTTTCGCGAACGCCGCGTACACAGCAAGGTTCGCATTTGCACCCGAGTGCGGCTGGACGTTGACATGGTCGGCACCGAACAGTGCCTTTGCTCGATCGACAGCGAGGTTCTCGGCACGATCGACCATCTCGCAGCCGCCGTAATACCGGTGTCCGGGATATCCCTCGGCGTACTTGTTGCTCAGGACGCTTCCCTGCGCAGCCATCACTGCCGGGCTCGTCAGATTTTCGCTGGCGATGAGCTGCAGTCCACCGCGGACCCGTTCCAACTCACCGAGCAGGATATCGGCGATCTCTGGATCCTCAGCGCGCAATTCGGTGAAGTCCGGGCCGTAGAAGGGCGTTCCACTCATGCGCTGGCACTCCCCCGCAGCAGACTCTCGACAGGCACTCCGAGAACCTCCGCGACAGCCGCTGCAGCAATAGCGCCCTCTCTGAGAATTCGCGGTGTCTCGGAGGTCAAATCGACGATGGTGGAGGCGACAGCGTGCTCGGCCGGACCACCGTCGAGGTAGACCGCAGCGGAGCCACCGAGCTGATCACGTGCCTCGCCCACGGTGGTGGCCGGGGGTTGGCCGGAGATGTTCGCGCTCGAGACGGCCAGTGGTCCCACCTCGCGCAGCAATTCGAGGGCGACAGGGTGCAGCGGCATCCGAAGCATGACCGTGCCCTGCGCATCTCCCAGATCCCATGCCAATGACGGAGCTTGCTGGACGACGAGACTGAGCGCCCCGGGCCAGAAGGCCTTGATCAGATCGCGCGTCCGTGGGCGTACACCGGTCACGAGTCCGTCGATGGTGCTCCAGGATCCGACGAGAACCGGAACGGGCATATCGCGTCCTCGCCCCTTGGCGCGCAACAGATCGGTGACAGCGCTGCTGTCGAAGGCATCGGCGCCGAGTCCGTACAGGGTGTCGGTGGGCATCACGACCAGACGTCCTGACTTGAGGGCGCCTCTGGCTGCGGTCAATCCGGCCGCGCGAGAGTCGGCTTGCTGGCAGTCGTAGACAGTGCTCACCCCTCTATCCTGTCACTGCGTTCCGGCCACAGATTCCCGAGCCTCATCCTGCCCACCTCACACGTGAAGTTCAGGACTCCGGAGTGACAGCTCGAGACGCGACGACTAACCGTGGACGGCCGGTCAGGTCGGGGTGCGGAGCAACGGCGGTGAATACGCGCCTACGCTCGAACAATTCTGCGACGCGTTCGCCGTGCGAGTCGTCGTGCTCGACACCGACTCCCCCGCCGACCCGAAGCCATCGAGCAATGTTGTCGATCATCGGTCCGATCACCGACAGTCCGTCGACGCCACCGAACAGCGCAATGTGGGGATCGTGATCGGCTACCTCGGGTTCGAGAACGGCGTCCTCAGGGATGTACGGAGGGTTGGCGACGATCACGTCTACCCCACCGTCCAACTCTGCCAGTAGTGACCGATCGGTGACGTCGCCGTGGTGAAGGGTGATCGGGGTGTCCCCGAGCCCTGCACGCAGGTCCGCATTCCGTCTCGCCCATGCAAGTGCCGAAGGGTCGAGTTCGACTGCGTGGACCTGAGCGTCGGGTCTGGCGTTCGCCAAGGCGAGGGCGAGTGCTCCCGACCCGGTGCACAGGTCGAGGACTACGGGAGGGCGGTGATCGACGCCTTCGAGGAAGGCGAGCGCCCACCCGAGCAGCAACTCGGTCTCCGGACGTGGAACGAACACACCAGGACCGACCTCGACATCGATATTACCCAGAGCTGTTGTGCCGGTGATGTACTGAAGAGGAATACGCTTTGCCCGTTGAGCGATCGTCTTCTGATACGCCTCGATCACCTCCGGCTCGACGAGCGGCACGAGACCCAGCCGACCACGCTCGACACCGATGAGATGCGATGCCAGCAATTCGGCGTCGACGCGGGGACTGGGAACCCCAGCTGCCTCGAGCTTCGACGTCGCTTCGAGAATTGCCAGGCGTAGTGGTTTACGGGTCACCGGTACAGCGTGCCATGACGCCGTGAGGTGAAGGAAAACGCACGGTCAGAGCAAAAGAAGACGAGGAAAACAGCCGAAACCTATTCGGCCTGCATCCGTGCTTCACGGTCGGCCTTGCCGAGCGCGTCTAGCAACGCGTCGAGTTCACCGTCGAGCACGGCATCCAAGTTGTGCGCCTTGAACCCGATGCGGTGATCGGTGATCCGGTTCTCTGGAAAGTTGTATGTGCGAATCCGCTCGGAACGGTCGACGGTACGAACCTGGCTCGCCCGCCCGGCCGCGGCCTCTTCGTCGGCAGCCTCCTCAGCAGCGGCTTGCATTCGCGCTGCGAGCACCTGCATGGCCCGGGCCTTGTTCTGCAGCTGCGATCGCTCGTTCTGACACGTCACCACAATTCCCGTGGGAAGGTGCGTGATTCGTACAGCGGAGTCAGTGGTGTTGACGCCCTGTCCGCCCTTGCCCGAGGATCGATATACATCGATGCGGAGATCGGTCTCGTCGATCTGCACTGCTTCGACCTCGTCAGGCTCCGGATAGACCAGAATTCCTGCAGCGGACGTGTGCACTCGACCCTGTGATTCAGTGACGGGCACACGCTGCACACGATGCACCCCGCCCTCGAACTTCAGTCGCGCCCACACGCCGTCGAGCGAACCCGATTTGGCCTTGATCGACAATGTGGCGTCCTTGTATCCACCCAGATCCGAGACGTTCGCGTCCAGTACCTCTACGCGCCATCCGCGGCGTTCGGCGTATCGAAGGTACATACGCGCAAGGTCGGCAGCGAACAGCGCCGATTCCTCGCCGCCCTCCCCAGACTTGACCTCCATGACGATGTCGTCGCCATCGTGCGGATCACGCGGAGCCAGAAGGTCTGCGAGCGTGTGCTCCAAACGAACTACCGTCGCTTCGAGGTCAGGGATCTCCGCGGCGAACGAGGCATCGTCGGCCGCAAGTTCGCGGGCAGCTTCGAGATCGTCCTGAGCGGTAATGAGCTTGCCGTGCACCGACATGATGGGTGCAAGTTCGGCGAAACGTTTGCCTGCTCGACGCGCCGCAGAGGGATCGTTGTGCAGCGCGGGATCGGCCAGCTGCTGCTCGAGGCCCGAATGCTCGGCGAGAATATCGTCGATTGCCGAAGGCTTTGTCGTCCTCGCCATGATATTTCTCCGTCTTCGATAGATCCACAGTCGCTACACAACACAGTCACCACACGAAAAAACCGACGCCCGCCCTGCGAACTTCGCAGGACGGGCGTCGGCGGAACAGCTATGCGTCGGCTTCGGTCTTCTTGCCGGCGCGCTTTCCGTAACGAGCCTCGAAACGTGCAACGCGACCACCGGTGTCGAGAATCTTCTGCTTGCCCGTGTAGAACGGGTGGCACTGCGAGCAGACCTCGACGTTGATGCGCTCCTTGTCGGTGGTGCTGTGGGTTTCGAAAGTATTACCGCAACCGCACACAACTGTGGTGAGCGTGTAGTTGGGGTGGATTCCTGCCTTCATGGTGTCCCTTACCGTTCTTCTAGTGGTCGCCGGGTCGCCCTCGCCAATCGAGGACGTGAACCGGAACCGGACTCAGCCGATCAGTATGCCAGACGAAATGCCTGACCCGATCACCGGATCTTCCGCCCGATGTTTCGATACCGACAGCTGCAACAACACTCGCACCTGTCGGCTTGTTCCCTGCTAGTTGTCGTCGATTCCGCCGGGAGCGGTCTTGGACACCTGCATCAGGAATTCGAGGTTGCTCTTGCTCTTCTTCAGACGATCGACAAGCAGATCGATTGCCTGATGCGAGTCCAGGCCGGACAGCACACGCCGAAGCTTGTGCAAAACCGCCGCCTCGTCCGGATTGAGCAGCAGCTCGTCCTTACGCGTGCCGGACGGGTTGACGTCGACCGCGGGGAATACACGTCGCTCGGCGATCTTGCGATCGAGCTTCAGCTCCGCGTTGCCGGTGCCCTTGAACTCCTCGAAGATGACGGTGTCACCGGTAGAACCGGTCTCTACCATGGCCGTGGCGATGATCGTCAGCGATCCACCGTTCTCGATGTTTCGAGCCGCACCGAGGAAACGCTTGGGTGGATACAGCGCCGTCGAATCGACGCCGCCGGAGAGGATTCGGCCCGAGGCAGGCGAACTGTTGTTGTACGCGCGGCCGAGTCGAGTGATCGAGTCGAGGAGGACGACTACGTCCTGGCCCGCTTCCACCAATCGCTTGGCACGCTCGATCGCAAGTTCCGCCACCGCGGTGTGATCGCCCGGCGGGCGGTCGAAGGTCGAGGCGATGACCTCGCCTTTCACCGAACGCTGCATGTCGGTGACTTCTTCGGGACGCTCGTCCACCAGGACGACCATCAGGTAACACTCGGGATTGTTGACCGAGATCGCGTTGGCGATCGCCTGCAGAACGCTGGTCTTGCCTGCCTTCGGCGGACTTACGATCAGTGCACGCTGGCCCTTACCGATCGGCATCACCAGGTCGATGATCCGAGTGGTGAGAATGTTCGGTGTCGTTTCCAGGCGCAGACGCTGGTTGGGGTACAGCGGGGTCAGCTTGCCGAATTCGGGACGCTTGCGTGCGGCCTCGACATCGCCACCGTTCACCGTGTCCAAACGAACCAACGGATTGAACTTCTGCCGCTGACCGGACTGCTCGCCTTCGCGTGCAACGCGAACCGCGCCTGTCACGGCGTCACCACGACGTAGACCGTTCTTACGCACGAGGTTCATCGAGACGTAGACGTCGTTGGGCCCGGCTAGATACCCGGAGGTACGAACGAACGCGTAGTTGTCGAGGACGTCGAGGATGCCGGCTACTGGTTGTAGGACATCGTCTTCACGAATCTCGGGCTCACGCTCGCGGCTTTCGCCACCCTCGCCACGATCGCGTCCACGACGACGTTCACGGAACCGACGGCCTCTACGCCCCCGGCCGTCGCCCTCATCGTCCTGGTTGTTGTTGTCTCGGCCGTCGCGAGGACCGTTGTTGCCGCTGTTGTTGCTATTACGGTCTTCGCCACGACCGTCGCTCTGGTTGCGACTGCGGTTGCGGTTGTTCTCGTTGCGACTACCCTCGCCACGGTTGTTCTCGCTGCGACTGTCGTTGCGGTTGTTCTCGCCGCGACTGTCGTTGCGGTTGTTCTCACCACGGTTGCTGTCGGTGCGGGTGTTGCCGTCTTCGTCCGATGAATCGCCGCGACTGCCACGGGAATCGTTGCCCCGCGAGTCGTTGCCCCGGGATTCACTGCGCGAGTCGTTGCCGCGCTCGGAACGCGTCCTTCGTGGTCGCTCGTTGGACGAGGACTCAGACTGATCCGAGTTGTTCGGAGCTGCGTTCGCCGAGGACTGCTCGGTAGCGGTCTCGACCGATTCGGTGGCACCGGACGGTGTTGTGACTTCAGCCTGCGTAGCGGAATCGTCGAGCGGCAGCTGGTCGGGCGCACCTGCGCGGCGACCTGCAGCTCTACGGCCTCTGGTACGGCGTGGCGCGTCGCTCGTGTCTTCGGCAGGCGCCTGTTCGCCGGACTGCACAGCAGTCCGGTCAGGTGCAGCCTCAGCACGCGCAGGCTTGTCGACGACGGGCGCCGAGCTCACATCGACGGTGGCAGCGCTGGCGCTCGACAGTGCCTTGTCGGCGTCGGACTCAGCAGAATTGGACTTGGATGCGCCGGACTTGGAGCCGTCCGACTTTTGCGCACCGCTACCCGACTGACGCGTGGAAATGGCGGCGATCAGGTCGCCTTTGCGCATGCCGGAGACACTCTTGATGCCGAGTTCGCCAGCAAGGCTGCGTAGCTCGGTGAGCACCATTCCGGACAGGCCAGCTCCGCGGCGCGTCTTGTCTGGGGCGGAGATCAGTTCCGTATCGGTCACGGAGGTCCTTTCCTTCCCTCGCTCGCAATATGCGCAGCAGAGGGTTCGTTCCGGAGCACGAAGGTCGTATCGAACCCGGATATTTCCGTTCATGATCGACGCGATTCGGACAGACGACCGACCCGAGACCGCATGCAAACTACGGGAGGGGCCGAACCAGGTGCATCACGAAACCCGGACGTTGATCCCCCCGAATACTGTGACTTGATTGCCCTGGTGATAACCGGCGTCTGAAGCGCACGATGTACGGACTTTCCTCAGGATAGCCTCCGAGAGCGCAGTCGGCAACAAGCAGTTACCAGCGAGTTTCAAGAAATGCAGACACCGTCTGCTACAGCAAGCTCGAGGACCCTTACACCTTCACCCTCGGCCAACACTTTGATGTCCTCGGGGAAGGGCACGGTGCACAACGCCAGCACCGTCGGTCCAGCACCTGACAGCACCGCTGCGATACCCCTCGAGCGCAGCGCCGCTATCCACTTTGCAGACTCCGGTAGTGCGACCGACCGTTGCCCCTGATGCAGCAGATCTTCGGTAGCGGGCATCAGAAGATCCGGACGTTGGGTGAGCGCGACGACGGTCAGGGCTCCGCGGCTGACATTGAAGGCAGCGTCGCGGTGCGGAACCAGTTCGGGCAAAAGCCCGCGAGTGTGCGACGTCGAGGACCGCTCGGCGGGAACCAACGCGACGACGTGGATGTCCGGATGAACCGCCAACCGGACGGCCGAATACTTCCGTTGAGTGATGCTCGCGCTCGCCGGCTCGCTCCACGACACCACCGCACCGCCGAGGACGCTGGCCGATGCGTTGTCAGGATGGCCCTCGAACTCCGAAGACAGCTGCACGAGCTGATCGAGGCTCAAGGTCAGGTCAGGATCGAGCTTGGCAGCGAGCCCGTTGGCCGCGGCCAAACCCCCGACGACGGCCGACGCCGAAGATCCCAATCCTCGCGAGTGCGGGATCACGTTGGTGCACAATACATCCAGACCATCTGCCCACACACCTGCGGCTTCGAGCCCCCTCTCGATCGCCCGCACCACCAAATGGGTGGGACCCCAAGGCACGTCGTCTGCACCTTCACCTTGAACACGAATGCTCAGCCCGGACGCAGTCGTCGTCACCGAGATCTCGTCGTAGAGTCCCAGCGCGATTCCCAGAGTGTCGAAGCCGGGCCCGAGGTTCGCGCTGGACGCGGGAACCCGGGCCGTCACCGTCAAACCCTGCGGGAGTGTTGTCGTCATGGACTGAGTCTTCGCCACTAGGCCAGCTCGAGGGCCGACGCGACAGCTACTGGATCGACCGGAATCGGCTCGACCACAGGCATTCCCGCCAGAGCCGTGTCGGGATCCTTGAGTCCGTTGCCGGTGACCGTGCAGACGACGGTCAGGCCACTGTCGAGCCAACCTTCCTTCCGCGCCGCAATCAGGCCCGCGATGCTCGCCGCGGACGCAGGCTCGACGAAGATGCCTTCGGTCTTTGCCACGAGACGGTAAGCCTCGAGGATTTCCTCGTCGGTAGCGGCACGGAATGCACCGCCCGACTCCTCCTTGGCCGAGACTGCACCGTTCCACGACGCCGGGGACCCGATGCGAATGGCAGTGGCGATCGTCTCGGGCTCGGCGACGGGCGCTCCGTGTACGAGCGGGGCCGCACCTGCGGCCTGCACTCCGAGCATCCGCGGCTTGACCGTGGTGAGGCCGTCCCGGAAGTACTCCGAGTAACCGCGCCAGTACGCCGTGATGTTGCCTGCGTTGCCTACCGGCAGCACATGGACGTCGGGAGCATTTCCCATCGCGTCACAGATCTCGAATGCCGCTGTCTTCTGGCCTTCGATACGAACGGGGTTGACCGAGTTGACGAGTCCGATCGTCGGGAACTCTGCGGTGGTCTTGCGTGCGAGTTCCAGGCAATCGTCGAAGTTGCCCTGCACCTGAATGATCTTCGCGCCGTGCATGACGGCCTGGGCAAGTTTGCCCATGGCAATCTTCCCCTGAGGGACGAGGACCGCGCAGCCCATGCCTGCCTTGGCCGCGTAGGCCGCAGCGGATGCCGAGGTGTTGCCGGTCGAGGCACACAGAACAGCCTCCTGCCCGCGCGCAAGCGCGTCGGTGACTGCCATCGTCATACCGCGGTCCTTGAACGACCCGGTCGGGTTCAAGCCCTCGACCTTCAGATGCACCTCGCAGCCGGTGAGCTCGGACAGTCGCTCTGCATGAATGAGCGGAGTTGCGCCCTCTAGCAGCGTCACGGTCTTCCAGTCGGGTCCGATCGCGAGGCGAGAACGGTACGCCTCGATCAGGCCTGGCCAGGGGGTGTGGACGCTCATACGGTGGTGCCTTCCAATCGGAGAACGCTTGAAACGGAGGTGACGACGTCCATCTTTTCCAAAGCCGACACAGTCTTGGACAACGCGGAATCCGACGCCAGATGAGTGACGACGACAAGGCAGGCGCCGTCGCCCGAACCCTGTTGACGCACGGTCGAGATACTCACGTCGTGGTTGGCGAATTCCGCAGCAACGGTTGCCAGCACACCTGGGCGGTCGGCCACCTGCATGTTGACGTAGTACCTGGTGGTGATGTCGCCCATGGGAGCAATCTTCAGTTTTGCGTACTTGGATTCCAGCGGCCCACGGCCACCGTAGAACTTGTTTCGGGCAGCCATGACGAGGTCACCGAGCACGGCCGACGCGGTCGGAGCGCCGCCGGCACCCTGACCGTAGAACATGAGACGTCCGGCAGCCTCGGCCTCGACCACGATGGCGTTGAACGCGCCGTTCACTGTGGCCAGCGGGTGGTCCAGCGGAACCAATGCCGGATACACACGCGCCGAGATTCGGTCCTGGCCATTGGGTGTGGTGATGCGCTCGCAGAGCGCGAGCAGCTTGATGGTGCAGTCGAGCGAGCGCGCCATCTCCAGGTCGGCCGAGGTGATCTTGCTGATGCCTTCACGGTAGACGTCGCCTGCCGTCACGCGAGTATGAAATGCGATCGACGCAAGAATGGCTGCCTTAGATGCCGCGTCGTAGCCTTCGACGTCGGCGGTGGGGTCTGCCTCGGCGTAGCCCAGTCGTCCTGCCTCGGCCAATGTCTCGGCGTAGTCCGCACCGGTCTCGTCCATCGCGGAGAGGATGAAGTTGGTGGTGCCGTTGACGATTCCGGCCACTTTGTTGACACGGTCGCCGGCGAGGGACTGCATGAGCGGACGGACGACGGGAATGGCACCGGCGACCGCAGCCTCGAAGTACAGGTCGGCGCGCGACTTCTCGGCGGCGTCTGCCAACTCTCCGGTGTATTCCGCCAGCAGCGCCTTGTTGGCGGTCACCACCGACTTGCCCTTCTCCAGCGCAGCGAGGATCAGTTTGCGCGGAACCTCGATCCCACCGAGGACCTCGACCACGATGTCGACGTCGTCACGATCCACCAGCGCGGCCGGGTTGTCGGTGAGCAAAGCCGGGTCGACTCCGCGATCTCCATCGATTCGACGTACGGCGATACCCCGGATCTCCACGGGAACACCGACTCTCGCCTCGAAATCCGACGCGTTCTCCGTCAGTATGCGTACTACCTCGCTGCCGACGTTCCCGAGTCCGAGTACGGCGATGCCTATGGTCTTCTTCGATGTCATGGTTGCACCTCCAAGCTGAGCAGATCTTGCAATGTCTCCCGGCGCAGAACGAGGCGGGACTTTCCGTCTTTCACTGCCACCACGGCAGGTCGAGTAAGCAGGTTGTAGCGGCTGGACATCGAGTAGCAGTAAGCACCCGTCGCAGCTACCGCCAGCAGATCACCAGGACCGACATCACTCGGCATCCAAGTGTTCTTGATCACCACATCGCCACTCTCGCAATGCTTTCCGACAACACGTGCCAGAACTCCCTCGGCCGCGCTGTCCCGCGAGGCAAGCCGACAGTCGTACTCCGCCTGATACAGCGAGGTACGGATGTTGTCACTCATTCCGCCGTCGACACTGATGTAGCGTCTGCGCTTCGCGGCATCGACGGTGACGTCCTTGATGGTTCCGACCTCGTACAGCGTCACCGTTCCAGGACCTGCAATGGCGCGACCCGGTTCGACATCGATCTTCGGAACAGGCAGACCGACCCGAGCGGATTCGGTCGCGACGATCGACTTCAGCTTGGCTGCGAGCTCATCGATCGGTGGCGGATCGTCGCTCGGTATGTACGAAATACCCATGCCGCCGCCGAGGTCGATCGTCGAAATCTGGGAGGTCTTGTCCACACCGAACTCGGAGACCACCTCTGCCAGCATGCCGATCAGCTTGTGCGCAGCCAGCTCGAATCCGTCGACCTCGAAGATTTGCGACCCGATATGGCTGTGCAATCCGACGAGCCGGAGGTTGCCGGCTGCGAATACTCGGCGTACAGCTTCGAGTGCCGAGCCGTCGGCGAGCGAGAAGCCGAACTTCTGATCCTCGTGCGCAGTTGCGATGAATTCGTGCGTATGTGCTTCGACACCGACGGTCACACGCACGAGGACGTCCTGCACGACGTCCATTTGACCGGCGATCGCGTCGAGCCGATCGATCTCGATCATCGAATCGAGCACGACGTGCTCTACACCGGCGGTGACGCCGGCGGCAAGTTCTGCGACGGACTTGTTGTTGCCGTGCATGGCAATTCGGTCGGCAGGAAATCCAGCTGCAAGGGCGACACTCAGCTCGCCGCCGGAACAGACGTCGAGCGAGAGCCCCTCGTCGGCGACCCAGCGCGCAATTTCCCCGCACAAAAACGCTTTGGAGGCATAGTGAACGCGTGCGGGATCACCGAAGGCAACAGCCATTTCCCTTGCACGCGAACGGAAGTCATCCTCGTCGATGACGAACAACGGGGTGCCGTATTCGGCTGCCAACTCCGTGACCGGCACTCCGGCCAAGCAGACAACGCCGTCGTCAGCGCGTTCGGCGTTGCGTGGATAGACATGCGAGGGAAGCACCGTCATGTCCGACGCAGTTGTCGGCTTCTCGGTCACGGTGTCTCCGATCGGGGTTGCGGCATGTTTCGGACCGGCGGGATGCGCGCTCACATTCGCTCCGGTGCACTGACACCGAGCAGAGCAAGGCCATTGGCCAGCACCTGCCTGGTTGCACTACCCAACGCCAAACGTGCGGTGTTCACTGGGCCTGGCTCCTCGTCTCCTTGGGGAAGTACACGACATGCTCCATAGAAACGGTGGTAAGTACCAGCCAATTCTTCCAGGTAGCGGGCAATGCGGTGCGGTTCACGCAAGTCTGCGGCACTGGCGACGACTCTCGGGTATTCGCCGATGGTTCTGATCAACTCACCTTCCTGCTCGTGCGTGAGCAGGCTCAGATCCGGGTTTTCAGCGGTGACTCCCAATTCGACGGCGCCGCGAGCGAGCGATGCGAGCCGGGCGTGCGCGTACTGGACGTAATAGACCGGGTTCTCGCTGCTCTCACTGGCCCACAGTTCCAAGTCGATATCGATGCTCGAGTCGACGGAGGACCGGACCAGGGCGTACCGAGCCGCGTCGACGCCGATGGCGTCGACGAGATCGTCCAACGTGATGACCGTGCCCGCACGCTTGCTCATTTTCACGGCAACACCGTCGCGCACCAGGTTGACCATTTGGCCGATCAGCACCTCGACGGTGTTCGGATCGTCACCGAAGGCAGCCGCAGCGGCCTTGAGTCGACCGATGTACCCGTGGTGATCGGCGCCGAGCATGTAGATGCACAGATCGAAGCCACGGCGGCGCTTGTCCTGGAAGTACGCGATGTCGCCGGCGATGTACGCGGCGTTGCCGTCACTCTTGATGACGACGCGATCTTTGTCGTCGCCGTAGTCGGTGCTCTTGAGCCACCATGCCCCATCGGCCTCGTACAGGCTGCCGGAATTCTTCAGGTACTCCACGCTGCGCTCGACGGCACCGGATTCGAACAGCGAGTTCTCGTGGAAGTAGACGTCGAAGTCGACACCGAACTCGTGCAGGTTCTTCTTGATCTGTTCGAACATCAGCTCGACGCCGATGGACCGAAATGTCTCGGCCGCGTCGTCCGGGGACAGGGCGAGTGCTTGCGGGTTCTTGGCCAGTACAGCCGCTGCGATCTCACCGATATAGGCACCCGCGTATCCGTCTTCGGGTGCGGGTTCGCCCTGTGCCGCCGCGATGAGCGAGCGGCTGAAGCGATCGATCTGCGCGCCGTGGTCGTTGAAGTAGTACTCACGCACCACTTCGGCTCCCTGTGCCGAAAGAATGCGGCCGAGGGCGTCACCGACGGCGGCCCACCGGGTACCACCGAGGTGGATAGGACCTGTCGGATTGGCGGAGACGAATTCGAGGTTGACCTTGACGTTGTCGAGCAAAGTTCCGCTACCGAAGGATGCGCCCTCTGCCAGAGCCTGCGCAACGATCGCGCCCTGAGCATCGGCGGCAAGGCGGATATTGAGGAACCCGGGCCCGGCGACCTCGGCGCTGGCGACAGCGGGCTCGGCGGCTAGTGCTTCCGCGAGCCACCCGGCGAAGTCACGCGGATTCGCGCCCGCCTTCTTGGCGACCTGGAGAGCAACATTGGTGGCGTAATCGCCATGCTCAGGGTTGCGCGGACGCTCGACCGTCAGCGTCGGGGGGAGCACGGACACGTCGAGGCCGCGTTGGGCAAGCACCTTCGCGGCGGTCGCGCGTAGCAGTTCGGCAAGGTCGGCGGGAGTCACAGGTAACCATCTTATGGTCTGGAGCACGGCCGGTTCGCAGCCAGTACCTACACCAGACCCACTCGAGACCACCGTCACCGCTGCAGCTCCCTCGAAGGGTCCGCTCGGAGCGGAGAACGTACAGTAGTGGCGCTCTGCGATAACGGTCGCCAACTTGTCGCGGAGCCTGCCAGCTTTGTGTGCTCCGGCACACGCCCCACAACGGAAAGAGCGACGACAGCGATGCCCACGGGTGAAGAGAGCGGCGGTCAGGGCAAGAAGTCGGCCGCCAAAGCCAACAAGGCCATCAAAGGCGCAAAGAAGAAGAACAGAGGCATACCAGCCGTCAAAGGCGGATTGGCCAAGAGCGGACCGCAGGTTCCCTGGCTGACCATCGGTGCCGTGGTGGTCATAGTCGGCCTGGTCGCGATCCTGGCCGTCAACCTCTTCCCCAAGTATCAGAACCAGGCCGAGGCGCAGAAGTTCGCGCCGAGCGAAAGCAACCAGGACCCCTCGTCGGCGATCGCCGATGTAGTGAAAATGGACTACCCGGCTGCGCTGCACGTCTCGCCCGAGCAACGCGTCGCGTACGACCAGTCGCCGCCGTTCGGTGGTCCGCACGATGCTGTCTGGGCTACCTGCACCGGCGTCGTCTATCCGGAAGCCATCCGCACAGAAAACGCCGTCCACGGCCTCGAGCACGGTGCCGTCTGGGTCACGTACAACCCTGATGAACTCAGCGAGGACGAAATTTCTCAGCTGGCCGACAAGGTGGACGGCGAGTCGTACATGATGATGTCGCCGTACCCAGGGATGGATACACCGGTTTCTTTGCAGTCCTGGGGCCACCAGCTCAAGCTGGACAGTGTCGACGACGAGCGGATCGACCAGTTCATCGCAGCGCTCCGCCTGAACCGTTACGCGTACCCCGAGGTCGGCGCGAGTTGCGCGACCATTCCCGGTTCGTTCGATCCGGACAACCCACTGCCGTTCGATCCGTCTGCACCCGGCGCTGACGCTGTGCCGATGGATGGTGCGGGGATCACTCCGGACGCGAGTGAGATATCGGGTGCGGGTGCAGGCACCGCGGGTCTACCGGCCGATCTGCAGCTTCCGTCCGATCTGCAGTTACCCCCCGAGCTGCAGCAAGCTCCGACACCATGACGTCGGTAGAGGAGAGGCCCCGGGCCGTACGGAGCCAGAAGACGGCGCTACTGATTCTCGGCATCGTCGCCGCGATTGCGATCGGTTTCGCACTCGGCTTCCTTGCGCGCACTACGTTTCTCGGCGGGGACGACTCGGTACCTGCCGCGGACTCGGTCGATGTCGGTTTCGCGCAGGACATGTCGGTCCATCACAACCAGGCGATAGACATGTCCGCTGTCGCGTTGACCAACGCCGAGGATCAGCCCGTGAAGACTTTGGCGTTCGACATGCTGACTTCCCAGCAGAACCAGGTCGGTCAGATGCAGGGCTGGCTCGCGGTTTGGGACCGCTCCCCAGTGGGCCCGGATGGCTACATGAGCTGGATGTCCGGTGACGAGCACGGTCATTCGATGGCATCGATGACGCCGGCTGAATCAGGATCGATGGCAGCCATGCCCGGCATGGCAACCAACGAGGAGCTGGCCGCATTGCGAAAGGCGACCGGCCCAGCCGTCGACGTGAAGTTCCTGCAGTTGATGCTGCGGCATCATCAGGGTGGGCTTGCGATGATGGAATACGCCGCAGATCACGCGGAAACGCCTGCGCTGGTTCGGCTCGCACAGTCGATGATCTCGACGCAGGAAGGTGAAGCCACGCTCATGGAGCAGATGCTCGCCGAGCGTGGCGCCGAACCACTTCCTTTCAATTAGGTCGACCCTTCGGCTTGCGTCAGCGCGCGGAATACGTCCAGTCGGTCACCTCGGGCATATCCTCGAGGTGCTCGACGATGTAGCTCGCGTGCCGAACCAATTGCGCTGAGCAAAATTTCTCGAGCTCACTGCCGTTCTCCGGTACTCGACGCGATCGTCGGAGGGCCTCGAGCACGAGGTGATAGCGACTCATCTTGTTGAGCACGACCATGTCGAACGGCGTTGTGGTGGTGCCCTGCTCATTGAATCCGCGGACGTGGAAGCGACCCGCGCCGGTGCGGCCGTGCAGTAGCTCGTGGACTGCGCGTGGGTAACCATGGAATGCGAATACGACATCGGTATCTGCGGTGAACAGACCCACGAACTTGTCCTCCGGGAAGCCGTGCGGATGCTCGTCCGGAGTCATCAACGCCATCAGATCGACGACGTTGACCATCCGAACACGCAGGTACGGAACCCATTCCCGCAAGATCTGCGCCGCCGCCAGTACCTCCTGCGTGGGAACATCTCCCGCCGCGGCGAGGACGACGTCGGGCACGTTCGGGGCGCCGTCGGAGTCGGTCTCGGTTCCCGCCCATTCCCAGATCGACGCTCCCGCCGCGCAATGTGCGTTGGCCTGCTCGAGCGTCAGATACTGCAGATGGGGCTGTTTGTCGACGACGATCAGATTGACATGATCACGACTGCGCAGGCAGTGATCGGAAATCGACAGCAGCGTGTTGGAGTCCGGCGGCAGCCAAATTCGAACGACCGCAGGTGAGAGCGGGATGACGGCGTCGATCATTCCTGGGCCCTGGTGCGAAAATCCGTTGTGGTCGTTTCGCCAGCACGTACTGGTCAACAGGACGTTCAGTGACGCGACGGGTTCGCGCCACGGCAGGTCGGCGGCATGTTGTAGCCATTTCACGTGCTGGATCATCATCGACACACTTACCATCGCGAACGCCTCGTAGCTGGCGAAAACGCCGTGCCCGCCTGCGAGAACGTATGCCTCCAGCCATCCCTCGCACAGGTGCTCACTGAGCACCTCCATGACGCGACCGTCCGCGGAAAGGTGATCGTCCCACGCCTCGGTCGGCAGCTGCCAGCATCGATCGGTCTCCTCGAACACCGCCGCCAGCCGATTGCTCGACGTCTCGTCCGGGCAGAACAGTCGGAAGTTGCCACCGCCGTCGGGGCGTTTGTTGTCGGCGTAGATGTCGCGCATGAGTTCGCCGAGGACCCGGGTCGTCTCGTGAAAACCTGCTCCGGGTGATTCGATCGCGATCTCGTACTTCTCGAGCGGTGGAATCCGCAGAGGCTGAAGGAGTCTGCCACCGTTGGCGTACGGCGTCGATCCCATTCGCTTGTCCCCCGACGGTGCCAATGCAGCGAGTTCGGGAACGAGAGCGCCGTCGGCGTCGAACAGCGCCTCTGGCTCGTACGAGCGCATCCAGGATTCGAGCTGCGCCAGGTGTGCGGGGTTGCTCCGCACTCCGGACAGCGGCACCTGGTGGGCCCGGAAGGTCCCCTCTACCAGGACCCCGTCGACGGTGTGCGGCCCTGTCCACCCCTTCGGGGTGCGCACGATGATGGCCGGCCATCGCACCTCCACCGGGGCACCGCCTGATCGTGCTGCCTCTTGAATGGCCCGAATTTTGCTGTGCGAGTTTCGTATTGCTTCTTCGAGGGCTGGAAAAACGAGGCGGGGATCATCACCGGAAACGACGACCGGGTCCCAACCCTGCCCGTGCAGGAAGTCGACGATGTCCTCGTCTTTGCTGCGTCCGAATACCGTGGGCCCTGCAATTTTTGCTCCGTTGAGATTCAGAATCGGCAGCACGGCACCGTCGCGGCGCGGGTTGAGGAACGCCGGCAGCTTCCACGAGCCTGCGAGTGGTCCGGTCTCGGCCTCACCGTCGCCGATCACACACGCCACCATGAGATCCGGCCGGTCGAACGCTGCACCACCGGCATGTACGAGCGCGTACCCGAGTTCGCCGCCCTCGTGGATGCTGCCCGGTGTCTGCACACTCACATGACTGGGAATGCCACCGGGCGAGGAGAACTGGCGGCACAGGCGGTGCACACCCTCGGTATCTCGCGAGATATGCGGATAGATCTCCGAGTACGTCCCCTCGAGATAGGTCGAAGCGACCAGTGCCGGCCCGCCGTGGCCGGGGCCCGTCACGTACAGCCAGTCCGTGCCGGTGTTCCTGATGTTTCGGTTGAGCAAGGTGTAGATCATCGACAGGCACGGGCTGGTCCCCCAGTGTCCCAGCAGACGCGGTTTGATGTGCGCCGCGGTGAGGGGCTCACGCAGCAACGTGTTGTCCTTCAGGTAGATCTGGGCCACGGTCAGGTAGTTGGCAGCTGCCCACCACCTCAGATCGAGGTCCAGATCTTCGCTCGAATAGTCGTGATCGGTCACGTGGGTCCTCTCCTCTACGTAGATGCCCCCGACTGTCCTCCTTCTAAGCCAACATGAGGGTGATTTCGGGTGACGGATGGGATGCGCTAGTCTTGGACCCGCCCACAGGCACGCCGGATTTTCAGTACGCACAGGTCCGGCGCGCCCCCGTAGCTCAGGGGATAGAGCGTTCGCCTCCGGAGCGAAAGGTCGCAGGTTCGAATCCTGCCGGGGGCACACCTGCGTCACACGCTTTCCTATTGCCACCCTTGATGCAAACATGGGTTGTGGCCGATACCGAACTCGACAACACCGCATCCGAACTGTATGCCGTCGACCCACAGGACTTCGTCGCCGCGCGCAGAGCTGCGGTTGCAGCGGCGAAAGAATCCGGCAATCGAAAGCTCGCGGCCTCGATCGGCAAGTTCCGTAAACCCACGACTGTCGCGTGGATGGTCAATCTCCTCGTTCGCGAAGAACCCGATGACATTGCCGAGCTGTTCGATATCGGGAACAGCCTGCGCGACGCGCAGCGAAGATCATCGGCCGAAAAACTCAAGGAACTCTCGGCCGCGCGTGCACAGTCGATTCGCGCGCTGACGCGTCGGGCCGTGGAGATTGCTCGCGAACACGGCCACCCGAGCACGGAGAATGCGGCACGAGAAGTCGGACAGACACTGGGTGCCGCGCTCGCGGAACCCGAGATCGGCGCACGGGTGCAGGCGGGCCGCGTCGTGACTGCGGAGTCCTACAGCGGTTTCGGGCCCGCAGTGCTCACCTTGGCACCCGAGCCCGAGAACACCCCCCAGGAATCACGAGCGGAGCCGAAAGCCGAACCGCGTGACGACGCGGCCCTGAAGCGGTTCGAGGAAGCCCGCGAACAGCTCCCCGAGGCCCAGGAGGACGAGGTATCGGCCCGCGAGGCCGTCGACTCTGCCGATTCGGCCGCCGAAGCCGCGTCCACGGACCTTTCCGAGATCAAGGAGCGATTGGCCCGCCTACGTGCCGAACTCCACGACGCCGAGGTCGAAGAGGCAGCGGCCCGCACGGCCGAGAAGTCGGCGGATCGCGAAGCGCGACGCCTGCGACGAGTCCTTGCCGATGCCGAGGCGAGAACTGCCGAGTTGCGCAGCACGGTAGAGGGTCTCGGCCGCTAACTTACCGGTTCGATGATCGCCGTAATGGCGACGATATCTCCGGCCGGAATGTCGAAATGCTCGGTCACTGCCACCGACATACCGCCGTCGAACTCGAGGGAGAAACGTGCCACGACGCTGGTGCCCCATTCTCGAATCTCTATCTCCCCGATGGCGATGATCGGCGTGTACTGGGCGCCGTTCTCGAGTTCGTCCCTGATGAATGCTCCGGTGTCACCGGTCTGCTGTCCGTTCTCCACACGCCGACAGTCGTCGGCGAGACGGACCTTGGTGGCATCGTGACTGAGCAGAGCCTTGATGTATTCACGTGCCATCGCGGCGCGACCGGAATCCACCTCGCGCGTGGCATAGGTGGCAATTCCCGCCAGAAGTGGTTGTGCGAGCTCCTGCCTGCAGATCAGTAAGTCTGGAAGGTACGGATGGGACTGGTTGTACCGCAACGGCATTCCGTCGATACGCGAGCAATGCAAACCCGCTGCGAGTGCGACGCCGACGGGCGCTGCCGAGTCCCACTCCCACTGACCACCGGAATGCACGTAGGCGTCTACCTCCCCGCGTACGACCGCCATGGCTTTGGCACCTGCCGAACCCATGGTCACGACGTCGGCATCGACCGAGCGCGCGAGATCGTCCATGTAGTACGGCGGCCGAGAGTCGCTGACCACAAGCGTGGGCCTACCGGACTGCGGCGGCGGGCCGGCGACGTCGGCCGACGAGTAGACGACGCCGAGCGCAGGCTGGGCAACTGCCGACGCTGTCATCCCCTGGTCTTTTTCCCACAGGCCCACGTGCACTGCCCAGTCGGCTCGACCCTCGATGCCGTATTCGCGTGAGCCGTCGAGTGGGTCGATGATCCAGACACGGGCAGCATCCAGCCTGCGGAGATCATCGGCCGACTCTTCCGAGAGCACTGCGTCGCCGGGGCGTTCGCCTGCCAATCGGCCCAGGATCAGCGCGTCGGCTTCGGTGTCGCCGAGCCTGCCGAGCTCCCGCCCCTGAGTCGTTCGTCCTTCGCGTTCGCGAATTTCGAGCAGCAATCGGCCTGCGGACTCGGCGAGGTCGGCGGCGAATCGGGCATCGTCTTCGGCCGAGTGGAGGGCGCTCACGATCCCAACATTTCCACAATCCGAGCGGCCTGTGTTGCCGGATCACCGTCGGAGGCCGCCAGCACCAATTCGGGGTGCTCGGGCGCTTCGTAGGGGTCGTCCACTCCAGTGAAGCCGGTGATCTCACCGGCGATAGCCTTGGCGTACATACCTTTCGGGTCGCGCGCTGCGCAGACGTCGAACGGGGTGTCTACGAAGACCTCGAAGAAGGGCAGTCCGGCCTTCTCGTGCACCTTCCGCACGTCGTCGCGGTCTTCGCGGTACGGGCTGATGAGACAGGCGATCGCAACAACCCCGGCGTCGGCAATCAGTTGGGCCACGGCCCCCACTCGTCTTACGTTCTCGGTGCGGTCGGCTGCATCGAACCCGAGATCGGAATTGAGCCCGTGACGCAGGTTGTCTCCATCCAACCGATATGCCGGTCGCCCGGACGCCACCAGCAAACGTTCCAGTTCCGCTGCCACGGTCGACTTTCCCGAAGCCGACAAGCCGGTCAACCAGATCGTGGCACCGAGCGTTGCACGTTCCTCGCGGGCAACCCGGGACGAGTGCCAGACGACTTTCGCTGCCGACAACGTGGGCCCGGTGATCATCCCGGCGGCGACCGTGGCTCCGGACGACTCGTCGACGAGTAGGAAGCTGCCGGTGACTCGGTTGCGTCGGTACGGATCGAACAGGATCGGATTGTGCGTGCGGATCTGCACTCGACCGATGTCGTTGATACCCAACGATTGTGCAGCTTCGTCACGATGCAGAGTATTGACGTCGAGCCGGTAGTCCAGTTTTTCCACCCGCGCTGGTGTCGACGCCGTGGTGTGCATCAGCACGTACCGGTCGTCACTGCGCAACTGTGCGCCCTCTGCGAGCCAACAGACCATGGCATCGAGCTCTGTTCCGACGAGCGGACGATTGTTGGGACGGCACAGCATGTCCCCGCGCCCGACGTCGACCTTGTCCTCGAGTTCGATACACACCGCCGACGGCGCGAACCCCTCGTCGACCGGCGTTCCACCCGGCCCCCACACCGCTGCGATTCTGGTGACGAATCCGGAGGGGAGCGCTACGACTTCGTCCCCGGGTTTGAACACTCCGCTGGCGACGGTTCCTGCGTAGCCCCGGAAGTCGGCATGCTCACCGGAGCTGTGTTTCGGTCGAATTACATACTGGACCGGGAATCGGGCGTCGATGAGGTTGCGGTCGGAAGCAACGTGGACGTCCTCGAGGTGGTGCAGAAGCGAGCTCCCCTCGTACCAGGGCATCTGCGCGGTGCGATGAACAACGTTGTCCCCATCGATGGCCGACATCGGTACGAACGTGAGGTCTGGTACTTCGAGTTTCATTGCGAACTCGCGGAACTCCGCTTTGATCTCTTCGTATCGAGCGCACGAATAGTCGACGAGATCCATCTTGTTGATGCACAACACGAGATGTCGGATACCGAGCAAGGACGAGAGAAACGCATGTCGCTTCGTCTGTTCGAGGATCCCGTGACGGGCATCGACGAGTATCAGCGCAAGATCGGCGGTCGAAGCGCCGGTGACCATGTTCCTGGTGTACTGCTGGTGCCCCGGCGTATCGGCGATGATGAATTTTCTTCTCGGCGTGGAGAAGTAGCGATACGCGACGTCGATCGTGATGCCCTGTTCCCGCTCGGCGCGCAGTCCGTCGGTGAGCAGCGCGAGATCGACTGTGTCGCCGCCTCGTTCACGACTGGTCTTCTCCACGGCCTCCAATTGATCCTCGAAAATCGCTTTCGAGTCGTAGAGGAGCCGACCGATCAGAGTCGATTTGCCGTCGTCGACGCTTCCCGCCGTAGCTACTCGAAGCAGTTGCGACATCAGAAGTACCCTTCCTTCTTGCGGTCTTCCATTCCGGCCTCCGATATACGGTCGTCGGCCCGTGTCGCGCCGCGCTCGGTCATTCTGCTGGCGGCGACTTCCAGTACGACGTCGTGCGCATCGGCGGCCGAGGACTGCACACACCCGGTGCAGGTCGCGTCGCCGACGGTACGAAAGCGGACCGTCTCCTCGAAGGGTTCTTCGCCGGGCAGCACCGGCACGAATCTCGAAACGGCCAGGAGCATTCCAGCTCTGGGCACGACCGTGCGATTGTGCGCGTAATAGATGTGCGGGAGTTCGATCTGCTCTGCCTCGATGTACTGCCAGATGTCGAGTTCGGTCCAGTTCGACAGTGGGAACACCCGGAAATGTTCGCCGCGCCGGTGACGGCCGTTGTACAACTGCCACAGTTCCGGGCGCTGGCGACGCGGATCCCATTGGCCATGTTCGTCACGAAAGCTGAAGACGCGCTCTTTGGCACGCGCCTTCTCCTCGTCCCGACGGGCACCACCGAATACGGCGTCGAACGAGTTCTCGGCAATCGCGCGTAGCAGTGTCGCGGTCTGGAGTCGGTTTCGACTGGCCCCCGGCCCGCTCTCCTCGATCGAGCGTCCGGAGTCGATGTCGTCCTGCACGCTGGCCACGGTCAGGTTGACGCCGAAATGCTCGACCGCTCGGTCACGGAAGGACAGGACCTCGTCGAAGTTGTGTCCGGTGTCGATGTGCATGACGGAGAACGGGAGTCGGGCGGGCCAGAAGGCTTTGGCTGCCACATGGAGCATCACCACCGAGTCCTTGCCGCCGGAGAACAGCAGCACCGGACGTTCGGCGGTGGCCGCGACTTCACGGAAGATATGGACGGCTTCCGCTTCGAGCGCAGCAAGGTGCGTGAGTTCGTACGAGGTCGACATCGGTGAAGTCCTCCGATCACAACGCATCGGTCCATATTTGGACCGGTGCGGTTCAAATCCGTGCTCGAAGAATAGAACGTGTTTCAGTATTGGTCAACGGGTCGGTGCACGACCGCCCACTTCTGCCGTGATCGCGCCGGCGGCGGCAGCGAGTGCTTGCCCACGCTCGGCAATGTCCTCGCCCGAGATCGACGCTCCGACATGCAGAGTCAGGACCAACGACTGATGCCCTCGAGCGTCGTACGTCGGAGCCGCGATGACACTGACCTCGTGCGTAGCGTCGGCACCAGCCTCCTCCGCGCCCAGGTACACCCGCTCACCCAGGCCGGACACCATCTCACCGAGGAGTTCGCGGACCTCCCCCGGAAGATCGTGTGCGGCAACACCCGCCATGACGGTATGCAACCTCTGCCCCACAGCTGTCAACGTCTCCACGAGATACCCGGTTCTACGGCACTCGTCGACCACGTGCCGAAGGTGCGCGACGTCCATCCGGACCGGCAGGGTCGGTTCACGACCAAGCCACGAATCGAGCCGCTCATCGGTGTCCCACAGCACGTACATGAGGCCTACCGGTGGCGCGAACGGGTAGACCTGCCCCACCTTCGCGGCAGCCCGCCGACCGTCGGGGCAGGTCAACTCGAGGATGGTGATGCGATCGCCGACCACACCCGAAGCCGTGCACGTCGTGTCGAATTTCGCGCTGAGCGCTTCGAGGTGCGTGCGCGCAAGCGGGCCGACGGCGAACCCCTGCTGCGCTGCACGTCCGGCGACTATCAGCGCGGGACCAAGACCGTAGGTGACCGAAACAGGGTCGCGAACCAGGTATCCCGCGCCGACCAGCGAGGTCAGGATGCCCAGGCAGGTGGGCTTGCTCAGACCGAGCTCACGTGCCAGCGCCGAGAGCCCGAATCGTCGGTCACTCCTGGCAACCATGAAGTCGAGGACCGCGACGACGCGGTCCGTGGGGGGCGAGTTGCGACTGGTCATTGACCCTTCCTAGAACACGTTCTATTGTCGATACAGAACTCGTTCTACCACATCGGTACATATTTGTACCACTAAGCACGAGGAGATGGGTGTGCTCACCGATTCACTCGCAGAAGCAATCGCAGCGGCCGAGAAGATTATCGAAGACGCTCCGCACATACGAACGGAACAGGACCTGCTCGAGGGATACGACTACCTCGCCGGCAGCATCCGCGCATCCATCCAGATGGCCTGGGCGTACGACAAGGACTTTCCGTTCTTCGCGAGCTCGACAGGCCCGTACACGAAGATGGGCCTCGACAACCCCGACACGCTGTACTTTCACGCCAACATTCGTGACGATGCGGAATATATCGTACGCGGAACACGAGGCAACACAACCGATCTCAGCTTCCAGATACTCAAGGGCGACTACTCCCCGGTCGATGTCCCGGACAGCTTGACCGCCTTCGACGATCGCTCGATCGACATCGCCGACGACGGATCGTTCGAAGTACACTTCGGTCGTCCTTCCGACCTCCCCAACCACTTCACCCTCGGCGAGGGTTCCTCGATGCTGGTCGTCCGCGAGGTTTACAACGACTGGTCTGCGACCCGTGGCACGCTCACCATCCATCGAGCAGACACCTCAGGGGAATCACCCGCATCGCCCACGAAAGAATCTGTGGCGAAGCGCTATTCCATCGCAGGCAAGATGCTCCTCGGCCGCATCCACACATTTTTGCAGTTCCCGCAGTGGTTCTACCTCAATCTCGACGTCAACACCCTGACCGAACCGCGGCTCACGCCGGGAGGATTGAGCACCCAGTATTCTTCGGCCGGTCATTACGAGCTGCGCGAGGACCAGGCCATGATCATCACGGTGCCCGTGTCAGACGCACCGTATCAAGGGTTCCAGCTGGGCAGCATGTGGTATATCTCCCTCGACTACATCCACCACCAAACTTCGTTGACCGCAGAGCAGGCGCAGACCGATCCGGACGGTTACATCAGGCTTGTGGTCAGCGAGCGAAACCCGCAGGTGACCAACTGGATCGAAACGACAGGTCATGCCCGCGGTTACGCGCAGTTTCGATGGCAACGAGTCTCCCGCGAGATGACCGCGGCAGACGGACCTACCGTAGAAGTAGTCGACTTCGACGACATTTCCTCGCATCTACCGCACTACGACGCGAACAAGATTTCACCGGCGGACTTCGCCCTGCGTATCGCAGCCCGTCGCGACGCTGTCGGACGAAGGATGCTCGGATGACGGGACATCTCGACGGCAAAGTTGTCGTCGTCTCCGGCGTCGGACCATCCCTCGGCCGATCCATCGCACTACGCAGCGCCGCCGCGGGCGCCGATCTGGTGCTGGCCGCACGCACCGAAAGCTACCTTCTCGAAGTCGGCAAAGAAGTTGCCGAACTCGGCCGAACGGCGATCACCGTCCCGACCGATATCACCGACGAAGCTTCTTCCCAAGCGCTGCTCACCCGTGCAGTCGAGGAGTTCGGCCACGTCGACGTACTGGTCAACAATGCCTTCGCGATACCGTCGATGAAAGACCTCGCCCACACCGATCCCGCGGTCATCCGGCAGGGTTTGGAACTGTCTCTGTTCGGAACGCTGAGACTCTCGCAGTTGTTCACCCCGGCGTTGGCCGAGTCGACCGGTTCGATCGTCATGATCAACTCGGCCGTAATACGGCACTCCCAGCCCAAGTACGGCGGTTACAAGATCGCCAAAGCAGCATTGCTCGCCATGTCGCAAACCCTGGCCAGCGAGCTGGGTCCGCAGGGAATTCGGGTCAATACTGTTGCGCCCGGCTACATCTGGGGCGAGTCACTGAAAGGCTACTTCGACCACATGGCGAAGAAGTACGGCATCACCAGCGAACAGATCTACGAGCAAACTGCCGCGACAATGGACCTACGACGGCTGCCCGAACCCGACGAGATCGCCGACGCCGTCGTATTCCTCGCTTCCCCGTCGGCTCGCGCGATCACCGGCCAATGCCTCGACGTCAACTGCGGCGAATACCACCACTAGGAGCGCACATGACCAGCACCGAACGCACCGACGTCGGTACCGTCGAAGATTTACACGCGTCTGCCACCAAATTCACCGGCCTCGAAGATTTCGGTTCCGACGACTATGTCGAAGCCCTCGGCGTGCTGCTCGACTCGTACAACCGTGATGCACAACTGACCGCACTCGGATCGAAGATGAGCCGGTACTTCCTGCGCGGCGCGCTGGTCGCGCGTTCACTCAGCGAGCTCGCATGGAAGCAGAATCCGACGCACGCCGAGGTCGCGATCGAGCGGCCGATCTTCGTGACCGGTCTTCCTCGCACCGGCACGACTGCGCTGCATCGACTGCTCACCGCCGACCCGTCGCATCAGGGTTTGGAGATGTGGCTGACCGAGATGCCGCAACCTCGGCCGCCGCGTGAGACCTGGGAATCCAATCCGCTGTTCGCGCAGATCGAAAAAGGGTTTGCGCAACACCATGTCGAACACCCCGAGTTCATGGGCGTGCACTACATGTCCGCAGCCGAAGTCGAGGAATGCTGGCAGCTTCTGCGGCAATCGGTCCATTCCGTAGCCTACGAATGCCTCGCGTACCTGCCGACCTATTCGACGTGGCTGGCCGAACAGAGCTGGCTCTCGACCTACCAGCGACACCGGAAGAATCTGCAGCTCATCGGTATGAACGACACCGATCGCCGTTGGGTTCTGAAGAATCCGAGCCACCTGTTCGCTCTCGAAGAGCTGCTACAGGTCTACCCGGATGCGCTGGTGATCCAATGCCACCGTGAACCCCGCACGATCATGCCGTCGATGTGCAGCCTCGCCGAGCACGCCACCGAAGGTTGGTCGGACCTGTTCCGCGGCAACGTCATCGGGCGCACCCAGGTCGATCTGTGGGAGCGTGGGCTCAACAGTTTCTCGGCCGCGAGGTCCCGTGCGAACTCGGCGCAGTTCTACGACGTCGACTATCACGACTTCGTCGCCGACCCCCTCCGCACAGTCGAGCAGGTGTACCAGAACTTCGGACTCGATCTCACCGAGAATGCACGCTCAGCGATGGACACCATGCACACCGAAAGCCGAAGTGGGCAACGGCGGCCGGCGCACAAGTACACGCTCGAGGACTTCGGCCTCGACGGCGAAGACATCGACCGCCGGTTCGGGACGAGGTGACTCCGCAGGTCGGTGTTGCACGACTCCGGTGAACGCTAGGGTGGCGGGATGGCTCCGACACGCTGGCAGATCGACAACACCGAGGACCAGTCCAGGGAGTACGTCGAACGCTTCGCGCGACTCCAAGCGCGAGGCGTCGACCTACACGGCGAGGCTCGGATGGTCGACGCACTCCTCGCGCCGGGGAGTTCGGTCCTCGACGCGGGTTGTGGCACAGCCCGTCTCGGCGCCGAACTCGCCCGGCGCGGACATCGAGTGACCGCGGTGGATCTCGATCCGGTCTTCGTCGAAGCCGCACGAGAGCACATTGACCTGACGGTTCATCAAGCCGATCTGACCGAACTCGACCTCGGCGAGACATTCGATGCCGTCGTGGTCGCCGGCAACGTGATGGTCTTCATGACACCGGGCACCGAACCATCGGCTCTCGAGCGGATGACGGCGCACCTGAAGCCCGGAGGAGTCTTCGTCGCCGGATTCGCCACGGACAGGGAGTACACCGTGGAGAAGTTCGACGGCGACCTGAAGTCGGCCGGCTTACTTCACGAGCACCGCTTCTCGACGTGGGATCTGCGACCGTGGCACGAAAATGCGGACTGGGCAGTGACGGTAGCCAGGGCTCCTTCGCTGCTCGCCTGATTCGAACTCGAGATGCAGTACGCGCCCTACGCGCAAGGACAGGTCCGCGACCGATGGGAAGAGCCGGGCATCGTCGCGGCGTCCCATGGGAGGATGAAGGAATGCCAGCACCGTCGCCACTTCCCCTCGATCCCATTGCAGAGGCCCACCGTCAGTGGACCGCACATGGATGGGGTGACGTCGCCGACGGAATGGCCGCTGTCACTTCGTTGATGCGGGCGCAGCAGATCATGCTCGCGCGAGTCGAAGAGACGCTCAAGCCCACTGGATTGACGTTCTCCCGCTACGAACTTCTCACCCTGCTGACGTTCACCAAGAACGGTGCACTGCCGATGGCGAAGGCCAGTGCGCGACTCCAGGTGCACCCCACGAGTGTCACCAACGCTGTCGACCGCCTCGAAGCGGCGGGGTACGTGCGCCGAACGCCGCACCCGAGCGATCGTCGAACTACGTTGGTGGAGATCACCGAAGAGGGTCGCACCCTGGCCGTCGACGCCACCGAAAAACTCAACGAACAGGTATTCAGCAAGCCTGGTCTGTCGAAGGACCGTCTGACGTCGCTGGTGCGCATTCTCGCCGAACTGAGGCGCACAGCCGGTGACTTCGAGGACATCGGGTCGTCACCGGCCTGGTGAACGGAGCGTGCCCAGCTTCGCGGTATCCACGCACGAAGCAGCCCTGCTGTCCGCCGGGCAGCAGGGCTGAACACATCGGTCACCGATTGACGAATGTCGCCTTACGCTTGTCGATGAAGGCAGACATGCCTTCCTTCTGATCCTCGGTCGCGAAGGTCGAATGAAACAGTCGACGCTCGAACCGAACACCCTCGGCTAGCGAGGATTCGAACGAGCGGTTGACCGCTTCCTTGGCCATCATCGCAATCGGAAGCGACATCTCGGCGATGGTCGTCGCGGTAGCGATAGCGTCGTCGAGCAGGTCCGCGGCGGGCACGATTCGTGAGACGAGCCCGGCTCGCTCGGCCTCGTCGACCTTCATGTTTCGCCCGGTCAGGACCATCTCCATGGCCTTGGCCTTACCGACAGCGCGAGTCAGACGCTGCGACCCACCGATTCCGGGGATGACCCCCAGCTTGATCTCCGGCTGACCGAATACCGCGGTGTCGGAAGCGATCAGGACATCGCACAGCATCGCCAGCTCGCAGCCTCCACCGAGCGCGTATCCCGATACGGCCGCGACGATCGGTGTGCGCGCTGCCGACAGTCGATCCCAGGCACTGAACAGATCCTCGATATACACGTCCATGTACGACTTCGGCTGCATTTCCTTGATATCCGCACCCGCAGCGAACGCCTTCTCCGAGCCGGTGATCAGGATGGCTCCGATACCCAGGTCTCCGTCGAGGTCCTCGACGGCGGACACCACCTCGTGCATCAGCTGAGAGTTCAACGCGTTGAGCGCCTTCGGCCGATTGAGCGTGATGATCCCGACTCGACCTCGTCGCTCCAGCAGGATGGTTTCGTAGTCGCTCACTTGCTCTACTCTGTCGAACGCTGGCGAATGTCGTTGATGATGCCGGAGAAGTCTACGTCCGCTCCGCCGCCGGACGCTTCTTTGAACTCCGAATAGAGCTCCGCGGCCTTGAGCCCGAGAACGCCGTGGACACCATTGTCGCGCAGCGCCTTCGCAGCAAGACCGAGATCTTTGTCCATCAATGCTGCCGCGAAACCCGGTGTGTAGTCGTTGTTGGCCGGACTCGTCGGAACCGGTCCTGGCACAGGACAATTGGTAGTCAGCGCCCAGCATTGCCCGGATGCGGTGGATGCGACGTCGAATAACGCTTGATTACTGAGACCGAGCTTCTCACCGAGCACGAATGCCTCGCTGATCGCAATCATCGACACCCCGAGGATCATGTTGTTGCAGATCTTGGCGGCTTGGCCGTTGCCCGCGGCGCCACAGTGGACAACTTTGCGACCCATGACGTCGAGAACAGCGGCAGCCGAAGCGAAGTCATCTTCGGACCCGCCGACCATGAACGTCAGCGTGCCCGCAGCCGCACCGCCCACACCACCCGATACCGGAGCGTCGAGACCGCGGTGGCCCGCGTCGTCGACGAGCTTGTGCGCAGCATGCGCGTCGGCGACATCGATGGTCGAGGAATCGATGAACAGGGTTCCGGGCGCGGCACCGGGAAGTAGATCCTTGTACAGATCGAGCACGAGTCTGCCGTTGGGCAGCATCGTGATCACGACATCGGCGTTCGACACTGCAGCCACGGCAGATTCGACGACGGTCACGCCGTCCTTCGTTGCCTGCTCCAGCGCTGCAGGGACGAGGTCGAAGCCCTGAACCGTGTATCCCGCTTTCACCAGGTTCGCTGCCATCGGTCCGCCCATATGGCCGAGACCGACGAAACCGATCGTGTTCTCACTCATCGCTGCCCTCCAAGTTCGTTGCTCAATCCCAGTTCAGCGGCACCCAACGGGGCGAAATAGCGATCGACGTCCTCGCTGGTGACATCGGCGAGTGTCGACGGAGACCACCTCGGGTTTCTGTCCTTCTCCACCACCTGTGCGCGGATTCCCTCGACGAGGTCATGTGAATCCAGACTTGCCGAGGACACCCGATATTCGTCGTCGAGCACCTCTTCGAGCGAGGCGGCTTCGGCGGCCCGCCGCAGCGACTTCAGCGTGACCTTCAGGGCGACCGGTGACTTCGATTCGATATCATCGGCAGCCTTGTGTGCGTCGGGTACCTCACTGCGCCGCAAGCGGTTCACGATTTCTTCGACGGTATCGGCGCTGTACGCGGCGTCGATCCAGCTGCGTGCCGCGTCGAGACTCGATGTGGGTGCCGGTTCGGTGAACGAAGCCAACGCATCGGCGAGGGTTCTGGTTTCGAGTGCAGCGTAGAAGTCCGGCAACTTGTCGGAGGGGATGTAGTGATCGGCGAAACCTGCCGCGATGGCGTCACCGGCGTCCATGCGTGCGGTGGTGAGGCCGAGGTGTGTTCCCAACTCTCCGTGGGCACGGGACAGCAGAAACGTCCCGCCGACGTCGGGGATGAAACCGATACCGACCTCGGGCATCGCGATCTTCGAGCGGTCGGTCACGATGCGGGTGTTGGCGTGGGCGGACAGGCCGACACCGCCGCCCATCACCACCCCGTCCATGATTGCCACGTACGGCTTGGGGAATCGAGCGATAGCCGCATTGAGGATGTACTCGTCGCGCCAGAATACCTTCGACCCGCTACCGCCCTCTTTTGCGTCGTGGTAGATCGAGACGATGTCACCACCGGCACACAAGCCACGTTCGCCTGCGCCGGTGAGGAGCACCAGTTCGACCTCGTCATCGACGGCCCACTTCTCGAGCTGCGGCGCGATGTCGAGCACCATCGCGTGATTCAACGCGTTGATGGCTTTCGGACGGTTGAGCGTGATTCGGCCGACGCCACCGCGCAGGTCGAACAACACCTCGGGTTCGCTCATGCTGCTCCCACAATCGAGCGAGCCACGACGACTCGCATAATCTCGTTGGTCCCCTCGAGGATCTGATGGACACGAAGGTCTCGGACGATCTTCTCCACACCGTACTCCGCGAGGTAGCCGTAGCCACCGAGCAACTGCAACGCGGCGTTCGCGACGTCGAATCCGGTGTCCGTTCCGAATCTCTTTGCCATGGCGCAGAGTTCGACCTTGTCCTCGGCGCCGGTCTGCAACGCCTCCGCAGCGCGCCACAGTAGAGTTCGGGCGGCTTCGAGCTCGGTCTTCATATCTGCCAGTCGGAACTGCAGAGCCTGCGCGTCGAGCAATCGATTGCCGAAGGCCTTGCGCTCGGCGAGGTAGGACACCGCTTTGTCGAGAGCGCTCTGTGCGCCACCGATCGAGCAGGCGGCGATGTTGAGGCGTCCGCCGTTGAGGCCGTTCATCGCGATACGGAAACCGTCGCCCTCGTTTCCGAGCACGTTGGCGGCCGGAACACGGACATCTTCGAAGACGACCTGCCTGGTCGGCTGGGCATTCCAGCCCATCTTCTTCTCGTTCGCTCCGAACGACAGGCCTGCAGAGTCTTTCGGTACGACGATTGCCGAAATGCCCTTGGGACCAGCTTCACCCGTTCGCGCCATCACGACGTAGACGTCGGATACCCCTGCTCCGGAGATGAACTGCTTCACTCCGTTGAGGATGTAGTCGTCTCCGTCGCGCACAGCCTTGGTAGTCAGTGCCGCGGCATCGGATCCGGCACCTGGTTCGGTGAGGCAGTAGCTTCCGAGCTGGTCCATCGAGCACAGCCCCGGCACCCACTGACGACGTTGCTCGTCGTTGCCATAGGTGTCGATCATCCACGTCACCATGTTGTGAATGGAGATGTATGCCGCGATCGACGGATCACCGGTGGCGAGTTGTTCGAAGATCCGCACGGCGTCGACGCGCGTCAGATCCGACCCGCCGACGTCCTCACCGATATAGATTCCGCCCATACCCAGGCTTGCAGCTTTGCGCAGTACGTCGACGGGAAAGTGCTTGTTCTGATCCCATTCGACGGCCTTCGGTGCCAGGAACTCGTCGGCGAAATCGCGCGCTGTTTCGTTGATCGCCCGTTCGTCCTCGGTCAATGTGAACATCGGCGGTCAGTCCATGTTCGGGATGACGAAGTGGTTCGCAGTCTCTTCTTTTTTGCCCGAAGGCCAACGCTGCGTGACCGTCTTGGTCTTGGTGTAGAAGCGAATCGAATCGGGGCCGTGCTGGTTCAGATCGCCGAATCCCGAACGCTTCCAACCACCGAAGGTGTGGTACGCGATCGGCACCGGAATCGGGACGTTGACGCCGACCATGCCGACCTGAACGCGTGAGCAGAAGTCACGCGCGGTGTCACCGTCGCGAGTGAAGATCGAGACACCGTTGCCGTACTCGTGTTCGGACGGCAGACGCAGTGCATCCTCGTAATCCTTGGCGCGGACGACGATCAGGACGGGTCCGAAGATCTCTTCCTTGTAGATGCGCATGTCCGTCGTCACCTTGTCGAACAGTGTTGCGCCGGCGAAGAATCCGTTCTCGTGGCCCGCGAGCTTGAAACCGCGCCCGTCGACGACGAGTTCGGCCCCCTCGTCGACGCCGATCTGGGTGTAGTCGTTGACTCGCTTCAGTGCATCGCTACCGACGAGTGGACCGAAGTCCGCGTTCTCGTCGTCACTGCGGCCGATCTTCAGGTTCTTGACACGCTCGGTCAACTTGGCCACCAGTGCGTCGGCCGTCTCTTCACCGACTGGAACAGCAACCGAAATGGCCATGCAGCGCTCACCCGCCGAGCCGTACGCGGCACCGAGAAGTGCGTCGGCGACCTGGTCGAGATCGGCGTCGGGCATGATCAGGGCGTGGTTCTTGGCGCCGCCGAAGCACTGCGCACGCTTGCCGTTCTTGGCGGCGGTCTCGTAGATGTACTGCGCGATCGGCGTGGAGCCGACGAAGCCGATGGCCTTGACGCGATCGTCGTTCAGTAGAACGTCGACGGCGTTCTTGCCACCGTTGACGACGTTGAAGACGCCCGGCGGCAGGCCTGCTTCGAGGAAAAGTTCGGCCAGCTTGAGCGGCACCGAGGGGTCGCGCTCGGATGGCTTGAGAATGAATGCGTTGCCGGTAGCGATGGCTGGGCCGGCCTTCCACAGCGGGATCATGGCGGGGAAGTTGAACGGGGTGATACCTGCAACGACGCCGAGCGGCTGACGCATGGAGTAGACGTCGATGCCTCCACCGGCACCCTCGGTGTATTCGCCCTTGAGCAGGTGCGGAACACCGATCGCGAACTCGATGACCTCGAGCCCACGCTGGACGTCGCCCTTGGCGTCTGCGACGGTTTTGCCGTGCTCGCTCGAGAGCAACCGGGCCAGCTCGTCCATGTCCCGGTTGATGAGCTCGACGAACTTCATCAGGATGCGGGCGCGACGCTGCGGGTTCCACTTGGCCCATTCGACCTGGGCTTTCTCTGCGTCCGCGATCACGGCCTCGACCTCGGCATCACTGGCCAGCGGCACGAGTGCCTGCACCTCGCCGGTGTTCGGATCGAAAACGTCACCGAAGTTGCCCGAGGTGCCGGAGACGTGCTTGCCGCCGATGAAGTGCGAGAGCTCGCGAGTCATGAGATCCGTCCTAACCGATACGAGAAGATGATGTGTTGTCATCCTATAGTCGGACATCCATGCATGTCTAGAGGCTTACTCGCCCAACCTCCGATAGAACCCCACGAGATCGGCGACAGCGGAGCTGACCTCGAACTCCTCGTAGCCACCCGAGCGGAAGGCGCGGCGCAGGATCAACGGGTCGAGATCGTCGATCGCCGGAGAAAATTCAACGCGCGGCAACGACGGAAACGGCATCTCGTTGCCGAACCAGTCCTCGCGATCGAACTCGACCTCGGATTCCCCGACATCCTCGATCAACATTTCCAGATCGACGCCACGCAACGTCAGAATCGTCGCCGCCGAAGCGTCGATGTGCTCGGCCGCGATATACATCAGCGCGGCCGCATGCTTGCACGGCCACCCGTCGTCCGGGCATGTGCAATCGAAATCGAGCTGCCCCTTGTCGTGCGGCAGAAGCGTCGAGGCAAGTGCCTGCGGGATCGCATTGGACGCAAGTTCCGCGAGCATCCCCGGATTGGAGCGCACCCTGCCCACCAGAGCCGAAACCTCGCCCTGTGACAGCGGATCCACGGTCACCGATGCCGAGAACGGTTCGAGCTGACTTCCCTGAACTTCGCCGTAGATCTGACCGCGTTCGACCCCGAGCGTCAGCACCTGACCACCTCGGGCATACGTACGCCCCCGCGCAATCCGACCCGGATCTGCCAGCTCTTCCATGGCGGTGACGAAGTGGCGGCCCCACCAGGTCTGCCCGAAAGCTCCACGCTTGTTCTGTGATTCTATGCCGCCCTTGACTTTACGACGTCTACCGTACTGACCGAAGTCCGCCATCACTCCCCCACCGCATCTTCGCTGAGGCGGAACAACTCACGCAATTCGCCGGTGTCCATCTCGGTCACCCAGTTCTCACCCGTCCCGACGGCGAGGTCCGCAAGATCCTGTTTCGAATCCAGCATCCCATCGATACGTTCTTCGACGGTGCCCACGCACAACAACTTTCGCACGTGAACGTTCTTGCGTTGGCCGATTCGGAACGCACGATCGGTAGCCTGATTCTCCACCGCCGGGTTCCACCACCGATCAAGATGCACAACATGATTGGCCGCAGTCAAGTTCAGACCGGTGCCGCCTGCCTTGAGGGAGAGCATCATGATCGGCGGCCCGCCGTCCTCCTGAAATTTCTCGACCATCGCATCACGGTTCGTCTTGCTGACGCCACCGTGCAGGAACGGCACTTCGGTACCGAAACGCTCGGCGAAATACGGTCCGACGAGTTCACCGAATTCGCGAAACTGCGTGAACAGCAGCACCTTTTCGTTGTCCCCGAGAACCGAATCGAGAATGTCCTCCACCAATCCGACCTTGCCTGACCGATGCTGACCACGCTTGAGCACCGGCGAACCGTCGGACAGGAAATGCGCGGGATGATTGCAGACCTGCTTCAAGCGAGTGAGGGCTGAGAGCACCGCCCCCTTACGCTTCATGCCCTTCGCGTCCGCGATCTGAGCCATCATCTCGTCCACCACTGCCTTGTAGAGCCCCGCCTGCTCGGCCGTCAGATTCGCGCGAACCGTCATCTCGACCTTGTCCGGCAAATCGGCAATGACCGTCGGATCGGTCTTGACGCGACGAAGAATGAACGGCGAGGTGATCGCGCGCAAGCGTGTGACCGCACTCTCGTCCTGCTCACGCTCGATCGGCACCGAGAACCGCTTGCGGAAATCGGCAGGCGCACCGAGCATTCCAGGGTTCGCGAAATCGAGAATGGATCGAAGCTCGTCCAGCCTGTTCTCGACGGGCGTGCCGGTCAATGCCAATTTCAGATCGGCGGGAATCGCGCGAGCAGCCTTGGCTTGAACCGTCCCTGCGTTCTTGATGTGCTGAGCCTCATCGAGAACCACCCGGCGCCACGTCCGAGCCGCGAACTGCGCGCGGTCCTTGGCCATCAGGGCGTACGTCGTGACAATGAGGTCGTGCTCATTGATCGCCTGCTCGAGGGCGTCGTCCCGCAACCGCGCCGGACCGTGATGAACCAGGACCCGCAAGTCAGGAGTGAACTTCGCGGCTTCACGCTGCCAGTTGCCGACGACCGACATAGGTGCGACCAACAGCGTCGGCGTCGGGCTCTTCTCGTGCGCGAGCAGAGCCAGCACCTGCAGCGTCTTCCCCAAACCCATGTCATCGGCCAGGATTGCGCCCAACCCCAGCCGAGACATGAATGTCAGCCAGTCCAAACCACGTTCCTGATATGGCCGCAGAACAGCATTCACCCCAGCTGGCAACGGAATCCGCTCCGGGACGGCGTCGGGCTGCAGCAGCGTCTTCGCCCACCCGGTGGCGGTGATCTCCTCGACGGGTGCAGGCGGCGGCGAGGAGATCGTCATTTCGCGCATCAACTTGCCCAGTTCGGTTCCGTCGCCATGATGCTGCGCAACGTATTTGGCGGCGGCGGCGAGCTGGCTTCCGTCGGCCAGCACCCACACCCCACGAAGACGAACCAGGTCGCCCTTGGACACTGCCAGCCGATTCAACTCGGCCTCGGTCAGCACCATGTCGCCGAGTTGCAGTTGCCAGTCGTACGAAATGAGCTCATCCATCCCGACGGCGCGATTCTCGGCGGCCTTCGTCACGGCAGGCGAATCGACCCGCAGTCGCATCGACGGGTCCAGTCGACTCCACGCCCTGGGCAGCAGAACGGTCGTCCCCGACTCCGAAAGGGCTTTCGCGCCGTGTTCGACGAGATCGATCACAACAGAGGTGGGCAGCAGAAGATCCAGGGTCCCAGGGTGGGACGGGAGGTCACGCAACCGCGGGTACGCCGCGACCGCCTCACCGAGCTTGCGTACAGCCGTGCTCAACAGGCTCGCGTCGACCTTTCGGCTCATGGGCACCGGAATCGGAGCTTCCCCATCGGCCCGCAGGCACACCTGCAGCTTCCACAACGCCCCTTCGCTCTCGTCTGCCTCCGCGGCCTCGTCGTCTGGCTCCAGCAGACGCAACACGAGCGCGGGTTCGTCGACAGTGAGGCTTGCCCGCCACTTGTCCAACAACGTTGCGGTCTGCGTCGTACCGTCTTCGACGGAATCGTCGCGAACGAGGGCAGCCAACAACGGATGATCCGAATCAGGCTTTCCCAGTATCGACCTCACGATCGGATCGGTGATCTCTTCGAGGAAGTCCTCGAGCAACTTCTTCGGCCTGTTGCCGTGGCACTGAACCGAAGGCATCGTCACAGCTAGCTCGCTGAGCCACGCGCGCTGCCGTTCCCCACCGACGAGACGCCACCTGGGCCACCAGTGCCCCTCGATGAGGACCAGCGCGGGCACGACGCGTCCGGCCCGCACCCATCGCTCGACTCCCCGCGCAACATGCCCGAGATACCGAAGGTCCCCGGACATCGCGGCGTGCGAGGCCGGGGTGCGCAGTAGAAGCTCGGCAGCATCGACCGGCGCCAGCGCAAGGGCAGGCACTCGTACCACTCGCGGGTCGCCCGCACCGGCGGGCGGGAACGCGATGTCGACCTTGTGACGGAAGGTCCGGGCCACCGCCCGGGCGTGCGTGGCCGGAAGATCCGGCTCACTGCCGGACGCCTCTTCCTGCCACAGCATCAGCCCCGAACCTGGAGACCAGAGACCATGCAGCATTGGTCCATCCAAGCAGGGCGGTATCAGCGCAGTTGGGTGTGGTGTTCCAGTTGCAGCCATTTCCGACGGGATCCAGTCCGCTCCGTGCGTAATTGGAACACCATGCCCATTCGTAGACCGAAAAATCGGCGGACCGAGGCGACTTCGGTAACGGAAGAACCGGACATTAAGGCACAGTATGTAGATGATCGCTTACGGATTCAGTGAGTACGGTGGCCCCGAAACCGAGTACTTTCTCGACATTCCCATCGCCGATCCTGGGCCGGGACAACTACTCGTCGCCGTCCACGCCGCTGGGGTCAATCCGGCTGATTGGAAGGTAAGGGCAGGTAACCGCAAGGACACTGTTCGGACGCCTCTGCCTGCGGTTCTGGGACGCGAGGTAGCGGGGACCGTCGTTCAGATCGGCCCACACGTAGACGGATTCTCGGTCGGAGATCACGTCTTCGGCGCGACGGCCTCCGGCCACGGCGGCTATGCGCAGTACACCGTGTTGAACGCAGCGAATGCAGCGCACAAGCCGGAGAGCGTTCCGTTCACCACCGCCGCCACCCTCGCAGTCGCGGCCGGCACGGCGTACGACGCGCTCGATCAGTTGGGGCTGCGTAAGAAGGACACCCTGCTGGTACTCGGTGCCGGCGGCGGCGTCGGATCCTCGGCATTGCAGTTGGCTCACGCCGACGGAATCGCCGCGGTCGGAGTAGCGAGCCCGGCGAAGCGTGAGTGGGTGGAGAGTATGCGTGCGAAGTTCGTCGAGTCCGGGGACACGTTCTCCGACGAGATCCGGGTTGCGGTGCCGGAGGGAGTGGACGGCATTTTCGACCTGGTCGGTGGCGACACATTGAGAGCTGCCGCAAAGCTGGCGAAACCTGGTGCCCCGATCATCAGCGTGGCAGACCCGACTCTCGCGGGTTCGTTGGGCGGCACTTCGGTGGTGCGGGATCGCACTGCTGTCGCCTTCACACGTCTGGCAGAACTGGTTGCCTCGGGAGTTCTGCGTCCGCGTATCGATCATGTTTTTCCTCTGGAGCAAGCAGGCCCGGCGCTGGCCCTCGTAGAAGATGGGCACGTTGCGGGCAAGGTTGTCCTGGAAGTCGACTGATTGCACACTTGTCGGTGCCATACGGCACACTCTCGAGAGTCAACTGTGGTTCGAGGATTGGGTGTGTGTGAAGAAGCTGCGTATCGCGCTGCTGTTGGTGGCGGTCACTTTCGCGATGGCGGCGTTCGGTTCCTGCGATAGCGGGATACCCGGTTTCGCACCTCCACCTCCTGCGCCGGGCAGCCCCACCCGCGTGCAGATCGAGGAACTTCTCGCCCAGGTGCCGGTCGTTGCCGCGAGGCCGGATGCCCTCGGTTACGAGCGTGGGTGCAAAAAGAGTGAAGGTTGCGTCTTCGGTCCAGCATGGACCGACGACTACGACGGACCCGGCGGTCACGACGGTTGCGACACCCGCAACAACGTCCTTGCTCGCAGTATGAGCGCGTTGGTGTTCCGGGAAGGCACCCACAATTGTGTGGTCCTCGAGGGCTCTCTTGCCGACCCGTACTCGGGTGAGGTCGTGAAGTTCAGCAAATCGGATGCCAGCGCGGTTCAGATCGATCACGTGTACGCGTTGTCTGCAGCCTGGGACATGGGCGCCAACGGGTGGCTACCGGACAAGCGAGTGCGCTTCGCCAACGACCTCGATTTCAATCTTCTCGCTGTCAACGGACACGACAACCAGTCGAAGAGCGACGACACACCTTCGCACTGGCTGCCCCCGAACAAGGCATATCACTGCTTCTACGCAGGGAAATATCTCTCCGTGGCCGCTCAATACGGGCTACCCATCACGCAGGCGGATCATCGCGCCCTGGCCACGGTGGCCGAGAACTGCTGATACTGCTCCTCGGCCGGCCGGAATAGACTTGGGGTCATGACTCGCTCGTTGACCAAGGACACCACACTCTGTATGTCACTGTCCGGGCGTCCCAGCAACATCGGCACCCGATTCCACAACTACCTCTACGACGAGTTGAATCTCGACTACCTGTACAAGGCCTTCACCACCACCGACCTGCCCGCGGCAATCGGCGGTGTCCGCGCGCTCGGCGTCCGTGGTTGCGCCGTGTCCATGCCGTTCAAGGAAGCTGTCATAGAGCTGGTCGACGTGATGCACGAGTCGGCGCGCGCCATCGAGTCGGTGAACACCATCGTCAACGAGGACGGCGTCCTGCACGCTTACAACACCGACTACCAGGCCGTCGCGGATCTACTTGCTGCTTCGGGCTTTTCATCCGAGTTCACCGTCGCAGTCACCGGCAGCGGTGGAATGGCCAAAGCTGTCGTCGCGGCGCTTCGCGATTCCGGTTTCACCAAGGGAACCGTCGTTGCGCGCAACTCCAAGACCGGACATGCGCTCGCCGAGTCCTACGGGTACGACTGGGCACCGGAGCCCGTGGCTGCGGAACTTTTGGTGAACGTCACCCCCATCGGCATGGAAGGCGGACCCGATGCCGACGCGTCACCGTTCACCGACGCCCAGATCCATTCTGCACAAGCAGTATTCGATGTCGTGGCCATGCCGTCGGAGACGCCGTTCCTTGCCGCAGCCCGCGCCGCAGGCAAGCCGGTAGTAACGGGTGCACAGGTCATCGCATTGCAGGCAGCGGAACAGTTCTTCCTCTACACCGGTGTTCGGCCTACGAGCGATCAAATCGCCCGTGCATCCGAATACTCACGACGCTAGAGCTTTCTCCACTTCCGCGGCCATTGCAGCTTCTCCATCAGCGTTGGGGTGCACCGGTACGAACTGATCCGAGAACACGAGCGGTTCGACCCACCTCGTTCCGACGGCCTGACATCCATCGTGCCCCTCGGACACCACGGACATGTCGACGAACGTCGTGTCGGTCTCGGCGGCCGCGCTGGCGATGCTCGTGTCGAGTGCCCGCTGCAGACTGCGCAGGTAGGGACGTCCCCCGGCGCGACCGGCATCCGCGGCGCGCACCCGATCGAGGGCGGGAGGAGCCACTGATAACCGACGACGACCACGCGCGCCCGTGGAGCGCGTCGCTCGATATCGCCGAGCGTCTGCCGAATGGCTGGGTAGGTCCGCGAGGTGATGGTGTCTTCGAAACATGCGCCGTACTGATCTGCGCACGGGCTGTCGGCGCCCGGCGATCTCATGCCGCACTGACGCAGGAGGACATCGCACCGGCAGAAAAGTCGCTGTCGTTCCCCCAGATCATCTGGGTGAACAGGTCGGCCGAGTCCGACAGCGCATCGAATCGATGCGGGGTGTCGGGGCGCTGACGGCCGTAGAAGTCCTCGGTCGACGCTTGTCAGGTGTCGGACCAACACGTGAAGAGTATGCGCCTCCGCATGCTTTATTTCTCGAACTCGCCGATCGTGCGCCATCGCATGCCACAGGGCATCATCTACATTCGTGCCCGATCACCCAGACATCACTACTGCGCCCGATGCGGGTCGAGCGCAGCCGATCCTCGCAGGCATCGTCGCCGCGCTCGTCGGATTCACCAGTTCGTTCGCCGTCGTCCTCACCGGACTTCGTGCCGTCGGAGCAACGCCGACCGAAGCAGCCTCAGGTCTTCTCGCCGTCATGATCACACAAGGTGTCGGCATGGTGTATCTCTCGCGCCGCTATCGACAGCCCATCACGCTCGCCTGGTCGACTCCTGGCGCAGCGCTGCTGGCGGGTACCGGAACTGTCGTCGGCGGCTGGCCTGCAGCCGTCGGAGCCTTCGTCGTGGTGGGTGTCCTGATCGTCGCAACGGGGCTCTCGCCCCGACTGGGCAAGCTGATCCAATCGATTCCGACATCACTCGCCCAGGCGATGCTCGCCGGGGTACTGCTGCCGTTGTGCCTGCAACCGGTCACAGCATTTGCTACTTCACCGGCGGTAATCGCTCCAGTAGTTTTGGTATGGCTTGTCCTGCAACGATTCTCCCAGCGTTGGGCGGTTCCTGCTGCGTTCGGCGCGGCTGCGATCGTCATCGCCATCGATGTGTGGAGTCAGGATCGAATTCCTCGCGCACTCGATCTGATTCCACGAATCGATCCGACGATGCCGCACTGGACGTGGCAGGCAATCATCGGAATAGCGCTGCCGTTGTACATCGTGACCATGGCGTCGCAGAACATCCCGGGAGTGGCAGTGATGACCTCGTTCGGCTACGACGTCCCGTGGCGATCGGTCCTGAGCATCACCGGAATCGGCACCGTCCTCGGCGCCCCATTCGGCGGTCACGCGATCAACTTGGCCGCTATCAGCGCTGCGCTGGCCGCCGGTCCCAGTGCCCATCCGGACACGAAACGTCGCTGGATCGCAGCCTTTTCGGCAGGGTGGTTCTACCTGTTCCTCGCACTGTGCTCGGCAGCCGTGGCTACCCTCGTCGCGGTTGCTCCGCCCGGCGTCGTCGAAACGGTTGCCGGTCTTGCACTTTTCGGAACGCTCGGTGCGTCGCTCGCCGGCGCATTGAAAGCGGAGACTGGCCGTGAGGCTGCAATCCTCACCTTCCTCATCGCCGCTTCGGGCGTGGTTATCTTCGGTATCGGATCGGCATTCTGGGCTCTGGTTGTCGGCCTGATCCTGCGCGGGGTTCTAGCGCGGAAGCCGATAGAGTAAGCATGCATGACTGCCTCTGCCGATCAGCGCGCCGAGCACAACCCGGCATCCGAATACCCCGCTCTGTGGCCCGTCGGGACGCGGTGGGACGACAACGACCACTATGGCCACGTCAACAATGTCACGTACTACTCGTATTTCGACACTGCGGTGAACGGGTGGCTGATGGCCACAACCGGAATCGACATTCGGCAACTGTCTGCGATCGGCGTCGTCGCAGAAACTTCGTGCAACTACCACCGCGAACTGTCGTTTCCCGATCGACTCCAGGTCGGACTGTCGGTCGAAAAACTCGGAACACGCAGCATCGTCTACAAACTCGCCCTCTTTCGTGACGCAGTAGGCGACGAATTGCAGCTTGCTGCAACCGGCCGCTTCGTACACGTCTACGTCGACGCCCAGACCCGTCGACCTGTGCCGATTCCCACCCAAATCGAGGCAGCAGCACGCACTCTGGTGATACCGAGCTAGATACCGATAGCGTCCGCGGTCGAGACGGCCCGCCCCACGATGTCGTCGATCAACGAAGTCGTGGGCGATCCGGCGTCGGCGCGGTTACGGACATCGGCCTCGGCCCGACGCATGACGCCCTCAGCGATGATCGACAGCTTCCACAGCGCCAGCACCTGCCAAAACCCTGCCGACGTAACATCACGACCTGTTTTGGCCGCATATTCGGCGATCAATTCCTCACGCGTCGGGAATCCTGCCGCAGTGGACGCCATGAAGGGGCCCGCGACGGCGTCTCCGGCCTCGGGCCAGTAGGCCAGAAGCCCGCCGAGGTCTGCGAGTGGGTCACCGAGCGTACTGAGCTCCCAGTCGACCACGGCGAGGATCGAACCTCTGGTCGGTGACACGATCACGTTGTTGAGATGAAAATCGCCATGTACAAGCGAAATTTCGCCTTGCTCTGGAATGTTCGACGCCAATCGCTCGGCAAGGGAGTCGATTGCGGGCACCTCACGAGATTTGGACTGCTCCCACTGCTTTATCCAACGCTTGAGTTGACGGGCCGCATACGAGCCGTGGCTCGCAAGGTCGAGAAGCCCGACGCTCTCGAGATCCACGCGATGGATGGCAGCCAAGGCCCCCACCATGTTGAGGCCGACGGCTCGACGCACTTGCTCGGGTAACCGCTCGCCAGTAGCGACCGAGTCGAGGACGACGCCATCGACGAAGCTCATCAGCACGAGGGGTACTTCGGATATGACGGGATCGTCCGACACTGCCAGCATCTTTGGTACCGGAACACTTGTGTTCTGCAGCGCAGACATAATGCGATGCTCGCGGATGACGTCGTGAGCCGATGCCAGCAGGTGGCCGAGCGGTGGTCGACGCAAGATCCACCGGCTTCCGCCTGCATCACTGACGGAATAGGTCAAGTTGGACTGTCCATTGCCGACGCGCTCGAAATTCAACGGCGAGACCGCACCGATTCCCAGACTTCCGATCCACCCGGCGACTGCGGGTTCGTCCACACCTGCTGTGGTCATTCGCTTCCGTCCTTCCAGCACTTACTCGGTTGGAAGGATGGTAGCCAAGACCCCGGAAACGGGGGTTGAATCAGCTGGCGCGCAGCAAATCTGCAACGGCTGCGCCGGAGACTGTGGCTTCTGCTGTCGAAACTACCTCACGGCGCGCAGTGATCTCGTCGACGTCTCCTACGAGGAGCGAGACGAGCTGGTCGGGCTCACTGAGCCAGGCCTCGGACATGGTCCGCAGCTCGGCGGGAGCGAACAATCCGCTCATTTCGAGCGCTCCGACCCATTCGGATACGACCTCGACGGTAGCGTCGGGCAGTGCGGTGCGTTCGAGTTCGTCGATCTCGAATTCGTAGCAAAAGAAGGCACGCATCATGGCAAGCTGATTGCTGGAAAGTGTAGGCAATCCACTGGTGCTGATGAGGGCAGTGTCCGAGGTGCGGGAGTCTGCGAGTGTCATGACTTCTCCTTCGAGCGGCTTCGTCTCGTGACTCAGATGAGACCACGAAGCGTTGACCTGGTCGAGACCGTTTCTGGATCGTTACGCACAACCTGTAACGATTACCGCTCATGGCCGATGAGAAGAAACTACGCTCCCGGCGATGGGAGCCGCCAGACCAAACCGCCTGTTGTGACAAGCGTCACAGTCATGAGGCAATCCGGAACCTGCTCGGCAACGAATGCTTCGACTGAACCAGATCTACCGCCGCAGACAACCGAACCCAGCACGGCAAGAGCAAAGGGTAGCGTCGAGCATCGTGGTCGATTTACCGGTTCGCGTATCCCCGCACGTAAAACGAGCACGCGTCGCAATTTTCACGATATTCGCGGTCAACGGCTTTCTCTTTGCCGTCTGGGTCGTACACATTCCGATGGTCGAACGCCGCACCGACACCTCGCACGCCACACTGGGATCGTTGCTGCTCCTTCTCGCGATCGGAGCGATCGTTGGAATGCAGGCCGCTGGACGCCTCTCCGATCGCTTCGGCAGTAACCGACTAGTCATGGTTTCGGCTTCGATGTTGGCCGTTGCATTGATGGGCCCGGCACTGTCGACCGGCGTAGTCACTCTCGGCGCGTCCCTTTTCGTGCTGGGAATGTGCAACGGCGCTCTCGACGTGGCAATGAACGCTCAAGCAGTCGAAGTCGAGCGCATGTATCCGAGACCGATCATGTCGGCCTTTCACGCCCTGTTCTCTGTGGGTGGTGTACTCGGATCACTGATAGGGGCTGTGACACTGGGGGCCGAGCTTCCGATCGAGATATCGGTGGGCGGCGCCGGTGTACTCGGGCTGATCGCCATCGCGTCGTGCCGGTCGTTTCTGCTGCGCGCGACTCACCCCGCGATGTCACCGGATCGTTCCGACTCGCCCGCGCTCGGCTGGTTCTCTCCGCGGGTACTCGGCCTGGGTGCACTGGCATTCGCATTGTTTCTGTCCGAGGGCGTCGCAAACGACTGGAGCACATTGCAGGTGAAGGAACATCTCGGCACCTCGGACGGGATCGCGGCGCTCGCGTTCGGGTTCTTCGCATCGGCGATGACCATTGGCCGCTTCTGCGCCGACCGCATCAGCGCGCAATTCGGCCCGGTCGCCGTCGTTCGCTATGGCAATCTCGTGGCCGCAGCAGGGATGCTCCTGGTACTAGTGTCCGAGTCGCTACCGCTCACGTTGGCAGGCTGGGCGGCCTTCGGCCTCGGATTGTCCGGGAGCATCCCACAAATATTCACCAGCGCAGGCAACCTCGGATCAGGCGCGCCAGCGACGAACATGTCGCGCGTCGTCGGCATGGGATATGTGGGGTTCCTCGCCGGTCCTGCCGTCATCGGCTGGTTGTCGCACGTCGTTCCGCTTACCGCCGCGATGGCAGTTCCCTTGGCTCTTACCTTGCTCGCGGCTGCAACCGCCGGAACCGTTCGTCCGACTCACGTCGAGGCAGAGAGGACCTGAACGGAGTTCACGACCCATTCACATCGAGTGCTCAGGGTCATGATGCATTGTCGTGGCCATGAATCGTGCAGACCAAGCGGTGCTGGGCCTATGACCACGAACACCGACAGCATGGAATTTGTCGAACTGAACGACGACGAATCGAACGAGGAACTGGACGCAGTCTTCCGCCGACGTGGCACGACTGTGCGAACAATCGCGGCCGGAGCAGCCGCTCTGATGTTGCTGACCATCCTGGTCGTATTACCTACGCTCGGATTCACCTACCCGCACTCACGCGTAGTCGTGGCCGAACTTGTCGGCCTATCGGAGAAAGTCCTCGCCACCTTCGGCATCACACCGGTGTTGATTGCCGTCGCCGCCCTCACGGTCGTCGCCCTGATGCGCAAACTTCACTACGGAATCGGCGCGGTGATCGCTCTGACCATCGGCGCTTCGCTGACCACCGCTGCCGTTCGGACATGGGCGGACGGCTGGGTTCCTGCCTCCGCGCTCCCCAACGGCTACGTGACAGCGTGCGCAGCGCTGATGTGCGCTGCAACACTCGTCGCCGCCAACAGGCATCTACCGATCGTGTGGGGCCTCGGAACGGTCGCAGTGCTCGCTGTCGGCGCCGCTGCAGTCATCAGCGGAGCGGCGACGATCATCGGCGTCGCCACAACCCTGCTGATAGTCGCCGGATGGTGGGCTGCGGCGTCCGCAGTGATGCTCTACTCACCCGTCGCCGCCCAGCGGGAAGCACGCAACCCACTCGACACGGCAGCCATGGCCGTGCAGCGGCGGCTGCGCTGAACCGAAAAACGACCGAGCCTCACTTCGAGGCTCGGTCGTTTTTCGGGCTCCAGCCACCTGACTGCTACAGCGCCTTGAGTTCCTCGGTCACTGCGGACACCGACTTCTTGGCATCCCCGAAGAGCATCGAAGTGCCCTCGGCGAAAAAGAGCGGATTCTCGATTCCCGCGAATCCGGAGGACATCGAACGCTTGAGCACGATTACCGACTTGGACTGGTCGACGTTCAGAATCGGCATCCCGTAGATCGGGGACGACGAATCATTGCGAGCAGCCGGGTTGGTGACATCGTTCGCACCGATCACCAAGGTGACGTCGGTACGAGAGAACTCGTCGTTGATGTCGTCCATTTCCTTCATCGCGTCGTACTCGACGTCGGCTTCGGCGAGCAACACGTTCATGTGTCCCGGCATACGGCCGGCGACCGGGTGAATCGCGTACTTGACCTCGACGCCCTTCGCTTCGAGCAACTTGGCCATGTCCTTGACGGCATGCTGCGCCTGTGCCACTGCGAGTCCGTAACCGGGAACAACGATGACCTGGTTCGCGTATGCCATCTGAATGGCAGCATCGGCAGCCGACGTCGCCTTCGCGGTGCCACCAGCGGCCCCCGCTGGTCCGACCGCAGCGTCGCCGCCACCGAATCCACCGGCAACAATGGCCGGAATCGACCGGTTCATGGCCTTGGCCATCAAGTTCGTCAGGATTGTGCCCGACGCGCCGACGATCATGCCCGCCACGATCATTGCCGTGTTGTTCAGAGCCAGACCTGCTGCCGCAGCCGACAACCCGGTCAGTGCATTGAGCAGCGAGATGACCACCGGCATGTCCGCGCCGCCGATCGGCAGCACCACCGTCAGACCGAGAATGCCTGCCAGCACCAGGACTGCGACGATCCACCACTGCGAGACACCTTCGCCAGGGGCTGCGTTGATTCCGATCACTACCGCTGCGGCGACGGCGCCGATGAGCAGAAGTGCGTTCATCGGCTGCTGCAGCTTTCCGATCGTGATCGGAGAGCCCGGCAATGTTTCCTGGAGCTTGAGGAACGCGATGAGCGAACCCCAGAACGAGATCGAACCGATGATCGCCGCGAACAGCGAACCGATGACAATGTGCACCGTCGGCGACTCGCCATGGTTGAAGTCCGAGAATCCCGACGTGTCGAGGAACTCTGCCCAAGCGATCAACGCGACCGTGCCGCCGCCGACACCGTTGAACAGTGCCACCAGCTGAGGCATACCGGTCATCTTGACTCGGCGTGCGGGCGGAATCCCCAGAGCGACACCGACGACGAGGCCGACGATGATCAGGATCCAGTTCTCGGTGTCCCGAATCGCGATCAGCGTCGCGACGACTGCAACGAACATGCCGACCGCGGCGATCTGGTTACCGCGAACAGCTGTCTTCGGACCGGTCAGTCCCATCAGGCCGTAGATGAACATGCCGAAGGCAACGATGTAGAGAATATTGACGAGATTGTCCATCAGGAGTCAGCACCCTTCTCGACGGATTCAGGGGCAACTTTGGCTGGCACAGGCTTGGACTTGAACATGCTGAGCATGCGATCGGTGACGACGAATCCACCGATCACGTTGACAGTTCCGAACACCAGGGCGACGAACAGGATGATCTGCAGACCGATCGATGGATCCTCGACCTTGCCCAGCACGACCAGTGCGCCGAGCACAACGATGCCGTGAATGGCGTTGGTGCCGGACATGAGCGGGGTGTGCAAGGTGTTGGGCACCTTGGAGATCACCGCGAAGCCCACGAACCCGGACAACACCAGGATCGCGATATTCGCCAACAGCGGGGTGTACATCAGTTCTCCTTCTCACGTGTCACGCATGCACCGGCGAGGACTTCGTCCGAAAAATCGGGAGCGAGGCCGCCGTCGACGAGCATGAGTTCGAGCAACGCCGAAATGTTTTTCGAGTACAGCTCGCTTGCGTGCTCGGGCATGCTGGCAGGCAGATTCAACGGCGAGGCGATGGTGACAGCGTGCTTGACGACGGTCTGACCGGGCTCGGTCAACTCGCAGTTTCCGCCGGTCTCACCGGCAAGGTCGACCACGACACTTCCCGGCTTCATGCCCTCGACGGCCGCGGCCGTCACCAGACGCGGCGCCGGACGCCCGGGCACCAACGCGGTCGTGATGACGACGTCGAAACCCTTGATTGCTTCTTCGAGGGCGTCTTGCTGCTGCGTACGCTCCTCCTCGGTCAGTTCGCGGGCGTAACCGCCTTCGCCTGCTGCGTCGATCCCGAGGTCGAGCCATTGAGCACCGACCGAGCGAACCTGATCGGCAACCTCGGGGCGCACGTCGTACCCGGTCGGGCGACTGCCGAGACGTTTGGCTGTGGCCAATGCCTGCAAGCCGGCGACACCGACACCGAGAACCAACACTGTCGCGGGCTTGACCGTGCCCGCGGCGGTGGTGAGCATCGGAAAGAATCTTGTCGACTCGGACGCTGCAAGCAGCACCGACTTGTAGCCTGCGACATTCGCCTGTGAAGACAACGCGTCCATGACCTGCGCGCGAGAAATGCGGGGAATCGCCTCGACGGCGAACGCCTGAACGCCTGCTGCCTTCAGCGCGCCGATACTGTTCTCCGCATTACGCGGCGCCAAGAATCCGATCAACGTCGAACCCGAAGACAGCTTCGCGACCTCGGCATCGGTGGGCGGTGCGACCTTGACGACGACATCGGCACCCCAGGGGTCCCCGATCGTCGCGCCTGCCGAAACGTACAGCTCGTCCGGAATCAGTGCGCCCAAGCCTGCGCCGGATTCGACGATCACCTCGACGCCTTTGCCGATCAGCGACGCCACGATCTTCGGAACCAACGCGACGCGACGCTCGCCCTCTCCGGACTCGCGGACTACGCCCACTCGCACCGATTTACCTGTGCTCGTTCCTTCAGCGCTGGTGCCCGATGTGCTCGGATTGTTCTCAGTGCTCTGCGATGTTTCCAAATCTCCGACTTTCGTGAGTTGATTGGCGCCTACGGTTTCGTCGAATGGCTACTTCATCCACGCGACGAGGAGGCGAATCCATGCGAAAAGGCACAAGGTCACTGATGATAGCCAGAGTCGATAGATCTTAGGTAACCCACGCCACAGTAAGTTCCACCCGGAAGCGAGCGCGATGTATCGCGACGTGCGGGTATGCCACCCAACGTGATCGACGTCATAGGTGCCCGACAGGTAGAGGCTCGCCTACTGTAGACCCAATGATCGAGTGCGTTTTTTGCGGCATCGTCGAAGGCGTCCTACCGGCGACGATCGTGTTCGAAACAGACGACGTGTTGGCGTTTCTGGATATTCGCCCTGTCGCCAGGGGGCACGTACTGGTTGTCCCGAAAGCGCACGCCGCTGATCTCGACTCGTTGGATCCGATACTCGGCGCGGCTGTATTCGCAGCCGGTCATCACCTTTCACGCGCACTTCGGCGTTCGGATCTGAATGCCGACGGCGCCAATCTCGTTGTCAACGATGGGCGGGCTGCTTTCCAGACCGTCTTCCACACCCATCTTCATGTCGTTCCCAGGTGGGCGGGTGACAAGCTGCGCTTCGCGGGAGGGTTCGTCTTTCGACGGTTACGCAAACCGGAGGAGACCGCGGACGCGATCAAGGAGGGCATCCTTCGATTGTCCCAAGAAGGTCGACCATGAAAATGTTCCTGGCGTCGTACCGGTTCGGTGATCACGTAGACGAGTTCTTGGCGTTGACGGGAATGCCGGGACGGATCGCGGTCATCGCCTCCGCCGCCGACGGATGGCCGAGCACCGCCCGTCAGTCGGCAGTCGCCACCGAAGTACGAGATCTGCGGAAACTCGGATTCGATCCACACGAACTCGACCTACGCTCGTTCGTCGACCGCCCTGCGCAACTGGCGAAAGAGCTCGATCGCTACGACACCGTCTGGGTTCGCGGTGGCAACACCTTTGTTCTACGTGCGCAATTGAGCCGCAGCGGGGCGGACGGGGCAATCGCGCGTCGAGTGCGCGAGGGGACCCTCACCTACGGCGGTTACAGCGCAGGCGCGTGTGTCGTGTCGACCACCTTGCGCGGCGTCGAGGTGGCCGACGATCCGGACGAGGTGTTACCGGCAACCAGCACCAAAGTTGTGTGGGACGGGCTCGGCCTGATCGATTTCGCGGTAGTGCCGCATTTCGGATCGATCCTCGACGACAACGGTTCCGGACCGAAGATGGTGTCGCAGTACGAGCTAGAGAACATCCCGTACCGGACATTGACCGACGAGCAGGTAGTCGTGATCGACGGCGAACTACCTATCTTTCTCTAACCGGACTGGGCGATGGGCGCGAGACGGTCGAGCGACGCCCATGCCATATCGCATCTTTTGCGGGTCATCTCGTCCGCGTCGACGAGAAGAGTGTCCAGGAGTAGCCGAGGTTGTCGCTTCCACGTGATCTCCACGTGTTCGACGACCGCTCGATCGAAGAGTCCGGATAGTTCGAGCGCAACGATCCACTCGTGAACGTCGCCGCGATGGATCATCTCGATGGTGTCGTAATCGACTCCGCCGCCTTGGAATTCGTACGAGAAGATCGCGGAGACGAAAGTCCAGGACTTGCTGGTGGAATCCATCATGTTTCTCGCCCTCCTTGGTACCCGGCCGGGTCGCCGAGCAGCTACCACTAGTGGTGGACGCTAGCCTCAACAGCCACGCGTTTTCGTGTCGTCGCTGCATCGATCGGGTAACAGAGTGGCTGATGTGACAGATGTGACTTCACTGGCCAGGTCCTCTCCGCGTCGAATCTGCCGAATCGGTATGGTTCTGGACGTGTGGAAGCGCGGAATTCCGTTGGGCGTCGCAGTGCTGGTCCTTGCTGCCGCCGGCTGTTCGGCGGAGAACTCGGCATCCACTCTCGATTCGACGAGTTCCACGGCAGCCCCGACACCAGCCACGGAGGAACTCTTCGTCGGAGAGTGCGGTTCGATGACAGACGAGCAGTTGGGTTCGATCACCGGAGTCCCCGCTATTGCCTCCTCGTCCAAAAATGGTGTCCGCTGCAGGTGGGAGGCTTCCAATTCCGGCGCGTACGCCATGTTCACGTGGTATCGAGGTAGTCCGATCGACCGTGAACGATCCGTCGCCGCACAGATCGGTCGCGAGATCGCGTACATCGACGTCGAGGGACACCCCGGTTTCACCGCCAAGGGCGCCGACACTTCATGTGAAGCGGGAGTCGAATCGGGGGACGGATTTCTGCATTGGTCGCTGAACTATGCCTTTGCAGTACCCCCTCGGGACAGTTGCGAGGTTGTCGAGGACCTGGCCCGCGCAACCGTAGCGAATGCGAAATAGGTGAGAGCGATGAACCGAACTCGCACGCGAGTTGCCGCGGTGACAGCAACATTGCTACTCACCGGCTGCAGTACCACCATCGAAGGAACACCCACTCCTGCCGGATTGGGCGGCGATTCGCAGTTCGACAAATTGCTGCAGGAATGCACGGCCGTCCCGAACGACAAGATCGCCGAATCCGTCCAGGCGGATGTCGTGGAACAGTACTTCTACGGTGCAGTGTGCATGTGGACGGGCACCGGGGCCGCAGGCTTGGTCGACGTCACATTCGCCTGGTTCGAGAACAATTCTCTCGGTCGTGAGCGGGCACTGGCCGAACAGCTGAACTACGCAGTCGAACCCGTCACGGTTGCCGGTACGAACGCTTTTCTCTCACGCCGGCCGGGTGATCCCGCATCGTGTGGGATCACCGCCGCGTATACCGGCGTAATCACCTGGTGGGTGCAATATCGCGGCGGGGCCGTCGACCCCTGCGTAGGTGCGACGAAGCTCGCCGAACTGACGCTGCAACGCAATCAGTAACGACTCGCGATCCCCATCCGACCCATACCCTCGACAGCGAGAGCCGAGATCGAGACGAGGATGAGCGATGAGTGCACCGATCGAACTGGATCCGCGGCTGCTCGAGTTGAAGCGGTCGTTGCCCGACGGCGCGGTCCTCACCGATCCTGATCTGATGGAGGGCTACCGCCGCGATTGGGCCAAGGACCCGGATGCCGGAACACCCCTGGCGGTAGTTCGAGCCACCTGCACTCTCGATGTTCAGAACGTCATGAAATGGGCCAGCACACATCGTATTTCGGTAGTTCCTCGGGGAGCTGGATCCGGACTGTCCGGTGGCGCGACGGCCGTCGACGGCGGAATCGTGCTCAGCACCGAACTGATGCGTGACATCACGGTCGATCCGGTCACCCGCATCGCGGTCACCCAACCCGGATTGTTCAACGTCGAAGTCAAGAAGGCTGCTGCCGAACATGGGCTCTGGTACCCGCCGGATCCGTCATCGTTCGAGATGTGTTCGATCGGCGGGAATGCTGCTACGAACGCTGGCGGTCTGTGCTGCGTCAAATACGGGGTGACCGCCGATTATGTGCTCGGTCTCGAGGTTGTTCTCGCCGATGGCACCGCGGTACGACTCGGCGGACCGCGCCTGAAAGATGTTGCAGGCCTCTCACTGACCAAACTATTCATCGGCAGCGAGGGAACGCTCGGCATCATCACCGAGATCACCGTGCGCCTCATTCCGGCCCAACCGCCGGCCAGCACCGTCGTCGCGTCGTTCTCCTCGGTTCGTGACGCGACCACAGCCATCCTCGCGATCACCCGCTCGCTTCGGCCATCGATGCTCGAGTTCATGGATCGAGCGTCGATCGGCGCGGTCGAGGACGCGATGAACATGGGCCTGGACCGCGGAGCCGCAGCGATGCTGATTGCCCGTTCGGACTCCCCCGGTGACGACCGCGCGCATGAAATCGAGATCATGGCGGCCGCGTGCACCGAGGCTGGTGCAACCGAAGTCTTCACAACCGAAGATCCGGACGAGGGCGAGGCTTTCGCTGCTGCAAGGCGATTCGCGATTCCCGCTGTCGAACGTCTCGGCAGTCTGCTTCTCGAGGACGTCGGTGTGCCACTTCCGGCGCTACCCGATCTGGTCGAAGGTATCGAACGAATCTCCGAAAAGTACGCCGTACTCGTCGCGGTCATTGCCCACGCCGGAGACGGAAACACTCACCCGCTCATCGTGTTCGATCCTGCTGATGCCGATATGACGCGTCGGGCGAACATCGCATTCGGGGCGATCATGGACCTGGCACTGACCTTGGGCGGCACCATCACCGGCGAGCACGGAGTAGGCAGGCTGAAGAAGGCATGGCTGCCCGACCAGGTAGGAGCGGACGTTATGCAGCTCACTCAACGGATCAAGACCGCCCTCGATCCCAGCGGCATTCTCAATCCCGGCGCGATCCTCTGACGTAGCTCGTCGAGCGCTCAGGTGGACGGCAGGAGGAGCGCGCGAACGGTATCGATCGTATCGGCTTCCGCAAGTGTCTTGTCGGGCCTGTATCGGAGCACCCGGGCGAATCGCAGCGCCACTCCGCCTGCGTAGCGAGTGCTCCGCTGCACGCCGTCGAGTTCGATCTCGACGACAAGATCGGGATGAACGTACACGGTGTGCTCGTCACGAGAACTCTCGTGTTTCGGAAACTCGTCGGTCTGCCATCGCAGCAGTGCATCGGTGAGCCCCTTGAATGTCTTGCCGACCATGATCGGATCCCCACCGTCCGGATCGCGCGCCCCGAGGTGCAGATTGGACAACCGGCCCGTCCGCCTGCCGTAGCCCCATTCCGCACCGAGCACCACCAGATCCAACGTGTGCTCGGGCTTGACCTTCAGCCACGTGCGGCCGCGTCGACCAGCGGCGTAAGGCGCCGACAACGACTTGACCATCACACCCTCGTGTCCGGCGGCCAATGCCTCCTCGAAGAACTCTTCTACGGCCTCGGCGGCCGGGCGTACCACTGACGGAATCCGATGAGTGGGTGCAACCTGTTCGAGTGCTGCCCGCCGCCGTTCGAGCGGTTCGTCCAGCAGATCCACGCCGTCGAGATGCAGGCAGTCGAAGAAGTACGGCTGCAGCAGCAACTCGTGGGCACTCTGGGCACCGAACCGACTCATCGTCTCCTGAAAAGGACGCGGTCTGCCGCTGTCGGTGAGTGCGAGGGTTTCCCCATCGAGTACGACGCTGGTGCACGGCAACGCCCGGATCAACTCGACGAGCTCTGGCACGCTGTCGGTGATCTCCCGCAGGGTCCTGGTGTAGATATGCACATCTTCACCCGCTCGATGGACCTGGATGCGAGCACCGTCCAGTTTGTACTCCAAACTCACCTCGCCGGCGAATTCGGTCCATGCCGCGGCCGACGACTCCACGGGCGAGGCCAACATCGGACGCACGGGGCGTCCCACCTCGAGTTCGAAGGCCGCCAGCGCAGTCTCGCCTCCGGCGAGTGCAGCGGACGCCGTTGCCGATAGATTCCCGGAGAGCATGAATGCCCGTCGGACCGGGTCGATTTTCAGTCCCGCCGCCGCAGCAATTGCGTCGGTCATGACACCTTCGAGCGCACCCTGGCGCAACTCGCCGGTCAGCAACCGAACCAGAAACACTCGCTCGTCGCTCGTCGACCGCCCAAGAAGATCCGTCAGGACCTCGCGACGCCGGGCGCTCGAACCCGGACCAGAGGTCGAGGCAATTTTCGTGATCTTCGTGTCGACCTCGGCGACGGTGAGTGTCCCCTTGTCCGACGGATCGACGTCGATATCGGCCAAGGTCCGCCAGCCCACGCCGATTCGGCCCTGCGGCAATTCACCGGACAGCCACGCTACGACGGTGGCAATCTCGGACGGGTCGACCTCGGTGAGCAACAGCCTCAGCGCCTCGGTCTTGGCCTTACGGGAGCGAGTGGCACCCACGGCCAACGAGGTCTCGACGATTCGGATGAACAACACCAGATGTGAGTATCCAGAAGTGGACCACCTCAATCCACCTCGAACCACCGACCCCGGGCATCGTCAGGTGAAGCCGAGTACTTGATCTCCCCATGCCGCGCGGAGAGCGGCGTCCGGATCTTCGACAAGAGAATCCGGGGCGTCGATGACAAGTGTGGAGCGCGTCGGCTCGACGTACGGCGCCCAATGCTTCGCACCGTCGAGGGTGGCTGGGACTCCGTGCTGAGCGAAGGCGACCCATCGCTTCATCACACGAAGCGACACTGCAGTCGTTGCCTTACGGCCACCGAGCCAGAATGTCGGATCTCGATTCAACGTTCCGAAATTGCCGAATACATAAGGCAACTCGGTCGCGTGCCCCGCGCCTATACGAGCAGCTTTCAGCATCGGTGTCGCATGGTCGAATCGATACATCCAGACCGGCGCGAACCTGCTGTGTGCGTCCGCGATCCACATGGTCGGCATTCGGAATCCGGCATCTCGCGACATCGCAAGTGCACCAGCTGATTTCGATCGATCCGGATAAGCCGACATGATTTCTGCGATCCGGAACGCCGGCAGGTCCGAGTGATCGTTCGCGATCGCACGAAACATCTCTGTGACGGTGTCCGACGTGACCGGCATCAACGGTGACTTCATCAATCGGAAGATCGATGCCTCGTCGTGATTCGTTCCGATGATCAACGGGATGCGGTGCGAGTATCCCTTCTGGAACGCTGCCACTGGATACCGCGGGACGATATCTCCGTCGACCACCGGCGCGAGCCCCAATGTGCCCGGCACCCGCGTCGGAACCTCGTAACACAGGGTGTCGCCCGCCTCCACGAGCCGCATGAAGTCGACGGTTTTCAACTCTCCGATTCGATCCGGAGTGATATCGACGAGTTCGAGGAATCTCGTGGCCACGGCCGCCGCGCGTTCCGGTCCGTACACCGACGTCGCGGGCGCACTTTGCACGATAGCGCGATGAAACAGTCCCTCGGCCTTCGGCGAGGTCATCAGTGTCGTGACCGACGCGCCGCCTGAGGACTCGCCGAACACGGTCACGTTCGACGGATCACCACCGAACGATTCCACGCACCGCTGCACCCATTCGAGTGCCGCGATCTGATCACGCAAGCCGAGATTCGTCTCGAAGACCGTCTCCGCTGTGGAGAACGACGACAAGTCGAGGAATCCGAAAGCCCCGACGCGGTAGTTGACGGTGACGAGCACCAGATCACCGAGTTCGGCCAGCCGCCTGCCGTCGTAGACGCTCTGTGCGGCGGAACCGAGCGAGTAGGCACCCCCGTGAATCCACACCATCACCGGCCGAGGTCGACCGTCGGGCTCGGGAGCCCAGACATTCACCGACAAACAGTCCTCCGACATCGGGATCGCCGGATCGATCGGCACCGGATTAGCTTTGCCCTGGGGTGCGACATCACCGAAACGTCGACAATCCCGGGCTCCTGCCCACGGTTCCACAGGCCGCGGAGACCTGAAGCGATAATCGCCTGCGGTCGGAGCCGCGTATGGGATTCCCTTCCACACGAAGTGCGTGCCGTCGCGGTACCCGACCACATCGCCGTCCGGAGTGTGCACCTGACATGTCCACATGCCGGCTTGCTCGACTTCGGTCATGGCGTTCCTCCGTATCCGACGTAGGCACATCCGATACCGGTCAAGGTACCAATTACTGAGACCTGCCCGTCCGCTTTAAGCTGGCAATATGAACCGACTACGCGCATACGGCGCTGCCGTGGCTGCAGCGTCCGTCCTGGTTCTTTTCGGATGCGGGTCCGATGTCGACGGCAGTGCGACGGCGCCACTTGCCACCGTCGACACCGACCCACCGTCAGTGGTCCGCACGACTCCCGCGACTCCACTCTCGCCGACGACCTCGCCCGCCCCGACAACCACCGAGTCGACCCCCGAAAAGTCGACCCCCGAAAAGTCGACGACGAGCAGTCCTCCACCGACCGCCGACCCGTCCCAGTACGAAAGCACTGCCGGGTTCTTCTACTTCGCCAGCCCGAGTGGCAAGTTCGAATGCGCGATCGTCGTCACCGAGACCTCCGTCGCTGGGTGTCACGGTGAGTTCCCTCGCTCGGCCCCGCGAGTGGCGGGAAGTGGTGCTCCGGAGTCTTCGGTCGCTCCCAACACCATCGAGATCACTGCCGGATCCCCTGCCAGGTTTCTCAGCTCTGGCGATCCACGCTTTCATCGATTCGACGGGACGGCGAAGGAATTGCCGTACGGCGTCACACTCGCCGTACCTGGAAGTGGACGTTCCAATGGGCTCGAATGCCGAGTCGAAGAGTCGTCCGGGGTCACCTGCCTGGATCAGGTCGGCCATAGATTCACGGTGTCGGACAAGGCATTCGAGCTGAAGTAGCCGCTATTCCGAGGGGGTGTTCCGCAAGCGCGGGCGACCTCACGAAATCAGATCAGATTCCGGGTATGAATCCTGGATAGACGAAATGCTGCGGGCCACCTCCTGGCATCGAGGATCCGGTCACGTTCGGGAAGTCGAACGGAAGCGCAACCAACTTGTGTGGGTTGCCTTGTGCGTCGGCCTGCCAGCATCCGGTGAGCACTCCGTGAAAAGCGGTGCAGACGATCCTGGTGCTCGTTCCGTACGGCGACGTCAGCCGATTCTCGGCGAGAAAGGGATTCCAATAGGCCGGATCGGTCGGCGTCAGGAAGCCCTTTGTCTCGAACGGAACGCTCGGACTCGGGTAATTCGGTATCGGCGGCCACTCGTCGGCAGTCGCAATTCCGCTTCCTGCGAGTAACGCCGCGGCCGTGAAACCCAAGACTGCTGCTGACTTCGTCCATCTCCTCGGTGCACTCATGCCGCCATCGTAAGCGCCCGTTGTACGCACGATCACAGGATCGGCCACCACCTACCTGTTCGGTCATAGGCGACAGGGTTGGTCGTGGAGAGGTCTACGGCCCGCTCACACTGCATCGCCGACCAAGGGTGCTAGGGTCGGCGATGTTCTGACACGGGGTGCGTCCGTACATGCGGATGCTGAGATCACACCCGTCGAACCTGATGCAGGTAATGCTGACGAAGGGATGTCAAGGCGATGACTGCGCCTGTAAACTCGATGGACTCTGTCCGTCACACGGATCTGATGTGGACCGCAACGACTTCGTTGCGTCACTCGATCGACCAACTCGAATTTCTGACACTGCTGGGCGAAGGCACTTTGCCGCTCGACGCGTTCCGCACGTATCTCGAGCAAGATCGGCTGTATCTGGCGGGATACGCGAAGGCGCTGGCCATTCTGGCATCGAAAGCGCCGGATACTGCGACTGCCGCCTTTTGGGCCACCTCCGCGGCGAGCGCAGTCGAGGAGGCGACGCTTCACGAGTCACTGCTCTCCGGTGACGCGCTCCCCACGACGAACGCGCAGGCCACGCATTCACCCACCTGCCTCGGGTACGTCTCGTACTTGGTAGCAACCGCCGCCACCGAGCCCTATCCCGTTGCGGCGGCGGCGATCCTGCCATGCTTCTGGATCTATGCCGACGTGGCCGTTCGCCTTTCGACATCGGCCAAACGGGTTCTCCATCATGATCCGAATCATCCCTACGCACAATGGGTTTCGGCGTACGAATCCGATGAGTTCCGTGATGCCGTCGATTGCGCGCGCATCCTGGTGGACGACGCCGCTCGGCTCGCTACCGATGCTCAACGAAGCGCCATGATCGACTCGTTCGTCATCGCGACGCGGTACGAATCGATGTTCTGGGACAGTGCACTTCACCCGACACCGTGGCCACTTCCCTCTTCCGAGATTGCTGCGTTGGAGGTAGCACTGTGACACTTTTCCGAAGGGTCGGCGCCATCGCAGTTGCCGTCGCGACCATTACTTCACTGACTTCGTGTGCACAATCCACTGACTCCGACATCATCCGCTTCGCACTCGACTGGACGCCTAACACCAACCACACCGGGCTGTACGTTGCCATTCAGGAGGGGTACTTCGCCGACGCCGGACTCGACGTCGAAGTACTGCCTTACAACAGCACTTCTCCGGACACGCTGGTCGACGCGGGCAATGCCGAGTTCGGCATCAGCACTCAGAGTTCGACTACATTCGCGAAAACTGCCGGGGCCCAAATTATTTCGGTACTGGCTCCGCTACAACACTGGGCCACCGGAATCGGTGTCAAAGCCGATCGCGCAGACATACCGAGCCCGAAAGCATTGGACGGCAAGGTCTACGCAGGCTTCGGCGATACCGGCGAGAAGGCAGGACTACGCCAGGTCATTCAGAACGACGGCGGCGCAGGTGAGTACGAGACCGTCGTGCTCGGAACGTCGGCCTACGAGGCAGTGTATTCGGGCACAGCCGACTTCACCGTGTCCTATTTGGCGTGGGAGGGTATCGAGGCCGAGCGCAGCGGTAATCCGATGAAATACTTCGACTACACCGACTACGGCTTCCCCGACGCCTACACCCTCACGGTCAACGGCAACGAAAACTGGCTGGCAAGCCATCCCGACGAGGCCAAGCAGTTCGTCCAGGCGCTTCAACGCGGCTACCAACTCGCGGCCGACGATCCGGTCCGCGCCGCGCAGGACATCATCGATGCGAATCCAGGAGTCTTCACGGACGAGCAGTTGGTCTTCGAAAGCCAACAGATGCTCGCCGACCACTACATGCTGGACGAGTCGGGCGCAGTCGGACGACAGAACCTCGACAAATGGACCGAATATTCGAAATTCCTGTACGAGAACGGTGTCCTGGTCGACGAAGCCGGCAACGCCGTCGACACCGAGCCCGACTGGTCCACCTACTTCACCGATGACTACCTCGGCGCTCAGTAGCGCGGCGTTCGGCGCTGTCGAACGGCCGGCGAAGCGTAGACCGCGAATCGGGGCTGCGGTCAGGTGGGCCATGCCGTCGGTCACCATCGTCGTGGTGCTCGTCATCGGATGGCAGGTCTACGTCCAACTCAGCGGGATCCGACCGCAGGTACTGCCCTCGCCGTCGAGAATCGTGGCTCAGGGTTGGTCGCAGCGCGAAGCCATCGCCGAACAGGCGGCAGCAACTCTACAAGTCACCGTTCTCGGATTTGCGGTATCGCTGCTGGTCGCTTGGACACTCGCCGTCGCTGTCGACTTCTCACCATGGCTCCGACGAGCAGTGGTGCCGCTGTTCGTGATCTCGCAGACTCTTCCGATCATCGCTATCGCCCCACTACTGATCATCTGGTTCGGCTTCGGACTACTTCCCAAAATTCTCGTGATCGCGCTCGCCACGTTCTTCCCCATGGCCATCGGCCTCATCGAAGGATTCGCGGCAGCCGACCGAGATGCGCGCGCGCTCCTTGCCAGTATGGGCGCAACCCGCTGGCAGCAGTTTCGATATATTCGGCTGCCCTCTGCGATGCCCCGCTTCTTCACCTCGCTTCGTATCGGTATCACATACGCCGTCGTGGGTGCCATCTTCGCCGAATACGCAGGAGCAAGCGCCGGACTCGGGATATACATGAGCCAGCAGAAGAATTCGTTCCGCACCGACCTCGTCCTGGCCGCGGTGTTCGTCACCGCCGTCATCAGCGTGACGCTCTTCCTTCTGACCTACGCCGTCGAACGGGTAGTCGCCCCATGGGCGCAGGACAGTCGGCCGCGATGACGGCCGTGCATCTGTCCGGACTCACGAAGTCCTACGGCGATCGGACAATTCTCGACGGAGTCAGCTTCGACGTCGAACCCGGAGAGTTCGTTTCCGTCATCGGTCCGAGCGGCTCGGGCAAGAGCACAGTTTTCAATATGATTGCTGGTCTCGACACCCCCGACAGCGGAATCGTCGAGGCACCCCCGTGCGCTTATATGCCACAGAAGGACCTGCTGTTTCCGTGGCGCACCGTGCTCGACAACACGACACTCGGCCTCGAGGTTCGAGGAATGAGCAAGAAACAAGCGCGTGTCCAGGCGCAGAAACTCTTTCCCGCCTTTGGGCTCGAGGGATACGAGAAAGCGCGGCCTTCCGAATTGTCCGGTGGGATGCGGCAGCGAGCAGCAATGCTGCGCACGGTGATTCAAGAACGCGAGGTGTTACTGCTCGACGAGCCGTTCGGAGCCCTGGATTCGCTGACACGCACCGGGATGCAAGCGTGGCTGCAGGAAGTCTGGCTCGACTACCGATGGACTGTCCTGATGATCACCCACGACATCCGGGAAGCTGTCTATCTCTCGGATCGGGTGATCGTTTTATCCGACAAGCCGGCACATGTACGACGGCAAGTGACAGTATCGCTCCCCAGACCACGAAAACTCGACGTCGTCACGACACCGCACTTCGCTGCGCTGGAAGCAGAACTGCTGGAGGTATTGATCGGCAGCACCGGCCGCTGATCTCAGCCCAGCCGTGCCGCAAGGTCCGAGACCGCGACCCATGCTGCGTCCAGGCTGTCTCTGGACCGCGGAACCAGGGGCGCCATCACGGGCACCCGGGTCGACAACGTCAGGTCGACGAGGACAACGAACAGATCCATTCCGAGCGCGGTGCCGAGAACCTGCTGTAGCACCGGAACGGCGTAATCGGTACCGAAGTCCGGTGTCCCCGGCCCATACTCGTTGCCACGACTCGACACCACTACTACCGGCTTGCCTTCGAGCGGACGAGTCGGACCGTCGAACGGAACCGTGACACCGGGAACATGGACATAGTCGATCCATGCCTTCAGCGTCGACGGAACCGACCAGTTGTACATCGGAGCACCGATCACCACGACGTCAGCCGAGACCACCTCGTCGATCAATGTCTTCTGCAGTGCCTCGGCGTCGGGCGCCACAACCTCGTCCGGAGTCCGCAGATGTGGGGCCCAATGCATCGCTGACGTCGGAAGATGCGGCAGCGGATCTCGGTGCAAATCGCGATGGATCACCGAGTGATCAGGACTCTGCTCATGCCACACATCCGAAAAATGCGCCGTGACCGCACGCGAAACGGAGTTATTCAGGTCAGCGGACGAATCGAGATGCAGCAACTGCGGCATGGAGCACTCCTGGGATCGTGGGGTACCGAACAGGATATGCCGCAGTAGGGTTCAGACATGGACCACCGGTACATCGCAGCGGCGCTCTCACCTCAGGACGCGCGTCGAGTCACGTCGTCGATTTCCGATGCGGACGGACGAACTCCGCACCTGGCGTTGGACGGAGTCGACCTCGATATCGACGAGTCCGGTCGGCGCGCGGTGATGGAACTACTCCGACAACTCGCGTCAGGGACCGCTGTGACGATCGGACCGGTCAGCGAGTTGCTCACCACATCACAGGCGGCAGACCTCCTCGGAGTATCCGACACATATGTTCGCAAACTCGCAGACGCAGGGTCACTGACCGTCGAGATGCGTGGAACCCACCGACGCTTTCGCTTGGAAGACCTCATACGGCATCGGGAGAAGTTCACACCCTAGCGTCGTGTCAGCCGGCTTGGCGCCCGAGCAGCTCCGACTGCAATGTCAAGAGGTCACGGAACGCTTCGCCTGATGCCCGCCACAGTTGGTTTGCATCGATGTAGTCGACACCGAGAAGATTCACATCTCCTCGATATGCCCCCACGTCCACCGACAGCTTGCCCACAACGGTCGCTATATCCCGATCGAGGTGTTCGGCATCCGATCGCTCCAGGTTCCGGAATTGCGAAGAGAAGTAGTCGGCCGTGATCCGATGGTCGACGAACTGCGCTACCAAAATCACGAAACGTGATGCGTGAAGGGACGACTGCTCCACTGGACTGACCTCTCCTGCGGGTCGACAACCCACCCACTGTCGCCACGTACGGCCGAGTACAGCCGGCGAGAGTGTTGACGAAACTCCGACATCAGTAAGATCGCATGAGTGAGGGGTGTCGAGATTCGAATAACTAAAACCTGTTCTTCACCCAACGATAGCGACCTAAACACGACCCGATGCCGGTTATTGAGATCGTTGTGAGCGATCACAATAACCAGATCAGCCGATTCGCGTACGTTACTGCAGAGTCCCTAGCGGAAGTCGCTCTGGAGTGTCCAATTCCCAGAATTTCCAGCCGTCCCTTACCTCGATATCGCCGCTTATATGTGTGGCGACAGCGCTGGCAGCTTGAGTGGGGTCATCGAACCTCCGACCCTCCATCGGCCCCTGCATGATCTCGAGGCGCTTGTTGGACGGGTCGAATCGGGCGCTGAGACGGTAGCCGTCGAAATCGGCGACGACCCTGACCCGCAGATCTGGGATCTCTTCCTCGGCTGCAACAGCTTTCTTCGACGGGCCGCGACGCACGGCCGGCTTGGCCCGGTGGACAGCGGCGGCGCGAGCTTCCTCTTCGAGCTTCGGATCGGCTGCCGCATGGAGACCCAACAGCGACCACTTGTTACGTCCGTGTTGGACTCGTCCCACCGCGATAGCGTGGTGACCGGTTCGAGTTCGAAGCGGCGAATCCTGTACCCACAGGTCCACTTCGCCGCGGATATCAGCCGCCATCTCTTCGGAAGACACCATGAAGAACGACGGCTCGGAAGCACCCAGATCAACGAACACCCAGTAAGACGATCCGGTGTCGTCACTTGCCAACGACTCGTCCTGGCGTCGAGCTTTCCAATCGCCTACGGCCTTGGACCGCACCCGAACCACGCAGCTCGAACCGTCGACACCCCAGACCTGAACTGGATTACGCCGCGACGTCGTCAGCCGTTCGGCCCGACCGCCGCGCAATACAACAGCGCCGATGAAGGCCCTGATTCCCTGCTCCGATACATCTTCCACCTATGCCACCTCTGGTCTGCTTACCCGTGCAGATGATGAGAAGTGCCTACGACGGGCGGCGCGCACGACTCGTATGTCCACCTCAGCCTAGTCGCCCAACCACCTCGACAGGAACCCGTGCACAATCGATCATTATGGAACGCCGCATCGCCCACCTGCCAGCGCAGCATCGATTCGAGATATACCTCGACGAATCACTTGCCGGATTCTCCGACTACCTACAGTCCGAAGGCGTGCGAACGTTCAATCACACGGTGACACTTCCCGAGCATCGCGGCCACGGACTCGCTGCGGTATTGACAGAGCACGTCCTCGAAGACAGCCGGGCAGGCGGGTTCTCCGTAATCCCGGCATGCTGGTTCGTTCGAGAGTTCATCGAGTCGAGTGCGGGTCGGTATGACGATCTACTCCAGTCGTCTGCATCAACCGACGAAAAATAGCCCACTTATCGTTTGAATGGTCCATTCATACGATCAAATAGCGTGGAAGCGCCATCGAAGCGACAGTGGCGACGATGCCATCGAAGCGACGATCAAGCACCCGTATGAATGCACCGACGCTTTCGCTGCAGCGGGCGGCAGCAAAAGAAAAAAAAGGGGGGATGAACACAGAAAAGCCCCCAACCTGACGGTTGGGGGCTTCACTGCAAAATATGTTCGGCGGTGTCCTACT
>NZ_JAPVLQ010000008.1 GCF_027158005.1 Rhodococcus sp. H36-A4 | reverse complement strand
GCGTTCATTGTCGCCGCTGACCGGCGTCTTGGTGGTGATGGCCATGGTGTGTGTCGATCCGTATCTCGCCCTGCATCAGGCCGGGTTGCTATGAACCAGTGGACTCACCTCACCCTGGCACGCAGGGATGGGCTGAACACCGATGTGCCGGGGCTACTCGAACAGATCGGACTGCCTGTCCCCGACGGGGACAGTGACAAACTGACTATCGCAGCCGATGCATGGCGGGCGTTTGCCGAACATGCGGTCACAACGGCCGCAGCACGGGATATTCGAGGCGCAGTTGACCGCTTCGACGGCCTCGACGCACCCGACGTCGCCGCTGTCACAGCCCACCTCGAAACCCTGAGCCGAAGCGCAGCCGAGCTCATATCGACCGCCTCAGCGTTGGCCTCCCCTGTGGCTGCACACAACGTGGCCGTCACAGACCTCCGCACAGGAATCAAAGCTAGCTCAGATGAACTGGCGTGGACGCTCGGTGCCATCGGGGCTGTGACGGCCGTTGCGGCAATCGCGACTGTGCTTCTCACCGGTGGACTCGGAGCGCTCGGTCCTGCCCAGGCCGAGGTGGCAGCGGGCGCTGCGGGGACAACCGCTGCAATCGCGACAGCAGCAAACGCAATTAGAGGCCTACTGACTGCCAGCACCCTTGCTGCCCTGCTCGGTTCTGCGACAGCCACATTCGCTGCTATCAACGGAGTTACGACTGTATCGGCCCTCGAAGTCATCACCACGCTCGTCGTGCAACATCTACCCGGGGATGACGCGAATGCAGTGCAGCCTTACACCTCACCTATATCAGGGAACCCTGAATACGAAGCACGACGAGAGGAGCTCGCCAAAGATCCAGCGAAAGGGGGACAGTCCAATCCGCAATCAGAACGAGAAGCTGACGTCGGCCTCGAGGCCGAGTCTGCTGGCGTAATTCCCGGACCGATCATCCGCGCGCCGCTCAGTGAGGATGGCAAAGACCAGGGAGAATTTGTTGATGCCGCGGGAGAGCATTGGGACGTGAAGTCCTCACCCGATCTTCAACCCTCGTATCGACCGGACTCCGGCAAACCAATCGAACCTTCTCAATCGGACACAGAATTTGATCGCATGATCAACAAGCAACTGAACAAGGGTACCGGTGTTCTCCTGGACTCTGACGGCATGACTGCGGCCAGGGAATCTCATCTACGCGACCTAGTCAGCCAGCGTCCCGATTGGGCTGGAAAAGTAAGGTGGTCTTCATGACCGAATTCGGCAAGCTTAGGACTGACGTCGAACAGTGGCCGACCAATCAGGATGCTGTTGACGCGCTACACCACTTTTTCGACGCGATCGACCCAGCAAGTCACTTCATTCCGATTCTTGCCGGTGCAGGGCTCGATTTCACAGGCTCAGATCTGTCCGGCCTGGAATTAGCAGGCGCTGAACTCAGTTCAGCACGTCTAGCCAAAGTGCGTATGCGGCGAACGAGCCTGTACCAAGCCTGGATTCGACAGGCTGATCTGGAGTGTGTGGACCTCACAGGCGCAGACCTTCGCAAGGCAATTATCACTGGGTGCAATGCCCGATCGGCGATCTTGACCGGCGCTCGACTGTCGGACGCAGATTTCACGCGTTCGGACCTCCGGGATTCGGACATTCGCAACACATCGCTGAGCGATGCAGTGCTAGCCGATGTCGATCTGCGGGGCGCAAATCTCCACGACAGCGACTGGGGCATCCGCCCCCGAAATGCAGTCATCACCAACGCACGACTCGGTAACGCAAACGTCGTCGGGATGCGTGGACAGGTCGACGACGCGATCGATGTCGGCATCGAACAGCCCAAGATCTTGCGTGGCGAAGAACTGCAGAAGTGGTTTTCTGATCATGGAGCACCTAAAGTCGTTGTTGCCAAATAGCATCCGGGCTTGGTCGGGTCCTCATTGTCGAGCGCAGCAAATCTGGAGTTTGCGTCAGGAGCCGTCCAGGCCGCTAGTACGGCCTCTCGGCACGGATCGAACGACGGGAGGTCGACCCCGTCGACTTCAGCCGCGTCAGCAAAGTCTTGGAACAATACGGTGACTGCTCGGCGAGCATCCTCGAAGTCGCGTCGAGCCTTCTTGAATTGCGTGAGCTTGCCATCCTCGTCGGACATGCGCGTCCGGGCGTGTTCGGCCCATGCGTCGTCGAGAGTCCCGGTTTCGCAGACCGGGCAGTTGGTGGTGCCGGTGTCGGCGTGCAATTCCAGGGCGGACGTCAGCAGCGCGTTGCGCCGTTCGACGACGGCAAGGGCGTCGGAAGCCAGGTCGACTGTGCCCGCTATCGCCTCCCGGAGCGCTACGACGACGGTGTCGACATGCTCCTGCAACGGGATTGCCAGGCCGACGATGGCGCGGGGGCCGGACAGCGCCGAGGAGTGTGTCGGTGCGGAGCCGGTCGCGAGCGCCTGAACCGCATCGACGTCCGGAGCTCGCTTCTTCAACAGGGTTGCGGCCGACTGGGCCCGGTCATCCGGCGATTCTCCGACGATGTGCCTGAGTTGAGCCAGCGCGTCTTTCGCTTGTACGCGCGGCACTTTCGCGTCCTTCAACGCCGATGCGAGCCGCTTCTCGGCGTCAGCGATCTCGTCGAGCCCGAGCAGTTCGGCAAGTGCGTCGTACAACGTGGAGGGACTGTCCTCGATGAGACCGCCGATCTCGTCGTACGACAGGATCGGGCGGTGCAGCTCGATCGCCGACTTCCACCCGAGCCCGTCGGTGCCCGGTGATCGTTTGGCCTTGCCTATCTGGCACGGCGACGACTCGTGCAGGTTCCGCCAGGTGTCCTTCCACAGCTTCGCCTTGTTCTCCCCCCGGTAGCTCTTGCCGACGACCGCGAACTCGAGTGCCTCGACGAAGCTGGACTTGCCGGATCCGTTGTGTCCGCTGACGGGCGCCCGAGTGCGCGAAGAACGCTTGTCGGCAGCGTGGTCGCCCTGCACTATCCGCACTCTTGACTAACTTTGACTGGGTCAAAGTATACTAACGAAGCCGCTATTCGACGTTCGGACGAGGAGCCGCCTTGACCTGGCCCACACACCGCTACGAGACGCAGGCATGGAATCCGCAGCAACGGCAGGGCTCGAAGGCCGACCGCATGCTCGCAAGCATCGAGGTGTCGATCCCGCCACCCATCGGCGATCTCGATTATTCGTCTTCCGGCAGCATCGCTCAATCCCAAGAGGCCGCCGTCATCGCAGTCGCTCGACTCGAAGCCGGATTCGGCGACCATCTTGCGCCCCTCGCCGACTTCTTGCTTCGGAGCGAGTCTGTAGCTTCGTCGAAGATCGAACGCGTCGACGCCGATTGGCGTGCGTTCGGTCGCGCATCGGTCGGAGGTAAAGCCAGTACCGATGCTTTGTCCCAGCTGGCCGCCGTAAAGGCACTGATTGCGATGGTCGATGCAACCGGCCGTGGTCCGATGACGCTCGCAACGCTCCTCGATGCACACCGCTTACTGATGGCCCCAGATTTCTACGCGGCGCGCGACAGCGGCCACCTTCGCGACGTTCAGAACTGGATCGGCGGCAGCGACTACACCCCCATCAACGCGCTGTTTGTCCCTCCACCACCCGAACAAGTTCCCGCCCTGATGGATGACCTGATGGTTTTCGTGAACCGAACCGACGTGCCGATCATTGCGCAAGCCGCAATCGCTCACGCGCAGTTCGAATCCATCCACCCCTTCACAGATGGCAACGGCCGCATCGGCCGTGCACTGATCAGCGCTGTCTTGCGGCGTCGTGGACTCACACGGCGGATCACGGTTCCGCTCGCTTCGGTGATGCTCGCCGACACCAGTCGCTACTTCGATCGACTCACCGAATACCGCGCAGGTCGAGCCGACGAATTCGTCGAGTACCTCGCATCCGCCGCTGTTCACGCCAGCGAAGCTGCAGAAGAGTCCGCGAGGGCACTTTCCGAACTCCCTGCCCGCTGGAAGCAGCTAGCCGCGCCACGCGTGAATTCCGCGGACGAAGCCATAATCTTCCGTCTCCTCGACACGCCAATCCTGAACGCGGACATGGCGCAACAGATCACTGGCACTACCGACGCCAGTACCTATCGCGCGCTCGGACGGCTTACCGATGCGGGCGTCCTCGAACTGATCTCCACGAGCAAACGCAACCAGATCTGGGCCGCTACCGACGTGCTCGCCGAATTGGATGCCCTGAGCAACGCGATCGCCCGGCGCACGACAAGTCACCTCTGACCGCCGCTGGTAAGCCCACCCACGGCCTCAGCACGATCCGGGTGAAGACAGCGAGGCGCGGCACGCTTCCCCCACGCCGTCCCTCGCGCGCACGACCGTTCTCGGTCGGTAGGGGAAACACCACGTTGTGGACAGATGGACCAAGATGATCGTGTGACCTTGTGGATACTTGCAGCCGGAGTCGAACTCGCCGCGATCGTGGCGCTCGGCGTTCTCCTCGTCGTGTCCCAGAAAAAGCTTCGTGACACACGGAGCGCGCTCGAGCGCGCCCAGAGCAACTCGCCCCGCCGTCGACGACGTGGGCTCGCCCCGCTTGCTATCAAGACGGCATTCGATACTGCGGATTCCCTGTTCCAGAAAGGGTTCGGCGCGACTGTGCGCAACTCCGTCGAAGACCTTGCGGGGTGGGCCAGAGTCGAACGTCCCGATCTGGCGCGAATGATTGCCGACGGCGACATCGTGGTCGTCTTCTCCGACATCGAAGGATCCACTGCACGCAACGAAGAGTTGGGCGACCGCGGGTGGTTGAAGCTGCTCGAACGACACAACAGGCTCATCACCAAGCAGGCCGAGAACCACGGCGGCCACGTCGTGAAAAATCAGGGTGACGGTTTCATGATCGCCTTCTCCGACCCAGCTGAAGCTGTGCGGTGCGGGCTCGAGGTTCAGCAGGCCTTGCGCGAGAAACCCGATCGATGGAACCAAATTCGGGTGCGCATGGGCGTCCACGTGGGTAGTTCGGTGCGCCGAGGTGACGACCTCTTCGGGCTGAACGTCGCTATGGCTGCGCGGGTTGCAGGACACGCGGATGGCGGCGAAATCCTCGTCAGCAAATCAGTGCGAGACGCAATCAGCGCGGCAGAGGACATCGAACTCGGCGCACCGCGGGCAGTCGAACTCAAGGGCATCAAGGGTAGTCACCAGTTGTATCCAGTCGAGTTACCTACCGCCGACTCCGTACGACAGTTGAAATAGTCCGCAAACTAGCGAACCGCCTCATTACCCTGCGCTGCCGACACCACGAGATTGCTTGCAGACAAAGCACTTCCGGATTTCACGGCGTCCGTCCAGTCCGACGTCGTAGCGACCGCGGCGAAGTTCGAGTGGTAGAGCACCATCAGCGCCTTGTGTAGCTGTTCGGCGGAGACGGTACCGGCCTCGTTCGATAGATTGATCGCACCGGTGGCGTCGGAGAGAATCTCGGTCGTCACGTCGAGTACCTCGGCGTCTGCTGCGGATGCCAGGTCACAGTTGTTCGTCATGTAGCCAACGATCGTGACGGTATCGACGCCCTCGGCCGTCAACCACTCAGCGACGCCGGTACCCGCGAAGACACTGCTGAACTTCTTCTCGACACGCTTGAACGACGGCTGAATCTGCGCCTCGATGTCCGGATGCAGTTCGTACGTCGGGGTCCCCTTCACGAACGCAGGCGCTCCGGCCGGCATCTCATGCTGCACGATCGCGACCGGAAGGTCATGGGCAACAGCCACTTCGAGGGCACTGACGATGTTGGCCAGCGACTCCGCCCTGGGCGGGTACTGGATCTGCAGGACGCCGTCGAAGTATTCCTGCTGGACGTCGACGACGACAAGGGCTCTGCGTGGTCCGGTCATGGCGTTCACTCCTGAAGTAGTTGTCTCGGTTCGGTTCCTATCTTTCGGCAGCGAAGTTGCACGCGCTAGTGGCACAGATGCATACTTTCGATGGATTTGCGCCAAACTTTCTGGAGGCCCAGCATGAAAATCGCGCTGTACGCGTTCGACGACATCACGATGTTTCACCTCGCCGCACCGCTGATGGTCTTCGGCGAGGTCGCGCGGCTCGGCCTCGCATTCGATTGGGAAACACAGCTGTGGTCCGATCGGGGCGGATCGATCCGGACCGCTGAGGGCTATGCACTCGGCGACCTCTCGGGCCCGAGCAGCGTCGACTGGGCCGATATCGTCATCGTCCCATCGTGGCCCGTCACGCTCCCGCCTATCGGAGATGCTCTGCGGGCCCAGCTGCGCGGCGCGCACCAGCGCGGAGCAGAGATCGCCGGCTTGTGCCTCGGTTCGTTCGCCGTCGCGGACACCGGACTACTCGAAGGCCGCTCAGCCGTCACGCACTGGATGAAGATGTCTGAGCTACGCGAGCGGAATTCGCAATTGGAACTCGACGAGTCGGTGCTCTACATCGATCACGGCGATGTCATGACCTCCGCAGGCACGGCGTCGTCGATCGATGCCTGTCTGCACATCGTGCGCAAGCATCTGGGGTCGGGGGCCGCGACACGAGTCGCGCGTAGCCTCGTCGTCGCCCCGCATCGAGAAGGCGGTCAGGCGCAGTACATCGAGCGCCCTCTCACCCGTGCCGCCGAGGACACGGCCATCGCCAACGTTCTCGAATGGTCGCTCGGCCGACTGAACGAACCGTTGCCGATCGAGCGGCTCGCCGAACGGGCTCGAATGAGCCGAAGGAGTTTCGTTCGTCAATTCCAACTCGCTACCGGGGTCACGCCGGCGCGGTGGGTTCTCGAGCAGCGACTCGCCGAATCACGCACTCTTCTCGAAACGACGACCTGGAGTATCGACGAGATATCGGCTGCCTGTGGCTTCGGGAGTGCCGTCACGTTCCGTCAGAATTTCGTAGCAGCGTTCGCGGTGACGCCGACGGCGTATCGGAAGCAGTTCACTCACGATGAAAAAGATGCACGACGCTAGTACCTCTAGCTGAACACCCAGCCCACTACCGCCGCAACCATGCAGAGGAAGAAGACCATCTCGACGATCCCCTCCGCCGCACCGCTGCTGCCCTTCTTGCTCATTCCCCACGCGCCCGGCGACGATCGGCCTCGGAGAAGCCCGCAACCGGTGGGGCCCCGAGTATCTGAGCCCGCTTACGGTCCTGATAGCTCGCCACCGAATCGAAGGCCGCAGTGACTCCGACAGTCGTCGACACGTAGGTCATCGACTTGTCCCGTGCAAAGCCCAGATCGGTGCCGACATCGACGGCATCGATGTTGGACCCGAGGAACACGAAGTCCCACTGGTAGTCCTTCTCCTGCTGCGCGATCAGCTCGCGCACAGCGGTATTGGTCCACTCCTTGCTCGCGTTCTCGTGACCGTCCGTCATCACCACAACGGTGACCGAGCAGGGGCGCTCGTCCTCGGACACTGCAGCGAGTTCGGCGCCGACGTCGGTGATGAGCCGGCCGATGGCGTCGTACAGCGCGGTGGAGCCGCGGGGCTGCAGTACCAGCGGCGGCACTGTTCGGATCGGCTGCGAACTGTAGACCAGCTCGTACTGCTGATCGAATTGCGCCAGCGTCACGACGGTATTTCCGTCCTGCTCGCGCTCTTTTCCGATGAATGAATCGAACCCGCCGCGGGTGTCGTCGGCAATGGAATGCATCGAGCCCGAACGGTCCAGCAGAGCAACAACGAGAGAGAGCTGTGGATTGGTCACATGAGCCTCCTGAAGAAATGCGTCGAAGCGACGCGATGAAGTGATGTCGAAAACGATACCGAGTGGTACCGACAAGAATCGGAGCTCGCAACGTCCGCCCAGGTCAGGCACGGTCGAGCAAGTAGGCCGTCACCTCATCCCAGGTCTTGTACGGTTCCTCCCCGTACTGAAGCCATTCACCTTCGAATGCGCTGGCGCCATTCTTATCTCGGTCGTCGACCAGAAAGTCCCCGCGGTTCAGGTTCTTGTGGTGCGAGAGAATGAGACGCTTGTACGCGACCGATCCGTCCTCGAGTCCAAGGTGCTTCTGGACCCACAGCACCTTGTCGTGCCATGCGCTCGCGTTCTTCCACGGCGCCGTGGACAGGATGTAGGTGTCGAAAACTGCTGCGAGCGTGCGGTATGCGTCGAGCGCACCCTCGATGGGATCCATCTTCGAGAAGATGTGTGGTATCTCGTCGAGGTCGCCCTCGTATTCGACGAGGTCAGCTGGGTCGGTCTGGTCGATGCCGGACTGGAAGTTCACCAGCGTGTTATCGAGATCTATGTAGAGAATTTTCTTGGCCATGGCAGACACCTTTCGTCGACGCACCGAACGAGGTACATCGGGAGGGGAGGAATGGCGGGAACATCACCGCCGAAATGCAGAACCTGAACCCGTTCTGCATTTCAATCATGACACACGGGGCCGACAACATCCGTGGGTAGGCTGATGCACGTGGCCAGCTGGTTGGTAACGCGGGTTCGCCCGTCACCGATTGATCTTTTACCGGGCCGGAGCCCTCGATGATCGGAGCACGAATGCTGAAGAAGACTCTCGCCGCAGCTGCACTCGCAGTAGGGTTCGCCGCACTCGTCGCGACGCCGGCCGCTGCCGAGGGGCCCTACGACAACATCTTCACAACTGAGGTGACGGAGCACTTCGTCAGTGCGTTCGATCCGGCCGCCTACGGATCACGCAGCGGGGACTCCATGATCATCAGCCCGTTCGGGACAAGTCAGCCGATCTGGTGCTTCAGTTTCCACGGACAGGGTTCGTGCTGGCAGACTGATCCGTCGGGCGTCGACCACACCCTGGGGTCGGTCCAGATCCCGACGGGTTCGTCTGCAGGTAGTTTTCGCACGATTGCCATCTACAACCCATTCTGATCGCATGTAGTAGCAGTGGATTTCAAGGCTGTGGCATTGTGCTCGTAGTCGGGCCACGAGCCGGCCTGTGATGTGCTGACTTCCGTCATGGGTCGTTCAGTCGATTGACCGAATCCGGTCTGCAGCCGGGTCGAACACTCCGCTGTACTCGATCGAGTACAGCGTGGAGGAAAATCTGGCATGTTGCGTCCGCGTTCAGCCTCAGCATTCTCCGTCGCAGGCGCTTTTTGCGTTGCATGACCGGCGATTTGCGCGTAACCGAGGCTGTAGGACCGTTGCTGCAATCTTGTCGTAGCCACGCGATACAGTGAAGACATCGGGCCGAGCCTCCAGGCCGCCCACATTCCCCGCACCAACTCTGCAAGGACACCTATGACTGATTCAAGAACTTCCGACGTGGTCGGAAAAAACTTTCGGAAATTGCGACCCCACGACATGGACGCCGCGATGCTCACGCTGTCGATCAACTACGAGGTCGCCGATCGCCCCCTCCTACAGACCGCGATGGGTCTCGCATCCCAGGCGCATCGTGACCAAACTCGACCCGGACAAAACAGTACCGCCGAACCGTACATCACTCATCCACTACGAAATACACTGCGACTCATACGATTCAACTGCCGCGACGAAGAGGTCCTCGCCGCAGCAGTCTTGCACGACACCGTCGAAGACCAACCCGTGCGACTCGTCGAACTCATGGATGGCGACCACAGCGCGAATCCGAGAGTTGAAGCCGCGCGATTGCTGACAGCTCATTTCAGTAGGACAGTGTCGAACACCGTCTGGTCCGTCACCAACCCGCCGCGTCCGGCCGGGCTCACCAAAGAACAGAAGAACACGGCTTACGTCGAGCACGTGAAAGCCGTCATCGCCGATCCGCGAGTTTTTCTGGTGAAAGTCACGGACTTCATCGACAACGCCGGTAGCCTGAGCGCTCTCACCGATCTCGACAAGCGAAATCGATTGCGCGCCAAATACGCACCGCTGGTGCCGATCTTCCAGCAAATGACACTAAGCCACGGAACCGAGCTTGGACTGCATCCCGAAGGGCGCGAGCGGCTCACCAGTTGCCTCGACGTGCTGGCCGAATCACTGCGTGAGGAATCCGAATCGTCCCAGGGATCCCAATCCGACTGACCCCTCGCCCTCCGGAATCGACCCTGCCCAGTGTGGGATCAACAGTTGTTGGGCTCGCTAAGTTTCACGACAGATAGGACCGCATCGCCTTCTTCGATCGGCATCCCAACAGCCGGTGTCTGGTCGACGACGATCCAATTCGAGTCGTTGACCTGCATGCGGCCGGCACCGGATGCGTCCTCACTCCGGGAAAAGAAGACCCCTGCATCCTGGATCAAGTTCTGGGCGGCTTGAAGATTCATGCACACCACCGGAGGCATCAGAACCGGGGCTGCCACCGCCTCGGGGGTCACGACTGCCGGTGGCGCCTGCGCTGGCTCAGGAGCGACAACAACGGGACGCGTCGTAGTTGTCGTAGTAGGCGCGACGGTGGTTGAAGCGACACTGGTGGTGTCCGAGGCTGCCGTCGTATCTTCGGCGGAACTGCAGGCAGAGACTATTCCTACAAGTCCTACTGCGGCAGCGACGCCGATTGACCTCACCACGCGATTCCGGGTCCGACTAGCAGCAGAACTCGAACTGTGGCTGAACTTCGTCATGCTCGACGCCTTTCTGATGTCCGCACGTTATCGCAGCGGAGTGACGCGAGATAGATCGCAGTTTGCTCCTCACCGTTACACCGAACCGACCGTCACCTTTGGTCGAGAACCCAGGGCGCCTTCGATCTCCGACCATGTGCACACTCGATTCCGAGCCCAACGAATTCGCAGTCAGTTGTCCCGCCACGCCAATGCAAACTCGATTGTGAGCTCATGTGCCCACTCCGTGACCAAATCCAGCAGCACCACGACGCGTGGCAATGGCAATACAACAATTGGGACCGCCACAACAACGGGTACCCGACCCCGCCGCCACCACGCGGCGGAACTCCGTTGTTCGGCAGCTCCTAACCCGTAGACCCGACCGACCTCCCTGCAGCCGAGTGGCTGCAGGGTTGGGTCCTGCCCACCCCATCTACCGAATCCGATGTTGCACTCTGAGATTCAAGTCACCGATACAGTCGGCACCGATCCGACTATGGTGAGCAGAAGTCCTGGCATCGGAGGTAAATCGCATCATGGCATCGAAGATTGTCATTCTCGGCGCGGGTTATGCAGGTATCAGTGCAGCGCATCGGCTTTCCCGCCGCGGCGTCGATGCAGATGTCACGATGGTCAATCCACGAGACCAGTTCATCGAACGAATCCGCTTGCATCAGTACATGTCCGGTACCCATACCGCGGCAACGCGACTCGGGTCGATCCTTCCCGCCTCGACCGAACTGAAGGTCGACGCGGCCGAGTCGATCGACTTCCATAACCAACGAATTCGACTGGCCGGTGGTGCTCTCGACTACGACTACCTCATCTATGCGGTCGGCAGCCACAGCCGTACCGAGGCAATTCCGGGCTCGGCGACCAACGCAGTCACGATCGGAACGTTCGAACCCACACAAAGCGCACGCTCGCGCCTCCAACAGCTCCCACCTCGCTCGACAGTCACGATCATCGGCGGCGGACTCACCGGAATCGAAACAGCAGCAGAGCTCGCCGAGAGCACCGGCCACAACATTCGGTTGATTTCCGACCAGCAACTGGCCCCCACCGTCAGCGAACGCGGGCGACGCCGTCTGTATACCCATCTCATCGACGCAGGCGTCGAGATCATCGACAACACGGCAGTGGTCGGTATCGGCGCCGGTAGCGTGGAATTGTCGGACGGGACACACTTGACGAGCGATCTCACCGTAGACGTGGCCGCATTCGGTGTCCCTGACCTCGCTCAGCGCAGTGGACTGAACACGGACTCGCGCGGAGCCCTGACCGTCGACGACAACCTCACCAGCACCAGCAGTTCGACGGTGATCGGCGCCGGAGATGCCGCAGCAATCAGTAGTTCCCCACTTCGGATGAGCTGCCAAGCTGCAATCCCAACCGGCGTCCACGCTGCGGAGACCGTTCTGCGCCTGGCAGCTGGCACCACACCGAAACAGCTGCGTCCCAAGTTCGCCGGCCAATGCATCAGTCTGGGGAGGCGCGACGGATTGCTTCAGCTGACCAACTCTGCCGATGTTCCACGATCACGTGCAATGCTCACCGGGCGTCAAGCCGCGCTGATCAAAGAGCAAATATGCTCATCCACGATGTGGTTCGGCCACCGCGGTCCATTCAGTTACAGCTGGTCGTAGTTGGCCACAAATTTTAACTCGTGAATCGGGAGGTGAACCTGGCGTCGCCGACGGACCATTCAAAGCTAGATGATGCCTCTCCGAATTCGTTCATGCAACGGCGGCGGCATGAATATCGTCTCAGGCCCGATCTCCAAGATTTCCCGTCGGCTCTCATCGCTCACGGCCATAGCCCTCAGCACAGCAATGAGCGTATTGGGCTCTGCCGCCATCCAACTGGCGGGTAATTGGAGATAGTGGTCTGTATCCCATCCGAGCCTGCCATCCTTATCGAGAGGTTCACGAACCACGAGCCGAATCAGAGGGTCACGGGACGTCCACAGTCCAGTCGTATTGAGCCGGACTGCGTCCGCCACAGCCACGATCGAGGCCCAGGGCACAACCAGGTCGGCACCGATTCGGACGAAAGGCTGCCTACCTACCGTTCGTATCACAACATCACGGTAGATCTCGATGCCGGTAGCTGGCCGAAAGAGGCTGAACAGCATGGCAAGAACCGCAAGAACAACACCGCAGACCGTAGCGAATATCGCATGCGGGGAGCTGTTGCGGGAATCCGGCAGCATTACTTCGATCCCGCTCCAAAAAGTCAGCGCAACAGCCGCGTAATACACGCTCGCGCAAAGCATTGAAATGATCAGCACTCTCATTGTCAAAGCTTCCGGGCCTACTCGAATTCCTTTCCCGTACAACTTACTTTCGCAACCGGTCAACCGACGAGATAGCCTGACCCATCTGAAACCCGCCCCACGGAGCGTCAGCCACCCACCACACCCACATAGAACTCCGATACCTGCGAATCCGATCAGACCGACTACTGACTCCGCCTTCCACGCCAGAATGCACCCCACTGCAGCACCCAGCAAGATCACGAGCGAAGCGAGTATCTGCATCGGCCTCAACGTCTGCGGCCACACTGGTAACCATTCGACGGTTCGTACAATGCCAGCTGGTGTTGTATCCATTTCGTCCACTGCGTTACTCCCAGATCCATTGACCGAATTTGGGAACGCCGTAGGCCAGAGCTGCCCCCATCGCCACTCCTACCACCAATCCGGCCGCGGTGCCTGCGCCGGGGATCACGGAACCGACAGCTGAGCCGGCGATCCCAGCTGCGGCGATTTGACCCAACGCTCCCCCCACAACGACTCCGGTCACCGCTCCCGCACCCTCCGTGACGATCGCCTTGGTCGGATCCATACCGCCCTCGATGTCGTTCGAAATTGCAGGTATGGTCCCCAACGCTGCTCCCACTGGTCCCAGTCGACGACCGAGCCCCAGTGCCAGATCGTCGGACGAGGCTGCAGCGGCGGTCTTCAAGGCGTGTCCGGTCGCGTCCGAAAGCGTCCCGATCGTGACACCTGCGGTCATAGCTTGAATATCGGGGCGCCACGAAAATCCGTCGTCTTCGCTCAGCGCCAAGTGGCCAACGATCACCTCTGACGAACTATCCTGCAAATCGAAGATTCGGCCGCGCACTCGGTCACATACTCCGAGTGCAGCGTGGTTTGCTTGCTGAAGAGCATCGAGTACGGAGAGCGTCGCTTCCTGCGTTCTGATCTGCAGAGCGAGGACCGCGTCCTCCCCCAGTGGCCCCGCAATCTGATCCAGGGAGGCAATTGCTCGGTCGGCCGTCACAACGCCGTTGTCAGCGACTTCGAAACCACGGTCGGCAAGTTCATCGATGACGGCCACCAAGTTCGAGCGCACGGAGTCGACTATCGATGCCGAGGCCGAGAACTCCGTAGCCAACGAAGAAACGGCATCAGCGAGAGCCGACAAGGTCGAACACTCGGATATGACGCGCTCAGCTGCGGCAACGGCGGCGTCACCGTGCCACGACTCTGCAAGGACGTTCTGCTCTGACGCGATGCTTCCACACCGCCCGTAGATCACCCTGGAAATACCGCGGAGCCCATGTGAACCAGCGAGCAAAGACTGACTGTTCCAGGCGCGAACATCCCCAATGCTTAGCGTCATTCGCGACTACTCATTGAGCGAAGCTGAACTGCGAACTCATCATCGGCGACGCGATAGTCCTCGGAAGCTCCTCGTGCAGACCGTGCAATTGTGTCCATACGCTGTGACATTCCATGAAGCGCTGTCGAAGAGATACGCTCGCCCTCGGCGCACAGTATTTGTAGATCTGTCCCGGGCAGCGCATTCTGCGCTGACCAGAACGGTCCAAAAACGTCAATACTTCCCAGGGTGTCGCTCGCGTCTTGGGCTGCGGAAGCGAAACGCCTCAAAATTTCCGGATCTACTTCCATCACCACACCCATCGTCGGATCTACGTCACCTACCCTTTGGACGCAGCGAAGGAGCATCTGGTTCCAGGTGCCGTCTTTCAAAGCACGATGACGGGGCGAAGCAGTGGTCCACGTGATTCTGACCGGGTCACAGTTGACGAAACCCGTCACGCAGCCCGCCACCGCGCCCTCGGACCAGACGGTCCGAGGGCGGGATGACGACGAGGTCAGAACCTGATGACGCCCCGTAAGTTGAGGCCGGCGTGCATGTCCTCGAAGCCGCGGGCGACGTCGTCGAGCGTGTAGGTCTGAGTGATCAGACCGTCGAGCTCGAGCTTGCCGGCTTTGTAGAGATCGATCAGCCAAGGGATGTCAGCGCTCGGTGCCGAAGCACCGAAAAGCGATCCCACCAAACGCTTTTGGTACAGCGTCAATTCCATCGGGCTGATGGGGATCCCGACGTCGGTCATCTTGCCGAGGCCGGTCACCACGCACGCACCTGCCTTGCGGATCGATGAGAATGCCTGCGCGATATGCTCACCGGTAGTGACACCGATAGTGACGATGGCTGCGTCGGCGCCCTGTCCGTTGGTCAGCGAACGTGCAACATCGGCCGCCTCCTCGAGAGTCGAGAATGCTTGTGTGGCACCGAACTTCAAAGCGCTGTCACGCTTGAAGGCAACAGGATCGACGGCCAGGATGTGCGCGGCACCGGCGTGCGCAGCACCCTGGACTGCATTGATACCGATCCCGCCGATGCCAATGACAATCACGGTCTGGCCCGGATAGACCTGGGCAGAGTTGACGGCAGCTCCCCAGCCGGTTCCGACGCCGCATCCCAGTAGACACAGCGACTCCAGCGGCAGGCTCTTGTCGGCCACCTTGATCACGGAATCAGTACTGACAGTGGTATATTCGCTGAAGGTAGACAAACCACAGGTCTGCGCCACAATCTCTCCGTCGAGGCTCAACCGGAAGCTACTCGGGTCGTCCGGGCGACTGCCGGTCATGATCGCGGCGCCACGATCGCACAGGTTCTGCATGCCCTTTGCGCACCAGCGACACTTTCCGCAACCCGCGATGAAGGAGAACAGCACATGGTCGCCCTCTTCGAAGCCGGTGGTCTCCGGACCAATTTCGACAACGACGCCGGCACCCTCGTGTCCGCCACAGATCGGGTAAACACCAACAGCGTGGTCACCTTTCGCTATGTGATCGTCGGAGTGGCATATTCCAGACGCCACCATCTTGACGGTGATCTCGTTTCTGCGGGGCGCGTCGAGGTCGAGCTCGACGATTTCGTACGTGCCGGGGGTGCTGCGAATGATCGCGCCACGGGTCTTCACGGTGTGTGCTCCTTGATGAGAGTTCTAAGGGATCGGTGCAAGAAAGAATTACGGGGTGACTTGAGAAGCCATCGCGGTGTAGAAGCCGTCTGCATACGGGGGCAGCACACCCCAATCGCGGCGTAGTTCCACCGCCGAAGCTTCGAACACCGCACGTGCGTGGCTGAACTCCTCGAAGCCCTCACGGCCGTTGTAGTGGCCCATGCCGGAGGCTCCGACACCGCCGAACGGTGCATCCTGAAGACCGGGGTGCATCATCACGTCATTGATGGTGACACCGCCGGAGAGAGTGTGGTCCAACACCTTTGCCTGTTCCTCAGCATCGGTGCCGAAGTAGTACAGAGCCAGCGGACGTGGGCCCGAGTTGATCTCTGCGAGGACGTCGTCGAGATTGTCGTAGCCGAGGACCACCATGGCAGGACCGAAGATCTCTTCACTACGGATGACCGAGTCGGAAGGTGGATCGACAACCATCCGAAGCGGACGACGTCCACCCTCGGTGGGCATCGCACCATCCGGAGCAATCTCGACACGGGCACCGCGGGCAACGGCGTCATCGATGTAGCCGTCGACGCGGGCAGCATGGCGCTCGTTGACCACGGAGACGGCGTCGGGGTTTCCTTCGATCGTCGGCAGCAGCTCCGCATATACCTTCGCGGTCGACGCGACGAACTGCTCGAGCAGTTCCCGAGGAACATACGTCGTGTCCGGGTTGACACAGAGTTGGCCGGCGTTGGTGGTTTTGGCGACAGCAATCCGGAAAGCCGCGGCATCGATGTCGGCGCTGAGGCCGATCACTGTCGGGGACTTACCGCCTAGCTCCAGCGTGACCGGAACAAGGTTCTTCGCGGCATTCGCCATGACCAGCTTGCCGACCGAGGAGCTGCCGGTGAAGACAAAGTGATCGAACGGGAGCGAGGTCAGCAGTTCGGCCACATCGGGTCCACCGGTGACAATGGCGACGACGTCGGGATCCAAGGACGCGTCGACGATTTCGGCGAGGAGTGCGGCGGTGCGGGGCACTACCTCGGATGGCTTGAGGACGGCACGGTTACCGGCAGCGAGAACGCCCGCCAACGGACTGAGAACTGTGAAGAGCGGAGCGTTCCAGGTGCCGAGGATGCCGACAGAGCCCTTCGGCTGATACCGGACGTGGGCCTTGGCGCCGAGCTGGTCATAAGGGGCGAACACAGCGCGATCCTGCGGAGCCATCCACGTCTCGAGGTTGTCACGCGAGTTCTTCAAGCTGGTGATCGTGCCGAGTACGTCGTTCATCAGGGAGTAGCCGCGTGGGCGTCCACCGAAGTCCGCGTCCATCGCTTCGACGAGGCCTTCGTGATGCGTGACGAGCATGTCGATGACAGCCTGAATTCGCTGTCGCCGCAGCTCGGCTGAGGGCTGGCCCTCGGTAGTCGTTGCCGCGCGCTGACGATTGAGGATGTCGGTAATGCGCGCTGAATCTGTGCTGTTCTGGGCCATGGCCGAACGCTATGAGCTGGCTCACATCACTTGCGTCCAGGTCCCGGTGAGTGGAACTCGAAACTGACTACACCGAAACCGGAATGGACCGCCTGCGACGGAACCGAAGCACGCGTCTGTGCGTCTAACCTAACGAACAGTCCAACGGATGGGGGTCCGATGCAGCGCCGATGGCTGTCACTTCTCGCGGTAGCCGCCGTGCTGACTGGCTGCGCTCAGCCCGTCGACGGGGTAGCCGTCGCAGGGGTGCCCGGGCTGGCCGAGCAATTCGATCCCTGCAGCATCCCTGACGACGCCATCGCGGCAACCGGGCTCAATCCCGAAGCAAGGTTAGCGGGCTGGGGTGAAGGACTTAGCGTCAAGGCCTGGACGACATGTGGGTGGAGGGGCCCGACACGAAATTCTTGGTACCAGTTCGATGTGTACTTCTCAATCCAATTCACCCTTGACGAGGTTCGACAGAACCCCGCGTTCGAGAATTACAAAGACGTCAGCTTGGACGGCAGGCCGGCGCTCGAGTTCGGACTTTCGTCAATGGACCATGACGAAGCATGCGGCACGAGCTTCGACACCGCCGAGGGTGTTGTGATGTTCACGCTCGCGACCCTCGGAACGGCTTCGCCGCAGGGCGACCCGTGTGAACTCATCCGCCGACACACAATCGATCTCGGACGGTACTTCCCGCCTTCGATCTAGCTGAAAAGGAACCGCAATGGCTTTGGAATCCCCAATCGCATACTGGAACGGCCTCGCCACCGCGGCTGACGATGGGCAGTTGTTTCTCGATCCCGCTGCCGCGCGGCATTGCGACAAGGCATGCACTGAGTATCTGTCGACCCTCGAGACCAACAAGGACCTTGCGTTCAAGTTGGGAAACGTCAAAGGTATGGGTACTTTCGAATCCGGAATCGCGCTCGCCCGCAAATTCTCGCAAAAGGCCGTGGGTGGCCCGAACAACCTCGTCGACGTCCTCCAAAGCCATATCGACGTCGTCACGGCGATGCAAGCAGTGTTCCGAAAGTTCTTCGTCACTGCGGAGGACGTCGACGAGCACAACGCAACCTCGATCGGTCAGCACGGACCGCGGTAACCGAGTCGCTATCCGTTCCGCCCGCCGGCTTCTCTTGCCCTGATCAGTCTCCGCAGAGACCGGCCGGTGTCCGCCCGCCTTCGATTGCGGCAAGGAATGCGAGAGTGTCCTCGGCTGAGGCACCCACCGTCGGCACATGATCGAGCCCATCGTAGACGGTGTAACCGACCTGAGATCCTCTCGTGCACAACGATTCAGCGAGAGCCGCGGAACCCGGTTCGGTCACCGAAGTATCCCCGCCGCCCTGCAGAATAAGCGTCGGCACACGAGGACTGAGACGATCGGGGTTTTGCTCGGTCAAGTAGGACACCAGCGGAGTGAAGTCAGCCCCGGGACGGATCACCCTGTCCAGCGGAACCGTGTCGGCGAGCGCCCACACAGCGTCGGTGCAACCGACCTTAGCAGCCTCCAAGAGCGGCGTCATCTCGTCTGTGACGTAGTTGTAAGCGTCAAGAGCGGCATCGGCTGCCTGCGCGCCGAGCAATATCAAGGGCAGGTATCCCAGTACCGCGCGAGCTTCGGGACCGCCGGCCACGAAGTACTCGACAGTGTCACCGAGGTTGTTGCCCGGCGAGATCGACACTGCGCCACGCAGTTCGAGTTCCGGTGCTAAGTCCGGCCCCTGGTCAGCGGCGAACAATGCTGCATGCCCGCCTTGGCTATGCCCAGCGGCGTACCAGCCTGTGCCGACGCTGGAGTCCAGCTGGCGAGCTGCGCGCACGATATCGGTGACGGCTGCAGCTTCGGAGTCTCCGTTGATGTACGGATGAATCCCCGACGTCCCCAGCCCGACGTAATCCGTCTGCGCAACCACGTAACCGGCGCGCAGGAATTGGTCCAAGGTCTCGTTGACGTAGCGCAGATATTCACCGTCTGATCCGGGCACTGTTCCGGAGGACGGCGCGCAGGCGTCCGAAACCCCGGTAGTCCCGTGCGCCCAGCTGATTACCGGCCAGCCGGCTTCCGGAGCCTCGCCTGCGGGGATCGACACCGAGCCGGACACCTCGACGTCATCACCCTGCGGCCCACGGGACAGGTAGATGATCTGCTCGCTACGTACGGCGCCGGGCAGGACAGCGTCGCCAGCAAGTGGCTGAGTAGCCAACAGCGTGCCGTGCTCTTTTGGCTGCTCCGCTTCAGAGCGCTCGCCGGTTGCGGAACCACAGGCCACCATCAGGCCGGCCGTCGCGAGGACAGCAGCCAAGCGAACTCCCCGGTGCAAGTGTGTGTTGATCTCATTCTCCCAAGCTGGATTCAGCAATTTAGGTCAAGTGACCTAATCGGGACATTAGCACTGCCGTAGTCTCAGGTCCATGCCTGCCCCGAGCACACGCGAGGAGCTTCTCGATGCCGCTGAGCGACTAATTGCCGAGCGAGGACTAGCAGGCGTCTCGGTGCGCGAAGTCATTCGAGCTGCCGGGCAGCGCAACAACGGTGCAGTGGATTACTACTTCGGTTCTTGGCATGCACTGTTGATCGAGTTGTGGTCGCGTAGGGCCACCAGCGACGCATTGGTCCGCGAACTCCATACCGCAGCCGAAGACGCGCAAGACCGGCTCGGCGCACTGGTTGAGGCTTATGTGCGCCCGTTTGTCACCGAGATCGCGGCATGCTCGCCCTCCTACTGGGCTCGGTTCAACGAACAGTGGCTGGCGGGCATCCGCAGCGATTTCGTCGCATCGCCACAGCCGCTGATGCCTGATGACCCGACCTATCCGCCGATTCCCGGACTGGAAAATTTGCAACGACTACTTGCGGACATCGCCACCGAACTCAGGCACCTACCCACCGGAGACCGCCCGGCCCGGGTGGCACTGGCCGCGCGATTTGTGGTCTCCGCGCTCGCGTCATGGGAGCGCGATCGGGTGGCTGGCGTGTGGCGCGATCTCGACGCCTTCGAGACCGAATTGTGCGCACTGATGCTCGCCCTGCTACTTACTGGATCACATGCCCATTGACTGTCACCGAGCCGGGGTTCTCGTGTTCGGACTCGGTTGCCCAGCCAATCCCCCAGTTGGGTTGCAGCTTACCCCGGCAGAAACATGTAATGGAAAGCGTTGCGGCACAAACTTACTGAACATTGACTGGTATCGCGGAACCCGGGAGCGCAACCGGATTCAGTTCTGCTGAGCCTTCCTGTCGGTATGGGATGCCAAGATGTCTGCATGTCACGATTCGACGAAGGTTTCGCACCACCATCAGCCTGTGTGCAGTGGTGCCAGCTGCGCACGTACGATTTGCACGTTCTGGACGATGGTGTCGAGATCGACCTCGACTGGTGGAACAATCACCTCGACCGCGCAGGTCACGATATTCGACTTCGCGGACGCGACCTCGACGGGCACCTCGTCTCCGACGGAGTAGCGACTGTACAGCGCAACGACCTTCACATCGGCACTGATCTCGCCGACGGCGACCACGACTCGCTCGGCCTCCTCTTTCTGTGTGCCGCATGGCAGGGCAGCCACAAGAACCGCAAAGCGATACGGCGATTCCCCGACGTCCACAACCCACATTTGACGCGTCCAGACGAGAATCCAGTTGCGAAAACGTTGACGGTGCTCCAACGATGCATACGTGACCGCGCAGTACCGGAACTCCCGAACGGATCCTGGTCCGGATGGCCCGACACCCCAGGCGTCGGAACATCCCTTATGGCCACGTTTCTCTGGGCAGCCAAAGCATCCGTGGACGGTGGGCGCGCTCAGTTGATCGACCAATACGGGGTGTCCACCCTAATTCACGAGGGGTGGCTGGAAGATCCCGCTGTCACCGGCTTCACGCGGCGTCGTTACGACCGCTACGTACAACTACTTTCCAACTGGGCTATCGATATCGGCACCAGCCCAGAACTGATCGAGATGTGGCTCGTTCAACGGTGGAGCGCTCGAAAGTCAGAAGCACGCTTCGGCAGTAACGCGCAGCCGACTCTGTTCTGAACCGCGCACTGCCACAGATACATCGACGATGTAATTTGCTACACCCCACCGGCGGAGGATTGATAGCCAGGGTGGAACCAAAACCAGGGTCTCTGCGTCTAACCTAACGACGAGTCCAACGGATGGGGGTCCGATGCAGCGCCGGTGGGTACCACTTGCAGCGGTGGCCGCTGTCCTCACAGCCTGCAGCCAACCCGTCGAGGGAGTAGCCGTCGCAGGGGTGCCAGGGCAGGCCGAGCAATTCGACCCCTGCAGCATCCCGGACGACGCGATCGCCGCGACCGGGCTCAATCCGGAAACCGGGTCAGGATGGATAGAAGGAATCAGCGTCAAGGCCTGGACGAACTGCGGCTGGGCCGGTCCGACTCCGAATCCCTGGTACCACTTCGGCGTGCTGTTTTCGATTCGATTCACCCTCGACGAAGTTCGGCACAACAGTGCGTTTCAGGATTTCAAAGACGTCAGGTTAGGGGGCAGGACAGCCCTCGAATTCGGACTCGCATCTATGGATCCAGACGAAGGCTGTGGAACCAGCTTCGACACCACCGAAGGTGTTGTAATGCTCACGGTCGAGGCTCTCGGAACCGTCCCGCCCCAGGGTGACCCGTGTGAATTAGTTCGGCGACACACAATCGAACTCCAGCAGTACTTCCCGCCCTCGATCTAGCTAAGAAGGAACCGCAATGACACTCGAGACTCCCCTCGGATACTGGAAACGCCTCGGAACCGCAGCCGACGAGGGCCATCTGTTCCTCGATCCCGCAGCCGCACGCCATTGCGACACGGCATGCAGCGAATATTTATGTACTCTCGAAAAAAACAAGACCGACGCCCGTGCCCTGGAAAAGGTCGAAGGGTTCGGTACCTTCGATTCCGGAATCGCTCTTGCCCGCAAGTTCTCCCAAAAGGCCGTGGGCGGCCCGAACAACCTCGTGGACGTCCTGCAAAGCCATATCGACGTCGTCACATCGATGCAAGCAGTGTTCCGAAAATTCTTCGTAGCCGCCGAGGACATCGAACAGCAGAACGCGACATCGATCGGTCAGAACGGACCGCGGTAGCCGGCACCCTACTTCTCGCCTCGCTGCGTCGGGAATCGCTGGCTACCAGGAGTTTACGTGCAGAACGGTCTCGATAGGATCGCGCGGTGCCACCTTGAAGGTCTCACCCGTGTAATAGGCCGTGGGAATCAGCGCACCCTGATGGAACCCCTCGGGAATGCCGAGAATCTCGGCCACCTCAGCTTCACGCGCGAGATGTATTGTGGTCCAAGCGGTTCCGAGGCCACGTGCCCGTGCAGCAAGGGCATAATTCCACACGGCGGGCAACAATGAACCCCATAGCCCGGCTTGATTGCCGCTGGGCAGCTTCTTGCCTGCCTTGATGCAGGGGATCAACAGCACGGGCACTTCACCCATGTGCTCACCTAGCCACCCGGCACTGTCTCCGACACGTTTCTGTATCGGACCTCGCTCGGGGTCGTCGGCGAAGAGAGCGTTCGCCGAATGTTTGGACGCCTGATATTCGGCGAACAGTTCTCCGTAGATCGCGCCGATCTGTGAACGTAGGTCTGGATCTGTGACCACCACCCACTGCCAGCCCTGCTGGTTCGATCCGGACGGACCTTGTAACGCGATCTCGAGGCACTCCTTGATCAGGTCCAATGGCACGGCCCGCGTCAGATCGAGACGTTTGCGGACGGTACGCGTCATGGTCAGTAGTTCGTCGGGTGTCAGGTCGATAATCGGGTACGAAGTCATCTTTTGATCATGCCCGAGTCCCTTGGAGCTCAACCTTCCCACGATCGATGACGTGGAGATCAGTTGCCTTCACCGTGTGGCTTCCGATATCCGCGATTCATTTGGCTACGCGCTCCCACATCTGCAGGTAAGCCTCGGCACCGTGACTGAGGTCCTCGATGAATTGGTCGCCGTCCGCACCGGCCACCAGTTGCGTATCGGCGATCCAGTCCGGGATCAGCCCGTAATGCGCGGCACCGTCGATGTTGACGTCGAAGACGCGTTCTCCGGTGCGCTGACGGTCCATCACGGTGCCGCCGTCGAACGGGGTGAACGGATAGCTCAGCGGATTCTCGGCGGCATCCTTGCGCGGAGGGACTTGCGCTCCCAATCCGTTGGTATCTGCACCGAATCCGAAGCCGTAGTAGTAGTCGTCACTGCGCTGCGCCCGGTAGGTGCGCCAACTTTCCAGAAACTCGGCCGGTGTACTCGCGTACTCCGATACGAATCCGCCGAGCGCGTATATACGGGGAACGTTCGTCGGATCGGTCCAACCATGGCCGGACACCACGCCGGAGTACTGCGCGGCGTCGAGCAACTTCAGGGTGTCGTCGGCGGTCTTGACACTCATGTGGTCGATGTCGACGATCATGCCGCGGTCCATCATGCCCTCGACCGCATGCTCACCGAGAGCGCTCAGTCCTCGGACGTTGCATTGCGGGCCGTCCGGATAGCTGGCTCCTGAGCTACCTGAGGGAAGCGCGGAAGACATGCTCCCGAGATTGCCCGGGATGATCGACATCAGCGGATTGTCGGCGGCTTCACCGGTGCAGGGCTCGGTCTTCCAGAACTTGCCGGTCCCGAGGAAGTTGCCGATGTTGACCGCAACACCGGTGAGGCCGGGATCGAATCGTGTTCCGCCGAAGGCGTTGTCGAACTTGTGGGTGAGGATGACCTGTCGGACACCCATTCCGTACACCTCGTCGAGACCTTCGTCGATATCGGCTTCGGTGCACTGCGGCTTGTCATTACGCAGGGTGCAGCCGAACATCTCGGAGACCTCGATGCCCAGGGTGACGGCCAGCTTGCCGTCGGCCGCGACCTGCCGGACCTCTTCCGGAGAGCGGACGATACGGAACCAGCCTTTACCGGGCCCGCCATACTGGGCGTCGATGTAGTCCTGCAGTTCGCGGACCTGTTCGGCCTGAATTCGGACGGTATCCATCTCGTTGCACGGGTTGCGTTTGCTCGGATACAGCTCGCACAGCACGCGGTTGGCTACGAACATGTTGGTGAAGATGCGCAGTCCGCCGCGCCAGGCACGTTCGACCCACTTGTAGTAGGTCTGTTCGTGGGTGAGCGAGTCCTGGGCCGGCCAGTCCGCGAAGGTCGGCCACCCCGTGGTGTCGTGTTCCGCGAACGGTGTGCCCTGGGAAAGGATGTTCTCGAGTAGGGCGGGAATCCCGTTGCTGCCGTGGTCGGGGCAGTCCTGCAAGGCTGCGGTGATGCCCTGTGGGTCGAACGGTGTGCCGCAGTGCACATTTCCACCCATGAACTCGGAGGCGTCCAAATGCACATGGGTATCGATGAAGCCGCGGACTTCACCGTTCGGTCCGGTGGCGGTCGACGGTGCGCCGGTGGCGTTGACTTCGGAGTCGGGGAAGTCAGCGCATCCCACGGTGGGAGAGACGGTGAACTGGCCGCCGTCAGAGTTTTCGCCGGGGCCGGTCAGAGTCAGGCCGGAATCGGTGGAGGTGAGCTGGTTGCCGTTTCCGGTCGCGGTGATGCGGTAGCTACCGTCGGTGTGAGTCAGCGTCCAGTCGGTATTCGGGAGGGCGTCGCGCGTCGAGACCACTGAATTCTTGCCCTCATGGGCGAGGAGGTCGCCTTCCGGGCCGTAGAACATGAACCGGCCCAATTGGGCGGCGTGGAGTCGAAACGGTTCGGCTTCCGCCGCGGTGGCGTCGGCGCGGTAGCCCTCGCCGCCGCGCCGAATGAACTCCCCGCTCAGCCCGGACTGGAGCGCATAACAGCCGTTGGCGAGACCGTAAACGGAATTGCCGAGAAGAGGTTCCGGGGCCACGACCGGTTGGGCAGCAACCGGATTCGTGACGGCAAGGGAGAAGGCGAGCGCCGCGGCCAGCGCCTGAGAGAGCAGACGTATGTGCCGTGTGAGGATGGTCATCGGTTCCGTGGTCCCGTCAGTTGAGAGGCTCGACTCCGGCAGGAGCGTAGATCGAACCAGACTCAGGGTCCGTAATTTTGGCTCATTTTGGAACCTGGAGCAATCACCGAGCCTGAAACCGTTCTTTGGATTGTTATGAATCACAGTGCTGGCCCTGTGGATCCATCAGGCCCTGCCACCATGCGTGCGACGAGCGAGCCGATTTGGCAACAAGGGTTGACCGGCTTACGTTCTCCACAGACATCGACGCCGTACTCCTGAATACACCGCTTCCACTGCGTGACAAACGAGTTCATTCAACGCGTGACAGACCCACGGTTTATTTTGTGGATCCGCTCCGATGAGTCTCAGCGATATCAAGATCGACCTCGACGAGCCCGCTCGGATACTGCTCCAGAATGCACAGGTGACGGGCGGCGTCTCCAACGCCGCCCGTCGAATACTGAAGGTATGACTGCTCGATTGCCGTCTGAGCACCCACTGCCCTCCCCATGGAAATACCATGGCTTCTGCTGCGGCTCGAGCTCTGACGATGAAGACCCGCAGTCTTTCGCGGCGTGGATCGACCTGCCGGTGATCGCACTCGGTATCTTTCACCTGGTCCGCTAACACGAAATCCATCGTGGGTTGGCGGACTTTCGCCCCACTCGTCAGTTCTCACGACACCGGAAACCTGATCAAGAATGCTGAGCGTGCAGCGGGGTCGAGCCGACGTGCTGCGCGGTGGTCGGGCCACTCCATACATTTCTTCGGACGGATACGAACCTCGGTCGAAAATCGCGCCTTGCCGAAAAACACTGGGCGTCAAGCATTCACTGAGGAACGCTCGACCGGCGAGAATCTAACTTTCTAGCCACGCTGCCCGGTCGAAGTCGAAGAGCTCTCGTACTCCAATCCGATCGCCCAGTCGCGCTATGCTTCGGCCATGGGCAAGTTGAAGAATGCAGTAGAGGGACTTTTCAAACGGAAGAAGGCTACTCCCGAACCCGCGCCCAAGCAGCTCGATCGTTGGGCCGACGAGGGTGGGGCACTTCCGCCTGAGCCACCGCGAGGTTCTGGCACTCGGTAGATTTAAAGAGAACGTAACCGGGCGTTCGGTCGCATCCCCCGCCTCCATGGCTAGGGTCGAATTTTCCTGCAAAGAAACACGAGGTCGATCGATGCAACTGGTTCCATCGGACACGGAGAAGTTGCTCCTCAGTGTGGCCGGGATGGTAGCCCGTGACCGACGTGAACGAGGCGTCGTCCTGAACTATCCGGAGGCGACAGCGCTGCTGTCCTGCTGGGTGATGGAGAGAGCCCGCGAGGGTAGACGCGTCGCCGAACTGATGACCGAGGGCAGGAAAGTGCTCAGCAGAGAAGAGGTCATGGAAGGCGTCCCGGAGATGATCGGTGCCATCCAGGTAGAAGCGACGTTCCCCGACGGGCGCAAGCTGGTCACCATCACGGATCCGATCCAATGATCCCCGGTGAATTTCGCTTACGCCCCGAGGCCGTGGAACTCAATGCCGGCCGGGAGCGCCGCACTCTCCTGGTGGTCAACACCGGAGACCGGCCCATTCAAGTCGGATCACATGCGCATCTGCCCGACGCCAACTCGGCCTTGGAGTTCGACCGTGACCAAGCCGAGGGCTTTCGTCTCGACCTGCCGGCAGGTACGTCGGTACGACTCGAACCCGGGGTGAGCCGGATGGTCGACCTTGTGGCCTTGGGCGGCCGCAAACGCGTACCCGGCCTGCAAATCAAGACCGATACCAACGCTCCGTCGGCGAAAGAGAAGTCATGAGTTGGATCGATCGCCTGAAGTACGTCCAGCTGTACGGGCCGACGACGGGTGACCAGATCCGGTTGGCAGACACCGACCTGTGGATCGAGGTTGCCGAGGATCGCACCGTCGGAGGCGACGAAGCTACGTTCGGCGGAGGCAAGACGATCCGCGAATCCATGGGCCAAGGCCATTCGATGCGTTCCGAGGGTGCGCTCGATGTTGTGATCACCAACGCGGTCGTTCTCGATCACTGGGGCATCGTCCGCGCCGACGTCGGAATCCGTGACGGTCGAATCGTGGCGGTCGCCAAGGCCGGTAACTCCGACATCATGGACGGAATTCGTCCCGACATGCAGATCGGGCCTGCTACCGATGTCATCTCGGGAGAAGGCAAAATCCTCACCGCGGGTGCCGTCGACACGCACGTGCATTTTCTCAGTGAAATCGAGATGCGTGAAGCGCTGGCAACCGGAACGACAACGGTCATCGGCGGCGGTACTGGGCCCACCGAAGGGTCGAAGGCGACCACGGTCACCGGCGGCGCATGGGCACTCACGATGATGCACCGTGCACTCGACCACATCCCCCTCAACGTCATCCTTTTCGGCAAGGGCAGCACCGTGTCGCAGGGAGCGTTACGTGAAGATGCGCTGGCAGGTGCCGGCGGGTACAAGATCCACGAGGATTGGGGCGCAACTCCGGCCGCGATCGACGCATCGCTGCGCGCCGCCGAGGAGTTCGGTCTCCAGGTCGCACTCCACGCCGACAGCCTCAACGAGACCGGCTATGTGCAAAGCACTCTCGACGCCATCGCCGGACGTGGCATCCACGCGTTCCATTCCGAAGGCGCGGGCGGTGGCCACGCCCCCGACATCATCACTGTGGTCAGTGAGCCGAATGTGATTCCCGCGTCGACCAACCCGACGCTCCCGTACACCGTCAATACCGTCGACGAGCACCTCGACATGCTCATGGTCGTTCACCACCTGAATCCGAAGGTGCCCGAGGACCTGGCATTCGCGGAGTCTCGAATTCGGGCCTCGACGATGGCCGCCGAAGACATTTTGCAGGACATGGGCGCAATGTCGATCACCTCGTCCGACGCGCAAGCAATGGGCCGGATCGGCGAAGTGATCTGCCGCACTTGGCAAGTGGCGCACGTGATGAAGAACCGCCGCGGTTCACTGGGTTCCTCCGAACCTGCCGACAACGAGCGGGCTCGCCGCTATGTAGCGAAGTACACCATCTGCCCCGCCGTCGCGCACGGTATCGATCACGAGATCGGATCGGTGGAGAGCGGCAAGATGGCGGACCTCGTTCTGTGGGATCCGGCGTTCTTCGGGATCCGGCCATGGGCGGTCATCAAATCCGGGGCAATCGTCGCAGCGCCGCTCGGCGACCCTAACGGTGCGGTGCCGAATCCGCAACCGGTCCTGACTCGCCCGACGTTGCCGGCTGAGGCTGCCTCCGCCGCACACCTGGCAACGACGTTCGTCTCGCAGGCAGCACTCGACGATGGACTGGCCGACCGGCTGGGACTGACCCGAAAGTTGGCTGCTGTCCGCCCGACTCGCAATATCGGCAAAGCGTCCATGCCGAACAACACGACGCTGCCGAAACTCGACATCGACCCAGAGACGTTCGCGATCTCCATCGACGGTGAACTGGTTCGACCGAAGCCGGTGGACGTAGTGCCGCTCGCGCAGCGTTACACGATGTTCTAGAAGATCGATGACCGGTCATATAGGAGCGCTCCTCCTGGGCGACGCGCGGCTCCCCACTGGCGGACACATCTATTCAGGCGGTTTGGAGCCGGCGCTAGTGGCGGGCATGCCGCCCGAGCGGGTTCCGGACTATATACGGGCGCGTTGCCGGACGGTGGCAACAGTCGAGGCATCGGCTGCTGTATTGGCTTATCGTGCAGCACAATCCGACGACCCGTCGGGACTCGAATCTGTTCACGATGCTCTTCTCGCCCGGACCACCAGCGAACCGCTGCGCAACGTTTCGGGAATGCTCGGGCGCGGACTGGTCCGAATGGCACTGAGACTGTGGCCCGAGCACCCCGCGGTCACTGCGCTCGTGGCTATCGATCGTGCACCGATGCGTCCCGTCGCCCTGGGCGCCGTCGCTGCGGTCATGGGTATCGGCGAGGCAGCCGTTGCTCGCGTTTGTTTCTACGACGACATCCAAACTGTTGCCTCGGCAACGCTCAAACTCGCGCCCATCGATCCCGTGGACCCGGTGGCGTGGGTGCTTTCTCTCGAACCACTGATCGACACATTGGTGGAGAACGTGCTTGCCGTCGAATCCGTCGACGACATGCTCGCCGCCACCGCACCAGAAGCCGAGCAGTGGTCACTGAACCATGCTGGTAAAACAAGGAGAATTTTCATTGCCTGACAAGACCGAACTGACCAACGGCGCCGGCGCACCACTGCGGCGTGCTTTGCGCCTCGGCATCGCAGGCCCCGTCGGCACCGGCAAGAGCACGTTGATCGCCACGATCTGCCGTGCACTCGCCGACGAACTGGAAATAGCCGTCGTCACCAACGACATCTACACCGACGAGGATGCACGGTTGCTCCGCTCGGCGGGAGTGCTGCCCGTCGAACGCATTCACGCCGTCGAGACCGGTGCATGTCCTCACACCGCGATCCGCGACGACATCACCCCCAACCTCCTTGCGGTCGAGGATCTCGAAGCCGAGTTCGCACCACTCGATCTGGTGATCGTCGAGAGTGGCGGTGACAACCTCACGGCAACATTCAGCCCCGCTCTCGTGGACGCACAGATCTTCTGCCTCGACGTCGCAGGAGGCGGCGATGTGGCCCGCAAGGGTGGCCCCGGCATCGAACGCGCAGACCTACTCCTCGTGAACAAAGTGGACCTCGCCCCGTACGTGCGCGTCGACGTCGAGCAAATGGTGGCCGACGCCAAGGAAGCTCGGGACGGACTTCCAGTGTTGGCGTTGAGCTGGGATGACACCGACGCGATCGCAAGACTCGCGCAATGGGTCCGGCAGATCCTCGACGATCACAGGAACGGCCGTCACGTGCCCCGTGATCCGGGCCCGATGGCGCCGCACAGTCACTCCGACGGCACGCAGCACAGTCATACGTGACCGAAACGGTTACGACGAGGGTCCATGTCGAGTTGGTGAAGGGCCGGGCTCGATTCACCGAAATGCGTTCGGGCACATTCCTTCGCCCGCAACCGTTGCACGTCGACGGACCGGTTGCACGGCTGGCACTGATCGGGAGCTACGCAATGCTCCTGGCGGGAGATGATCTCCGACTCGACATCCATGTCGGTCCTGGAGTGTGGCTCGAACTCGTCGAACCGTCCGGCACGGTGGCCTATCACGCACAAGGCGGTTCGGCGTCGTGGTCGGCGTCGATCCGGGTCGATGAGAATGCGCAGTTGGTATGGCGCTCTGCGCCGTTCGTCGTGACCGCGGGAGCGAACGTAAGAAGGCATACCCAGATCGGCCTCGGCGACGGCGCCCGCGCCCTGATCTCGGAAACACTCGTCCTCGGACGCACATACGAGGACGGGGGCGGGCCCCTACGTTCAACGATGCGGGTTGATCAAATGGACAAACCCCTGTTGGTCGAGGACCTCGATCTGCGTGACACTGCGCATCGCGACCTGCCCGGGGTGCTAGGTAGCAATCGCACAATGGCGTCGGTGCTGCTCGTCGGAGCACGGCCGGGAGCAGCCGAGGGCGTGCACGAGACGCGGCTGGCGGGCGCGGGTGCGCTTGCGCGTGCATTGGCTCCGCAAGCGCACGAAGCTCAGGCCGTGGTCGACCTCTCGTGGGACCGCTGGTCGAAAGAGTACCTCGATCCGGCTGACCACCGTCGGAAGTTGGAAATCATTGCCACGCAGGCCGTTTCGCCGACACACTCAGCTGATTCAGAGTGAGTGTGCCGGCCATGGGTCAAAAGTGATCGATAGAGGGGTCCATTCATACGATTGCGTCGTATGAATGGACCATTCAAGCGATCGGGTTACTTCTGCGCAGCCACCAACGCATCGTTGAACGTCTTGCTCGGACGCATGACGGCAGCGGTGGCCTCAGGATCCGGGTAGTAGTAACCACCGATCTCGACGGCCTTGCCCTGAGCGTCGTTGAGTTCCTTGACGATCTTTTCTTCGTTGTCGGACAACGCCTTTGCCAAGCCAGCGAAGTGCTTCGCCAGTTCCGCATCCTCGGTCTGCTCGGCGAGCTCCTGCGCCCAGTAGAGCGCGAGGTAGAACTGGCTGCCACGGTTGTCGAGTTCGCCGGTCTTGCGCGAGGGTCCCTTGCTGTTTTCGAGCAACTTGCCTGTCGCCGCATCCAGTGCCTTGCCCAGGACGGTTGCCTTGCCACCTGTCTTGCTACCGAGATCTTCCAGGCTGACGGCCAGAGCAAGGAACTCACCGAGCGAATCCCACCGCAGGTGGTTCTCCTCGATGAGCTGCTTGACGTGCTTCGGCGCCGAACCGCCTGCACCGGTTTCGTACAGTCCGCCACCTGCCATCAGCGGAACGATGGAGAGCATCTTTGCGCTGGTGCCCAATTCGAGGATCGGGAACAGGTCGGTGAGGTAGTCACGCAGAATGTTGCCCGTCGCGGAGATGGTGTCGAGCCCGCGGACCAGACGCTCCATCGTGTACCGGATCGCACGAACCTGCGACATGATCTGGATGTCCAGACCCTCGGTGTCATGGTCCTTCAGGTACGTGCGCACCTTGGCGATCAGTTCGTTCTCGTGCGGGCGGTACGGATCGAGCCAGAAGACCACCGGCATTCCCGAATCGCGGGCGCGGCGCACAGCCAGCGCGACCCAGTCCTGGATCGGTGCGTCCTTCACGATGCACAGGCGCCAGATGTCGCCCTCTTCCACGGTCTGGGTCAGCAGTACCTCACCGGTGGCGACATCGGTGATGTTGGCGATGCCGGCCTTCGGTGCCTCGAAAGTCTTGTCGTGCGAGCCGTATTCCTCGGCCTGCTGCGCCATCAGTCCGACGTTGGGGACGGTGCCCATCGTCGTCGGATCGAATGCGCCGTTCGTCTTACAGAAGTTCACCATCTCCTGATAGATGCGCGCGAACGTGGACTCGGGGTTGACGGCCTTGGTGTCCTTGGGACGACCATCGGCGCCCCACATCTTGCCGCCGGCCCGGATCATCGCGGGCATCGATGCGTCGACGATGACGTCACTGGGAGAGTGGAAGTTCGAGATTCCGCGTGCCGAATCCACCATGGCCAGTTCCGGCCGGTGCTCATGACACTTGTGCAGATCCTCGATGATCTCGTCACGCGTGGAGGCGGGAAGCGTCTCGATCTTGCTGTACAGATCGGACAGGCCGTTGTTGACGTTGACACCGAGCTCTTCGAACAGGTCGCCGTGCTTGGCGAATGCGTCTTTGTAGAAGACACGGACAGCATGCCCGAACACGATGGGGTGCGAGACCCGCATCATGGTTGCCTTCACATGCAGCGAAAGCATGACGCCGGTTTCGTAGGCGTCCTGCATCTGCTCTTCGTAGAAGTCGAGCAATGCCTTCTTGCTCATGAACATGGAGTCGATGACGTCGCCGTCTTTGAGCGACACCTTCGGCTTCAGGACGATCGACTCGCCGTCGGCGGTCAGCAGTTCCATCTTCACTTCACGATCGCCGTCGACGACCGTGGACTTTTCGCCATGGTAGAAATCGCCGCTGCGCATGTGCGCCACGTGGGTGCGTGATGCCATCGACCATTCGGTCATGCTGTGCGGGTGCTTGCGGGCGTATTCCTTCACGGCCTTCGGCGCGCGGCGGTCGGAGTTACCTTCACGGAGAACGGGGTTGACCGCACTGCCGAGGCACTTCGTGTAGCGATCACGAATAATCTTCTCTTCGTCGGTCTTCGGATTTCCCGGAAAGTCCGGAATTGCGAAACCCTTGCCCTGAAGCTCTTTCACGGCCGCGATCAGCTGCGGCACCGAGGCGCTGATATTCGGCAGTTTGATGATGTTGGTGTCGGGCAGTTGCGTCAGGCGACCCAGTTCGGCCAGGTTGTCCGGCACCTTCTGATCCTCGGAGAGGTAATCGGGGAACTCGGCAAGGATGCGGTTGGCCACGGAGATATCGCTCGATGCAACGTCGATGTCGGCCGCACTGGCAAACGCACGCACGACCGGCAGAAACGCATGCGTCGCAAGCATCGGCGCCTCGTCGGTCAGGGTGTATATGATGGTCGGCTGTTTCGCAGTCATGTTTCGCCTTTGCCTCAGTTTTCAACGTCGTCTTTTGGATACGTCCCCCCAACTTTAAGCTTTCGATCCGGCGCCGTGCGGAGCAGTAGCGGGATACGACCCCTACTGGCCGGTAGCATCTCGCTGCCGCACCCGAAATGCCGGCACCGCCGATCAGGTGCAGCAATGGGGGTCGAGCGCCACACGCAGCGCGTCGAGCGCCTCGGTACGTGCGGAGTAGTAGACATTCATGCCCCGACGGACAGCAACGACCATGCCTGCCTTCTTGAGCTGGCCGAGATGGTGACTGACCGTGGACTCGGCCAGCCCTATCGTTGCCGCGAGGTCGCACGTGCAGATCTCCCCCGCAGCGTCGGTCAGTAGAACCGAGAGCAGCTTGAGGCGCGCAGGATCCGCGAGGGCCTTCAACCGCACTGCCAATTCGAGGGCCTCGTCATCGGCCATCGGCTGTGCAGAGACTGGCGCACAACAGAGTGGGGCCGTGGCATCGATCAGCGGCAACGTCTTGGGCATGCACCCCAGACTACTACCTTCTTGACTTATGTCGAATCTGCGCGCATTGTGACCGAGTAAGTAATTCGACATACGTCACACAGGTGGAGGTACTCCAAATGTCACGCGCCCAACTCGCCCTCAACGTCGACGACATCGATCAGGCGGTCACGTTCTACACCAAACTCTTCGGAACCAGCCCGGCAAAGGTCAAGCCGGGTTATGCCAACTTCGTCATCGCGGAACCACCACTCAAGCTCGTTCTCATCGAAAACGTCGGACAGGGGGGAACTTTGAACCACCTTGGCATCGAAGTCGAGTCCTCGGCCGAGGTTCACAACGAGATCGCTCGGTTGACCGGCGAAGGATTGTTCACCGACGAAGAGATCGGCACCACATGCTGTTTCGCGACACAGGGCAAAGTCTGGGTCAGCGGTCCCGCCGGTGAACGCTGGGAGGTCTATACAGTCCTTGCCGACTCCGACACTTTCGGAACCAGTCCGTCGTTGCCGAACGAATCGAGCACCGATGGGCCCACGTGTTGCGACGGAGACTCATCGACGGGCGCGACGGCATCGACACCCGCCTGCTGTTGACGAGCCGACTGCGAGTGCTGCGACCGACTCGGTCGTGCCGAGATGCTCGAGAGCCGAAATACCCATCAGTGCCAGGGATTCTGACCAGGACGTACCGATCGTTACCCGTTCGTGTCAAGACCAGCAAATACATGCATTGGTCAGGCATTTCGACGCACGCCAGCGGTCGTGGAACCCGAAGAAGCGACCCCAATGACCCGATGTGCAACCTGTGAGCGTGTTAAGTTTCGTCAACCGAAGAACATTCAAAGGGTCGGCAAATATGCGCGAAATCAGCCGCGCCGCTTCCCGCCGGGGAACTCATCGGCGGTAGTGGCCGCTGTATCCGTGTCGTTGCCGAACGGTGATCGGAAGGCCTCGCCACATGGCACGAACAGTGCTTCACGACATTTCGAACAGAAGGCTCGTCGCAACGCTTGCCGGAGTCTCACTGGCCGCCGCCTCGCTCGTCGGCTGCACGTCGACCGACTCCACCAGCAGCGAAGATCGACTTCAGTCCCTGCAGGACAAGGGAACGATCACAGTCGGATTCGCGGGCGAGGCCCCGTACAGCTTCGAAGAGAACGGTCAGCTGACGGGCGCAACCGTCGCTCTGCACCGCGAGATCTTCGGCAACCTCGGTATCGACACCGTCGAAGGCGTCAATGCCGACTTCGGTGCACTCATTCCCGGCTTGCAGGCCAACAGATTCGATGTGGTCAGCGCCGGAATGTCGATTCTGCCCCAGCGCTGTGAGCAGGCAGCATTCGGAGACCCCGAATTCAATTACACGACGGCGTTGATGGTCCCTGCCGGCAACCCGGCCAATCTGACGGACATGCAGTCGGTCAAGGACAGTGGCCTGAAGCTCTCGACGATGACCGGTGCAGTCGAGTCCGATTACGCGGCGGCTCTCGATATCCCGTCCACTCAGGTCGCCACCCCGCAAGACGGGATGGATGCTGTGACTTCCGGCCGCGCAGATGTCTTCGCACTCACTGCGATCTCACTGAACTGGATGAAGACGAACAATCCAGACGCTCCAGTCGACGTCACCGAGTCCTTCGTTGCCGTCATCGATGGCAAGCCTCAGGTCGGCGCGGGCGCAACCGTGTTCCGCACCAATGACACCGAGCTGCTCGCCGCTTACAACGAAGAACTTGCGAAGATCACCTCCGACCCCGACAAGTACCTCTCCATCGTCGGCGAGTACGGATTCACGGCGGAAGAATTGCCCGACCCGTCGCTGACCACCGCGCAACTCTGCGAGGCGGACTCCTGATCGCAGGCCGAGTAATCCGATCGTGAAAGACAACATCGAGACCTTCCTGGATTCGTGGCCACGAATCCAGGAAGGCATCACCACCACCGTTCTCCTGACGCTCGGCGGGGCGGCATTGGCCTTCGTTCTTGCCTTGATTCTCGGACTTGCCGCAGGCAGTCGACTCAAGTCGGTTCGAGCTCCCGCACGTGTGATCGTCGAATTCTTCCGCGGCACATCGCTTCTGGTCCAGTTGTTCTGGCTGTTCTACGTATTGCCGCTGTTCGGCTACCAGCTGGATGCGACATTCTGCGCGATCCTGGCACTCGGTCTGAACTACGGCGCCTACGGCGCGGAAGTCGTCCGGGGTTCGATCGCAGCCGTTCCGGCACCGCAATGGGAAGCCGCGCTCGCCCTGAACTTCTCCTCGGCCCAACGGCTTCGCAGAGTTGTCTTCCCACAGGCGTGGGTACAGATGCTCCCGCCGCTGACGAACCTTCTGATTCAACTACTCAAAGGCAGTGCTCTCGCGAGCTTCGTTCTCCTCCAAGATCTCACCTACCAGATCGAACAACTCAGACGAGGCACCGGCGACACCCTTTTCGCCTTCGGAATCGGGCTCGTTCTGTACTTCATCATCGCCTACATCCTGACCTTGCTGATGAACGTTCTCGAAGTGCGCGCAAAGGGAAAGCTCGGCACCGGACCCTCGCTGCGTGAGGTGCTGAGCCTGAGGCCGGAAAACATCAACGAGAATGTGGGGGTGGGCCGATGAGCGTGGAATGGAGTTGGGAACGAGCATGGGACTCACTTCCCTACCTGCTCGAAGGATTCAAGATCACGGTCCTCGCTACCGTGATCGGGTTTTTCGTGGCAGCGGTCCTCGGACTGGTGATAGCTGTAGTACGCCACGCGGCACCCAAATTCGTGACGGTGCCGCTACGCATGATCTCGGAATTCATCCGGCTCACGCCTCTGGTGGTGCAACTGCTGTTCGCCTATTATCTGCTACCGCAATTCTCTGCGCTGCAGATCGGTATCGCCGTGCTCGGCATCCACTATTCGACCTACATGGCCGAGGTCTACCGAGCCGGCATCGATGCAGTGCCACCGGGCCAATGGGAAGCAGCGCGCGCATTGTCGCTGCCGACCACGCGCACGTGGCGAGGAGTAGTGCTTCCCCAAGCAATTCGCATCACCATCCCTGCCCTGGGCAATTACGCAATCTCGATGTTCAAGGACACGCCGTTCTTGTTCGCGATCACCGTCGTCGAAATGGTCACAGCTGCTCAGCAATACGGCGCGCGAACCTTCCAGTATTTGGAGCCGATCACGATGGCCGGTGTCATCTTCCTGATCGCGAGCTACCCGACGTCGATCCTCATCAGAAGACTGGAGAAGAGACTTGCCTACTGACGGCACGCAGACCATGATCTCGTTCGACAAGGTCGTCAAACAATTCGGCAGTCACGTCGTGTTGGACCATTTGGACTTTCGCGTCGCACGTGGCGAGCGCGTCGCCCTGATCGGTCCCAGCGGATCCGGAAAGACCACGATCCTCCGCCTTCTCATGACGATCGAGAAAGTCAATGATGGCGTCATCTGGATCGAGGACCAGCCGCTGAGTCACCAGTACAAAGGTGACAAGCTCGTCGTCGCCTCCGAAAAACACCTCCGAGCCGTGCGCACCAAAATCGGCATGGTGTTCCAACAATTCAATCTCTTCCCCAACATGACGGTACTGGAGAACATCACCGAAGCGCCGATTCACGTTCTCGGTAAAAGCAAAGCCGACGCGATCGCCCGGGCCCGCGAACTTCTCGAAACAGTGGGCCTCGCGGACAAGGAAAACAGTCACCCGACGAAGCTGTCCGGTGGTCAGCAACAGCGCGTCGCCATCGCCCGTGCACTAGCGATGGATCCTGACATTCTGCTCCTCGACGAGGTGACCTCGGCACTCGATCCCGAGCTGGTCGCCGACGTACTCGATGTGCTGCGCACCATCGCCGAAACAACGGACATCACAATGCTCATCGTGACCCACGAAATGGGCTTTGCACGTGACGTCGCGGATCGGGTGCTCGTCTTCGACAACGGGCGGATCCTCGAGGAAGGCACCCCCGAGGACATCTTCACGAACCCGAAGCAGGAGCGAACGAAGGCATTCCTCAAGGCAGTGCTCTCGAACTGACCCAGCAGGCTCTCGAGGTGCTCGTGCGCGTCGGGGAATCATCAACGCCAAGTAGACAATCGACCAAAGCGCCATGGTGATTCCACCGACACGCCTACCCTCGATACATGAATTCCTCCGCGGAAGTTCCTGCCGGTTACAACACTCCCGTCCCTGACCAGATCATGACACCCGACAGTGTCGAGACGCGGCTAGGGACTCTCGAGTTCGCCGACGGCTTCCCCACTGACGAGACTGCGGCAAAGGTATTCGATCATCTCGACTTTTCCCGTGCGGTGGAGGTGTTCCTGCAGTGCATTCCGGCGGCCTCGATGGAGGGTCTCCGCCGGGGTTTGAACGAAGTGGGTTGCGTTGCGGCTAACAAAGTCGCGCTCGCCGACCAGTTGTTGGATTCGGACCCGCTGTTCCTGACCGGCAACACCGACACCGTCTACGCGTTGGCGATGCTCGATCTCGATCGCGACGGCCCAACCGTCGTCGAGATTCCGCCAGGTTGCGGGCCGGGCACCGTCAACGACGCCTGGTTCCGGTTCGTGACGGATATGGGTGCGCCCGGTCCCGACCGCGGGGCCGGCGGCAACTATCTGCTGGTGCCTACCGGGTACGCCGGTGAAATTCCGGACGGTTACCACGTAGCCGAGTCACCGAGCAGCGTCAACTTGCTTGCGCTGCGTGGTTTTCTGGTCGACGGCAAGACCGACGCGGCGAGAGCGATGTTCGAGGACGGGGTCAGGATCTACCCGTTGTCGGCTGCCGACGATCAGCCGAAGATGGAGTTCACCTCGATTTCCGGCAAGACATTCAACACGATCCACGCCAACAACAGTGACTTCTACGAAGAGCTCGCAGCCGTCATTTCGCGCGAGCCGATCGAGATGATCGACCCCGAGACGCGGGGCCTGCTCGCTTCGATCGGCATCCACAAGGACCTGCCCTACGATCCCGACGAGCGGATGCGCGGCATACTTCGCGACGGGGCTGCGGTCGGCAATGCCACTGCTCGCGCAATCTGCTTCAAGACGAGGGATCCTCGCGCGTACTACTACGCGGATAGGAAGTGGAAGACGGGCTTCGTGGGCGGCGACTATCGGTGGCTCGACGGCGATGGCAGAGGGGGACGCAACTTCGACGCACGGACGCTCTTCTTCTACCAGGCGACGCTGAATACGCCGGCGATGGCGCTGGAGATGGTCGGTGTCGGTTCTCAATACGCGATCTCCGAGCATGATGCATCGGGTGAGTACCTGAGCGGGAGCAACACTTACCGGCTCACGCTTCCGGCGGGCATTCCAGCCAAGGATTTCTGGTCGCTGATCGTCTACGATCCCCAGACCCGCTCGGAGCTGCAGACCGGCCAGCCGTTTCCGAGCCGGAGCAGTGAGAAGAACAAGGATGAGCTCACGTACAACAGCGACGGCTCGATCGATCTGACCTTCGGTTCCCAGCAACCGAGTGAGCGCCGGGGCAACTGGATCGAGACGGTGCCCGGCAAGAGCTGGTACGCCATCCTTCGTTTGTACGGTCCGCTCGAGCCCTGGTTCGACAAGACCTGGATCCCAAGCGATATCGAGCGCCTTTGATTTGTGCCGCACTCGCTCCCGGACAGGTAGGTTCGAAAACCATGAGCAGCCACACCGATACCTCGCTGTCGACGATCGCCCGCGCCGCCTACACGACGTTCGAGCCGTACCACCTCACCTCGTACTTCAATCCACAGCTGAAGTCGGCCGGTGAGGACACCGGCCTCGACGGCCATGCCTGGTACGTCGGCGCCCGGGCGGCACCGCTGGGTGAGACAACGGCAAGCGTCGTAGCGGCAGCCTTCTACAACTTCAATCCCGCACTGATCGAACGGGTGTGGCCGCTCGCGGTTGCAGCGGGCTTGGAGACGGTGTCGGACCGACGGTGGTCGATGCTCGACTCCGTTCTCGGCGACGCCCTCGGTTCGCTGGCCACCGATGCCGAACTCGTCGAGCTGGCAAAGCGACTACATGATGTCGGCGACACCGCAGTCTTCGCCGGACGCACTCTCTCGGCAGCATGGCACTCGGCTGTAGCCCCGGATGTGCCGCATCTCGAGCTCTGGCACGCCATTGCCGTCATCCGCGAGTGGCGGGGCGACGGGCATCTCGCAGCGCTCATCGACGCCGAATTGGATCCGACCGAAGCCGTGGTCTTCCATGAAGCCGTCCACCCCGACCCGAATGCTCGCAAAGTGCTCGGCAAGCGCATCACACAGCTCACTCGGCAATGGTCCGATGACGAATGGGCTGCTGCCGCCGACCGCCTCGCATCCCGTGGCCTGATCACGCGAGCAGAGAAGAACGAGACGCTCACCGACGACGGGGTTGCACTCGATGCTCACATCGAAGCCCGCACCGACGCCCTGGCCTCGGCCATCTGGCGCAACGTTCCCGATGCCGAGGAGCTGATCTCCCGAGTGCGGCCCTACGTCAAAGCGGTGATCGTCACCGGGATTCTGCCGGGAACGAAGAAACGCGAAAAGTAGCGCAGCTCCATCATCGGCCGAGTTGGTCGTCGACCAGGTCTTTTGCGTCCTTCAGGCCGAGACCGGGATGGTGCTCGCGGAGTAGTTTGATGGCCGGGATCCGACTGTCCGTCGCGCTGATGGCAGCGAGGACATCATCCGCGGGCACCATCGACGGGTCGACGGGCTCGACCGCTTCCGAGGTCGGCCGGAGCCAGTCGAGCAGCATGACCGCTGCGAAAACGGCGAAGCCGACTGCGTACCAGTTGCCGTTCGTCAGCCCGTCGAAGGCCAAGAACGCTGCACAGAGCGCGACGACGGCCACGACGATGCGCCTGAGGATCTTGCGCTGAGGGCTGGACACCGGTCGACCTTAGCAAGCGGTCAGGCGGGGTCGGGCGGCGAAAAATGCCTTCGGGAATTGAATCACTCCTACGCATGTTAGTTGAGTCGAAGACGCTCACCCTTTCTAGGAGGAACTCAATGCCGGCTTACCTGGGACCAGAAGGTCCTCGTCGCATCGATATCAGCCGTCTGATGAGCAGGTCCACCCAGTCCCTCATCGGCGACGCAGCCACCTTCGCAGCAGGTCGCGGCGACGCTGAACTGGATGCGCTCCACGTTCTTCACGTCATGGCGCAGAACGACCCCATCCGCAACCTGATGCAGCGCGCAGGTGCCCAGCCCGACGCCGTCGTCGACGCCGTCGAACTCCGCCTACCGCAGTCGCGCGCTCAAACACCCGCCAACGCCACCGGATTGAGCAGCACCCTCAAGACCGCCATCCTCGAGGCCCATCACATTGCCCAGACACTGGGCTCGACGTACATCGACCCCGAGCATCTCTTCGTGTCCTTCGCAGCCGACCTCGAGCAGATCGCTGGTCGACTGCTCGCCTCGGAGGGCATCACACCCGAAGGGCTGCAGACTGCGCTCAAGGGTGGCTCGGTGGCTTCCGAATCGAACTCCGACACCCCGACACTCGACAAGTACGGCGTCGACCTCACCCAACGCGCTCGCGACGGCGGGATCGACCCGGTCATCGGACGCTCCGACGAGATTCAACAAACCATCGAGATCCTCTCGCGCCGCACCAAGAACAATCCTGTTCTCGTCGGCGAAGCAGGCGTCGGCAAGACTGCCGTCGTCGAAGGGCTTGCACAACGCATCGTCGACGGTGAGGTCCCGGATCGCCTGAACGGCAAGCGGATCGTGCAACTCGACCTGTCGTCCATGGTGGCGGGCACTCGGTACCGCGGTGACTTCGAGGAACGCCTCACCAAGGTGATAGACGAAATCGTCGCGCACAAAGACGAACTCATCGTCTTCATCGACGAGGTCCACACGATCGCCGGGGCAGGCGGTGGCGCCGAAGGTGCCATGGATGCCGGAAACATCCTCAAGCCCAAGCTCGCTCGCGGTGAACTGCACATCGTCGGTGCAACCACACTCGACGAGTACCGCACCCACATCGAGAAGGATCCGGCCCTCGAACGCCGATTCCAACCCGTCACGGTTCCCGAACCGAGCGTCGAGGACGCTGTTGCGATTCTGACCGGCCTACGGACCCGCTACGAAGAACACCACGGCGTCCGCTACACCGACGATGCGATCACTGCTGCCGTCGAGTTGTCCGATCGCTACATCGGCGACCGGTTCCTGCCGGACAAGGCGATCGACCTGCTCGACCAAGCCGGTGCTCGTATGCAGTTGAGCACCCCGAGCATCGACAAGGAAGCGATCGAAGAGCAACTCACCGTTTTGGAAGTCGACAAGGCAAAGGCGATCTCCGACGAGGACTACGAACGCGCGTCGCACATCCGCGACGAAGCCGTGAAACTCCAGGGGCGTCTGAACGGCACCAAATCCGAAGAAGACGTACCCGAGGTGACGGCGACCGACATCGCATTCGTGGTTTCCCGTGCAACGGGCATCCCCGCGAGCCAGATGACGCAGGCGGAGAAGGAACGGCTGCGGTTGCTCGAATCGGAATTGCACGAGCGCGTCGTCGGACAAGATGAGGCCGTCAAGGCAATCTCACGTGCGGTGCGCCGCAGCCGGACCGGCATGAGTGACCCGAACCGCCCCGTCGGCAGCTTCTTGTTCCTCGGTCCGACCGGAGTCGGAAAGACCGAGCTCGCAAAGGCATTGGCTGCTTCATTGTTCGGTGACGAGAAGAAGATGGTGCGTCTGGACATGAGCGAATTCGGCGAACGCCACACCGTGAGTCGACTCGTCGGTGCCCCTCCCGGTTACGTCGGCTACGGCGAGGCGGGGCAGCTCACCGAGCAGGTTAGGCGCAATCCGTATTCGGTGATCCTTCTCGACGAGATCGAGAAGGCACACCCGGACGTGTTCGACACGTTGCTACAGGTGCTCGACGACGGCCGTCTGACCGATGGCCAGGGCCGCACGGTCAACTTCCGCAACACTGTGGTGATCATGACCAGTAACTTGGGGTCGGAATTCATCTCGAGCAAGTCGGGCGGACTGGGCTTCACCACCGGCGCTCAGGACGAGAAGCCGATTCGAGATCGGGTGATGGGACGGCTACGGGAAGCAATGCGCCCCGAGTTCCTCAACCGGATCGACGAAATCGTCGTCTTCCGCAAGCTCGACACCGAGCAGCTGCATACGATCACCGATCTGATGCTGCAGGAGAGCCGAGAGCGTCTGTCGGCCAGGGGTATCGAGATCAAGTTCAGCGACGCGGCCGTCGACTGGCTCGCCTCGAACGGGCATCAACCCGAGTTCGGTGCACGTCCGTTGCGTCGGTCGATCCAACGCTCGCTGGACGACCGTATCGCCGACCTGCTACTCGACGACGTTCTTGCCGAGGGCGGCTCGGTGTCGGTCGACGTCGCAGATGACGAATTAGCCCTGACCGTAGGTTGATTCCACTCCCCCTCCGGTGTTCGCATAGTCGGTCTACGCGAACACCGGAGGGTTTTTTCTATTGACATATGAGGCTGTTTGTCTCATTGTCGATACATGTCGAGCATATTGTCCTCTGAGGCCTCGTACGTGCCGCCCTCCGGTGAGACGTGGCGCAACCCGTTCGGCATGTACACGGCGCTGCGCGATCGCGATCCCGTGCACCATGTAGTGCCGGCTGGATCGCCCGATAACGACTACTGGGTGCTCACCCGACACGCCGATGTATACGCCGCAGCCCGCGATCACGAGAGCTTCTCCTCCGCGGAAGGTCTGACCACGCAATACGGTGAGCTGGACAAGATCGGCATGCGCGACAACCCGCCGATGGTGATGCAGGACCCGCCGCAGCACACCGAGTTTCGGCGCCTCGTCGCCCGCGGTTTCACCCCTCGGCAGGTCGACTCCGTCGAGCCTGCCGTCCGCGAGTTCGTCGTCGAACGACTGGAAGGACTACGCGCCGCCGGCAGCGGAGACATCGTCACGACGCTGTTCAAACCGCTCCCGAGCATGGTCGTCGCGCACTACCTGGGCGTCCCGGCCGAGGATCGCGACAGGTTCGACGGCTGGACCGACTCGATTGTCGCAGCTACCGCGACTGGCAACACCCTCGACGCAGCGGCTGCCGTGGGTGACCTGATGGGCTACTTCGGCGCATTGATCGAACGCCGCCGAGCAGAGTCCGCGGCCGGACAAGCCGGTGACGACACCATTTCGCATCTGGTCGGCGCGGGGGTCGGCGCCGACGGAGACATCTCCGGGCTGCTGTCCATCCTCGGGTTCGCCTTCACCATGGTCACCGGCGGTAACGACACCACGACCGGGATGCTCGGCGGCGCAGTCCAACTGCTGACCCAGCGACCCGACCAGCGGGCGCTGTTGCTCGACGACCCGTCTCGGATTCCCGACGCTGTCGAGGAATTGCTACGCCTGACCTCACCGGTGCAGGGCTTGGCCCGCACCACCACACTCGACGTCACCATCGAGGGCGTCACCATCCCAGCGGGACGTAAGGTCCTGCTCGTCTACGGGTCCGCCAATCTCGACTCGCGTGTGTACGGCCCCGACGCGGAGGAGTTCGATGTGCTGCGTGCTCCGCGCCAGATTTTGACCTTCAGCCACGGAGCCCACCACTGTCTCGGCGCAGCCGCCGCACGGATGCAGGCCCGCGTCGCGCTCGAGGAACTACTGCTGAGATATCCGGACTTCACCGTCGACATCGACGCCGTCGAGTACGCGCCCGGCAACTATGTGCGTCGGCCCACCCACGTGCCGTTCGCGGTGTGCTGATGGCAGGACCCGATGCAGCGACCTCACCCTGGCTGCGTGACGAGCGCACCGAAATCGCGGCAGAACGAATCCTCGACGCTGCCGCGGAGCTTTTCGTGGTGCGCGGTGTGGCGACCACCGGTATGGCCGAGATCGCGAAGACCGCAGGATGTTCGCGGGCAACGCTGTACCGGTACTTCGAGAACCGTCGAGCACTGCACCTGGCCTTCGTACACCGGGAGGCCCGACGGCTAGGCAAGCAGCTGGCGGAGCAGGTCGCCACAGTCGCCGACCCGCGACGACGCGTCGTCGAGGCAACACTCGGTGCGTTACGAGAGGTACGCGCGACACCGATCCTGGCCGCCTGGTTCGGACTCGGCGATGCAGCCATCGCCTCCGAAATCGCCAACACCTCGGAGGTTATCGAGGTGCTGGGCGCAGAATTGCTCGCCGACGCCGGGACCGGCGACCAACAAGAGCTCTTCCGACGCTCCCGGTGGCTGGTTCGGGTGATCGTGTCGCTGCTCACCGTCCCCGGCGCCGACGAGGCCGACGAACGCGCCATGATCGAACAGTTCGTGGTGCCGGCCTTGCTGGCACCGTTCTGACCGCATCGCATCGCATCGCATCGAGGCACGGAAGGAGGGAGCAATCGTGAACCGGCAGTCCCAGCAGGCGCTGTTCCTTTTCGCACTCACCTTCGCCCTGATGGCCACCGTCGGTGGTGGTGTCGCTTCGGCGCAGCCCACTTGGGGTCCCCTCGCCCCTGCCAACCCATTCCTCGGTCCCGTCGGCACATCCACGATGCATGGCGATGCCGGTTCCTCCGACGCGACACATCTCGCCGGTCCCGGCGGACCGCTCACGGTGGACTCGCTGCCGTTGGCTGCCGCCTGCCCAACCCTGTTGGAAGGTTCCGACGGGATGGTTCTCGCGCTGTGCACCGCAATCCTCGACCAGACACCGATCGTGCACCTGATCGACACCGCGGTACTCGGCACCGGTGCAGCGGCATCGGTCGCGAACCTCGCACTTCCGAAGGGCAGCCTCCTCGGCGGGGTGTACGCCTTCCTCGACAACGCCGACCGACTCGTCGCTGTCGGCGGCGACCGCATGGTCGTCCGAGTGGGGCACCACCGGACGCCACTGGGCATCTGGACGCTGACCATCGATCGGTCCGTCGACTTGACCGCGGCAATCCCCCACGGCGACAACGTGACCGGGCTCGTACCGGATTGGCAGGGCAACATCTGGTTCGCCACCGGCGACGGCCGAGTCGGTATCGTGGACGGCACCGACACCGTTGGAACCCTGCAACTACCCGCAGGCGAGCACGTCGCAAACAGCATCTCCAGCTCCACCAGCGGGGTTGCGGTAGCCACCACCCACGCGCTCTACCAGCTCAGCGCCGACAACGGCGCTCCGGAGATAGATTGGCGTGCCCCCTACGATCGCGGTAGCGCGCGTAAGCCCGGCCAGTTGAGCTGGGGCACCGGCTCCACACCGACATACTTCGGCCCGACCACCGGAGCCGACTACCTCACCGTCGTCGACAATGCCGACGCTCAAGTAGCGCTGCAGGTATATCGCGCTTCGACCGGAGAGCTCGTGTGCTCGCAACCCGTCCTCACCACCGGAGGCCCGGGTAGCGAGAACTCACCGATCGGCGTCGGTAAGTCGGTATTCGTGGCCAGCACATATGGATACCCGTACCCCAGGGTGCCCGCGGACGCCGGCCCCGCGGTGCCGGCCACAGCACCCTTCACCGGAGGGATGACGCGGGTCGACCTCGGCGGCTCCGGTTGCCACACAGTGTGGGATAACGAAGTGCGTAGCGCCGCCGTGCCGCGCCTGTCCACAGCGGACGGCAACCTGTACACCGTGACCCGTCAGGTTCTTCCACTGTCGTCCGCCGCTACCTCGGCGTTGGACGGATACGAGTACACGGTGATCGATCCCATTACCGGTTCGGTGCTGGACACTGCGCAGTTGCCGGGCTCGGTAGTGAACGACACGCTGCAGACGTCAGGACTCATCACTTCGAGGGGCGAGTACCTACAGGGCACGCTCAGTGGGCTCATCAGGGTGCGCACCCTGTGAAGCATCACGACGTGATCGGAACGTGAAAGCATCCTCTACCCCTGCTGACCAGCTGCGCGACGATTGGCATGCTCGAATTGGAACAACGAGAGACCCACATCCTGTTGAATCGGGTATGACAACCTACAAAACTGTCAATCCTGCCAACGGCACGACCGTGAAGGAATTCGAGACCCTCGACACTGCCGGTGTCGAGCGTGCGCTCGCCGCTGCACACTCCGGCTACCTGACGTGGAGTAAGACGTCACCGAAACACCGCGCAGAGATCCTGCACAAGGTCGCCGACCTCTATACCGAACGAGCCGACGAGCTCGCGCGAAGCATTTCCGTCGAAATGGGCAAGCCACTCGCAGAAGCAAAGGGCGAGGTTCAGCTGTCCTCGGCCATCTACCAGTACTACGCTGACAACGGCCCGACTTTGCTCGAGGATGAGAAGCTCGACGTACCCGGAGCGGAAGAGTCCGTCTTGCAGCGCAAGCCGATCGGTGCACTCATCGGCGTCATGCCGTGGAACTTTCCGTACTACCAGGTTGCTCGCTTCGCCGGGCCGAACTTGATGGTCGGCAACACAATTCTGCTCAAGCATGCACCGAACTGTCCGCAGTCGGCTCTGCTGATGGAGGAAATTTTTCAGCAAGCCGGACTACCCGCAGACGCATACATCAACATCTTCGCGAGCAATGAGCAGATCGCAGACATGATCGCCGACCCCAGGGTCCAGGGAGTGTCCCTCACCGGCAGCGAGCGCGCAGGAACTTCTGTTGCGGAAACAGCCGGCCGCAACCTCAAGAAGGTCGTCCTCGAACTCGGCGGATCCGATGTCTTCATCCTCCTCGACTCCGATGACATGGACTCCACCGTCGCATCGGCTACCCGCGCGCGGCTGTCCAATGCCGGCCAGGCCTGCAACGCCGCCAAGCGCATCATTGTCACCGAGCAGTACTTCGACGAGTTCGTCACCAAACTGACCGCATCGTTCGCGGCCACGAAGACCGGCGATCCGTTGGACGAGAACACCACGATGGGCCCATTGTCCTCGCAGACCGCTGCCGACAACCTCATCGAGCAGATCGACGACGCTGTCGACAAGGGAGCCACCTTGCTCACCGGCGGCAAGAAAATCGATGGCCCCGGCGCATATGTCGAGCCGACTCTCCTGACCGATGTCACCCCGGATATGCGTGCGTACAGCGAAGAGCTGTTCGGGCCTGCGGGCGTGATCTACAAGGTCAAGAACGCCGAGGAGGCAATCGAACTGGCTAATTCATCCGCGTACGGTCTGAGCGGGTCGGTCTGGAGCACCGATCTCGACAATGCTCGAACGGTGGCAGAGCAACTCGATGTGGGCATGGCCTTTGTCAACGAGCACGGCACCACGCTCCCCGGCCTCCCGTTCGGCGGCGTCAAGCGTTCGGGTGTCGGCCGCGAACTGGGCCCCTGGGGCATGGACGAGTTCGTGAACAAGAAGCTCGTTCGCGTCTCCAAGAAGTAAACCGCCGATCGAAAAGGCCGCGCCGAGGAAGCATTCCGGGCGCGGCCTTTCGCGTGTGTAGACCCACATACAAGGCTTCGACACGCCGCAAACGAGGCATCCCCGACAAGTCGTGTCATTCGATTGAATGACACGACCAATAAGACTGCGGCACCCAAACTTTCGCTTGCAACCATCTTGTTCGTGGCCACAAAGAACGATACGGCGAATTCGCCGGTCTGCAGTGTCGGAGCACGCTACTAAGCTGAATTCATCAGGCAAGAACGAACCCGCATCGAGTACCTCTCGATAGCGGTGACCAGTTGAACCCACGGTTCCCGCGTGCCATCAAGGAGGTACCTCGTGTCCGAGGAACTCGATTTCGATGCCGGACTCGACGCAGCATGGATCCGATTCACTGTTCGCCTAGGGTGTTACTTCGCAGCGATGCGCTGCGGCGACACACTCTCGATCTGCACCACGACTACACGCGAGAGGCTCAGCGACGACGATCTGTCACTGACTGTCACCGGACGTTTCGATGGGGCCGTCCGCGTCGATGTGACGCTTCGGCGCGCGATCGTACGAGCAATGACAGCTGAAGATCGCATCATGTTGGCACACGCAGGCTGGGACGGTGCCGACAGCGGCTCCCCCTCAGCGCACCACTCACTCGACTTGTACGTCCTCGCGGCAGCTGACGACACAGAATTTGCGTCGGCCGCGATCACCACCCTGTTGCGCGAGATCCACGGCGTCACGCATCCGTCGTTTCTTGCCGCTTGGGCCGACGGCAGTCCCCCGTCGGCGGTCTTCGACACCGATTCCGCCTTGGAAGGCTGGGATGCGCCCACTCCACACGATCGGCTTTCCTCGCAGGTCGATGCGATACTCGACTCGATCATGTTCGCCGAGCCGAGCAAAGACGCCGACGGCGACATCGCGTTCCCATTCGACTGCGGGACGGCCTACCTACGAGTGTTGGAAACCGAACCCGTCGTGGAACTGTTCATCGCCTTCGACGTCGATCCGCAGTGCCGAGCAGCAACGTCGATCACTACAGATCTCGCTCTTTCCTGGCCGGACATCAATTTCCGATTCCCCGGTGACACGGTGGTCGCGACCACGAGAATCGACTGCTCACCACTGGTCGAGGAGCACCTCGGGCGTGGGCTCGGGATGTTCGTTCGTTTCATCTCCGAGTGCGGCGACGCGTTGGCAGCCCAGCTGCAGCAGCCCTCCATCGAAGAGGAGATTTTGCCCGCCGAGCTGCGTTCGCTGATCTACTCGGACCTGCCGGGCTTGATGCCCGACCCGCGGCACGTGGCCTCGGTCTGCGAGCATGATCGACTCGTGATCCTGGAATTCCTCCGGGTGTGTGCGCGGGAGCACCTTTGCATCGCCGAGCTCGCGGATCACGCCATCGCAGAGGGCAAGGACGATACATTGCTCCGCCGCAACACCGAAATATGGCGTCGAGCCGAGGAATCGATGCGTGCGGCGCTGCGCTTCGTCGTCGATGGTCCGGGCCATCGGACCATCGGATCCGGACGACAGACGCGTTCGTTTCCTGGCCACTCCCGGTCGCATGATGATTCAAAGCGCGACTAGTCTGAGTTGAAATACGCAAACCGGACAGCAGACGCAGCGCGAAAGGTTTCTTTCCATGGCCATCGACTACACCCGCAAGCCCACGACGCCGCCGGCTGCGGCAGTGAGCCTGAGCAAGGTGACCTTGTCCAAGGCAGCACCCACGATCAGCCTGACGAAGTCCGGTGAGAAACAAGGCGCGATGCGCGTCAATCTCAACTGGTCGAGCGGCGCGGCTGCACCGCAGCCGAAGAAGAAAGGTTTCCTCGCCAAGCTCGCTGCCGCCTCGTACGGCAGCGGCGGAGTCGACCTCGACCTCGGATGCTTGTACGAGCTGGCGGACGGCACCAAGGGTGTCATCCAAGCGCTCGGAAAAAGTTTCGGTTCGCTCGAGACAGCGCCTTACATCGCCCTCGATGGTGACGACCGTTCGGGCACTGTGACCGGCGGCGAGAACATGCACATCAACCTCGCGCGGCCGGAGAATTTCAAGCGGATACTGATCTTCGCCATGATCTACGACGGCGCACCCAACTGGGCCGCGGTCGATGGCGTCGTCACCCTCTTCCCCACTACCGGACCTCAGGTGGAGGTTCGACTCGACTCCAACAACAATTCAGCCCGCATCTGCTCGATCGCACTGCTGGAGAACACCAAGCAGGGCATTACCGTCACCCGCGAGGTCGAGTACATCGAGGGCAGCCAGTCGGACTTGGACAAGAAGTACGGATGGGGCATGAAGTGGGCAGCAGGGCGGAAGTAGATATCCCACTGCCCCTTTACTAATCTCTGAGTCAGGGAACGGTCCAGGATCCGCGGCCGGTGATGATCGTCAGGCCGATATTGCTATCGATTCGGGCAGTCGCTTCGATGCGCCCGACACCGGTCGGCTTCCACGGATCCCATTCCGCCACAGGCGGCATGGTCCACGATCCGGTGGCGCCGGTGTCGAGGTTGCGCCAGTTCACGGTGCAACCGCAATGGCTGCCGTTGTGAAGAAAGAGCGTTTTACCCGGCTGGCTGGCATCGGTGTGTGCAACCAGTGTCGAGTAGACGAAGAGGCTTTCGCTGCCCACATAGCCGTCACTCTGAATATTCAGACCGACGACTGGCAACGAGAAGTTGGTCGAACCGACACTCGGCTGGGCCGCCGCGGACGGTGTAACCACGAACATCACTGCCAAAGCCGCGAACGCAATTGCAATGAACCTGCCAATTCGCGAAGTTCCACCGGTAATACCCGTGCGTTTGTTCATGACTCCCCCGAAGTAGAAGATTCGTGTCGGGAGAGATATCGACTGCCACGTCGGTCGCGTTACGTATCAGCCGTCACTTCACCGGCGACCTCAGTTCACGCTTGAGCAACTTGCCGCTTTGGTTGCGCGGCAACTCGTCGACGAACACCACGTTCTTGGGAACCTTGAACGGCGCAATCGATCCCTTTACATGGGCGATGAGTGCATCGGCGGTGGCGCCGTGGCCATCCTTGAGCACGACCACTGCGGTGACAGCCTCGATCCACTTGTCGTCGGGGGTCCCGATGACGGCGACCTCGGCGACGGCTGGGTGCGTGTAGATCGCATCCTCGACTTCACGCGAAGCTACAAGAATACCGCCAGTGTTGATGACGTCTTTGATGCGATCGACGACGGTGATGAAGCCCTCCGCGTCGCGCGTCACCAGGTCTCCGGAGTGAAACCACCCGTCGCGGAATGCATCTGCCGTCGCATCCGGATTGTCCCAGTAGCCGTCGCACAGCTGCGGCGATCGATACAGCACCTCACCGGGTTCGCCGTCGGGAACGTCGTTGCCTTCGGCGTCGACGACACGAGTCTCGACGAAGAAAACGGCCCCCCCACAGGAAGCCGGCCGGTCCTCGTGCTCCTCGGGTTGCAATACCGTTGCCAGCGGCCCGATCTCCGACTGACCGAAGCAGTTGTAGAACTCGATGTTCGGGTACTTTGCACGCAATCGGTTGAGGACCGTCACCGGCATGATCGACGCCCCGTACTGCGCCTTGGTCAAGGAGGACAGGTCTCGGGTCTCGAGATCTGGATGGTTGGCGAGCGGGACCCAGACTGTGGGCGCCAAGAACAACGAGCCGATTCGATCCGCTTCGATCCTCCGAAGGATTTCCGGCACGACGGGCTTGCTCATCAGATGTATCGTCGCACCGACCGACAGGTACGGCAGCGTGAATACATGCATTCCGGCCGAGTGGTAGAGCGGCATCACCACCAGCGGATTATCGTCTCGGCCGAGACCGAGGGCTATCACCGAGGACACGTATTCGGCTACGAGTGCACCATGAGACATCATGGCGCCCTTGGGCTTCGACGTCGTTCCGGAGGTGTAGAGGAGCTGTGCGAGATCGCCGGATTCGACAGCGGAGTCGAGTTCGGACGCATCTTCGTCGAACGCCAGATCCATCAAGTCGGCAAGGGAGAGAACCACATCGATGTCGTGTTCACGTCGAACCGACTGCAAGACATCGGCGAGTTCCGGATCGACGAGTGCGGCGCGCGCCCCCGACTGAGCAATGAGGTAGCCGAGCTCTTCCCCCACCAACGCGTAGTTCACCGGGACATGAACCAGTCCCGCCCTCGCACACGCCAAGAAACCGACGACATACGCGTCGGAGTTGACTCCGTAGGCTGCGACGCGATCGCCCTTCACCAGTCCGAGCGAGAGCAGATACCGGGCCACCCGACTGACTGTCTCGTCGAGGTGACGGTAGGTAAGGCTACGGCCGTCGAAGACTATGGCTGGGCGGTTCGGGAATCGTGCGGCCGACCGCCGCAGGATGCCATCGACAGTGTTGACGCGCGTACCTGTGCTCATCTCTCAAGGTTATAGGACGTCCAAGCAATTTAGATAGCTTTGCGAACTGCCCGCCTGGACACGTCGGCGTCATCGATGGGCATCTGGCCTACAGCCAGGACACGGACTGTAGTTAGATCAGAACCATGAACTCCCCTTCGTTCGATCTCACCCGTTTCGACGTATCGGAGGTGGGTTCGATCTCGGCACTCTTCGCAGCGAAGGGATTCACCAGCGGTCTGTACGTACTGCACTTCACGAACGACGAGGCCTATGCGGGCCGATCCATGGATGTCGCTGCGCGGTTCCTCGACGACCGTCGTGAGTGGTCCGATATCGAGTTCCTCGAGTTTGCGTCCTGGCCCGCGGACGATGCCGAACATGCGCTCGCCGAGTTGCAGCAGCTTCTCACTCGGACCACTGCGCTCAGGGCTCGAACTGCGCAGACGGCAGACGCAGTTACCGGTCCGTCTCCGTTTCCGTCCGATCGCAGTGAGCGCATCACCATCACCGACGGCGCGACGACCGCCCATCGGTCACGCTTCTGGGAGCTGTCCGATCATATTGCGTACCAGGACATTCGAAGCATAGTCGCGGACTACATCAACGCGTCGATCTCCGATCCCGCGAACACTGCGCGCTACCTCTGGAATGTGACCGCGCTACCCTCGACCGCGAAAGCCAAAGGCAGACGCCGACTTCTGACATTGAATTGCGGCAGCCTGGAGACGTTGTTCGTCACGGAGTACACCAACGACGAAGACGATTCGATCGAGCTGGTCATGACCGTCAATACCGATATTCCGGCCGGCTACTCCGACACTCAACTCGAGTTCGCAAACGATGTCGTCACAGCTGCACGAGGGGAATACAAGAGCCACGATGTGTGGTCATGGCAGATCGACATCGGGGCACTGTTGTCCGGCGACGCCGAGGTCGACTTCGGGGTAGCGGACGATGTATTCGACGATCTCGCGTACAGCCTCAACACCCGCCTGATGAACCAGAAGGGCTCGCCGTACGCCCGCTATCACAACAACGATCTCGCGAACGACCTTGTTGCCGAGGCGTATCGACAGCTCCTCGACGCCGAGTAGCTCTAGCTGCTGTGAGGCACCAGGACATGTAACGCCCGTGGCACCGACTCGACTTCGGCGGGCAGCCTGCCGACGCGTTCACCGTCTGCATAGGCGTTGATTCCGGGCGAGTCGACGGTGATGGATCGGGCTCGGTAGGTGCTCACCTCTTCCCGCTCGACGTGAGTACCGCGAAATACACTGGGAAAGAACCGAATCAGCCGCATGCGCGAACCTGATGCGACAACAGTGATGTCTAGCAGTCCGTCGGTTCGGTCGGCATCGGGACAGATGAGCATGCCGCCGCCGTAGGAGCGGGTGTTGCCGACCGCCACCAGGGTCACATCTAGTTCGAGGACCTCGTTGCCGTCGAGTACCAGCCGAAACGGCAACGGTTTCAAGTTCAGGAACTCGGCGACGATGGCAACGTTGTAGCGCATCCGCCCGTGCGGCCAGTGCATCCGATTGGTGCGATCACTGACCAGTGAATCGAGCCCGGACGCCATGACGGTGCCGAACCAGCGTTCGGTGCCGTCCTGCGTGCGGATACGTCCGAGGTCGACGTGTTCGGTCCAGCCATCGGCCACGATCTCGGCTGCCGCCTCGGGATCGTCTGTGGGAAGCTGGTATTCACGGGCGTGGTCGTTTCCGGTTCCGGCTGGAATGATCCCCAGCGGGACGTCGGTGCCCGCGAGCACCTGCAAGGCAATGGAGATGACTCCGTCTCCGCCCACGACGACGAATGCGTCGGTACCGAGTTCGAGTGCCTCACGCGCAAGGGTCAGCGCATGTGCGCTGTCGATCCCGACGATGGCACGCACGTCGATCCCCAACTGCTGAAACCGCGTCACTGCGCGGGTGGCCGCGTGCGGCGCATTACCGTGCCCAGCTGCGGGGTTGGCCAGGAGCGTGATGCGGCGAATCTCGCGTTGGCGTCGTTCACCTTCCCGGGTCACGGGATCAGCTTACCCGGGTTGAGTATGCCTGCGGGGTCCAATGTTCGCTTCACCGCGCGCAGCACCTCGATTCCAAGGTCGCCGATTTCCTCGGTCATCCAGACCCGGTGGTCGGCGCCGACTGCGTGATGATGAGTGATGGTGCCGCCGTTGCTCACGATCGATTGCGATACAGCAGTTTTCACTGTCTGCCACTGCACGATGGCATCGCCACGCTGACCTGCAACGACGGTGAAATACAGCGACGCGCCGGTTCGGTACACGTGCGAAATATGGCACAGAACCAGAGCGGGGGTGCCGGTTTCACTCAGTGCCGAGGTCAAGACCTCGGTGACGGTGGCTTTGAGGTGAAGCAGGTTGGACCAGGTGGTTGCGGTCTCCAGCGTCTCGCAGAGTGCGCCCGAGTCGAGCAGTGCATCCCGCAAGTAGGGTGCCCCGAACCGACCATGTTGCCAATCACGCGCAATGTCCTCGCCGAGAGATGTTCCACCGTGAGCCAAGAGCAGGTCGCGGGTCTCCGCGTGCCGGCTGGCGGAGTGCGCTTCGGTACCTTCGAACAGGGTGATCGCCAGGCATCCACCGGCGAGCTGTTCACCACCTATCTTGTCCGAAGTCGCGAGGTTGACGCCGGTTTCTGCCTCGTCGGACAATCGGATGACAGTGGGTCCGCTGTCGGTCTGCTCGACCGCACGCAACGCTGCTGCGCCTGTTGCAAAATCTGGGAAGTTCCAGGCCTCGTAGCGCGTGGTGTCGGGGACACGATGCACCTGTACGCGAACCTGAGTGATGATCCCGAAGATGCCCTCGGAGCCGACGAGCAACTGACGCAGATCAGGACCCGCCGCCGATGCAGGTGCACGGCCGACATCGAGAACTCCGGCGGGAGTGACCATCCGCAGACCTAGAATCATGTCGTCGAAACGGCCGTACCCAGCCGAGTTCTGACCGGAGGATCGCGTCGCTGCGAATCCTCCGATGGTCGCGAACTCGAAGCTCTGCGGGAAGTGCCCCAGCGAAAAGCCTTTGCTACGCAACAACTCCTCGGCGTTCGGCCCGGTCACACCAGCGCCGAGCACGGCCTCTCCGGAAACCTCGTCGAGCGAATGGAGTTCGTCGAAGCGTCGCAGATCCACGGAGACGACTGCCTTGCCCTGTCCGCGTTCGGGGTCGAGACCGCCGACCACGCTGGTTCCTCCGCCGAAGGGAACGACGGCCACCCGCACGGACGAGCAATAGGCAAGAACTGCGGCGATCTCGTCTTCATTCGAAGGCGCGAGCACCGCGTCCGGCGCATCCTGCTCTTCCGTGCTTTTACGGCGCAGCAGATCCAAGGTGGACTTTCCGCCTGCTCGGTACAGGCGGTCGGCGTCTGCCGTACTGATGTGCTCTTCGCCGACGATCTCGGCCAGTGCCGCGCGATCATTCTCCGTGATCGCGGTCGACCGCAGCCGTACCTGCTCCACACCGAGACCGTTGTCGTCCGCCTTGTGCACGCCGAGCACTTGCTCGAGCAAGTTGCTGATGTTTGCGGAGAGAGGCTTCGCGGCATCCGCGCTTCCCCACGCATTCCACTTCATCGGGGGTAGCGGCAGTCCGCCCGTACGAGAGTCCGTTGCAGTCACGTGTTACATTGTTACACATGTTGTCAACCTGTAACGATAGCGTCGACACGGTCGAGGCTCAGGTGCTCGAAGCTGCGGCGCAGTGCGTCGTCGACTACGGTTTCGCGCGGGTCACGCTCGCTGAAATTGCCCGTCGCGCCGAAGTGAGCCGACCGACGATCTACCGAAGATGGCCGGATATGAACTCCGTGTTGGCCGCGGTATTGACCAATCGAATCACCGGAGCCGTCGTTCAGGTTCCCGAGCACGGCGCTTCGCGTGAGCAGTTGGTGGAGAGAATCGTGTCCATCGCAGACCTGCTGCGCAGTGACGCAGTGGTGATGTCGGTGCTGCACACTGCACCCGAATTCTTGATGGTCTACATCACCGGAAGACTCGGCACCAGTCAGCACTTCGCGATCGCGACACTCGAAAGCGGGATAGCGCGAGGACAGGCTCACGGCAGCATCCGCAACGGCAACACCCGCGAACTGGCCGCTATGGTGCTGCTCACCGTGCAGTCCGTCCTCCAGTCCGGAGAGCTCGTCGAGTCGATTCTCGACGGCGATTCACTCACAACAGAACTCGCCTACATGTTGAACGGATACCTCACCTCGTGACTACTTTGTCCGCATCGCTCGATCGCGTGCGCCGCACGAACGACCTGTCCGCACTCGGCAACGCAACTGAGCCTGTCGACGTCGTCGTCATCGGGGGTGGCATCACCGGCACCGGAGTTGCGCTCGATGCAGCATCACGTGGGCTCAGCGTGGTTCTCGTGGAGAAGCACGATCTCGCTTTCGGCACCAGTCGGTGGAGTTCCAAACTTGTCCACGGAGGACTCCGGTATCTCGCCACCGGCAACGTCGGGATAGCACGACGCAGCTCCGTCGAGCGTGGCTTGCTGATGACCCGCAACGCACCTCATCTGGTGACGGCGATGCCACAGTTGGTGCCCCTGTTGCCATCGATGTCGGCCAGTTCGAAAGCATTGGTGCGGACGGGGTTTCTCGCTGGAGACGTGCTGCGATTCGCCGCGCGCACCCCGGCGTCGACGCTGCCTCGCTCGCGCAAGGTCAGCACCGCGCGGGCAATCGAGCTGGTGCCCGCTGTGGCAAGGGACGGGCTTACCGGCGGTTTGCTCGCGTACGACGGACAGCTCGTCGACGACGCCCGCCTCGTCGTGGCGGTTGCTCGCACGGCGGCTCAGCACGGCGCGCGAATTCTCACCAAAGTCGCGGCGTCCGAGGCCACGGGTTCATCGGTGCGATTGACCGACCAATTGACCGGGGAAAGCTTCGATCTCGCGGCTCGTCTCGTCATCAACGCGACCGGCGTGTGGGCCAGCGAGGTCGACACCTCCATCCGCCTACGCCCCAGCCGTGGAACACATCTGGTGTTCGACGCGAAGTCGTTCGGGAACCCGACGGCAGCATTGACGGTACCGATCCCTGGCGAGACGAACCGATTCGTCTTCGCGATGCCGGAGCAATTGGGCCGGGTGTACGTGGGCCTCACCGACGAAGAAGCCCCAGGTCCGATCCCCGACGAACCGGTAGCGACGGACAAGGAGATCGACTTTCTGCTCGCTACCGTGAACACCGCACTCGTCACCGCAGTCACCCGAAAGGATGTGCTGGGTAGTTTTGCAGGCCTCCGGCCGTTGATCGATACCGGCGAGGGGCGAACTTCGGATGTGTCTCGCAACCATGCGGTGCTGGAGTCCCCGAACGGCGTGTTCAGCGTGGTCGGCGGGAAGCTCACCGAGTTCCGACATATGGCACAGGACGTCCTCGACCGCGCCGGGTGTGCCCGGGGTCTCGAACTCGCGCCGTGCCGGACTCGTTCGTTGCCACTGGTAGGTGCTCCAGGAAATCCGGCGACGCCACTCGCTCCCCCGCGGGACAGCGTGCCAGCATCCGCAGTCGCACGGTACGGAGGCGAAGCCTCGACAGTCATCGAAAATGCAACGTGCGAACGCCCCCTCGAGCGGGTTGCCGACGGGATCGACGTCACCCGCGCCGAATTCGAATTCGCTGTTCGGCACGAGGGCGCACTCGATGTGTCCGACATCGTCGACCGCCGCACCCGAATCGGCCTGGTCGCCGAGGATCGTGCATCTGTGGTCGACGTCGCCGCAACGTTCGTCCATTAGCCCGGCCCGCTGCCGACCTACTGCGGATCGAACTACAGCGGATCGAACTACATTGGATGAGGTGGCCCACAAGAAGCGCGCACAGCCCTCACCCGAGGACAAGACCTGCATGTCCTGCGGGCGGCGCATCGAGTGGCGTAAGAAATGGGAAAACAACTTCGATGACGTCAAATTCTGTAGCGACGCATGCCGAAGGAACAAGGTGAGCAGCACCGACCTCCGGATCGAGCAGAAGATCAGAGAGCTACTCGACGCGCGGGCGCGGGATGCGACGATCTGTCCGTCCGACGTCGCCCGGGCGATGTCCGACAACGACTGGCGGGATCTGATGGAACCGGTGCGAAAGGCCGCCAGACGACTGGTCGACGCCGGCGAGGTGGAGATCACCCAGAAGGGCTCGATAGTGGACCCGTCGACAGCAAGGGGACCGATTCGAATCCGCTGGGCTCGTTAGGTACGAACTGTCAGCGGGCGAGTGCGTCGAGGTTGGTCTCGAGCAGCAGTACGTTGTAGTCCGACCACCTCGAGGCCGTGAAGTAGAGCTTGTTGCCACTAGTCACCGGATGGATGAAGGGTGCGTAGATGCCGCCTGCCGTCTGCCGCGAGTCCAGCAAAGTGGTCGGAGCGCTCCACGGGCCTTCGGGCTTCTCGGCGGTGCGCGCCAACAGAGTTCGATCGATTTCGTTGCCGTACATCATCACGTACCGCTGCAGGTGATCGTTCCAGGCAACGGACATCTCGCTGACCGGCTCCTTGACGGTGGAAACGGAGTCAGCGACATTCTTCGACCACGGATCGGCCGGATCCTGTGTCGAGTATTCGTATGCGCCGAGGTTCAAAATTTCGTCGGGCATCACGCGTGCCACGAAGGCTGCGCCGAAACGTCCGTTGGGCGTACCGAATTGGTAGATGTACCCATCCTGGCCCTTCGCATACGCATTCATCTGATACTTGCCGTTGCTCTCCTCGACCTGCGCCAGTCCCGGGATCGTGACGCCTGCATTGGCTCGAATGGTGGGCAGTGACGTCGTCCAGGTCTGTACGTTGTCGGTGGAGGTCGCGATCGCCGAGAAGTTGGTGACCCACCGTCCCGGTGCACCCCATTCCCGCACCGACATGTAGTTCATGTACTGCACACCCTTGATGGAAATAGCTGCGGTGGGAATGACCGTGTCCTCGACGCCTGCCACTCCGAGACTCGGCACGACCTCACTTGCAAATCTTGGCGCTCCGGGCTCGACGACGGCACCGGAACTCGTGTCGAGTGGTACTCCGTCGGTGATGGTGATGCCGTCGGACAGATTGGTGTCGTTGGACCGCATCAGTACGTTGCTGCGCCACTCCGATCCTGGCAGCGAGCAGTTGCCGAACGTGTCACCGAACGCCATCAATGTCTGACCGGCACCGTTGTCCCAGCTGATGCCGAGGTCGGTCCCCGAAATGCCGAATCGGTCGTAGGTGTTGTTGGGGCTGACCGGGCCGGTCACCCACGCTACCGAGGAGGTATTGCCCGAGATTGCAGGTAGTGGGCCTTGAGGTCCTGCGGGAGCTTTCCCCGGTCCTCCGCGCGAACTGCCCGAAGAGCCGAACAGCGGCGAAGATCCTGAACCGCCCGCGCCGCCACACGGTTCGGCGGTCGCGATGGGTGAGGAGAGAACGCTGAGTCCACTGGCCAGCAGGGTCAGGACCGCACCCACCGCGATCTGCCGACTACGTGCGCGCATGAACGCTCCCACTCGTTGGTGTGTCCTTCGTGGTGTTACTGGTGTTGCCACTGCGACTGTTGGGGAGAGTGTTACTCAAATCGTTTCATCGCGCAAGAAGCCGAGGCGTGTCGATACTTGACAAATGCGCAATTGGCAGAGTTACACACATGGGATTCGTCCGGGCCCAGCGCAAGGATGCCCGACTGGTGGCGATTGTTACGATCCCATCGGTAAAAGACCGTGTGGTCTCGGATGTGGAAGGGTGTCGGAATGCCTTATTTCGGATTACTGGTGACGCTGCTGTGGGTGTTCTGTCTCATCGACGTGATCACCGCGGACGACGGCGGGGTGCGGTACTTGCCGAAGATGGTGTGGTTGCTGCTCGTGGTCTTCGTTCCGTTGGCGGGGTCGGTTGTATGGCTGGTGGCGGGCCGACCTATCGGTGGCGGCATCTGGGGCGGAGCCGGCGGCGGAAGTATCGCGCGGCGGCAGAACTCGTCCGAGTTCCCGGAATACGAAACCCGCCCGGGTCGTCATCTTGCGCAAGACCCGGCGGCAGATGAGGAGTTTCTGCGCCAGTGCCGGGCGAGAGCAGAGGACCAACGAAGGACCGAGCGCGAGCGGCGTCAACGAGAAGCCGGCAACTGAACGCCAGGCGGGCGAACTACAGGCGGGCGAGTACGCGTCACTACTAGCGTCACCGTACAGTGTACGGTAGGATGGCGAGCTGCACGCTTCGAGTGCGAGACCATCCGGCTCCGTGAAAGGTGACACTCCCATCACAACCTCGGCCGACCCACTGTCCACCATCCTTGTGCGCGGAGCACGCGAGAACAATCTCCGCGAGGTCGATCTGGACCTTCCGAAGCGAAAGCTCGTCGTATTCGCGGGAGTTTCCGGATCGGGCAAGTCCTCCCTCGTGTTCGACACCATCGCCGCCGAAGCGCAGCGGCAGATCAACTCGACGTTCACGGCTTTCGCTCAAACATTTCTCCCGTCCTACGGACGGCCCGACGCGGACCTCATCGCCAATCTCTCTGCGGTCATCGTCGTCGACCAGAAGCGACTCTTCGGTGGGCCCCGGTCCACGGTCGGCACGATCACCGACATCGGGGACTGGCTACGCATGCTGTGGTCGCGGGGAGTCACGCCGTCCATCGGGTACGCCAACGCCTTCTCCTTCAACGACCCTGCGGGTATGTGCCAGGAATGCGACGGGCTCGGCGAGGCCAAGGTCGTCGATCGCGACGAACTCGTCGACGTGTCGAAGTCACTGCGCGAGGGACCTTTCAAACATCCGGATTTCGAACCCGGCAAATGGCCGTACCGAGTTTTCGCAGATTCCGGATTGTTCGATCTCGATGTGCCCGTGGAGCAATACTCCGCCCGCGAACGCCACATCTTCTTCGACGCCAAACCAGGTGAGATCGACGTGCTCAACCCCGATGCCGTGATGAAGAGCTACGAGGGGATCCTCTCTCGGTTTCGGCGCAGCTATCTGTCCAAGGATGCCGACGCGCTCAAGGGCAAAGCGAAGCTCGCCTACGATCGCATCGTCACTCGCGGAACTTGCACGGACTGCGGCGGCACTCGATACAACGAGACCATCCGCAATGCGACATTGGAAGGCCTCTCCCTTCCCGACGCGTTTGCCATGCAGGTCTCCGATCTCGCGGACCGCATCGACACGTGGAGGCTGAAAGATCTCGACGGTCCGCGCATGGAGATCGTGACTCAACTGCGCAGACTCGTCGACCTAGGTCTCGGTTATCTCAGCCTCGATCGCGCCACGGCGTCACTCTCCGGGGGCGAATCGCAGCGCATCAAGATGGTCCGGCATCTCGGCGCCACGCTCAACGACATGCTCTACGTCTTCGACGAGCCCACCACGGGGTTGCATCCACGCGACGTGCACCGGCTGGACGAGATGCTGCTTGCATTGCGAGACAAGGGAAACACCGTCTTGGTGGTCGAACACGATCCCGAGGTCATGTCGATTGCAGATCGCATCGTCGAAATCGGTCCCGGTGCAGGTAAAGCCGGCGGAACGGTCGTATTCGAGGGCACGTACGAAGAGCTCACCGAGGCCGATACACGTACGGGCGTCGCCCTGCGACGCGAGAATGCCACGGTCCGCACACCCAGGACTCCGACCGGGTACCTGCATATCAGTGGAGCGAACACCCACAATCTTCAGAACGTCAGCGTCGAGATACCCCTGGGCGTCATGACGGTCGTCACCGGCGTCGCCGGCTCCGGCAAGTCGAGTCTCGTTCACGGGCATCTTCGCGAGGTTGCACCCGATGCCGTCATCATCGACCAGGCACCGATTCGCGGGTCCAGAAGATCCTCGCCTGCCACGTACACGGGTCTGCTCGATCCCATTCGCGCGTACTTCGCCAAGAAGACCGGCCAACCGGCGTCGTTGTTCTCCCCCAACTCCGATGGCGCGTGCTCCGATTGTCAAGGAAGCGGCGTCATCTTCACCGACCTCGGATTCACCGATCCGGTTTCGAGCACGTGTGAAACGTGTCAGGGCAGACGCTTCCGCCCCGGAGCCATCCGGCACAGCGTCGACGGCGTCAGCATCGCCGACATCTTCGAGATGTCCGTCGAGGACGCTCAGGACTTCTTCGACGTCAAGAAGATTCGCGACATTCTTCGTCGATGCATGGACGTCGGCCTCGGCTATCTTTCGCTTGGACAGAACCTGTCGTCGTTGTCCGGTGGCGAACGCCAGCGCCTCAAACTGGCGGCAGAACTCGTCGGGTCGTCACCGATTCTGGTGTTGGACGAACCGACGACGGGCTTGCATCCGTCGGATGTCGCCAACCTGATCGAACTGCTGTCCGGCATGGTCGACGAGGGACGCACTGTCATCGTCATCGAACACAACCTCGACGTCGTCGCTGCTGCGGACTGGGTCATCGATCTCGGCCCGGATGGTGGCCACAATGGTGGGCTGATCACCTTCACCGGAACTGTGGCAGACCTGGTGCAGACCGAGACGCACACCGGGACATACTTGGCTCGTAGTCTCGGGCGTTAATTCATTTCGTCCGACGAGCTGGAGGTCAATTTTTCGTGCACATGCGGCGATCGTTCAAGGCCATACTCGGCACGGCAGTACTCGCCCTGGTGGTGGGCGGATGCAGTGGGTCAGCTGACGACCCGCCAGACATATCGGCACAGGATTCGTCGACGTCATCGGCCGACGGCTCGTTTCCCAAGACTGTGGTTTCCGGTCCCGCCGATTCCGGAGTCGACATCACCATCGAGTCGCGCCCGAAGTCGATCGTGTCTCTCAGTCCGACTGCCACCGAGACGTTGTTCGCCATAGGTGCGGGCGATCAGGTGGTTGCCGTCGACAGCCAGTCGGACTATCCGACCGATGCGCCGAAGACCGACTTGTCGGCCTACACCCCCAGTCTCGAAGCGATCGTGGGATACGAACCAGACCTCGTCATCGCCTCGGACGATATCGGCGGGTTGGTCTCCGGCCTCGTAACGGCACAGATTCCGACGCTGCTGCTGCCTGCCGCAACGAGCATCGACGACGCCTACGCCCAGATCGAGCGAGTCGGTGACGCCACCGGTCGTGAAGCCGAAGCCGACTCGGTGGTCGAGCAGACTCGGACCCGCATCGAGGACGCGGTCGCCAGTGTCCCCGCAGGCGAGCTCACCTATTTTCACGAACTCGACGCCGAGCTGTACACCGTGACGAGCCAGAGTTTCGTCGGCCAACTTTACGGACTGTTCGGTCTCACGAGCATCGCCGACGGCGCGGGAAGCAACTACCCGCAACTCGCCGCCGAGTCGGTGGTGACGGACGATCCCGACATCATCTTTCTGGCGGATTCGCAGTGCTGCGGCGTCACCGCAGAATTGGTTGCCGCGCGGCCTGGGTGGAGTTCGATGCAGGCTGTGCGGGATGGACGGATCTACGCGATGGACGAGGACCTCTCGAGCCGATGGGGCCCACGTATCGCCGATCAGGTCGAGGCGATTGCAGCGGTGCTCACCGGCGACAAATAACCCCGACGCTCTTGCCAGGTCCACTCACGGATCTGCGGTCACCGAAGTGGAAGGCGCCTCTCGCGGGACCCTACCGGTGAAGAACAGGGCGCATACGCCGATCAATGCGGCAATGGAAAGGGCCACACGCAGGGCCTCGAGGCGAGCATCGGAATTGACGTCGACGATCTGCGCGGCACTCGACTGCGGGACCGCTGCGCCGGCCAGTGCTGCCTCGAGCTGCGTGTCCGAAAGAAATGGAACGCCGCTCGCGAGTTCGGTGCTCGCCTGCGCTTTCACCGAGTCCGGAACGTCGGGGTTCAGCTGCACGCCGGCAACGATCGCCGCGCTCAGGGTGGCGATGAGTACCGACCCGATCAGTGCGGTTCCGAGTGATGCTCCGAGGTTCGTTGCGGTGTTCTGTAACCCGCCGACTTCCGCGCTCTGCGAATCCGGCACGGCGGAGACGGTAATGGCGCCAAGTTGCGAGGCCAATGCCCCGAGTCCCAGCCCCAGCAGGACCATCGGGACCGCCACGATGCTCGCATTGGCTCCGGGATCCAATCCGGTGACCAGTACGAGAATGCCGACGATCATCGCCCCCCAACCCAATCGAACTACTCGACGAGGGTTGGCGCGGGGCCAGAGTTTGGGAATACCTGCGGCCGCGAGCAGGAGTGCGACCGAGAGTGGAAGGATCCGAAGCCCGGTCTGCAGTGCGCTCAGTTCCAGGACCACCGACAGGAACAACGGCACTGTGAAGAAGACGCCGGCTTGAACCGTGAACTGCGCGAAGAACATCGTGAGGCCGCCGGAAAGTTGCCGGTTGCGAAGCACCTTGGGATCGATCAGCGGCTCCCGTCCGCTCTCGGCAAGGTGCGTCTGCCATCTCATGAACACGTACAGGAGCAACGCGCCTGCCAGCAGTAGCCAGATCACCGGGGACAGTCCTGCTATCTCGGCGCCGCCCGGGGTGGGACGAATCCACCCCCACTCCCCCGATCTGAGAACTCCGAAGACGAGCATTCCCAAGCTTGCCACCGACAATGCGGAGCCGACGAGATCGAGTCGGACACGGACCGGCGGAACATCATTGATGCGGCGCAACACCATCAAGATTGCCACGACCAGAAATGCCTCGCCGACGAAGACATATCGCCACGACGCGAACGTAGTGACCGCACCACCGATCAGCGGGCCGGCTGCCACCGCCATGGCACCTGCGGCGGCAACCAAACCGTATGCGGCAGCTCGCTTTTCCGGCGGAAAATTTGCCGCGACCAAAGCCACGATCGCCGGCATGATCAGCGCCGCGCCCACGCCTTCGAGGAAAGCCCACCCGATCAACAGCACCGTAAGATTGGGAGCCGCTGCGGTGGTCAACGTCCCGACCCCGTAGATCACGAGTCCGAGTGCGAAAGCTCTTCGCCTTCCCAGGATGGTGCCGATCTTTCCGCCGGTGATCATCAGCGTCGCCATGACGAGCGTGTACAGCGTGATCGCGGTTTGGATGCCCGTTATCGTGGTGCCGAGATCCTCGGCAACCGTAGCCATCGACACGTTCATGACCGAGCTGTCCAGAGTCATCAAGAACTGGCTCGATGCGAGCACCGTCAGCACCAGTCCCGAGCCAGTCTTCGTTGTGGCAGTCATGGACACCCCTGTGTTAGGGGCTCAGTATTGCGCAGCTGGATCCGCCGGAGATCACCCGTTGAAGGTGACCAAGGCCGATCACCCGCAACCGCCATCGCCGAGGCGGGATCACCAGCAAGGTGTCCAGATGTCTCGATCGCACAGGTTGATCGATCGATTCACTCCCCCCGGCCGGTTACCGGTCTGGCGTTCGCCGGGGGTTCGCCGACTTCGTCGATGGTATGGCCGCTGCAGGCCGTCTTGGTTACGGTGGCCCGCTCGACGCGCGAGAGAGCAAACCATCGCATTGCGTCGCGCTTGCGGCACCATCCAATCAAGTACCACAGGCCGTTCGTGGAGGCGAACAGCACGGGCTCGACGTCGCGGGTGGTCGTGGCGCCGTCTCTCGATGTGTAGCGAATACGGAGCACTCGCTGCTCGGCCATCGCCTCTTCCATGGCCGACTTGGTTGAGCGTGACGATGAGGGACCCGCGTCTACCCACACACGGCGAGCTAAATTGTCGGCCCTTGCACGCGTGATGGGATCGAGAACGTCCATGACCTTTCGGATGCCGGCTGCTGCCAGATCGGAGTAGGGGGCATCGGCCGCGGCGGACACGGCCGCCATGAGCGCCACAGCCTGCGCCGGAGACAGACTGACGGGCGGCAAGAACGCGCCTTTGGCAAATCCGTATCCACCGCCCGGACCTGGGCGCGACCATAGAGGCCTGCCGCTGTTCTCCAACGCGTCGAGGTCTCTCTTGATTGTCCGCACCGACACTTCGAACTCTCTCGCCAACCGTTCGGCGGATACCCCACGCGCGCCACTGCGGTGCAACATCTCTGACAGAGCATGGAGCCGTTCTGCTCGCTTCACTAATCGGACCGCGGCCAATTCATGACACAAATAGTGACATACCACTGTCCATCAGGCCTGCGAGAGTTGTGGCATGTCGACCACTATCAGCAGTCCGACCATCATCCTTGTTGCCGGCCACTGGCTGGGTGCTTGGGCGTGGGACGAAGTCCTCGAACACCTGAAAACAGACCAGTCACATGCAGTCGCGATAACACTGCCAGGCCTCGACAGGGACGATCCGGAGCGTGCGGCGAGGACTCTCGACGACCAAGCCGAGGCGATCCTGGACGTCATTGCTCGACACGGGAATCAGCCCGCGATTCTCGTCGCTCACAGTGGGGCCAACGCCCCTGTCAGTCTCGTCATCGACCGACACCCTGAGCTTGTCCAGCGGGTGGTGTGGGTCGACTCCGGCCCCGTAGCAACGGGAAGTGTCCACGCCCCAGACCTCCCGGAGGAGTCGGAGGATCTTCCGCTGCCGTCATTCGACATCCTCGCGCAGCAGGCGAGCCTCGAAGGACTCAGCGCAGAGGTCCTCGAGCGTTTTCGGGCCCGGGCCGTCCCCGAACCCGGCCCCGTACTTCGTCAACAGGTCGAGCTCACGAACGACGCCCGCCGCAAGGTCCAGACCACCCTGGTGTGCTGCTCGATCTCGAGCGCGCAGGTGCTCGAGTTGGCCCGAGCAGGCCATGCCATGTTCGCCGAGGTCGCGAACCTCGAACTTCTCGACGTCATCGACCTCCCGACGGGGCATTGGCCTATGTGGAGCCGTCCCCTCGAACTCGCCAAGGCCATTCACTCAGCGGCTTCTCGCACCAACTGAACCGCACGCACAACCTGAAGGGGTCAGCAGAATCCGGCTGGCCCCTTCGAATGCGTACGCCGCACTATGGGCCGACTGCTGGGCCTGCGCCCGCTGCTATTGCTCGAGTATCCGGTCGATACAGTTAGACGACGCCGGATCTGTGCAGTTCCTCGATCGAATCCACACTGCAACCCAACTCCGCGAGGACCTCGTCGGTGTCGGCTCCGTGCGCGCGCCCGGTGTGCCGGATGCTGCCGGGACTGTCACCCATGCGCCACATGACGTTCTGCATGCGGACAGGACCCAGATCCTCGTCCTCGACGGTGGTCACGATCTCGATCGCGTTCACCTGGGGATCATCGAGTAGTTCACTCGGTTTGTACACCGGAGCCACCGCAGCACCGGCCTTTTCGAACTCGGCGACGACTTCGTCACGGGTTCGATCTGCGATCCAACCGCCCACGTATCCGTCGAGTAGATCGGCATGCGCGGCACGCTCACGCCCCGTCGCGAACCACGGTTCGTCGATGACCTCCGCGTGACCGACCAACCGCAACACCCGCTCGGCGATGGAGTTCGCGCTCGTGGAGATGGCCAGCCAGAAACCATCGGAGGTCTTGTAGAGATTTCGCGGTGCATTGTTGCTCGACCTATTGCCCGAGCGCTCGAGATCGATCCCGAGCTGATCGGCGTAGATGATCCCCGGCCCCACCGCAGTCATGATCGGACTCAGCAGGTCCAAGTCGATGACCTGGCCTTTACCACCGTTGTTCGTTCGATGCAGTAATGCCATGGAGACTGCCGAAGAGCCTGCGATTCCGGCCAGCGAATCGGCGAGGCCGAAAGCAGGCAACGTCGGCGGTCCGTCGGCAGGACCGGTCAGGTGCGCGAATCCGCTCATCGATTCGACGAGTGTTCCGAACGCAGGCCGCTTCGCGTAGGGCCCAGTCTGGCCGAAGCCTGTCACACGCAACAGGATCAAACCTGGGTTGTCTGCCGACAACACGTCGTAGCCGAGACCCCAGCGCTCCAAGGTGCCAGGCCGGAAGTTTTCGACCACGACGTCGGCCTCAGCGACGAGACGGCGAAAGATCTCTGCGCCTTTCTCCTCACCCAGGTTCAACGTCATGGTGCGCTTGTTTCGGCTCACCATCGTCCACCACAGCGGGTGACCGTCCTTGTCCAACCCGTGCCCGCGCATACCGTCGGGCCGGGTCGGATGTTCGATCTTGATGACCTCGGCACCGAAGTCGCCGAGGATCTGCGCCACCAAGGGCCCGGCGAGAATCGTGGAGATGTCGAGGACCTTGATGCCCTCGAGTGGGCCGGTCACTTGTACGGGCGATGCAGGTAGCGGCCGGCCGGGCTGCCGGATACCGAACCGTCGGCCAGCACACGCTGTCCTCGGACGAACGTGTCCGTCACCTTCGCTCCCAGCTCGAAGCCCTCGAACGGGGTGTACTCCTGAGTCGACTCCGAATCTTCCGGACGCACGGTCCACGTGTGATCAGGGTCCACGAGTGCGATGTCCGCATCCATGCCGACAGCGATGTCGCCCTTACCCGGAAGTCCATAGCGCGAAGCTGGATTGAGCGAAGTGAGCTCGGCGATGCGACGCCAGCTGAGTCCACGCTTGCGGCCTTCGGAGACCAAACCGGGGAGCAGGTACTCGGCACCACCGAAACCGGATTTCGCGGCGAAGATGTCGCCACGATCTTCGGCGAACTTCTTCTCGTCCTTGCAGCATGCATGATCGCTGACGACCCAGTCGATGTCACCGGCGAGCAGGTGCTCCCAGAGTGCTTCGACGTCGTCTCGCGGGCGAAGTGGCGGGTTGACCTTACCGCCGAGTCCGTAGGCGGTCTCGATATCGGCCAGTAGGTGACCGATGGTGACCTCACGACGGAAGTTGACGTGCGGGAACGCTTTCGCCATCCGCATCGCGGCCGTCATTGCCTTACGCGAGGACAGGTGCAGCAAGTTGATGTTCGGCAACTGTGTCTCGTCTGCCAGGAACGCCGCGATGGTGACCGCAAGTCCCTCGGAATGCGGCGGGCGGGACGCGCTGTAGGCGGCGAGGCCCTGCAGGGTTCCTTCTTCTTCGACGATCTTGGTGTAGGCACTCATGATCTCGGCGGTCTCACAGTGCAGCGACAGCGAGATGTGTTCGGCCTTGTCGCCCAGCTGTTCACGGGCGGCCTGAATTCCACGCATGACGAATTCGAAATGCGCCAGGTCGTACCGCTCACCTTCCGGCGTCATCAGGAACTCGCTCTGATCGACGCTGCGCCCGTGCAAGCCATGGCTGCCGTAGAACATGAAGATTTTGAACGACGTCACGCCGTGGTCGGCGATGAGCGAGGGGATCTCCGCGATGTGCTCTTTCGACATCGGCGCCAGGTGGTACGCGTAGTCGACGTACGGGCGCCCCTCGGTTGCTTCGAGGACCTTCGGAAACACATCCGCATAGGACCCACCAGTGTTCATGTAGTACTGCCCGGTGCGCATGTAGGACAACGACGTCGTGACGCCGCCCTGCACGCAGGCGCGAGACTCGGTTTCGGCATCTTCACCGAGCGGGTTGTAGATACCCCAGTGCTGGTGTGCATCAACCACTCCGGGGAAGGCGATCTTGCCTGCAGCATCGATCACGGTGTCCGCCGCGTCGGCAGAAATCCCGGCCTCGATTCGAGTGAACTTGCCGTCTTCGATGAGCAGGTCGAGGAGCTCACCGTCTTCGGGGGCATCCGCGCCTGGACGGACGACACGTGCATTGGTGATCAACGTAGACATCTGGTGGATCCTTTCGAAATGGGGAGAAAATCAGATGTAGCCGGCAGCGAGGTACGCCAGGCCGAGAGCAGGTAGCAATCCGTTACCCGCAAGGTAACCAGCGGCACCGTGACCGGAAATTCCCATCGCCGCACCGCCCGACGCGAACAGCCCGTCGATAGCCGTGCCCGACGGCCGCAGCACCCGAGCATTCTCGTCGACGACGAGTCCACCTTGGGTGTGGAACAACGCTGGGACGATCTTGATCGCTGCATACGGCGCTGCCATCCGGTGCTCGAACGAGGTGCGACCGTATGGATCTGCCAGTATGCCCCGGGCGAAGCTGTCGAGAGTGGAGAGTTCGTCCACGACTGCGTCCGAGGGTAGACCTGTCGCCTCGGCAAGCTCCGCGGCGTCGTCCGCCCAGACGAGCGCACCGGACTCTACAGTCTGCCGAAAGTCGGTGAAGGACAGGCACTTTTCGTAGATCGAGCGATCGATGATGATCCACCCCTCGGAGTGTGGTCGGGCCGCGAGGGCGGCCGCGTACTCGGAGTAGCCGGTGGTCTCGTCACCGAACCGTCGGCCTTCCAGATCGAGCACGACTCCACCGTGCATCACCGTTGCCCAACCGACGAGTGTTCCGGCCTTCTTCGACAGCGCCGCATGCCCTTGGTAGGAATCGAGGAACTTCGACTCGGCGCCAAGGCGCGCACCGATACTCAGCGCATCGCCTACCGAATATTCGCTGCCGTGATACCGGGCCGCCGCAATCTCCGGAACGTAGTCTGCGACGAGATCGGGGTCGGCACCGTAACCATTGGTAGCCAACAGCACAGACTTCGTCGGTATCGATTCGGTGCTGCCGTCGGGAAGTACGATCACAACACCGTCGACTCTGCCTTCGACATCGACTGTGACGTCGGTGAGCCGAGCCGGCACCAACAGATCGATCTTCGGCTCCTCGGCGACTGCGCGGACCAGATGATCGACGATGGCGGTACCGTGGCGGCCCTCGACTGTGTGGCAACGCAATTGCGAGTGACCCGGATAGGAAAAGTCGGTAACAAGTTCCAGCGGCATCTGCAGGTAATCGGCCAACCATTCCACCAGTTGCGCGCTGACATTCGCCAGAGTGTGAGCAAGGCGTTCGTCGGCCGTACCGTTGGTCTTACGCAAGATGTCGTCGACGAACTGTCGAGGCGAATCATCGATCCCGGACTCACGCTGCCAGCGTGATCCGGCCCCTGGAATCATGGCCGTCGACATCGCGGTGTTGTTGCCGCGCTTGAAGTGCTCGCTCGCCTCGACGACCAAGACATCGAGCCCACGTTCGGCGGCCCGAAGCGCCGCGACGAGTCCGCCGCCCGCTCCGGCCACGACGAGGTCGGGTCCGTTCTCGCTCATGCCGACGTCACCCATCTCGACTGCAGCCCCAAGAGTTGGAGCGCAATCGCGGTCGGGTCGACGACCAGTGGTCGCACGGGGGGATCAGCCAGTTCCACCGCCGAGCAGGCGTTGATGGCGATGTCACAGGTCATCGATGCCGCACGCTCGGTCACCGCGCGGCCCCAGGCCTGCGAGTCGGCGATATCGGCAACATCGAGGCCGAGGACTTTCGTCGGATCGGCAATGATGTCGTACGACGCCAATCGACGGTCCAATTCCGCTGCGATGGCCTCGTTTCGAGCCAGTGCGCCGACGTGCAGACCCTGCGAGAGGAAGAACGAGGCTGTCAATCGTGACAATCCGTACAGCGGACGCGTGAACGAATCTGCTTCTTCCGCACATGGATCGAGAACGCAGTCTGGTAGAAACCCGTCGAATCCGGTCGGATCGACTGTCCGAAATGCCTCTGCAAGAACCTTTTCCGATGCTCGGATCTCTTCCTCGGTGTCGAGAGCCGAAGGTGCGACTGCGCCGATGTTTCGTAGTTCGACGGACACTGTCTCCGGTGCGAGCTGATCGTAGCGTTCCTGTCGACGACGCAGTTCTGTGTCGTCGACATCGATGGGGGTGAATGCCAAGAGGCGCATGTAGGCGTAACTCCTAAATTCCGAGGTAGGCGGCCTTGACGCGATCGTCGTGAGCAAGCTCGGATCCTGTGCCTGTGAGCACGATCGAGCCGCTCTCGATCACGTAGGCGCGATCGGAGATGTCGAGCGCTTGAGCAGCGTTCTGTTCGACGATGAGCACTGTCACACCGGTATCGCGGATACGCACGATTGCGTCCAGGACCTGAGCGGCCAGTTTGGGGGCCAACCCCACCGATGGTTCGTCGAGCGTGAGAAGCCGGGGCTTCGCCATCAACGCACGACCGATGGCAAGCATCTGTTGCTGTCCGCCGGACATGGTGGCGGCGAGCTGATCACGACGCTCGGCGAGGATGGGGAACAAGTCGTATACCTGGTCCAGGGACTCCTTGACCGTAATGCGCTTCTGTGTGTAAGCACCCATTTCGAGATTCTCGAAGACCGGCAGGGCACCGAACAGTGCACGGTCCTGTGCCACATGGACCAAGCCCGCCTTGACGATCCGGTCGGCCCGCATCCCGTGAATGGGGACCCCGTCCAACATGATTCGACCACCGGTCGGTGAGACCAGCCCCGACAATGCTCGCAAGGTCGTCGTCTTGCCTGCGCCGTTCGCGCCGATGAGCGACACGATTTCGTTCTTGGCGATGGACAGATCCAGTCCATGCAGAATTTCCAGACGCCGATATCCGGCGTGCAAGTTGTCGATCTCGAGCATCATGCCGTCTTCTCCTCACCGAGATATGCCTCGACGACGCGACTGTCCTCGATGACCGTGCGTGGATCCCCGGAGGTCAACACCGCACCTTCGTGCATGACGACGAGTCGCTCGGACAGCGCCATGACGGCCGCCATGATGTGTTCGACGAACAACACGGTCTGGCCCTCGTCGTGCAGAGTGCGCAGCAACTCGATCATCGGTGCCCGCTCGGCTGGTACCAATCCGGCGAGTACCTCGTCGAGCAGCACGACACGTGGCTCCATGGCCAGGGCACGTGCCAGCTCCAGCCGTTTGAGACCGGCAGTGGACATGGTCGACACGTTGCCGCCGACCTGATCCGAGAGCTGCACTCGATCGAGTACCTCGAGTGCGTGTCGGCGCGCGTCCTTGCGCGAGCGACGCTTACTCAGCGCTGCAACGGTGACGTTCTCGAGCACGGACATGGATTCGAACGGTCGCATGAGCTGGAAGGTTCGAACGAGTCCGCTGCGTGCGATCTTGTTGGCCGGCCAACCGGTGATGTCTTTGCCGTCGAAAATGATTCGGCCCTCGGTGGGTAGTTGCTCACCGGACAGAAGCGAAAACAGTGTGGTCTTCCCCGCACCGTTGGGACCGATGATGCCCAGAAATTCGTGCTCGGAAACGTCCAGGGTGACGTTTCGCACGGCATGAATTCCAGAGAAGGATTTACTCAGACCTTCGATGCTCAGCAAGCTCATCGAAACCACCTCTCACGGATAGTGCCGAAGATTCCCTTGGGTAGGAAAATGACGATCAGGATCAAAATCACCGAGTAGACCGCTACGTCGAGACCGATAGCGCCATCGAGGAATCCGAGGAATCCCGGTGGGTTGCGCAGCAGTTCGTTGATGATCTCGGACAGCGGCCCGATTACTGCGGCACCGAGGACTGGGCCCCAGATCGTGCCGATCCCACCGATGACGGCAGGAACGATGGCTTCCACCGATACCGCGGATCCGAAGGCCTGTTCCGGACCGACGAAGAAGTAGTACTGCGTGTAGTACACGCCGGCGACCGCGATAAGTGCACAGCTGGCTGCGACCGCGATGAGGCGGTATTTCATCGTATCGATGCCCAGCGACGCGGCTGCGGTCTCGTCGTCGCGCACCGCTTGCACGAACTGGCCCGCTCGGGACCGCACGTAGAAGATGGTGCCGAGCACGGCAAGCGCGAGAATCACCAACGGGATCCAGATGTAGTTGGGACTGCCCTTCTCGAACTGCAGCATCCACCACGAATCACGAGGCAGGAGCGGCACATTGAATCCTTCGGTCTTGTGGAAGACCTCCAGGTTCTGCACCAGCAACAGGAACATCTGCGCAAAGGCGAAGGTAGCCAACGCGAAATACGAACCGGCGAGCCGATAGCGCAGACACAGATAGGCGAGCAGCGTTCCGACCGAGGCCGAGATCACCGCGGCGACCGCCATCGAGATCCAAGGCGAAATTCCGTGATCCACCAGCAGGTAGGCCCCGGTGTACGCACCGATACCGAAGAACGCGGCGTGGCCGAAGCTGAACATCCCGCCGAAGCCGCTCATGATGTTCCACGCCACTGCCATGAGGGCGAAGATCAGCGTCCGAACTGCAACGGTCTGGGCTTGCTCACCGAGAATCAGTGGCAGCGCCGCTACGACCGCGAATCCGATGACGAGTGCGATGAGCTGCCGTTTCAGCCAGGTGTCTTTCAAACGAGAATCTTCTGGCACTGACGTCGGTGCTGTCACAGTGGCGGTCATCGGCGGGCTCCGTACAATCCTTCGGGCTTGAGAAACAGGACGAGGATGAACACCGCGAACACCAGAATGAGTGACCCGGTACCGGGAAGGAAGAGAGCTCCGACCGTCTGCACCAGGCCGATCACCAAACCGCCGATCACGGCACCGACGACGCTTCCGAGGCCGCCGAGCACGACGATGACGAACGCGAGGATGGTGAACTGCTCTCCCACCGACGGGGTGAGACTGGTGAACGGGGTCATCAATCCCCCGGCGACGGCGACGCATGCCGCACCGATGCCGAAGGTCAGGGCGTAGACGCGGCCGATGTCGACTCCGACGAGTTTGGCTCCCTCGGAGTTCGACGCCACTGCGCGAATGGACAGCCCGAGCGGGGTGCGCTTGAGCACGGCAGTCAATGCGACGGCGACGAGAGCGGCTCCGATGAAGGCCAGAACCCGCGGCCACGACGCCACGGCTCCGAGAATCGAAACCGAGCCGTCGATCGGGGCTTGAACCGATTTCGGCCTTCCCCCGAAGACCATCAGCAGGACGTTGATGATGAGCAGAGACAGACCGAGTGTGACCAGCAGTGGGCCGTCGTGGCTACCGCTGATCGTCAGCTTGGTCAGCAGAGTTGCCTGAACGATCATGCCGAACACGAACATCAGTGGCACCGCGATGACGGTGGCGAGATACACCGGCAGCCCGGCGGTGGACAGTGCGTACACGATGTACATCGCCATCGTCAGCATCGCGCCCTGGGCGAAGTTCACGATGCCCAGTACTCCGAAGATCAGTGTCAGACCGACCGAGATCAGTGCGTACACGCCACCGAGAAGCAGTCCTGATACCAGCGACTGGGTCACCAGCCCTTGATCTTTGCCGCCCACCAGATAAATGACGGCCATGATCACCACGACGACGGCCGCCACGCCCACTGCGGGGTTCATCCCCGACAGCGTGCGCCGCTTGACCGGTACCGTCGCAGTTGCTGCGTCGGTCACTGTCCGGCCCCGACCGGGAACTCGATTGCGTCCGTGGCGAATTCTTCGGGGAAGACCTGCGCTACTGCACCATCGCGGACCTGCATGACGATGACCGTTGCGTTCTTGTTCTGACCGGTCTCGTCGAACTCGATGGGTCCGTCGAACGCGAGCAGTGGATCTTCGACGGAGACACCGGAAATGGCCTCGCGCAAAGCCTCCGGATCGGAGTCCTTCCCATCCTCGAGGCCTGCAGCGATGACCTCGACGGCCTGGTAGGACAGCATCGCTGCGGTCTCCATCGGGCGTCCGAACTGCTGCTGGAAGCGGCCTCGGATCTCGTTGGTGCGCTCGCTCGTCGCGTCGAAGTGGTAGTTGGCGCTGAGCACACCCTCACCGGCAGCTCCGGCCGCAGCAGGGAAGGAGCTGTCGTCGAAGGCGCCGTTGGCGATTCCGTAGACGCCCTTGACCTTCAGGTTCAGCTGCTGAACCGCCTTGGCGATAAGGAGACCGTCCGGGTAGTAACCGGTGGCGACGATGACGTCGGGGTTGCTGACGGATGCTTCCCGAACCTGAGTGGTTGCGTCGGAGAAGTTCGTTGCGGGATAAGTGATTTCCTGCACCGAGGAGATGCCCTGGTTGGCGGCTTCCGCTTCGAATGCGTTGAAAACGCTGTCTCCGAACGATCCTTCGATGTGCAGGTAGGACACCTTGTCGATCGATTGTCCGGTCTGCTGTTCGATTGCCGCCAATGCCTTGGCGCCGTCGGTTCCCATGCTGGATGCGTTGGGCTGCATACGGAACGAGTACTGGTAACCCTGATCGAGAATCTTGTCGTCCACAGCCACATCGATGACGAGAGGCACGCGGGACCGTTCGGCGACCGAGGCGACATTCTGCGTGACGTCACTCTGATAGGTACCGACTAGTGCGACGGCACCCTCGTCGATCAACCGCTGCGCCTCACTCTGCCCGACCTCCGCCTTGCCTTGACTGTCACCGGAGACGAGCTCCAACTGCCGGCCTTCGAGCGAGGAGATTCCACCGGCGGCGTTGATATCGGCAACCGCCAATGCGGCACCGTCGTTCATCAATCCACCGACCCCCGCGAGGGCACCAGTGGTGGGATGAATGGAGCCGATCTTGATGGAGCCCGCGTCGTCGGACCCCGAAGAGGATCCACACGCTGCTGCACCCATTACCGCGACGGCGCTCAGCACGCCTACAAGCTTCTTCATTGTCTGCCTTTCGCGCCCACGAGGCGTCGAGTCGAACCGTCTCCCACTGCGTCGAGCGTTCCGCTCAGCGCACCAGGGAATCGGTGATCTATTCGCGTAAAACCGAGTATGGCACGCATCACGGCCATAGAACAGCATCTTTGATGAAATTCTTGTTACGCATACGGTTCGCTCAGCGGAACGCTACAGTCGACTCGCTTGGTGAACCACAATTTCCCCCCGAATCCGGAAGGATGGCCGAATGGTCACGCCGCCCAGCTCCACATCACTGGCCGAAACATCCACCGGCACAGAGTCAGCAGATCGTGTGGCAGATGTGCTCCTCGCATTCGCACAGTCCGACCGCGCGCTCGGAGTGTCCGAGATCGCCCGACGCCTGCACCTGAGCAAAGCCGTCGTGCATCGGATTCTGCAGTCGCTGGCCTCACGCTCGATCGTGCAGCCGATGGCCGGCGAATCGACGTACTCGCTCGGCCCGGCTGCAATAGGCCTCGGCATGAAGGCATGGAGCCAACTCGACGTCCGATCGATCGCCGCCCCGGTGCTTCGGACACTGCGCGCGGAAACCCGTGAGACGGCGACACTGTCCGTTCTCGTCGGCCACCGGCGCGTCTATCTGGATCAGTACGAAAGTCCACAGGAAGTGAAGATGGTCGTCGAGATCGGTCCCCAGTTCCCGCTGCATTCGGGGGCATCGAGCCGCGCAATCCTGGCCTTCCTGCCGGACCACTTCGCCGTCGAAGCACTCGAGGAACTTCGGGGAACCACCCCCGACGTCGACGCTGTGTCCTTTCGTGAGCGTCTCGCCGAGATCCGCGACATCGGATACGCGACATCGATCAACGAAAGAAACACGGGCGCGGCATCCATCGCTGCACCGTTCTTCGACGCGTCCAATCATGTTCTGGGCTCGGTCAGTTCCTCCGGCCCTGCTTTCCGCTACGCCTCGACCGCGGACGAGAAACATGCCATCCACGCCCGCCAGGTGGTCACCGCGGCTCGGTCGATCACCCAGATCCTGGAAGCTCGTGCTACTCGATGACTCGCACAGATCCTCGCTCGTTCCTCTATGTCCCTGCAATCAAACCCGCTCTTTTCGACAAAGCTGTCCGCGGTGACACGGATGCCGTCATCATCGACCTCGAAGATGCGGTACCTCTGTCCCAGAAGGCAAGTGCACGAGAAGCCGTCAGCGAATGGTTGAAGACGCGCGAGTGTACCGATACCGAGATTTGGGTCCGGATCACTCCCGAATTTTTGGCAGAGGATCTCGACGCAGCCGTCCAGTCCGGCGTCGCGGGCATCATGATCGCCAAATGCTCGACCGCCACGCTGGCCCGCGCGGACGTGCTCCTCACCGAACTCGAGTCGACACGCACGCTGGACACCCTCGCCGTGATCGGGCTACTCGAAACCGCCGACGCCTTACGCTCCATTGCCGCGATGGCCGAATGCGCGCGTGTTCGCACCTTCGGGATCGGCGAGGTGGACCTGCTTGCCAACCTGCGCATCGCGCGCACCCCGGATACCGAAGCCGTGATCGACACCATCCGCATGCAGGTCGTCATAGGTTGCGCTGCAGCATCTCTGGCTGCTCCCGTTGCCCCGACGTCGACAGACTTCCGGGACCTCGACGGCTTCGTGACCACCACCCAGCACTTCGTGGACATGGGCTTCCGCGCCCGAACAGCACTGCACCCGAGCCAGGTTTCCATCATCAACGCTGCCTTGACGCCGTCGGACGAAACAATCGCCTCGGCCCGCCGATTGGTGGAACTGTACGAACTGTCCGACGGCGGTCCGACTGTGGACGACCATGGCCGCTTCGTCGACGAAGCCGTGATGCGCGGTGCGCGGGAAGTCCTGGCTCGGGCGTAGTCACTACCGAGTGACAGTACCGATTCTCCTCAGCGGGGCGAGCAGGGTGCCGATGTCCGTCAGATCGGGCAGTCCATGGCACCGCTCGGCCAGCTGGGCCACATCCGATTCGGACATGAACGGTCCGGCGTTCGCACGGAACTTCGCCGAGACCTCCTCGAAGGACAGTGGTCGCTCGGGGCCACCTCGGGTGGTGAGGACTTCCTCGACCACCGTGGTTCCATCGGTCAACGTTGCGGTCAGCACTGCCGGGAACTGGTGCGGGAAGATGGCGTCGCAGCGAGCATCCGGAACCACATCGACTTTGGCCATCAGTGCTCGGCGGTCCTCGGCATTGGCCAGTTCGTCCGAATAATCTTCCAACGCTGCTCCGAGCCCGCCGCCGCCGAACATGCCCACTGCAAGTGCATACGGTCCGCTGAACTGGGCCATGTATCCCGTCGTCGGTGTGCGCTTGACCTCGATCGGCTCACCGATGGTTCGCAGGTTCGCCGCCGGCACGCCGAGAACCAACTTCTCCACATCGGACGGTGCGATGCCACGATTGCGAAGTGCAGCACCCGCGTCGACCGCAGCATGAGTGAAGTGGTTCGCCGGGTAAGGCTTGAAGAAGATATCGGGTACAGCCCAATCCGTTCCGAGGCCGTCGACGATCTCCGACGCCCGGCCCGGTTGGTGCAGCCACGCTTCGAAGAAGCCGAATCGGCCTTCGAGCACGGTCGGCGGGCCGGTGATGCCGTGTCGCGCAAGTCCCGCGGCAGCCAATGCCGAATGTGCTGCCCACCCGCAGTGCATGCGCTTGACGGTGCCGCCGGTGCGGTTCGCCTCGATGATTCCCGACGCCATCGACGCAGCGATTCCGAGAGTGTCGACGATCTTCGCTTCCGATGCGCCGCCGATGACGGCAGCTGCTACCGCTCCACCCATGGCGCCGCAGATCGACGTCGCGTGCTGACCGTGCTCGAAGAACACCGAGTTCTGGGTCTCGGGGTCGAAACCTGCCATCCCGATCCGGACACACACTTCCAAGCCGATCGCTATGCCACGAACCAGCGTTCGACCGTCGGCACCGTGTTGTTGGGCCGCCGCCAGTGCGGCAGGTACGACGGTGGCGCTCGGGTGCAGGATCGAGGGCAGGTGGGTGTCGTCGAAGTCGAGAGAATGTGCCAGCACGCCGTTGACGAAGGCAGCCATCGGTCCCGGGAGGGCAGCCTCGACGCCTACCGCGAAAGCCTTTGCCGCTCCGCCTTGCTCGGTTGCCCAGGCTATTGCGGCGCGGCTGGTATCGAGATCGGTCGCCGCAATGGCGATACCCAACGTGTCGAGTACGCGCATTCCGACGCTGTCCACGACTGCGTCGGGCAGGTCCTCGAACGTGGTCCCGGCGGCAAAGCGCGCCAGGTGCTGGGCAAGAGTGGTATCGGTCATGAGTTGGTCACAGCCAGCGGTCGAACAGGGGAACCTGTAGCGCCGAAGATGTTGAGCGGGACCAGCACGAAGGTGAACTCGTACTGCTTCTTCGTGGACAGTTCTTCGAGGTCGAGCGCTTCGATGATGTAGATCCCGCTCTCTACGAGAAGAACTCGGTGGGCAGGAAGAAGTGCGTGCCCACCACCTGGCGCGAGCTGTTCGAACGCGATCGTGTCGGCACCTGCGGCATGCACCTTCTTGGATGCGAGCCACTGCGCGCCTGCTTCGCTGACGCCGGGAACTCCCGAAGGACCCCCAACGTAGGGTTGGCCCTCGTCGAACAATTGACCCCAACCGCTGCGGATCAGTACGACGTCCCCCTCGGACACCGCTACCCCCTCCGCGCTCGCGGCCGCTTCCAAGTCGGCAACGGTGATCTCGTATCCGCCTTCGCAGCGGTCGATTCCGAGCACCGATGGAATGTCCAGTAGGACGCCGCGCCTGACCATCGGTGCAATGGTATGAACCCCGTGCTCGACATATTTTCCACCGATGCAGGACTGGCCTGCATCGGCGCCACCGTGCAATTTGCCGTCGTGTGAGACATGCGCGAGCGCGTCGATGTGGGTGCCGACGTGCGTCCCGGTCGTGATCATGTCGTTGGCAGCGCTACCGCCGTCCGATCGCGTCATGTCGCCGTGACGGCGAGGCAACGTATGCCAGAACTGTGGGTGATTGGGCGATTGCGGCATTCCCACGCGCAATTGCCGACCCAGGTCGACGATCTGTACCCCAGCTTGAACTGCCTGGAGAAGTTGATCGGACATTGCGTTTGTCTCCTTCGCTCGCAACATGAACGGCTGATGAGTCGTGCCGTTCCGCTCAACGAAACGATGCATCGAGGGTGGCTGCCGTGCTTCACAGGCTAGCATCGCTGGTCTTTTAATCTCCGTTCATTGACCACACCAATCGGAATTCGTACAGTTGACCGATGACGTCCGACCCTACGTTCCTTTCAGCGGAACGTTCGACAGCATCACTGGCAAGGATGGTGTGCGAACTGCGCGACGGGGATATCCCACCCGAACTCAGCGAGCGCGCTCGGTCGATCCTGCTCGATCTGCTCGGCGTCACCATTGCCGGCGCGCGCACGAACGAGCTGCGAGCATTGTCGGCCACCTGGCGACTGGAAGAAGGTAGAACCCGCACTCTGGGAAGCAGAATCGAAACCACGGTCACCGCGGCAGCCGAACTCGACGCGATAGCGGCGTGCTGCCTCGAACTGGACGAGGGCAACAAGTACGCCGCAGGGCACCCGGCAGCCCACGTGGTTCCCGCCGCCATAGCCGCGGTCCGGATGTCCTCGACGCCCGTCGACGGCCACGCATTCCTCGCGGCGGTCGTTGCAGGGTACGAGGTCGCGGCAAGGTTCGGTCACGCTCTCACCCGCGACTCGCGATGGCACACGCACGGCCATTGGGGCGCGACGGGAGCCGCTGCCGCAGCGGCTTGCATCTGGGGCGCCGACGCCGACCGAGTCGCCGCCGCGATCGACGCATCGGCGGCGTTGATCCACGTATCTCCCTGGGGCGTCGTGCTGGAGGGAAACTTCGCTCGAAACTTCTGGATCGCAGGCGCAGTTCGTGCCGGACTCGATGCCGCACGGCTGTCCGAGGCTGCGCTGGTAGACAACTCGGGGGCGCTTGTGCATTCTCTCGGCGACATTGTCGGCACCCTCGACTACCCCCGCCTCACCAACGACCTCGGCGCACACTGGCTCACCATGGAGGGTTACGCGAAACAACACGCAAGCTGTTCCTACACCCATGCCGCCATCGACACCGTGCAGAGCCTGCGGGCCCATGCACCATGGAACGCCGAAGACGTCGAACATGTTCGGGTACGGACACATTCACTGGCGGCACCACTATTTCAACGTCATCCCACAACACGACTCGGTGCGATGTTCTCCCTGCCGTTCGCGGTCGCAGCCGCATTCGTCACCGACAGAATCGACACCGAAGCCCTCGACCCCGCGGGGCCGGTGTTCACGATCGCCGAACAGTTCAGTAATCGAGTACACGTAACCGCAGCAACAGAATTGGATGAACTGCTGCCCCGACGTCGATCCGCCGAGGTCACGGTCGTCCTACACAGCGGAGAGGAAATATCCGCGATGACACCGAATCCGGTCGGCGACGTCGACCATTTTCCGATGGACTACCCGGCAATCGAAGCAAAGGTCGCACAGCTCATCGGAGAAGTGGATACGGCCGCTCTCGTAGCGGTCGTATCGAGCATCGCCGACACCACCGATGTCGCAGAACTGTTCGAGCGTCTCCCCTAGCAGGTTCAGCGCTCAACCTCCGCTCACGACCATGACGCGCCCGCTCCCGCTCTGGCCGTGAATACCGTAGGGGCCGGGAAGCCGCCGCGGGTGATGTCGTCTTCGATGGCGCCGGCAATCGCATCGACATCCTCGGCGGGAACGATCGCGATGACGCAGCCGCCGAAACCACCACCCGTCATCCTCGCACCCAAAGCACCGTGACGTACGGCGGAATCCGCGATCAGGTCCACATGCGCGGTCGTAATCTCGAAATCGTCACGCATCGAGGCATGCGATTGCGTCATCAGCTCACCGACCTTACGAAAGTCCATCGCCCGCAGCGCCTTCGCGCAATCGAGCACACGCTGGTTCTCACTGATGATGTGCCGCACGCGGCGGCGATCCACCTCGTCATCGATACGCTCCAACAACGCTGCGTCGTCGTCGCCTTGAACCCGTCGCAGCGAATCAACGCCCAAAGCCGCCGCAGCCCGTGTGCACGATTCCCGGCGCGATGCGTACTCCCCGGTGGAATGACGGTGTGCCGCATTGGAGTCCACCACCAGCAAGGTGAGCCCATGGCCAGCGAGATCGAAGACCACCGGCGTGACGGAAGAGTCCTCGAAGTCGATGAGCAGTGCTCGATCGACTTCACCGTGCAGGGACGCCAGCTGGTCCATCGACCCGGTGGGGGCTCCGACGAAATCGTTCTCTCCGTGTTGCGCGATACGGGCCACTTCGAGTAGTTCCAGATTCGTCCCGGTGGCTGCGTTGATTGCAAGTAACACAGCGCATTCCAGCGCAGCGGAGGAGGACAACCCGGCACCGATCGGCACGTCGCTCGTCACCGACATAACGCCGCCGACCACCGGCTGCCCCGCTGCCTGGAGTGCCCACACCACCCCAGCCGGGTAGGCAGCCCAGCCTTCGACCTCGCCTGCCTGCACTTGTAATGCGAAGGTGGACCTGCCGACCTCCTGAGTGCTCCCGACCGTGATGACATCGGAGCCGTCCGGCTCGAATCGGACCGTGGTGCGCTCTTCCAGGGCAATCGGCATTGCGAAGCCCTGGTTGTAGTCGGTGTGCTCACCGATCAGATTGATCCGCCCGGGCGCCCGCGCCACCACTACATTCACGAAGCCAACCCCTTCAATCGATCAGCCATCTGTTCCGGAGTGACATCTGTGATGAAAGCATCCATCGCCGATTCCGACCCGGCCAGAAACTTGAGCTTGTTCGCAGCTCTTCGCACCGACATCAATTCGATATGGAAGTATCCGCGTTCCTGGCCACGGTCTGGCCGGAACTGGTGCAGCGCCGAGATGTACGGCAACGGAATCGGATACATCCGATCGAATCTCCCGAGCACATCGAGATAAACGGCAGTGAGATCGTCCAGTTCATCCCTCGACAACTCTGTCAGGTTGTGCACGTGTCTGTTCGGGAAAATGTGCACTTCTACCGGCCATCGCGCTGCGAATGGAACGAACGCCGTGAAGTGCTCGGTTTCGACGATGACCCTTGTGCCTTCGTCGAGTTCGCGAGCGAGTATGTCGGCGAACAGATTTGTGCCCGAGTTCGCTTCCGCGAAACGCTCCGCTCGGCGCAACATGGACGTACTTCGAGGCGTCAGGTACGGGTAGCCGTAGATTTGCCCGTGCGGATGAGACAGCGTCACGCCGATCTCCTCGCCTCGATTCTCGAAACAGAAGACTTGTTCGACGCCGCCCAAGCCGAACAGCGTTTCGGTACGTTGTCGCCATACGTCGAACACCAGTCGCGCGTGCTGGTGACTCAGCTCGGCGAACGACGTCGTGTGATCGCTGGAGAAACAAATGACCTCGCACCGGCCGATTCCGGGAGAGGACACCGATCCTTCCCGCAGGACCTCGGCTCCGTCCCCGGCATGAGACAAACTGGGAAATCGATTCTCGAACACTACGACGTCGTAGTCCGCCGCAGGCACCTCACTCGAATCACCTCGAGGTGACGGGCACAACGGGCACTGATCTGCTGGCGGCTTGTACGTCCGATCCTGCCTCAGTGCGGCCACCGTAACCCAGTCGCCGGTCTGTCGGTCCAGGCGAACTTCCGACGCTGTGGTCGCGGACCTCGCCGCCAAGGGACGCAGATCCGGTACCGGGAGAGGAGCGTGACCGGGCAGCGAGAAGAACAGAATTTCTCGGCCGTCGGCGAGCACGCTGGTGACGGGCTCCCTGCGCTCGCTCATAACTTCTCCGTCTCGGCCACGAGGATGGTCTCTAGATGTGGTGCAAGCAGAGCGCGGTCGGACGCGCCGAGCCCATCGTCGACGACGAGGGTGTTCACCGCCGAGATCGGTGCGAACACGTTGGTCCCTACCTCTCGGTGTTTGGTGTTGTCGGCAAGTACGAAGAGACGCCGACCGGTTGCGATGAGTCTCCGATTGGTCTCTGCTTCAGCAATGTTCGGTGTGGTCAGGCCAGATTCGACGTCGAATCCATGAACGCCCAGATAGACGGCGTCGACACGAAAAGCGGCGAGGGCGGCGTCAGCTATGGGTCCGACAAGCGCGTCCGATGGCGTCCGAGAGCCACCCGTCAAATAGACGATCGGGTTGGGTTCCGAGTGGTGACCTGTCAGCTCCTGAAAGATCGAAATCGAGTTCGTGACAACGGTGATCGCTGCCCGGCCGCGCAGCAGACGAGCAAGTTCGAGTGTTGTCGTCCCAGCACTGACGGCGATCGTCATACCGTCCTCGACCGTATCGACTGCAGCCCGCCCGATGGCGACCTTTTCGGCATGTTGACGGGCAGCTTTGGCCGTCGAGAGTGGTTCCTCTCCGCGATTGTTTCTGGCGATCGCACCACCGTGGACCTTCCGTAGAAGTTCCCGCTCGTCGAGAACGTCGAGATCGCGTCGGATCGTCATCTCGGAGACATCGAACAGTTCGGCGAAATCGACCACTTTCACTGCACCGTCGCTGCGAAGCGCAGCGAGAATCTTGGCGTGCCGCTCGGCTGCTAGCATCCGCACCTACCTCTGGATCGGGTGAAACGAACATTACCAAACATTCCTTCTTGAAATATCCACTCTTGATGTAAGTAATTGTTTGGACCTGTTACTTTGTGTTCAGATCGCTCACGCCCGTGAGCCAGCTCACTCGACCAGGGAGGTTGACGCGTGACGTCGAACCTTGCGGCAGAAGGCGCTCTTTCGTTCAACACGAACGCGCTGGACTACGTACTCATCGCCGTGTATTTCGTTTTTGTTCTCGGGATCGGCTATGTCGCTCGACGACAATTGTCGACGAGCCTCGACTTCTTTCTTTCCGGACGCAGGTTGCCGGCCTGGGTTACCGGTATTGCCTTCGTCTCGGCGAATCTCGGCGCCGTCGAGATCATGGGCATGTCGGCCAACGGCGCCCAACTCGGTATCGCGACGATGCACTACTACTGGATCGGCGCCATTCCTGCCATGCTGTTCCTCGGCATCGTCATGATGCCGTTCTACTACGGGTCGAAAGTCCGAAGCGTCCCCGAGTTCATGCGCAAAAGATTCGACGCCAAGGCGCATCTCGTCAACGCCGTCAGCTTTGCCGTCGCGCAGATCCTCATCGCCGGCGTCAACCTCTTCCTGCTCGCAACGGTCGTGAAAGTACTTCTGGGATGGTCACTCTGGGTATCACTGATCGTGGCCGCGGCGATCGTGCTGACCTACACCGTGCTCGGTGGATTGTCTGCCGCGATCTACAACGAGGTCCTGCAGTTCTTCGTCATACTCGCAGCCCTCGTACCTCTGACGATCATCGGTCTGATCAAGGTCGGCGGGTGGTCCGGCCTCAAGGACAAAGTCGTACCTACCGTCACCGACGGGTCCATCACGGCCTCGACGACAGAGCAACTTTCGTCGTGGCCAGGACAAGCGCTCAGCGGTTTCGAGTCCCCCATCCTCTCCATCGTGGGTATCGTGTTCGGACTCGGCTTCGTCCTGTCCTTCGGTTATTGGACCACCAACTTCGTCGAGGTCCAGCGCGCCATGGCGTCGAGTTCGATGTCTGCAGCCAGGCGCGCCCCGATCATCGGCGCCATTCCTAAGATGTTGGTGCCCTTCGTCGTAGTCGTTCCCGGCATGATCGCGGCCGCCGCAATCGGCGACATGATCAACCTCAAGAAGACCGGCACCGGCGACATCACCTACAACGACGCCATGCTGCTGATGATGCGCGACATTCTCCCCAACGGACTGCTCGGCGTCGCGATCGCAGGTCTCATGGCAGCCTTCATGGCCGGTATGGCCGCGAATATCTCGGCATTCAACACTGTCTTCAGCTACGACCTGTGGCAGCAGTACATCGTGAAGGATCGAGAGGACACGTACTACATCTCCGTGGGTCGTGTCGCGACGGTGGCCGCGACTGTCCTCGCCATTTTCACCGCGCTGATCGCGTCGGGTTACTCCAACTTGATGGACTACCTCCAGACACTGTTCGGGTTCTTCAACGCTCCGCTGTTCGCGACGTTCATCCTCGGTATGTTCTGGAAGAAGATGACCCCCGCAGCAGGGTGGATCGGACTGGTCTCGGGAACCGGTGCGGCCATATTCGTCTTCATCCTTTCCCAGGTAGGCGTCATCGATCTGCCCGGGCAAGGAATGCCGTTCGTAGCGGCCTCCGCGGCGTTCGTCGTCGATATCGTCGTCAGCATCGGCGTCAGCATGGTCACGCAGCCTAAACCGGTGAAGGAACTGGTCGGCTTCGTCTACTCGGAGACACCGCGCGAGATGTTCACCGATCCAGAGGACGCCACCAACCCGTGGTACCGACGCCCAGTCCCACTGGCAGGCTTCGCCCTGGGGCTCGTCGTCGTCCTCAACATCGTCTTCCACTGACATCCGATTCGAAAAGGTAACTGCCATGGCCACTCCCGAGAAGACATCACCAGGTCTAGTCGCAAGACTGTTCGACATCCGATCCGTCATCGGCGCTCTACTGGGTATCTACGGAATCCTGCTTACACTCGCAGGCCTGTTTCCCTCGGTATTCGGCAACAAGACTCACTCGTCTCCGTCGAACAACGTCGTCGATATGAGCGTAGGAACAAGCGCCAACCTGTGGGTCGGTCTTGTCATGCTCGCCGTCGCGCTCATCTTCGCCGTCTGGGCAATCGCGCGACCCGCAGTCGTGGGCGCGGCGACCGAGTAATTCCCGCGCACCGTTACTTCTGTGTTCTTGTCTCTTTCCAGGGTTGTGGCCCCAAACCGGAGGGAACATGTAACAGTCGAGAACAGTGTTTGGAATGTGAAAGATTCGTCAATCCACTCGCTGGTACGGGTTAGACCCGTCGATCCTTCTTTACCGTCGAGCGAAAGGTATTCGATGAACATCAACGACGACGACATCACCACAACCGGCGGAGCAGGCGAAGGCCCAGCCGACGGCGGCTCCAACCCCAACGGACATGACGGCGGGGCCGACGGCACGGCTGGCCCCGGCGAAGGCCCAGCGGACGGCGGCTCCAATCCAGGTGGCCACGACGGTGGCGCCGACGGCCCAGCCGGATCCGGTGAGGGTCCAGCCGATGGCGGATCGAACCCCAATGGCCACGACGGCGGTGCGGACGGCGCGGCTTGAGCCTGACAGATATCGACCAGCGCGGACCGGAATTCCGGTCCGCGCTCGGTCGTTTGATATCCGTCGACGGGCGAACCTTCGCCGATGAGTACTGGGGGAAGAAGCCGCTCCTCTCGCGGGCTTCCGACCTCACCGCTTCGTTCGACGATTTGATGACGCCCTCGGCCGCGGACGAACTGATATCGCGTCGCGGGGTGCGCACTCCCTTCGCGAGGATGGCCAAAGATGGCTCACTGCTGGACCAATCCCAGTTCACTTCGTCCGGTGGTTTCGGCGCCGAGATGCCCGATCAGCTCGACTCCGCGGCGATTCTGTCCGCGTTCGCCGCAGGTCACACTCTTGTTCTACAAGGCCTGCATCGGTTGTGGCCTCCCCTGATCGACTTCGTCCGCGATCTGGTCGACGACATCGGTCACCCGTCACAGGTCAACGCCTACATCACCCCGGCCTCGTCTCGGGGATTCGATCCGCACTACGACGTGCACGATGTATTCATCCTCCAGATCAGCGGTGAGAAGCGGTGGATTCTCCATCCGCCCGTGCACACGCACCCCTTGGCCGATCAGCCCTGGTCCGACCGGCGCAGTGCCGTCGAGCAGCAGGCACGCGAGGTGCCCACTGTCGATACGGTGCTCGCGGCCGGCGACGCACTGTATTTGCCACGTGGATGGATACACTCGGCAGAAGCATTGGGCGATACCACTATTCACCTCACCATCGGCGTTGCATCGTTCAATGATTTCGACGTAGCGACCCAGCTGATCGGACTGCTCGCGAATGACGCCGGTCTTCGTGAACCGCTACCCGCCGGCATCGACCTCACCGACTCCGACGCTCTCGCACCGCATATCGACCGAGTGCTCGACTCCATCGGATCGATCCTCGCCGACATCCAAGGCGACCCCGAACTCCGACGCCGCATCGCCAGAGGACTCGCACAACGCTTCGTCGCCGCCACGCGACCCGAACCTGTGCAGCCGCTGAAAACTGTCGCCTTCATGACCTCGCTCGACGCCGACAGTTCGGTGGTGTGGCGTCGCGGATCGACTGCCTCCATCGACGTCGACGGAGGCAAAGTTCATCTCGGTCTTCGCGGCACAACGATCTCGCTCCCTGCCGAGTGTTCGGCGGCGGTGATCCAACTTCGTGCAGGGAAGGTCTGCCGCGTCGGCGATCTAGCCGGCCTGGACACCGAAAGTGCCATCGTCGTGACTCGCCGTCTGCTCCGCGAGGGAGTACTGGTACCGGCGCAATGAGCGGGCCTGGCTGCAGCGACCGCGCCCGCGAGCGCGGTGACGCCTTGGCCGGGTCCGGGTCGCCGGGAAGTCGGTGGTTTCTCGTCGAGATCGACGGCCCCTGGGGACACTCTGCTTTCTTGAATTCGGCCAGGGTGATCGATCCGGACCTCGGTTTGCGCATAGTTCGCCGCATCGAAGGTGCCGGCATGCGCACGCTTGCCATCAGGCGACCTGCTCGGCGGCTGAGCGAGGCCCGAATGAGATGGGCCATTGTCGACTGCGAGGTAGGTTCGGAGTCGATCCTATGGGGTGAGGTCGACGCTTACGAGGCGCTTCTCGATGTTCCACTCGACGGATCGACCGGAGAACCGTCGCCGGATCAGATCGTCGCTGTCTGCACTCACGGCCGCCACGACCGCTGCTGCGCCGTCCGTGGACGGAAGGTGCTCCCGGCATTGAGGGAGCACCACGAGTCGGTGACCTGGGAGTGCTCTCACCTGGGCGGCGACCGATTCGCCGGAACAATGATCGTGTTTCCGCAGGGCCTGTATTACGGCAACGTCGACGACGCCGACGTCGCGACGATCGTCGATCGGCACCGGTCGGGATTTCTCGATCCCCGCTTCCTCCGGGGCCGAAGCTCACTGTCGGCCCAGGTCCAGGTCGCCCAACATCATGCCCGTGCGGCATTGCGCGAGGAAAGAATCGACACTTTGAACCCGCTGTCGACAGCGCAAGACGGCAGCACATGGACCGTAGAGCTCGACCACGACGGCGCTCGTATCGTCGTGACGCTGGAGCAGGGCGTGTCCGAGCCCATCAACACGACCTGCGCGGCAGTGCGCTCCGGCGCCGTCAGAACCTTCGAGTTGATCGACATCGCGATGCCGTAGCAGAAATCCCGCAGGCTGCCCTTCCACCTGCCTACGATGGTCGACGAACCCATCGATAGAGGAGGACACATGCCTACTCGACTCAATCCCTACCTGAACTTCCGCGGGCAAGCACGCGAGGCGTTGGAGTTCTATCAGCACGTGCTCGGGGGTGAACTGACTTTGAGCACCTTCGGGGAGTTCGGGGCCGTCGCCGAACCTTCCGAAAAGGACCAGATCATGCACGGCCAACTCGACTCGCCGAGTGGGCTGACCCTGATGAGTTCCGACACCCCCGCGAGCATGGCGTTGAGCGTCGGCGACAACATTTCCGTCTCCCTCAGCGGCGAAGACGAAGCGGAACTGCGGGGCTACTGGGACAAACTTGTCGTCGGCGCGAAGCAGACGATGGGGCTCGAGAAAGCACCGTGGGGCGATACCTTCGGCATGCTGACCGACAAGTTCGGCATCAGCTGGTTGGTCAACATCACCGGTACCCACTCTTGATCGGATAGCACTGGGTGCACGATGAACCGATGAAGACGATTGCACGTATTCTGCTCGGTTCGTTCTTGATGTTCGCCGGGCTGAGTCACCTGTTCTGGGCGCGTGAGGCGTTTCGTGCCCAGGTTCCCTCGTGGGTGCCGCTCGACGCGGACTTCGTGGTACTGGCCTCCGGCGTAGTGGAGATCGCCTTGGGCCTGGCCCTTGTCGTGCTGGTACGTCGGCGAGTAGCTCTCGGCTGGATCGTCGCAACATTCTTCGTTGCCGTCTTCCCCGGCAATATCTCGCAATTCCTCACTCACAGCGATGCTTTCGGCCTCGATACCGATGCAGCTCGCGGTATCCGATTGCTCCTCCAACCAGTACTCGTGGCATGGGCGTTGTGGTGCACAGGTGCGTGGGCCGCCTGGCGATCGCGGCGATCAGGTGCCCGGGTGCGGTAGTTCGAACAGCACCCGGATGCGACCGCCCGTAACCGCACGGTCAGTATGGAGGTAAGTACAACTGATTACATGAACTAAGCAACGAGGTGGCGTAGTGAGCGATGCAGCAGCAATCGGCGACGGTATCTTCCAGATCCCGGTCCCCATCACGGACAATCCGCTGGGTAACACCCTCGTATACGCAATGGAATCCCCCGGCGGGTTGATCCTGGTCGACGCAGGGTGGGACGACGACAACGCCTGGAACGGCCTGACCACCGGCCTCGAGTCGCTGGGGCATTCGATCACCGACGTCGAAGGCGTCGTGCTGACGCACTTTCATCCCGATCACATCGGACTGTGCGGTCGAGTCCGGGAAGCTTCCGGCGCATGGATCGCAATGCACGAGGCCGATCACTCGCAGTTCGAGGCCATGACTGCCGTTCGCGGCCCGGAGTGGTCGAATCGGGAACTCGAGAACCTCGTGTCTGCCGGCGCCCCTGCTGCCGACATCGAGGCATGGCAGAAGCACGCACCGTCGGCCCCTACCGGGCCGAAGTCTGCCCCGGACCGCGTGCTCACCGACGGCGAGATCATCAAGCTCGCCGGCCGCGAACTCGAAGTCGTCTACACCCCGGGGCACACCCCAGGCCATGTGTGCTTCTATCTACCCGAATCCGACGTCATGTTCACCGGCGACCACGTTCTTCAGAAGACGACGCCACACGTCGGGAACTTTGTCTATCCCTTGGAAGAACGCGACGCGCTCGCTGAGTTCATGGACTCACTTCGACGCGTCCAAACGTTGGACATCACTCGTGGCCTCGGGGCGCACGGCATCCCGATCGACGACGTCGCAGGCCGTGCGGGTGAACTGATCAGCCATCACGGGGAACGACTCGATCACCTGTACGAGGCATTCGGCGACAACGAGATCACCGTGTGGCAGGTTGCCGAACGAATGAAGTGGTACAAGCCGTGGGCGGACATCTCTCCGTTCGGCAAGACCATGGCACTGTCCGAAGCAGCTGCACACCTCCGCCACCTGGTGGCACTGAACCGAGTTGCTCAGGTGCAGGATTCCTCGCCTGCCCTCTTCGCCAGAGTCTGATCGATCGGCGGAGTCATCTCGAGCCGAACACCCAACAGCCTGACCTCTCTCGCATGATCCAGGCGATCGACGAGAGCAGCAGCCGCGTCGACGATCGTGTCAACATCGAACGTCGGCGCGGCGAGCGCTGCTGTGGTGGTGTGGGTTTCGAACGGTGCATACCGAATCTTCAGGGTGACGCGCACCGCCTGCCTCTTCTCGGCGAGTAGATCGTCACGAACGCGGCGGGCGAGTCGGCGTATCTCCTGGCGCACCGCCACCCAATCGGTCAGATTCTGTTGGAATGTCGCTTCGCGACTGTGCGAGCGCGCAACCCACGGCTCCGCCGACACCGGCGAATCGTCGACGCCGCGGCCCTTCGTCCCGATCCACGGACCATTTTTCGAGCCGAACGCGGTGGCAAGTAGCCCATCGTCCGTCGACGCCAGTTCCGATACCGTGGTGATCCCCAGCACCGCAAGCTTCTTCGCAGTCTTCCTTCCGATCCCCCACAGTGCATCGGTTGTTCGCTCCCCCATCACCTCGAACCAATTTTCTTTTGTGAGCATATAAATGCCCTGGGGTTTACCGAAGTCCGTGGCAATTTTGGCCCGCAACTTGTTGTCGCCGACACCCACCGAACAATGCAGCCCCGTCGCCGCGAACACGGCGTCGTGCACCGACCGCGCAAACGACACCGGATCCGCGGTGTCGACCCCGAGAAATGCTTCGTCCCAACCCATTACCTCGACGACGACACCCAGCGATCGAAGCGTGTCCATGACACTCTTCGACGCAGCGGTGTATGCCTCGGCGTCGACGGGCAGGAATATCGCGTCAGGTAGTTTTCGCAAGGCGACTCGTAGCGGCATCCCGGATCCGACACCGAAAGCCCGGGCCTCGTACGACGCGGTGGAGACCACCCCGCGTTCCGTCGGATCGCCGCGGCCGCCGACGACCACCTGTTTGCCCGCCAGTGCCGGATTACGAAGCACCTCCACCGCGGCGATGAACTGATCCATATCGACATGCATGACCCATCGTCGGCTCGCCGAGATCGTCATAAGTTCATTGTGACCCGTCTACCGGCGCACGCGCGTTCCTTTGCGACGATGAACCTCCAGCGCTGTGGAACACTCGCAACCATGGACTCGAACCCCGTCGAAATCACCGTCCTCGGACAGGGCCAGGCCACGTTTGCACCGGAACGTTGCACGATATCGCTGACGGTGAGGTCCGACGGCCGCTCCGCGGAGGCTGCTACCGAGCCCGCCCACCGGTTGGTCCGAGAGCTGACCGAACTCATCGATCCGCTCTACAACCAGAAGTCCGGCCCGATCGACAGGTGGTCTCTCGACCAGGTGCGGCACAGCCGAAATCGGCCGTTCAATCACGATGGCGAGCAACTCCCCTACGTTTATCAGGCCGTAGCCTCCATCGACGTCGAGTTCAGCCAGCTCGATGTCATCGACGCGTTCGTCTATGCGGTGTCCGCGCTCGACGGCGTCGACATCGGCAGCTTCGACTGGACGCTGACCGAGGAGAGCGTGCAGAAAAACACACGGCACGTTCGCAAGCTGGCAGTCCAAGATGCTCTCGACAAGGCCGAGGTGTACGCCCAGAGCGTCGGACTCGTGTCGGTGAAGGCACTGGCCATCGCCGACCCCGGGTTGCTCGGCGTTACCGCAGGACATCAGGACTACGGGATGGCCGCACGCGCCTACGCCGGCCGAGAAGCCGAGGGGTTCGAATTCAAGCCCCAGGACATCGCCCTACGGGCCGAAGTGCACGCGCGGTTCGCCGCCAACTGATCGGACCGTGTTCGCATGAAGGGTCGTATGAAGACCGCAGGGACGCACAGCTCGAAGTGGTCGACTGTCGCTGTCATCCTCTCGATCGTCGCCGCAGGTACCGCCGTAGCGGGCCTGCTCGAAGATCCCGCAACCGACATTGCTGGGTGCGAAGAGGTCGTCCAACCCGAGGAAGCACAACGGATCAACTTCGCGTTCGTCGGCGAAGAGTCCTACGACAACCCCGACCACCCCTGGTTCACCGAAACCAAGGCAACCGCGATGTCCGACGCCCTGGCACAGTCCTTACCAGCCGGAACAGATGTTGCCTTCGATGCTCCAGCACGCGCGCTGTACTTCGGGCCGATCGGCAGCCAGGAAGGAAACCCGGCCGGTGGCATCACGACGGCCCGCGGCACAATCGCCGTCGGCGGCAAGACCGGCCCGTTGACAGTCTCGGTCCAGAAGTCCGACGAGCCGCCCGGCCCGTGCTTCGAGGGATACATCGACGAGCGACGCACCCTCGACGACGGCACCGTCGTCGATCTCCGCAAGGGCGCAGTGCGCGCATACACGCCGGAGGGAACCTCGATCGATGCCTCGGCCGACAACACGCTGACCATCGAGCAACTCCTCGACCTGGTCACCGCGCCCGGCTTGCGAGTGTCGACGCCGGTTCCTGCTGCGACCGCAGGTGCGCTTGGCATCTGCACGATCGACTCCGTCTCCTCGACCGCACCACCGATCGACGAGAAGACCACTCGGCGACTCAACGACGTGCTCGACGCAATTCCTCTGAGCGGCTTGCAATTCGACCGCCGGCTCGGATCGTTGCTTCCGGAAGAATGGATGACCGGAGGAGTATGTGAGACTCTGCACGCCGTCGGTGGCGCGATGGAACTGACGGTAGAAGTGATCGGAGGTCAACCGTTTCCGCCGGCAGTGGGCGGGGTTACTCCGCGCATCCCGCCCGACGGACTCGTCGTCGAACGCTCGACGAAGTCGTCGACCGGGCAAGGAAACGACATGACACCACGGACCGACATCGTGACAGTAACCAAAGCATCCGGCACGCGAATTGTCGTACGTTCTTCCGGCGCGGAACCCCTCCCCTTCGACGTCCTCGAAACGATCGCCACTGCTGACGGCCTCGATGTGACCTGAGCCTGCGACCTGTCGGAGATCACGCCTACCATGGGTAACCGTGACCATTCCTACCATGGACGAGCTAGAAGTCGACGCCCTCGAAATCCGCTTCGGGACCGACACGTTCACGCGCGGATCGAAATACTTCGAGGAGGGCAGGGTTGGGCAGGTCACGTGGGATAGACGGGCCTCCACACTGTCCTCTCGAGTACGGGGCAACCGAGCCACCCCGTATTCGACAGTGGCCACCATGTCGACCCGGATGGGCGCCATCGTGGCCGTGGAATACGGCCGTTGCAATTGCCCCGTCGTCTTCAACTGCAAACACGCCGTCGCGCTGATTCTGCAGGCAAAAGCCGACAGCGTCCGAACGCCGACGCGCGGACCTGTGAACACAGCGGGCCATTGGTCACAGGTGCTTGCATCCGTCATCTCCGCCAAGCCCGCCGAGCTCGACAGGCCGAGCAGCGGGCGCATTCGCGTGGGGCTTCAATTGGGCTTGGAACCGTCGGTCGACCGAGCCGACGCAATTCGACTACTGGCCCGCCCGGTGATGTTCAACGAGCGTAAAGCCTGGGTCGGCGGCGGCGTCTCGTGGTCGTCGCTGCCGTCCACCACGGATCGACGCGTCCAGCGTCAGGTCGACATTTTGCGGGAGCTGTATGCGCTTCATCAAGTGCGCTCGCGTGGGCGCTCGGCATACTCGTTCCAACGGACCGACTCCGCGACGATCGACCTCGCAGACATCTCCGGTCGGCTGCTGTGGGATCTGCTGGGCGAGGCACGCGAAGTCGAACTTCCGTTGATCAACGCACATCGCATACTCGGTGAAATCCCTTGGCCAGGAGAAGGAGAGTTCACCGTCGACATCACTTCCGGTGATTCCGGATCCCTTTCCGTGGTCGGCCGAATCACCCTCGACAGCACTATAATTCCGCCCAACCGTCGGAGCTTCCTCGGCAATGACGGTTCAGGGATTGTGTACTGGGACGACGAAGCGCACACAAACCACGCAACCCGCGAGTTTCGACTCGCGCGGTTGTCGAGGCCGGTCCCGTCCGCGCTTCGACGGATCGCCACGACCATCGACCCCATCGAGATACCGTCCTCGGATCGTGCAGACTTCACGACGAAGTATCTTCCTGCACTCGAGCGAGCCAGCGATGTCGTATCTTCGGACGGCTCGTACACCGCACCCGTCGTCACCGGGCCCGAACTCCACATCACGGTGACCCACACCGGAGACAACCGACTGACGTTCGCCGCCCAGTGGCGCTACTACCTCGACAGTGCCGAACTCGACTATCCCGCAGACGTTTACAGATCAGCCGAGGGAATTCGCGATCCCGACTCGGAGGTTGCGTTGCTGCGCAGAGTCCTTCCGGTACTGAGCCGACCCCCTGGCAACGAATTCATCTCGTTCACTGCCGTCGGCATCGCGGCCGGCATCCTGGTCACCGACCAGCTACCACTCCTGAACGAGTACGACAACGTGTATGTGACGACTGTCGGTGAGCTTCCAGATTTTCGCAATGTCAGCGACGACGTCGGCATATCGTTGTCCACCAACGCAATTCGAGGAGACAACGACTGGTTCGATCTCGGCATCGCAGTCACTGTCGACGGCACCGATGTCGAACTCGCCACGGTCATTACTGCCATTGCTCGCGGCGAGACCCACCTGATGCTCTCCGACGGCCGGTTCTTCTCACTGGAGCGCTCTTCGTTGCTCACCCTTCGACGGCTGGTCGAAGAAGCGCGGTCGTTGCAGGACAACGTGAACGGACCGTTGAGAATCAGCCGATACCAAGCCTCGCTATGGGAGGAGCTCGCCGAACTCGGTGAAGTGACTCGTCAGGCAACAGCGTGGCGCGAGCAGGTCACAGCGCTGTTGAAACTCGATTCGATCCCCCCTCAGCCCGCTCCTGCGGGTATAGGCGCTCAGTTGCGGCCGTACCAGCTCGAAGGCTACTCATGGCTGCTCTTCCTGTGGACCCACGGTCTCGGCGGAATCCTCGCCGACGATATGGGGCTCGGCAAAACAATCCAGGCGCTGGCGATGATCACCAAGATTCGAGAGAGCGGAACATTGCCGGCCCCGTTCCTCATCGTGGCCCCTACGAGCGTGGTGCACAACTGGGCAAAAGAAGCAGAAAAGTTCGCGCCCGACCTCAACGTGGTCACGGCCGGTGAAACCCGAGCACGACGGCGAGGCCCGGTGGGCGACATCGCTCTCGGTGCCGACATCGTCGTGACGTCCTACACAGTCTTTCGCCTCGACTACGAAGACTTCGAAGCAGTGTCCTGGTCAGGGCTCATCCTCGACGAGGCGCAATACGTCAAGAACCACAAGAGCAAGTCCTACCAGTGCGCTCGGCGGCTGTCCGCTCCATACAAGCTCGCCATCACTGGCACCCCGATGGAGAACAACGTCATGGAGCTGTGGTCCTTGCTGTCGATCACCGCACCCGGACTCTTTCCCTCACCGAAGAAGTTCACCGACAACTACCGTAATCCCATCGAAAAAGACGGTGATACCGAACAGCTGAGAACCCTTCGGCGACGCATCAAGCCGCTGGTACTACGACGGTCGAAAGATACTGTGGTGCAAGATCTTCCCCCGAAGCAGGAGCAGACCGTCGAGGTCGACCTTCATCCACGCCATCAGCGCGTCTACGAAACGCGGTTGGCCCGGGAGCGTCAGAAGATACTCGGGCTGCTCGACGACTTCCAACGCAACCGGGTCACGATCTTGCAATCACTGACCACTCTGCGTCAGCTCAGCTTGGATGCTTCGCTGGTCGACGAGAAGCACTCGGACATACCCAGCGCCAAGATCGACGAGCTGGTCGATCAACTACACGAGATCATCGAAGGTGGCCACCGAGCGCTCGTCTTCAGCCAGTTCACCAGATTTCTGGCATTGGTACGAGACCGCCTCGAATCCGAAGGCATTGCTCTTGTCTACCTCGATGGAAGTACCCGAAACCGTGGTGATGTCGTCGAACGTTTCCGAAGCGGGGAAGCACCTGTGTTCCTGATAAGCCTCAAGGCCGGCGGCGTGGGCCTCACGCTCACCGAAGCCGACTACTGCTTCGTACTCGATCCCTGGTGGAATCCCGCGACCGAGGCGCAAGCAGTCGACCGTGCTCATCGCATCGGTCAGGCGCGCACCGTGTTCGTCAACCGCTACGTCGCACGCGGCACCATCGAGGAAAAGGTCATGCAACTCAAGGAGCGCAAGGCCAAACTCTTCGCAAGTGTCATGGACGACGGCGGCGCCTTTGCCGGCGGACTCACAGCAGACGACATTCGCGGGTTGATCGAGTAGGCACTGGCGGAGGGGAGTGCGTTGGTAGGTTCCCTCCCCTCCGCTTCAATGGTCCATTCATACGATCAGATAACTTGTGGGCGCCATTCAAGCGGCAACACATCACGATTGACACCGACAAACGAACAGATCGACCGCCGGAGTTCGTCCACCGTCTCGTCCACGCCTAGGCTCGAGATGTGGACCGACATAGTGCACAACGCCTCTGGCCCCGGCCGCCAATTCTCCCGCGACCGATCTTGATGGACCAGCGCTGGGAACGTGTGGTGTTCCTGCACTGGAGGATCCCGAGTGCCGTCGTCTCTCCGCTGCTGCCCCGAGGCTGCACACCGGACAAATTCGACGGCTCGTCTTGGGTTGGTCTGATCGGTTTCGAAATGGCCGGAGCCGGATTCGGATACCGCCGACCAGTCCCCTACTTCGGGACCTTCCCCGAAATCAACGTTCGGCTGTACTCCATCGATGGCGAGGGACGGCGCGGAGTGGTCTTCCGATCATTGGAAGCTAGCCGGCTCGCAGTGGTCTTGGGAACCAACCTGGCTCGTGTTCCGTATCGGTGGGCGTCGATGACAATCGACGACGACAAATCCACCATCAGATACCGAAGCAGGCGCCTCATTCCACCACACCGCGGCGCATCGACCGACTTCGCCGTCGCGCGCGGATCTCGTGACATGTCAGACGACCCGCTGGCCCAATTCCTCACGGCACGTTGGGGTTTACATACATCGGTCGCCGGCCGGCTCATGTATGTGCCGAACCTGCACAGCCGCTGGAAACTACTCGACGCCGAGCTGACTCATTTCTCCGATCAGCTGATCGAGACTGCAGGTCTACCGAGCACCGCCGGCAGATCACCGGAATCGGTGCTGTACTCGGATCAGGTCACAACACAGTTCGGACGGCCCTACGCGGTGCGTGCTTTCGGTTGATCGACCCGCTGACGACTTCCAGACAGTTCAGGCCGCTCAACTGATCGTTTGAATGGTCCATTCATACGATCAAATAGCGTGGAAGCGCCATCGAAGCGACAGTGGCGACGATGCCATCGAAGCGACGATCAAGCACCCGTGTGAATGCACCGACGCTTTCGCTGCAGCGGGCGGCAGCAAAAGAAAAAAAAGGGGGGATGAACACAGAAAAGCCCCCAACCTGACGGTTGGGGGCTTCACTGCAAAATATGTTCGGCGGTGTCCTACTCTCCCACACCCTGTCGAGTGCAGTACCATCGGCGCTGGAGGGCTTAGCTTCCGGGTTCGGAATGGGACCGGGCGTTTCCCCTCCGCTATGGCCGCCGTAACTCCATGA
>NZ_JAPVLQ010000007.1 GCF_027158005.1 Rhodococcus sp. H36-A4 | reverse complement strand
AAACAACACCCAACCATAACCACCACAAGCGGATGATCATCGACATCGGATGCTTTCACCAAATACAAAATTCGGCACTGACATTCATCGACACACTGTTGAGTTCTCAAAGAACACGCACACACCATTTCGTTCGCATTCGCGTTCGATCCGGGGCTTACACGCTCATACCCCGAACATGGCTGATTTCTCTTACCTTGTTCGGGAGTGCCAGTTCGAACTTCGTCCAACCTCGTGTCCCGCACCTCTCGGTCCGGGTCGGTGTCCGTGTCGCTCTGACTCGACAAAAGTTACGCCAACAAGAACGGTTGTGCAAATCGCCTGGTCAACGGCTCACATTGGTTAATTGCAGACTCCACGCCGTCCGATCGGACCGCATACGGTGGATGCATGCTCCTGAATCCGCGCTACGGGTCCGCATCGTTGGCCGATGTGGTGCCCTCGATACTCTCTCATCTCGGTGTCGAGGGTGAGGTAGATCGAATCGGTTTGGACTTGGACGGCGTTCGTCGAGTGTGTGTGCTCGTTGTCGACGGCCTGGGTTCGGACCAACTCTCGGCCCACCCCAAGCAAGCGCCGTTCCTCAACTCTCATTCGTCGCCACCTATCACCGCAGGCTTCCCCACTACGACGGCAACCAGCCTGAGTTCTTTCGGCACCGGGCTACCGCCTGGCTCGCACGGAATCATGGGGTATCTCGTCGAAGCTCCTCGCCATGAGCGATTGATGAACAGCCTGCAATGGAAGCTCGTCGGTGCCAGGAAGTCCGAGGGGCTTCCGGCCGACCTCGTTCCCGAGTGTTTTCAACCCTCCCCGACGGCCTTCGAGCGTGGGCTCGATGCCGGTGTGAGGGTGGCGCATGTCGGACCATCGATGCAGAACGGTTCGGGTCTTACCCGCGCTGCGCTGCGTGGGCCGACGTTTCACGCGTCGGTGTCCATCGGAGATCTGGGAGCCCAAGTCGGTGACATCTTCGATTCAGCCGGGCCGACATTGGTCTACGCCTACTACGGAGATCTCGACCTGGTCGGCCATGTTCGTGGTCCGCAGTCGCTCGCATGGCGACTGGAGCTCGGTCACGTCGACGATCTCGCGCAGGCGATCGCCGAGCGCCTTCCACATGACGGCGCACTGGTAGTAGTGGCGGATCACGGGATGGTCGAAGTCGAGGACAGAATCGACTACGACACCTCCGTCGAACTGCAGCGGGAAATTCGCCTTGTAGGTGGAGAGCCGCGGATGCGCTACCTGTATACCCGCGAAGGAGCCGGTGACGATGTAGCTGCGACGTGGCGGGAGCACCTCGGCGGCGGCTTTCGCGTCATAGCAAGGGACGACGCCGTCGATCTCGGATGGTTCGGCCCGATTGTCTCTACGGACGCCTACGGACGAATTGGAGACCTACTGGTCCTGGCGAACGATCGGTCCGTGGTGATTCGGAGTCGCACGGAAGTGTCGGCATCGGCTCTCCGCGGACACCATGGGTCGTTGACGTCGGCTGAACTCATGATCCCGGCCCTGGTCATCCGTGGGAAGAACTGATGCGAACGATTTGTGTCGGTACCCCTCGCTAGGTTTCTCTCCGTTCGAGAAGTTCGCGGTTGATGACGGGGAGAAGCAATGTCGACGTTCGAGATTCGAGAACTGGATAGCTCGACGGAGAAGGACTGGCGACGGTTCGCGTCGCAACTGGGCGATCGGCTCGCATCCGGTGAGTGCACCGCAGATTGGTCACTGTCGCCGGCATTCCTGCCCGAGGGTGCCGAGAAGCTCGAGATGCGACTGCGGACGACTACGCGCAGAACCCTCGTGTGCGTGTCGTCGGGACTGTCGAATCCACCTTCGCCTTGGCGCCCATCCGGTGTTTCCGACATTCACGTTTTGGAAGAGCCAGTCTTGTGTGCAGATCGGTTCGCTTCGACGGTTGTCACACAGCTTCGTCGCACGTGGAACATCCCGCACCCAAGCTTCCTCGTTGGTTCGCAGGACGGGAGCACCGTCGAGGGCGTCTTCGGAGTAGAACTACTCGGCGACGCCGGTGAGGTCCTCGAGCCGATGGCTTCCTCGATTCATGCTGACGAGAAGGCTCTCTCGAGAGCAGTCCGAAGGGCATTGCAGGCGCTCCCCGGGCAGGAAATACGCATCGCGTCGGACGGAAGCTGCTTTATCCAGTTGGGCAAGGTAAGTGCTCATGTTTATATCGCTGCTCTCGACGAAGTGCGGGTCGATGCTCCGATTGTCGAGAGAATCGGCGGTCGAACACGCGCTGCCGAAGTGGTCGCGGATCTCAATCGTCGCCATCCGCGGCTGAAATTACTCCTCGTCGACGACCGCGTTCAACTCTCCTCCATCATCGAAGCACGGCCCTTCGTACCCCAACACTTGATGGATGCGGTCAGCCGTCTCGCAGATTTCGTTACCCGAGTCGATGATGATTTCGCAGCCTATCTCGGTGGCAGGCTCTCGACATCGGCATTTCCTATCGGTCCCGGGGAGGCCTCGGACGATGCAACCGAGGAGGAAGTGCCCACGCAGTTGATGGCGTTGCTCGAACTCGATGCAGAGTCGGGCGGGACTATCGACGCCGAGGATGTCGTATCTGTGTGTGGGCGGGACCAGATGAAAATCGCTCGCTACGAGAGGTTCTGCGTCGAGCAGTCAGAGTCCTGGAAGGAATGTGCGCGTGAGGCCCGTCTTCGCGGCGAGGACGCCGCTGCATCGGAATGCGAGGAGGAGGCAGTTCCTTGGGAACGTGTGGTCGAGGCGCTGCGGTCGGCGCTCCGCACTGTCGGGTTCTACGACAAAGCCTGAAGCTGGGGGCCCGATCGACTACGGATCGGGCCCAGCAGACGTCAGATGATCGCGACTGCGTCGATCTCGACAAGCATCTCTTCACGCGGAAGTCCGGTGAATACCGTAGTGCGGCTTGGCAACACTTCACCCCTCGTGTGCTTCTTCACGAATTCGCCGTAGGCGTCGTTCATCTTCGCGAAGTCCCCGCGCTCGGTGAGGTACACCCGGAGCATGACGACGTCGTCGAATGTCGCACCGCTCGCTTCCACGATGGCACGAACGTTCTCGAGCGTCCGAATGGTTTGTGCGGCTACATCTCCCGGGTACAGGTACTCGTTGGTCTTCGGATCTACGGGACCCTGCCCGGATACCTGAACGAACGGCCCCTTGCGAACACCCTGCGAGAACGTATGCGCCGGCGCCGGCGCCCCGTCGGTTCGGACTGCGATTTTCTCGCTCATCTTTATCCTTCCTCACTGCTGTCGACATCATGTGCAGGTATCCAACCGAGGTCCGCGGAGATCGCCGCCGCCACTCGTCGAACCTCCGGGAGCGTCGCCAAAACTTGGGAGTGGTTGAGAAGCATGTCGGGAACCGACATCGACACGGCGGCCACTACTGACCCGGTCCCGTCGCGGATGGGCACTCCGATGCAGTTCACGAATGACTCGTGCTCTTCGTGGTCCTCCGCGTATCCCTGCTCGGCAACCAGATCGAGCTCGGCAAGGTATTGCTCGGCGCAATCGATGGTCCGATCAGTGAAGCGCTCGTAGGGTATTCGCTCGGCAATGTTCACGCGTTCGGTGTGCGGACGTGCTGCCACGAGAACCTTGCCGACCGCTGTGCAGTGCAATGGGGCGGGGCGTCCGATTCTCGAATACATGCGCACGCTTTGCTTGGCGTCGAACTTGTCGATGTACACCGCCTCGCCTGATTCGTAGGTTGCGAGGTGAATCGTTTGGCCGGTAGTGACATTGAGTTCGGACAAATGTGGTCGTGCGACTGTGCGCACGTCACGCTGTTCGAGTGCACGATTGGCCAGCTCGAAGAACCGGGATCCGAGCACGTATCGATGATTCGAATCGTGTTGAACGAATCTGTCGGTTTCCATCGTGCGCAGTAGACGCATCACGGTCGTCTTGTGGACTTCCAGTTCTCCGGCCAGCTGGTCGAGGGAACGGGACTCGGCTCCGAGTAACCCAAGAATTGTCAGTGCTCGGGAAAGGCTCTGACTCATGCGGTCACCAACGTCGAGTACTGCAGCAGGCGCCAGCCTTGGTCCGACAGGTCGAGAGCGGATCGACGTGCCGGCGCCTGGAGCACTTCGGCGATATCACCGTGTGCGGTAAGTGCCCCCGCAGCACAAAGGTGACCGAGCCGCACGCGCCCGACGGGCGTGAGCCCGTCCAACAAACCGGTGAGATAGCCACCTGCAAATGCGTCACCTGCACCGATCTTCTCGACGACGTCGAGTGTCAACGCGGGGACGTCGATTCGGGAGCGGCCTTCGAACGCGGTCACGACGTGGGCATCGTTCTTGATCACGAGGTGGTGAGGTTCTGGAAACTCTGCCCGCAATGCGTCGGGGTCGTCGATACCGAACACCTCGTTCGCTTCGTCGGCACCCATCAGAACGACGTCACTTCGACGGACATGGTCCGCGAGAACCCTCGGCGCGTGCTGCAGTCGGGAACCCCATAGCGCAGGACGATAATTGAGGTCGAAGCTCACCATCGCTGCGCGAGCAGTCAATTGGCGTGTCAAGTTTTCTGCGGTCTCGGAAAGAGCGACAGTGATTCCGGAGAAGTGAACCAACTCTGCGGCCTTGATCATCGCGACAGCGTGTGCACTGTCGATGTCATTCGGCGAGAGCGCGCTGGCCGCGGATCCCGTCCGAAAGTAGGTCATCTTGCTCTCGCCGAGAGGTAGATCCCCTGGAGAACCCGTACCTGCACCGCGTTCCTTGACATACAGGCCCGTGGGCCGACCTTCATCACGCGTTACGGCTGAGGTATTCACTCCCGCGGAGTCCAGTTCGTCCACCAGATAGCGCCCGAAGCCATCGTTTCCCACTCTCGAGATCCAGGCAGCATCGACACCCAACTGCGCGAACACTCGTGCCACATTGGCTTCCGCCCCCCCGGCGGAACGGGTGAAGGTCTCCGAGTTTTCGAGTGGGCCAGGAGTCGCAACAAGCACCACCAGTCCTTCGCCGACGCATATTGCTCGCGGCAATGTCACATCGATCTCCTTCGAATGCTTGCGGCTGGACGTGTTTCGTTGCACACTACTAATCGTAAACACATTGCGCAACATGCGTTGCGTAATACGCAACGCAAATCCCCGGCCGACGCGTCAGCCAGCCCCTGGAGGTTCCGTCTTGATCGACTCGAATGCCGTGAACGCCCTCCGAACGAGGACTCTCGGCCCCGAACACAAGTCCGTCCCCCCGAGTACATGGGGGCAGTCGGTCGAGCAGTTCATCAGCACCGCCCCCACCCTGGCGGACTTCCAGACTCCGTTACTCACCTTGGATCGCGGGCGCATGCAGCACAACATTGCAGTCATGGCCGAGTGGGCGCAGCACGCCGGAGTGCGGATCGCACCGCACGGCAAGACGACGATGGCGCCTGCGCTGTGGCGACTCCAACTCGAATCAGGCTCCTGGGCAATCACTTTGGCTACCATTTGGCAGGTGCAGCTCGCTCGAGCGTTCGGCGTCGAGCGAATAATGCTCGCCAATGCCCTCGTCGATCCGGTGGGACTGACCTGGCTTGCATCCGAACTGGAAGCTCACCCTGAATTCGAATTCTACTGCTGGGCAGATGGTCTCGCCACCGTAAAGGCAATGAATGCTGTCCTCGCTTCTTCGGCGGGCGCTCGTCGGGTCAACGTGATCGTCGAACTCGGTGGAGAACACGGGCGAACTGGCGCACGGACGACAGAGTCTGCTCGTGCCGTCGCTGACGCTGTCGTCGCATCACCATCTCTTGCCCTCGCCGGGATCGGTGGGTACGAGGGCGCGCTGAGCCATGACCGCTCACCCACCGGTCTGACTGATGTCCGCACCTACTTGGACACCGTGGCCGCCCTGCACCGGGAACTACTCGATGCCGATCTCTACGACACCCACGCCGTCGTGACGGCCGGTGGCAGCGCCTATCAGGACCTGGTGGTCGAGCGATTGGCTGCCCTGGCAGACGAGAAGGGTGAACGTGGCGTTGCCACGTCGGTGGTACTGCGCTCGGGTGCCTACATCATCCACGACGACGGATTTTATTCACAGATTTCGCCGATGAATTCGGCTCGCTCGGACAACCCGTTGAGATCGGCGATGCACGGCTGGGCTCGCGTTGTGTCCACGCCAGAACCCGGGTTGGCATTGCTGGACGCTGGAAAGCGGGATCTGCCGTTCGACGAAGGACTCCCGGTACCCCAGAGCGTGGAGCACGCCGAGGTCACCGCACTCAATGATCAGCACGCTTTCCTACGGATGCCCGAAGACTCTGCAGCACTACCAGTCGGAACCGTTGTACGCCTAGGCCTTTCGCATCCATGTACGGCATTCGACAAGTGGCGACTCATCCCGGTGATCGATGACGTCGACTCCGACAATCCCCTCGTTGTGGACCTCGTCCACACCTTCTTCTAGGAACACGCTATGACCGACATTCTCATTCGTGGCGCAGACGTCGTCGACGGCACGGGTTCACCTCGCATCCGAAGTGATGTCCTCGTCGCCTCGGGCCGGATCGAGGCGATCGTCGAGCCCGGCGGCACCCACTTCGCGGATCGAATAATCGATGCGAAGCCTGGCAACGTGCTCGCGCCAGGCTTCATCGACATGCACGCGCACTCGGACCTCAGGCTGCTCACCGATCCCGGCCATTTTCCGAAGATCAGTCAGGGTGTGACCACCGAAGTGATTGGGCAGGATGGTATTGCCTACGCGCCGGTCGACGACGCAACTCTCGACATCATCCGTCGTCAGATTGCCGGATGGAACGGCAATCCACGCGATCTGGACTTCTCCTGGCGTTCGGTTGCGGAGTATCTCGACCGCCTCGATCAGGGCATTACTCCGAATGCTGCGTATCTTGTGCCACAGGGCACGCTGCGCTATCTCGCCGTCGGCGGAGACCGGCGTCCGGCCACGTCGCGCGAGATCACCCGCATGCAGGAGTTACTCGCAGAAGGGCTCGCCGAGGGTGCGGTCGGCATGTCGAGTGGACTCACTTACACCCCCGGGATGTACGCAGACACGAGCGAACTTCGTGCCCTGTGCGAGGTCGTTGCCGACTTCGGCGGGTTCTATGCGCCGCACACGCGGTCATACGGCGCCGGCGCGCTCGAGGCCTATCAAGAGATGCTCGATCTGGCCCGCGATACGGGCTGCGCACTGCATTTGACGCACGCCACCATGAATTTCGGTGTGAATCGGGGTCGCGCAGGGGAATTCCTCGACAAGGTCGACTCGGCGATCGCCGACGGCTGTGACGTCACTCTCGACACCTACCCGTATCTCCCTGGCGCGACGACGTTGTCGGCCCTGCTTCCCAGTTGGGCCATGTCCGGTGGACCCGACCAGGCGCTGGCCAGGATGGCCGATCCCGAAGTACGTGCCCGCATCGCCGCGGACGTAAACGTCAACGGTTCCGACGGTTGCCATGGAGTGACGGTCGAGTGGGACACCATCCAGCTCAGCGGCGTCGCGAACTCGGAACTCGACGGGTATGTCGGCCGAACGATGATCGATCTCGCTGCCGAGCTGAGCAAAGCACCGGTGGATATCTTCTTCGATATCCTTCAACGAGATCAGCTGGCCACCACCATCCTTCAACACGTGGGGCACGAGGAAAACGTCCGCGAGATCATGGTGCATCCGAACCACATGGGCGGCAGCGACGCAATCCTCGTCGGTGAGCGCCCGCATCCCCGGGCATGGGGAACATTTCCCCGGTACCTCGGCCATTACGTGCGCGAGGAGCAGCTATTGGGCTTGGAGGACTGCATCAATCACCTGACGGGCCGTCCCGCGCAGCGGCTGCGCCTGACCGACCGGGGGACGATCGCAGAGGGATTCGCGGCCGATTTGGTGCTGTTCGATCCCGAGACCATTCGCGATACGGCCACCTTCGACAATCCGAAACAACAAGCGATAGGAATCAGTCACGTGCTGGTCAACGGCCAAATCGCCATCGATGATGGAAAGCCCACAGGCAATTTGGCCGGCCGAGCATTGAGGCAGGTTCGGTGAACGCCCTGCAGACGATCCTCGATGATCGCGCACTCGCTGTTGTCCGGGCTCCCTCGATCTCTGATCCGGTAGCCCTCGCCGAGGCTTTGGCGCGCGGAGGCATCCGGGCTGTCGAACTGACCTTCACTACGCCGGGAGTCCTGGAATTGATGCGCGCCGCAGCCGATGCTGGGGCAGTCATCGGGGCCGGGACCGTCCTGACAGACGAGCAGGCACGCTCCGCGATCGATGCCGGCGCACAGTTCCTCGTCACACCTGGACTGCGCCCTACTGTGGCCGAGGTCGCGCTTGCCCGAGGCATTCCCGTCGTGATGGGTGCACTGTCGCCCACCGAGGTGATGAACGCACTCGATCTGGGTGCGGCAGCCGTCAAAATTTTTCCGGCGCGCGCATTGGGGCCTGTGCACTTCAAGGACCTTCTCGGGCCCCTTCCCGATGCGAAGCTCATTCCGTCGGGCGGGGTCAATGCCTCGAACGCAGCAGAGTTCCTGAGCCAGGGTGCAGTCGCCGTCACGGCAGGCACCGATGTCGTTTCTCCACAGAGCGTCGAATCCGGAGACTGGGCCGGAATTACCGCTCGCGCAGAAGCTTTCGTCATATCCATGGGTTGATATATCCAACCCTTACCGAAAGGCAACCTATGAATACCGCTGTCGACTGGCTCAGGACCTCCACTCCGGGCCTTCTCGTGCTGTGTGGTTTTGCGATCGCTGTGCTTTTGGTCGTCATCATCAAGGTCAAACTCGAGCCGTTCATCGCACTATTGATCGTCGGACTCGGTCTCGCACTGGCAGCTGGGCTGCCGGTGTCCGAGATTGTCGGTACTGCACTCAAGAGCAACGAATCACTGCTCGAGACGGGCTTCGGTGGCATTCTCGGGCATATCGCAGTCATCATCGGGCTCGGCACTGTCCTCGGCGCGATCCTCGAACGCTCCGGTGGCGCACAGGCTCTGACGTCGAAGCTGCTCGGGATCTTCGGTGAGCGCGGCGCACCCATCGCGATGGGCCTGCTCGGCTTGATTTTCGGCATTCCAGTCTTCTTCGACATCGGGATCTTCGTGCTGGCACCCCTCGTCTACGTAGCAGCGCGCCAAGGTGGAAAGTCGCTCGTGCTGTACGCCCTGCCGATGCTGGCCGGGTTGTCGATGACCCATGCATTTTTGCCACCTCACCCCGGTCCGGTCGCGCTCGGTGGCCTTCTCGAAGTGAACTTGGGCTGGCTGATCCTGATGGGATTCGTCTGCGGCATTCCGGGATTCATCGCCGCAGGCCTCGTTTGGGGTAATTGGATCGGCAAACGCGTGATCGTCGATGTGCCGGACGACTTCATCAACGACGCCCCCGACGCCCCTGACGGCGCAGGCGGCGCCTCGGTTGCTACCAAGCGTTCGGTCGTCACCACTCCCCCTTCAGTCGGTCTCATCGGCACCATCATTGCCGTGCCGCTGGTTCTCATTCTCGGAGCGACGTTCGGCACGATTCTCCTCGATCCAGGCAACCTGTTGGAGGTACTGACGTTCCTCGGAACGCCTGCCGTTGCCCTACTCATCGCAGTGCTCATTGCCTTCTATGTCCTAGGCATCCGCCGCGGCTCGACGGTTCAAGAATTGAGTGCGCTGACCGGTGAATCATTGCGCCCCGTCGGCATGCTGCTGCTGGTTGTCGGTGCAGGTGCCTTCTTCGGCAAGGTCATCTCTGCAACCGGAATCGGCACTGCGCTCGCCGACGCGATGGCGGCTGCGGGTTTACCGATCATCGTGCTGTCGTATGTCATCAGCTGTGCACTTCGGATCGCGCAGGGTTCGGCAACGGTCGCGATCGTGACCACCGGCGGAATCGTCGGTCCACTCGTTGCTGCCCAGGACTACTCCCCTATGGCAACGGCGCTGATCGCTATGTCCATCGCGGCAGGCTCGATCATTTTGAGCCACGTCAACGACGGTGGCTTCTGGATCATCGCCAAATTCTTCAACATGACAGTCAAGCAGACGCTGCAGACATGGACTGTTCTCGAGACGATCCTGTCGGTGGTCAGCTTTGCCGTGGCGGCCGTACTGTTCGCCATTGTCGCCTAGCTGGGTTACGTGAGTTGGTCGCCGACGAAATGTGTGTTGTCGGCGGACAGTTCACGATTTCCTGCTCGGGATACGAGAGCGTCGATTCTGTTGTCGAGGCTGTGTGCTCGCTGTATGACGTCTGTCGCAGAATAGTCGTCCTCGGCTCGCGTAACCAGGTCCGCGACCCTGACCAACGCAGCAACCCTGTCGATCAGTTGCGTCCATACCGACTCGAGCGCAGCACGGCGGGTGGCGACCTGGACTCGCGTGGCGTCGTCGAGCATCACCCTGGCGATGTCATCTAGTTCGGTGCTGATGTCGTGGAGGGAGTTGGTGTCGACGGCGACCTGAGTGAGTTCCTCGGCAAGGTCGAGTTGCGTGCGCTGGACGAGAAAGTGCTCGGATCTCCACACCCGGGAGGAGTTCACGCGATCGTACGACGTGCCGGCGATGAACAGCAGAGTCTCGTATCGGTCGGCGAATACATCGTCCTTTTGATCTGCGACCTGAGCCATCATTGATGATGCGCGCTCCCCCACATTTCCGAACCGAGTGTCCTTCGATACCCCAGCAACTCGATCAGCGGCAACATCGAGAACCGACAGCCCTGTTCTAGCGGCGAGCCCGCCGATGTGCTGCCTCGGGACGGGGGTATGCAGCAGCGCATCGAAGAGTGCATCACGCTGGTCGAGATCCAAGTGAATTCCGTCGCGGCGCTCACGTCGAACGGCGCGGACACCATGTGCGTAATAGTCGGTCGACATCACCACTATCGTTCGAAGGCGATCGAGACGCTTGGTCAGCTCAGCGGCTCGCATCCGGTAGACCAGCGCAGATCCCGGCTTGTTCTTCGTATTCTTGGCCAACCATCGTGCTCGCTCCTCGGCGAGGGTTCTCGCAGCAGCAAAGCCTCCGATCGAGGGCACCGACCTTTCCGCTCTACGACGCGCGGCCAGAATTTCCCTGGTGGGGGGATCCAGCAGGCCCGCAGCGATAGCCACCGAGGACGCGTCGGACAGCATCGGCCATCTGCCGTCCACTCGCGCACGCTCACACCAACGGCGAACCTGCTCTTCGACGCGTTCTCGGCTAATACCGATGTCTGTGTGCTCGGACATGTCAGCTCCTCGTGGCTTACGACCAGAACCCACTGTCCCAGAATTCCCACCACGTTGGTGCGCGGCCCATTCACATTCATAACCGACCGCACCAGGCATCGGGACGTTTCAGTGACGTCTCGGCTTCTCCTTGCCGAGAAGCGCCTTGGCCTCGTCGAGGCCTTCCCACACGTTCCACATGAGGACCCCTCGCACCTTGTCTTCTTCGAGATAGTAAACGACACCTTCTCTGGGCTCGACTTTCCATTCCTCGACGGCCCGCAGCGATGTATCGATAGTTCCCACGGCCTGGTATCCGTCATCGAAGACGTCCGAATAGAAGTACGGCGTGTAGGTGTACGGGTCGGTACCGCCTGCCATGATGCGGCCGACTGACTTGCCCATCTCGATTGCGTTGTCTACGTGTTCGATGCGTCGACGGCCCAGTATCGCGTCGGGATAGTTCGCGACGTCGCCTGCCGCGTAGACATGCCGATCGTCGGTCCGAAGGTACTCATCGACGACGATGCCGTTGTCGACGGCCAATCCACTTGCTTCGGCAAGTTCGACGTTCGGGCGAACACCGAGGCCGAATACGACTCCATCTGCTTCGACGCTCGAGCCGTCGTCGAGTTGTAGTTGCACTCGCGCCGATGCCTCGGCGGCAGTTGTCACCTTGACTGCCCGCCGAATCGTGACGCCATGTTCACTGAACCCCGTCTCGAATGCCGCCGCGAGAGAGGCCGGGAACATGTGTCCACCCACCACGTCGTCGCTGGTGATCAGAGTCACCGCGACTCCGTTGAGTGCGAGAGCAGACGCAATTTCGGTACCGATGTATCCACCTCCGACGACGGCAATGTGCGAAGCCGTTTTGGTCAGGTCCCGCAACGCGCGATAGTCGGCGAACGTACGAAAATAGATGACTCTCGGACTGGGAGCGATGTCGAGTTGGACCGGTGATGCTCCGGTCGCCAACAGCAACTCTCCGTACTCGACAGTGTCTTCGGATTCGATCGTCACGGTTTTGTTTTCACGATCGACAGACCGGACTCGGGTATTGGTGTGTACCTCGGCACCGGTGTCGGACGCAGTGTTCAGAGGAACCTGATCGCGACCGAAGTCCTTGTCCGTCCACAGCTTTTTGGACAAGGCCGGTCGGGTGTACGGCTCGTCGCTGTCGGCCCCCAGAATGCCGATTGTCCCTGAGGTGTCCTTCTCGCGGATGCCGCGGGCTGCGGCGTCGGCGACCATTCCGCCGCCGACAATGAGGTAGTCATAGCGCACGATGAACTCCTTGCGGTTGTCTTTGTCGAGCGACTACCCCGAAATCCGCACCGACAATCCCGAAATCCGAACGGGCGATTACTGTGCCGATCGTCTGTGTCAACTGAACCGAGGATTCTTCTCGCACGAGCAGTACCCGAGAGGTTTCGCTCCGAATAGTTGATATGACGTCGACGCTTTACGCCAGAAGCGGCCGCTGATGCCACGTCGAAGGGTCGAGACCGTAGCCAGATGCCGAATACGACGGTGTGAACCTCGATTGTTGCCAGCATCACAGCCCGAAAGGCTTGGCCCCCGCCTGATTACTAGGCATCTTGGTGCAGGGTACGAAACATCGTTGACACATAGAACTAACGTGTAACAGTTCCGAGGGATCGAACGACTCACTCCTCAGGACGCGAACAAAGGAGACGATGTGACATTGCAGATCGATTCGCTTGCCACCAGCGCCAACGAAGCACAGTCAGAAGTCGAGATCGACCGACTCGATGAGCAACTAGTCACGCTCGACGCCACTATTCTCGACGCGATCGAACGCCGCACCGAATTGGCGCGCACTCTCGCTGCTGCCAAGGGTGATGCGGAAGTTCCAGCTGACTCGACTTCTTTCGATGCCCTCGGGTCGGACGGCTCGGTGTTCTCTCGGGTGCTTGCACGCATTGCATCGAGCACACGCTAAGTAGTTACGTCCCCCGTCCTTCGCAATCAGTGGCCCCGCTCGAAGCCAACAGGCTTGATGCGGGGTCACTTGCGTTCGGTCGGCCAGGATGGGTTCGAGTGCCCAGTGCTCACAATGCTCGCAGCGCGCCGCCGTCGATGGTGACCGTCGAACCCGTGATGTACGACGCGGCGGGCGAGGACAGAAACGCGACAACTCTTCCGAACTCGTCAGGGTCACCGATCCGCCCGAGAGGTATACGAGCCAAGTCCTCGTCGCCGACGGCTCCACCGCGACTTGTATCGAATCGACCTGGCAAGACGCTGACGATGCGAATTCCTCGTGCACCCAGCTCGTCTGCCATATCCTTGGCGACCATTGCCAGCCCTGGTCGCAGACCGTTCGAGATTCCGAGGCCTGTCAACGGCGACTTCACCGAACTCGACAGCACCAGCACGACTGCGCCGCCCTCCGTCATCGATGCTGCTGCCGCCCTGACCAGCCGTACCGTTCCAAGAAAGATCGAGCGAAACGCGTCTTCCCACTGCTCGTCCGTCGCTTCCAAAGCTGTGCCGAGCGGTGGCCCGCCAACACTTACGACGAGACCGTCGATCTTGCCCCAGTGCGCGAGGGCAGCCTCGACGACAAGTTCTGCACTGGCCGAATGGCCATTGTCGGCGACCATTCCGTGCACAGCGTTTGGGCGATGAGCGCCGAGGTCTGTCACCGCGTCGTCGACTTTCTCCTGAGAGCGAGACGACACAGTCACCTTCGCGCCCTCGCGAAGCAACTCGCGAGCACTTGCCAGACCCAGCCCTTCGGTTCCACCAGTGACGACGAACGACTTACCGGACAGTCCCAAATCCATGAATTCTCCTCTTCGACGAAACAGCGGGAACGCGCTATAAGCTCGTTCCCGCAGACCCATCTTGCTACAGAGCTACGCAGAGGAGACAAGCCGGTCGCTCGACAGCCCCGAGGATCAGCGTGGAGAGGATGCCGTTCGCCGACGCTCGTGACCGGTTACAAGTGGGCGGGCAGACCGAATCTCTCGAAAAGTGTCAGATCGAAGAATGACGCCACATGTACGACCCGGTCGGCTCGAAAATCGAGAACATGCAACTGAAAAGCGACATGTCGGCCTGACTCGTTTCGCATGTACAGCCCGTACGCCGGTCGGCCGTTGGCAAAGGTGGGCAGCATCCGCATGTCCCCCGGCCCGCTGGCGGGGCAATTGCCCCGGATGAGCGCGCCGATATTTTCCCCGCCCTGATACCACCCGACGAATGGCGGCATTTCCCACACCGCGTCCGTGGTGAACAGCTCGACGAGCTGACCGATGTCGTATCGCTCGAAACTGTCGACGTACTTTTCCAACAATTTTTGGATCTCCGCCGACGAGGGCTCGAAGACTCCGTCCTCGGCGGGCGTGACCGAGTCCAGTTGCGCTCGTGCGCGCTGCACGAGGCTGTTGACCGCCGTCGTGGTCGTTGCCAGTGCTTCGGCTACCTCCGAAGCTTTCCATTGCAGGACCTCACGCATCAACAGCGCCGCACGCTGCCGTGGCGAAAGGTATTGCAGGGCAGCGATGAATGCCAAGCGGATGGATTCTCTCCCGACGACAATGCTCGCTGGATCGCCCGAATCGCTCAACTCCGAATCTGCGATCGGCTCCAGCCAGGAAATCTCGTGACGTTCGATCAGTTCGCCTGTGGGATCCGAGCTGGGTGCTCCGAGACCTGTAGGCAGCGGACGCCTCGAGCGTCCTTCCAATGCCGTCAAGCAGGTATTGGTGGCAATGCGATACAGCCAAGTCCGCATGGACGACCTGCCCTCGAACTTTCCGTAACCTTTCCAGGCTCGGATGTACGTCTCCTGCACGAGATCCTCGGCGTCGTGAATGGACCCCGTCATTCGGTAACAATGAGCCAGTAGCTCGCGCCGGTACGGGTCGAACTGCGTAACGAATTCGTCGCCCTCTGCGACCGTGGTCGTCATTTCTTCGACAATAGTGCCCTCCCCCGACAGATGCGCGGTACTTTTCACACCCGATGCACGACGTACCGCGGCACAGGTCGGCGGCCACTCGTACCTGCGCTAGCCTTCGGTGCACCAAGGCCGAAGTTCATCGATCGAAAGCAGCCCCCATGACAACATCGACGAGCATCGATGACCTCGTCGAAGAGGTGTATCTGCAGCGTGGTCGCGCTTGGCAAGCAGCGCTGGTCACGACGCAGAACTTTCTCGAAACAATTGCCGACGAGATTCTCGACAATGTCGACCGTGACCGCCTCAATGCCCAGTCTGCGCGAATCAAGGACCCTGCCCGGGCCGCGGACAAGTTGCGACGCAAGATTGCCGAAGGCCGGATCACCGAGCCGAGCACGGTGGATGAGGTCGTCGATGCTCTCGGTGACCTCATCGGAATCAAAGTCCTGTGCAAGAGCCCCCGCGATCTGCACGCGTTCGTCGAGGCATTGGAGCTGGCCTGTCGGGATCCCGAGTGCTCGGTGCGCTTCGCGAAAGACCCGATGAATTACGTGGCGTTTCCCAAACCGAGCGGCTATCGGGCGTACCACGCGGTGCTTCTCGTTCGGGTTGCCACGCACCAGGGCGACCTGGATGTCAAGGTGGAAGTTCAGGTGAAGACCCGGCTGCAAGACGCCTGGGGCGAGCTGACCCACGAGGACATGTACAAGCCCGGAGAGGCACTCAAGCCGTCGAAAACTCATGAAAATCAAGCTCGACTTATGGCCGACCTGCTGTTGCAGGTCGACCTCATGGCAGACGAACTCGCGGCACAACTCGATTCACAAACCACAGCTGCCAAAGACGTTGCCGCCGATCCGACTCCGGTGCCGAAGGATTCCGCGATCATCAGCGCGCGCGTGACCAGGACCGGTCCGCGCTACGCGTTGGCCGTGGGCCCCGACGGTCGACGCGGGCTCATCCCCGCCAGGTCGGTGAAAGCCGTCATCGGAGCCACGGACCGTATCGATGTCGACGACTACCTCGAGGTGGGGGATGTCGTTCAGGTCGTCGTCGAGGATTCCGAAGATGCGCTGTACTACCATCTTTCGTCTCAGCCACCGTCGCGTCGATCCAGGCGCCGCCGACGCGGGAGGGCGGGAGCGGAGCCTGCGGAGTGAGCTTTGGACAGGGCGGGAGCGGAGCCTGCGGAGTGAGCATTGGACAGGGCGGGAGCGGAGCCCGCGGAGTGAGCTTTGGAAAGTGATGGAGCGGAGCCCGCGGAGTAAGCAGGTTCGAGGTGTCCTGACTATTCGCGTCGGGAGGTCTGTCTGGTGGGTTCGCGTCCGTCGAAGTATCGAAGGAGCGTCTCGTCTTGCGCGTCGGGGTACCAACCCGGCGCAATTCTGGTCTTTTTTCGACGGCTCGGGGAGCGGCGTTCGCTGCTGACCACGGTGGCACCGATTCCGGCGAGCACGGCGCACGACCCGATTGCCAAGAATGCGATCACTGCTATTTGAAACAGATCCATGTGTTCGGTTCCCCCGACCCCTGCGAACTCGTCGAACTGTCGTCACCCCGGTATACCGGCCCCACCGACCGGGTTGGTTCAGCGATGATACTGACACATGTTCCACCCGAGGGTGAACGTATGGGTGCACTACCACCACGCTGCCTCAGCAGCCGGGTTGTTTCACCTGGGCTTCTCAGGTTTGTCCTAGGTGGGTCGGGTGGACCTCTCTTCCTGTGACAGCCACCGATTCATCTCCCACTCCTACGGCAATTGTTGCCGAGGTACCGGCGATCGGGTGCGGCCGGTTGGGCGCAGACCGTGTCGTCCCGGTTGCGGCGTTCCTTGTCCTGGCACCTCTGTATGCGACGCTTTCCGTCCTGGGGCATCGCCAACTCCGCACGTCCGGATTCGATCTGGGAATCTTCGTTCAGCAGATTTCGTCGTACGCGAATCTGAGTGCACCGACGTCGGATCTTCTTGGAACCGGTTTCAACACCCTCGGGGATCACTTCTCTCCGATTACTGCGCTTCTTGCGCCGATCTACCGACTTTTCCCTTCCGCTGAGACGCTGCTCGTGGCCCAGGCCCTGTTGTTCGCCGCCGCTGTTCTTCCGCTGGCTCGCTGGGCGGTTCGAGAATTCGGCGCGCTCTGCTCTCATCGACGCGGTGGTGCGTAGTCGACGTCATGGACAACTCACCGAGCGAGGCGTCCGCACGATAGCGGTCGCGGTCGCTGCTTTCGCTGTGGTTGCCTTGCCTTTTCTGCCGCTGGCTCGACTTGCCAGTGCGGACGGTTGGCGTGTCGACCCGCAAACGACGGCAGCGCGTGTCATCTCGGATTCGATCCCCCACGACGAGCGAATCGCGGCCTCGAACAACCTGGTTCCTCAGTTCGTCGCCACTCATGACGTTTCGGTCTTCCCCCAACGTCCGACCGACACCACGACACCGGATTGGATCGTCGTCAACCGATCCCATCCAGCAGGCTGGCCGACAGCCGAAGAGGGCGACTCTAAGGCGCTCTACGTGGCCTTGTCCTCGGGATACGAGGTCCGGTACGAGGCGAACGGTATCGAAGTTCTCCAGCGAACACCTGTGGGCGGGGATGCCGGATGGTGCTCGATTCTCCGACAATCCTCTCGCAGCGGAACCAAAATCTGGACTGAGCTGCCAATACTTCACCGTCTTGGAATCGGGGACACCAATTACGACGGACCGGGAGGCGGGTCGCGATACCGACGTACCACTAGCAACCAAATCCACACCGAAGCGCACTCCGCGGAATCGCAAGAACCCATATCAGGCCACCGTGCTGACCAACCGTGTTCTGTCCGGCCCAGGTTCGTCGAAGGAAGTCCGTCACTATGCCTTCGCTCTGGGCGACAGCGGTCTCGTGTACGAGCCAGGAGACGGGCTCGGAGTCCGGCCGATCAACAATCCGAGGTTGTCGATGCGCTGGTCGGTCGACTCGGTGTTTCCCCGGACACCACGGTTACGCTCGAGGGATCAGAGCAGCGCCTCGCCGAACTCCTCACGTACTCGTTCGAGATCGGCGTGCCATCGATGGATCTCATCGAGGCCGTTGCCGAGCGAACCGGAGACGACGAGCTGGGGCATATCATCTCCACCGGTGATCGCGACTGTCTCGACGCGTGGATCTGGGGCAAGGACGTTCTCGACGTTCTCTCGATCGATCCGAAACTCGGTATGGAACCGTCCGAGCTCCTCGATTTGCTGCGGCCCTTGATCTGTTCGACGTACCTCGCGGATCGGGTAGGCGAAGGCGGCAGGTGTCTTCCTCTCCCCCAACAAGTCGTTCCGGCTGCCCTCCGACGACGATGTGCCGGTAGTTATGATCGGCCCTGGTATAGGCGTCGGGCGCGCAGAGCGTCGGGACGAATCTGGCTGTTCTTCGGAGACCAACATCGAAGTAGCGACTTCGCCTACGAGGACGAGTTGACCAGGGTGTCTCACGACGGTGTTCTGAACCGGCTCGATCTGGCCTCCACGACGTCGTCGCCGAACACGGCAGTTGCTCTTCGGATCGAGCCGAGGACTACATATCGAAGCTCGAGCGCGACAAGCGCTATCTACGGGAGGTCTACCGACCGGAGAAATCGGTCAGTAGGGTGCGGCGCAAGCCACTCGCTCGTAACACCTGACGCTCGACGCCTGCGCGGACCGCGGCCTCGGTCCCGATGATCCGAACATGCACACGAGCGCGAGTTATCGCGGTGTACAGCAGCTCCCGGGTCAGCAGCGACGACGCCTCGGCCGGCAACATCACCGAGACGGTGTCGTATTGACTTCCCTGGCTTCGGTGGATGGTCATCGCGTAGACCGTCTGCACCGACGCCAAGACATTTGGATGAACCAATAACGGATCCGATCCGCGCTGAAATGCTGCCATCAGCGCGCCGTCACCGGTGTCGATGACCACGCCGGTATCGCCGTTGTAGATCCGGGCTTCGTGATCGTTTGCCGTCACCAGCAACGGTTGGCCGGGATACCACTGCGACGGATCGAGGTAGACACCGGACGATTCCGCCACCCATTCCATTGCCTGCCGCGCCCACAGCTGCACTCCGTAGGGCCCCTGTCTGTGCGCGCACAGCAACCGGTGTGCTTCCAACCCACCCAGGGCGGCGGTCGCGTCACCGACCCTGGCCGCAGTGGTCACTGCGTCGGCAGTCCGAAGGATGTCGGTCCGCAGTGCTGACAGGTCGGTGGGCGCATGGAAGGAAAGCTCCTCGCGGTCATCGTTCAACAGGCGCATCACCTCCTCGGACTTTCCGTCTCGAACTGCCACTGCCAGTTCGGCTATCGCGCCGCCGAAGCGTCTACCCCGGCTCAGCCGTACGACCCCACTTCGGAGTTGGTTCCGTTCCTCGCCCGACAGCGCGGCCTCGTAAGGATCGTCGACGGCGTCCACGTCACGGCCGAGTAAAGCATCGAGTTCGGGGTCGGATTCACCGTGAACAGGTCTTGCCACGAGATCCGCCAACACGGCTCCCGCATCGACCGAAGTCAACTGATCCGGATCGCCGACCAGTATCAACCGAGTGTCCGATCTGACGGCCTCGAGCAGCCGGCTCATCATTGTCAACGACACCATCGACGTCTCATCGATCACAATGACGTCGAAGGGCAGTTTGTTCGAGGCATTGTGACGAAATCGACTCTTACTTCCACGTTGCCAGCCGAGCAGGCGATGCAGGGTCATCGCAGTGAGAGTGTCGGGTAGACCGAGCTGTTCCGATTGCTCGGTCACCGATTCCTGTAGTCGCGCAGCCGCTTTGCCGGTGGGGGCCGCCAATCCGATACGGATCGAAGGTCCGTACTGGCGAACGAACATCGCCAGCACACGCGCCACTGTATGTGTCTTGCCGGTACCTGGTCCTCCCGCGACCACAGCTGTCCACGACGTGGCCGCGAGAGCAGCAGCGATGCGTTGTCGGTCGGGCGCGGCAGTGGGCTCGCCGTGTTCGTCCACGAAGAGCATGTCCAGCAGAGTCCTGACCTGATCGGTGTCGACGACCGGACGTGACTCTTCGCGTCCGGCAAGAACGTCGCGGATCGTTCGCTCCTGCAGGTAGTACCGATCGAGATAGAGAAGCTCACCCTCGTCGGTGGCGACGAGCCGAAGAGGCTTGAGTGGACCGCGATCTCCGCCGCGCACCAAAGGACTCACACGGACCGCGGAGGTGATGGCCGCCAACTCCGGCCAGGGAAGGGCATCGAGGTCGACATCCGATTCCTCGTCCACGGCGACCTCGCGAAACCGGTTCAGGTCCAGACATACCGAACCGGACCGGACAGCTCGAACCGCGAGGGCAGTCGCGAACAATACGTGCTCCGACGGCTCACCGCCGAGCGAGCCCAACCGCAAAGCGACATGCACGTCGGCTGCCGCCAGAACGCCCGCCGAATTGAAGGTTCGCAGGATGCCGGTGGCTCGTTGAACCAGTTGTGCGTCGGTCATGATACGGCTGATCCTGCCAGGAGATCGGACACGGAGGTAATCAGTTCGGCAGGAGGATTCCAGTCGAAAACCCCACAACCCGAGGGTGTTTCGGGACCGGCCATGCCGCGCACGAAGTGGTATTGCACCCCACCGAGGTGGACCTCGGGATCGTACCCGGGCTGGCGCCACCGCAGATATCGATGCAGCGCCACCGCGTACAGCAGCGCCTGCAGCGGATAATGCGAACGCAGCATCTCCTGCGCCATTCGTTCCCTGGTGAAATGCATGACGGTCAGATCACCGCGTGAGAGCCTGTTCGTCTTGTAGTCGACGATGACGTACTTGGGCCCGGGTATTCGGAGGACGGAGTCGATGCTGCCGGTGAGATAGCCACGCAGCGGCTTCGATTCGAGAACGTCGAGCTGGTCCGCGTATGTGGCAAGGGCATCGTCCGCGGGTAAATAAGTGCGGAGCAGTCGCGAAATACCCCGCAGAGTCACGTTCGCGGTACCGGGATCGTCGCCTCCGTTCAGCGGCATCTCGAAGTCGAGTTCGGCCAGATGGTCACGTGGAGCTATGTCCGCGAGCGTCCCGAAGCCGAGGGGAGTTCGCAGGACCGGCATCAACGCAGCAGCAAGCGCTGACGGGTCGATCTCGGCCGACCTCTCGGCAACCGCTTCGTTGCATCGAAGAAGCACTTCGGCGTCGAGATCGATCGCTGCGGTATCGACGTGCTCGAGGATCTCGTGCACAAGAGTGCCGAAATCTGCTCCCGCAGGCATACCGTTCATCGGAGACGGAATCCCCTCCAGCACTTCGTCGATAGGCCGCGAGTCCGCCGGCTCGTCGTCCCTCTCCGGTTTCTCGGGTTCGCTCGACACCCCGGGCACGTCGTGCGCTGCAGCGGTCAACGCGGAGTACGAAGTACGACGCCACAGCATGTCGAGACTACGCGTGAACGTCGCCGCCGCAAGCACTTCGGTCGTATGTTTCACCGCGCTCCACATTGGGACTGCACTGCGCAGGCCTACGGTCTCGATGGAAATCCGGCCGCCCGCTTTACCGGCCCAGGACTCGAGTCTGCCCGCCACCGCAACGTCCTCGGGCACTTTTGCCTTCTCCTCAGGCTCGGCCACTCCTGACAACCGCGCGAAGATCAACCGATGCAGCGGCGACGTTGCAGTAGAAAATGCCGGCGCCCACCATAAGACGACCTGGCACTGAGCTCTGGTGAGCGCGACGTAGAGCAGCCGAAGTTCCTCGCCCGCTTCTTCTTTGTCGCGAATCAGTTTGCGAGCGGCGTATCCGCGACCTGTACGGCCTCCGACGTCGAGGACACGCTTACCGCTCTCGTCGTGCAGAAGGAGCGTGCTGGGATAGGGATTCTTCGACGCATCCCACGCATACGGGATGTAGACGACGGGAAATTCCAGTCCCTTGCTCGCATGCACGGTGGCGATCTGTACCGCTGCTGCGTCGCTGTCGAGACGTCTGCTGCGGTCGGTGATGCTGCCCGATGTCGGATCATAGATCCTGTCGGTGAGCCAGCGGGTCAGTGCACTCGGCCCCAAAGAGCTCTCGACGGCAGCACGATTGAGCAGTTGGGCGACATGCCGAAGATCGGTGAGGTGTCGCTCACCGGCTCGGAGTGCGAGTAGCCGGCCTTCCAACCGTGTTTCGGAGGCGAGCTTTTCGAATACGGCGGCAAAACCTGCGTGCGCGAACAACACTGCATATTCCCGCAATCGAGCACTGATGTCGGACACGGCGTCGTCGCCTTCACGGTCCAGCCTTTCCGCGGTCCATCCGAACAGCGGCGTGAGGGCGGCGAGGCGAACACGATCGGCACGGTGTGGCTGTTCGAGCGCTTGCAGAAACCACAACCAGTGGCTTGCGCTGACCGTGTCGAACACGCTGGACCCGCCGGCCAGTACCGAGGGCACACCGACCCGATCGAGCGCGTCACGCACCAGTGCGATCTGTGAGCGCGTCCGCACCAGTACCGCGATGTCTCCCGGTGCGACAGTATTGCCGCGCCGCGGCAGCGAAAGCGTGGTCGAGGACTGGAGAAGCTCGACGATGTCGGATGCGACGTCTTCGGCGACACGGTCACGAAGCACGCCAACCGCTGGAAAGCCCGATTTGTTGAGCGGGCCTGCACCTGTCCGAGGGAGGTAGCGAAGTCGCAGCGGCGGTACACCGGACATCCGAGAACCGTCGTGTGTCGAGCCCACGGGGTGGGCGATGATGTCGTTGTGCCCGAGAGCTGCTCCAGCATAAACATTTTCGAGCGCACCGAGCAGACCGGAATCGCTTCGCCAATTTCTCGTCAGTTCGAGGTGTCGATCGGCGAGGCCGACAGCATCGAGGTAACTGAGCACCTCAGCGCCTCGGAATGCGTAGATGGCCTGCTTCGGATCGCCCACCAGTAGCAGAGTCGACCTGCCGTGGAATGCTCTGCGGAGAATGTCCCACTGCAGCGGGTCGGTGTCCTGAAACTCGTCGACGAGCACTACCCGAAATCGATCGCGAACCCTGGCACACGCGGCGTCACCATGCTCGGGATCAACGAGAACACGATGGAGCAAACTCAGGAGATCGTCGAAATCTCGTATCCCGGCGAGCTTCTTGCGACGATGCACTTCTGCACGGGCCTCTTCCGCGAAAATGACGCGGTGTCCCGCTTCGGTGTCTTCATCCCGCTCCGGGACCAGCTGGGCTTGTCTGTCCCGAACCGCTTCTCGAGCCACTTGACGAGCATCGGCCGGCCCGATAGGCGGATCGAAGTCTGCACTGCTGTATCGCCGCAGGTAGATGTCATCGACCACCTCGCTCGTCAAGTCGTCGACTGCCTCGACAAGAATCGCTTCCGGTTCGCGTTCTCCGGCGATGCCCAACCCATCGAGCATGCGCTGACAGAAGCTGTGGGTCGTCGCGATGGTTCCCGAGTCGAATTCGGACAATGCACGAAGCAACCGCGTGCGGCGCAGGGCGACTTCTTCTTCCGTCCCCTCGGCCAGATGACGGACGAGGGAGTCGCTACTTGTCGACGAACTGCCCAGCCCTGCGGCGACCTCGGCGAACCGGTTGCGCGTTCTTTCACGCAACTCCTGAGTTGCGGCCCTACTGAAAGTTACGAGCAGCAACTGCGAGACATCTGCCAGTCCCTCGGCGATGTACCGGGTCGCGAGACCGACGATGGCGAACGTCTTGCCCGTTCCTGCACTGGCTTCGAGGACAGTGGTCCCCTCAGGAAGTGGACCGAGGAGGTCGAAGTCGGTCATGGCTGGCCCTCCTTTTCCGCGTCGAGCAATGGACACCATAATCGGCATGCGAGAACTCCGAAGAGCGTCGATTCCTCACCGAGGTGCGGATCTTCGGCCCGAACCGGGGTCGACTTCAGTACCTCCAGCGAGGCGCCGGCGCCATACAAGTACGCGATACTTCGGTCTTTCGCATCACCGAATTTGTCGGACCAGGTCTTCTCGGCCGCCGCGATGGCGTCTTCCGCAGGCGCACCGCGAAACCGGCGCTCTGCGTATACCGACGATGCCCCCGGCGCGATCGGAAGCGGTGACGACAAACCCAGGTCCCGTAGGGCTACGAGCAGTTCCAGTTGCGCGAGCGCGTCCACGGGCGCCGTGATCGTCGATCGCCACGCCGCTCGATTCCCCGGTCCACGGCCCGTCGTGACAGCCTGCCAGGGTCGCAAATCATCCTGTGCTGCAACGACGAGTAGGCGAACCCATGCGGCAAGACGATGCTTCGGCGCAAGACGCGAGTACGACGTCCTGGCAATGGTGTCTCCGTGAATTCCGGTGACCGTCCCGCTCAGTCGTCGACCGGATCCGAGTCGGATGGATATGTCGAGTGTGCCTGTGTCACCTGCGTGAACTTCTCGGGACACGTCGACCAGCGCGTCAACGGCGCGGGTGATGTCCTGCAACTGCTTTTCACCGAGATGAAACGGTGGGAGGGTGCCGCGCCGCCATTCTGCAGCACGGAAGTCCGCGACGTCGGTGCCTGCAAGACGCTCGGCGAGCATGCGATCACCGATGTCCCACTTCTGCAGTCCGTCCAACTCGACGGTGAGTGAATCGGACAGATCGTCGTCGATCTCCGGTACGCGAATACCCATGCGCTGTTTGAGAAATGCGGCAATGGGATGTTCGAGGAAAGCGACAAGATCGTCGAGAGCCACGTCGCCGTGACCCCGTGTCGGGAGCGCCGAGGCAAGAAAGGGCTGTGGCGCGACGGGTTCGCGCTGGCTTGCTCGCGCTCCGTCGAGCGAGGCCTTGTCGTAACTCAACGGATCACGCCGATCGAAGTTTCGAGAGTCGAAGGGTTGCAAGGGATGTCGAGTGACCACATCGGCTCCTGCAGTTGCCGCGACCACGTCGAGAAGTTCGGTGAGCGGAATAGCCGGTGGCTTCACCGAACCGGACACCGGGTCTGCGCCCGTGTAGAACAACAGCAGCTTCTCCCCTGCCGACATCACCGCGTCGAGCAATAATTGACGGTCCTCGCTACGGACGTCACGCTCACCGGGAGCCGGGTCACGAGAAAGAACGTTGTCGCCATCGACACTGCCCGCTCGTGGGAACACTTCGTCGTCGAGGCCGAGAAGCACCACGATCCGATGCGGAACGGATCTCATCGGAACCATGGTGCAGACCGTCAGCTCTCCGGTACGGAAGTTGGCTCGCGAAGGCCGTCCAGCAAGAGCCCGCGTAAGCATTGCCCGCACGTCGGCCAATCGGATGACCGAATTGTCGCCGTGCTCGGTGGACTCGACGAGTTCGCGTAGTGCTTGCGCACGCTGCCACGCATCGGATGGAGCAACCTCCGCGAGCAGGTCGAGTGCTCGAACGAGCGCGTGGCGCCATTCTGCCGTCCGCTGAGGTCCTTGTAGGTCCCGCAAGGTGACCGCAAGTCGATCGATGAACTCCGCGAACCGACCGGTCAGGTCGATGTCGTTGCCGTCCACGTCGTCGACCGGCAGTGCCAGATCGAGCCACTCGTGGGCGGTTTCGTCGGCAGCCACGCCCAACAGCAGACGGTCGACCGCACTGTTGAACGTGTTCTGCCGGAAGCCGCCGAGGCCGAAGCTTTCGCGTTGACGGGAGTTGATTCCCCAACGAGCTCCCGATACCTGTGTCCATTCACGGAGGCGCTCCACATCGTCATCGGAGAAGCCGAACCGAAGGCGAACCGGGTCGGCGACGGCGAGGTCGAGAAGCTGACTGGCGGTCACTCGTCCCACCGCGAGGTCGAGCAGTGTCGCGATCACGGCGAGCAGCGGATTGGTCTGCCGTAGCCCCCGGTCTGCCAGCCGGACGCGAAGGGTGTGACCGGGATGTGCCAGCCCACCCTGTCCGAAAGTCGCTCTGATCAGCGGCGCATATGTCTCGACGTCGGGGCACATGACCAGCACGTCGCGGGGTTCGAGCGTCGGATCATCGTCGAACAGGTGCAGCAGGGTCTCTCGTAAGACCTCGACTTGACGTGGAGCACCGTGACACGCGTGGACGGCGACGGTGCCGTCCGGTTCGGCGGTCCTGGTCGGGATCCTGTTGTTCGAGATGTCGTCCTGCACTCGGCCGAGCAACGTGTGGGGAAAGCCGGCACTGGTTTCGACCGTATCGACGAGTTCGCCACCGAGCCCGAGGAGTCGCATCTGCAGTTCACGTACGTCTCGGGCAAGGCCGGCGAGCAGCGGATGTTCGATCGTCACCGCCGATCGGTCCTCTGATCTCCTGCTGACGAGTTGCTGGTCGACGCGCTGTGTCCACATTCGATCACTCGGATGCGGCAGCCACACGTGCACGTCGCGATGTTCGGCGATCGCGGCTATCACCTGCAGTTGATCGGTTGTCAGCCTCGTGGCACCGAATAGCGACACCCGCTCGGGGAGGTCGAGTATCGACCGGTCGGCGCGGATCGCTGCACACGCATCGTCGAGAAGCTCGGCAGGGCTCGCGTGTCCGATGCGGGCGCGAACCGCTCGCCACAGTTCAGCCTGCCAGCGCAGGTCCTCGGCCAAAGCGCCGCCGACGCCGTCACTGTCGACGCCTGCCGACCAGTCGACGATCATCGATGGACGGTCCGCGGCGTACATCCGGAAGAGCTCGGACAAGTGGGCTGCCGTGGACCATCTACGTCCGGCCCGATGTTCGTCCGTTCCGTTACCGAGGTGTTTGGCGAGCACCGCGCACCAGGGTTCGGTCAGCGAGCCGTCGATGACGTCGAGCGTCGTCCACAGCACACGTCCACGTGACCACGGTTCCAGGTTGCGATCGCGTCCGAGGGCCGCCGACCGCGCGTCCTGGACGAGGCGGGTCGGCGAAGGGAACTCGATATTGGCGCCGATACCGTCGGCCGATGCCCCACCCAGCGACATCGACAGACGCTGAGTCAGCCAACGCTCGACTCCCTTCGCGGGAACCGAAATCACTTCCGCTGCAAAGGGATCAGAAAGAGGACTGGACATCACCTCAGCCAGTGCCGTTGCGAGCGCATCCCCGCGGGTGGCGCGATAAAGCCTCAGCACCACTGAAATGTCTCCTTCTGCGATCGCTCACTGCACGGACGGTTACTAGACCCTACTCGAGCAGACCGACATACTTCGGCTTCGACATCGACCTGTCACGGCGCCGGCCCGATTGGTAGCTCGACCACTTGATATGTGGACCACTGCGCTGCTGTCGCTACAGTTGGACGGTGACCGACTCCGCCGAACCCGACCGATCGACTGAACGCGACTCGACGTTGCGCATCATCTCACCCGACAACGGCAGTCGGGTGAGATGAAGTGATTCCGAGATTGTTCCGCGGACTGTGCGACGACGCTCCCCTCCTCCTGCCAGGCGATACACCGATCGAAATCGCTGTCCAGCAGCATCTTTCGTACAAGGATGCCGCATTCTCGGACCTCGTCGGTCCGTTGATGATCCCTATCCCCCGTCTCGACGAACTCACCGACGTGACCGAACCACTGTCGATCTCACTGATCGCGTCGGGTGGCCCCGCCACAGTCGAGGCCGCCCTCGATCGGATGTATGCGAAGTCGAATCTGACCGTCGCCACGATCGAGGTGGCGCTGCCGGACGGGACCGACATCACCGCACTGGGTGCCGTCGACCCTGCCATCGACGTCTACGTCGAGATCCCGCGCGGACAACATCGAGCCGAGGTGTTCGACGCCGTGGACGAGCGTGGCTACCACGCCAAGTTCCGTACCGGCGGCGTCACCGCGGACGCATATCCTGGCGAGCAGGAACTGGCCGCTGCCATCCACGAGGCTGCGCGACGTGAAATCTCCTTCAAGGCTGTCGCGGGACTTGACAACGCGGTTCGAAATACCAACGCTGACACAGGTTTCGAGCAGCACGGCTACCTCAACGTCCTACTGGCCGCACAGGCTGCGCACAGCGGCGCCAAGGCCTCGGATCTGGCTACCATCCTCGCGTTGCGTGACCCCGAGGTGCTGGCCCAGCACGTTGCCGCTATCGAGACCGAACGCGCTTTCCTCTCGTTCGACACCGGCAACATACGACAGTTGCTGGACGATTTGATCTCGCTGGGTCTCTTACCCCCGATGTAGCAACGAACAAAAGCCGCCGGTTTTCACCCGTTGAGCATGAGGTCCGTGGAGAACGGCACATCGGCGCCCGAACAGTCGCCATACTGACTCTCGACCAGGGAGAACCGACTGTGCGGCGGTGAAGACATGTATACGGACGTGCTCGTGGCAGGGGCTGGACCGATCGGGTTGACGGCAGCGATCGAACTTCGGAGGCGTGGGATCTCGTGCCGCGTGATCGATCCGCTGCTCGAGCCTCCGCGCTACGCGAAAGCGGTCGGCATTCAGCCTCGCACGCTCGAAGTATTCGAGAACATGGGTGTGCTGAAGGCCGTCCTGGACGCGTCGATCATGATGCGCGGACAGATCGTGTACGCCAACGGCGAGCAGGTCGGGCGAATCGACTTGGCGTTGCCCGCCGATGTGCCGTACGGCTTCGCAATGCTCCCCCAGTACGAGACCGAGCGGATCCTTGCGGAGCGACTTGCCGAACTCGGGTCCGGTGTCGAGCGCGGAGTCGGCATCGTGTCGGTCGATCAGGACACCGAGGGAGTGACGGTCACCACGTCCGACTCCGCGATGGACCACGTTCAGTACGTCATCGGCTGCGACGGTGCCCACAGCGTCGTCCGCAAACAACTGGGGCTTTCGTTCGAGGGCGACGCCTTCGCCGAGGCCTACATGCTCGGCGACGTCGAAGTCGACTGGTCACAGCCCACCGGGTACGGCATAAGAATCACGCGCACTGCCACCGACGGCACAACGAACGCGATGCTGGTGGCGATGCCGCTGCCGGGGCACAAGCGCTACCGCGTGACCATGCTCGTCCCACCGGAACTGACTGATCGACCCAGCAGTGGCGACGGCATTACACACGGCTTCGCTGCAGGCCCCGCACCCGAACTGCATCACATTCAGGCCGTTCTGGACCAGCTGGCACCAGAGCCGACGACGGCGTCGAATCTACGCTGGTCATCGGTCTTTCGAATCAGCCATCGCATCGTCGACGCATACGGCTGTGGCCGTGTGTTCGTCGCGGGCGACGCCGCCCACATTCACCCCCCGACCGGAGCCCAAGGTATGAACACCGGGATTCAGGACGCGCACAACCTTGCCTGGAAGGTCGCATTGTCCGTACTCGGTGTGGCCGCCCCTGGCCTGACCGACAGCTACGACGCCGAACGCCGACCCGTCGGCGAGGAGGTCGTCGGGATGACGGTCCGAAACGCCCGCGAAGGAATCGGTGCAGGTGAAAGCTCCGTGGAGACGGCGATGCGCAAGCAAGCTCAACTCCTGATCTCGTATGCAGGAAGTCCGTTGGTCTCCGAGTCCGACCCGACAGCCGCCGTCGTACAGCCCGGGGAACGAGCCCCCGATGCGCGAGGACTGATCCGCGACATGGTCGCGTTTCCTCTCCGCCTGTTCGAACTATTCGGTGGCGTCGGCCACACGCTCCTGTTGTATTCGGACGGTGAGGTCGAAAAATTCGAAGAGCTCGGCGCGGCAGCCGTCGACGCCGCGCACGGACTTCTCGACGTTTATCTGCTTGTGGCGAGCTACGTGACCTCCGTGCTGCCGGTCGTCGTCGATTCCGCAAGCGAATTTCGCACCGAATACGGTGTCACCGGTCCGACAGCGTTCGTAATCCGCCCCGACGGGTACCTCGGCCATCGGGGTCTCGAGGGAGTGATCGAGAACCTGAAGAAGACATTCGCGCGATGAGTTGTCCAATGTGGGGTGGTCTACATCCGGGCGAAACACACCCCTCTGAACGGATGCACTCATGACTTTCGAACACGTGCTCGCTGTCGTACCGGTGTCGGACATCGACCGGGCGAGTTCTTGGTACTCCTCTCTCTTCGGCCGCCCCGCGGACAACAACCCGATGCCGGTGCTTCTCGAATGGCAGGTGACAGATCACGGCTGGGTGCAAGTGACTGTCGACGATGAACGCGCCGGGTCGGGGATGCTGAACTTGGCCGTCGACGACCTGGAAAGACAGCTCGCCGAGCTTGTCACTCGTGGCGTAGTGCCCGGTGAGGTCGTCGAAGCGAACAAGCATGTACGCCTCTCCACCATGAAGGATCCCGATGGAAACGCGATTACGCTCATCGGCGGATTTCGAGTGAACTACTGATCACCGGCAGGTTGGAAAAGTACTCGAAGGAGAACAATTCCCCGGCCTCACTGCGTCTTTCGATACCCGTAACTTATCCGCTGGCGGCCACATTTCTCCGACTCACATCCACTGCGTCAGAGAAACTTTCGTCCGCATTCAAGCATGCGTGCACACGACTGGCTTTTATTTTCTTTTGGGCTACAGTTTATAGAACTGATTGGACCGAAGGAGTGAGTCTACCGTGAAAGCGGTCATGATGGAATTTAATTTTCGGGTATGCGCCTCACCCGAACGACTTCGACAATTTCTGGAGCAGGGGGAAATTGCTATTGATGCAGCATGTCCGTTCCGCGTACAGCGTGAACGCACAGTCGACGAGGTAAATTCGCCCCTCCTGGCGCGGCAGTGGGACCGACTCAATGTCTCCGGGCTGTTTCCTCCACCGCAAGTGTGGGAGATCGGGTACGGCTTCTCCGACCCGACAGGTCGGCTGACCAGTGACAAACTCGAGTCGATCTCGAAAGATGTCACAGCCGATCTACAGGGCTCTCGCGCCGACAACTTCAGCGAATCCGCCCCCTGGATTCTGACGCTGGCGACCGATACCGACCGCGCGACGCGCCAGACGATCATTAGCCGCTACCGAACACTGGAGCTGGCCCGCTCGTCCCCCTGAAGCGCCGTGAGTGTCGTTGTGTCGACTCCCCCGGTGCCTCGATTCCACAGCAACAAAGAGGTCGATCGTGAATATGGCTCTCGTCGAGATCGCTACGCCGCCGCTGTCCGCTCGTCGAACGGATAGTCCGCGAGCAGGAACCACAGCCGTTGCAATTGTCATCGGACGGCCCATTCGACTTCACGAAGACCTGCACAGCGGGCTTGTTCGCAAGGGCGTCGAGGTGACTGTCCGCAATCCTTACGCGAATTCCGATCAACTCAGTGGTGCCACACATGCCGACCCGTCAGCGCGGAACGGTGTTTCCGCCGACGGTCCGATGACGGCAGAAACCATCATTGTCACCACCGAGGCTTTGTCGGGAGGACGCGGACTGGTCGCCCGCTGGCGCGAGCGCGCCGCGCAGTCCGAGGAGAACAACAGGATTGCCGCCGCAGTTGTCGATGCGTCGTCGGAGTACAGCAGATGCCGACTCCTTGTTTTGTGCGACGGGCGAACCGTCTCCCAAGCTGGACTGGAGGTCCACAACGCGAAGCGACTGGCACAGCGGTTGAAGTACGAAATCGAAGTCGACGGAACGCCCGTCGTATCCACCTCGTACCTCGTAGTCGGCACCACCTCACCGTTGCGCGAGGCAGTCGAGGCGATCGCGCGATGGTGTCGGCAGGAAACTGCGCCGATCCTGCACTGACAACGCACGTTTCGGCACGCGGAAAGTGGCTGGAACTGCTGTGACTGGAGTTTTATTTTTTTCGGGCTACAGTCAGGTAGACACGCGATGCGAAAGAAGGTGTGAACGCTGTGATTCCTATTGTTGTAGAGCTACGCGGTTGTTTGTGCACCGCTCCGCCAGGGCACTAGGCTGTTCCACCTGCATTCGTCGATGCACTGAAAACTACGTTGCACCGATAGCCGCCATGCGGGTGTTTTTGAGCCACACCACTGATGCCAGCTTTCGATTTACTGTTTCTGAATGAAGAATACTGCGCGTTTGCGGTATTCCGTAACGAGTGTCGGTCGGCGATACATCTTTCATCGCCGAAAAGCGGGGCATCGATTCGCTGCACATTTTTTCGCTTACTGAACATGACGTGTCGAGCACTGCTCGCCGCGTCGTTACCTGTATTTCAACGACCTCGGAATGGGACGACCACCGAGTTTTAGTGCAAGGAGAAATTCCATGACAACCGCTGAACTTATCGTGACCACAGGTGGCGTATCAGAAGAGGCCAGCGAACTGTCTGCCTTGCACATCCGGCGCACCGAGGTTGCAGCCGATGTGATCGAGTTCCGCAACATGGGCGATCTCGAGAACAACGATCCTTACCATCGCTCTCGCGAGGAACTGTCGAGCATCGACCGCCGCATCGCGGAGGTGCAGGAGTTGGTAACTGCTGCCGCTGAGGTGACCGACGACGGCACCGTGCGTCCGTTCTCGCTTGTCACCGTGATGTTCGATCGCGATCCCGATGACGTCGAGACGTTCGTGTTGACTGCGGCCACGGGAAACTCCGCGGACGAGATAGCGACATGTTCGCCGCTGTCACCGCTCGGCAGAGCACTGATGGGGTGCCGAGTCGAGGACGAGCGCACATACGTCCTTCCCACAGGCGCCGAGAGCACCGTTACCGTTCTCTCGATTGCCGCAGGCCTCGAACGCCGACTACTGGAATCTCGGACAGCCGAATAGTCTGCGCGGCGCGCATTCCCGACGCACCGCCGCCCCGCGCCTGATCGAAGAATCGCCAACGAAGCCGAGTCTTCGATCGGATTGCCCCGTGCAGGTCACTGCACGGGGCATTTCAGCGATGGCTCAGATCACTCCGAGGGCGATCATGGCGTCGGCAACCTTGACGAATCCGGCAATGTTCGCACCGTGAACGTAGTCCCCTGGCATCCCGTAGTCCTCCGCGGTCTCGACCACGCGGCCATGGATTCCGGTCATGATGCGCGCTAGCCGGTCATCGGTGTACTCGAAACTCCACGAGTCGCGGGATGCGTTCTGCTGCATCTCGAGAGCCGATGTAGCAACTCCACCTGCGTTGGCAGCTTTACCTGGAGCGAAGGCAACGCCCGCGTCGCGGAACACCTGCACCGCTTCAGGTGTGGTCGGCATGTTGGCGCCTTCGGCGACTACGACAACGCCACCTTTCACGAGAGTGATGGCGGCTTCCTCGTCGAGTTCGTTCTGTGTTGCCGCCGGTATCGCGACATCGCAAGCAACATCCCAGATCGAACCACCGGAAGTGAAGGTTGCATGTGTGGCGGTCTCGACGTACTCGCATATGCGGGCCCGGCGCGACTCCTTGATGTCCTTCAACAGCGCAAGGTCGATACCCTTGGGATCGACGATGTAACCCGAGGAGTCGGAACAGGCGACGACGATGCCGCCGAGCTGATGAATTTTTTCGATTGCATAGATCGCGACGTTGCCCGAGCCTGAGACCACTACAGTCTTGCCGTCGAGCGAAGATTTGACAGTTTTGAGCATCTCGGCGACGAAATATGCGGCGCCGTAACCGGTTGCCTCTTTACGTACCTGAGAGCCACCCCAGTTCAATCCTTTTCCGGTCAACACTCCGGATTCGTAGGAGTTGGTCAATCGTTTGTACTGCCCGAACAGGTACCCGATCTCTCGGCCGCCGACACCGATATCACCGGCCGGAACATCTGTGTACTCGCCGATGTGACGATGCAGTTCGGTCATGAACGACTGGCAGAATCGCATTACTTCGGCGTCGGAACGACCCTTGGGGTCGAAATCCGATCCACCTTTGCCACCGCCGATCGGTAGGCCGGACAACGCGTTCTTGAAGATCTGTTCGAAGCCCAGAAACTTGACAATCCCCAGATTCACGCTGGGGTGGAACCGGAGACCGCCCTTGTACGGTCCGAGCACGCTGTTGTATTGAACGCGAAAACCTCGGTTGACCTGCACCGCACCCGTATCGTCTACCCAAGGGACTCGGAAGATGATCTGTCGTTCCGGTTCACACAAGCGCTCGACGAGTCCACTGTCCGCATAATGGGGATAGCGTTCGAGGACGACATGCAACGATTCGAATACTTCTGCAGCAGCCTGATGAAATTCAGGTTCACCGGCGTTGCGCTGAAGAACTTGTTCATAGATCGCTGCCACCTGTTCACGCGCAGACACCGTATTCACCTACCTGTTTCGCAATAATTCGACGTCATCACGGCAACAACCATGCGATGGTGCCGTAGGCAGCCGTGGTTTCGACAACGACTGCGCATCGCAGCTTACGGCAGGATTATGCCCTCGAATCACGACCCGGACCCTCGACCCGATACATGCGCAGGTCAGGGACCATTTGGGACTAGTCCTGAGTTGGTGTGCAGATAGTTCGGTTGGCTATTTTTTCGATGGGTCGTCGAATATCGGCAATTCGATTGTCGGCCCCAAGCGCCTTAGTTCATCCCGGTGCATGGCGCCCAGTCGGACGAGGGTCAGTTCACCGTCGCTGGTGAGTTCGACTCTGACCGTTCGGGCGTCGGAAGGATCAGCAGCCCGCTGAACCAAGCCTTGCTTCTGCGCGCGATCGACCAGTTCGACCACACTGTGGTGTCGCAGCTGCAGTCGCTCTGCCAACTCCCGCATCGCAGCCCACTCACGGCCAGGAAAACCCTTCAGTGCCAGGAGAAGCTGGTATTGCTGCGGGGTCAGCCCATGGGACCGCACGGTCTCCTCGCTGAAGCGAAGGTAACGTCGGATTCCAAATCTGAAGCGCGCCAACGATTCGAATTCCCGCTTTGTCAACGGCACCGGTTCCTGTGGTTCGCCGGAAGACACGTGGAAACCTCCCTGTTCGATGAGTTCCGTTCGGGCAGTGCTAGAACGGCGAGTGCCCGACTCGCCGTTCTCCGCCTGCGTCACGAGCGAGCGCTAGGCAAGACCCTCGCCATTGTTCTCGATCCAAGCGATCGTCTCTGGAACTTCGCTCTCGAGGCGTTGCATTTCTTCTTGTCCGTCGCAGCTGCACAGTGCCACCGTTGCCTTCGTGGCGGTGCGCGATATCAGCTGCCAGGTACCGCCGCAGTCGGTCCAACGAGTCAAAGTCGCAACGACGCCGCCTCCCTCTACGTCGCTGCCCACGTCACCGAGCGAGCTGTGCAATACCACCCGTCCCATCGCGAGACGGTAGGTCAACCCGACGACCGCGAGTGCACCTCGATCTACTCGGTCGGCAGTCAGCCTGCTCCGAGCGGTGATCAGCTGCACGGCCTCCTCGACATGGCGCGCCTCGAATTCGTCGATTCGACCGAGTCCTGTTCTGCGTCCGGCGAGGATGCTCGGAGTGACACGCTCGACGATGTCGCGGATGTAACCGCCCGGCATCGCGACACCGTCCACCGCGTCGACACTTGCTCTGACGGCGCCGCAGCTGTCGTGCCCGAGAACTGCGATGAGTGGTACATCAAGGATGTCGACCGCGTACTCGATCGAACCCAATACCGATGCGTCGACGACGTGCCCGGCAGTTCTGACGACGAACAGGTCTCCAAGACCCTGGTCGAATACGATCTCTGCCGCCACACGAGAATCAGAGCATCCGAACACCACGGCCTTCGGGCGCTGGACGTCGACCAACCGAGTTCGGTCGTCGATTCCCTGGCGGGGATGCCGGCAGTCGCCGGAGATGAAGCGCTCGTTTCCGGCACGAAGTTCACCCCACGCCTGCGCTGGAGTCGGAGACACGGCACTGATCGGTTCCATCGGAGCCCCTTTCCTCGTGTCGGCCATAGTCGCCGAGACGGTCCGTGTGGAGATCCCGAGACATGCGGCCCCGGGACGACCTCCGACCCAACTATATCGTGAAACGATACAAATGGAACGTGCGGCTCGAAGGCAACTGGCCCGACCCGACCGCAGTGAGGCCCGTTAGGCTAGGGGCCATGGGATCCAAAGGGCCGGCAGGCCGAGGCCAGAAGCGAGCAGCGAAAACCAAGGCTCGGCAGAGACGGCAGAACCCCGCTGGCACTCAGCCCGCATCGATCCCCACTGCTCTGCTCGATGATTTCGCCACCTGGCTCGAGCAAGGAGAGATGGCCGAGCACGCCGAACGAGTAGCAGGACTCACCGGCACTACTCTCACTCAGATGGCCAAGGCCAACCCTTCGTTCTCCGTCACCGCCTGGACGCCGAGCGACGCGCACTACCTCGTCGATACCGCCGAACGGGTCGAGGATTCCGACCCCGACAATGGGCATGCGGCCGCGCTCAACATCGTCCTCTGCGTGCTCGAGTTTCTCGCGTTCCTCGACGAAACCGAAGCGTGGACGGGCTCGGAGGATGATTTCGCGCACTGCATGGAAGACCTCAACGACTTCGTGTACAACGATCCCGACGTGCTCGAGCCAGATGACATCGAACTGCCCGAGGTCACCGCAGAAGAGGAGTCTGCAGCACTGGTGCCGCTGCCCTTGATCTCAGGTGTCGATGCTCTGGTGGCACGCGTCGGCTCCTCGATCGCCATCGCCGACGTTCCCGACCTGTCGACTGCCTTGGCGAATACCGACGATGTGACGGACCATCCGGCCGCAGACCTCACCGAATTGGACTACTGGGCTGCAGCCATCGCCTCGGAGGTACTCGAGGTCGAGGGCAGCAACGTGGTGCCGGGCAGGAATGTGGACGCCTTCGGATCGCGCTCGGTCGATGCGCTTCGAGATGTGCTGACACACCACATCCGCCATCAGCTCACCTCGGTCGAGGACGATGTATCGATGGCACTGTCCAACACATTCGCAATTCAGACGCTCCTCGCGGCGATGACAGACGACCTACCCATAGACAATGCCGAAGAAGACTACGAGGGACTAGAGGGCGAGGATCTGCGTACCGCACAGTTGATCGACTATCGGGTGCGTTCCCTCCAAGATCAAGGAATTCTCGTAACCGCCGAAGATGCACTCGAGGTACCGACTGCGCTGCGACCTGCAGTTCTACAAGGCATTCGCCTCGCGGAGCCCTTCGGTGAGCACGATCCGATGGAATCGTCCTGATCGGCCGGTAACAAAGCAGGGCGTGCATCCGACAAGGTCTTCGTACAAGCAGCCACCGCCGACGCAGTACCTGCGGCTGCCGCTTCCGGCGAGTGATCCCGTTAGCGGACAAGTTCTCGTGGCCTGCACCTCTAGTCCGATGCGAGGACCGCACAATGACCGAGCCCTATGTATTTCCCGGTGCCGCACGTCCAGAACGGCCGCGCCCCTTGCTGGGCAAGATAATTGCCTGGATATCGGTTGCCATCGGCGCTCTGGTTCTACTCGCCTCCCTCTCCGACTTCTCGTTCGCTGGACTCGTTGCAGGCGTGTGCATCATTGCCGCCGGTACGCTCTACGCGTTCGGAAAACCCTCACGTGGACGGGTTCTCTGGGCAACCCCGGCTATTGCGGCGCTACCCGCATTGGTCGCTTTCTCGATCATGACCCCGCCGCCCGCGTCGGATGAGATGGGCAGCTCACGGGCCTTTTCCGCTCCCTCGGTCTCTCAGGTGACGACCTCGACGTCGAGCCCGAAGACCACGAGCACTCCCCGCTCGACCACGACCAGTCCGCCCACGACGACTGCACCGAGCACGGTCGTCCCGCCGCCAGAGCCAGAAACTATCGACGCTCGACCTCCGGTGCCGACGACAACGCAGTATGTCCCGGCTCCGGCACCTGTGTACGTTGCCGAGCCAGAACCGGTGTTCGTTCCGCCCGCGCCCTTGGTCGCGGTGCCCGACGTCCCTTCCGCTGTCTCTTACGCGAATTGCACCGCCGTCCGGGCAGCCGGAGCGGCACCGATCTATGCCGGCGAGCCGGGATACAGCTCGAAGCTCGACCGCGACGGAGACGGCGTGGCTTGCGAAAACTGAAGCGCGGCTCCGCCTTCCGTCCATAATGTGTCGGTCTGCACGCGTTCGTCGACACGGGGAGGTTCGAGACCGCCGCTCTTGTCGGACCCCATCGCTACTGTTCCTCTCGTCAGGCGGATTCGGCCGCCTGACGAGAGGGAAGGCGTCATCGTGACGGACAATCGCAAGATCGACCTTCAGGACTCCATCGACGAAGCATGGTCGTCGTACGCCCAAGACCTGATGACGTTCGTATCGGATATGACGCGCCGTGAAACCCTCACGCTCACTGCGGAATCCGGACTCGATCGCGGGGACGGGGACAGCCCCTGGATCGCGCTCCAGGCCGCACACGACGGCACCATCGCTTGCACTGCCGTTCTGGGCAGTTATCTATACGCGGGTGTGGAACCGCCGGCCGGTGACGACGCGGCACTGTTCACTCTGGGGTGGGTCACTCCAGCACGAGAGACCGAGGTCGGCCAGCTCGTCAGCCGCTCGATGCTCGGTCATCGCGACAACGCCGAAGAAATGTCGCGTTCGATAGTCCGCGCGTTCCGCGAGGTCTGGAACGTCGCGCATCCGGCATTTCTGTCGGCTGCAACCGAGGGCGGAAATGGTCGACAGTTCCGAACTGCCGTCGATTGCCGCACAGTAGACGGCACGGCAGTGATCCCCCTCGACCTCGATCATCTGCGTTCCCTCATAGTCCAAACGGGCGATGCCCACTTCGATCTCGTTCGAGAATCGAACGGCGATATTCGGATCGACGGGTTCACATTGCCTGTGCACGTGTGCTTCGATCACGATGCGACGTCGGTCCGCATCCATGCACCGCTGGTCACCGGGGTGTCGCAATCGGCGACCCTGTCGCGAATGATGTCCTCGCTCACCAGTAGATGGAAGAACATCACCTTCGTCGTGGCCGGCGATCAACTGTTCGCGGGTATCTCGATCGATACTCGGACCTTCATCCCCCGCCAATTGACCGTGCAGGTCTATCGATTCGGGCATTTCCTCGAAGGTATCGATGCACCGTTCGCACTTCGTGTCGGTGGGACGGTCTTCGATCCAACTCATCGCCACGAAGATCCGCATCCACCGGTGACGTGGTCCGACGACGGAGGAACACTCGGCACACTCCGTGCAGCATGCGAATTGACCTGTGGGCCCGTGGATTCTGCGACAGTCGACGCCCTGTGCCGAAGCCAGGACGTCGAGGAGTTGGCCCAACGCGCACGGTGGATGGCGCAGCGCTTCCGCGATCACGCACATCGACTCGGAGACGAACGACGCATACGTGCAGCCGTCCTGTGTGACTCGTTCGCACTGAGCTGGACCTATGTTGCCGAGAGCCTGCACCGAACGCACCGGCCCGCGCGACAGCTCACCCCCCGGCCCGAGCAGATTCAGCTCTTCGATTCGCTCGACGAACCCGGACTGTTCGATGTGCACTAGCTCGTAGACATAACTCAATAGTGCGCTAATCTGGGCGGGTGGCTACCCAGGATCACCCCGACACCCCACTGACGGATTATCCGCGGCCGTCGGTTGCCGTCGATGTCGCAGTACTGACGGTACGAGAGAACGTGCTGTGCGTCGTCGTCGTACCGTCACCTCGGGGTCGTGCGCTACCCGGAACCTTCCTACATCCGGGCGAGCGACTGGCAGATGCCGCCGAACGCGCCCTTCGCTCCAAAGCAAGCCTCAGCGGCCTTTCATTTCATCAAATCGGGATGTTCGACGAGCCGGACCGGGACGATCGTGGCTGGGTGCTGTCCATGGCGCACGGGGCGGCAGTGGCCTACGAAAACCTGGTAGCCGAAGTCGATCTCGTGGAGATCCGCAACGGATCGCCGATCTCTGAACTCGCGTTCGACCACAACGCCATGGCGGCGCTGTCGGTGGTAGATCTGCGTGAGCGATACGGTTCGAGGGTGGACCCAGCGCACCTGCTCGGATCCACCTTCACCTTGCTCGAACTCAGGAGACTCTATGAGGTCGTCTACGGCAAAGAGCTTCCCAAAGACACTTTCAGGCGACATGTCGCGGGTGCACTGATCGGCACCGGCGAGTCCTCGAACACGGGCGCCGGCAGGCCGGCCGAGCTGTACCGCAGAAACCCTGACGCTCGGCTGCCGGAGTCCGCTGCGGCCCTCTTCAAAAGCTGAGGCCCGGCGTGGGGTTAGCTCAGCAACCGGGTTGTCAGCTTTGCTCCCCGTGCGGAAAAGGCCACCACCGACACCACCTCGACTCGGCTGTATGCACCGACGATTGCTGCAAGCTGTTGCGCTATCGCATCTTCCAGCGGCCAACCGTACGATCCGCCCGAGATCAACGGAAAGGCCACAGTTCGCGCACCGAGCGAATCAGCGACCGCCAGACTGCGTACGTACGCAGCCCGTAAAATGCCGGAGCGATCCTCGTGCGCCGAATAGCGTGGACCCACCGCGTGAATTACCCACTTGGCGGGCAACAGCCCTGCCGTCGTGGCCACTGCCCCACCGGGTGCAAGACCGTTGGGTAGGGACGTATTCCGCAAAATCTTGCATTGGGCAAGCACGTCCGGCCCACCCGATCGGTGGATGGCCCCGTCCACTCCTCCCCCACCGAGCAGCGTCGAGTTCGCCGCATTGACGATGGCGTCTACGCGCACTTTGGTGATATCGCCTTCGATGACATCGATAATGGTCATGGTGTGTCTCCTGAATTGGCCACGATATCGCCGGCAATCGCGACGAGATCGTTCGCGGTGAGTTTGGGATATCCATGGAGCATCGCCCGCCAACGCGTCGGCACAGCCGACGCGCCCCATTTCGCCCCTAGCAGTCCGCCCGCAATTGCTGCAGTCGTGTCGGTGTCACCACCGGCAAGAACGCACAATTCGAGGGCCTCTACAAGGTGCTGTGGTCCACCCTGGTCTGCTCTCACGATCGCCCACCATGCAGTCTGCAGCGCGTGGACGACCCAGCCGTTGTTCGGAAAGTCCGACGGTTCACCGCGCTCGGCCGCGTCGAGGAGTGGCCGCCAAAACGCTGACGATTCCGCAGAGTCGACCCACAGCCGAACGCCGTCGAAGTTTCCTTCGAGCACGGCATGGCGGATCGCGAACGACCACATCTGGCACGCTTGGGCGGCACGCGGGTCGGAGTGTGTCAGCGCACTGATTGCGGCGGCCGCCTCGACACACCTCGTTGCACTGTCGAGATAACGGAGTGCGACCGGGGCTGTCCGCATCAACGAGCCGTTACCGCCGGTTCTGCCGGTGAGCGCATCTGCACACCTGGTCATCTCCGACGCACTTGCACTTCGGTGTCGCAGCACAGCCCGCGTCTGGTTGCCGATATCTGCTGGATTTGTGTCGTACCAGGCGAGGAAGTTCGCGGCGACGGCGTCGAGGCCGTCACCGGTTCCAACGTCTGCGCCCTCTCGTGACGCCAGAGCGATGGCAGCGGCCATCGACGTGTCGTCGGTCCATTCCCCCGGGGCCCAATCGAATGTTCCGCCACCGATCATGTCGACGGTGGTGCCCGGTACCGGGTGTGTGAACTCATACCCAGCGCCGAGCGCATCTCCTGCGGCGGTGCCCAGTAGCACGCCTTCGGCGCGATCGGCTTGTAGCGGCGTAACTTTCACTTACTGCTCCCTTAGCTCGATTCTGCGCTTACATTAGCGCAGAATCGCGCTAATAGCCAAATCAAGGGAGGTGAGAAGGGTAGCGGCAGGAGCCGGCCGGCAAAGGTACTTCCATTTACTGATACGACGAGTTACATTAACTCCCACCTTCGAACCAACCAAGGAGCAGCGATGACACTTTCGTCAGCACCGCGCACGCGATCGGCGGATACCGACGCGGACGCCGAGCAGTACAACGAGACGCTTCGACTCCTGTCCGAAGGATCCGTGGACAAGCATTTCGATCCGTACGTCGATATCGACTGGGATTCTCGCGAGTTCGAAGTTACCAAGGACGACCGCCGATGGATACTCCCGGCGACAACAGACCCGCTCGGCGGCCATGCCTGGTATCAGGCGCTACCGGAAGACCGTCAGATCGCTATCGGTATGTGGCGCCAAGCCAATATCGCCAAAGTCGGATTGCAGTTCGAGAACATCCTCATTCGCGGGATGATGCAATACGTATTCTCGCTGCCGAACGACTCAGCCGAGGCTCGCTATTGCACCCACGAGTCGATCGAGGAGTGCAATCACACCCTCATGTTCCAAGAGATGGTCAACCGCATCGATGCAGACGTGCCAGGTATGAACCGTCCGATGAAGTTGATCTCCCCGATCATCCCACTGTTCTCGACGCTGTTGCCCGAACTGTTCTTCGTCGGGGTCCTCGCCGGCGAGGAACCGATCGATCACATCCAGAAAGCGTTTCTACGATCGGGTGCAGAGATTCATCCGATCATGCAGAGCGTCATGGTCATTCATGTCGCCGAGGAAGCCCGTCACATCTCGTTCGCGCACCAGCTCTTGCGTCGCCGGGTGCCGAAGATGTCCAGGGTCGGACGCTTCTTGCTGTCGTTGGCATTCCCCATCACCATGCGGATCCTGTGCGACGTCATCGCCATTCCACCGAAGAAGTTCTGGCAGAAGTTCGACATTCCGAAGTACGTCAAAGACGACTTGTTCTGGGGCACGGAACGATCCCAGCACACGTTGCAGGACTATTTCGGAGACGTTCGCATGCTGGCCACAGACACCGGAATGATGAATCGCTCGGCAAAGCTATTGTGGAAGGTGTGCGGAATCGATGGCAGAGCGTCGCGCTACCGCAGCGAACCCGATCGCAGCTCCAGCCAATTCGCAGCCTGAGCTTCGAATTCACTTCTCTCCACTAAGCCGGGTCGCAAGTCAGGAAGTTCATGCCTCACATCGTCACTCAGTCATGCTGTAGCGACGCGTCATGTGTCTACGCGTGCCCTGTCAACTGCATTCACCCGACGCCGGACGAGCCTGACTTCCTGACGGCCGAGATGCTGCATATCGACCCGTCCTCGTGCGTCGACTGTGGTGCCTGCGTCTCGGCGTGCCCGGTGGATGCAATCGTGCCCAAAGCCAAGCTCACCGAAGCGCAGTTGCCGTTTCTGCAGATCAATGCAGATTTCTACAAGCGGGAACGGCCTGCGCGTCCGTTGCTTGCACCGGTGTCACCGGCTCCGGCAGTCACCAGAGAGCGCCAGCCGCTTCGCGTGGCCATCGTCGGATCGGGACCTTCGGCGATGTATGCGGCCGATGAACTTCTCACCCAGCCTGGTGTGAAGGTCGACGTCTACGACCGACTGACCCGGCCGCACGGCCTGGCACGATTGGGCGTAGCGCCGGACCACGAAAAGACCCGTCAGGTATCTCGACTGTTCGACACCATCGCTGCGCAGCCTGGATTCCGGTTTCATCTCGGTGTCGAGGTGGGAGAGGACATTACGCACCAGCAGCTGTTGGATCAGCATCATGCCGTGATCTACGCAGTCGGTGCATCTTCGGATCGGGAGTTGACGATTCCCGGCGCCAAGCTTGCCGGTCGTGGGTCGGCCACCGACTTCGTCGCCTGGTACAACGGTCACCCCGACCATGCCGATCGCCACTACGACCTGTCCCACAAACGTGCGATCGTCATCGGCAATGGAAACGTTGCCCTCGACGTGGCCCGAATCCTGACGATCGATCCCGACCGCCTCGTCGGCACGAACGTGCCCCATCACGCTCTGAAAGCATTGCGAGAGTCCAAGATCGAAGAGGTACTGGTGGTCGGCCGGCGCGGCATCGCACAGTCGGCTTTCACGGTTCCAGAGTTCGCCGGCCTACTCGGCACCCCGGGGGTGGACGTTTCGATTCATCGCGACGAGATTGTGCTCGACGCAGCCACGGTCGCACTGACCGAAACCGACGAGCTCTCGCATGCAGTCGTTCAGAAATTGCGCCTGCTGCAGAGACTCGAAGGCTCGGAGGGAAGAGGCGGTAAGCGAATCATGCTGCGCTATCTCCTCTCCCCCAAGCGAATTCTCGGTGATGCGGTAGTGACCGGTGTCGAGTTCGATCGCATGGCACTCGACACGGGCATCGACGGCACGGTTCTCAGCGTCGCGACGGGTGAAGTCGAGACCGTCGACACCGGACTGGTTTTGACGTCGATCGGCTACCGCGGTGTGGCGATCGCGGGTGTGCCGTTCGACGAACAAGTAGGAATCATTCCGAACGATGATGGCCGTGTCCTCGAATCACCGGGCGGTGCAAAGTTTCCCGGAACCTATGTCACCGGCTGGATCAAACGGGGGCCGTCAGCATTCATCGGTACCAACAAGTCGTGCGCACAGGGAACCGTGTCAAATCTGGTCGCCGACTTCAATTGCGGCATGCTCGCCGACATCGGCTCTCCTGCGCCCCTGAAGCGGCGCAGTTGGCTGCGCCGCCTTTGACCGGACGGTGTGTCAGTCGGGAATCATGTCGAACGTGTCCGGGTTCGGCCCGGTACGCCCATCTTCACCACGATCGAGAGCGGTGATCGCATCCATATCGGCGTCACCGAGTTCGAAGTCGAAGATGTCGAAGTTCGCCCTGACACGGTCCGGCGTCACCGACTTGGGAAAGATGATGTCGCCGCGCTGCACATGCCAGCGCAGCACAACCTGCGCGGTCGATTTGCCGGTCGACGACGCGATCGACGCGAGCACCGGATCTTCGAGAACCTTGCCTTGCGCAATCGGCGACCAGGCCTCGGTCGCGATGCCGTGTTCACGGCCGTAGCGTCGAACATCCTCGTTCGCCAAGTACGGATGCACCTCGACCTGGTTGACTGCCGGAACGGTATCCATTTCCTTCGCCAGCCGCTCGAGGTGCGCCGGCTGGAAATTGGAAACACCGATGCTGCGCGCGCGGCCGTCCTTCGCGAATTCTTCGAGAGTCTTCCACGTCGAGACGTAATCTCCGTCGTATCGCGTCGGTAGCGGCCAGTGGACGAGGAACAAGTCGACGTAGTCGGTATCGAGGTCGGACAGCGTCTTGTCGAATGCCGTGCGCGCATCGTCCGGGCGGTGATATCCGTTGTTGAGCTTGCTCGTCACGAAGACGTCACCGCGGCTCAGGCCGGACTCCTGCATCCCCTGCCCGACCTGCTTTTCGTTACCGTACATCTGGGCTGTATCGATGTGGCGATAACCGATATCGAGGGCAGTCTTCACTGCCTCGGCGGTCTTGTCCGGTTCGATCTGAAACACACCGAAACCCAGTTGAGGAATGGTGTGTCCGTCGTTCAACGTGATGGTGGGGACAACGCTCACGAGTGTTTCATCTCCGTTCGCAATCGAATACTGCACTCGGGTACCCGCGGAAGCAAGATCTACACGGATCGGGTCGTAGGTGAGACGCCTAAGCGATCCCGTGATGCAGTTCGGCGACGTCGGGGTGCGCTCGCGTACGCGACTTCCAGGCATTGGCACCATAGGTGTCGAAGATCGGATTGTTCGGATCGGCCTCGACCCCTGCGGACTTCGTCGCCAACTCTTCGGGCAGCGACACGATCGGAATGACGGCGTCCAGCGCGGGGCTGAGAAAGAAGGGGATCGAAATTCGGTCGGCGCCGGCTCGAGGTGCTTGCACTCGATGTCGCGTCGCACGCAGATAGCCTTGCGTCGCAACTTCGAGCAGTTCGCCGATGTTGACGATGAATGCGCCGTCGACGGGAGGTACGTCGATCCATTCACCCGCCTCGATTTCGACCTGCAATCCCACCGAGTCCGGTTCTACGAGGAGGAGCGTGAGGACGCCGGAGTCCTTGTGTGCACCGACGCCCTGCGGATTGTCGGAGCTTCCGGGGTACCGGACGATCTTGATCAAGGACGCTGGACTGTCTGCGAATGCGTCGTCGAACACGTCTTCGGAAGCGCCGAGTGCCGACGCCCAATGCCGCAGGACTCGCAACCCGAGTTGGGACATGATCACTTCCCAGGATTCGAACGCGGGCTCGAGAGCTGGGAGTGCAGACGGCCAGAGGTTCGGTCCTTGGAGATTCCAATAGCCCTCGGCGCCGTCGATAACAGGCCGTTCGGGGCCGATATCTATCTGTTCACGCCAATCGACTTCACCGTTGGTCAGCTCGCCCCCCAGGCGTGAGTAGCCGCGGAAGTGTGGGCTGTTCAGCTGCGAGATCTCGTCCTTCTCCTCCGGCGCGAGGGCGAAGAACGAGCGAGCGAGTCGAAGGACTTCCTCGCTGCGAGCCGGCGGCACACCGTGGCCCACCAGGTAGAAGAAGCCGAATCGATGTGCAGCGTCCAACAGGGCGGCCCGGAAGCCGTCCGGATCGGTGTCGACGAGTGACATATCGAGAACGGGAAGCATGCATTCCATTATCGACGCTTCCGTCTGCTCTGTCAGACGCTCGATGCCTGCCGTGCCTCTTCGAGGAGATAGTCGCCCATGTCGGCGCTGTGGGTCATTTCCCAGTAGTCGACGATGCGCCAGGGCAATGTCGATACGACCCGTCCAGCGTCGTTTCGGTACCAGTTGTCCATCCCCGGGTGCGTCCAGATCATGCGCGAGTGCGCCTCGTCATGTCGTCGTACGTAGTCTTCTTCGACTTCGGGCTTGCACTCGACTGCACCGATTCGATTGTCCGACATGTATTTCAGGACATCCATGATGTAGCGGACCTGACATTCCGCGATGGTGATGTAGCTACCGCCGTGCCCGAGGACGGTTCCGGGCCCGCAGGTCAGGAAGAGGTTGGGGAAGTCCGGCACGGTGATGCCCAGGTGCGCATGAGCGTCCTCGGGGCCCCACCCGTCGCGGATCGATCTACCAGAGCGGCCGCGAACGTCGATGGGTGTCAACAACTTGTGCGTCTCGAAGCCGGTTGCCAGGATGACGACATCGACCTCGACCTCGGTCCCCTGCTGTCCCCGCACTGTGTCAGCACCGATCGAGGCGACACCTTCGGCCACCAGGGTGACGTTGTCACGGCGAAGGGCAGCGAACCACCCGTTGTCGAGCAACATCCGCTTGCCGAACGGGGGGTAGTCCGGTAGCGACTTCTCGATGAGATCCGGCCTGCCTTCCAGCGCGTTCTCCAGGTATCGGGTGAATACTCGGCGGTGCGCGTCGTTGATCGCGTTGACCGACTGTGCAGGGTTCTCCCACTCCGGATCGACCTGCAACGACGGGTGGACGCGGTCGTTGAAGTTCCAAGCAAGTCGCGCTCGATACCAAAGCCTATACAGCGGAACCGTCTCCATCAGATAGCTGACGTCGTCGTCTATGGGGGCGAAATAAACGTCACTCGACGCCACCCACTGTGGCGAGCGCTGGAACACCGTCGCGTGACCCACCGTCGACGCGATAGCAGGAAGCACCTGCATTGCGCTGGCACCGGTGCCGACTATGGCAACGCGCTTGCCCGTCAGGTCGAGACCCTCGGGCCACTCTGCGGTGTGGAAGATCGGTCCACGGAACGAGTCGAGGCCGGGTATGGGGGGAACCTTCGGGCGATTGAGTTGGCCGGTGGCTGTGATGACCACGTCTGCCGTCAATATCTCGCCGCTGGTCGTGGTGACCGTCCACCGCTGGCGCTCGGAGTCGTACACGGACGTGGAGACCTCGGTGTCGAATCGGATCCGGTCCCGAAGGTCGTGATCGGTAGCCACATCGCTGAGGTACTGCCAGACCTCGTCGCGCTTGCCGAAGTGTGTGCTCCACGCTCGTGGGGCGAAGGAGTACGAGTAGAGGTGGCTTGGAGTGTCGACGCCGGCTCCGGGGTACGTGTTCTCGAACCATCCGCCGCCTACGTCGGAATTCTTCTCCAGGACAACGTGTTCGATCCCGGCTTCACGCAGCTTGATGGCCGCGAGCATGCCCGACACCCCGGCCCCGATTACGATGACCGACAGCTCACTGCGCGTGACCTCCTGATCCTCGATCGGCGTAAAGCCCATGTCCTCGGCGATCATCGACGCGAATTCCGGTGGCACGGACTCCCCTACCGCGGCACTGATCATCTCCACGAGTTGTTCGCTGGACGGCGACGGAATCGCGGAGGGCGTGCCGTTCGTCCGGTCGGAGATGGCGTCGAGTGCGGCCGATCGAATGGCGTCCGCAACGTCGGGCGCAAACCCGCCTGCGTCGTTGTCGTCCATCCCACGACTGCGGGTCGGGCGATATGGGGCCTCGAGCCAGGCGTGATCGCCGGTGAGTTGATACAGCACTGCGACCAGGCTCGGCATGTTTGCCGAGTCGAGCGCCCGAGCCAGCCGGTCGCGATCGACATCGTTCACAGGTGCAGACATGAAAGACCTCCTTCAGCGCCCGAGGAGAACGGACCATTGAAACTAACCACAGTTAGGCAAATTTCCGCAAGCACTTCAGGTATCTGGCTGGAGCCACAGAATTGCCACTTGACAATGTGGCATACACCACACAATGCTTCAGGCACTACCTAACAGTGGACAGGCGAAGGGATTCAACATGGAGCTCACCGAGGCAATGCGCACGACCGGAACCTGCCGGCGATACCTCAGCGATCCGGTCCCCGACGAGGTGTTCAGAAAGGCCTTCGACGTCGCCCGCTTCGGACCCCAGGGCGGTAACCGACAGCCGGTGCGATGGATCGTCGTTCGCGACGCAGCTCGCAAACAGACACTCGCCGAACTGTATCTGCCGATGTGGGATGCCTACTTCTCCGGTATCACCGGCGGAACAGTGGCCGTCGGCGCCCTCCCGAAGACAGTGCAGGACGCCGACTTCTTCGCCCGTCACCTGGCCGAGGTACCCGCAATCGTGGTCGTGTGCGCTGCAGAAGATGGACTTCACCCCACCGATCACGAACTCGGCAGACTCTCCGTCGTCGGTGGTGCGTCGATCTATCCGACAGTGCAGAACCTGTGCCTGAGCCTGCGAGACCAGGGAGTTGCCACCGCAGTGACCACTCTGCTGTGCGCCGAGGAACCCAAGGTGCGCGAGCTGTTGGAGATTCCAGAGGGTTACATCACCGCCGCACACATCGCCGTCGGGTACCCCGAGCGTTCGTTCCCCAAGAAGCTGAGCCGCGATCCCGTCGAGCAGATAGTCGCCCTGGATACGTTCTCCCAGCCGATGTTCGAGCAAGCCCTGTCCCCCTCGCTCTGAGCCAACCGAATTCTCCAGGAGAAGACACGTGACCGGCACTGCCCAGCATCACCGTTCCATGATCGGCCGAGCCACCATCGGAGATCAACTCCGTCGACACGCGCGTACGCAGCCGAACAAGACCGCGTTCATCAGCTACCGAGCCGACGGTGAACGCCTGGTCACCACGTACGGGGAGCTCGACGCCCGGGCAAATCAGTTCGCGAACCTTCTCCTCGAACTCGGTGTGCGGCACGGTGACCGAGTCGCGTCGATGGCACGCAACAGCGTCGACGTCGTCATCGCGTACTACGGCACCCTCAAGATCGGTGCCGCGTTCACGGGCATCAACGTCATGTATCGGTCCGCGGAGGTGCGGCACCAACTCGAACATGCAGAGCCAACGGTGGTGGTCGCCGACGTCGAATTCGCCGACACGATCTCCGGCGTCAAGCCCGAGTCGACGACGCTCGTCACGTTCGGCGCACAGTACGAAGAACTGACGGCGCAAACACCGTTGACCGATCCCGAAGTCGAGATGGACGAGAACGACGTCGCCATGGTCATTTACACCTCCGGCACCGAGGCCGCACCCAAGGGCGTGATGATCCCGCATCGCAACTTCCTCATCTCCACCGCGCCTGCATGGAGTTGGGGTCTACGGACCGGTCCCGAGGACACCTGGCTGTTCGTCATGCCGTTCCACACCATCGCCGGCCTCGGATCGATGACCACGCTGACCCTCATGGGCGCAACACTCGTGCTACCTGCAACCGCCGACCCGACACAGTCGCTCCAGATCATCGCCGACGAGAAGGTCTCGGTGATCGCCCAGACACCGACATTCTATATGGCGCTAGCGCGAAACCCGTCGTTCGGCACCGCGGCCGTCGGGCAGGTTCGACGCTGTCTGACCTACGGTGGCCAGGTCTCCCCGCACACAATCGATGCGTGGGCGAGCGCTGCACCTGAGGCGATCTGGGGCACCTACTGGGGGCAGTCCGAACTTTCCCAACTGGGTTCGGTCGGCTGGTTCTCCACCCTCGACGACATTCCCGGTGGCGACGCGTCGTGGATCGGTAAGCCGGTCACACACCTCGAGGTCAAGGTCGTCGACGCTGAAGGCAACGACACCGAGATCGGCGAATTGGTCTGTCGCACTCCGTCGGTGATGCTCGGATACTTCAAAGACGAGGAACGAACCGCCGAAGTTTTCCGTGGCGGCTGGGTCCACACAGGCGATATGGTGCGTGTCGACGCAGACGGAAATCTGTTCTTCTACGATCGCATGAAGGACATGATCAAGACCGGGGGAATGAATGTATCTTCGCAAGAAGTCGAACGCGCCATTCACGCACACCCGGAGGTGCTGCGTGCCGCCGTCGTCGGAGTGCCTGATCCCTATTGGTCCGAGGCAGTGACAGCATTCGTCATTGCGCGTGAGGGGTGCACCCCCGATCCGCAGGCCATCATCGAGCACTGCCGGATCGAACTGGCGACCTACAAGGCTCCGAAATCCGTGCACATCGTCGAAGAACTACCCGTCGACGCGCAGGGCAAGATCCTCAAGAGGAACCTTCGAACCATGGCCACCGCGGCGGAGGAGCCCGTATGACCGCACCCGACCGAGAAGCCGTCGTCCCACGCCAGATCCGAACGCAACGCCGCCGCGAGGACATAGCGTCGAAAGCGGCAGAGATCTTTGCTCGCGACGGGTACGCCAACGTCGGCATGCGTGACATCGCCGACGCAGTCGGGATCCGCGGGGCAAGCCTGTACCACCACTTCCAGTCCAAGGAAGACATCCTCTTCGCAGTCTGCCTCACCGTCACCGAGGAGCCCTCAGAAGAGAATCTGCCGCTGCTCGACGCACCGGGCACGCCCACAGAACGATTGGCCTCGCTGGTGCGGGCACATCTCGTACACCTCAACCTCCGACGCGTCGAGTACATCGTCGGGCTCCACGAGCTGGCCTCGCTGACGCCGGAACATCGAGCCACGATCGAGGACTACCGGCGTCGATACCAACGACGCGTGCGCGAGGTCATCGCCGCCGGTATGCGCTCCGGGGAGTTCACGGTGTCCGATGCCCGCGTGTCCGCCTTCGCGGTGACGGACATGCTGAACGGAATCAGCAACTGGTTCCATGACGGAGGTGATCTGAGCATCGAAGCCGTCGCAGACACCTACGTCGATCTCGCCGTGCACCGACTGCTCGGCGCGTCGAGCAATGGTTGACGGAGACTGGGAACCGGGCTTTCGTCAGGTACGCGATGCGTTGGCTGCCGACATCGACTCGGGTGCGGAACTCGGCGCCTCGGTCGTCGTCGACATCGACGGCCGCCGTGTCGTCGATATCTGGGGCGGGCACAGCGATTCTGCTTGCACTCGTCCGTGGGTTCGAGACACGATCACCAATGTCTGGTCGACAACCAAGACGGTCACCAACCTCGCCGCATTGATGCTGATGGATCGCGGACTCCTGGACCCCTATGCACCGGTTGCGAAGTACTGGCCCGAGTTCGAGGCCAACGGCAAACAGGATATCGAGGTGCGGCACCTGCTGTCGCACACATCCGGCGTCTCGGGTTGGGACGCACCGTTCACCACCGAGAACATGTACGACTGGGAGCCGGCCACTTCTCGATTGGCTGCGCAAGCGCCGTGGTGGGATTCGCGCACCACGTCCGGGTACCACGCCGCGACGCAAGGGCATCTCGTCGGCGAACTCGTGCGCCGCACAGCGGGTAAGACGTTGGCGCAGTTCGTCGCCGAAGATATCGCTCGCCCTCTCGGCGCCGACTTCCAGATCGGTGCTCACGAGCAGGACTGGGCACGCATCGCCGCCGTCGTGCCGCCACCCGTGAGCACTTCGTCGAAGATTCCCGACCCGTCGAAAGTGCGACGCCGGACCTTCCTGGGCCCGCTGATCGACGCCGAGTCCGCGAACACCGCGCCCTGGCGCCGCGCCGAGCTGGGTGCGCTCAACGGTCACGGCAATGCTCGCTCCGTCGCGACGATCTTGTCCGCGCTCTCACTCGGCGGAACGGTCGACGGTGTACGTCTGCTCGGACGCGACGCGGTAGAGCTTGCGTTCGACGAGCAGAGTAGCGGCGTCGATTTGGCCTTGGGTGTGCCGCTTCGTTTCGGGATCGGATTCGCGCTGCCCCAATTGGAGACGGTTCCTTACATTCCTGACGAGAAGATATGTTTCTGGGGCGGATGGGGTGGGTCACTGGTCGTCATGCACCCCGAGAGCGGAATGACGTTCTCTTACATGATGAATCGCATGGGTGAGGGGATCATCGGATCCGATCGAGCTGAGCACTATCTACAGGCCACGTACGCCGCGCTGGGCGCGAGCTCATGAGAAGAAACTCGACGAGTCGAGAAGAGCAGGAAGAGATGCGATGACTGTCATCAGTACCGACAAAGACGAGAAGAACCTCGTCTTCACGATCGTTGCCGAGTTCGACGCGCAAGTCGAACGCGTCTGGCAGATCTGGGCAGACCCGCGCAAGCTCGAACTGTGGTGGGCTACAAATACGTCGCCGGCGACGTTCGAGACCCATGAATTCGAACCAGGCGGGGTGGCGCACTACTACATGCTCGGTTCCCACGGGCAGAAAGTTCGGGGACGGTGGTCGATCACCGCAATCGATGCTCCGCGAACCTTGTCCTTCGACGACGGGTTTGCCGACGACAATTGGGAACCCATAGAAGACATGGGCACTGCGCACGCCGTCGTAGTACTGATGGACATCGACGGTCGGACCCGGATGACTACGACGATGACTTTCGATACCGCGGATCAGATGCAACCCATGGCTGAGATGAAGATGGATGAGGACTTGGTGACAGCAATGTGCCAAATCGACGGAATCCTCGCAGAGCCGACTGCCTCGTAGAACACCGGGCGGGCACGGTGTTCCGCTCGCACCGGATTGGGCGGGAATCCACTTGCTCGGCGTGCAGGTGGCACATCGTGCTCGCACTCCATGTGAGAATCTCCACCATGACCGAGAACATGCATCATCGACTGAACTACATCGAGTTTTTTCGTGACCGATCTCCCTGGTGCCCAAGCGTTCTACCGAAACGCATTCGGGTGGGATTTCAATAGCTACGGCCCTGGGTATGCAGGGATCGTCGGTGCCGACGGCAATGAAGTGGGCGGCCTGGCGCTGGTGGACGAACCTGCACCGAGGGGCGGCCCACTCGTACTCTTGTATTCCGATGACCTCGATTCGACGTTGGAGTCCGTACGTACAGCCGGCGGCATGCTGCTGAACGACCCCTACGAGTTTCCCGGCGGTCGACGCTTTCACTTCACCGATCCCAGTGGCAACGAACTCGGAGTTTGGGGCCCGTGATGGACATCGGGGCTATCCGCGGTATGAATTCGGATCCTCTGGCACTGCAAACACCAGATCGGCTTGCTCACGCGCCCCTGCAACGATATTCGAGTTGGGAAGATCCACTCGTTCGGTCCACATACGTGCATCGGCGAGCGCTTTCCCGTGACGACGCTGTCTGCTGATCAATCGTTCGGTGAGAATGCTCTGTGAGACGTCGAGGTACCACACCTCATCGAGTGCCGGTCGAACACGCTGCCATCCCCCGTCCGCGGACAGCAGGTAGTTGCCTTCGGTGATGATCAGAGCAGTGCTGCGCAGAATCGGCACTGCTGATCCGACCGATTCCTCCAATCCGCGATCGAATCGGGGTGCGTAGACCACCTCGGAGTCCTGCTTGCGTAGGCGCCCGAGCAAGGCGACGTACCCGTCCACATCGAACGTGTCGGGCGCCCCTTTGCGGTCGCGCATGGAGAGTCTGTTCAGCTCGCTGTTCGAGAGGTGGAATCCGTCCATCTCGACGATCGCGGCCTTCGCTCCGAGCACCTCGCCGAGAGCCTTACACACCGTCGACTTTCCTGAGCCGGGGGGACCGGTGATACCCAAGATCTTTCGTTCGCCGGAGCTGATCGAGTCGCGAGCTCGCTCGGCCATGTACTCGAGCATCCGATCGAACGATTCCGCGCGATACACCGGTTGATGCTTGCTCACTCCAGAACTTTCCTCTCGGCAGGCTCGGGCGCGCACGCCACCGGCGAAATACCACCCACACATCCATCATGCCCTGCACCGGCAGGATCACCTTTCGGCTCCCCGAGCTTGACGATCACAACCCCGAGCAGAATGAGGCCACCACCGCACACCTGTACGAGCCGCGGTGTCTCACCGAGCAAGAGCCATGCGAATACGAGAGCGGACAGGACCTCGGTAAGCCCGACGAACGAGGCGAGGCGCGAGCCGAGCCTGCGGATCGCAGCGATTCCGCAGACGTACGCGAGTGCGGCTGTGACCACGCCCAACAATGCGATCGACACCCACCAGGGCACGCTTGCACCGGCAAGGATCACATTCGAGGTGGTGGCGGCGAACGGCACGATCCCGACCAACCCCGCCAGCATCAGGATCATTCCGCCGAACAACAGCCCACCCGCCGCGAGCGCCAACGGCGGTAGACCGTGCCCTTCTTCGGCCGACATGATCCAGTAGACGGCTGCTCCGGCCATCGCACCGAGCGCCCACAGAACTCCGATCGGGTCGATCGCTGCACCCGAGATCAAGTCGAGCACGAACACCAGTCCGACCGCCGCCACTGCCGCACCGAAGACGGTCTTGACCGTCGGACGTTGCTTGTGGCGCAACCACATCCAGCCGATGACTGCGACAGGCGAAGTGAATTCGATCAGTAGTGCAACACCGACCTGCATGTAACCGACAGCGTTGAAGAACGCGAGCTGACATCCCGCGACCGCGATCGCCCCGTACGCGACGATGGTTCCCAGGCTGCGGGGTACGAGATTCCAGCGGCCCCGCATCGCCAAGGCACCGGGAAGAGCAAGGACCGCTGCTGCGATCAGAACTCGCGCGGTCACCGCGGCCCCAGCAGTCCAACCGGCGTCGAGAAGCCCCTTTGCCAGTGGTCCGGAGAGGCCGAACGCCGCGGAGGACACTACGGCCAGGCCGAGTCCCGAGGCCAACCGGGAGGTTGGCTGCACGCGAATGTCATCGGTCAAACTCGTCATGGCACCTTACGTTAAGGATTGCGATGTAAGGTGTCAACATGATTTTTGCTCATGACACCGAAGGGGCGATGCTGTCCGCTGTCGTCTTGGTGAACTCGGCGGAGGATCCGGACACGATGACGACGCTCGCACAACTGTCAGCGTTCTTCGTCGAGCAGGGCTACACCGGCAGATTCGACGGCGATCTCGCCGAGCTCGACGCAGTACGCGCGCTGCGGCCACTGTTACGAGAAATGCTCATCAGCGACCGCGACGGCGCCGTGGTGATCGTCAACCAGATCCTCGCCGACGCCGAAGCACTGCCGCGGCTGGTCCGACATGGAGACGTCGACTGGCATCTACATGCGGTGAGCGATGACAGACCTTTGGCCGACAGGATCGCCGTCGAGACTGCCATGGCGATGATCGATGTGATTCGTGCCGACGAACTCTCCAGGCTCGACGTCTGCGCGGCCGACTGCGGCGGCATCGTGTTCGACCTTTCCCGCAACCGTTCCCGCAAATTCTGCTCTTCTTCCTGCGGAAACAGGACTGCGGTCGCGGCGTTTCGCGCCAGGCGAGGCGGTTCGTGACGGTCGGCGAGCCCGAATCATCCAAGGAAGTAGATTTCTTTCTCAGCTGATGTCGATCGATTCTCGACCCGTTCGACGTATAGGTAGAGGACCGAAGAGGACGTCCCGCAAGCAGAGGAGAACCGAAATGAAGTACATGTTGATCATGCGCACCACCGACGAGGCCATCGAAGCGTCCAAGGACATGGATTTTGCCGAGATCATCAACGCCATGGGTGCGTACAACGAGTCGCTACTCAAGGCCGGGGTACTCCTTGCGGGTGAAGGATTGGCGGGGCCGGAAGAGGGCTTCATCGTCGACTTCGATGCCGAGACACCGGTCATCTCCGACGGCCCGTACGGAGAGACCAAGGAGTTGTTCTCGGGATTCTGGATCATCCAGACCTCGTCGAAGGACGAGGCCGTCGAATGGGCCAAGCGCTGCCCGCTCGGCCCCGGAGTGAAGCTCGAGGTCCGTCGCGTCACCGAGATGGAAGAGTTCGATCAGAGCAACGAATACATTCGCAAAGAAGCGGGTTGGCGCGAAGAGCTCGGCACCGATCGACCTGTTTCTTCCTGAAACTATGACCGCAGATGTTCGACGCGAGATCGAGGCCGTGTGGCGGATCGAGTCGGCGAAAATTCTCGCCACGCTCACCCGAACTGTCGGCGATCTCGATCTCGCCGAGGATCTTGCCGGACAGGCCCTGCTCGAAGCCGTGGAGCAGTGGCCCACTTCGGGCGTTCCCCGCAACCCGGCCGCATGGCTGACGTCGGTCGCAAGAAGGCGGGCGATCGACGGATGGCGCCGCAAGGATCGACTCGACGAGCGGTATGCGCACCTTGCCCGGGCGTTGGACAACGACGCCTCGGCAGTCGAAAACGAGACGTGGGATCCCGACCGTATCGACGACGACATCCTGCGGCTGATCTTCATTGCGTGCCATCCGGTTCTCAATCGAAAAGCTCAGGTGGCATTGACGCTTCGAGTAGTCGGTGGGCTGACAACCGAAGAGATCGCGAAGGCGTTTCTGATACCGACAACGACGGTTCAGCAGCGCATCGTGCGGGCCAAGAAGACGCTCACCGCGGCAAAAGTCACATTCGAGGTTCCGGAGCGTGCGGAGTTTGCCGGCAGGCTCGGAGGGGTCCTCAGCGTTGTGTATCTGGTATTCAACGAGGGTTACGCAGCCAGTTCGGGTGAGGAGTGGATGCGCACCGACCTCAGCAACGAAGCGCTGCGGTTGGCACGCATCCTGGCCGAACTGGTTCCGCACGAGCCCGAAGTACATGGCTTGGTAGCGTTGATGGAACTGACTGCGTCACGGTTCGGCGCTCGCACCGACCCCGACGGTGTGCCGATTCTGTTGTCCGAGCAGAACCGCACAAGGTGGGATCGCGGGCAGATCACCCGAGGCCTGACGTCGCTGGCACGCGCCGACGCTATCGGGCGTGGTCGCGGCCCGTACAGCCTGCAGGCAGGGATCGCGGAATGCCACGCCGTCGCGGCGACTTTCGCCGATACCGACTGGAAGCGAATCGTGTTGCTGTACCAGGCATTACAGCAGCTGGCGCCCTCGCCGGTCGTCGATCTCAATCTTGCAGCAGCTCTCTCGATGGCCTACGGCCCGGTCATCGGCCTGGAGTACGTCGACAAGCTCGTCAGTGCGGGAACGCTGTCCGGTTACCACCTGTTGCCGAGTGTGCGAGGAGACCTTCTTGCCCAACTCGGTCGAATCGACGAAGCACGCATCGAATTACTCGAGGCTGCAAGGTTGGCGGGCAACGAGCGTGAGCGAGCGGTGTTGACCGCCAAGGCCGCCGGACTTGGAAGTGCTCCGCGGTGATCGACGAGACCTCGATTGGGTGCAGGCAGCACTGCCTTGATACTTCGACTCGGATACTATGACGCGCAGCATAGTATTGAACACACTTCCGGGAGCCTCATGACCGACACACACGCCTTCGACGACGCACTGACGCTGGAGGCTGTCCGCGACGGCGTCGTTCGAGGCCACACATCCACTTCATACAAAAACATGGTCGGACCGTTTGGCGGTCTCACAGCAGCAACGTTGATTCGCGCTGTCGAAGAACATCCCGATCGGCTCGGCGAACCGATTTCGATCACGATCAACTTCGCCGGCCCCATTGCCGACGGTGCGTTCGAAGTTTCCACTCGCGCTGTTCGCACCAACCGCAGCAATCAGCATTGGTATCTGGAACTGACTCAGAACGGCGTGGTCGCCACCACCGCAACGGCAGTGTTCGGGACGCGTCGGGAAACCTGGAACGACGTCGAGGCATCTTCCCCTGCCGCACCGGCGCCGTCCGATCTCGACGATGAAAGCTTCCCTGATTTCATCGCTTGGGCAAAGAACTACGATATGCGCTTCGCAGCAGGCAAACTCATCGAAGAAGAGTCAGCAGACTCGACCGCGACATTATGGGTGCGCGACGCTCCCCCGCGGCCGCTCGATTTCGCGTCACTGACCTCGATGTGCGACATCTTCTATCCGCGCGTGTTTCAGCGTCGCGGCAAATTCGTTCCAGCAGGGACGATTTCGCTCACCATCCACTATTTCGCCACGACTGAAGACCTGAAGATCCAGTCCGACGATTATGTCCTCGGTACCGCGAGCACCCGACGGTTCAATCAGGGATATTTCGATCAGTCGGCCGAACTATGGGGCACCGACGGCAGCCTGCTCGCGACCAGCCATCAGGTCGTTTACTACAAGGACTGACGGTTCTGCACACTATCGGTCGGTATCGACGGGATCCCGTCGATACCGCCCGATAGTGTGCAGAACGGGCGCTTACTACGCCATGTGAACGCCTGCGATTTCTTGCACTCCGCCCTTGCCGTCGAAGGACAGTTGCCGGAACGCGACCTTCTCGACGAAGAACCTGTCGTGACTCACGAGAATCACGGCTCCCGGGAACGCCATCAATGCCCGTTCGAGCACCTGGGTGCTCTGCAGGTCGAGGTGGTTGGTCGGTTCGTCGAGCACGATCACACCGGCGCCGAACAACAGACACTGCGCCAACGCCACACGCGCTTTCTGCCCACCGGACAGCACGCCGATACGCGTTTTGAGGTCCATCTCGGAAAACTGCAGCAATGTCAGGAAGCGATTGACTTCCTTCTTCGTCGCCGTCAGGGCCAGGCTGTCGGGCATCGCGTTGACCGAATGGGTGACCGTGTCATCGAGGTCGAGGTCGGCGAGCACCTGGTTGTAATAGATGAACGACGGCGCCTTGGTCTTCCATTTGATCTTTCCGCTGTCCGGTTGTTCCGAACCGGTGAGGATATCGACCAACGTAGTCTTGCCGCAGCCGTTCGGCCCGGTGATGGCGATGCGGTCTCCGCGATGAACAGTGAAGGACACACTGTCGAAGAGTTGTTGGTCGCCATAGCTTTTCGAGATTCCCGAGATCTCGGCCAGGTTGTCGTGCACATGGAGTCCGCCGTAGATCGCGGAGACGACGGTGTCCACCGGACGCGGCGCTTTGCTCTTCTTGATGTTCGCCAGACGACGCTTGAGCACACCACTCGGGTTTTTGACAGCTTCTTTGCGGTCGCTGATCGCCTCTTGTTCGTAGGCCAGCAATTGCTGTTCGTTGCTGAACTCGCGTTCGAGATTCTTGAGCCGAAACTGTTTCTGCTGAACGTAGTCCGAGTAGCTGCCTTCGTATGTCTGCAGGTGGTGGTTCTCGATTTCGACTATGCCGGTGACGACCTGCTCGAGGAATGCACGGTCGTGCGAGACGACGAGCAGTGCGCCACGGAAGTCGCGCAACCACCGCTCGAGCCAGGCGATGCCTGCGACGTCGAGGAAGTTGGTCGGCTCGTCGAGCAACAACACATCCGGGGCTTCGATCAGAATCTTGGCCAGAGCTGCTCTGTTTCGCCAACCGCCGGACAACCGGTCGACCGCCAATTCGCGGCGCTCGGGGTTGAACCCGAGCATCGAGAGCACGGTGTCGATTTCCTGGTGGTACGTCCAGCCGCCCTTGTGCTCCATCAGGTCCAGCAGTTCGGCCTGACGGTCGACGAGGCGGTACATCTCCTTCTCGTCGAGGTCTCCCCCGAGCTTGCCCTCGACCTCGGCGAGTTCTAGTTCGATCGCGTGAACCTCGGTGAACAGCGATTCCAATTCGGCTTGGATGCTGCGCTCGCCGTCGAGTTCGGAGAACTGCGAGAAGTAACCGATCCGTGCGCCCTCGGTGACGTCGACCGTGCCCGAATCCGGGGTCTCACGACCGAGTAACAGCTGCAGGAGGGTGGTCTTGCCGGTACCGTTCCGACCGATCAGGCCGACGCGGTCACCGTCTGCGAGGCGGAAGAAGACCTCACGCAGCATCACTTTCTGGTCGTATCCCTTGGCAACGTCGTTCAAGCGGATCCAGCTCAACGAAAAACAACTCCTGGGGATACGGGTTCCGGTTCAGTGTTGAACCAGCCCGCCCACTGTACCGGGCGGAGCGCAGTGAGCTGCTGTGACATCGGCGCTGGTCTCCGTCCTGTCAGACCTTTTCTGCCACGATCCGCCAGTTGAGGTCCGCGATCTTCGCACGCTCGGCCTGATTCCAGGCTTCGGCTCCGGTCTGAAGGAGTTGGAGCGACTCTTCGACCCACGGCGGCACGACCTTCACTCTTTCCAGCCCGCGAACTGCCTTGCGTCCGCGGCGTATCAGGTTGGCCTTCTCATCGCACAGAGGCCATGCTTCGCTTTTCGACGGAGCCGACAGCACGATCCGGAAGCCTGCTCGCTCGAGGGCCGCACACACATCTGCCGGGTACATCGACTGAGTCGCTGCAAGCGTGGGCAGGAACAACTTGTGAAGGGTGACGTGCTCTTCGTTTTCCCAGTCGAAGTACGGCGTCAGCAGGTACTCCGAGCAGGCATAGCGTCCGCCTGGTTTGAGGACCCGGTACATCTCCTCGGCGTGGGCATCGAGCTCGTCCTTCTTGAAGAACGGCCAGACTGCCTGGACGGAAAAGCAGCCATCGAAGGACTCGGACTCGTAGTCGAGAGGCTTGTGGTGATCTCCGAACTTGAAGTGCAGTCGATCACTCATGCCACATCTGGCCGCCCATTCGTCGGCATTCTCGAGCTGATTGGGGTCGATGTTGTAGCCCGAAACCTGCCCTCCGGTCAGCGTGGCCAAGTGGTGCGCGATTCGGCCACGTCCACATCCCATGTCGAGTAGATGGGACTGGGCGGAGTCCTTCAACGCCAACTCTTTCAGGAGCGCCTTCTCGAGCAGGATCTGGTTGCCGTAGAGCCCTTGCTTTCCATCGAGCAACGGCGGAATGTAGAGCTTCTCCAAATCGAACACCGACAGCATGTTGTTCAGGACCTTGTAGTAGTCCGCGACGGCCTTGGTCTCGTCAGCTGTGTCGGTCGACTCACCGGCTTGCATGCGTTGGAAGAACTGAAATGCGTCGATGGCCGACTGCTTGTCCTCGTCCGAAAGCGTCGCGAGCCTCTTGATTCCCGTTACAGCGGTCTTGATCCGATACCAGTCCACGTCTACACCCTTTCGACGACGGTCATCCTCGACCTCAAACTAGTACACGTTCTAGTTTTCCAGGACCGAATTACGACATCGTCGAACTGGCACTCGCGTCCGTCAGCCCCTGGACACTGCGGTAAGCGTTCCGTCCGGGGGCGTGACGACGGCGGGCGGACGGCCGGAGAGTAGGTCGAGTACCGCTTTGGGGCGAGCCAACCACTCGCGCGCATAGTTCCTCACAACCGCCAGCCAGTTGCATTCGCACTCGGCATCGATCCCGTGCGCATCGATGCCTGCGTCGCGGCACAGTGCGACGGCACGTGACACGTGCAGACCCTGGCTTACGATCAGTGCCTTACTCACGCCGAACGTGTCCGATGCACGGGCGCAGGTGTCGAAAGTATCAAGACCGTAGTCGTCGCCGACGATCTTGTCGCGATCGACTCCGGCGTCGACGAGATACTCTGTCATCGCCGCGATCTCGTTGCCCGAGCGGCCATGTGCGTCGCCGGACACCAGAATCGCCTGTGCTCTCCCGGAGTCGTATACCTCGATGGCGGCATCGAGCCGGCCGGAGAGAAACTTCATCGGCTTGCCATCTCGAACTTGCGAGCCGAGCACGATGACCACCGGCGCGTCGGGTGCGTCCGCAACGTCGTGAACACGACCGGACGACACCACGGCGACCCAGGCCGCCGATGCCAGGACTATCGCGAGGACCACTCCGATCGCTGCGCCGACCGCACGAATCATCGTGCGGCGAAACGTTTTCGATCGACGTTCGTTGTTCGCCCTACTCACCCGACTCCGATCGTCACCGTGCATGTGATGTCTCACGTATACGACAGCCAACCTACCTTGCGAGGATCGGCACGCTTCTGTCCGAATAACGGGAGATCCGGCGTGGCGCGAATGTCGCTACCATCGGCGTACATGGAACCGAAGAGCTACACCTCCGGCGAGCGAGTGTTCGGACCTCCCCGTGGAACGTTCGATGCAGATTGGGCAGCAACGGCGCTGCGCTCGAACCGCCCAGAACTCGACTTCGCGACCTCGGTACGTGCCGTCGAGCAGGCCTGGGAGCTCCTGCGAACCCGCGATCTCCGAGGCGCCGAACTGGCAAAAGCACTCGACATGGAACCCGATCTCGCTTCGGCGGTGGCAGCCGTCGCCACCGAGATCGCGGAGTTCTACCTCGATCGGCCTTAGCGCTCAGCGAAGTTCCGGCCCAACCGTCTGCACCTACAACTCCGAGCGGGCCGACGCCGGGAAAGAACGAGCCCGGAGTCATCGACATCTCGGTGCGGGTTTTTACTATCCGGTGACACCTGTCAGCTCGATGGGCGTGTGGGCCAGTTCGCCGGAGGTCGAAACTTCGCCGGTTGCCAGATCTACCGCGTGAACCGAGTTGCCGGCAGGATCCGACACGTATGCGGTGCCGCCCTGCACGAACAACGCCGGACGCGGTTCCTGCCACTTGACGGGCTCTTCCCAGGCATCGACGACCGGTATCGTCTCGGCGACGGCCTTCGTGTCGACGTCGATGATGTGGAGCGCTCCGTCGGTGCCGAGCACGATCGCGTCCCCGTCCGGTCCGCGGCCGAGCGAACGGAACGTGTAGCTGGTGCCGAGGTCTACCAGCGTGAGCTCACCCGTGGCGGTATCGGTCAACGACACGCGGGTCGGACGCTCCAGCTCGGCATCAGGATCACTCTTGTAGTCACCGAGCAGGATCCGCGAGTCCTCGTCGCCGGCCTGATTTCCGATCCGGCCGTAGGCGTCCGGACTCTGCACCTTGCGAATCTCGCCGTCACGGTAGATGAGCACGCCATCCTCGCATCCCACGACTACGGTCTCATCAGCGGCAACAGCTTCACCGTGCACGCCCGGGCATTCCTCGTTCCGGGCGATCTCCTTGCGATCGGCATCGAGCACGACGATGCCCGTGCGCTCGTCTTCATTTCCGATGGTGGTGAGCAGCGAGCCATCCGAGAGCGCCACTGCGACACCATGATGAGCCTCCGGCGTCGTATAGCTCTCGACTTCGGGCTTGCTGCCTTTGAGCAGCGCGGCCGACTCGAACATCTCGACCTTGCCGGTACCGTCATCGAAGAGCACCGTCTTGCCGTCGTGTCGCACGACGTGCCCCGGGGTGGTTGCGTCGAACTCGATGTCGGTCAACGCAGGAGTGGACGTATACGACTGCGAACTATCGGTCCAAGTACTGGCGTCGAGGGCGGTGAAAGCGCCTGAGCCGCTTACGAAGAGGTGCCGTCCGTCACCGGCGGGGTTGAGCCGAGTGAAACCTTCGATGCCGGAGATGTCCTCGACCGTCTCGAGCGTTGCGGCGTCGAGGATCAGTACGCCGCCGTCGTAGCTGGTGGCCAGCCGCGGTTGCGGCTCCGAATGAGACTGCGCAGCAGCCGTTTCGGCAGTGGTTTCGACAGACTCCGCTTCCGTGCCGGCTTCGGACGAGCAGGCCGCGAGAAGCGCGACCGAAGTACTCAGCGCGACTACCGCGCCGAGGTTGCGATACGAACGAATGATTTTCATGAACGGAAATATACCGCTTGTTGGAAATGATTGTCAAAACCATTAATTGAGACAGTCCAAGTGTTGCAACAGTTTTGGTCTGCTTCGATTCCGTAAGTGCACTACGACAGGCCGGATGCGACCATCGTCGAGTTGTACTCCATCATGTCCAGGTACGTCGACGCCTCGGAGTTCTCGTCACCCAACGATTCGGTGTACAGCTCGACCACGCCGATGTCCACGCCGGCCTCCGATGCCATAACCTGCGCCAACCGGTCGGGCTGCGAGGAGTCGACGAATATCGTTCTCACCCCTGCTGCACGTACTGTCCCGGCCAGGTCGGAGAGGTCCGATGCACTGGGCGAGGCCAGTGTCGTGCCACTCGGAATGATCGCTCCGATGATCTCGAAGTCGTATCGATCGGCGAGGTAGCCGAACACGTGATGGTTGGTCACCAATGTGCGCTTGTCCGGTGCGATCATTCCGAATCGTTCACCCATACGCTTATCGAGTTCGACGAGCTGCGCGCCGTATTGCGCAGCAGCAGAATCGATTGCGGACTTATCCACCCCCGCTACCGACTCCTTCACCGCATCGCGGATCAAGTCGACCACAGCGCGCATTCGGTTCGGGTCGGTCCAGACATGTGGGTCTTGCACTCCCGCCGACTGCCCGGTCACGTACGCGATGGGGTCGGCGGCGGGCCCTGCTTCGACGACGTCCACGCCCTCTGAGCGTGCGGCCTCGATTGTGTTTGCAACACCGCCCTCCAACCCGAGGCCATTGGCTATCAACAGCTCAGCCGACTCGACCTGAGCGGCCTCCGCCGCCGAGATTTCGAACGAGTGCGGATCCGAATTGGGCGGCATCAATACCAGTACGTCTGCCTGCTCGCCGACTACGTTCGACGTGATGTCACCGAGAATGTTCGTCGTGACCACCACGGTCGGCTTGTCGGAAGTACCCGCGTCCGAGCACGCCGTCAAGAGTAAAACAAGCGAAATAGCCAGCAGCACTATATATTTCATGCGCCGACCACGCCGACCGATGCAGGCGAGAAGCCGAGATCGAGGGTGCGGGAAATACGCCCTGCGTCGCGGTAGTCGATCTCGACGACAGTGTCTGTTACTGGGTCGGAGACGTACACCCTGTTGCCGCCGACCTGCACCGACGGCACCGGGCCGTCTTCGTCGTACCGCGCGGACAGCACCGGCGTCGACGACAGTTCCGCGCCGGTCACCCCGTCGAATGTGCGGAAGGTGCCATCCGTCTGCAGCGAGAAGATGGTCTTCCCGTCACCTGACACGCCGGATGCGAGTGTCTCGTCTGCGGTTTTCGCCTCGACCCAACGGCCCGAGCGGGTGTCGAGTGCGAGCACTCCCTCGGCGGTGGCCGCGGAGACGATTGCTCCCTTGCCTTGATGGTCGAACGACCATGCCCGATTTCCGACCGTCGGATAGGGCAGCTTGGCCGTAGTGAAATCGTCCTCGACCTTCAGTACGCCATCGTCGCACGCGAGCACGAAGTAACGCGAGAACACAGCCGCGCCGTGCATCTCGGGGCATGCCCCATCGAGAGTACGCACCAGTTCGCCTGCCTCGTTGTGCAATTCGAGTGTGTTCGGCACATCGTCCTCGTCACCCCCTCGCGATACGACGTACTGATCGGACACAGGGACGGCGATGCCGCGGTGGGGTGCGAGAGCATCGATCGTGGTGGCCACGGTCACCTCACCCTTGCTCAGCGTGTCGAAGTCGACGACGTCTGCCGTTCCCGTGCCGTCGTAGAAGACCGCCACCTTGCGATCACCCGTGACGATGTAGTTGGGATCCTCGCCCTCGAGCGATCCGATCGTGGCCGGGTTCTTGATGTACGAATGAGAGTGGTCGCCGTGCTCGATGGTCCACGAACCCGGGTCGAGGAAGTCGACGCGTCCGCCCTCGCCATCGACCGCGACGATGTAGCGGCCGTTCACCGTGGTCAGCTGGGCTGGATTCCCGACGTCGAAAGAACCGACGGATTCGTCGGTCGTCAGGTCGATGACCTCGATCCGTCCGGAGTCGGCGTCCGCGATCACCAGCCGCGGTTCCGGGCCCTCGACCTCCGTCGATCCAGCCTCCGCGGCGAGGTCACTCCCGGTGCGTGCAGCACCGGCCGTCGATTCGGCGGGGACTTCTGTCGCGGATTCGGCGCTGCTACATCCTGCAATCGCCACTGTGAATACACCGACGGTCATGATCAATTTCGGTACATACATCAAAACTCCTCACTGAAGCATTTACGATTCCCGGGTCGAGTGACGTCGGTCGGCCCCATCTGCTGCGCCTCCGCCCGCTTGGCTCTCAAAGCTTCCCGACTCGATTTCACGGTCGCGATCACGAAGAACTGCAGCACCGCCAGACCGGCAATGGTCGCGCCCGCTGCGGTGTTCGCGTTCCACGACACAACGAGACCGATCACTGTGGCCGACCACCCGAGCAGCGTGGCGATAATCATCGACTGCACGATCGGGCGGCCGAATAGGTACGCGGTTGCCGATGGTGCGACGAGCAAGCCGAACACGAGCAGCGTCCCGACGATGCGGAACGATGCCACGACTGCCAGCACGACGAGCGCCAGCAAAACCACGTGCGTCAGGCGGGGTCTGAAGCCGAACGTCTGCGCTTTACGTTCGTCGAAGACGAGCGCGACGAAGGGTCGATAGGCGACGACGGACACCGCCAACGCGACCACGGCGGCGAACGCGAGGAACACCAAGTCCGTATACGTCGCGGAGAGCACGTCGCCGAACAGGAAGGCCGTCAGATCGACGGCGAAGGACCGCGCCCGCGAGACGATGACGACCCCGAGTGCGAGCATGCCGACGAAGAGCAGTCCGATGCCGGTGTCCTCCGATAGGGACGAGTTGCGCGACACCCATGCCACTCCCGCGATCATCACCACTGCGCTCGCGGCGGCACCGACCATCAGATTTGCGCTCATCAAATAGGCGATTGCAACGCCGGGCAGCATTCCGTGCGAGATCGCATCGCTGAGAAATGCCATGCCGCGCAACACGACCCAGGTGCCGACGAGTGCGCACAGGATCGACACAAACATTCCGGCAAAAAGGGCACGCTGCACGAAAGAAACCGCCAGGGGGTCTAGTAACCAGTCCACGGCGAGGATACTATGTGACAATGGTTGTCATGAGCGAATCGGTGTCGGTGCAATCCCTGTCCGTTGCATATGGATCGACCATTGCATTGACGGATGTAAGCGCAAGCTTCGTGCCAGGCACCGTCACCGCCCTCGTCGGACACAACGGCTCCGGAAAATCGACGCTCCTGCAGGCACTCGCCGGCATCGTTCGCCCCACTTCTGGAACGGTGAACATCGGCCGACGACACGTCAGCTACGTCCCGCAACGCAGTGGTGTCAACGATCGCATGCCCGTCAGTGTGCGTGAGGTGATCGAGATGGGCACCTGGCCGCGGCGCGGCATTCTCGGTCGGGCCGGTTCGGCCGACAGGAAGTCCGTCGACGCCGCTATCGCACGCTTAAGACTCACCGAACTGCATTCACGCAGACTGTCGACTCTCTCCGGTGGCCAGCGTCAGCGCGCTCTCCTCGCCCAGTCGCTCGTCGAGTGCGGCGATCTCGTCCTCCTGGATGAACCCACCACCGGTCTCGACATGGAGGCCCGCGAGATCATCGACGGCGTCATCGACGACGAAGCAGCACGGGGAGCCATCGTCGTGATGGCCACGCATGACGCGGACGACGCCCGACGCGCCCACGCGACGATCATGCTCGGGCGGGGCGAGATCCTGAACTCGTAGCTGGTTCGGCCGACGAAGTCAGGACTGTGCATACTGTGATGCACGGCACATACCGCGGTGTCGTCGTTCGAGACCCGAGGAGTGAAAAATTTCGTGAAGAGCACCATGCAGGACACCCCGCTGTCGATCGGTCAACTCGTTCGGTTCGGCACCACGATTCACTCTGCCGCCGAGGTCACCACCTGGAGTGACAACGGCCCGACGACGGTCACTTTCGGCGATTTGGGTAGGCGCGCAGCACAACTCGCACACGCGCTTCGTGCCATCGGCATAGACGGCGACCAGCGCGTGGCAACGTTCATGTGGAACAACGCCGCGCACATGGAGGCGTACATGGCGGTGCCCGCCATGGGCGCGGTGCTGCACACTCTCAACATCAGACTGTTCCCGGAGCAGCTCACCTTTATCGCCGAACACGCTGAAGATCAGGTCATCATCGCCGACGCGAGCCTGTTACCACTGCTCACGCCGCTGCTTCCCACGATGTCGACCGTGCGCCACCTGATCGTCGTCGGTGCAGACGCGTCGGCCGTGCAGGCACCGGCGAGCATGACAGTGCTCGGTTACGAAGACTTCCTGTCGGGACACCCCGAAGAGTTCGATTGGCCCGAACTCGACGAACGATCCGCCGCAGCAATGTGTTACACCTCTGGAACCACCGGAGACCCCAAGGGAGTCGTGTATTCGCATCGCTCGATTTGGCTGCATTCGATGCAGGCATGCATGACCGACGCCATGGCAATTGCACAGTCCGACAAGGTACTTGCGATCGTCCCGATGTTCCACGCCATGTCCTGGGGACTCCCCTACGCCGCACTGATGGTCGGTGCCTCGCTGATCATGCCGGACAAGTATCTACAGCCTGCGCCTCTGGCCGAAATGATTTCCACCCTGCGCCCCACCGCCGCCGCCGCCGTTCCGACGATCTGGCAGGCACTCCACTCCTACCTGACCGAGCACCCCACCGATCTGTCGAGCCTGCGCGACGTGGTGGTCGGTGGGAGCGCATGCCCACCGAGCCTGATGCGTGCATTCCACGACGAGTACGGCGTTCACATCACCCAGGCCTGGGGCATGACCGAAACCTCTCCGCTCGGCACCTCCGGCCGGCCCGACGCCGGACTCTCCCCCGAGGACGAGTTCGATCTTCGTTGCACACAAGGTCGATTCGTGGCCGCTGTCCGCGCCCGACTCGTCGACGACGCCGGCAACGAACTGCCGTGGGACGGCAAGCAGGTCGGCGAACTCGAGGTTCGCGGTCCATGGATCACGGGCAGTTACTACCGCGGCGATGCTGCCGACAAGTTCGATGACGGCTGGCTCAGGACGGGCGACGTCGGCACCATCTCTTCGGGTGGATTCCTGCGGCTGACGGACCGATCGAAGGACATCATCAAGTCCGGTGGCGAATGGATCTCCTCGGTCGAGTTGGAGAACCAGGTAATGGAACACCCCGCTGTGCGCGAGGCAGCAGTCATCGGTGTTCCGGATCAGAAGTGGGACGAGCGTCCGCTGGTTGCCGTCGTCGTGCGCGACGGCGACAAAGTGACCGCCGAGGAACTACGTGAGTTCCTCTCCAGCCGGGTCGCCCACTGGCAGCTGCCGGAACGCTGGACATTCATCGAGGAAGTACCCAAGACGAGCGTCGGGAAGTACGACAAGAAGCGGCTGCGCAGCAATCACGCCGACGGCAAGCTCGACGTCGTGGAGCTGTCGTAGGGGCGTCGTAGAGCGATCTTTCGTCACGACGGCAGATCGCTCTACGACCCTTGAAAAAGGATCAGACGATTCCAAGCGCGATCATCGCGTCGGCGACTTTGATGAAGCCTGCAATATTTGCACCGTGCACGTAGTCGCCGGGCTTGCCGTACTCCTCCGCGGTGGCAATCGTCCGATGATGGATGCCGCGCATGATCGCCGCGAGTCGCTCGTCGGTGTATTCGAAGCTCCACGAGTCACGGGATGCGTTCTGTTGCATTTCGAGAGCCGAGGTAGCGACGCCGCCCGCATTGGCAGCTTTGCCCGGCGCGAAGGCGACGGATGCGTCGCGAAAAATCTGAGCCGCTGCGGGTGTGGTGGGCATGTTGGCGCCTTCGGCCACCACCTTGACCCCGTTTGCGACCAGGATCTTCGCCGCGTCGGCGTCGAGTTCGTTCTGAGTTGCCGACGGCATGGCGACATCGCAGGGCACGTCCCAGATCGACCCCGCCTCGGTGAACGTCGCTCCCGCGACGGTGTCGCAGTAGGTGCCTATACGTTCGCGTCGCACCTCTTTGATTTCCTTGAGAAGCTCGAGGTCGATGCCGTTGGGATCGACGATGTAGCCGGAGGAGTCCGAACACGCGACGACTTTGCCGCCGAGTTGGTGAACCTTCTCGATCGCATAGACCGCGACGTTCCCGGAACCGGACACGACGGCAGTCTTGCCGTCGAGGGAAGTCCCGAGCGCTTTGAGCATGTCGGCGACGAAGTACGCGACGCCGTACCCGGTTGCTTCACGCCGCACCTGGGAACCGCCCCAGGAGGTTCCCTTGCCGGTGAGCACCGCTGATTCGTACGAGTTGGTCAGCCGCTTGTACTGGCCGAACAGATAACCGATCTCGCGGCCTCCGACGCCGATGTCCCCGGCAGGAACGTCGGTGTATTCGCCGATGTGGCGATGCAACTCGGTCATGAACGACTGGCAGAACCGCATCACCTCGGCTTCGGACCGCCCCTTGGGGTCGAAGTCCGAACCGCCCTTGCCGCCACCGATGGGAAGGCCGGTGAGGGCGTTCTTGAAGATCTGTTCGAATCCCAGAAACTTGACGATCCCCAGGTTGACGGTGGAATGGAAGCGCAAGCCGCCCTTGTAGGGTCCGAGCGCGCTGTTGTACTGCACGCGGAATCCACGGTTGACATGTACCGATCCGGAGTCGTCTACCCAAGGAACCCTGAAGATGATCTGCCGTTCCGGCTCACACAGGCGCTCGATGAGTCCGGCTTCGGCGTATTCCGGGCGGCGATCGATGACGACCTTGAGCGAGTCGAACACCTCGGCGGCCGCCTGATGAAACTCGGGCTCGCCGGCGTTGCGCTTCAGGACTTGCTCATAAATCGTTTCGATCTGGTCACGCGTGGACACGCACTTGCCTCCTGGGTGAGAAATACGAAACATGACGGTAACAACCAGACCTGTCCCGTGATGATCCCGGCTACCTTCCAGCATCCCGACGGGCAGATAGTGTCTCGTGGCTCACATAATTGGTATCTCAAATGCATATTGAAATATTGTCGAGACATGCAGTTGACCCGGTTCACCGATCTCGGCCTGAGAATCGTTATGCGCCTGGCCGTCGAACAGCCTGGAGATCGCCCAGGCAGCAAGGACATTGCCGAGCAATTGGCGATCTCGTACACCCATGCTGCCAAGGTGATCGCTCGTCTGTCGGAGCTCGGAATTGTCGATGCTCGCCGCGGTCGCGGTGGTGGTTTGGCTATCACCGAGCTCGGTAGAACTGCATCGATCGGCTGGCTCGCACGCCGTCTGGAAGGCGAGTCGGAGGTCATCGAGTGTGATGGATCGAACCCGTGCCCGCTACGAGCCAGCTGCCTTTTGCGGCCGGCACTGCGGCGCGCACGAGAAGCGTTCTTCGCCTCTTTGGACGAGCTCCTCATCGAAGACGTCATCAGCCAACCGACGCGCGGGGTCCTGCTCACACTTCCTGCGATGCCCAGCAGGTCGCCAACAGTGAAAACAATGATCGGGGAATAGACATGCTTTCCACAGAATCCAAAGAGGTCATCCGGGCCACGCTCCCAGTCGTCGGTGCTGCCATCGGTGACATCACGACGACGTTCTACCGCACCATGTTCATCGATCACCCCGATTTGGAACGAAATCTGTTCAACCGCGGTAACCAGAAGCAGGGCGAGCAGCAGAAAGCATTGGCGGGTGCAATCGCCGCATTCGCGTCCTTGCAGCTGGAAGAGGACCAGGATCGGGTGGACATGATCCTTTCCCGTATTGCCCACAAGCACGCCTCTTTGGGCATCGAACCGGCGCAATACCAGGTCGTTTACGAGTACCTGTTTGCCGCGATCGCCACGGAACTGGGAAGCGCTGTCACACCAGAGGTTGCGGCTGCGTGGACGGAGGTCTATTGGATGATGGCCGACATGCTGATCTCGATGGAGGCCGGCTTGTACAAGAGCGCGGGCGTCGAGATCGGTAATGTGTGGCGGCAGGTCCGCGTGCTCGACCGACGCTTCGAATCGGCAGATACCGTCTCGTTCGTGCTCGCCTCCCTCGATGGCGACCCGCTACCGAGTTTCATTCCGGGCCAGTATCTTTCCGTCGCGGTTCACCTCGAGGACGGGGCGCGCCAGATTCGGCAGTACAGCCTGTCCTCGGCTCCAGCGGACGCTGACTGGCGGATCACCGTCAAGCGCATCCCTGCGAAGGTATCCGCAGACGGTTCGGAAGTAGCTGCCGGTGAAGTGTCGAACTACCTGTTCAACAACGTCTTCGAGGGTGACATTCTCGATGTGACCACACCGTTCGGTGACTTGATGCTCACGGACGACGATGCACCGCTGCTGCTCGTGTCGGCGGGAATCGGCTGCACTCCTATGATCGGCATGTTGAACTACCTGGCCGAAAACAATGACACGCGCTCCATCTCGGTGCTGCATGCCGACCGGACCCAGAGCGATCATGCCCACCGCGCCGAATTGGGTCACCTCGTCGATCGCATCCCCTCGGCGACCCTGCACCGTTGGTACGAGAACCTCGGTGCGCGTCCTTCCAACGATTCGATCAGCATGGGCCGCGCGCAGCTGAACAACATCGACGTCGCACCCGACGCACACGCGTACGTCTGCGGACCGTTGCCCTTCATGCTCGAAATTCGGAACGCATTGATGGACAAGAACGTGGCGACCGAGAACATTCACTTCGAGGTCTTCGGTCCGGACAGCATGGGGATTCAGCGCACCGCGTAAGTAGTAGAAGTATTCTCGCCGGTGAGGTCGGGGCGAACGACAGCCGACCTCACCGGCTCACCCATGCACCCGCGCCGCACCTCTCGTTACCAAGGCAAATGGTATTTTGTGGACATCACGGCGACCGCCGCCAACGATATGTCGAGTTGGAACGAGAACCATGGACGAGCACGCGGCGCCGGATCGGCACAGCACACTGATGATGGTTCTGGTAGTCACCTCGATCATCGCAACGGGGATCGTCGTCGCCGGTCTCACCGCGACACCCGAGGAACCGGAGTTGACGGTGCAGCCCGTCACCTCGACGGTGACTCCGCCTCCCACACCGGAGGAGTACGTGCTCGTCACCCCCGAAGTCGATTACCCGCAAGTGATTCCGGGATGCACCGCTGTGGACGAACCCGAAGAGACCCTGTACTCGAGCCTGTTTGTCTCCTCGGTGCAGAGCTACGACAACCCTGCGGCCCCATGGTTCAGCGGACCCAAGGCACACCTGATGTCCGAGGCATTGGTCCGAGTACTGCCCGGCGACACCGAGTTCGATGACGGGGTGATCCCCTACTTCGACCCGATTCCGGAACGCGAAGGGGCAGCCGAAGAAGAGGTCGTCGACTCGACGAACGCCACGGCTTCCATCTCGCGGAACAACCGGTCGGGCTACCTCAGCGTCGGAGTCTCACAGAGCACAGGCTCGGTACCGCCCTGTGTCGCCGGAAATCTCGACGAGCGAAGAACCATGCCCGACGGGACTGTCGTCGACACTCATGACACCTGGCAGGAAGTCAACGGCGAGCGAACCTCCGAGCGCAGTGCATTCGCGTACCGTACCGATGGTTCGTGGATCGCTGTGTATCTCTCCGCGCCCGGTCAGCAGGAGGATCTTCCGATTCCGCTCGACATTCTCGCCGATATCGCGACCGACCCAGCGTTCATCACCTCGAGTGCTCCTCCGGCCGGTACTCCGGGAAACTCGGCGGACTGCGGATCCTCGGCTTTCTCCGACACCACTGGATCGTTCACCGCCCCGGATATCTCTGCATTGAATGCTGCTCTACGGCAAGCGAACACCGAATCACTGGCCCCATCGCCGTCTCTCGGATCGTTGCGTACCCACCACGGGGGCGGTGCATTGTGCCAGGTAGTGAACAGTGCCGCAGGACAGTTGACCATCACCATCGGCGACACGGCGCAACCCGATCCAGGTCGGTACACGAGCGGCACGTCGGTCTCGGTACCGACCCCATCGGGACTTACAGTCACGATCGCGACGGAAACACCCTGGGATACAGCAGTCTTGGAGCAACTGGCGTCGACCCCGAGATTGGACCTGTCATGAAGCCTCGCACTCGACTGATGATCGCTGGAGCCGCGGCTGTCCTCACGGTGTCGGCGGCAACCGTGACGCTGACACAGGATCGCACGACGACGACCAAGCGCATCACCGATTCCACCCCCGGCGCGCCTGGGTTAGCCTGGGCCACAGAGGTATCCGAGAGCGGTCTCGAGGGTGCGAGTTATGCAGACCCCCGAACCGGATCGGAGTATCCGTGGGGCGCGGGCGCCATTCGTGCCGAAAACATCCTGCTCACTCTTGCGGTTGTACCCGATGGAGACTCCCCTAACTCCGACGCAGTCATGGTCGGCGTCGATGCCGATACCGGCGACGTGAAATGGACAAGCCCTGCGCGTGATCTCGCGGCATGCGCCGAGACACCCCTGGGCGGGCAACTCGTGTGCCACTCACCCTCGTACGGTGAGGCACCCGGACTGGTCACGTTCGATATCGAGACCGGTGAGTCTCGGCACTTCGACAGTGCACCGGATATCTTTGCAACCACCGTCGCGAACGATCGAATCTACGTCGCCGAAGGCGATCTCGAAGGCGGCGAGGTTCAGCTCCACCGCGGAACCCTGGACGACTACGACGCCGACTGGACTGTTCCACTCGACGTCTCGGGCGGCTGGGAAGACCAGTACGCAGACCAACTGATGATCGGTTCAGATCTCGCACACTTCGATCTCGGCGGAAGCTTCACCACGTTCGACGCTGAGACGGGTGTCCCGGTGTGGTCGTCGGATGTCCTCGGTGACTGCCTCATCGCGCAGTACCGAACTTCGGGTGACATCGCCATCGGTTCCACTTACGATTGCGACTCGCGATCCTCCGATGTCACCGGAACGATCGCATTCACGCGCACCGGTGATCCCCTGGCCACCTCGTCGAGTGCAGCCGAGCACTACTTGTCCATCGACGAGCCGACGGATTCTTCGATTCCCTTCGTCCTGGGTGATACTGCGTTCGACCGCGTGAGCGGTGAACAGCGCTGGCGCAGCGATCAACTCGTCTTCGACAGACCGGCGGACGAGTGGAACGAAGCGAGAACTCTGGGAACGTTGAATGCGGTAGTCGGAGACGTCGGGCTGTTGCGGTTCGATCAGAGCACGACAGCGATCGACCTACGTTCGGGGCAACAACTGTGGCATTCCGACCAATCGTGGTCGATCATCGCGCGCGACGGTGACACGGTGCTCACCTCCACGGAGGGGTTGCTAGCCGCTGTCGACGTTCGGACCGGCGAAGAGCTGTGGTCGGCCGAGTACGCCAAGATGCTGCCCGGGTCGTCGTCATCGATGGACACCTATGTCGAAGGCGGCGACGGGAGGTACGTACTTCAGTCGAGTTCGACTCTGGCGCAGCTGAAACCGTTGCCGTGATGGCCGCGATACACCGGAGAGATACGAGGGTTCGTCAGCGCGGGCCGAACTGACGGTCCCCTGCGTCGCCGAGTCCGGGTACCACTATGGCATCCTCGTCGAGCCCTTTGTCGATACTCGCCGTCACCAGCCGTATCGGAAAAGTCGAACTCCTCAATGCTGCAACGCCTTCCGGAGTAATCACCACGCATACGACGGCTACATCGGTGGCTCCGCGCGCGACCAACAGTTCGATCGTGCGCAACATCGACCCGCCGGTGGCCACCATCGGATCCAGAACGAACACCGGGGTATCGGACAGATCGACGGGCAACGACTCGAGGTACGGCACCGGCTCGAGGGTCTGCTCGTCTCGCGCCATTCCGACGAAGCCGACCCCTGACTGCGGGATCAGAGCGCTCGCCTGCTCGACCATCCCGAGTCCGGCACGCAGGACCGGTACCAGCAGTGGCGGATGCGCGAGCCGTACTCCGGCAGTAGGTGCAACAGGAGTGTTCACCTCGAACTGCTCCACCTTGGCATCGCGCATCGCCTCGTACACCAACATGTGGGTCAGTTTCCGCAAGGCGGACCGAAAGGACGCGTTGTCACTGCGCACGTCACGCATCGTCGTCAGAAGTGTTGCCGCGAGCGGATGGTCGACCACATGCATGTCCATGGTCGAAGACTAAGGGGTCCCTGCTGCGGGTTCGCAAGCGAAAATGTGCCGAGCAGCCCGCCCAGTGTCGGCAACATTTGCCAGGGACTTCCCGACGGCATGCACGTTGACTCGTGACCTATGACACCTCCTGATTCCGTTGGGCCCGTGAACTCCGTCGGTCCATTGAGTGATTGTCTCGTCGTCGATCTTTCCCGCGCATTGGCCGGACCGCATGCAGCGATGATGCTGGGCGATCTCGGTGCGCGCGTGATCAAGGTCGAGTCACCCACCGGCGGTGACGACACCCGAAGCTGGGGTCCGCCGTTCGTTCCGGACGAAGACGGTGAACGGCATTCGACGTACTTCTTGTCCTGCAACCGCAACAAGGAGTCCATTGCTCTCGACCTCAAGGCCGACGATGGCCGCGAGACGCTGACCGAGTTGATCGGTCGTGCGGACGTACTCGTCGAAAACTTTCGGCCAGGGGTACTCGATCGTCTCGGATTCAGCATGGAGAAGCTGCTCGAACTCAACCCACGTCTGGTGGTGCTCTCGATCACCGGATTCGGTCACGACGGACCCGAAGGTGCTCGACCCGGGTACGACCAGATCGCTCAGGGTGAAGCCGGGTTGATGTCGTTGACCGGGCCGTCACGAGAAGAGCCGACACGGGTGGGCGTCCCGATCGGGGACCTGCTGGCAGGAATGAACGGCGCCTACGGCGTGGTCGCTGCACTGCACGAGCGCAACACCACGGGCCGCGGCCGGGTGGTACGCACCAGTCTGTTGGCCTCCATCGTCGGGGTACACGCGTTTCAGGGCACTCGCTACACCGTTGCCGGTGAGGTGCCTCGCCCGACCGGTGGGCATCATCCGTCGATCTGCCCGTACGGGCTGTTCCACTCGGCCGAGGGTCCGGTCCAGATCGCGGTGGGCAGTGAAGGTTTGTGGCGCCGCTTCGCACCCGAGTTCGGACTCGACCGGCCGGAGTGGGCTACCAATCCGCAACGGGTCGCCGACCGGGATGCGGTCATCGCCGCGGTCGAGGAGAAGTTCGGTGAATGGCCCAGCGACAAGCTGCTCGGAGTATTGAATGATCTCGGCGTTCCAGCCGGCAGGGTCCGCGATCTAGCAGAGGTCTACACCTGGGAACAGACGCGCTCGCAGGGGCTGCTGATCGACGTCGACCATTCCGCCTTGGGCACGATCAGCCTGCCTGGACCGCCTCTACGCTTCGACGACGACTGTGACGGTGCCGGTATGCGCGAAACCCACGCTGCGCCGCCTACCCTCGATCAACACGGTGACTCCATTCGCGCATGGCTCGAGACAGCCCGATGACTCGCGCGGGTGCGCCGCCCCGGCTCGGGGCACTCGAACTCGTCGAAATGGTCGTCGACAACGAGAGCTTCTTCAGATGGGACAGTGAGCCACTGGCCCCGATAGGCGTGCACGGACCACCGGAGCAGAGCTATCTCGACGAACTGGATGCGGCCCGGACGAGTACCGGGCTGGACGAGGCCGTACTCACCGGCGAGGCGTTACTCGATGGCCGCCGAGTCGCAATCGTCATGTGCGAGTTCAAGTTTCTGGCGGGCTCGATCGGGGTCGCGGCGGCGGAGCGATTGGTTCTGGCGATCGAGCGTGCCACCGCCGAGAGTTTGCCGCTGTTGGCGGTACCTACCTCGGGGGGTACTCGCATGCAGGAGGGCGCTGTCGCCTTTATGCAGATGGTCAAGATTTCGGCTGCAGTCGCAGCGCACAAGTCGGCGGGCCTCGCCTACGCCGTCTATCTTCGCCATCCGACGACGGGTGGAGCGTTTGCCTCTTGGGGTTCGTTGGGGCACGTGACTGCCGCCGAGCCGGGTGCACTTGTCGGGTTCCTCGGCCCGCGCGTCTACAAGGCGTTGTACGGCGAGGACTTTCCTGCCGGCGTGCAGACGGCGGAGAATCTGGCCGCCCATGGTCTGGTCGACGCAGTGGTGGCCCCGGAGAAGTTGCGCGAGGTTGCGATCGCAGCACTTGCGGTCTTGTGCGCTCCCCATGAGCCACCGCCGCCGGTACCGAACGTGCCGCTCGAAAGTTTGGACGATGTTCCCGCTTGGGAGTCGATCGGTCGGTCACGACGCTCGGACAGGCCAGGGGTCCGGCGACTGGTGAAGGCCGCGGCGAACACCGTCACGCCGCTGCAGGGAACCGGTGCAGGCGAATGGGAACCAGGGTTGTTCTTGGCACTGGCCAAATTCGGTGCCTCGGCCTGCGTGCTGCTGGGCCAGGACCGCACTTTTGCAGATCTGCCGCTCGGGCCCGCAGGGTTGCGGGAAGCGCGTCGCGGGATGCGACTGGCGGAGGAACTTCGGTTGCCGCTGGTCACTGTCATCGACACCGCGGGCGCTGCGCTGAGCAAGGAGGCGGAGGAGGGCGGTCTGGCCGGTGAAATTGCCCGCTGCCTGGTCGAACTGACCACCCTGACGGCGCCGACGATCTGCCTGCTCCTGGGCCAAGGCGGAGGTGGCGGCGCGCTCGCTCTGCTCCCTGCCGATCGAGTGCTCTGTGCACAGCACGCCTGGCTGTCCCCTTTGCCACCGGAGGGAGCGTCCGCGATCAGGTTCCACACCACTGATCGCGCCGCCGAGATGGCGGATGCACAGGGTGTGCGCAGCCTCGACCTGCTCAGAAACGGGGTCGTCGACCGAATCGTGGCCGAGCGTCCGGACGCCGCCGATGAGCCCGCGGAGTTCCTGTCTCGGCTCGGCGAAGTGCTCGAACATGAGCTAGCCCAATTGCTGGCGGCCGATCCGAAGGATCTGGTGGCGTCTCGCCTGAGCCGCTATCGCAGCTTGGGTGTATCGAAATAACGAAAAACCCTGCCGGTTTGGGCAATCCTTGCCAGTGCAGGTACCCCGGCCTGTAAGTAGCGTCACAAGAGTGAGGGTGCCGCACCGTGTGGCTACCGGCTGACTCTGCAGTACCCACAGTTCCCCAATAGAGGAGATTTCAGTGCCCGAAGCAATCGAGGTTCGCAAGGTCCCGCTGCACAACGTGTCCGATGCTAGCGAGCTGGCCAAGCTCGTCGACGACGGAGTGCTCGACGCCGACCGTGTTATCGCAATCATCGGCAAGACCGAGGGCAACGGTGGCGTCAACGACTACACACGCATCATCGCCGACCGCGCTTTCCGCGAGGTGCTGTCTGCGAAGGGAACCCGTAGCGCCCATGACGTCGGCGAGGTGCCGATCGTCTGGTCCGGTGGAACAGATGGCGTCATCAGCCCGCACGCGACGATCTTCGCGACCGTGCCTGCAGAGAAGGCCGTCAAGACCGACGAGCCACGCCTGACTGTCGGCGTCGCCATGAGCGAGCAGCTGATGCCCGAGGACATCGGCCGCACCGCGATGATCACCAAAGTCGCTGCGGCAGTGAAGGATGCCATGGCCAACGCCGGCATCACCGATCCCGCGGACGTGCACTACGTACAGACCAAGACACCGCTGCTGACCATTCACACCATCCGTGATGCCAAGAGCCGTGGCAAGACCGTCTGGACCGAGCAGACTCACGAGTCGATGGACCTGTCGAACGGAGGCACGGCACTGGGGATTGCAGTCGCCCTCGGCGAAATCGACATGCCGACCGACGAGGACGTCATGCACAGCCGTGAACTGTACTCCGCAGTCGCTTCTTGCTCCTCGGGCGTCGAGCTCGACCGCGCTCAGATCGTCGTCGTCGGCAACGCACGCGGCGTCGGTGGCCGTTACCGCATCGGTCACAGCGTCATGAAAGATGCACTCGATCAGGACGGCATCTGGAATGCGATCCGCGACGCCGGTCTCGAACTCCCCGAGCGCCCGCGCACCAGCGACCTGGACGGCAAGCTCGTCAACGTCTTCCTCAAATGCGAAGCAAGCCAGGACGGAATGGTCCGTGGGCGACGCAACGCAATGCTCGATGACTCGGACGTGCATTGGCATCGTCAGATCAAGGCGTGCGTGGGCGGCGTCGCCGCGTCCGTGACCGGCGACCCGGCCGTGTTCGTATCGGTCTCGGCTGCACACCAGGGCCCAGAGGGTGGCGGCCCCGTTGCCGCCATCGTCGATCTCGGCCAGTAGCAACACCCCGTTCCATCGGCGCCGCGCCGAAGCCGCACATCCAGGCTTCGGCGCGGCATCGTCCCCACAGTCTTCGTCCAGTTGAAAGGAACGCGCATGGCACACGCCATCGAACCCGTCGACGAGGGCGATGCAACCGTCGCGTACGCCGGCCCGAGCAGTGCTCCGAACGAACTCGTGATGCGCGATGCGCTCGAGCTCAGCGGCATGATCAAGCGCCGCGAGGTGTCGTGTGTCGAAACCATGACCACCTACCTCGACCACATCGAACTGCACAACGGAACTGTCAACGCGATCATCGCGTTGCGGGACCGCGAGGAATTGCTCGACGAGGCGAAGGTGCGGGATCGTCAGCTGGCGGACGGGCATTACCTCGGGTGGATGCACGGGTTTCCGCATGCGGTCAAGGATCTTTCGGCGGTCGAGGGTTTGCCGTTCACCTCCGGGTCACCCATCTTCGCGGACCGGATCGCCGACACCGACGACCTGTTCGTCAAGCGAATCAAGTCGGCGGGCGCCATCATCGTCGGCAAGACCAATACACCCGAGTTCGGATTCGGCTCGCAAACGTACAACCCGGTGTGGGGTACGACCGTATCGCCGTACGACACCTCACGCACTGCCGGCGGCAGTAGTGGTGGAGCGGCTGTGTCGTTGGCGCTTCGCATGCTGCCCGTGGCCGATGGCACCGACTACATGGGTTCCTTGCGCAATCCGGCCGCCTTCAACAATGTCGTCGGCTTCCGGCCGTCCTGGGGACGAATTCCAGAAACCGGCTTCATAGCTCAAGGTGCCGTTTCCGGACCGATGGGGCGATCCGTCGCCGACGTCGCACACCTTCTTTCCACTATGGCGGGACCGGATGCCAACGCTCCGTTGGGAATCGACGAGGATCCCGAGATCTTCACTCGTAGCCTCGAACGCAACTTCCGTGGGGCGCGCATCGCCTGGGTCGGCGACTGGGACGGCTATCTGGCGACCGAACCCGGCGTCCTCGACCTGTGCGAATCCTCGTTCGAAACGTTCCGACAGATCGGCTGCACTGTGGAGAGCGCCCTGCCGGACTACAAGCCGGAGGACATCTGGCAGTTGTTTCTGAAGTGGCGGTGGTGGGCGCAGCTTGGAATGGTCGATCTGTACGACGACCCACGGACCCGCGCCCTGATGAAGCCCGAGATGCTGTGGGAAATGGAAAACGCCGTAACGCTCACTGCGCTCGACGTCACAAAGGCGGCAGCGGCTCGCAACAGCTGGCAGACGGCGCTGACGAAAATGTTCGAGACATACGACTTCATTCTTGCGCCGAGCGCACAGGTATTTCCGTTCGACAAGGACACGCATTGGCCGGAGAGCATCGCCGGACGCCGGATGGATACCTACCACCGGTGGATGGAGACCGTCGTTCCGTGGACGATGACCGGCGTTCCCGTCGCCGCGATGCCGGTCGGGTTCGATCAGCGCGGCCTTCCGATGGGAGTCCAGATCATCGGACGCCATGGCGCTGACCGGGCGGTCTTGCAGCTCGCTTACGCCTACGAACAGGCAACTCAGTGGGTCCGGAGCGTCCTTCCTCCCGCGCTTCGGACGAACTGACCCCCACTGCTGGCCTAACGGCGGACAGGTAAAGTCGAACAATGAATGAAACTGTCGGCGATCTCACTCCGCGGACACGGGCTTTGTCGACTCCGGCAAGCTACGCGTTGACGGTGGAAGAACTTCTTGCGCTTCCCAGCCTGACCGGCTCGAAGTTGATCGCGGGCAAGGGCGGTCTCGAGAAGGTCGTTCGACGGGTCAACGTCATCGAGGTGCCGGACATCCTGCCGTGGGTCAAGCCGAACGAACTGTTGGTCACCACCGGCTTTCCCCTGCGACACGCGGACTCCGGTCGCCCGTTCGACGCTCATTCACTGGTCGAACTCGTCGAAGGTCTCTCCGAACGCGGCGCCGCGGCGCTCGGTGTCAAGGAGGGCAGATACTTCGGCGACGTCCCCGCAGCGATGATCGACGCGGCCGATCGACTCGCCTTTCCGCTGTTCCTCATCCCCCGGGACATCGGCTTCGACGAGGTGATGTCCGAGGTGTACACCCACCTGGTCGACAGCCAGGCGTGGGCACTCGATGTCGCCGACCGCATGCACCGCGCCTTGACCACGATCGTCCTCGAAGGCGGCGATCTACCCCAGATCGCCGACGAAGTGGCGACCCTGTTCGAGACTGCTGTCGTCATCTGCTCCCCCGACGGGAGAGTGCAGGCCACAGCGGGAGCGAGCGCAGACCTCGAAGCACTCGAGAAGTTGCCGTTGTTCGATCCCTCCGGCCGACTACATACCGAACGTCTCCACCAGGGTCTTCAACCGGCACCCGGAATGGCCTCCGGTCAGATTGCGGTGGCACCGATCAATGCCGGCGGCACCGATCACGGCCTCATCGTTGCGGTTGCACGGTCAGGCGGTCTCGGACCGGTGACCATACAGGCACTCGAGCGCGCTGCGACCGTTGTCGCGTTGGCAGTGACGAAGAAGCTCGCGGTGTCTGCCGTGGAATCGAAGTTCCGCGGTGACTTTTTGCGCGATGTCCTCAACGGTGCATCCGAGCCCACCGATCAGATCATCGAGTACTGCTCCCAGCTCGATTGGGATGTGAATCGAAGCATGGTCGTCATCGTGGCGCAGCTCGACCAGGTAGCGGAAGCGAGTGCAGGACAATCGGTTCAACCACCGGTCGTCGGGCGGATGCCGCACGAGCGGCTCACCGCTGCTTGGCAACAGGTTGTGCGCCGCCGCGACCGGTTCGCTCCGGTCGTCGGGTTCAGCCACGAAGTGGTGACGCTGATGCCCGCAGGGCAAGGGGATGCGCGCGCGGTCGTCGAGGATCTGATCGCTTCCGTCGCGGGCGACAGTGGTGGCGGCAGAAATTCGTTCGGAACCGGAGTCAGTCGCGTCATCGACTCCGTGGCCGACATTCCGCGGGCCTACGATCAAGCGCGCAAGGCTGTCATGGTCGGTCGCCGCATGAACGGTGCAGGTTCGGTGGCACATTTCGACAGCCTCGGGGTGCACCGGCTGCTTTCCCTCGTCGACGACGGCGACGAGCTGCAGGCCTTCGCGACCGAGGTGCTCGGTTCGCTGTCGGGAGAGGATGCCGAAGCAATCGATCTGCGTCAAACCCTGCAGGCGTTGCTGGATACGAACTGCAACGTCGCCGAAACAGCGCGCGTCCTGCATTTCCACTACAACACGCTGCGCTATCGAATCGGAAAACTGGAAAGCATCCTCGGTCATTTCACGACGGACCCGATCCTGCGTTTGGATGTCGCCCTGGCGCTGCGGGTAGTGGAGATGAAGGGCTTGTAACGCGGTGATCCATGTCGAGTCGACCGAGCAGCTGAGGAGTTTGTCCTGTGTTACAAGGTAATTCGATCGGTGCCGATGCTCGCTCGGTCGCCGAGGCCGTGTCTTCTCGCTCGATGTCTGCCCGCGAGGTGATCGAGCAGCACCTCTCTCACATCGATCGGGCGAACCCGCGACTCAACGCGATCGTCACGGTCGCCACCGAGTCAGCCAGGCAGGCTGCAGACGAGATCGATGCGCGCCTGGCACGCGGTGAATCCGTCGGGGCCCTCGCCGGCGTCCCGTTCACAGTCAAGGACTTGATCGCCACAGCCGGCGTCAGAACAACAGCAGGCTCGACGGCATTGGCGGACAACGTACCTCGCGTCGACGCACCGGCAGTCGCCCGGATGCGTGCCGAAGGCGCCGTACTGATCGGGAAGACCAACACCCCGGAGTTCGGTGCCAGCGGACTCACCCACAACGACCTCTTCGGATATACCTTGAATCCTTTGTCGCCGGACGGAATCGACCGCTCCCCCGGTGGTTCCAGCGGTGGTGAAGCGTCCGCGATCGCCTCAGGAATGAGCGTTGTCGGACTCGGCACCGATTTCGGCGGCTCGGTCAGATGGCCCGCGCACTGCACGGGCCTGTGTTCGATACGGCCCACGAATGGTCGCATCTCCCCCGACGGCCAGTATCCCGGTGTCATGGTCGATGAGCGAGTGCTGACGAACGCAGCCACCATGCACGGCAGCGTGCAGACGATCGGTCCGATGTCGAGAAATCTCGACGATCTGACTTTGATGCTGCGCGTCCTGTCCTCGCCCGAATATCGATGGGTGGATCCGGTCGGCGTGCATCTCGATGAGCTCGACGTCCGCTGGGCCGCAGGCGAAGGCACCGTCCCTGTGTCTGCAGATATTGTCGCAGCCGTCGCAGAATCGGCCGAGCGGTTGGCAACTTCGGTGAAGTCGATGCAGCCTTACTCGGGCGCGGCGTTGCGGCAGGCGAACGATCTTTTCACGCGGATGCGATCCGCCGAAACTCAGACGGACATCCTGCAGTACGGGCCTGCCACTGGATTCGGCTCGAACATTCAAGGAATTCTCGCAGCGGTCCGGGCCACCCCCCGCACCGACGCCGAGGCACTGTGGGCGGAGCGCAGCGTCCTGCGGCACGAACTTCTGTCCACGATGGGCGATGTACTGATTCTTCCCGTCGCGTCGATCGTGGCACCGCCCATCGGTGAAACGCGATTCGACGTCGAGGGCACGGTGCTGTCGTGGTCCGAAGCGCTGGCCAGCAGCCGAGCAATCAGCATCCTAGGCCTGCCGTCCGTGGTCGTACCGGTTGCGACCTCTGAATCCGGGCTTCCCATCGGAGTGCAGATCGTGGCCCGCCCGTGGCAGGAGCACAACGCTCTCGCTGCGGCAGCGCTGTGTATGCGGCAGACTCGGCGATAGCAGCTGTCGGCACCGGACAGTTCCTGCCGCGATGGCGAGTTCCGACAATCACTTCTACATTATTTGGGCGAACTCTGTCGCTGGTAACCGGACGTCTGGACGCTAACGTGATGACCATCACTTCACTCCTGAAAGGAGAGCGACGCCATGCGAGATCTTCTCGACGATCTAGCCCCTTGGCTCGAACGCCACGAACCGTTCGCTCTCGCGACGGTTGTGCGCACATGGCAGTCCTCCCCCAGACCTGCGGGCGCTGCGATGGCCGTCTCGAAGTCCGGCGACGTCGTCGGCAGTGTGTCCGGCGGCTGCATCGAGGGCGCGTTGTACGAACTCGCCCAGGAAGTGCTGGCCGATGGACTTGCCAGAACCGAGACCTACTTCGTCGCCGACGACGATGCGATCGGCGTGGGACTGACCTGCGGCGGCACCATCGAAGTATTCCTTCGGCTGATCAGCGGACACTCATGTGCAGAGTTCGCCGAAGTAGCGCGGCTGATCGCCGAGGGTACGTCCGTGGCGGTGCTGACCGACCTTGATGTCGGTATGCCGACTCGGCATGCCGTGGTCAGTGAGGACCGCACCTGGGACGAATCTGCAGGACCGGGCCTCGCAGAGGTTCTCGACGGTGACGAGTCGTTCAGGAACAAGGTCCGTGACCTCGTGCAGGCAGGCGAGTCCGGGCTCGCAGTCCTCGCACACGGCGGCAGCGAACAGGATCGCCCGCTCGAGGTAATGGTCGAGCTGTTCGGACCGCCCCCGAGGATGTACATCTTCGGAGCGATCGACTTCGCCGCGGCGATGTGTCGACTCGGGAAGTTCGCCGGCTTCCACGTCACGGTCATCGACGCCCGCGCAGTGTTCGCGACGCGCGCGAGGTTCCCGGATGCCGACGAAGTCGTGGTCGCGTGGCCACACAAGTTCCTCGAAACCGCTGCCGTGGACGAGCGCACCGTGATCACCGTGTTGACCCACGACGAAAAGTTCGACATCCCGCTGCTCGAACATGCGCTGCGAACCACTGCGGTGTACATCGGCGCGCTCGGAAGCCGTGCCACCCACGACCGCCGCGTCGACCTTCTCCGCGGCCGGGGAGTGACCGAGGCCGAGCTGAACCGGCTGCACTCGCCCATCGGCCTCGATCTCGGCGCCCGCAACCCTGCCGAAACCGCAGTGTCGATCATGGCGGAGGTTCTCAAGACCTCTCGCAACGCCACCGGCCTCGAACTGCGCACGCTTCACGGACCGATTCATCGCGAACGCAACTCGCTGTCGGCATCGGTAGACGAGCGGGTAGACCTCGGATCGGGCGCACGTTGCTGACCCGCTCCTCCACTATCGCCGACCGGGTGACCGACGGCGGAGCCGAGGGTGCGACGGTGGAGAGCATTCTTCACACGGACTTTCTGTCCGAAAGTGTCGTCCTCGCCGGGCGCGAGGGCCTCGGTCGAGTCGTGGATCGCCTCAACCTCATCGAAAACCCCGAAGGCATTCGGTTCTGGATCGGTGCACACGACCTTGTTCTCACAACAGGATTCGCACTCGCTCAGTCGACCGAACCGCTGTCTTCGTTCGTGTCGGCCGCACATTCTGTCGGGGTCGCCGGCATCGTCATCCACTTCGACGAAGACAGCACCACCATCGATGCCGACACCCGCGCCGTTGCCGATGAACTGGAATTGCCGTTGATCGCAGTGTCGGAATCGTTCGCACTCGATCACATCCTGGCGCGAGGCGTGCGCGATCGGGCGAGGCAGCAGGTACGGGCGATGTACCGGTCGGAGCGGCTGCGACGTCTGTTGGTGGCAAAGATGGTTGCCGGAGGCGGGGTGGCCGAGTTGGCCTCGGCGGCAGCCGCGGAGCTCGATCTCGCGGTGTTGATGACCACCTCCGACGGAAGAAGGTTGGCGACGGCAGGCTCCGACGAGGAAGTTCGGGCGCTCTGCCGCAGCTCGGCACTCGACGGCACCGGAAGGTTGAAGACCGATTCGACCGATGGCGGCCTCGGGTTGCGCACGACGGATGAGGGTGCGATCGCGGTATGCGCGATTTCGGCGAACGGCATCGACCACGGACGGGTCGCCGCCTTCAGCCGACATCGACAGCTCTCCACGCAAGATCTGTACGCGGTCGACGCGGCGGCCGCAGTGTTCGCGCTCGCCGTGACCCGCGACCTTGCCCTGTCGACGATAGAAGAAAAGCACCGCGCCAATTTCTTACGTGATCTTCTGCTGGGCCGAGGTGGGGAACATGCACACGCGGTGGCGCACGCCCAACGCTTCGGCTGGAACATCGGCAGACCTGTGGTCGTCGTCGTCATCGAACCCGCCCCTGGGGACGATGTCACGCGGCAAGCACCCGACCGCATGCCGCTCGTCGACCGGCAGATGATGGCTTTTTCAGGTGCGCTCGCGCAGCGGGATCCGAGCGCTGCAATTGCCGCACTCGGTACCGAAACCGTCATCATGATGGGCGCCGGGCCGAACACGGTGAACGCGATCCGCGACATCATCGAAAGTGTGCGCGGCGACGGCGGAGGCGGCCGACAGCCTTTCGCCGTGGGTATCTCACGCCCCTGCACTTCGGTGGAGGACATTCCGGGGATTTACGGTCAGGCCCGAACCGCACTGAAAGTAGGCCGTCAGATCTACGGAACCTGGGCCGTCACCGCATTCGACGATCTGGGGGTATTTCGTTTACTCAGCTTGGTCGAGAATGATGATGAACTCACTTCGTTCACCAAAGAAACTCTGCACGAACTGACCGAGCAGACAGTGGAAGCGCAGGATATGCGAAAGACACTCGAAATGTTGCTCGCCACCAATATCAATATCGCCGAAACTGCCCGAAATCTGCACTTCCACTACAACACTCTGAGATATCGCGTCGTCAAGCTCGAGAAAATATTGGGTCCTTTCACCGAACGCCCTGATTTACGTTTGGACCTGTCTTTGGCTCTCAAGATAATGGCAATGCGCGGTATCGATCAGCACATGTGACGGTCATCCAATCGAAATATTGGCAGATTACGCTCATGGTGGTTCCGCAAGACAGCAATACCGTTCATTTTCTATAGCGATATAGGAATGAACCGCAATTCGTGAAACCGCTGCGACTACAACGAAATAGAAAGGCTTCACAATGCCGATCTGGAAGATTCACGGGGACGGAAAGAATATCCTTCCGGGCGAAGTCGTCGCACCGAACGAGCGGTTGAACTGGGGGCGAACTGTCAGCCTCGGAGGACAACACGTCGTCTCCATGTTCGGGGCAACTTTCGTCTTCCCGATCATCATGGGCCTCAATCCCCAACTCGCCATTCTCATGTCGGGGTTCTGCACGATTTTCTTCCTGCTGGTCGTCAAGGGAAGAATCCCCAGCTATCTGGGAACCTCGGCGGTCTTCGTCGGCGGTGTCGCCGCGATTCGAGCACAGGGCGGAACATCAGCGGAGGTCACCGGCGCAATCCTGGTGTCCGGGTTGGTGTTGGCGGTCATCGGTGTCGCTATTCACTTCATGGGCGGCGGCGTGGTGGTCAAGATACTGCCCCCGGTCGTCACAGGCGCGGTGGTGATGTTGATCGGATTCAACCTCGCACCGGTGGTAGCGAGTCTCTACTGGCCACAGGACCAGTGGGTCGCACTGATCGTGATGTTCGTACTGATCGTCATGAGCGTTGCACTCCGGGGGTTCCTCGGACGCATCGCCATTCTGCTGTCGCTGATATTCGGATACGCACTGTCCTGGATTCTCGACCTCGCACTGGGACCGATCACCTCGTACGACGCCACCGCAGGCGAGGTGACCGAACACTTCCGCGTCAGCTGGGCAGGCGTCGAGTCCTCCCAGTGGTTCGGCCTACCGCCGTTCTCCGATGAGGCCAACGGAATTGTCGGTATCCACGCCCCCTCGTTCAGTCTGGCGTTCATCATCCTCGTGCTCCCGGGTGTCATCGCACTCATCGCGGAAAACGCCGGGCACGTCAAAGCCGTAGCAGAGATGACCGGCGACGATCTCGACCCAATGATGGGCCGCGCACTGGCAGCCGATGGCATTGCCACCGTCATGGCCAGCGCCGTCGGAGGCTCGCCTACGACCACCTACGCCGAGAATATCGGTGTCATGGCAGCAACCAAGGTGTACTCCACTGCCGCCTACACCGCGGCCGGCATCATCGCGATGATCCTGGGATTCTCGCCGAAGTTCGGTGCCATAATTTCAGCGACACCAGGCGGAGTGCTGGGCGGAATCACCGTTGTGCTCTACGGAATGATCGGTCTCCTCGGCGCGAAGATCTGGAAAGAAAACGGTGTCGACTTCGGCAACCCATTGAACATGATGCCCGTCGCGGCCGGCCTGATTCTTGCCATCGGTGACACGGCCCTCGTCTTCACCGACACGTTCTCCCTGACCGGGATCTCGCTGGGCACGATCGTCGTGATCGCTCTGTACCACCTGTGCGCGCGCATCGCTCCCCAGCACATGAGGCCCGGATATACCGCGAGCCCTGACGACACCGACCCTGACCAGCGCAAACTCGGGGACGCCATGGGACCACGACACAATAGAGATGCTGGCGACAACGGAGAGGTCGACACCCTCGATCCGGTGCGCTAGTAAGCGATTGCCACATCAGCCAGTGGCCTTTGTCACTTTTCGACGAAACACTTATGAGCACGGGCAGGCAGGATCGGACTATGAAACCTTCGCCACTGAAATATCATCGACCCCGGTCGATCGAGGAAGCGTGCGAGGTCCTTGCGGGGGTCGATGGCAAGGTCCTGGCAGGCGGGCAATCGCTCATTCCGATGCTGTCGATGCGCTTGGCAGCGCCAGGAAATCTCGTCGACATCACCGGGATCGATCAACTCGACTCCATCACCGCGTCGGCAGAATCGGGCGTCACTTTCCAGGCGCTTGCAACGCATGCGTCGTTGGCTTCGGATCTCGGAGCCAACGACGTGCAGCCGCTGCTCAACCGCACGCTGCAGTTGGTGGCTCACGCGACGATCAGGAACCGCGGAACCACCGTCGGCTCGATCGTCCACGCAGACCCGTCGGCGGAAGTTCCTGCGGTACTGCTGCTGCTCGACGGCTCGGTGACCGTGCAGTCGGTGCGGGGCCGTCGCGATATCGCCGCGCGTGATCTGTTTCTGGGCCCGTTGGAATCTTCCCTCGAACCGGACGAGATCGCGATCAGTGCAACCGTGCCGGCGGCCCGAAGGGGCGTTGGCACAGCGATCGACGAAATCGCCCGTCGGCATGGCGATTACGCGCTCGTCGGCGTCGCAGCACGCGTCGAGGTCGAGGACGGCGTAGTGACGAACGCCCGCGTCACTTACGTCTCTGCCGGTGAATTCGGCGAAGTCATCGACTATTCCGACGTCATCGGGGGAGCTTCCGTCTCCGACGACCGAGATCCCTTGTGGAACGTCTTGTCCGAGGCAGCGCGTAAGCGCGTCGAAACCGAGGCAGATATTCATGCAACTGCGCGGTATCGATCACAGCTCGTTGCGGCACTGACGGCACGAGTAGTCATGGCGGCCGCACGCGATGCAGCACTTCCCTTGGCAACCAGGCAGTCGACCCGCCGTGTCGATGCCGGAGAGAAATAACGATGACAACCAAAGACGTCGAACAGCAGCTTTCCGATCTGATGGCCGAGACCGGTGAACAACACGTAGAAGTGACGTTCACCCTCAATGCCACAAAGCACACGATCCTCGTTCCTGCACGCACCATCGCCTCGGACGCAATCCGTCACAATTTGAAGCAGACCGGGACACACGTGGGGTGCGAACACGGAGTGTGTGGTGCATGCACGATCTTGTTGGACGGCAAGCCCGTTCGTGCCTGCTTGATGCTCGCTGCCAGCCTCGAGGGCCACACCGTGACAACGGTCGAGGGCCTCGTGGAACCGGATGGTACCTTGCACCCTGTGCAGCAAGCATTCATGGATTGTCATGGACTCCAGTGCGGTTTCTGTACCCCCGGATTCGTCACCACCATCGCAGCTTTCCTCGAAGAGAACGACTCTCCGACACAGGAGGAAGCCACCGAGGCGATTGCCGGCAACATCTGCCGGTGTACCGGTTACCAGAACATCAAGGCATCGGTATTGCGTGCTGCCGAGATCAAGCGCGAGCGAGCGGGTGAGTTCCCCCTCGGCAAAGACGACGAGTCGAGCCGGGCCGCGCTCGAAGGCAAAGTACGGGGCAAGACCAATCCTGTCGGCGGACGGGCAGGAAGAGCATGAGCGTCGCAAGCAAGACCGCAGCCAAGACGTCCAACAGCACCGCCCCCCTGTTCGGTCAGCCGCTGGCACGTTCGGAGGACACCCGACTGCTCAGCGGAGAGGGTAGGTATCTCGACGATCTGGGCCATGGGGCGTTGATCGCCGCATTCGTTCGATCGCCGCATGCCCACGCACGCATCACCGACATCGACGTCGATGCGGCGCTCGATATGCCGGGCGTCCACGCGGTCTACACGTACGAGGATTTGGCCGAGGATTCCGAGGCGATGGCAGAGGGCCTACCGCTGCTTATCCCCCACCCCGCAATTATTGCTCCTCGCAACGGTTTTCCGTTGGCCAAAGACGAGGTCAATCATGTCGGCGAAGCGATCGTCATGGTGGTGGCGCGCAACCGGTATGTCGCCGAGGATGCGTGCGCCAGTATCGACGTGACCTACGAAATCCTCGACCCGGTGGTGGGGATCGATACCGCTCGCCGCGCCGACCGACAGGTCCACGCCGATGTGCCGGATAACGTCGCCGCGCACCTACACCACGGTTTCGGTGACATCGATGCAGAATTGGCGCGCGCGCCGCACCGGATCACGCTGAACCTCGAGGTAGAGCGATCGGCGTCGATGCCGATGGAGGGCAAAGGCGTCTACGCACGGTGGGACAGTGACGAGGAAACCCTGACCTTCTGGTCGTCGACGCAAACCTCGACCTCGGTCCGCGCTGCTGTCGCTGCTCGACTCGGCATGGCCATGAACAAGGTGCACTGCATCGCCCCCGACGTCGGCGGCGGCTTCGGCGTCAAGATCATGCATCCCTGGCCCGAGGAAGTCATGGTGACCTGGGCCGCCCGCCAACTCGGCAAGGCCGGCATCTCGAACGAAGTCAAATGGGTGGAAGACCGCCGCGAACACTTCATTTCGAGCGCCCACGAACGCGGTCAGGTGCAGGAAGTCACGGTCGGATTCGACGACGACGGCCGCATGCTCGCATTCGACTTCACGCTCTGGCACGACAACGGCGCCTACCTGCCGTACGGGATCATCGTTCTCATCAATACTGCGACGCAGGTGCTCGGCCCATACAAGCCGGTGTCCTTTCGCGTCAATGGTTATTCGCTCTACACCAACACTGTGATCGTCATCCCGTATCGCGGTGCAGGTCGACCGCAAGGCGTCTTCGCGATGGAGCGGTCGATGGATGCGATCGCCAAGTATCTCGGTAAGGACCGGATCGAGGTTCGCGAGAAGAACATCATCAGGCCCGAGGAAATGCCCTACGACTTCGGTCTGATGTTCCAGGACGGCCGTCCGCTGATCTACGACACGGGCAACTACCAGGCCGGTATCGACAAACTGAAAGCCCTCATCAACTGGGACGACTTCCCCGCCTACAAGAAACAGGCTGCGGCGGAGGGTCGGAGTGTCGGAATCGGTGTCGGCGCCTATGTGGAGGGCACCGGACCAGGACCTTACGAGGGTGCACACGTCCTCATCGAAACCTCGGGCAAGATCAAGGGCGCGACCGGGTTGACCACCCAGGGACAGGGCCACCAGACGACCTTCGCCCAGATCGTCGCCGACGACTTGGGCGTGGACATGTCCGACATCGAGATCGTGACCGGCGATACCCGTCGATTCGGTTATGCCGTTGGAACTTTCGCATCTCGTGGTGCAGTCATGGCAGGCTCGGCCTTCCACGTTGCAGCCCAGATGGTGGCGGAGAAAGCGAAGAAGGTCGCCGGCAATGCACTCGAGATCGATCCACTCGACCTCGAGCTACGCGGTGGACACGTCTGCAAAATCGGTACCGAACCCGGCGCCAAGGGCACGTCCATTACTCTTGGAATTGTTGCCGTACTGTCGAATCCGCTTCGGTACGCTTTCGATGCGGAGTCCCGGCTTGCAACACAGTTTGCCAACGTGGCGGACACCGACATGACGATTCCGCCGATCCCGGAGGGCGAGCAGCCGGGGTTGGAGGCCACCGGTTACTACTCTCCGCCGCGGTCGACGTTCGCGTCCGGTATTCACGCTGCCATCGTGGCAACCGACCCCGTGACGGCAGAGATCCACGTGGAGCGTTACGCCGTCGTTCACGACTGCGGCAACGTGATCAACCCGAGGATCGTCGAAGGCCAGATCCACGGCGGCGTCGCGCAGGGAATCGGCGGGGCGCTCTACGAGAAGATCGTCTACGACGAGCACGGGCAGTTGCTCAACGCGTCGTTCATGGACTTCCTGTTGCCGTTCGTGACCGAGGTCCCCGATTCGATCGAGATCGACCACACCGTCACCCCGTCCGGACTCAACCCGCTGGGCATGAAGGGCGCCGGTGAAGCCGGAGTCATCCCGACCACCGCCGTCATTGCAGCAGCTATCGAAGACGCCGAGGGCATACCGATCACCTCGATGCCCATTTCCCCATCCGACCTGTTCGAGCTCCGACTCTCACACGCAAGTGCCGAGTCGGAAGATGAATCACCCAAGGAGAACTCATGAGAATCGCAGGCACCGCGAAGCTGACAGCACCTCCGGCGGAGGTGTACGACAGCATGCAGGACGGCCGAGTGCTGGCGGCGACGATTCCCGGAGTGCAGTCACTCGATCAATTGAGCGACGACCACTACAAGCTCTCGTTGATTGCCGGTGTGGCTGCGATCAAGGGCACGTACGACGGTGAGGTCAGGCTCTCGCAGCAGAACCGACCCGAGTCCTTCGTGATGACCGCTTCCGGGGCAGGAGCGCCGGGCACGGTGCGCGCCGACGTCACCATCAGGTTGGAGCCGACCGAAAGTGGCGGCACGCTCCTGAGCTACGACGCCGATGCCGTCGTCGGCGGCATGGTCGGTGGCGTCGGTCAGCGGATGATCACCGGTGTCGCCAAGAAGATGGCGGGTGTGTTCTTCAACGGACTCGATGGCGTCATCGCCAACGGGATTCCAGAGGCGACTCCTGCCGCTACGGCAGTGGCCGCTGCAGACGGTACCGCGCCGGAGGCAGCCACCGGCGGTGTTGCTCTACCGATCGGTGCTGGTGCGCAGCGTGTCGGCGCAGGTCCGGCGCCGGCAGGTGCGTCGGCGCAGAGTGTCTTGATCGCCGCTGCGGCCGGGGCGGCCATCGCGTTGGCCGGTGTTCTCGTGGGCGGCATCCTGGTTCGAAAAGAACGGTAGGTCACCACTACTGGGGAGTGATTCCCAGCGCAACCTCGACTGCGAAAGGCCGCTCTTCCCCGTCAGGGAGAGCGGCCTTTCGCATTGCCGTCGCAATGTGTGCCAGTCCCCCGCCCGCTCCTCGCGTCGGGAAACACAAATGAAGCGAGCGAGTTTGGCACCTTGTGACAAAGATACTGACGCGCTGAAGGAGTCCAATATCACTAGACGTCAGGCATGCGCAGACCCGATCGGCGGTCGCGCTGCCTACGAACCCAATCAAGGAGGAAGCGTGGAGCCAAGAAAGATTCGGGTCGGGATCGACACCGGTGGAACATTCACCGATGTGGTGGCAGTGGACGAAGAGTCCGGTGAAATGGCCACCACGAAGACTCCCTCCACTCCGGCAGATCCAGCCGAAGGATTCCTCGCTGGGATCGACAAAGTCCTGCAGCAACTCGGGGTCACGGGCGACTCGCTCAGCGCAGTGAGTCACGGCACCACCGTTGCCACCAACAAACTGCTCGAAGGCAAGGTCGAGAACCTCGGGTTCATCACCACCGAGGGCTACGAGCATGTGCTCGAAATTGCTCGCCAGTCGGTACCCGACGGTTACGGCAACTCGTACTTCTGGGTCAAACCCGAACGTATCGTCCCGGCCCATCGCGTCCGCACCATTCGTGGCCGGTTGTACTTCGATGGCACCGAGATTCGTCCGCTCAACGAGGACGATGTTCGCGATGCTGCACGGTTCTTCAAGGCAGAGGGAGTCAAGACCCTCGGTGTGTGCCTCGTGCACTCCTATGCCAACCCTGATCACGAACAGCGCGTGCGGGACATCCTCCTCGAGGAATACCCCGAGGCGACGGTCAGCATCTCGACCGAAGTTCTGCGTGAGTACCGCGAGTTCGAGCGGTCCATTACGACATTGGTGGATGCGGCCGTGAAGCCGAACATCCGCAACTACGTCAACAACATCGCCACCCGGCTGCGTGAGTTCGCCACCGAGTCGGGTGAAGCCCGCGATGTTCCGTTCTACGTCATGAAGTCCAACGGTGGTGTTCTCTCCGCCAAAGAGGTTGTCAATCAGCCGATCACGACTGTTCTGTCCGGGCCCGCAGCCGGCGCCCTCGGTGCAGCGTTGGTGGCCAGTGCAGCGGGCGTCGATCAGGTGCTCACCTGCGATGGCGGCGGCACCTCCACCGACGTGACCGTAGTGGTCCACGGCGAGCCTGCTTTGACGACCGAAGGACGCGTCGGAAACTATCCGTCCAAGATTCCGATGATCGACGTGGTCACCGTCGGCGCCGGCGGCGGGTCGATTGCCTGGATGACTCCTGAGGGAACCCTGCGCGTCGGACCGCAGTCTGCCGGTGCCGATCCAGGCCCGATGTGTTACGGCAACGGCGGTTCCGCTCCGACCATCACCGATGCGCATGTACTCCTGGGCCGGATACCTCCCCACCTGCTCGGCGGTGAGATCCCGCTCGATACCGATCTGGCAAGGAAGGGTATCGAACAACTGGCACAAGAGTTGTCGCTGGAGATCGAGGCTTGCGGAACCGGAATCCTCGAAGTGTCCGCCTGGAATCAGGCCAACGCACTTCGTCAGATTTCCGTCAAGCGCGGACTCGATGTACGCGACTTCACCCTCGTGACGTTCGGTGGATCCGGTTCACTGCTCGCCTGCAGGTTGATGGACATCCTGGGACTGAAAGATGTTCTGGTACCGCTCAATCCAGGTAACGTATCCGCCTTCGGTCTGCTGACCGTCGATGTGCGCAACGATTACGTCCAGACTCACGTCAGTCGGCACGACCGTCTCCGTGCAGAGGACTTGCAGTCCGAACTCGAAGTTCTCGCCGAGCGTGCCGATGCAGCACTGGCAGGAGAGGGCTTCGCGCCCGAAGATCGCCAGTACGCACGCACCGCGGATCTGCGCTACTTCGGTCAGGCCTTCGAGGTTCGCGTGCCGATCGTAGACGGCGACATCACCCAGTCGACGATGGATCAAGCAGCGGAGGCCTTCCACGAAGCGCACCGCGAGCTCTACGGTTACGACTTCCGCAGCGACAAGAGCCAGTTCGTCGAGTGGGTCAACCTGCGGGTCAGCGGTATCGGCCCGATCAAGCGACCGGTGTTGTCCGAGATTGCCAAGGGAAGCGGCGCCGAAGTCGCACGAACGGGAACGCGTCGGGCCTACTTCGACGGCTGGCACGAGACCGCGATTTACGATCGCCCGGCGCTCGGTGCCGGTGACTCCATCGAAGGACCGGCCGTCATCGAAGAGTTCAGCTCCACCGTGCCGGTGGATCCCGGATTCTCCGCTCACATCGACAACTTCGGAAACATCCGCATCACCAGGAATCTCGACTCGAACGGAGCGCACTGATGACTGTCATCGACATGGTTAACAACAAGCCCTACCGATTGACTCCCGTCGACGCACCCGCGCCCGACCCCGTCCTCGTCGAGATCGTGGCCGGGTATCTCGCGAGCGTCGAAATGGAGGTGGAGACTGCCATTGCGCGAACCTCCCGCTCGCCGATGATCCGCGACGCGCACGATTTCCGCGCGGGAATCTACGACCGGAACATGCGCAAGCTCACCGGCCGCTCCTACTCCGCCCTCGTGCAGCCCGTGGTCCGCGACTTCCCGATCGACACGATGAAGCCCGGGGACGTCTTCTTCCACAACGACGTCTACCTCTCAGAGGGTGGCATCGGCCACCTCCCCGACCTTTGCGTCACGGTGCCCGTGTTCGCGACGCTGCCCGGGGCGGACAAGCCCTCGGTCGTCGCGTTCGTGCAGGCCTTCGGCCACCACGACGACATCGGCGGCTGCTGCCCCGGCTCCATGCCGTCCGGCGCCACCTCGGTCTACGAGGAGGGGCTGATGGTCCCGCCGATCAAGCTGTGGGACCAGGGCGTGCCCAACGAGGCGGCGCTGCGAATCATGACCCGCAACTCCCGGATGCCGGACGCGTTGGCCGCCGACCTGGACGCCGAGTGCTCGGCCTGTTTGATGGGTGCGCGCAGGCTGACGGAACTGTTCGAACGCTACGGCGTCGAGACCATCGAGGGCTGCTTCGACGCTTCGATGGATGCCTGCACCGAAACCTATCGGCGCGAGATCCTGTCCAAGATCCCTGTTGGGGAGTACACCTGGGAGGACTACGCCGAGCACGACGGCGTCGACGAGCCGATGCTGCACGTGCAGCGGATCACGATGACCAAGACCGCGCCCGAGGACGAGGGCGGCGAGCGGCTGATCCTCGACTTCACCGGCACCGGACCGCAGGCGAAGGGGCCGATCAACCACTGCGGCGATTACGCCGACGGCAACTTCCTGGCGAAGTGGCTGGCGCCGGTGCTTCGCAGTCTCGCCGACACCCCGGAGCGGATGGCCGAGCTCGACGTCAACGAGGGCATCATCCCTCTGATCGAGATGAAGTTCCCGGAGCCGGGCACGCTGATCACTCCGATCTTCCCGGCGCCCACCAACGCCCGCACGTTCGTGATCCTGCGGCTGCTCGGCGTGCTCACCGGTGCCATCGCGAAGGCCGTCGACGGCAACATGCCCGCCGACCAGGAGACCATCCGCTACACCGGCGTCTACGGTGAGGACTTCGAAGGCCAGTCCTACCTCATGCGTGAGGTGCTCGGCGGTGGCTCGGGCGGTCGCTACTACGCGGACGGTGAGGACACCATTCACGTGGTGCCGGACTCGCGAAATCTGCCCACCGAGTTCACCGAGAGCCGGTTCCCCTTCATCGTCGAAAAGCTCGGTCTGGCAAAAGATTCGGGCGGAGCCGGACGCTACCGTGGCGGCCTCGGGTACGAGAAGCACATCCGCATGCTCAAGGATGCGCACTTCATGTCCATCGCCGACCGTTCCATCCTCGCCTGCTGGGGCGTCAAGGGCGGCAAGGCCGGATCGCCGTTCTCCGTGGTGATCAATCCGGGTGAGCCCAACGAACGGCTCTTCGACGCGCTCACCGACGCGGAGCCGATCCGTGCCGGGGAGACGTTCCGGATTCGCACCACCGGTGGCGGCGGCTGGGGCGACCCGCTGGAGCGCCCCCTCGACGAGGTGGAGCGTGACGTGTTGTGGAACAAGGTCTCTCGTGAGAGTGCGGCCGCTGACTACGGTGTGGTCATTGCGGAGGGCGAGGCGCAAGCCGATGCTTCGGCGTCGGAGAAGCTTCGCGCCGAGATGCGCGCCGCACGCGCGGACAACGAGCCTTTCTTCGATCGGGGGCCCGGTTACGAACGGCTCTCCGGCGGTGCGAAGTTCGCCAAGTACGACTTCCTCGACAGCTGACGTTCGCCCGTGAACAGTGAAACCGCCTGTGGCACCGACATTGCAGTCGTCGGTGCCACAGGCAAGACCGGAAAGGCCGTGGTCGCCGCCCTCGACGGGCCGGCCACGGTCCGGCAGTTGAGCCGCACCGCGCCGGATCATCCGATCGATCTGGACACCGGCGAGGGTCTGAAGGCAGCATTCACCGGCTGCGCCGGGGTGTATTTCATCGCACCCAATCTGCATCCGGACGAACCTGCCGCGCTACGGCGAGCGTTGGAGGCCGCGAGTGAGGCAGGGGTGGATCATGTTGCCTACCACTCGGTCGCGTGGCCCTACAGTCCGCGGATGCCGCACCATATGGACAAAGCCCGATGCGAGGACGACCTGCGGGCATTCGCCTCACGTCATTCACTGCGTTGGACCATCCTGCAGCCCTGCGCCTATACCCAAAATTTCGATTCGATACTCACCGGAGAATCCACCGATCTCGTGGTGCCGTACAGCACCGAATCGAAGTTTTCCTTCGTAAGCCTCGGCGACGTCGCCGAGATTGCCGCCCGAATTTTGTTGGCAGCCGAGGAGCATCATGGGGCCACGTACGAACTCGGCGGCCCCGAGGCAATGAGCGTCGGCGACATGGTTCGACTCGTCGAGGAGATGACCTCACGGTCGGTGGCGGTGGAACAACTCGATGTCGAGCAATGGATGCACGCCCACGGGCAGAGCCTCGGCGTCGATGGCCGGGCCCGGCTCGGGGCGATGTTCGAGTTCTACGACGATCGAGACTTCCTGGCCGGCGGAATGGCAACCAAGGCCTTGCTCGGACGGGACCCGACACCGGTGCGTGCCCTGGTTCGCTGAACCGCCCAGTTACGCAAGCGCCTACTTGTCCCTATCGATTCGGAAGCTGGCGGCTTCGAGCGCGAGGCGTCGAATCTCGGCGAGGGCTCGTTCGAGTATCACGGTCCCGAGAAGCATCGTCTCGACGGCAGCCGTGCGGTCCGGCATGGCTCGGGCGTATTCCACTTGCGCCTTGGCGGTCCGCTCGACGGTATCGGCTGCTGCATCGAAGTCGGTGAGCGTTATCGGAAAGTCGAATCTGCGCAGTGTGGCAACAAGTTCGGCCAGCCGGTGTGGCGCGGGAGCATTCGGCTCGATATTCCAATCCCTGTCGGCGAGCCATGTCTGCACCTCACCATAGGCAGTCTTCACCTCGACCGGCTCGTCTTCGTCGGGGAGCTGGTCGAGGCCATGCATGACCGCCCCGAATGCGTCGTGGATCGACGTCGAGTCATCTTCGACTGCGGCCAGTGTTGCGCGCACATGCGAGATCGAGAGTCCCCCGATGTCGATCAGGGAGCGAATCAACCGCAGTCGGCGGATGTGATGTTCGCTGTACACAGCTTGGTTGGTCGCCGTCTGCGCGCCACCGACCAGCAGACCTTCACGCAGGTAGTACTTGATGGATGCAATGGACACCCCGCTGCGCTGGCTGAGTTCGGAAACCCTCACCGCTGTACCCTTGACATCATTTATCGATAGTAGCACTATCCATTATGGATAAAGACGCTATCGGTGCCGTGTAATCGACTGCGGAGCCGTCAACGAAGGGATGCGTACATGATCCGAAGTCGAGTCCAGACCGGCCGGTACACCGCAGTGGTCGAAAGTGAGTTCGTCGTCTTCCTCATCGGCATACGCCTCAACAAGCTATGGAAGATCCACAAGTGGATCGGCCCATTCCTCGCCATGCCGCGAATGCTGCAAGAGTTACAACAGCACCCTGACAAGGGCCTGCTGGGCGCTCGGATGTCGTTGGGGGGCCGCACGATCACCGTGGTGCAATACTGGCGCAGCTTCGACCAACTCGAAGCATTTGCGAAAAACCCGAACGATCCACACCTACCGGCATGGAAGGCGTTCAACAAACGCGTCGGCGCCGGCGGCGACGTCGGGGTCTACCACGAGACATACCGTGTCAGCCCTGGTCAGCACGAGTCGATCTACTCGAACATGCCCATCATGGGGCTAGCCGCAGCCGGCAGATCGGTCGCAGTAGGAAAGCGCAGTGAGACAGCGAGAGCACGCATCGCGGGGTCATGAATGGGGATTCCGGATGTGGCAGTTCGGTTCCGAAACCGACCAATCACGTAGGACCCTTCTGGCACAGCACCCAGCATGAAGTCCTCCCTCGAGGCTGCGCGGACGACCGGCGTCGTGCGGTCGAAGACGCAGATGATCGTTGCTCGCTTCCAACGAAACGCGTTGTGCTGCCTACCAGGGCTTCAGGTCCGGATGGGGTCGGCGGCGAGCATGATCGAATCGATATAGGAGTCACATAGTTCGAGCATGCGTTCCTGCGTGACGTGGGTGGACTTGTTCAAGGCCTGAATTGCCAAGCCGTCGAGCATGCTCAGAAGCATGTCCGTCAGGTCGGCAGGGTCGGCGGCCTGGTTGAGGACGCCCTCTGCTGCGGCATCGTCTACGGTGGCACGAACAATTCCCCGCCAGGTTTGGTAGATGGTGTCGTTGAGCGCTTGTAGCTCCGCGCTGCCGAGTGCTGCCGCCCAGAGTTCCACCCACACTCGCCACGCTGTGATGGTCTCGGGTCCAGCGGGTAGGTAAGACTCCACCAAGTGGTGCAGGTGCGCACGAGGTGATTCTTTGCCCTCCCCGATCCACTTGCGGCGCTGGAGCGAGTTCTCGAAGTTGAACGCGAATGCTTCGTGTAGCAACGTGTCTTTCGACTCGAAGTAATAGTGGACGGTGCCACTACTTATGCCGGCTCCCTTCGCCACATCGGCTACCCGGACGCCCCGGAACCCCAACTCCGCGATGCTTTCACATGCGGCCTGCAGGATTTGCTGCCTACGCTCGGCCTCGACACTCGGGCGTGCCATGTTGATCACCACTCCTTCTCATCACTGTTGGCTACCGTATCGGACAAGCAGTGGAGTGACTCGCGGACGAAAGCGTTCGCGTCTGCCTTTTCGTGGAGGTCGCCCACGGCAGTACCCCGCACGCCAGCAGAATTACCGCCATTCCGGCCCATTGTCCAGGCATCAGGGACTCTGCGAGGACAAGGCTTGCAGCCAGCACACCCACTATTGGCTCGAGCAAACCCAGCAGGCTCAACGAGACCGCACCGAGCCTGCGCACCGCATAGAACGCACAGCCGATGCCGACCGGAATCATGAAGACCCCCTGCAGGATCACCGACACCCACCCCATCGATGTGATCGCCAGGCTCTGCCAGGTCACCAAGGCGACCGCCCCAGCGGTCAGCCCAGCGCCCGCCGTAACCAGACCGCCGGCGACCACGGCTCCCACTTCTTGCACCCACCGCTCACCGAGCACTAGGTACAGGGCATAGCCCAAAGCGCTGGCCACTGCGAGCCCGATGCCCGCCAGCTTGACGTCTGCCGCCCCGGTCCAGCCGACCAGCCCGATTCCCCCGATCATGACGAGGCATAACGCGATAACCAGCGGGCTGTGCCGCTGGCGGTAGGTCAGCCACACCATCAGGAGGACGAACACCGGGTAGACGTGTACCACTACGACCGCGACCTGCACCCCGGTGGACTGAACGGCCGCAAAATAACAGAGGAGCTGAAAGCCGAACAGGGGCCCGCACACCAGCATCAGCTTCGCTGGTGTCCGCCACGACGTACGTCGAATCCGGCCGGTGGCCCAGGCGAACAGCAGGATCGCTGCTGCCCCGAAGATGCTGCGCAGCGCGACGAGCATCGTCGGTGTCAATCCGGTTTCGTAGGAGAGTGCGGCAATCGTCGGTGTGAGTCCATAGACTACGGCCGACAAGACGCCGCACGCCCAGGCGACAGCGACGTGCGGCGGGGTGGCCGGATTCGCTTCGGCGCCTGGGCGTTTGGTCGACAGTGACACGTGGCTAGAGCTTCCGCGAGATCACGAGTCGCATGATGTCCGAGGTTCCTTCCTCGAGCTCTTCGAGCTTGACGTCGCGCATCCACTGCTCGACGGGGAACTCGCGGGAGTAGCCCCAACCGCCGAGGGTCTGGATCGCCGCGTGGGTGACGAACATGGCCATCTCCGAAGCCGTCAGTTTGGCCATTGCAGCCAGCCCTGTCGAATCGTGGCCGGCGTCGAGTGAACGAGCTGCATGCAATACCAGCAGGCGCGCGGACTCGATGCGATTTGCCATGTCTGCCAACCGAAATGCGACGGCCTGGTGCTCGATGATCGGCTTGCCGAACTGGGTGCGGTTACGGGCGTAGTCGAGTGCGAACTCGTAGGCCGCGCGCGCTGAGCCGACGGCCGCTGCGCCGAGCACGATGCGCGAGATATCGAAGGTTTTCATCAGACCGATGAAGCCTTGGCCTTCGTCTCCGAGTCGATCCTCGTCGGGGACGAAGACGTCGTCGAAGAACAGCTCGCGGCAGACGATTGCGCGCTGGCCCATCTTCTTCATAGGCTCGCCCCAGCTCAGACCCGCCACGTCGCTCTTGATCAGGAATGCGGTAATCCCCTTGGACCGCTCGTTGCGGTCCGTCTTGGCGAAAACTACGTACTGACTGGCCGCGCCGGCGTTGGAGATCCACACCTTCTGGCCCTTGATCTTGTATCCGCCGTCGACCTTGGTGGCGTAAGTGACCATGGATGCGGCGTCCGAACCTGATCCCGGCTCGGTGGTCGCGAGAGCCGTCAGCAGGGGCGAAGTGCCGGTCAGTGGACGCAGCCACTTTTCCTTCTGCTCATCGGTGCCGAGCTCGAGGATCGGGTCGGAGAAGAAGCCGTTGGAGCACACGAAGTTGCCGATACCCGGATCACCGAAGCACAGTTCCTCTTGGACCAGGCACTGAGTGAAGACGTCGGTGAACCCGCCGCCGCCGAACTCCTCCGGGATCATGTAGTCGGTGATGCCGACCTGCGCGGCCTTCTGGAAGATATCGACGGGTGTGACCGTGTCGGCCTCGTCGACCTCGCGGCCACGGGGGCGGATCTCCTTCGCTGCGAAGTCGCGGCAGAGCTTGACGATCTCGCGCTGCTCGGTGGTGAGGGCCCAGGGCTCGAACGCGGTGAGGGTCATCTTGATGGCCTTTCTTAATTGACTGGTCAGTTAACTATGTACCGAAGTGTCTGAAATGTAAATAGATGCGCGAAAGTTGCTCGTATTCAATGGTTCACATCTGCACCGACGTCCATTCCGTGAACTCCTCGAAGCCGATCACACCGAGCTCACGGCCCAGACCGGAGAGCTTCCAGCCACCGAACGGCGCCAGCGGGTTGAACAACGCGCCGTTGATATCGACCTGCCCGGTATCGAGTCGTGCCGCAATCTCCAGTGCAGCTTCCGCATCCGCCGACCACACCGCGCCGGCCAACCCGTAGTCGGTGGCATTCGCCAGCGCGATAGCGTCGTCCTCGTCCTCGTAGGCCTCGACGACCAGGACCGGGCCGAAGATCTCCTCGGTTGTCACCGGATCACCGCGTTCGATACCGCACAGAACCGTCGCGCGCACGTAATGCCCGTCGAGTCCGGGGATTGGATCCGAGCCGCCTGCCGCGACCCGCGCGCCGCGCTCGATCGCGCCGTCGACCGCAGCCAGCACCGACAGTCGTTGCTTGTGCGAGACCAACGGACCGAGATCGGTGCTGCGATCGGTCGGATCCCCCACCACCAGCGCGTCGGCACGCATCGCGGCCAACGTCACGGCCTCGTCGTAGCGCTCCTGCGGCACCAACAACCTGGTCCACGCGCTGCACGTCTGTCCGCTGTTGAGCATCGCGGCGTCCACTGTGGCGGGTACCGCGACTTCGAAGTCCGCGTCGGCCAGCAGCACCGAGGCGGACTTCCCGCCGAGTTCGAGGCACGCCCGCTTGATCAGCTCGCCCGCTGAGCGGCCCACCTGACGGCCCACCGTGGTGGAGCCGGTGAAGGACACCACTGCGACATCGGGGTGCTCGGTCAGCGCAGGCCCGAGCACGGTTCCGGAGCCGGGCAGCAGGTTCACCAACCCGGCGGGGAGCGAGGTCTCGAGCACCGCGTCGCAGAACAGGTACGTGGTGATCGGAGTCAGCTCGGCGGGTTTGAGCACCGTGGTGCACCCCGCTGCCAAGGCCGCACCGACCTTCGCCGCCAACTGGTAGAGCGGATAGTTCCACGGCGTGATGCATGCGACCACCCCCGCCGGGCGACGCAGCAGCACCGAGTTGCCGGTTCGCTCACGTAGCGGGGTGTCCCGTGCAATGACGGCGAAGGACTCGATGATCTCGATCGCCAAATCCACGTGGGCCTCCTCGGCCACCGTGATCGGCGCACCGACCTCTGCGATCGTTGCTGCGACCAACTCGTCCCGGCGATCACGTAGTGCGGCCACCAGTTCTTCCAGTGCCGCCGAGCGCTGCTTTCCGGTGGTCCGGCCCCAGCCCACACCCGCGGCGACTGCGGCCGCGACAGCAAGGTTCACGTCTGCCACGGTGGCGGACGCGGCCCGGCCGACGATTTCACCGGTGGCAGGATTCTCCACATCCGTCGTAGTCGAGCGCGGTTCCCAGCGCCCGCCTATCAATACGGTGTCGCGCATCCAGTTCTGCGGTGCGGTCATGACTTCTCCTCGCGAATGTGAATGACGGTGGGCCTATCGGCCGCGAAAGCTTTCGTGACCGCGTCGGTCAAGTCGGCCGAGGACTCCAGGCCGACACCCAGACAACCCATCGAGCGGGCCAGCGCAGGGAAGTCGATGGCGGCCAAGCCCACCGCGTGGACGGGGTCGGATCGTTCGATCATCTCGTCGCGGATCTCGCCGTAGCCGCCGTTGTCGACCACGATGATCGGCAGCGGCACAGCGAGTTCCGCGGCCGCGGCAAGTTCGGCGATGGTGAACATCACGCCGCCGTCACCGAGCATCGCCACAACTTGCCGGTCACCCGCCGCGATCTTTGCGCCGATCGCTGCGGGCAGTCCGTAGCCGAGAGTGCCGACACCCGTCGGGTAGAGGAAGGAACGCGGCCGGTGCAACGGCAGGTTCGCCATGGCGCCGTAGTAGCAGGCCATGGTGGAGTCGCCGACGAGTATCGCGTCCTCGTCCAGCGCCTTGTCGAGTGCGGCGAGAATGCCCAGGTAGTTTTTGCCCTCGACCTCTGAATCGGACCGCAGCCTGATACGCCACTGCGCAGCACGCTGCATAGCGGGTTCGCGAACCAACCCGTCGATGAGCGCGCGCAAAGTCGCGGACGCGTCACCGATCAGTGCCACCTCAGGAATCGCGTTGGTGCACAACGATGTCTGGTCGATATCGATACGGATCAACTTCCCCTCCGCCTCGAGCGGCCCGTACCAGAAGTCCGAAGGCGCGAGCTCGGTGCCGACGGCGAGTATCGCGTCGGACTCCGTGACCAGGTCCTTGACCGACGGCAGATGCACGCCAGCCCCGAGCGAGAGGTCGTGACTTTCCGGCAGTACGCCTTTGCCATTGGTGGTGGTCAGCACCGGAGCTCCCAGCAGCTCCGCCAACTCCCGCAATGGGGTTGCCGCACCAGAAGACCCGCCGCCCGCGATGATCAACGGCGAGTCTGCCGCTGCCAACAATGCGCGGGCCGTCTCCAGTGCAGCCACGGGCGCAGTCACCGCGGACTGAGCAATCGGGCCGAGGATGGTCACGGGTGCCGCCTCGTCGAGAATATCGAGAGGGATCTCCAAGTACGCCGGTCGTGGTCGGCCAGAGGTCATTGCGGCGAAACATTGAGCGACAGCGAGCGGGATCTCCGCGACGCTTGTCACCCGTTGGCTATGACCCACAATCGAATCCATTGCGCCGGTCTGGTTCTTGATCTCGTGCAGGATGCCGTTGCCATTGCTCGGGTGCCGCAGGGGTAGTCCTGGCGAAATCAATAGCACCGGAATGGAATCGGAGTATGCCTGGGCTGCAGCGGCAGCGGTGTTGAGGATGGCCGGGCCGGACGTCGTAATCGCCACTCCCGGCTTGCCCGACGTGCGCGCGTAACCGTCGGCCGCGTACCCGGCCCCCTGCTCGTGCCGGGTGAGCACGTGGGTGATCTGCGACTCCGCGAGCGCGCCATAGATCGGCAGGTTGTGGGTACCAGGAATACCGAATACCGTCCGGACGCCATGAGCTTCGAGCGCGGCAACCAGCGCTTGGCCGCCGTTCATGTCAGTTGCCATTTCAGGCCTCGTTTCGAGGATCGGTGTAGATCGCCTTGCCCAGCCACTGCCCGCCATCGACCACAAGGGTTTCGCCGGTGACGTAGGCGGCCCGGTCGGACAGCAGGTAGGCCGCGGATTCCGCTACCTCCTCGGGTGTGGTGAACCGGCCCGCCGGCACGCTGGAAAGTACACGGGCACGGGCCTTCTCGTCGGGCCACAGCGCGGCGCCGGCGCCCTCGGTCTCCGTCGGTCCCGGCGCGATGCAGTTGAGCCGGACACCGCGCGCAGCCCACTCCACTGCCAAGGTTCGCGTCATCGCAACCACCCCAGCCTTTGCTGCGGCGCTGTGCACGGTGCCAGGGTGTCCGTGCCACGCATAGGTGGCGATGGTGTTGAGGATCGCGCCCCGGCCGGCGGCGAGCATGTGCTTGCTGGCAGCGCGAGTGCCGTAGAAGCTGCCGTTGAGGACGATGTCGATGACCGCCTTCCAGCCGCCCGGTGACAGGTTCTCACCGGGCACGACGAAGTTGCCAGCGGCATTGTTGACCAGCACGTCGAGGCGGCCGTGCCGTTCGACGACGCCGTCGATCAACGCCTCGACCGCTGCGGCATCGCGTACGTCGCAGGTCAATGCTTCACCTTTCCCTCCGGCAGCCTCGGCGAGGCGGACGGTCTCGAGCAACGGCTCTTCGCGGCGCCCGACTACGGCTACGGTGCCTCCCGCTGCGGCGTAGCGTACTGCGATGGCCCGGCCGATCCCCGATCCCCCGCCGGTGATAACGGCGACGCGGCCGGCGAACTCGTTACGAATATCTGGTGCAGTCATGTCGATGTCCTTGCTTGTCAATGCTTCTGAGAAGATTTGGGCTTTTGAAGAGATTCAGTAGGGGGGTTCTTCGATGATCAGTGCGTCCACCGCAACGATGCCGTTCGGTCCTACGCGTAGCGGATTGAGCTCGATCTCCGAGATGCTCGAGTGGGCGGCGGCAAGTTCGGAGACTGCCACGACAAGATCGGTCAGTCCGGAGATGTCCACCGCAGGCTTGCCGCGCCAACCGAGTAACAGTGCGTGGCAATGGAGTCGCTCGATCATCGCCGCGGCGGTGCTGCGATCCACGGGCGCCATCTCGATCGCGACGTCACGGTAAACCTCCGCCTCGGTGCCTCCAGCTCCGACGACCACGACAGGTCCGAGGTCACGATCGCGGCGTACACCCAGCAGGATTTCCACGACGTCCGGGCGCCGGTCCATCTCCTCGAGGATGTACTCGCCGTCGCCGAGCGTGCCGTGCATCTGGGCAAAGGCTTCGCGGGCATGCGTCACGTCTCGCAGACCGACCGCTACGCCGCCGACCTCGCTCTTGTGCTCGAGCCAAGCGGCTTTGAGGACGAAAGGAGCCGTGAGCTCAGCGGCTGCTCGGTCGATGTCCTGGGCCACGAGAACGCGGCCACTGCCAGGAAACTCGACCCCAGCTCGACGCAGAAACGATTGAGCCGCAGGATATCCCGGGCCGATCGGAGTGTGGTCTGGCGCCGATACGGTCATCTCTCGACCGGATCGTTGCAGGGCGGTAACAGAGGACAGGGAGGACACCGCAGCCTCGATACTGGCGTAGGCCGGGATACCGTGTTCCCACATCGCCTCGATCGCGGGGCCCTCTGCCACCATCGAATGCACCAGCAATGGCTTACCTGCCGCGCGAGCCGAAGCCGCCATTCGCTCGACCAAACCGGTTTCGCAGGCGGCAAGAGTTGGTGTGTCGACGCCGTAGCTGCCGAAGTAGCCGGTCAACAGCACCGAGTCCACTTCCTCCGATGCCAGCATCTGCTCGACGACGGTGGCGTAGGTGGCCAAGTCCTTCTCGCCGGCTCCGGCGAGATCGACGGGATTGCTGACCGCAGCACCGTCCGGCAGCATGTCCGTCAGGGCGCCCGCCAGTGGTTCGCTGAACGCCGCAACTTCCAACCCGGCCATGGATGCAACGTCGGCCGCGATACCGGTCTGTCCCCCGCTGTCACCGACTACGCCGACACGGCCGCCGGCGGGTAGGTGCGCCGACATCAGCAGTCGCGCCACCTGAATGATCTCGGTGGGGGTGTTCACTCGCACCGCGCCGGCGGCACGCGCTGCCGCATCCACGACATCGAGTGCGGAGGTCATCGATCCGGTGTGCGAACGAGCCAGCCGGGTGCTGGCCGCGCTGGCACCCACGGTCAACAGGATCGTGTGCTTGCCGGCCGCGCGTAGTCGGGCGATCGTCGAGATCAGTTGCCGGCCGCCGGCGAAGCTTTCGAGATAGAGAGCAACGACTTTGGTGCGCTCATCGCCGATCAGGTCTTCGAGCAGCTCGGCCGCTATTACGTCGGTCTGGTTTCCGATGGAGACGAACCGTGAAATACCCAATCCGGCGCGGTCTGCGAGCGTCGCGATCTCCGAACCGAGCTGTCCGCTCTGCGAGATGATCGCGATGGAGCCTGGGGTGAATTCACCCCAGGCCAGCTGCAGTGTGGTGGAAGCATCGAAGATGCCGAGGCTGTTCATGCCGACCAGCCGGGCGCCTGCTGCTGTGATCCGCTCGCCGATCTCCTGCTCGCCGGGTGCTCCGGCGGTGATACCGAGGAATCCGCGCACTCCTAGTGCCAATGCCTCGTCGACGACTGCGCCCACCGTGGCCGGTGGCACGCACAGCGCCACCAGTTCCGGCACGGCTGGTAGGTCCGCGATGCTCCGGTAGCTGCGCTCGCCGAGGATGTCGGCGCCGCTGCGGTTGATCAGATACACGCTGCGCCGATCGCGGCCTCTGAGTGCGCCGCGGGCCAGCCAGTAGCCCCACTTCGACAGATCCGCAGACGCCCCGATGACGGCAACCGACTCCGGATCGGTGAAGACGCGCAGGCTTGCGCCGACGATCGTGGTGTTAGCCATAGCGATGAAACTCCTCTTTCAGTAAGGCTGGTTCAGCGATCGAGGACGGTGAGGTCGACTGTGGGCCAATGCGCGTGTACCGATGCGCCGGGCGTGACCGCGTCCGCCATGTGCGGGACGGGCGTGCGGGCGATCAGCAAACGGCCGTCCAACGTCCGGACCTGCACTTGCCGACAGTTTCCGAAATAGACTGTGTCCTCGACAGTTCCGTCGATCTTGTCGTGGTCGGCGGCGATGGTCTCCCCCACGCCGATGATGCCGATTCGTTCGGGGCGCAGCATGACGCTGGCCGTTCCGCTGGGTTCGGTGGCCGGCACCCGGAAGCGGTTCGCAGTGTCGTTCTCGTAGAAGACACCGTCGGTGATCGTGCCCGAGAAAATATTCGACGCGCCGATGAATTCTGCTGCGTAGGTGCAGTTCGGGGACTTGTAGAGCTCCTCGGGTGTGCCGACCTGGACGATTGCGCCGTTTCGGAGCAACGCGATGCGGTCGGACATCGCGAGGGCCTCGTCCTGGTCGTGGGTAACGAAGACGAAGGTGATGCCCAGTTCCTTGTGGAGGCGACGGATTTCGAGCTGCAATTGCTCGCGCAGCAACTTGTCGAGCGCACCGAGGGGCTCGTCCATGAGAAGCACCGGTGGGCGGAATACCACCGCGCGGGCCAGCGCCACGCGCTGCTGCTGCCCACCCGAAAGCTCCGACGGCATCCGTGCTCCGAGGTGACCGAGCTGAACCAGCTCCAGGGCGTCGGCGACGCCCTTTTTGATGTCCGCCTTGTTCCACCCGTGGCGGCGAAGCGGGAAGGCCACGTTCTCGGCGACGGTCATGTGGGGGAAGAGTGAGTAGTTCTGGAACACCACTCCGAAGCCGCGCTTGTGGGGTGGCACCTTGGTGAGCATCCGACCATCGACTTCGACGTTGCCGTCTGTGGGCTTGATGAAGCCCGAGATGATATTGAGAAGCGTGGACTTTCCGGAGCCGCTGGCGCCGAGCAGCGTGAGGAATTCGCCACCGCGGATGTCGAGGTCCAGGTTGTCCAACACGGTGGCCTGACCGTATTTCTTGGTCACGCCGGTGACGGTGATGGCCGCGCCTGGCTTCTCGCTTGTGGCCGGGGATTTCAGGGTTGCTGTGCTCATGACGTTGCTCCAATCGTGGCGCCGGCATTGCGGTGCCGATACGTGCGAATGCTCAGACGGATCAGCTTCATTGCCCCGAACAAGAGGAATGAGCCGATGATGACGAACAAGGTCAGCCCGGAGATGGCGGCGACGGTCGGGTCGACCGAGACCTTGACGCCGGACCAGATCCGCACCGGCAGCGTGGTCATTTCCGGTCCGGAGAGGAAGATCGCGCTGACGACCTCGTCCCACGAGGTGATGAAGGCGAACAGGGCTCCGGCAAAGACGCTGGCTGCGATGTTCGGGAATGTCACGCGGAAGAAGGTGGAGATCGGTCCCGAACCGAGGCTTTGCGCCGCGAGTTCCAACCCTCGGTCGAAGCTGACCAGCCCGGAGGCCACATTGATAATTACGTACGGCACCGCCAGCGCGGTGTGCACCAGCACGAAGCCGAGCGTCGTCTCGGTCACCCCCATCTTGAGGAAGACGATGTAGACCGCGAGGCCGACGATGACGTACGGCACGATGACCGGCGCCAGCAGCAGTGCTGTGAGCGCCCCGCGGAACGGGTACTTTCCGCGGACCAGGCCCATAGCGGCCAGCACGCCTAGCACTACCGCACAGATGGTCGAGAGGACCGCCACTCGCAGACTTACCAGCGCCGACTCGATCCAGGTCGGATCGTTGATCAGCTGCTCGTACCAGCGGGTGGAGAACGCCTTCGGTGGGAATTGCAGGAAAGCACTGTCCGAGAAGGACATCGGGATGACGACCAGTACTGGCATCAGGAGGTACGCAATGGTCACCGCGGCGACGACGATCAGCGCCGCGCGGGTCAGGAGTCTAGTCATGATTGCCCCATCAAGTATTTCTTCATGTCCACGAATCGGCTGGCGATGGCGAGGAGTACGAGGGTGCTCACGAGCAGCAGGACACCGAGCGCGGCTGCGAAACCGAACCGCAGCACTGTGCTGACTTGTTGGACGATGAGCTCGCCGATCATCGTGTTCTGCGGACCGCCCAGCAGGGCGGGCGTGATGTAGTAGCCGAGTGCCTGGATGAAGACGAGGATCACGCCGGCGAACATGCCGGGCATCGTCAGCGGCACGTAGACCTTGGCGAATGCCAGCGAGGGCCTGGCCCCGAGACTCTCTGCCGCTTGGAGCAGCCGACGGTCGATCCCGCGCATCGTGGCGTATAGCGGCAGCACGGCGAACGGCAGCGTGATCTGAACCATGCCGAACAGCACCCCCGACATGTGACGTAGCAGCGGCAGGGGTTCGTCGATGACGCCCATCGAGTCGAGGGCGGTGTTCAGCGCGCCGGTGTCCCGCAGCACGAGCACCAGCGCGAAGCTGCGTACCAGCAGGCTGGTCCAGAACGGTACGAGGACCGCGATGATCATCACGGCTCGCCAGAACGGGGTCGCCAGAGTCATCAAATACGCATAGGGGAACGCGATGAGCAGTGTCAGCACCGTGGTGCCGATTGCGACGACGAAGGTGTTCTTCAGGACCTTCAGGTAGAGGGAGTTTTCCCAGATCGCCCGGTAATTATCCAGTCCGACAGTGGGATCGGTGAAACTCTTGGAAAACATCATGATAAGTGGCGCGATGAAGACCACGAGTAGGAACACCACCACCGGCAACAGCAGCAGCGACCACCCGTTGGTCTCGAAGCGTGACCGCCACGGCGGCTTTGCACTCTTCGGCGGTTTGGGAGCCGTCACTTCGACCGGGGCTTCGAGAACATGACTCATGAGATGGCCCACGCATTCAGTCGCTCGGTGACTTCGTTGTAGTGCTCGGCCCAATAGCGGTAGTCGATCGCGCCGGCCGATTCTTCGATGTTGGCCGGGTAGGTCGAGAGTTCCTTGGCAATATCGGAGGGGACCTCGTCGAGCGCCGCGGGATTGACGGGTGCGAACAGACTGCCTTCGGCATCACGGGCCTGGCCCTCGACGTCGCCGAGGAAGTGGACCATCCAGTCCATCGCCAGTTCTGTGTTCGGGTAGCCCTTGGGGATGACCACCTGGTCGTGCGAGATCAGGTTCTCTCCCCATTCGTTTGCGATGGGTTGATCTTCAGCCGCAGCTTGGCCGACTCGACCGTTCCAGGCTTGGACCAGGGGCGCTTCGCCACTGGCGACCAGTTGAGCCTGCTCGTCTCCAGTGTCGTAGAAGACGATGTCGTCCTTGATCGTGTCCAGCTTGCGGAATGCGCGATCCAGATCGAGCGGATAGAGATTCTCCGGCTCTACCCCGTCTGCCAGCAGTGCGGCCTCGAACATGCCGCCGGTGGCGTAATTCCAGAAACCGCGTTTGCCAGGAAAAGTGTCGGTGTCGAAGAACTGAGCCCAGGTGGTGGGGTGAGCGTCGGGGAAGGTGTCCGTGTTGTAGGCGATAGTGAACGCGTACAACAAGACTGGGATACCGCAGTCGCTCATGAACTTCGGATCGATGTTCGCGGCGACGGCCGCGGCCTTCACCTCCTCGGACAACGGGGTGAGGGTGCCGTTCGCGCAAGCAGTCTCTGCGTAGTTCGGCTCTACCTCGACCACGCCCCACTTGACGTTGCCATTGTCGACCTGGGCGGCGATCTTCGCGTAGTCCGAGGGCGAGTCTTGGCGGACCTTGAGACCGTTCGCCTTCGCCCACGGAGTCACGTAGCTCTCGATGTGGGTCTGCTGACCTGCCCCTCCCCACATGGTGACGGTGAGGGTTTTCGACGGATCACCGCCCACCCCGCACGCAGAGAGAGCTAGCAGTGCGGCCAGCCCTACTGCGACTCGGGATCCAATTTTCGCTGATCTCACGCTCGACTCCTTAGTTGACTGACGCGCCAGTTAGTTATGAAGTGTGGCGTGCGTCATGATGAAAGTCAAGATGTGATGCGCGTCTAGTTCCGAGCTCGCCGACAATCGGGTGGGCTACGTGAATCCGCTCCAATAGGCCGGGCCTCGAACGTGAGTGACCGCGACGCAGTACTCCATCTTCTCGCGTGACCGAACAGTGCTGAAAAAAGAACGTTCGACGCGAATGCGCCGGCACCGGTGATTCACCTATACTTCGTGGAACAAGTTGTCGCATAATACAACTCGTCCGCGCATAGACCGTTTCCAACAACGGCATGCTTCGATCGGGACTAGTTGACGGCCGCGCCGATCGGCCCGAATGGATCCCGAATTCCGTGCAATCCTAGGTCACGATATGCGTGTCGACGGCGCAACTACCCGAGGCACTGTCGTGCGAACGACCGACCCCAGTCAGGTCCGGCATCTCGTCGTCCGAGACCCGATCCAACAGCTCCTACGAGGGTGAGAAGGTCGAGTGTCGGCCGTGCGAGGTATTGCGTGTACGGACGCTCCGAGTCCGGCACCCTCCACCCGATGGCGGACAGCGAATCGAAAATCGCCGCGTTACGTTCGGTCCCATCGCATCCTGCTGCCACAGTCACCAGAAGCAGAATCCCGGCGTCAACTTCCAGGTCGGACTTGCCCAGTGGGGATCTCGAGACTGCACGGCGCCACAAACCTACGGGATCGTTGGCGAGTTTTCGACCATCCTGTGTCAGGATCAGTCGCCCCTTGAGCACTCGGGCGAGGCCGAGGTCTTTCAGTGCGGTACGCATCCAATGAACCTGATGATTGTCGATTTCACGCGAGGAGTTGACGATCCAGTCCCGCCCCCAGTCCAACTCGTCCCGCATTGCCGCGACGTCAACGGGTCGTAAGTAGTTGGCAGCGGTCAATTGAAGCCCTTCCGGGCCGATGCGAGCAAGCATCCAGGACAGCTTCTCCATGGCGACGCCGGAGATGACTGGGTCCACGTCGACGTCGTCGAAGTCGATGAGTCGAAGCATAGGCGTGAGAAATCGGTGGTAGTCGAGCGGCGCGCGGTCGAGGATCGTTCCCAACAACGGCGTCGCACGGGTGACCAGTCGACTCAGGTCACTGAGATCGCGCCTGGACACAATCCGCGCGTTGGCCTCGTCCACCTCGAATCGACCTGCCTCGAACGTTCCAGCCCACTGGCGATAGTGCTCGTGCTCCTCACGCCCCGGGTCGGCGAGGGCCTCCAGGAAGTCCTTGTATCCGTACGGTCCCCCGCAGTCCTCGGGAGGGCACGCGCGCTCACCGCCGAGGCAGCGGACGCCGTCGTCACCCAGCCTGCCGATTGCCTCCACGACGAGCCGGTGCTCCCAGTTGTCGCCGAAATCGTATTGATATCCGAGGCTGTCACCCACCCGGGACAGCAACCGGCCTATCGGGATGTCGTCCTCGGCAATCCCGGTACCGTCGTCGCCTTCGTCGAGCGAGAACTGCATCTCGAACCGTTGACCATCACCGGCACCGCCTTCCCCTGAAGAGAATGCGTGTAAATGTCGGTCCTCCCAGCCCATCGCATCCTGAATCACGTTGTGCAACTCGGGAAGAAGCAGGTTCGAAGGCAGAGCAAGACGCCGCCACACCGGTGGCTCCACTTCATCCAGTGTCACCTTGATTGTCAACAACACAGGCCGGTCAGTCTCCGTCACCCGCACGACATTAGCTCAACCGCAACCGCCGGCCTTTGAAGGCCAGATCAGCGAACTTGCAACCAATCCCTCCCGAAAATCGATGGCTAGCTGTCCACCTCGACGCCGTATCGCACGGCAAGTTCCGCCAGACCGTCGTCGTACCCTTGACCGATTGCGCGGAACCGCCAGCCCGCTCCTCGGCGGTAGATTTCGGCAAGGAGCAATGACTGCTCGGTCGTCGCCGCGTCGAGAACCGCTGTGGCTACGGGAGCCCCATGCCCGTCGAGAGCGATCGACACAGCACCGATATCACCGAACGTGGCGTCGCCTTCGATTGCTGCCGCGACCACGATCCGTTCGCAGTCGGCTGGCACCGACGTCAGATCGATGCCGATCCCCTGTTCACTGTCCCCATCAATAGTCAGCGTAACTCCACCGTCCGACGTCGCCGGTGCATTGAAGAAGACGAAATCTTCCTCGCTCGAAACTAATTCGTCGCTGTTGAGCAGGAAGGCGACCACATCGACGGGCGCGCTGTCGGTGTCACTTGCTCGCCAAGACACGTTGACGGACAACGAAGTCATGCCCGGGTCGAGGTCGAGAACACCTCCCCGCGGAACGAGAGGGGCAATCTTCGGTCGTACGGGGCCAACTGCAACCGGGTGGTCCAGATTCAACGCACTGTCGACCAGCACCGGGGTGAGCACTGTTAATCCACGTTCGGCGACTCGCGGCATCCGAGGGTCGCCATCACCATCGGTCAGCACCAGAACGTCGGTCACACCCGCACTCAGGTTCACTGCCGGCGTCGCGCCGAGCTGAATCAATCGCGAACGCATCAAGACAGACTCGACGTGCGACCCACCCATCACCAGTACGCGTCGGTCTTGCCACGGCTTGTCGGCCCCGAGGCTAGCCGGAGGTGACAGTGGCGAAGTAACGACGACCGATGCCCTCGCGCCCTTGGCAGTCCCCGAACGCACTGCGTCGAGGAGGTCGAGGATCTGCGACTCGCCCACGACCTCCAGCCCGTTGGCGCGGGCGCGCCGAACCTTGCCACTCTCGGATGTCGGATCGGAGCAGACCACCAGACTGGTGTAGCGGCTCACCGAATTCATGACGTCGAGCCCTGCCCGATCGAGACGGGCGGCCAGTTGTAGCCGTGGAATATTCGTGCTTCCACTGATTACGACGCGCATCCCCTGGATCAACCCCTGTGACGGGTCGAACCGGCCCGGATTCTCCCAACCGCAGTCGGTCCGTGGGACGGAGTCCGGATACAGCGTCAAGCGCTCGGTGCACATCGTCACCGGCAGTGGCAGATCCAACGATCGGGCCAGACGCGAACTATGGGTGAAGATCTGCGCCAAAACGACAGCATCGTCGTATGCATCGTGCGCGTTGGACTGCATGACCTTCCAATGTGCAGCGAGCGTCGCGAGTTTGTGGTTCGGTAGGTCGAGTTGTAAGCGACGTGACAACGCGACGGTGCACAGCCGCTGTTTGGTGGGCATGTCCACACCTGCGCGCATAGCTTCCAATTTCAAGAACCCATGGTCGAAGCTCGCGTTGTGCGCGACCATCGTTCGACCGTCCAGCATCTCCATGAGCTGCGGAGCAACATCCTCGAACTTCGGCGCACCTGCCAGCCGATCCGGAGTGAGCTTGTGAATATGCACCGGACCAGGATCGCAACCCGGGTTCACCAAGGTAGACAGTTCGCGGCCGACATTGCCGTTCTCGTCGATCGTCAATGCGGCAATACTGAGAACACGGTCGCGGCTTGCCTTCAGGCCGGAAGTCTCAACATCGACCACGACCCAGCGGTCGTCCGTGGCCGTAGTGGCATTGCGCATCTTTCCTGCTTCCGACGATAGCGGTCCGATCTCCGGTCACTATGCAGCATCTACGGTGAGCACACCACCAGAACACAATCCAGTCCCGGACTCTGACGTGAACTGCCCGAGACAGAAGTTCATTCACTCGAATGAACGAACTGGTGAATATGTCCAGTTTCTCATTGGATAATTGAAAAGCACTTTCGCCGTAGTACTCCCGCTACCGGCCCTCGGAAAGCCTGTCACGAACGGATCGTACGAATGCCCGATGAATCACTGTCCGCGCAGCCTGGATGGTATCCGACCCCGGATGGCCGCCAGCGGTATTGGAACGGCTCGACGTGGCTGGATCTGCCGGAGCCATCGGGACCCTCGGCGCCCACCAGCGTGAAGACCCCGAGGTGGCGCCCATCCAAGAAACTTGTCATCATCGCTGCCGCAGCTTTGCTCGTGTTAGCTGTCGGAGGAATTACCGCCACGGTAGTTCACGACTCGAACGTAGAGGCGGAACGACAAGTTGCGCAGGACGCCGCCGATCAAGCCGCACAACAAGAGTCCGACCGTGTCGCAGCCGCTGCCGCAGCACAGAAGAAGGCGGACGACTCCGAAAGGGTCTCGAGGCTCATTTCGGTAAGCGGCATCGAAAGCAGCATCAAAAAGATGGCCGAGGACCACATCTCGAAAGGCATCGTTGATGGGCCGATCATTTCGGTATCGTGTTCACCAGTGAGCGGAGGATCGGCCGACGATCTCACTGCGACAACGACTGTATTCGAGTGCTTTGTTTCGAACGAAGACAACGGAGATGGGACCATGAGTGGTTACAAGTACCACTCCACGATGAACTGGACGACGGGGAGTTACACCTACGGCTTCGGCGCACCGTAAGCGAGTCCTCAGACCGATCGTCCCAGCTGTTCGGCTGCGTCGCGCAGTTGAACACCGATTCAGTCGGTCGCGTCGTCGAACATGTCGCGGGCTGCGCCGAGGTGCAACCGCCGAGGCCCGCCGAGTCAGCTCTCCAGAGACTGGGGGATTTCGAGTGCGGTCATCATTTCGTCTCTACCTGCTGCGCAGTGCGGTAGTGCCCGGCGATCTCTTCCAGGGCGCCTTCGACCACCAGTCCCCTACCGACGGCGCGCACGATCTCCTCGTCGACTCCCAGGTCAGTTGCGATCTCGTCGGCTGACACTTCCGATGCAGCAGATCGCTGGAGTAAGCGCTCGCGGACATCGTTGCGAGAGACGATTCCTCGCTTCGGCTGCGCTAATACCGCATCGTCGAGATGACGTGATGATTCGGTTGGTTCACTTATCGGAGTTTGCGATTCACGCACCACCTGCGCCGAGGAGACCTCGGAAGCCTGAGCGATGGGCTCTATCCTGCGCGTCCGAGTTGCCGCCACACCAGACATCACGGGGGCACCAGCAAGGGCCTCCTCTTCAGCAATGTCTTCCACGACCGATTCGTCAGCGGTCAGTGTTATCGGGGCCCATGTCGTCGGCGCCTCCTGTCCTGCGGAGGCGTTCACCGAGTACGGGGAGATACCGAGTGTGTCGAGCGTTTCCCATAGGGACGAAAGCGCAGCCTCCTGGTCCAGGTAGTACTCGGATTCGCGTAACCGCCAGAATGTCCAGCCGACGCGTTTGATCTCTTGTTCTCGCTCCAGATCGGCGTTCCGCTGTTCGGGAGTCGAATGAAACGCGTCGCCGTCGCACTCGACGGCCAGCCTCGACGCGCCACCGGTGACAACCAGATCGATTCGGCGGCTGTTGACCTCGACCTGGGGGTTGACGTGATAGCCGCGAGCGACGATATCGTTGAACACTCGCTGCTCGAAGAGACTGTCGAACGGTGACTGGCGAACGTCACGACTGACGTTCTCCGGCATGGCTTCTGCCGGAACCGGCGAGGTCGAGCTGATATAGGTCAGCAATGACTTCCTGAGGTCACCTGCTTTCAGTCGATCCGCCGTCACGGAGTGGAACAGCCAAAGCTGATCTTGCGCGCGTGAGGCAGCCACGTTGAAGCGGCGTTGGTACTCGCTCTGAGTCAAGGAGATGAACTTCTGCTCTGGGGCGACGACCAGTGACAGCATCACCACATGACGTTCGTCGCCCTGAAAGTCGGGTGGTGTACCGACTCTCAGCTTCCGCTCTTCGTACACTTCGGCGGACACCCGGCGCATCAGGAGGTTCTCGATGACGTCGACCTGTGAGCGGCCCTGAAGCACCACGACTCCGAAGGTCTTGCCGTCGTAGGCCGGGTTGTCGAAGCACTCGATCAGTTGGTCGACAATGGCGGCTGCTTCGAGTTCGTTTCTGAGCGTTGCGCCCTTGCCGAGATGAACGGCGCCTTCGACATAGGTGTGAGCCAGCGGTGGGAGCCGGTCTGCACCGAACTGTCGAACCGGGATCAGCGGCGAATCACGGTAGAACTGGTTGCTCGACCAGTTGATGATTTCCGGCATGCACCGGAAGTGCTCACGTAGCCGGACCACCTGGCCGAATCGAGTCCGCAGCATCGAGAACAGACTCGACCGCGGAGTAAGCGTTGTGCGCACATGCTCAGGTAGGTCACCCAGATAGAGGTCGAGCCGATCGAAAATCGTGTCGAGCGCGCCGCTCGACACTTCGCTCGGTGTGCACTGCTTGTCATCGCCCACGACGATGACGCGTGGCGCCAACCAGAGTAGGAACAGACTCGTGATGTCTGCTTGGCTGGCCTCGTCGACGATGACGACGTCGAACGTATTGGGTTTTGCTGGAATGGATGAGAGAACTTGCTGAAGCGGCATCACCCAGGCCGGGACCGCGCTCTGCGCTTCGAGCATCGCCGAACGAGCTGCGCTGCTGTACTTCTCCGCATACTTGCCAGTGCCCATACCGATGTTGGCGACATGGTCGCGGTATGTCTGCAGTGCTTGAACTTCCGTGGCAGTCATCCGCTTGAGCGAGTCGCGCCACGCGCACGCTGCGGCAAGCTGGGATGTCAGTTGCGCAATATCGGCGTCGACGGCGTCGAGTTCCGCATCGAGCTCTTGCTCCCTACCGGTTCGGTGCTGCGAGACAATCCATTCCTGGGCACGTCGCCACGCCCACGCTTTGTCGAGTTCCCAACCGATTCGGTCCCATTGCTCGTCGCCGGCCGTAGTTCGAACGAGCTTCGCAAGGGCGGGCGCTGCTTCGGCTAAACGGGACTCCAATTCGGTCAACCGCAGTTGGTTGATTGTTTCACTGCACGCCGAGACATACTGATCGACTGAGTCTTCCAACGCGCTGAAGTCAGCCGAATCGAGCGTGTGGATCAATACCTCTCCCTCGGGTGAGGGAGCTTTGTCCGCCTCGAGCGACACGGATCGGACCAGCTGATCCAACTCCGCGCGTGCGCTTTCCACATCCGACCTCGTGGCTATAGCACCGGCCGCGCCGGCGATCGATGACGCTTCGGCCAGCGAACGAACCCTCGGGTGCGAATGCGAAATAGACCTGAGCTGAGAGACCAACTGATCACGAGTTGCTACAACGTTTCGAATAACATCCAAGGATCGGAACGTGCCTTGCAAGCTGTTGATCTGCAGGCCTCGCGATCCGTCGACGACTACCGAAATGCGCAGGTCGGCGAGGAGCATCCCCGCTGAGCGGATAGCGTCCAAAGCCCTCACGTGCTCCGCCACTGCACGGAGTGCGCTGGCGTCGGCCGCGGGAGCACCATCCACGGTGGCGACAATGCCTGACTGTTCGTAGGCTCGCTGCTGAACGCTCTTGAAGAATCGACCCGACTTCCATTTCGCACCTGTCTCCAGAGCGACGGCCAACGCGTTGAGGACAGTCAGGCCCTGAGATGTGGAGTCCGAGCTGTAGGCATCTCGCGGGCCCACCGCGGAGTCTGCTCGCACCGCGATATCGAGAATCGCGGGCAGAGAATCAACACGCGCCCAGAGGTAGTCGGCATCGCCGGACAGGACACGGTCGGCCAGTTGCTGGAATTGGGGCGAGAGTTGCTGCACGTCGTCGACGAGACCATGCAAACTCTCGCACAGCGACCGAACCTGTTGCGCAGTAGACAGGTCGACGCCCCCGAGAATCTCGATGAGCTGCGCGGATTCGGCGGTATCTGTCGAAACCTGCGTGGTAGCTCGGGCGAAAAGCTCTTCCAGTGCCGGCCGATCCGGCAGCAAGAATTCGATAGGAGTAAGTAGTTTGGCCGGCCGAGCACTCTGAGTCGGTGACGCAGTACTGATGAGCTTGCGCAGTTCACCGATCTCTTTGCCGGACAGGGAAGGTTGCTTCGCGTGCAGTGGCCCGGGAAGCCACGAATACGCCGCCTCGTTTGCCTTTACCTGCTTGACGATCGACGCTGCGCTACCTTCGTATCCGTCGGAAACAGGAGGATGCTGGTAGGTTTCGGCTTCCCGCAGCGAGCGAATGCGTTCGAGGATGACTGAGCGATTCTGCCGGGCGGCCTGCCGTCGGGCAGCAAAATCTTTGATTCGTTGATCTTCGAGGCGCTCGTTGAACGAGGATTTGCGCTCGGCGATCGTCGCGACACTTTTGTTCAGCTCGTGCGAGCCACCTCGTGCAAGATCGGTGATGGAGACACAGAGTTCTTGCATCTCGACCGGCAACTTGTCCCGCAGTACGCGGAGTGCCTGCGATTTCTCGCTCGTGACGAGGACTCGTTGACCGCGAGCCAACAACGCCGAGACGAGGTTGGCGATGGTGTGGGTCTTGCCTGTTCCAGGCGGACCTTCGACGACAACGCCGCTGTCCTTACCCAACCGTTCCAGGATCTGTGACTGCTCGGCATTGGCAGGAAGCGGGAAAAGAGGATCGTCGGCGAGTGTCGAAGAAGCGGCAGCGCCGACGCTCTGTAGCCAATGGAGACGGTCGTCGGGCTCGATCGCTTCCACCAGCTGAGCCAATCCCAGAGGCACTGGGGAATCGTCCGCCTCGACGTCGGCGATCATCTTCTCGTAGTACTCGACCAGTGCAAACGCCCCACGCTTACGAAGCACCAATGCTGGTGACGGCGTGAGCATCTTGTCCGCTTTGGCAGCGGGTTGTTCCAGTAGTTCGTTGACCTCGATGGTCTGTGTCAGGGCCCGCGGTGCCCAGTCTTTGAGGAACAGCAGAACGCCATCACTCAGCGGCGATGCGGCCTGCTGTTGTAGCTGCTTCTGCAAACCGAGCGAACCCGAGGAATCGAAATCTGATCTACCCGTAAGGAGCTGGGTGTCCTCGAGTCGTGGCGAGCTCATCGGTGTCAGGCGTACAACGAGATCACCGGTTGCTTCGTCACGATCAACCGACGCGCTCTGAGTGATCAGATGGGTCTGCACAGCGTCTTCGGTGTCGAACGACGCAAGAGAAAGCAGCCCTGATGCCAGAACCAGTTCGACGGATTCCGGACGGGCAGACAGTTCCTGCATCATGCGTTGCAGCGCCTGATAGAACTCTGCCTGCGGTCGCCTGATGCGATCGGATGCAGCCCAGGCCTGCCACGTCGGCAACCACTCAGCGAATGCGCTGCGCACTGTCTCCGCTTCTGGTGAGTCTCGCTGGATGGCGTCGAGACCGGGCAACGAACAGGTTTCCGACAGCTTCGGAGACTTCGTTCGACTATCGGTAACCAGCTTCGTGTCAAGCCATCCTGTGAGAACCTTCGGGACCGGCGGCGGATCTTCGATGCTGACTCGTGAGGCACGGACAGCGATGCCGCCGTGCACGACCGACGGGTCGACCTGGGTGACCCCGTCATCACGGAACAGCCATTCGACCTGCGCGTGCTGCTGAACCTGCAACACCGGACTGGTGCGAGACTTTACGATCTCGCGGAGGAACTGCATGAGGCGCTTTACCCGCCCCTTGAGTTCTGCGTCGTGTTCCCGACTAGCCACTGCCAACTCCAAATTCGCCCCCGGAGGCGACGTCTTCGCTCCCGCGGACAATCTATCGGTTGCCTCCGACACGTAATCCGTTAGCAAGAGGAAAGTGCGCGCGGGTCTGCCGACAGCAACCCTGCAGCGGGCCCGCCCTGCGTGCCAGGGTGAGGTGAGTCCACTGGTTCATAGCAACCCGGGCGGCCTGCGGGACGGAGAACTATTCTGCTTCAACCAATAACGAGTGGGACTTCCCTGGGTTCAGTTGACTCGTGGGGTTGAGTGATCCAGGCTCTGAGGCAGCTTCCTCACAGGCACGCCTATTCGTATCGAAACTTATTTCGCCCGAATGGATGTTGTCGCATGTCCATGCTCGATAACGAGCGCACATCGCACGGACCTACCGTCTCCTTGCTCGACGACCCCGAAGTTGACGCCCGAACCGTCGTACGTCGTCGCGGCGTACTCACGTCCGAGCTCAGAGCATGTCGAGTCTGGGCTCCCACTGACCCTCTGGTCGAACTGGGCGCCGACGTACTCGATTTCGTGCGGCTGGTTGCACGCTACGACAGGCTCGCCCGACAGTCGCGCGCATTCTCTGAGAACATCGGGGACAGAGCCACTTTGCGCCCTGGTGATGTCATCGAGCGTCCCGCCCGCAAGTTCGGAGACACTGTTTGGTCGCACAGTGCATGCATCCCCGTCGTGCTCGACATCCAGGAGTAATGCATCGAGTGCCGGGTCAAGACCCCACACTTGTGTAATGCCCGGTAGGGTGCAGTCGGATCCTGGCACGTCGTTCTGAGTCGGTGGAGCCGCGCACCCGGTTTCGCCTTCGGGACATCGCAGCCCACGTGAATCAAGATCCCCTTGTGGGCCCTCCGAGGAGCCACTCGCCCCGGCCGCCGACGAATCCGCAGTCTTGAAGATCGGCGCTACAAGTGTGACTACTGCTGCGACGGCGACCACGGCACCCGCAATCGCAGCAACGATATGGGTCCAACGCGGCGGGTGATCGTCATTGTTGCTCGACATTTTCGGTGGCCCCGATTCAGACGATCTCTACAGACGTCAGTAGCGCTGTCGTCGTGTCGCAATTTCCAGAGCTGTCGACTTGCTCAACACGAACCCTCACTACGCTGACACCGTCGAGCTGTGTCGTCAGCACAGCTTGCTGATCGAACGAGACCTTTCTGACGTCCACGGATCGCCCATCGGCAAGCAAGCTGAACTGCAGAATCGCAGATGAGCTCTTGCTGTCCTGACTCTGCGCCACAGCAATATTCAGGGTTCCTGATTCCAAAGAAAACCTGAACTCCAGTTCTCTGTCCGAGTAACAGCCTACGTTGGTGGCGAGTGCCTGAACTGGTTCCGGCACCTTCGGCACCTCGTAGCTTCCCTCGATCCAACTATCGGTTTCCTGCGCATCCGCCAGGCGGAGCGATTGTTTGCCTTTACGGATTATCGGAACGCCCGTGCTGGTCGACGCCGCGCTCGTCGTCGCTGAGGCACGCTGCGTGGTAGTCGACGACGTAGAGGATGGGACTGATTCCAATTGTGGGGCTTCCGCATTCGCTCGATCGGACTGCGAGGAGGGGTCTTCCTCTCCCCCACATCCAGCGACAAGAACAAATGTCATCAGAACTGCAGCCACGGCTGATAAACGCATGCGCCCCCCAGTGCATCCCCTGCCCGCGTTCGTCGCGGACCGCGCAAGCATACAACTTTGACTTCATCTACCGGTGACAGATCTGCCGAGCTCCGCTGCCGACTACTGTCGAACCGGCTCTGTTACCCACCCGTTTCCGGCACTATCCTGGTGTGCCACCTGCACCAAAAGGCGACCCACCACCTTGCACGACGCCTGACGCAGTGCTTCGACGCAGGATGCTCCACAGTGTTGGTATTCAGGCACCATGGACGCATCAGGGTACGTAGAAGCCGAGTCGTCGCAGGTGTACCAGCGGTCCGCAGTAGTGCCCGGATCCACCGGGCATCATTGGCAGGCTTCACCGCGGACATGTCAAACAAGAAGCACTTTTGATCGACGCCGTATGCCAAGCATGCAGACGCTGGTGGCAAAGACACCGCAACCGAGGAGAACGCAATGGAATGGTATGTGTCGATCTGGAACAGCGAGACGAAACGAATCGCCACACGGGGTGGCGAGGCGCATGATCGTGAGACTGCGATCAAGCAGCTCGTCGCGATGGGCCGTTCGCTCACGCACACCGAGGACGGCACGCTGATCGGTAAATTCGGCAATGTCGTCGTCGACGACGAGCCGGGCAACTCGGTCCCGTTCGGCGACCAGGACCTGAGTGACGACGAACTCCGTCGCCGGGTGCATGCCGCCATCGAGTACACGATGGGACGGAGCGAACCCGCGTACCAGCCTATTCAGACGATGCCGAGTGCACAGGAGGGTCCCACGAAGTTCTCTATCCCAATGGGTGTCGTCACCGATCAATGGGACCGAATTGCGCTGTGGCTCAGCACCTATCTCGACACCGCACCTGTGGTCCCCGCTGAGCAGATCGCCATCGACGACGCCATCGCACGCACCGGCGTTAGCTGGCCCGAGGAACTGCAGGCGCTTTTCAGGTCGGTCAACGGATTTCCACATGATGCGTGGGTGCCGCTGCTGCCGTCGCACGAGTTGTTCGATCTCGAGCGCGTGATCGACGAGCGTCAAGTGGAGCTCGAGGTCTGGGGCGAATTCGCCGAGGACATGGACGAGGACGAGTTGAGCACGTCGATGGCCGGGGACTCGGTGGGCACGTGGCTCCCAGAGTTCGTGCCGTTCGCGGGTGTCGACGGCACCCTACTGTTCGTCGACACCAGACCCGGTCCAATGTACGGATGCGTGACCGAATTCGACAAGGTCGGCGCGGACGACGGCGGAGCGCAGTGGATCTCGATCAGCGCGTTGCTCACCGACCTCGCTGATGCTCTCGAGTCGGGCCGCCCGTTCGCCGGGGTGTGGACACCGTCAGTGGTCGACGGGCAGTTGGAGTGGTTGTACGCCAACTAGATTGGACTCCTGGACCGGTCCGCAGCATCGCGTTGGCGCTGCACAGCATTTCTCGTGAGCGTCTACCTCTGCCGGAAGTCCGAGCCCTTCGACAGCATGGTCGGACTGTTCGGCACGGTTTTTGGTGAACTGCAGCATCCGGACCGACTGGATACTCCGTTGTTGCTGACGACCAAACTTCGCGGGACGAAACCGAATTCGATCCTTCCGAGACCTCGGCCTCGCCCGTACTTGAGCTCGGCGACTTCCCAGCTTGATAGTGCGGGAAAGAGCTATCGATCCTTCCGAGACCGGGTCACCACCCTGCGGCTGATCGGCACCTTCGGCTGCGGGTCACTGTCGATCCCCTACGCCGTCGACAACCTCGCGCCGGGGATCGCGGACGCCCTCCGGTAGCGCTCGCACCTGAGAGGTCCAACTGACAACACGAACAGTGTCGCTACCACCTGGCCCGACGGGTGCGCTCGGCGAAACGGTCGAGTGCATCGAGGATCTCGTCTGCCTGCCACACGCGGTTCCGTCGCCCATTCGACGTCTGGTGGAGAACGCCCGCGGCGACGAGTCGGTCGATGGCTCGTTGAGCAGACATATCACTGACATCGAACGTCCTCTGAACGAAAGGGTTGTCGATCACGGGTTGTGCAATAAGTGCATCGATCAGACTCCATACGACGGATTCGCGGCGCGCGACAACGACTCCGATGAAACGATCTCTTGCAGCTGCCAATTCGTCGATCAATGTTCGACCGTTCGACACTGCTGTGAAAGTCGCGGCATTCAAGCGCCGAATTATCGGTTCGACGTGGCCCATTCTGTACTCGCCGAGGCTCGAAAAGTAGGTCGCCGTGTCCGTCAGCAGACCGGCGGACAATGGGGCCGTGACACGTTCGATTACTTCTGCCCGTCGAAGCATCGTATGTATCAGTGATCTGCCGGTACGTCCGCTCCCATCGGTGAACGGGTGAATCGTCTCGAACTGTGCATGGGCAATGGCCACCTGCGGAAGGACTGGAAGATCGTCCCTCGATGCGAACACGAAAAGATCGTCCAACGACGCCGCAAGCCGATCGTGATGTGGCGGAACGAAGGCAGCGTGGTGCGGACCGACATCAGAGCCACCGATCCACACCTGCTGAGTGCGCCAACGACCTGCATCAGGGTCATCGGCCGGCTCCATCAGTGCCCGGTGCATGGCTAGTACCGACTCTGCAGATACCGTCGCACTCACTGCGAGTGCTGCCTCCATGGCCCGTACGTTGCCGCTGACGATCGACGCATTTCGACTGCTCGTCGAGCCCAACTCGGCGAGAGCCAACGAACGCGCGCCAACGGTGAGGTTCTCTATCTGTGATGAGGCAGCGCTCTCGGATCGCAGCAGGATCGAACTCATTGGCGCCAGCTCTGTGGATGAGCCGAGCCGCTTCGACGCGTACTCATCGAACCGAACGATTTCACGCAGCGCATCCTCGGATTCAGCCGACAATTCAGCAGGAAGCTGAAGCTCGAGGTCGCCGATCCGAGGAAGGACGGCAGCTCGGTAGTCCCCCGCGTGCAACCTGCGCTGGGTTCTGGATGCATGCATGGATGACGCCTGCCACGGCCGACTCTCGTACTCGACGGCCGCCAGACCGAGATTTGAATCAGTGGCCATCGGACCACCATACCAAGCTTTATACCTCTATGCATTGGTGAAGATTCAGTAACGCCATCTAAAGCCCTTATTTGCAACCGCTGATCCTGGCAGGTTAGCGTCACACATCTGTGACAAAGGCGGAGCATTCGATGCGAAAACAGTCCTGGCCGCTCGGGGCACTTCGGTTGACATGACGCTTGCCGCAGAGTGCGGCGGTTCAGCAGCAGGCTTGCCGGAGACAACGGAGCCTTGAGTAAACCGCCGCTGCTGGCGACAAGGCTGCTCGTCCCACGGGTGGATCGAACCACAGGCCCTCACCAGCATTGCCCTCTACATGCTGGGCAGAACCGCTTGCGTCTTCGTGTAGATTGCTCACGAGTCGAGACTGGGGGGTCCACTTTTGAATGCAGTTCTTGTCGGGGTGTGCGAATGCGTTACCGCCTGTCCCTCGGTGCCGCGTCGGGCACGCTGATGCCCGACGCGGAAGGCCCGGACACCTTCGATGCCGATCCGGCGACCATGATTACTGCTGCTGAGACACTCACCTCCATCGCACACGAACTCCATGAGGGCTTCGCTGCCATGTCGACGGATATTGAAGGAACAGTCAGGGACCACTGGTCGGGGGCGGCTGCCAATGACTTCCTCGCGAGGTGGTCTGCTGTGCGTAACCATGGCGGAATGGTGGTGGATCGCCTAGAAAGCCTGATCGACGGGCTGACTCTTTCGAGCGTTGAGTATCAATCCACCGACTCGGCGAACGACTTCTCCATCCGAACTCTGAACCTCGACTAGTGATGGATGGCAACTACTCGGTCGATGTCGACGAACTTCAAGCGTTGACGCGCAGAATTGACAGCTTTGCGTCCCTCGTTCGAGAACGCGTGCTCGCGGCCGATGCAGCGGTGGCGCGCCTGTCGATGGAGTGGACCGGCCCAGCAGCGGACTCGTTCCAGATCGCACACCAAGAGTGGGTCAGTTCCGGCGAGACACTCGTCGAGACTGTAGCCGACATGGCGGTGTCGACGAGATCCGCGTGGACGGCGTATTCGGCTGCCTTCGAGGGTAATTCGAGTATGTTGTTGCAGGGCCGTTCGTGACCAAGCAAACTGCATCACCGTCAGTCTTGTATTGGGCTGCGACCCTGTGTAATGACGCAGCGGTGATCTCGTACGAAGTCGTCGCCGAGACAACTTCAGCGCTGTCCGTTGCGAGTGGAATGGCCGGTTCGCACGACACAGCGCGGGAGTGGGCCACCACTTACGACGAGCGTGCATCGACGCTGCTGACATCGCTAGATGATGTCGTTCGAGCGTTGGAGAACTACTGCGTCGTCCTCAATCAGGCCGGCCACAACCATGCTATGGCCGAGAGCGCGGCCAACGGGTCGTCGACCGCGACGCCGGAACCACCGTCTTTCCCTGCCGTGATGCCGGGTTGCACTGTTCCACTGCAGCAGTCAGCCGGAGGAACCGGCAACGGTCTGGAGGACTACGCCTTCGGCATTGCGGACGCGGTTGGCATTCCGGTACCCGACGGTGATACCGAGGACCTTCGGCGGGCCGGTGCGCTGTGGCGGAACCTGAGTGTGAGCGGGAGGATCGACGACGTCCTCGCCCGCCTTCGCTCGGCGGAGGATCTGTTCTTCGACATCGAATCGACTGAGACCGATCTGATTCTAGACGACATGGACGGCCTTCGAACGGGCCTGCAGGCCATCCAATTCGCTTGTGGCGAGCTGGCGGACTCCTGCGAAGAGTACGCCGCGAACATCGACGAGCTCCGATCGCAGCTGTACGGAATCCTGGAAGACCTCGCGGAAGAGCTCACCATGACCGCCGCGATATCGATCGCTGCGGCGTGCATCAGCTTCGGTGCGTCGGCAGTCGTCGGCACCGCGAAGTCTGCTGAGTCGATCAAGAAGTACGGAACCCTGATCGGCGACGGCATTGCTGCGTGGTCCTTTTCCAAAAGCATCGGCAGCGGTGTTCGTGTCGGGGCAGATCTGGGTGTGGTTCAGCGAGTGCTGCAGCGCCTGAAATCCATCGGCCAGAAGGTTGTCGACGCTGCTCGTCGCACACCGCCAAAGCGCAGCATCGATGAACTGTTCGCCAACGGGAGCAAGCCGAAGGCGTCCGAATTAGAGGAGTACGCGCAGTCAGAAGGATGGACCAAGATCCAGACCGCCAACGGGCCGCCGAAGTACATCGACGAGAACGGTGTGACACGGTTGACGATCAAGAGCGGTACCGATAGAGCACCGGGAAGCGGAGATCCGCACGTAGAGATCAGGAACGCCGATGGTCAGCGAGTCGACCCGTTCGGCAACGAAGTGACGCGCAGAAGCACTGGAAACCACACTCCGATCGAATGGGACTTGCCATGAACAAAGACTATTCGCAGCTGAAGGGGCTCAACGGCCTGTATCTGGAGGACAGCTACGTGCTGTCCATATCAGAGGCTCCGGGCCAGTTCACGTTCGCGCTCGATGCGGTTCTGACGCCGGAAAGCGCACGTTACAAACCTCCGAAGCCCGACGAGCAGTACTGTTACGCGCTCGGCAGGCTGGTCTTCAGCGAAGTCACTGCGGTCAAGTGGATATCAAGATCGGCCCAGCAGTACACAGACGCAGCAGGCGACGTCGACCTCGGCAACATCGACAATCTTTCTTTTGAACAGGGCCTGTATGTCGCCGAGGGCGATTGGGGACAAGTGGAGATTCTTTCGTCGGCTGATCCAGAGTTTCTCTTCGACTGATTACTTCGCTCGAGTCCTTTCGCAGCGAGATCGGTCGGCCGAACGACTACCTCGCTTGCAAAAAACTTTGCTGCGCTCGCCTTTCGAGTGGAGACTGAGCACTCCAGAGCGCTCCGATTGCGGATTCAACTGCCTAATTGGTGGGGAGACTATTAATCTCATGCGCATTCGGCTTTGCCCGCTAGGACGTCGGCGTCAGCTACTCCCCTGCCCAACACAGGCAGCGCGGTAGCGGATACTGAGTCCGCAGTGGCGGATTCGGGGCCACGATGTACTCGACACGGGGTCGGTCGAAGCGCACGAACCTTGGGATGCGCTCCGGTATCTGCCATTCGGTCCGTGCGCTCGGTGGTCATTGGGCTGTCAGAGTTCGTGCCGTTCGCGGGCATCGACGGCAACCTACTGTTCGTCGACACCAGGCCCGGTCCATCGCACGGATGCGTGACCGACTTCGACGAGGCCGGCGCGGACGACGGCGGCCCGCAGTGGATCTCGATCAGCGCGATGCTTACCGACCTTGCTGATGCTCTCGAATCGGGTCACCCGTTCACCGGGGTATGGACACCGTCAGTGGTCGACGGGCAGCTGGAGTGGTTGTACGCCAACGCTGGCGCACTACCATCGACATTTCTCCGGGCGGCAACCTAATTCGAGTCCTCGACCCGGCTCAGCGCGTGGATGCATAGTCGCAGTACCTCCGCGACACCGGCAACCAAAGTAGTCCGACGACAATGAGCCCGAGTACGACAATTGTCACGACCAAGGGTCCACCGAACAGTCCGAACAACGAGATCACCGCGAGTCCCGAAGCCCACGTTCGTGGCCAGTGCTGGCCCTGGTACACGCCGCGCGCGAACGTGACATATCCGAACGCGAAGGCAGCGGCAACTGCGACCATTGCGAAGACCAAAGCAATGGTGGCTCCGTCGATGTAGTCGTCCGTGTACAAGGTTGCCGCCCCCGAGGGCTCCATACCGACCAGGTTTTGAACGCGACCCTGCAGATCCAAAATGGTCAGCACACCTAAAAGAGCGGTCAACAACGACAACACGGCAGCCAGAGCCAACACACCGAAAGCAACATGCATGGGTATCGGTCTTGCAACCAACGGCGCACCAGATCCCCGCGGCGTCCAGCCCGCAGAAGAGTTGCGCGAAGCGAGCACCGACTCGGCCGGCCCAGCGAGACCGAAGGGATCTGTGCTCGGCAGCGGCCTGGAAGCCGCATTCCCGCCGAACCAAGGATCGTCGTTCTGCGTCATTAAACCGTCTCCGTTCTAGAGCACACCGTTAGCCGAGAGAACCCAACGAATGGGGTCGAGACACCGAAAGGGCGAGATCCCGTTGTCGTGGAGCCGACTTCCGACCGGTGAGTCTCCGAGCGCCGATACGGCAAAGAAGCGATGAGGGTATGCCTGCCCCGTCTGTGTGTTCGTGACTGATCGGATCACAGGGCCCGCATCGAGTCGCTGAAGCAAGCTACTCACTTCTTCGTGCAACAACCGACCATCGTCTTCGTTGTATGTCGGGCTGTCCATGCCCGGGTCGCGTGAGAATGCCGCCCCCGGATTGGACATGATCTCACTCCATTGGCTGCCGTTGACGTTCTGGAGAGCTTGCAATGCATCGAACTTCGACAAGATCATTGCAATGCGCGGAGTCTGGCGGTTGATCAGGTCGGTGACCGTGCGAAAAACTACCCTGGGATCGCCGCCTCGGTAGCCTTGCATGGGAATGAGATCCGTCAACTGGTGCGCAATCTCCTCGACGCGCAGCGGGTCGAACAGAAACAGGACGGCATCGGCCAGACCGAAGAAGTGCCAGGCATGTCCTTCGGTATTCGCGTTCTCCAGATCCTCACCAGCGACGTCGCGAATCACCAAGTACTGCTTGACTCCTTGCCAGATTCCCAAGCTGAAGATCAGCGGATCCCGCTGGTAGGAACTCGCTGTGTTGACGGTGGGAGTGGGCTCGAGAAGGCCCCGTTCCTCATAGAGGGGGCGTTCGTAGAACTCGCGATAGTTACGCTCGGTCTCTTGGTTGGCTGGATCGACCGATTGCCCCTGCCGCTCCACGAGACGCTGCAGTTGTTTGATCATGACCGCGATATAGACAGTCTTTCCCGTTGCGCGAGCTCCGGCCATCGTGATGCAGGTGGCGTTTCCCCACCGCCAGTACGCCGGTAACTTGAAATGGCAGATCGGACACAAATCCACAGCAGGCCGGCCGAGCTGTTCCTCAGCGTAGTTAGGAGTGGGAGTCCAATCAGGAGGCCCGTTCTCCGGCTTGCGTAACTCTATCGTCGTACCCATAACCACGGGGACGCCGCTGTACGCTGATGCGCGCTCATTCGATTCTGTTTCCGTCGATGTCTCGGCCGTCCACGCAAACCACTCGGGTGAAAGATGATTGAAGCACCTGGGGCACTTGGTCATATCGAGGATCCTCGCGCATCGTTGGCGATACGATCGTTCAATGGGCGGAGGAACGACCGAACAATTTCCTCGACCTCTGATGGTCGAGAGACCAGATAGTCTGCAGTGTCGGAGCCGTCCGGCGCGGGGACTACGACCGCGCCTGCGAAAGCGCGGCAACGTTGCGCTGCTCGCGATGACGACGCGATCATCGAGGCGAATCGCGAATCAGCCGACTCGCGTCCACTCGCGACGAAGTCTGATGGCGAATCAGTAACGAGGACGACCATAGAGTCCGGTCTCAGGGCGTCGAATTGGTCGCCATTTCCAAAGCCGATGCCTGGCTTCGTTGTTTCGAGATGCGCATGGACCGTCGATCCCAGATCACCAGGTCCACCGTACCGAAGACCGGCCGACGTGTTTCCGACCATCGTTACTTCGGGATTTCGATCGTACGAAATCACGGTGGACACTCCCGCGAGTATCTCCATGATCGCGCGCACACTGCCATCCGCAATCGCGGGCAACATGGAGGCACTGGTGTCCACCCGGATGTCGAGCATGGTCTGCTGACTATCGGACAATTGGTCGACGCGGAGCACCGACCTGGCCGCGGCCCGCGCTGACGACGCCAAGGGCCCGAGTTCGATCTCAGGCTCCTCCAAGCGGGTGACTACGGCAATGCGATCACCGTCGGGACCGATCGTGGCGAGCTCGAGATAACTCAAACCTGACACATCGCGCGGGGTGAGCTGCGCACGATCAGGGTCTGGTTCGTTCGAACTATCGACCGCGACCGAAACGTGAATCGTCGTCCCACTCGGGAAGGTCGAATTGCCCTGCGCGGGAATGGCTACAAGCAGCATCTCGTACTCCACCCTGGGCAGGATGAGCATCCCGGGGCTGTGCGCAATCACAGTGGGATCAGAGACGCCGCTGTGACGGACGTCGAGTGCAGCGGCTCCTGCGACACCTACCACCGACATGGACACCATCAGTGGCCGTTTCGGCAGGTGGGCTTTACTCTTGCCGTCCAGCACGTAGGTAACCATCAGATGGTGTCCTTTCGATGATCCTGCATTGTTGCATTGTCTACCACTGTGCCCCTCGATCTTCGCTTGGCCTGATATCCGAGATGTATCGACGAATACCGTGTGCCTCCAACCACTCCCCTACACAACGCGGGTAGTTCGCAAAGATTCTCTCGGCATCGTGTGCGGCCATGTCACGAACGAGAGGCCACATTGCATCGCGCAGTGAATCCGAGTCCGACGGTCCCAAATACAACTGTTTCCGGACAAGTTCGGATAAGAACTCGTCCTCCCTGGAGGGACGTGCCGATGGTCGCTGATAGCGCTGCTCGACGAAATCGATGAACGACTTACCTGCCATGCGAGACACATCGACGACACTCCGTGCCATCAAGGCACGAAGCTGACCGGACTGGGACTCGGCAGTCGCGATCAGATGCGAACGGCATTCGGCCGTATAAGCCGAAACATCATGCCCCATCGACTGTGCTACATAGAAAAGAAGTCCAAGTTTCTGCGAAAGATCTTGCGCTAGTTCTGATGCCGCAATACTGCGACCGAAGAGTTCGTTGTAGTCATTCATGATCGGATCGAAGTAAGTATCGATGAAATTCGCGACAGCGGAGCGAGTCAAGTCACCCCAATCTGCCAATCCACGTAACGCGCCCCACGCTATGGTCACCTGGTCGGACTTCACCCGCCAACCATCAAGTTTCGGCCGGTGGCCCGCCGCAATGAGGTGCGCCAGGACCGTGGCCAAGTCAGCAGTGTCCTCCGCGTACAGAACCACTTGACGCGCGGCTTCGGGCGGAACGAATTCGCCGAATGTTTTGAACAGGGCACCGACGTCACTCGGCGACAGAGTATTCAGTCGACACAGCGCACGAAGATCCTCGGATCGGTCACTCGGGTCGGCCCTTTCCTGTTGGTCATCGAGGATTCCCCACACGGCAAGGCCGGCATATTCCCGCACGTGAGCCCGTTCAGGAGGCGAGGCCCAATCAAGCATCAACGTGCTGTACACATACTCCAGGAACAACGCGACGTCGTAGGGATACTCGAGCTGATTCTTCTCATCGGCGATCTGACACAGTGCTGGAACGTCCAACTTCGATGGAGCGACCCATCGGATGACTTCCGCCGAAAATCGGTGACCGAACCGAACCTCCCTCAGCCGCGGCATGGTCGCAAGAGTCCGACGGACGACTACGCGCAAAGTACGCTCGTCCAGTCGACGACCTACTGTTGCGACGATCCTCGGTCCAGCTGCTGGATCCATCAATTCAGCTGCGACATTTTCGAAAACCTGGCACAACTGCTCGACGAGGTCGAAACTCACTGCCGCATCGGCATTGGTCGCTACGAGCACGTCTGCGATGCGAAGAAGGCGCACTGTCAGGTCGGCCTTCTTAGCGAATCGATCACACGCCAAGCCTGAGAGTTCGCCGAGTAGCGCACTGATATCGGTCGAAAAGACAGACGGAGCCAAACCTGCGAACTCTGCTCCGATCTCACCGGCGGGATGCAGGCTCATCCACTCGTCGTCGCGCACTGCAAGTCTGATCAGGCTACTGAGAGCGCCAGTTGGATTGCGGCCGTGCGACTTCGAGCGAACAAGTGCGGCCATGGCCTCGACCGCGGACTGCGGCGCGAATTCCGCATCGATCTCGTCGGACACTACCGCGAGTCGTGACTCGGGAACAAGCGATCCCGGTCGATGCTCGGAGACTACTCTCGACGCCTCCCGCCTGACGTCTTCCAGACTTGGGAACGACAGCACTGCGATCGCCAATGGCCACATCGGCGACAACCCTTCACCACCCGCCTCCTCCGCTATAGCGTCCTGAAGTTCGACGACGGACAGAGCGGTCGCGTAGTCGCTCAGCGACGCTTGTGCCAACATCGACCACGGCGTGACCTCGACCGAGACCCCGTGGTGCGTACGATGCGGGACCCCGTCGAGCACTCCCAAAATCGGATCGTCCTGTGAGTCGAGGACAACTATGCCGCTGAGAGCTTGGAGGGACTCCTTCTCGGAATCAGGGGCGACGGTGAGATGAACTCTTCTCCCGATATTTTCAACAACCGCGCCCGCTCGATCGTGAGTGCTCCAGTTGAATCGCCTGCTCGTCGCCGGCGACATGAAAAAGCTGACAGCGCCGATCCACAGGGTGCCCGATTCCGAGTTCTCGGTCAGCAGCACCACCGGTGGTCCACCTTCCCACGCCTGTGCCACGGCATCGAGCAGAACTTGAAGCACTCCGAGGCGAAACACGCTGACATCTGTCAAGAATGCAAGCACCTTCTCGCGGGTAATTGCACTGCCGGGTTCCGGAAGCGACGTCGAAGATACAACTGCGGATCTCGTGGCCGCCGGCCCGTACGGCATCGACCAGGAGGGCGACAACCACAGTTGAATAGGCCGAAAGGCCGGGATCGGATCGTCGATGGCACGGTCCAACACAACGTGCGCGAAGATGTTTCCCGGACGACCAGATCCATCGGTGCCTGCTTCGGCGGTATGCCAGTAGGCCGCACCACCCGGTACCGCGGCGTACATCAACCGACGCTCGCGGCCTTCGATTGCTTCCGGCGTCGGATACCGTTCCAACACCGGCTGCAGATCGAATCGAGTCGATACCCAGGCCGTCAGAGCGTCACGCTCGGCCGGATCCAGGTCTCCTGAGACATCCTTGACTTGCCATCCGCCTCCACTACCCGAGCCGTCGTCGAACGACGTGTAGATCAGGTGTGCGAAACGTGTCGGAGCCGACGGTGTCACCGGTCCGGTCTCGCATCGGGCTCCAAGAGAAGCTGTGCGACAGGCGGGTCCAGCAACGCATACGACTTCGCTCGCGCCGAATCTATGTCCAAGAACAATCTGACATATCCGCGGCGGTTGGTTGCGTCTGCACTCCAGCCGGTCGGAGTCCACTGTGGGACCAAGCGTGGGGGAAGGAACTGCCGCATCTCGCGACCGGAATGATCGTTCTGATCGCTCAACAGCAGAGCCTCACCGTCTCGTGCGCTGAGGGGTAGCCTTTCGTGGTTGTAGACCAAAGTGAACGGGGCAGGTGGCTCCAGGTCGCCATCGGCGCCCATTGTGATCTCCAGACGGGTTCCACCGTTCGGTGTCACAATTCGATTGAGCAGATACCAAATACTTGCGAGACCTTTGTAGTCCAAAGTGGTTACCGTGCCGGCCACCCGTTCACCGCGCGAGTAAGCGATCGGAACGAGATGTACAGAACAACCTCCGGGTGGTAGCCGCTTGAAGGACAAACCCCCGTCGCGCTTGTACTGGGTCGCCGAAATCTCCAGATTCGGTTGACTTTCCAGCAGATTTTCGGGCACATGATTTCTAGGCCCGTAGTACGCGTACACACTCGCTGCTGCCTTCGGCCAGCCAAAGGTCACCAGCTGGTTTGCGCAACGCTCCACTATCCGCGCGTCGGTCACCGGCGAGATCGGGCGGGTCTGCACGGTCGTCTTCCCGACGCGAGCCGAACCGTTGAGAAGGGTGACCGGTGTGAGATACGCGCGGTCCCAGCCCGCAGGCCAGGGAATTCTCCGCATCCGCGACGTGCCACCCTCACCAGCCTCGATAGGTTGAGCGAGTTGGGTTTGGCGAGACAAGCCTTCTACTTCGATTGCACCTTCCGCCAGGACTGCGAAACGCAGCCCAGCGTCGGGTGGAGTCTCGGTGCGGTAAACGAGAACATGGCCGGATTCGGGTGTCGTCCAAACCAGTTCGAAGGAGGGCTTGTTCGGATCCGGGTCCGGGTGGACTGTGAGGTCTTCTACTGGTTCGAGAACGACGGAAACCAGAATCTCGCCCTGCGACGGCGCGGCTTGTCGCACGCCATCAGCGACCGAGACCTCCGAGATTGCCCGATACAAGTACCTTTGGCCACGCACCACATCTTCGTCGACGAAGCCGGTGAGGTTGTCGGCGTGTTGTTCGATCTGGTATCGGGGATCGTTGGATACCGGGGACATACCGTCCAGGGGAATTCGATAGATACGCACAGCTCTGGTCCCCTGGAAAGCCGACCATCGGCCGATCACCCGGCCCACGTCCTCGGTGAGCTCGAATCCCGTCACAGGACTTACCGCTTCGCCGTACGCAATCTTGTCGGGCTGTTGCATCGTCGCGTCCGCAGCATCATGTCCGCGATGGCACCACACCTGATAGTTGCGGACTGCAGACGTCGGCGGTCGGTCGTCGACCCACGTCGTAAGTGATGTCACGCCCAGGAGCTCACCTGCTTCAGGCTTGTACGGTGCGTTGATCTCACCCGAGATCACACGATAGATGGCGATCGAGCCGTCGGCATCGGGGTGCGGTGACCATGACAACCGGCGCCCATCACCGGCGTTGGATACCTTCAGTGGCTCGGGTTGGAACGTGCTCTCGAAGTTGTACTCGCAGAAGTCCGAGGACTCGAGACCACTGAACTCGGACTTGTTTGGAAGAGCGGGCGACGGTGTCGACGCTTGCGGCTCGTCCTTTCTTCCGTGGCGCGCGGTCCCCGGCGGGACGACAAAAGTTGGGGCGGGATCCACCCTGGTGCTTTCCTCGACCGGGGCAACAGCACTCGGCACTTCGGCTTCCGCTTTCGTATCCTTTGCACCTGCGTTCGAGAAGACCTCGGCGATACTCCCCGCCAAGGACACCGATGGTCCTCGCAATTGCTTGCGAATCTGCGTCGCTGAGGTATGGCCGTACTTGATCAGGTTGTGAAACGTGACGTCCTTGATCGACGCTGCAGCGGTATCGCCTGCTGCAATCCGATCCGCTCGCCACGCCAACAACGCGTCGATAGGTGTCCGCTCCCCTGCTTTGGTGTCCGGCGCTTTCGGAGTCGGCTTCTCGACGTCCGGGGACGTGGAGCTGGAGGTGGCGATCGTGGGCTTGGCCGGACCGCTTCGCGGAGTTCGTAACTCCTCCGGGAGGTGGCGGAGCACCTCCAACGGGTCCATCCCGAACTTGATCTGGTGATTGATATGAGTGATCGTGTCGGCCCAGTCGGACGCCGCGGGTGACACCCCTGACTTCGACCACCCGTCGGGATCGCTCGAGATCGTCTGTATGTCGCGGGCAGTCGGAACACCGAAACCCACGCTTGCTGCGGCCTGTGCCCACTGGGTCAACGCCGTGGAGCGTCGAGCCTGCTTATCTGTCGCCATGTCAGAATCTGAACTCTCTGTTCTGCGGTGGGTCGTAGCTTTCGGGAGCGTCAACCGGCCTCGACTCTGCGACGCTGTGACGGTCGGGCATCTCCGGGACCGTCCAGTCCTGTGCGGCCACAACCGTTGTGTCGCCCGATCCGACGGTCAACTGGTCGACGGACAGTCCGTCGCTGATCTGTGTTGCAACGCTGACCGTCCCGATACCGGCCCAACCACGCTGCCGGACATCGTCCTTGACTGCAGTCATACCTTGTGTGGTTGCAAGGTCGGTGACCATTCCGCGATCGAAATGATCGACTCGTCCCTGGCCAGGTGCGTCCGCGACCCCCGCCAGGAAGTCGTTCAATGGCACGAATGTTTTGGTGCCGTCGAGAAGAACTTCGATTTGTCCGGTAAGCGACTGCACGAGTTCCGACTTCGGACCCATCAGGTTCGTCCGCGCCTTGTCCCACATCAAAGCGGCACCGGTAGAGGCGAACGATCCTCGAAAGAAGTCTCTCGACCAACGGTCCAATGAGGACCCAGATCCGCTTCCCGGAGCTCGCCACAACAGCGTCGGATCGGCTTTGATATCTCGACCATCGCTGCCCAAGGACTCTCCGGCGTTGACCATTGCCCGCTCCCAGGGTGTACTGAGCCAGCCCAGACCGAACAGATCCTGCCGAAGGTATTCCGCGGTGCTCGCCAGTTGATCTGGGTGTGGATTCGCATACCCGATGGCTGTGTTCTTGGGTAGACCCCACGCAATCCTGCCCTCACGCGACCGCTGAAATGTGTTCGGCCCCAATGGTTCAGCGAGGAACGCGCCCAGCGCTCGACTCCATGAGAGGTACTGAGAGTAAGCGTCGCTCAACCGATCCAAATCGCGTAGTGCAGTTCTGAGATTCGCCTCGTCCGCCTGCTCGTTCGCTGCTGCAGTTTTACGTCTGTTCAGGTCCTGGAACAGGTCGCGTTGCCCTCGCAGGAACACGGACACGAGTACGACGATCCACAGAACGATCGATCCCACGATGACGAGGGCGCCGATCCACCAGTCGAACCATGCTTGCGCGATCCCGACCGCCGACGCCGCGATCACCAACACCAGGATCACCGACGTGATCTGAATCCACCGCGCAAGTTTGTTGTGTCCCTTGCTCTCTGCGGGTGCCGGTCTGTCTGCGTGCGCCCGGAGCCTCGCCAGCAAGTCCTTGACTTCACGATGGCGGTCGTCGAAGTTGCGCGCGAGTGTGGTGCCCACAGCAACGGCGAAACTATTGCCCGTCCGCGAGCGCCACTCGTCGAGTGCTGAGCCGGTCCGGCGCGCTTCGATACCCAACGACGCGTCCTGGTCGAATTCGCTCAACCGGCTTCGAAGCTGGCTCGCACCGATCACGTCGGTCGCGTCGACGCTGTCGACTTCGACCGTTGCGGCAACGACACCAGGGATGCGATCGAATTGTTCGGCCGGCCCCGGTACTACGTCCGATGCCCGTCGTAGGACACCTCGGCTCGCGCCGATCTGCACTGGCGGCAACTCGGCAGACCTCGCACCCCCATCTGCAAGAGTCATCGCAGCACGTGAGTAGTCCTGCCAAAGGTCGGAGAGGTCCGCGCGCGCAGCATGGTGTCGTTCGTCGTCCATCGACTCTATGGAACTGCGCAGTTGGTGCGTGGCCGAACCTACCTGGAACCAGCTGGCCGACCGCCCCTGTGTTGTGCGACCGTTGGCCACCACCTCGTAGGCAGACGGATTCTCGCCGAACACCGTTGAGTGAACGGCTCCGGCGACGGAGGAAGAGACGCTGTCGACTACACGTGCATACCAAGCCGCAGGTGCATTGCGGAGCGCTGCACCGAGAAACGAAAAGAACATCTTCAAAGCAGCCCAGAATCCAATGATCTGGGTCTGCTCGACGGCATAGGGGACGCGGTCACCCATCAGTACTGCGCGATGCTTGTCCCACAGATTGCGGGCCATCGTGTGCGTCGCCAGCTGTACATCATCGATGTACGTGACGGGCGCGCCACCTTCGCGGGGTAGAGGCAATTGGCCGTCTTGTTCGAATATCTGTCTGCGCAGCGAATTTTCGACCTCCGAAGTGTCCAAACGTCGGTAGAACGAGCGCGTAAGGCTGAGTAAGTTGCCGGGAAGGACGGGCTTGTCATCGAAGGGGGCATGTTCGACGTCGGCCCATAGCCCGGACACAGCCGCCACAACCGGCGCCGCATGGCGTCCGATTTCGAGACCGTTGTCCTCGGCGGAGAGTGCGATGTGCCCCATACCCGGGCCGCGTGCATCTTCTGGAGCGATCAGGATGTTGTGCCAACCGTCGAGCGCCAAAACCGTGTTGGTGGGCGGTACACAACCTGGTCGGCCGAGGAGCAACCGCAACCGCACGACGCGAGCTCCACCCGAGGTCGAGGCCAACAACTCGGCTACTCGGCGCTCTGTATCGATGCTCAATGCCGGAGACTGTCCGGTAAGAGGCACGAGCACGGACAGTCGGAGCGTGAGAATCCGTTGCGAAGCAACGACTTCCTCGATCGTGGTGTCGTACTCGCGACCGTGCTCGACCCTGGTTGCGGCCACTGGCGAACGATCCGCCTCCGAACCGTCCACCCATAGGAACGGGCGTATCAACCCGACTGCAGAGAGATCCTTCAGAACATCTTTGATCCCACCGGCAACACCGGGGGTCGCAAGAAAAACAGTAAGTGCAGCCATCAGTTCGTTCCTCGTTGTGGGATCTCGAACGAGTCCGCACCGGTCGACCACGATCCGACCGGAGGCGCGGGAGGCGGTGTGTCGGTACTTCGAGACGGTTCAAGTGCAGCGGCGAGGCATTCGTCGATCAGCGAAATCAACTTACCGGTGCCCCAGAACACGTCTGGTGCCAGATCCCTGTAGATAGGAGTTTTCGTTGCTTGCGCCCGAACGGTGATGTTGGAGAAGACTCCGCCACCGACGGCGCCTGCCTCGCCGACGGCCCCGCCAGAGCCAGCAGGCATGTAGTGCTTGCCTACGAAGGCACGCTCCTCCTCGAGCCAGGCCTTCGTTCTGGCGGCGCGATCCTGTGGAGTGACAGATTCACCGGTATCGGCAACTGCCGAGGCCAACCCGGTTCCGGTGTTTCCGGTCCGGAGCCAGTCGGTCAGGTGTGCAGCTGCTGACAAAGCGAAGATGCCGCTGACCTCGTCCTCGGTCGAGGAGTCGTAGAGTCTTCTGAGCGCACGGTAGGGCTGCATCGACGACATCACCGGCGGTTCGTGCGACTGAGCCATCGCCAACAAAACCGACTCGATCACAGCCGGCAGCCAATCGTAGTCGGCAGCGAACTCCGATGGCGGAGTCAGCAACGGGTTCGGAAAGTTGAGCCATCTCCCAGCCTCACCGTCCCAGATCCGTGCCGGTTCGATGAACGGCGATTTCGGGAGGAAGATTCGTCCGAGGATCTGCCCGAGCAGCCAGCCTCCGACCATCGCTTGACGCTCGGACTGGTGCATCGGCAACGAGGCAGCCAACGGACGTGCACGACGCAAGTGCCAGAACGCCTTACGCTGCGACGGTGAAGACTCCAGCCATTGTCGGGAGGCCGGACCGATTACCGAGTTGTATGCGAGCGGGGAGTAGTTGGGGTACGAACCGAAGATGTCGATCCGCTTGATCTGCTTCTCATCGGTCAGTGCGTTGACCAGAACGTCCTTGGTCGTCTGGTCTATCCGCACACTTCGTTCGAGTTCGGCGGAGAGATCGTCGGCAATACTCTGTCCGTCGAACGGGATCGCTGAGAACTTGAAGCGGTACTTCATCTGCTGGTCGTTGTGAATCGCTTGCATCGCAGTCTCGTTGACGCTGGCCAGAGGTCTTGCGAGCGCGATGGCTTCGCCGAACTTCGACACCAGGTCTCGACGTCGGCCTGCCAGTTCCGATTCGGCGGCACCTCCCCCGGTGACGAAGTCGTGCAAGGAAACCGAGCAGAATTTGTCGAATGATTCTCCGGTGCGGCTGACGAACTTGCGGGCTCTGGCGAGCAGCTCATGAGGCCGGGTGTGCACGTTGTATGCCGCGGGTGAGGAGATGATGGACTCTCCGCTTGCTGGGTTCGTCGGAAAGACCCGTGAGCGCCACGACGCGGTGCGTTCGACGAGCCGAACTGTCTCCCCTGGTGCACGACTGCCGTCGATGGTGGGCCACAGGCCTGTGATGACCTGAGCCGCCGCCCGAGCGACGGAGTCACCGAACGCTCGCCGATCCGTTGCACTGCTTCCGGTCGCGGCAGGAAGGTCCAGCTCGTATCGCATCTTGAAGTCGCTCGAACTGGTCAGCATCACTTCGTTGTTTGCCTCGGCGAACCGAGACGGAACCTTTTCGTCCGAATCGGACGGCCACGCCGCATATTGATCGGTCTGCAATCGAGCCAGACCGAGATCACGCGGTTGTTCCACCGAGGCTTGCCGAAGCAGTGTGTGAGATTCGTTCAGCGCAGCTACCAAGGGGTCGAACACCTCGGCGACCATCGCGCCCGACGCTGCGCTCAGATGCGACGAAAGTGTCGCGTAGATCTGACGCTCTACGATGCGGCGGGTGCCGTCGAGCACGCTCACGACGACTTCTTGTGCGTTCGACAAAGTGCCCTTGAGCGCAGCCAAGGTTGCGCGTACGTCTTCTGGTGGTTCGGCGATGTCTCCCGGTGCCTGCTTCGCGAGGTCCTGTGCCGTCGGCAGAACCACGTTCTGCATGTACTTCGACACCCGCTTGACGAGAGCCGTCGCATAAGGAAGGCCGAGTTCGGCTACAGCGTCGCCAACGACCTTCTCGAGTTTGTCCGCAAAGTCGAGGTGCCAACGGAACGCTGCCGAGTAAGCGGCGTTCTGGGCACCGGAGAGCAACGCCGATCGCCTGCCGTTGAGGTTCCGATGGACCTCCGGGACCCACGCAGCAGCATTGAGACCGTTGCCGGACGGAATGTAGTCGCGGAGCGAGTCGTCGATCACGTGGGTTGCGAGCGTCGACACTTCGGACCGGGGTAGGACCGTCGTCGTGATCCACATTCCGATGTCCTGGGGAAGAGCGTTCGCGTCTGTGTGTCCGGTCGGAAGCCCCAGCGCTGCACAGATGTTGCCCCACTGATTGTCGAGAACTGCTGCGGCCTGCTCATCCTCCGATGCGCGATTCCCTGGCTGCACATGTCCACGGAGCAGCTTGTCCGCGCTCGCTCGTGCGAGTCGCTGGGATGAATACTCGGCGTAACGATCACGGCCCATACTCAGACTCGCAAATCCGAACGATCCCCACGGCAACGTGTTCCAGGTCTTGTTTCCCCAGCCGAGGTACTCACGGCTGCCTGCGATTCCACCACCGTTGGTCAGATCCCACTCGACGAATTGCTGGGTGGCCGACTGGCTCATCATCAGCGCCGACAGTCCTCGACCGAGACCACGGTAGATCGCGTTGGGGGTACCGTCGCCGAACAGCGTCTGTTCGGCACCGACGTATCGGCCCACTGGGAACACCCGGGCGAAGGGAATGAGTTCCCCTTCACCGTTCTGCTGTCCGAGTGCGCGAAGAATCGAGACATCGTGGTCTCGTGCGGATCCCGTTTGACTGGCCACGATTTCACCGAGCATGGCGAGCGCATTGGCGCGGACTCCGGTGGTGGCGGAGGCGTCGAGACCGTCGAAAATATCCGGAGCGACCATGAACACCCCCATGAGCCGCGGATCGACTCCAGTGATCAGGGTGAGCAAGCGACAAATGTCCAATGCCATCGATGCCCCAGCACCACCTGCCATCGACGAGACAACCAGAACGACAGGCCGTTCACCTGGGTCGTACTTGCCGGCACCCGGAATATCGAGATTTCGCATCTCTGTATCGGTCTCTACGAGATTGAGCTTGCCCCAAGCAGTTTCGAGCCGTTCCCGAACCGAAGCCGCACGACTCAAAGTGATCATGCGGCCGAGAGCGCGGAATTGTCCTGCTCCGGTGCTCAGCGGAGTGTGTACCGCAGACGGATCACGAGGTGCCCAGGTCGCGATGGAGTCGAGGCGCTGCTTGCCGATGAATTGTTGGCTCATCGCATTGTCGAGAACGCTGTAGCTGTCGCTCTGTGGACCCGTTCCGACGTAGGTGCCGCCTTGATCACGGACATGCCCCATTCCGTCGGGCCCGGGCGAAGGAGCCGTCGGAACATCGAGATGGATGAACTGCCATCCGGCTGGAATACCTTCGATGCCGTGGGAGGCGAGGTCGGAGCGGAGCTGATCCATCATGTACGCCAGCGTGGCTCCACCGGAACCGCCGCATCCGACGACGAGAAAACGCCTCATTCGTCTACCTCTCCATTAGCTGATTTACGCATTTTCGGTGCTCTTGTACGTGCTGTCATCGACCGTCGCCGAAAGGATCGAATGGCTTACTGGACGGGCCCGATTGCGTCGGTCCCTGGCCTCCGGAAGGTCCACCGAACGGTTCCTGGGTTCGAGGGGTGGGCGTAGTCCTGCTGGGTCCGCCACCGAATGGGTCGTTGTTGCCGGCACTGGACGGGGAGACGCTGCCGCCCCCGAAGGGATCGAAACCGGAGGGGCCGGCGGCCGGCGACGTCGGTGCGGAGGGATTCGACTCAGGGTTGATGGAAGAACGGAGCGTTGCCAGCACATTAGGCAAACGGTTCGTCATGTCTTCGACGACCGACCGCCGAACGGTAGGGCCTGCGTCGTCACCGATCAACAACACGACCGTGGCCGAGTCTGCGGGGCCCTGCGGATCATGAAGTACAACCCAGGTGTTGTGGACCGCCAAAGGCAATCTTGCCTCTAAATTCTTGCCGTGTGTCGCCGGTATAACGGACGAGGCGCCTACACGCCCCGGCGACGATACCGTCACGAATCCCGCTCCGACAGGTGACCATCCAACATGTGTACGTAGCTGGACGCCGGCGACATCGAGCGATCGTGCCGGCGAATCGAGACCACGGACGACCTCGATCAGGTCGCGATCGGTCAATGCAAAAGGTGAACCGCTGCGAAGGACCGTGCTGCCCGCGATCGTGACGGGGAACTGCTGCCCTTTGAGTGTGCGAGCAGGAATTTTCGCCGTGTACCACTTTCCGCCGTACAACATCAGCAGTGGGATACCCGGGCCGAGCAGGAGTGCAACGAGCAGGGCAAGTAGAGCGTTGCTGGTATCGAGGGGCTTTTCCAGTTCTGCCCGGAATTCGACGTCGATGGGCAACGCACGGTCTGCTTCTCCGTTGGGGGCGACCATCAACTGCACGGTTCCGTTGATCGGACCATTGGCTGCGTCCTCCACCTGCAGTGCGAGTGGGAATGTACCGTCCTGGCCATCACCGAGCTCCTGGCAAGAGTCGACGGTTGCAGCTCCCGAGGTCGATACACCGACACTCCCGACACCGTCCGGCGACCCGAGGATTGCCGCCGTCATCTCTTGCGGCAGCCAGACACACCCTGGACCGGTGACCGGCAGATCAGCCGAGAACGTCCCTGCGCCTTCGAGGGTGCCGAAGTCGACGGTCCGCGGCAAGGCCGGAAAGCCGATCGGTGGTGCAACGGCCAACGGGATGTCGACGGACTGTGGTGCGAGAGCCGTCCCGGGTTCGATGGCGCCACTCGGTGTCGTAGCGTCCGCTGTAGTCACATCGAGAGTAAGGCGCACGGTTGCCTGTCCTGGGGCAACGTCGGTCAAGTCCAGTCGCAGGGGCTCGGAGATCTGGTCCTTCGGGATGCTCGCACCGACGACTGTCTGTTGTCCGTCGCTCTCGATCAGAGTGGCTGACAGGGCGGCAGTTCCGAGCAACGCATTCGGATCTACCTCGTTTCGAGCCGCATCGACGATACCGAGATCGACTGGCACATCCGATTCGCCACTGTGAATAGCGGTAGTGCGTTGCCCTTTCCACTCAGGAAATAGATTTCCTGAGATATGGATATTCGATTTGGAGCGAGCTCCTGCAGCATCGCCCGTCGGATCGACGAAAGCCAAAGCCCACACGCCTTGCCACTGTTCGGCACCTGGATTGGCCATGTCGAAGGACAGGGTTCTTGCCGACTGCCAGCGGTAGGCGACGTCCACACCCGCAACATTTGCAGTCACATCTGCCTCTGATGTCGGAAGTGGCAGCTCGGAGCCATCCGGCGCAACCAGTGTCGGTATCAACCCTGGGACATCTGCCGAGGCCAGTACGGATACGGAATCGATCGAATCGTCGAGTACGAACCGATGTTTCCCTTCTTCACACACGGTGAGGGCACAAACCCCGGATTCGCGAGTGAGCGGTGCTTGACCGGGCGTGGAGAAGGCATCGAACGCAAAGAGCAGGTCGTCGATGTTCTGAGCCAGGTAGAAGTCACCAGGGCTGGGTGTCGTGATGTTGCCGCATAGTGCCGAGCCGGTGCGCTCACCGGTCGCGATCGATCGCATCACATCGAAGTCCGCTGGAGATGCTGTACCCGCGGCGAGGCCGATACCGAACAGTACAACGCCTGACGAACGGAGCTGATCGGCCACACCACCGGGGCGACAGATGGACTCAGTGGCTGCCCCCACCACGCGCGTCACGTCTTCAGCAGTATCGAGCGGCTGATCGGGAGCGTATGGCTTGCGTGTATCGCTGCGCGAGGTGAAGTCGATCTTGCCATCCGAGAACCATGCAACTGCTTGACAGGGGTCTACCCCGTCGGCGGCCTGGGTCTGGTCCCCGAGCGACGCTCGAGCGCCATCCAGCGCCAACCAGTAGTCGGTGTCGATTCCGTTTGTGCGATCACGAAACTCGTCGACCGAACTTTTGAGTGCCGGAAGAGTTCCTGAGCCAAGGGGTGTCCAGTTGGATTCGACAGAGTAGGTATCGGCAAACCCCGCTATCGCGACATCGAGATCGATCCCTGACGAATCTTGGAATTTCGCGAGTTGATCCAGCAGATAGTTGGCCGACGTGATTCGCGCGCCGTCCGGATCTGATGTTTGGAGGCTCGAAGATTCATCGATCATGAGTAGTAAGTCGCCGCTGCGCTGCGCCGCGAGGCATGCGCCGAAGTCAGATACGGCGGCGCCACCGGGAGCGGCAGCCGCCACTGGTGCCAAAGCGATCGCCACCGTGGCGCCGAGCCCTACCAATGCAGCGGTGAGTAGTGCGCTGGCTTTCGCTTTGTTCACAGTCGACCAATCCAGTCAGCGATGCGCAGCGCGCAGACAATTATTCCGATTGCCGCGATAGCCAGGACGGCCCAGTACGCCGGCCGGATCCACGTTGGTTCGGCGTAGACAGGACGTGCCCTCCGATTGGTGTCCAGCAGAGTGAATGCCGACAGCACCCCTATCGCTGCTGGCCCGGCGAGCACCCATCCGATTACCGCCAGCGGGCCGGAGGCTCCGAGCGCGACTCCCACGACAAGACCGATCAACGCAAGTGCACCGGAAGCCAAGAGGTAGGCCGAGGGTGGACCTGCGACCGAAAGCGAGGAGCTCGGTTGGACGCCAGCCGGCTGATGAGACGGCAGAGGCGGTGGTGAACCGGATCCTCTGTCGTTGCCGTAACCGAACGGATCCGGTGATGAAGCCAATGCGTGGTCTCCTCAGACTGACTCGGGTTCGCAGACGATGACGCAACGCGAACCGTTTCCCGAGGAATCGACGATTCTATCTATTGCGTTACTGCTGAGACTCATTCGTAATGAATTCATCGGCGATGGCGGGCGTTTCAAGTGCCGGCCGACCGCATCGGCGGCCTATGGCCTACCTCAGACGTTGATTCCGAAGTCGCGGGCGATTCCGGCCAGACCCGAAGCATAACCTTGGCCGACGGCTCGGAACTTCCATTCCTCAGCGTGCCGATACAGCTCACCGAACACCATTGCTGTTTCGGTGGAGGCATCTTCGCTCAGATCGAATCGAGCCAGTTCGCGTCCGTCCGCCTTGTCCACGACGCGAATGAACGCGTTGACTACCTGCCCGAAGTTCTGTCCGAGTTCTTCGGCAGCGTGAATCGAAACGGGGAACACAATGGATACGATCTCGGGAGACAATGCGGCGAGGTCGATGTCGATGCTTTCGTCGTCACCCTCGCCCTCACCGGTTCTGTTGTCGCCGGTGTGCACGATGGCCCCGTCAGGCGACTTCAGATTGTTGTAGAAGACGAAAAAGAGCTCGTTGAGAACCTTCTTGTTGCCCCCGAGAGCAATGGCGCTTGCGTCGAGATCGTAGTCACCACCTGTGGTCGACCTGACATCCCAGCCCAGTCCGATAGTAACGGCGGTGAGACTCGGTGCCTGCTTACTCAGGGAGACGTTTCCACCCTTGGCCAAGGTCACGCTCATGATCCGACTCCTTCTTCGACGCAGAGATCGAGATCGATCGTTTTGGACTACATACGAGCACAGCTCTTTACTTTTAACAGATAAATGCTTTGCGAACACTGTGAACAGTCACAATTAGTCCGTTTGAATGACCCTAAGATGTCACGCCGAACACGACAAACAAAGCGGCACCGAGAACGATCCCAACCGGAAGCCAGTTCCTCTCCGCAAACCCGAACCTGGGAGTCGTGCCTGCCGACTTCGCGCGTCGCCGGATCGAGTTACGTCGTGCCCTCGACAAGGCGAGGAGTGGGATCAGTAGCAAAGACAGATACAGCGCCACCAGCGAGATGTTGTCACTATCAGCAAAAGCACCCGCCACCACACCGAGTGAAAAGAACGCGATGAAAGCCCAGGCTGGAATCGTCTTCCAGAGTGGTACCAGACGCTTCCGCGAAGGCGCCTGCCCCTCGACGATTACGTCCGCTGACGGGGTTTTCACCGAGCATTCAGTGGTTTCGACGTTCTCTGAGAGCTCCGATGTAAGCGGTGGCTGGGAGGTCGGTCCCGGCGGCCCGAACCCTTGGGCAGCCGTTGGCTCTACCCACGGTGTGGTGAATGGGTCGTAAACGTCGACTGTTGGACGTTCGATTGTCCGCGCGTCGGCGATGGAGTTCACTCGAGCGACGACGAAGTCTGCATCCGAAGCCTTCACCGTTGCGACGTTCCGCGGCTCTCTTCCATCGGCGCATACCACCAGAGTGCGACCTGCGGCACGCATTTTGATCTCGCAGGCACCGATCTCGAGTGCACTTATCTCAACCAGCGGCCCCTTGGAATCCAGGCTTGTGCTCAGGAAGAGAATCAAACGACGATTTGTTATCGCCAGTCCATCTGTCAGCGGTCTGAACGTGCTGATCCGTGCCAGCGCCCGTATTTCTTCTCCCTCGCCGATGACACCACTAAGCGACTCCATCCACTTGGTAGCGTCCTTTTCCTTCAGGCTGGGTGAAAACGGTGGCAGCATCGTGGTCCTGTTCAGTCAGAGGTTGTCCGTCAGGGCATCGGGGAACTGCGGCAATGTGTTTCATCAGGTAGCGATGTAACGCATAGTAATGTCCAGCCGAAGTCTCCTACTGAACGTGGGCGCACTCAGCCCCGCACAAATCGAATGCAGGCGATTACTTGAAGTTCCGTACGGTATCTCGTAAAACCTCGCTTCATCAGCGCGTGACTGCCACTGCAGTCTGTTTGTCGCTTAGCGCGCTTGTGCTGGGGGGATGCTCAGCGGAAGACTCGAACGTCGAAACAGGCGACCCCGTACAAGTCACCGTGCCGCCCCTCCCCCAGGTCGACACGACTGCCCGACCGACAACGACAACGACAACGACAACGACGCGCACTACAACTCCAACAGCGACCACCACGACAGCTACCACGATCCCGCCGATGGTCGCCACAGAACCGCCGGTGTATGTGCCGGCGCCACCGACATACACGCCTCCTCCGCCCGCATACACGCCACCACCACCGGCTTACACGCCGCCGGCTGTACCAGTGCCAGACCCGTCCGAATCACTTCCTGGTGTCGTTCAACCCGGGTCATTCTGTGATGTGCCGGGTGCCCCAGGAGTAACCAAGGCCGGTACCGCCATGGTGTGCGGCACAGCGAAGGATGGGCGCCTGCGCTGGAAGAGCAGCTGACTACAGGGTGCAATTGACCGGGGTCGCGCGGTCAAGAGATAGTAATGCTCGAGCAGCATCACTTCGGGCAAAGGCAGAATAACCATCTATACCGCATCGATCTCCAGAAACAGCGCACGCGAGCCATTTTCGGCGTCGTTCAGGCATCCAGCACGTGTGGATCCGTCGACCGGACTACCTGGCAGGCGAGTGCGGCGGACTCTTGGAGTGCTCGAGGCGCACCATGGTGACTCATGATCGAGACCACCGGCGCCGGCAAGACGACCATCAGCTGCTAGATACCGATCCGGACCGCGACCGGTCCCATCCACATCGACTGCCAAGACACGGTTACGGATACCGAGATCATGGTCGCCGGCCCTTATAGAGCAATCGTGGCGTTTTTCCGCGGAAGACGTGACCGACCAAATCGTCAAGTGCGCTGTGAAGGCCGCGTTGCCAATCCGGCGAGGCGCGAGCGATGACGACCTCAGAGCTACGCTCGACCACGAGTCACAGCAGTTCTGGCGTGTCCCCGGCGAACGGGGCCATCATGTTTTAGAGTCTTGTTGCCCATGAGCTGGGCGGATAGGACTATGGAGAACATGGCTGGACGGAAGCGGAACTCCGCGGAAGACATCGTGCGCAA
>NZ_JAPVLQ010000006.1 GCF_027158005.1 Rhodococcus sp. H36-A4 | reverse complement strand
TACCTGACACCCGCCGAGTACGCTGCCCAATGCACCCACACGCACCAACCCGTGGGCTGCGCGATCGACTGACATCAATCACACCGTGGCTCTAGAACGCGGTGGTCCGACTATCGGGGACCTGCCACTACCACCGCAACCGCCCTTCGATGCTGACATCGCCGACCGAAACAGAGCGAGTCTGACTCTCGCGACCTCGAGTGCGCCCGCATGGACCCGAACGGGCTTCCGGCGGGCGCACTGTCGTTCTCGCGCTTCGGTATCCGGTGCGCGCCCTGATATCAGATCGGGGATCTCTCCGGACAATGCGAAAACTATTCGCGCACAGTGTGTATGGGTGATGCAGATCGATAGCCTCGTGTGCATATGGTTTTGAGAGGAGCGCGCTCCGCGCAGTTCTCGCCGAACGAGCATCGAGGTTCCGAACATTTCACCGTGGGGGGACGCCAACTGCAGCTCTGTTGTCTCGTGCGTCGTCCAATTGTGGGTCGTTCGGTGGTGCGCAATTTCGTATTTCGATGCGTACAAGAAGGTCGAAAGTGGGGTTCTATCCACAAGTTCCGGTAGCTTATTCCTGTTGCATTACTTCATAGTTTGTGTCTCGACCTCATCGATCGAGCCTGTGCCGAGCGCGGTCCTGAGATGCCCTGCCCACGTGCGGTGACCCGCATGCCGCAGCCGTCACTGTGAAGGCCAGTTCTGCTACCTTGCTCATGGGACCGAAGGGCACCAGGCTCGACCCCAGCGATACTCCAACGACCCCTACCGAATCGGAGCTCCTTGCGGATGCCTACTCCTCACACGACAATCGCCGACCGAGTTGCAGAGCTTCAGCGAAAGTCAGCGACACGACTGCCGGCAGATGTGAGGGCGGCTTTCGATGCCGACCTGGCACGGGTCACAGCAGCGGGGATACCGGCAGATGTCGCTGCCGCCGGCACGGCTATGCCCGACGGAGACGTTGTCGACGAGAGCGGACATCCCACTACGTTGGCGTCGGTCCGGGCCGGCCGCCCCGCAGTGGTGGTCTTCTACCGAGGGGCATGGTGTCCGTACTGCAACCTGACGCTGCGTGCCTATGAGGAAACTTTGGTGAGCGAGCTCGACGTTCGTGGCGTCGCTCTGGTGGCTGTCAGTCCGCAGAAGCCGGACGGCTCCCTGTCGATGCAACAGAAGAATGATCTGACCTACACGGTGGTCTCCGATCCGGGGAACCAGATCGCAGGCCGGCTCGGCATCCTCACCGCACCAGGGGAAGAAGCCCGTGACGCGCAGATGAGTCTGGGACTCGACCTCGCCGATATCAATGCAGACGGCACTCATGCACTTCCTTTTCCCACGGTGGTCATCGTCGACGCAGGCGGCTCGATCCGGTGGATCGATGTGCACCCCGACTACACCACCCGTACCGAGCCCGCTGAGATCCTCACCGCCCTCGACGCTGCCCTCGCAAACGGCCAGTAACAGCAACGACGATCGTCGCTGCCAGGACAACCGTCCATGTGAGCCCTTTCAAGTTCGACGGAACTTTTCAGTCGAGCCCGTCGAGTCCAGTTGTCGCGCTGCCACAGTGAGAGATGCCGAAAACTCGTTGGATCGAAGCCTGAGAGCAGGTGAACAACTCGCTGTTGCGGTGCGAACGAAGAATCGGTGCCCGAAGGACACCGATTCTTCGTTCGCACCGCAACAGGTTCAGGCAGTCGGGCCGACGCTCACCCGGCTAGTGGCCCCCGGCGCGGCGAAGCGCCGATGCAGGCCCACTGTCAGGAGGATGGCGACAACGATGCCGATCAGTGGAGGAATCCCCACCTCGAACTCTCCGGAGAGCCATGCGAGGAAGGCTGCAATGGCGTAGACGGCGAGATGGCGCCAGTACACCGGCTGAGGGGTGTGGTTTTCGGGAATGCCTCGACGCCATCGGCACAGGAAGTCCCCGATGAGCACTCCTCCCAATGGTGGGATGAAGGTTCCGAGCAGACTCAGATAGTCGACTAGATGGTTGTGCACTCCGGTCAGCGCGAGCAGCGTGCCGATCACACACCCGCCGATGATAAACGGCGCCTTTCGGGGGTGTCTGAACATCTCGGCACCGGCGACTCCGAAGGCATAAGCGGTGTCGGCATTGCTCTTCCAGAGGTTTCCGAACAAGAGAACCAAGCCCCAACCGACCAATCCGAGATTGTAGAGAACAAGCACGAAGTCACCTTCACCGAAGGTGATCGCTCCGATGGCGCCGAACAGGATCATCAGTCCATTGCCGACGAGGAACCCGATTATGCAGGCCCAAGCTGCTTGCGATCCTGAACGGGCGAATCGGGTCCAGTTGGGCGCTTGCGTCCCCGCCGATACAAAAGTGCCGACCACAGTCGTGATTGCGAGCGTGACTGTCATCGTCGTCGTGGGCTCGATCGAAGTCAGACCTGAGAATCCGCCGACCTCGTCGAGGGACCGGGACACCACCCAGCAAGCCAGCGCAATGATCAAAGGAGTCGAAATCAACGAAACCCAATACATCCCGCGGTATCCGTAGCAGGCGGTGATGCACATCAGGATGCTCGCCGCGATCATCACCGCCGCGCGGGCGGCGTAGGACTCCCAGCCCAAAGCTTGCGCGGTGAGGTCACCGATCGTGCCGATAATGACGCCGTACCAACCGATTTGAGTGCCACCGAGCAACAACGAGGCGAGCTTGGATCCGCGAGAGCCGAAGCTATAGCGCGCCATGACGACGGTCGTCAGCCCCGTGCGAGCGCCGGCGTACCCCATCATGGCGACGTACGCGCCCAAGATTGCCGATCCGGCAGCGATCACCATCATCAACTTCCAGAACGAGAATGCGGTGCCGAGCGCTGCGCCGGCGAGCATCGTCGGAGTGAAGATGGTGAACCCCAGCAGCACCACCGCGAGCGAGAAGAACGGCTTGCGGGCACTCAGAGGCACAGGTGTGACGGGATAATCCAGGTCGATGGGGGTACCCGAGTCCGTGCGGTCGGCTTCGACCGGCACGGGTTCGGCAGTGCTGCTCATGCTTGCTCGCCGATGTCTTCTAGCCACAGGCTCGGTCGCTCGGCCAACATGCGTTCCATCAGCGTCATGCACTCGGCGTCGTCGACGACGTCGACCTGCACCCCGTGGTCACGCAACCACGATTCCGACGACTCGAACGAGCTGTTTTCGCCGACAACGATTCTTGGAATCTCGTACAGCACAGCAGTGCCCGCGCACATGAAGCATGGAGACAGAGTCGTGTAGAGGACACACTTACGGTAGACCGAGGCTAGGAGCCGCCCGGCTTGTTCTATGCAATCGGTTTCTCCGTGGCGGATGGCGCTGTTCATTTGAACTCTGCGGTTGCGGCCGACAGCGAGAACTTCGCCCTCGTGAACCAACGCCGCACCGATCGGCACGCCACCTTCCTCCCAACCGATCTTCGCCTGTTCGATGGCGAGTCCCAGAAAATACTCATCTGTGCGGACCGAATTGTTCAAGTGTCCTCCTTGACGATGATGAAACGACCTTGTGGCACGTGTCACAATTCGACCAGGCTTGAATTGGGTTGCCAAGGGACAGGCTGTCCATTGGGCAGAAGGCACTCTATGACGAACTGACCCTTCGATCGAGTATTGAGGGATGCTGCCTACTCTGCGAGAAGTTCTCGCTTTGCCATCGTTCAAGGCTGCCGCCATCGAGGTGCTCGCGGGCTCTCCCGATACGGCAGTGATCCGCTGGGTCCATTCGTCCGAGGTATACGAGATGGGCGGACTGCTCGCTGGTGGAGAGCTACTTCTCACAACAGGACTCGGTCTCCATGGGCGGTCCGCCGAGCAGCTGACTGCCTACCTCGACCAGGTGGCGGACGCCGGTTGCGTTGCACTCGCCATGGAGGTCGGACGCTCGTTCCTCACGGCCCCGCCCGAGCTCGTCGCGGCTTCTCGACGTCGGGGCGTGGCGTTCCTGACCCTGCATACGGTGGTCCCATTCGAGCGGATGGTCGAAGACTTTCATGACCTGATACTTCGTCGCAGGCTCGGTTCGCCGCGGGCCGGCGAACCTGTCTGGCAGGAGCTTCTGGATATCGTCGTGGCGGGGCAGGGGATGACCGCGCTGCTCAACGGGATCGCGCGCCTCGCAGGGTGCGGGGTCGATCTTGTCGACGCGGAAGGCCGAGTCGTCGAACGCAACGCCACCGCCGCGGAGCGGTCGGAGAGCGAGCGGACCATCCTCGATGTGCGCGGCCCGACCGGCTCGCTCGGCAGACTGGTCCTGAGCGGACGGGCAACCGCGCGGCGTTCCGCTGTTGCGAACTGCGCGGCTGTTGCAGTGGCATTGGAATTGGGCCGCCACCCCGACCTCGGCCCGCGGCAGTCGCTCGCCCAGTCGGTGATCACCGATCTGGTGGGGGGCGTGCTCACCTCGCACGGTGACCTGTCCGAGCGCTTGAGTGCTGCCGGCTGGACACCCCTGGACGGCAAGCACGTACTCGTTGCTGCCGTCGACGTCGATCATCGAACACCGGTTCGCGAGCTCGCGGACCCTGTTCGGGAGGCGGTCGAGGCAGTGCTCGGTCGATGTCTGATCGGGGTGACCGCTAACCACGTAGTCTTGCTCGCTCACGGATGGCTGCTCGCCTCGCCCGGGCGCGTCCGGGCCGCCTTCACCGAAGTCGACGAGCTACTGCGTCGAGGACCCGGAGGCTCGGCGATACGCACACTGGGGGTGGCTGCGCCGGTCAAGCAACTGTCCGATATCTCGACAGCGCTCGGTCAGGCGCGCGAGGTCGTCCAGATCGCCCGGCGTTTCGGAACCCGGACCGGGGTTATCCTCGCGAGAGACGTCGGTATTCAACGGTTGCTCGCTGCCGGCGTGGCGGCGACCATGCTCAACGCGTTCGTCGCCGAGCAGCTCGGCCCCGTGATCGCCTACGACACAAAGCATTCCGCAGATCTTGTACGGACTCTCGATGCGTTCATCGCAAACCGAGGTAGCAAGGCCCAGACCGCGGTCCTTCTTGGGATTCGACGTCAGTCCCTCTATGCCCGGTTGGCGCGTCTCGAAAAGCTGCTGGGCGCATCCCTCGACGATCCGATGCAGTTGGTGTGCTTGGGCCTTGCACTGACCGCGTGGCGCATGAAGACCGGTCTTGACCCACAGGCCGCTTTCGCGCGTTCCCCATACGGCCAGGCGTAATCCGCTGCATCTGTTTGGGCGGACGGGGTGCGGCGCGGCGTTTTCATCGTGTCAACCAGAGGTGTCACTCATTGCTTTGCCAGTGTCGACGCGGACCAGGGTGCGCGATGCAGGTGCGCCGGACCGAGGGTCGAGCCGCCCGTGTCAGCACCTGCAGCCAGGCTCTCGACACAACTCGGTCGGATAGTCTGACTCCGTGAATTTGGGAGTGGTACTCGAACGGGTGTTTGCGGGAGAAGCTAGCGACGTGCCGGATGACCCGACGGCGACCAAGATCCTGGATGGAGCGGTAGGGGTATGTGCCGCTAACGGCATCGGAGCGCTGACGATCGACGGTGTTGCACGTCGCGCGGGGGTCAACAGGACCACCATCTACCGCCGCTTCGGTGACCGCGACGCTGTGCTGCAGGCGATGACTCTGCGTGAGGGTGAGCGCATGGCGCAGGGGATCATGAAGTCTCTGGCGGGTGTCGACGATCCGGCTGAGCAACTCGTCGAGGGCTTCGCGGCCGCGGTGCGCCTCACCGAGGCGCATCCGGTGATTCGACGCACCGCCGAGTTCGAGCCGCAGGATCTCATCGCGGCGGGGCTGGCCGACGAAGCCGCGTTGCTTCGGCTGGGCAGCTCCTTCGCCGCCGCTGGTGTACGAAAGTTGCAGTTGGACGGCAGGGCGACCCACCTCGATGCTGATGCGGTCGGAGAGACCATGGCACGGCTGCTCGCTTCGTTCGTGCTGATCCCCGCGCAGTACTCGATAGACGTACGCACCGAGGAGGGGGCGAGAACCTATGCGAGACGAACTCTCGTTCCGCTTCTGTTCGGATCACCCGACAATGCTTGACAGTGTGCAACACATGCAACACTATGTGTTGCATGACAAGCACAGTGAACGCACCACTTGATTTCGGCATCTTCGGCCCCGATTCGGTTACCTGGAAGGTTTACCGCTGTCCGACCTCGATGACGGTGGGCTTCACGCGCACTGCGCTCACAGAGATGTTCGACCCATTGGTGGTGGCGTCGGTAGCCGGCACCGGCTCGTTGCGGGAGCGCGCCGCCGACCGGTACGACCGCACCCTGGAATATGCCGGTGCACTGGTCCTGGCGGACAGCGCTACGGCCGCGCATGCCGCGGACACTCTGATGCGCATACATACGAGGATCACCGGTCGGGACCCAGTAACCGGACAAGCCTATGACCCCAACGATCCCGCAGGTCAACTGTGGATTCACCTGACCCAGTGGCAATCGGTCCTCCACGTATACGAGCGATTCGGGCCCGGGCGCTTGAGTGCAGAGGACGATCGCCAGTATTGGGGGGAATGCGCCATCGCCGCGCAGTTTCAGACAATCGACCCCGCTGACGTCCCGAGGAGCCGCGCCGAAATGCGGGCGTACTACCAGCGCGTTCTTCCCGATCTGGTAGTCAGTGAAACGGCAGTCGAGCATGCGCACCTCATCTTGAATGGTGCCAACCTTGCGCTCACTGAGCTTCCTGGTCCTTTGCGCGTCGTGAGCCCGCTGGTCCAATGGTTGCTACGCCGGGCAACGATAGCCACTCTGCCTCGCTGGATGCGCACAGCGATCGGGTCGCGCCAAGGACCGATCGTCGACGCCGGCGTTACCGCAGTGCTGCGCCCGATAATGCGCTTGGCCGCGCGTCAGCCGAAGATGTTGGCCAAGAAGCTCGAAAGCTCCTCACCTCGAGCCTATGCCGTGCTCGCACCGGCTATTCTCGACGTTTCGCCGACCACGCCTGAGACCGTTTCAGTGCAGGAAGCCTTCCGGCGCGCCGGCCGACTCCTACCGCGCGAGCAGTACTTGACCCTCGCAACAGACTCGGGCACTCCAGCCACCTGATAGAGCGACCAATTGTTGGCAGAGACCTTTGACAAGGCCGATGTCTGGAGGTAACGGTCGTGGACGTCGTCCGGAGTGCGGAAATCCAGTGCGGAATGCCGGCGATGTGGATTGTAGAAGTCTTCGATGTTCTCGACGAAGTCTCGTCGTGCTCGAGCGATGCCGCAGTACGTCGGAGCCCCGACGCGGGGATCCTTGTTTTCGGTCCTGGCGGATACGGTGGTCCGTATGTCGTGAGGGCAGCTACCGCCGGCGACATTTGCAGGGCTGGTGACGGCCCTCGCGACATACGTTCTCGCTCAGTCAGTTTCGACCTTCGCTATTTGACTGTTGAGCTGTGCGCCGCCGCCGGTCAGGTAGTCGACTGGCAACCCGGACTCAGCAGCGAATTCTCTGCTCAGCTTCATGAGGGTGACTGCGTCCAGAATGGAGTGGAACTTTCCGTCATCGGAGAAATTCACGTTTGCCCCGTTGATGACATAGAGGACGTTGGTGTCCTCCGTGTTGCTCTCATGTGCAAAAAGGGTGTGGACGGATGCTCCGGGCTCGTAGAGATACGATCCTGCCGTCTGCAACTGGTCGGGGTACTCACGGTACCCCCACGCTCCGGAGAGAGTGTAAGCATGAACAGTTCCCGTGTGCAGATGGATGGGAAGTCCCGAACCCGGCTCGAAAGTCGCCACAATTACCCAGATTCCGACTTCCGGTTCGAGGAAGAGCGGCTTGAAGCTGACACCGGGGGCGAGTTTTCCGGATACGAACGGGATCGACTCGACATTGATAGTGAGCAGTTCGGTCTGTGGCAGTGAGACCACTGGAAGCTGAGTGGACGTAACGACAGTCATGATGGTTTCCTCTTTGTGTTGTGTTGTGTTTGTTGCATGGAGTGCGGGCAGTGTTTGGTCAGGACGCGCTGTATCCGCCGTCTATCGGAATCGTCACTCCCGTGACCAGGCGAGAAGCCGCTGAGGCCAGATACAGGACAGTGCCGGCGATGTCTTCGGGTTCGCTGAAGCTGCCGCTGGGTAGTCGACTTGTGATGGCGGCATTGAGTGTTGGGTCCTCTTCCACCAAGCGTGTCATCTCGGTACGAATCCAGCCTGGAGCAACGGCATTGACACGGACTCCATCGCTTGCCCATTCCAGAGCTAGCGTTTTTGTCAACTGAACGATGCCCGCTTTCGCTGCACCGTATCCGGGAACCAACGGAGACCCGAAGTAGCTGTACATCGAACCGACGTTGATTATCGATCCACCAGACTCCGCCATGAGCGGCTTGAGGGTGACCGCGACGTTGAACGATCCCACGAGATGGATGTCGACGATCTCGCGGAAGACCGCAGGATCGAACTCCTCGCCGGGGGCTGCCCTGCCGGCGCATTGAACGATCGTGTCGAGTGATCCGAATTTTGATGCGGCTTCGAAGATGCTGGAAGGGTCTCGGACATCGGCAACTACATCGTCGATTCCCTCTCGTGGTACATCCGGCACCGGAGAAACGTCGACAGCGATCACGCGAGCGCCGGCAAAGACGAATGCGCTTGCTATTGCCGAGCCGATACCGCCCCGGCCGCCGGTTATCAGTACCGATTGACCTGTCACAGTGAAATCTGGTGATGACATGCGTGGTACCACACTTTCATTTTCGCAGAGAAGTCCACGGAGACTTAAGGATTCGTCGTCTTGCGAACACCGCGATTCGTTTCTGTAGCCACGAAATGGCGATGTCCTGGTTCACAGTATGGATCGCAAGTGACTCAGGACACTTGACTCGAGGCGACAGTCTTTTGATAATTGACGACATGGACGATCTAATTCGGGCTTCGTCGCTGGCGAACTTCATCGGTTTGGTCGCCCAGCAAGGGGGTGACGGTGAACAGATCTTGTCCGACTGCGGAATCAACCCGGAGTGGGCCGGTAACCACGACAAGTTCATCAGATACACAGCCCTGTCCCAGGCTGTTCATGTTGCTTCGTCATCGGCTGGGGGGAGTGACTTCCCCATCAGGCTCGCCCAAGCTCAGGGCGCAGACATCCTCGGTCCGGTAGCTGTTCTGGCACGAAACGCTGTCAGCATCGGTGAAGGCATCGACGATGTTGCCCGATACCTTCACACATACAGCCCGGCCGTACGCGTTTCACTGCGACGAAACCTGCCCTGCCCGCAATTCCGATTCGAGATCGTCCTCCGGAGCCTCGTCGGACGCGACTCGATGGTGGAACTCAGCCTTGGAATCGCGCTCGAGTTGCTCAGGCTGCTGATCGACCCATCTTTCGTCCCTGAACGGACAGGATTTGCCCACGCGCAGATCTGTCATTCCTCGGTGTATCGCGAGGCCTTCGGATCTCCTATCGAGTTCGAAGCCGACGGAAATTTCTTCGCGCTACCCAGTGCGATCCTGGAGGAACCGACACGAGGCGCCGATGCGGTTTCGCGTCGTCTCGTCGCTCAATTTCTCACGCCGATCGCCGCCTACGAATCGGTGGTCGACCAGGTCGCCGATTTCGTACAGCGATTGCTGCCGCTCAATCAGGCAACACTGGTCCATGTGGCCTCAGCAATGTCTACGCATCCTCGTACGCTGCAACGCCAAATGGTCAAGGAAGGTAGTACATTTTCAGCGACTTTGGATGGTGTACGTCGCAAGATGGCGTTACGGCTTGCTGGCGAAGGGTTCTCCGCGAGTCAGATTTCATCCTCCCTCGGATATAGCGAACAAAGCTGCTACACCCGCGCCTGCTGGCGATGGTTCGGTGAAACCCCACTCAATCTGGCATCCCGATCCGCTGGCCGCCGGTGACCTGGGCGCCTGTCGCGTGAAGGCGGATGTTACCTTTTCGGCCGACTTGTGCTGTGCGGAAAGGGATTCGCGCTAACCGCTGAATTCTCCGCTGCGGCCAGCATTGTCCGATGCGTGACGATCCAGGCGGCGACGAGTGTTGTTGTCCTTGCTGCTGCCCTGGTTGGGTGTGCAAACACTGACATCGCTGCAGATCAGCTAAACCCGACGACTGCGCGACCGCAGCCGCCGAGCGAACAATCCGAGCAATACGTGGCTGCATTGCACCAACTCGTACTTGTCGACCACCCTTTTGCGCGAGCGCCGTCACCCGTTCGGTACCTCTACATTGTCAACGGCAGTAGTAAACCGCCTAGCCCGGTACCGTCCTTCGGCAACGAGGGAATGCAGATCGAATCCGAACTGAGGAACGAGATGACAGCCCAGTCCGGCGATCTCCCTCCCATCGAGTTCATTGCGAGCCCGGACCAGCGAGCCGACCCGGAACGAAGCGGCCTCACCGTAGTCGAGAACGACGGCGTGATCATCAGCTTCATCCCCGCCCGGCAACAAGAGAATGGGGGAGTTCACGTCGGCGCGTACCTCTGGTGTGGCGTCGACTGCAGACTCGGACTCACCTATGCTCTCGACAAGGTCGACGGACACTGGACGGTCACCGGAACGACCGGGCCGATCAGCATTTCCTGATCTGCTTGGATTCGTCGCGCTCATTGTGTGTACTGCGGCGGATAGACTTCGGTGATGCCGCACTCCGCTGATGCGGTCTCACATCCGATCGGATTGTGGGGCGTTGTGGCTATCGGCGTCGGAGGCATGGTCGGTGGCGGGATCTTCGCCGTCCTCGGACTATCGGTGCAAATCACCAAGGGCGCCGCCCCGGTCGCGTTTCTCCTGGCCGGACTGGTGGCGTTGTTGACCGCGAGATCGTATGCGCTGCTCTCGAAGTCGTATCCGAGCCGCGGCGGCACGGTGACGTTCGTCAATCGTGCGTTCGGCACGGGATTGTTCTCCGGTGGAATCAATGTTCTGCTGTGGATGAGCTACATCGTCATGTTGGCGCTATATTCTCAAGCGTTCGGGAGCTACGCGTCCAGTTTCCTGCCACCGGAGTTTCGCAGCCTTGGCAAGCATCTCCTTCTCACAGCGGCGATCGTCCTCATCACCGTTCTCAACATCGCCGGTGCATCTACGATCGCTCGCACCGAGCGCTACGTCGTGGCGATCAAGATCGCGATCTTGGTGTTGTTCGTGGTGGTCGGGCTGGCGGGGGTCTCCGCAGCACGGCTCGAGCCGTCACAATGGAGCTCCCCGATCTCCATCGTCGCAGGCGGCATGATCATCTTCTTGGCCTACGAAGGATTCGAACTCATCGCCAACACCGCCGAGGATGTCGACGATCCCGGGCGCACCCTCACGAGGGCCTACTACATTTCGGTGCTCTTCGTGATCGTGTTGTACGTGCTTGTCGCTGTTGTCTCTGTGGGAGCCGTGCCGTTGGCGAGCCTGATCGACGCGCGTGACTACGCGCTGGCCGAGGCCGCCCGCCCGGCGCTCGGAGCAGTCGGGTTCACGATGATCGGCATCGCGGCGATGCTGTCGACCGCTTCGGCGATCAACGCCACTCTGTATGGATCGACTCGGATGATCTACATCATCGCGAAGTCGAGAGAACTACCTGCCCAGCTCCAACGGCCCATCTGGAACCACCCGATAGAAGGGCTGCTGATTACCTCCGGATCGACCATCGTGCTTGCGAACGCACTGGACCTGAACAGCATCTCCACCATGGGTAGCGCAGGCTTTCTCATAATCTTTGCCGTGGTGAACGCCGCAGAAGCTCGCACCGCGCGCCAGCGTGGATCGACGCCGTGGATCTCCGTCCTGGCAGCTACGGCATGTGCCGGCGCGCTGGCAGCACTACTCGCCGAGAGCGCCGTCGGCCCTGCTACCGTCCTGGCAGTTATGTTGGCGCTGTCCTTCGGTATCGAAGCAGCCTTTCGGCACTTTCGTGGCCCGGCACCCCAGCTGTAGGAATTCATGGCCGATCAGGCCAAGTCCCGGCCAGCGTCGCGGCAAGATAGCTATCCGGCGCGGGTTGGGGCCGAGCTGTTCTGGAAGAGTTCCTACGCATGGAATCAGTTGTGACCTTGTCGGCGAAGGACGCGGGTGAGCTATTCACGCTCCAGCGTGCCGCTTACGTGACCGAGGCCCAGGCCCACGAGGATCTGAAGCTTCCTCCGTTGGTCGAATCGCTGACCGAGGTGACGAATGAACTCGACAAGCCTGAAGTGGATTCGTTCGGGTTGCGCGATGGCGCACAACGCCTCGTCGGGGCGGTACGTGTGCGTGTCCTTCCTGCGAATGCACAGTGTGCAGAGGTGGGCAGGCTGGTCGTAGCCCCTGATGTGCAGGGTCGTGGATTGGGAAGTCGGTTGCTCGAACTCGTGGAGGAGCGAGTTTCTGAGGACATCACCGAGCTGAAGCTGTTCACTGGCGAACGCAGTGTCGGTAACCTGCGGCTCTACTCCAGGTTCGGGTACCAGGAAACGCACCGTGTACCGACTTCGAGCGGCTATGCACTTGTCTATCTGAGCAAGCGACTGCGATAGAAATTGTCCTCATATGGCCGGTACGTTTCCGCCTCCGCATCCATACCGCCAAGAACTGTGGCGTGCTCTATTTCCTGTCGCACGGTTCGACAAGAACTGAATTCGGTTGAAAATCGTACAAAGCAAGCTATCGACCTGAGCGCACTTCACCCGCTCAGGCGACTCTCAGGGCGCGGATCGCGGCGTGGTGTCATGCTTTTGCACCCCGATCCGACTATCGCCGCAACCGGAGCAGTCTCCGCTCAGTCGGTACGAGTGAGCGGAGACTGGCGGCAAGTGGATTCAGCCGGGGTTGTCGAGAACGAGCAGCCCAGGGGGGGAGTCCTATGTTGCGGGAACGACTGGAGGCATCGTGAAGGTGCCGGCCAGCACGTCTGCACCGGGAATGTAGGACCTGGCGAAGAGTATGAACTTCTTTCCGTCGGCCGGGCTGGGTAGCCAGTTCGCGGCCGCGTCGGACGAGGGTGCGGTTGGTTGAATGTGGAGATCGATACTGCCATCCGGGTTGGAGATCAAGCCTTCGGTCTCACTGCTGATGACATAACGATCGATCGGGTTCGGCGATGGGTATTGGCCGTTCTCCCGAACCTCGTACAGCGTGACCGACCAGAATGCCTCCGCGGGAATTCCACCCTCGGGTAGGCGAAGCACGTAGTCCGCGGTGCCGAGCAGTGGGGCATTGTCGGCGTCGGTGAAGGTGATCCAATAGTTCGCCTCCTTACGGTCCATCCCCAACATGCCGCCGCCGGCCGACAATGCAAAGGCCCGTCGGGTGTAGTCCCTTTGCTCCGTGGTGCCGAGAACCGATCCGGGCGGGTTGTAGTTGGTCCAGCCCTGCGATGGGCGGTTCGCGAACTCTTGCATGTAGCGACCGAACTCGGGATACTTCGCGTTCCACGCTGCCTTGACGTCATCGGGCAGGGGTCCCCAGCCGCAGTCGGCCCCACAGATGCCGACCTCACGGAACCGGTCGACGGCCGACTGGTCATGTGCTGGCGGGGGGTTCAGCTCGAGCATCTGATTGACGACATCGAGGTAGTTCTCGGGGTCATCGTCGGTGGGCTGAATCCGCTTCGTCGAGCTTTCCGACACAGGTTGAGTGGGGGTGAAGCGGAATCCATCCTGCACAGCATTCGCCGCAACTTGGTCGGCGGTCCCGGTCGTCTGAACGCGCAGATTGACATATACGTCGTTCGTGGGCGCCCTGACCACAGTGGCGTCGGCGGGGGCCTCACCCTGCCAGTCCGGCCCCACGACCAGATGCTTCTGCGCTTGCGTGCCGGTGGTGCGCTCGCCAGCGTAGAAGAAGCTGTTGGAGTAGAAATCGATCAAGACTAGCGAGTAGTAGCGTGACTGCACTTCCGGAATATCAAGGTAGACAGGTCCGTCCGCCAAATTCAACCAGGCAGTGGAGTAGAGAACGTCCTGGCTCGGCCCGTTCGCCCAAGTGTCGTCGGGCCCTGCCAGTGACCGTGAGTGCACGAAGTTGTTCAGCGTGGTGCTCGTCCGTGAGTCGGTCGTCTCCAACGCCGTCCATCGATAACGTGAAAGGTCGTAGAGCGGAAACGCGAAACTGTAGGCTTCCTTGATTGTTGCGTCGAGATCCGTCGCCGTCACTGCTGGTTCCGATTCTGGTTCCGATTCCGTGGCGCCCGATGAGCAGCTCGACGCCGCGAATACAGCCAAGCAAAGTCCTGCTATGAGCGCGGCCTTTCGGGTCCCTACGCGGCATATTTTCTGATGCATCGTCAAATTCCTTTTCTTGTCTACCAAGTACCGTCGCCGCGAAGGACAGCGTCGGCGCCGCCGTCCAGGAATACGACTTGGCCGGTGATATGAGAGTTTTCTTTGGACACCAGCCAGGAAATCAATTGCGCCACCTGTTGTGGCTGGGCATGACCGTTCAACGGCATCGGCACGCTGCCATCGATAGCCTTTAGACCTGCATCGGTGTCGAGCATCGCCTGGATCATCGGTGTGACGATGGTGCCGGGGGCGATGGCGTTGAGCGGAATGCCCATGCCTGCCCACTCAGCCGTGACGGCGTTGCGACGCACCCAGCGTGCGATCGCAGCCTTCGACGACGAATAGATCTGTGCACCGTGGCCGCTTTCCACGGCGGACCGGGCTGCTGCTGTTGCCGCCGCTTCGTCGCCGGCAAGTGCAGCTTCGACGATGGAAGAATCAGTGGGGTGTAGTGACGCTACAGACGAGATCACCACGGCCCTCGGATCGGTCCCTTCGACGAGTAGAGGCCGCAAGCCTTCGAGGGTAGCCACAGCACCGAAGTAGTTGACACCAATGGTGATCGGGTCGAACTGTGCGACGCCCGCGCAGGCTACAACCCCGTCCAACCTTCCGCCTGTCAACTGGTGAGCCTGTTCGACGAGCTCGCGTCGTCCGTCTGCCGTCGCGAGGTCAACGGTGATATCGCTGTCTCGCAGATCTGCGCCGACGACGTGAGCACCCTGGTTGCGCAGATGCGCGGTAGCGGCAGCACCGATACCGGAAGCACTACCGGTCACTAAGTACGTTCTGGTCATGTCCCGCCTTGTCATGGTTCGAGGAAGCGTGATCGCAATGCGCGCATATGAGACAAGTTGCCAATCTATGCCATCATGCTAATGTGTGTCAAAGACCTCCGGAGGAACTATGACCCGACCGCAGCAGTCGTTGATGGACCGTCGTCGGGCGGCAGTGCGGATGGACATCGCCGCGAGTGCTGCACGACTCTTTGCTGAGCGCGGATTCGACGCGACCTCCGTGGAGGACATTGCGCGCGGAGCCGGTATGTCGGTTCGAACCTTCTACCGGCACTGCGATGCGAAAGAAGACACCTTGACCCCAGTGGTTGTGTCAGGGATTCGTCACTTCGTCGAATGCCTGCGCACCAGACCAGAACAAGAATTGGTGTCCACATCCGTTCAGCAAGCATTTCTGCAGGTATTCGAACGTTACAAGAACGCAGAAGGCATTTCGTCGAGTGAACTTTTCGTCATCCTCACTTCAGTGCCCGGTATTCACGCACGATGGATGGTTGCGGCACATGGACTAGCAGAGGAAATGCGACCGCTTCTCGCCCGGCGTGCCGGATTGGAACCTGATGGTCTCGAGGCGCGCATATTGTCGCATACGCTGATCGGCGCGCTCACAGTCACTTTGGAGTACTGGGCAACCCAGGAACCGGGCGATCCCAACGAGATCGGACAACTCGCAGCATCAGCATTATCAGTGCTCCGGATCATTACCGTCGAACAAGAACACTGAACTGACTCCAGATTCGGCAGAATAGGAAAAATGATGATTCGATTTATCACACGTAACGTGATTGTTCCCGTGCTCCCAGATATCGCGTGGGAGTACGTGGGGGACTTCGATGCTCTTACATCTTGGCATCCCGGTGTTCCTCCCGTAGAAATGGAAAACAATGCAGACCCGACAGGGATAGGTTCTGTCCGAACCTTTTCGTAGACGGACGAGTAGTGGCCCGTGAGCAATTACGCGCCCGCGATGCTGAGAAGCGCAGCTACAGTTATGAAGTACTCGACCCGATGCTGCCCGTCCGTGACTACGTCGCGACGATCGCGGTCGTCTCCCACGATCAGGGCTCAGAAATCCAATGGAGCGCTACCTATCGATCCGGCGACGATGCTGTAGCCATGATCGAGCAGGCATATGGCGACAACGTCTACAGCACTGGACTCAAAGCTGTTGGAGAACATTTTGTTGCATAGCGGCTCGCAGATCGGCTGCATGCTGCACGAACATTTGCCCGCATGACTCGTTCACAACAGCTGTGCTGACACAACGTCGGCATCTGAACTTTCAAGCCTCGATGCAACGGTCGGTGGTGTCACGCGCTGTAGAAATCCTTTGGCTTTCGGGTGAGGCCATCGCCCCCTGCTCACCTATTCCAAACCTGCCGATCGTGATGCGGCGACAACGAGGTGGCGCCTTTGCCGTGATAGTGCACCAGGGTAGAGGATTAGGCCTCACGCCTGTTCGTGCCTGTACTGGAGGTTGCCGTGACAAAAGTTGTTCGTACGCTGCTTGTCTGCACATCCGTTGTCATCGGTTCGACGCTGGCGACGGTTGGCACTGCGTCCGCGGCTGTGATCGTTCCGTTTCAAGTCGACCCGGCACCGTTCGGAAATCCGAACGGAAGCTTCGACGCTCACGCTGTGCGTTGTGTGGCGGTGCTCGGCGAACAGCCTGGCACGGTGACCATTACCGGTGCCAAGGAAGGCAGGTGGGGGTGCTTGATCTCGTCCGACGTGCATTGGTTGAATCTGTCGACCGGAGCGTCTGGCTCCGCGCGAATGTCTGACGGAATCTATGGATTTCCGTCCGAGGCGACGCTGATGAGTGGGTCTGGGCATATTGTTGTCACCGTCGTTTCCACCCTTGGGACGATCACTCCAGGAATCGCAAGCTTCTTCGTTCCATAATCGTGCTCCGGGCCGACTCCGATCGCCCCTTAGAGTCGAGCTATGACTCCCGTGAGCTGGACATTCGACGCATCCGATGGAGGCCAACTGACGATCAAGACGGACGTCACCGGCAAGGCGTCCAAACTGGGCCACCGTCTCACCATTGCAATGAAGTCGTGGACCGCCGCTGTCGACTGGTCTGGGAACACTCCCACCTCGGTCACCTTCACCGTCGAAGTCGATTCACTCGACGTGGTCGGCGGTGAAGGTGGTGTCACGCCGCTGATCGGTCCGGAGAAGATCCTCGCAAAATCCAACGCGCTGAAGACCTTCGATGCGAAACGTTACCCCCAGATTCGCTTCCGCTCAGACGATATTGCCGCGATCGAGAACGGATTCAGCCTGCGCGGCACGATGGAGATCCACGGTGTCACCCGCGAGATGACTGTGATCGTAACCGTTGCCGACGATGGTACGAAATGGCACTGTGCATCGGAAAGCACAGTGCGCCAGTCGGATTACGGAATCAAGCCGTTCTCACAAATGCTGGGTGCTATGAAGGTGGTCGACGAGGTGACCGTGTCCTTCGAGGCCGAGCGCACGAAGCCAAACGTCACTCCACCGATTGGGTAGTCGACGCGAATAATCTCAGGTGCGACGGTAGGCGTTGTGATGCGCGACGGGTACTTCGTTGTCGCTGAGTAGACCAACCATGATATGTCGTTCGTGGTCTTTCGAGTTCGACCGAAACCGTGCACACTACGTCGATGACTCGAAGACGGTGGGTACAGAGGGCGATCGGTTCAGCAGCACTACTCGTGGCAATCGGTCTGTCCGCGGGGTGCGGGAACAATTCAGCATCTGCCGATGGACCGCCCGGCGTCAACGTCAACGGTGTCGGTGAAGTCGAAGGCACACCCGACACCCTGACGGCGCAGATCGGCGTCGAGACGATGGCCGACGACGTCACGACTGCCATCGATCAGGCGAACACCGCGGTCGGCACAGTAACCGATGCGATAGCGACCGCAGGCGTCGATCGCGAAGACATTCAGACTCAACAGGTGTCCATCAACCCCCAGTACTCGGGTGGGATGCTCGGCGGAACCCCAGAGATTTCCGGCTACCAGGCAACCAACACCTTGCGAGTCACGGTTCGGGACCTGTCGAAGGCGTCGACGGTCCTCGGCGACGCCACGTCCGCGGGTGGCAACGCAACCCGGATATCCGGAGTCTCGTTCCGCATCGACGACGATTCGGAACTGATATCCGACGCGCGGGCCCGGGCATTCGCGGACGCCCGCGATCGCGCTGAGCAGTACGCGACGCTCTCGGGTGGCGATCTCGGGCAGGTTCTGTCCATTACCGAGAACATCACCGGGCAGGACCAACCGTCGAGATTCATAGATGGTTCCAGTGCAGCAGACTCATCGGTCCCCATCGAACCCGGGCAGCAGACTGTCAGCGTGTCCGTTGCCGTCAAATGGGCTTTGGACTGATCAGCACCGATTTCTTCGCTGTCTAGATCAACTTGTTGTCTCGGTTGTCCCAGTATGGTTTGCGGAGGTCGCGTTTGAGGATCTTTCCGGTGGGGTTTCGGGGGAGGACTTCGACGACGTCGATACTCGTGGGGCATTTGAACTTTGCGAGACGGCCGCGGGTATAGGTGATCAATTCGGATTCATCGACGACCGCATCGGGCACGAGAACGACAACGGCTTTGATCGTTTCACCCCAACGGTCGTCGGGGACGCCGATGACTGCGACCTCGGCGATTGCGGGATGCTCCACGAGGATCCGTTCGATCTCAGGTGAGTAGACGTTCTCACCACCGGTAATGATCATGTCCTTGAGACGGTCTTCGATGAATATGAAGCCGCCGTCATCGGCTCGTCCCATGTCCCCGCTGCGCAACCACCCTTCGGCGGTGATGGTTTCGGCTGTGGCCTCGGGTTTACCCAGATAGCCCGGGGTGCATTGTTCCGACCGCCACCACAGTTCACCAGTGATCCCGGTTGGTGCATCCTCGAGTGTCACGGGATCGACGATCCGGACTTCCATACCGGGGATCGGCGTCCCAGCCGAGGCCATGCGTTCGGTCTGGGCCTCATCGCGATGAACGTCGGGCATCAACGCGGTGACCACCCCAGCCAACTCGGTCATGCCGTAGACCTGTACGAACTCAGTGTCCGGCCAGGCAGCAAGTGCAGCGCGCAGCAGTGGCAGCGGCATCGGTGCAGCGCCGTAGACGATGCGCTTGAATGCCTTGAACGCGTTGATCGCTTGTTCTCCCGCAGCCAACACCCCGGCGATCACCGGGGGAACGAGGAAGGCGATGTTGGCGCCGGCCGCGAGTCCGGCAAAGATAGACGGGCCGTCAGCTTCCCGGGTGAAGTAGCAGTGCTTACCAGCATGAATTCCCATAATGGCGTAGCAGGTTCCACCGACGTGGAACATAGGCATGGCGACCAAGAATCGGTGGTCTTCCTCCACCGGCATGATGTCGAGCATGCTGTCGCTGTGTGCGAAAAGGTTTCGATGTGTCAGCCGAATACCTTTGGGACGACCGGTAGTCCCTGAGCTGTAGAGAATCAGTGCAGTTGCATCCGGGCTAACATGTGGACGGGGGTGTAAAGGCGAGACTCCGTCGATCCAAGGCTCGAACTCATCGTGTTCACCGCCTATCGAGAAGATCCTTTCGACGGCGGTCAGACGGTCGCGGATCGCAAGAATCTGTGGATGGAGTTCGCTGCCGACGAACAGGATGCGGGCACCTGAGTCGGCTAGCACGTAATCGAGTTCTTCACCTGCAAGCCGCCAGTTCGGAACGACGTTCGCCGCACCGAGAAGCGAAGCGGCATAGGTGACTTCGATACATGATAAGTTATTTTTGTCGACAAACGCGACCGTATCGCCGGCTACGATACCCGCGTCGGCGAGGGCGGCCGCGACGCGGAGGATGCGGTCATACCACTGTGACCACGTGTATTCCGACCCTTGGAATGCCATCGCAAGCTCGTCGGGTTTGACCGTCGACCAATGCTCGACGCGATCAGAGATGATTGCTGCGGGGGAATCGGACATCGAACCATCCTCATATCGTATTGGCGTACGGATTACGCAAGTCCGGTTGCCTCGCAATCGTGAACCGAATAGTAACTTGGGCCTCGGTCCGGCGGACGACTTCCGTCCAAATCGAAGTCTCCGAGTTCGCGACGGCGAAAGTGCAATACCTGCCGAGTTCATCACGTAATCCCGTGATCTGGATGGTGCGTTCGGTGATCCGCTTCTGGGTTGCAGCTTTGTCGGCGAACGACGATCTGCTTCGCTCCCATTTCCGGATCCATGAAGCTCGATGCTCTGTGATCGTCACCTGGGTCGAGACCTCGATGCGTCTGCCTTACTGGTGGATTCGAGGCCTCGCATCCCCGCTCGATACTCGAGATGCTCGACAACCCTGGAGTAGGTTCGAGATCGGCCAATTGATCGTTGACACGGGAGCAAACCGACCAAATGGGTGCAGATAGCTGTCTCCGGTGATGTACTGCACAATTAAGGTGTGGAGTACGTAATCGAAGATATCGACGCAGCTGAACTCGCCCGCCGCCGAGCCATCTACGTTCCGCTCACGGAGGCCGTCCGCGACCTCATCGACGCAACCATCCGCACTGAGGTCGACGATACCGTCATCACTCAGGTCCGTGACGAGATCGCCGCTGCGACGGCAAAACTTCGCGTAAAGCAGATCGTCGGTTCATATGGTCTGCGGAAAACCCCCGTTGGCGATTCAGTGTCTTGGGGCAACGTCGCGGTGGGCCTGCGCAATGCGATCGCCCCTCCGATCATGGTCGAGTCTTCCCCCGATGGGCTGCACTGGGCCGAGCTCACTCTCGGTGCAGCCTATGAAGGTCCGACCGGCCTGGTGCACGGAGGGATCGGGGCACTGATCCTCGATCACGTGCTCGGGGCCACCGCGAAATCCGTTGCGCCGAGCTTCACCGGCACCCTCACTCTGCGTTATCGCCGCGGTACCCCGTTGGGCACGCTTCGTGCCGAAGCCCGTGTAGATCGCACGGAACGCCGCAAAGTGATTGTCACTGGAACACTGTCCGACGCCGACGGCGTCACGATAGAAGCAGAGGGCATCTTTATCCGCCCTGAGACGAGCTGATTGCTGAATAAGACCAAAGCGAGCGTCACGGTGCGGTGCGGCCGTTGCCGCGGACTCTATTTCCTGGATCGCCACGCACTTCTAGCGGAAACCGGCTGCACAAGAGACATCCATGCCAACTCGGTGGGGCGCCGTGCCCACCCTTGCTCTGTTGAGAGGGTGTAGCAGTGCCGGTTGCAAGGCCGTGGTCAATTCACTGGTGGCCAGATCGGCGTGATGCTCCAAGGCTGCATCGACTCGATCTGTGAGGCGATGCGGATCAGCAGGTCCTCGCGACCGAACGCCGACACGAACTGCACACCCAGTGGCATACCGGTCGAGTCCTGACCCAGGGGCAGCGAGATTGCTGGCTGGCCGGTGATGTTGAAGGGGCTCGCGAACGCGCTGTAAGCCCCCGCATAGGTCCAAATCGACTCGATGCTGCTGGCATCGAGCAGCCCGAGAGGAGGTGTCGGCTCAGCGAGGGTTGGCGTGACCAGCAGATCATAGTCAGCGAAGAATCCGCCGACTGATTCGGCGACGAGGCTGAGCTTTTCCATTGCGAGAGGGAACGCGCTTGCGCCGAGTTTCTTCGTGCGTTCATAGACCACTCGGACCGCGGCCTCCAGATCGTCGTCTCGGAGCCCTCGCCCGAGTTGCTCCAGCCGGGCGTCCACCGCCATCGCCATCGATGCCGCGGTTCCCTGCCGTATTACAGCGGAATTGTCGCCTAGCGCGAAGTCCGGCTTTCCGGAGCTGATCCGATGGCCCAGACTGGCCAAAAGAGCTGCGACGTCGTCGACGGCCGCCGCGCAGTCCGCGTGTGCGGGCGTGCCGTTCGGCAAGTGCGTCATAGTTCCGATCCGCAGCACGCCTGGGTTGACACCCACCTCCTGCACATAGGGGCGGGACTGCTGCACAATCGTTATCGGCGCCCCGCGCTGCGGTACGGACACGATGTCAAGAAGCAGCGCCGAGTCCCGCACGCTGCGCGTAACTGCATGCTGCACCGACAATGGCGAGGTGAGGGCATTACTCCCGACACTCCCGATGGCTCGCCCCCTAGAGGGCTTGAGGCCCACCAGTCCTGTCATCGCCGCCGGGATGCGTATGGAGCCGCCGCCATCACTGGCGTGCGCGGCAGGGAGCATGCCAGAGGTGACCGCGGCCGACGCACCACCCGACGATCCACCTGGGGAGTGGCTGAGCCGGTGCGGATTGCGCGTAGGTCCGAACAGTGCTGGCTCGGTGCTGGCGTTCTGGCCCCATTCAGGGGTGTTGGTCTTGCCGACGATCGCCATTCCCGCTCGTCGGTAGGCAGTGACAATTGGCGAGTCGGCCTTGGCTACCGCGTCGGCGAAAAGACGAGATCCATGCGTCGTCGGCAGCCCGGCGACATCGGTGACGAGGTCTTTGATCGCGAACGGCACGCCAGTGAGTGGGCCCTCCGGCAGACCCGCCTCGATCTCTGCCCGAACCTGGTCCGGGCGCTCGGCGATAATTGCGTTGATGGTGGGGTTGCGTTCGTCGATTCGGGCAAGGGCGAATTCGACGACTTCGCTGACAGATACTTCTCTATCCGAGATCGCTTTTGCCAACCCCGTCATGTCTCGCTCGTCGAACAATTCTTGCATGCTTGCTCCTGACCTCGCAGTTGTTGCCATACAACGAGGTCTCGCGCCAAGAAAATCGACGCGAGACCTCGTCTCAGGGCGACAACTATTTTGATGCCGCACTTGTGGTCAAAGTAGCAGCGACCCCTGTTCTGGTGGTGACTTGTTTCATACAGCGAGACAAGCGACTAGGACGGCTCTGTGACTTTTCACGGACAATCAGCTTGACGTCTGACGTGCGGAGGCCCGCTGAGCGCGCGCGCAGTGAAAGTCCATCCGCCGCATCGAGTTCTCCCGATTGCGGAACCCTCATCCCGAGCGTTTCACGGTCTTGGCCAATCGGTTGGAGCCCCCCGCTCGAGCGTTGGCGATTCCGGTGCCGAGGAACGCTTTCGTATCCGGCCACTTGCGGCGCAACTGCTTCCGAGCAATCTGCACACTCTTGATATCGAGGGCAACGTGGTCGGCCCGCGGGCGCGGCTTCTTCCCGTAATTCCGGCAAGATCCCAAAGTGATTCTGCTGTAACGATACTCGCGAACGAACGGCGGCAGAACGCCGCGCTCGCAATCGTCCCATCCAGCATGATGGCCAACCGCACGGAGGTATTCCGTAGAATCAAGATCCGCCTAGGGCCTTGCTCGACTGTGCGGAGCCTTCACGTCCCGTCTCGCCGGGACGCCTCACCGAAGGCGAATCAGACAGGTCAGCGGTGTCGGCCCCGCAATGAAACATTTCGCAATGAGACATGAGGTCAGCGCGCGTAGTACTCCCTCATCGGCTCTTCGGCCAGCACTTCGCCGTCGGAGACGATGGTCAACCCGGATCGGTTGAGTTGATACTGGGTGCCGTCGGTGGGGTTGGTAGCGACGAATCCGCCGGCGGAGGGCCGGGGGTCATCGAGTTCGATCCCGGCACCGTCGGTGATGCGGACGCCCTTGTAGTAGTAGCGGCCGACACCGGTTTCGCAGACCACGATCATGGAATCGGTGCTGCGCCCGATGGCGACGGCGAGGTTGTCGGCGTTGCATCGCGGGCCGGAATTGCCGAGGAAGCCTTGACTGTCCGCGCCGGAGACGGGGATCGCCCGAGCGCGGGTGGGTGCGACCGGAGCGGACGTCGGGACGACCGCTGTCGGCGGTTCTACCTCCGTCTTCGGTGCGCTCTGCGAAGTCGGAGCAGCCGCCGATGGTAGTGCAGCCGTGTTGGATTCGGTGTTCGGCGCGAGTGTCAGCCATGCAACAGACGCGCCGAGTCCAAGTACCAGGACGACGAGGAGGGTGATCGCCACGGGGAGAAATGTCGAGCGGTGCGGCCTCGGTTGGGCGATCGGGTACGGGGCTGCATTCGGTAGAGGTGGTAGGGGAGGGGGTGCCGCTGTGTCCCAGGCCTGCGGTCGGGGATGGACGGCATCGCCAACCTTGGTCTGTCGATATTCACCGACGCTGCCAACTACTGTGCCGTCGAGCGTGCGACCGACGATCGCGGTGGCCTCGTCGCGGTCCGGCGGAGTAAGGGCAAGATGGGCGGCGAGCGCGAAGTCGCCTGTACTGGCGAACCGTTCATCAGGGTTCTTCGCCAGGCCGCGGACGACTACTGCATCGAGTGCGCGGGGAAGCCCCGGCCGAGTGAGGCTGGCTCGAGGTGGCGCGGTCATGAGATGCGCTTTGATCAGTTGACTGACGCTGGTCGACGGATAGGGCGCTGTTCCGGTGAGGCATTCGTACAGCACGCAGGCCAGGGAGTACGTATCGGCGCGATCGGTGATCGCATCGGCGTCGAATCGTTCGGGTGCCATGTAGGCGTACGAGCCGATCGCGGTGCCCTGGGTGGTGAGCTGTACGTCCGAACCCGACCGGGCAATACCGAAGTCCACCAGGTATGCGAAGTCGTGCCGAGTTAGGAGAATATTCTCCGGCTTGATGTCGCGGTGAATCAAATTGTCGGCGTGCGCGGCGTCCAACGCTGAGGCGACCTGTGCGACGATCGCGACGGCGCGGCTCGGTGACATCGGACCCTGCGCCTGGAGCGCGGTTCGAAGATCATCGCCGGCGACCAATCGCATGTCGATGAAGAGGACGCCGTCGATCTCGCCCCAGTCGTGAATGGGAATGATGTGTGGCTCTCGAAGACGTGCTGCAGCTCGCGATTCGCGGCGGAACCGTTCCTGATATATCGGATCGTGCGCAAGGTCGGGCGAAAGCAGCTTGAGAGCGACAGTGCGGTCCTTGACCGTGTCGTACGCCTCGTACACCTCACCCATGCCGCCCTTGCCGAGCAAGGATCTGAGCTCGTAGGGGCCGAACCGGCTTCCCTCGCGGGAGTCTGTTGCGAACTGATTCATCGAACCTGCTTCGTGTGTGCCGAGAAGAATACAAACGATGATCCAGTCAGGTTTCGCTGAATACTGTAAATTCGTTACGTCGTACTGCCTCGATCGCGCCCGACTCCAGCGGGTCCGAAGGAGCGAAAACCATGTCGAACATCTTGTTGATATCGGGTAGCTTGTGCGCGAAGTCGAGTAATTCGGCGTTGCTTCGCACCGCAGCCACTTTGACTCCTGACGGTTTCCGCGGCGTGCCGTACGACACAACACCGATGCGGCGATCGTAGACGGGGCATGTGCTCATCTCCCGGTGACTCCAGCAATGATCGATGAGGACGGCTTCATTACCGATGGTGTGGTTCGTGAGGGAACTCGCACTTCGCTTGTAGCACTGTGTCATCGGGTGCCCTTCGCAAGCTGACGGCGGCCGTGCACCCCAACCTTCAGCCGGTCAGGTCACGTCGGATATAGACGGGGAACGCGCAGGCGCACAAAATGATCGCGGCAACGAGAAGAATTGATAGATCAGCGTAGTTGGCCCCGTTGACGAGGGGGTTGCTACCTGCGAAGTAGTACCAGGGACTGACCTTCGTGAAGCCGGCAAGTGAGTCCGACAACGGTAGGAACGCGTTGAGCGCGAAGGCAATTACGGCAAGCACCGCGGGGATGGTTGCCGCGAGCCGGGCGTCACCGGTAAGCGCAGCGATCAGAACCGCGACCGCGCCGAACACCATCGCCAACAGTGCGCTGTGCGCGCAGGTGCCGAACACGCCGGATGCGTCGATACCGAGGCCGCCGATCACATCCCCGATTATCAATCCGGCTGCGACGCCGAGTGTCGCAAGCAGGACGTGCACAATCATGGCGGCGGTCTTGGCGGTAAGAAAAGCGCTGCGGCTCAATGGAAGCGATAGAAGTACGCCCACGGTCTTGGTCTGCTCCTCCCCACAAATTGCTTTGGATGCGGAGAGAATCGCAACCGCGATCAATCCTCCGGGCACGACAAGCGAGACCATTTCGGCATTCATCCACCCCGCCGGAGTCGTCATGTTGGCTCCGGTGAGTACCTTGCCGATCGCGTCCGTGAAATCAGCGGGCAGGCCGACCAGCGTGTCCTGCAGCGGCGGCCACAGCGCTCCCGTTAGAGCACCCATCGCGACCATCGCCGTAGCCACGACACCCACCAGGGTCAACCGGTCGTGCAGAGCGAGCGCGGTCACCCCTTGGATCTGGCGGAGACTGCCGGGTCGTGCCGATCCGGTGGCAGCGTGGTCCGAGATCGTTGTCATCGTGCTCATCCCTTCAGATCGCGGCGGTCGAATGCAAAGGCCGCGATCGTCGCCGCGGCGAGGGTAAGTACGACGAGGAGGAGGATGTGCGGCAGGTCGACGCCATGACTCAGCGGCTCGCTGGAGACGTAGTAATACCACGGGCTGATTCGCGCCCACGCGTCGAGATGTGCAATCGGAAGCATCGAGTTCGACACCCACGCTGCCATCGCGAGACCGCCTCCGACGCCGGCGGCTATACCCGGATCGCCGGCTACTGCGCCCGCGGCCAGCGTGATCGCCCCGAATAGCAAAGCGAGCAGATACAGATGCAGACACGCCGCTGCGATGTGGCGGGGAGTGAGCTCGTCGACGCCGAACAGCATTGCCGACAGAACCGTAGCGGCGCCGAACACTATCGTCACCGCAGCGAGTGCCGCGCCCACTCCCAAAGCTTTCTGTGCCAGGATCGACCGTCTGGTGACCGGCTGGGCGGACAGCAACGCCATCGTCCCGACTTTTTCCTCCCCGGCGGTTGCCGCCGCCGCGGTGATAACCGCGTACGCGATCAGGGCCAGCGGGGCGATCAGGTTGAACAGCTCACCGATCGCATAGCCGCCTGGGCCTGCCGGGATGAACGCAGTGACTGCATCGGGCATCGCGTCGGTCAGATCGGTCATCACGTCCTCGAGCCCGGAGCTGATCCCGGTCACGAAGAATGCGAAGAGTGCCAGCACGACGCCCAGTGCGGCGACTGGCATCCGACGGTCGATGATTTCGCGAGTGAAGATGTCAGTGGACATCTGATGGATCCTTCTTCGCACCGTCTTCTGAGTCTCCGTCGTCTGAGTCTTCGGAACTGCCGCGGTAGTAGGCCAGGAAAATCTCCTCCAGGTCGGCATCACGGGTATGTAAATCGACCAGTTCGTGCGACATCGCCGCCGCCAATATGCCGTTGATCGGGCCGTCGAACGCCACGGTGGCGTGGGTGCCGTCGACGGTGACCTCACGGACGGTGTCTACCTGCGCGAAGAGCTTTGGTGACACCGGCTCCGCGAACTCGATGTCGAGTCGCCGGATCGCTTTCGCTTGCAGGTCCGCGATGCGCTCGACTGCTACGAGTCGGCCTTCTCTGATGATGCCGACCCGTCCGGCGACGCGTTCGACCTCGGACAGAGTGTGCGAGGACAAGAACACGGTGCGCCCTTCCTCGCGCACCTCGTGCAGCATCGTGTTGAACTCGCGCTGCACCAGTGGGTCCAGTCCCGCGGTCGGTTCGTCGAGAATCAGTAGATCCGGTTTGTGCATGAACGCCTGAATCAACCCGATTTTTTGCCGATTGCCGGTGGAGTAGTCGCCGACCTTCTTCGACAGGTCTGCTCGCAACCGCTCCGCGAGCTGATCGACATACTTGTGGTCGACCCCGCCGCGAAGACGCGCGAAGTACCGCAGCGTTTCTGCTCCGGTCAGTTTGGGGTAAAGGGCCAGGTCCCCAGGCACGTATCCGATCGCGGACCGGATTTTCAACGAGTCCTTGCGCGAGTCCATCCCGAGGATCCGTGCGCGACCGGAGGTGGGCCGGATCTGGTCCAGGAGTGTGCGGATCGTGGTCGACTTTCCGGCACCGTTGGGGCCGAGGAAACCGAATACTTCACCGCGTTCGACCTCGAGGTCGAGATCGCACACGGCAGTGAATGCGCCGAACTGCTTGGTGAGTCGATCGGTCCTTATCGCAGGCTGCTTAGACATCATTGCATCGTGTCCCTCGCGGTAGCGGTGGGTGATCGCTGTCCAGATCCGTCGACAAGTCGGCGGTGTTGCGGAAGTTCCGTCAGATAGTCAGTGTACGAAGATTTCGGGGTCGGGTTTGTCGATTTCGATCATGCTCGTGCTCGACGTGACGCGAGTGTTTCCTCTTCGATCCGCGGCGCATGTAGCCTGAAACTACTCACCATGTAGTAGTTCGGTGCTGATGCGGGAGGATGCCGTGCTCGAAGACTCGTTGCCCTTGAGTTCGACTCAAGCTGATATCTGGTATGCGCAACAGCTCATGCCGGACATCCCCTTCACCATCGCCTATTACGTAGACATCACCGGTGAGGTCGATGTAGATGAATTACTCGACAGTGGATTGCAGGCACACCTCGAATTCTCTTCGTCGAGCATGCGCGTCGTCGACATCGAGGGACGGCCCGCTCAGGTATTCACGACACAGATCCATGACGTCGCGCAGATTGTCGATCTCAGAGCGCACCCGAGCGCATTGAGTTCTGCGCTCCAATGGATAGACGACGATTGTCGATCCCCGCTGCCGATGGATGGGCCACTTGTCCGGTTGCGGCTCTTTCGTCTCGCCGATGACCATGTGCTCTGGTACACCCGAGCCCACCACATCGCGCTCGACGGCTTTGCATCGATGAAAGTGCTCGAGCGGGCCGCCGCGATCTACTCGGCCTCCCGAGCCGGGACCGAACCGGAACCTCTCCACCTGTCGTCTCCGGCCGCCCTTGTCGACGAGGACGAAAGATATCGAACGTCCTCGCGATTCGAGCGTGATGGACAGTTTTGGGAAACTACGAATGCTGATGCAGCAGAATCGATTCCGGTCACCCTGGGTCGGGCGGTGCAGCCCGAACCGTTGTCCGTGACGATCGGCGCGGACACCGACGCGCACCGGACGTCTTCGACCGTTTCATGGTCGGTCGGCGATCGCGCAACATCGAGTGTGGTGATCGCTGCGTTCGCCGCTTTCCTTGCGCGCATGACCGGTTCCGACGATGTACACCTGTCGTTGCCGGTGTCCGCGAGGCCGACGGCATTGCTACGCCGTGCCGGATCCTCGGTGTCGAATGTGGTCCCTCTGCGATTGTCCGGAGTCGGATCGGCCACGGTCGACAGCGTCGTCAAATCGACAGAAGTGGCATTGAGTGGAGTATTGCGGCACCAGCGCAGCAGACCCGCTGCATCGGTGAGCGGATCTCCGCTTCGCGTCGGCCAATTCGGGCCCACCGTCAACGTGATGATGTTCGCCAACAACATCACCGTCGGTGATCTGGACGGTCAGATCCACATCGTGACGACAGGTCCGGTCGCCGATCTTGCGGTCAATATCTATCCGAGTAGAACTGCCACGCATCCCCGTATCGATTTCGAGGCGAACCCGACCGTATACACAACCGCTGATCTATCCCGGTATCACTGCCGCTTCTTACATTTTCTCGACGGCTTCACCGAACCTGGTTGCGGAGACACCGCTGTGGCGGATCTCGAGCTCTTCTTTCCCGAAGAAACGCGAACCTCACCCGCGTCCGTCGGCGCAGATGCCGAGAGCTCGACTTCGCTGATCGAAGTGTTCGACGAGGCGGTCCGTCTCTACGGCGATCGGATTGCTGTCCGCGATACCGAAGTCGTCACGTATGCCGAATTGTCCACGCGAGTCGACCGTCTCGCCCGGGCATTGATCGACCGCGGAGTCGGGCCCGAGGACATGGTTGCGGTCCGCGCGTCTCGATCGATCGCCGAAGTCGCGGCGTTCTGGGCAGTAGCGCGAGTGGGCGGAGTGTACGTCCCCATCGACCCGAACTATCCCCGGCAACGAGCCGAGTTCATCCTCCGCGACTGCTCTGCAAGGGTCGGCCTGTGCACATTCGAGCACCTCGAATCCGAACTGGGGGAGGTGCAATGGATAGACATCGACAATCCCGCCGAACCGACACGCTCCGCCCCTGCTGTCGTATCGGTCGACTACAGGGCAGATAGCGCCGCGTACCTCATCTATACCTCCGGCTCGACCGGCAAGCCGAAGGGAGCGATCGTCACTCACGACGGGATCGGTGCACTCACACAACACATTCGAGCCAGCTACCACCTCGACTCCTCCTCGCGCATCTGTCATCTCTCCTCACCGGGATTCGACACCGCAGTCGTCGAACTGCTGGCGGCCGCGATCTCCGGCGCGACGGTCGTGATCGCGCCACCCGGTGTGTACGGTGGACTCGAACTCGCTGAACTACTTTCACGCGAATCGATCACCCATCTGTTGATCACCCCTTCGGCTCTGGCCACACTCGATTCATCAGAGCTGAAGGGCATCGAGACCATCATCATCGGTGGTGAGGCGGCACACCGAGATATCGTCGATCGCTGGTCCCCGAACCGACGCTTGCTCAACGCCTACGGGCCGACCGAAACAACATGCAGTGTCACCATGACCGGCCCGCTACACACAGGTGAGGTGATCGGAATCGGTGCAGCCATGACAGGGGCGGCGATCTACCTCCTCGACCGCACCCTGCACCCGGTGCCCGCCGGTGCCACCGGTGAGATCTTCATCGAGACACGTGGTCTGGCCCGTGGATACCTGCGCCGCAGTGCCGACACCGCCACACGGTTCATCGCAAACCCTTTCGGCAGCAGGGGGTCACGGCTCTTCCGTAGTGGCGACCTGGCACGACTCCTGAAAGACGGAAACCTCGAATTTCTCGGCAGAACCGACGATCAGATCAAGATCCGAGGCAACCGCGTCGAACTCGGAGAAATCGATGCGGCTCTGCGCGCGCATCCACAGGTCACCGCAGCATCCTCGACCGTGCGCTACGGCCCCGATGGTGGGCTACGCATCGACGGCTACATCGTGCCCATCGAACAGGCTGTCGATACACAGCAGATTCGACTGGATATTGGACAGCGGTTGCCCGCACACATGATTCCGTCGACAATGACCATTCTCGACGCGATCCCTCTGACAGTCAACGGAAAGCTCGACCGCGCAGCGCTTCCCGTGCCAACTCCGCAGATTCAGCCGAAGGCACGTGGCATAGAGCCCTCGGGTGCCACCGAAATTGCGATCGCGGCGGCGTATGCGCGCATTCTCGGTGCGGACCACGTCGACGTCGAGACGTCCTTCTTCGATCTGGGTGGCGATTCGCTGGCAGCCACCAGAGTTCTCGCTCTCGTCCGCGTCGACACCAGCGTGGAGATCGGCGTACGAGACCTCACCGAGGCGCCTTCGGTCCGTGCTCTGTCTGCGCTGGTGGAAGCCCGGTCCACCGACCAGGGTTCGGCCTACCCTTCTGGTCCTGAGCGGGGCCTGGCGGACACTGCGGTGTACATCCCGCTCGCTCCGCAGCAGCGCCACATCGATCGAGGCGCACTCCTTCCGTTGTACAACTTGCCGTTCACCATCGACATCACGGGCTCGTTCGATGCGGGCGCGGCGGAAGCAGCGTTCGCAGATCTGACGGTCCGACATCGAAGCTTGAGGACGGTGTATCCGGATTCAGTGAGGGGCCCCAGCCAAGTCATCGAACAGAATGTTCGTCTTGCCGGACCAGCGTTCGGGGCGACTGCGTTCGATGCCGACGAGGTAGATGCGGTATTGGCAGAACCATTCGATGTTCGGTCCGAGCGTCCCATCCGGGCGCAGCTGTTCTCGCTCGCTTCTGATCATCATCTGCTCGCGTGCGTTGTGCACCACATCGCTGCAGATGGGTGGTCACTGGGTGTGTTGGCTTCGGACTTCGTTCACGCGTATCGGGCCCGGGCCGCTGGCAGGAACGTTGATTGGACAGAGTTGCCGCTGGAGTACTCGGACTTCAGCGTATGGGCCGCAGCTCGGTCCACCGCCGCCGATATCGCATTCTGGCGCAAGGAGTTGCTTGGAGCACCACCAGATATCGGTTTGCCCCTGGACCGGCCGAGGCCAGACCTGTGGGATTTCTCCGGCGCCCGGGTTTCGCTGGAATTCGACTCAGCTGTCGTGGATGGGCTGGACGGGCTCGGTCACCGTAGCCGGACAGGACGATTCACCGTACTTCGGTCAGCACTGCTCGTCCTTCTGGCGCGGCTCAGCACGACCACCGACATCGTCATCGGCACTCCTGTTGCAGCTCGAGACGATCCGAGGTTCGAGCAACTCGTAGGAATGTTCACCAATACGGTCGCCATCCGCACGAATATCGCGTCCGCGCGAACGTTCGACGATGTCCTTGCCCTGGGGCGTACCAGCGAACTGAGAGCACTCGATCATGCAACTGCCCCGTTCGTCGACGTCGCGGGTGATCTCGTCGAGGACCCCGTCGATTCCTTGCATCCACTCTTTCAAGTCGCCTTGTCCCTGGATATCTTCACCACTTCGAAGTTCGACGTCGACGACGCCAATTTCGAGGTAACTCCACGTCCGCTGGATATCGCCAAATGCGATATGCACGTCCATGTCACCGAACGTCGGGACGAAGCGGGACTTGTCACCGCGATCGGGGTGGACATCGTCTATCCAACGGCGTTGTTCGACGGGACGACAGTCGCCGAGTTCGGCCAGTCTTACGAGCAGGTCGTACGTGACATCATCGCCAATTCGAAGGCGCAGTGGAATCGTGTACTCGACTGAGAAGCAATGCAATTCGTGCAATACGTGGTGCATCGCACGTGCAACCGAAAGTAGGAAAACCAGTGTCCACGATCAACGGCCTACCAGCCCATATTCTGTTGATTCACTTCGTCGTGGTCCTCGCGCCACTGACTGCACTTCTCGCCGTCGCGGCCAGTGTGTGGGCAGGGGTGCGTCGAAGATTCGTCTGGTTGATCGCGGCTTTGTCGGTGCTGATTCTGGTGCTGACACCGCTCACCACGGATGCCGGTGAATGGTTGGAAAAGCGCGTTCCGAAGTCCGCAGCAGTAGAGACGCATGCCGGGCTCGGCGACACCATGCTCTATTTCGCAATCGCAGCTGTCGTGGTTGCGGCATTGCTGGTACTCCAACATTTACGTGAACGCCGCGAGAAGCCGCCGGTGCGGTGGCTATCGGTTGCCGTCGTGATTGTGGCTGTCCTTGTCGGGGTGGCAACGATTGTCCAGGTGTATCGGATCGGAGATTCCGGTGCGCGTGCAGCGTGGGGTGACACCGTCACTTCTGCCCCCGCGGAGGATGGCCCGAGCAAGTGACGGGAAGCCGACGGCGAGAACTAAGATCCCGCCTCCGGCCAAAGCTATCGGAAGACAGATGAAGGCGTTTCTCCGGCCTCCGGCGCGATGACGTCCTGCGCCACGTCGAACAGCGCTATCGAGATCGACGCGCATGCGGCTATCACCACCAGGCCGGCGACGACGACGGCGTAACGCTGGCGCTCCGGCGGGGGCTCGGTCAAAGCACGCACACGCCGAACGACATCACCACCGGTACTTGCAAGTTTCCGAGACTGCGCATCCCTCTCGAGATGAGTGCGGAGCAAAGCCGTTCGCGCGAGCGCAGACACAGTCACATTCCGGCCGAATGTTGCGGAGTATTCATCTGCTTGACGTTCCGCGGCATGTCGTACCCGAACCACCAACGGGCGCAGTACCGGATCGAATTGGGCCGCGATCTCGCACATCTGAATCCATAGGGCGTGGCGAAATCGCAGATGCGCACGTTCATGTTCGATGACCGCACGCAATTCGGCATCGGACAGAGCCTCCGCGAGGCCGGTTGTCACCACAACAGCACCGCCACCGGATGGCACGGCAAAGGCGTCGGGTTCAGCGGAGTCGACGAGAACTGTTCCCCCTGGTGTTCTGGCTTCGGCTCCGAAGCGCGAAGCCATCGAGGAACTGACTACAACCCGTCGAAGATGCAGTGACACCTCGATGGACCGCCAGAGAATCCACCCGAGAAGTGCAACACCCAGCACAATTCGGAAGGGATTGGGTGAGGAAACCATGACTGCAGCAATTGCCACCATCGAGGCGACAATCGAGAATGCGGTCACGACGGCGAGAATTGGAAACAGCACCACAGCAGTCGAGGGAGTGAACCGGCGATCGATGCGTTCGATGTTCATGCGAATCGCCAGCGACACTACCCAGGGGAATGCGGCCACGAACACAAGTAGCGTCACAGCCCTTGCTCTTCCAGATCGCCTGCATCAGGTGAGAGCAGATTGCGCAGCGTTGCCTCGTCCTCGGGGTCCAAGGACGCGACGAAACTTGCCAGCACATCCGCACGCTTGTCCCGCTCACCGAGTTCGGTTCGCATACGCATCGCGGCACGAAGCGCAGGAATCTCGTTTACCGGTGCTGTGAGGGTGTAGACGAACGATCTGCCTCGGCGTTCCCGCTCGACCAGACCTTTGCCATGGAGCCGAACCAGCGCGGTCATCACGGTGGTGTGGGCGAGTTCGGCGTCCAGGTGAGCGCGAGCCTCCGATACCGACAGCTCTCGATGCTCACCGAGCAGCTGCACGATGGACTCTTCCAGCTGACCGGACGCTCTACGCACAGGATTCACCTCACTCACTGATATGCCCCAAGGATAGGGCACTATTGCGCCACCTGACTGACGTGCCGGGTCGGTGTGGATTCGTCCGTAGTCGCAGTGTCGAGTCGGTGTAGTGCGTAGCCGCCGAGGGTGACCATTGCTGCGGCGATGAGGGCGCCGGCGCAGACGTCGGTGAGCCAATGGACTCCGAGATACATGCGTGTGCAGGCGACAATGACGGTGATGGCGAGAGTGATAGCGAGGAACAGGACGCGTGCTGCCGTTGGGCATCGCGCGCTGGCGATGAGCGCGATCATCATCAGTAGGGCTGCGCTGCCGGTGACGTGCCCTGATGGGAAAGAGTGATCGGTTTCGAGCATCAGCTGCATCGACAGTGGTGGGCGGTCGCGGCCGACGATCAGTTTCAGTGCACTGCACAGAAACGATGCTGCCGCGACGGTCGCAAGCACTACCACCGCTGGGCCGTAGCGCTTGGTTCTCCAGATCAGCACTACCGCGACGAGGATGCCCAATGCTGCTGTTTCGGGCGGGCCGCCTGCGATGGTGATGGCGGTTGCCAGGTGATCGAGGGTGGAACTTCGGTGATCGACGAACCATTGGGCGACTGGTGCGTCGGCGCCGGTCAGAGCGCCGTCGCTGTGTACCGCGACGGCCAGGACCAGCACAGCGAAGGCATAACCCAGTGCGGAGAAGATCGCCCCGCGGGCTCGATTGTCGCGCGTCCGGAGCACTATTCCGAGGATCACGAGACCGAAGGCGACCGCGAGCCCGACCGCTTCGACGTCGGTGGAGGCGGCTTCGGTGAATACTTCGGTGACCGTTGAATGCACGGCGGACGTCGATGAGGAGAGGAGCACGAGCATCAGTGTGCAGATGTAAACCTGAAGAACCGCTGAAAGCGTATCGCTGTCCATCTCCTGGTTCTGGTGTACTTCTTCGGACTCACACAGATGGAGTTGCCGATGAGGGTACTGGTGGTCGAGGACGAGGTGCGTTTGGCGGAGATGGTGCGTCGCGGTCTCGTGGCCGAGGGTTTCGCTGTCGAGGTTGAGCACGACGGTGACGAGGGGTTTCACACCGCGGTCTCCGGGGCGTTCGATGCGCTCGTACTCGACATCATGTTGCCGAGTAAGCATGGTTACGACATCGTGCGGGATCTGCGGGCGCAGGGTGTGTGGACTCCGATTTTGATGCTTTCAGCCAAGGACGGTGAATACGATCTTGCCGATGCCTTCGATCTCGGTGCGGATGACTATCTGATCAAACCGTTTTCGTTCGTGGTGTTGGTCGCTCGGTTGCGGGCTCTGGTGCGGCGAGGAGCTCCGGAGCGTCCTGCAGTGTTGACTGTCGGCGATTTGGAATTGGATCCGGCGCGGCACCGCGTCATGCGGGCGGGATCGGAGCTATCGCTCACCCCTCGTGAGTACAGCGTGCTCGAGTTTCTGATGCGGCGCAGTGGGGTGGTGGTCACCAAGTCCGAGATCGTGCGATCGGTATGGGATGCGAATTATGACGGGGACGAGAACATCGTCGAGGTCTACATCGGTTACCTCCGCAAGAAGGTGGATCAGCCGTTCGACCGCAAGAGCATCGAGACGATTCGGGGAGTCGGATACCGGCTCGCAACCGGTGTGATCGACTGAGCTGTTCGTCTGCTTCTCGAATGTTCCCGCGAGCTCCTGAAGTATCACCGTGGAGCGCTGAGGGTCGGTGTCACACTGTCTCCCCATCCTTGGTATCCACGCTGTCGAATGTGGTGTCGAGAACGTCGGCTTTGGAGATGGTCAAGTACGTCACGGATCCAACGATGGCAATCACGAACACGGCGGTGACGAGGGTCGGTCCGAGTCCGAGGCCGAGGCCGCCGGCAGTCTTGTCCTGTGTCAGGTAGTCACCTATGGCGCGCCGAGTGGGCGGGTGATGATGTAGGCGATCCAGACTGCGAGGACGGCGTTGAGTCGGAGGGCGTAGTGCGCGGCGGCGACCAGGGCGATGATGGCGGCGAAAATGAGTGCCGGGGTGAGGTATCCCAGTTCGATTTGCTCTGCGACGAGATCGCCTGCAGCGGTGCCGAGTGCGAACGTGAACAGGATTGCGAGCCAGTAGAACCCTTCGCCGCGGCGGGTTCGGATGCTGTGAATCGAGAGTGCTCCCTCGGCGATGTACCAGGCTGAAACTTCAGAATCAGTGCGGCGGTGAAGAATCCGGTACTCGTTGCCAGTGGAACGCCGAAATTGTCGGTGAGATTGTCGGTGATCAGCGTGCCGGCGACGCTGATCAGGATGACCACCAGCCAATAGATCCATGGCACGTACCGCCGGAGGGTGAACTGGTAGGTAAGCGCTGCGGCCAACATGATGCCGACGACGAGGGTGGTCCCGGTGCGACCGAACCCGAGATCGACGTTGAGTGTGTCGGCGGCTGTCTCCCTCTGACAGGGTAATCCTGAAGGGATGCTGAAGATGGTCGTTGTCTTCGGCGCTGCAGGTAGGACACTAGGGGCGTGATGTCCTACATCGATGTGTTCCGGCCACGACGTTGGACCGTGCGGGTGCGTTCGGCGGTTGCTACGACCCTGGTGCTTGCTGTGTGTTTGATCGTCGCCGGTGGCGCGTTGTCGAGTGTGCTCTACAGCTCTCTCGAATCCTCTGCCCGTACTGCTGCGGTGGCTCGCGCGGTGCAGGTCTGCGAGCAGCTCGAGTCCGATTCGCCGTCGCAGATCGACAATTCGTTGTTGGCTACCGACGGTCAGATCGGGATCCTGCAGGTCGTCGACGCGTCCGGGGCGGTGCGGGTTTCTTCGAGTGGGGATGGTGATGCGCCGCTGTCGACTTTTCAGGTTCCAGCGTCGACCACGCAGGATCTCGGGCGTGTCGAGGTCGGCGAGAGTGGCGATTTCTGGGTGACGGGCCGCGGCGCGATGAGTGTAGAGGGGCCGGTGACGGTGTTGGTGGGTGCCGACCGGGAGCCGGTCGAAGACGTTGTCACCACGGTCGCGGTTCTACTGGCAATCGTTGGCCCTATTGTGATCTCGTTAGTCGCGTTCGCGACGTACCGACTTGTCGGTGCGGCGTTGAGTCCCGTCGAGCGGATCAGGACTCGGGTGGCGTCGATCTCCAATGGTCAGCTGGGGGAGCGTATTCCGGTTCCGGAGGCACATGACGAGATCGCTCGACTTGCGGTGACGATGAACGAGATGTTGGAGCGGCTCCACGCGGGGCAGCGTGCGCAGCGGCGGTTTGTCAGTGATGCTTCGCATGAGCTTCGGAGTCCGCTTTCGACGATCACTGCTGCTCTCGAGCTTGCCGCAGCACGGCCGGAGTTGATCGATGCGACATTGATAGACGATTCGCTCCTTCCCGAAGCGCGCCGGATGCGGGGGTTGATCGAAGATCTTTTGTTGCTTGCTCGTTCGGACGAAAAGCAGACCGCCGCCAGCGCAGTCGACGTCGACCTCGACGATCTGCTCTATGAGGAGGGCAAACGTGTCGGATCGATGTCGGAGGTGACTGTTCGGACGTCGATTGTTCCTGTTCGAGTGACCGGGGATCAGCAGGCGTTGGCGCGGATGGTGCGCAACATTGTCGATAACGCGGTTCGGCACGCGAACAGTCGAGTGGAATTGTCCTGTGCGGAGTCGGGTGGGTCTGCTCTGATCACGGTCGATGATGATGGGCCGGGTATTGCCGAGTCGGAGCGGGTGCGAGTGTTCGATCGGTTCGTGCGTCTGGATTCCTCGCGAACGCGTGGTGAAGGCGGTGCGGGTCTGGGTTTGGCTATTGTTGCCCGCACGGTCGCTGCGCATGGTGGGTCGGTGACTGTTCTTCGGTCGCCACTGAGTGGAGCTCGTTGCGAGGTCAGACTCCCCATGGGATCGAAAAGTGAGTCCAAAGACAACAGGACTTGATCACGTCATCGTGGTTGCCAACGGATACGAGGTGGGTGTGGCCCGATGGCATCAGAAAACGAGGTAAGCGCGTCCACAACGGACCTCAACGGCGCCGATTGTGAATCCGATGTGATCTCGGGGGCTTCTCAACGGGCACACATCAGGCCAGGTCATCGAGTTCATCGTACATTCGACCACCGCCGTCTCGCTTGGCGCGGTAGAGCAACACGTCGGCGCGATCGAAGCAGTCGAAGAGGGTTTCGCGCTGCTGCAGCGCAGTGAATCCAGCCGAGAATTGCTGACCGTCGGGAACGACCGCTGCGATGTCGGTAAGAATTCGACGCGCCTGCATGACGTCGATTCCGGGTAGAGCCAACGCAAATTCTTCACCACCCCAACGAGCAAACAGGGTCTGCGGACCGAGGATGCCGCGCGCTGCTGCGCTGAACGTGGTGAGCAGTTGGTCGCCGGCGGGGTGGCCGTGCGTGTCGTTGTACGCCTTGAACCGATCGAGATCGATCATCGCCAGTATGAGTGAGTCGGCGCAGTGCGGGGGGTAGCGCAGTCGGTGCAACCCTTCTCGCCATCCGCGGCGATTGAGCAAACCGGTGAGAGGATCGGTCGTTGCTGCGGCATGCAACATGTCTTCGGCGATTCGGCGTTCGGTCGTATCGTGGATGACCGAAGCAGTCCATGTCCGGCCATCCGGTGACGTCACAGCGACTGCGGAGACCCATGCCCATCGCAGGGTGCCATCTGGGCGGACATAACGCTTCTCGAGCCGGAGCACCTGGCCCTGCTCTCGTGCTCCTGCCATCAACTGCGCCATCGCCGCATGCTGTGCGAGATCGTCGGGATGGGTGAATTCGCGGGAGGATCGACCGGCAATTTCTCCCCAGGTGCGTTGGACCATCGCGCAGTAGGCGTCGTTCGCGGCCATCAGCAAGCCCTGCTCGTCGGCTAGTGCTATCGCAACGGTGCTCGCGTCGAACAATGCGCGGTACCAGTGCTCGTCTACGCCTTTGAATGATTTCATGTTCCTGCTGACCTTCTCGTTTGCTACTGGGCACCTTTATCTTGTCAGCGCACGGCAGCGCCTAAGTTATCCAAAATGGCAGCACCCGAGACCATTGCAAGAGGTCCCAGTCCGACGAGCACACGTTGCGCCTTGGGTGACTGCAGGGTTAGTAGTGCCGCATCCGTCCCGTTGGGCTGGATGCCGTCGATCGACGCACATCGGTGGATCGAGATCGAGCGCGTGTGGAACGAGCAGGTGACAAGCTTGGCTAACCGATCGGGGAGTCGCACGGCTACATTCCGCCTTGCCAGCCTAGTGATATCGCTGCACCCCCTTGGCGGTCGCGACTCTCTGTTCGGTCTCCTCGTGGGCCACGTCCGTTCAGGCAATATTAGAACATGTTTCAATTTTGGTTCGAATTGTGGCTGTGGTGGGCAGTTTGATGACGCCTGTCAGTTTTGTGTGTGCGACGTCGGAGTACTTTTACCTCCAATAGGTGGAGTGTGTAGTTTCAGCCGACGCAGCTGAGGTCACCAAGTCGTTGGTGTGGCGTCCCAGTGGTCGTGACCACCGACGGCGAGCGAGGCGGTTCCCCTACGGTGGTGTGATGATCGACATTCCGGTGCGTAGGACGATTCGCTTTGCTCCGGTGGCGTTGGTCCCGATCCTGCTGATTGCCAGCACCTTCCCTGGCGAGTTCTATGTACCGTTGAGCTACTGGTTTCTGGGGTGCGCGTCGGCAGTAGTCTTCAGCGTTGGGGATAGGGCACCGCTCGTTGCGTCCATCACGCTGTCGGCGTTGTCCGTTCCGATGTTCGCCGCGCAAGCCTGGGGCGTGTCGGAGCTTGTTCCCTATCTCGGCGCCGTATCGCTGGGCGAGGTTGCTTTGCGCTCGTCCCGAGCATCTCGAGTTTTTGCGACTATGGTCTGGACAGGTGCGTTGGTGCTCGGGGCGTGGCTCGACCACCCCGATGCCTTCTGGCGATGGACTACAGTCGCCTCGACCGCATTGTTCGTCGGGCTCCCTGTGCTGCTTGGTCTTTACATTCGCGCGCAGCGCGAGCTTGCGGCGACCTATCAGGAACGTGCCGCAGATGCAGAAGCCAGGACGGCAACAGCTGAAATCAGTGCACGCTCAGCTGAGAGAACCGCTGTGGCAAGAGAATTGCATGATCTCGTCGCGCACCACATGGCGTCGATCGTCCTGCGGATAGGAGTGGCACGACATGTACTCGGAAGGGTCGATCCGCGTGTGGACGCAGTTCTCGATGATGTGCACCTCACAGCATCCGACGCACTGGCCGATATCCGTCGACTTCTTGCCGCGCTTCGCGAACCGTCTTTGAACGAAGTGCCTCTGGTGGACCCAGGTGCCGTCCGATCTGAAATCTACGCGGCTATCGAACGCACTCGTCGCGCCGGATACGAAGTGGCGGCCTATGTGGACGCTGATATCTGCGAACTCGACGCCATCAGCAGGCTCTCGTTGCTGAGAATTGTGCAGGAGTCGTTGACGAACGTAATGAAACACGCGGCGACCGGATCGGCTGTGAATCTGTCGATAGCCCGCAAGGGCGCAGGGTTCTCGGTTCGAATCATCAATACTGGAGTCGAAAACATGCCACCTAGCGGCGAGGGATACGGAGTCATCGGCATGAAAGAACGCATCGCCCTGGTGGGTGGACAACTAGTGACAACAGCAATCGTCGACGGATGGGAACTCGACGCGTGGATCCCCGCCGCCCCAACCACACCTGGACACACGCTGTGATCCGGTTGACGATCATCGACGATCAGCGCTTGATACGGGCAGGCCTTCGCATGTTGTGCGAGTCGACACCGGATCTGGCCGTTGTCGGCGAGGGATCCAACGGCATGGAGGCAATTCGGTTGGCCGCCGAATTCGCACCCGATGTGACCTTGATGGATCTCGGAATGCCCGGTCTCGGCGGTATCGAGGCAACGAGACAGATCGTGGCATCAAACCCTGAATCGAAGGTGCTGGTGCTGACGACGTTCGATGACGACGACCATCTTTACCCTGCGTTGGCGGCCGGTGCCGCCGGGTTTCTGGTGAAGGACACCTCGCCGGTCGACTTGCTGAGCGCTATCAGGCGGACGGCCGACGGAGACTTCTTGTTCTCCCCGGAGCTCATGCGTCGGATCGTCGATCGCGCGCTTACCGCCTCTTCGGGCATCGCGGACGCAGCGGTCCCGGCGGTGTCGTTGACTGCGCGCGAACATGATGTGCTGGGTCTTGTCGGCGAGGGGCTGAGCAATCGAGACATCGGCGATCGACTGCATATCGGCGTGACCACGGTGAAATCGCATATCTCGAATTTGATGGAGAAGACCGGTTGCGACAACCGAGTACGTCTCGCGATATTCGCCAAGGGAGCGGGCTAGTGGTGCATGCCTTCAAAATTCGGCATCGATTCCATGCCTGATATGTCGGCGGAGGAGCTTATCGTCTGCGCCGCTTGTGCGCCCGGCTCGACCACGACGAACTGTCCCATCATTCCCTGGTCTTCGTGCATGAGCATGTGGCAGTGATACATGTACGGCGCTGTCGGGTCGGTGTAGCGGCTGAACCGCAATACCAGCCGTAACTGTTGCCCGGGTGGCGTGTACACGGTGTCTTTCCATCCGTCGAGCTCTGGCGGTGGGGGCGTCCCGTTGATGTCGACGATCTGAAACTGAGCGTCGTGTACATGGAAATTGTGTGGCCAATTGTCGACGTTTGTTACCGTCCACACCTCGGTAGTACCCACAATCGACGTGAAGTCGATACGGTTCATATCCATCCGTTGGCCGTTTATCATGAACCATTGCAATTCGAATTCTCTTGTTGCCGCGGCACTCCCAGAATCCAGTTTCGGTAGAACTGACAGAACCGTAGGGAGTTCCGGCGAAGCTCTGAGTTGCTGCCTTCCACGCAGCCGAAAGTATCGGTGGATTCCCAATCCACATCATCGTGATTGTCGATCGGAAACGATCGCAAAATCGAATCGGTTCCCGAATCGATTCGCACGATCATCTCGACGCGTTCACCCGGGCTGATCTGAATTCTGCTCAGTGATATGGGCTCTCGCAGTAAGCCGCCGTCAGTCGCTACGAGCTGAAATTCGCGGTAATCATCGAATCCGAGGTTGTACAGGCGGCCGGACGATCCGTTGAGGATGCGGAGCCGGATGCTCTCGGTAACGACGGCGAGGAAAGCCCCAGCGACCCCATTGGTGACGATGGTGTCGCCCAACAGTCCGATATTTGTGGAGTCCGACTCATCGAGGCTGCCGTCCTCCTCGAATCGACGATCCTGAATGATCAGCGGTACGTCGTCCACTCCGTAGTCACCGGGCAGTTCGAGTGAGTCGGAAACATCATCGTCGATGATGAAAACCCCTGCGAGTCCCCGATACACGTGCTTTTCTGATGAACCGTGCGGATGGGGGTGGTACCACAGTGTCGCGCTCGGCTGGTCGATGGTCCATGTGGGTTCCCACTTGTCACCGGGGTCGATCCTTTGATGGGGTCCACCGTCGAACCGAGCTGGAACGTGCATTCCGTGCCAATGCACGGTCGTCGCTTCGGGCAGAGAATTTTCGACGGTGAAAGCCACAGTCTCGTCGCGACGAGCACGCAACGTCGGCCCCAATATCGAACCGTTGTACCCCCACGTGGCTGTCGTCGTTCCGCTGATTAGTTCCGCTGCGCCGGCCGCTGCGACCAAGTGAAAATGGCGTGTGCCGTTCGCATCGACCGTGGACTCGGCTATGGGCGGTATCGGCAACTGCCGCAACGGCGACGCTCGAGACCGCTCGTTCTCGCCGTCGCCACATCCGGCAAGTACCACGATCGGTGTCGCGGCAAGGCCTGTCAGAAACTGTCTTCTGGATAGTTGTTTCATGATGCTCCTGTTCAGGCGGGACATCGCGATGCCCCGAACTCTCCTGACCAGTCTTCCTAGTTGGAGCGATCGAAGCCTCCATCCGACGGGCCCCCCGCTGCGGTAAGTCCTCCTACCCAGGTACCTACCGTAGAAGCTGTACCCGTGATAAATGATCGACTGCATTCGTACTATGACGAGTCGGCCGAAGAGCTGCGCCGAGCATCCTCGAATGAAGGGTGTCCGGGAGCGCAATGGCGCTACGCGGCCGGGTTGACCGCCTACTCGGAACCCGCGTCATTTCATCTCCTCGGGTGAAGTGCCAATCATACTTTTTCACCGCAGCCCCAGGGGTTTGGGCAGATCGTGATGTCGAGAAACGGACATATTCGGCTTTCGCAACATTAAGCTGGCGAAACGCCGAGCATGAGGAGGTCCCATGACGCAGCTTGGTCCCGATGAACAGACCGGTCGCCGGTCGGATGCGAACGGGTTCGACGAAGTCGATCAGCAGTCGGCCGGTGAACGCGCCGAAGAGGTGAAGCCGGGTCGGCGGAAGCGTCAATGGATTGGACTCGCCGCCGGAGTACTGCTGGCCGTAGTCGTCTACGCGGTAATGCCAGCCGACGTCGGTCATGCTGCGCGGTTGACCGCCGGGACAGCAGTTCTGATGGGTATCTGGTGGATGACGGAGGCCATCCCGATTCCCGCAACTGCACTGTTGCCCCTGATAATTTTCCCGATCTTCGATCCCGACGTCGCCGTCAACGACGTGGGCGCGTCCTACGGCAACAACATCATTTTCTTGTTCATGGGCGGGTTCCTACTGGCTCTTGCGATGCAACGGTGGAACCTTCACCGCCGGATTGCGTTGCTGACTGTCAACGCCATGGGCACCAAGCCGACGATGGTGATCGCTGGATTCATGATTGCGACAGGTTTTCTGTCGATGTGGGTCTCGAATACCGCCACTGCGGTCATGATGATCCCCATCGGTGTCTCGGTTCTGGTTCTGGTGCTCGACATCGGAAAGAAGGCAGGGGCGGATCACGCCACGGAAGAACCCGGCGCGGACACTTCGGCACCGGCACGTCCGACATCCAAGGATGACGTGCCAACCGACGCGACGGTTACGGAGGCGGTGATCAAAAGCAACTTCGGGACCGCCTTGATGTTGGGCATTGCCTACGCCGCTTCGATCGGCTCTTTGGGGACGATCATCGGAACACCCCCCAATACCTTGCTAGTGGGTTATTTGGAGGGCGAGGGAATCACCATCGGATTCTTCGAATGGATGGTTGCCGGAGTGCCACTCGCCGTCGTTCTGCTCGTTGTCGCGTGGTTTTTGCTCACTCACGTCTTGTTCAAGCCCGAGATCGACGACATCCCCGGCGGTAAGCGCCTCATCAGGGGAGAACTCGATGCTCTGGGGAAGATGTCACAGGGTGAAATCCGGGTGGCGGTCATCTTCTGTCTGGCAGCCACATCCTGGGTCGCGGTTCCGCTCATCTTCGATGACCCACCGATCTCCGACACCGGCATCGCGATGACCGCGGCTATTCTGTTGTTCTTACTCCCCAGCGGAGGTAAAGCAGGAGTGCGTCTGATCGACTGGGAGACAGCAATCAAGCTGCCGTGGGGGGTATTGCTTCTGTTCGGCGGTGGACTCGCCCTATCGGCCCAGTTTCAGTCCAGCGGCCTGACCGATTGGATCGGTAGTGTGGCAGCGGGTCTCGACACGATCCCTGTGATCCTGTTGGTCGTGGTGACAACGACCGCGACCATCTTCCTGACCGAGCTCACCAGCAACACCGCGACAGCAGCGACATTCCTTCCGTTGGCAGGTGGCGTGGCGATGGGCATGGACCTCGATCTGCTGCTTCTGACGATTCCGGTCGCGCTCGCAGCAACCTGCGCGTTCATGCTGCCGGTGGCGACACCACCGAACGCCGTATCGTACGCGAGTGGTTACATCACGATCGGTCAGATGATGCGAGGTGGCCTGTGGCTCAACCTCATCGCGATCGCTCTGATCACCGTCGCCAGTTATACGGTCTTTGCCTGGTCCTTGGGAATCGCGTCGTGACGACCTGCTGGGTCTGAAATGGCATGCTGGGATTTTGCAAGAGAAACAGCTCTGCCAGGATCAAACATTCGACACGACGAAAAAGGTATGAGTGATGTCAGGGGACTCGGCACACCGACTCGAGCGGTGGCAACGATATTGGAACAAGCAATCGGCCAACTACGACAAACATATGACATTCCTCGATCGAGTTCTCTTTCGAGACACCAGATCGTGGGTCTGCGCCCGAGCCGAAGGTCGGGTGCTCGAGATTGCCGTCGGTACCGGCCTCAATCTGGACCACTACCCACCTGGCATCGACTTGACCGGCATCGAACTCAGCCCGGAGATGCTTGCCCGCGCAGGCAGCAAGTCCAAGGAAGCCATGCCCGGAGCGCAACTGATTATCGGTGACGCGCAGGCCCTGACCTTCGACGACGCGTCCTTCGATACGGTCGTCTGCACGTTCTCGCTCTGCGCAATACCGGATCCCGACGCGGCACTTGCAGAGATGACGCGTGTCCTTCGGCCCGGAGGGACCTTGCTGCTGGCCGACCATGTGTCCTCGTCCATTCGGGTCGTCCGATGGCTTCAACGAGTCATCGAGTTGATCAGCGTCCCGATCGGGGGTGAGCACTTCCTCCGACGACCCTCCGACTCCGTCAGGCGCAGCCGAAACTTCACCATCGAGGAAATCGACCGGTTCACACTCGGGCTGGTCGAACGTTTGCGGGCACAACGGACGTGAGTGTCGATGTCGTAGCGCAGGATCACATCGAACTTCCGACCATCCACCGTATTACCTGAACATCTCGGGACGGTTCGCATACTCTGACCTGACATTTAGGTTCCCACGGCGATAGCGAACGCTCACTCTGAAAGGCTAGGTCGCATCAGTGCTGATCATAGGAATAATTCTCTTCGGTCTTCTGATAGGTGCCGGCGCGCAGTTGATCTTGGGCAGGTCCAAGACCGGCATGGACTGGACGCTGGCGTTCACCGCCGGAATTGTGGGCTCCTTCGTCGGTGGCTTGGTGGTGAGTTTGATTGCCGGCGACGGAATATCGCTGCGGCCGAGCGGAATCATCGGATCACTGCTTGGAGCATTGCTCGTCACTGCACTGTGGCATCGGTTCAGCCCGGCCCGATCGAACTCCCAGTAGCGGGATCGAGTTACGCAGGCGCCTCAGGCTCCGCGATACTGCCCTGGCCTCTTCTCTTTCGACGTGGCCGGAGCGGCTGACGAGCAGGGGAGACCAGTCGGGCATATAGATGTCAGTTCTGTGAGGGGATGTCCAGGCGATCACGGAGCGACGATTCGATCGATACCAAAAGTGTGGCGAAGTGAAAGTCCCGTGCAAGCCAGCGCTCCTTCGACGGCTCGAGCCACCTCTTTCGGACGCGCAAGGATTTCCACGCTCAGGTCCTACGATCAATACCCCCGACCCAGACAACGTCGTCATGGCTTACGGTGGTGTCGAGATAATGCCCGGCGTCGGGCTTGCCGTACTGCCGCGTGATCGGGTTCGGATAGGCAGGCTCGTTCGGGGTGGGCTTTGTGGTCCACCGCCGCCCCCAAGCGCAGGTAGTTCTTACTGCACTGTCGTCTGTGACTGAGAGTGTCGTGTTCTAACCTCCGGGCCACCAAGAGATCTGGCTTCGCGGCCTCGTCCGAACTTCGGACAGAAATGTTCCGAAATTACCGTCACCGCACACTAGAACGTGTTCTCATTGGGTCTCCATCACTCGACAGGAGCACCTAGTGACGCGTGACGACGTCGCGGAAATCGAACAACTGAAATATCGGTACCTTCGGACCCTCGACTGCCGCAGATGGGACGAATTCGCAGAGACCCTGACCGAGGATGTCGTTGCCGAATACGGTGAACACCTGCGGTTCACCTCACGCGATGATGTCCTGGCATTCATGCGTAGTGCGATGATACCGGGACTCATCACCGAGCACCGCGTAGATCACCCTGAGATCGTCGTCGAGGGCGACAGCGCCAGCGGGGTGTGGTACCTGTCCGACATGGTCATGCATCCCAAGTACGGCGCCATTCTCAGAGGTGCAGCGTTCTACGACGACCGTTATCAGCGGGGTGAGGACGGCCGTTGGCGCATAGCGCACACCGCTTACACCCGAACCTACGAATTCACACACGAACTCACTAGCCTGCCCGGATTTCGGATGACGGCGGATCCATGGCAGGACGGAAGGACACAGTTGTGACCGAAAACCTTACCGGCAAAATCGCTTTGATCACCGGAGGCGGCCAGGGAATCGGACGGGGCGTCGCTCTGGAGTTCGCACGCGCGGGGGCCAAGTGTTTCCTCGTCGGCCGTACTCGCTCGAAACTCGAGGCTGTAGCCGAGGAGATTGCGCAGGTGACCTCGGCTGCAGACGTCGCCGTATACGAGGTGGACATCGCCTCGGACGGTGCCTGCGAGGCTGCTGTGAGCGCAGCAATGGACACTTTCGGCGGCGTCGACATTCTGGTCAACAACGCCAATTCCGCGTTCCCGGTGCCGCTCGACGAATCCGGCGACGACTTCTTCGACTACGCCCTGAGAACAGGACCACGAGCTGTACTGCGCCTGATGCGAGCCGTCCACCCATCGATGGTCGAGAGGGGTGGGGGAGTCATTATCACGATGATCACCTCGTCTGCAGTTCGTTGGGACACATCAGGATTCGGTGTTTACGCAGCCACCAAGGAAGCCATGCGCGTGTTGACTCGGACTGCCTCCAGTGAATGGGGACATGAAGGAATCCGCGCGCATTGCGTTGCTCCGCATGCACTTACGCCAGCACTCGAGTGGTGGATCGAAAACAATCCGGAGGAAGCCGAGGAGTTCGTTCGGACGATCCCAATGGGGCGTATCGGCGATCCTGAACGCGACATCGGCCAAGCCGTTGCGTTTTTGGCCTCGGATTCCTCGCGTTATCTGAGCGGCGCGGTCATCCCGTTGGACGGCGGTCAATCTCGCTGGTGAGGTCGGTATCCAACCCACGTTGACGCCTGCATTCTCCGAACAGAAAGGCCCGCACCCGTTTCTCCGGGTGCGGGCCATCGGCAGTTGGTGGTCAGTGCTGCAGTGCTGGATAATCCGTGTAACCCTCTGCACCACCGGAATAGAAGGTGTTCTGATCTGGTGTATTCAAGGGTAGATCTTCACGCCATCGGTACGCGAGATCAGGATTGGCGATGGCAGGGCGACCGACGACCACTGCATCGCCGATGTCGTCCGACAGAAGGGTCAGCGCTTCGGCGCGGCTGGTGATCTCGCTGAATCCGCTGTTGACGAGCGTCGGACCACCGAAGGCCTGCCGCAGGCTCTGGACGAGTTCCCCCGCCGGATTCTTGTGCAGCACACTGAGATACGAGAGGCCTAGTGGCGCAAGCCGACCGACGAGCGCCAGGTAGGTCGCCCGCACGTCGTCGGCGTCCTTCTCGTAGGCATCTTGGATGTTGTGTTCGGGAGAGATGCGGATTCCGACTCGCCCTGCACCGACGGCCTCCGCAACGGCCGCGACGACTTCCGCGACGAAACGGGCCCGATTCTCCGGCGATCCGCCATAGGAATCCTCACGTCGATTCGACGCCGGCGAGAGGAACTCGTGGAGCAAATAGCCATTGGCACCGTGAATTTCGACGCCATCCATACCAGCTGCGATCGCGTTCTTCGACGCCTGCACGAACTCCTCGATCACCGAGGGCAGTTCGTCGGTTCGGAGTGCACGCGGGACCGGGTAGGACTGCTTGCCGTCGTAGGTACGGGTTTCGCCTTCGATGGCAACCGCACTCGGCCCCACTACCTCGCGGCCGCCCGTTGTCCCCTCGTGCGTCACACGCCCGGCGTGCATGACCTGGGACACGATCAGCCCACCTTCGGAATGCACTGCGTCCGCGACGTTGCGCCAACCAGCGATCTGCTCAGGCGTGACGAGACCGGGCTGACCCGGGAATCCCTGACCTGCATGAGATGGATATGTCCCCTCGGTCACGATGAGACCGAGCGAGGAACGCTGCTTGTAGTGCTCGACCACCAGGGGGCCGGGAATTCCGTCTCGTCCTGACCGCACACGTGTCAGCGGCGCCATGACCAGCCTGTTTGCAAGCTTCAGTTCGCCTAATGTCAGTGGGGAAAACAATTTCACTGGTTCTGCTCTCTTCGTTGGCGCATCTGTAGTCTTCATTCCAATTACTTACAGTCGCTAACCTTCGGAGATGGTGACCTATTCCGAGCCGAGACGATCATCACGCGTTGCACAGGCTCGAGGAATCGAGTTTCCGGCGGGGTCAGGTCTCATGCTTGGCCAGAACGGGATCGCGGACGTCGTCCCACCTGGCACGCGGTCCCGCTCACCGAGAAATTCCGCACATCGGTAGGTTTTTCGACTTTACTGAACCTTGTGACGAGGACCGATTCGACCACCGAGAGCCCAATCCAGCCGATACCTGAAGCGCAGGTGACGGAGTGGAATTACGAAGCCGACGTCGTCGTCGCTGGATTCGGTGTAGCAGGGGCCGCGGCCGCGGTCGGTGCGGCCCAGGCAGGTGCCGATGTCTTGGTGCTCGAACGCACCGGTGGATGGGGTGGCGCGGCCGCGATGGCCGGTGGCTTCATCTACATGGGTGGCGGAACCCCGTTGCAGAAGGCCTGCGGATTCGACGACACCGTGGACAATATGAAGGCCTTCATGAAGGCAGCCTTGGGGCCCGGTGTCGACGAGGCCAAGATCGACGTCTACTGCGAGGGAAGCGTAGAGCATTATCACTGGCTGGCCGATGACTGCGGAGTTCCGTTCAAGGAGAGTTTCTGGGGTGAACCGGGCTGGGAGCCCCCAGACGATGACGGTTTGCAGTACACCGGAGGGGAAAACGCGGCACCGTTCAATTCGATCATTCCGCCGGCGCCGCGAGGGCACGTCCCTCAAATGAAAGATAAGCACGTCAGCTCCGAAAAGGGCGGCGGATACATGCTGATGAAGCCGCTGACCGACAAGGCTGCCGCCCTCGGAGTCAGATCCGAGTACGACATGCGGGTTCAGACGCTGATCGTCGATACCGACGGACGGGTTGTCGGAGTCCAAGCGAAGCAATACGGCAAGACCGTTTCAGTCCGCGCACGTAAGGGCGTGGTGTTGGCCACCGGCAGCTTCGCCTACAACAAGACAATGGTCGAGTCGTACGCGCCCAGGTTGATCAATCGTCCGGCCGCGTCGATCGAAGAGCACGATGGACGCGCAATCCGCATGGCGCAGGCAATCGGTGCCGACCTCGCGCACATGGATGCCGCTGAGGTCGCATTTTTCAGTGACCCACAAATGTTCATCCGTGGAATATTGGTCAACGGACGAGGCCAGCGTTTCATCAACGAGGACACCTACCCCGGCCGTGTAGGTCAGGCTGTTCTGTTCGAAAACCTCAACGAGGCGTTCCTCGTCATCGACGAGGCCTCATACGAGGTCGCGATGACTACGCAGACTTCGACCCCGCAGCTTCGGCGCCGACCCACCTGGGTCGCCGAGACGGTGGAGGAGCTGGAGTCCGACATGGGATTGCCCGCAGGCGCTTTGCAATCGACAGTCGAGCTGTACAACCGTCACGCCGTGAACGGTGAGGATCCGTTGTTGGGTAAGAAGACCGAATGGGTCAAGCCGATAGGCACTCCCATTGCCGCGATCGACCTGCGCGGCATGACGGGCGGATTCACGCTGGGCGGACTGCGGACGAGTACAGCTTCCGAGGTGCTCCACGTCTCCGGCCAACAAATCCCCGGCCTCTTCGCGGCCGGTCGCTGCACCGCAGGTGTCTGCGCAGGCGGCTACGCCAGCGGGGCGTCACTCGGCGACGGCAGCTTCTTCGGCCGTCGTGCCGGCCAGAGCGCGGCTAACGGGGGCTGACGGACTCTGCTACCTCAGCGAGCTATCGCGGTCACGATCAAGTACTGCCATTGCATTGCTTTACCTTCGTAGAATTCTCCAGCCAGCTCGATCAGTGAGCTGTCCAAAACCCTGACCGCGGCATGGTCGTCCGCGATCCGGCGGTACACCGCGATCGTCGGACCATAGTTCTTCTTGAAGTAGTGCACGAAGTCCTCCGGCCGGGCGAACATGTCGACGGTCAGTGTTCTCACCTCGGCGGTCAATTCGCGGACCCGATCTCCGAACAGACCGCGGACATGCGCCTCGTCGCCCCACAAGGGTGGCGGCTGTGCGCCGGGAGGTGGGGGAGCGGCGTACGGCTTCATCGCCGAAAACATCTTTCCGATGAAGCCGTCCGGCGTCCAATTGATGAGCCCGATCGTTCCACCGTCCCGGCAGACGCGTACCAGCTCGTCCGCAGACTGCTGATGATGCGGGGCGAACATGACGCCGACACACGACATCACGATGTCGAACTCGTTGTCCGCGAACGGAAGAGCCTCGGCGTCACCCTGGATCCACTCGAGGTCGACCTGCTGAGCTGCGGCCAACTCGCGGCCGCGAGCGAACAGTTCGGGTGTCAGGTCACTTGCGATCACGGTTGCGCCGGCCGCAGCAGCCGGTACTGCCGCGTTCCCTGATCCTGCTGCGACGTCGAGCACTCGCTGACCGGCCTCGACCCCGCACGCGCGTACGAGTGTCGGCCCGAGTTCCTGAACTACTTCGGCAGCGACGGCAGGATAGTTTCCCAGCCCCCACATGGTTCTGTGCGCCGCCTTCAGCGCACGGTCTGCATCGACAACTTCTGTGGTTTCGGTCATTGTCCCGCTCCTTCGACGTTGTATCGGCTATGAGTCGAAGAGTAAGAATGTGAGCTGGGTTTATCCAGTACAGGATCTGTACCGGGAACACGATGAGCGCTATCGTCGGTAGATGGGGTCCTCGTACCACCAGTTCTGCCCCGTCGCCAAGGCGATGGAGCTGTTCGACGAGCGTTGGACTCTGCTGGTGGTTCGCGAATTATTGCTCGGCAGTCGCCGCTTCAACGATGTGCGACGCGGACTGCCCCGAATGTCACCCACTCTGCTGTCGAAGCGACTTCACCAACTCGTTGTAGCCGGGATCGTCGAAAAGCAGGATTCGGGAAATGAGGCGCGCTACGTCCTCACCCGAGCGGGAATGGAGCTGCGACCCGTTGTCGAAGCGCTCGGTATGTGGGGCACGCGCTGGGTCGGAACCCTCGGCGATGGGGATCTCGATCCTGCACTGCTCATGTGGGACATGCATCGCAACGTATGTTCGACGTCCATCCCGGGCGAGCATGCGGTGATCGAGTTCCACTTCACCGACGTAGCAGTGCATTCCCGGGCATGGTGGCTCGTGATCACCCCCGGTGAGGTCGACGTGTGCGATGTCGATCCAGGTCTGACCGTCTCGGTCTGGGTGAGCACAAGATTGCGTGTGCTGACCGAGATCTGGCGCGGCGACGTGACCTGGTCGCACACGCTCGAGTCCGGCGACCTGACCATCGACGGGCCGGCAACGTTGCGCCGCGGGCTGCCGAGCTGGTTCACCCTTCCGAAGTCCGCGGCGGTGCCCAGACCTGTCCACGATCGGGCGTGACCGATGACGACCGTCAATGGGTCGCTCGCTCGGCCAGCAACGCCAACCTGCGCAGGGCCTCCGAGTTTCGAGGATGCACTGCGCCGTGCTGCAGCGAGTCCGGGAGCAGACTGAAAGGCTTGCTCGCAGCGTCTTCGATCATCTGGATTCGACAACCGCGCGCCTGCGGGTGCAATCGAACAGTGATATGACCGGTCCCGAACGGCAGGGCACGTGCCCGGAGCTGTAGCTCCCGTCCGGGGAAAGACTCGGGGACGGTCGTGGTGTCGTCAAGTACCGCAGGCCACAGGCCAACAGAGTGATGAATCGAAGAACCCGGCGACGGCCACGTGCTGTCGACTGCGCGAATGCGGGATGCACCCACGACCCACATGGCGTATTGCCATCCGTCGGCCAGCACCGCCCACACCGCGTCGGCGTCGGCGTCGGTGGTTCGTTCTGTCCCTGAAGTCATACCCAACATGCTTACCCGAATGGCCCCGGTCTGGCGATAGGGTACGACCGGAAACGACGTCACGTTGCAGGATGGGGTTTGCCCGTGTGCAAGGCGGGGCACTCCCCAGTACCAATACGGAGGTGCCGGTGACCGTTGCACGAGAGCGTTCGTTTCCATCCATCAGTGTCGACGACGGAGTTTATGCGCCTCAGGAAGATTCGTATCTTCTGTGCGACGAGATTGCTGCGCACTCCGGACTCGCTGGTGCCCGGGTTCTCGACCTGTGCACCGGCAGCGGAATCGCCGCGATCGAAGCTGCACGACGCGGTGCCCGGGAAGTAGTTGCGTACGACATCTCTGCCCAGGCCGTAGCCTGCGCTCTGTCGAATGCCGACGCGAACGGCGTCGACGTCGACGCACGCTTGGGGACGCTGTCCGACGCGCGGCAAGACGCGCCGTTCGGTGTCATAGTCTCCAATCCGCCGTACGTACCCTCACCTCGTCCGCCGGTCGGGATGGGTCTGCACCGTGCGTGGGACGCAGGAGACCGCGGCCGAGTGGTGTTGGATCTTCTGTGCACACACGCGTTCGATCTCCTGGTGCCGGGTGGAGCAGTGATGATGGTGCAGTCTGAACTTTGCGGGGTAGAGGAATCTCTCGATCGGCTGAGGGACACCGGGCTCGACGCCGAGGTAATACGCCGTCGAACGATCGATTTCGGGCCCGTCCTCCATGAGCGCGCAGCGTGGATGGAAGCGGCAGGCTTGATCGAGGTGGGATGTCGAAGCGAAGAACTGATTGTCATCGAAGGCCGTCGGCCAGCCGACTCCTGATCCGACACTCGGTTGATTCACCACTACCCGGGGTAGTCGGTGCTACATGAGACGAGACGAAGACATCGAATCCGAGTCCACCGAGCCTAAAGGCGGTCGGCCCGGGCCGACCGACGAAGGTAAGACTGGAGGAATGGCTACTCGGGAAGTAGCTCCCGAAGTCGCCGAGAACGAGGACAAAGACAGCTGACCGCAGAGGCGCCGCGACGCTGACAAGTGCTGCGGAAACACGTCTGCGTGTGTTTCGCACTCACGGCCTTGGGTATCAGAGACAGTGGCACTGAAGCAGATTGGCGCCTCGAAGTGTACGAGCAGCCACAGTCTGGAGTCCGAATGTCAATCGACGACACTACCGAGTCCGTGATTTGGTTCGATCCGAGCCCATTGGTCAGTTGGTGGGATCGAGTGATGAATCAGAGCACCGTCGCTCCCGCCGGCCGAAACTGATAGTCGGTCTGGCCGCTCGAAGGCCAACTCTTGCAATGAAAAGCGAAGGAGCAGTCCCATGAAAGCAGCTACTTGGCACGGTAAGCGCGATGTTCGCGTCGACTCGGTTCCCGACCCCATCATCGAGCAGCCCACCGACGCCGTCATCGAGGTCACCTCGACCAATATCTGCGGTTCTGACCTGCACCTGTATGAGGTGCTGGGCGCCTTCATGAAACCAGGAGACATCCTGGGCCACGAGCCGATGGGCATCGTTCGTGAAGTCGGTAAGGAGGTTACCAACCTTGCTGTCGGCGACCGAGTAGTGATTCCTTTCCAAATATCGTGCGGAAGCTGTTTTATGTGCGATCGCTCGTTGTACACACAATGCGAGACCACCCAAGTGCGTGAGCAGGGTATGGGTGCGGCACTGTTCGGTTTCTCCGAGCTGTACGGCAGTGTTCCAGGAGGACAGGCCGAGTACCTGCGCGTTCCACAGGCGCAGTTCACCCACATCAAAGTTGCATCTGGAGCACCCGATTCGCGGTACGTATACCTGTCGGACGTGCTTCCGACGGCGTGGCAGTCCGTTGTGTACGCCGACATCCCGCCGGGCGGTTCGGTGACGGTCCTCGGTCTCGGCCCCATCGGAGACATGGCTGCCCGCATCGCAACCCACCTCGGCTTCGACGTCATTGCGGTCGATCGAGTCCCCGAGCGACTTGCCCGTGCGCAAGCCCGCGGAATTCGGACCGTCGATCTCGCCCAGCATGCGGGGGAACTCGGCGACGTGATTCGAGATCTCACCGACGGGCGCGGCACCGACTCGGTGATCGACGCTGTCGGGATGGAAGCACATGGTTCACCTGTGGCGAAGGCTGCGCAGCAGCTCACCGGTCTGCTGCCGGACTTTCTCGGTAAGCCGATGATGCAAAAGGCCGGAGTCGACAGACTCGATGCGGTGTACTCCGCCATTGACATCGTCCGTCGTGGGGGCACCATCTCACTGATCGGTGTCTATGGCGGGGTTGCCGATCCGCTTCCACTGCTCACCATGTTCGACAAGCAAATTCAGCTGCGCATGGGCCAGGCAAACGTGAAGCGGTGGGTGGACGACATCATGCCCCTGCTCGGTGACGACGATCCATTGGGTGTCGATTCGTTCGCAACTCACACCCTGCCGCTCGAGCAGGCCCCGCACGCGTACGAGATATTCCAGAAGAAGCAGGACGGCGCGGTCAAGGTGATTCTGAAGCCCTGAGCGGCGATGGGGGCGAAAGGCTTTCGTTGGTCAGAGTCCAGACGGCGAAGGGTGGTCGGGTGACAGCCTGTTCTCGTCCAAAAGAGACTCCAACAACCTGACCGTCAGTTGCACGACTTGGTTCTCTTCTGCGCCCGCTAGCTCGTCGAGGGTTCCGGCTGCGCGTCCCAACGCAATACCCGCCAGCACGGCTACTGCCATCTGAGCCCTCAATCGTGGGGAGTCGAGACCTGCCTCCTTCATCCGATCTTGTATTCCCGCAGTGAGTTTGGCGTCGATCCGAGCTGTAGCTGCGGTCTGAATCGCCGGATCGTCGTGTGCGCGAACAACTGCTTGCAGTACGGGGCTCGGACCGACCTGGTGAACACGCCGAATCGTTGCCTCGATCCGAGCGGGATCGAGCATGTCCGAAAGGTGCGGATTTTCGTTTTCCGTTGGCAGGGTTTGGATATACAAGGCCGCCTTGCTCCCGAAATAGCGGGCGATCAAGGCGGGATCAGCGCCTGCCTTCTCGCCGATCTCTCGGATCGTCGTTCTCTCGTATCCACGCGCGCCGAACAGTTCGGTTGCAGCTTCGAGAAGATCCTGCTTGGTGCGGTCGGAGTCACGAACGCGCGCTACCGGGCGTGTTCGGATCATCGTGAATCCTCACTCTGTCCTCTGCGGCTGGCGATGTCGTAGGCAAAGCCGCCGGTGGCGGCCGACTCGATGCTCTCGTCGACCAATCTGGCAGGCAGTTTTTCGGCGCGGCTGCCTCGATAGGACAGTGCAAAAGCCAAGATTGCCGTGCCCGTCCATAGGCCGATACCGACGATGGCGGTTGCTGTGTAGCCGGCGCTGTCCGGGAACGTCTGCCCGGGGGCTGTGTATATCGCGAGCACGGTGGCGCTCAATGCGCTACCCACCGCACCACCGACCGTGCGTGCTACTTGGTTGACCCCTAGTGCGCTGCCTGTTTCGTGCGGTGGGACCGCGCTGACGATGAATGCCGGCATTGCGGCGAAGGTGAACCCGATCCCGAGGCCGGCTACCCCCATGAGTACGAAGACTACCCATAGTTCGTCTCGACCGAACAGGAACAGCGTGAGGGCGCCGGCGAAGGCCATCGCACCGATCGGCATGATCATCGATTTGCTGATCCACCGCTCGGCCAGGGGAAGGAGCCTGTTCGCGAACACGCTCGTCAACGAGAACGGCACGAGTACGAGGCCAGCCACCATCGCCGACTGACCGAGGCCATAACCGGTGTCGGACGGAGTCTGTATGAAGCGGATGACGGCAGATGACAGAACGAACATCCCGATACCGGCGAAAAGCCCGGTGACATCGGCGGTCAGGACTGCGGGTTTGGACAACAGTCCCAATTCCACGAGCGGGAACCGAGTCCGCAGCTCGTGGAAAGTCCAGCCGACGACGACCGCGAGGCCCACCGCAGCACATCCGATCGTCTGGAAGGAAGTCCAACCCCAGTAGCTGCCGGAGGTGAGCGCAATCAGAAACAGAGTGAGGCCGATTCCAAGGAGTGCTGCCCCGACGATATCGAGCGGCTTGCGCGGTAGGTGCCGGCTGGAAGGAACCGATGTGATGCCACCGACCAACACTGCCAGCGATGCCGCAGACGCGACAACGAAGCAGGCGTGGTAACCCCAGAAGTGGGCAATAACCCCAGTCACGGGGTAGCCGAGACCGATGCCCGCGACTGCGGTCACCGACAATGCCGCAACGGTGCGTTTGGCCTCGAACGGTGTCAGGTGATCGCGCGCTACCGCCATCGCGAGCGGCGCCAGCCCCAGCCCGACTCCTTGGAGGCCACGCCCGATGAGCAGGAGTGCGAGGTTGCCGGGGATCGCGGCCAGAACACAACCGATGAAGACTACGGACAGCGCTCCGATGATCACGGGTCGTCGGTGGGGACCGTCTCCGAGGCGGCCGAGGACCGGAACGGTAACGGCTCCAACCAGCATCGTTATCGTCAGCGTCCATTGCGCACTCGTGAACGAGACCGAGTACGCGTCGGCCACTGTCGGAATCAAAGGTGCACCGACGCTGCTGACGATGGCGACGACGGTACAAATTGCGGCCAGGACCGGTACGAACCCGCGGGGGGTCGCAAGTTGTTCCTCCGGTTTGTCATCAATCGATGTCATCGCTTGATGTTATACCCAGTTCCGTGCGTGGACCGGATCGAATTCACACGTGGGTCGACGTCGGATAGATCGGAAGGTCCGCGTCGAACGCATAGTTCGGTGATCCCAACTCTATTGTCGGGACTATGAAAAACGTGGCGATCGGACAGGTGTGATGGGCAGTTCGCCCTCACCGGGCCATTCCAGGCGGCCGCCGTCACGGTTCAGGTCGGCCAGTATCTTGCTCGGTCCAGCTTTCGTTGCGGCGATAGCCTATGTCGATCCAGGGAATGTCGCCTCGAACGTCAGTGCCGGCGCGCAGTTCGGCTACTTGCTTGTGTGGGTGATCGTTGCGGCGAACTTGATGGCCGGACTCGTGCAGTTCTTGTCCGCGAAGCTCGGCATCGTCACCGGCATGACGCTTCCCGAAGTCGTCCGCTCGAAATCGAGCAGGTCTGTGCGACTTGCATATTGGTCTCAAGCGGAAGTTGTCGCCATGGCGACCGACCTCGCCGAGGTCGTCGGTGGTGCGATTGCGCTGTATCTACTGTTCGACCTGCCCCTTCTTGCCGGTGGTCTGATCACCGGACTGGTGTCGATGATGTTGCTGTTGGTGCAGGATCGGCGTGGACAGCGGCCGTTCGAGTTCGTGATCCTCGGTTTGCTTGCCGTCATCGCTGTCGGCTTCCTGGCCAGCATGTTCGTCGAACCTCCATCGTTTTCGCAGGCCGCTGCGGGACTTGTCCCACGATTCGACGGTGTGGAAAGCGTGTTGCTCGCAGCAGCGATGCTGGGTGCAACGGTCATGCCGCACGCGGTCTACCTCCACTCCGGACTTGCACGCGATCGCCATGGACACCCCGAAGCAGGACCGGTACGTCGGCGGTTGCTGCGGATCAGCCGGATAGACGTCGGATTGGCAATGCTGTTGGCCGGAGCCGTCAACATGTCGATGCTGCTCTTGGCGGCAACAACTCTCGGCGGACGCGATGGCGTCGATTCGATCGAGGGCGCCCATGCGGCGGTGGGGGAGACATTGGGCCAATCGGTCGCGCTGCTGTTCGCGGTGGGGCTCCTTGCGTCGGGGCTCGCGTCGACGTCGGTAGGGGCGTATGCGGGCGCGATGATCATGGACGGCCTACTACGCAAGCGGATTCCGATTGTGCTGCGGCGAGTGGTGACGCTAGTGCCTGCACTTCTCATTCTTGCGGCTGGGATCGATCCCAGCCGCGCACTCGTCGTCTCCCAGGTCGTGTTGTCCTTCGGTATCCCGTTCGCTTTGATCCCATTGGTGCGGTTCACCTCCGATCGAGTGTTGATGGGACAGGATGTCAATCACCGGATCACCACCGGTGCGGCGTGGCTCATCGCAGGCATCATCGTTGTTTTGAATGTGGTCCTGATCTATCTGACCTTGACATGAGTCGGCTGCGCTTGTGGCTTTCGGATCCGGTTGCATTGTGTGTTCGAGGCGCGGTTTACGGGTAGTTACCTGTGGCGTCACACTCGAACAGCAGGAGCCTCGAATGAGCGAACTGACCTTTACCATCGGGCACGAGGAACTGATGATTCGTCAGCGATGGGAAGTCGTCAGTATCGTCAACGACATTCTGGTTGCCGTCTGGTTCATCGTCGGCAGTGTCTTGTTCTTCGGCGAGACGACGGCGGTCGCTGGCACGTGGTTGTTCCTGATCGGCAGTGTCGAGCTCTTGATTCGCCCGATGATCAGGCTCGCTCGACGCATCCACATTCAGCGGGTCCGACAGGGGACTGCGGCCTCCGACTCCAGTGACGACTACTGACATCGCCCCGAGTGTGTCGAGCGAGAGCCAGGCGCCGCTGCAATCAGCTTCCTGACAGTTCCGAATCCAAGGAGAAACAGTGATCTTCATCGTCGTACAGTTCGAGACGAAGCCCGAGTGGACCGAGCGTTGGCCAGAACACGTAGCCGAGTTCACCGCGAATACCCGCGCCGAGGCAGGCAACTTGTGGTTCGAATGGTCTCGTAGCCTGGAAGATAGATCCGTCTATGTCTTGCTCGAGGCCTTCCGCGATGATGAAGCCGGTGGTGACCACGTCAACAGTGATCACTTCAAGAAGGCAATGAAAGAACTCCCGCAAGCACTGGCGTCGACGCCCAAGATCATCAGCCAGACCGTGGATGCAACCGGATGGGGCGAGATGGGCGAAATGTCGGTCGACGCGCAGTAGTCGAATGCCACGTGGAGCACCTGATGCTCTGGACAAGTGCCCGCGCGTTCTGCTGCAAATCTGGAATTCTTCGAAGGTCCATCGGCGTGAGATGAGTCACCGAATGGCATCCTCACGTGCAACTCTACCCTCACGGGAGGGTAGGTTCGTGAACGAAGCTTTTCGGGGACGCACACAATCTGCGCCCGTCCTGAGATGTTGCCCCCACTCCGGCAAGCGTTCACCACCTCGCATCTTTCCGATCACCCCACGTTCCTCGACAGAGAATGGAGCATCTACATGGCTTCCGCGGCCACCGCAGCGCAGACGATCGAACCGCAATGGACGGTGTGGTCTGCCTTGCGATCGCCGAGACGGTTGCGGACCGAGGTTCTCGCCGGGCTGGTGGTTGCGTTGGCTTTGATTCCGGAGGCGATATCATTTTCCATCATCGCCGGAGTGGACCCACGGGTCGGATTGTTCGCCGCGTTCACCATGGCGGTGACGATCTCGATCGTAGGTGGTAGACCTGCAATGATTTCGGCTGCCACCGGTGCAGTTGCGTTGGTCATCGCGCCATTGGTGCGGGACTACGGGGTCGAGTATCTGATCGCGACAGTCATTCTCGCGGGCGTGCTACAGATCCTGCTCAGTGTGGTGGGGGTCGCGAGATTGATGCGGTTCATCCCACGCAGCGTCATGGTGGGATTCGTCAATGCGCTGGCGATACTCATCTTCATCGCCCAGGTTCCGCACCTTCTCGGGGTCCCCTGGCTGGTGTATCCCATGGTTGCCATCGGGATCGCGGCAATGGTGTTCTTGCCCAAGGTGAGCACCGTCGTCCCTGCACCGCTGGTCGCGATCGTGTTACTGACGGCGGCGACGATCGTGTTCGCGCTGAATGTTCCCAATGTCGGTGACGAGGGGGAGCTTCCGTCAAGTTTGCCGTCACTAGTTCTTCCCGACGTTCCGCTCACGTTCGAGACATTGAAGATCATCGCCCCGTATGCGTTCACGATGGCCATCGTAGGTCTGCTCGAGTCACTGATGACTGCGAAGTTCGTCGACGACATCACCGACAGTCACTCGAACAAGACCCGAGAGTCCTGGGGTCAGGGTGTCGCCAACATCGTCACCGGATTCTTCGGCGGTATGGGCGGGTGCGCGATGATCGGACAGACGATGATCAACGTCAAGACATCCGGCGCACGAACTCGGATCTCTACGTTCCTCGCAGGCGTGTTCCTGCTGACCCTCGTCGTCGGTCTAGGCGACATAGTCTCACTGATCCCGATGGCCGCGTTGGTGGCGGTGATGATCATGGTTTCGGTCGGCACCTTCGATTGGCACAGCATCGCCCCGGCGACACTGCGGCGGATGCCCACGAGCGAAACCCTAGTCATGGTCGCCACCGTCGCGGTCACCGTTGCTACCGACAATCTCGCCTACGGAGTGGCGGTCGGCGTCGTGACCGCGATGGTCTTGTTCGCGCGACGCGTCGCGCATCTGACCGAGGTCGTCGATGTGGCACACCCGGACCCGGACACCCGCGTCTACGCGGTGCATGGTGAGTTGTTCTTCGCCTCCAGCAACGACTTGATCTATCAGTTCGATTACGTCAGTGACCCTGCACATATCGTGATCGACATGTCGGCATCACACATCTGGGATGCGTCGACCGTCGCGACCCTTGATGCGATCACCACCAAATACGCAGCCAAGGGAAAGACCGCGACCATCGTCGGGTTGAACGAGGCCAGCGCGCAGCGACATGGGTTACTGAGCGGAAATCTCGGCGCAGGGCACTGACGGGTTCGCGCGTGAAAAGAAGGAGCTATGCGGATATGCCTGAACGCGAAGACGAACCGGCACAGATGCAGATCGGCAACGTCGCAGCGCGAACCGAGCTGTCCATCAAGACGATTCGACACTACGACGACGCAGGTCTGGTGACTCCGTCGGCGCGAAGCAAAGGCGGATTCCGTTTGTACACCGAATCGGATGTGCAGCGGCTACTCGTCATACGGCGCATGAAACCGCTGGGATTCACGCTCGAGGAGATGCGCGAACTTCTTACCGCTCTCGACGCGCGAGCAGATGGATCCGCCGACCGCGAGGCACGGGCAACGGCCGAGCGATACGTTGACGAATGCCATCGACGAGCCGAAACCACGTGCGCCGAATTGCGAACACAGCTCGCTTACGCCGAAGAATTTACTGCACTCCTTGCACAGCCCTGATCGTCAGACTCCGGCAATACCCAACAGTTGTCCGATCAGGTAAGTCACGATCATTGCCAGCGCGCCGCCGATGACGATGCGCCACATTGCAGGGCCTGGCCTCGAGCCGCCCAGTCGCGCACTGACCTGGCCGGTCAATGCCAGCGCCAGCAGAACTGCCACGAAGGTCACCGGGATTCGAGCCGTTGCCGGTGGCGCGAGTATCGCAATGAGGGGCAACGCTGCGCCCAAGGTGAAAGACAGAGCAGACGACAGTGCTGCCTGAACCGGACTGGTCAGGTTGTCCGGGTCCAGGTGCAACTCGGCATCGACGTGCGCTGCGAAAGCGTCGTGCTCGGTGAGTTCGTGAGCGACGGTGAGCGCAGTTGCCCGGCTGAGTCCCTTGCTTTCGTAGATCGAGGTCAGCTCTTCGAGTTCCGCGTCGGGATCGTCACGCAACTCCATTTTCTCCTTGGCCAGTAGGGACTTTTCGCTGTCCCGTTGGGTGCTCACCGACACGTACTCGCCGAGTGCCATCGACACGGCACCAGCGACGAGACCGGCGACGCCTGCAGCGAGTATCGGTCCCCGCTCGGACGAGAGTGCTGCAACACCGACGACGAGTCCTGCCGTGGAGACGATTCCGTCGTTGGCGCCGAGCACACCAGCGCGCAGCCAATTGAGCCGTGACGAAAGACTCTCGCCGTGCTGTTCCCCGGGATGGGCTGCGTACGTCTCATTGCCGAGGCCGTTCGACTCGCTCATCATGCAAACGCTAGTTTCTATCTCGGCTACGCGCCAGCAATGCAAGGCTTCCCGTAGTCGATTGGCGGTAGCGCCCGTGCCCGCCCTGCGCATCGTCGGTGTTGTCATTCGGCGTAGGAGGACTCATGATTCGAAGCGCACACTGCGGGGTAAACACCGGCGGACTGCATCGCCGTCACTTTGCAGCGCAAGCAAGGCCCACAGCCAGGTGTGTTGTTCACATGGTGGTGTCGAGTAGATCGGGTAAGGACCCTTATGTCACGTACACGTATTCGCGTGGTGGAGCGCGGGCCCATGCTTGTGAACGGTCCGGTGGAGATCACCATGCCCGACGGATCCCAGGTCGTATCTGATCGCAGTGTCGTCGCGCTCTGCATGTGCAAGCGGAGCAAAATATATCCATTCTGCGACACCAGCCACCGTGCACGCCGAGAGCGGACGCCTGTCGCGAAAGCCGGTCGAGCCGCCGAAGACACCGTGGGGTAGACCGGATCACCACTTGAAACCGAGACGGGCTGTCGACATTCAAGAACGCATGATCCGAACGGGTGCGTGACACACCTCGACCGCGCCACCCAATGACGGCCCATGGGTCAAAAGTCGACGATTGCCGAGATATGTGTCTCCAAATTGATTCGCGCCCTTCCTGACGGGGGTGGCGTACCCAATCCGAACGCGCGCACCACTGCCGCAACCGAGGCGCCGCCGAGTGCGACATCGCTGCCGAGTTGCGGCCAGGTAGACAGCGACACCCCGATTTCCGGTAGCGAAGCGAGCATTCGCGGAGTGAGTTTCGTGGGGTCGAGAATCCGGGCAGCCAGCGGTGCCTTCTGCTCCGGCGTGATGTCGGCCAGAGAGCGGGCATCGAGATCTCCGAGGAGGCCGTGTAGCAACGGTCTGGTCGGTTCGAGATCGAATCGCTCGACATCGAGTATTCCGCCGTCGCTGGTCTCCATCAAAACTGGTATGCCTCGACTTCTGGCGGCCTCGCGGAGATTCAACTTCGCGTCGAGCGAATCGCATTCGTCGATGACGATATCGAGTCCGTCCATGAACGTGTCCATACTGGAAGCAATTAGACCTTCGGGATGCGTAACCACTTTCAGATATGGGTCCAATTCAGCGATTCGGCGTGCCGCGACCGTGGTCTTGTTGATGTCGAGGTCGAACACCGATGCCGGGACTCTGTTGAGATTGGACAGGTCCAGGACGTCGAAATCGGCGAGTCTGAGCTCACCGCACAACCCTTCGATGGCGATGGTGTGCGCCACGGCGTGCCCCACGCTGAGACCGACCACTCCCACCCGCAGTTCGGTCATCCGCTCCTGCTCGGAGAGGGTGATTTTGTTTCTGTTCCGGTCCAGTCGCAGAGTCCGAAAGCCTCTCGGCCCGAGAAGTTTCACAAGGGAGTGTCTCCACGGATAGTGAATCCACCGTTGTGGCTCGGCGAGGACGTCCACCGGTGGGCTCGGCAGGAGACCCGTCAACGATTCGAACTGATTCTGTGAAGCGTCGAGAATCCGCATCCCTGGTAGACCCGCTAGTTCCTCGACGGTCGTCGAATCGCTCTCGAGGGCCGAATTCAGTATCCGATGTTCTGACACGTGGCTCTCACTTTTCTCGTTCGGACGCTCGAGCAGGTGCTCCGCTTTCGTCAAGATAACCGATACAGGTGTACTCGGTGTTCACTGAGGTCCGATACGACTGCGAAATCCGAGTCGAAAGATTCGACAAAGTGCGTCATCGGTACCGGAAATATGATTATCCGCAGTGCTGGAAGAAGATTTACGACCTTCGAACAGTCAAATGTTCCACGACCAGGAAGAATTGCCTGGTTGCCACTTGGCAACTGAACTGTTGGCGCTCGATAGCGTCGGCTTTTCGCCCCATAGCCGGGGACTTCGGATCCCGGTATGTCTACTTAGGAGAAATTATGTCTGCACCTGCGACAGTCGATTACCGCTATGCAACCCCTACCGCGAACAGGGGTTCGCGTGCCGCTCGGTTGAAGCTGTCAGGAATGCGTCGGCCTGTCGACGCATCATTCGGGCCAAGAATCAGCCACTGCGAGGGATCGATGACTCTCGTTGCGGCAATGCCTTCTGCAGCGCCGGAACTCTGGACGCGGTATGTCGACGGTGCTTGGTCGTCGTATTCGCGCCATGGTGTGACGTGTGCTCTCGACATCGACGAAGTGGAATCGGGCGCGACGACAGCGTTGTTCTACGTCGTTCTCGGACCTGAGGGGGAGATGCTCGGTGGAGTTAGGGCGCAGGGTCCTTATACCTATGTCGAGCAGTCGCATGTGTTGACCGAATGGGCGGACTCACCGGGGCTCGACGTGGTCAGGGGTCAACTTCTGACTCGACTTCCGCACGGAATCATCGAGATGAAGAGCGCGTGGGTTAGAGAGGGAGCGCCGGCGCGGCTGATTTCGGGAATGTTGGCTAGAACGGCGCTGCCGACCATCGAACTGACGGGCAGTAGGTATTTGTTCGCAAGTGCTGCCGACCATGTGCTTCGTCAGTGGGAAACGTCCGGAGGGCGAATCGACACCACTGTGCCCGCTGCTGCGTACCCAAGCGATCAGTACCGCACTCGTTTGATGTGGTGGGATCGGGAGACCATTGCACGAGATGCACATGCGGATGTCTGGGATCTCATGGAAAGCGATTCGCGTGCGCTGACCGGAAACGGCTATCACTCTTCTGCAGTCGCATAGTGGATATCAAGTCTTCGACTGCGGGGAACTATCTTCGAGGGGACAGCGATTCACCGGTCTGCCGCGTCGAGTTCCACGTGACCATTATTGTCCCGGCGTGTGACGCACGGTCACGGCCACTGGATTTGGCGGCGTAGAGGGCGTTGTCGGCGGCGTGCATGAGTGTATCGATGACTTGCTCGACGTGGGGGCTGTCCAATTCACCGTCGATGGTGAGCCTGGGATCGAGGACGGCACGGACGTCGGCAGTCACCGATCCGATGCTGACGGTGACCTCGCATTCGGAGCGGACACGTTCGAGAATGTTCGATTCGAAACAACGGTTGTCGGTGAGGGGAGTCAATACGAGAAACTCCTCGCCACCGATGCGAGAGACGATCGTTCCACGCGACCCCGTCTCCTCGGTTGCATGAACGAGGGCATCCGCAATCGTCACGAGTATGAGATCACCTGCAGCGTGACCATGACTGTCGTTCACGGCCTTGAAATGGTCGATATCGATGACATGTGCGGACAACTGACTGCGACTGTCGCACGTCTGGTCGAGCAACGCTTCTACCTGTGTCATCATTCCGCGGCGATTGAGCAAACCGGTGAGTGGATCGGTATTCGCCAGAACATTGAGGCGCTTGTTGACGATGAGCAGAGACCGGCGAAGGGTCGCGATCAGGATCACCGGTACCAGCACAGACGTTGCTCCCGCACCGATAGCGACGATGGTGACCGCAACGCCTGAGGACGAGAGACTGACGGCCGACAACCACGTCGCCATTGCCACCGAACCTGCCGTGAGAGCAGCTGTCATGCGGGGCGAGGAGCCGGACGCTGCAATTGCAGGTACAACGGCAAGCAGTGACGTCACTGCCCGCGTACCTGCAGGGTCGGCGATGAGGTAAGCCGAAATTGCGACACCGATCATGCCGCCCGCACCGAGCGCCGCGAACTGCCCATCTGTCAGTCTGCCGACGTGCACGGCGTACAGCACGGTAATCGCAGTGAAGACGACGATCGCGGTCAGGAGGGGTAGCGCGCCGTCGCGAAGGAACGACGGTGAGATCAGCGCAATTGCCAGTAGCGGCAGCGCCCCAGAGGCGCTCGTGATCACCATCGTTGTCCGCGTGTCGAATCGCGTCCAGAACGACTTCGATTCGGACTTGGTTCGGCGCAAGGTCGCGCTCATGTATCAGTCGCGCTCATGTATCAATAGCCTCGGTTCGCCGCCGGATGTAGCCGACAGCATATCGCGGCTACAGTCAGCCTGACGATCTTGATGCCCCGGTGCGGCGGACTTTTCCTTCGCGTCGCCGGTCAGGTGAATTCAACCGTCCGAGGGCACAGGGAACCCGTTCGATAACGGGCTGATCGCCCGAATAACGGTGCCGCGGTGGCTAGGTTGCGAGCGGGGTTTGTGGCGACGACTGAATCAGTAGACGTTTGATCACCTTGCCGGTTGCGGTGCGCGGAAGCTCGTCGAGAAACGTGACGTCGCGAGGTACCGAGAATCGGCTCAGCCGATTTCTGATGTAGAGACGAACCATGTCATCGTCCAGTCCTGCGGCGCCGCGCATCACTACGAATGCGGCAAGCCTCTGACCGTATTCCTTGTCCGACACACCTACTACTGCGACCTCGCCGACCTGAGGAAGATGAGCAATCGCATCCTCGACAGGACCAGGAAAGACGTTCTCTCCACCTGAGATGATCATCTCGTCATCCCGGCCGCAGACGAACAACCGGCCATTGCAATCCAGGTAACCCAGATCACCGGTGTCCATCATGTCCGCCCCGAGGCCTGCTGTGACAGCAGGCGTCGCGCCGTTGGTATATCCGTTGAACAACATGTCGTTGCCTACGAAAATTCTTCCGACACAGCCGCGCGGAACCGGATCACCCCCACCGTCGAGAATGGCCAAAAGGGTTCCAAGTGGCGGCTTCCCCGCCGTCGTAGGAGCAGCTCTGAGATCAGCAGGGCCGGCTACCGTTGCCCACGATACCTCTGTAGAGCCGTAGAAGTTGTACAGAACGTCACCGAATGTGTCCATGAAACGAGTGACCATCGAACCCGCCAGAACCGATCCACTGCATGCGACTACCCGCAGACTCGAGGTGTCGTACCGTGCGCGGACGTCCGCCGGCAACTCGAGGATACGTTGGAGCATGATCGGGACTGCGATGAGCGAAGTACAACGATTCTCAGCAATCGCTCGCAAGCAGGATTCGGGTTCGAATCTGTCCTGCAACACAACCGTCGATCGAAGCGGTGTACTGAGCTGAAGCGCGGCGAGACCCCAGCTGTGGAACAGTGGGGCGGCAATCATCATGCGCTCGTTCACCTGCAGCGGCATCTTGGACAACATCGCCGCAATCGTTCCGAACCCTTTGGCGGTGGGGCGGAATGCGCCCTTGGGAGTTCCGCTCGTTCCAGAGGTGAGGACCACCAGTGTTCCCGGATGCTCAGGCCGAGCGAATGTCGCGGACGGGGGCGCCACCAGCTGCTCGAGCAGGCGCCTGCCAGGGACGGTCGAGCGTGAGGAGAGGCTGATTCGCGGCACTTCCTGGGACACATGCGAGACGATCGAGTCGAACTCGTCGTCGGCGAACAGCGCTTTCAGCTGATGGTGGTCCGCGATACTCTCGATTTGGCGTGCTGCCAGGCCGGTGTTCAACAGCACCACGTCCACCCCGAGTAATCCGCAGGCGACTGTGCATTCGGTCATCGCGATGTGATTGCGCGCCAGCACCCCGACGGTGTCTCCGGAGCGCAGACCCATCGCGAACAAACCCGCAGCTATGCGGTGTGACCGTTGATGTACTTCTGCGAACGTCCGGGTTCCTCGGTCGTCGATAAGTGCGATCGCGTCCGGTGAGGTCGCCGCGGCTGCGCCGAAACCGCCGCCCAGTGTGAAACCCCATTTGGACAACGAACTCAGTTGTCGAAATGCGAGATCTGGTCGTGCGGTGCGGATGACGCCGGTTTTGTACATCGTCTTGGCGATATCGAGTTGCATTGTCCTGGAGTTACCCGAACCGGAAAGAATGGAGGTCGGCTTCCCCGCCAGGTAGTCGGAAAGGTGTGCGAACCCAGCTCGCAACCAATCGCACACAACGCCGTTGCGGTCGGGAACAGACGAGTACGCACCGTTCAAAGATGCTTTGAACACGGTCACGTCGGCTGTACATCGCCCGGGCGAACCCTCGGTGAGGTGGACATTGACGAATCCACCGGAATCGAGATGAGTGATCGACATCGTCGTTCTCACGTAGTCGAGATCGAGCCGCACGGCGTGATCGGTGCCGTCGGCCCTTGCCATGAACGCTCCGGGAATCGACTCCGAAACAGGCAGGCAGGACTCGAGCCCCATGAAGAACCGGGAATACCATTCCGGCGCAGTCACGATTTCCCAGACTTGATCTTTCGAATGTTCGAAGTCGATGGTCACATCGATCACGTCGGACAACATAGCTGTTCCGCCCCCAGTCAGACGTGCGCCCCACCAGTGCGGGGATTGATTTATCCAAACCCAATAACGGATCGTAGACGGCAACCTGCACAGCTGAGCAGCGTTCGGGAAAGTTTGTCAGATCAGGCTCGACAAACCAGAGTTCCACGCTGCCAGCATCCGGTCGCCCAGCGCAGCGTCGACGAAATCGAGTGCGCGCATCCCGAAGACGATGTCGGACTCGAGATGGGGTTCTGTACGAATGAGGCCACCGACGACGTCGTGACGCAATAATTGCTCGTGCACGGCGTCTGCCTCGACGTGCTCGGCGTAGAACTCGATGCAGGCCTGCGGTGCCCCCAGCCGCTCGAGGCCGGTGACCAGCCGCTGTGACCCGGGCGAAGAAGTGATCTCAGTGGCAGCGAAGTGCCCGACCGTCGCGCCGCGCAGTCCCCGGTGAAGACCGAAGAGCGACATCAAATTGACCCAGGCGAGCGTCTCGGCAGGCGCTCGGTCGGTATATCCGAGGTATGTCGAATCCAAGTCGGCGGCATCCATGAGATCTGCCCACAACTTCTGATGTACTCGCTCGCCGCGCCCGCCGCCGTACTCGTCGAACTCGACCGCGACGTACGAGGCTTTTGCCTGTCCGTGTAGCCGAGGGATCGCCCACGCGTGCGGGTCGGCTTCCTTGAGGTGGTAGATCGATCGGTGGACAAAGTACTCGCGCATGTGATCCCACGAACCTTCGTCGCGCAGATACCAGGAAGGCCCGCTACCCGAAGAATGCGCAACGGACAAGAACTCCATCTCGGCCATCGCGTCGTCGCCTGGCTCGACGCTGTCTCGGAGATACGACAAGAACGACGCTTCCAAGGCTGCGCGGAATCGCAGCACCTCCGAATCCCATTCCCAGCGGTCGTCGACCCCGTCGAAACCTCGGTAGTGCAACTCGTAGCACGTAGCCAACGCCACATGGAGGTCCCGAGACATCGGCTCCAAGCCACCGACAGTCAGGGGCGCAGCCGTCGACTTGCCGGTGATGAAGTCCATGACACCGGCCGACAAGGGACCACAGGGTGCAGGTAGGGGAGGCGACGAAACGAGGTGAGTACTTGTCATCGGTCCTGTCTACCCCTTCCGGCCGAAGCCAATCTCCTCTCTGACGTCCGAGAGGAGATTGGCGAGAGCACAGGCCGTCCGGCACAGCAGGTGAACCCGATGCGCCGGACAGTCGATTTCTCTGCTCAGACCAGATCGAAGCGATCCAGCTGCATGACTTTGTCCCACGCGGCGACGAAGTCGTGGACGAACTTCTCGCGAGCATCGTCCGACGCATAGACCTCGGCCAGTGCGCGCAGTTCGGAGTTCGAGCCGAAGACGAGGTCGTTACGGGTACCGGACCACTTCGTTTCTCCCGTCGCAGCGTCCTTGCCCTCGTAGATGCCTTCCTCGGACGTGGGAATCCACTCTGTGCCCATGTCGAGAAGATTCACGAAGAAGTCGTTGGTCAAGGTTCCAGGACGCGTCGTCAGGACTCCGTGTTCGGACTTCTTGTGGTTTGCTCCCAGCACTCGAAGACCGCCGACCAGCACTGTCATCTCGGGCGCACTGAGGGTCAACAGGTTCGCTTTGTCGACCAACGAGTACTCGGCCGGAAGACTCTGGCCCTTCCCGACGTAGTTGCGGAACCCGTCCGACTTGGGTTCGAGAGCGGCGAACGACTCGACGTCCGTCTGGTCCTGTGCTGCATCTGTACGCCCGGGAGTGAACGGCACCGTGACATCGTGGCCGGCACTCTGCGCGGCACGTTCGACGGCTGCACACCCGCCGAGGACGACGAGGTCGGCGAAGGAAATTTTCGCTGTTCCCGCAGCATCGAAAGTCTCCTTGATGCCTTCCAGCACACGAATGGCGTTTGCCAGTTCGTCCGGTTCGTTGATCTCCCATCCGGCCTGTGGCTGTAGGCGAAGACGCCCACCGTTGGCGCCTCCACGCTTGTCACTGCCCCGAAACGACGACGCTGCAGCCCACGCGGTGGAAATCAACTGTGATCCGGTCAGCTCCGAAGCGAGGATGGCGCTCTTGAGTTTTGCGATGTCTGCTTCGCCGACCGGTTCATGATCGAGCGCCGGGATCGGGTCCTGCCAAAGGAGGGTCTCGCTCGGAACTTCTGGACCGAGGTAGCGGGAGACGGGCCCCAGGTCACGGTGGGTCAACTTGAACCAGACCTTCGAGAACTCCTCTGCCAGTTCCTCCGGGTGATCGAGCCAACGTCGAGTGATTTGCTCGTAGATCGGGTCTACACGCATCGCGATGTCACTGGTCAGCATCATCGGAGCGTGCCGTTTGGAAGGGTCGGCGGGGTCGGGAACGAGATCGGATGCAGCGCCGTCCTTCGGACGCCACTGCCATGCACCACCCGGACCCTTGTGGACCTCCCATTCGTAGCCGTACAGCGTTTCGAGGAACGTGTTGTCCCAGGTCGTCGGAGTCGGTGTCCAGGTACCTTCGATGCCACTGGTGATGGCATCTGCACCGACGCCCGTGCCGTAGCTGTTCTTCCAGCCGAGACCCATCTGCTCCAGCGGTGCGGCCTCTGGCTCTGGGCCTATGTGTGGCTCTGGATCGGCTGCACCATGAACCTTGCCGAAAGTATGGCCGCCGACTGCCAACGCAGCGGTTTCGATATCGTTCATCGCCATCTTGCCGAACGTGTCGCGGATGTCGACGGCGGAACCCGCGGGATCGGGCTCGCCGTTCGGGCCCTCGGGGTTGACATAGATCAGACCCATTTGGACAGCGGCCAGAGGATTGTCCAATTCCCGCTCGCCCGTGTAGCGCTCGTCGCCGAGCCATGTCTGTTCCGGTCCCCAGTAGACGTCCTCGTCGGGCTCCCAAACGTCGACGCGGCCGCCGGCGAATCCGTAGGTCGGCAACCCCATCGACTCGATCGCTACGTTTCCGGTGAGGACGATGAGATCGGCCCATGAGAGCTTGTTGCCGTACTTCTTCTTGACAGGCCAAATGAGTCTGCGAGCCTTGTCGAGACTTGCGTTGTCCGGCCAGCTGTTCAACGGAGCGAATCTCTGCATCCCCGCGCCCGCACCTCCGCGTCCGTCCTGAATCCGGTACGTGCCCGCCGCGTGCCAGGCCATACGTACAAAAAATGGTCCGTAGTGACCGAAGTCCGCAGGCCACCATGGCTGTGAGTCCGTCATCAAGGCCGCAAGGTCAGCCTTGACCTCGGCGAGATCGAGCTTGGCGAACTCTGTGCCGTAATCGAAGTTCTCGCCCATCGGGTTGCCCACAGCTGGGTTCTTCTTGAGAATCCGAAGATTGAGGCTCTGCGGCCACCAATCACGATTGCTCCCACCCTCACTCGGGTGTAGCTGCCGATCATGTAGTACTGGGCAGGCGCCTCCCTCTTGGGGCTGGTCCTGGTTCATCTCTTTTTCGCGAGTGGTGTGGTCTTCAGACACGAGATTCCTTCCGGGGCTGGCGGATCGAACCGATCATGATTGTGATCGTGAACTCTGTGGGGACGCGCAATCGGGGCAGATACCCCAGAACACGACCTCGGCTTCGGAGACCGCGAATCCTCGAGTGTCGGACGCGGTGAGGCACGGAGCCGATCCGACCGTGCAATCGACGTCGGAGATGGCCCCGCACGAGGTGCACACGAGGTGATGGTGATTGTCGCCGACTCTGGACTCGTACCGCGCCACGGAACCGGCGGGTTGGATGCGGCGAACGAGTTGAGCGGCCGTCAAAGCGCTGAGCACGTCGTAGACGGCTTGCCTGGAGACGACCGGCAGTTCAGCGCGAACTGCGGTATGGATGAATTCGGTGTCCGAGTGCGGGTATGTGTGCACCGCGTCGAGCACCTCGATGCGAGGGCGCGTGACGCGAAGTTCTGCATCGCGCAACATCTCCCGGTAGTTGGGCCTCGAGGTCACCCCTGTGATACGACTCTCATTTCTTGAACAAGTCAAGTATTCGTCCGATACCGCCCGTACTCGGAAGGACGCTCGGGTCATCGCCGCACCCAGTTCGAAGTCTCCGTCGATCTCGAACTCGTGGTAGACAGATCGCGGTCGGATGAGCGTTCGAGGTCTGGTGGTCGGAGATGGTGGGCAACAGCAGCGTGTGGTCGCGATCGAACCAAACGATGCACCCGTCGTCGATCGTCAGCGTCCTACTCGTTCTCGGTTTGGTGACAGGGTGGCTTTTGCTGTACTCGGTCAGCATTGTGGGAGCGCTGTGGAGAATGCGGGAGCCCAACGCGCCGACCCCGGTGCTGAGCGTGTCGGATCAACGGGCCGACCTCGTTGCGCTGGCGGTCCAGATGTCGTTGGGGTTCATTGCTATCGGGCTGACACTCCTCCTACGGCGACGCACTCTCGCCGCAGTGTTGCCAGAGCGCCGCGGAACCGCTCTCGATGCGTCCATCGCATGGTGCGCGGCTATCGCAGGTGCATCAGCGGTCGTATTGGTTCTCGGCCAGTTAGGTCTCGCGCGGTTCGACTTCTCGGTGCCGGCGGTCGTGGCGTCACCCTGGTTGGCTGTCGCTTCGGCGCTGGCCACCGGGCTGCGTGAAGAACCACTCCTAGCGGCGCTGCCCGTTCTCCTTCTTTCGGGTCGACTACCGATTGGATGGATCATAGTTCTCGCTGCCACCATGCGGGGCCTGCTCTACGTGTACTTCGGCTTCGGCGGGTTCGTGTGGGCATTCCTCTGGGGTGCAGCTGCGGTATGGGTCTACTTCCGGTTCCGAAGACTATGGGTCCTGATACTTCTCCACGGTCTCGTGATGAACATGCAAGCGCTCGACCGTGTCATCACCGACGACAACGCAGCGACAATTTTGCAATGGTGCAACATTCTGGTCCTTTTCGGTGCGTTGCTGTGCTGGCTTGTACCACGTGCGCTCGATGCGGTGCTGCCCGGCGAATCGGAGGTCCCAGCTGTCGGTGGACACACCGGTTCGGACACGGTTGACGTGCACGAGGTCCCGCCGACAGTGCAGCTTCCTACCGAAGATGCAGACAGAGTGTGACCGGTCGAGCGATCGAAAAAGATTGTGGGATATGGCAATGAGCACAAGTCGATCAGCCCGACGCCTCGGTGAGTCGTTGCCTGGCGTCGGGCTGTGTATGGGCGCCGGGGTAGGTATCACCATCGGCGTCGCCGTCGGCGGCGCGCCCGGTATAGCAGTCGGAATCGTTGTGGGCGCAGGCCTTGGACTGGTGGGGGGGTCGATCGCGTCGTTGTGGACCCGGTCTTGGTGCGAGAGCTCGGCGTTGCGCGATGAGTAGGATGTAGCAACCGTTCCGCACACCGACCCAGGAGTTGTCGATGCCCGATTTCGACGCGCAGGTCGTCGCGGCGTTCGGTATCCACTCCGGTGTTTCCGGTGGTCGATCCGACAGCGAAGTCCTGTGTAACGCCGGCCTGCCGAATTTCATCCCGACATGGATTACGTCGTGATCGACGACGAACGACTGGAACGTCCGTCGATCGTGTCCGCGCTATCGGAATTCGAATCTCGGCGGATGGCAGTCGGCGACATGCGAGCGGCGGCAGTGGCCATAGCCATCGGTGGTGAACCGTACAGACGACGGATGCTTCTCACCATGCGTCCCTCGCGTCTGCGCGCTCATCCGGGGCAGTTCGCTTTGCCAGGAGGTGGCATCGACCCGGGGGAGTCGGCCGAGGATGCTTGCCTGCGTGAACTCGGCGAGGAGCTGAACGTGCATGTTTCCCCTCACGATATTCTTGGCCGGCTCGACGACTACAGCACTCGATCCGGGTATGTGATCACGCCGTTCGTCGTGTGGGTAGGCGATACGTTGAAGCAGGTCGTGCCGAACATCGTCGAGGTAGAGATCGTGTACGAGGTCGACGCCTCGGAGATCGATATAGACCCGAGGTTCGTGGCGATTCCGGAATCCGAACGGCCCGTCATCCAATGGCCGTTCCGAGATTCGCTGGTACACGCGCCGACGGGTGCAGTCGTTCACCAGTTCCGCGAAGTCGTCTTCCATCGGCGTCATACTCGCGTGGCAGACTTCGAGCAACCGGTGTTCGCGTGGCGTTGACTCTTCACCCCACGTGTGGGTACCAATCCAGCCTCAATCAGGGCGTCGACGACAAAGGATCGAGGTGTGCGTGGTGAGCGATCCGGGTTCCGATGCCGATCTCAGTAGCCGGGTTCTCACAGTGCCGAACGTGCTCAGCACACTTCGGTTGCTGGCAATTCCATTGTTTCTTTATCTGCTCCTCGTTCCTGAAGCCGACGGATGGGCGCTGACAGTCCTGCTGCTCAGCGGTGCAACCGATTGGCTCGACGGAAAGCTTGCACGGGCGCTCGATCAGTCATCGCAACTGGGTGCGCTTCTGGACCCGTTGGTGGACCGATTGTCGGTTGTGAGTGCTCTCGCTGCATTCGTTGCCCGTGGGATCGTTCCGTGGTGGGTGGCGGCGATTCTGATCGGACGCGACGTCGTCCTCGCGGGTACATTGCTGATCTACCGTCGACGCGGACTACCGCCACCCGAGGTGATCTATCTGGGTAAAGCAGCAACTTTCGCTATCATGGTCGCCCTGCCTGTACTGCTCGGTGCCACCGGAGAATCGGTTGTAGCGGACGTGCTCACACCGATCGGATACTCGCTGATCATTTGGGGGACCGCTCTCTATACCTGGACCGGGGTGCTCTACACCTACAAAGCATCGATCGTGGCGAAGACGATCCCGAGGAGCCAGAATCAACGTGTGTCGTGATGCGTAAACCACCGATACGCAACCCGACGCCTTCATTGCTGAAGTCATTGATGAGCGAGCACCTCGACCCAGGGTATGCAGCCGCATCGGCGACCAAGTCGTCGAAATCCACTCGGACTCGCATGGATGTGGTCCTTGCCATCGTCGGCGTAGTTCTCATCGGCATTGTTTTCGGTGTGGCGCTATCTCGAGTCGACGTCCTCAGGTCGGACGCGTCCGGTCAAGCGCACGACTTGGTGGAGACGGTACGCGAGGCAGAAAGCCGGTCCGACGCGATGGAACGAACACGCTCGACTCTCGCCGGCGAGGTCGAGTCGGCCCGGTCGAACGTCTTACAGAGCGACAACGATGGTGCATCGATCCTGAGTTCACTGATGAACATCGAGTCTGCGGCGGGCGCCGAAACCTCGTCCGGCGCAGGTATCGCCGTCGTGGTCACCGAGCCGCCTGCCTCGGCAAACCTGTCCGATGTTTCGCAGAAGAAACGCGGAAACTCTGCGGCCACCGTGCTGGATCGAGATCTCCAAGTGGTCGTGAATTCATTGTGGGCGAGTGGTGCCGAGGCAATTGCAGTCGATGGAATCCGAATCGGGCCGAACGTGACGATCAGACAGGCGGGCGGTGCCATGCTCGTAGACAATCATCCAGTCTTCTCCCCGTACGCGATCGACGCAATCGGGTCGCCCGAGCAGCTCCAGGTTCGATTTGCGGTAAGTGATGCCCACCTGCGAATGTCAGCGCTCACTCAGCTCTACGATGTCGGGTTCGAAGTGCGGTCCGAGGATTCACTCGAACTGCCCGCAGCGGTTATCAGGACGGCCGCACGCGTACAGCAGGAAGGCGGAAGGTGACACAGGAACGTAACGACGGGGCAGCAGCGAATTATATGTCCGACGACCGCGCCACACATGCTGTGAGCAGGCGCGGCGGAGGGTTGGTTTTGCTCGCTTTCCTTGCTCTCGGGATCGGGGTCCTGATCGGAACCGTGTCGGGTCCGCAGATTCCCGGCGCAGTCGCTCCATATCTACCGATCGCCGTAGTCGCTGCGCTCGATGCGGTCTTCGGCGGTCTCAGAGCGTATCTGGACGAGATTTTCGATTCCAAGGTCTTCGTCGTCTCGTTCGTCTTCAACGTTCTCGTCGCAGCGCTCATCGTGTGGCTGGGAGATCAGCTCGGAGTGGGTACACAGCTGTCGACGGCCATAGTCGTGGTTCTGGGAATCCGGATCTTCGGAAATGCAGCAGCCCTGCGCCGTCGACTGTTCGGGGCCTGACCGCCGTGGCGCGAGAGGGAAGGCACGAGTTCCACGGTGATCGACGCAGACGCAGAACGATCGTGTTCGGTTCGCTGACGATCGTGTTGATGATCGCCCTCGGGATCGGCTTGGCTGCGCAGGTTCGCGTGAACGACAGCGAGAACTCACTCGACAGCGCGCGCCCGGGAGATCTTCTCGTTCTTCTGGACAATTTGGGTCGTCGAGAAGCTGCGCTCCGTGACGACATCACGTCACTACAGGACACCCTGTCGACACTGCAGCAGGAGGACGGTGGCTCCGGTGCCGCACTCACGCAGGCGCGCGAGCGTCTCGACGCCTTGTCGGTACTGGTAGGGACCGTTCCTGCGACGGGCCCCGGCATCGTGATGACGGTGGAAGACCCTCGCACCGGCGTCGGCTCCGAGGTCCTCGTGGACGCACTGCAGGAGCTGCGAGCGGCGGGCGCGGAGACGGTGCAGATCGCCGGCAGCGACAACGATGGAGTTCGTATCGGCTTGGACTCGTGGATTGCGGGACGTGCAGGGGCGGTCGTCGTGGACGGGCAGAAGGTAAGTGCTCCGTTCGTCTACACCGCAGTCGGAGATCCGGCGACGTTGGCCGCAGCATTGGATATTCCAGGCGGGGTGGTCGATACGGTAGCCAGGAATGGAGGTCAATGTCGGATTTCACAATCGGAGCAGGTCACCGTGTCCGCCTTGCGGGACCCATGATCACGTCAATACGCTCATCCAGCAAAACCATTATCACCGTCCGGTGAGCTGAGACGAAAGGACTGCCGAGTTGAGCGAAATCGAGCTGCCTGCCGATTTGTTTTACACACCCGAACACGAGTGGGTGCAGCGAGTAGGCCCATCCAGTGTTCGCGTCGGTATCACCGACTACGCACAGGCGCAATTGGGTGATGTCGTGTTCGTGCAGCTGCCTTCTGTCGGCGAGGAAGTCACCGCCGGCAGCTCCATGGGCGAGGTCGAGTCGACCAAAAGTGTGTCCGACGTGTTCGCACCCCTGACCGCCAAAGTTATTGCCGTCAACGAAGTTCTGGAGGCAGATCCGGAAAAGGTGAATTCGGGACCCTACACCGACGGGTGGTTGGTCGAACTGGAGGTCTCCTCGGCGGAGGTCTTGGACGCGGCAGTGTCAGAGATGCTCGATGCGGACGGATATGCTGCCATTACGACCGAGTAACTAGCGGACGCGAGCTGAAGCAACCGTCTACACCCATGCCCGTCCGCAAGGTACGGTCGTTGTTGTGCAGTTGTCGTGTCGGGGCGCAGGTCCGTAGGAACACAGAACAAGCAAACTATTTTTGCGTCGACCGTGGTGTAAGTCGCCAGGGTGCAGAGGACTGAGAAGGAGAAACGGTGAGCGAGAACGACAACGACGGCATCTACGGAGAGTCGCCAGCGGAAACCACTTCGGTTTTTCGTGCGGATTTCCTGCAGGAGCTGGATAACTCGGCGACGAGCCAGACCTCGGAGGCCCCGGTGTCGGGTGTGGAAGGCCTGCCCGTCGGATCTGCTCTTCTCGTTGTGAAGAGGGGACCGAATGCAGGGTCTCGATTCCTTCTGGATCAGCCGACGACTTCTGCCGGCCGTCATCCGGATAGTGACATCTTCCTCGATGATGTCACTGTGAGTCGGCGTCATGCCGAGTTCCGTCAGGACGAGGACGAGTTTCAGGTGGTCGACGTCGGCAGCCTCAACGGAACCTATGTCAACCGCGAGCCTGTCGACTCGGCTGTGCTCACCAATGGTGACGAGGTCCAGATCGGCAAGTTCCGCCTGGTATTCCTGACCGGTCCACGCGGCGGCGCCGGATCCCAGGTCGGCGAATCGTCTGCGGGTGCGGGCAGCCAGTGACCGCCGTCGGGCAGCAGTCTCCTGGGGGGATGTCGATTGGCTCCGTCCTCGATCGTCTTCGGCCCGACTTTCCTGACGTCACGATTTCGAAGATTCGATTCCTCGAAGCGGAGGGTTTGATTTCGCCCGAGCGCACAGCGTCCGGATACCGTCGTTTCTCCATCGCTGATTGCGAGCGGTTGAGATACGTATTGACGGCGCAGCGAGATCAATACCTTCCGCTGAAAGTGATCAAAGAGCAGCTAGAAGCCATAGACAGTGGTGTCGCACGCGTCGAGCGTGCAGAGGACGCGCCTCGTAGGCCGCGCGGTCTCAGTATCGCTCCCGGTGAAGTGTCGCCTGAGGAGTTCCTCGCTGATCGTGAGGTCAGAGTCAGCAAAGCCGACCTCATGGAGCGAGCGGGTGTCGACGAGACATTCGTGACGGAACTCATTCGAGGCGGCCTTCTTACGCCGGGCCAAGCAGGCTTCTACGACGAGGGCTCGGTAACCCTCGCGCGGACTGCGAAAGCGATGTTGCAATTCGGTCTCGAGGTTCGGCATCTACGAGCTTTCAAACTGGCTGCCGATCGAGAAGCCGGTTTGGTGGCGCAAATTGCCGGACCGGTTGCGAAGGGCAGAGATGCGGGAGCACGGGACCGAGCCGAGGAAATGATCAGAGAGCTCGCTGCGCTGTCTCTGACTCTGCACACTTGTCTGGTCAAAGCCGCGGTGCGCGGTGCGCTCGATCGCTGAGCGTTCGGTTCGTTTCGTGTTCATCCCTAGGCCACCCTCCGCATGGCGGTGGATTCCAATAGACTCGGCTGCAGTGGGCGGACCCAGACCTGCGGCCCGATTTTCAACGCATATGGGAGGCAGAGGCAATGAGTGAGATGCGTGTTGTCGGTATTCGTGTCGAGCAGCCTCAGAATCAGCCCGTCCTGTTGCTGCGTGAAGCCGATGGGGAGCGGTACCTACCCATTTGGATCGGGCAGACCGAAGCTGCTGCCATTGTGCTCGAGCAGCAGGGAGTGCAACCGGGCAGACCCTTGACGCACGACTTGATCAAAGACTTGATCGGCGCTCTGGGACACACTTTGAAGGAGGTTCGCATCGTGGACCTCCAAGAGGGCACCTTCTATGCGGATTTGGTCTTCGACAAGGACATCCGAGTTTCGGCCCGTCCATCGGACTCCATCGCGATCGCGTTGCGGGCGGGCGTGCCTATCTTCGCCGACGAACCCGTCCTCTCCGAAGCAGGGCTCCTGATGCCTGATGAGCGCGAAGACGAAGTCGAGAAGTTCAAGGAGTTTCTGGAATCGGTTTCACCGGACGATTTCAAGGCCACGGACGGCTGAAGTCCTCTATTCGGTAACGGAAGAGTCTCAACCTCAACTTTAGGTTCAGGTTTACGGCGCGTTGCGTTGATTGTCTCTCCTCGGCCCCCTAACGTTCCCGTTGTGAAGTACAGAAGTCGACGATCGTGTGTCGTCGATTCGCGCCGGGGCGTAGTCTTGCCGGGTACGCGGAGTGGATTTCACGCAGAAGTACACCGGGATGATTTCCCGGTCGGATCGCTATCGTCGTGGTCCGAACAGCAGCGTCGAGACATCCGAAGAGGGAGCAAGTAAGTGGAAGATCAGCCGCAGGGACGCCACCACGGTTCAGCGAGCGTTGTGCCGGACGATGCTGAATCGGTGGATACCTCGAAGGCAGATCTGCCGACGCAGCCTGCGGCAGATGTCACGGCGACACCCTTCGTGCCCGACTTTCAGCCGGGGCTGTTCCCTGACGATTCCGTTCCAGACGAACTGGTGGGCTATCGAGTTCCGAGTGCATGCCAGATCGCGGGCATTACTTATCGTCAACTCGACTACTGGGCTCGTACGGGGCTAGTAGTACCGTCCATTCGCAGCGCAGCGGGTTCCGGTAGTCAACGCCTGTACTCCTTCAAGGACATGCTGGTTCTGAAGATCGTCAAGCGTTTACTGGACACTGGTATCTCTCTGCAGAACATACGGGTAGCGGTAGATCACCTTCGCAAGCGCGGCGTCGGAGATTTGGCAAACATCACCTTGTTCTCCGACGGCACCACTGTGTACGAGTGCACGTCTGCAGAGGAAGTAGTCGATTTGCTGCAGGGCGGCCAAGGGGTATTCGGCATTGCCGTCAACGGAGCGATGCGTGAACTGACCGGTCTGATCGCCGACTTCCCAGCCGAGCGTGCAGACGGTGGAGAGTCCGAGACGAGTCCCGAAGATGAACTCGCCTCCCGCCGCAAGACTCGGGCCAGCCGCAAAACAGGATAGACTTCGAGCGTCGCGCTTGCGCGGGAGAGTTCCGGGACAGCCAGTCTCGGACGCCGAAGGAGCAATACCTCCCCGTCAATCTCTCAGGCACACGGACCGTGTGAGCTTCGACGTCTCTGGAAAGTGATGGGAGTACCCGTCCGCCCAAGGTGAAAAGACGTTCGGACAGCTCCTCGAGTCCGGATCGGCTGAATCTCTCAGGCGCTCGTTTCGGTGAGCACGCGACAGAGGGGGAGGATCCGGCCCTGTCGTATGCACACCTTGGAGCGCCCCGTGATCGAAAGTTCTTCTAGCACAGCTGATCCGAAATCGGTAAAGGCACTGTTCGCCGACCGGCACATCGGCCCGGACAGTAACGAACTCGAACGAATACTTCACGTTGTGGGCGTCGCGTCGTTGGACGAGCTGGCAGCCCGTGCAGTGCCGAAGTCAATTCTCGATCCTGCGTCGTCTTCAGGTATCAGCGACGGTCTCGAAACCCTCCCGGAGCCGGTGGGTGAACATCAGGCTCTCGCCGAGTTGGCCGTCCTTGCCTCACACAACACAGTGGCGACGTCGATGATCGGTCTCGGCTACTACGACACGCTGACGCCACCGGTGTTGACTCGCGGAATACTCGAAAATCCAGCGTGGTACACCGCCTATACGCCCTACCAGCCGGAGATCAGTCAAGGTCGTTTGGAGGCGCTGCTCAACTTTCAAACAATGGTGTCCGATCTGACCGGAATGGAAGTGGCCAACGCGTCGATGCTCGACGAGTCCACTGCAGCCGCTGAGGCCATGACGCTTCTTCGCCGAGCTAATCGCAAGTCGACTTCATCGCGCTTCCTCGTGGACATCGATGTGTTCCCGCAGACTCGTGCGATCCTCCAAACCAGGGCTGAGCCGCTGGGCATCGACTTGGTCTCGATCGACCTGGCCAAGGGTCTTCCCGAAGATGACTTCTTCGGTGTGCTTGCACAGACGCCCGGCGCCTCGGGCGCGTTGGTCGACCACACGGACACGATCGCGCGAGCACACGAGGTAGGTGCTCTCGTTGCGATCGGGGCAGACCTGTTGGCGCTGACTCTGCTCACCCCTCCCGGGGAAGCGGGTGCGGACGTATGTTTCGGCACCACTCAGCGTTTCGGTGTTCCCATGGGTTACGGCGGCCCACACGCCGGGTATCTCGCAGTGCATGCACAACATTCGAGGCAGCTTCCAGGCCGCCTGGTCGGAGTGTCCGTCGACGCGGACGGAGACCTCGCCTACCGGCTTGCCCTGCAGACCAGGGAACAGCACATTCGTCGCGAGAAGGCGACCTCGAACATCTGCACTGCTCAGGTTCTGCTGGCGATAGTGGCGGCAATGTACGCCAGCTATCACGGAAGCGAAGGACTGCGAGCGATTGCGCACCAAGTGAATTCGCACGCACGACGGCTTGCCGGCGGCCTTTCGAATTCTGGCATAGAACTGGTTTCGGACCGTTTCTTCGACACGGTCACGGCGATAGTTCCAGGACGCGCGCAGGGCATCGTCGATGCGGCCAAGAGCTCAGGTATCAATCTTCGACACATCGATGCCGACAGAGTAGGAGTGTCCTGCGACGAGGCCACCACCACAGCGCACGTCGACGCAGTTCTGAGTGCTTTCGAAGCGGGTGACTTCATTTCTGAGTCGATCGAGTCCATTCCAGCGAACTTCGTGCGAACTTCCGAGTTCTTGACCCACCCGGCGTTCACTCGCCACCGATCCGAGACCTCGATGCTCCGCTACCTACGTATGCTGTCGGACAAAGATATCGCGCTCGACAGAAGCATGATTCCTCTCGGCTCGTGCACGATGAAACTCAATGCAACAGCGGAAATGGAGTCGATCACCTGGCCGCAATTCGCACGGTTGCACCCCTTCGCTCCCGACGGCGACACGGCAGGAATACGTTCTGTCATTGCCGATGTCGAAAAGTGGTTGGTCGACATCACCGGTTACGACGCAGTCAGTCTCCAGCCCAACGCTGGAAGCCAGGGGGAGTACGCAGGATTGCTCGCGATCCGCAACTATCACCTCGGGCGGGGGGACAGTCACCGTGACGTCTGCCTGATTCCGTCGAGCGCACACGGGACGAACGCTGCCTCTGCCGTCATGGTTGGTATGAAGGTCGTCGTGGTGGCCTGCCGTAGCAACGGCGACGTCGACGTCGACGATCTGCGGGCCAAAATCGATCAGCATTCAGGTTCGTTGGCGGCGATCATGATCACCTATCCGTCGACCCATGGCGTGTACGAGCATGAGATCGACGACATCTGCGCACTCGTGCACGACGCCGGCGGCCAGGTGTACGTAGACGGGGCAAACTTGAATGCTCTTGTCGGCCTTGCCCGCCCGGGCCGTTTCGGTGGTGACGTGAGTCATCTGAATCTGCACAAGACCTTCTGTATTCCGCACGGTGGTGGTGGCCCCGGTGTCGGTCCGATCGGAGTACGCAGTCACCTCCAGCCATACCTTCCCGGGCACCCCCTGCGAGCCGACCTCGGGGGCGGACCCGCGGTATCGGGCGCGCCGTTCGGCAGTGCTTCGATCCTCACCATCACGTGGGCGTATATCCGCATGATGGGCGCAGTGGGGCTGCGTCGCGCGACGCTCACCGCCATCGCGTCGGCAAACTACATAGCCCGGCGTCTGGACGAGCACTTTCCGGTTCTGTACACCGGCGACAACGGGATGGTCGCGCACGAGTGCATCCTCGATCTTCGAGGGTTGACCAAATCGACGGGCGTCACGGTCGACGATGTCGCCAAGCGTCTTGCCGACTATGGCTTCCATGCGCCGACGATGAGCTTCCCCGTCGCAGGCACTTTGATGGTCGAGCCGACCGAGAGTGAAAATCTGGACGAGATCGATGCCTTCTGTGACGCCATGATCGCGATTCGCGCTGAGATAGATCGAGTCGGGGCAGGCGAGTGGCCAGTGGAGGACAACCCGCTGCGCGGTGCGCCGCACACAGCGAAGAGTCTCGTGGGTGAATGGAATCACCCGTATTCGAGGGCCGAGGCAGTGTTCCCCGACGCAGTGAACGGAAGGGCGAAGGTCTGGCCGTCGGTGCGGAGAATCGATGGGGCACACGGAGATCGAAACCTGGTGTGCTCATGCCCGCCGATCGAGGCTTTCGCCTGAAGCTATGCTCCGACGAGTTGCAGCATCGAGATTTCCGGCGGTGCTGCAACTCGTACGGGAGGACCCCACGCTCCGGCGCCACGCGTGGTGAACAGGGTCGTGCCGCCGATCTTGTCCAGTCCCTCGACGCTGGGCTGCTGTAGCGGCACCAGGTAGCGCAGCGGCCAAATCTGCCCCGCATGGGTGTGTCCGGACACTTGCATGTCCACTCCCATGTCGGAAGCCTCGTGTGCCTGCTTGGGTTGGTGGGCCAGGAGAAGAACGAATCGATCGGAGTCATGCCCTTCGAGGGCAACGCTCAGATCGGGTTCGTAAGGCGCGGGTGCTGTCGCATCGTTGATGCCGGCGATGTCGATGCTCACGCCGTCGCGGGTCACTTCCTGGCGCTCGTTTCGCAAAACGGTGATCCCCAAGGTCGACCACAGGTCGAGCCACTTGCCACCGTCATCGGCGTAGAACTCATGGTTGCCACTGACTCCGAAGACGCCCAGTGGTGCTGACAACTCGCTTAGTGGGCCCAGATCGGAGCCGACGAGATCGACTGTCCCATCGATGAGATCACCGTCCAGCAAGATGAGGTCCGGGGCCTGCGCATTGATATCGTCGACGACCTTCTGAACGAAGGATTCCCCGCGGGCCGGTCCGACGTGAAGGTCGGACACCAACGCGACTCGCAGCCCGTCGAATTCCGCCGGAAGTCGCTCGAGGGCCACCGTCGTATTCGTTATCCGTGGTTCGCTTGCTTCGACTACTCCATACGTGACTGCGACGACGGACGCGGCGGCAACCAGAGCAGAACCCAGTCTGTTCACCCGAAACCGGATAGTACCGGACTCGCGTCCGCGCAGCGATGACACGATCCGGATCCCGAGACTGACAACCCCGACGAGCAGGGTGCCCAGTACGAGATACAGAATCACAGCAAGCCAGGTGAGTCCTAGGAATCCCGGCAAACGAGCCCAACTCGGATCGAACAACTCGCCCGAACCGATACCCACGAGGGCCAGAACCCACATGATTGCGAGAACGGTATCTGCGACCAAAGAATAGGGTCGGGGGAGTCGAGTACCCCGCACGAAACGGAGATGAATCACCAGGCATACCAACGCGAGGAAGATGCCGAATGCAATAAGTCGAGTCATGTTTCAGTACAAGAACTTTCCGAGAAGCGCAGCTAGGTCGGATCTGTCCGACGACGAAACAGAGGTGAACGTGCCGCCGGTAACCGTGGACACCGCCTCCAAGGCCACAGTATCGGCATTGGTTCCGATCGATACGACATCGACCGCTACAGGTCGGGCCGGATCGACAAGCTTGGTGATATCGGCCAACACACTCTCGGACGACTCTGCCGGATCGTCCTTCGGGCCGTCGGTGACCAGGACGATGCTGTTCGGTCGTCCCGGGATGAAACCTTCGAGTGCCGAACGGTATGCCGCGGTCACCGACGGATACGTCGAGGCTACGTTCTCGGGTTTCAGGCTCTGTGCCGCCGCAACGAGCGCTTGCCGTCTGCTACCGGCAGGAAGTTGTTCGGACACCGTGCCGGTGGGAACCAATATCCGATACGGACGATCTTCGTCCAGATCCTTGCTGTCGGACCACAAACCCAGGTCGGTCGAATCGATGACTGCGTCGAACTGTGCGGTGAGTGCCGATACGACGTTCTGTAGACGCGATCGACCACCTTCTTCGGTGTCCATCGATGTCGACACATCCATGACAACTGTCGATCGACGCTCTGTTGCAGGATTCGTCACAGCGTCGAGCAGGGCTGTGCGGACGTCGGGTCCGGTGGGGGCGCCGAGTGGTGTCGATCCAGGAGCGTCGTAACCCGCGTCTGTGAACATCTTCGAGTTCTCTGCCTGCAAGATGAACTCGACGAACTGGGCGCCGGCACGCCTGAGCGTCTCGTTCACCCACGACCCGGACATGATGACCGACGGATAGTCGATCGACACCGTCGAGCCGGGTGGTGCATATCCCGTCAGTTCGTTCTGACCGGACGTACCGAGTTGTTGTTCGGTCACCGGAACCGAATGGAAGTCGGCGTCGGGTGAGAGCTTGCCCGCCAACCCGGACAACGCCATATCCGTTGAATCGGGTACTGCGGCCGCAACCCCGCGGTCTGTCGTCGCGAGGGCGGCCAAAGCAGACCGTGTCGGCGACTTCAGGGGTAGCTGCAGTGTTGTCGTCGGCACATCGGAGGAAGTCGTTGCCGACGACGCAACGGCAGCGAGAACGGCTGTCGTCGCATCGGAATCCGGTCCGACGGGAAGTTGCAACCGTAGCCCACCCCATCCTGGAAGGTTGAGGCCGAGCAACGACTCCGGATTGCTTTGCAGTGCAGGGAGATCGGCCCAACCGACACCCTTCGCGTCCAGTGCGGCCGTCAACTGAGGAGGACTCGCGAGCACAACAGGGGTGCTGGCAATCGTCTTCGGCGTCCCGTCGACGGTTCCAGCTGGGAGCGCAGTGACCGAGTTGGAAGAACGTGGTATCCACAGCGCTGGGATCGGACCGAGTGCAGAGGGTTCCCAACTCTGCTCTCCTGCTGCCAGCGCGCGGGCGATGGCAGTCGAATCTGCCACCTCCACGGCGACAGAAATACAGTGATCACGAACGACGGGCCCGGTGGTGGCGAACCGTGTCGCAAGGTCGGTGACCTGTGAAGCAATATCGGGATCGACCGTGACCGACAAAGTCTCGGCACCTTCTACGCAGGTCTCCGCCGCTGCAGCACCCTGATCGGCTATCCGATCACGCAATTCGAACCACCCGAACACGGCGAGCACCACCACAATGATGGCGCCCACCGTGAACACTGGGCCTTTGCTGATACTCCGTATCCCACCGGAGTTGCGATGTTCACCCACGCGCGAAGGTTACGAGACCGTCAGTTGCCCGCGGCCTTGTACTCGCGTCTGCGTCGATGCAGAATCGGCTCGGTGTATCCGCTCGGCTGCTTGGCCCCTTGGAAAATCAGCTCGCTGGCGGCCTGGAACGCGATATTGGTATCGAAGTCCGGAGCCAGGTTCTTGTACGTAGGGTCGGACGCATTCTGGCGATCGACGATGGGGGCCATGCGTTCGAGGCTCGCACGGACTTGATCCTCGGTGACGATGCCGTGGCGCAGCCAGTTCGCAATGAACTGGCTCGAAATCCTCAGCGTCGCTCGATCTTCCATCAAGGCAATGTCGTTGATGTCGGGCACCTTGGAGCAACCGACTCCGTGATCGATCCACCGTACGACGTAGCCGAGAATCGACTGTGCACTGTTGTCGATTTCCTTCTGCTTCTGCTCTTCGCTCCAGTCGGTGGCGGGGGCGAGCGGAATCTCGAGGATCTCGTCGACGGTCGCGCGCTTGGCCTGTGCCAACTCGAGCTGGCGGGCGAAGACGTCGACCTTGTGGTAATGCAATGCGTGCAAAGTGGCCGCGGTGGGGGAGGGAACCCATGCGGTGTTGGCGCCGGCCTTCGGGTGGTTGATCTTCTGCTCGAGCATGTCGTGCATGAGATCGGGCATTGCCCACATGCCCTTGCCGATCTGAGCCTTACCCTTCATTCCTGCCGCGAGGCCCGTATCGACGTTGAAGTCCTCGTACGCCGAAATCCACTTCTGGGCCTTCATCTCGCCCTTGGGGACCATTGCGCCTGCCTCCATCGAGGTATGGATCTCGTCGCCGGTGCGGTCGAGGAAGCCGGTGTTGATGAAAACGACCCGCTCCTTGGCTGCCAGGATCGAGGCCTTCAAGTTGACCGTGGTGCGACGCTCTTCGTCCATGATGCCCACTTTGAGCGTGTTCTCCGGCAACCCGAGCACCTGCTCGACGCGGCCGAAGAGTTCCGCTGTGAACGCAACCTCATCGGGCCCGTGCATCTTCGGCTTGACGATGTACAGCGAACCGGTTCGGCTGTTCGAGAGGAGGTTGTCTGCGGTCAACGAGTGCATTCCGGTGAGCGAGGTGAACAGCGCATCGAGGATGCCCTCGGGAACTTCGTTGCCGTCGGCGTCGAGAATGGCATCCGAGGTCATCAGATGTCCGACGTTGCGGACGAACAACAGTGAGCGTCCGTGCAGGGTGACAGGTGACCCGTCGACTCCGGTGTACGTGCGATCAGGGTTCAGAACGCGAGTGAACGTCTTCCCACCCTTGGAAACATCCTCGGAAAGATCGCCTCTCATCAATCCGAGCCAGTTCCGGTAGCCGAGAACCTTGTCGTCGGCGTCCACGGCTGCGACCGAGTCCTCGAAATCCATGATGGTCGTGACTGCCGATTCGAGCAGCACGTCCTTCACGCCCGCCGCGTCGGTAGCACCGATCGGGCTCGTAGGGTCGATCTGAATCTCGAAATGCAAGCCGTTGTGTACGAACAGAATTGCTGTGGGTGCATCCGGCGTCCCGTGGTATCCGAGTAGCTGCGCCGGATCCTCGAGGCCGGTGGTGGTTCCGTCGGCGAGGGTGACTGTCAACGAAACCGCATCGACGACGTATCCGGTCGATCCGACATGTGACCCGGACGCCAGTGGGGCTGCCTCGTCGAGGAAATCGCGCGCAAAGGCGATGACCTTGTCGCCGCGCACCTTGTTGTAGGAGGTGCCCTTCTCGGCGCCGTCCGTTTCGGGGATGGCATCTGTGCCGTACAACGCGTCGTACAACGAGCCCCAACGCGCATTCGATGCGTTGATTGCGAATCGCGCGTTGAGAACGGGAACGACGAGCTGTGGTCCGGCCGTCGACGTAATTTCCGTGTCGACACCGGTGGTGGCGATGTCGAAGTCAGCGGGCTCGTCGACGAGGTAGCCGATTTCCTTCAGGAACGCTTTGTACGCCGCACGGTCGTAGTCGTTTCCGGCATGCTCACCGTGCCAGGCGTCGACCTTGCCCTGAATCTCTTCACGAACGGCCAGAAGCGCCTTGTTCTTGGGGGAGAGATCGGCGATTACCGCTTCGGCACCGGACCAGAACGCCTCCGATTGCACACCTGTACCCGGAAGTGCCTCGTTCTGTACGAAGTCGTACAGCACCTTGGCGACTTGAAGACCACCGACACGAACTCGCTCAGTCATGAATTCCTCACTCTTTCCGGTCTGGGCGCCCAGAAGGGCGGTAAAGCGACATCGGCCTAAATGTTACTTGGCAGTAAGTCGGCCACCGTACCCGCCGCTCACCAGTAGATTTTGGCATCGCATCGCCAGCGCCGAGCGGAGAGGGGCAGCCCTGGCCGACAGGTCGGTTTGCGCGCGCACATATTCTGACCGACCGGACGGTGTTTCGATCGCGATAGGCGATAGGCCATAGCCGGAGAGGTCGTATGGGCTGGCGCGCATATCGATCGCCCGTGCATCGAGTGCAAGTTCGAAGCAGTCGAGCACAAGGTCCGAGTCGATCAACGGTGAGAGTTTGTAACTCCACTTGTACAGATCCATGCTCGCGTGCACACAACCCGGCTGCTCTCGTTCGGTCCTACTCGTCGGGGACAGGTCGAGAAAATTCTTCGGGGCGGCGTCCGGGGTGAAAAATCTGAACGCATCGTAGTGTGTGCAGCGAATTTTCATCGACTCCACCACCGCATCGGTGCCGTCGTGGCCGAGCCGAAGCGGCACCGATCCGTGCCGCAATGCAGGCTGTCCGCCCCGATAGACCATTGCCCACTCATGGAGCCCGAAGCACCCCAGATTGGGTTTGCGCGTCATTGTCGCCTCGAGGAGGTCACGGGTGAACACGATGGCCGAACGCCTCTGCTCTACCAGAGAGCGTCGTACCCGATAGCCGGAGTCCGGTCCGTCGACGGGTTCGTAGGACGCGAACGCCGCGTAATCCTGAGCGGCTTCGCCGGTCAGGATTACCTCGAAACCTGGGTTCCAGCGCTTCAGGTGGCCGGGTTTGTAGCTGTAGTAGGTGAACAAGAAATCGAGCACCGGATGTGTATTGCCCTGTGCCCGATCGTGCAGATATGTACCGATCAAGCGGTCCACCCGAGCCGAGTGGTCCGCACGTCTGGCGGTCCAGTCCGGCTCGGTCAACGCGACCGACATCCCGGTCGCTGAGGTCTGCATCATCGGTCGGTGCTCGTCATCTTTCAGTTCTCGCCACCGGAACGTGCAGGCAAAGACTGGCCCGGTGACGGCCCTGCGATCCGGTGCGTGCCGTCACGGACGGTTCCGACGAACTCCTCGACCAAGTCTTCCAGTGCCACGATCCCGATCGTCGTGCCTGACGAATCGCTCACCGCGCCCAAGTGGCTGCTGGCCCGCCGAAGTCGAGTCAAAGCGTCGTCCAGCATCGTCTCGGAGGTGACCACCGGCAGCCTTCGGACCTCGGAACGCGGTATGACCGTCTCCGGACCAGCAGCGTCGTCGAGCATGTAGCTCAGAACGTCCTTCAGATGGAGATACCCGACCATCGATCCATCCTCGGCTTGCACCGGGTATCGCGAGAAGCCGGTGGCGATCACCGCCTCTTCGACGGATCCGAGGGTGGGACCCGAGCCGGGTTCGAGGCCGGAGAGACGCACGCTGCGGACCTTGGCGGATGGAATGAGCACCTCCGCCACCGTGCGCCCGGAGATGTCCAGCGCCTGGGTGAGGCGTCGGTGCTCCTCCTCGTCGATGAGACCTTCCGATCGTGACTCGCCAATCATCTGTGAGAGCTCGACGGCGGACACAGACGAATCCAACTCGTCTTTGGGCTCGATGCGCAGTGCACGCAACGTGAGGTTGGCACACATGTTGTAAAACGAGATGAGCGGTTTGGCGAGCTTGATGAACATCAGATGGATCGGGACGAGCAACATTGCCGTCTTCTCCGGGCCTGCGATCGCGATGTTCTTCGGAACCATTTCGCCGATAAGGATGTGCAACACCACGACCAGCGCCAGTGCAATGGCGAAAGCTATCGGGTGCAGCAGGCCTTCCGGGATTCCGACCAGTTCGAGTGGCTTCTCGATCAGATGTGCCACCGCAGGCTCGCCGACGCGGCCGAGGAGGATGGAACAGATCGTGATTCCCAGCTGTGCCGCGGCAAGCATGAGGGACAGATTCTGACTGGCCTCGATTACCGATTTCGCCTTCTTCTTTCCCTGCGCCAGCAACGACTCCAGTCGGTCACGGCGCGCCGAAATCAGTGAGAACTCGGCGCCCACGAAAAAGGCATTGCCGCCAAGGAGGAGGACGGCGAGAAGTACGGACAGGTAATCACCCACGAGCCCTCTCCTCCGATCGAATCTGCTCTATCACGTCGGGGCCGACCGGTTGCAACATCACTCGATCGATTCGTCTGCCATCCATCCTGGTGACTCGACCTGCCCATCCACCGTGCGTATCGGCAGGGTCATCCTCAGGTGGATCGGGCATGATCACGCGGTCACCTTCGACAGGAATACGTCCCAGTTCGGTCAATACGAGCCCGCCGATGGTGTCGTACTCGCCTTCCGGCGCCCGGTACCCGGTCGCGGCTGCCACTTCGTCGATTCGGAGCAGTCCCGAGCACAGCCAAGTGTCCCCGAACCGCTGGACGTCGATCTCGGGCTCGTCGTGTTCGTCTCTGACGTCGCCGATAATCTCCTCGATCAGGTCTTCCATGGTCACCATGCCCGCTGTGCCACCGTATTCATCGACTACAAGGGCCACTTGCATGCCGTCGGAACGAACGCGTTCCATCACCGAATCACCGTCGAGACTCGACGGCACGACCGGCACGTCCTGCGCGAGAGAGTCCAGGCGAGTCCCGGCACGTTTGCCTATCGGCACGGTGAAAGCATGTTTGATGTGAACGACACCAACAGTGTCGTCGAGGTCTCCGTCGACTACTGGAAAACGCGAAAAGCCGGTTCTAGCCGCCGTTTCGATAAGGTCGGATACCGAGTCGGACACCGACAACGACTCGACTTTGACCCGTGGTGTCATCAATTCCTCCGCGGATCGCTCGCCGAACTTCAGTGATCGGCCGACGAGTCTGGCCGTGCCCTCATCCAGGGATCCTTGCCGCGCAGACGTGCGCACGAGCGACCCCAGCTCACTCGCTGATCTCGCCGAGCGTAATTCTTCTGCGGGTTCGAGTCCGAGTCTGCGGACCAACCAATTGGCAGCGCCGTTGAGTCCGTTGATCGCCCAGCGAAATACCATCGAGAACCCGGACATCGCGCCAGCCGTCGCCCTCGCGGTTCCCATCGGCATCGCGATTGCGATGTTCTTCGGAACAAGTTCACCGAAGATCATCGAAAACGATGTCGCGATGATCAGCGCCGCGACCAACGACACAGCAGATGCAACCGAGGTAGATGCACCCAGTGCAGTCAGAACCGGGACGAAGAAGCCGGCGAGGACAGGTTCGGCGAGATAGCCGGTGATGAGTGTGGTGATGGTTATGCCGAGCTGGGCCCCGGAGAGCTGGAACGACAGCGTTCGGTGTGCACGTTGGACCTGACGTGAGCGCGCATCCCCGACGGTGCTTACGGACGAGTCGACCGTGCTCTTCTCGAGAGCTGTCAAAGAGAATTCGGCTGCCACGAACAACGCGGTACCTGCGGTAAGAGCCACGAACCCGATGAGGCCCGCGAGGCTGATGACTATGTCCATCCGCTACCGCCGCCGAAGTTCCGAGAGGAGCATCGCGCCCTGACCGGAAGCAACAGAGACGCGGCCGGATACAACCCCGCCGCGGTGTGGAGCTAGCTGGAACGATGGTGGTCCGCCGGGTTTGTCTCCCGGCTCGATAGAGGAGCCCTCCGAAGTGGAGCCCTCGTCACCGGACTCGGTCGGCGCAGTCTCGGTGCTGGTGATGACGGGTGCCTCAGGCACCTGGTTCCCTTCTGTTGTTCCGCTACGAATCGATCGGCGGAAGTGAGTTGTAAGCGTGAGCCATCATTCTACCGGCAGTCGGGCAGGAGATTGGATCCTGGGCCGGACCGACCGCCGTCACAGGTCACCACCCGGATGGAAGCGGGCGACCTTCGGCGAAACCGGCCGCCGACTGCACACCGAGCACGGCGCGCTCATGAAGTTCGGGAAGGGTGCGGGCACCTGCATAGGTACATGTGCTTCGAACTCCGGAACAGATGTAGTCGATGAGATCCTCGACGCCGGGGCGATCCGGGTCCAAGCGCATTCGCGAACTGGAGATTCCCTCTTCGAACAGTGCCTTCCTAGCTCGATCGAACGCACTGTCGGCCAACGTGCGTGCAGCGACGGCGCGCTTGGACGCCATTCCGAAGCTCTCCTTGTACGCGTTGCCCGCTGAATCGACCCGAAGATCGCCCGGTGACTCGTAAGTACCGGCGAACCATGACCCGATCATCACGTTCGCCGCACCCGCTGCCAACGCAAGCGCGACATCTCGCGGATGGCGAACCCCGCCGTCGGCCCACACCGAGGCACCCACTTCGGCGGCAGCCGCCGAACACTCGGCGACGGCCGAGAACTGTGGTCGGCCGACTCCGGTCATCATCCGGGTCGTGCACATCGCCCCGGGCCCGACGCCGACCTTGACGATGTTCGCGCCGGCGGCCACGAGATCTCGAGTGGCTGTAGCGGACACGACATTGCCTGCCGCGAGTGGAACACCGAGATCGAGGGACCGGACCGAAGCCAAAGCGTCGAGCATCTTCTTCTGGTGACCGTGGGCAGTGTCGATCACGAGTAGGTCAGCGCCCGCCTCGACGAGCGCCTGAGCCTTCGCCGCGACATCGCCGTTGATTCCGACAGCGGCCGCGACGCGCAGCCGCCCCGAACTGTCCAGAGCAGGCGCGTAGATGCCGGTACGGATTGCCCCGGTGCGCGTCAGGACACCGGCGAGTGCCCCATCCGGTTCGATCAGAACGGCAAGTCCCTCATGAGCGGCGTCCAACGCATCGAAGATCGCTCGAGGGGACGCGTCGGACGGCACCGTGACGAAGTCCGTCGCGGCGACCGATTGCAGTCTGGCGAACCGGTCGACATCCGCGCAGGTCGACTCGGTGACGACGCCGATGGGTCGGCCGCCTTCCACGACGACTACCGCGCCGTGGGCCCTCTTGTGCATCAAAGCGAGTGCGTCCGACACCGACGCATCCGGCCCGAGTACGACCGGAGTGTCTGCGATCAGATCCCGGCTCTTGACGAACGCGACGGTCTCGGCCACGGCTGCGGTCGGTAGATCCTGAGGAAGAACGGCAATGCCACCCCTGCGTGCAACAGTTTCGGCCATTCTGCGGCCCGACACGGCGGTCATGTTCGAGACGACGATAGGGATTGTCGTGCCGGATCCGTCGACTGTGGAGAGATCGACATCGAATCTGGAAGTGACATCGGTTCGGTTCGGGACGAGGAAAACATCGTCGTACGTCAGGTCGTGGGGCGGATGTTGGCCATCGAGGAACTGCACGTTGGGTCAGCGTACCCGTCATTGCGCAACAGGGTGTCCGGTGACCTTTGCTTGCGCTCGCGAGAGGGCAACTGTTGCAACGACCATCACTGTCACGCAGACCGCTATGACCACCAAGGAGAACGCGTCGTCGCGAATGCGTTCGTCCAGGACGGTGATTCCGAGAAACGCGGCTCCGAAAGGTTCTCCGATGGTGATAGCCGGGAGTGAAGCAGACAACGGGCCGGACTGAAAGGCGCGCTGCTGGAGGTAGAAGCCGAGGATTCCGCACCCGACGAGTGCGTACGTCTGCCAGGCAGTAACTGCTTTGGCAAGATCGGTTCCTAGAAGATCGGTGACGTACTTCGTCAACGCCACGGCCATCCCGAAGAGCAAGCCTCCGGCCGCGCCCAGAAGCAGGGCCCGCCAACCCGGGTTGGTCGACAACAATCCAGCAAGTGTGGCGGCCAACACGAGGCCCGATGCAATGGCCAACGGAATCATCCACTCGGAGAACGGCGCATCGGAGTTTCCCTCCGTCGGGTCACCGACGCCGATGAACACGGTGAGAGCTATCGCCAGCGCCACCGCCCAGACCCATGACGAGCGGGTCATCCGATAGCCGGCGAATTTGGCCGACAGAGGCAATGCGAACAACAGCATGGAGACGATCAACGGTTGCACGATGAGGACCGAGCCGGCCCACAGTGCGGCAACCTGAAATCCGTAACCCCCGACGTCGCCGCAGAGACCGGCCCACCACCGTGGGCTTCGTAGGAGCGTGGTGATCAGCGATTGGCCCTCGGGCACAGCTGCGGCGGCACTTTGTTGGGCGACCGATGCGCAAGCGAACAGGAAGGCGGCAATCAGTGCCAGCACGATCGACAATATCGGAAGTCCGTTCATCGTCGACCCGATCGACCTGGCTTGTCCCGGGTACGCCGAGGCGCCGAGCGTTTTCGGCGATCGACCTCGCGTGTGCGCCCGCTCTGGTCGACTGTCGGTGTCACTTCGACGATCGGTGATCCAGGAGGTGCCTGCGCACCCGTGGATTTGGACAGTGCTGGACTCGACGCCGTCACATCGGTGAACTCGGCCATGATTCCAGCCTCGGCTGCAAGCGTCGCGACGTGCGATTTTTGGCTTTCGGTGACAAGCGTGACGACGGTGCCGATCTCGCCTGCACGCGCCGTACGTCCGGCGCGATGCGTGTAATCCTTCGCATCGGCCGGCGGGTCCACGTGCACGACCAAGGTGATTCCGTCGACGTGCAGGCCGCGGGCCGCGACGTCGGTGGCGACCAGGACAGGAACGGAACCATCCGCGAATGCAGCGAGAGTTCTCGTTCGATTGGCCTGAGATTTGTCACCGTGCAAGGCCAGTGCAGGCACGCCCACTTCGCGCAGGGACGCGGTGAATCGATCCACTGCATGCTTGGTGCGCAGAAAGATCATAGTTCGCCCTGTTCGCGCCGCGATTCGCAGTGCAATCGAATTCTTGTCGGTGTCGGCCACTCGGAAGAAGAGGTGCCGCATTGTCGCCTGGGCGAGTGGGGGTGGCTCGGCGGAGTGAATAGCGGGGGAGTCGAAGTACCGCTGCACCAGGTCGTCGACATCTCCATCGAGGGTCGCTGAGAACAGCATGCGCTGTCCACCTTTCGGGGTGCGGTCCACAAGCTTCCGCACCTGGGGCAGAAAGCCGAGATCGGCCATCCGGTCAGCTTCGTCCACCACGGTGATGTCGATGTCTGCGAGCGAGACAGCAGCGTGCTGGATGAGATCTTCGAGACGTCCTGGGGTAGCCACAACGACGTCGATACCGCGCATGAGGCGTTCGGATTGGCGCTTGATCGGCACCCCGCCGACGATTCCCATCACTCGGATGCCCAACGCGAGTGCCGGCTCCTCCAGCGCCCGTTCGATTTGCAAGGCCAGCTCGCGTGTCGGGACCAGTACCAACCCGCGGGGACACTTCGGTCGGCTGCTCGCACCCGACAGTCGCTGGAGCATCGGCAGTCCGAAGGCAAGGGTCTTCCCTGATCCGGTCGGAGCGCGACCGAGAATGTCTTGTCCGGCAAGGGCATCGGGGATCGCTGCCGTCTGAATGTCGAAAGGAACATCGATACCGATCCGACGCAGAGCGTGGACCAGGACAGGTCGGAGCCCCAAATCGGCGAACGACGTTTCGGAACGGGGCATAGCGGAACAGTACCGTCCGGGGAGTTTCTGTCGGTGCCATAGGCAATCATTCTCGATACGAACATACGTTCGATGCAGTAGATCCGGCCGGCTTGTTCGCTGCTGGATCTCGAGAAGCTTGGGGGAGCTATGTGTGCGATGTGTGACGGGCAGTCGATGGCGGACTACGTGCGAAACGTGCACGGCCTAGTGGACCGCCACGGCTGGGCTTTGCAGTATGTGAATTCGGAGGTGAATTCGAATTTCGATCCGGACAATGCTGGGGTGATCGAACCGGCTTTCTGCTACACAGTCGGCTTGACGGCCCTCGGACACCCCGAGTTGATCGTGACGGGGCGATCACCCGGGGAATCTGCCGCCGCATTGAACACGCTGGCGAGGCGGGTGATACTCGGAGGTCGGGCGTTCGAGTCCGGCATGGAGTGTACGGCAGCTGGTTTCGAATTCCACTTCGTCGACGTGACGCACTGCGACGAGTGGCTCCTCATGGCCTCGGAGGTGTACCCATCAGATCGGATCCGCGCGGTCCAGGCCGTGTGGCGTGACTCCCAGGGGGACTTGCCATGGGAAGGCGACGTGTCGTCGACGATCGTGCAACCCATCCTCGGAACACCGTTGGGCTGGGGTCTGTACGACTGAATACGACATTCGGATCATGTTGGGCGACGGTGCGATGGCAACCATCGACAAGTGGTTGCCATCGCACCCTACGGCCGTGTTCGGTTTGATTCAGGCTTGAACTTCGCTTCGGTCACCGCTCCAGAGCGTGTGGAACTTGCCCTCGGAATCGATGCGCTCGTAGGTGTGCGCGCCGAAGAAATCTCGCTGGCCCTGCGTCAATGCGGCGGGGAGCCGCTCGGCGCGAAGTGCGTCGTAATACGCCAGAGAAGAGGCGAACGCGGGCACCGGAATGCCGAGTGACGCCGCGGTGATGACGACTCGACGCCAGCTGTCGATTGCGTCCTCGATCGCGTCACGGAAGTACGGCGCGAGAATCAAGCTCGGAAGCGAGGAATTGTCTTCGTACGCATCTTTGATTCGGTTGAGGAAGCGCGCACGGATGATGCAGCCTCCGCGCCAGATCGTGGCGAGATCACCCGGGTGGAGGTTCCAGTCGTATTCGGTGCTGCCAGCCGCGATCTGATCGAAACCCTGGGCGTACGCAACGATCTTGGACGCGTACAACGCCCGACTGATGTCGTGCGTGAACTGCTCGGCATCAGTCGGCTTGTCTGCGAGTACGCCCGACGCCAACCCGACAGCCGCCTCGCGCTGCGCGCGCGAGCCGGAGAGTGCGCGTGCAAACACGGCTTCGGCGATCCCGGTCACCGGCACACCGAGGTCGAGAGCGGCCTTGACCGTCCACCGGCCGGTGCCCTTCTGCTCGGCGGCGTCGACGATGACGTCGACCAACGGCTGGCCTGTTTTCGCGTCGACCTGTCGAAGGACCTCTGCTGTGATCTCGACGAGGTAGCTTTCGAGGTCACCCTTGTTCCACTCGGTGAAAACGTCCGCAACCTGGGCGGGTGAGTAGGCCAGCGCATCACGGAAAAGGTTGTACGCCTCGCCGATCAACTGCATGTCGGCGTACTCGATGCCGTTGTGCACCATCTTGACGAAGTGCCCGGAACCGTCCGGGCCGATGTGCGTGCAACACGGTGTTCCATCGACCTGTGCCGCAATAGATTCGAGGAGCGGGCCGAGTGCCTTGTAGGACTCGACTGGACCACCGGGCATGATCGACGGACCGTTGAGCGCGCCTTCTTCGCCACCGGAGATTCCCGCGCCGACGAACAGCAGTCCACGCTCCTTCAGTGAAGCTTCGCGTCTGATCGTGTCTGTATATAGTGCGTTTCCGCCGTCGATGATGATGTCGCCCTGTTCCATGGCACCGGCAAGTTCTTCGATCACAGCGTCGGTCGGCTCACCGGCTTTGACCATGATCAAGACTCGGCGAGGCTTCTGCAGTGCGGCGACGAATTCTTCGATCGTCTCAGTGCGAATGAACTTGCCTTCGCTACCGTGCGCTTCGATGAGTGCATCCGTTTTGGAAATGCTGCGATTGTGAAGCGCAACCGTGTGTCCGTGATGCGCGAAGTTCCTGGCGATGTTCGAGCCCATCACTGCAAGGCCGGTGACACCGATCTGGGCGAGTTCTGACGAGTCCACTGCTGAGGTCATGAGTACAGCTTTCCTTGCCGAGCGCACAAACGAAAGCCAGGCACGCGCATCGCGTCGATCGAGTCAGCGGAATTTGGTGCCCGACAGAGCTCAGACGGATGCAGCAACCAAAAATGGAGGGCACTGCTTCTTACGAAGCCGTGCCCTCCATTATCGAATGAACTGAACCTTCGAATGAACTGAACCGATCAACTATCAGTGATCGCGCGCAGGCCCGTCGAAGCCGTCGTACGAGCGGCGATCGGTGCGGCTACGAAATCCGCTTGTCTTCGACTCTTCGCGGACGAATGTCGACTGCGTGCGGGGGCGGTCGCCCTGGTAGCCGCCCGAACTCGGTCGGTCGCCCTGGTAGCCGCCGGTGCGGGGACGGTCACCCTGGTAGCCGCCGGTGCGGGGTCGGTCGCCCTGGTAGCCGCCGGTGCGGGGTCGGTCGCCCTGGTAACCGCCGGTGCGGGGACGGTCGCCCTGGTAACCGCCGGTGCGGGGACGGTCGCCCTGGTAGCCACCCGAACTCGACCGATCGCCCTGGTAGCCACCCGAACTCGACCGATCGCCCTGGTAGCCACCCGAACTCGACCGATCGCCCTGGTAGCCACCCGAACGAGGGCGGCTGTCGCGTCGGTCCCTCGGCGCACTGCTTTCGGCGCGCAATGGGTCGCCCGTGGGCTTCTTCGCTCCGGTGATGCTGTTGAGCTCGGCCGAGCCTGGTGCGACGTTGACCGAAGTCGCCTTGACTCCAGCCATTCCGGTCAGACGCTGAACCTGTCGACGCTGGTTCGGCAGGACGATCGCAACGACTGTGCCCTTTTCGCCTGCACGGGCGGTACGGCCTGCGCGGTGAAGGTAGTCCTTGTGATCTGCGGGTGGATCGACGTGAACGACCAGATCGATTCCGTCGACGTGAATTCCACGGGCCGCGACGTCCGTTGCGACCAGAACAGGCGTGCGCCCGGCCTTGAATCGCTCGAGGACGCGGGTGCGCTGGTTCTGGGCCTTGCCGCCGTGGAGAGACTCTGCGGCGATGCCAAGAGCGCGGAGGCGGTCGGTGATGCCGTCGCATCCAAGTTTGGTCCGAGCGAACATGATCGTCCTGCCCTCGCGCGCACCGATCTCGGAGAGAACTACATCCTTCTGGCCGCGATCGACCATCAGCATGTAGTGATCCATCGTGTTGACGCTGGCCTTGCCGTCCTGCGTCGAGTGCTCGACGTGATCAGGAAGGAACTGGCGAACGAGTGACTGGACTTCACGATCGAGGGTGGCGGAGAACAGCATTCGCTGTCCATCGGCCGGAGTGTCCGCCAGAACGGCACGCACCTCGGGAAGGAATCCCATGTCGGCCATCTGGTCGGCTTCGTCGAGGGCAGTGATTTCGATCGAGTCGAGAATACAGGTGCTCTGGCGTAGGTGATCGGCAAGACGCCCTGGTGTCGCGACGAGAACGTCGACTCCTCGGCGAAGCTGCTCGACCTGCTTGTTGAACGGCGTGCCGCCAACCGCAGCAAGCAACCGAAGACCCTGCGCATTGGCGTAGGGGAGCAGGGAGTCCACGACCTGGAAAGCAAGCTCACGGGTCGGAACCAGCACCAGCGCACGAGGACGCTTGGCGGCTGGCCTGTCTGTGTGCTGTGCGAGGCGAGCAAGAATTGGTAGACCGAAGGCCAGGGTCTTGCCCGAGCCGGTCTGTGCACGTCCGAGGACATTCTTCCCGGCAATCGCGTCGGGGAGTGCTTTGGCCTGAATCGGCGAAGGCACGGTGATGGAGTTGCGGGCCAAAGCGGCCACTACCGCCTCGGGGAGTCCGAGCTCGGCGAAGGTGACGACCGTGGTCGGTACTTCTTCTGCGGTGGGTGTTGTTGGTGTACTAGTCGAAACAGCGTGAGTCACGCAGTTGAACCTCTCCGGATTACGGGCACGCCACGAAGCCACAGCTGAGAAAGACCCGCAGGAGAAGGGCACATAAAACAGCTAGATCACATAGAGACGAGCCAGGGCACTGTCACCTGGCCATCCTTGCGCAGTTGATCTTCGCGCAGAGTGGGGCTGTTTGTGCCTTATCGAATTACTAGGCCGCGATGGCGACCTAGGACTACTGTACGCGACCGGTCTTCGATTCATCGACTCGAAATATGTGAGCTGTCCTACTCCCGAGAGGGAACGACACGGCTAACTCGAGCCGAGTAGCCGACCGAGCTCGTCGAGCCACGGCATCGCGACGAAAATAGTCGGCAGAACCAAAATGATCGCGGCGGCAAGGTACGCCGAAATGCTGATGCGGATATCGGTACGAGGACCACCGAGACGTCGCACCCTGATCAGGGTGCTCGGGCCGCCTGCCGCAAGTGCACCACGCGGAGCGGTCGATCCGGCACACGTCACGAGTGCCCGAGCCAGCGGTGTCGGCCCGGTGACCTTGACGGCAGAGTCGTCGGCCAGCAGTTCGACGAGCAACTGCACGCTACCGAGGGCGGATCGACTTCGGACGATGCGTGGAAAAGCCTCGTTGACTGCCGTGAACGCCTCGAGGACGAGATCGTGACGAGAACGTAGGTGTGAGCGTTCGTGACTGAGGATTGCCTTGATCTCGAACCTGTTGAGATTGGTCAACACGCCCTCGCTGAGCACCACCCGTTGACGAAGACCTGGTAGGCAATAAGCGATCGGTTCTACGGCATCGAGGACACGTACATCCGCGTCTCGCACGCCTGGGAACGGCCGATCGGAGTCGCTGCTGCGGTCGAGCAGGTCGACCAGAATGCGATGGCGTGCCCGCCGACGCCGTGTTCGCACGAATACTTGGACGAAGGAGAACATCAGTTTCGCACCGATGCTCAGGGTGATTGCCAGCACCACCACGTACAGAATCCACAGTGGCAGGCCAAGTGCTTCGATTTCGTCAGTCGGAGCTGTGGTTGGACGGCCGTCCGGACCGGGGACCAATAACAGGCCACCTATGGCCAGACCCGAGCTGAACGCCGAGAGCACCGCAGCGATAGCAATCGCTTGCCAGAGGACAAGAGCTGCACGCGGCGCGCGGTAGGGCCATGTTGCACGAGAGAACACAGCAGGAACGGGACCTGCAAGAAGCAGTGCGAGTACCGCGAAAACCAGCGCAGTGGTGGAGTTCAATGGTCCTCACTAACCGATGGCAGGGGTCAATCGGATTGCGGCGCTCCGACATGTGACGTCGAATGTACATCCGATTGTGCCAGTTCCAGAGCCGCTAGCGCTTCTCGGAGGGCCGCTGCTTCGTCTGCCCCCACTTGGCCTACGAAGTGAACCAATGCTGCTGCTCGTCCACCGGACTTGGGTGCTTGCGCTAGAGCGTCCACCATGAGGCTCGCAACCAACTCGTCGCGGCTGTGAAGTGGGGCATAGCGGTGTGCGCGATCATCGCGCTGCTGAACTACCAGCTGCTTTTTGGCAAGCCGCTGGAGCACGGTCATCACCGTTGTGTACGCCAGTTCACGATGTGCGGCGAGCGCTTCGTGCACCTGTCGAACAGTCTGTGGCTCCGTGGAAGCCCACAGATGATCCATTACTGCACGTTCGAGTTCGCCTAGACCTGCCATTCTGACAAGTCTACGGGTAGTGCGACACAAATGCGTACTACTCCATGTAGTAAATCTATGATCTGAATTGCGGCGTGGTCGAACTTGTTGCGTGGCGAATTCATCGACAGTCCCAATTTCGTACCCCGACATGCCTATTCTGCAGTGGTGTCAGAACTTCATCGGAGTCCGGTCTTCGACGTGCTGGAGGGGGCGGAGTGCACTCGATCTTGTCTCTTTCGCTGATCAGCGGCACCACGCCGATCTTGGTATCGATCCTCGGCCTCCTCGGTGCCTTGTGGCTACTGGCGTCGAGGCGCAGGTGGTATCTCCTGCGAGCAGTACCGATCGCACTCGTGGTGGCATCGGTCTTCGGGTTTTCTCTCTATTACGTCGTGGAAAAGGTGTGGCGGCCGTTTCCGGATCCGATCGAGGTCGAGATCTACTTATGGATCGCGATCGGAACTGCCGCACTGCTGCTCGTGGTGCCCAGAACCATGGTGGCGTCGGGATTGTTGGGTAGAGCGACATCGATTCTCGCTGCGCTATTGGTCGTTCTTGCGGCGTCCACGCAAATAAACCTGGTGTTCTCGGCGTATCCCACTGTTGGCACAGTGTTCGGGGTCGATTCGGCCGATCGGATCTCCCTCGCGGATCTTCCCGGTCCAGAAGTCGGCGTGGTCACCGGCGATCCACTCGACACGTCCTGGCGTCCTCCGGCCGACATGCCAACTGCCGGCAAACTGACCTCGGTGGCGATTCCGGCAACTGCCTCGGGATTCAGTGCGCGAGATGCACAGGTGTACCTGCCGCCGGCCTATTTTGTCGATCCGCGCCCACTGCTGCCGGTTCTGGTGCTCCTGGCCGGCCAACCGGGGGAACCCGAAGATTGGCTGAACGGGGGCAAGCTGATCGAAACGATGGACGCATTTGCGCGCGATCACGACGGTCTTGCACCGGTGGTCGTGGTGGCGGACGCCACTGGGTCGGCCCTTGCCAATCCGCTCTGCGTGGACTCGGCCCTCGGCAACGTTGCGACGTACCTGGCCAAGGACGTACCAGATTGGTTCACATCCGGACTCCAAGTCGATTCGAACCCGCGCACTTGGACGATCGGTGGATTGTCGTACGGCGGTACGTGCTCGCTTCAGATGGCAACAAATTTTCCTGATGTCTATCCGACATTTCTCGATCTGTCGGGCCAGCTCGAGCCGACGCTCGGCGATCGAAACCGAACAGTGAACGAAGTGTTCGGGGGGAACGAGGCCGCATTCCTAGCAGTGAATCCGATGGATTTGCTGAAGACGAGGCAGTTTCCCGATTCTGGTGGCGCATTCGTCGTCGGAGCGGACGACAACGACTACAAACCAGGACAGAAGACGGTGTACGAAGCCGCTCAGGCAGCAGGAATGGATGTCCGTTACTCCGAGGTGCCGGGTGGCCACAGTTTCGCCGTCTGGTCCGAAGGTCTCAAAGAGCAATTGCCGTGGCTGATGCAGAGAGTGGGACTGATCTCGTGAGCAAGATTTCCGAAGGAAACCAACAGGTCCCATCCAAAGATGCGACGGCACCGGACACGACTCCTGCGACCCCGTCTTGGTTCGATCGGCGACGACTCCGAGCAGTGACCGCGTGGCACAAAGCGATAAGACAACTCGTGCGACTGCGGGCGCTGATCGTATTCGGTGCCAAGGGAGCGCCCGTCAGCTTCGGATTGCTGACCGCTGTCTTGATATTCGGCATTCTCGGGGCGAGCCTCGGGCGCAACATGGTTCATCGTGACTTCGCCGTCGGGATCATGCCGTTCGAGGAGTTCCGGGTATGGACAGCGTTGACTTCCGGGCTTGTCGCGCCCGGTGTCCTTGGGTACGTGGTGGCGATCGTTGCGATCCTGGTGGCCGCCGCTCCGATCGAACGGAGGATAGGTTCGGTCAAGTTTGCAATAGCTGCATTACTCACTCAGGTATTGGGTGCATTGCTAGGCCTCGGAGTCGCAGCCTTGGCCAAGATGTTCGACGCGGACTGGGGTTTTCGGCTGCATGTCGGAACCGCTATCGGGCCTACGACGTGGATCGTGGGTGTCGTCATGGTGGCAAGCGCTCGCATGGACACCTTGTGGCGACGTCGTATCCGCGTGGGGTTGTTCGCGTTGTTGGTCACGCTGGCGCTGTTCAGTGGGCATTTGCAGGATGTCATTCGCCTCGCGTCCGCTGTGGTCGGATTGCTGCTCGGTCCCGTGATCGTGGGGAGGTCTGCGCGGGGTCCGAGGCTCGCCGGCACGCAGCGCGAAGGTCGTGTGCTCGTTGCGCTCATCGTGGCTGCAAGTGCGCTCGGTCCGGTCATCGCTGCATTGAGTCCTGACGCCGTCGGCCCGTTCGCGGTGTTACGCGACGTCGTGCGTGGGGTTCCGTACACCGCCGCCGAGGTGCGCGAAATCTGTGCCGATTCACCTACGGATCCGGAATGTCGTACCGGCCTTCTGGAGTTGCGGTTGGGTGGAGTGGGACCGACGATACTCTCGCTGATGCCATCGATCTTCTTGCTGTTTCTGGCAGACGGGCTGCGGAGAGGTCGCAAATTCGCTTGGACCGCAACAGTTTTCGCCCAGATCGTACTGTTGATCCTGTCCGTGGCCAACTTTGCGATCAGATTCGTGGAATCGGGTGACGACGAGTCGGTCTTCTACGGTCTGGAGTCGCCGACGGCGTACCGCACGATTGTTCCGTTCCTGCTGCCCCTTGCGGTTCTCGTTCTTCTACTGTTGACGCGCAAGTTCTTCGACGTCTCAGCGCCGAAGGGGACGTACCGCACATGGGGCTTCGCCGTCGTCGGATCGGCAGTGGGTCTGGCTGTTCTGTACGTTCTGGGCGGCCTCGCGGCGCGCGGGGGATTCGACAACGAACCTTCGATCCTCGGATTGCTCGCGGACTTCCCGCAGAGGTTGGTGCCACCGGTGTATCTCCAGTGGCTCGAGCCACGGTTCTTGCCCGAGAGCATTCCGACCACGTTGCTCTTCGAATGGACCGGGGTCGTGTTCTGGGCTGCACTGTGCGTACTCGTCCTCAATACCTTTCTCACCCCTGCGTACGGTGTCGATACCGACGCCACCGAACGGGCCAAGGAATTGCTGACAACCAGCAGTGGCAGCGCGCTGTCGTGGATGACGACCTGGCGTGGCAACAAGTACTGGTTCTCACCCGATGCGCGGAGCTATGTTGCGTATCGGGTCATTTCCGGCGTGGCCCTGACCACCGGCGATCCAGTAGGGCCACGAGAAAGACTGCACGACAACGTCGTCGACTTCGCCGAGTTTGCTTCGAAGAACGGATGGATTCCATGCTTCTACTCCGTGACACCTCAGGTGCGGGAGATCACCGACAGCATCGGGTGGGGTGGCATTCAGGTCGGCGAGGAGACAATTCTCGACCTCGAGAATCTTGCATTCACCGGTAAACGATTTCAAGACGTCCGGACGGCCTTGAATCGTGCAAAGAAGGCGGGTGTGGTCGCGGAGTGGATCAGCTTCCCCGAAGCTCCACTTGCCATCACCGACCAGATCACAGCGATCTCGGAGGAATGGGTCGCCGATAAAGGGATGCCCGAAATGGGCTTCACACTCGGAGGCCTGGAAGAAGTCGACGATCCACACGTCCGGTGCCTGATCGCTGTGGACGAGCATCGGACCGTTCACGGAATCACCTCATGGATGCCGGTATACGAGAACGGCGAGATCGTCGGCTGGACTCTCGATTTCATGCGTCGCCGCGCTGAAGGTTTTCGACCTGCGATGGAATTCCTCATTGCATCGGCCGCTCTGCTCCTCGAGCAAGAGGGTGTGAGATTTTTGAGCCTGTCCGGTGCACCCCTGGCCAAGATCGACGACGGCCGCGGCGCGGAAACGTCGGCCGATGCGTCGACCTTCTCGACTCTGCTCGACCGCTTGCTCGACGTGCTGGGCAGGACCTTGGAACCGGTGTACGGATTCAGGTCTCTGCTCGCCTTCAAATCGAAATTCCAGCCGAGGTACGAGTCCATGCATATGACCTTTGCCGATCCAGCGGCATTGCCGAGCATAGGAAATGCGGTCGGTCGGGCGTACCTCCCCGAAGTCTCGCTGGGGCAGGGCTATCGACTGGTCCGAACGATGATCGAGCGTTAGCTCTCCGAGGAGAACGAGGTCGTTACGACCGCTTCCCTGTGTGGGCCGCCTACGGCGCCGTAGACGTGTCGAGTACCGATAGGAACGATGAGGGGGCGATCGGAAACCGGATCTTCGATCACCCTCGCTTCGAGGCCGAACACGTCGAGTAGAAGCTTTTCGGAGATTACGTCCTGGGGGCGACCCGCTTCGACTATCTTGCCCTGTGACATGACGATGATCTGGTCGCTGTAGCGAATGGCCAAGTTGAGGTCGTGAAGCACCATGATCACGGTGCGGCCCAGGTCCTCGTGGAGTCGGTCGATCAAGTCGAGAACCTCCAGCGAGTGAGCGAGGTCAAGGTAAGTGGTTGGTTCGTCGAGCAGCAGAATGTCCGTGCCCTGTGCAAGTGCCATGGAAATCCAAGCCCGCTGGCGCTGACCACCGGACAGTTCGTCGACAGGACGATCGGCCAGATCGCCGACTCCGGTCAGCTCGAGGGCGTTCGCGACCTCCGACTCGTCGTCCGAGCTCCACTGTCGAATCCAGGATTGATTGGGGTGGCGACCCCGTGAGACGAGGTCGGCGACAGTCAAGCCTTCCGGCGCGACCGGTGCCTGAGGCAGCATCCCGAGGACCCGCGCGACGTCCTTCGTGCGCATCGACGAGATCGCTTTTCCGTCGAGGACCACCCTGCCCGACTTCGGTTTCAGCAACCGGCCGAGTGCGCGCAACAAAGTTGATTTGCCGCACCCGTTGGGACCGATCACCGTGGTGATCACACCGGTCCGAACCTCCAGGCCGAGATTCTCGACGACGATGCGGTCTCCATATCCGAGGGTGAGATCCTCCGCGACGAGACGTGGCAAATCGGTGGCGGTCATGCGGAGGCCTTTCGATTACTTCGGACTAGAAGGTACAGAAGGAACGGTCCGCCGAGTGCGGAGGTCACGATGCCGACGGGAAGCTCTACCGGCAGGATCGTTCGCGCTATGAGATCGCTGCCGACGACGAGTAACCCACCCAGGATCGCCGACGCAATGATCGGCGGACCGGGTGTTCTCAGTAGCCGCAGTGCGATCTGGGGGGCTGCCAACGCCACGAATCCGATGGGGCCTGCAGCGGCCGTCGCGATGGCCGCGAGCGCTACCGCAGCGAGAAGCATTGTTGCCTGACGCAATTGCAGTCGCACGCCGAGGGATCGGGCGTTGTCGTCGCCGAGGCGGAGAGCGCCGAGGGTGAAAGTCGACATGACGGTCAGGCCGCCGACAACGAGTACCGCGCCCAGGACCGGCCACACCGAACTCCAGTCTGCACCGTTCAGCGAGCCGTTGAGCCACAGCTGAGCTCGGGACACGTCGTTTATGTCGGCACTGATGAGAAGCCATCCGATCGACGCTGTCAGCATGGCATTGATAGCGATTCCGACGAGTATCAACCGAAATCCCTGGACGCCGCGCTTCCATGCGAGTGCGTAGATGACCACCGCGGTGGCGATTCCACCGATGAGCGCAGCGAGCGGCAACCCGAGGGTCGCGAGTATGCCGGCGAAGGTGCTACCGCCACCGAGGACGATGAGCGCGACGGCTGCCGCGCTGGCGCCGGCGGTGATACCGAGAATATCTGGACTTGCCAGTGAGTTTCGCGAAATGGATTGCGTCACAGCACCGGACATACCGAGTGCCATCCCGACGAGCACCCCGGTAAGAGAGCGCGGCAATCGTAAGTCCATCACGATGAATCGTTCGATTCGGGTGCCGCCACCGAGCAGCACGTCGATGACGTGCCCTATCGACAGGGGGAAGTCTCCCCGTCCGATGTTGAGGCACACCACCAGCAACAGTGCCGCCAACAGAACGAGATTGACGAGCACCATGAAGGGGCGCCGTACCAGCGAGAAGCGACCGATCCGGAATCCAGGCCTGGACGGAACTGTCAGCCTCGTTGCCTCCGCGGACGTGGTATTCGATTTCACTGTGGTCACAGGCTCGCCAACTTTCGTCGACGGACCAGCGCAATGAAGAACGGGGCGCCGAACAGTGCAACGACGATGCCCACTTGTAGTTCGCCGGGGCGCACGACAACGCGTCCGATGACATCTGCCATCAGAAGCATCACGCCGCCCATCAAACCTGCGTAAGGGACCAGCCATCGATAGTCCGGTCCGGTGACGACGCGGGCAACGTGTGGCACTACCAGTCCGATGAACGCGATCGGTCCGCACGCAGCCGTCGCGGCACCCGTAAGCAGCGTAATGGCGATGATGCCGACAGTTCTGCTGAGTGCGATGTTGACACCCAACGAGCGTGCGACGTCCTCGCCGAGGCTCATGACGTTGAGGCCCGGAGTACTGGCGAGAGCGATGACCACGCCGAGCACGAGAAACGGGAGAACCTGCCAGAGGACGTCCAGCCCTCGGCCGGCAACCGAGCCCACCGACCAGAACCGGTAACCGTCCAAGGTTGTTTGGTCTATCAGCACCACTGCATTGGTCATGGCTGCCAGGAAGAACGCGACCGCAGCACCCGCGAGCGCAAGATTGAGCGGACTCGCCTTCCCATTCCCGATCGAGGACAACCCGAATACCACGACGCTCGCCAGCGCCGAACCGGCAAAGGCGAACCAGAGATACTGGCTGGGGGAGTTGAATCCGAACAGGTAGATGGCGAGCACGACGAAGAAGGCTGCGCCGGCATTCAGACCCAGCAACCCGGCGTCGGCCAGGGGGTTTCTGGTGTGGCCCTGAATCAGGGCTCCGGCGATCCCGAGCGCGATTCCGACGACAAGCGCAAGGAGGGTGCGCGGGAGGCGCAGAGTACGAACGATGATGTCGGTATCGGTGCCAGTCGAATGCACCAGTGCATTGCCGATCTCCTCGAATGTAAGCGGCCTCGCTCCGATGGCGATGCTCGCGAGAATCGCCGCTGCCAGCGCGACGGTCAGAACGAGAAGTCCGAACAGCCTACGTCTACGGATGGCCTGCACCGAGGTGTCGCGCGTGACGGGTGCGAACTTTTCGGCGTATGCGGTCTTGTCGCGTACCACCTCAGTGCTCGAGCGGCCGAGAGCGAACTGCCTGCAGAGTCCCCGACGGACACCGATCGGTCCTCCGGTCGCGGAGTCGCGGACTACGAGTCCGGTCCATCGCCTGCCAGTGCTCTGACCGTCGCGCCCGGTGCGAAAACCCTGATTCCACAGCAGCAGCCCGATTGCAACGATCACCGAGATGGCTCCGAAGACGAACCTGTCCGCCTCACCACCACCATTGTCGTCGCGGAGAGAATCGACGATCGACCACCCGATGCCCACAGGTAGCAACACGATCGCAAGGTCGACGATCGCTGCCAGGACGCGAAGAAACCACGGGGCAGGGCCGCGTGGGATCTCCTCTCTCGAAAAGTCCACGTCCGATGGTCGACGGGGATTTTTCGATCCGAGCGATGGGGCCGTCGTCACTGTTGTTGTGACTCCTCACTTTGTTTGAAGGTACCGCTGCTTAGGTTACGGAACCCTTTGTCAGTCCGTGCGTCCGGGAAGGGTAGCCAATCCGTACAGGCGAAAAATGATGAAGACGCGGTGTCGACCAGATGGATTGGTTAGGCTAACCTATATTACAACCCGTTAAGGGTTGTACCTTTCGAACAAGGGAGTGTTCTGGTGTCAGTTGCAACAACGACGTCCGATGCCTGGGCCGATGTGCATCGTTCGCTTACGTGCAGCGACGACGTCGGTCCACTGGGCGCGGCCAGCGTCGGTCTTCGTGCGTTGAACTCGGACTATCCCCGCATGTATGCGGTTGCATCGATGGCAAACGAGGCCAAGCGTCGCTGGTGGCAGTTGGCCGCAGGCCTCGAAAGAGGTCGAGTAGAGCAGATGATCACTCGCTCTCTCGAGGACGTGAAGACTCCCGAGGTGGCAGCTGTCCAGGTGGCAACCGCGTTGATTCATGCAATCGTGGGCCGCGTCGTCGCGCTTTTGGTTCTTCAAGGGCGGGCGTGGGATCCGGGTATCGACAATCTGTGGATTCACATGGACAGCGACGGCGGAATCGACTGGGCAGGGCTTACCTCACCCGTATTGAGAGTCTTGCCCGGCGACAGCCTCGATGGAGCTTCGGGGACGGTCACTCTCCCCTGCGAGGAAGCACTGCTGATCTGGACGGCTCACCGATGCGTCACTTCCCTCGATGTCGTTGCCCGGGCGATCGCTGATCGTGCGCCCCTCAACTTGCGGGTCTTCTGGTCGTTGGTGGGCGATGCAGTGCTCGGTGCATCGACACACGTGCCCATGTTGTCTGGATCGCTCGGAGTATCGAGTGCTCGTCGCGGTCAGGATCTTCTCGACGCGTTCGTTGCTGCCGGTGTTCCGGTTCGTTCTCGTCCGGCATCGATCGGGCGACTTCGCTTGCGCGCCCCGTGATTACCACTTGTCGATCGGATAAGGATAGCCTAGGCTTGCATTGAACTAACGGACCGCGCCGGAGTCCTGAGGGCTGCAGTGACTCCCGGTCCTTGCCGCGGCGGGCCTCACATCCATTCGGATGTGGGGCCCGCCGATTTTTCTCGGCTGGGTCTCGTGTAGTCCTGGTGAGATCACACGCCGCTCGCCACGCGCGGCCACGACACCCTAGGAGGGCCTGATGAGCCAGACCGAACCGAAGGAAACAACTACCTCTGACACGAATGTCGATCCAACCGACATCACCGAGATGGTCGCCCAGGGTTTCGACGGCACCCTGGGGCTCGAGTATCTCGAGGTCTCTGGTGATCGAGTCCGTGCTTCCTGGGATGTGACACCCAAGCTGCACCAACCAGCCGGGATCATGCACGGTGGGGTTCTCTGTGCCGTGGTCGAGTCGCTTGCCAGCATCGGCGGAAGCGTGTGGCTCGGCGACCGCGGACACGTCGTTGGCGTCAACAACAACACGGACTTCCTCCGCGCAACGCGTTCGGGACAACTCACCGGCGTTGCCACGCCCGTCCATCGGGGCCGCACTCAGCAGATCTGGCAGGTGGACATATCCGACGAAGCCGGAAAGCTTGTTGCGCAAGGCAAAGTTCGACTCGCAAATATCGTCGACACAGCAATTCTGGGAAACGCCGCGACATGAGCTTGCAGGTGGACTGTCGGCGCGGGGCGAACGCTCGTGTCTGCGCTGCGTTGTCGCGTCGATGGCACTCCTCGGACTCGACGCACTACCGTTGCGATCATGAGTGAATCGGCCGGTAGCGGTATGTCGTCGCCGGGGGCCGGAGCCTTCGATCCCGAACACGTCACCCAGGCGCGTGCCGCAATCGATGCAGTCGACGACATCGGGGTGTGGGTCCAACGCTTCGACCTGTTGGGCGATCCGACCCGGCTCCGCATTCTGCTGTGCATGCACAGGGCGCCGGGTATTTGCGTGACCGACCTGGCGTCGGCGCTGGAGATGACGCCGACCTCCGTCTCGCACGCACTACGCCTTCTTCGCAACGAGGGATGGGTTGTCGTTCAGCGCGAAGGCAAGAAGATGACCTACAGACTCGACGACGACGTCGTGCACGGCATGTTGCACCAACTCGGCGCCACCCATGCACGAGATGTGCACGAATGACGCCGAGTGATCAGCTTCGGTAAAGCGGTCAGCCTGCGGCTTTCTCCTCCTGCTTTTCAACCCTCTTCGACGAGCGTTTCGATTCCATCGAGTTCAATTGTTCGATGGCCAATCGGGCGAACACCTGCTGCTCGGTAGACGCCATCTGTGCACGTCCCTTGCCGAGGAAGGTGACGAACCAAGAAATGACCGTAGTCAGGCGGCTGCGGTAACCGACTAGGTAGTACAGGTGCAACGCGAGCCACATGACCCAAGCGATGAAGCCGCCGAACTCGAACTTTCCGACCTTGGCGACGGCGTTGAAACGCGACACCGTTGCCATGGACCCCTTGTCGAAGTATTTGAACGGCTTGCGCTCTGCAGGATCAGCACCTGTCAGTGACGCCTTGATCTGCTTGGCGGCGTAGTTGGCCCCCTGGATCGCGCCCTGTGCCATACCGGGAACATCCTCGACGGACATCAGGTCGCCGACCACGAAAACATTGGGATGGCCTTTGACTGTCAGGTCGGGTTCGACGATGACCCTCCCTGCACGATCGGTCTCGGACCCGGACTGATCAGTGAGTTGCTTCCCCAGTGGGCTGCCCTGTACTCCGGCGGACCAGACCTTGCACTGTGCGTCGATGCGACGGGTTGTACCGTCCTTTTCCTTGACGGTCAGGCCGTCGTTGTCCACGTCGGTGACCATGGCGTTGAGCTGAATCTCGACGCCCAGCTTCTCGAGACGTGCTGCGGCTTTCTGGCCGAGCTTTTCGCCCATGGGCGGCAGCACGGCCGGGGCGGCATCGAGCAGAATGACACGCGCATCACGGGGGTCGATATTTCGGAATGCACCGTCGAGGGTGCGATCTGCCAATTCTGCTATCTGACCGGCGAGTTCGACACCGGTAGGTCCGGCACCGACAACCACGAAGGTCATCAGACGGTCCTTCTCCTCCTGATCGTCCGACAATTCGGCCTGCTCGAACGCGCCGAGAATACGACCACGAAGCTCGAGAGCGTCGTCGATCGTCTTCATGCCAGGCGCGAACTCGGCGAAGTGGTCGTTGCCGAAGTACGACTGCTGCGCTCCGGCCGCGACGATGAGGCTGTCGAAATGGGTGACGGTGACGCGTTCGAGAAGCTTGGAGGTGACGGTCTTGGCCGTCAGATCGATGGCTAGAACGTCACCGAGGAGTACTTCAGCATTCTTCTGCTTACGCAGGATGACCCTCGTCGTGGGCGCAATTTCGCCCACGGACAGGATGCCGGTGGCCACCTGGTAGAGAAGAGGCTGGAATAGATGGTGGGTGGTCTTAGCGACCAGAGTGACGTCGACGTCGGCCTTCTTGAGTGCCTTGACGCCGAACAAGCCACCGAATCCGGAACCGATGACAACGACGTGATGACGCTTCGATTCGACCGGTTGGATGCTCATTAACCTGCTCCTAGAGATTTGAGATGTACCACAACGGTAACGGTCCGGGTTTGCGGTGTCTCGGCAAGGTTCCCATGTCGGAGGCCGAATCGGGTGCTGGCATGACGATTAGTGCCACTGACCAGGGCAAGTGATCAGAGCTCGACTGCGAGAACCGACACGCCGGCTTCTGTATCGCTTCAGAAGCACGTCATCGGATCACCGGGCGCGAGCGCGCTGTGCCAGTTCCACTGTTGCTGCGCGTAGGTCGGCAAGGGCTGTAATCGGTTCGGTATATGCAACGCGAGTGGTCGCCTTCCCACGCGGAGTGAGCACGGCGAGGTCGAGTCCGTACCGGTCGGCCGACATGACCGTACTTTCCGTCGCATCCGGGTAGCCGCCGATAGCGCGCGCCATTGCGAGTAACGATTCGCCGTGATCCTCGTTCAAGTGCGTGAGCGCACCGGCGGCCTGCGTTGCCACCGGGTCTGCTGTCGCATGTGAGTAGTCGTCACCGAGTGCAGAATCCATCCGGCCGTATCCGCCTACCCAGCGGACTCGATTCACACGCAGAATCCACACCGAGAAGTCGCTGTAGTCGATGTAGTACTTGGCGGCGGGGACAGCTGATAGATGCGCCTGCCGCGCAGCGGCCATCTCATCTCTAGATGGTCGTTCCACCACGCCTGCCAAGGTGATCCTCGACGTCGCGAGCGGATCGGTGACCGATGCTGGGGAGACCACCGACAAACTCGCTCTGGGGTCGTGATCGAGGTTCCTTCCGTGCTCGGCCATGTTCGAAACACACAGAACCGGTGAGCCTCCCATTAGGCCATAGGTGATGTAGGACGCCCACGGGTCGCCCTCGACAGTCAAACTTGCGAGGGTGCCTATGTTGGTCGATGCTGCGACGGTTCGAGCCTCTTCGGCTGCCGACATCCGTCGGGCAGGCTCGAAGGCGCCCAATGGGGGAGGGACGGAAGGAGCGTCGCCGGGATCGCCATGATCGAGTGCCATGATCGCAGTCTACGGAGCATGCTCGGCTGTCGTGAACGTTCGTGTGGCCCAGGCGACTCCGAATATCCGTTTCGTCGCGCGAATCGCGGGCATACTCACCCGGTGATCAAGGTAATGCGCACGAACCAAACGGTCCGGGCCATGGTGGCTGCAATGGGGTTGTTCGTTGTGGTGGCTGCCATATGGGCGGGTGTCGGATACGTATACGCCGATGACCACAAAACCATGTCGGCGACCACGGTGGGGCTATGTGTCTTGGCCGCCGGGTGGTTGGTGATTCTGGGGGCCTTCGCCATCAAGTTCGGTCGCTTGCGGGCTCGACGACGTAAGAGCGAACACGACGGCTAGCTCTCGAGCACGACCAACTTTTGCGTCGCACGCGTCATCGCCACATAGCGGTCTACAGCTCCCTCTGTGTCTGTACCGAATGCGTCGGGGTGGATCAGAATCACGAGATCGAATTCGAGGCCCTTGGACATTTCTGGAGTCAGCACGCGAACGCGTGAATTCGCCCGGAGTTCGATACTGCCCGTGACATCGACGCTGACGATGCAGACGATCCCTTCGGTGTGCTGGGCCAGCCATGACTCGATAATCGAAGTCAACTCTGACGTGCGTCCGTGCACGACGGGGATGCCGCTCCGACGAATGGAGGTCGGAACGTTGGCGTCCGGCAGAACGGTTCGAATGATCGGTTCGGCTCGGCTTGGATCGTCCCCAGCACATCGCGCATCCGGTGCGAGCTGTCACTGCCGAGACTCGCTATGAATGCCGAGTGATCGTCGAGTGCTGCGTGCCGGCGCACCCCATTCTCGCTTTCGATTTCGTCAGCAGTGGAAACCTCGTCCCGATAGTCGCTCACACGGCCACGAGTCCAGCGATACCGACGCCGACGCGCCAGCCCCATCGGGTTGGCCTGTGTTGCGCCGAAGTACGGCTCGGCTGAAGGGGAGCGCCAGTCGGCGATCAACGCGGGGTGGGCTTTGGCGATGAGTCGACCCGAGAGATCGAAGGCACTTTCGGTCACAGGACTCACGCTGCCGCCTCCCACTGCTCGATTCGCGATGGGATCGAAGTAGGTGGTAAATCCGGCACAGGTAGATACATGAGTTTCCCTCCCTTTCTGCAGCTTTCGGATTCAGCCGGTAATTCTGCGCCGCACCCGGGGTCTTGCCACAAGCCCCCGGGTGCGCTATGTGTTGCAAAGGGAAGGGAAGCTGTTGCACGCGGTAAGCGGCTCGGTGGAGGTCGAGAATGGCCTTGCTACCGGCCCCCATTTATCAGACGAGGCGGTGTATCAGCCCGAGACGTCGATGATTTCGATCGCGAAAACCAAGGTGTCGCCTTGCTCGATGCCAGCTGACGGTTGACCACTGGGGTACCCGTCGGCGGATGTCATCGCGACGGCAACCTTCGACCCGACAGTTTGCCCCGCAATCGCCTTCTGAAAGCCAGGTACGACTCGTGCAAGCGGGAACTCGACCGGTGCGCCACGTTCGTAGCTGCTGTCGAAGACCGAACCATCGCGGCCGTTGACTCCCATGTAGCACACCGAGACCGTCGCGTCGTCGGCCACGACCGGTCCGTCACCGGTCTGCAGAGTGTGTACCTGGGTTTCGGTCACAGCGAACGGCGTGGTGACCTCGACGAGGGGCGCCGTCGTATCGGTTGATCCGGCGACTGCCACGCTGCCGGTGGATCCGGGAAGCGTCCATTCGGGTGTGGTGCCGGCCTCGGGCGCTTGGGACGGGCATGCGGTGGATGCAGGTGCAGATTCGCTGACCGATGAGGTAGTCGAATCGGAGCCGCATGCTGCGAGCACCACAGCGAGCGACGCGGCGCAAGCCGCGAGTATGCCGGATTTGGTTGCGCGAGAATAATTCACGTCGACCACGCTACAGACTTCGTTTGCGCGTGAGAGCTGCTCCCCGCCGCCACCTGCGAATCTCGAGCGCGTCGGGAATCCTCGGGACAAGCGATCGACGTTCATCATGCTGACAGCCAACGGAATACGTGCCACCAGAGCTGCAGGAGGAGTCCGCTCTCGCCGTTTACCGGCAATGGGAAGCCACTGTCGGCGTCGAACAAGTGACGCAGATGGGGGGAGACGCTCGCAGCCCTGGCTGTATCGGGACGGCTCCGGCCGCTGTGGTGAGCTGAAGCGACAGTCGATCCGCGGCCGAGATTCCTATCTGCCACGGGGTCGCAATAGGACCCGGCCTATTCGGTATTCCACGTATCGTCCTCCGACTGCTCGTGGGGAAGAATGCCGTGCAGGATGATGTCGGCCAAGGCGTCGGCGACCGGTCTCGGATCGTCGATATCGCGGACCGACATCGCGAAGATCGCGGCACCCGCGAGGATGTCGAGGAGAGTGTCCACGTCGACACCTGCACGAATTTCGCCCTGTTCGCTGCCCACCGCCATTCGGCGCTCCAGCTCCGCTCGCACTCCCGCGAGCTGGCGTACGACCAGTACTTCACGTAACGCTCCGTCGGTACGCACCTCGCTCATCAGCCCTGGGACTGCTGCCCGGGTGGCAGGGGAGGCGAACAGTGCGACCGCGCCCTGCACCAGTGCGTGAACTTGGGCAACCATCGTGCCGGTGACGCCGAGTGTCGAGTCGATGTCGGCCCCCAGATCGGTGTCCAGAACCGGGTAGACGGCCTCGTTGACGATGTGGGCCTTCGAAGGCCAACGACGATAGATGGCGGGGCGTCCGACGCCCGCGAGGGCGGCGATCGCGTCGATCGTGGTGCCGGAATAACCCTTCTCAGTCAGCAATTGGCGGGTGGCATCCAGCACGGCTGCGTCGATCGTCGGGTTTCGCTGCGGGCCGAGCCGATGCTGGGCCTCGGGTTCCTTCGGCATTCTTCTACGGGCCCCTTGTGGTTTCGGTGTGACGTCCGTTACATTCTGTCACGACTTCAGTCGATACGAAGTGTAACGACTAGCGCGTGCCATCAGTGTCTCCCAAGCCACTAGGAGTGGTTATGACTTCTGAATCCACGGGAGCAGATCCCGACTTTGCCGAACTCGCCAGACCAGTTGAGTCCCGCAGCGATCCCGCTGTCTTGCGGGCGCGACTCGAGCGCTGGCTGGCCACAGTTCTCGACGCCGAGTCCCAGCCGGAGGTGACCTCGACCGAAGTTCCCGCCGGGACAGGGATGTCCAACGAGACGGTGCTGTTCGACGCTGTGTGGACCGAGGACGGTTGCCGCTCGGAGCACCAGCTGGTAGCGAGGATTGCGCCCGCCGCCATCGGGGTGCCGATCTTCCCGACCTACAACTTGGACCAGCAGTTCCATGTCATGCGGGCGGTTGCGGAACACACGTCGGTGCCGATTCCCCGTGTCTACTGGTCGGAGTCCTCGCCTGAGGTACTCGGTGGCGAATTCTTCGTCATGGAGCGGATCAATGGCGACGTCCCTCCTGACGTGATGCCGTACAACTTCGGATCCTGGCTGTCTGAGGGCACGGCGGAAGAACGTTCCCGACTCCAGCTTTCCTCTATCCAGGTTCTCGTCGACCTGCATGCCATCGCCGAGCCCCACCGCGTCTGCCCGAGTTTGAGATGTACCGACAGCGACGAAGAGCCCTCCGGAGAGGCGGCGTTGCGTGCGCATGTGGCGGGTCAACGGCGCTACTACGAGTGGGCCACCGCTGACGGACCACGGTCTCCGCTGATCGAACGCGGACTCGACTGGATCGAGGCGAACCTGCCCACCGACGACCGACCGGCGGTGTTGTGTTGGGGCGACTCCCGCATAGGCAACGTCATGTACCAGGACTTCCGGCCTGCAGCGGTACTCGATTGGGAGATGGCCACGCTCGGTCCGCGCGAGTTGGACCTCGGCTGGATGGTCTACTTGCACAGGTTCTTCGAGGACCTCGCCACGTCGGCCGGGCTCCCTGGGCTGCCGGACCTTCTCCGCCGAGAGGACGTCGCCGACACGTATTGCGAGCTGACCGGGCACCGACCGGCCGATCTGGACTTCTACACGCTGTACGCGGCTGTTCGTCACGCCGTCATCATGTTCCGAGTGCAGCGCCGTGCCGTCGCTTTCGGCCAAGCTCAGTTGCCGGAGAACCCAGACGAGATGATCATGCACCGAGCAAGTCTCGAAGCCATGCTGGACGGCACCTACTGGGCCGTCGTCACGGCAGGAGCCGCGCTATGACTCTATCTCCGCTCGACGACTACCCAGTCCACCAGATCGCCGAGCCGATCCGACACGTCGGCACGTCGGACCGCAATTTTTACGACCGGTACTACTTCAATTGTCATGCCGGGGTCGACGGAGCCGATCCACTGTTCCTCATCATCGGACTGGGCCAGTATCCCAATCTCGGTGTGTGCGACGGGTTCGCGGTGCTGCGACGCGGAGATGATCACCTCGTCTTTCGAGCTTCCCGAGCGCTGGGGGAGGACCGCATGGATCTGTCCGTCGGACCGTTGCGGATCGAGATCATCGAGGGATTGCATCGTCTGCGAGTCGTTCTCGAACCGAGCCTGGAGGCTCCCGACCTCAGTTTCGATCTCGAATTCGAGTCCGACGTGCCGGCGAACCTCGAGGCGAGGCACTTCCATCGGCAACTCGAGCGGGTCACCTTCGACACCCAGCGGTTCGTCCAAACCGGGACGTGGGCGGGGACACTGACGCTCGACGGCGAGGCCATGTCCGTCACGCCGGACACATGGCGCGGCAACCGTGATCGTTCCTGGGGTGTACGGCCAGTGGGCGAAGCGGAACCACCTGGACGCAAGGCCGATCCAGCCATTGCTGCCGAGCAGAACTTCTTTTGGATCTATTCGATCATGCAGTTCGAAGATTTTTCTATCGTCACGGTCATTCAGGAGGACAGGCACGGTCGGCGAATCGTCGAGGACTCGACGCGGGTGTTCGCCGATCTAACCCGGGAACGGGAATGGCTGGGCCGACCGGATCACGAGTTGACCTTCGTTCCAGGTACCCGCGAAGTCGAGACGGGCACACTGTACTTCCGCAGACCGGGTTCGCCCGGCCAGCCGGATCACGTCCTCACCGTCACATGCGAACCAGTGCTTCCGCACTACCTGGGGGTCGGCACCGGGTATGGCCTCGAGCAGGATTGGCGTCACGGAATGTGGCAGGGCGAGATGGTGGTCCAGGGGTGTCGCGAGAAGGTCTCCGAGATCGAACCCTGGAAGAAAATGCTCTGCCCAGTCGACAATCTCGCTCGATTCACCATCATCGAGGACGGCGTCACCCGCACTGGCGCAGGACTCTTCGAGATAGCGGTCATCGGACCCCACAAGCAATACGGGTTCACCGGGGTCGGTGACGTCGCCATCTGATTATCCGGGCCTCGGCCGAATTCGGAGCCGCCGTAAACGTCCCGGTCAGTGCTTCACGCGATACCGCACGTGCGTCGTGAACGGAGAGTGAATGGCTTCGATCGGTTCAAGGCTCGAGTTCGTCAGGCCATCGAACGGTGATTCACCCCTTCCGAGCAAGACTGGTGTGATGTCGAGGACGAGTTCGTCGATCACGCCGGCGGCGAGGGCTTGATGAACGGTCGACGCGCCGCCGGCGATGGAGATGTCGTTTTTGCCGGCCACGGCCTTGGCCTGGGCGTACGCGGAATCGAAACCATCGGTCACAAAGTGAAAAGTGGTGCCACCCGCCATCTCGATTGGATCGTGTCGATAGTGGGTGAGTACGAACACCGGTGCGTGGTACGGAGGATTGTCACCCCACCACCCGCTCCAGTCCTCATCCCACTCACCGCGGATGGGACCAAACATGTTGCGACCCATGATGAATGCTCCGCGAGGACGCAGTAGTTCAGCGGTGAGCGCGGCATCGGCCTCGTTCGTGGCCTCACCGATATGCCATGTGTGCAGTTGGAGGCCTCCGACACCCAAGGGGTTGTCCTTGTCCTGATCGGGGCCGGCGACGAAGCCGTCAAGGGAGATCGACATATGTGCGGTAGTTCGAGTCATGTCGTTCAGACTGCCACCGCGATCGAAACTCATCGCCTTCATCGCAAAGGCAATCTGCTTGTGGTCAAGCCAAGCTATGGAGTTGCCAGAGAACCCGTTTCACCCTCGACGGGATCCCCAGCATTCTCTGGACGCCCGAGTCCGCACCCGGGCCGGTGCCGCTGGTTTTACTCGGCCACCCTGGGGGATTGCACGCGATGCATTCCCGGTTGGCAGGGCGGGCCCGGGCTTCGGTTCTGGAGCACGGCTTTGCCGCGGCCACCATCGAGCTTGCTGGCGGCGGTGAGCGGACCCGTTCCGCCGCGGAGCAGGCCCGCAGTGATCTGGCGGGCGCTGGCGGCCGGTGAGCCGGTCGACGAGATAGTCGATCGGCTTGTACTTCCGCTGGTGGACAAGGCAGTCCCGGAGTGGCAGGACGCTTTGGATGCTCTTCTTGCGCTACCTGAAGTTCGCGGACCGGTCGGGTTCTCGGGAGGACCGATAGCCATCGGTATCCGATTGGCGGTGGTCGAGCCGCGTATCACTGCCGCCGTGTTGTTCGCGGGTGGCTTCGTGCCCGCCGCCATGTTCGACGAGGCCCGTCAAGTCACCATTCCGCTACTGGTTCTCCTGCAGTGAGACGATGAAACGAACGCCCGGCAGGTTAGTTTGAATCTGTTCGACGCCTTCGGCTCCGAGGAAAAGGCGTTGCACGCGAACATGGGCGGGCATTCTGGAGTACCACAATCCGAGGTCACCGGTGGGGCCCAGTTCCTCGCCCGACACTCGAGTTAGTCATCGTTCCCGGCACCTGCAGCTACGCCCGTGACCAGGTGCCGAGAGCGGGTGCGGGATGGGGTCTTCCTCGCTTGCCATGACCTCATGCTTGGCGACCAGTAGGCCGGGGATGCACACTTGTCGAACCAACGAAAGGGCCCCTGATCATGAACGCACTGCTGCCGTACACCTTCGAGGACACGCCTGATTGTGCCTCACTCACGACCGTGGGGTTCGAGAGTCTCGTCCGGTCATCGGGGGATTGTTTCGGCAAGCTCGATGCGGTCGTTGGCGCGCGATGAACTCGATGACGCCCCTCGCCGATCTGACCCCCGCTGATCGGCACCGAGCGATAGCCACCGTTTTCACTGAAAACGTTGCACTGGTGCATGATTGGGAGTTGCCCACTCCGGTCGAGGGCTGGGTCGTCCGCGATATCGTCGCGCATCTGGTCAACTGGTTCACCGACTTCCTCAGTGCCGGCGGTCAGAAATTACCACCTGGACCGGACATACAGTCCGATCCCGCAGCCGCTTGGCAGGCGCACGTCGAGGGTGTGCAGGCCCTACTCGACGAAGCCACCGACGAGAGCGAGTTCAGCCACCCGATGGTGGGCACCCACCGACTCGCCGACGCGATCGATCAGTTTTACACCTCGGATGTCTTCATGCACACCTGGGACCTGGCAACCGCCCTCGGTCGAGCGCCGAACCTGGACCCTGCATTCGCCACACAGTTGCTCGACGGTATGGCCGGAATCGAAGAGCTGCTGCGGTCTTCTGGCCAATACGGTCCGGCCGTCGCCGTGGCCGCCGACGCGGATCCAGTGACGTCACTGGCAGGCTTCATCGGACGAGATCCGTACTGGCCTGGAAATTCGTTGCCGGGTAGCTGACCACCTGTGGAACCTATCTCGATGGCCCGTTCGTGGACAAAGTGCACCCTGGATAGTGGATCCCGATAGCGGGAAATGCAGGTTTCGCTGAGAGGATGTCCCCAGCTGAGAGGATGTCCCCATGTGTGAAGTGATCGAAGGGCAGTGGACTTGAAGTCCCAGAACCGCCAGGATTGGGCCCCGCTCCTGCAAACGCTGGCCGGACGCCGTGAAGCTGCACGGGCCATGGGCGGGTCCGAGAAACTCGCCCGCCACCGCGCCGGCGGGCGAGTCGACGCCCGCACCAGAATCGATGAACTGCTCGATCCGGGTAGCTTCATCGAAATCGGCACTCTGGCCGGCGACGGTTCCACTCCCGCGGACGCTTTCGTCGCAGGCTCCGGTCTCATCGATGGCCGGCCTCTTCTGGTCGGGTCCGAAGACTTCTCGGTCAGCGGTGGTTCCATTGGCACCGCCGCCGCCACGAAGCGCGCTCGAATCGCAATGCTCGCACAGCAGGAGCGTCTTCCTTTGGTCATGATGCTCGAGGGTGCGGGGCACCGAGCCGTCAACGGACTCTTCCCGCACCGACCGGCACCCAATGATCTACAGGCGATGAGCGAATTGGCCGGATTGGTTCCCACCGTGGCGGTGGTTACCGGCCCGTCCGCCGGGCATGGGGCGCTGACCGCGCCCCTGTCTGACTTCGTGGTGATGGTCGACGCGGATGCCGCGCTGTTCACCGCGGGTCCTCCACTGGTCCGGGCGTCGACAGGCGAGCAGGTCACCAAGAGCGATCTAGGTGGGCCCGCAGTACACGCGGTGGAGAGTGGAGTCGTCCACAACGTTGTTGCGGACGTCGAGGAGGCACTCGCACTGGTACGACGCTATTTGTCGTATTTCCCGAGCAGCGCTTGGAATCGACCGCCCACGACGACAGCGGTTTCCGGGCACGATCTCGACGAGCGCGATCTCGATGACTTGTTGGACATCATCCCGCCGAATCCGCGGAAAAGCTACGACATGCGGGAAGTGCTGGAGCGGCTTGTAGACGCTGGATCCCTGTTGGAGATCCAGCCCGAGCATGGTGGTTCGATCATCACAGCCCTTGCCCGCATCGGCGGACATGTGGTAGCGATCGTCGCCAACCAGCCACTGGTACTTGCTGGTGCGATCGACAGGGCGGCCGCAGAGAAAGCGGCACGATTCATTTCGATGACCAGCGCATTCCACCTACCACTGGTGCAGCTGGCGGATAATCCGGGCGTACTGGCCGGAAGCGTGTCGGAGCGCGCCGGAATCCTCCGGGCCTCGGCCCGGATGTTCGCCGCTCAGCATCGTGCGCAGGTTCCAAAGCTGCATGTGACCGTACGTAAGGCCTTCGGTTTCGGCAGTTCGGTGATGGGGCAGAACGCGTTCGGCGGGCAGACTGTTTCGCTGGCGTTTCCCGGTGCCATGCTCGGTGGGATTCCGGCCGGTGTCGGCGGCGATACTGCGAAGGAAGATGAGCAGACACGAGCGGCACTGATCGAGAACGAAAACTCCGGCCCCTGGCGTTTGGCCGGCACGGTCACCTACGACGAGGTTATCGATCCGCGCCAGTTGCGCAACGCATTGCTGGGAGGTCTGCGAATGGCCCGAGGTCGTGAGCCCGCCCCGGTCGAACCAATTCGGCACATCGGCTATCTGCCCTGAGCGAAGCGGCAGAACTAGCACGAGGTGAATTTCGCGCGTGCTGCGTGTGACGGTCGGTCGCCGATGATGGCTGTTGATATACATACACGAGGTGCGAGTGAATTTTGTTCGGCGGAATACGGATCCAGTCGATGGACCGGGCGTTATCAGACAATCGGTCGTTGGATCGAGCGTGAACATCTCAAAAGAGGACGAATGATGACTACAGAGTTGACCATCCAAGAGCGACGAACGCAGGCACTTGCGGCGGTCACCGCCCCGGGGCGGCAATTCGAGCTTGTCTACGAGGACGTTCGCGGTCATCGAATGCAGGTGTTCAAAAACCGGGCGCGATCGCTGAGCGAAGCTCTCACTGCGTCGGCGGCCTATGGTGATCGCGAGTACCTGATATGCGGCGACGGTCGGTTGACGTTTTCCGAGCACCATGACCGGGTGGCCTCGCTGAGTCGGGCACTGCAGGAGAAATACGGGGTCGGCAAGGGCGACAGAGTGGCGCTCTTGGCGGCCAACAGCGCGGAATGGGTCCTCTCGTTCTGGGCGGTGACCGCACTTGGCGCGATAGCCGTCGGGATGAACTCGATGTGGTCGGCGCGCGAAACCGCGGATGCCATCGAACTCTGCACACCCATGCTCGTCGTAGCCGATGAAAAACGCCGAGCAATGCTCGACGATCCGAAAATTCCCGTGCTGACGATCGAGGAGGACATTCCTCGGCTCAGCCTCGAATTCTCGGGTGCCGAGCTGCCGCCTGCTGTGGTCGAAGAGGACGACCCCGCCATCATCATTTTCACCAGTGGCACCACAGGTAGGGCGAAGGGTGCTACACATTCGCACCGCAACGTGATTGCTGCAGCCGACTATTTCGCCGTCAATGACGCGGCAGCGACCGAGATGGGAATTTCGCGTCCGGAACAACGCCGCGTACTTCTCGCCGCGCCGCTGTTCCACATGATGTCACTGCACAATCTAGTGGTGCCCCGATTGGTCTTCGGGGATGCGGTGGTGATCTACCTTGGAAGGTTCGACATAGACAAGGCGCTCCAACTGGTCGAAACGGAGCATGTGACCCAGTGGGGAATGGTTCCGACCATGGCCAACCGCCTGGTCCAGCACAGTGATCTTTCGGGCTACGACCTGTCCTCCCTCACCACTATTTCCCTGGGGTCGGCACCGTCCTCTCCGTCGCTGAAAACTGCGCTTCGCAAAGTTCTTCCTGACGCAGCGAAATCGCTGGGTACCACCTACGGGCTCACCGAATCCAGTTCAGCGGCGACGATCGCGACCGCCGCCGACATAGCGCTCTACGAGGATTCTGTAGGCACCCCGGTTATGACCATGCAGGTGCAGATCCAGGAGATCAGCGGAATCCAGGTGACGGACGGCGTCGAAGGCGAAATCTGCTTGAGAGGCCCATTGGTAATGCTGGGGTACTGGAACAACGCCGTGGCGACAGATGCTGCTATCGATGCTGACGGATGGCTGCACACGGGGGACATCGGAGTGATGCTCGACGGGCATCTCCGACTGCGCAGTCGGAGATCCGACCTCATCATCCGAGGCGGCGAGAACATCTATCCAGCTGAGGTCGAAGCCGCACTCGCGGAGCACCCCGCTGTGCAGGAATGTGCAGTGTTGGGCGCGCCGCACGAAGACTTTGGTCAAGAGGTGGTTGCCGTAGTAGTGACAGCGACCGACACGACGGAAGCAGACCTGAAGGCGTTCATGTCCGATCGTATTGCGCGCTACAAAGTCCCAACTCGCTGGGTTCTCACTCAGGTCGAGTTGCCGCGCAACGCCACAGGCAAAATCGTGCGGCGCGGGCTGGAGGCGTTTGCGCCGCCCACGACATAAGGATTCTCGACCCGATAGTGCGCTTCCGACGAAGTCTGTGCAGTCGCTCGATGGCCAACCGCTGACCATCGAGCGACGACCTGCCGACACCCGCGACTAGGACGTCTCGCCGGAGGGCCAGCGCTCGGTGATCATCTCTGTCATCTCGTCCACCCAGGTCTCGTCCAGAGCGGAGTCGCGGCGAATGAGGATGCGGAAGATCGCAGTGCCCGCCACAACCTCGGCGAGCATCGGTAGCTCGTCATCGCCTCGGCGCTCCTGACGGAAGCGAGATTCGAAAGCTGTCAGATTGCCGGCCAACCGGGCGATCATCGTGCTGTGCACTTCAGGGTTGGCGACGGTGTCGGCAATCAGGCCCGGCAACGCCATACGCACCTCAGGAGCGTCGAACATAGTGCGGATCGTTTCGACCAACGCTCGAATATCCTCACGAATATCGCCGGAACCGTTCGGCGTGGGGATGGATTCGGCGGGTAGCACTGCCTCGTGGACAAGCTGTGCCTTGCCCGACCACCGCCGGTAGATGGCAGCAGTGGTGGTCCCGGCGTGCGCGGCGATCGCCGACAGTGACAACGCGGAATAGCCCGTCTCGAGTATCAATTCGCGGGTCGCCGCAATGATCGCGTCATCGATCCTGCCGTCGCGCGGACGACCCGGTGCGATATGCGCTGCGCTATTGCCTTCCATGCGGTTTTCTGCTGTCATGACTTCAGCATAGTTCCAATACAGTGCGTATCGTATTTGAGGGAGACTTGTGAAACTGAGCCCGCTCGACGAATATCCAATTCACCAAACCCCTGCGCCGATGACTTGGCCGGCCACATCCGATCGAAACTTCTACGATCGCTCGTACTTCAACGTGCTCGACCGAAGTGGCCGCTTCATGGCTCTGACCGGAATCGGCTACTACCCGCGACTGGGCGTCAAGGACGCCTACTTCGTCGTGCGGCGCGGCGAGACTCAGACCGCAGTACACCTCAGCGACAGCATCGACGATGACCGCCTTCACCAGAACGTCAACGGCTACCGTCTCGACGTCATCGAGCCGTTGCAGGAGATGCACCTGACACTGGCGCCGACTGAGGGCATTTCCGCAGATCTCACGTGGCGCGGGCTCTTCCCTGCCGCCCTGGAAAAGCCGCACGAGATGCTCACCGAGCGGCGAGTGACGTTGCAGGCGTGCCGCTTCGCGCAGGTCGGCTCCTGGCAAGGCTGGATCGATGTCGACGGCGAACGGTTGGAAGTCGATCATGACAGCAGTGTGGCCAGTCGCGACCGATCCTGGGGGATCCGACCTGTCGGTGAGACCGAGCCGTCCGGTCGTCCGGACGCCACTTTCCGCGGACTGTGGTGGCTCTACCTTCCACTGGCCTTCGACGACTACCAACTGTTCCTGATCCTGCAAGAGGACCCGGATGGCCATCGCAACCTGTACGACTGCACGCGACGCTGGCGAGACGGCCGCGTCGAACAACTCGACGGAGTGCGCGCCACCGTCGATTATCTGTCCGGGACGAGGATTCCGAAGGGCGTCCACGTCGAGTTCATGAATCGCGCCGGAGACCGAATCCGACTGGACGTCGAATCGAAGCTGTTTGCGCCCATCGCTTTCGGGTCGGGCTACGGTGGGGACTCCTCGTGGTCACACGGCAGCTGGAAGGACGGGCCGTTCGCCGAACGCGTCAGCTTCGACCTGTCGGACCCAGAGGTGATCGCCCGCGCGCCGTTCAGTCTCATCGACCATGTCGGCCATGCCGTGTGCACGGAAGCAGATGGGACTACCCGTGAGGGCGCGGGTTTGTTCGAGCACGGGGTGATCGGCCCGCACCACCCGTCCGGTTTTGCCGACTGGACAGACGTAGCGAACTAGGCGACGTCAATGAAAATCATGACAGCGCTGTTCGGGCCCACTGACGCGGTCGAGCGCGCACAAGTGTTGCAGGAAGCCGGTGCATCCGGTGTGTTCACCTTCGAAGGACCTTTCGACGTGTTCACCCCTCTGGTGCTGGCTTCGTCGGTGAAGGGTCTCGACGTGATGTCGAACGTCGCGATCGCGTTTCCCCGCAACCCGATTCAGCTCGCCCACCAAGCCAACGATCTGCAACTACTCAGTGAGGGGCGTTTCATCCTGGGGCTCGGCACGCAGGTGCGCGCGCAGATCGAGAAGCGCTATGGGGCCGAGTTCGATCGGCCGGTCGCGCGGATGAAGGAAATGGTGGGGGCGCTGCGAGCGATCTTCGCAACGTGGAATGACGGTGAACGACTGGACTTCCGCGGTGAATACTACCGACACACCTTGATGACGCCGACCTTCGTACCGGGTCCGAACCCGTTCGGTCCGCCGCCGATCTACCTCGGCGCCCTCGGGCCTCGGTTGACGAAAGCCACCGCAGAAGTGGCCGACGGTCTGTTGGTGATGCCTTTCGGGTCGAAGCGGTTCCTTCACGAGAGGACGATGCCGGCTGTACGTGAAGGGCTCGCTGCTGCCGGCCGCAGCGAGGATGACTTCGAGGTGGTGCCCGAGATCATCGTGTCGGTCGACTCCGGAAGAGACGACGACCATGCCTCGACTCGAATGCTGTTGGCGTTCTACGGTTCCACCCCGGCCTACCGGCCAGTGCTCGACGCCCACGGCTGGGGCGATCTTCAGCCGGAACTCAACACTATGTCCAAGCAGGGCCGGTGGCAGGAGATGGCTACATTGATCGATGATCGAATACTGCACACCATCGCCGCCTGCGGCACCCCAGCCGAAATTGCCGCGCACATCCGCGACCGTGTCGACGGCGTGTCGGACCGAATCTGCCTGTATCAACCGGGCCCCATCGAGGTTGACGCGCTCGCCGAGATCGTAGACTCGTTGGGAGGAAAACCATGACGCTGAGAACTGTCGAGTTCGATGACGTCAGCGACGACCGCTACGGCGGTAAGGCCGCTGGGCTCGCTGAACTGCGACGTCTCGGCCTATCGGTGCCAGTGGGATTCGTCATCGCCGATGCCTCCACGGACGGCTCCGTTAGTGTTGCGGCACAGCGGTTCTTGCAGATGGCTGCCGACGGCACGACCCCCGTGGCAGTCCGGTCTTCGGCCGTCGGGGAGGACGGTGACAACCAGTCCTTCGCCGGGCAATACGACACTGTGCTCGGTGTCGACTCCGTCGATGACTTCACCGAGGCAGTGTGCACGTGCACCGCCTCGGTGAATTCCGAACGAGCCTCGTCCTACAGCGGGGAGTCAGCGGCCATCATGCATCTGGTGGTTCAGCAGATGGTCGACGCGCGCGCCGCCGGTGTCGTGTTCACTGCGGATCCGACCACCGGCCGGCGCGACGTCATGGTTATCGACGCCATCGCCGGACTCGGTGACGCGCTCGTCGACGGTACGGCGTCTCCTGACCACATACTCCTGGATTCCCGCGGAATCCCCGTCGTGCACGAGGTTGGCGAGGTGCCGGTTCTGTCGCCCCGGGAGATCGCCGACATTCGCTCCGATGCTTTACGCGCTGAGCAACACTGGGGGAGGCCTATGGATCTCGAATGGGCGATCGACCGGTCCGGCACTCTGTGGTGGCTGCAGGGCAGGCCGATCACCAGCCTGCCCGCTGAACTCGACGAGATGGACTCGCCACTTGCGGGCGCCGATCACGTGTACACGCGCTGCAACATAGGGGAGATGATGCCGGGTGCCTTCTGCCCGCTGACCGCGTCGGTATCCGGCTACGCCATCGACCACGCGATGCAAAGGCTGCAAGTGGTCGCGCGGGCACAACCGAGTTACGAGAAACCGTGGCTTCAGGTCGGATATTTTTATGGACACATGTTCCTGAACCTGACCGAAGGCACGGCGCTGAGCTCGGGCCTACTCGGAAATTCGCTGGAGCAGTTCTCCACATCGATCTGCGGTCGGGTGGTCGACGAATTGAAGCCCAAGCCGGCGAAACCCTTCTTTCGCAAACTTGGCAATACGGTCCGGCTCACCGCGTATGCACTATCCGCCGGTCCGGCGATCAGACGCCTGGGCGACCAGATCGCCGGATTTCCGGTTCCGACCAGTGATGACCGACGAGACGTTCTGCGGCAGTTGGAATTCGGCGTCGAACAGTACTGCGACATCACGCTGACTCATGTGCGGTCGTCGTCACGCGCAGCGGTTGCAGCCAACATCCTCGAAAGCGTTCTGATGAAGCAGGCGGTCAAGAAGGGAGGCAGTGAGGACGAGGGGAGAGCCGAGGCAACCCGCCTTCTGGCCGGCGCCTCCGATGTCGAGAGCGCGCTCATGCTCGAGCATCTCGACTCGGTAGTGAACACCGTCGCCACCGACGACGAGGCCACCACGAGATTCTTGGCCGCGGAGCCGGGCAATGCGGTCGACGGATTGCGGACTACAGACAGCGCCGGCGGTATAGCTTTGCGACAGTTCTTGATTCGCTACGGTCACCGCGGATACCGTGAGCTGTGCATGCGAGACCCATCTTGGGCCGAGGACCCGGAAGGGCTGGGATCGATGATGCAGGTCATGCTGCGCTCATCTCTCGATCAGGCTGTTCGCGGACCGATGTTCTCTCGGGTTCGGACGCCCACATCGTCGACCGTCAGACTTCTCGCCCGCCTGGCGCAGGGCGGCGCGCGGGGACGCGAGGAGACGAAATCGAAGATGGCTCTGATGGCCCATGCGCTCAAGCTGGGGTACCGCCACCTGGGGGAGTTGCTGGCCTGTACTGGACGGCTACCCGACCCTGATCTGGTGTTCTTCTTCGACCGCACAGAATTGAACCACATCGTCGGTCCGCACGACGTTGCCGATCTCGTGCTGCGCGGTCTCCAGCGTCGTGAAGCACTCGCGTTCCAGGGGTTCCTCGAGTTCGACGATGTGTCTGTGGGGAGGCCGTCGCCTCTCATTGCTCGGACGGAGCGCAGCTTCACCGACGACGAGATCGTCGGACGGCCCGCCAGTCGGGGTACGGTCGAAGGCTTTGTGCGTGTTGCGAAGTCGATAGTCGATGCGCGTGAAGTGCAGCGTGGTGAAATTCTTGTCGCCCCGGTCACCGACGTGGGATGGACTCCGTACTTCACCGTCATCGCCGCTCTGGTCACCGATATCGGCAGCTCCGTTTCTCACGGCGCTGTGGTGGCGAGGGAGTACGGGCTACCGTGCGTCGTCAATACCTTGGTGGCAACGCAGGTGCTCGAGACCGGCGACCGGGTTCGCGTGGACGGGGACCGAGGTCTGGTCACCAAACTCGATAATCCCTGACCCCACCCTCGGTTACGTGTGGACGGCCAGTGGGTGACTTCGATTGCCCGCCACACCAGCGGCGTAGGTTTGTAATTCGGTGCCTGCACGCGGGTTCCGATGCTCGGGGCACCAGGTTTTCCCAGGGCCGGCTATCGCGTCCCGTAGGAAGCGGCCGTGCCGCTCCAGTGAGACATGCTTTTTGCTTGCCGACGTCAAGATTTTTTGGCGATTGTAAGTCGTCAAGATATGTTGACGATATGTATTCCACGAAGAAACTCACCGCGGCCGAACTGTCCGCGATGTACGACGAATACAACGCCGCCCTCGCAGCGGTCGAGCTCGCCGAAGGTGTGCGCAATCTGGGGCGTGAGGATGCTGAAAAGTGGATCACCGACGCCGAGCGGCGTCGCATTGAGGCCGTCTCTGATTTCGATGCGCTCGAGATCAACGCGTTCCTGGCTTCGACGATGATCGCCGACCGCTACGCCATCATCGAGCGACTGCGCAGTGCAAGACCGCCGGTGCCGTGGTCGAAGATTGGCGACGTTCTCGGCATGAGCAAGCAAGCAGTGCACCAGTGGTACGGCGGCTACAATCTGCGGCCCAGAATGAAGAACCCGACGGACCCCGAACGGCCGCAGTGAAACAGGCGCAGCGAATCGATTCGTTGCGCCGAATGACCCGGTGCCTGGTATAGCCATCGCGCAGCGGCCACACACCGATGGTCCGCCGACCGTCGGCTGACGTGTCTGCATGTGTCACGCAGAGTGCGCGAGTTGTATCGACTGGTACACGAAGTGGAAAAGTTCTCGACAGGGGACAACATCCAACATATTACTTGACATAATGTTGATTATCGGCAAATTGGCCAAAATACAGGTTTACCAGGTCAGCGCGCAGTCGGCACGGTGAGCTACTTCAGTGGGTAATCAGCCTTCAGCCTCCATCGATCAGTCGCTTGTGAGCAGTACGCCGAATCGCGCAAGCGCGAAATGCACGCATATTGAAAATTTTTGCCACGCTCGCTGCATTCCACTTGCGTGGCAAAATTTTCGATGCCTCCAGATGCATCGCTGCGGGTCCATGTGCATTCCTGCCGAAACTCCCGGACGCTACCTCGCAGTCCATCCCCCCTTGGCAGGCTTTCAACCTGTCGAATCGTCACTGTGACGATTCGACAGGTTGAAACGGTCAGCTGCCCTGAAGACCTCTGGATGATCTGCGGGTCTCGCACCCGTCAGCAGCCAATGCTCTGATCTTCCTTTCCCGCCCGTGGATCCAGACGAGAATTCGGCGCCACAGGCGGGATTCATCCGCAGTGGGTGAGTATTTTCAGCCCAGGACGGCTCACACTCGAATTCGACAACCGCTGCCGCGAGGATAGAGGAATGTGATGACTGCTGAACACGATCGCCATCCCGTAAAACAAGGATTTGCAGCCGGAACAACATTTGCCGCCGCAATCCTGCTGCTTACTGTGTCGATTTTGACAGTGCTGCAGGGTATTTCGGCGATATCGAAAGACGCATTGTTTGTCGCCGGACCTGAGTACATCTACAAATTCGATCTCACCACGTGGGGTTGGATCGTCACGATTGTAGGTGTACTCGGTGCGCTTATTGCAATCGGCATGTTCAGTGGAGCTGTCTGGGCCCGAGTCGGTGCAATTGTGATCGCAGCGCTATCGATCATCGCCAATTTTCTTTGGCTCCCCTACTACCCATGGTGGTCGGTTTTGGTGATCGCCATCGATATCGTCGTAATCTGGGCAGTTGCCTCCTGGAGGACTGACTGAAGCACTTCGGCGGCAAGGGAAGTCGGCCCGAGGCGGACACGTCCCCCGCCTCGGGCTGCAGGTGCATGTCGATCATGTGCGTCCCAGTGGAGTCACCTATCCCCCACTGGTAAACCTGTGTGCTGACTTTATCAATCGGATTCGACGATTCTCCAACGTCCTCGACATCAAGAATAGGTACGCATCCTTCGTGTACAACTTGCTCGGAATGACTGAATTCACCGCCACCGCAACAGAAGCGATCAGCCCGGGCAAGCACCAGATCCGTGCAGAGTTTGCCTACGACGGAGGCGGTCTCGCCAAGGGCGGCACCGTCACCGTCTTCTACGATGGTCGCGAAGTCGGTAACGGTCGGGTAGATCAGACACAGCCGATGGTTTTCTCCGCCGACGAAACGACCGATGTCGGCGACGACGACGACCATTCGCACGTCATCGACCCCGCCGACATCGCCAGAGTCGCAGTATCGCGCCAGTAGCGCCAGGCTTGTTCTCGACATCTGAACCTTGTCGGATCGGTTTCCTCCACCGGTTCGACAAGGTTCAGTGCTATTTCGGAGGCATGACGCTTCGGAAGTGGCCAGCGATGTCACCTGCCGTCGTGAACCAAACGCCGTCGGCACTCGCCGTCATGTGTTCGAGGGCGGCGCGAAATCGACGGAGTCGATACGGCTGTCCGGTCAGGAATGTGTGAATCGAGATGGCCAGCACCACGGACTGCTCGGCTGAATTGTCCTTAAGTTCTTCGAACGAATCGATGATCGTGCGCTCGAACTCGTCCGCTGTGCCGTGATGGTGAACGAATGCCGGTAGATCGTTGGCCTCGTGGGGGTACGGAACGCTGAGCAACGGTCCGCCGCGGGTGGAAAGCCATACCGGTTGATCATCGATCGGCCAGTCGAGTGTGTAATCGAATCCACGATCGGCAAGGAGGTCTTCGGTTACGCGACTCGGATTGGCGCCGGGACTCATCCACCCGCGAGGCGGTATCCCTTCGAGGCGTTCGATCGTGCGATAGACCTCGTCGATGGTCTGACGCTCGTCGGTCTCGTCCTGTTGGTTGGGTTGGACGGCGTTGGTGCGGCCGTGGGCTACGAAGTCAGCGTCGAGTTCACGAAATGCGTCGAGCAACTCCGGTGCGTGATCGTATGTTTCGGTGTTGAGCAACAGGGTGGGCCGTATCCCGCTCCGCTCCAGAGTTTCTGCGATCCGGAATCCGCCTACACGGTTACCGTACTCACGCCACCCCCAGTTATAGGTGTTCGGTTGATCCATATCCGGGGTGTAGCCGAGGCCGGGGGGGCCGTCGTCGTAGGGAAAGTGCTCGCAGTTGACGGCGACGTACACCGCAAGACGAGCACCACCTGGCCACTCGAACTGTGGACGATCGGTGATTGCCGAGTAATCGAAGCGTCGGTGTGAGGCGAGAGCCATCGGTTCATTATGCCCCGCCACGCCACTATGGGTGCTGAAGCAGAATCATCCTGGGCGGGTGATGCTGCCTGGACCGGAAAAGGACCATGCTCGAATGCCGAGGACAGCATCTCGGTCTCTGGTGAACTCGACACGCCTGAGCGATGCCACCGCACATGATGACGAAGGAGTGCCCGTGAGCACACGGTCAACGCCTAACCGGGCTCCCGCGATAGTCGATGCACCGTCACCCGAGCATTCGGGTTCAGGGCGTGCTGCGCGTGCCTTGGTATCGCGCCGGGAGCTTGGAAGTTGGAACTCGGCAACTCGCGGTCATGACCCTCTGCAGACAATACTGGCGCAGAGCGATATTCGAGCACCGGACCTCCTCCCGATCCGACATGGGCGAATGAGCCATTCTCCCTGGACGTACTACCGTGGGGCCGCGGCAGTGATGGCCGCCGACCTCGCCTCCACCGCAAATACCGGGATCATGGTCCAGATGTGCGGCGATGCGCACATCCTGAACTACGGTCCGTGGACCTCTCCCGAGCGAAATCTCCTCTTCGATCTGCGGGACTTCGACGAGACCCTACCCGGGCCGTTCGAGTGGGACCTCAAACGTTTTCTCGCGAGCGTCGTCGTGCTTGCGCGAGACAACGGCGTGCCGGAAAGGCTTGCACAAGAGTCGGTTCGAGCTGGGTACCGCAGCTATCGCAAGCACATGAAGACTTACGCAACGATGCCGCAGATCGACGTCTGGTACGACAAAGTCGGTGTCGACCAGTTGGTCGAGTATGCGACCACCGACGATGAGGGCGAAATGGATGCGCTCATCGAGAAGCGTGCCAAAAAGCGGACAGGCCGGGTGGCCTCGAAGAAGCTCACCACTCTGGTCGACGGCCATCGAGTGATCACCGAGGATCCCCCGTATCGAGTACACCGGCTCGGCGACGCGGCTGATCAAATCTTGCTCGACGTGATGCGCAAGTATTACGACTCCATCCCCGACCATCTCGATAACCTGCTCACCCGTTACGACGTGGTCGACGCAGTACGTCAAGTCGTCGGCGTCGGAAGTGTCGGCATGCGGGTGTTCCTGACACTGCTCGAGGAACGGCGCACAAAAGACCCACTGCTACTGCAGATCAAACAGGCGGGCCCATCTGTCTACGAACAGTTCCTGGGCAAGAGCCAGTACGAAAACCACGGATCACGCGTAGTGCATGGTCAACGCATGATCCAGAGCGCCACCGACATGTTCGTGGGATGGACATCTTTTCAGGACGCGAATCTGCACCTCGATTTGGATTTCTACGTCAGGCAGTTCCGCGACGGCAAAGTAATCCCCAAAGGTGAGGTCGTCGCTCTTCGTCTCCCGCAATTTGCAGCAGCCTGCGGCAACGTCCTGGCGCGCGCTCATGCTCGTAGCGGTGACGCTGCAGCTATCGCCGACTATCTCGGCGGTGGCAGTAAGGTCGAGGAAGCGATGGTTGCGTTCGCAAGCGCCTATGCCGACCAAAACACAGCAGACCACGCTCAACTGGCCAAAGCTGTTGCTGATGGCTCCATCCCATCCGAGCGTGGCTGGCCTGATGTCCCCTGAGAACTGCTCAGCTTTTTCCGCTGTCGGTCAGTTACCGACATATCGCGCGAGGTAGTCGCCGGTAAGGGTCGTTCGGTCGGCGACGAGATCTGCGGGCGTACCTTCGAAAACGATCTTGCCGCCGTCGTGTCCGGCTCCGGGTCCGAGATCGATGATCCAGTCCGCATGCGCCATCACAGCTTGATGGTGTTCGATCACCACTACCGATTTACCGGAGTCGACGAGGCGATCGAGTAGGCCGAGAAATTGCTCGACGTCGGCGAGATGGAGACCGGTGGTCGGTTCGTCGAGTACGTAGATTCGGCCTTTTTCGCTCAAGTGGGTCGCGAGCTCGAGGCGCTGCCGTTCACCACCTGACAGTGTGGTCAGAGGCTGACCCAGCTTGATGTAACCGAGGCCGACGTCGCAGAGTCTGCTCAGTATCTTGTGTGCGGACAGTATCTTCGCATCGCCTTTGCCGAAGAAGTCCTCGGCTTCGGACACCGGCATTTCGAGAACTTCGCTGATATTTCGGCCACCGAAAAAATACTCCAGCACCGATGCCTGAAAACGCTTGCCCTCACACACTTCACATACGGTGGCAACCCCGGCCATTATTGCGAGATCACTGTAGATGACGCCCGCACCGTTGCAGTTCGGGCATGCACCGTCGGAGTTGGCGCTGAACAAAGCAGGTTTGACGCCGTTGGCTTTGGCAAACGCTTTTCGAATCGGATCGAGTAGCCCGGTATACGTAGCTGGATTACTGCGTCGGGATCCGCGGATCGCTCCCTGATCGACCGAGATGACGTCGTCCAGTCCGGACAGAGATCCGTGAATCAGCGAACTCTTGCCCGAACCGGCGACACCGGTGACGACAACGAGAACTCCGAGCGGCACATCGACGTCGACGGATCGAAGGTTGTGGGACGTCGCACCGCGGATTTCCACAACCTCGGTAAAGGCCCGGACGGAGTCCTTCAGTGCTGCCCGGTCGTCGAAATGTCGGCCCGTGACGGTCCGACTTGCGCGGAGTCCTTCGACCGTCCCTTCGAAACAGAGCTCGCCTCCCCCGCTGCCGGCGCCGGGACCGAGGTCGACGATGTGGTCGCCGATCGCTATCGTTTCCGGTTTGTGCTCGACCACCAGCACCGTGTTGCCTTTGTCGCGAAGCCTCAGGAGGAGATCGTTCATCCGAGCGATGTCGTGCGGATGCAGGCCGATCGTGGGCTCGTCGAAGACATAGGTGACGTCGGTGAGCGAGGAACCGAGGTGGCGAATCATTTTGGTGCGCTGGGCTTCACCACCGGACAATGTGCCGGATGGACGGTCCAGACTCAGGTATCCGAGCCCGATCTCGACGAACGAGTCGAGGATGCCGCTCAACGACGTCAGCAGCGGCGTCATCGTCGGTTCCTGCACATTACCGACCCACTCGGCGAGATCACTGATTTGCATCGCACAGATGTCGGCGATGTTCTTGCCCTTGATCTTCGACGATCGCGCAGCCTCGCTGAGCCTGGTGCCGTCGCAGTCTGGGCACGTTGCGAAGGTGATTGCGCGCTCCACGAAAGCACGAATGTGGGGTTGCATCGCGTCGACATCCTTGGCCAGAAACGACTTTCGAATCTGTGGGATCAGTCCCGTGTAGGTCAGGTTGATGCCTTCGACCTTGATTTTTGTCGGCTCCTTGTAGAGCAGATCGTTTGTTTCTTTCTTGGTGTATTTGCTGATCGGTTTGTCCGGATCGAAGAAGCCGCAGCCGCGGTAGATGCGGCCGTACCAACCTTCCATGCTGTAGCCGGGCACGGTGATGGCGTTCTCGTTCAAGGACTTGGCTGCATCGAACAGTGCGGACAGATCGAAATCCGATACCGAGCCTCGTCCCTCGCATCGGGGGCACATTCCTCCGGTGATGCTGAAACTGCGCCGTTCCTTCGTCTGTCGGCCTCCTCGGTCGATGGTGACCGCGCCCGCCCCGGAGATCGAGGCGACGTTGAAGGAGTACGCCTGCGCCGAACCGATGTGTGGCTTGCCGAGTCTGCTGAAGAGGATACGAAGCATCGCGTTGGCGTCGGTGGCTGTGCCGACCGTCGATCGCGGATCGACACCCATTCGTTGTTGATCGACGATGATCGCCGTTGTCAGCCCTTCGAGTACGTCGACGTCGGGCCGAGCGAGCGTGGGCATGAAGCCTTGGACGAACGTGCTGTAGGTTTCGTTGATCATGCGCTGTGACTCCGCGGCAATGGTGTTGAATACCAACGAGCTTTTGCCCGAGCCGGACACACCGGTGAAGACGGTCAGCCTGCGTTTGGGTATATCGACGCTGATGTCTTTGAGATTGTTCACTCGGGCGCCCTGGACTCGAATCAGATCGTGAGCATCGGCGGCATGCAGTCCATGCGAACTCGCACTTCTCTTCGTGACCATGCGTTCGGTTCTCCATCTCCAGAGCAGGTAGCTGTCGCGGCTTATGTGTCGTCACGGTAGCTTCGCGTCTCACTGTCCCGCTTCTCGATTCCTGATCCATATTATCGGCGGGTCCTCGCGGGTTAGCATCTGCGCATGAAGCTCGGCGAATACATGTCCCTGGATGCCCTGTCATTGGCAGAAGCCGTTCGCACCCGGCAGGTAACTGCGCGCGAACTACTCGATCTCGCACGTGAACGAGCGGCTGAGGTGAACGGCAAGCTGAACGCCATCGTGGCGCCGTTGGACGCTGCAGACGCGCGGGCCGGCGACCCGTCGCTCAGCGGCCCTCTCGCAGGTGTGCCGTTTTTGATCAAAGATCTTCTCCAGGAGTACAAGGGCTATCCGACGTCGTACGGTTCGCGATCCCTGGCCCATCACGTCGCTACCGATCACGCCCTCGTGACGCAGCGGTTTCTCGACGCAGGTCTGGTGATCTTCGGGAAGACCAACACACCGGAGTTGGGTGCGAAGGGTGTCACCGAACCGGACTACTGGGGAGCTGCCCGCAGCCCATGGAACCTTTCCCGCACGCCCGGCGGTTCTTCGGGTGGATCCGGCGCGGCCGTAGCTGCTGGGATTGTGCCCGCAGCCGGCGCGAACGACGGCGGCGGTTCGATTCGGATCCCCGCGGCGTGCAACGGTCTCGTCGGCCTGAAGCTCAGTCGAGGACTTTCCCCTTACGGTCCGCAGACCGGAGAAATCATGTTCGGAATGGTGACGCAGGGGGTGGTCAGCAGAACTGTGCGCGACAGCGCTGCCCTGTACGACGCGATTGTCGGCCCTGATCCGAACTCGGACTACCAAGCTGCATTTCCCGCGCAACCATTTTCGAAGGATCTCGATCGAGCCCCGTCCCCGCTACGAATCGGCTGGTCCTCGTCCTCGGCGGTCAATCCGGCACCGCACCGGGAGGCTGTCGAGGCGGTGGAGCGTACCGCCGAACTGCTCGCAGGCTTGGGGCACCACGTCGAGCAGGTGACGCCGCCCTACGACGACTGGGCGCTCTCGCGTGACTTCCTGACGATATGGTTCGCTCAGGTACACGCGCAGATTGCTGATATCAAAAGACGAACCGGCGCAAGCGATTCCGATTTCGAGGCTGACACTGTGGCAATTGCCGAGTTCGGTCGTTCGAGTGGTTTGCTAGCTACGATCGAGGCGTTGGAACGAACGACGTCCCATGTCCGTTCGCTCAGCGCATTCCACGAGCGTTTCGATTACCTGTTGACTCCGACACTGGCTACTCCCCCTCTGCGAGTAGGCGCAACCTCCACCTCGTCGTTGATGCAGCGAACCGCTCGTCTTGTCAGCAAGGTTCGCGGCGGGAAACTGATGGCTTTCAGCGGGGTACTCGACGACGTCATTCAGGACAGCCTCGGGTGGGTCCCCTATACCCAGTTGGCCAATCTCACGGGCCGCCCCGCGATCAGCGTTCCTCTGCATTGGACCGAGGGCGGGCTACCACTGGGTGTGCAGTTCGTCGGAAAATTGGGATCCGATGGTGAACTCCTCCGGCTCGCGGCTCAGCTCGAGGAAGCACAACCGTGGATTCATCGATTCCCGGCTCCGGCAGATTGACCTCGTAACCCGCGGTACCGAGCGCAGTCGGTACCGCGGGTCAGTGAGTCAGAGTTCGAACTCGGCCGGATCTATACCGACGGCGAAGCACGCGTTGCGTACCGCGTTCTTCTCGTGGTCATCGAACAGTCCGTCTGCGCCACCGATGATGATGCCGATCTGGATGACTGCTCGAGCTTGTTCCGGCTTGGTCTTCAACTTGCCGATGGTGGCAGTGGCTTCCACTTTGCCGAAGTCGAAGTCACCATTCAGCTTGTCGCAATACCAGTCGAACTTCTGTCGAAGTTCGTCGGCAGGGAAGACCTTCAAGGCTTCGTTGCTGGCAATGAGTGATGCTGTCTTCTGCCGTTCGGCCGGATCTATGGTGCCATCCGCTGCGGCGATGAGAGCGCACATCGCCATGCTGCCGTTTGCGAATTCTTTGTTCTTGAACTGGACGGTCTTGGTCTGCAACTGTCCGTTCAGCTCTTGGGCCTTCGATTTGAGTTGGTCCCAGAAAGCCATGGATCTCCTTCGTTCGGCGTCGCGCCGTTCGCGCGATCGACTCCATTGTCCACATCTTGGTCCGAAGTGTCCGAAACGACGAACCAACTGGCCTGGTGAGCCCTATCGCAGCCGTTCGGCGTCTTTTGCTCTGGCCACGAGTTCGACGCACAGTTGGGCAAGTTCTTCCGCTGACGCACCTTCTTGCACGGCAATCGCGACGTCTTCGGCGGCACATCTGACCTCGAACGTGCGGTCGATCAATGCTGACGCCTCGTCGGCCGACAATACGATGGCATCTGCCGGGATGGATGTGCCCTTGACCGCACTCCGGTGCTCGTATGCCCGCTGCCGGCACGACTGACGGCAATACCGCCTCCGCCGACCCATTCCGGAGTTCGCGACCTCGCGTCCGCACCATGCGCACGCATGAACTCGACGAGACGACACCGGCATGTACAGAGCCTAACGGTGCGGGACGGTAGAATGACCACGGACTGGCGCCGACAAAGACTTCTCGCGTGTCGATACGGGAACGAACGACGCGGTACAGACGTTGACATATTTGTGAGTTGCATGAGGGCATCACCAGCCCCGTGCAAAATCGCATGCACTATGAGGAGAGGACTTCACAATGGCAGACCGCGTACTACGGGGTAGCCGTCTCGGTGCTGTGAGCTACGAGACCGACCGCGATCATGATCTCGCGCCTCGCCGGGTTGCCCGGTATCGCTGTGACAACGGTGAAGAGTTCGACATCCCGTTCGCCGACGAAGCCGAGATTCCCGGCACTTGGGCGTGCAAGAACGGCCTCGAGGGTTCGCTCCTCGAAGGAACGGCACCGGAGGCCAAAAAGGTAAAGCCTCCGCGTACTCACTGGGACATGCTCCTCGAGCGCCGGTCCGTGGAAGAGCTCGAAGAGCTTCTCAAGGAACGTATGGACCTACTGAAGGTCAAGCGCCGGGGCGCCTGATTTCTTCATGTCGAGTGCACGGGCGCTCGACCGACATAAAGTAACTGTGCTTGCGCCGAACGAATGGAAACATTCGTTCGGCGCATTTTTTTGTCACGCTTCCTACCGTGGGTTTGTTTTCGAGAAGCACGTATTTCGAATCGACGACGAATGAACAATTTCTTCGTGGACGCCGTCCCAACTCCGCCGTGCAATGAAAGTATTGTGCTCTGAGCCATACTGAGTTCTAACGCCACGCGCGGTCGTCAGGACTGCGGACCGTAAGGCATCGTCGGTATGGCGCAGGGGTAACAGCTCGAGGATCACTGTCGATGTATATGTCGACGCGGTAGGTGGAAACGCTGCATTCGAACTCGGACGCGGTATCCACGGCAGAGCGAGAGGGGCGGCACCAGGTGTACGGGGATTCCGAAAATCTTTTGAGCTCTCTGCGCGAGGAATTGGACGCGGTCGATCGCTGTCTTATGGATTCGATTCGTGACCGGATCGATATCTGCGTGCGTGTCGCGGCGGTCAAGCGTGAGTTCGAAATACCGATGATGCAACCGGGCCGCGTCGGGGTCGTTCAGGAAAGAGCCCGCGAATTCGCGCGTAGCAATGATCTGTCGGAGGACTTTCTCACCTCGGTGTACAAGTTGTTGATCGCAGAGGCATGCCGTGTCGAAGACCTCATCATCGACTCGGATTCCCCCACCCAGCGCGCCGCGTCCGACGCGCAGCATCGTTAGGTGATGGACATGGCTGTTCGCACGTTGCTCATAGACAATTACGACTCGTTCACCTATAACCTCTACAGCCTGTTGGCAGAGGTGAACGGCGTGCCACCTGTGGTCGTCAAGAATGACGTGCCCTGGGAGTCCATCGACTTCGGAACCTTCGACAATGTCGTAGTGTCTCCGGGGCCTGGGCGTCCTACGACCGCGCACGATCTCGGAATCAGCGCGCGCGCTATCGAAGAATGCGAGCTGCCGATACTCGGTGTGTGCCTGGGTCATCAGGCGATATGTCACCTGTTCGGCGGCGTGGTCGATCTTGCACCCACGCCGATGCACGGTCGAATATCGGAAATTGTCCATACTGGCGACGATCTGTTCGAGGGAATTCCGTCACCGTATTCGGTAGTGCGATATCACTCGTTGCTGGCAGTGGAAGTGCCCGACGAACTCGAAGCCGTCGCGTGGACCCATGATGGCTTGGTAATGGCTGTTAGTCACCGCACCAAACCGATCTGGGGAGTGCAATTCCATCCAGAGTCGATCAGTACCGATTACGGTCGCGAACTGCTGGCAAACTTTCGGGATCTCACGGTGGCTCGCAAGCCCCGAGCATCGACCGGCATTCCATGTCGATCTCCGTACTCGATCGAAACTCTCTGCATAGACGGCGAATTCGATACCGAGCGAGCGTTCTCTGCGCTGTTCGCAAGTGGACCCAACAGCTTCTGGCTTGATGGCAGTGCCGCGGTCGAGCCGAATTCACAGTTCACCATCATGGGAGACTGCTCTGGTCCGCTAGCGGAGTACGTCACGTACCGAGTAGCCGAGGGACAGGTCAGTGTTGAAAGCAGTGATGGATCGGTGGAAACCATCGATTCGACCTTCTTCGCGTACCTCGACCGCCAGCTGCGTGATCGTGCAACTCCCCCACTCGAGCACCTACCCTTTGCATTCGGACTCGGCTACGTCGGATACTTGGGCTACGAACTCAAAGCCGACGTCGGCGGACAGCTTGTTCATACCGCACCGACTCCGGACGCCTCGATGGTTTTCGCTGATCGCGCCGTAGTATTCGACCATGTTGGACGGCAGTGCTACGTCATGGCCCTGGTCCGGGATCGAGCGGAGACGGAAACTGCGACGTGGTTCGCATCGGTCGAGCGCGCATTGAGATCACTCGAACACGAGGACAAGCAGGTTCCGGACACACAGGCGCTGATCGCTCCACTTGTTCAGAACGAGTTGCCCCTTCGCCACAACCATGCGAAGTACCTAGACCTGATCGAACAGTGTCTGGCCGAAATCCGGTCGGGAGAGACATACGAAGTGTGCCTTACCAATACAGCGACGTTCCCCGGTCCGATCAACGCGCTCGATACCTATTCCTATCTGCGTGAAATCAACCCCACGCCCTACAGCGCATTTCTGGGCTTCGCTGATCTGTCGGTGTCGAGCGCATCACCGGAGCGGTTCCTGCGTATCGATGCCGAACGAATCGTCGAATCGAAGCCGATCAAGGGGACGCGTCCGCGCGGTGAAAGCCCCGAACAGGACGCCGAACTCCGCGCGGATCTTCTCGACAACGAGAAGGACAAGGCCGAAAACCTGATGATTGTCGACCTTGTCCGCAATGATCTTGCCCGCGTGTGCATCCCGGGGTCGGTACATGTCCCCAAATTGTTCGACGTCGAAACGTACGCCCCCGTACACCAATTGGTGTCCACAGTGCGAGGTCGACTACGCGAAGATGCCTCTGCCGTCGACTGTGTCAGCGCTGCATTTCCCGGTGGCTCCATGACTGGAGCGCCAAAAATTCGAACGATGGCAATAATCGACAAGCTGGAAGATGGTCCGCGCGGTGTGTATTCGGGAGCAATCGGATACTTGTCGGTGACGGGTACCGCCGACTTCTCGATCGTCATTCGAACCATCGTCTCCACCGAGCACGAGGTCACGTTCGGCGTCGGAGGCGCCATCGTTGCTCTGTCGGACCCGGAAGAGGAGTTCGAAGAAACGATGGTCAAAGCAGTCTCGATGCGGCGGGCGCTGGGCCGCCGGCCTGAGGGACGAAGCTAGCTGTTCCGCCCCTCAGTCGTCGGCTCGGTCAGGGAGTAGCGAAGTACTCGAACACGGCTGGTTGAACCTGCGGATTGGCATTGAGCGTTCCGATGATCGATCCCGCCACCACGCCGATGACAGTTCCGATGATGCACCCGGAAATGAAGTTCGGAAAGATCGAAACGCATCCGATGGCGAATCCGAGTGCAGCGCCCACAGCGGTACCGATTGCGCCACCATTGGTGTAGCCGATGGCGATCTGATTCAGAGCATTATCGAGTGCCGCTTGCTTGGTGACCGGGCCCGCCACGTCGGTCACGAGCGACGCTGCCGGTTGTGGCGTCAGCAACAACTCTCGACTGCCGAGTACGGCGGGCGCTATCGAATACGACGTACCGTTGACGGTATAAGTCAGTGGCAAGGCGGCCAGGACGTTACCGGATGCACCGATCACCTGAACTTGCTCAGCAGTTGCGTCGAGACGAAACGCGCCTGAGTCGAGAATTGTGCTGACTGCTCCATCCGGTAGAACGGACGTCTGGTAATTCACTGATTCGTTCGCTGCGACCGGATCGGCAGACGCCGTGCCGCCACCGATCACAATTGTCACCGATGTCGTAACAAGCACCGCAGCAACTGTTGCCGTTACTGACTTGATCCGCTTCACAGGTATCCCCAGACCGTAGTTCGACGAATTGTTCGTTTTGTCTCTGCGATGGTATTCGCTACCACCAGATTCATGTGCTCAATACAGGTTTTCATCGAGATAGATTTCCAATACTGTGCCGATTTCCGCGAGCACCTGCGGTTCGATCATCTGATTGTGGGCGCAGTCGACTTCATGAATTCGGACTTTTCCGGTCACGAATTCATTCCATTGCGCCGGGTCGCGAGAAACTCCATCGCCGGAGCCCTGTGCTGCGGAGAAGAACAGAACGTTTCCATCGAAGACATCGGGCACGAAGCGGTTCATGATTGTCGTCGAGTTACCGAATCCGTCGTTGATCCGTTCCAGATGCTGCGGAGTCACACCGGTGTTCTGGCCGAAGGATTCGTTCAGAAGTTCCACCGCGCTCTCGTAGGTCAGCGCTCCGTCCGATTCCTGGTTCCCGACATCGAGGCCGAGACCGGCGAGCAACTCCTCGACGCTGAGTCGACCTTCGACCGCCTCGGCGGGTTCGAGGACGTAGCTGTCCAGAATCGTCAGGGACTCGACGATGGATCCGTCATGGCAGAGTTCGACCGCGACCGCATGAGCGATGGCGCCGCCGAGTGACCACCCGAGCAGGTTGTACGGACCGACCGGCTGGACTGCGCGGATCTCCTCGACGTAGCGGTGTGCGAGAGCCTGAATCGACTCGAAGGCACCGCCTTCGGAGATACTCGGAAGCTGAAGACCGTACACAGGTCGATCGGCCGCGAGGTGACGAACAATTCCGGAGTAACCCCACGACAGTCCGATGCCGGGGTGAACACAGAACAGAGGTGTTCCACTCCCCTGCCCGCGCAACGGAATCACGACGCCGAAGGCACTGTCCAGAGAAGACTGCTCGCTTTCCGTGGAATCGATTCGGGCGGCGAGCCCAGCCGCGGTCGGGTCGAGGAAAAGGGCCTGCAGCGGCACGCGCACACCCGTCGCAGTCTCCAGAGCAGGTACGACGCGTGTTGCCACCAACGACGTACCTCCGAGATCGAAGAAGTTGTCGTCGACACCGATGGTCTCGACTCCGAGAATCTCGGTGAAGACCTCGATGACAGAGGCTTCGGTCGCCGACGACGGCGCCCGATAGGCGACTGTCGCTCCCGTCAATTCCGGTACCGGCAAGGCTCGACGGTCCAACTTACCGACGGGAGTCAGCGGAATCTCGTCGAGGACCACGATTGCGGTTGGGACCATGTGCCGCGGAAGCGTTTCACCGACGAACTCGGTCAGCGTGGTCGTAGTGACCGAGCGCCCATCGGCAATCCGAATGTACGACACCAGGACGGTGTCGCCGGACGGCGCGGTATGACCGATGGTCGCCGCGAACACGACGGCGTCGTGCGCGGTGAGAGCGGCGTCGATTTCGCCGAGTTCGATTCGGAACCCACGAACCTTGACTTGGAAATCGCTGCGCCCGACGAATTCGATCGTGTGGTCGACAGTCCACCGAACCACGTCTCCCGTGCGATACATCCGTTCGCCCGGTTCACCGAACGGATCTGCAACGAACCGTTCCGACGTCAAGGCGAAACGAGAAAGGTAGCCGCGAGCAGTTCCAGGTCCGGCAATGTAGAGCTCTCCTGCCACTCCCGCCGGAACTGGACGCAGGCGTGCGTCGAGGACCAGGTAACGGAAGCCGATGGCGGGCTGTCCCACATCGATGACCTGACCGGGGACGAGTGGCCCACCCACGCTTGCTTGGATGGAAGTCTCGGTCGGTCCGTAACCGTTGAACATTTTTCTGCCGGGTGCCCACCGAGCGATGAGTTCGGACGTACACGCCTCTCCTCCGACTGCGAGAACGCCGACGTCGGTAAGCCGGTCGCCATCGATGGAGGACAGCGCAGCCGGGGTGAGAAAAGCATGCGTGACGCCGGACTGCTCGAGCAGATCTGCAAGATCGTCACCGCCGAAGATCCCGGGCGCAACGATGACGACAGTGGCTCCCACACCGAAGGCCATCATGAGTTCGTAGATCGAGGCATCGAAGCTCGGGGACGCGATATGGGAGACCCGCGACTTCATAGTCGGATGGAACCGGTGCGTGACCTCCTTTTCCAGATTGGCCAGACCACGGTGCCGCACGGCAACGCCTTTGGGTCGTCCTGTCGAGCCCGAGGTGTAGATCAGGTAGGCAGGATGATCGAGCTGCAGGGTAGACGTCCTATCGGCGTCGGTGACCTCCTCGGTCGGATAACGCTGTGCATCGTCGACGAAATCGGGATCGTCGATGACGAGCCACGGGATCGTGTCGGGAAGTTGGTCACGGTATTCGGCGACAGTGATACCGATCGGTGCTTTCGAGTCGGTCAGCATATGAGCGATGCGATCGGAAGGATAGTTCGGATCTACCGGTAGGAAGGCCGCACCGGATTTGGTCACCGACCACATCGACACGACCGATTCGATCGATCTCGGTAGGGCAAGCGCGACGAACGACTCGGGGCCCAAGCCGAAGTCGATCAACATGCGCGCGATACGCGTCGACAGGTCGTCCAGGTCTCGGTACGAGAGGCGGGTATCCCGAAATTCCAACGCGATGCCGTCCGGATTCAGCGATGCCTCTGTCGTGAGCATCTGCGGCCAGGTCTGCTCCTGCACACCGTCATCACCGCGTGCCGGAGCAAACTTTTCGCGCTCCTCGGGCTCGAGTACGTCCACGTCACCGATCGGTGACGTGGGGTCGAGGGTGACCGAATCCAGTATCCGAACGAAGCGATCGGCGAAGGACTCGACCGTGGCGGGATCGAACAGCGATGTCGCAAAGTCGAATGCAGCTTCGATTCCCGCCGGCTGCCCGGCCTCGTCGAATGTCTCCGAAAGCAGCAACTGCAAGTCCTGTTTCGCGACAGGAACATCGAAGTCGAATCCTTCGACGGTCAGCGAGGGTAGTTCGAGCCGTGCCTTGGTGTTGTTCTGGAATGACAACGCGACCTGAGACAACGGTGAGTACGCCGTCGACCGTGCCGGATTCAGTACTTCGACGACACGCTCGAACGGGATCTCGGTGTGGCCGAAAGCTTCGAGATCGGCATCGACAACCCGACCGAGCAGCGACTCGAACGATTCGGCGCCATCGACGACAGTCCGAAGTACGAGAGTATTGACGAACATGCCGATCAAGTCGTCGAGTGCCGCTTCACCTCTGCCTGCCACCGGAGTGGTGATAGCGATATCCTCTGTTCCGCTGAGGCGGGCAAGGGTCGCGGCAAACGCACCGTGCACGACCATGAACATAGTGGCGTTCCGCTCGCGGACGAATTCCGTTATGCGCCGATGCACGTCCTTGTCGATGGAGAACACGATGCGTCCACCGCGGAAGTCCTGCAAGTTCGGCCGTGGACGATCCGTCGGCAGCGGAAGCAGGTCGGGCACTCCCTGGAGTGCGGTGCGCCAGAAATCCAATTGTCCGCTGGCGATGCTGGCAGAGTCCTTCTCGTCTCCGAGTAGTTCGCGCTGCCAGAGCGTGTAGTCCGCGTACTGCACGGGCAACGGTGCCCATGCGGGCGCGCTCGAGGCAGTCCGAGCCGAGTAGGCGATCATCACATCGCGGGCGAGCGGGGCCATCGAGGCTCCATCGGCCGCGATGTGGTGCACCACGATGGCAAGGACGTGCGTGGGTTCGACCGAGGACTCGATTCGGTATAGCGCAAGACGAATCGGGATCTCGGTAGTGACGTCGAATCCGGTCCCGGCGATAGTGCCGATGGCATCACGAAGGTCGCCATCGGCAATGGACACCACCGAAACAGCAGGAACGACGTCTTCGGTCCGGTGGATCCGTTGTTCGGGCATGACACCGTCGGACGGGAACGTCGTCCGCAGGGATTCGTGCCGTTCGAGCAGGTCCGCGACGGCCAGTTCGAGTGCGTCGAGGTCGAGTTCTCCGGTCAAGCGCACCACCAGCGGCACGTTGTACGCGGGCGAGCTCGGATCGAAGGTGTTGATGAACCACATGCGCTGTTGTGCCAGCGACAGCGGGATCCGCTCGGGGCGAACGACAGCGCGTAGGGCGGGGCGGTCACCCGAGGGCGAGGACGTACCGATGGCCGCAGCCAGTCCTGCGACTGTGGGCGTTTCGAAGATTGCGCGAACTCCCAGTCCCGCACCGCTCGCGGCATTGATGCGCGCGATCACTCGGGTGGCCGACAAGGAGTCTCCACCTAGATCGAAGAAGCTGTCGAGCGCACCGACGCGGTCGATCCCGAGAGTCTCCTCGAAGACGGTCGCAACCGTGGTTTCTCGAGCGTTCCGCGGCGCTATATATGCGTTTGTGTCCGAACCGAATTCGGGTTCGGGCAAAGCACGGCGGTCCAATTTTCCGACCGGTGTCAGCGGTATCTCGGCAAGCTGCACGAAAAAGGACGGCACCATGTGACCGGGAAGGCTCGCCGACGCATGTGCCGTCAGTTCCGCGGTGTCGATCTCCGCAGAACGGTCAGCGGACCGGACATAGGCAACCAGAACTGTTGCACCCGAGGGCGATTCGGATCCTACGGTCGCAACGAAGTCAACGGCTGGGTGGGTGGAGAGCACGGCGTCGATCTCGCCGAGCTCGATGCGGAACCCGCGCACCTTGACCTGGAAATCGCTGCGCCCGATGTATTCGACGGTGCGCTCGGGCGTCCATCGAACGACGTCCCCGGTGCGGTACATACGAGCGCCGGCCATCCCGAACGGGTTCGCGACGAAGCGTTCGGAAGTCAACGCTCCTCGTGCGTGATAACCACGTGCCAGGCCCACGCCTGCAAGGTACAACTCACCAGACACGCCGACTGGAACGGGCTGCATCCGGGTGTCGAGCACGACTTCGTACACCGCGCGGATGGGACCGCCTATAGTCAGCGCGGAATCAGCGTCCAGCGGGTCGCTGATGTTCGACATGATGGTGGTCTCGGTCGGGCCGTAACCGTTGAACAAATTACGGCCGGGTGCCCAGGTTGCGACCAGCTCGGCGGGAACCGCCTCGCCTCCGACGGCCACGTACTGGAACGAGTCGAGGCCGGCAGGATCGACCGAAGCGAGAACTGCCGGGGTGATGAATCCGTGAGTAACTTTCTCGGACGCGAGAATGTTCGTGAGCTCTTCGCCACCGTAGACTGTCGGCGGGACGATGACCATTGTCGCGCCCATTCCGAACGCCAGTAGGTACTCGAGCACCGAGGCATCGAAACTCGGTGACGAAACATGCAAAGTCCTCGATTGTGGGGTGATCTCGTATCGCTCGGACTGCTCGGCTGCAAAATTGTCGAGACCTGTATGCGTTACGACAACACCCTTGGGTAGGCCGGTCGAACCGGATGTGTAGATCGCGTAAGCGACGCTGTCGAGCTGGATACCGTGGACTCGCTCGTCCTCGCGAAGAGGTGACACCGCGTACTCGTCGAGTTCGGTCGCTATCTGTGCATCGTCGAGAACGGTCCAGCCACCGCCCCCGGCAAGGGTCTCGGGGAGGCCGGGCACATTGGCCCGCATCGTCAGACCGAACTGCGCACCCGAGTCACTGACCATGTGGTCGATACGATCTCGTGGGTACCCGGGATCCACGGGGACGAATGCGGCACCGGTCTTGGCGACCGCCCACACGGAGACGACCGATTCGATCGACCGAAAAAGACCGAGTGCTACGAACGATTCTGCGGACACGCCGCGTGCCAGGAGCAGTCTGGCCAGTCGCGTTGACTGCCGATCCAATTCACCGTATGTCATTGTCCTGTCGGCGAATCGAAGTGCGATGTGGTCGGGATCGAGTGCGGCTGCCTGCTCGAAAATGTGTGGCAACAGTCTCTTCGAGCCGCCTTCAGCGCCGACGACCGGAGCCAAGGAAGCGTGTTCGATGTCGTCGAGCAGGCGAACCCGCGCCAACGGGCTGCGATCGTCGATGAGTACGGCATAGAGCACCCGCTCGACGCGGGCAACGATGCGATCGATCTGTTCGGCGGTGAAGAGATCGGGCAGATATTTCGCCTTCAAGTGAAGGCGATCATCGACCGACGCAACAAGAGTCAGCGGATAGTGCGCGGCGTCCGAACCCAGGACGTCGGCCACCTTCATTCCCGCGATATCGGTCTCTTCCGACAAACCGGCGCGGTCGACCGGATAGGACTCGAAGACGGTAAGGGTGTCGAACGAAACGCCCGGGCCTGCAGCGCGCTGAATATCGGTCAGACCCAGGTAGTGATGGTCCAGCAATGCTGCCTGTTCCACCTGCACCCGATCGATGAGGTCACCGATCGGTTCGGCTGGGTCGAGCGTGATCCGCACGGGCAACGTGTTGATGAACAGGCCGATCATCGACTCGATGCCGTTGACTTCCGGCGGCCTGCCGGACACTGTGGCGCCGAAGACGACGTCGCTACGACCGGTCAGTGCGGCAAGTACCACGCCCCAGGCGCTCTGGACGATGGTATTGAGCGTCGATCCGTGCTGTGCCGCGAAATCTCGCAGCGCCGCAGTGGTCTCCAGTGACAACGATCGAGACCTCTCCACCGAAGTCGTCGAGAGATGACGGCCACGATCTGCATCGGCGAGAAGGGTGGGTTCTTCGACGCCTGCCAGAGCACGCGTCCATTCTGCAGTGGACAGCGAAGAGTCGCGGGTGTGCATCCACGCCAGGTAGTCGCGATACGCGGGCACGCGAGGCAACATCGAATCGTCGCCCGCAGTTGCGTAGAGCGTCAGCAGTTCCTTGATCAGCAGAGGTGTCGACCATCCGTCGAGCAGGATGTGGTGGTTGGTCATCAACAGACGCCACTCCCCCTCTGCTTTGGTGATCAACGTGAACCTGAGTAGCGGAGCACGATCCAGTGCGAATCGCGTGGCGCGGTCGGATTCGAGAACACGGTCGAGAGCGGCGTCGCTATCGGTTTCGCCGCGCAGATCGACGTGACTCCAGGGAACCCGAATCCCCGTTTGAACAACCTGCACGGATTCGCCGTCTGCATTGTGTACGAACGCTGTTCGCAGATTGGCGTGGCGATCGAGCAAGGTCTGAGCCGCAGCATTCATTCGAGCGATGTCCACGACACCGCGGAGCTCCAACCCGAGTTGCACCATGTAGGCGTCGACACCGGTGTCGACGCTCTGGTCGACCTCGCCGGCCAACCGCGCGTGGAACAACAGGCCGGCCTGCAACGGCGACATCGACCAGACATCGTCGAGAGCAGGAAAGCGTGCCTCGAGCTCGGTGATGGTCGCCTGATCGATATCGACCAAATCCAGATCCGACGGCGTGAAGCCACCCGCATTCGACGTCGTCGCGTGCGTCGTCAACGCGGTCAGCGCCGCAACCCACAGTTCGATCAGTCGATCCACCTCGTGCGAGGCCAGAACACCGGCTGGATAGGCGAAAGTGGCGTCCAGAACGGGGCCAGTCGATGTCGCGTTCGTGACGGCGTTGATGTCCAGCACAGCTGGAACCGGCATGTTCGGGTTCTGTGCGTCGCCCAACGTTGTGTCCGACACCGGAATCCATCCGACATCCTGCATGTTCTCCGAAGAACCGGTGGCGAAGCGCCCCAGGTAGTTGAAGCTGACCTGTGGACGGGGGAACCCGCCCAGGACAATTCTTCCTTCCTCGGTCAGATACCGCAGCATGCCGTAGCCGATGCCATGATCCGGGATCGCCAGCAGCTGTTCCTTCACCGATTTGATGGCATCGCCGGCCGCGGGTCCCCCTTCGAGGACGTCGTCGAGATCGATTCCGGTCAGACCCAGGCGCACCGGGAAGATAGTGGTGAACCAACCGACGGTACGTCCGAGATCTGCACCCGGCACGACGCCGTCTTCACGACCATGGCCCTCCAAAGTGACAAGGGCATTATCGGCAGTCGAGCCCTGCTCACGTCGCCAGGCCGTCAGTGCCACAGCGAGACCAGTCAGTAGTCCGTCGTTGACGCTGCCATGGAATTTCTCCGGGAGTGTCGTCAGAAGATGCTCGGTGACAGTCGTCGGCAACGACACTCTGATGCGTTCGACGGTGGCGTCGACGTCCACGGCCGGATCCAGGACCCGTGAACCTATGACCTCGTCGGCTCCGGCGAGCATGCCCTGCCATAGCGGCAACTCGTCCGTACGCGTCCCGGCGACCTCGGCGAGACCTGTTGCCCATCGACGCATCGAGGTTCCGGTCTCGGGCAGAGCGGGTTCGGTACCGGCCACAGCATGTGCCCAAGCCGAAGCCAGATCCGGCACGAGGATGCGCCAGGACACCCCGTCGATCACCAGGTGATGCGCGACGATGAGAAGACGACCACGGCCCAAGCCGTCGGCGAACCAGACCAGCTGAATCATTCGACCGACCGTCGGATCGAGACGATCTGCGGCAGCGTCCAATTCGAGCGCGGCTAAGGTGGAGAACTCTGATCCTTCGATCGAGTCGACGTCGACCCTGTGGATGATCGACGAAGCCTCTACCGACCCGACCGGCTCCACCGTTTCCGACCAGACACCGTCATAGTTCCGGTACAGGCGCGCACGGAGCATGTCGTGGGTGTCGAGGACGGTCTGAACAGTAAAGTGGAGAATCTCCCGCTCGATCTGCGTAGGCAGTTGCAGCAGCGCAGTCTGGGTGTATCGACCGAACTCTTCGCTGCGTTCGAGCATCCACTGCACGACGGGGGTCAGCGGAAGGTCGCCGACTCCACCACCCGGCAACTCCTCGAGGACCACAACTTCGGAGTCCTCGGCGCGGCGAGCTACCTCGGCCAGTGCCGCAACGCTCTTGCGCTCGAACACGTCTCGCGGAGCGATGACCAACCCTGCTGCCTTGGCGCGCGAGACCAGCTGGATCGACATGATGCTGTCGCCACCGAGCGCGAAGAACGAGTCGTCCACTCCGACTGCATCCAGTCCGAGAACCTCGGCGAACAACGATGCAAGGCTTTCTTCGATCGGCGTCGCAGGGGCCCGGCTCAATGTGACACTCGAGGCGAAGTCCGGTGCCGGCAGAGCTCGGCGATCGAGTTTTCCGTTGGCCGTCAACGGAAGCGCGTCGAGGACGATGACTGCCGCGGGCACCATGTACGACGTCAGCGTCCCGCTGACGAACTCCAGAATCGACGAAGTGTCCACGGTCCGGCCCGCTTCCGGCACGACATAGCCGACAAGACGATCGCCTGCCCCGCCGTCGCGAACCGAGACCACCGATTGAGCGACGCCGTCGTAGCTGGACAACGCAGCCTCGATCTCACCCAGTTCGATTCGGAATCCATGTAGCTGGATCTGCATGTCACTACGGCCGAGGTACTCGAGTTGGCCGGCACGGTTCCACCGAGCGGTGTCACCGGTGCGATACATCCGAGTTCCGGCGCTGCTGTCGGGGTCCGCGACGAAGCGCGTCGACGTCAGAGCTGTTCGACCGAGGTATCCGCGTGAAAGTTGTGCGCCGGACACATACATTTCGCCGGTGACGCCAGGAGGAACCAGACCCAAGCGTCGATCACGCACGGACACAGTCAATCCGGGGATAGCCTGCCCGATGACGCTTGCGGACGCAGAGGCGGCGAACTCCTCGTCGAGCGGAAGGTAACTGACATGCACGGTGGTTTCGGTGATTCCGTACATATTCACCAGAGTGGGCGAATCCTCGGCATATCGGGAATACCAACGACCGAGTTGACCGAGATCGAGTGCTTCGCCACCGAAGATCACGTAACGCAGCGCCAGAGGATCGGAGTCAGCAGGCGCCGTGCGGTCTGCCTCGGCGAATTGGTAGAACGCCGTCGGTGTCTGATTGAGTACGGTGACCTGTTCGGCAACCAGTAACTCACGGAACAGCTCCGGAGAGCGCGCCGTGTAGTAGTCGACGACGACGAGTTTGCCGCCGTACAGCAACGGCCCCCAGAGCTCCCACACCGAGAAGTCGAAAGCGTAGGAGTGGAACATCGTCCACACATCGGATTCGTCGAAGCCGAACTTACCGATGGTGTTCTCGAAGAGCGTCGCGACGGTCGCATGCGTAACTTGAACGCCCTTGGGGCGGCCGGTGCTCCCCGATGTATAGATGACGTACGCGACCGAATCCGGCCTGGCGTCGCCGACACGCTCGTTCGAAGACAACGGTTCCGGTGACAGCGAATCCAAAGTCGACACGGTTTCCGGGTCGTCTATCAGGACCGTTGCGAGAGCGTCGGTGGGAACCGATTCCACGTCCCGAGTCGTCGAAACGACACACACGGGCCGAGCATCGTCGAGCATGAATGCCAGTCGGTCTGCCGGATAGGTGACGTCGACGGGGAGATACCCGCCGCCGGCCTTGAGTACCGCCAGCAGTACGACGATCAACCCAGCAGTCCGCGGCATAGCAACTGCTACAAGCGTTTCCGGGCCTACCCCGGCTGAGACCAGGTGGCGAGCGAGCTGGTTCGCGCGAGAATCGAGTTGTGCATAGGAATATCCGGTTTCACCGTCGACGACGGCCGGGGAGTCGGGGAAGCGTCGAACAGCAGCCTCGAAGCGAGCGGTCAGGGTCTCGCTCGACGGCAGTGTTCCTGGGTGATTCCAGTCGGACCGCATCGCAGCCGTCTCGGCGGGGTCCACGATCTCGATCTCACCGATCGTGACGGTCGAGTCCGCGGTCACAGCATCGACGATTGCGACGAATCTGTCAGTGAACTTCTGCACCGAGTCCTCGTCGAACAGGTCGACGGCATAGGTCAGTGCACCCGACATCCCTGAGGGAGAACCTGATTCGTCGAAGTGCTCCGACATCGTCAACTGCAGGTCGAACTTTGCGACTCCAGCATCGAATTCGAGAGCTGTGACGCTGAGATCGGGCAGTTCGAGGTGTGCGCTCTGGTTGTTCTGGAACTCCAGTAGTACCTGGAACAATGGTGAGTGATCGGTCGAGCGTGTCGGTGCCAGGGCGTCGACGAGTCGCTCGAAGGGGATGTCGGTGTTGTCGAAGGCCGCGAGATCTGCAGCACGGGTAGCAGCGAGAAGTTCGGTGAAACTCGCGTGCGGTGAGACCTCTGTCCGCAGAACGAGGGTCCCCACGAACATACCCACGAGGTTGTCCAAGCCCGCTTCACCGCGCCCGGCGATGGGAGTACCGATAGTGATGTCCTCGGTACCACTGAGACGAGCCAGCAGTAATGCCAGCGCAGAATGGACAACCATGAAGACTGTCGAGCGGGTCTCACGTGCGAGCCCGACCAGGCGATCATGAGTTGCTGCATCGATGTCGAATGCGACCGAAGCACCTCTGTTGGATTGTTGGTTCGGGCGTGGATGATCGATCGGCAACGGCAACACATCCGGCACATCTGCCAACGCCTGAGACCAAAACGCCAACTGACGCGACAGCACAGAGTCCGGATCATCCTCACTACCGAGAACCTCACGCTGCCACAACGTGTAATCGACATACTGCACCGCCAACGGCTCCCACCCCGGAACCCCACCAGCAACCCGAGCGCTGTACGCCACCATCACATCAGCAGCAAGCGGCGCCATCGACGCACCATCAGCAGCAATATGATGCACCACAATCGCCAACACGAACTCACCTACACCCACCCGATACAACGACGCCCGAAACGGCACATCCACCGTCACATCGAACCCCGCAGCAGCATCGGCAAGAATCCGCTCCTGCAACCCATCCGCATCGAGCTCCACAACCGCCAAGTCGACCACCACATCGGAAACAGACCCGATCAACTGACACGGCAACTCACCCTCCACCGGGAAAGTAGTCCGCAACGACTCGTGACGAACCAACACATCCCCCACCGCAGCCTCTAGCGCAGCCACATCGAGAGCACCCGACAACCGCACCGCAAGCGGAATATTGTACGCAGGCGAAGACGTATCGAACTGATTGATGAACCACATCCGACGCTGCGCCTGTGACAACGGAATCACCGACGGACGCTCCACCACACCCAACGCCGGGCGCGGACTGGCGACGGCGCTATCTGTTGTTCGAGTGGAAAGCGTTGCAACGGTGGGTGATTCGAACAACATGCGAACGCTGATGTTCGCGCCCAGCGCAGCATTGACCCGGGCCGTCACTCGTGTGGCGCTGAGTGAATCACCGCCGAGATCGAAGAAATTGTCGTCGAGGCCTATAGCTTCGGCACCGAGCACTTCTGCGAAGACCCGGGCGATGGCTACTTCTGTCTCGTTGCGAGGTGTACGTCCGCTGCCGGCACTGGGCAATTCTGGCGTAGGTAGTGCTCGGCGATCCAACTTACCTGCCGGAGTCAACGGAATGGAATCCAATACCACGAACACCGACGGAACCATATGCGCCGGCAACACCGACACCACCCGATCCCGCACCGCATCGACATCAACCACCCCACCCACCACACCGAGCACATACGACACCAAGATCGTCGCGCCCGCCGGACCATCGACACCCACCGTCGACACGAAATCAACCTCCGGCAAAGCCGCAATCACCGCATCGATCTCACCCAACTCGATCCGGAACCCACGAACCTTCACCTGAAAATCACTGCGCCCCAGATACTCCAAAACCCCAGAACCAGTCCACCGCACCACATCACCCGTGCGATACATCCGCACCCCATCACCGAACGGCGCCGCGACGAACCGCTCCGCCGTCAACCCCAATCGATCGTGGTAGCCGCGAGCCAACCCACCACCCGACAGATAGAGCTCACCTGCAACGCCCACCGGCACCGGCTGCAAACGCGAATCCAACACCACCACAGCAAAACCCGACACCGGAGAACCGATATCGACCGGATCACTCGGCGACATCGGCGCACTCAACGACGCAAACACCGTCGCCTCCGTCGGACCATACGCATTGAACATCGACCGGCCCGGCGCCCAACGATCGACCAAATCCGACCCCGAGGCATCACCGCCGGTCGCTACGACTGCGAGTGAATCGAGACCGGTGGGATCCACCGACGCCAACGCAGCCGGCGTGACGAAGGCATGCGTGATCTTCTCATCGCGCAGCAACCGAGCAAGCTCGACACCGCCGAAGACATCGGTCGGCGCAATCACCATCGCCGCACCGCCACAGAACGCCAACACCAACTCGAGCACCGACGCATCGAAACTCGGCGACGCGAACGCCAAAGTCCGCGATGCAGGAGTGACCCCGAACCGAACACGTTCTTCCTCAGCCAAATTCGCCAAACCACGGTGTGTCACAACGACACCCTTCGGTACACCCGTGGAACCCGAGGTATAAATCAGGTACGCAGCATCATCGAGGTGGACCGATCCCAGGCGATCGCTGCCGAAAAGCGGCTCAGCTGAAAGATCGACAAGCTCTCGTACGGTCGACTCCTCGTCCAGGGCGATCCACGACACCCCGCCGCCGGCCTGGGTCAAACCCGACACATGCTCGACCGCGGTAATACCCACTACAGCACCAGAATCGGACAACATATGAGCAATACGGTCCACCGGATACGACGGATCCACCGGTAAGAACGCGCCACCGGCCTTCGCTACCGCCCACACCGCAACCACCGACTCCACCGAACGACGCAACCCCAACGCGACGAACGAACCCACACCCACACCACGCGAAATCAACAACCGCGCCAGGCGTGAAGATCGAACATCCAAATCCCCATACGACACCGACACCCCACCACACACCAACGCTGTTGCGTCCGCACCGGCGGCATCGACCGCAGAAGACAAAATCTCCGGCAACAACAGGCCATCCACCGACACACCACCACGCACCGGCACCAACAACTCACGCTCGGACACCGACAATAAATCCAGCTGTCCCATGAGTAGGTCCGGCGTCGTTGAGAACGCCGTCAACACTCGAACGATGCGCTCGACGATCGATTCGACCTCCATCGAGTCGAACAGTTCGGGTAAATATTTTGCTTCGATGTGCAGTTGTTCGTTCGCCATGGCGACCAGCGTCAGCGGGTACTGAGCGGTATCGCTGCCGTCCAGAATGTTCTGTACCCGCATACCCGCGATGTCGGTGTCATCGGAGAGTCCTGCCCGATCGACCGGATAGGACTCGAACACGGTGAGCGTGTCGAATGCGACTGCCGGTCCGACCGCACGCTGGATCTCGGTCAAACCGAGATAATGATGGTCCAACAGACCAGCTTGTTCCGACTGGAGTCGAGCGATGAACTCGCCCAACGTCTCCCGTGGGTCGAGTGTGACGCGAACCGGCAACGTGTTGATGAACAACCCGATCATCGATTCGATGTCGTTGATCTCGGGCGGCCGACCGGACACCGTTGCACCGAACAATACGTCGCTGCGTCCTGTCAGTGTACCGAGGACAGTTCCCCACGCGGCCTGGACGAGCGTGTTGACCGTGACCCCGCGCTCGCGTGCCACCCCGCGCAGTCGATCGGTGTCCGCGGCTGACAGTGATGTCAGTACACGTGCTGCGAGCGTCGACTCTTGCCGACGGCTTTCGATCGGCGTCAGCAACGTCGGTTCGGACAGCCCGGACAACGCTTCGCTCCACGCAGACCGCGCGCTCGCTGAATCGCGGCGACTCATCCATTTCAAATAGTCGCGGTATGCAGGTACACGAGGCAATATCGAGTCGTCACCATCGGTTGCGTACAACGTCAGCAGTTCGCGGATGAGCAGAGGCGTAGACCAACCGTCGATAAGAATGTGGTGATTGGTCATGACCACTCGCCACTCGCCCGGATGGACGTCGATGAGCGTGAACCGCAGGAGCGGCGCCTCGGCCATGTTGAAGCGCGTAGCGCGATCGGTAGCCATGATGCGTTCGAGTTCGATCTGCGCCGCGGACTCGTCCAGTCCAGTGAGGTCGTATTCGTTCCACGGCACCTCGACATCACGTTCGACGATCTGTACGGAATCGCCTTCCATGTTGTGCACGAAGGCAGTCCGCAGGTTTGCATGCCGGTCGAGAAGTCGCTGCGCGGCAGCCCGGAAACGTGCCCGATCCAGTGTTCCACCCAGCTCCAACACCAGCTGGACGATGTAGGCATCGACGGACTGGTCCGACAACTCTGCGTGGAACAGCAGTCCGGATTGAAGCGGTGACATGGACCAGATGTCCACGAGCTTCGGATACCTGAACTCGATGTCGTCGATGGCCGCTTGATCGAGCTGCACCAAGTCGAGATCCGACGGGGTGAACCCACCGGCGTCGACACTGCGTGCGTGCCGCGCCAGGCCGGTCAAAGCCCGGACCCATAGCGCGGTCAGTTCCTCGACATCTTCGGAATCGAGCACGCCCGACGGAAAGGCGAAGGTGGCTTCGAGAACTGGGCCTGCCTCACCGGTCGTGGTCACCGCGTTGATGTCCAGTACCGCTGCTACCGGAAGATCCGAGTTCTGGACGTCGCCGATATCCGCGTCGTCGACAGGTAGCCAACCCACGTCACCAAGGTTGTCCGGGATGCCCGCGCTGTAGCGACCGAGATAGTTGAAGCTGATCTGCGGACTGGGGTGTGCGGCAAGCGCCTCCCGTGACTGCTCGTCGAGGTAGCGAAGCATGCCATAACCGATACCGTGATCCGGTACCGCCAACAGGCGTTCCTTGACCGATTTGATCAGGCTTCCGGCGGATACTCCACCGGCCAATGCATCGTCGATGTCAGTGCCGGACAAATTGATTCGAACTGGGAAGATGGTGGTGAACCATCCGATGGTTCGCCCTAGATCGGCACCGGGCACCACGTGATCTTCACGTCCGTGGCCTTCGAGGCTGACGAAGACCTCGCCGTCCACTACCTCGTCGTCCATTCCGCCTCGTGTACGGCGCCACGCTGCGATTGCCAGCGCGAGTCCGGCCATCAATCCGTCGTTTACACTGCCGTGGAAGACATCGGGGATCGTGGTGAGTAGATCCTCGGTGACCGCTGCGGAGAGCTCGACGTCGATTCGCTCCACCGTGTCGTACACATCGACTGCCGGATCGAGCGGACGAGACCCGATCAATCTATCGTGACCGTCCAGCACCTGTTGCCACAGATCGAGTTCGCTGCGGCGATCGACAGCTTCATCTCGGAGACCGTGGGCCCAACGGCGCATCGATGTTCCCACCGGCGCGAGTACGGGCTCTTGGCCGGCGACTACTTGCGACCAGGCCGATGCCAAGTCCGGCACCAGAATCCGCCAGGACACACCGTCGACCACGAGGTGGTGGGCGACGATCAGTAACCGGGAAGGCTGTGAGCCTGCGTCGAACCACACCAACTGCAGCATCGACCCCGCGCCCGGATCCAACCGGCCCGCAGCTCGATCGAGTTCGGCCGACGCCAAAGTCGAGAATTCGTGACCCGAAGCCGAATCGACGCCTACGCGGCGGATGATCTCGGCGGCAGCGACCGCCCCTGCGGGACGAACGTCCATCATCCATTCGTCTTGGTCGTGCTGCAGGCGAGCGCGAAGCATGTCGTGGTGGTCAAGCACAGATTGCACTGTGCGCTCGAGCACCGTTTGCTCGATGCCGGGTGGCAGTGTGAGCAATGCGGTCTGCGTATGACGATCGAACTGTCGAGTCCGCTCGATCATCCAGGACACGATCGGTGTCAGCGGGACCTCGCCGACTCCGCCGCCTGGAAGCTCCTCCAAGATCGCGGTGTCCGCGTCATCCACCGACAGGGCGACCTCGGCCAGCCCAGCAACGGTCTTGCGTTCGAAGACATCACGTGGTGACAGAACGAAGCCTGCTGCTTTTGCGCGCGAGACCAGTTGAATCGACATGATGCTGTCGCCACCGAGGGCGAAGAATGAGTCGTCGACACCTACATGATCGAGGCGCAGAACCTCCGCGAATAGGCCGGCCAACATCTTCTCGACCGGAGTGTTCGCGTCTCGGCCGGACTCGGGCCTGTTGTCGAACGACGGCTGCGGTAGTGCTCGGCGATCGAGCTTGCCTGCGGGGGTCAGCGGAATGGCATCGAGTTCGACGAATGCCGTCGGAACCATGTGAGCGGGCAACGCTGCAGCAACCTGCTCACGCAACGCGCGCACATCGAACCCGGCATCGGCTGTCGGCAGGACATAAGCAACGAGAATTGTGTTTCCCGCAGGCCCGGTAGTGCCGGCAGTCGTCACGAAGTCCACGGACGGATGCGCAGCGAGCACACTGTCGATCTCGCCGAGTTCGATGCGAAAACCTCGGACCTTGACCTGTGAATCACTGCGCCCAACGAACTCCAACGCACCGTCGCGGTTCCAGCGAACGATGTCACCGGTGCGATACATGCGCGAACCGACCTCGTCGAACGGGTTCGCGACGAACCGCTCGGCGGTCAGCCCGAGACGTCCGTGATAGCCGCGGGCAAGTGCTGGGCCCGCGAGGTAGAGCTCACCCGGTACGCCGACCGGGACCGGATTCAACCGCTCGTCGAGTACGACTTCGACGAAACCGATTGTCGGGGAACCGATGTCGACGGGTGCCCCCGGGGACATGCTGGTGCTGATCGAAGAGAAGATAGTCGCCTCGGTAGGACCGTAGGCATTGAACATCGACCGCCCCGGTGCCCACCGGGCAACCAATTCCGGAGGACAGCTGTCGCCACCGGTAGCGATGACCTCGAGCCGGGTCAGACCGATCGGGTCCACGGATGCCAGTGCTGCGGGTGTGACGAAAGCATGGGTGACCTGCTGTTCCGCGAGGAGCCGACTCAGATCGGGCCCGCCGTACGTCGCAGGGGGTGCGATCACCATGGTGGCTGCGCCGCCGAAGGCCAACATGAATTCGAGAATCGACGCATCGAAACTCGGGCTGGCGAACGCCAAGGTGCGCGAAGCAGGAGTGACCCGGAATCGGGTGCGCTCCTCCTCGGCGAGGTTGGACAACCCCCGGTGAGTGACGACGACGCCCTTCGGAACGCCAGTCGAACCCGAGGTGTAGATCAGGTAGGCGGCGTCGTCGAGTCGCAGCGGCCGAAGACGATCGACGTTGCGAACCGCATCGCCCGAGTGTTCGGCGATGGCGACCATCTGGTCGGCGTCGTCGAGCAACACCCAGGTCGTCGCCGAGAGACGCTGCAGCTGGGGCGCATCTGATGACGTCGTGAGACCGAGGACAGCTCCCGAGTCGGTCAGCATGTGTTCGATACGGTCAGCTGGATACGTCGGATCGACGGGGAGGAATGCAGCACCAGCCTTGGTCACAGCCCACAGTGCAACGATGGTGTCCGCCGAACGCGGCGTGGCCAGCGCAACTACCGCGCCGGGACCTGCACCGAGGCCGACCAACGCTCGGGCCAGCTGCGATGAACGGATATCGAGTTCTCCGTAGCTGACGACGGCGTCTTCGAACCACAGGGCGTCCGCTGCAGCACCCGCTGCACTGACTGCCGCCGTCAAGATATCCGGAAGCAGTCGTGCGTCTTCTCCTGATGCACCGCGGACGGGCGCCAGCGCATCTCGCTCCACGGTGGAGAGGACATCGATATCCCCGACGATGATCGTTGGTCGGCCGGTCACTATATGCAGAATTTTGAGCAGACGAGTCGCGAACACCGATACGGTCGACGAGTCGAATAGATCACTCGCGTACCGGAACGACGCATCGATACCTGCTTGACGACCCGAATCATCGAAAGACTCCGAAATTGTCAGCTGGAGATCGAAGTTCGCAATGGCATTGGCAAGTTCGATCCCCTCGATCTCGAGGTCCGGCAAAGTGATGTTCGGCCGATCGGTCTGCTGGAACTCGAGCAAGACCTGGAACAGCGGCGTGTACGAGGTCGATCGAGCGGGGTCGAGCGCATCGACTACCCGCTCGAACGGGATGTCCGAGTGCGTAAAAGCTGAGAGGTCCGCAGTGCGCACCGTGTCGAGCAGAGTGTCGAAGGGAGCAGATCGGTCGATCTCGGTACGCAGAACCAGCGTGTTGACGAACATGCCCACCAGGTCGTCCAGAGCCGCGTCGCCACGTCCCGAGATTGGTGTGCCGACCGAAATGTCATCGGATGCAGACAATGTCGACAGCAGCACGGTGAGAGCTGCGTGAACGATCATGAACACGCTGGAGTCGCGAGATGCCGCCAGCTCGGTTATCGCGCGGTGAAGATCGACGTCGATGTCGAAATCGATCTGAGCGCCTCGGAACGACGCTTCCGCCGGGCGAGGCCGATCGTACGGAAGTGCGAGTACATCCGGGGCGCCGGACAACGAGTTGACCCAGAAGGAGAGTTGAGTCGACATCAGCGATGCCGGATCGGACTCCGAGCCGAGAAAGTCACGCTGCCACATCGAATAGTCCGCGTACTGGACGGGTAGCGGTGTCGGAGTGGGGGCATCACCACCAGACCGAGCGCTGTACGCGACGATGAGATCGCGGGCGAGCGGAGCCGTGGAGAAACCGTCGGAAGAGATGTGATGAACGACGAAACCGAGAACGTATTCTTCCTCGTCGACTTCGATCAGTCGGGCGCGAACGGGAACCGAACGTGACACATCGAAGCCGGTGCCCGCCATCTCGGTTACCAACTCGAGTACGTGTGCAGCTGAATTCGCGGAAATCGGTGTCAGGTCAGGTAACGCTTGGTGGGATTGAAGAATGGACTGGATCGGTCCAGTGTCGGTCAGCGGGAAGACCGTGCGCAAGGACTCGTGCCGGTCGATCACGTCGCCGATCGCACTGCGCAAAGCGTCGATATCCAGGCGCCCGGTCATCCGCATAGCGAAGGCAACGTTGTATGCGGCGGAGGATGTGTCGTACTGGTTGATGAACCACATTCGCTGTTGCGCGAGCGACACCGGGATGGATTCTGGGCGCACTACCGACGTCAAGGCCGGGCGTGCATCGGTCCGGTATCCGTGGGACTCGGCGGTCTCGGCCAAAGCTCGGACTGTCGGCCCGTCGAACAGATCGCGCACTGTCAATGTCGAACCGAGCGCAGAGTTGACGCGTGCCACCAGGCGCATGGCTACCAGCGAGTTGCCACCCACTTCGAAAAAGTTCTGGGTGACTCCGAGCTGGGAGAGACCGAGAAGATCGGCGCACTCGGCAGCAATGATCTCCTCGACCGGGTTCTGCGGGCTGACCAGCTCGACATCAGCAGTTCCGAATTCTGGCTCCGGAAGCATCTTTCGATCGAGCTTGCCGCTCGCGTTCAGAGGGAACTCGTCGAGTTCGATGAAAAGGGAGGGAACCATGTACGCGGGTAACGACTCCGCCAGCGCTGTGCTCAGTTCGGCGCCGTCGACTACTCGCCCGCGTGCAGCGACCACGTAGGCGACCAGAACCTCGCCGGTTGCTTCGTTGCTGTGGACGATCGCGACTGCCTGGGCAACGGACTCGTGGCGCAGCACAGCAGCTTCGATTTCCGGCAGCTCGATACGCAGACCACGGAGCTTGACCTGGAAATCGGTACGACCGATGTATTCGAGGTTGCCGTCGCCGCGCCATCGTACGAGGTCCCCGGTGCGGTATATCCGAGCGCCTGGCTCCCCGAACGGATCTGCGATGAACCGATCCGCGGTGAGATCCCCGCGTCCGACGTACCCGCGAGCAAGCTGAATACCGGCGAGGTAGAGCTCACCGGGTGCACCGATGGGAGCCGGCTTCAGGGACGCATCGAGAACGTAGACCCGCGTGTTCCACACCGGCGCCCCAATCGGGACAACGGTGGGATCTGTTGCAGCGCAGTGGTAAGCAGTGACGTCGACCGCAGCCTCGGTGGGACCGTACAGGTTGTGTAGATCCGCACCGGAGAAGTCTGTGAACACGCCGACGGTTGCCGGCGGCAACGCCTCCCCGCTACAGAACACCAGCCGCAACGACACGCAGTCGTCGGAATGTGCACCATCGGTGAAGACGGCCAGCATCGACGGAACGAAGTGCACCGTGGTGATGCGCTCACGGAGAATCAAACGCGAAAGGTATTCCGGGTCGCGGTGCCCATCCGGTTCGGCGATGACGAGCTTCGCGCCGATCTGCAGAGCCCAGAAGAACTCCCACACCGACACGTCGAAGGTTGCAGGAGTTTTCTGCAGCACATTGTCCGACGGCTCGAGGCTGTATTCGTCCTGCATCCACAGCAGGCGGTTGACGATTGCTTCATGGCTGACCGCAACACCCTTCGGGCGCCCGGTGGACCCCGAGGTGTAGATGACATAGGCGGTGTTTCGTCCGCTGATCGCACTGTGACGCTCAGCGTCCGTCACCGGATCGGTAGCCCGGTCCGAGACGTCGATCAAATCCACGGCGAGCACTGGAGTGGCCACAGGGACGTTGATCCAGTCCCGACTGGTGGTCAGAATGCACACCGGATCAGCACTGTCGATGACATACGCCGAGCGATCGGTCGGGTGGTCCGGATCTATCGGGACGTAGGCACCGCCCGCCTTGACGATTGCGTACATTCCCACAAGTAGATCGATCGAGCGCCGTATAGCGAGCCCGACGTGGGTTTCCGGACCCACCCCGAGTGAGATCAAGTGACGTGCAAGCTGATTGGAGCGGTCGTCGAACTCGCGGTAGGTCACGTGTTCGTCCTCGAAAACCAAAGCTATCGAGTACGGGCTCCGGGCCACCTGCAAATCGAACAGGGTATTGAGCGTCGGATCCGAACCGACCGTCGCCGGCAGGACGTGATCGGTTGCGTTCCAATCTTCCAGAACGGTCTCGCGCTCGCGTCGTGACAGGATCTCGACATCGCGGAGCGGGACTGTCGGAGACTCGCATATCGAACGCAGCAATCTGAGGAATCGATCCACGAAGTTGTCGATGGTAGATGCATCGAACAGTTCGGTGGCATACGTGAATGCTGCTGGGAGCGAACCTGATCCCGTTGCGGCTTCATCGACCCGCAGCTGCAGATCGAACTTGGTCGTTCCGGTCGACAATTCCTCGAACGCGACGGCGAGGCCGGGCAGTTCGAGGTGTGCGCTCTGGTTGTTCTGGAACTCCAGTAGTACCTGGAACAATGGTGAGTGATCGGTCGAGCGTGTCGGTGCCAGGGCGTCGACGAGTCGCTCGAAGGGGATGTCGGTGTTGTCGAAGGCCGCGAGATCTGCAGCACGGGTAGCAGCGAGAAGTTCGGTGAAACTCGCGTGCGGTGAGACCTCCGTCCGCAGAACGAGGGTCCCCACGAACATACCCACGAGGTTGTCCAGGCCCGCTTCACCGCGCCCGGCGATGGGAGTACCGATAGTGATGTCCTCGGCACCACTGAGACGAGCCAGCAGTAATGCCAGCGCAGAATGGACAACCATGAACAGGGTGGAGTCATGGTTCGACGCCAACTGCATCAGTCCATCCCGACTGTCGGCGGGGATCTCGAATGCGCGGGTTGCACCCGATATCGATTGTTGGTTCGGGCGTGGATGATCGATCGGCAACGGCAACACATCCGGCACATCCGCCAACGCCTGAGACCAAAACGCCAACTGACGCGACAGCACAGACTCCGGATCATCCTCACTACCGAGAACCTCACGCTGCCACAACGTGTAATCGACATACTGCACCGCCAACGGCTCCCACCCCGGAACCCCACCAGCAACCCGAGCGCTGTACGCCACCATCACATCAGCAGCAAGCGGCGCCATCGACGCACCATCAGCAGCAATATGATGCACCACAATCGCCAACACGAACTCACCTACACCCACCCGATACAACGACGCCCGAAACGGCACATCCACCGTCACATCGAACCCCGCAGCAGCATCGGCAAGAATCCGCTCCTGCAACCCATCCGCATCGAGCTCCACAACCGCCAAGTCGACCACCACATCGGAAACAGACCCGATCAACTGACACGGCAACTCACCCTCCACCGGGAAAGTAGTCCGCAACGACTCGTGACGAACCAACACATCCCCCACCGCAGCCTCGAGCGCAGCCACATCGAGAGCACCCGACAACCGCACCGCAAGCGGAATATTGTACGCAGGCGACGACGTATCGAACTGATTGATGAACCACATCCGACGCTGCGCCTGCGACAACGGAATCACCGACGGCCGCTCCACCACACCCAACACAGGACGCGAACCCCTGGCCTTGGAACTTTCGGCGCGTAATGCCAGCTCTTCGATGGTGGGTGCCTCGAAAAGGTCGAGAACCCGCAGTCCGGTCCCGAGCTCCGCATTGACGCGCGCCACGAGTCGTGTTGCGACGAGCGAATTTCCACCGAGGTCGAAGAAGCTTTCGTCGATACCTATTCTGCGGCCGTCGAGAAGTTCGGTGAACACGTCGGCGATTTTCTGCTGTCGCGCTGTTTCCGGAGATCGGAATTCGGACTTGCGTCCGAGTTCCGGCGTGGGTAGTGCTCGGCGATCCAACTTGCCCGCCGGAGTCAACGGAATCGACTCCAACACCACGAACGCCGACGGAACCATATGCCCCGGCAACACCGACACCACCCGATCCCGCACCACATCGACATCGACTGACCCGCCCGCCACACCGAACAGATACGACACCAACACCGTCGTACCCCCAGGACCATCGACACCCACCGTCGACACGAAATCAACCTCCGGCAAAGCCGCAATCACCGCATCGATCTCACCCAACTCGATCCGGAACCCACGAACCTTCACCTGAAAATCACTGCGCCCCACATACTCCAAAACCCCAGAACCAGTCCACCGCACCACATCACCCGTGCGATACATCCGCACCCCATCACCGAACGGCGCCGCCACGAACCGCTCCGCCGTCAACCCCAACCGATCATGATAACCACGCGCCAACCCAGGACCAGCCAAATACAACTCACCCACAACACCCACCGGCACCGGCTGCAAACGCGAATCCAACACCACCACAGCAAAACCCGACACCGGAGAACCGATATCGACCGGATCACCCGGCGACATCGGCGCACTCAACGACGCAAACACCGTCGCCTCCGTCGGACCATACGCATTGAACATCGACCGGCCCGGCGCCCAACGATCGACCAAATCAGAACCCGACGCATCACCACCAGTAACCACCACACCCAGCGAATCCAGACCCACCGGATCCACCGACGCCAACGCCGCCGGCGTCACAAAAGCATGAGTAATCTCCTCCTCACGCAACAACTGCGCCAACTCCACCCCACCGAAAACATCCGTCGGCGCAATCACCATCGCCGCACCACCACAGAACGCCAACACCAACTCGAGCACCGCCGCATCGAAACTCGGCGACGCGAACGCCAAAGTCCGCGACGAAGTCGACACCCCGAACCGAACCCGTTCTACCTCAGCCAAATTCGCCAGACCCCGATGAGTGACCACCACACCCTTCGGCACACCCGTCGAACCCGAGGTATAAATCAAATACGCCGCATCATCGAGACGAACCGAACCCAACCGATCACCATCGGACACCGGCTCACCAGACAACCCACCAACCTCACGCGCGATCGCCTCATCGTCCAGGACGATCCACGACACCCCACCGCCCGCCTGACCCACATCCGACACATACTCGGCCGCAGTAATCCCCACTGTCGCAGCCGAATCCGACAACATATGCGCAATCCGATCCACCGGATACGACGGATCCACCGGCAAGAACGCACCACCGGCCTTCGCTACCGCCCACACCGCAACCACCGACTCCACCGAACGCCGCAACCCCAACGCGACGAACGAACCCACACCCACACCACGCGAAATCAACAACCGCGCCAACCGCGAAGACCGAACATCCAAATCCCCATACGACACCGACGCCCCACCACACACCAACGCCACAGCATCCACACCCGCAACACCCACCGCAGAAGAGAAAATCTCCGGCAACAACAGGCCATCCACCGACACACCACCACGCACCGGCACCAACAACTCACGTTCGGACTCGGACAACACGTCGATATCATCAGTGAAGACGCGCGAATTCTGAGAGACAACGCGGAGCATCTTGATCAGCCGAGCGAGGTGACCACGAAGTGCCACTTCGCTGAGAACTGCTGCTTCGCAATCGAATCGGATTGCAATCCCGCGGGGAGCGCCGAGCGCATCGAACGTTTCGTCGACCGACACCACCAGTTCGACGTCGGTGTCGACCGCGGGCGTCGCTTTGGTTCCGAACGCCAGCACGACGCGATAGAGATCGTCGCGTGAGAGTTTCTCGAAGACGTCGGCCATCGACACGTCCGCATGAGCGAGAGCAGCGGTATCGCTCTCGTGCGCGCGGGAGGCCAACTCGGCGAACGGTTCTCCGCGCACGACCGAAGTCCGAAACACGATGGTGTTGCCTTCGGTGAACGGTGTCCGCGCGCCGATCGCGATGTCGGTCTCCCCCGAAAGGCGGGCCAACAGTGCGACAAGAGCAGCGTGAACAGTGACGAGAACGCTGGATCCGTGCTTTGCCGCATCGGAAGTAAGTCGTCGGTGGACTCGGTAGTCCACGCTAGCCTCGACTCCAAGTCTCGGCTTCGGATGAACCTCGGAAGGTGTTCCCTGTGTGGACGGCCCCAGGCCGACTCCGGCAGGTGCGTCGGTAAGCGCTGTCGACCAGTAAGCCAACTGTTGTTGCTCGAGTCTGCGGCGGCGGCCGACAGCTGCGCTCTCGGCGTGCACATCGTCGACCAGATCAAGTGGGCCTGCCTCGACGAACGCGGAGAGGATGTCGATGAATCCACGATGATGACGGGCGAGATCCGCATCGACGTATCTGTTCGGATTTCCGCGGAAGTCGATGAATGTTTTTGCTGGAGAGCCGCTTTGGTAGATGTTGACCAAAAGGTCGTCGACCGGGCCAGAGGTGACGATGTTGAATTCACCGGAGATGGGCCCGAGATGGATTTCTTGATGAAACAGCATCACGTTGACCATGGGCGCAAGTAGGCCGCTATCGAGGCCCTTGGCGGTCAGGTCGCGTCGGATGTCCTCGATGCTGAATCGCTGATGTCGCAGCGCTCCCATGAGTTCGAGTTGGACATGCTGTACCAAATCGCCGATGCTGCCGGCCGGAGAGACACTGATGGGCAGCGGAGCGACGTTGACCAGCATTCCGCCGGAGCGACGGAGAACTGCGGTCGTTCTTGCGGACACTGGAATGTTCACCAGGACGTCTTCGCGCCCCGTCATGCGTGAGAGATAGCACGCGAATGCTGCGATGACTACGGCGGCTGCCGTTGCGCTCTTTGTGGCGTCCGACTTCTCGAGGTTCTTCACGACGTGCTCGTCGAGGGCCGCGCTTTCGAGCTTACTCGCGGCTACCGTGGCACCATCGGAGTTCGCCAGTGTGGCGCCACCCTGCACCTCACGTACGTGTTCGGCCCAGTACTCGCGGTCGGTTTCGAACCGCCCTGAATGTCGGTATTTCTGATCGAGTGAGTACAGCTTCTTCAAATCCGCTGCACTCGACGGCTTGGGATCCTTTCCTTCGAGCTCGGCTGTATAGAGCTCGGCCGTGCGGTTGACCATGGTCATTGCGCCGTAGCCGTCGAGTGCGACGTGGTGAATTTTGCTGTACCACAAGAAACGACTGTCCTCGACTTGCAGAATCCACACCGTGACCAGGCGATCGCGGCTCAGATCGACTGGTGCCGTGTAATTTTCGTCGATCCATGCTTTTGCGGCGGCCATGGGATCCGCTTCGCTACGCAGGTCCAGAAAATCGACGTTGTCGTCTATGCCGTGATCGACGATCTGGATCGGTTCCCCGTCGATCTCGGACAGGCGAAGAAAGGCAGATTGAAATTCGTGCCCGGCGGTACGTGAAGACTTTCTCAGTAGCTCGAGATCGAGGTCACCTCGTAGGTCCACGTACTGCGCAATGCAGACCGGGACCTCGGGCGCCAGTTGCTGCGCAAACCACATTCCACGCTGCGCCGAGGAAAGCGGAAATCCTGAGGTCTCGTCATCGCTTCGAGGAAGGGAGCCATGCGACTCCCCCGAAATCACGGCTCGCATTCATTCGCCTTTCTGACGCGGGAACCTCGTCGAACAGATCGTCGGCTTCGACACCGGTCGTCGATACGATGCGCGAGCAGGATCGATCAATGTGTTCACTGTCCGTTCTGATCGGGTGCAGTTGTGCAGGCCAGTACTGAGCATTCGGCTTCTCGGCGCGGGCAACGCAATCGGCCAACTCAGGTTGATTCGAAGCGGACCACATCATGGATTGGAACTGTGCGCGGATTCAGAAACGTGCTTGCAGTCTGTTTCCAACGTCGTGCAGTGCTGCGGGTCGGCTGTCTACACTCCGTGCCTTCTACGGCAAGACTCATCACCGGCGCCCCCTCTCATGCGCGTACACCACCGAACGTCCAGGGCCCCGGTCTTCCTGGTCGACGGCTGGCGATATGCGTGCTGCATATCGCGCTCATGACAATTTCGATCTACCAACACACAATAGCCAGCCGCCATTGTTTTGGCGGACTATTAATTGAGAATCGAGAACAATTCCCTGTCCGTTACACTTCCGGTGAAACCGCAGGTGAGTCGAGTGAATTGTCCAATTCGGTAGCGGACGATATGAGGGTTGAAATATGTTCAAAGCTTATTTGCGGACTTCTGAATTGTTTCCTCGCCCGATAACCGACTCGTTGCCTGTTGTTCGCGGGCGTACAACTGCGAGCAGCAGAAACAGTGCCGCGCTGATGCATATAAGCCGTTCCGGCCACGCACCCAGATCTGTTGCGACGGTCGTTCGGCTATGGAGTCCGATCTGTGCGACGAGGGTATCGGGGACGAACAAGGGAGTCTGCTCGACGACCGACCCGTCGGGCGAGACAATGGCGCTGACCCCGCTGGTTGCGGCGACTACAACGGATCGCCCGTGCTCGACAGCACGAATTCTCGACATCGCCAACTGCTGATAGGTCATCTCGGTGTCACCGAAGGTGGCGTTGTTGGTCGGGATCGCGATGAATTCTGCGCCCGATCGGACAGATTCGGTCAAAGCTCTGTCGAACGCGACTTCATAGCACGTCGCGATACCTGCAGCGATACCAGCAGCGTGAACTACGCCGTTTCCCGTACCCGGGACGAAGTAGCCAGCTTTGTCGGCGTATTCCGAGAACATTCGAAAGAAGCTTCGGTAGGGTAAGTATTCACCGAACGGTTGAATTATCTTCTTGTCGTGACGTTCGCCGGGCCCGTCGGCGCCATTCCATGCGATGACCGAATTAGTGGTTGTGCGATCGTCGTTGACCAGGACGGTGCCGACGAGAATCGGTGCCCCGACGGCCAATGATGCCGCGGTGATTTCCGAAGCCGCGTCCGCGTTTCGCAACGGGTCGATATCCGAAGCGTTCTCGGGCCAGACGACCAGATCCGGTCGATCCGCGCGCCCTGCCGATACTTCGTCGGCCAACGCCAGTGTTTCCCGGACATGATTGTCCAATACCGCGCGGCGCTGAGAGTTGAAGTCCAGACCCAACCGAGGCACGCTGCCTTGGATTGCGGCCACGGTGATGGTGCGCTCTCCTGCTTCTGGTTCATTGCTCACCAGTGTCGGAAGAAGCGCAACTGCGACAATGGATGCCGCGCTCGTGGTCGCGACCGCGACAACGAGTCGGCCTCGGACAGCAGGTTTCTTTCTCGCCGCGAGAGTACATACGACCGCCGCAAGTCCAGTGCCGGTAAGCGCAACGCCGAAGCTCAGCAACGGAGCTCCGCCGATGCTCGCGAGCGGCAACAACCAACTGTCCGGTTGCCCGAAGGACAATCGGCCCCAAGGGAATCCACCGAACGGAAAACTCGACCTCGCCCACTCGACGAGGCTCCACACCGCAGCCGTGGAGACCGGCCACCAGCGGTTTCGGGAGACTACGACGGCTAGTACGCCGAAGAGACCGATGAACAAAGATTCTGCTGCAGCGAGTGCCAGCCACGGCAGCGGACCGACGTAGACACCGATCCAGGGAAGCAGTGGAACGAAGAACCCCAGTCCTGCGAGGAATCCATAGCCGAGACCGCTCTTCTTCGAGACCGACCCGGTAGTACCGAAACGGCGCAGGACGAGGACGAGAAGTGCCACCCCGACTGGGGCGAGAAACCAGAGGGGGCGGGGAGGGAAGCTCAGGAACAGCAGGAGGCCGGACGCCACAGCGGACAAGACCGACACACCAGTGCGGACCACCTGCACTCGTGCGACCCCCACCCCTTCAAGCGCCATGAATTGTCCGCCCACGATGCACGGTGCGAAGACAGGTCGGGGACGGCGAGCCAGGCTCGAGCGATGGCAGGGCAGGGACACCGGCCCGCGGGTCGGTCGACCAACGCGCAACACTGTCTTTGGGTGCTCTGACCACGAGATCGGTTGCGTCCCAGATCGCGTAGCTTGCCGGAGCCCCCGGCGTCAGGGTGCCGGCAAGGCCATCCCGCACGCCGCCCGCGCGCCACGCACCGCGCGTAGCGGCCGAAAACGCCGCTCGAGGCGAGATTGCACTCCCCTCGGTTCGGTGATTGACCGCTGCGCGCAGCATCCTCCATGGATCGAGCCCGGTGACCGGCGCGTCGGAGCTGAATGCGAGGGAGACGCCAGAGGAGGCCAGTTGTGCAAGCGGGTTCATCGTCCGCGCACGATCCCCCCCGAGTCGACGCGCATACATCCCCTCCTCGCCACCCCACAACTCGTCGAACATCGGCTGCATACTTGCGATTACTCCCCAGGACGCCAACTTCGCCGCTTGTTCACCGGACACCATCTCCACGTGCTCGACGCGATGTCCGAGGGCTGCCAGGGCGGGGCCACCGATGGCGGCCGCTACACGGGAAAACCCCTGCACGACGGCGGATACAGCGGCGTCGCCGATTGCATGGAAGCCCGCTTGGATCCCGGCTTCGGTGCAGGCTGCCACCTGCGTGGCAATCGCGTCGACGTCCAGGAACGAGAGTCCGGTGCCGGGCCCGTCGTCGTAGGGCGCGCTGAGCCACGCCGTATGTGAGCCGATCGAGCCGTCGACGAACAGATCGCCCCCGAGCGCATGTGCACCTGTCGCGTGCATGAGCGCGCGTGCTTGATCTGCGGTGGACACCGATTCACCCCAGTACCCGCGTACTTCGACCCCGTGTTCGGTACCGAGTAGTTCCTGGAAATCGTCACGGCCGGAGATATCCGGACCGCCACATTCGTGCACGGCACAGATGCCGTTCGATGCGGCGTTGTCGAGGGCTCGGGTTCTCGCGGCCGCTCGAGCGGACGGAGTCAAAAGCTTCAAGGCGGCACGACGAACCGCGTGGTGAGCGTCACCGGTAAGCGCATGTTCGGGATGAAATCCCGCGAGGGAATCGAGCGCGCCACTGGCAGCACGGAGAACCGTCGAACTTGCGGCGCTGTGTCCGTCCACGCGGGCCAGATAGATCGGCCGGCCGGGGGCGGCGTCGTCCAGATCCGAGGTCGAGAGCACACCCGGCTCGTCCCACGCCGTGTCGTCCCAACCGTTCCCCCAGATCAACGGATCGGAGCTTTCCAGCGCGTAACGGCGTATCGAATTCACACACTCTGCACGTGAGCGGCACGCACTCAGATCGAGTGCACCGAGAGCCAGGCCGTACGCGGTGGTGTGGACGTGTGTGTCCACGAACGCGGGGGCCACGAACGCGCCGGCCAGGTCGATCTCTTCGGCACCGGGGTGCAGCGCGCGGCCCGTTCGATCCTCACCTGTCCACGTCACGATGCCGTCGGTAATTGCGATAGCGCTCGCGTCGGGAGCCATCGGGCTGTAGATCCGTCCACCGAGAAGCAGTTGGGTACTCACGATGGTTCAGTGTGCCCTTAGCGAACCGGCTTCTGGAAATCCTGCCCGTCGATGTCGACTATCTGTCCCTCGAGCACCATGCTCGAGGACGGTCCGTCATAGGCCGTCCGTCCGGGCGAATCGGAGACGACCTCGCCGTCGATGACGGTCGGCCTCATCCTGCCAGCGGCCGTGGCGACCGTCGGCATCCATCTGGCGGCCGCCAGCATCACCAGGGGACGTAATGCCCAGCGTGTGGGGGGCAGAAGAAGCAAGATACCGAACGCGGTCGTGACCAAGCCTGGAGCGAACATTGCGACCGAACCTATAGCGAACAGCACACCGTCGGCGACCGCTCCACCAGGGGACCGTTCACCGCGACTCGCGCTGCGGAGGCCTTCCATCACGCGACGGCCCTGACCGCGGACGAGTATCAACCCGGCAGCGGAACCGGCGATGAGGAGCAGCACGGTCCAGAGCACGCCGATAGCGCTACCAACAGCCACCAGCGCGGCCACCTCGACGATGACATAGAGGGCAAATAGCGCAATCACGTGTTCGTTCCTTTCGTCGCCTTCACTGACAACGGACGACCACGTTGTATTTCTCCCTGAATCCGTCGTCGTTTCGGTAACGATTCACGACCGAGGACGCACGACGCCCGTTTCGTATGCAAGAACCACCGCTTGAACCCGATCACGAAGGCCGAGTTTCGTCAGAATTCGGCCGATGTGGGTCTTCACCGTGGCTTCCGACAACACCAACTTACCGGCGATCTCGGCGTTGGACAGTCCTGTTGCGAGCAATCCGAGCACCTCCCGTTCACGGTCGGTGAGAGCGTCGAGCACCACCGGGTCCCGTGCGAGTGGTGCGTCCTCGGCGATGAAGCGTGACAGTAGACGCCGCGTCACTTTAGGTGAGACGACCGCGTCACCGGCGGCGACGCTGCGGATCGCGGATATCAAATCCTCGGACGGGGTGTCCTTGAGTAGAAACCCGCTCGCCCCTGCCCGTAGTGCTCCCAGGACATGCTCGTCGAGATCGAACGTCGTCATGACGAGCACTCGGGAGTTCGACTCGGATTCGGTGATCATCGAGGTAGCTCGCACACCGTCGATTCCCGGCATCCGAACATCCATGAGAACGACGTCCGGTCGATGCTCGTGGACAGCGCGCACGGCTGCCGATCCGTCTGCCGCCTCCGCGACGACGGTGATGTCTTCCTGGGCGTCGAGGACCATCGTCAGGCCCATCCGCATCAATTCTTGGTCGTCGACGATGAGCACTGTAATCGGCACGGTCCCAACCTAACGTCATTCGAGCGGCAACTCAGCGCGTACTCGCCACTTGCCGTCCGCCGTTCGGCCGGCTTCCAACGCACCCTGCAGTACGGCAACACGCTCACGCATGCCGAGCAGGCCGTTCCCTGTCCCCTCGACGGCACTGGTTCCTGATCCAGCACCGTTGACGATCTCGACGAGGACGTCTTCCTCGCGGCGCACGACTGCGACCCGTGCCCGCGGAGCGTGGCCCCCGTGGCGCAGAACGTTGGTGAGCGATTCCTGAACGAGACGATGGATACCCAAACTGATCGCGGGACTGATGTCGTCCAGATTCCCGGTTTGTTCGAGTTCTACGTTCAATCCGGCACGCGACATCATGTCGACCACTTTTGCCAGCCCCGCAGTCCCGTACATGGGCATGTCCTCGGAATGGGGAGTGGTTCGGAGTAGTGCGACCGTGCGCCGTAGTTCCGCAAGCGCCTGCCTGCCGGTGGCAGAGATGTTCGCGACTGCTTCTTCTGCTCGATCCGGATCCCGCCGGATCGCGTACGACGCCCCATCTGCCTGAACGATCATCACGCTGACACCGTGTGCGATGACGTCGTGCAACTCCCGGGCGATGCGGGTGCGCTCGTGTGCAACGGCTTCCTCGGCACGCCTGTCCCGATCATATTCGGCGACAAGCAGTTTCGCCTCGACCGCCTCGTCGTACGCACGGCGAGCTCCGAGGAACTCGGCAGCGATCCAGGCGAACCCGTACAGCAGAACAGTGAACAGCATCGAAAGAACCACATCGTCGTCCAGCGCCCATACCGCCAGACCTCCATCGAGCAGTACCCCGCCCAGATAGAGCAGTCCTTCTCGGCGGCCCACGTACGCGATAAGTGTGTAGAGCATGATCGGCAGGGACAGTGCAGCAGGATGAATAGCGGTTGGCGCCCCGACGGCAAGTCCACCGAGCGTGATGAGCAGCGAGCCTGCCAGCACCGACCACGCGACCGTCCGCGGGTGCCGTCGTCGCCATGCGATCGGAGCACTCAACGCCACCGCCCCGACGACGAACACCATCGGGCTTCTCATATCGACGTTGCTGACGAATGTCACAACCTCGAAAAGGAACAGAGTGCCTGCTAGCAGCATGTCGGCGATGAAGGGCTTCCCCCTGAGCCACAAGCTGAATCTACGCATGTGATTGAGTTTGCCGCATGACTGCCGCCGACTGGGGATTGTTGATGGTCGCAGCGACAGCGGCAGGTTGGGTCGACGCCGTAGTCGGTGGTGGTGGGCTCATCCTCCTGCCCGCGATCTTGCTCGTCGCGCCTCAGCTGGCCCCACAGGCGGCGCTCGCCACGAACAAGATGACTGCCGTGTTCGGTACTTTCGCAGCCGTAGTCACCTTTTCCCGTCGAATCGCACTCGACTGGCGACTGCTCGTTCCCGCCGGAGCCCTCGCAGCCGTCGCGTCGGCGGCAGGTGCCGCTGCGGTGTCCTTGATCGACCGCGAATTGTTCATCCCGATCATCATGGTCGTATTGATCGCTGTCGCGGCCCTGGTGACCGCTCGACCCACGATCGGCTCCGCTGCAGGCTCACACGCCCCGAGCAAGCGGAAGACACTGACCGTCGTATTCCTCGCAGCCGGCGGATTCGGATTTTATGATGGCATACTCGGGCCTGGCACCGGAACGTTCTTCATCATCGCTTTTGCGACGTTGCTCGGAACCGAGTTCGTGCGCAGTGCAGCAATGGCGAAGGTGCTCAATCTCGGCTCCAACCTCGGGGCATTGGCATTCTTCGCCGTCACCGGTCACGTGCTCTGGCAGTTGGGAGCGGCGATGGCTGTGTGCAATGTGATCGGCGCAGTGTCGGGCTCACGCATAGCGCTCGCTCGTGGTTCCGGATTCGTGCGAGTGGTGTTGCTGGTGGTCGTGTTCGGGATGGTCATCCGACTCGGATGGCAACAGTTCGGCTAACCTCGATTCCTGTGACCCAGCAGCGGCGAAGACATGTGGACCCGGACTTTCTCGAGCTCCCCCTGCGCGAACTTGCCGAGGCAGTACTCGATACCGCGCGGCGAGCGGGTGCTGCCCACGCCGATCTTCGCGTGCACCGGTTGACCACGCAGTCTCTCAATCTTCGCGACGGTGCGGTTCAATCGGCTGTGGACGGCTCCGAGATCGGGCTGGCAGTTCGCGTGGTGATCGACGGTACTTGGGGATTCGCCTCGCACAGCGACTTGTCCGTTGCCGCTGCGGTACGGACGGCCAAGACGGCCGTCGATGTCGCCACTGCTCTGCGGGCCCTCAATCGCGAGCACGTCGAGTTGGCAGGCGAACCGATCTATTCGGACGCAACCTGGGTGTCGGACTACGAGGTGGATCCTTTCGACGTTCCCACCCGTGACAAAGTCCAACTTCTCGCCGAATACTCGTCGCGATTGGCAGCGTCCGACGGAGTCGACCACGTGACGGCGTCGGTCCAACAGGTCAAAGAACAGACGTTCTATGCGGACTCGGCGGGTAGTTCGATCACTCAGCAACGCGTTCGACTGCATCCACAGTTCGAGGCGACCACGGTCGACTCCGACGCCGGCGCCTTCGAGACGATGCGTACTCTTGCGCCACCGATCAGTCGTGGGTGGGAGTACCTGGCTGCGGACAGCACGTGGGACTGGGCCGACGAACTCGCGCGCATACCCGACTGGCTGGGTGAGAAAGTGAAGTCTCCTTCGGTGGTGGAGGGTCCCCTGGACCTCGTGATCGACCCGACCAACCTGTGGCTCACGATCCACGAATCGATCGGCCACGCTACGGAGTACGACCGCGCCATCGGATACGAGGCGGCCTACGCCGGTACATCTTTCGCGACGCCGGACAAACTCGGCACACTGAAGTACGGCAGCGAATCCATGCATGTAACAGCCGACCGCACCGAAGTTCACGGGCTGGCAAGCACGGGCTACGACGACGAAGGTGTCGCCGCCCAGAAATGGGACCTGGTGCGCGACGGTGTACTGGTGGGGTACCAATTGGATCGCGTTTTCGCGCCGCGGCTCGGACTTTCGAGGTCCAACGGGTGCTCGTACGCCGACTCCGCACATCACGTTCCGATTCAGCGCATGGCCAACGTCTCCTTGCAACCGGACCCGAATGTCGATCGCAGCATCGACGACCTGGTGGCGGCTGTCGAGGACGGAATCTATGTCGTCGGCGACAAGTCGTGGTCGATCGATATGCAGCGGTACAACTTTCAGTTCACCGGTCAGCGGTTCTTTCGTATTCGCGATGGACGACTCGAAGGCCAAGTCCGCGATGTTGCCTATCAAGCGACCACCACCGACTTCTGGGGCTCGATGGATCTGCTGGGTGGTGAGTCGACCAGGCGGCTCGGTGGCGCATTCAATTGCGGCAAAGCGCAACCCGGTCAGGTTGCTGCGGTCAGCCATGGCTGTCCGGCAGCTCTCTTCCGAGGTGTCAACGTACTCAACACTCGATCGGAGGGGGTCCGGTGATTCGAGCTCAGGACGTCGTCGAGCAGGTTCTACGTGCCGCCACAGTGGACGAGACCCTGGTGATCGTCACCGATTCCAGTGAGTCCTCACTCCGATGGGCCAACAATTCGATGACCACCAACGGCGTCGGAGTGTCCAGACGATGGACGGTCGTCTCCATCGTTCGCGCGGACGATGGGACTCGGGTTTCCACGTCTTCGTCCAGCAGCGTCGATCCGAAAGACATAACCGCAACGGTCCGTGCCTCCGAAAATGCCGCTCGCACAGCTGAGACGGCCGAGGATGCAATGCCCCTCGTCGAGGGGAGCACGGTGGCACCGGATTGGGATGCCGATCCCGCGCAGACCGACATAGGGGTGTTCGAGTCCCTCACCGGTTCCCTTTCGACCGGTTTCGACGGGCAGGACCAGCTCTACGGTTTCGCCCACCACCAGATCGAAACGGTATGGCTCGGGTCGTCGACCGGCATCAGACGGCGATTCACGCAGCCCACGGGATCGATCGAGATCAATGGAAAGCGTTCGGATGCCAGCGCGTGGGTCGGCGCGAGCACGAAGCACTTCGACGATGTGTCGATCGAAAAGTTGCTCGAAGACCTGTCCACCAGGCTCGACTGGTCCAGACACCGAATCGATCTACCCGCAGGTCGGTACGAGACTCTACTGCCGCCGTCCGCGGTTGCCGACTTGATGATCTATCTGATGTGGACCATGGAGGGACGTGGCGCACAGGAAGGACATACGGCGCTTTCTCGGGCGGGCGGAACTCGTATCGGTGAGAAGCTGGGCCAGTTACCGCTGACGTTGTTCTCGGACCCTCGGCACCAGGGGCTCGAGTACTCGCCATTCGTCGCAACGGGTTCTTCGAACGACTCCGTTTCGCTTTTCGACAACGGCGTGTCCACCTCCCGAGTCGAGTGGATCCGAAACGGAACGATCAATGCGCTCGCCTACCCGCGCTTTCTTGCGGAGAAATACGACACCGAGCTGACAGTTCCGGGCGACAACCTCGTTCTTACCGGCGGGTCGGACACCACCCTCGAAGAGATGGTCGCGCGAACCGAACGAGGACTGCTACTGAGCACCCTCTGGTACATCCGCGAAGTGGACCCTGCGACGCTGCTGCTGACGGGGTTGACTCGCGACGGCGTCTACCTGGTCGAAAACGGCAAGGTAGTCGGCGCGGTCAACAACTTCCGCTTCAATGAAAGCCCACTGGCACTGTTGCGCCGCGCCACGGAGGCCGGGGCAACGGAGAAGACGCTGCCCCGGGAATGGAAAGACTGGTTCACGCGAACGGCTATGCCGCCGTTGCGTATTCCGGACTTCCACATGTCCTCGGTGAGTAAAGCGCAGTAGCTATTCGCTGGGGCCCGCGATTTCCAGGGCAATATTGTCGGGGTCACGGAACTCGACGATCGACAATCCCGGGCCACCGCTCTTGATGGGTTCGTGTGCGATACCGAGCTTGTCCAGCGTCACCACTGCGTCCTTCAAGTCCTGATGCTTCTCCACACTGAAGGCCAGATGGTCGAGTCCCGTTCGATCTTCGTCGAAGGAATCTCTCTCGGGTGCGACCGGTCGCAAGCCGAACAATCCGCCGGGGAACTTGTAGATCACTCCGCCGAAGAGAAACCACAGAGACTTCTTGGTTTCTTCGTCTGCATTCGGATCGAAGGCAAAAGCGACCTCGAAGCCGAACACCTCGTCGTAGAACTTGCGCGAGATGTCGATGTCGCTGACTGTGAGACGAACATGGTTGTAGTCGGATACTGCGATCGGCACGTTGAAATCTCCGTTCTGGCGACGGAACTCGTCACCGTTTATCGAGCACTCGAAAAACATTCGGAACTGTCACCGCGAACGATTGCCGACCGAACGATATGACTGTCGAATCAAGCAAGGACCGGTGGCAGGAACGTCGGTGGCGGCTGTAACCGTCTACTACGCCGGCACGATCGAGATGCCTACCGTCCCTGACTTTCCTCGACGAAGCGAGCTTCCCTTCACCGTCAACCAACCGAGAATGCCGTACTTGGACGATATTGCCGAGCGCGCCTTCTCAGTACCTGCGGCGTCCAGAACCTCGGCGACACCGTCGACTGCGTCGCCCTCGACCTTGCCCCGCGCCGAACACGAGGCGATGGTGACCGAGGAATTGCGCTTGATGCGCTTGACCTTCCACGAATCAGTCGGCGTCCACACGAGAAGACGATCTCCGTCGCGCGCACCCCACAATGGCGTCGCGACGGGAGTCCCGTCCTTCTTGAAGGTGGTCAGTGACACGTATTTTCCGTCGGCGATGCTCGTAAAGGTGGCCATGCCGATAAAGGGTACGGCTACTCCCCCTCCAGGTCGCCTTCGGTTTCGAGATACACCTGGCGTAGACCGTCGAGGATTGCGGCGTCGGGCTCGGCCCACATCTTTCGTTCGGCCGCTTCGAGCAACCGCTCCGCGATCCCGTGCAGAGCCCATGGATTGGACTGCTGCATGAACTTTTGATTCTGCTCGTCCAGGACGTACGTCTCGGCCAGCTTTTCGTACATCCAATCGGCGACGACATCAGTGGTGGCGTCGTACCCGAACAAGTAGTCGACCGTGGCCGCCATCTCGAACGCGCCCTTGTAGCCGTGTCGGCGCATCGCTTCGAGCCAGCGAGGATTGATCACGCGTGCACGGAACACGCGAGCGGTTTCCTCGGACAGCGTTCTGGTCCGCACGGATTCCGGCCTCGTACTGTCACCGATGTACGCCTCGGGAGACTTACCCGTCAGAGCACGAACAGTCGCGACCATCCCGCCGTGGTACTGAAAATAGTCGTCCGAATCGGCGATGTCGTGTTCTCGAGTGTCGGTGTTCTTGGCGGCAACGGCGATGCGCCGGTACGCACTGCGCATATCGTCCGACGCGGGCACTCCGTCGAGACCCCGCCCGTATGCGAAACCGCCCCACGTCGTGTAGACCTGCGCCAGATCTTCGTCGCTACGCCAGGTCTTGCTGTCGATCAGTTGCAGCAGCCCAGCGCCGTACGTTCCAGGCTTCGAGCCGAAGATACGGGTCGTCGAGCGACGCTCATCGCCATGCTCGGCGAGATCTGCCTGAGCGTGCGCGCGAACGTAGTTCTGGTCGGCCGGTTCGTCCAATGCAGCAACGAGGCGTACTGCGTCGTCGAGCATCGCCAGCACGTGTGGAAAAGCGTCACGGAAGAAACCACTGATCCGCACCGTGACGTCGATCCGCGGCCGACCCAGTTCGTCCAGTTCGATGACCTCGAGCTTGGTGACGCGTCTCGATGCCTCGTCCCATACCGGCGCGACGCCGAGGAGTGCGAAGACTTCTGCGACATCGTCGCCGGACGTCCGCATGGCGGAGGTGCCCCACACCGACAGACCCACGGACTTGGGCCACTCCCCGTGGTCCTTGCGGTAGCGGGCGAGAAGCGACTCGGCCATTGCCTGCCCGGTTTCCCACGCCAGGCGCGAGGGCACTGCCTTGGGATCGACAGAGTAGAAGTTCCTGCCGGTAGGCAGAACGTTGATGAGTCCGCGCAGCGGGGACCCGCTCGGTCCGGCGGGAATGAACCCACCGTCGAGCGCGTGGAGGATCTGGTCGATCTCGCGAGAGGTTGCCCGAAGTCTGGGAACCACCTCGGTGGCCGCGAAGCGAAGGATCTCGGCGACAACCGGTCCGTGCTCTCCTGCTACTGCTTCGGCGGATTCAGGGTCCCACTGAGTCGTCTGCATCGTCGCCACGAGACCGTGTGCGATCGACTCGATGGCGTCGACTCGTGTTCGCTCCTCGTCTCCGTCCTCGCTCAGTCCCAACGCTTCGCGAAGTCCGGGCACGGTTTGTTCGCCGCCCCACATCTGACGTGCACGCAGCATCGCCAGCACCAATTCCACCTCGGCGTCGCCGACCGGCTCCTGACCGAGGATATGCAGACCGTCCCGGATCTGGACGTCTTTGATCTCGCAGAGCCAACCGTCGACGTGCAGCAGCATGTCGTCGAACACTTCTTCGTCGGGACGCTCCTCCAATCCGAGGTCCTGATGCATCTGGGCCGCGGTCATCAGAGTCCAGATCTGCTGCCTGATAGCAGGCAGTTTGGCCGGGTCCAAAGCCGAAATGTTGGCATGCTCGTCGAGCAACTGCTCGAGCCGGGAGATGTCGCCGTAACTCTCGGCGCGGGCCATCGGCGGGATGAGGTGATCGACCAGAGTGGCGTGGGCACGACGCTTGGCCTGCGTCCCCTCGCCTGGATCGTTGACGAGGAATGGATAGATCAGCGGCAGGTCGCCGAGTGCGGCATCGGTGCCGCACGACGCGGACATCCCGAGCGTCTTACCTGGCAGCCACTCGAGGTTGCCATGCTTTCCGAGGTGGACCATCGCATCGGCACCGAAGCCGCCGTCCTGAATCGACGCCTGGATCCAGCGATACGCCGCGAGATAGTGATGACTGGGAGGTAGATCCGGATCGTGATAGATCGCGACGGGTCGCTCGCCGAATCCGCGGGGCGGTTGAACCATGATGACGACGTTGCCGAACTGCATTGCCGCGATGACGATTTCGCCTTCGGGATCGCTCGAGCGATCGACGTACAGATCACCGGGAGCTGGGCCCCAATGCTTCTCGACGGCGGTCGTCAGGTCCTCCGGGAGCTCGGCGAACCACGACCGGTACCGCGCGGCCGAGATGCGGATCGGATTGCCCTCGAGCTGTGCGTCGGTGAGCCAATCCGGGTCCTGTCCACCGCGCGCGATAAGTGCGTGAATGAGTGCGTCGCCATCGCGGGCGGCCAAGCCCGGAACGGCGTCGGGTCCGTCCTCTGGTCCGAGATCATATCCCGCGGTGCGCATCTCGGTCATCAGCGAAATCGCGCTTGCCGGCGTATCGAGGCCGACGGCATTTCCGATGCGAGCATGTTTGGTCGGGTACGCCGAGAACATCAGGGCAATCCTGCGCTCCGACGTAGGAATGTAGCGAAGTCGTGCATGACGCACCGCGATTCCAGCTACCCGCGCAGCACGTTCGTGATCGGGGACGTAGGTGGTCAGGCCATCGCCGTCGATCTCTTTGAACGAAAACGGAACCGTGATGAGTCGGCCGTCGAATTCGGGAACTGCAACTTGAGTCGCAACGTCGAGCGGCGACATGCCGTCGTCGTTCGCATCCCAGGTAGCCCGGCTGCTGGTCAAGCAAAGCCCCTGCAGGATGGGAACGTCCAGCGCGGCTAGTTCGGTCACGTCCCATGCTTCGTCATCGCCGCCTGCCGACGCGCCTGCAGGCTTGGTTCCGCCCGCGGCCAACACAGTCACGATCATCGCGTCGGCCGACTTCAAAGCGCCCAGTAGTTCCGGGTCTGCGGCGCGCAACGACGCGCAGAAGAGCGGAAGCGCCTTCCCGCCCTTCGCCTCGACGGCCGCGGCAAGAGCTTCGATGTATGCCGTGTTTCCGGCCAGATGCTGCGCTCGGTAGTAGAGGATCGCGATGGTCGGTCCGCCGGCATCGGCGGGTGTCACCGAAGACTCCAACACTCCCCACGTAGGTGTGTGGACGGGCGCAGAAAACCCATGACCGGTGAGCAGAACGGTGTCGGACAGGAAGCCGAAGAGTTCGGCAAGATTCTCCGGGCCACCTTCTGCCAGGTAATTGTGGGCTTGAGCTGCGACATTGCCGGGGACCGTCGACAACTCCATCAACTCGGCGTCGGGCGCCTGCTCCCCGCCGAGAACGACCACCGGCACGCCGGAGGCGAGTACCGCATCGACGCCTTCTTCCCAGGACCGCTTCGACCCCAGGATCCGGAGCACGATCAAATCAATGCCCTCTGCTAGCCCGGCAACATCGTCGGCGAGCAGGCGCGAAGGATTTCCCCACCGATAGTCGGCGCCGCTGGCACGCGCGCTGAGCAGGTCGGTGTCCGATGTGGACAGAAGCAGGATCACGGTTACTGCCCTCCTCGGGGTTTTCGCGCCCCGCATTTGTCTTGCGTGTGGGCTCACGGGAGAGGGTCTGGCTTTCACAGTGGCGCGACCGCGCCGGACTTACACCGGCTTCCTCTCGGCCGAAGCCGTTCGAAGGGGATGCTACCGAAGAAACCCTCCGGCTCGTTACTTCGGGAAACCCCGACAAGATGCACTTGTAGCCTTGGACAGGTGACGTCGAGCGATCCGAGAACAACCCCCGACCGCTGCCCAGGTGCACTGACCTTGCACCAAGCAGCCGATGGCGCGCTGGCCAGGGTGCGGCTGCCCGGCGGATTGGTCGACCCTTCCCACATGCAGGTTCTCGCGAAGGCTGCTGGTGATCTCGGCAACGGGTCCATGCAGCTGACATCCCGTGGCAACATTCAATTTCGCGGGGTTCGGGATAGCACCGAGCTGGCTCGACGCCTAGCGGATGCCGGTATGTTGCCCTCTCCCTCTCACGAGCGTGTGCGCAACATACTTGCCTCGCCCTTGACTGGTCGGGTGAATGGTGTCACCGATGTCCGAACCGTGATCACCGCACTCGACCGAGGCCTGTGCACCTGTGCCGACCTGGTGGATCTTCCCGGCCGGACGCTGTTCGCCCTCGACGACGGCCGAGGTGATGTCACCGCTCTTGACCCGGACTTCGGTGTCCAAGCGCTTTCGCCAGCGTCGTTCGCACTGATCCTCGGTGGCGCTGATACGGGTGTAAGGGTCGACCGCGACAGCGTCGTCGACGTGCTGGTGGACGCCGCCCGGATATTCGTCTCGTTGCGGGGCACAGAGTGGCGACTGACCGAGCTCGCCGACGGACCCGCACGAGTTCTCGCAACGCTGGGCCTCGATTCATCCGGCTACGACCCGACAACTACGGCCCCACTGGCCACTCGGCCGTCCGATACGCCCCCGGTCGGGTGGCTGTCGCAGGGCGACGGACTCGTCGCGCTGGGCGGAGTCCTTGCGCTCGGAGTCCTCGACGCACGGCTCGCCGAGTTTCTCGCTGCAATCGACAAACCGCTCGTCGTCACGCCGTGGCGCGGGATCGTCGTGTGCGATCTCGACGAGGGCGCTGCCGAACAGGTGGTTCGAGTACTGGCCCCGATGGGCTTGATCTTCGATGCCGACTCACCCTGGGTGAACCTCAGCGCCTGCACCGGCGCACCTGGGTGCGACAAGTCGAATGCCGACGTGCGGGGTGATCTACGTGACGCCGTGGCTGCCGGCCGGAATCTTGCTGACCAACGCGAGCATTGGTCAGGATGCGAGCGTCGATGTGGCAGGCCGAAAGGCGAGATCGTGGACGTCGTCGCCACCGGCGCCGGATACCGGGTGTCATGAGGGGTCTCGGTTCTGACCTATCGTGAACTCCATGTACGACTACATCCGCGACGGTGCGGAGATCTATCGACAGTCCTTCGCGACTATTCGAGCCGAGGCAGATCTTTCGGCGTTCGCCCCTGACGTTGCGCAGGTCGTCGTTCGGATGATCCATGCCAGCGGTGAAGTCGACCTCACCGAAGTTGTCGGTGCCACACCGTCGGTTGTTTCCAGTGCCCGCACCGCCCTCGCTGCAGGTGCACCGGTTCTGTGCGATGTGAAAATGGTCGCGGCAGGTGTCACTCGTCGACGATTGCCCGCCGACAACGAAGTGATCTGCACGCTGTCGGATCCGAGAGTGCGTGATCTCGCGGCCAAGATGGGCACGACTCGAACTGCCGCCGCGCTCGAATTGTGGGGAGATCGGCTCGATGGCGCCGTAGTTGCGATCGGTAACGCGCCGACAGCGCTGTTCCGTCTGCTCGAGATGCTGGCAGCAGGCGCGCCCAAACCCGCTGCGATCGTCGGGGGGCCGGTCGGTTTCATCGGTGCTGCCGAATCCAAAGAGGACCTCATCGCATCGAACTTCGGTCTCGAGTATCTGGTGGTTCGAGGACGGCGTGGCGGTAGCGCCATCACAGCCGCCGCAGTGAATGCCATTGCAAGCGAGGAAGAATGAGCGTAATTCCAGGAAAGTTGTGGGGCGTCGGCATCGGGCCCGGGGATCCCGAACTGGTGACGGTCAAAGCTGCGCGGGTCATCGGTGAAGCCGATGTCGTGGCATTCCACAGCGCCAAGCATGGCAAATCCATCTCACGCGGAGTCGCCGCCGGCTATATGCGCGAAGGTCAGATTGAAGAGCACCTGGTGTACCCGGTCACCACGGAGACCACCGATCACCCAGGCGGCTATCAGGGAGCTATCGACGAGTTCTACACCCAGGCAGCCGAACGCCTTGCCGCACATCTCGAGTCCGGACTCTCGGTAGTACTTCTCGCCGAGGGCGACCCGCTTTTCTACAGCTCCTACATGCACATGCACAAGAGGCTCTGCGACCGGTTCGACGTCGAGATCGTACCGGGTGTGACTTCGGTGAGCGCCGCCTCTGCCGCACTGAAGACACCATTGGTCGAGCGCGACGAAGTCTTCACGGTGTTACCCGGAACACTGTCTGTCGCCGAGCTGACGAGGCGGCTTCGAAACACCGATGCGGCGGCAATCATGAAGCTCGGGCGCACGTACCCCAATGTTGTAGCTGCACTGAAAGATTCGGGGCGACTCGACGAAGCGTACTACGTCGAGCGAGCCAGTACCGGTAGCGAACGGGTTCTTGCCGCTGCCGACGTCGTCGCCGACGAGGTGCCGTACTTCTCCATCGCAATCGTGCCGAGCCCGGCGAACAATCCCGTCGAATCGCGCACACTGGGTGAAGTTGTCGTCGTCGGCCTCGGTCCGGGCGCAGACAGGTGGACGACGGACGAGGTTCGTCATGAGCTTCGCGCTGCCACCGACCTCGTCGGTTATGTGACGTATCTCGACCGAGTCCCGATGCAGGCCGGTCAGATTCGGCATGCAAGCGACAACAAGGTCGAGTCCGAACGTGCCGCTTTCGCGTTGGACCTCGCGAAGCGGGGCCGACGGGTTGTAGTGGTGTCCTCCGGCGATCCTGGAGTGTTTGCAATGGCCTCGGCAGTCGTCGAAATCGCCGCCGAAGATCAATGGTCGACCGTGCCGGTGCGGGTCGTCCCTGGAATGACCGCAGCCAATGCGGTAGCAAGCCGCGTCGGCGCACCACTCGGACACGATTACGCCGTGATTTCACTGTCGGATCGCCTCAAGCCCTGGGACGTCGTGGCCGCGCGCCTGTCGGCTGTGGCCGAAGCGGACATGGCGATTGCCATCTACAACCCCGCCTCGAAGTCGAGGACATGGCAGATCTCTGCCACACGTGACATCCTCCTCGAACATCGTGGACCTGACACTCCGGTGGTCATCGGTCGCGCAGTGGGAAGCGAAGACGAGTCGGTGACCACCGTCCGGTTGGCCGATCTCGCCGAAGCGAAAATTGATATGAGGTGTCTCCTCATCGTGGGATCCTCGCTCACCGAGGTCATCGACACGGGTAGTGGCCCAATGATCTTGACGCCACGGAGATACCCTGCTGCAGAGGGACGCGCCTAGCCGAAAAGCGAATCCAGCCAGGCCAGCACGTCGTCCACGGTGTAAACCACACGTCGATCGGGTGGCACTGTCGGCCGGGCGACCATGATCACTGGAATGCCCAGTTCTCTCGCCGCGGTGATCTTCGCTTCCGTCATCACTCCCCCGCTGTTCTTGCTGACGACGGCGTCGATCCCGCGTCGACGCATCAGTTCGATCTCGGAGGCGATGTCGAACGGGCCTCGCGTGAGTAGCAATTCGTGATTGATAGGAAGTACCGGGTCTGGTGGATCGATACTACGAATCAGAAACCAGCTGGAGTCGATTGCCGCGAAGGCCGCTACCTCCTGACGCCCGATCGTCAGCAGGACTCGACCGGCGTCGGCTGGAATGGCCGCCGCTGCTTCGCTGGAATTCGATACCTCGATCCACTGGTCACCGGGCCTGCGGGACCATGGCGTGCGATGCAGTCCGAGAAGCGGGATGCGATGGTGTGCGGCGGCGATGGCGGCGTTGTTCGAGATCGTGGAGGCGAAGGGATGCGTCGCGTCGACCATTGCGTGGATCTCGTGATCGTGCAGCCAGCGGGTCAACCCGTCGGCCCCGCCGAACCCGCCGACGCGCGAAGTGCCCAGCGGGAGTATCGGGTCCCGGACGCGCCCGGCAAGAGAGGTGACGAAGTCGAACCGATCGTCGCCGGACAACCGTGCGGCCAGCTCCCGTGACTCGGAGGTGCCTCCAAGTACCAACACCCTCACTGCTTGATCGATATCCACTGCGCAACCGGAAGCTGCGGGCGCCAACTCGTGAACGAGCCCAACGGCTCCCCTCGGTATATCTGGAACTTCCTCAACGACCCACCGTACCGATCCACGCACTGCAGAAGAAGCGCCTCGGATTCGGCCGTCACCGCATTCGCGACGAGTCTCCCCCCTGGTCGCAGTTGCGACCAGCAGGCCTCGATCATGTCGCTCTGGGTCAGCCCGCCACCGATGAATACCGCATCGGGCAACTCACCGTCGCCGAAGCAGTCGGGTGCAGCGCCGCGAACCTGAAGCCCTGGAACGCCGAGCGCACGTGCGTTGACTTCGATCTGTGATCGCCGTGCCTCTAGAATCTCGAATGCGACTGCGGTGCATCGTGGATCCGTTCGCATCCATTCGATACCGATCGATCCGGACCCGCCACCGACGTCGAACAACACTTCTCCCGGCGTCGGGGCAAGTGCACTGACCGTCAATGCCCGAACCTCGGACTTGGTCAGCTGACCGTCGCCCGCGTAGGCAGCGTCGGGTAGCCCTGGGATTCGACTGATCCGAGATGCAGTGGGCGAGAACACGCAGTCGACAGCGACGACGTTGAGCGGATCTCCGGGCGGCTCGGTCCACGTGCGCGCGGTACCGGTCACCGACCGTTCGGCCTGTCCACCCAGTTGTTCGAAGACTGTGACAGTGGAGTCCGCGAACCCCGATTCACGCAGCAGCGACACCACCTGAGCGGGGGTGTGCTGATCTCGGGAAAGAACGATCACTCGGCCGCCGTGAGCCAAGGCGGGTAACAGCGTCGCGACTTCGGAGTTGACGAGACTGACTGCTGTGGTGGTGTGCACCGCCCAGCCCAGACGCGCACAGGCCAACGACATCGACGACGGGGCCGACATCACGTGCAACCGCTCGGCGCCGAATTCCCTCGCCAGCGTGACTCCGATGCCGTGAAACATCGGATCCCCGCTCGCAAGTACGCATACCCGCTTACCGTCGAACTCGTCGATCGAAGCGCGCAGGCCGGGCAACATCGGGGACGGCCACCGACGTAAGCGATCGTCCGGTATGGGAAGCGTCGCCAACTGCCGAGTCGAGCCGAAGACCACGTCCGAGGACAAGATCACTGCCCTGGCGGATTCGGCTATACCTTCCCAACCGTCCGCTCCGATACCGACAACCGCTATCCGGCCGCCCGGGAGCATCAGCGAGGCATCTTTCGCCAGAGCCACGACGGCAGCAGATTCAATCCGGCGTACAGGGGTCCGAGGATGCCGGGCACCCACACCCGAGACTTCTTTCTTGCCAGCGCATGCGCCACGGCATCAGCGACTTGGCCTGGTGTACTGGAAAACGGTGCGGGAGACATTCCCTCGGTCATCGATCCGATGACGAAGCCTGGGCGGACAAGTAGCAGTGATACCCCCGACCCATGCAGTGAATCCGCTAGACCGCTCGCGAAGCCGTCGAGCCCAGCCTTGGCCGAGCCGTACACATAGTTGGCCTTGCGCACGCGGATGCCGGCCACGGAGGAGAAGACTACGAGTTCGCCGCTCCCCTGTACGCGCATCATCCGAGCCCCGTGAGTGAGAACAGAAATCTGAGCGACAAAGTCGGTATGCACGATCGCCATTGCGTGCTCGGCGTCCGATACTGCCAGTGACTGGTCGCCGAGGATTCCGAATGCCAGAACCACGGTCGCCAATGGGCCGTGCTCCTGCGCGACGGATTCGAGAAACTCACCGTGCCGGCTCACGTCGTCGGCATCGAACTCCACCGTTGCGACGCTGCGTGCACCGGCAGCCTGCAATCGACCGACCTGTGAGGAAAGCTGATCGCTCCGCCTCGCAGCAAGTACGACGGTCCGACCCGGTGCAAGCCTCGTCGCCACCTCCATACCGATCTCGCTGCGGCCCCCTAGAAGCAGGACTGTGCCGACATGGCGCGGAAAAGTGTCACTGGGTGGAGTGGACGTCACGACTGACAGTCTCGCCGATTACGGTCGTAGCATGGCCACCACCCCCGCAGACCCCGCAGCCCTCACCGCCGAGGCGACCGAATTTCTTACCCAACGTCATCTCGCAACGCTGACGACACTCCGCGCCGACGGCACGCCCCACGTCGTCGCTGTCGGGTTCACCTGGGATCCCGAAGCTCGCATTGCGCGCGTGATCACCGGCCGCACGACACAGAAGGCGATCAACGCTGCACGAGGTGGCTATGCAGCTGTAAGTCAGATCGAAGGGCCGCGGTGGCTGACGTTGGAAGGGCCGAGCACCGTGCTGACCGACCGAGACGACGTCCACGAGGCGGAGCTACGATACGCCCAGCGCTACCGAGTCCCTCGGGAGAATCCGGAACGCATCGTCATCACGATCGCCGTCCAACGGATACTGGGCTCCCGGTCACTGCTCGCGCGCTGATCTACGTGGTCGGCAATACCGCCAGCCCGTGCGGCCGAAGGTTGACCGACTCGCACCCGTCCGCGGTGACGATCACGATGTCCTCGATGCGCGCACCCCACTGACCCCGAAAATAAATCCCGGGTTCGATACTGAAGGCCATCCCCTCGACCAATTCGATGTCATTTCCTGCCACGATGTAAGGCTCCTCGTGAACCGACAGACCGATTCCGTGGCCGGTGCGGTGCAGGAACACATCCCCTAGTCCCTCGGCGGACAGTACGTCGCGCGCCGCCGCGTCGATGGTCTCGGCTCTCACACCGGGCCTGACTGCATCGACTGCCGCTTGTTGTGCTCGCTCGAGAACGGCGTACTGCTTGGCAACTTCGGCAGAGGGCTCGCCCAAAACATATGTACGCGTCGAATCGGAGTTGTACCCCGGCGCGACAGGCCCGCCGATGTCGATCACGACGACATCTCCTGCCTCGATGATGCGCTCCGACACCTCGTGATGCGGATCCGCGCCGTGCGGACCGGAACCGACGATGATGAACGCTGCCTCGGTGTGCCCTTCCTCCACGATCGCGGCGCCGATGTCGTGTGCGACTGCGGCCTCCGTTCGGCCGACTCTCAGGAAGTCCCCCATTCGGGCGTGGACCCGGTCGATGGCGTGGCCGGCGCGCCGGAGCGCCTCGATCTCGGCGCTGTCCTTCGACATTCGCAGTTGCCGCAACACCGCGGTCGCCAAAATTGGTGTCCGACCCAGCTTCTCGGCCAACGGCACGAAGTGCAATGCCGGCATGGCGTCGTCGACCGCGGTCTTCGCGCCGGACGGCAAGACGGCGGCGACAAGTGCGTACGGACTGACTCCATCCACCCAATCGGTAATGACGAGACCGAGATCACCGACCGCGGAATCCTGCAAGGCTGCCAACTCGATCCGCGGGACGATCACGGTGGGGCTCGAGCCATCCGCGGGGATCACCAGGCAGATCAGGCGCTCGAACGAACTTGCCCGCGATCCGACCAGGTACTGCAGATCTGGACCAGGGGTGACCAGCAACGCATCCAGGCCCGCCTGCCCGGCGTACTCGGCCGCGTGAGCCAGCCGCGAGGCATAGATTTCTGTCGCGAATCGGGTGGGTGACGACGTGGAATCGGAACTCATGACTTCAGGCTAACGGCGTTTGGCAAGATGATGTCCATGACAGCCCCGGGAACGTCACCTCTTCTTCTTCTCGACGGAGCCAGCCTGTGGTTTCGGGCCTACTACGCGCTACCCGAATCGATCACGGCCCCGGATGGGCGACCGGTCAACGCCGTGCGGGGATTCATCGACATGGTCGCTGCTCTGATGGCTCGAACCGAGCCGCGCCGTCTCGCCGTCTGCCTCGATCTCGATTGGCGCCCGAAGTTTCGAGTGGATGCAGTGCCGTCGTACAAGGCGCATCGCGTCGCAGAAGTACTGCCCAGCACCGGATCGAGCGAGGAAGTACCCGAAACACTGACCCCGCAGGTCGAGATGATCAAGAACGTTCTCGCTGCCGCGGGGATCGCAACTGCCGGATCGGTCGGACTCGAAGCCGATGACGTACTTGGAACTCTGGCTGCGCGCGAGCGAGAGGATCCGGTCGTCGTAGTCAGCGGAGATCGAGATCTGCTGCAGGTTGCGTCCGATGAACCCAACCAGGTCAGGGTCCTCTACGTCGGACGAGGGTTGGCGAAAGCAGAGTTGTTCGGCCCCAGCGAAGTAGCAGAAAAGTACGGGGTTCCCCTGCACCGGGCGGGCGAAGCATATGCCGAACTCGCCCTTCTACGCGGTGATGCCTCCGACGGACTCCCGGGTGTGAAAGGCGTCGGCGAGAAAACAGCGTCGACCCTCATGCTGCGCTACGGCTCGGTGGCCGACCTGCGCGCAGCGGTGAACGATCCAGCATCCGATCTAGCGAAGGGCATCCGAGCAAAACTGACCGCGGCGAGCGACTACCTGGATGCAGCACTGCCCGTAGTTCGCGTCGTCACCGATGCCGAGGTCGAGTTCTCACGCTCGGACATCATCCCAGCTGCGCCCGCCGACCCGGATCGGCTGTCGCAGCTGGCTTCCGAGCTCGGAATCGGCAGTGCTGTGGACCGACTGACCTCGGCAATGGGCACCTACGGTCGCGCCTGACCCGAAACCCAGATACACTCCGTGGCCCAGCTGGCTTTCGTACATCAGCCGGTTCCAGTACGTCAGCGGGGACGTGATACCTCGTAGGTTCCGGTGTCATCGGTGAACGTCAACGTCACCTTTTTGTCGATGCCATCGACTCGCACCGAGCAATCGAAGGATGCACCTTTTTCGACGGCCTGGCCGCTGGGGCAATTTACGTTCGAAATGCTTGTGGCACCGTAGGTTCCGGAGACGATCTCTTCGATTCCGGCCTCGGCAGCGTCAGGATCAAGGGTCTTCGTTCCACCCAAGGTGGCAAAAAGCACCCCACCGATGAGAAGAATTGCAACGACCAAACCGCCGATCAGGAACAGGGGTGTCTTCGACTTGGTGCCCTGCGGTGATTGTCCACCTGGATTCCACTGCTGCTGACCGGGCTGCTGCTGACCCGGCTGCTGCTGACCGGGATACATGCCCCCGTACTGGCCCTGCGGGTTTTGCCCCTGCGGATACTGCCCCTGGGGGAACTGGCCCTGCGGAAACTGCCCCTGGGGGAACTGGCCCTGCGGAAACTGCCCCTGCGGAAACTGCCCCTGGGGGAACTGGCCCTGCGGAAACTGCCCCTGCGGATACTGCCCTTGAGGAAATTGGCCCTGCGGAAACTGGCCCTGCTCGTAGGACTGAGTTGGATAGTTACCCTGCCCCTGGGGCTGCGCCGGGTATTGCCCCTGTGGATAGGGCGGCTGCTGCAGGTAGCCCTGAGTCGGTTGGCCCGATGTAGGTCCGGCTTGGCCCCATGCTTGCTGACCGGGTACCTGTTGATCCCACGGCTGACCGGTCGGAGGGAGTTCACCAGAAGGGGTCTCCGACGCTGGTTCTTCCCGTTGCCCCTGATTGCGCGACCATTGCTCATCAGGGTTGTTCGGACCGTAAGGGCCGGTCATCTCGCCTCCACTTGATTCGATGTCGTCACACCTTAACGGAATTCACTCACGCCGCATCGACTGCGACAACACCACGTCGTAAGGCAGTGACAGCGCGAGCTGCCGTCTTGGATATCTCCGGATCCGGCGAAGCCAGACGTACCTGGTCGAGTAGATCGATGACCTGTCGGCACCATCGAACGAAATCACCCCCGGACAGAGCTTTTCCGTTGTCCCCTGCAGCGACGAGAGCATCTACGAGCGAGCTGTCGCTGGCCCAGCGATATACGGCTTTCACAAACCCCATATCGGGTTCACGTGTCGGCGGCAGGGAATGTCGAATCTCGTCGGCACGCAATTCCGTCCATACCCGAACCGTCTCGGTCAGAGCATGACGCACAGGTCCGGTTGGCCCCTGTGGAGTCGAGTCGCCTTCCTGCCGTGACTCGAACACGACCGAGGACACAACGGCAGCAAGTTCGGCGGGCGCAAGGCCGAGCCAGAGGCGTTGCCGCAGGCACTCGGCGACAAGCAGATCCGATTCCGAGTAGATTCGGCTCAACCGCGAACCGTTACCCGTCACCTCGGGTGTACGACCGGCAGTGATGTATTCCCTTTCGGTAAGCAGCGATAAAATCCGGTCGAATGTGCGCGCCAAGGAATTGGTCGTAGCAGATACCTTGCGGCGCATCGATTCATTCTCACGAGCAAGCCGGTTGTACCGCTCGCCCACTCGGCCGAGTTCCTCACGATCGGACCTCGAATGAACCGGATGCGAACGTATGCTCCGCCTCAACGTGGCAAGTTCGCGGTCGTCGGCCGCCGTGGATTTACGGCGTCGGTGATCCGATGGCACGGAGATTCCGGTCGAACGCAACGCCGCCGCCACATCACGCCGAGTACTCGCCGTTCGATGATCGACATAGCGGGGCAAACGCATCTCACCCAATGAGTCCGCAGGAGAGGGGAAGTCGGCAGCCGACACTCGTCCGGCCCACTTGTCCTCGGTCAGAACCAACGGCCGAGGATCGGTGAGATCGTCATCGGGCTCGAGGACAACAGCCAACCCGCTGCGCTTCCCGCTGGGAACAGACACGACGTCACCACGCTTGAGACTCCGTAGCGATTCGACGGCATTGTCCCGTCGGTCCTGTCGTCCCTGACGCTCGAGGGTCTTTTCGCGGTCCTTCAGTCGTTCGCGCAGCTTGGCGTATTCGAAGTATTCACCTTCCGGTCCGCCCAGTCGCGCACCCAATTGGGTCAGAGTCACATCGTTACGCTCGATGCCGCGAACGAGCCCGACGACAGATCGGTCCGCTTGGAACTGCGCAAACGAGCGTTCCAGCAATGCGCGTGAGTCGGCGGCCCCGAATTGTTCGACCAAATTTATCGACATGTTGTAGCCCGGACGGAATGAGCTCCGTAGCGGAAAAGTGCGGGTCGATGCCAGACCCGCTACTTCGGTCGGCTCGGTTCCCGGCTGCCACAGTACGACCGCATGACCTTCGATATCGATGCCACGACGTCCCGCTCGACCCGTCAGCTGGGTGTACTCCCCCGGAGTCAATTCCGCATGGGACTCACCATTGAACTTGACCAGCTTCTCGAGCACGACGGTGCGTGCTGGCATATTGATGCCCAGAGCCAATGTTTCGGTGGCAAACACCGCCCGGACAAGGCCTTTGACGAACAGCTCCTCGACTGTATGGCGGAAGACCGGCAGCATACCCGCGTGATGGGCGGCGAGCCCTCGCTCGAGAGCCTCGCGCCACTCCCAGAAGCCGAGTACTTCGAGGTCCTGACGAGGAAGCTCGGAGGTGTGTTTTTCGACAATGTAGCGAATCTCTTCGACCTGCTCCGGCGTCGTGAGAACCAACCGGGAACGCAGACATTGCGTCAGCGCAGCGTCGCAACCGGCACGGCTGAAGATGAAAGTGATTGCAGGGAGTAGACCCTCCTGGTCGAGCCGAGCGATAACTTCGGGCCGCGGCAGAGGTCGATTGTTCGCACTCGCACCGTGTCCACCGCGCCCGCGTCCTCTTCCATGTGGCGCTTGCCATCTGTCGACGTAATCGAGTGACTGCCGTTCCTTCACATGGCGGACCAGATCGCGGTCGACGACAGGTTTTGCCGCACCCCCGCTGGAGTGAGCGCGACTGTCGAACAAATCGAACAACCGGCGGCCGACCATGATGTGCTGCGACAACGGCACCGGTCGATTCTCGTCCACCACGACGGTGGTATCTCCCCGCACCGTCTCCATCCACGCGCCGAACTCCTCGGCGTTGCTCACGGTGGCCGACAGGCTGACCAGTCGAACGTCCTGCGAGAGATGAAGAATCACCTCTTCCCACACGGCACCCCTGAACCGATCGGCGAGATAGTGAACCTCGTCCATGACCACATGGGACAGTCCCCGAAGGGCATTCGAGTTGGCATAAAGCATGTTTCGCAAGACTTCGGTCGTCATCACGACGATCGGAGCATCGGGATTGATGCTCGAGTCGCCGGTCAACAGGCCGACAGTCGACCGGCCGTACCTTGCCGTCAGCTCGGCGAACTTCTGATTGCTCAGCGCTTTGATCGGAGTCGTGTAGAAGCACTTGCGACCCGATGCGAGGGCGAGATGAACGGCGAACTCACCGATAATCGTCTTACCGGCACCGGTGGGAGCGCATACCAGAACGCCGTGACCCGCCTCCAATGCCGTACAGGCATCGATTTGAAAGCGATCGAGTGGAAAGCTCAGCTCACCCGCGAACTTCTGCAATTCAGACGTCGAGACGCTCACTCCATCACGTCAGATCGTGTCGGTGAAGTCCTGCTGAGGTTGACGGGGTGCCTCGACCTTGCTCGGTGACTCGACCTTGTTCGGTGATTCGATGGATCCAGTGAAATCGATCGACGATGCTTCGTCATCGGATACATCACCCCATTCCTCGCTACTCTTGCGCAATTTACGCCTGTCGTGAATGCGAGCGATCTGCACTGCCATTTCGAACAGGATCGTAAGTGCCAACGCCAACGCCAACATCGAGAACGGGTCTTGACCGGGCGTTGCGATCGCAGCGAAGACGAACAGTCCGAAAATCAGTCCGCGGCGCCATGCTTTCAATCGTTCGTAAGTCAAGATGCCGACGAAATTCAAGGCCACCACCAGGAGCGGAATCTCGAAGCTGACACCGAAAATGATCAGCAAGTTGATCAAGAACCCGAAGTACTGGTCACCGCTGAGCGCCGTGATCTGAACGTTGTCGCCGATGGACAACAAGAAGTGCAGGCCCTTGGCCACGACGAAGTACGCGAGAATCGCACCTGCGACAAACAGTGCAGCAGCTGAAGACACGAACGCGATCGCATAGCCGCGTTCCTTCGCGTATAGACCCGGGGTGATGAACGCCCACAACTGGTAGAGCCATATCGGGCACGCCAACACGACGCCGGCGGTGAACGCGACCTTGAATCGGAGGAGGAACTGATCGAATGGGCCGGTAGCCAGCAAGCGGCACGAGTCGTCGTTGCTCAGATTCGCTCTCAAACTCGGATCGAGTGAGCAGTAAGGACCGCGTAGTAGGTCACCGAGGCTCTCGATGCCGAACAAGGTGTGCGAGTACCAAAAAAAGCCGAAGGCCGTCGTCACGGCAACGGCGAGCAAAGCCCACATCAACCGAGTCCGCAACTCGTACAAGTGATCGACCAACGACATCGTGCCGTCGGGATTCAGTCGGCGCTTGCTTCGCCTTGGGTCGAACGGGATTCGCATTCTCTGTCTTCGCTCAGCAGTGAACCGGGGTGCTGATCAGCACCCCGGTTTGCTACGTATCGTTCTTCTCAGGCCGACTTGGTGTCGGGTCGGCTGCTCACGCCGTCAACGGGATGAGCGTCAACGGAGTGCGGGTCGACCGGCGCCGCAGGATCGAGCTGGCCTGGCGCGGCAGGTCGAGCGGCAGGAGCTTCGGCCTTACCGTCGTTCTGCATTTCCTTCACTTCGCTCTTGAAAATGCGCAGCGAGCGTCCCAGTCCCCGAGCTGCTTCGGGCAGCTTCTTGGAACCGAACAGAATTACGACGACCACCGCGACGATGGCCCAGTGCCACGGGCTCAAGGCTCCCATGTATACCTCCCAGAATCAGATATCTCGAGCGTACCCGACATCAGACCTAGTCGGACCCGAAGAAATCGAGTGTTAACTGTCAGTTCATTGATCTCGAGCGACGCGAACAACCTCTTCGAATCATTCACCGAGCTCAGCATAGGCAGCCAGCGCGGCCCGGGCACGTTCGTTGACGCTGCGCTGCAGTTCCGGCGGTCCGAGCACAGCGATCCCCGTACCGAAGCCAAGCGTCAAACGGGTCATCCACGCCAAGGTCGCGAATCGCATCGTCACCGTGATCGAGCCATCTGCCGCAGCACCTACCTGAGTCATCGGGTAATAGTCCATCACCCACACGAAATCTGTTTGGATCTCGAGAAGTGCCTGTGGGAGCGACGGATCGTCATTGAAGATCTCGAAACTGTCGTCCTGTGGTGCACCCTCGGGCGGGCGCGACGGTTCGGAAAGCTCGCCTGCGCTGTCGATTCGATCGAATCGAAAGAGTCGCACTCCCTCGGCGCGACGGCACCAAGCCTGCAGGTAGCTGTGATCATCGATCAGGACAGTTCGGATCGGATCGACGATTCGTTCGGACACGGCGTCACGCGAAGCGGAGTAATAGGTCAATTCGAGTGCATGTCGATTCCGAAGGGCAGAGCGGATGGCGGCCGCGGCCGCGCTCTCCGGTGCCGATGTCTCCGTAGCCTGCCCGGACGATCGGGGGACGTTGGCGGCAGCAGCTCCTGCTGCATCCTCGATCTTCGCGATCGCTCGCTGCGCAGCTGACGGATCCACCATCCCCGGCATCGAAGTCAATGAACGAAGTGCGACGAGTAGGGCCGTGGCTTCGGTCGACGTCAACCGCAGTGGACGATCGATTCCAGCAGAGAACGTCACCTCGATGCTCTCCTCGGAGAAGGACAGGTCGATGAGATCTCCGGGACCGTAGCCGGGCAATCCGCACATCCAGAGCTGATTCAGATCGGTCATCAGGGTCGTGGTGGATACGCCGAGCTCGCGCGCTGCTTCGGCTGCGCTCAGGCCTGGATTGGCCAGAAAGAAGGGCACCATGTTGAGGAGTCGGGCCAACCGCACCGACAGTCGCGCGCTCACCGTGACGCCTCGACCGCTGCCGAACGCAGTGCACGAATGACATCGGCTCGTAGCTCGGGCGGATCCAGCACCAAAGCGTCACCCCCGTGCCCGGCTACGAGACGGGTCACCCATTCCCATGAACGCACCGGGATCTGTACGACAGATCCACTTCTTCCGCCGACCGTGCGGTTCTCCAACACAGTTCCCAGTCTTCTGATCTCGAATGCGGCGTCGTCCACGACCCAGACGGTTGCCGATCCGCTGACCTCCGCGGTTCCGGCAACTCGTTCGACAATGGACTGAAGATCGATGCCCTCGGGCTTACGCACACTTCCTGTGCGCCCGAACGTGGAAACATCATCGCCGATCCGCGACAACCGGAACGTCCGAGTGTCGTTGCGATCGACGTCGTGCCCCACCAAGTACCACCGCCCGCGGAACGTGACGACGCCCCACGGTTGCACGGTGCGAGTGACGAAGGGGTCTGTGGCCGAGCCCCGATGCTCGAAACGGACGGACCGCCCCGCGTCGATTGCCGTGAGCAAGGCACCGAGCGCAGGTTCGGAGCCCCTGGTCCGCGCTGGAACCGCGGTGACCGATGCCGCCGATTCGTCTTGATCGACCTGAATGCCGGCGGCACGTAGCTTGAGGAGCGCGCTTTGCGCTGCAGAAGTCAACTCTGGGGACTCCCACAATTGCACAGCAACTGCGACGGCGGCGGCTTCTTCTCGGCTGAGATCGATGGCCGGGAGCTCGTAGGCATCTCGATTGATTCGATACCCCTCGATCCCTCCCGAGCCGGCAGCCAATCCAGTCTCCAACGGAACGCCGAGATCTCGGAGTTCGTTCTTGTCTCGCTCGAACATGCGACTGAACGCTTCGTCGGTCCCCGAGTCCCCGTACCCTGCGACGCTGTCTCGGATCCGCTCCGCGGTCACGAACTGCCGCGTCGACAGGAGACAGATGACCAGGTTCATCAACCGCTCGACTTTGGTGATCGCCACTATGGCAGCCTAATGGTCGATACGTGACCCGCTACATCGAAGCGATCAAACGCTCCACGCGTTCGTCGACCGAACGGAACGGATCTTTGCACAGCACGGTGCGCTGCGCCTGGTCGTTGAGCTTGAGATGTACCCAGTCGACGGTGAAGTCGCGCCCCGCTTCCTGCGCGGCGGTGATGAATTCGCCTCGCAGCTTCGCGCGAGTCGTTTGCGGTGGCAAATTGACTGCCTCGTCGATTTGTTCGTCTTCGGTGATTCGTTTGACCAAGCCTTTGCGCTGAAGAACGTCGAACACCCCGCGACCGCGTTTGATGTCGTGGTACGCCAAGTCGAGCTGAGCGATCTTCGGATCCGACAGCTCCATGGAGTAGCGATCCTGGTACCGCTGGAACAGCTTGTGCTTGATCACCCAGTCGATCTCGGTGTCGACCTTCGCAAAGTCCTGTGTTTCGACGGCGTCGAGAGTGCGGCCCCACAGATCGACCACTTGCTCTACCTGTGGGTCGGGTTCGCGGGACTTCAGGTGTTCGACGGCTCGCGCGTAGTACTCACGCTGGATTTCCAGTGCACTGGCCTGACGTCCGCCGGCCAGGCGGACCGGCTTCCGACCGGTCAGATCGTGGCTTACCTCGCGAATCGCCCGAATCGGGTTGTCCAGAGCGAAGTCTCGGAAGGAGACGCCGGCCTCGATCATTTCCAGAACGAGCGCAGCGGTACCGACTTTGAGCATGGTGCTCGACTCGGACATGTTCGAGTCACCGACGATGACATGCAGGCGCCGGTACTTCTCGGCATCGGCGTGTGGTTCGTCTCGGGTGTTGATGATCGGTCGAGAGCGCGTAGTAGCTGACGACACACCTTCCCAGATGTGTTCGGCCCGCTGAGAGAGGCAGAACGTCGCAGCTTTGGGTGTCTGCAAAACCTTGCCGGCCCCACAGATCAATTGGCGAGTCACCAGGAAAGGCAACAAGACGTCGGAGATTCGAGAGAACTCCCCTGCGCGTGCCACCAGAAAGTTCTCGTGGCAGCCGTAGGAGTTGCCAGCCGAATCGGTGTTGTTCTTGAACAGATAGATATCACCGCCGATACCTTCTTCGGCGAGACGCTGCTCCGCATCGATCAGCAGGTCTTCGAGCACGCGTTCACCGGCTCGGTCATGTGTGACGAGCTGCAGAAGGCTGTCGCACTCGGCCGTCGCGTACTCCGGATGCGAACCGACGTCGAGGTACAACCGCGCACCGTTGCGAAGAAAAACGTTAGAGCTACGACCCCAGGACACGACGCGGCGAAACAGGTAGCGGGCCACTTCGTCGGGACTCAGCCGCCTATGCCCGTGAAAGGTACACGTCACACCGAACTCGGTCTCGATGCCCATAATTCGTCGTTGCACACTTCGACAGTACAACGACCTAGCACCCACCTGGGGTCCGAACGTCCCGACTTCTGTCGTGTCACTTCGCTCCGCATAGGCTTGAACTGTGAAGCACAGGCCATCGCGACTACCCGACCTGATCCATACCTGGGACGTAAGAGTGTTCGATCGCATTGCTGTGAGCCGCGCGTCCGCTGCCGATCCACTGTTGCGCGAACTCAGTACGGCCGCAAATCACAGTCTTCTGTGGGCAGCCTCGGCAGGACTGCTCGCTGCGCGCCCCGGCCCGACGCGTCGTGGCGCTGTTCGCGGACTTCTTGCCGTCGCCGGCGCAAGTGCAGTCGCAAACGGCGTTCTCAAGCCACTCCTACCGCGCACCAGACCAGGGTTCGAGCGGACTCCACTCGTCCGACGCCTGCTGTCTCCACCCGAGTCTTCCTCGTTTCCGTCCGGGCACTCCGCGTCGGCGGCAGCCTTCGTCGTCGGGGTTTCCCTCGAATCACCGCTGGCAGGAGCGCTTGTGGCTCCGATCGCAGCCGCAGTCTGCTATTCGAGGGTGCACACGGGCGTCCATTGGCCATCCGACGTCGTCGCAGGCGCTGCTCTGGGTGCGGGTATCGCTCTGTCGACCAGGAGGTGGTGGGCGGTTCGCACAGAGGAAGCAGCCGAGCTCGGCACTTCCATGGAAGCACCCGCGTTGCCGAAGGGAAGAGGACTACTCATCCTCACCAACCCTGGTTCCGGGACGGACGACGATATGTCCGTGGTGATCAGCGAACTGCTCCCCGAGGCCGAACAATTCACGCCAGATACCGACAGCGATTTCAACGAACAGCTCGAGAGGCGTATCAGCGACGGCAGACCGCGAGCGCTGGGAGTGTGCGGAGGTGACGGCACGATCGTAAGTGTGGCGGAATCAGCTGTTGCACACGGACTCCCGCTCGCAGTATTCCCCGGAGGAACACTCAACCATTTCGCCAGAGACGCCGGGGTCGCCAGCGTCGAAGCGACTGTGCATGCCATCGAGAGTGGATACGCATCGCGGGTCGATCTCGCATCGGTCGTCGTCGACGGCTCTCGGTCAGTGCATTTCGTCAACACGGCAACGTTCGGCGGGTACCCGGATTCCGTACGACTTCGAGAACGCCTGGAAGGCAAGATCGGTAAATGGCCGGCAGCGGCGGTAGCGATGATCCGTGTTCTGGCGGCGGCGCAACCCTTGAAGATTTCCCTCGACGGCCAGCAAAGATCGGTGTGGATGCTGTTCGTCGGCAATGGCCAGTACCACCCCAGTGATCAGGTCCCGATGTCTCGACGCTCCATCGGTTCTGGCACGCTCGATGTTCGGTATCTTCCATCGAAGCCGTTTTTGTCGCGCACACGACTGCTGATCGCAGCATCGACCGGCACGCTCGGAACTTCGGCGACCTATGTGCATTCCGTTGCTCGAACGTTGAGTGTGAAGGTCACCGGCTCGGAGGTTGCACTCGCGACCGACGGCGAAGTAACCGCTGACGGTAGTGAATTCGCCTTCTCCACCGACGACAACGGCCTCGTACTCTACCGCGACAGGTAGCGCACGAGGCCGGTTCGCAACAACTCAATCAGCCGTCGAGGACTCGGAAGTCGATGCGAGATTCGGCAACATTTCCTGCAACGCCGGGCCCGCTATGCGTCGAAATGCACGCCGGGGACGAGCTTGATCGAGAACGGCGACTTCGAGGGAACTGACTTCGAGAATTTTCTTCTCGGAGTCGGCACCGTTCGCGGTCGTAGTCGTAGTCGTCGACACCGTGCCCTGCGCAAGTGCGTCGACTGCGATCTTGACCGCAGCGCTGAGGTCGAGCCCCTGCCGGTAGGACGTCCGCAGCGCGGTCACGATCGGTTCGGTGGTGCCGCCCATGACGATGAACTCTTTCTCGTCGACGATCGAACCGTCATAGGTGATTCGGTACAGCTGCGTCGACGACGGCTCGTCGGAGTGACCTACCTCGGCAACACAGATCTCCACTTCGTACGGCTTGAGTTGCTCGGTGAAGATCGTGCCGAGCGCCTGGGCGTAGGTCTTGGCAAGAGAACGTCCGGTGACGTCACGACGGTCGTAGGTGTAGCCCTTGGTGTCAGCGTGCAGAATTCCAGCCTTGCGGAGGTTTTCGAACTCGTTGTACTTGCCTACAGCTGCGAAACCGAGTCGGTCGTAGAGTTCGCTGACCTTGTGAAGTGCCGAAGAGCGGTTCTCGGCGACGAACAACACACCATCGGCAAAGGTCAAGACGATGACACTTCGACCTCGTGCGATGCCTTTGCGTGCCAGCTCCGAGCGATCGCGCATGATCTGCTCGGCAGATGCGTAGTACGGCATCGTCATGACGAAAGCCCCCCGGCCTGAGCGCGTTCGGCTATCACTGCCCGAGCGGCATCGGCAATTCGTGATTCGGCAACGTCGACAGCACCGACACTGGTGATGGTGACAGCGGTCGGATAGATGCCCCGTGTCACGTCCGGTCCGCCAGTCGCGGAGTCGTCATCTGCTGCGTCGAAGAGGGACTCCACTGCTGCACGCAGCGCGGCTTCTTCATCCATGCCCGGCGAAATCAGCTTCTTCAGCGCCGATTTCGCGAATAGCGATCCCGAACCTACCGAGTGATAACCGGATCGTTCTTCGTACCGGCCGCCGACCACGTCGTACGAGACGATGCGACCAGCAACCTCGGGATCGGCGGCGTCGACGTCGAATCCGACCAACAGTGGCACTGCTGCCAGGCCTTGCATTGCGGCACCCAGATTGCTGCGGACCATCGAAGACAGCTTGCTCGCCTTACCGTTGAACGTAAGCGGAACGCCCTCGATCTTCTCGTAGTGTTCGAGTTCGACGGTGAACAGACGCACGAGTTCGATTGCGATACCTGCAGTCCCGGCAATGCCCGCCGCCGAGTATTCGTCCGTGACGAAGACTTTCTGCATGTCTCGGTTGGCGATGAGGTTGCCCTGCGTCGCACGACGATCGCCTGCGATGAGAACGCCACCGGCGAAGGTAACCGCGACGATGGTCGTGCCGTGGGGCGCCAGATCCGACATCGTCACGAAATCGCCTGCACTTCCGTGTGGATCCGCACCTGCTTCCGGCGAAAATCGATTCCCCGGAAGCAGGTGCGGTGCATGATCACGTAGGTGGTCGGTGAACGAAGAATGATGCGAACCGAAAGTCGGCAGCAGATCATCGAGCGCGGACGCCGTCCGGTCCAACCTCACTGGCCGCCCTTCTGAACGTAAGCACGTACGAAGTCTTCGGCGTTTTCCTCGAGCACGTCGTCGATTTCGTCGAGTAGGTCGTCGGTTTCCTCTGCCAGCTTCTCGCGCCGTTCCTGACCACCGCCGGCCTCACCGGGGACCTCGTCGTCGCCATCGCCACCGCCAGAGCGTCGTGTCTGCTCTCGAGCCATAGTCGCCGACCTCCTTACGTATTCGCAGTACCTGCTCGGACCTTCACCCTACCGATTCGGCGCTGGGACGGGCGGCAAGACACCAGATCAGGCAGGAACGGAGCCTGCGGAGTGACCGAGATGAGCAGGAGCGGAGCCCGCGGAGTGACCGAGATGAGCAGGAGCGGAGCCCGCGGAGTGACCGAGATGAGCAGGAGCGGAGCCCGCGGAGTGACCGAGATGAGCAGGAGCGGAGCCTGCGGAGTGAGAGCCGCGTGGGTCAGCTGGTGAGTTGTTCGACAAGCTCGGCGGCAGTCTCGGCGGACTCGAGGAGTGCCCCGACATGCGCTTTGCTTCCACGCAGCGGTTCCAGGGTCGGTATTCGCACCAGCGAATCGCCGCCTAGGTCGAAGATCACCGAGTCCCAGCTTGCGGCTGCGATATCGGCGCCGAACTTACGTAGGACCTCACCGCGGAAATAGGCCCTGGTGTCGGTCGGTGGGTTGCTCACTGCGTCGAGGATCTGCTGCTCGGTAATGAGACGCTGCATGGATCCGCGCGCCACGAGTCGGTTGTAGAGGCCCTTGTCGAGCCGCACATCCGAGTATTGAAGGTCCACGAGATGCAGCCGTGGCGCTGACCATCCCAGGCCTTCGCGCTGCCGGAACCCCTCGAGCAGGCGGAGTTTCGCCGGCCAGTCGAGCAGATCCGAGCATTCCATCGGGTCGCGTTCGAGCAGGTCGAGGACCATCGCCCACTTCTCGAGGATGTCCGCAACCCGTGGGTCGTCGTTGCCCTCACCGGCTACGAACTTGGCGACGCGTTGATGGAAGATCCGCTGCAATGCCAATGCGGTCAGTTCTCGACCGTCGGTGAGTGCGACGGTCTGCCGCAGGGTCGGGTCGTGGCTGATCTGGTGAACTGCGGTGACGGGACGCGCAAGCTGAAGGTCCGAGAGATCGACGCCTGCCTCGATGATGTCGAGGACCAGCGCTGTCGTTCCCACCTTCAAATAGGTCGCCATCTCGGCAAGGTTGGCGTCGCCGATGATGCAGTGCAGTCTCCGGTACTTGTCTGCGTCGGCATGCGGTTCGTCCCGGGTATTGATGATTCCGCGCTTGAGGGTCGTTTCGAGGCCTACTTCGACCTCGATGTAGTCGGCGCGCTGCGAGAGCTGGAAGCCTGCTTCATCGCCGGACTGACCTATACCTACCCGACCCGATCCGGTGAAGACCTGACGGGATGCGAAGAACGGAGACAGGCCGGCGATGACAGCCGAGAAAGGGGTCGTGCGGGACATGAGGTAGTTCTCGTGAGTTCCGTACGACGCGCCTTTGCCGTCGACGTTGTTCTTGTACAGCTGGAGCCGCGGGGCACCGGGCACACTCGAGGCATGCCGTGCCGCGGCCTCCATCACCCTCTCGCCTGCCTTGTCCCAGATGACTGCGTCGAGAGGATCGCGTACTTCTGGTGCCGAGTACTCCGGATGTGCGTGGTCGACGTACAGCCGTGCACCGTTGGTCAGAATCATGTTTGCGGCGCCGATCTCGTCGGCATCGATGATCGGCGCAGGTCCGCTGAAACGGCCGAGATCGAATCCACGAGCATCACGCAGGGGCGACTCGACCTCGTAGTCCCAGCGGGTTCGCTTCGCCCGGGGTACCCCGGCTGCGGCGGCATAGGCCAGCACTGCCTGAGTGGACGTGAGAATCGGGTTGGCCGTTGGATCGGTTGGGGAGGAGATTCCGTACTCGACCTCGATGCCAATGATGCGCTCCATACATCCGAGCCTAGGTGATGGTCGGGTCTGCAATCGAACGACCAGGCCGGACCGGATCGATATCGTCGCGACATTGCGACGTATCACCGAGGGCGAAGTGCCGTTTCCGCTCGGAATCAGAACTGCTCGGCGCACCTACCGAACGAGCGGCGTGTGCGTCGAGCAGTTCTGGACGACGATCTTCCTGTCGAGAAACTCGGTTGCTACAGGTACTGCCCCGTGTTCGATTCGGTATCGATGGCGCGGGAAGCACTTGCGTTCTTGCCGGTGACCAGGGTGCGAATGTAGACGATCCGCTCGCCCTTCTTGCCCGAGATCCGAGCCCAGTCGTCTGGGTTCGTGGTGTTGGGCAAGTCCTCGTTCTCGGCGAATTCGTCGACAATCGAGTCGAAGAGGTGCTGGACGCGAAGTCCTGGGGTTCCCGACTCGAGAACAGACTTGATCGCGTACTTCTTCGCACGATCGACGATGTTCTGGATCATGGCACCGGAGTTGAAGTCCTTGAAGTACAGGACTTCTTTGTCTCCATTGGCGTAGGTCACTTCGAGGAACCGATTGTCGTCGCTTTCCGCATACATGCGGTCCACCACACGTTCGATCATCGCCCGAATGCAGGCAGTCCGATCTCCGCCGAATTCTGCGAGGTCGTCAGCATTGACCGGTAGTGAATCGGTCAGGTACTTCGAGAAGATGTCCTGAGCCGACTCGGCATCGGGGCGCTCGATCTTGATCTTCACATCGAGCCGACCGGGACGAAGAATCGCCGGATCGATCATGTCTTCACGGTTGGACGCACCGATGACGATGACGTTCTCGAGTCCCTCGACGCCGTCGATTTCGGCGAGAAGCTGTGGGACGACCGTTGTCTCGACATCCGAGGACACCCCAGAGCCACGGGTACGGAAGATGGAATCCATCTCGTCGAAGAACACGATGACGGGCGTACCCTCGGATGCCTTTTCACGCGCACGCTGGAAGATCATCCGGATATGCCGCTCGGTCTCACCGACGAACTTGTTCAGCAGCTCGGGACCCTTGATGTTCAGGAAGAACGATTTTGCTTCCTTGGCATCCTGGCCGCGAGATTCGGCGATCTTCTTCGCAAGCGAGTTCGCGACAGCCTTCGCGATCAGCGTTTTACCGCAGCCGGGTGGGCCGTAGAGCAGTACTCCCTTGGGTGGCCGCAGGGAGTACTCGCGGAATAGATCCTTGTGGAGGAACGGAAGCTCCACCGCGTCGCGGATCTGCTCGATCTGGCGGCCGAGACCACCGATATCTTCATATCCGACGTCCGGCACTTCTTCGAGCACCAAATCTTCGACCTCGGCCTTGGGTACACGCTCGAACGCGTACCCGGCTTTGGTGTCGACCAGGAGCGAATCGCCGGGCCGCAGTTTGCGGGACGGCTCGTCCGGATCTTGGGGAAGGGTGTCGTTGACCATGTCGAACAACGGCTTGGCGAGCCACACCACGCGCTCTTCGTCTGCGTGACCCACGACCAGAGCGCGGCTGCCGTCGCCGAGCAACTCTCGGAGAGAACAGATTTCCCCGACTTGCTCGAACGATCCCGCTTCGACGATCGTCAGCGCCTCGTTCAACCTCACTGTCTGGCCGGGCGCCAGTGATTCTGCCTCGACGTTGGGCGAACATGTCAGCCGCATTTTGCGTCCGGACGTGAACACGTCCACCGTGTCGTCTTCGTGCACTGCCATCAAGATGCCGTACCCGCTGGGGGGTTGTCCGAGCCGATCGACTTCTTCACGCAGCGCGATGAGTTGCTGACGCGCTTCCTTGAGGGTGTCCATCAGCTTCGAGTTTCGTAGCGACAGCGAATCGATGCGGGTCTCGAGTTCACGAACACGCTCCGGCGATTCCCCGAGTTGACCGAGTTGTCGCCGTAGTGCCGAAGCCTCGGTACGAAGCTCGTCGAGTTCCGCCCGTGCCGCAGCCGATTCTGGATTGTCTGTTGAGCTCATGAGCGACTCCTCCCAGTCCGATCTTTCAACGCTACCGGCACAGCGACCAAAGCGCGTGTGGACACGTTCGAGTGTTGTCGACCGGGTGACGAATAGAGCCATCGAAGACTTCGTAGAGCCATGTTAGCCTCGCCTGCCTAGTAACCCGAGAGCCCCGCCCGAAAGAAGCTCCACCAGTGAAGATGCGAGGTTTCTCGGTACTGATTGCAACCGCGCAACAGTGATGGCCGTTACCGGTTGTAGCGATAGCGAGGATTCCGATCACGCTGATCACAGTTCGGACTCCACCGTCGAGAAACCCGAAACAACGTCCATCGTGTGCGGCGCCGACAGCTTCGGAACTCGAACCTGGCCTCGGCCGGGTTCGAGTTGCCTGGGTCCGTCAGCCCTTGCCGGATCGGCGCTGAGGCTTCGGGGTAACGGTCCCGGCTGCCAGTTTGCGAGCGCTGATCAGGAATGCGGTATGCCCCTGCATTCGATGCTCGGGGCGCACTGCCAATCCCACGACGTGCCAACCGCGGACGATGGACTCCCACGACTTCGGTTCGGTCCAGCATTCTTGCGCGCGCAGAGCTTCGACGACGCGTGAGAGTTGCGTTACCGTCGCGACGTAGACGATCAACACCCCGCCGGGGACGATCGCGTCCGCGACGGCGGGCAGGGCGTCCCACGGTGCGAGCATGTCGAGAATTGCGCGATCCACTGTCTCACCGGGATGATCCGCGGCGAATTGATCGATGTCGGCCACCGTCAAATCCCAGTTCGACGGCCGCTCGCCGAAGAAAGTTTCGACGTTCTTCACGGCATAGTCGGCGTGGTCCTGCCTGATCTCGTACGAGATGACGGTGCCCTCCGATCCGACCGCCCGAAGCAGCGAACACGTCAGTGCGCCGGAACCCGCTCCTGCCTCCAACACGCGTGCACCGGGAAACACATCGCCCTCGTGGACGATCTGCGCAGCATCCTTGGGGTAGATGACCTGTGCGCCGCGCGGCATCGACAGGACGTAATCGGTCAAGAGCGGGCGCAGCGCCAGGTATGGCGTGCCGTTCACGGACGTGACTACGCTGCCCTCGTCGGCACCGAGGAGCTTGTCGTGGGTGATTCCGCCGCGGTGAGTATGGAACTCCTTGCCGGGCTCGAGTACCACCGTGTAGTGCCTGCCCTTGCCGTCGGTCAGCTGGACTCTGTCGCCGGTGCGGAACGGTCCGCTGCTGGCGGGTCCGGCATTCTCGATGGGCTCAGGAGCTGTGTCGGATGCAGGAACCGGGTCGGATGCAGGAACCGGGTCGGATGCGAAGGCCTCCTCGGAAGATTCGATTTCGCCCGAAGACATGCTCTCGTCCGAAGACACAGCCATTCCCACTTTCTAGTACTTGCACTCAACCATCTGCCCGCGCGTAAATCTGCATGGGAAGGCGACCGCCGATCCGAGAATTCGGAAGCGACTCGACCGCCCAGACTACGGCCTTCCCCGATTCTGTCGGGGCAGGGGCTTACCCTGCCCTATGTGAGTATTTTGGAATTTCCGGCGCAGCCACGTCCGCGTCGGAGTAGGCCCGCACTGTCGCCCTCCCGCGCGAACGACTTCAAACAGTGTCCTTTGCTCTACCGATTTCGAGCAGTGGATCGTCTTCCCGAGAAGTCCACCACAGCTCAGGTCAAAGGAACCGTCGTTCACGCTGCACTCGAAGCGCTGTACGCAATGCCCACCGAAACAAGGGATTCCGTCGCTGCAGTCGAGTTGGTGTCCCCCGCGTGGGATCGTGTGCTCGAAGAATCACCGGAACTCGACGCACTGTTCGAGGGTAAAGATCGCGAGGCACTCCTCGACCAAGCGCGGACGCTGGTGGCCGGGTACTACGAGATGGAAGATCCGACCAGCTTCGATCCGGAGTCTTGCGAACAACGAGTGGAGATCGATCTGGCCGACGGCACTCCTCTTCGCGGATTCATCGATCGAATCGATGTCGCACCCAACGGCATGATCCGCGTCGTCGACTACAAGACCGGTAAGTCTCCTCGTGAGTTCACCGAGGCCAAGGCCCTCTTCCAGATGAAGTTCTACGCACTGGTGATCATGCGTATGCGCAGCGTCGTACCCTCCCAGCTCAAATTGATGTACCTGGGCGACAAGAAGTCGCTGACCTACACACCCGACGAGGAAGAATTGATTCGGTTCGAACGGATGCTGTCGGCGATATGGAAGGCAATTCTCGAGGCAGGGCAGTCCGGCGACTTTCGACCGAAAAAAACCAAACTGTGCGGGTGGTGCGATCACCAGGCTGTGTGTCCTGAGTTCGGTGGTACTCCCCCGGTCTATCCAGGGTGGCCTGACGAACTTCAGGATCAGAACTTGCTCGTCTCGGAGATGAGCCAGTGACCTCGAGCGAGCACACCCCGAACTCCGAGACCCCCGCTGCCGAGACCGAGCCGGAGGCATTCTTCGTGCCCCTCGGGCTCAATGCCCGAGGCAACGAGGTGTTCTCCACGACTCGTCGTACGGTGAGCTTGTGGGCACCGACGATGCAGCATGGCGCACCCCCGTCAGCCTTGCTCGTTCGCGCTCTCGAGCGCGTCTCACCGCGCGAGGACGTACGTGTGAGCCGGGTCGTCGTCGAATTGCTCGGCCCGGTGCCCATCTCGGACATCGAAGTTCGTTCCTGGGTCGATCGACCGGGCGCGAACATCGAACTTGTCGTCGCCGAATTATGGGCTCGGTCTCCTGACCGTGTCGATCGGGACGGTGTCGTCCGCGAGGGTGTCGAACGCCCGGTTGCCCGAGGCACAGCGTGGCGCATGACCACAGTCGACACCTCGAGCGAGTCCCACCAAGCCGACGCGTCCTTGAAACCCCTGTCGGAGGGGACAAGTCACAACTGGGGAGGAATGTGGAAGTCCGGGTATCTCGACAATATCGAGATCTTCGCGCTTACCGAACTGGGCGGTAACGGACCGGGGCAGGTATGGGCAAGGCCTACACCGGCTTTGGTATTGGGCGAAGAGATGACGCCCCTCGAAAGGCTGTTCTCGATTGCCGATATCGCAAACGGTATCGGTGCCAAACTCGACCTGAACCGGTGGACCTTCCTCAATACCGATCTCACCGTCCACATCTTCCGCGTACCGGAGGGTGAGTGGGTTGGGATTTCGGCCGAAACGTCCACCGGCCCAGATGGGTTCGCAATGTCTGCCGGTGTGCTACACGACGAACGAGGGCCGATCGGACGTATCGCACAGACAGTGCTGGTCAGACCGCGCCCATAGGGACGACAGCCGACCCGGTCAGAAGGCGCGGCAGGACCTGATATCCGAAGCGAGAATAGCTTTGGCTCCAAGGTCCGCCAGCTCGTCCATGACGCTGTTGTGCACCTTGCGAGACACCATTGCCCGCACCGCAACCCAGTTGTCGTCGACCATCGGTGAGAGCGTCGGGGATTCGATGCCGGGCGTGATCTTGACGGCCTCGTCAAGAATGGACTTCGGGCAGTCGTAATCGAGCATGAGGTACTGCTGAGCGAACACGACGCCCTGCACGCGAGCGATCAACTGCTTGCGAACCTTGTCGGTGTCCTCGCTACCTGCCCGCGAAATCAGAACACCTTCCGAATCGCACAGGGACTCACCGAACGCGACCAGATTATGTTGCCGCAAGGTACGACCGGAGCCCACGACATCAGCGATGGCATCGGCGACACCGAGCTGGATGGAGATCTCGACGGCGCCATCGAGTCGAATGACCTCCGCAGTAAGGCCGCGACGAGCCAGGTCTGCTCGTACGAGGTTCGGGTACGAGGTTGCGATTCGGAGTCCGTCGAGGCTCTCCGCAGTCCATTCTTTTCCTGCCGGCGCTGCGTATCTGAAGCTGGATTGCCCGAAGCCGAGGGCCAAACGCTCATCGACCGGGGCACCTGAATCGAGTGCAAGGTCGCGGCCGGTGATGCCGAGGTCCAGCTCGCCGGAGCCGACGTAGATGGCGATATCTTTCGGGCGCAGAAAAAAGAACTCGACCTGATTGGCTGGATCGAGGACTGTGAGATCACGAGCGTCGGTCCGGCGTCGATAACCGGCCTCGGACAGAATCTCAGCGGCGGATTCGGAGAGCGAGCCTTTGTTGGGAACTGCTACACGCAACATGGAGTTTTCCTGTGTTCGGGGTGTCGGTCGGGAATCGTCGGGGCGGAGCTCACAGATGTCGGTAGACATCTTCGAGTTCGAGACCCTTACCCACCATCAACACCTGAACCCAATACAGAAGCTGGGAGATCTCCTCGGCGAGCGCTTCGTCGCTCTCGTGTTCCGCGGCGATCCACACTTCGCCTGCTTCTTCGAGGATCTTCTTTCCTTGCGCATGCACGCCGGCATCCAACGCAGCGACGGTGCCGGAACCCTCAGGGCGTGTCGCGGCGCGATCGGTGAGCTCGGCGAACAGGGATTCGAAGGTCTTCACGGGTTGTGATTCTTTCATGACGAAGTAGTGGAACGCGCATCGCACCACGCCGAGGAGAGTTCGTCGGCGGTGAGCCCGACGAGCGAGCTGCGAACGACATAACCCGCACGAGGGGTTACTGCGAGTTCGGAGGGCACAAAAAGCACGGAACAACCTGCGCGATGAGCGGACAACGATCCGGTCGGTGAGTCCTCGACAGCGAGGCAGTCCTCCGGAGCGACACCGAGCAACGAGGCCCCGCGGAGATAGGGCGCAGGATGCGGTTTGCCGGCCTCGACTTCGTCGCCGCTCACAGTGGCGTCGAAGTAGTCACGGCCGACGGTGTCCAACGCGAACTCGACCAGGCCCCGCTCGGTGTTGGTCACCAGAGCAGACCTGAGACCGAGGTCGCGGACAAGCTGAAGAGCGTCCTTGGCACCGGGGCGCCACGAGATTCCCTCGGCGAACAATACAGCGACACGGTCGGTGAGCCAGTTCCTTGCGGTGGCCAGCGACTGGTCGGTCACCTCGGTGCCGGTGTGGGCGAACACTGTACGGAGGGCGTCCTGCATCGAGTTTCCGAGAGTGCTCTCGCGAACCTCTGGCGTCAGTTCACGTCCGAGATCGAGGGACAGTTCCTCGACCGCGACGTCCCAAATCTTCTCGGAATCGAGCAAAGTTCCGTCCATGTCCCACAGCACGGCCCGCAGACGGCGGTCAGAAGAGTCAGACATTGAAATACTTGGCCTCCGGGTGATGAAGAACGAATGCGTCCGTGGACTGCTCTGGATGCAGTTGTAGTTCTTCCGACAGCTTGACGCCGATCCGTTCGGGTTCGAGAAGTGCAGCCAACTTGATGCGATCCTCGAGGTCTGGGCACGCACCGTAGCCGAAAGAGTAACGCGCACCACGATATTCGAGCTTGAAGTATCCCTCGGCCTCGGTCGGATCCTCGGCCGCGACACTCGCACCACTGGAAAGCTTCAGTTCTTCACGGACTCGGCGATGCCAGTACTCGGCGAGCGCCTCGGTCAACTGCACACCGATGCCGTGCACTTCGAGGTAGTCACGGTACGAGTCCGCAGCGAACAGCTCGTTTGCGAAATCCGCGATCGGCTGCCCCATCGTGACCAGATTCATCGGAAGGACATCCACCTGACCAGATTTCGTGGCATCTTCCCTCGACCGAACGAAGTCGGCGATGCACAAGAATCGATCACGATTCTGACGTGGGAAGGTGAACCGGAATCGTTCGGGCGCATCGACGCGCGGCTCGGTCAGTACGACGACGTCGTCACCTTCCGAGACCGCCGGAAAGTATCCATAGACGAGGGCCGCATGCGCGAGGATGCCGTCGGTGCTGAGACGATCCAGCCAATACCGCAGTCGCGGTTTGCCTTCCGACTCGACGAGGTCCTCGTACGTTGCTCCTTCGCCCTTGCGTGCGCCACGCAAACCCCACTGGCCGAGAAAGAGTGCGCGTTCGTCGAGGAGTTCGGAGTAGTCGGACAATGACACACCCTTGACGATGCGAGTCCCCCAGAACGGCGGAGTCGGAGTCTCGATATCCGTCGCGACATCCGAACGCTCCGGCACCACGACAGGAACCTCGTTTGCCTTGCGCTGCTCGGCGATTCGACGTGAACGTTCGTGGCGGGCCTTGCGCTCTTCGGTTTTCGCCTTGGCCGCCAACGCCTCCGGGCTGTCCGGCGCCGGCCCACCTCCACGCTTGGTCGTCATGATGGTGTCCATCAGGCTCAGACCCTCGAACGCGTCGCGGGCATAGTGGACATCGCCTTGGTAGACGTCCTGTAGATCGTTCTCGACATAGGAGCGCGTCAAGGCCGCGCCACCGAGCAGCACCGGAAACTTCTCGGCGACTCCCCTGTTGTTGAGTTCGATCAGGTTGTCCTTCATGACAACCGTGGATTTGACAAGCAGTCCCGACATGCCGATGACATCGGCACGCTTGTCGATCGCTGCTTCCAGAATTGTCGCGATCGGCTGTTTGATCCCAAGGTTGACGACCTCGTACCCATTGTTGCTGAGAATGATGTCGACGAGGTTCTTGCCGATGTCGTGCACGTCGCCCTTGACCGTGCCGAGGACGATTCGCCCTTTGCCGTCGTCGTCCGACGCTTCCATGTGGGGTTCGAGGTACGCGACAGCGGCCTTCATCACCTCAGCGGACGCCAACACGAACGGCAGCTGCATCTGACCGGAGCCGAACAACACTCCCACGGTCTTCATGCCTGACAGGAGCGTTTCGTTGATGATCTCCAGCGGTGGCTTTTCTTTCATTCCCGCATCGAGATCCGCTTCGAGTCCGTTGCGCTCGCCGTCGACGATGCGCCGCTCGAGCCGCTCGAACAGCGGCAATCGGCCAAGTTCTTCGGCACGAGACTCGCGCGCCGACGCCGCCGAAACCCCTTCGAAGAGCTGCATGAGCTTTTGCAGCGGGTCGTATCCCTCGGATCGACGGTCGTACACCAGATCGAGTGCAATCTCGCGATGCTCGTCGGGGATCTTGTTCATCGGCAAAATCTTCGACGCGTGCACGATGGCCGTGTCCAAACCGGCCTGGGTGCACTCGTGCAGGAACACCGAGTTGAGGACCTGCCGTGCAGCAGGATTCAAACCGAAAGAGATGTTCGACAATCCGAGCGTGGTGTGCACCCGCGGATAGAGTTCCTTGAGCTGGCGGATGGCCTCGATCGTTTCGATTCCGTCGCGTCGCACTTCTTCCTGCCCAGTGGAAATCGGGAAGGTGAGTGTGTCGACGATGATGTCTTCCTGACGAAGACCCCAGTTGCCGGTGATGTCCTCGATCAGGCGCGCGGCGACGCGGACCTTCCATTCGGCGGTGCGTGCCTGACCTTCTTCATCGATGGTCAGAGCGACGACAGCAGCACCGTGCTCCTTGACGAGCCGCATGATCTTCTGAAAACGCGAGTCCGGACCTGCTCCGTCCTCGTAGTTGACCGAGTTGACGGCGCTGCGGCCACCGAGATGTTCCAATCCGGCTTCCAACACGGCAGGTTCGGTCGAGTCGAGCATGATCGGCAACGTGGATGCCGTCGCCAGACGACTGGCGAGTGCAGCCATGTCAGCGGCCCCGTCCCGGCCCACGTAGTCGACGTTCAGGTCGAGCATGTGTGCGCCGTCGCGAGTCTGGTCCTTGGCGATGTCGAGGCACTTCTCGTAGTCCTCGGCGAGCATTGCGTCGCGAAATGCCCTGGAGCCGTTGGAGTTGGTGCGCTCACCGATCACCAGGATGCTGGAATCCTGCTCGAAGGACACGGCCGAGTATAGCGAGGAAACACCCGGTTCCGGGGTGGGCGTGCGCTCGGCCTGGCGGGTGCCATGAACGAGATCGGCGACCTGACGAATATGCTCGGGCGTCGTTCCGCAGCATCCGCCGACCAGTGACAGGCCGTATTCGGAGACGAAGCCACTCAGTGCGATCGCCAACTCGGGCGCGGTCAGCGGATATTCGGCTCCCCTGGCTCCCAGAGTGGGCAGCCCGGCGTTCGGCATGACGGACACAGGCAACCGCGAGTGCTTCGACAGATGCCGAAGATGCTCACTCATCTCTGCAGGTCCAGTTGCGCAATTGAGCCCGATCATGTCGATACCGAGCGGCTCCAGCGCAGTGAGCGCGGCGCCGATCTCACTTCCGACGAGCATGGTGCCGGTGGTTTCGACGGTGACATGCGTGATGATCGGAATGCGCGCACCCAGCTTGTCCATCGCGTGCTGGCTACCGATGATCGCCGCTTTGACCTGTAGCAGGTCCTGGCAGGTTTCGATGAGAATTGCATCGGCACCACCGTCGATCATGCCGAGCGCGGCCTCGGTATATGCGTCACGAAGGCGCGCGAACGGCGCGTGACCCAGCGTGGGAAGTTTGGTACCCGGGCCCATCGACCCCAGCACGAAACGGTCCATCCCATCACGACCGGGGCCCATCTCATCGGCCGTTTCACGCGCGAGGCGTGTCCCCTTCTCGGCCAGCTCGCGGATCCGATCCTCGATGTCGTAGTCCGCCAGGTTCGGAAGGTTGCAACCGAAGGTGTTGGTTTCGACGGCGTCTGCGCCCGCATCGAAGTAGGCGCGGTGGATCTCACGAAGCACGTCGGGACGAGTGTCGTTGAGAATTTCGTTGCAGCCCTCGAGGCCGATGAAGTCGTCGAGCGTCAATTCTGCGTCCTGCAACATAGTCCCCATCGCACCGTCACCGATGACAACGCGCGAACGAATCGCTTCCAGCAGACCGGTCTTGTGTAGCGCAGGCATTGCTACAGCCTAGTGGTCACGCAGCGATACCCAAGACGGGCCGGGCTGGTCGTAGGCTGTCGTGGTGAGTCCCCGAAACAGCGACGGCAATATTCCAGCTGACAACGACGTTACAGAACGCGACAATTCAGACAACGCTGCAGAAGCGCTGCTCGAAGCCGTCTCCGACGCTGTGTCCAATGCCACATCGTTTTCCGTCCCCGAAAACGACGATTCGGATGTCGAGCCGGACCTCCCCACGCTGCGCGACCCGATTCTGGTGGCTGCGTTCGAGGGCTGGAACGACGCGGGGGACGCGGCGAGTGGCGCCGTCGAGCATCTGGAATTGATCTGGGATGCCAGTCCGTTGGCCGAGCTGGACTCCGAGGACTACTACGACTACCAGGTGAACCGTCCGACGATTCGACAGGTAGAGGGCGTCACGAGAGAAATACAGTGGCCGTCGACGCGCTTGTCGGTGTGCTCGCCACCCGGCAGCAGCAGGGACGTCGTGTTGCTGCGCGGTATCGAACCCAACATGCGCTGGCGAAGCTTTTGCGACGACCTGCTGGAGTTTATCGAGCAGCTCGGCGTGGACACCGTGGTCATCCTCGGCGCTCTGCTTGCAGACACCCCGCACACCCGACCGGTACCGGTGACGGGAAGCGCGTACAGCGTCGAGGCCGCCGAGCGTTTCAACCTAGAGCAGACTCGATACGAGGGGCCGACGGGCATCACCGGTGTCCTACAGGACGAATGCGTCAAGGCAGGCATTCCGGCCGTCTCGTTCTGGGCAGCCGTGCCGCACTACGTGTCGCAGCCACCCAACCCCAAGGCAACCGTGGCGTTACTCCAGCGCGTCGAGGATGTACTGGATATCGAAGTTCCGCTCGGTGAGCTCCCTTCCCAGGCCGAGGACTGGGAAGAGGCCGTCAACGAAATGACAGCCGAGGACGAGGAAATCAGCGAATACGTTCGAACGCTCGAGGAGCGCGGAGATGCCGAGGTGGACATCAGCGATGCGATCTCGAAGATCGACGGCGACGCCATCGCAGCCGAGTTCGAGCGTTACCTCCGACGTCGGGGGCCCGGGAACTTCGGGCTCTAGCGGAAGTCGGTCCGGGTCGCAGTTGCATGCCCGCGAGCTACCGCACAGCGACAGAACGATCATCGTGAGATCTTTCTGACCCCTACGTAACGTCAACGCCGCGGGAGTGCAACCCCGACGCGGCACCGTGGCGTCATGGCCAGCACACCGCGATTTCTCCAGGGCGTCTTCCCATTCACCGGGCAGGGGCTCAGCAAGCCCGAGTCGATAGCTTCGTCGACCAGGTTCGTCGTTCCATCCGGGGCTACCGCTCAACCGCTGTACTTCCGTGGCGGTAATTCGAGCGAAGAGCTGGTGGTCGTGACCTTGATGAGGGACGGGCAGCCCATGCGGATGTTCCCCATGGGCTCCAAGAGCGGAGTCAACATCGCGCTTCGTGTCGTCGAGGATGTCGATCCGGATTCCGTCCTCGAGCTCGTCGTCGCGGCACCGGAAGGAACGACCGGTGAAATCGTCGTCGACTTCGGTTTGGTGCTGATCTGATGAGCAACGACGCGATGCGTAGCGAAACGACCGACCTGCGGAAACTGCTCGTGGTCGGAAACGGCATGGCGGGCGCGCGCACAGTCGAGGAGATCCTCAAACGCGGCGGACGCACACTGTTCGACATCACGATGATCGGCGACGAACCGTACGGCAACTACAACAGGATCATGCTGTCGCACGTGCTGTCCGGTGAAGCCGACATCGACGACGAAGATCTGCTCCTCAATCCGATGAGCTGGTATCGCGAAAACGGTGTCACGCTGTATGCAGGCGACCGTGCCGTCTCGCTGGATCGGTTCGCCAAGTCCGTGGTGTGCGAAAGTGGTCGAACTGTCGCGTACGACGTCCTGATCATCGCCACCGGCAGCAACACGTTCTTTCCGAACATGGACGGGCTTCGTGAGAGCGACGGTCGCCTCGCCCGCGGAGTGTTCGGATTCCGGACCATTGCCGACACGAACGGCATGTTGCAGATGGCGGAGGCTCAGGACGACGTCGCTGCGGTCGTGATCGGCGGCGGACTGCTCGGATTGGAAGCTGCGTACGGTCTTCGAACGCAAGGCTTGGACGTCGATGTCGTGCACTCGCCCGGCCACTTGATGAACCAGCAGTTGGACGAACGCGGTGGACGGGTACTGCGCAACAAGATCGAAGCACTCGGCGTCGGTGTGCACACCTCCAAACGCACGACTTCGGTCCTGCGTACCAGCGAGGGCGCAGTGGCCGGTGTGGGCTTCGACGACGGCACCTCACTTGCCGCCGACATGATCGTCGTGACCGCCGGAATCCGTCCCAATGTCGAATTCGCACGCGGGGGCGGACTGGTGATCGAACGCGGAATCGTGGTGGACGATCAACTACGCTGCGAGGACGAGGGGTCGATCTTCGCAGTGGGTGAATGCTGCCAACATCGCGGTGAGGTGTACGGCCTCGTAGCCCCGCTGTGGGAACAGGCTGTCGTCCTCGCCGATCATCTGACCAACGCGAATCCTACTGCGGCATATCATGGTTCACGCCTGACGACCAAGCTCAAAGTGGCCGGTGTCGACGTGGCGGCAATGGGGGTCAAAGGGCCGGAGCGTGAGGACGACGAGTTCGTCCAGTTCTACGAACCACGCAGCGGAACGTACAAGAGCGTCGTCGTGCGCGACGGCAAACTCATCGGTGCCACGCTTCTCGGGGACATCAGCAAAGCAAACTTTCTGACGCAGGCGTTCGACGAGAAGGTTCCGCTCCCCGAGGAACGAATCAGCATGTTGTTCGACATGGGAACCCCGACGGCGGCAACCGGTGCAGCCGAACTGGCCGACGACGTCCAGGTATGCAACTGCAACGGCGTCACCAAAGGTCAGATCGTCGCCTGCGTTCACGCAGGTGCTAAGACGATGATCGACGTCACCGCCAAGACTCGCGCAGGTAAGGGGTGTGGGTCCTGCAAAGGCCTCGTCGCCGATATCTTGGCTTGCGCTGCCGGAGGCGCAGTCGTCCCCGACCCCGCCGCTGACTGGTATGTGCCGTCCATCCCGTTGGCCAAGCCGGCCTTGATCGAGATCATCCGCGAGCGCGACTTACGTTCGGTGTCGCAGGTTTTCAGCGAACTCGCTGCAGGTGGCCGTGAAGATGCGAGCGCGAAGATGCCACTCGCATCGTTGCTGCGAACGATATGGGGACCGGACTGGGTAGACGAACGGGGTGCGCTCTTCATCAACGATCGCGTCCACGCCAACATTCAGCGTGACGGGACCTTCTCGGTCGTACCGCAGATGAAGGGTGGGGTCACGACTCCGGATCAGCTTCGCAAGATCGCCGACGTCGCCGACAAATATCACGTTCCGCTGGTCAAGGTCACCGGCGGGCAGCGCATAGATCTGCTGGGAATCAAGAAGGAAGATCTACCGAAGGTCTGGGGTGACCTCGACATGCCGTCCGGGTTCGCGTACGGCAAGAGTATGCGAACCGTGAAAACGTGTGTCGGCAGCGACTTCTGCCGCTTCGGCCTCGGCGATTCGACGGCGCTGGGCATCGCACTCGAAGAGCGCTTCCAGGGACTCGAGACCCCCGGCAAACTGAAGCTGGCCGTCGCCGGATGCCCACGAAACTGTTCCGAAGCACTGTGCAAGGACTTCGGTGTCGTGTCCGTCGGCGAGGACAAATGGGAGCTCTATGTCGGCGGTGCCGCAGGTGCCCACATCAGGAAGGGCGATCTGCTGGCCACTGTCGTCGGCGGCGAGGAAGTTCTGCGGATGGCAGGGATATTCATCCAGCACTACCGAGAGACGGCGCAGTGGCTCGAGCGAACATACGCGTGGGTCCCCCGGGTCGGACTGGACGAGCTTCGACGAGTTCTGGTCGAGGACGGTGACGGAATCGTCGCTGGACTCGAACAACGCATGCAGACATCGGTGGACGGGTACCGGGATCCCTGGCAGGACCGGGCCGAACCCAAGTCGCCTGCGCAGTTCACACCGTCATTGCCGCTCCTTCCGCTCCCCCAGGTACCGGTCCGATGAGCGTGCCGGTAGGTCCTGTCGAAGACCTGACACCAGGTGAGGGCCGCGCCTACGTCGTCGACGGCAGGCAGGTAGCGGTATTCCTCCTCCAGGATGGGAGTGTGCGCGCCATGGACGCGGTGTGCCCGCACAAAGGTGGGCCATTGGCGGACGGTCAGATCGACGGCTCGGTCGTGATGTGCCCGATGCATCAATACGCGTTCTCTCTCGACGACGGCACCTGTCCGAGCGGAATCGCCTCCGTACGAACATATCCCGCAGTAATCGTCGATGGAAAGATCATGGTGGAGGTGTAGCGGCACCCGCATTTCTTTCGCGACCAACCCCATACCGATTACCGTCAGCCGATCGAGGTGCCGTCCGGCATGATCGCCCCGGTGAGATCGGCACCGTCCAGGATGGCGGTGACGATCTTCGCCCCCGTCAGGTTGGCTTTCCCAAGGTAGGCACTGATCAGGGTGGCACCCGAGAGGTCGGCGTCGCCGAGGTAAGCGCCGGTCATGTACGCGCCGGATAGGTCCGCTCCAGTGAGATCCGCATGCCCGAGGAAGGTCCAGGTAAGGAACGTCATAGTCAGGTCGGCTCCCCTCAGGCGGGTGCGCGTGAGATACGCACGGGCAAAGTTGGCGTCGTGAGCGATCGCGCCGGTGAGATCGGCTCTCGACAAGTCGGCGCCCACGAACTCGGCCGAGGTCACATTGGCGCCCACGAATGAGGCATCGGTGAGATCGGCGCCCGACATGTCAGCGCCGGTCAAGTTCACGCCCGCTAGATTCGCGCCTGCCAGGCTTCGACCCGCCAGGTCGGCGTCGACAAGGCTGGCGCTTCCCGGATTGCCAAGTGCCCGAGCAGCATTCCAAGCCGCAACATCGAAGTGGAGCGGGTCGAGCCGATGCGCCCGCGTTGTCGATGTCATCGAACCTCCGAATAGGACGACGATGGCGGCGAATCACCACCATCCATCAGGACAGTCACCGTCACCGTCACGTTGACGCTGTCAACCTAGCAATGGCTTGTTGACGGCGTCAACCTTCTTCTATCCTGACGAGATGCAAGAACGGGCCCGGGACACACGTCGTGCTTTGATCTCCGCAGCCAGCGAACTCCTCGCGCGGGGCGGACCGGCTCACGTCACACTGAGAGCGGTGGGCGCGGCCGCCGACGTATCGCGTACCGCGCCATACCGTCACTTTCGAGACAAGGACGACCTGCTGAGTACGGTGGCAGTCGAGAGCCTGATCTTCTTGAGAGCTGAAATGCAGCGTGCGGCAGCAAATTCCGATGCCGCCTCCACTCCGTTGTTCCGTGCCTGCCTTGCCTATGTCCGCGTCGCCTGGGAATGCCCCAACCATTACCGGCTCGAGTTCGGAGGCGACTACGCGTTCAAGCCGAGCGGGGTGCTCGAGGTGGCCGCCGTCGACTTCAACCAATACTTCCAGGAACTCGTCATCGAGGCGCAGCAGAGCAACACCCTCATCGCCGACGACATCCGAGACGTCGGTCCACTGCTCTGGGTCATGCTGCACGGACTTGCCATGTCCAACCACCTGGTTGCCGACCAACCATGCGAGACCGGTACAGGCTATGGGGCTGAGGATTTGCCGCGTGTACTCGCCCTGGCCCTGCGAAATCTGGCCCCACGATGAGCCTCACCCCACCCCTGGATCGGATCGAACCGGGATGGGGTGACTCTTCCGACTGCGCAAGGCACGAACCAGGGGGACCAAAGGCAGCGAATGACGGGTTCCGGGAAGGCCGGTGAGACTTCGGGACGCGGTCAGGAGACTTGGCCGTTACCGTAGTTCGGCACATGTAACTACCGAGCCATTTGAGTTCGTCGAATCTGCTTTCCGCATCGAAGACGATCCGTTCGACAAGCTCACGCCATTTCCGCGGTGGCACCGCGTGACTGCCTACTTCGGAAACACCGGGACGGATCACACCTGCAGGGAAGGCAGAGTGCAGGTTCGGTGGTGGGCGATCGTGCTCACTCAGGTGATGGCGTAGCCGAGCTGATGGGCGGCGGTGTCGATCGGTCCGGCGAGGGCGGGATGCGCCAACGGCAGCGACACCGCTGGGTGACGGGGGAACGCGTCGGTGGCGCGTTCGACCAGGGAGATGCACACGCTGCCCGCGAACCGACCCCGGTAGATGATGCCGTCGAGGTCGTCGTGCGCGCGGTGGATGGCGCGCGCCCAGTGCTGGGTGCGACTGTGGGCTGCCGAGTCGAGGGCGTGGTTGCCGCCGACGCGTGTCGCCCACGCGCCGCCGCCGATCCCGGCGACGTCGAGCAGCCGTAGCGGCCGCGCGAAGCGCAGTGCGGTCAGGTAGGGGTCGCCGTAGTGGCGGTCGATGACCCGCGCCGATTGGAATGCTTCGGCCAGGGCGCCGCGGGGACTGGCTGCGCCGTACCAGATGCCGTAGGCGTGGTGTTCCCCCCGCGGTAGCGGGTGGTGGTCGAACCGCAAGATAGGCCCGAACGTCCGCATCCCGTTCCAGGGCAGGATGTGAGAGCCACCGGTGGTGCGGTGCACTCGCCACAGCAGTTCGGCAGTCTGCCAGCTCAGCAGTTCGTCGGGGTGGATTCCCGCGTCATGGAGAACGGAGACTGCGGGCGGCAGTGGCAGAGTCACCGGCCCCATCTATGCCGATTCCCAGGTAGCGGCGGTGATCACGTCGGCGGCCTGTTCGATCTCCTCCGCGGTGCCCGCGCTTCCGGTCAGCCACCGCGCGATCGACACCGGGCGGCCCTCCACGATCAGGGACGGCTGCGGCTGCGTGAGCAGCGACTGAACGGTCAGCGGGTGCAGATCTTTCGCCAGCAGCGGCATTACCTTGTCGATGTGAGGTACCGCGCCGGTGGCAGTGAACTGGGCGGACGGCAGCAGCCTGCCCTGGCCCGAGGTGAACGCCCAGAGAGTGCCCTCGGTCAGGCGCTGGCGGATCCGGGCGGTGCTGACCCCGAGGCGTTCGGCGGCGTCAGGCAACGGCAAGGAGCGCTGGACTAGGTACTGCATACGGATGTCGCGGTCCAGCCGCGCCGCCGTGGCGGCGGCGGGATCGGTGACGAATCCGGCTTCGGCGAGCAGCGTGGAGTCGTGCTCGGACAGTGCCAGCCCGGCCCGGTCTGGTGTCGTGAGGTCGTGCAGGATCCGCGCGAAGAACTCGCGGCCGATGTCGGCGCCGGTCGCTTCCCGCACCGCCGTCTCGAAGTCCAGGTCACCGTGCCGGTAGCGGTCTTCGGCGCTCCTCATCCCGTTTACCATTCCCATCGCTTCCTTACAGTTACTTGCACGTGTAACTCAATGATAGGCGCGGCCGTAGGTCAGCGCCATAGCCGCCGGTGAGGTGCGATGCAGGTGCAGCCGTATCGTGCAGGTTCCACGTGCCCCAGAAGAAGAAAGAACCCACACCTGGCCGGTCTTCTAGCAAGGCCATGAGCTTGCGTTCTTGCTCGACGAGGGTATTCATACAATTTCACTCACCCCCCGGCCAACGCCTACCCTGTTCCAGTGAGCGATTCAGACGACAACGCACCGCTCGGTGCCGCGGCAGCGTTCTTGCAGGAAGATCGCCTCAAACTCTTCGCATTCGCGGTCGCGGAAAAACACAACGAGTATCTTTGGGTGCTTCGTGCCTTCGACATCGCCCGAGCCAACTATGTCGTTCTTCTACATGCGGCCGAGATTGCGGACACGCTGGCCAAGAATGCCCACGAAGACGCACGGCTCACCCCGGCCGAAATCGCACCGCTGCTCGAGCAGCTTCATACCTGGGAGCTTCTCGAGCGCAGCTACGACGGCTCACGCGCGGCTACCTTGGCCGAATACCGCAACCGCCATTACGTCTACCAGTTCAGCCAGGCCGGCTACAAGGCGTTTCGTGCCGTCGAGGACGTGCTCGGTGCCCGGCTGGACGACGCATCCCTGTCCCGGCTCGTCCTTCCCGAGCTGCTCGCCGACATGCACGAGTTGGCCGAGGCGAACCGTCAGGCCGACGGCGACCGCATCTACCGCAAGCTCAGCCGACTCGACTCGACCCTCTCCGAAATGGCCACTCGGGCGGCGCATTTCTATCTGGTCCTCGGCGACCTCGTCCGCACCACCGAGATCACACCCGAATCGTTTCTGGTCCACAAAGATGCACTCCTGACGCATATGCGTGAGTTCAGCTCGGACCTGACGCGGTACGCCCCGAAGTTGGCGGAGGCCATCGCGGTCGTCGAATCGACATCAATATCGACGCTCATCGAGCGCGCCGCAATCAGTGATGAGCGGGTCTTCCTGACCATCGATGAGCGTCGTGCCGACTGGCAGGCGCGGTGGTCGGGTCTATCCCATTGGTTCGTGGCTGCGGAGGCCGAACTCAGTGAGTCCGAACGACTACGTGAAGGCACGATGAGCGCCATTGCCGCGGTGTTGTCGCTGCTTCGACGGGTAACCGAGACGCGCAGAGGTGGTGTGAGCCGCGAGAGTCAACTCCGTCACCTCGCAGGTTGGTTCGCCAACACTGCGACCGAGGACAGTGCGCACGCTCTTTTCCATGCCGTGTTCGGTCTCGGCAGGCCCCGTCATCTGTCCATGGTCCACCCGGATGCGGACATCATTCCCGCATCGCGATCCTGGTGGGAAGCCTCTCCCGTCGAAATCTCTCGCACCTTGGCGGAAACCGGTCGCGCGCCGTCGCCCGGCCTGCCTGGTCGCGTTCAACGCAACGACGGCGGGATTCGTCGCCTCCGTGAACAGCAGCTCGCCGCGCAACGCACTCGCAGTGCCGCAGCTCGATCTTTGGCCTCGGTAGGTGTGTACGACCGGACGCTGAACGAGGAGGAGACCGAAGTGTTGTTGAGCTTGCTCAATGCGGCGCTCACTGCCCGGGTCCGGGTGAGTGGTCGTACGTCCGGCTCGACGGGTTCGGACAGTGGTGTGAAATTGACACTGACCGACTCCGAAATATCGACCGTCGTCCGGACGACGCGTGGACGGCTACATCTGGATCGGCTGCAACTCGAGGTTGCGGATGTGACGCGCCGGTGAGAGCACGCGAAATACCTTCTCTGGCACTCGATTCCTATCAGCGTGCGGCGCGCGTTGCGTTGGCGAACCATCTGGTGACGGCGACGTACCCAGACCGGATCGCTCTTCCACTTCTCCGCAGATGGGCAACCGAGCTTCGCGAGGATCTTCTCGAGTTGTTCGGCTATCGCTTCGAGGTCACAGAAACGACAGCCCGCTTGTTTCCGGTTCTCGACGCGCTCGATTCGACCCAGCCTGCACGAACCGCCTCAGACCGCGTCTTCGATCGACGCAGGTACGCCTACCTGGCGTTGTCCTTGGCTGCGCTCGGCCGAGCAGGCAATCAGATCACGCTCTCCGAACTCGCCGACCACGTAGCCGCCGAGGCAGGCCAGGTGGACGGAGTGGAACTTGCGACCGACCGCGCTTCGGATCGAGATGCGTTCGTCGACGCTGTCGGCTGGCTGGCCGCGCGGGGCGCAATATCGCTCGCTGATGGTGATGCAGGCGGCTGGGCCAACAATCCGGCTTCGGGTGAGGCTCTCTACGACATCGAGCGATCAGTGGTCGTGGCGATGTTCCGTCCACCCAGAGCCGTGCAGCACCTCCGTTCGGTCACCGGTCTGCTCGTGGGATCCGACGACTCGACCGAAGACAGCGAAGAGGACGGGGAGTCCCGGCCGCCGATAGATCCCAAGGAGACTCTCAAAAATGTGCGCCGTGCGTTGGTCGAGCATTCCGTCGTCTATTTCGACGATTTCGATCAGGACGGCCGCACCGCACTCGCGTCGGTACGGACAGTCGCCGACGTCGAACTCCTGACCGGTCTGATCGCCGAGCGTCGCGCCGAGGGCGTCACGTTGATCGATACGTCCGGGCGGATGTCGGACCTCCGATTCCCCAGCACAGGAACAATCGCTCAAGTCGCACTACTTCTGGCCGGTGAGATATCGGACCGGGTGATCGATCCCGATGCCCTCGAATTGGCACGCCATCCGATTCCCGATGACGGCGACCTGATCGACCTCATCGACTCGGCAATACCTGGAGGTGGGGTTTTCGACGACCTCGCCGAATTCGGTGGGCGAGGTCGAACCGGCGAAAACTTTGCTACCGAGCTCTACCCTTTCGTGGAGAACAGTTGGGTGAACAGCGCGGTCTCCGACCTGGTCGAGAGGTACGGACGCACGTTCGCGGCCCAATGGCAGGCCGACCCGATCGGTCTCGGAGAGCGGGCGGTCGGCATGCTCCATCGACTCCGGCTGGTGCACATCATGTCCGGCGGGATACTCGTTCTCCCCGTCATCGCTCGCTACCGCGATGTGGTGATCAGTGTGCGGGACCGGGTACCCCAGGATTCTCTCTTCGAGACCACAGAATTCGACGGCACAGAAACGAGTTCGCATTCTCACACCACGGAAACCGAGGCGCACTAGATGACCGCACATGCTCAGCGCTTCCGCCCGACCCGCGCCGGGATCATCAATCTGTGGGACTACCGCGATCAGGAATTTTCCTTTGCCGACGGTCGCCTCGTGTTGCGCGGACCCAACGGTTCCGGAAAGACCAAAGCACTCGAGGTTCTGTTTCCGTTCGTGCTCGACGGACGAATCGAGCCGAGGCGGTTGAACCCGTTCGCCGGTGAAGAGCGCACGATGAAGTCCAACCTTCTCTATCGCGGCCAGGAGAGCGCGCACTCGTACGTGTGGATGGAGTTCGGGCGGGGCTCACGCGAAGATCCCGAGTCCGTCACCGTCGGTATCGGAATGCGCGCCAGTCGACAGAACGACAAGGTCACTCGCTGGTACTTTGTCGCCGACGGCCGTGTCGGCGTGGACTTTTCGCTTCTGGGGTCCGATGATCGGCCGCTGACCAAGAAGCAGCTTGCCGATCGACTCGGCACCGACGCGCTTTCCGACCGGCCGGTCGACTACCGAGCAGCCATCGACGCTCGGATGTTCGGTCTCGGCGCGCAGCGTTACGACCAATTGATCAATCTGATCTTGACGTTGCGTCGTCCGCAACTGGCAAAGAACTTGGATCCGAAGGGCCTCTCCCAGGCACTGACCGACGGTCTGCGTCCGCTGGACGAGCAACTGGTTCTCGAAGCAGCGCGCTCGTTCAGTGACATGGAAGAGGTCGGTCGAGCGCTCGAAGGCTTGACTCGGGCAGATCAGGCCGCCACAACCTTCGTCGGCGTGTACGCGAAATACCTTCGAGTGCAGGCTCGCTCGGACGTGGAACAGATCAGTCGCAGACTCGAGTCCGTTACCCATGCAACCACGGCACATTTCGCGGCCGCGGCACTGAAGGAACGCCGGTTGTCCGAGCGCTCCGCAGCCGAGAAGCGATTCGACGACGCCGAACGAGCCCTGGACCAAGCTCTCGCCGACCGCGAAACACTGCAGCGATCGAGTGCCTACGAGGGCAAACAGCAACTCGACGATCTCGCCGAATCGGCAGCGAAGCTGAAGATATCCGCCGCCCAGCAGTCCGAGCGTGCCGGTAAAGCGCAGGCGGATCTGGCGCAGCGTTCCACCGAGGCCATCGACGCCGAAAGCTCGGTACGCGACTCGGTCGCCGCACTGGCACGCGCCGAGGACGATCTCCAGATTGCGGCCGAGGACGCCGGCATCGCGTGGGCGTCGATGCCGGCCAGTGCGCGCACCGACCAGTTCAGCACGGCACTGCGCGGTCATGCCGAGGAACGTGACGGTGATGTGCGTGCCGTCCGCGACGCTCTGAGCACCGTCGAAAAGGCGATGACCGAACGCGCCCGTGCAGACAGAAGCGCCTCTCGGGCAAGAGAATTGCTCGAAGCTGCTCGCGCGTCCGTCACCGAAGCCGAAGCTGCCGTGGAGTTGGCCCGTGCGCAGTATGCGTCGGGACTGCGGTCCTGGTGGGCCGAGAACTCGACCCAGTACTCGGCTGCGGGAATCACCGTCGCCGCATTCGATTCCCTCGACGCTGCGGTACCTCACATCGGCGAGGACGACGCACCCAGCCTGGATGCCGTCCTTGCCGAGGCCTCGGCCGAGGGCCTCGAGAACGTGCGCGGACGGCGGACGCAGTCGGGTGCCGCCGCTGCGGCACTGACCGAAGAACTGGCATCGATGCGTGCCGAACATGACCTCGTCACTGCCCAACGCGACGATGCTCCCCCACCGTTCGCAGCTCGTACGTCCTCGCGTGACGGTCTGGTCGGAGCGCCGTTGTGGCAGCTCGTTCGATTCGCCGACGGCGTGGAACCTGCTGTAGCTGCCGGTGTCGAAAGCGCATTGCAGGCCGCGAACCTTCTCGACGGTTGGATCTCGCCGACCGTCACCGTCGGGTCCATGGAGTCGGACCAATTTCTGGTCGGCGTACCGGAAGCCGAGCGTCCGACGGGCCGCACGCTGGCTGACGTCCTCGAGGTGGAACCTGGAACAGACGTGCCAGAGGCCGTGGTGCGCGATGTACTGACCTCGATCGCACTGCTGGAGGAAACTGGCGCATCGAAGAATGCGGTGACCTCGATCGGCATCGACGGGCGCTACTGGCAAGGCGTTCAACGCGGACGTCATGTCAAGCCGGATGCGGAATACATCGGGGCTACTGCCCGTGCGCGTCGTCGGGCAACGCGGCTCGCCGAACTGGACACCTCGATCGAAACAGCCAGTATGTCCTTGGCGGCCACCCGCGAAGAGGAGCAGTCGGCTGCCGAACTTCTGCGCGGCCTCGCGGTTGCGGCGAAGAATTTGCCGAAGGTCTCCGGAATCGTCAAGGCGCAGAAGACTGTCACCGAGTCGGCGGGGGCCCTTCGTACCTCACAGGCAGGGTCCGCGGCCGCGGACAGCGAGCTCGACCAGGCTATCGCGGAGCTCTCGGCGAAGGAGAGACACCTGCGGAGTACTGCGGTCGCCCACCGCACTCCCCATAGCGCACGGGATATCGACTCACTCGCTGCAGCGATCCGGCACTTCGAGAATCAGGGTGGTCTCGTCCTTCGTCGCCGAGGCGAACACGTTCGCGAAGCCGAGCGGGCACGCGAAGCACAGAACCGATTGGAAGAATCCACCGGCCTCGCCGAAGAGTTGGCCGAGGAGTCCGCGATCGCACAGGAAAACCATCTCCAGCAGGTTCAGAGGTTGGACATCCTCACCGAGAAACTCGGATCCACCGCCGAACAGATCAATGCCGATCTGGAGAAGGCGCGCGAAAAAATCGAAGCATGCAAGGTCGAGCAACGCGCAGCACGCAAAGCGGACAAGGAAGCCGGAGAGGCGATCGGTAAGGCCGAAGGTGCATGCAACACAGCGCAGGAGAGTCTGCGAGCCGCGCTCACCGAGACTCTCGACGACACAGCACGCCTCGCCCCGTATGCCCGCAGAGATCTACTCGCTATCCTTGGTGTCCACGAGCTCTATTCCTGGCCATCGTCCGACTCCGCGTGGCTCACTGTCGAACAGATCCTCTACCGAATTCAAAGTGCCTCGTCACCTGATGAAGAGATTTCGGTCCTGCCACCGGTGGTGCACCAACTCCACACGGCGCTCGACGCGGCCACTGCGTCGGTCAAGGCCGGCGACTCCTACCGCAAAAGCACGCGGACTGCGTTGACCGGTGCTTTGCAGGAATTCGACTCACAGCTGGCGTCGTCCGGGCAGGACTACCGGTTGCAGTGGGACGCACCCGACGGATTGACCATCGTTCGTGTGCAGGACGAGCAAGGATTCACCTCGGTCGGCGAGTTCGCACACCGTATCGGTGACGCGCGGTCGAATCAGGAGACGTTGCTCACCGAACACGAGCGTCGGATTCTCGAGGATGCGCTGTTGACCGGCTTGGCGCAGCAGATCCACGAACGCACCGTCGATGCCCGCGAGCTCATCGCGCAGATGTCTTCCGAGATGAAGCAACGGAAGATGTCCTCTGGCAACACGATCGGTGTGCACTGGGTCCTCGCGGACAATCTCGACGAAGGCGCACGAGCGATCTCGAAGCTACTCGATCGTGACGCGTCCGGACTGAATGCGGACGACCTCGCCTCCATGCGAGCACATTTCGCGTCCGAGATCAGAATCGCGCGCGCGGCACACCCGGAGCGTTCCTACCCCGAGATTCTGGCCTCCACGCTCGACTACCGCCGTTGGCGGGTCTTTTCGTTCACGCTCATTCGCGGCGACGGTACCGAGGATCGCCTGACGGTCGCGCGACACAGCGCGTTGTCCGGCGGTGAGCAATCGGTGTCTCTGCATCTACCGTTGTTCGCGGCCGCGCACGTCATGCTGTCCTCGGCAGATCCGCACGCACCCCGACTGCTGGCACTCGACGAAGCCTTCGCCGGCGTCGATGACAACGGTCGTAGTGAACTGCTCGGGCTCAGTGTGCAGTTCGATCTGGATCTGTTCATGACGGGCTACGATCTGTGGATCACCTACTCCGATGTCCCCGGGTGTGCGCACTACGACCTTGCGCATTCGACAGCGGAAAACACTGTCAGCGCAGCGTTACTCGTCTGGGAGAACGGTGAACTGTTCGCCGAACACGATGGTTCCGATCTAGCCGCCGCTCTGGGTTCGCCGTTGACACGACGCGTGCCCACTCACGCCGAAGGCGGTCTCGAATTTGTCCGGTAACGAAGAACTCGGATGGCGAAACACGCCGGAACTCGACGCACTCTTGGCCGCCGCGCGCAAGAAGTTGGAGTCGAACTATCTGAAGGTCGGTGGCAACATCACCGTGCACCTGGGTGAGCCGGCAGAGCTGTGGCGATTGTGCAGTGCAATCTCTCGATCCCGTACCGGTCTGCACAGCCGTGCCCAGACTACGAAACTCGATCTCGCCCGTTTCGACGAATGGCTCGCCCACCCACGAAACGGTGGGATCGGCTTGATCGCAACTCTCGACGCCGTCGCTCCGCTACAGGACAGAAAACAGATCGCATCCGACAAGGCCGAGGTCAAGGCCACTGCACTCGCCGAAGCGCGGGCTCTACTCGCGGAAACAACCGACGACGACTGGGCCGAGCATTGGTTGTCCTCGTTGCTGAATCAGGACGGCACACTCGGAGGACGCGTGGCCGTCGACGCCCTACGGGTGGCTGCACGGGTGTTGGCGTGTCTTCCCGTCGACGGCTTGTCGTTGACCGAACTCGCCGAATACGTGTGCGGGGACACCAAGGCACTGTCCTCCGGTGGTGCCCCACGTCTTGTTCTCGACGCACTCTCGCTCCGCGAAGGAATACCCCGTCCAGTCGACCCCGTCGGCATTCGGTTGCTATGGGAAACTGCCGGAGTCTCGGTCGACGCACTGTCCAGCAGGGTTCTGGTGTTCGGGTATCGAGTCGACGAAACGCACACCGTCGGACGTTGGCTGAACGACGCTGCAGACGCCGGGATTCCGTTCCCACTCACCCTCGACATGGCCTCACGCGGCCCGCTCACCAATGTCGCAGATCGAATTTACGTGTGCGAGAACGTAGCAGTCGTAGCGGCGGCCGCACGATCGTTGGGAAGTCGTTCCGCGACTCTCGTCTGCACCGATGGCCAGCCGTCGGCTGCGCTGCACAAACTACTATCGGGCGTGCGGGCAGGCACGGAACTGCTGTGGCGCAACGACTTCGATTGGCCAGGCCTGCAGATGACCGCCCGCGCCCGCTCGCGCTACAACGCCGTCCCATGGCGGATGGATGCGCAGTCGTATGTTCGTGCGCTCGACGCAAGAAATTCCGAACCGCTGAAAGGCCATCCTGGCCCGAGTGAGTGGGACCCTGATCTTGCGGCAGCGATGCACGAGTCGGGACGCGCGGTAATGGAAGAGCGTCTCGTGCCCGACCTTCTTCTCGACCTGGCGTAGTCCTGTGTGGACGGTTGATCCCGGGTGTCGAAACACCCCGGGATCACTGCCAGTTCGAAAGATGTATCAGCGCAAGGGCACGCCGAGGAGTGCATCGACGGCGTCGGCGAATGCGCCGGGAGCTGTGGTGTCCGATCCCCCGCGCTCGACGGCGAAACTTGCCCACGCATCAAGTGCATCGAGAGCCCTCGGCGTGTCCAGATCGTCGGCCAAGTGCTGACGTAGGCGAACTACTGCGTCGTCGGCGCTGACGGCCGACTCCAGTGCAGCTGCCTTGCGCCACAACGCCAACCTGGTATGTGCACGTTCGAGAACCTCGTCCGTCCACGGGCGATCCTGGCGGTAGTGCCCGGACAGCAGACCCAGCCGAACTGCGGCCGAATCGACGTTGTCGGCGCGAAGCTTCGACACGAACACGAGGTTGCCGCGACTCTTCGACATCTTCTCGCCGTCGAGACCGATCATCCCGGTGTGCACATAATGCCGAGCGAATCGACCGCCACCGGATACTGCTTCGGCGTGCGCGGCCGAGAACTCGTGGTGCGGGAAGATGAGATCACTGCCGCCACCTTGCACATCGAAACCGGTCCCGATGCGATTGAGCGCGATTGCCGAGCACTCGATGTGCCAGCCCGGTCGGCCAGGACCGAACGGAGACGTCCACGACGGCTCACCCTTGCGCTCTGCACGCCACAGGAGAGCATCGATCGAGTCCTTTTTCCCTACTCGGTCCGGGTCGCCTCCACGCTCGGCGAAGAACTTGTCCATCGTCGCCCGATCGTAACCGGACTCGTAACCGAACTCAGCCGTAGCGTCCGCGCGGAAGTACACATCGGGATATTCGGCGTCGTCGACGACATACGCCGCACCCGAGGCGACCAGCTTCTCGACCATGCCGATGACCTCGTCGATGGATTCGACAGCACCGATGTAATCGCGCGGCGGCAGAACTCGGAGCGCCTCCATGTCCTCACGGAACAAGGCGATCTCACGATTACCGAGGTCGATCCAGCTTTCACCGTCGCGGTCGGCTCGTTCGAAAAGAGGGTCGTCCACATCGGTGACGTTCTGCACGTAATGCACCTCGTGACCCGCGTCGCGCCACAGTCGATTCACCAGGTCGAACGTCAGGTATGTCGCGGCATGACCGAGATGCGTCGCGTCGTACGGGGTGATTCCGCACACGTACATCTTCGCCACTTTGCCGGGTGTGACCGGTCGCACTTGCCGATCTGCCGTGTCGTAGAGCCGGAGCGTAGGCCCCTGGCCGGGGATCGAGGGAACGGCTGGTTCGGACCAAGACTGCATGAAGACGAGCCTAACGGAGAGGCTTCAGAAGGCAGGCCACGGTATCGGCCTGCTCGATCGCGGCCCCGGCATCACCGGATGCGCCACGAGCGCACGTGCTCGGCCGAGCAGGGCATCGATCTCCTCATCGGTGATGTGCCCGCGAATTCGTGGTTCGACGACAGTGGCGAACGACTCGACGAAAGCGACGACGTCGGACATCGCAGCGTCGTCGATAGCGGTGCCGGCCCAACCCCACAGCACCGTCCGAAGCTTGTTCTGCGAGTGCAGACAAATGCCGTGATCGACGCCGTACACGTAACCGTCCAGGCCTTCGAGGGCGTGGCCGCCCTTCCGGTCGGCGTTGTTGATGAGTACATCCAGCACTGCCATCCGCTGCAGGCGAGGATCGTCGGCATGAATGAGCGAGACTTCCTCGCCATCGCCGTCGTAAGCCTGCATGACCGGTATCCATCCGGTGGGAACGAGGTCCGGCCTGCAGATATCGACCAGGTCGAGAGTGCGGCCGTGTTCCCCGTCGCGGTCCGGCGTATCGATCCACCGCTGCACCATCCCCGGACCGAACGGACCGTCCCGAAGAATCGTTGTCGGAATTACATTCCAACCCAAAGAGTCCGAAACCTCGTACGACGCGATCTCTCGCCCGGCCAAGGTCCCATCGGGAAAGTCCCAAAGCGGCACTTCTCCGCGAACAGGTTTGTAGACGCACCGAACCGTGGACGTCTCACCGTCGTTCCCGGTGCCTGTTGCCTCGCAGACCAACGTCGCGTTGCTGGCCGACACCACTCGACCGATGATGGTCAACTCACCGGTTTCCATCACCTTGTGACCCGCGAACGGCGGCCGGTCTTCGGTCAAAGCTCTTCACCAAGTTCGCCGGCCGAACCGAAGGTGGCATCTCGTTTGTATCCATTCGATCGGATACAGGTGTGTCCGTCCTGGGTCAGCGGCTCACCACACAAGGGGCACGGCGCACGGCCGGCAGCAATCACCCGCTCGGAACGAAGGGCGAACTCCCGTGCCGCGAGCGGCGTCAGAAAGACGCGGACTGCATCGGGACCTTCGTCGGTGTCATCGAGGACGACGGACTCGTCGACCTCTACCTCACTGATAGCCAGCAGTTCTACCACCACCGCATTCGCATCCGCGTCCCAGCCCAGACCCATGGTCCCGACCCGAAACTCGGTATCGATCGGCGTCATCAACGGACTCGTGTCGCCCAGTTCGGTTTCCTCGGGCGGAAACTCCGCGCCGAACCGTCGTTGAACCTCGTCCAGCAGCAAACCTATCCGGTCTGCGAGGACCTGCACCTGCTGCTTTTCGAGTGCGACCGAGACGACGCGAGCGTCGTGGACTGCCTGCAGAAAGAACGAACGATCGCCTGGCTCACCCACGGTTCCCGCGACAAAACGATCAGGGGTGCGGAAAACATGTATTGCGCGTGGCATTGCACCTCCTGGAGCTTCATTCTCAGATCCGAAAACTCGGACCCGAACTTCATTATCCGCTATCGACGGGCCTACGTTCCGGAACCGCCACCGGGCACCGCATCGGAGTCCATGCTCGACGCCGTCGGCACCGCAGGTACCAACGCGGTCAAGTCGAGACCGGTGTCGTTCGTCCGAAGCACGAACGGCCTGGTGGAGCTGTACCGGACGACACTGACGGAGGCAGGATCGGCAACGATACGTTGGAACGAATCCAAGTGGCAGCCCAATGCATCAGCGAGGATCGATTTGATGACGTCACCGTGTGAGCACGCCACCCAGAGGACATCACGGCCGTACTCCTCCGCGAGGCGCGCGTCGTGTTCCCGGATTGCAAATACAGCCCTCGACTGCACCTGAGCTAGTCCCTCGCCTCCGGGGAACACCGCCGCAGACGGGTGTTGCTGGACCACCTTCCACAGCGGCTCCTTCACCAGATCCTTGATCGATTTTCCCGTCCACGACCCGTAATCGACCTCGATCAGCCGTTCGTCGACCGTCGGAGTCAGACCGCGCCGGGCGGCAAGAGGTGCCACCGTTTGCTCACACCGTTGCAGTGGTGAGTGCACGATCTCCTCGACCGGAAGCCCACCCAATCTCTCCGCAATATGAGCGGCCTGTTCCAGTCCGCGGTCGTCGAGCGCGACACCGGCCGACCGCCCTGCCAGAGCGCCCGCAGTATTCGCCGTCGAGCGGCCGTGTCGCAGCAAGATCACCGTCATGGAACCCAGCCTAGGGCGTCTGACGAATCAGGTGGCCGACACCACGCCCGCAGACAGCAGCGCCATCACGCCGATGCCGAGCACGATGCGATAGCCGACGAACCAGTAAAGCGAGTGATTCGCAACGAACTTCAGCAGCCATGCGATCGAGGCATAGCCCAGTGCGAATGCAACGACGGTCGCGGCCAGCAACTGTGGGCCGGAGGCATTGAGACCTTCACCGGCCGGCTCGAATGCATCGGGCAGCGAGAACAGTCCGGACGCAGTCACAGCCGGTATGGCGAGCAGGAATGAGAACCGCACGGCTGCTTCGCGTTCGAGGCCCATGAACAGGCCGGCACTTGTGGTGGCGCCCGACCGGGACACACCGGGAATCAACGCCAGACATTGTGCGGCGCCCATCACGAGCCCGTCCCGTGTGGTGATTTTGTCGAGCGGTCGCTTCTTGGAACCGAGGAACTCGGCGACTGCGATGACGATGGCGAAGACGATGAGCATCGTTGCGATGAGCCACAAGTTGCGTGCCCCGGTTCGGATCTGGTCTTTGAACAGGATACCCAACAGCCCGATCGGGATGGTGGCGATGATCACGTACCAACCGAGCCGATAGTCGAGATCGCGCGCAGCCTTGTCGAACATGCCGCGGAACCAGGCCTTGACGATTCTCACGATGTCGCGCCAAAAGAACACAAGCACTGCTGCTTCGGTTCCTAGCTGCGTGACAGCGGTGAACGAAGCTCCTGCATCGGACCCGAAAAATACGCTCGAGACGATTCGTAGGTGTCCTGACGACGATATCGGTAGGAACTCGGTCAACCCCTGAACAGCGCCGAGGATGATTGCCTGAAGCCAACTCATGGACTCGCCGATCATGCTCGAACCTCCCCCAAGGTCGACGAGAGCAGAGGGGTCCGGCCAAGGAAAGATGCGCAATTCACGGCCCGACGGTACCTGGCGCGGCTCGCCGGGATCGACCGACACTCGCACCGCCGCCACCGGCGCACTACTCTGCTCACCTGGCGCCGTTTTCCTTATCGACTCAGAAAACCGACACCATCACAATCGACAAGGAATGTTGAAAAACTATGAAGCAGCGATCAGTCGGCTCCAGTGGCCTGCGCGTGTCGAGGATCGGGCTCGGCACGCTCGGATGGGGCAGCGGCACCGACGGTGACGACGCGGCTGCCCAACTCGCTGCCTTCGCCGACGCCGGGGGAACGCTCGTCGACACCTCACCCGTATATGGGGATGGACGAGCGCAACGAGTGCTCGCGGAGGTCCTGGACGACGTGGTCCCGCGCTCGAACCTCATCGTGAGCAGTGCAGCCGGTATCGAAACGGCAAGCGGGCACTACCGCATCGACTGCTCTCGACGAGCACTGCTCGGTCAACTCGATGCGACGCTGCGTGAATTGGGCACCGACTACCTCGATCTGTGGCAAGTGGCGGCATGGGATGCAAGCACGCCCGTGGACGAGATCGCATCCACCCTGGACTACGCCGTATCGAGCGGAAAAGTCCGGTATGTAGGCGCACGTGGCTATCTCGGCTGGCAACTCGCGACTGCGGCTGGAGCCGCGGGCGCAGGCCGCATCGTCGCGACGCAGGCCGAGTATTCGCTTCTTGCTCGCGGTATCGAGGACGAATTGCTGCCGGCCGCGCATCATCACGGTGTCGGCATCCTCGCTGCTGTCCCTTTGGCCGGCGGAGTACTGACCGGAAAATACCGGAACGGCACGCCGGCGGACTCACGAGGTGCCGACGATCTCCACGCAGGATCGCTTTCCGGTTACCTCACCGACGCTGCCGTCAACGTCGTCGATGCGGCCGTCATGGCCGCAAGTGGCCTGCAAACTTCGCCTCTCGCGGTGGCCCTGGCCTGGGCGCGCGATCGCCCGGGTGTGAGCTCGGCGATAGTCGGAGCCAGGGACCTCGCGCAATTGACCGGGGTACTCGTCGCGGAAGACCTCGAGTTGCCTGCAGCTATCACCTCGGCGTTGGACGACGTCAGTAGCTGACCGCGTGCCTACGCCGTCCCGTTGCTCGTCGGTAGTCCGAGAGTGTCGACTTCTGACCCATCAGGCAGGGTGGACTCGACACGTCGTTCCGCTACGCCACACCGTGGCACCCTTCAATCGCACGATCACAGCATCCAGGAGCAGGCATTTTCATGAGAGACAGACGTTTGCGGTGGCGAACTCTCGCCGCGGTCGCGGCCAGCTCGACGATCTTGTTGGCGGCCGGTTGTTCGGGGGACGGCGCCGAGGAGCCCGATCCGGTGAGCGTCGAGCCTTTGGCCGGGGTCAGTTCTCCCGAAACTTCGACTCCCCCAGCAGGGAGCATCACGGCGTCTCCATCCGGGATCCACTTCACCTCTTTCGACACTGCCACGCGCAGCGTTCTCGCGCTCGACGACAGTTTTTCGAACCTGCTGGTGTTCGATACATCCGACAGCAACGCCGAACCGCGTGCAATATCGCTACCGGGCGAAGCGGCCGCGATAGTGGCCCCCGGCGACGGCACAGTCGTACTGCCGATGAACGGAAGTCTCGCACGCGTCGATATAGGCGACTCGAAGGTCACGTCGACGAAAGTCGACGCCAATCTCCTCAGTGCTGCTGTTCTCGAGGACGGCAGAACGGCGGTAGGAGATGATCGTGGTTCGGTTCACATTCTCGACCAAGACGGGACCGAATCGCAGACCATAGACGGGTTGACCTCGGTCGATGCCCTGGCCTCGACCATGTATGGACTTACCGCTCTGGATCGCGATCAGACATCCGTCACCGTTGTCGACGTCGACAACGGTTCCCTGGGCATTGCCCTCCGCGCCGGTGAAGGTGCAGCCGAGCTGGATACCGACCGGTTCGGGCGAATCCTGGTGACGGATGCGACCGGAGAAGAACTTCTCGTGTTCTCCTCGGACGACTTGTTGTTGCGTCAGCGCTTTCCTGTCGATGCGCAGCCATGGGCTGTCACCTACGACGACGAGACCGATGTCGTATGGATCAGCGTCCCCGCCCTCAATGAAGTTGTCGGATACACGCTCGATACGGGAATCCCCGTCGAGGTTTCCAGGTTTCCGACCGTAAGGCAGCCGGACTCCCTCGCGATCGACTCCGCGACGGGTGATTTGCTCGTGGGATCGGCCGCCGGTGCGGGATTACAACGAATACCGGTTGGCGACGCCCGGTAGCGGCAACGAGAGTCGAGGCTATAACCCACCATGTCGAAGAACAGCTACGGGAGCGGGCGCTTGCCGCGTGAGTGGGACTTGACGTCTGAGGAGTGGGAATACGTTCCACTCCGCCTGCCACCGGATGTCACCCGGGTGACGGCCTCGATGCGGCTTGCGATCCAGGTCGAATTCGGCGGTTGGGAACTTTCGCGCGTGCGCGTGTACACCGATGGAAGTCGGCGAGTTCTGCTCAAGCGAAAGAAATCCGCCCAGCACATACCCGATCCTGGAATATGAGACGCGAGTACCAAGATGGAAAGAAGAACCGTGGGCCAGACCTTGTACAGCGCACTGCTTCGGCTGATGTTTTTGCTGCAGCCGGAGCGGATCCACCATCTCGCGTTCGCGACCATGCGCACGCTGACGGCCTTTACGCCGACGAGAAAGCTACTCTCGCGAGTATTCGTCGTCGACGATCCACTACTTCGAAGCACAGTTTTCGGCGTGGACTTCCCCAGACCACTCGGTCTTGCTGCAGGCTTCGACAAGAATGCGGACGGCGTGGATGCATGGGGACCACTGGGCTTCGGGTTCGCCGAGGTGGGCACGGTCACCGCGCAACCGCAGCCCGGTAATCCGACTCCCCGGCTGTTTCGGCTGCCTGCGGACCGTGCTCTGATCAATCGAATGGGCTTCAACAACCACGGCGCCGGCAACGCCGCCAACGTGCTGAGGAACCGCCGAGGCGGTGTACCGATCGGCGCGAACATCGGGAAGACCAAGGTCACGCTCCCCGCCGACGCTGCTGCCGACTACACCGCAAGCGCAACGCTTCTCGGACCACTGTCCGACTTCTTGGTGGTGAACGTCAGCTCGCCTAACACCCCAGGCTTGCGTGATCTTCAAGCTGTCGCGTCGCTACGGCCCATCCTCGAGGCTGTGCAAAGTGTCGTCACGGTTCCCATCCTGGTGAAGATCGCACCCGATCTGTCCGATGAGGACATAGACGCCGTCGCCGACCTTGCAGTCGAGTTGGGACTCGACGGTATCGTCGCAACCAATACGACGATCGACAGGTCTGGCCTGCGCACTTCGGCCGAGGAAGTCGAGTCCATCGGGGCAGGCGGATTGTCGGGTCCACCGGTGGCCGACCGCTCACTGGTGGTTCTGCGCCGGCTGTACGCCCGAGTGGGGACACGTATTGCCATTATCTCGGTCGGTGGGATCGAGTCGGTGGATCAAGCGTGGGAACGCATCACCGCAGGCGCGTCACTGATCCAGGGTTACACCGGTTTCATCTATGGGGGCCCGTTCTGGATGCGTCGAATCAACAAGGGCATCGCCCTGCGATTGAGAGCGCACGGGTTCACGTCGTTGTCTGACGCGGTCGGATCGGACCACCGCCGCAATTGACGGCAACCTGACACAGCAAGAAAGGCCGTGTTGTGCGACGATCCGCACAGCACGGCCTTTCTTCGTGCCGTGGGCCCTATCGAGCCTCGTACAACCCCGTCAGGACGGCTCGTCCGATCGCGTGTGAGAACAGGTTGAAACCGAGAAACGCCGGCGTTGCTGTCTCGTCCACTTCCATGCGCTCGACGTCGACCGCATGGACCACGAAGAAGTAGCGGTGCGGTCCATGACCCGCTGGAGGTGCCGCACCGATGTATCGAAACAGACCCGCGTCGTTCTTCAACGTGACAGCAGCATTGGGCACGCCTGTACCGCCGTCGTCACCGGCACCCACGACGAGCGAAGTCGTGTCGACTGGGATGTTCGCTACCGCCCAATGCCAGAAACCCGAGGCCGTCGGTGCATCCGGGTCGAAGACGGTGAGTGCGAAACTCTTGGTGCCCTCTGGGAATCCGGACCAGGACAGTTGCGGCGAATTGTCGTGGCCCCCGGCGCCCATGATTCCACTCAACTGCTGGCTACCGAGAGTTCCACCGTCCTCCACATCCTCCGAGGTGAGTTCGAAGAAAGGCAGTGTGGGAAGTGCGTCGTAAGGGTTGTACGCCATCAAAAGATCCTTTCGATTCAGCTGTGCAGCAGAAAGTGTTCCAACACCTGTGTACCGAACTCCAGTGAACTGACCGGTACCCTCTCGTCCACGCCGTGAAACAGGGCTGCGAAGTCGAGTTCGGGCGGCAATTTCAGCGGCGCGAAACCGAAGCATCGAATACCCAAGCGCGCGAAAGCCTTTGCATCCGTACCACCCGACAGCATGTACGGAACCGTGCGTCCGTTCTCGTCGTGTGCAAGTATCGCGTCGTTCATGGCGTCGACGAGGTGCCCGTCGAATGTCGTCTCATAGGAGTCGAGCTTGGTGACCCACTCGCGTTCGACGTTGGGCCCGATAAGTTCGTCCACTTCCCGCTCGAACGCAGCCTGACGCCCGGGGACCACCCTGCAATCGATCATCGCCTCGGCGGTCTGGGGAATGACGTTCGCCTTGTATCCGGCTTTGAGCATCGTCGGGTTTGCGGTATCTCGCAGCGTAGCGCCGACGATCCGCGCGATGCTGCCGAGTTTGAGCAAGGTGCCGTCGAGATCGGGGCTCGCCGGGTCGAAATCGAGTCCGGTCTCCTCGGCCACCGCTGCTAGAAACTCTGCCACCGAATCGGAGATCACCAACGGGAATGTGTGGTTGCCGAGCTTGGCCACAGCTTCTGCGAGATAGGTCACCGCATTCTCCTCGTGCAAGAACGACCCGTGTCCGGCTCGCGCCTTCGCAGTCAGTTTCATCCAGCCGAGACCCTTCTCTGCCGTCTCGACCATGTACAACCGCTTCTCGGTGCCGTCCGGCCTGGCTACGGTCAAGGAGAACCCACCGACCTCGCCGACGGCTTCGGTGACACCCTCGAACAGGTCAGGACGATGCTCGACGAGCCACTGCGAGCCGTACTTCCCACCGTTCTCTTCGTCGGCAAGGAAGGCGAAGAGAACGTTCCGCGGCAGGACGGTGCCGTTGGATTTGAATTGCCGCGCCAACGCCAGCGCCATTCCGACCATGTCTTTCATATCGATCGCGCCGCGACCCCACACGTACCCGTCTTCGACAGCGCCGGAGAACGGATGCACGCTCCAATCCGCAGGCTCTGCCGGGACGACGTCGAGATGCCCGTGGATCAACAAAGTGCCGCGGCTCTGGTCCGCACCCGGCAACATCGCGAATACATTCCCACGGCCGGGGGCGCCGGATTCGACGTACTCGGTCTCGTACCCGACTTCGTGAAGTTTGTGCGCCACCCACTCGGCGCACTCCTTCTCACCCTTGGTCGTTTCCAGTTCGCCGGTGTTGGAGGTGTCGAATCTGATCAAAGCGCTGACGAGGTCGACGACCTCGTCGAGCGCGGTCGTCGGGACAGGGTCGGTATGGGGATGATCGGCGGAAGACACCCCACGTTCCTACCACCCGGACCAGAGCTATGGGCGAACTGACGTGGGGATTTGGGCGATAGGCCACCCGTCGTATATCTTTGTCCAGCACGCAGCGAGCAGGCGTGCGAATAAGATGTGTACACCGTGATGCTGGTAATTGCAGTGCACAACTGGTCCGAGTGGCGGAATGGCAGACGCGCTAGCTTGAGGTGCTAGTGTCCTATTAACGGACGTGGGGGTTCAAGTCCCCCCTCGGACACCAGGGAATTGCACAAGATCTTGTGTATGAGTTCCAGAAGTTCTGCGTTGAGACAGACGACATAAGCCCCGATTCCCCGGAATCGGGGCTTATGTCGTTTTCGCACGTAGCAAGGAGAGGGAGACGGATGGTCGACGGGAACGCTGTTGTCGATTCGGAGTTACTCGGATCGTCGACCGACTGCTCGGCGATCGAGCCGGCTGATCTCGCGATCTGTCTCCGTGTCCTCGCCCAGGCTGGGTCGCTGGACAAGGATCATCCTGATTCGATTGTCATGCAGCGCGCTTCGGGGCAACTGTTCAAGGATCTGAAACGGGCACGCCGTGTCGCTGCACGTTCGGCCAAGTCGGATGCGGATCGGGCAGTTGTGGAGGCGACCGCCACCGGGTCGCCGGATCGTATCGACGACGAGACCGCGGGCGTATCGCTGACCTCGCGGACCGAAACCGAGTTCGCAGGCACATTGATTCGCCCTCGCCCGTGCTACATCTGCAAGCAGCGCTACACGCTGGTCGACTCGTTTTACCATCAGCTTTGCCCGGACTGCGCAGTGTTGAACCGGGGCAAACGTAATGCAACTACCGATCTGACCGGGCGCACCGCGCTTCTTACCGGTGGGCGAGCCAAGATCGGCATGTACATCGCACTGAGACTGCTGCGGGACGGCGCGCATACGACGATCACGACGCGATTCCCCAATGATGCCGTCCGCAGATTCGCGGCGATGCCGGACAGCGACAAGTGGCTTCATCGTCTCCGTATCGTCGGAATCGATCTGCGCGACCCGGCTCAGGTTGTCGCACTTGCAGATTCGGTCGCCGCTCATGGACCACTCGACATCCTGATCAACAATGCAGCGCAAACGGTGAAGCGCTCGGTAGGTGCATACAGTGCGCTTGCCGACGGTGAGTCGACACCGCTGTCCCTGGACTTCATCCCAGCCGGGTCTCGGCCGGAAGTGACGAAGTTCGGCACGACGAGTGATGCGCATCCCGCGTCGCTGGCGAGTTCGCTGCCGGAGACCGCGATCACAGCGGGCGGTCGTGAATCTCTCACCGCCGAGGCCGTCGCATCTCTTGCGTTGGTTGCGGGATCGGCGAGCGCCGAACGAATCGAGCAGGGCATCGCTATCGACGCCGGTGGACTCGTGCCGGATCTGGCAGATACGAACAGTTGGATACACACCGTCGAGCAAGTCGATCCGGTGGAACTGCTCGAAGTTCAGCTTTGCAATTCGGTGGCACCGTTCATTCTGGTCTCCCGTCTGCGCGCAGCCATGGAAGCCTCGACTGCCCGCCGCAAGTACATCGTGAACGTCTCGGCGATGGAGGGGCAGTTCAGTCGGGCGTACAAGGGTCCCGGACATCCGCACACCAACATGGCCAAGGCCGCGCTCAATATGCTCACCCGAACGAGCGCCAAAGAAATGCTCGATCACGGAATCCTGATGAGCGCCGTCGATACCGGGTGGATCACCGACGAACGACCCCACCCGACGAAGATGCGGTTGGCGGACGAAGGATTTCACGCCCCACTCGATCTTGTCGACGGTGCGGCGCGTGTCTACGACCCCATCGTGCAAGGCGAGGCGGGTATCGATCTGTACGGCCAGTTCCTCAAGGACTACGGCCCCTCACCCTGGTGATGTCGCGCCCTGGGCGGTAGCCACCATGATCGGCCATCGCACGTTTGTGCTGCGACACTCGAGGGAATACCGGTTTGCGAAGATTCGGTATCGGGCGTGGTGACGGATAGGCGGTTGGGGTATGGGCGACGATGTCGAACAGCGGAAGTTCACCAGGGAGGACCGTCATCGGTTCCGGCAGAAGGTTCAGGACTGCCTCGATGCACTTGCGACCATGCTCGCGCAGGAGACATTCGAGGTCGGGCAGCCGCAAATAGGGATGGAGATCGAACTCAATCTCGTCGACGACGCCATGGCACCTGCGATGGCCAACGCGACCGTCCTCGACGCTATTGCCGACCCGGATTATCAGACGGAACTCGGCCAGTTCAACATCGAGATCAATGTCGAACCACAGCCGTTGCGCGGCCGCAGCATCGAAGATCTCGAGCGCAATCTGCGGACTTCGCTCAATTCTGCTGACGAGCGTGCACGTTCGTCGGGGAGCAGACTCGCGATGATCGGGATGCTTCCGACGTTGACCGAGAAGCACTTCGAGCATCGCTGGTTGTCGGCGAATCCCAGGTACGACCTGCTCAACCAACAGATCTTCGCTGCCCGCGGCGAGGATATCGAACTCGATATCCTCGGGGTCCGGTTACCCGGAGCAGATTCCGCCGAGAAGCTGTCGACCATCACGGACACGATCCTGCCCGAAGCGGCCTGCACGTCGGTGCAACTCCACCTGCAGGTGGCCCCGGAAGAATTCGCCTCCCATTGGAACGCAGCGCAGGCGCTCGCCGGCGTACAGGTCGCGCTCGCGGCCAATTCACCGTTCCTTGCCGGCCGTGCCCTGTGGCACGAGACGCGTATTCCCTTGTTCGAGCAAGCAACCGACACCAGGCCGAAGGAATTGGTCAATCAAGGGGTACGGCCAAGGGTGTGGTTCGGTGAACGATGGATCACCTCGATCTTCGACCTGTTCGAGGAGAACTCGCGATACTTCCCAGCTCTGCTGCCGGTCTGCAGCGACGAGGATCCCCTGGCAGCGTTGGCCGAGGGGGTGACACCGAACCTATCCGAGTTGCGCATGCACAACGGCACCGTCTACCGCTGGAATCGGCCCATCTACGATCGCTCGTCCGGCGGTCACCACATTCGCCTCGAGAACAGGGTGCTACCCGCCGGCCCGTCGATCGTGGACACGCTGGCGGATGCCGCGTTCTACTACGGGACCGTCCGTTCGCTCGCAGACGCCGACAGGCCATTGTGGTCGCAGATGTCGTTCGATGCAGCTGAAGAGAACTTGCATTCAGCTGCTCGAAATGGATTCGACTCTCGGCTCTATTGGCCGGAAGTAGGTTCGGTGAGTCCCCAGGAGTTGGTCCTTCGACGATTACTACCGATGGCCGACGCCGGGCTCGCGTCCTACGGCGTGGATGTCGCCGTGCGCGAAAAGTATCTCGGCATAATCGAGGGTCGTTGCTTGGCGCGACGTTCGGGCTCGGTCTGGCAACGCGAGGCAGTAGTGGCACGCGAGCGCGCCGGAGAGGACCGAGAGGCCGCATTGGCCGGGATGCTCGGTGACTACATCACGTTGATGAATGAAGGCAAACCGGTCCACACCTGGTCTTTCTGACGCGCTGGGGGCATAGGATCGGTTCATGATGTTCCGGGCGCTGGCCGACATCACGGTAGCGGCGCACCTCGCGTTCGTCGTGTATGTCGTCGCGGGCGGATTTCTCGCCTGGCGTTATCCACGCACGATCTGGCTGCACGGCGTCGCAGTTGCGTGGGGGTTCGTCTCGATAGTGATCGGCGTCGATTGCCCGCTCACCCAACTCGAAAGCTGGGCCCGAGTGAATGCAGGCGAATCAGCACTGCCGTCCACCGGATTCATCGACTACTACCTCACCGGGGTCATTTACCCCGAAAGCATGCTCGGTATGGTTCGGTTTGCGGCAATCTGCGCCGTCGCCATCTCGTGGGCAGGGTTTGCCCTGCTCCGATCACGATCGCGGCACCTCAGCGCGAGCTGATCGAGGATGGTGGGCGTCGTCGACTCTTGCCGTGATGCACGTTACTGTCGAGTACATGACTTCGAGTGTTCCCGAACCCGCCGAGACAGCTGACAGAACCCGCTTGTACGACATAGTCGTCTACGGCGCAACAGGCTTCGTCGGACGTCTTACTGCCGACTATCTGGCCCGCCACGCTCCGGAAGGAACGGTCGTAGCCCTCGCCGGCCGGTCGGCTTCCCGTGTCGAGGCGGTTCGACGCACCCTCCCCTCAGCTGCAGCGCAGTGGCCCATCGTCGAGGCCGACGCTGCGGACGAAGAGGCGCTCCGAGCTCTCGCCGAATCCACTCGCGTCGTGATCACTACCGTCGGCCCCTATGCGAAGTTCGGACTGCCGCTCGCTGCCGCATGTGCTGTCGCCGGCACCGACTACGTCGATCTGACCGGAGAAGTACTTTTCGCTCGTCAAAGCATCGACAAGAATCACGAGATCGCCCGGAAGTCGGGCGCCCGCATCGTCCATTCGTGTGGATTCGACTCGATACCCTCCGATATCGGTGTCCACGTTCTGCACGCAGCCGTGGCCGCCGATGGCGCAGGCGAACTGACCGACACCACCCTCGTGGTCTCCTCGATGCGCGGCGGCGTCAGCGGCGGCACCGTCGACTCGGTTCGGACACAACTCGCCGAAATGAAGAAAGACGGCAAACTTCGCAGGCTCGCCGCTCGCCCTTACTCTCTGAGTCCGGACCGTAGCCTCGAGACCGACTTCGGTCGGCAACTCGACGCCCAGGTCGTCAATGGCACCCAGATCTCCCCCAGCGTACGAGGATGGAAAGCGCCGTTCTTCATGGCTTCGTACAACACCCGCGTCGTCCGGAGAAGCAATGCTCTCCGAGATTGGGCTTACGGCAAGCAGTTTCGTTACCGCGAGGTGATGAACGTCGGCACCTCGTTCGCCTCTCCCGTCATTGCCGGCGCAGTCTCCGTCGGACTCGGCGCCGCATTGGTGGGAATGACAGTTCTGCCCCGCACGCTTCTCGACCGCATCCTGCCCGAGCCAGGCAAGGGGCCGAGCACCCAGGCGCAGGAGAACGGTCACTTCACTATGGACGTGTACACGACCACGACGTCCGGAGCTCGATACCGTTCGCGAGTGAAGGCCGACGGCGATCCGGGCTACAAGGCCACCGCAGTGATGCTCAGCGAGTCAGCGCTCGCGCTTGTCCACAACCGAGACAGCCTGCCCGACGCCGCTGGAGTACTCACTCCTGCAACGGGAATCGGTGATGCACTGGTGACTCGCCTCCAGGATGCGGGCTTGGAAATCTGGGCTCGCAAGGAGTGACGGTTGCCGACGGGTCCGATGCCCACACCGATCTCGTGCGGGAGTACGAGAAATCGGTGGGGGTGTCCGGCGACGGCAGCGAGTTCTCGACGGCGCCGTGGGGTAATCAGCTGTCGGCCGTCTTACCGGTACGCGGACTCGCATCCGGTGCTGTTGCAGCGTTCGCGTCGTCAGTGGATCGGTATCGGCGAAGCGTGGGACTCGAGACCACTGCATGGAAACTCAGCCCCGATCGCATTTCCGCGTCCTTCAGCGGTGACCGCATGTACCGAGAAAACGGTGAGCCGGTACGCGCCTTTGCCGAACTCTCCGGGTTCTTCGAATGCGCGGACGGTTGGGTACGCACGCACGCCAACTATCCGCATCATCGACGTGCGCTGTTGCGGGCAATCGGCCTCGACGAAGCAGCCACCGTGGACGCAGCCCGGACACGTATCGGGTCGCTCGACAGCGACATCATCGAGCGCAGATGCGCACGCGCCGGCGCAATCGCGGTCCGGGTCCGCACCGAGCAGGAGTGGGCCGAACACGAGGTCGGCGCAGCGGTTGCGTCCGAACCTCTCGTTCGTTCCATTCTTCGATCCGATGCAGCGCCGCGATCCGATCCCGTTGCGACACAACAGCATCCGCTGCGCGGAATTCGGGTACTCGACTCGACCCGGGTAATCGCAGGACCCGTCGCATCGCGCGCCTTAGCTCTTCTCGGCGCGAGTGTTCTGCGCATCGACCCGCCCGACCTGCCCGAGATCGGATGGCAACACATGGAAAACGGCCAGGGTAAACGTAGCGCCCTACTCGACATGAAGACTGCCGAAGGATTGAATACGGCTCGACAATTGTGCGCCGAGGCCGATGTCTTTCTCTCAGGCTACCGACCGGGCGCCATCGAGAATGTCGGCTTCCTACCCAGCTCGTTTCGGCCGGGGATCGTGTGTGGATTCGTGTCGGCGTGGGGGCACAGTGCTCGGCAGAACAGTGCATGGCTCCAGCGTGGTTTCGACAGCATCGTCCAGGCCGCGAGCGGGATAGCGGTGATCGAGGGATCCGAGGACGATCCTCGCGCCCTACCCGCGCAGGCACTCGATCATGCCAGTGGTTACCTTCTCGCCGCAGGCATCGTCGATGCACTCACCTCGACACGCACGTCGGGATCAGGCCGCGATGTATCGGTGTCACTGGCGCGAACCGCGTCATGGCTCACCTCCGCAAGAGGTCGGACCGAACACCCCGACGCTGCGTCCCTACCCGGACCGGACTTCACCGTCACACATGGATCCACGACGACCGCATTGCCTGCGCTCGCGGACTACAGGGACTACCCGTTTCCAGCACACCCGCTCGGTTCGCACGCCCCGAGCTTCGACGACGACCGAGGACTTACTTCCGCATGACTATTCCGCTGATCGTCGACGTAGACACCGGAATCGACGACTCCTTGGCTCTGCTCTACCTGTTGGCCAGCCCCGAAGCCGAAATTCTGTCGATCGCATCGACCGCGGGCAACGTCTCGGTGAACCAGGTGGCTGCAAACAACCTGGCGTGGCTCGACCTGTGCAAGGCAACCGACATCGAGGTGACGCTGGGTGCACAGGTGCCGCTGGTATCCCCGCTCATGACAACCGAAGAAACGCACGGCCCACGCGGAGTCGGGTACGCCGAGCTTCCGGTTTCCGATCGCTCACTGTCGAATCGTGATGCAGCAACTGCCTGGGTGGAACTTGTACGCGAACGGCCAGGCGAGATCGTCGGATTGGTCACCGGGCCGTTGACCAATCTCGCACAGGCTGTTCGAATCGATCCAGACCTTCCGCGCTTGTTGAAGCGACTCGTGTTGATGGGTGGGGCTTTTCAGCACCCCGGTAACACGACACCGACAAGCGAATGGAATATCGCAGTCGATCCGGAGGCAGCATCGGAAGTGTTCGCGGCATTCTCCGGCCTTCCAGAGGCACGTCTTCCCATCGTGTGTCCCCTCGACATCACCGAAACCATCGAAATGCTCCCCCACCACATCGCGCGTTTGGCCGAACGCGCGGGAAGTACACCGCGCGAGATCATTTCGGAGACAGATGGATCCGACATCAGATCCACCGCGTCCAACGCGGTCGTGCGCCACTTTTCCGATGCAGTCCGCTTCTACATGGAGTTTCATCGCGATCACGACCAAGGATTCCTGGCGCACATGCACGATCCGTTCGTCGCTGCCGTAGCACTGAATCCCGCGATCGTGACTCTGCGAACAGCCACCGTGGATATCGAACTGGACGGAACCCTCACCCGCGGAACAACGGTTGCGGACTGGAGGGGAATGTGGGGCCGCCCGCTCAACGCAGCCATCGCATCGACGACAGACCCGGAAGCCTTCTTCGACGACCTGATCGAACGCATCGGAGCGATGGCCGCACGCCTGTACCCCTGAGCTACCGATTCCTCGGCACGGTCAGGGGTACAGGATGTTCACGGTCGAACTACGTCCACGAGGGCGGCGCGGCAGCATCGAAGGTGTCGAGCAACTCCTGAGCTGCCAATGCCGCGGTCAAAGACCCGTCGCGAACACGCTCTTCGACCCCGACGCGAATAGCTTTCACCGCAGGATTCTGTGCGATTCGGCGCAGCATCTGATCGTTGACCATCGTCCACATCCAGTCGACCTGCTGGCGTCGACGCTTTTCGGCGAATTCACCGGCGTCGGTGAGCACCTGTTGATGCCTCAGAACGGTGTTCCAGAATTCGTCGAGCCCGGTCCCCTCGATCGCGCTGATAGTGAGAACCGGTGGCTTCCAGATCGCATCGTGCGGATAGATCATCCGAAGCGCGCCTGCCAACTCCCTGGCCGCGCTCTTGGCCTCCATGATGTGTTTGCCGTCGGCCTTGTTCACAGCCACCAGATCGGCCAGCTCGAGGACGCCTTTCTTGATGCCCTGCAACTGATCTCCAGTCCGGGCGAGAGTCAAGAACGCGAAGCAGTCCACCATGTTGGCAACCGACACCTCCGACTGCCCTACCCCGACGGTCTCGACGAGGATGACGTCGAATCCCGCAGCCTCGAGCAGAACGATGGTCTCGCGGGTCGCTCGCGTCACTCCCCCGAGAGTGCCCGACGTCGGCGACGGCCGAATGTAGGCGTCCTTCTCCACCGACAGCCGAGCCATCCGGGTCTTGTCGCCCAGAATCGACCCACCGGTACGGGTGGACGAGGGATCGACGGCCAAGACCGCGACCCGATGACCCTGTTCGATCAACCGCATGCCGAGTGCGTCGATGAACGTCGACTTCCCTACCCCCGGAACTCCGGTGATGCCGACGCGATGTGCGCCACCGGCCTTCGGCAGCAGTTGCAGAAGCAGTTGCTGTGCCAGGTCGCGATGATCCGCTCGCGTCGACTCGACCAACGTGATCGCCCGAGCAAGCCCGGAACGATCATTGGCGAGGACCGACTTCGCGACCGCGTCGATATCGATATTCAGCGGCGTTCTGATCGAGCTACTCATCCGAATACGTCACGATCACGCGGTCGCCTCGTGCGGCTCCGGCCCGTTTCCGTGACCGAGCTGTTCGGAGATCTTCTGAACGAGTCCGATAGCAGCGTCGGCGATGACCGTCCCGGGCGGGAAGATCGCTGCAGCACCTGCGGCATACAACTCCTCGAAGTCACCTGGCGGGATGACGCCGCCGACGACGATCATGATGTCGGGGCGATCGACTGCTGCGAGTGCTTCCCGAAGTGCAGGTACCAACGTCAAGTGGCCTGCTGCGAGCGAGGACACACCGACGACGTGTACGTCGTTGTCGGCCGCCTGCCGCGCAACCTCTTCAGGAGTTTGGAACAGCGGACCGACGTCGACATCGAATCCGATATCGGCGAACGCAGTCGCAATGACCTTCTGACCACGATCGTGGCCGTCCTGGCCCATCTTGCACACCAGAACGCGGGGACGTCGACCTTCGTCCTCGGAGAACTTCTCCACCAGCTCTGTCGCCTTGATCAGGTTCTCGGACTTTCCTGCTTCATCGCGGTACACACCACTGATTGTCCGGATTTCGGCCTGGTGCCGCCCGTAAACCTTCTCCAGTGCGTCGGAAATCTCTCCGACCGTGGCCATCTTGCGGGCAGCGTCGATCGCCAGATTCAGCAGGTTGTTTTCCATACCGGGCTCGTCGGACGCCGCTGCACGCGTCAGGTTCGCCAACGCGGCCTCCACCTCTTCGGTGTTTCTTTCCTCGCGGAGGCGCTTCAGTTTGTCGATCTGTTCTTTGCGGACCTTCGAGTTCTCGACCTTGAGAACCTCGATGGTGTCGGGCTCGTCCGGCACGTACTTGTTGACGCCGACGAGCGGCTGGCGACCGGAGTCGATACGAGCCTGGGTTCGTGCAGCTGCTTCCTCGATCCGCAACTTCGGAATGCCTTCGCCGATGGCCTGCGCCATTCCTCCTGCGGCTTCGACCTCGGCGATGTGTGCCCGTGCGCGGTTCGCGAGCTGGTGAGTGAGCCATTCGACGTAGTGAGAGCCGCCCCACGGGTCGATCGGTCGTACCGTGTTCGACTCCTGCTGAATCAGCAACTGCGTGTTACGGGCGATTCGAGCGGAGAAGTCGGTAGGCAGCGCCAATGCTTCGTCGAGTGCGTTGGTGTGTAGCGACTGCGTGTGCCCCTGGGTTGCGGCCATCGCCTCCACACACGTGCGTGCGACGTTGTTGAACACGTCCTGGGCAGTCAGAGACCACCCTGAGGTCTGCGAATGTGTACGCAGCGACAACGATTTGGCGCTCTTCGGCTCGAATTTCGCCACCAACTCTGCCCACAGCAACCGGCCTGCACGCAGCTTGGCAACCTCCATGAAGAAGTTCATCCCGATGGCCCAGAAGAAGGAAAGCCGAGGCGCGAACGTATCGATGTCCATTCCCGCGGCCAGTCCTGCGCGGATGTACTCGACGCCGTCGGCAAGGGTGTACGCCAATTCGAGATCGGCTGTCGCACCGGCCTCTTGGATGTGATAGCCCGAGATCGAGATCGAGTTGTACTTCGGCATGTTCGCACTCGAATACGCGAAGATGTCCGAGATGATCCGCATCGATGGTTTCGGCGGATAGATATAGGTGTTGCGGACCATGAACTCTTTGAGGATGTCGTTCTGAATGGTCCCGGCAAGTTTCTCCGGCCCGACGCCCTGTTCCTCGGCCGCAGCGACGTACAGCGCGAGGATGGGTAGCACGGCACCGTTCATCGTCATCGATACCGAGACGCTGCCGAGATCGATACCGTCGAACAACTGCCGCATGTCGTAGATCGAATCGATCGCTACACCGGCCATACCCACATCGCCTTGCACGCGCGGATGATCCGAGTCGTAACCGCGGTGGGTCGCCAGATCGAACGCAACCGACAGACCCTTCTGACCGGCCGCGAGATTTCGCCTGTAGAACGCATTCGATTCCGCCGCAGTGGAGAATCCGGCGTACTGACGAATCGTCCACGGCTGGTTGACGTACATCGTCGGGTAGGGCCCACGAATGAACGGCGGCGTGCCCGGATAGCTGTCGAGCGGGTAGCCCTCGGCTTCGGCAGCATCGCGATCGGCCTTGGTGAACACAGGCTTGACGTCGATACCTTCGGGAGTGGACCACACAACCTGCTCAGGGGTGTAGTTGTTGGCCTTCGCACCCGCCGCAATATGCTCCGACGCTTCCTCGGCCGTGGGCGAGGACGAGGGCGGCGACTGCGGATCCTTCAGTGGAACATCGGCAAAACTACCGATGACACGAGTTACCCGTGGTTCGGCTTCGTTGGTGGTCATTTCTCAGGCCCCCAGATTGGTGAGGAGATCGGACAGAACGGCGATGGCGTCGACCTTGGCGGTCAAGAAATCGTCCGGCCGACCTTGGCCGGTGATATCGGTGAACAGCTTTTCGGGCCCGGCGAGAAGTACCCTTTCGACGCCGGCCGCGCGGAGCGCGCTCACTGCGGACGAGGCCTCATCGGTGTATCGCTTGTCGGTGCCGCACACGACCGCAATACGAGCGCCCGCTGTGCGTACGGCTTCGGCGATGCTCGACTCGGTCAGCGGTCCTGGATTCTGCGACTCGATTCCACCCGAAGCCAATAGGTTCGCAGCGAAAGTCGTTCGTACATTGTGCTCGGCTACCGACCCGAGCGGCACGAGCAGCGCCAGTGGCCGCGCATCGTGCTCAGCGAGATATGCATCCGAGCGGTCACGTAGAGCTTCGAACGCAGCTCCGTACCGAGCAACCCGTGGCGCTGTGCCCGCCTGCTCCGGGCCTACCGGCGCAAGCGGCGCCTCGGCCAGGTTGGGGAACTCGTTGACACCGGTAAGCGGCGTCCGGCGGTGAGCGACATCGGAATCACGAGCGGCTTTGGTCTCCGCGATCGACGACGCAAGCGTCCCGGACTCGAGTGCAGCACGATAACCACCGTCGGCTTCTATCTTCTGGGTGAAAGCCCATGCCTTCTCGGCGATGTCATCGGTGAGTTGCTCGATGTACCAAGAGCCGGCACCCGGGTCGAGAACGCGCCCTAGATGAGACTCCTCGAGGAGTAACAGCTGCGTATTTCGTGCGATTCGCGCCGCGAAAGTCTTCGACACCCCGGCTGCTCCCCCCTCCAGCGCCACATCGAACGGAAGGACGGTGATCGCGTCGGCTCCGCCGATCCCCGCGCCGAATGCCGCCAAGGTGGTGCGAAGCATGTTGACCCACGGATCGCGCTGCGACATCATCGCTTCGGATGTGACCGCATGCTGCGGAGCGCCGCCGGCGTCGGGCGCACCGGATACCTGCGCGACGCGTGACCACAACACGCGTGCCGCGCGGAACTTCGCGATCGTCTGGAACTGGTCGTCGGTCGCTGCGAAGCGGAACTCCAGTTGCCCGAGCGCATCTCCGATGGAGAGACCACTCGACGTCAGAGCACGGAGGTATTCGAGGCCGGCAGCAACTGCTGCTCCGAGTTCCTGTGCATCGCCGGCTCCGGCGTTGTGGAACACGGTGCCGTCGACCGTGATCGCGCGAACGGTCTCTGCGCGGGCGGACGACTGTGCGGCCAGGTCTACGAGTGTCGTGAGTTCGGGTGCGGGAGCCCCTGAGAACTGCGAGGTGAGCGTGGCACCACCCAGCCGAATGTCCACCGCTTCCGTATTCTCGGCGGCGGTACGGTCGAGCAATTCGAACACTGCGTGTGCGGCTGCTTCGGTGGCGTTACCGGCGTCCACGACCAACGGTGCGAGATCGAGCAGGACGCCGTCGACTGCTTCGGCGATCGAAGCTGCCGGAAGGTCACTCTCGCCGACGCGGAGCCAGAGTGCGCTGACACCGTTGTTCAAGCCGTCCAGTATCGACTGGTTGACCTTCGCTGCGTCCGACTCACCGACACCGAACCTGGCACTGACCTTCCACCCAGCGTTGACGTCTCGGGCCGCATCCCGGCCACGTATGAACGGGAACACTCCAGGGAGTGCGTTCTCGGGGTGCTCGTCGCGAGGACCGTAGAGAGGTGAGATCGTCACCCCGTCGTAGGTCGTCGTCTCGAGGAGACGCTCAGGATCCTCTGGCAGATCTGCGACGTCGACTCTGCGCGACTTCGCCAGAACTCCGGCAACCGCCTTCTGCCAGGCGGCATACGCAGTGCGTGAGGCGTCTTCTTGTGAAGCAATGGGCACGATGACTGCTCCCTCAACTCGATCGACGAGAGTCGGTCGACAATAGCGACTTTTGTGATGTGAAACCCGATCTCTCCGACAGTATCGTGAGGATCACCTCATGTTCGAATCGGAGGTGGTTTGGTCGCGGCGCGAAACGTTTCGACGCAGGTAGGCTCGTTGATCGTGACGAGACGATTGCGAGATCCACGGATGATCGGCATCGTGGTTCTTCTCGCAACTCTGGCAGTGGCAGCGGTATCGGCACCTCATCTGTCGGCAGAACAGCTTCGGCACTGGGCGCTGTCGATCGGACCCACCTTTCCGCTCGTGTTCTTTCTCGTCCACGCGATCGTGACCATTCCGCCTGTGCCCCGAACGCTGTTCACCCTCACTGCCGGAGTTCTGTTCGGTCCGGTCACCGGCATCGCTGTCGCGGTGGGTGCGTCGACCCTCAGCGCCGTTCTTGCATTGTTACTCGTTCGGATTATCGGTCGAGAGTGGTTCGCCGCGAGGATGACACATCCTGCCGTTCGCGCGATCGACGACAGTCTGCTTCGGCGCGGATGGCTGGCGGTGGGATCTCTCCGGTTGATCGCACCGGTTCCGTTTTCGGTCGTCAACTACTGCTGTGGAGTTTCTTCGATTCGGCTCGTACCGTTCGCCGTGGCCACCGCGATAGGCATGGCACCGGGAACGGTGGGCATCGTCGTCCTCGGCGACGCAATCGGCGGACACACGAATCCAGTACTGCTCGCGCTCTCCGGTGTGTGTATTGCTGCTGGAGCGATCGGCCTCTACGTCGACTGGCGTCTTTCGGCATCGACTCGGCTCTCGAAGGTGAATTCCGAGCCGACCAAGTAAACTCTCCAAGCTTGATTATCTCTAAGCAAGCTCTAATCATTGACTAAGTAATATCAAGCTTCTAGGCTTGACGAATGTTTGTCATGACGGTGGATCAACGTCGAAGTCGACGCGATATCGACAGAGTCGAAGCGGTACTGGAACTGACTCGCCACGCTCCCCTCCTTCGAGGTTTCGAACGTACGGCAGGTGATGAAATCCAGGCAGTCGCGACAGATGCGCACACTGTCGTGGATCTCACGCTGACACTGCTCAGGCTAGAAACGTGGAGTGTCGGCATCGGTGTCGGACAGGTCGAAGTGCCGCTGCCCGACACGACACGGGCCGGTCGCGGCCCAGCTTTCGAGGCCGCACGAGACGCGGTCACTCGCGCCAAGAACGCACCCGCTGCAGTCGCCGTCACGGCTGCGGATCCCGATCTCGATACGCCATGCCGAGATGCCGAAACCGCATTGACGCTGATTGCTCTACTCATCACCGACAGAACAGAGCAAGGGCATGCGGCGTCGGATCTGATGGCCCGCGGCCATACGCAGAAAAGCGCGGCGGAGACTCTGGGGATCACCAAGCAGGCCATGTCCCAGAGGTTGTCGGTAGCTCGGTGGAGTATCGAGGCAGGCGGACGCGCCCTCGCCGAGCGACTACTCACCGAACTCGACGTCACCACCCGACACCACTGAATTTTCCGGTCCGATCGACCGCACTCGGCAACGCTGCACCGACACATAGGGGGAATTCATGATCGCCGTGACGCTGATACTTCTGGCGCTGTCGGCAACAGCGTCCATCTTCTCGGGGAGTGCCTCGGTTCCGCGTTGGGTGCCTGCGGCATTATCTGTCACATTGTTGGCCTCGGCGGCAGCGGTCGGGACGACCACCGAGCCGGCCCGAGGATTCGCCCTGGCCTCCACCTACGTCGTCACCGTTCTGGCGGCCGTAGCGGGTGGGTCGCCGATAGTCGCCGAAGTTTTCCGATTAGCGCGACGCGACCGGACACCGACCCCGGACACGCCCGTAGAACCACTACACGGCGGGCGCACAATCGGAGTGCTCGAGCGCACCGCAGTCGCAGCATCCATCCTCGCCGGATGGCCCGAGGGCATCGCAATCGTTCTCGCGGTGAAAGGGCTTGCCCGATATCCCGAACTACGAGGATCCCAGGCGTCCGCGGCATCCGAGCAGTTCATCATCGGAACCTTTGCCAGTGTCATGTGGGCGGTCGCCGTCTGTGGCGTCGGACAGGCACTCGCCACCTGAACTGTGGGCAGATACACATCATCCCTCGGCCGCCACAAGTGACGTGCCGAGGGATGTTTCGAGCCTGATGAGTCGGTGCGGGGCCTAGTTCGGCTCTGCTGGCGGAGCCGTCAAATCCGTCTCGGGCGGCGGTGCAGGAAGTTGTCCGACGTCCGTCCCCTTGATCAGACTGGGATCAGGCGCCAACGAGGTATCGACCGGTGTCCGGGCAACCGCCTCCGCCGCAGCAACCGCCTGGGCCACTGCGGGATCAGTTTTCGTTTCGAACCACTCGGCAACCTCTTCGGAATCGTCTGCAGCCTTGGGCTCGTCGCCGCTACTCGAGCTGGGCTCGTAACGGAAAACGCCGTCCTCGCCTGGTGTCCCGAGGGTCTTGGCAAAACCCTTCAATGCATCGCCGAAGTCGCTCGGGATCATCCAGACCTTGTTGGCGTCGCCCTGCGCCATCTGGGGAAGGGTCTGCATGTACTGGTAGGCAAGTAGTTCCGGAGTCGGCTTTCCTGCCTTGATGGCTGCAAATACCTTCTCGATTGCTTTTGCCTGACCTTGAGCCTGCAGATACTTCGCCGCTCTGTCGCCTTCCGCCCGCAGAATGCGAGACTGACGCTCGCCTTCAGCTGTGAGGATCGAGGCCTGTTTTCCGCCCTCGGCGGCAAGGATACGGCTCTGCTTGTCGCCCTCCGCGGTCTTGATCGCGGACTCGCGGTGGCCTTCTGCAGTAAGAATGGTCGCCCGCTTCTCGCGGTCCGCCTTCATCTGCTTCTCCATCGACTCCTGGATCGACGGAGGTGGATCGATGCTCTTCAGTTCCACGCGAGCGACCCGCAGTCCCCATCGACCCGTCGCCTCGTCGAGGACTACCCGCAGTTGGCCGTTGATCTGATCACGGGATGTCAGAGTTTCTTCCAGCGTCATGCCGCCGACGACGTTACGCAGCGTCGTGGTGGTCAATTGCTCGACGCCGACAATGTAATTGTTGATTTCGTATACCGCGGACTGGGGATTCGTGACCTGGAAATAAACAACGGTGTCGATCGAAACAGTCAGGTTGTCCTTGGTGATCACCGGTTGCGGCGGGAACGACACGACACGCTCTCGCAGGTCCACCTTGGCCCGAATCCGGTCGACGAACGGTACGAGGAAAGTCAGCTGCCCGGAAACGGTGCGAACATAACGACCGAGCCTCTCGATCACTGCTGCCTCGGCCTGCGGAATGATCGATACGGATTTGGCCACGAGTATGACGACGAGAAGAACGATGACGCCGAGAACGATCAGTGCTGCCATAAAACTACGGTCCCCTCCACACGACGGCAGTAGCGCCGTCTATTTCCATCACGGTCACAGTCACTCCCGGTGCGTAGACCTCGGATTCGTCGAGGGGACGCGCAGTCCACACCTCGCCGCCGAGCTTCACCTGACCCTCGTGTGCCGAAACCTGTTCGAGCACAATCGCACTCTTGCCCGACAACGCGGCAGCGTTGGTGGCAAGCGCGGGCGGAGCGGCGAAGCGTCGCAACAACATCGGCCGCACACCCAGCACCAGTACCAAGGACACGAGTCCGAATACAACCGCATCGGCCCACACTGGGAAGTCCGTGACGGCCGAAATGCCGGCGGTGGCTAGAGCACCACCGGCGATCATGAGCAGAAAGAAATCTCCCGTCAGCGCCTCAGCTGCCGCGAGAGCGATTCCTGCGATGAGCCAAATTATCGCCGCCACAACCTCCATCTAACCAGAAATCGGACATCGGGCGGCGGCTCTCACTCGGTTACGAAGTCGACCAGCTGTTCGACCGCTCCGATCAACGGCGCTTCGAGATCTCGGAACGTCGAGACCGACGAATACACATGTCGCCAACCCTGCTTCGGAGTTCCCCACCCGAGCTCGCGACAGATTCCCGTCTTCCAATCCTGACCGCGGGGAATCTTCGGCCAAGCGCTGATTCCGACAGCCTTCGGCCGGACGGCTTCCCACACGTCGATGTACGGGTGACCGGTGACAAGTACGTGCGGGCCGAGCGAGGCAGTCAATTTCGACTCCTTGGATCCCGTGACGAGGTGGTCGACCAGGACACCTACTCGCCGGCCAGGGCCTGGTTCGAATTCGGCCAGGCGCTCACCCAAATTGTCCAGCCCCTCCAGGTGCTCTACGACGACTCCCTCTACTCGGAGGTCGTGGCCCCACACACTTTCCACCAGGGCAGCGTCGTGCACGCCCTCGACCCAGATCCGGCTGGCACGAGCGGTACGAGCACGCAACCCCTCTACCTTGGTAGAGCCGGAGGCCGATCGCGTCGACGTGGCCTTCGGAGATGCCGTCGCACGCACGAGGGTGACGCGCTTGCCGTCGATCAGAAATGCCGCCTCGCGCAATGCGAACAACCGCGTCGTGCGAGCCGAATCTTCGAGGCGTACGAAATCGCCGTCGTACGTGCGCTCGAACCCGACTACCGCCCCGCAATAGCCGGTAGCGGAGTCCTCGACGACGAGTCCGCGCTCGGCAGGCACCTGCGGGACAGGTACCTTTCGCATGCGGCTGTGTCCTGAAAGTATGTCTTCGCCGTACATGTTCGTCACGGCCGACAACGGTAGCCACCCCCACGCCCGAGCGCGCGTCGCCACGCCGACCTATGCTTGGAAGTCGTGAGTTCTCCAAGTGCAAGCCTTGCCGTCTGGGCCAGCTCGTGGCTGGCCGGATTCAGCGCGCCCGACAACGTGATCGATTCGATGGCGGAGTGGGCACCGATGCATCTGGCAGTTGCCGGCGACCAAGAAACGGCGCTCGAGACCGGGCTGCCATGGCCGAGTCCTCGCGACGAGGGCGTGGCAGGCCTACTCACCCTCATTCGCGCTCAGGTACCGAGTGACCGCACAAACCCCGCAATCGAACTCCTCCTCCCCCATCCTGGTGCCACGTCGAACGTGTCACCGAAGAGTCCGTTCGGGCGCCTGGCCATTCAAACCGGAGAGGCCGTTTTGGTCGGCGATCCCGAGACCCGAGGACTGGGACTCGTACCGACCGTAGAGGGGCCGGACGTCCTCCGATGGACGGTGTTCTCGATCGTCCTGCCGGCCCGTGCGATGCGCGACTTCACGCTCGGGGAAGCCGAATACGCCATGCGTGAAGCGGTTCGTGGCGCTGCCGAAGCCCTCGGCTCGCTTCAATCACTACCGACGCGAACCGAACTGGGAGACCCCCGAACACGTATCGCCGTCGAACTCGCCGATCTCGGCCGACACCGCTACCCGTCGGAAATGTCGGACCGGGCACTTCGAGTGCTCGAATCGGCAGATCGAGTGGCAGCCATTCTTTCGGTGGCACAACACTCTTCCCCGACCGAACCCGCCACGGCACTCGGAGCGGCAGCACGTGAGGATTTGATCAGACCGTTGTGGGCTGCGGTGAGGAAAGCTCGTGCGATAGCACTCTCCACCAGTATCGAGTCCAGGGCGCCCGGCCGCTAGCTGGGCCGTGTTGGGCGAACGGGCTGCTCGCAGCATCGAATTGCGCATCGGCTGCCGTTGAGTGTCGAGCCGTACTTCGGGACACTTCCGATTCCACGCGGCGTCGCGTCGCTGATGTGCTCTTCGACGAGTTCGAGGATCATCTGCGCGAACCGAGGGTCCGTTCCCGGTGTCGAGGCCCGCGCGAAAGCGATATTGAGCTCCCTGGCCTTCTCCTCGGCCTCGGTGTCGAGGTCCCAGACGACTTCGAGGTGATCGGAGACGAATCCCACCGGACAAACCACTACCGCTTCTACGCCGTTGTCCGACAGCGCATCCAAATGGTCGCAAATGTCAGGTTCCAACCATGGCACCTGCGGCGGACCTGACCGCGACTGCCAGACGAGGTCGTAGTCGTCCACACCGACGGCTGCCGCAGCGAGCCTGGACGCTTCAGCCACTTGCCTGCTGTAGAGGTGCCCGCCGTCAGCCGGAGGCCCGGCATTTGCGTCGGCAGTGCTCGGAATCGAATGTGCTGTGAACACCAATCTCGCTTTCGAGCGTTTCTCGGGGGGAAGCGAATCCATCGCGGCCGTAATCGAATCGGCGAAAGCGGCGATCAGCAAGGGATGGTCGTAATACTGCCTGATCTTCACCAGGTCGGGTGCGTCGGAACCGACCGCTTCCCTGGCTCTGGCCACATCCTCGTGGTACTGGCGACAACCCGAGTAACCACCCCACGCCGACGTCGGAAACACCAGCGCGCGTTCGATACCGTCCGCCTGCATCTGCGCGAGAGTGTCCTCGACCATCGGATGCCAGTTCCTGTTACCGAAATAGATCGGCAGGTCGACACCGGCCGTGGCGAATTCAGATTCCACAGCGGAGATAATGTCGCGATTGAGCGCATTGATCGGAGACACACCGCCGAAGTGCATGTAGTGCTCGACTACCTCGTCGAGTCGCTCGGGCGGGACCCCACGCCCGCGCGTCACATTCTCGAGAAACGGCCGAACATGTGCAGGCTCCTCCGGGCCGCCGAAGGAAAGAACCAGGATCGCATCGAAACCCGCAGACTCGGTCATGTCCCCATTGTGCGCGCTCGAAGACAACAGGTTCGCTCAGGTTGCCTCATACAAGCATCGATCCACCATCTGGTAGGCCCCCACTCGTCGATGCTTGCATGAGGCCAGACGGACTACATGTCGTCGGGCAACCAGGTGTTGTGGCTGGCACCGCCGTCGACGTACACGATCGAGCCGGTCGTTCCTGGCAACCAATCCGACAGCAACGCCACGATCGACTTGGCGACCACGGTCGGGTTGTCGACATCCCAGCCGATCGGCGCCGATCCGGACCAGTAATCGTTGAGCTGATTCATCTTGGTGGCGTCGCCGGTAGCCGTTCCGGCGATAGCCTTTGCAGCAAGGGTCTTGATCGGCCCGGCAGCAACCAGATTGGACCTGATCTTCTTCGCGGCGCCTACTTCACGAGCCACGTACCGGTTGACCGACTCGAGTGCAGCCTTCGCCACGCCCATCCAGTTGTAGTACGGCATCGAGGTACGCGGATCGAAGTCCATCCCGACGATGGAACCGCCCTCGTTCATGACAGGCAGAACAGCCCGCGCCAGCGACGCGTAACTCCACGCCGAGATTTCGAACGCGCGTGCCGCGTCGGGACCTGGCCCCTCGAGGAACGGCAAAGCACCCGGGCCCATGAGTGTGCGAGGCGCAAAAGCGATCGAATGTAAGACGCCGTCGATGCCTTCGGGGGCTACTTCACGAATACGATCGGCGAGCGCCGACAGGTGCTCCTCGTTGGTGGCGTCGAGTTCGATCGCGGGGGGCACTTCCTTCGGTAGGCGCTGCGCGATGCGATCGATCAACCGAAGCCGATCGAAACCCGTGATGATGACCTTCGCTCCTTGCTCCTGCGCCATGGCTGCGGCGTGGAACGCGATGGAGGCATCGGTGATGATGCCGGTGATGAGAATTGTCTTTCCTTCGAGCAGTCCGCCCATGTTCATCCTTACCGATCGAATCGAAATGAGAAAAGAGGTTTACCAGTTGCGAAAACTCGGATCCCCGAGTGGTCAGTGGCCCATACCGAGACCACCGTCGACGGGAATGACCGCGCCCGAGACGTACGCGGCATCCTCGGAGGCAAGCCAACTGACGACGCCGGCAACCTCGTCCGTCTTTCCCTTGCGGCCGAGTGGAATAGCACTGACAGCCATCTCCTGGTACTTCTCGTCCAATGCCTGCGTCATTTCCGTGTCGATGAAGCCAGGAGCAACGACATTCGCCGTGATCGACCGAGACCCCAGCTCACGAGTGAGCGATCGAGCAAGCCCGATGACGCCGGCCTTCGACGCCGCATAGTTGGCCTGTCCAGGAGTTCCAGCTAGAGCTACAACAGATCCGATGAAGATGAAGCGGCCGTAGCGGGCACGAAGCATCGAGCGGCTAGCGCGCTTGGCGACTCGAAAGGCACCGGTGAGGTTGGCATCGATAACGCGAGAAAACTGGTCCTCGCTCATCCTCATGATCAGCGTGTCGTCAGTGATGCCGGCGTTCGACACCAGAACCTCGACCGGTCCGTGCTTGGCTTCGACCTCTTTGAAAGCAGCATCGATCGACTCGGAATCGGTGACGTCGCAGACGACCCCGAACAGGCCGTCCGGAACCCCGGAACCACGGTGCGTGACGGCTACTTTGTGCCCGTCCTCCGCAAGCCTCTGAGCGATGGACAGACCGATACCTCGGTTCCCTCCCGTGACAAGTACCGATCGAGCAATGAAGTCTGGTTTGGACATGCCTGCAACCTATCTGTTCGTCCCGGAATGACAAAGCGAAACTTACTGGTGAGTAATAACTGGGAATCAGGGCAATCGTTGTCGGAGAACCAAAGCCGTGCCCAAACCCAATGTTGTGAGCAGGACTCCGAGAATCAACCACGGACGGCTCGCATCTCCACGGGTGATCTCGAACCCGATTTGCTCTTCCAGCGTGTCGTACACCGCGCGCAATTCTTCGAGTGAGGAAGCGGTGAAGAAGCTTCCACCGGAAAGATCGGCAATCTCCCGCAAAGACGGGTCGTCGACTGGGACCGGTACTCGTTCGACTCCGGACTCGTCTTCGATGTCGACTGTCCCGTAGCTCGTCCCGAAAGAAATCGTCGAGATCGGTACGTTCTTGTCCTTCGCGGCGCGCGCAGCGGTGTATCCACCCCGCGGATCGTCAGGGCTCTCCGGAACGGTCTGTTTGCCGTCGGACAACAGAACAATTCGAGCAGGCGGGGCCGCATCACCTCCACCGAGCACCGCTCCCAGCGTGTCGATCGACTGCAGCGAGGTAAAAATCGCCTCACCAGTTGCAGTTCGTTCGCTCAATTGAAGTTTGTCGATGGCAGCCTTGGTCGCTTCTCGATTAGCGGTAGGCGATACGAGCACCGATGCCGTTCCAGCGAAGGCAACGAGCCCCAGATTGATACCCGGAGTCAACCCGTCGGCGAACGACTTTCCGGCCTCCTGCGCGGCCGCCAACCGAGACGGTTCGACGTCGGTTGCCTCCATTGACAACGACACGTCGATCACCAGTATCACGGTCGCGCGGTTCCGCGGCACTTTCTGATCAGCAGTCGGGCCCGCCAATGCAATTGTCAGCAGGAGCAGACCAACGAGGATGAGTGCGGTTGGCACGTGACGCAAGTAGTTCGGCCGCGTCGGTGCCACTGTCTCCAACAATTCCATATTGGAGAACCGCAAAGTGTGCTTGTGGCGACGACGCTGCGCCGCGACGTAACCGACGACCAAACCGACAACGACGAGCAGAAACAGCAGCCACCACGGCGAGGTGAACTCGGACAGGCTCACCGGCGACCTGCCCGAGCCGAGTTGACTGCGCTGGAACCGAAGGTGTGGCGGCGCGAAGAAACGAAGCGGACGACGTCCGCTATCCAGTCTCCGTCGGTTCGGAGAGTCAGTCGCGGAGCACCACAGCGACGAAGCGCACGCTCCACGTCCTCGCGATGAGACGCGGCAGCTTCGGCGAAATCAGCACGCAACTGCGGCGTCGTGCTGAACTCACGGGTGCGGCCTGTTTCGGGGTCGTGGAGGACTACATCCCCGACATCCGGCAATTCGAGGTCCCGAGGATCGAGTACTTCCACCGCCAACACGTCGTGCCGTGCAGAGATCGCTCGCAGCGATCGCTCCCAATCGATCGGCCCGAGGAAATCACTGATCACCACTGCCATCCCCCGCCTGCGTTGCGGCCGACGAAGCGCTTCGATGGCCGAACGAAGATCTCCTCGGACGCCGTCTGCGGCACTGGGCGTGGTCGCGATGGTCCGGAGCAACGTCTGTGAGTGGATTCGGCCACCCCTGGCCGGGATCCGAGTCGTTTGCGCTCCAGTAGCAACCACAGCACCGATGCGATTGCCTCCACCACTGGTCAAGTGGGTGATTGCGGCGGCCGCCGCGACAGCCAGATCTCGCTTCTCGCACCCCGTCGTACCGAAATCGAGACTGGCCGACAGATCGACGACCATCCAAGTTTCCAGTTCACGATCCGCAACAGACTGACGGACGTGCGGGTGAGTCGTCCGAGCGGTAACCGACCAGTCCATCTGTCGGACGTCGTCACCAGGCTGGTACTCCCGCGCGTCGCCGGGCTCGGAACCAGGTCCCGGAATCAATCCGAGGTGGTCACCGTGCAACACGCCGTCGAGACGGCGGCGGACTGTCAATTCCAAAGTGCGCAACGCCGCAGCGAGTGTGGGGTCACGTAGTTCACCGCTCCGGAACGACGGGGGCCGCGAGTCGGGTGGTCGACCCGCCCCGCGGGCAAGTGCCCCGCTCACTGCTGCTGGCTACCCACGGCTGGGGAATTCCCCGCGGATTTGTCCAGGGACGGGGCTGGACCCGGCTGTCCTTGTGGCACGCCTGCGTTGTATGCCTGCTGCGGCACTCCCTGCTGCGGTACTCCCTGCTGCGGTACTCCCTGCTGCGGCATTCCCTGTTGCGGAGGATGCTGCGGCGCCGCGCCTTGGTTCGCCGGTTGCTGCGGGACGAAAGGCGCTCGGGGGACCTGCTGCGCGCCGACCGCTTGAGGGGCCACCTGGGGAAGACCCACCGCCTGCAAGATACGAGTGATCACATCTTCCGGAGTCACCTCGTCGGCGAGTGCGTCGTAGGACAGGACGAGGCGGTGACGGAGAACGTCGGGGATCACTTCGAGCACGTCCTGCGGCACCACGTAATCACGTCCTCGCACTAGAGCAAGGGCGCGCGATGCCGAGATGATCCCGAGAGTTGCTCGCGGAGACGCGCCGTATGCGATCCAACTTGCGACGTCGTCGAGACCGAGTTGTTCGGGCGTTCTCGTCGCAGCGATGACGCGGACGACGTAGTCGACGAGTGCATGATGAACGAACACCGAACTCGCGACGTCTTGGAGCCGAACCAGCTCCTCTGGATCGAGGATTTGCTTCGGAGTCGGGACCGCGGTGCCCATCCGGTAGACGATTTCGCGTTCTTCCTCGACAGAGGGGTAGTCGACGACGATTTTGAACAAGAACCGGTCACGCTGAGCTTCGGGAAGGGGATAGACACCTTCGTTCTCGATCGGGTTCTGCGTCGCCATGACCAGAAAGGGGTCGGGCATCGCGAAGGTATGACCACCGATGGACACTTGCCGCTCCGCCATTACTTCCAGCAATGCGGACTGTACTTTTGCGGGTGCGCGGTTGATCTCGTCGGCCAGCACGAAGTTGGCAACGACTGGACCTAGTTCGGTGTCGAATTCTTCGCGCCCCTGCCGATAGATGCGTGTACCGATCAGGTCTGTGGGCACAAGGTCGGGCGTGAATTGAACGCGAGAGAACGTTCCACCGACAACCTTGGCGAAAGTTTCCACTGCAAGGGTCTTCGCCACTCCGGGCACACCCTCGAGGAGTACGTGGCCGCGTGCAAGAAGTCCTACGAGGATCCGTTCGACCAGTCGATCCTGGCCGACGATCACACGCTTGACCTCGTACACGGCCTTTTCGAGGATCTGCACATCATGTGCGAGCCCTGCCGCATCGGTGCGGCCCGATCCATTCCCGCCCGAGGCGCCGCCCTTGGACATGCTGCCGTTCGAACCGCTGTCCTGCGAGACGCTGCCGTTCACTTCGGCGCCGTCACGTGATGTCACCAAGAATTCACCGCTTTCAATCGAATCACTTCTCGGGCACGTTCGGTATCGACCATCGACTATTTCAGACGATGACTGCTTGCGCCGTGAGGCCGCCCCCCAAGGCTACCGATGTCTCCTGTGGGGCGAGCCTACCGAGTGGCCCCCGAAGAATGCCGTCAGGACACCATACGTACTGCATACGGCGTCATACCGTCGTATCGAACGGACGAAACCTTCACGATGTCACCGGATTGAGGGGCTTCGAGCATCTTCCCGTCGCCCAGATACAGCGCGACGTGCTGACTGGCGTTCGGTCCATAGAAGATCATGTCCCCGCGCTTCATGTTCGAGGATGGGACCTGTTTGCCTGCCGTGTATTGATAGCCCGTGTAGTGCGGCAGCGATATGCCGAGTCCCCCGAACGCGTAGATCATCAATCCGGAACAGTCGAAGCCGACCTTGTTGTAGTCGCCGTAGCTATCGGCCACTCCCCCGTCCCGGATTCCTTTCGTCGGTCCGTTTTCGTCGCCGCCACCCCAGGAATACGGGACGCCCAGCTGGGACATTCCGCGGTCGATGGCGAGCTCGACTGCTGCACTGCCGGTGAGGGACGAACTCGATTGGCCCGAGCTTCGCGGCTTCTTCGGTGTCGTGGGTGTCGTGGTGCCCGTGCTGCCTGCAGAGTCGCTGCCGGTGGAGTCGCTGACGACAGAGTCCTGATCTTCGTCGATATCGGCGTGGGATCGTTGACCTGCTGCTGCGGCAGCCGCAGCCGCACTCGCAGCCTGGTTCGCTGCAACCCTGGCAGCAGCTTGAACTGCCGCCTGCTTCGCTGCGGCCGCCGCGGCGGCAATGGCTGCATCCTCCGCTGCCTTCTGTGACTCCCAGGTCGAATAGGCGACGCGCTGATCGGCAAGTCCTGCCACGTTCGATCGTGCGGAATCGAGCTGACTCTGCGCTGAGTCACGCTCGCTCTCGATCGCAGCCTTCTGTTCTGCCTGGGCTTGGAGCGCGGCGCGGGCGGTCGCTATCGCTTCCTCGGCATCTGCTTTCTTGGACTCTGCTGTCGAGGCTGCGGCATCGGCTTGTTGTTTGGACTCGCGAGCCGCGGAGTCACGGTTGGCCTGTTCGGTTCTGGCCCGTTGGAGACCGTCGAGCACAGCGTTCTGGCTGTTCGACAGAACCTTCAGTACCTGCGCACGGTCGAGAACGTCGTCTGGTCCACTCGATCCGAGGAACGAGGACACCGAGGCGACGCCTGTGCCCTGGGTGTAGCTCGACACGGCGAAATCGTTGAACTTTTGCTGTGCCGCCTGGATTCGAACACCTGCATCGGTGAGAGCCTGCTGAGCAAAGACGACGAGTTGCGAAGCTACGTCGGCGGCGTCGCGAGCATTTTGAAGATCGACGAGGGCCTTGTTGACGTCCTCGCGTTTGATCGCCACGTCAGCATCGAGTTGGGCGAGCTGTTGGTTCGCAGACGCGACTTGATTGATCAGCGCACCCACGGCACCGAGTTGTTGCTCTACCGCGGAGCCCGCGGCGGCAATGTCGGAGTCGGATGGGTTGGGCGGCGGCGGCGGAACAGCGAGAGCGGTGCTGGAAGCGCCGCTTATCAATGCAACAACCATTCCGGCCCCAACGAAGACTCTCGCGGTTTTGGAGAACGCGCAGCGGCGTGTCCCGCGGAATGCTCGTCGCGTCAAAGTTGTCTCCCTCTGCTCCGGCGCTCGCGACGTTCTATCGATCGTCGACGCCGAAGGAGAGGACCCAGCACCCACATCAGGTGCCGGAATTCGCGCTCATCGGGCAGGGAGGAAGCACGCAGCATCACCACAGGTGTAGACCACGTCGGTCCCACCCGAAGCAGGCGTCACCCGAGGTAACTCGGATAGACCTCTGCCCTCTGCGACACTCCTTCCCCAGCAGTGCCAATGGCACCGTACGACACTTCGCACACTAAAGAAACTCCAGTCCCAAAGAACATATATGTAATTCGACCAGCGCAAATGCCCTGAACTCGGTGTTTACGCGAAACAGTTTTTTCGACTTTTTCCAACAGATGACGAACGCCCCGACCAGAAGTCGGGGCGTACGGTCCTGCGGTATCCGGCAGAGTCGATTTTCAGCGTTCGGTGGCAGACTCGCCAGAAGAGTTGCTCGGTTCGGATGCCGGCGTGGGCCGCTCCGTTTCGCGAAGCTCTGAAGTCGAGACAGCCCGCGCCTTGTGGCGCCGGATTTTCGCCATTGCAGTTGCTGCTGCCACCGCCGTGACGAGAACAAGGATCAGACCCGTGATCAAACCCCACGGAGTCTGCGGGCCGACCAGCGTGTCGACGAAGTTGTCGGCTCCGACGACAGGATTGCCCGTGTAGGTGCGATCTTGCCCAGCTTCGAGCGTCACTCGGCTGACAGTGTCACTGAAAGACCCCACCTGACCTGGGCTCAAGACGAGGACGGTGCCGCCGTCCTGGGTACCGACCGCTGTCGCAAGATCACGTAACTGAGAATCGTGAATGGGGTCCTTTTCCATCACCACGATCCCGAGATCGACTCCATGCTCCTCTGCACGCTGAACTACGACCTGCAGATCGCTCCGAAGTGCAGGAGGCGCACTGACCCCGGACTCGGCGACGTCGGCCACGACCGAATCGATGTCCGTGCCGGGTGGGACTTCGGCGGCCAGCGGAACAAAAGCAAGAATCGGATCAGGCATCTCTCGTCCAGTCGCAATAGCGGAGTCGGTGGGTGGCGGTCGTTACCGAACAGTACGAGCGGCCCGTCCGAACCTTACGTCACCGACTCCTCGCAGGATCGCATTGGACACTGGCGGCATGGCCGGTAGTGAGGTTGCCCTGCATTGCGAAGGTAGTGCCACTGCGTGAGGATTGTCGGTGTAGGGCTCGCCGACACACCATCAGGCCTGCCCTCAGGGTTTCACAGGACAAGCGTACTGTTAGACTTACAACGAGGCGTTCGGCGCACCGCTCGGTCGCGTAGAAGGTCTCGCTTCAACCGTCGACACAGCCCCGTCGGCGGTGTGCCTCATAGACGAGTGGAGCTGAAGTGACCGCTAGTAATAACTCATTCGGTGCAAAGGGCACCCTCGAGGTCGGAAAGAACTCCTACGAGATCTTCCGTCTGTCGGCCTTGCCCGGTGCCGAAAAGTTGCCATACGCACTGAAGGTCCTCGCGGAGAACCTCCTTCGCACCGAGGACGGTGCCAACATCACCGCCGACCATATTCGTTCGATCGCTTCGTGGGATCCGTCCGCGGACCCGAGCATCGAAATTCAATTCACCCCAGCTCGAGTCATCATGCAGGACTTCACCGGCGTGCCCTGCATCGTCGACCTGGCCACCATGCGCGAAGCCGTGACCACACTGGGCGGCGACCCGAGCAAGGTCAACCCGCTCTCTCCTGCCGACATGGTCATCGACCACTCGGTGATTCTCGACGTGTTCGGCCGCGCCGATGCCCTCGAGCGCAACGTGGACCTCGAGTACGAGCGCAACGGCGAGCGCTACCAGTTCCTTCGTTGGGGACAGGGCGCGTTCGACGACTTCAAGGTCGTACCCCCCGGCATGGGTATCGTGCACCAGGTCAACATCGAGTACCTGGCACCGACCGTCATGACCCGCAACGGCCAGGCGTATCCCGATACGTGCGTCGGTACCGATTCACACACCACGATGGTCAACGGCCTGGGCGTGTTGGGTTGGGGCGTCGGCGGGATCGAAGCCGAAGCAGCAATGCTCGGCCAGCCGGTCTCGATGCTCATCCCCCGCGTCGTCGGCTTCAAGCTCTCCGGGGAGATTCAGCCCGGCGTGACCGCGACCGACGTCGTTCTCACCGCGACCGAAATGCTCCGTAAACACGGCGTCGTCGGCAAGTTCGTGGAGTTCTACGGCAAGGGCGTCGCAGAGGTACCTCTGGCCAACCGAGCAACGCTGGGCAACATGAGCCCCGAGTTCGGTTCCACCGCGGCAATTTTCCCGATCGACGAAGAGACCATCAACTACCTGCGCCTGACCGGCCGCAGCGACGAGCAGCTGGCGCTTGTCGAGGCGTATGCCAGGGAACAGGGCATGTGGCACGACCCGGAGAACGAGCCCGTGTACTCCGAGTACATCGAGCTCGACCTCAACACCGTCGTTCCGTCCATTGCCGGACCGAAGCGCCCGCAGGACCGAATTCTGTTGTCGGAGTCCAAGCCTGCGTTCCGCAGGGACATCCACAACTACGTCGATGAGAGCCACCCCGCACACGAGGGTGACAGCAAGCTCGACGAGGCACTCAACGAGTCGTTCCCCGCGAGCGACCCCGCTTCACTGTCGTTCACCGAGGACGACGCCGTCGCCGTCCAGTCCGCCGCGTACGGTTCCGACGGTCGCCCGAGCAAGCCGATCACCGTCAAGTCCGAAGAGGGCGCCGAGTTCGTCCTCGACCACGGCGCGGTCGTCGTCGCAGGCATCACCTCCTGCACCAACACCTCGAACCCGTCGGTCATGCTCGGCGCTGCACTGCTCGCGCGCAACGCCGTCGACAAGGGCTTGACCACCAAGCCGTGGGTCAAGACCAACATGGCGCCCGGCTCGCAGGTAGTCACCGACTACTACGAGAAGGCCGGTCTGTGGCCGTACCTCGAGAAGCTCGGCTACTACCTCGGTGGCTACGGATGCACCACCTGCATCGGCAACACCGGTCCTCTCGCCGAACCGATCTCGAAAGCGATCAACGACAACGACCTTTCGGTCACTGCAGTGCTCTCCGGTAACCGAAACTTCGAGGGTCGGATCTCCCCCGACGTCAAGATGAACTACCTGGCTTCGCCCCCACTCGTCATCGCATACGGTCTCGCCGGCACGATGGACTTCGACTTCGAGACCGACTCTCTCGGAGACGACCACGACGGCAAGCCCGTCTACTTGAAGGACATCTGGCCGTCCGCACAGGAGATCGACGACACGATCAAGTCGTCCATCAGCCAGGACATGTTCCGCAAGTCGTACAAGACGATTTTCGACGGGGACAGCCGCTGGCAAAACCTTTCGACCCCCGAGGGTGACACGTTCGCGTGGGACGAGAAGTCCACCTATGTGCGCAAGCCCCCGTACTTCGACGGCATGACAATGGACCCGGAGCCGGTCAAGGACATCAAGGGCGCTCGCGTCCTTGCACTGCTGGGAGATTCGGTCACCACCGACCACATCAGCCCAGCCGGCCCGATCAAGGCCGGAACGCCTGCTGCCCAGTACCTGGACTCGCATGGAGTCGAGCGCAAGGACTACAACTCGCTCGGTTCGCGCCGCGGCAACCACGAGGTCATGATTCGTGGAACGTTCGCTAACATCCGCCTGAAGAACCAGCTCCTCGATGACGTCTCGGGCGGTTACACCCGTGACTTCACCCTGGAAGATGGACCGCAGGCCTTCATCTACGATGCTTCGCAGAACTACCAGGCCGCCGGCATTCCGCTCGTGGTCCTCGGTGGTAAGGAGTACGGTAGCGGCTCTTCACGTGACTGGGCTGCCAAGGGAACCAGCCTGCTCGGCGTCAAGGCCGTCATCACTGAGTCCTTCGAGCGTATCCACCGCTCCAACCTCATCGGGATGGGCGTTGTTCCGCTTCAGTTCCCGGTTGGCGAGAGCGCTGCATCGCTGAAGCTCGACGGCACCGAGACATTCGATATCGTCGGCGTCGAGAAGCTGAACGAGGGTGTCACACCCAAGACGATGGCAGTCACGGCGACGAAGACCGACGGCACGAAGGTCGAATTCGACGCCGTGGTGCGCATCGACACCCCCGGCGAGGCGGACTACTACCGCAACGGCGGCATCTTGCAGTACGTCCTCCGCAATATGATCCGAGGCTAGGCACTTCTTTTCAAGCTCGGCCCTGGTGAGTGAACTCGACCAGTGAGACTCAGAACGCGCACGACCACTTCGAGCCCGGTTCAGGCTCGAACAGACAGTGGGCGTGCGCGTTCTGCGCTGAAGGCGGGACCACGTATCAGCCTATGAAGGAGGCAGTGTGCCGAAGGTCAGTGAGGACCATTTGGCAGCACGACGTAGCGAGATCCTCGACGGCGCACGACGTTGCTTCGGTGAATTCGGCTACGAGGGTGCGACGGTCCGCCGCCTCGAGGAGACGACTGGTCTGTCCAGAGGTGCGATCTTTCACCACTTCAAGGACAAGGACGGGTTGTTTCTCGCGCTCGCGCAGGAAGATGCTCGACGAATGGCAGAAGTGGCTGCTCGTCAAGGCCTGGTTCAGGTCATGCGGGACATTCTCGAGCAACCCGATCGGTTCGAGTGGCTCGGTACTCGGCTGGAAATAGCGCGGCGCTTACGCACCGATCCGGAATTCAGGAAGAGCTGGGCGGAGAAATCCTCGGAACTCACCGATGCAACCCTTGCCCGTCTGGAACGTCAGAAAACGGCGGGCAAACTGCGTGAGGACGTTCCGAAGGATGTGATGCACGACTATCTCGATCTCGTGCTCGACGGTCTTGTCGCTCGCATCGCCTCCGGTCAGGGAGGACCAAATCTCTCGGCGGTACTGGACCTTGTCGAAGCATCGGTTCGCAGGCCCGACAGCACTTAGCCCCCTGTACAGCTATTCGGCGCGATGTCACTTCTGCCGATTAGGGCCGCCCCTCGAACGTAACGCGACACCCGATTCGGCCAGTATCTTGTGCACGAATCCGTAGGATCTGCCGAGATCGTGGGCCAGACTGCGAATGCTGGCCCCTGCGGAGTACTGCTCCTGCAGTGACGCTCGGAGCCGATCGCGCGATTCGCCGGTAATCCGTGCGCCTTTACCGATAGGCGGGCCCTCGGACTCGGTGACGGATCCTCGGGCCGGTAGTGGTGGCATGGCGTTCCTCCAGTCAGCGACACTTCACTCACCGAACACCCCCGCACAACCAGGGTAGAGGACATCACACTTCGACCACGAGAAAATCGCCGATCAGGCCAGCTGAATCAGTTCAAGGTAGTCCTGCGACCAGTGGTCCTCGTTGCCGTCGGGCAGCAGAATGACCCGCTCGGGTGACAGAGCTTCGGCCGCACCAGGGTCGTGAGTGACCAACACGACGGCTCCCTTGTAACTACGGAGAGCATCGAGCACCTGTTCACGTGAAATCGGGTCGAGGTTGTTCGTCGGCTCGTCGAGAAGCAGGACGTTGGCTGCAGAGGACACAAGTCCGGCAAGTGCAAGTCTGGTCTTCTCACCGCCCGACAGCGTGCCCGCCGGCTGCTCCAGCTGCGGTCCGGTAAACATGAACGCCCCCAGCAGCGAGCGCAACTCCTGCTCCCCTGTGTCCGGTGCCGCATGGCGAATGTTCTCCCACACCGACGCGCGATCGTCGAGTGTGTCGTGTTCCTGTGCGAAGTATCCGACGCGGAGTCCGTGGCCGGCGAGGATCTCACCGGCGTCGGACTTTTCGGTACCCGCAAGAATCCGAAGCAAGGTCGTCTTACCCGCACCGTTGAGTCCGAGTACTACGACGCGGCTGCCGCGGTCGATGGCCAGATCGACTCCGGCGAAGATTTCCAGCGACCCGTACATCTTGGTGAGGTTCTTCGCCATGAGGGGGGTCTTGCCGCAGGGTGCAGGTTCAGGGAAGCGGATGTGCGCAACTTTGTCCGAGACTCGCTCGGCGTCGAGGTTGGCCATGAGCTTGTCGGCACGCTTTGCCATGTTCTGCGCGGCAACAGCTTTGGTTGCTTTCGCGCCCATCTTCGCGGCCTGCACGCGCAACGCGCCTGCCTTCTTCTCCGCATTGGCACGCTCACGCCGCCTGCGCTGCTCGTCGGTTGCCCGAGCATCGATGTACTTTTTCCAGTTCATGTTGTAGACATCGGCTTCGCCGCGCACCGCATCGAGGAACCACACGCGGTTGACTACGTCACTCAGAAGGTCGACGTCGTGGCTGATCACGATCAACCCGCCATCGTGATTCTGCAGGAACCCACGGAGCCAGGTGATGGAGTCGGCGTCGAGGTGGTTGGTGGGTTCGTCGAGCAGTAGTGTCGTGTCGGACCGTCCGCCGCTCCCGTCGGAGGCCGCGAACAGAATGCGCGCAAGTTCCACGCGCCGACGTTGGCCGCCGGACAGCGTGCGCAGTGCTTGGGCGAGAATGCGATCGGCAAGTCCCAGGCTGTTGCAGATTCGCGCTGCTTCGCTCTCTGCTTCGTAACCGCCCAGCGATGCGAATCGCTCCTCGAGCTCGCCGTACTTGCGGACCGCCTTGTCCAGAAGCGCCTCGTCGGCGACCTCGGCCATCAACGCCTGCTGCTTCTCCATGCGATGCAACAAGGTGTCGAGTCCACGCGCGGAGAGAACTCGATCCCGGGCAAGCACATCGAGGTCGCCCTCTTTCGGGTCCTGTGGCAAGTATCCGAGATCGCCCGTACGCACAACGGTGCCCGCGTAGGGTTCGCCCTCACCCGCAAGAATTCTCAGCGTCGTGGTCTTGCCCGCTCCGTTACGGCCGACCAACCCGATACGGTCTCCACCTTGTACGCGGAGTGCTGGTCCTTGCGTCGAGAGCAACGTGCGGACACCGGCACGAACTTCCAAGTCGGTGGCGGTAATCACGCGGGTGCTCCTAGCTATAGCGGGCGAAGTTCGGCGTCTGGCCGTTTTCACGAGCGGTCGAGTCGCAGGCGGTAGCGAACGATGACTCGTCGAAGGTGCGCTGGGCCTGGCCCTGAAACCACTCATGGCCCATGAACCTCCCATTTTAACCCCTCGGGGGCCGTGCTACCGACCGTCCGAGCAGTGACACCGGTAACGTCTTGATTCATGACCGCCGCAAAAACAGCCCAAGAGCAGGATCTGACAGGCCGAGTGGCTCTCGTCACCGGTGCCAGCCGAGGAATCGGCAAGGCAATCGCCGCCGAGCTGCTTGCTCGAGGCGCACGTGTGACGATCACCGCTCGTAAACCGGAACCGCTGGCCGAGGCGGCCCGCCAACTCGGCGAAGCCACCGGAAACGGGACCGACAGGGTCCTGGCAATTGCAGGCAATGCCGGTGATGCGGGCTCCCGTCGCGACTCGGTGGACAAGACGATCGAGGTATTCGGTTCGCTCGACATCCTGATCAACAACACCGGCATCAATCCTGTCTACGGTTCGCTGATGGACGCCGATCTCGACGGTGTCAAGAAGATCTTCGACACCAATGTCGTCGCCACATTGGGGTACATCCAGGAGGCCTACCGAGCCTGGATGGGCGCGCACGGTGGTGCCGTAGTGAACGTCGCGAGCGTCGCAGGCCTGCGCTCCACGGGTGTGATCGCTGCGTACGGCGCTTCCAAAGCGGCCCTGATCCGCTTGACCGAAGAACTCGCGTGGCAGCTGGGACCATCGATACGAGTGAACGCAGTCGCACCGGGCGTGGTCAAGACGAAGTTTGCCGAGGCGCTGGTGGCTGGAGGTGAGGAGCACGCTGCCGCGGCATATCCGATGAAGCGGCTCGGATCTCCGGAAGACGTCGCAAGTCTCGTGGGATTCCTCGTATCCGACGCATCGTCCTGGATCACCGGCGAAACCGTCCGGGTGGATGGCGGATTGCTGGCCACCGGCGGACTGTGAACGATTCAACGCTGTCCCAAGACGTTGCGGCGGACCTCGTCGTGGTCGGGCTGGGCCCGGCGGGTCGCGCCCTCTCACATCGAGCGTCCGCCGCCGGGGTCGACGTCGTAGCCATCGATCCTCACCCCAACAGGCGCTGGACCCCGACATATTCGGCCTGGTCGGACGAGCTCCCCCACTGGCTCCCCGCCGCAGCCGTCGCGTCGACCATCGCTCGGCCGGCGGCGTGGACGGTACGACGTCACACGATCGATCGGAGGTATTGCGTACTCGACACCGCTGCGCTGCAACAGGTGCTCAGCGAAGGATCCACACGTGTGCTCCGAGGAACAGCCACATCGGTGACCAAGGACGCCGTGCGTCTCGCCGACGGGAGAACGGTCACCGGACGCACGATTGTCGACGCGCGCGGATCCGCCGGCGTGCTAGGTCTCGCCGAACAGACGGCATACGGCATCGTCGTCGATCGCTCGGCGGGCGTTTCGCTCCTGGAGGACACCAGTGCTTGGTTCATGGACTGGCGATACGACAATGGCACCTCACCTGAGGAGGTACCGAGCTTTCTGTATGCGGTCCCGCTCGACGACGATCGAATCCTGCTCGAAGAGACCTGTCTTGTGGGGAGTCCGCCACTGGGTCTCGATGTCCTACGAGATCGCCTCGCGAAACGATTACACAACCGCGGCGCCCGCCCGACGGGGACCGAGCCGATCGAACGCGTCCGGTTTCCGGTACAACCGCCAGGGCACCTGCGAGGTGAACGCGGGGCTGTGCGGTTCGGCGCACGATCCAGTCTCATGCACCCCGCCACCGGCTACAGCGTCGCAGCATCACTGGCCACAGCCGACACCGTAGTCGCGACACTTCGCACCGGAAATTCTGTTCGCCCCCTGTCGGTTTGGGCGGTCCAACGTCTACGCAACCTCGGGCTACGTACCGCGCTCGAACTCGAACCCGAGCTGATCCCCCACTTCTTCGCCAGCTTCTTCGAGCTTCCGGTCGCCCAGCAGACTGCCTACCTGTCCAACCGAACGGATCCACTCGCAACGATGAACGCAATGATGCGAATGTTCCCGACGCTGCCACCTCGAGCTCGCATGGCGATAGCGCGAACGGTAGTCAATCCGCGGCGGGGAAACGGCCATCACTCGTCGTCTCGATAACGAAACCCTCGACACGACACCCGTGCCTCGTGAATCATGAACCTCATGCGTTCCATATGGAAGGGATCTATCGCCTTCGGGCTCGTCAACGTGCCTGTCAAGGTGTACTCCGCGACGGAGACACACGACATCCGGTTCCACCAGGTACACGCGAAAGACGGCGGTCGGATCAAATACGATCGTGTCTGCTCCGAATGCGGCAAATCGGTGCAGTTCGCCGACATCGACAAGGCGTACGACTCACCCGACGGTGAACGCGTCATCCTGACCGACGAAGATTTCGACAAGCTCCCCGCCGCCGAAAAACACGAGATCCCGGTCCTGGAATTCGTCCCTACCGAACAAATCGATCCCATCCTGTACGACAAGAGCTATTTCCTCGAACCCGACTCTTCGTCGCCGAAGGCATATGTGCTGTTGCGACAGACACTCCTGGATACGGAACGTACCGCGCTGGTGCATTTCACCTTGCGGCAGAAGACGCGACTGGCCGCCTTGCGGGTTCGCGAGAATACTCTTGTGATCCAGACATTGCTGTGGCCGGACGAGGTGCGGGCCGCGGAATTCCCCTCGCTGGACGATGCACCCGAAGCAAGGCCTCAGGAAGTCAAGATGGCCACCTCACTGGTGGAGAGTATGTCGTCAGATTTCGATCCCACGGAGTACACGGACGACTACCAGATCGAACTACGTAAGCTGATCGACGACACGATCGAGAACGGTGGAGAGAAGGTCGTCCGTCCCGAGGGCGAGACAACCAGCGACGGCGAAGACGCCGAGGTCGTCGACCTGGTGGCTGCCCTCCAACGCAGCGTCGAAGCCGCGGGCAAGAGCGCCAAGACCGCACACTCGTCTTCCAAGACCAAGACGGCCGCGAACAAGGGTGCGTCGGAGAACAAGAGTGCGTCGGAGGAGAAAACTCCGCAGAAGAAGGCGGCCGCAAAGAAAGCACCCGCCAAAAACACTGCGCCGTCAAAGCGACCCGCTGCCGAAAAGTCGGCGCCGGCTAGAAAAGGCGCATAACCGAACCTGCATCGACCAAAAACCTGCAGGTTCGTTCAAGCTAGGACGCCTTCGAGCAAAATTCGGTTCACCAGAACGTCCAGGACATACCGAGCGTACTGGTGAACCTACGCGTAATTAGCCCTCACGAGGCGAGATCACACGGTAAAGCCGAGAGCCCTGAGCTGCTCACGTCCGTCGTCGGTGATCTTGTCCGGTCCCCAAGGCGGCATCCACACCCAATTGATCTTCAGGTCGGCGCACAGACCACTTCGCACAAGCGCGCCACGCGCCTGATCTTCGATGACGTCTGTCAGCGGGCACGCAGCCGAAGTCAGCGTCATATCGACCGTGACGATGTCGTCGGCGTCGATATTGATGTCGTACACCAGGCCGAGGTCGACGACGTTGATCCCGAGCTCGGGGTCGACCACATCGCGCATTGCCTCTTCGAGGTCTTCGAGAACCTTGATCTCATCCGGGGTGAGCGATGCAGGCACCGCCGTAGACGACGAGTCGGCCGGAGCCGAGCCGGCCGAGTCGGTCTCGGGCGCAGCAGTGGCACCGTTCTGCGAATCGGTTGTCTGTGTCTGGGTCATACCTGTCCTCCGGATCGTGCGGGTGCTGCGGGAGTCTCTTCTACTATTCGAACAACCGCATCCTTGAAGGCCATCCATCCGAGCAGCGCACACTTGACGCGGGCGGGATATTTGGACACTCCAACGAACGCGATTCCATCGCCGATGACATCCTCGTCACCATCTACGGTACCTCTGCTGCCGACCATTTCACTGAAGGCATCCACGACTCTCATCGCTTGCTCGACGGGTAGTCCGATGACCTGATCCGTGAGGACCGAAGTCGCAGCCTGACTGATCGAACAGCCCTGCCCGTCGTAGGACACGTCGGTGACGGTTCCACCATCGTCGATGTTCACCCGCAACGTCACCTCGTCACCGCAAGTCGGGTTGACGTGGTGGACCTCGGCTCCGAACGGCTCGCGAAGACCGCGCCCGTGCGGGTGTTTGTAGTGGTCGAGAATGACCTCTTGGTACATCTGCTCCATGCGCATGTCAGGCAGCACCTCTGGTCCCGAAGAACTTCTGGGCGTGCTCGATCGCCGAACCCAGCGCATCTACTTCATCGAACGTGTTGTACAGAGCAAACGACGCTCTCGCAGTGGCTGCGACACCGAAACGGCGGTGCAAAGGCCACGCGCAGTGGTGCCCGACGCGGATAGCAACACCGTCATCATCGAGAATCTGACCGAGATCGTGTGCGTGGACGCCGTCGACGACGAACGACACCGCTGACCCTCGATCGATGTTCTCGGTCGGTCCGATCACTCGAACACCCTCGATATTTGCAAGCATGTCGAGTGTCGCTCCGACGAGGGTGTGCTCGTGCGCCGCAATTGCGTCCATACCGATCGACCCGAGATAAGCGACCGCTGCGCCGAGTCCGACCACCTGAGAAGCCATCGGTACGCCCGCTTCGAACCGCTGAGGCGGCGGCGCGTAAGTGGTCTTCTCCATTGTCACTGTCTCGATCATCGAACCGCCTGTCACGAATGGCGGCATCGCGTCGAGGAGTTCTGCTTTGCCGTACAAAACGCCGACGCCCGACGGCGCCAGCATCTTGTGCCCCGAGAACGCCGCGTAGTCGACATCGAGTGCATGAAAGTCCACGCTCATATGCGGCACGGACTGGCATGCGTCGAGCACGACGAGCGCCCCGACCTCACGAGCCCGTCGAACGAGCTCGGCAACAGGTGACACCGCGCCCGTCACGTTCGACTGATGAGTGAACGAGACAACCTTGACCGCATCGGTGAGCTTCAGAGAATCGAGATCGATCCGTCCCTCGTCGGTCACGCCGAACCATCGCAGCGTGGCACCGGTTCGTCTGGCTAATTCCTGCCACGGCACCAGGTTGGCGTGATGCTCGAGTTCCGTGATCACGATCTCGTCGCCAGGTCCGACGTGGCGATCGAATCGATCGTCTCCGAGAACATAGGTGACGAGATTGAGCGCCTCGGTGGCGTTCTTGGTGAACACGAGTTCACCGGCGTCCGCACCGACGAACGACGCGATGGCGGCGCGGGCGCCCTCGTACGCGTCGGTCGCTTCTTCGGCGAGCTGATGTGCGCCACGATGAACCGCGGCGTTGCACGTCAGCAGAAACTCACGTTCTGCGTCCAGAACCTGGACCGGGCGCTGAGATGTAGCACCCGAGTCCAAGTACACCAACGGCTTACCGTCGCGAACCGTACGCGAAAGGATCGGGAAATCGGCACGGATCGAGCTGACATCCAATGTGCTGTTCGACAGAGCTGCTGGTGCAGCCATACTTACGCTCCTGTGGTCGCAGGCTGAGTGAAGTCGGTGTAGCCATCGGCCTCGAGCTCGTCTGCCAACTCTGCTCCACCGGACTTCACGATCTCGCCATCGACGAACACGTGAACGAAGTCGGGCTTGATGTAGCGGAGAATCCGCGTGTAGTGCGTGATCAACAGAACGCCGCCGTTCTCGCGTTCCTTGTACTTGTTGACACCCTCCGAAACGACTCGGAGCGCATCGACGTCGAGACCGGAGTCGGTCTCGTCGAGGATGGCGATCTTGGGCTTCAGCATTCCGAGCTGCAGGATCTCGTGGCGCTTCTTCTCACCACCGGAGAAGCCTTCGTTGACGTTCCGCTCGAGAAAAGCCGCATCGATTTCGAGTTCGGACAGGGCCGTCTTGGCTTCCTTGACCCAGTGCCGAAGCTTCGGAGCCTCACCGCGGACAGCCGTCGCTGCAGTGCGGAGGAAGTTCGACATCGACACTCCGGGAACCTCGACCGGGTACTGCATCGCGAGAAACAAACCTGCGCGAGCCCGCTCGTCGACAGTCATCGCGAGCACATCTTCGCCGTCGAGCGTGATGGTGCCCGAGGTCACTGCGTACTTCGGGTGACCGGCGATGGCGTAGGACAACGTCGATTTACCGGATCCGTTGGGGCCCATGATCGCGTGTGTTTCACCGGACTTCACGGTCAGGTTCACACCCTTGAGGATGTTGATGGGCTCAGCGGTTGTGTCGGAGTTTGCGACGCTGACGTGCAGGTCGCGGATTTCGAGCGTGGACATGAAATTTTCCTTACGAATGTCGATAACTACGGGAGCCGGAATTTACGAGCCGACGAGGGCCAGTTCGGCCTCGATCGCGGCATCGAGTCGCTCACGAACCGCGGGGACCGGAATCTTGTCGATGACTTCGTGGAAGAAGCCGCGCACGACGAGTCGTCGAGCCACTTCTTCGGAGATTCCTCTGGACCGGAGGTAGAAAAGCTGTTCGTCGTCGAACCTGCCGGTCGCACTGGCGTGGCCTGCACCGACGATCTCGCCGGTTTCGATTTCGAGATTCGGTACCGAATCGGCGCGTGCGCCGTCTGTCAGAACCAGGTTGCGGTTCAATTCGAAGGTTTCGGTTCCCTCTGCTTCAGCCCGGATCAGAACGTCGCCGATCCATACGGTGTGGGCATCGTGCTTACCGACACCGACCTCGCCCTGCAGGGCACCCTTGTACATGACATTCGACTTGCAATGCGGCGCCGAATGATCGACGAGCAAACGCTGCTCCAGATGCTGACCCGCATCGGCGAAGTAGACGCCGAGGAGGTTTGCATCGCCGCCGGGAGCGTCATAATGCACGGTCGGGCTGATGCGAACCAGATCGCCACCGAGACTGACGTTGAAGTGCCTCAGTGTCGCGTCGCGGCCGAGCCGAGCGTGGTGAGCTCCGACGTGCACTGCGTCGGACTCCCATTCCTGGATCAGTACGACCGAGAGGTTGGCTCCGTCGCCGATGACGAACTCGATATTCTCCGCGTAGGTGCCCGATCCGACCTGGTCGATCACCACGGTCGCCTTGGCGAACTTGTCCAGGCGAATCTGCAGGTGACCGTATGAGACAGCATCGATGCCAGGCCCGGTGACTGTGATCTGCACAGGCTCGACGACCTCGTTCTCGGACGCCACCGAGACGATCGTAGCCTCGGTGAATGCCGAATACGCTTGCGCAGCAATGCGATCCGCGGGAACGCCGGCGACACCGATACGTGCATCGTCACGGCCGACCGTCTCCACTGTCACACCCTCGGGTGCCTGGACGAGAACGTCGGACCCGGCGGTGGCCACCGCGGAACCGTCGTGCAGCCCCTTGAGTCGACGAATCGGCGTAAATCTCCACAGCTCGTCACGGCTGGAGGGGACCTCGAAGGCGTTGACATCGTACGAGGTGAACTGAGCACCCTTGTTCGCAACGATGGCCGACTTGTCCTCGGCCGCTGGATTCTCCGACGCTACGGCGCCCTGAACTCCTGTGAGCGACTGTTCTGTATTCGAATTGGTCACTTAACCGACCGACCCTTCCATCTGAAGCTCGATGAGCCGGTTCAGTTCGAGTGCATATTCCATCGGAAGCTCACGCGCGATCGGTTCGACGAATCCGCGCACCACCATCGCCATCGCTTCGTCCTCGGTGAGGCCACGGCTCATCAGGTAGAACAGTTGGTCGTCACTGACCTTCGAGACTGTCGCCTCGTGGCCCATGGACACGTCGTCTTCGCGGATGTCGACATAGGGATATGTATCCGAGCGCGAGATATTGTCGACGAGAAGTGCATCGCACTTGACGGTCGAGCGGGACCCATAGGCTCCCTTGTTGATCTTGACCAATCCTCGGTACGAAGTCCGTCCTCCACCGCGAGCTACGGACTTGCTCACGATGTTCGATGACGTGTGCGGCGCGAGGTGCAGCATCTTCGAGCCCGTGTCCTGGTGCTGGTCGGGGCCGGCGAACGCCACGGACAGGACCTCACCCTTGGCGTACTCACCCGTCATCCATACAGCGGGGTACTTCATGGTGACCTTGGAGCCGATGTTGCCGTCGACCCACTCCATCGTGGCGCCTGCTTCTGCCTTCGCACGCTTGGTCACCAGGTTGTAGACATTGTTGGACCAGTTCTGGATCGTCGTGTAACGGCAACGACCACCCTTCTTGACGATGATCTCCACGACGGCCGAGTGCAACGAGTCCGACTTGTAGATGGGTGCGGTGCAGCCCTCGACGTAGTGCACGTAGGCACCCTCGTCGACGATGATCAGAGTGCGCTCGAACTGCCCCATGTTCTCGGTGTTGATCCGGAAGTAGGCCTGCAGCGGGATGTCGACATGGACGCCTGGCGGGATATAGATGAAGGATCCACCCGACCAGACCGCGGCGTTCAGCGCGGAGAACTTGTTGTCCCCTGCAGGGATGACCGTGCCGAAGTACTCGCGAAAGAGTTCGGGCTGTTCCTTGAGCGCGGTATCGGTGTCGAGAAAGAGCACCCCTTGCGCTTCCAGGTCCTCGCGGATCGAGTGATAGACGACCTCGGACTCGTACTGCGCGGCAACGCCGGATACGAGACGCTGCTTCTCGGCCTCAGGGATACCTAGCTTGTCGTAGGTGTTCTTGATGTCCTCGGGAAGATCTTCCCAGGTCGCAGCCTGCTTCTCGCTGGAGCGAACGAAGTACTTGATGTTGTCGAAGTGGATACCTTCGAGGTCCGCACCCCAGTTGGGCATGGGCTTGCGGTCGAACGTCTTCAGTGCCTTCAGCCGCGACTCCAGCATCCATTCGGGCTCGCTCTTCTTCGCCGAGATGTCACGCACCACCAACTCGGAGAGTCCACGCTTGGCGCTGGCTCCGGCGACGTCGGAGTCCGACCAACCGAAACCGTAAGTACCCAGCGACGCAATCGTCTCGTCCTGAGTAAGAGGAGCAGCGGGGGTCAGCGGCGCAACGGGTGTCACCTGGTCTGGTGTGACGGTCATGCGAGCTCCTTCCGGGGGCTTGTGCGATCTCCGGTACTGGGCTGAGCACCGGAAGTTATGGATGAGGCGGGGTGGGGCATGGAATTCGACTTTTTCGAAATCTCGGGGCGGTTCCGACCGGTGAACGGAACATGCGTAGTGCAGGCGCAGTCGCCGTTCGCGATGGTCGCCAGTCGTTGCACGTGAGTTCCGAGCAGATCGGAGAAGGCTTGCCGTTCGGCGTCGCACAGCTCAGGAAACTCGGAGGCCACATGCGAGACGGGGCAGTGGTGTTGACAGATCTGCACGCCGTTGCCTACCTGACGGGTCGTGGCGGCAAATCCTGCAGCAGTGAACGCGTCGGCGATCCGATCCGCTGCTTCTTCCACGTCCACAGGTCGACTTCCCACCGCTGGCTCGACATCGGCCACGATGGCTTCGACGCGCTGGCGTGCGAAGGCCTCGATCGCACGGTCCCCGCCGATCTTGCGTAACTGACGCATTGCTGCGCCTGCAAGATCGTCGTAGGTGTGTCCAAGCCTGCTGCGACCGACTGCAGTCAACTGGAAATGCTTGGCCGGTCTTCCGCGGCCTCGTTGAGTAACGACGGTAGAGGACGTTATTCGCGCCTCACCGTTGTCGATGAGTGCTTCGAGATGTCGTCTGACCCCGGCAGCACTGAGGCCCAGACGGGTACCGATATCGGAGGCGCTGATCGGGCCCTCTTCGAGAAGTAGGGTGACAACAGCTCCCCGCGTCTGGCCTTCGTGACCGACAACAGCTGAACCCGTCACCGTGGAGGTGGTGCCGCGACGTGCGCGTTCTCCCCCATGCGTGGTACTCGCTGATGATTTCACAACACCAGTGTGACGGAATTAGCCGGTATGGTCCACCAAGGGTGCCCTACTTCACCAGAGTCGGTACCAGGGAATACTGGCGCGGTCTTCATCTGCTGCCGAATCTCTCCCGGATGCACTGCGATCGACGGGCTGTGCAGCGTCACAGATACGCTGCCATTCGTGTCGACGACCCCAGCCGAGAAGCAAACCGCCGAAAAATCCGGCGTGCAACTTCGCATCGTCACCCCACTTCGCAAGCTGGTCGGCCTCGATACCGATCGACCCACACCGACCGTCGCTGCCTTACACGGCGACGAGGCCGAGGCGCCGGGCCTGAACAAGACCGAGACGGCACAGCTCCGCGGAGTCCGGCGCTTCGGCGCAGTGGGTTCGATTCTGATGGCGATCGGTGCGCTCGGGGCAGGCGCCCAACCTGTTTTGCAGAACCCGGTCGTCGGTGTTCGCATTCTGAGTCTTCCCTCCCGCATGGCCAGCTCCGCGCTGACCATCACCATGACGGGCACCGTCATGGTCGTCCTCGCCTGGCTCCTCCTCGGGCGATTCGCGGTCGGGCGTCTACGTGATGGAACTGTTCCGAGAAGGCTGAGCAGATCACAGTTGGACCGAACGCTGCTGCTGTGGATCTTGCCACTGTGCGTGGCACCACCGATGTTCAGCAAAGACGTCTACTCCTACTTGGCACAGAGCGAGATCACCGCACGGGGTCTCGACCCGTACGAGATCGGGCCTGCTGGGGCCCTCGGCGTCGACAACGTCCTCACCCGGACCGTGCCGAACATTTGGCGTGAAACCCCCGCGCCTTACGGTCCGCTGTTCTTGTGGATGGGTCGCGGCATCACGTGGTTGACCGGTGAGAACATCGTTGCCGGGATCTTCCTGCACCGTCTTCTGGCCCTCGCAGGTGTCGCGATGATCGTGTGGGCACTCCCCCGGTTGGCGCGTCGATGCGGCGTCGCGGCGGTCAGTGCATTGTGGCTCGGTGCGGCCAACCCACTCCTCCTCTTCCACCTGGTCGCGGGCATACACAACGAAGCGCTGATGATCGGTCTCATGCTTGCCGGGCTGGAGATCGCACTACGTGCCGTCGAGTCCAGTTCTCCGATTCGCGCGCCGTCTTTCCTTCTCCTGCTCTCCGGTTCTGCATTGATTGCGCTTTCGTCTACCGTGAAAATTCCGTCCTTGCTCGCGCTCGGTTTCGTCGGGATGGCATTGGCCCGAAGATGGGGCGGGACCGTCCGAGCCGTACTGAGTGCAGCGGCAATCCTTGGGCTTGTCACCGTCGTGGTGCATGTCGGAGTCAGCCTGGGTAGCGGCCTGGGCTTCGGCTGGATCAACACCCTGGACACTGCCAGTGTCGTGAGGAGTTGGATGTCCATTCCCACAATTCTGGGAATCGGAACCGGGTTTGTCGGTGTATTGCTCGGACTCGGTGACCACACCACTGCGGTGCTCGGCCTCACTCGACCGATCGCAGCGGCCGTTGCCGCCTTCGTTGCTCTTCGCATGCTCGTAGCCGTACTGAAGGGGCGGTTGCATCCGGTGGGCGCACTCGGTGTCGCACTCGGCGCTCTCGTTCTGCTGTTCCCGGTCGTCCAGCCGTGGTATTTGCTGTGGGCAGTGATACCCCTGGCCGCCTGGGCGACCCGCCCGGCTTTCCGCGTTCCGGCAATCGTGTTTTCCTCCATCGTCAGTGTCATCTTGATGCCCAACGGGAGCGAGTATTTGCCGTTTCAAATCGTTCAGGCCGCCGTCATGATGATTCTGACTGTCGGTCTCATGTTCTTCATCACCCGCAATCGACTGCCTTGGCGGTCGAACCTCGGGCCGTCGGCAAACACCACCGCCGCCGGGGCATACGCTGGATCCTCATGATCGTTAGCGAGTCGAGTTCGACGCATCCTGCCGTGCAGCTCACCGGTGTACGAAAGACGTACGGCGGTATCGCAGCCGTCGACGGACTCGACATCACTGTCGAGAGGGGTCAAGTTCTAGCCCTCCTCGGCCCGAACGGAGCGGGAAAGACCACGACGGTGGAGATGTGTGAGGGATTCGTCACCCCTGAATCCGGGTCCGTTCGGGTTCTCGGCCTCGACCCCATCGCGCAATCGGCACAGCTGCGACCACGCATCGGGGTCATGCTGCAGGGCGGCGGTGCGTATCCAGGCTCGAAAGCGGGCGAGATGCTCCGCCTGGTTGCCTCGTATTCCGCAAACCCGTTGGACCCTGACTGGCTTCTGGACTGCCTGGGACTCGACCGCGCCGTGAAGACACCGTATCGAAGATTGTCCGGGGGGCAACAGCAACGGCTGGCACTCGCTTGCGCCATCGTGGGCCGCCCCGAACTCGTGTTTCTCGACGAGCCGACCGCAGGACTCGATGCCCAGGCTCGACTCCTCGTGTGGGAGTTGATCGACGCGCTGAGTCGGGACGGAGTGAGCGTTCTGCTCACAACCCACCTGATGGACGAAGCAGAGCAACTCGCCGACGAACTGGTGATCATCGACCACGGCAAGATCGTCGCTTCCGGTACCGCTTCAGAGCTGACCAAACAGGGCGCGGAGGGGAGCCTGCGATTCAGTGCGCCGGCTGGACTCGATCTGACATCGCTCGCCGAGGCACTACCGAGGGGGTACAGCCCTCATGAGGAAGGACCGGGCTCCTATGTCGTCGTGGGAGTCATCGAGCCCGGAATCCTCGTCATCGTCACCTCCTGGTGTGCTCGACAGGATGTATTGGCGACCGAACTTCAGGTAGACCAGCGCCGTCTGGAAGACGTCTTTCTGGAGCTGACAGGAAAAGAGTTGAGAAGATGACGATCAACGGTCAAGACCGTCGTCCGGACAACCGATTCGATGTCGGATTGTTCACTCCGAATCCGACCCCCAACACAGCCGTTGCGATGCTCACAGCGCAGTCGGTCCTCGAACTCAAACTGTTGCTTCGCAACGGCGAGCAGTTGCTCCTGACGATGTTCATCCCGATCACCCTTTTGGTCGGGCTCACGCTGCTACCCCTCGGGGCGATGGGCGACCATCCGGTGGACCAGGTCGTCCCGGCCGTGATGATGGTGGCGATCATGTCCACTGCCTTCACCGGTCAAGCGATTGCAGTCGGCTTCGACCGCCGGTACGGCGCACTCAAACGCCTCGGAGCAACGGCACTACCCCGGTGGGGAATCATCGGCGGCAAGAGCATCGCAGTAATGATGGTGGTAATCCTGCAAACCGTCGTGCTCGGCACGATCGCGGTGGCGCTGGGTTGGCGTCCCGACACTGTCGGGCTGGCGCTCGGAGCAGTGGTGATCGCATTGGGAACGGTGACATTCGCCACCATGGGACTGCTGCTCGGAGGCACACTCCGAGCCGAGATAGTCCTGGCATTGGCAAACATCTTGTGGTTCATCATGCTCGGAATCGGTAGCCTCGTCGTTCTCTCCGAAGACATGCCGACGGTGTTGCACACCATCGCCCGATTGGTTCCGTCGGGCGCGCTGGCCGAGGCATTGGGACAAGCCGTCGATGGATCGTGGGATTGGTTCGGCGTTGCGGTGCTCGCCGCCTGGGCTGCAGCCTGCGCTTGGCTCTCGGTCCGCACTTTCAAGTTCACGTGAGGGGTATCCCCGGCTCTCGCCGAGCACACAGCATGGGGTCAACGACGCTCTGTAGTTGACGGCCGTTTACCATCACAGAGTGCTGTATCGAGCGTTTCTCCGCGTCGTGGACCTGCTGCCTGTGCCTACCCTACGAGTGCAGAAGATCGTGGCATTCATCGTGATTCTGACTCAGGGCGGAATTGCCGTCACCGGGGCCATCGTGCGGGTGACGGCGTCGGGACTCGGTTGCCCGACGTGGCCGCAGTGCTTCCCAGGCAGTTTCACGCCGGTCGGCGTCTCGGAAGTTCCGGTTCTGCACCAGGCAGTCGAGTTCGGCAACCGGTTGTTGACCTTCGCCGTCGTACTTGTTGCAGCCCTGATAGTTCTCGCGGTCACACGTGCCCGGCGGCGCCGGGACGTACTTCTATTCGCCTGGCTTATGCCACTCGGAACCGTCGTACAGGCAGTGGTCGGCGGCTTCACGGTACTGACCGGCCTGCTGTGGTGGACGGTTGCCGTACACCTCGTCCTGTCCATGATCATGGTCTGGCTCGCAACGCTGTTGTACTTCAAAGTGGCCGATCCCGATCCTGCGGGACCTTCTGTCCCCACCGTTCCCGAACCGCTGCGATTGCTGACCGGTTTGTCCGCAATCGTGTTGGGAGGTGTCCTGATAGCCGGGACAATGGTGACCGGCGCGGGCCCACACGCAGGCGACAAAAGCATCGACGAGCCTGTGCCGCGCCTCGGAATCGAGATCGTGACGCTAGTGCATCTGCACGCTCAACTGCTCGTGGGCTACTTGGCCCTTCTGGTCGGGCTGGGTTTTGCGCTTTATGCGGTGAAGGCTCCGCTGACAATCAAATTCCGGTTGAAGGTACTGGTCGGCATCGTCCTGGCGCAGGCATTGGTGGGAGTCGTCCAGTACTTCACCGACGTGCCGGCCGTCCTGGTTGCAATCCATGTGGCAGGTGCAGGTGCGTGCACGGCCGCAACTGCCGCAGTCTGGGCGGCCTGTCGCACCCGCAGCTCCCTCGATGACGCGTCCGGCGACAAGCTACCTGGCGCCCGGACTGCAGCCGAAGCCGCTACCAACGAATAAAAGAGGAGAGATAGTCGGACTCCCCCTCAGACGACCGACTACCTCTCCTGCTTTCTTTGACGCACCCGATCGGTGAACGGTTCCGTTTCCTCCGAACTATTTTTCCATCGACGCGTTTCTGGCCTTGGGAAAGCGTGTCTGACGTGCGACCCATCCGGCCATCTTCCGGTAATGACCCTGTGCGGGGTTGACCGAACTGACGAGTTCGCGATCCCACTCCGACTCGGTCAAGTTGCCGGCGGCCTCGACCAACGCACGTGCGACTGCCGGGCTTTCCACTACCTGATCACCCAATATCCCATCAGCTCCGACCATTGTCACACGTGTTCCGGCCCGTCCGACCGGCTGAATGACGACTTTGCCCGAACCGCCGTGTTCGCCGACGAAGGATCGGACGGCCGACAACGCACCAGCAGGCACATCGATTGTCGGGCCGGACTTGTTCTCGGTGGTCGAATCCTCGACGGACGGGTTCTTTGCATCGGTTGCCATGGTTCGACAATACCGCTGGGTAACAGGCATAGAACAGACAGGTCGGCACCGGATACCACCCCGCGGCTGCAGGCAATCGAATCCCGCGCAGCCGATCGCCCGAACCTGTCGCGGCAGCTGTTCGTCACCAGGACGCAAGGGGGGTCGAACTCAGGACAACAGTTGAGTGAGCGTGTCCCAGCCGACCACGGAGTCCACGGCCAAGCCACAGAAAACCAATGCCAGATACTCGTTCGAGAGGATGAAGAGCTTCATCGGCTTGACCGGAGTGCCCGCGCGGACACCTGAGTAGAGGCGATGGGCCACGGTGAGGAACCAAACGCCGGCCGCCACGGCGATCACGGCATAGATCACACCCGATCCAGGTGTGAGTGCCAACGTTGCAGCGACAGTTGCCCAGGCGTACAGAACGATGTGCTTCGTCACCTTTCGTTCGGATGCCACCGCCGGCAACATCGGAACGTTCGCAGCCTGGTAGTCCTCCTTGTAACGGAGCATCAAAGCCCACGTGTGCGGAGGTGTCCACAGGAAGATGACGAGGAACATCACCACGGCCTGCCAGCCGATCGTGCCGGTGACCGCCGACCAGCCGATCATGACGGGCATGCAACCAGCGGCACCGCCCCACACGACATTCTGCGACGTCCGGCGTTTGAGGACCAGGGTGTAGACGAAGATGTAGAAACAAATCGTGACGACGGCAAGGATGCCGCTGAGCAGGTTGGTGGTTACCCACAACCAGAAGAACGAAATGACGCCGAGACTGACCCCGAACACGAAGGCGTGCGACACCGGCATCGCTCCACGAGCAAGAGGCCTCTTGGCAGTGCGAGCCATGATCTTGTCGATGTCGGCATCAGCGACCATGTTCAGACTGTTCGCACTGGCTGCCGCAAGCATTCCGCCGAACAGCGTGGTGAGGATCAGCATGGGCTGAACATGACCACGGTCGGCAAGCAACATCGCCGGAATCGTCGTCACCAGCAGCAGTTCGATCACTCGCGGCTTGGTCAGGGCGACATAGGCCATGACCAGTGCCAAAGCCCGACGGGGGGCCGAAGTGGGACGACTCGGATCGGCTTCGCTTCCAGCGTCGGTACCGAGGTCGTTGTCCTCTGGATTGCTGGGACCGCTTGCGAATCCGTGGCCGCCGGACTGCTGCCCAATTCGCACTACGTCTCCTTGCACAGGCTCGAACACACATGAACATGCGTACGCGCGGTGATCGCGGTCGGCGATTACCTACGTACTACTACAGGCGATGGTAGACGCCGAGCATCCCGGCTCCAATTCGCAGGCCCTCAAAGTGAGAAACATATCCCCTGCCGCCAACCGAGTACTGCCCGGGCAGCGAGTGCAGCGGAGCCCGACGGGGGGAAGGCACGACAATGAGCTGCCTCGGAACTAGGCTGGTGGTCGGCTGCATGTCGATCAAACGAAGATCGAACGCACGTCGGCCTCAATAATACGAATGTCAGGAGATCTCTGCTCGTGTCGACCACAGACGATATTGACGTCCTCACCACGGCGCACCACCCCAGCGACTGGACGGACCTGGACACCAGGGCGGTCGATACCGTCAGAGTCCTCGCTGCAGACGCGGTTCAAAAGGTCGGAAACGGTCACCCCGGGACGGCGATGAGTCTCGCGCCACTCGCGTACACGCTGTTCCAGCGGACCATGCGCCACGATCCGACCGACACCCACTGGATCGGTCGCGACCGCTTCGTGTTGTCTTGCGGGCATTCGAGCCTGACGCTGTACTTGCAGCTCTACTTCGGCGGATTCGGCCTCGAACTGATCGACATCGAGTCCCTACGCACATTCGGGTCGAAGACCCCGGGCCACCCCGAGTTCCGGCACACCGACGGCGTCGAAATCACCACTGGGCCACTCGGTCAGGGACTGGCGTCGGCTGTCGGCATGTCCATGGCGTCACGACGTGAGCGGGGATTGTTCGATCCCGAGCCTGCCCTAGGCGCAAGTCCGTTCGACCACTTCATCTATGTCATCGCTTCCGATGGCGACATCGAAGAGGGAATCACGTCCGAGGCGTCGTCGCTTGCCGGCACCCAGCAGCTCGGCAACCTCATTCTCTTCTACGACGACAACAAGATTTCGATCGAGCACTCGACCGATATCGCATTGTCGGAAGACACCGCAGCACGCTACGAGGCGTACGGCTGGCACGTCCAGGTCGTCGAGGGCGGCGAGAACGTCACGGCCATAGAGGCAGCCATCGAGGCAGCCAAGGCGGTGACCGACAAGCCGTCGATCATCGTTCTGCGCACCATCATCGGCTTCCCCGCGCCGACGATGATGAACACCGGCGCCGTTCACGGTGCGGCGCTCGGCGAAGAAGAGATCGTGAAGGTCAAGAAGGCTCTCGGTTTCGACCCTGAGAAGACGTTCGAGGTGACCGACGAGGTCATCGCGCATACACGCACCCTCCAGGAACGCGGCCGCAAGGCGCACGAAGAGTGGAACATCGAATTCGACGCCTGGGCAGCGCGTGAGCCCGAGCGCAAGAAGTTGCTCGACCGTCTCACCCAAGGGACCCTCCCCGAAGGATGGACCGATGTCCTCCCGACCTGGGAGCCCGGCAGTAAGGCCATCGCCACCCGAGCGGCCTCCGGCGAGGTTCTCAACGCGGTAGGACCCGTTCTCCCGGAACTGTGGGGCGGATCGGCGGACCTCGCGGGCAGTAACAACACCACCATCAAGGGCGCCAAGTCGTTCGGCCCCACCTCGATCTCCACCGACGACTGGGATGCAGAGCCATACGGCAGGACCCTGCACTTCGGCATCCGCGAGCACGCAATGGGCGCCATTCTGAGCGGCATCGTCATGCACGGACCAACGCGCGCCTACGGCGGCACGTTCATGCAGTTCAGTGACTACATGCGCCCCGCTGTTCGGTTGGCGTCGCTGATGGACATCGATCCCATCTACGTGTGGACACACGACTCCATCGGTCTCGGCGAGGACGGCCCGACCCACCAACCGGTCGAGCACCTCGCTGCATTGCGCGCAATTCCGAATCTCTCGGTGGTCCGCCCAGGCGATGCCAACGAGACAGCCTTCGCATGGCAGGCCGTGCTGGCCAAGTCGAGCAGCAGTGGCCCGGTCGGGCTGGCGCTGACGCGTCAGGGCATCCCGGTCCTGGCAGGAACCAGCTATGAGGGTGTGTCCAAGGGCGGTTACATTCTGTCGGACTCCCCGACCGCACCCGACGTCATTCTCATCGGTACCGGTTCGGAACTCCAGTACGCGGTAGAGGCGCAGAAGCTGCTCGCAGAGCAGTCGATAGCCGCTCGCGTCGTATCGATGCCGTGTGTTGAGTGGTTCGAAAGCCAGGACCAGAACTACCGCGACCAGGTGATTCCACCCACGGTCAAAGCCCGCGTCTCGGTCGAGGCCGGAATCGCAATGCCGTGGTACAAGATCGTCGGAGGGTTCGGCGAGATCGTTTCGCTCGAACACTACGGCGAGTCGGCGGACGCCAAAACACTGTTCCGCGAGTACGGATTCACAGCCGAGGCCGTCACCGCCGCCGCGCAGCGTTCGATCACCAACGTGAAGGGATGACAGACATGACCCAGAACAAGAATCTCGCCGCTCTCTCAGCCGCTGGAGTATCGGTATGGCTCGACGACCTGTCGCGTGACCGTATCTCCTCGGGCAACCTGCAGGAACTGATCGACAGCAAGAGTGTCGTCGGCGTGACGACCAATCCGTCGATCTTCCAAGCAGCTCTCAGCAAGGGCAACGCCTACGACGCTCAGGTGACCGAGCTGGCAGAGCGTGGTGCCGATGTCGACGCCACCATCCGCACAGTCACCACAGACGACGTACGAAACGCGTGCGACGTCTTCACACCGGTCTTCGAGGCGACCGGTGGAGTCGACGGACGCGTTTCCATCGAGGTCGATCCACGCCTGGCACACGACACCGGGAAGACGATCGCTCAAGCGGTCGAGCTGTGGAAGATCGTCGACCGGCCGAACGTCCTGATCAAGATCCCCGCCACCGAGGCAGGCATCCCCGCCATCGCCAAGGTCATCGGTGAGGGGATCAGCGTCAACGTGACGCTGATCTTCTCCGTCGAACGCTACGAACTGGTCATCGGCGCATACCTCGAAGGCCTCGAAGCTGCTCGCGCCGCAGGGCACGACCTGTCGAAGATCCACTCGGTCGCGTCGTTCTTCGTCTCGCGCGTCGACACCGAGATCGATGCGCGCCTGGACAAGATCGGCACCCCAGCCGCGAAGGACCTCCAGGGCAAGGCCGCGCTGGCGAACGCGCGGCTCGCGTACGTGGCCTATCAGCAGGCGTTCGAGGTGGGCTCACGGTTCCACGATCTCGTTGGGTCCGGCGCTCGCCCGCAGCGTCCACTGTGGGCGTCGACCGGGGTCAAGAATCCGGCATACCCGGACACCTTGTACGTCACCGATCTGGTCTCGCCCAACACCGTGAACACGATGCCGGAAAAGACCATGGATGCGGTCGCCGATCATGGTGAGGTCACCGGTGACACTATTTCCGGTAAGGGCCCCGAATCCCAGGAAGTGTTCGACAAGCTTTCCGCTATCGGGATCGATATCTCGGACGTGTTCCTCACCCTCGAGAACGAAGGCGTCGAAAAGTTCGAGGCATCGTGGAACGAACTGCTCGAAGCCACCGGTGAGCAGCTTCGCCAAGCGGGCCAGAAGAGCTGATACGTGGCCACCGCAGACACTGACCCGAAGAGCAATGCGGAGTGGCACAACCCACTTCGTGACCCTCGCGACAAACGCCTTCCGCGTATCGCCGGCCCGTGCAGCCTGGTGATATTCGGCGTCACAGGCGATCTCGCTCGAAAGAAGCTCATGCCTGCGGTGTACGACCTGGCGAACCGGGGGCTACTCCCCCCCGGTTTCGCCTTGGTCGGATTCGCTCGTCGCGAGTGGGGCAACGAAGATTTCGCGAAGATCGTGCACGATGCAGTCCGCGATCACGCACGAACGCCCTTCAGCGAAGAAGTGTGGAACACACTCGCCGAAGGATTCCGGTTCGTACAGGGGTCATTCGACGACGACGCCGCGTTCGACGAATTGGCCCGCACGCTGGGGGAATTGGACGCAACACGTGGAACCGCCGGTAACCACGCCTTCTACCTTTCGGTACCTCCCAGCGCATTTCCGGTAGTGCTCGAACAACTCTCGCGATCCGGGCTGGCGCAGAGCACCGACGACAATTGGCGTCGCGTCGTCATCGAGAAGCCTTTCGGCCACGACCTAGCGAGCGCCAAGGAACTGAACGCCGTCGTGAACCGAGTGTTTCCCGAGGACACCGTTTTCCGCATCGACCACTACCTCGGCAAGGAAACCGTTCAGAACATTTTGGCGCTCCGGTTCGCGAACCAGTTGTTCGATCCGATCTGGAACGCGCACTATGTCGATCACGTCCAGATCACCATGGCCGAAGATATCGGTCTAGGTGGGCGGGCCGGTTACTACGACGGCATCGGTGCAGCGCGTGACGTGATTCAGAATCACCTGCTGCAACTGTTGGCCATCACTGCCATGGAGGAGCCGGTCAGTTTCAGTCCCACCGAATTGCAGTCGGAGAAGATCAAAGTTCTCTCGGCAACGAAGTTGGCGGAACCACTGGCCCAGACTTCCGCGCGCGGTCAATACAGCGCGGGTTGGCAGGGCAGTCAGAAGGTCAAGGGTCTGAAGGAAGAGGAGGGTTTCGACACCGAGTCGAATACCGAGACCTACGCCGCCATCACGCTGGAGGTCGACACGCGGCGATGGGGTGGAGTTCCTTTCTATCTCAGGACAGGTAAGGCACTCGGTCGCCGGGTTACCGAAATTGCGATGGTGTTCAAACGTGCGCCGCATCTTCCTTTCGACGAAACGATGACAGAAGAACTCGGCCAGAATGCACTCGTCATCAGAGTTCAACCCGATGAGGGTGTGACGATGCGTTTCGGGTCCAAGGTGCCTGGGTCGAGCATGCAGGTTCGAGACGTCAGCATGGACTTCAGCTACGGCCAGGCGTTCACGGAGTCTTCACCCGAGGCGTACGAGCGACTCATCCTCGATGTGCTGCTCGGTGAGCCATCACTGTTCCCGGTCAACGCCGAGGTCGAACTTTCGTGGCAGATTCTGGATCCGATTCTCGACTTCTGGGCTGCGGGTGGCACAGCAGAGCCGTACGAGGCAGGTACGTGGGGTCCGACATCGGGCGACGAAATGATGCACCGCACCGGACGCGAATGGAGAAGGCCGTGATCGTCGATATGCCCGCCACGACGACAAGGGCAGTGGGCAAGAAGCTGATCGAGCTTCGTGAATCCGGTGGCGCTGTCACCATCGGACGGGTGCTCACGCTTATCGTCGCCAGCCGTGACAGCGAGCAAGCCGAGCCTGCGATAGAGGCCGCCAACGAAGCGAGCCGCGAGCATCCGTGTCGCGTCATCGTCCTCATTCGCGGAGACAGATCTGTCGAATCCGGGCTGGATGCCCAAATTCGGGTGGGTGGCGATGCCGGAGCGTCCGAGGTAGTTGTACTCAGGCTGCACGGTGAACTTGCCGAGCACGAGCACAGTGTCGTCATTCCGTTTCTGTTACCGGACACCCCGATCGTAGTCTGGTGGCCGAACGAAGCGCCAAAGATCCCCGCGCAAGATCCGTTGGGCAAATTGGCAATTCGGCGAATTACCGATGCGACGAAGTCGTCGGATCCGACGTCGACGATCAAGTCACGGCTCGACAGCTACACCCAGGGCGACTCGGACCTATCGTGGAGTCGAGTCACCTACTGGCGTGGGTTGCTCGCCACCGCGTTGGATCAGGCTCCGTACGAGAAGGTCTTGGACGTCACTGTTTCCGGCCTCGCGGAGGAGCCTGCACTCGACATCCTCGCAGGGTGGCTCGCAGTGAAGCTCGAAGTACCGGTGCACCGTAGGACTGGTGAACTGAAAGTCGAACTGAAGCGTGAGAACAGCGCGATCAGTATTGTTCGACCCCAGACGGGAAAGACGGCAACGCTGTCGAGAACAGGTCAACCCGACGCCGAGGTCGCACTCGCGCGCCGTGAGACTCGCGAGTGCCTTGCCGAAGAATTACGCCGACTCGATACCGATGAAATCTATGAACTCGCATTGAAAGGGCTGTCCAAGGTGAGCTATGAGTGAGACGTCTGTTCTGCGGTTCCTGGACGCGCAAGCACTGGTCGACGCTGCGCGATCCCGGTTCGTCGAAGTGATTGTCGCCGCCCAGGCCGATCGCGGTTCTGCCTCGGTCGTACTCACGGGGGGCGGCACCGGAATCGCGTTGCTCGAAGCCCTGCGAGAGGACTCCGGCGCAATCGACTGGTCACAAGTGGACGTCTACTTCGGTGACGAACGCTTCCTTCCGTCGGGCGATCCGGAACGGAACGAAGTACAAGCCAGGGACGCTCTACTCGACCACGTCCCGGTTCACCCGGACCGTGTGTTCCCGATGGCCGCGTCCGACGGACCGCACGGGAGCGATGCGCGACTCGCCGCCGTGACCTATGCGCAAATTCTGGGGTCGCATTCGGAGGGTGACCACACTCCGGCGTTCGACATCCATCTGCTCGGTATGGGCGGTGAGGGCCACGTCAATTCGCTCTTCCCGCATACCGATGCAGTGCGCGAGAAGACTCACTACGTCGTTGCAGTCGAGGACTCCCCCAAGCCACCAGCGGTTCGAATCACGTTGACGCTACCGGCAATTCAACGCGCCAAGCATGTGTGGTTGCTGGTGTCCGGTCTCGCGAAGGCCGAAGCGGTATCCGCTGCCGTAGGTGGCGCCGACCCAGTCGACATTCCGTCTGCCGGTGCGCTGGGTTCTACCTCGACCGTATGGTTCCTCGACGCGGATGCAGCGTCGGGACTTGCCACCGACTGAGGACACAGTAGGCGCCGATTCTTGTCGAATCAGACAGGATCGGCGCCGTGTGTGTCCGATTCGAGAGCCTGCTCGGCGTCGACCGGGGTCTGCCTGACCGGCAGCTGAACTCGACGCGCCCCGTGCCCGACCGAGCGGTAAGCCCTTCCGTCGCGCCATGATTCGATGCTTTCTCTGCATTGCGACATGTCTGCCTCCTTGGTCCGCGGTCCCGTCCCCTACCTCCTATGACGCGCCGACAACGGGACCGGTTCCACCGACGTCCCAATTCGTTCGATCGTGCCGAGCCGCTCGTTGCCCGGGACCGATCGAGCCCGGGCGAACGCAAACTCAGCCGCTGTTGCGAAGTGCGGTCGCGAGACCGTTCATCGTCAACAGAATTCCGCGTTTGACGCGTTCATCTGTATCGCCTGCGCGGAACCGGCGCAACATTTCCACCTGCATCTGGTTCAACGGTTCGAGATACGGGAACCTGTTGTGAACCGACCGCTCCAATGCCGGGTTGTCCTCGAGCAGTCGAGTGTGACCGGTGATCCGTAGATACATGCGCACCGTCTTCGCGTGCTCGGTCTCGATCATTCCGAAAATCCGTCCGCGTAGCTCCCGGTCGGGGACGAGCTCTGCATAGCGCGCGGCAATACCCAAGTCGGACTTGGCCATCACCTGGGCAAGGTTGGACAACACGGTTTGGAAAAACGGCCATGTCCGATAGAGATCGGTGAGAGAGTCGAATTTGTCCTCGTCCCCGCCGACCCACTCTTCTATCGCAGTTCCTGTTCCATACCAGCCCGGAAGCATGACTCGACACTGACTCCACGACATGACCCACGGGATCGCGCGAAGGTCGCTCACCGAATTGGTCGGCTTACGGGAGGCGGGACGGCTTCCGATGTTCAACTCACCGACCTCCGCTACTGGCGTCGCCATCCGGAAGTACTCGACAAATCCAGGCTCTTCATGGACCAGTCGGCCGTATGCCGCACGCGCTCGCTCGGCTAGATCGTCGAGGACCGCGTAGGCAGGCTCCGCATCGTCGCCTAGGCCTTCGACATCCAACAACGTCGACTCGAGCGTTCCAGCGACGAGCGACTCCAGATTCCGACGAGCCCTGGAAGGCTCGGCATACTTGGCGGCGATGATCTCGCCCTGCTCGGTCAACCGAAGTGAACCCTGCACGACCCCGGGCGGCTGCGCCAGTATCGCGTCGTAGCTCGGGCCACCACCGCGGCCGATAGTGCCTCCTCGACCGTGGAAGAGCCGCAACCTGATCCCGGTCTTGCGCGAAGCTTCGAGCAGGTCGAGTTCAGCTCGATACAGCGCCCAGTTGGCCGCCAGGTATCCGCCGTCTTTGTTGGAGTCCGAGTACCCCAACATGACTTCTTGGTTCATGCCGCGACCAGCGATCAGCGCTCGATACACCGGCACTTCGAGAGTGGCGATCAGCGTTGCCGCGCCCTGTTGCAGATCCTCGATAGTCTCGAAGAGCGGTACGACGCCCACGGACGACGTCGGTGCCGACCCGTCGACTCCGGGGTCGAAAATCCCCGCTTCCTTGAGCAACAAGGCTGCCTCCAGCATGTCGCTGACGGACTCGCACATGCTGATGATGTAATTCTGGATCGTCTCGGGACCCAGATGATCGATGGCTTCCTTGGCAGCTCGAACGATGCCCAGTTCCTTCGTCGCGAGCTCGCTGAGCTCGGCGGTCGGACCGATCAATGGGCGCCGGGTCGTCAGCTCACGAGAGAGTACTGTCACCCGGTCCGCCTCGTCGAGTGACAGGTAGTCCTGATGGACGCCGGCCCACGCGAGAAGCTCGGCGACCACAACTTCGTGTGTCTCGGAATTCTGTCGCATGTCCAACGCTTGCAGGTGAAAGCCGAAAGTCTCGACAGACTGCCGCAACTTTCGAAGTCGATCATCGGCAATCAGTGCGTCACCGTCTGCACGCAAGGCTCGATCGACCGTGTCCAAATCGTCGAGAACCTCCTGTGGCCGAGAGTACGGTGCCGACCCGCGGTCGAGCGCCGACACCGGTACCGAGTCGAGTACCGCAGCGGCAGTGGCCGACAGTCGTGCTCGAATACCGGCTATCGCAACACGATACGGCTCATCGGACCGACGATCATCCGGCTCGTCCGAGGCGGAAGCGAGGGTGAGCAGGTCCTCGCTGACGGCCACCAGCCTGGCAGACATCGACAGTTCTTTCTCGAGCGAGACCAATTCGTCCAAGTAGTAAGCAAAGGCGACGTACCCGGCTTGGTGTGTGGCGGAATGCACCACCTCGGCGGTCACGTTAGGATTTCCGTCGCGATCTCCACCGATCCAGGAACCGGGACGCAGAATGGGTCGTGCAAGCAGATTGCTGTCCGGCCACCGGAGCCGCAGTGCGGCCCTCACATCGGCGTTCAGCTCCGGAATGACATCGAACAACGAAGATTCGAAATAGCGAAGACCGACCTCGATCTCATCTTGAATACGCAAGCGCGACAAACGAATCAGGGCTGTTTCCCACAAAGTCAGTACTTGACGCCGGATCTGGGTGTCGATGGACGTCAATTCCTGCGCGGAACTAGAGGCCTTGGCCGTCGAGACGACCTGGCGCCGGCGCATCAGGTCGGTGATTTTCGCCTGGACGTCGAATACGGTGCGCCGACGGGTCTCGGTGGGATGCGCCGTGATCACCGGCGAAACCAGCGCGTCCGCCAGCGCTGCAGTCACCTGCGATCTGGTGAGGCCCGCTGCATCGAGCGCGAGCCACGTTGCATCGAGACTACTGGCCTGCGGCGGATCGTTTCTGTCGACGTGGATGGCGCGCCGTCGCTCGCGGTGTAGGTCCTCCGCAAGATTCGCAAGGAGCGAGAAGTGGCTGAACGCTCGAATCAATGGAATCGCTTGGGCCACATCGGCATCGGCATAAAAGCCGGCAGAATCTTCGCGCTCGACCTCGGATCGGCGAACAGCGAAAGATTCTAATCGCGCGCGTTCGACGAGATCGAACACGTCAGGACCTTCGTGTTCACGAATGATGTCGCCGAGGATTCCACCGAGATACCGGATGTCCTCGCGGAGGGGCTCGGTCAACTCACGGCCCTGAGTGGTGGGTACGACGAATGCAGGTGACCCGACCGACTCGTAAGAGGATTCGCTCATCCCCCCAGTATCGCCGAGTCGAGCCGCGTGCGCAGCCCAAGACCGGATCGATACTGCGGTCAGCCGAATATCAGGAGTACTTGATTTCCAGACCGATTCCGAGAATTGCGATAAGCCACACCACTCCGGTGAAAATCGTCAAACGATCGAGGTTCTTCTCGACCACAGTCGAGCTGGACAAGCTCGACTGGACGCCACCACCGAACAGACTGGACAGACCGCCGCCCTTACCGCGATGCAGCAGGATCAACAAAATCAGCGCCAGACTGGTGATAACCAGCAGGATATCGAGAAACAGATCCATGTCCACCTCAAAATCGATTGGATGCCTTTGGCAGCTTACCTGCCCTACGAACAGGTTCGGACACCGTGCCCGAGGAGCACGGTGTCCGAACCGTTCGAATCTGACACGATCGCGTCAACTGCCCGACGACCCTTCGTACTCTCGTGCCTGAAAACCGAGAATCGAAACGAAAAACTCCGGATCAGGGAAGAGGCCCACCGGCGGCGATAGCCGACAGTGTGGCAAATTCGTCCGCCTTGAGGGATGCGCCTCCGACGAGCGCCCCGTCGACATCGACCTGTCCGACGATCTCGCCGACGTTCTTGGCGTTGACCGAACCTCCGTAGAGAACTCGAACCACTGCGGCAACTTCGTCGGAAGCCAGGGTCTTCAGTTCCTCACGGATCGCGCCGCACACTTCTTGAGCATCGGACGCGCTGGCCACTCGACCTGTACCGATGGCCCAGACCGGCTCGTAGGCGATGACAACCTTCGAGATGTCCTCGGCCGACAGTCCACTCAGCGAGCCGCGCAGCTGCTTGATGTTGTACGACACGTGCTCACCGGCCTCCCTGATGTTCAAGCCCTCACCGATGCAGACGATCGGGGTGAGCCCGTTCTTCAGAGCCGCCTTGGTCTTGGCCGACACCGTCGCGTCGTCCTCGCTGTGTAGCGTGCGACGCTCGGAATGGCCGACGACCACGAATGTGACACCCAGCTTCGCCAGCATCGAGCCGCTGATTTCGCCTGTAAACGCACCCGAATCGTGCGCCGACACGTCCTGCGCTCCGAAGGTGAGCAGAAGCTTGTCACCCTCGATGAGGGTTTGCACGCTGCGGATGTCGGTGAACGGCGGGATAACCGTCACGTCGACCTTGTCGAAGTACTTTGCCGGGAGCGAGAACGCGATCTTCTGCACCAGCGAAATCGCTTCGAGGTGGTTCAGATTCATTTTCCAGTTGCCTGCAATGAGCGGCTTGCGTGACACGAGTCAGACCTCCAAGGCTGCGAGTCCGGGAAGGTGCTTGCCCTCGAGGTACTCGAGGGACGCGCCACCCCCGGTCGAGATGTGCGAGAAGCCGTCGTCCGGCAACCCGAGGGCACGTACGGCTGCAGCGGAATCACCACCACCCACGACACTGAACGCACCGTGGGCCGTAGCCGATCCGATCGCTTCGGCCAAGCCCTTGGTCCCGGCCGCAAACTTCTCGAACTCGAACACGCCCATCGGTCCGTTCCAGAACACTGTCTTGGCCGCGCGTAGGACCGCTCCGAAGCGCTCCACGGACTCCGGTCCGATATCGAGCCCCATCCAGCCGTCCGGAATCTCGTAGGACTGAACAATCTTCGATTCGGCAGAAGCAGAGAACGAATCGGCAACGACGACATCCTTGGGGAGATGAATGACGTCTCCGAATCGCTCGAGCAGATCTTTGCAGGTGTCGATCATGTCCTCCTGCAGAAGCGAGGTACCCACCGAAACACCCTGCGCAGCGAGGAATGTGAAGCACATGCCGCCGCCGATCACGAGGGTATCGACCTTCGGTGCAAGGGCCTCGATCACCGCGAGCTTGTCCGTCACCTTCGAACCACCCAGGACCACTGCGTACGGTCGTTTCGGGGTCTCGGTGAGTGTCTTCAAGACCTCTACCTCGGTGGCCACGAGATTCCCCGCGTACGACGGCAGGAGTGCGGCAACGTCGAAAACTGACGCTTGCTTGCGATGAACCACCCCGAACCCGTCGGATACGAAAGCGCCCTCGCCATCGGTCAATGCAACGAGTTCCGCAGCCAAGCTCGCGCGCTCGGCGTCGTCCTTGCTGGTCTCCCGCGGGTCGAAGCGGATGTTCTCCAGCAGGAGTACATCGCCGTCCGTCAGACCCTCGGCGCGTGCCTGTGCGTCCTGACCGACGACGTCGCCTGCGAGTTGAACATGGCGCCCGAGCAGCTCACCCAGCTTCGCCGCGACCGGAGCCAGCGAGTACTTCGCCTCCGGTTTGCCGTCGGGACGGCCGAGGTGCGCTGTGATGATCAGCTTCGCATCGGCGTCGAGCAGCGCTTTCAGTGTGGGCAGCGACGCAACGATCCGACCGGGATCGGTGATGACACCGTTCTCGATCGGAACGTTGAAGTCGGCGCGCACGAGCACTGCGCGGCCGGACACGCCGGCCGATAGCAGATCCTGCAGTGTCTTCACGGCCATAGTGATCAGAGAGACTTTCCGACGAGTCCGATGAGGTCCACGAGGCGGTTGGAGTAGCCCCACTCGTTGTCATACCAGGAGACGATCTTGACCTGGTCGTCGATGACCTTCGTCAGCGGTGCGTCGAAGACGCTCGAGTGCGGGTCGGTGACGATGTCCGAGGAGACGATCGGGTCGGTGTTGTACTTCAGGATCCCCTTGAGCGGTCCCTCAGCTGCGATCCGCATTGCCTCGTTGATCTCCTCGACACTCGCCTTCTTCGCGAGGTGGGCGGTGAGGTCGGTGACGGAGCCGGTTGGGATCGGAACCCGAAGTGCGTAGCCGTCGAGCTTGCCGAGCAGCTGCGGGAGAACCAGGCCGATGGCCTTCGCTGCGCCGGTGCCGGTCGGAACGACGTTCAGAGCGGCCGCGCGTGCGCGACGAAGGTCCGAATGCGGACCGTCCTGCAGGTTCTGGTCCTGGGTGTACGCATGGATGGTCGTCATCAGCCCCTTGACGATGCCGAAGTTGTCGTCGAGGACCTTCGCGATGGGGCCGAGGCAGTTGGTGGTGCACGACGCGTTGGAGATGATGTTCTGGCTGCCGTCGTACTTGTCGTCGTTGACGCCCATGACGATCGTGATGTCTTCGCCCTTGGCGGGAGCGGAGATGATGACCTTCTTCGCGCCTGCGTCGAGGTGTCCCTTTGCCTTGGCAGCGTCGGTGAAGATACCGGTGGACTCCACGACCACGTCGACACCCAGATCGCCCCATGGGAGCGCCGAAGGTCCCTCGCGCAGCGACAGAACCTTGATCTTCTGGTTTCCGACAACGATCGTGTCGTCACCCTCCAGGCTCACCTCGTGGGGCAGGCGCCCGAGGATGGAGTCGTACTTCAGGAGGTGAGCGAGGCTCGCGTTGTCCGTGAGGTCATTGACGGCGACGATCTCGATATCGGTTGTGCCCAAAGCCTTCTGCGCATCTACCGCCCTGAAGAAGTTACGTCCGATACGGCCGAAACCGTTAACGCCTACCCGGATCGTCACTATTCGCTCCTAAGTTGTTGAATCGATGTCGTTGCACCGATGTTGTCGAACGATGTTGTCGAACGATGTCTTCGAACCGGTGCTGTTGAACCGGTTCTTCGTGGTCTGCGCATGCGAACTTCCGCGCGCGCAGATTCCACCCTAGTGTGCGGGCACCGCTCGCGCGCGCGACACCCAGGACCGGACCGTTCAGGCCTCGTCGAGTAATTCCGCCGTGACGGCCGACTCGGTGTCCGGAATGCCGGTGTCCTTGGCTTTACGATCCGCCATCGACAACAGTCGACGGATTCTTCCGGCGACGGCGTCCTTCGTCATCGGTGGATCAGCGAGCTGACCGAGTTCTTCCAGCGACGCCTGGCGATGCTGTACGCGGAGAGCACCGGCGTCTGCCAGATGGTCCGGTACCTCGTCCCCGAGAATGTTCAAGGCTCGCTCCACCCGCGCCGCAGCCGCGACGGCAGCTCGAGCTGATCTCCGGAGGTTGGCGTCGTCGAAGTTCGCGAGGCGGTTTGCGGTGGCACGCACTTCCCTGCGCATCCGACGCTCTTCCCACACCAACCGGGTGTCCTGAGCGCCCATCCGGGTCAAGAGTGCGCCGATCGCTTCACCGTCACGAACGACGACTCGGTCGGTACCGCGAACTTCGCGTGCTTTTGCTGCGACACCGAGGCGCCTCGCAGCGCCGACCAAGGCCAACGCCGCTTCGGGTCCTGGGCAGCTGATCTCGAGCGCCGACGAGCGACCTGGCTCGGTGAGTGATCCATGGGCGAGGAATGCACCCCGCCAGGCAGCTTCTGCATCGCCGATCGTTCCGCCGACGACCTGCGCCGGGAGACCTCGGACAGGACGGCCACGCATGTCGAGCAGTCCAGTTTGTCTGGCCAACGCCTCTCCGTCCTTGGCGACTCGGACGACGTAGCGCGAGGTCTTACGTAGCCCGCCGGCACTCAGGACGTGGACGTCGGACGAATAGCCGTAGAGTTCGAAAATTTCGCGTCGCAGGCGCCGAGCGATCGATCCGAGATCGACCTCCGCTTCCACGACGACTCTTCCTGCAACGATGTGAAGCCCACCGGCGAATCGCAGCAGAGCCGATACTTCGGCTCGCCTGCAGCTCACCTGGGTAATCGCGAGCCTGCTCAGCTCGTCCTTCACCTCCGCTGTCATGGCCACGAAGTGTTCCCCTCTCTGCGTGCGGAACCCATCGGTGCCTCGTCCCGCGACGAGACGATGTTACCGAGGGCAGCAGCCAACTTGCCGAAATGATGCGCGTGAGTTCCTGATTCGGCGACGTCCACGTAGACGACGTCGGCCCCGAGCCGTGCAGCAGCTCGGGCCACATGGTCGCGTTCCGCGCCGTCCGGGACGAAGGCGGAATCCACCACGACGTAGTCCACGGAGAAATCAGGTGCGTGTTGGGAGAGTACGTGCAGATGACGCTCCGCAGAGAATCCTGTGGTCTCGCCGAGCTCCGGTGCAAGGTTCAGTACCAGAACCTTCTGCGCGGCTGTCGTCTCGAGCGCCGTGAGTAGATCCGGAACCAAGACATGCGGAATGACGCTCGAGAACCACGAACCCGGCCCGAGTACGACAAGGTCGGCCGCCTCGATTGCCGCTACCGCCTCGGGCGTCGCCGGCGGACCGGGTGGCGTCAGTCGCACCCTTCTCACTTTGCCGGGAGTGGTGGCGACAGCGACCTGACCACGAATGACTCTGCTCACACGAGGATCGTCCTCGAGGCCAGACACGTCGGCTTCTATGTCGAGAGGTACCAGTGCCATCGGCACCACTTGTCCCTCGATGCCGAGCAGAGATCCGATCTCTTCCAGTGCCGATACCGGATCACCGATAACTTCGGTGAGCCCGGCGAGGATCAGGTTTCCAACCGAGTGTCCCGCCAGCGCGCCGGAACCACCGAACCGGTGCTGGAGGACTTCCGCCCATCGCTGCGTTCGCGGATCCTCGGCAGCCAGAGCAGTGAGCGCCATGCGTAGATCACCCGGCGGCAGTACACCCAGTTCGGCGCGGAGTCGACCGGAAGATCCGCCGTCATCTGCCACGGTGACCACCGCGGTCACATCCGACGCCAGTCTGCGTGCGGCACTGAGCGTCGCGTACAGGCCATGTCCCCCACCGAGAGCCACGATCTTCAGCGAAGATCCGACAGCGCCGCCGTCTTTCGCAGTCATTCGCGGCCTGCATCGCGATGCTGAACCCGCACTGACAAATCATCGTGCCGGCCAAGAAGTACGGCCAAAGCCTCCGACATCGCCACGCTCCGATGTTTGCCGCCCGTGCAACCCACCGCCACCGTCATGTACTGCTTACCCTCTCGCCGATAGCCGTTCACCGTCAGCTGCAACAGGTGATGGAACGTCTGCAGATAGTCCTGCGCACCGTCCTGACTCAGGACGTACTCGCTCACTTCGGGGTTACGACCGGTGTGCTCTCGCAATTCTGGAATCCAATGTGGATTGGGAAGGAACCGTACGTCGCAGACCACATCAGCGTCCATGGGGAGTCCGTACTTGAACCCGAACGACTGAACGGTCACACCGATCAGATCTGCGTCGACACCGCTGAAGGCCGTCTCGATCTTCCGCCGTAGTTGATGCACGGACAGTGAAGTGGTATCGATGGTGACGTCGGCGGCAGCTTTCACCTGCGCCAACCGAATCCGCTCCGCCGCGATGCCCTCGGTGAGCGTGCCGTCCTGACCGTCGTTCTGCAGCGGATGACTGCGACGATTCGATTCGAATCGTTGAATCAGGGCGGCATCGGTGGCGTCGAGGAACAGCACACGATTGCGGACGCCCTTGGAATCGAGTTCTCGTACCACCCAGTCGAGGTCACCCGTGAACAATCGACTTCGAACATCCATCACCAACGCAAGACGATCGATCCGCGGTTCCGACTCGAGACCGAGATCGACCATCTGTGATATCAGCTCGGGTGGAAGATTGTCGGCAACGTACCAACCGAGATCTTCGAGAACTTTTGCAGCCGTCCGAAGCCCTGCGCCGGACAACCCGGTGACGAGCGCCACTTCGATGCCGTCACCTAGACCGACCTGCCCGTCCGGCTGGTCGGTGGCATGCTGGATATCGGGTTCGTTCACGTCATGCCTGCCCTGTCGAAGTTGCTTCCTGCCGACCGCGTTCGCCCCCGTCGAACGTGCCGCCACCGGGGACATCATCCCCCACCTCGACGCCGGGCGCGCCGGAAGCCGCTTCGCCGCTGAGTGCAGTGAGCACAGCTTTGGCGGTCATCTCACCGATACCGGGCACCTCGACGATGTCGGCAACGGTCGCTTCTTTGAGTTTCGCGACCGAACCGAAGTGCCCGACGAGTGCATTTCGCCGACTCTCCCCCAGCCCTTTGACCGAGTCGAGAGCCGATGCGGTCATGCGTCTGGATCGTTTGCTGCGGTGGAACGTGATCGCAAAACGGTGCGCCTCGTCTCGTACACGTTGCAGCAGATACAAAGATTCGCTGGTACGCGGCAGGATGACAGGGTCTGCCTCGCCCGGCACCCACACTTCTTCGAGTCGTTTCGCCAAGCCGACGACAGCCACATCGGTGATGCCCAGCTCATCGAGAACCTCGGCCGCTGCTGCTACCTGAGGTGCGCCGCCGTCCACCACGAAAAGATTGGGAGGGTACGCAAACCTCCGTGGCCGTCCGGTCTGCGGGTCCAGCGCCGCTTCAGGCGCGAGATCTCCACCGGAACCGGCTCCGCTCGCATCGGAACTGTGACGCAGGAACCTGCGACGCGTCACCTCCGCAATACTTGCCACGTCGTCGGAGTGCCCGTCTCCGGCCGCTTCCTTGATGGAATAGTGCCGGTAGTCGCTCTTGCGTGGAAGCCCGTCCTCGAACACCACCAACGACGCGACTACATCGGTCCCTTGCACGTGGGAGATATCGATGCACTCGATACGAAGCGGCGCCGAATCCAGATCCAGCGCTTCCTGAATGCCTTGCAACGCTGCAGATCTCGAGGTGAAATCTCCCGCTCGCTTGAGCTTATGTTGCGCAAGTGCTTCCTTTGCGTTGCGCTCCACCGTCTCGGCGAGGGCCTTTTTATCCCCACGTTGCGGCACTCGAAGCGTCACATTGGATCCGCGAAGCGAGCTGAGCCACAGCTGCACTTCGGCTGCGTTGGCAGGCAACACGGGTACGAGAACCTCACGCGGAACCGCGTTGGCACTGCCGTCGTCGTTCTGTCTGTCCCGATTGCCCGGCACCTGTGACGACAGCGCAGCCTGCTCACCGTAGAACTGGGTGAGAAATTGCTCGACCAATGCCGGGAGATCGGATTGATCGGCCGCCTGCTGCTCGATCACCTCACCTGCCTTCTCGACGACCCAGCCGCGCTGGCCTCGCACACGTCCGCCGCGAACATGAAATACTTGCACCGCGGCCTCGAGCGCATCGGTGGCGAAGGCGACGAGATCGGCATCGGTGCCGTCACCGAGCACTACCGCCTGCTTCTCGAGCGCGCGACGCAGTGCGCCGACGTCGTCACGCAATCGGGCAGCGGTTTCGAAGTCCAGATCATCCGACGCCGTCTGCATCTGCTTCTCGATCTGGCGAACCAGTCTGTCGGTCTTACCGGACAGAAAGTCGCAGAAGTCCTCGACGATCGTGCGATGCTCGTCGGCCGAGACACGACCCACGCACGGCGCCGAGCACTTGTCGATGTACCCGAGCAGGCAAGGTCGACCGATCTGCTTGTGCCTCTTGAACACTCCGGCCGAACAGGTACGTGCTGGAAAGACCCGCAACAGCAGATCGAGGGTTTCCCGGATAGCCCAGGCATGTGCGTACGGACCGAAATAACGCACACCCTTGCGTCGTGGGCCACGGTAGACGAACAGTCGTGGATACTCTTCGTTCATCGTGACCGCCAGCATCGGATAGCTCTTGTCGTCGCGATAGCGAACATTGAACCGAGGATCGAACTCTTTGATCCAGTTGTATTCGAGCTGGAGTGCCTCGACCTCGGTCGTCACGACGGTCCACTCGACTGAGGCCGCGGTGGTCACCATCTGTCTGGTACGGGGGTGAAGAGAGGCGACGTCGGCGAAATACGAGTTCAGGCGGCTGCGAAGGCTTTTTGCTTTTCCGACATAGATGACCCGTCCATGCGGATCACGAAATTTGTACACACCGGGCTCGACCGGAATAGTTCCGGTTGCAGGGCGGTACGTAGCTGGATCGGACACGTATCCCAGGCTAGCCGCAGCTACCGACGAACCAGGCCCAGCGCTGCTCGCTCACTCTTCTCGTAACCTGTCGGCGCCCGTGTACTTCGCTTCGAGCGAACGGAATGCCCGCACAGCGTCGACGGCGTGGCCGCGATCGTTGGACTGAATTGCCATCACCGGGATGAACTCGTCGTCGGGGATGTCCACTCGAGCCCACATGGCGCCGTCGGGAAACGACAGCCCGCGCACCAAGTCCCATTCGATCAGGCGCTCGGACAGAATGTTGCGAACGGCAACGCCTTCTCTACCGACCCGCACCCGCGGTCGAGTAAGCAACAACGCTATCCCGGCGAGCAGGACACCGATTCCGGCGAGGGCAAGCTGATCCGCAGTGCGGAAGTAAACCCCGGTCGGGGACACGCGCAGAAGGATCGCCACGGTGGTGTGCGACACCAGCAGCACGACCGCCGCCGCTATCGCGAACCGAGCGGACTTGATCGAACGAACCTCTAGTTCCCAACGAGCTTCGTCGGTCATCGGAACGCCTCGTCGGTCCACGGCTGACGTAGGTGCTTGAGTGTCAGCGCGGTGTCGACAGCAGCTGCCACCGCTTGCGCACCCTTGTCCTCTTTCGATTCCGGGAGACCGGCCCGATCGAGCGCCTGTGCTTCGTCGTCAGTCGTGAGCACGCCGTTGGTGACGGGCGTGCTTTCGTCGAGCGAAACCCGAGTCAGACCGGCCGTGACTGCATCGCAGACGTATTCGAAGTGCGGGGTACCGCCACGGATGACCACCCCGAGTGCAACCACTGCGTCATGCGATTTGGCCAGAGCCTGGGCAACTACCGGAAGTTCGATCGCACCGGCGACACGCACCACGGTGACGTCGGTGATGCCGACCTCTTCGGCCTTCCGCTTGGCACCTGCCAGCAGCGCCTCGGAAATCGTCTTGTGCCACTGGCCTGCGACGATAGCCAGCTTCAGGTCACCTGCACCGGAGAGCTGCAGTTCGGGTTCGCCCTCACCGCTCATCGGTTGGTCCCTGCTTCGTACTCGTCCAAACCGACGAGGTCGTGACCCATTCGGTCTCGTTTGGTGCGAAGGTATGTCAGATTCTCGGCATTCGCGCGGAGCGGCATGGGCACCCGCTCTGTCACGTGAAGTCCGTATCCGTCCAACCCCACTCGCTTCGCCGGATTGTTGGTGAGCAGCCGCATGGACGAGATTCCGAGGTCCACAAGAATTTGGGCACCGATCCCGTAATCCCTGGAATCGGCGGGGAGCCCAAGCTGCAGGTTTGCATCGACGGTGTCCGAACCCGCGTCTTGAAGCTGGTAGGCCTGCAGCTTGTGCAGCAAACCGATCCCGCGGCCCTCATGACCGCGCATGTAGAGCACGACGCCCCTACCCTCTTCCGCAATCATGTCCATCGCCGCGTCCAGCTGGGGTCCGCAATCGCACCGAAGCGATCCGAACACGTCGCCGGTGAGGCACTCCGAGTGGACGCGAACGAGAACGTCGCTTCCATCGCCATCCGGGCCTGCGATGTCGCCACGGACGAGCGCGACGTGTTCGACCTCGTCGTACACGCTCTGATAGCCGACAGCACGGAACGTCCCGTGTTTGGTCGGGATGCGTGCATCGGCGACGCGGACCACATGCTTCTCGTGCTTACGACGCCACGCGATGAGGTCGGCGATAGAGATCAGAGCCAGGTTGTGTTCGTCTGCAAATACCCGCAGTTCGTCGGTTTGAGCCATCGCGCCCTCGTCCTTCTGGCTGACGATTTCGCAGATGACGCCCGCCGGCCGCAAATCGGCCATGCGTGCGAGGTCGACGGCGGCTTCGGTGTGTCCGGGTCGACGAAGAACGCCGCCTTCCTTCGCACGAAGCGGTACTACATGACCCGGTCGTGTGAAATCGTTCGCACCGGTGTCCGGGTCCGCCAACAACCGCATGGTCGCTGCACGATCGGACGCGGAAATGCCAGTGCCGATGCCCTCGCGCGCATCGACGGTCACAGTGTATGCGGTACCATGTTTGTCCTGGTTGGTGGCGAACATGGGCGGCAGCCCGAGTCGATCACAGTCGTCACCGGCGAGCGGCACACACAGATATCCGGATGTGTATCGCACCATGAACGCGACGAGTTCGGGCGTTGCCTTTTCAGCGGCGAAGATGAGATCGCCTTCGTTCTCGCGATCCTCGTCATCGACTACTACCACTGCTTTGCCCGCGGCGATGTCAGCGACCGCGCGCTCGATACTGTCGAACCTTGTCACGTCCTGCGCTCCATACTCGTAATACCCCATCATGCATCCGAGGGTGCGGGTGCACCTTCGAGCGTACTTTCTAGGCGCCTACGGTCTGCAGGCGCTCCACATACTTGGCGATGACGTCCACCTCGAGATTGACGGGCGCGCCGACCTCGGCACTTCCCAACGTCGTCAAGTCGAGAGTGGTCGGGATCAGCGAGATCTCGAACCAGTGCTCGCCGCCTTCTTCCTTACCGAGCGCCGACACGGTCAACGACACACCGTCGACTGTGATCGAGCCCTTTTCCACGACGTACCGAGCGACCGACGTCGGCATCGATACACGCACGACGGTCCAGTTCTCCGAGGGCGAGCGATGAACGACGGTTCCGGTCCCGTCGACGTGCCCCTGCACCAGGTGCCCACCGAGGCGACTACCCATCGCCATGGCACGTTCCAAATTGACCCGGCTGCCTACCTCGAGCCGCTGCAAAGACGATCTGTCGAGTGTCTCCTGCATGACATCAGCGGTGAATGCGCCTTCTGCCAGCACGTCCACGATGGTCAGGCACACCCCGTTCACTGCAATGGAGTCGCCATGACCTGCGTCGGAGGTCACGATCGGCCCCTTGACCGTGAAGCGGGCCGCGTCGACAAGGTCTTCCCTGCCGATGATCTCGCCGAGTTCTTCGACGATTCCGGTGAACACTTTGTACTCACTCCTGTCCGGTCGATCTCTTGTCGTCTCCGCTACTTCAGCGGATGGTGCGTGTGCGTGCAGTTCAGGCGCGTCAGGTCGGAACGGCGCTGAGAAGTATGTCGGCTCCGATCGGCTGGACACTTTCGATAGAAAACCTCAAGGCGTCGGTGATTGTTCCGACACCTGCATTTTCCACCGCCGCCGCGCCGGAACCCAGCACGACCGGAGCGATATAGGCCACGATCCTGTCGACCAGCCCCGCGGCCAGAAACGCACCGGCCAGTGTCGGTCCACCTTCGATCAGAACATCGGTGTGCTCGGCCAACGCGTGCATCACATCGGCCGGCTCGCGACTGCGCACGAACAATGTCTGAGCGTCGGAACTCCGGACCTGCGAAGCCGGGGATATTTCCCGAAGTCCCACGACTACTCGCGTGGGCTGATGTGGAGAGTCGCTGCCGTCGGGCAACCGAGCGGTCAGTCTCGGATCGTCGGCAATTACCGTGCCGGTCCCGACGACGATGGCGTCGAGTTTGGACCGTTGCTCGTGAACGTGTGCACGCGCTGCCGGTCCCGTGATCCATTGACTGGAGCCGTCGGCCGCAGCGCTTCGGCCGTCCAGACTTGCGGCGTACTTCAGGGTCACATGAGGACGGCCGGTCCGCTGCTTGTGCAACCATGCACGCAGTGGCCCCTTCAGGACGCTGTCGGCACCCGTCCCCGACTCGACGAGTACGCCTGCTTCGATCAGCGTGCGGGCGCCACCCTGTGCCAAAGGAGTGGGATCGGCCACGGCGAACACCACCTTGGCGATCCCAGCTTCGACGAGTGCCTGCGAGCACGGACCAGTTCTGCCCGTGTGATTGCACGGTTCCAACGTGACCACCGCAGTGCCTCCGCGCGCCTTCTCGCCTGCCTCCATCAACGCCATTACCTCGGCATGTGGACCACCTGGCGGTTGGGTCGACCCCACGCCTACGACCACCCCGTCGACGTCGAGAATGACCGCACCCACCGGCGGATTCGGGCTCGTTCTCCCTCTGGCTGCGTCGGCCTCGTCGACGGCCAACTGCATCGCCTCGTCAATGACAGCGGAACCGCCACCAGCGATCCGGGCGACGCTCATCCGTGCAACAGATGCTTCGAGGCCCGGGCTGCTTGCGCACGTAGTCCACGGACCGCTCCTGCCGGATCCGAAGTGCCATAGACTGCCGAACCCGCCACGAAGCAATCGATTCCTGCCTCCGCGGCCTGCTCGATCGTGTCGACATTGATGCCTCCGTCGATTTCGACGATCAGCTTCAGCTCACCCGAATCGACGAGCGATCGGACGATCACGGCCTTGCTCAGCACCTCGGGCATGAACGATTGCCCGCCGAATCCTGGCTCCACGCTCATGACAAGAAGCGTGTCGAAAGCGCGCAGGATCTCGAGGTACGGCTCGATGGGTGTGTCAGGTTTGACGGCCAACCCGGCTTTCCCACCCGCTGCGCGAATACTTTTGGCCACCGCAATCGGATCATCGGTCGCCTCGGCATGGAACGTGACGTTGTACGCGCCTGCCTCGGCGTACGGCGGTGCCCAGCGAGCTGGATCCTCGATCATCAGATGGCAGTCCAACGGAATGTCGGTCGCCTTCAGCAACGACTGAACTACCGGTAGCCCCAACGTCAGATTGGGTACGAAATGGGCGTCCATGACATCGACGTGCAACCAGTCGGAGCCCTCGACTGCATCGGCTTCTTCACCCAAACGAGCGAAATCGGCGGAAAGGATGGACGGTGCGATCATCGGAGCTGCCACACCACTGATCCTAGTCGGTACCGTCGTACTGCTTTCTCACAGTCGGGCTTGCCTTGTCTCGCCACGCCGCGACGATCATCTCCCGCAGTTCGTCGCAGTCGACAAGGTCGAGATCGACGATGATGAAGCCGTACCCGTCGTAGTGCTGGGTCGTATAGAACGCGGGACTCCCGCCGCAGAGAAGCGCTTGTTTCTCGTCCAGGCGGCACACCAGAAGCAGCCCACCTTCTGCCTCGGTACGCAGCCTGGCGAACAGCTTTCCGGCAACCTTCAATGCAGGCGTCCCATACGACGTCGACAACGCCACTTTCGGCAGCGTCTGCGCGAATTCGACGACGCTCCTCCACGTGGAACTGCCTGCGCCGACGCCTTCCGTATCGATGCTCATGATTCGAAAGTCTCCTCCGCTCACCGCAGTGGCGCTTGGACGAATGAGTACCGACCCGGTCCTTCGAGTCAGAGAGGTTTACGGAGCGCAGCCATGAACATCGCGTCGGTACCGTGCCGGTGTGGCCATAGCTGCACCGAGGGTCCGTCGCCGATCAGCGGAACTTCCGGCAGCAACTCCCTCGTGTCCAGTTGTTCGACGCCATAGCGTCGGACAGCGTCGGCGACGACAGCGGTCGTTTCCGACAGATGCGGCGAACACGTGGAGTAGACGACGACGCCGCCCGGCCGCACGAGCGAGATGGCCGAAGCGAGAAGTTCCTTCTGGAGAGTGACCAGTGCCGCGACATCCTTGGGTGAGCGACGCCACCGCGCTTCCGGACGTCGACGCAGCGCGCCGAGTCCGGTGCAGGGGGCGTCGACGAGAACACGATCGAATCCGGGGTCGAGGCCGGAGTCTCGGCCGTCGACGACGTGGACGGTGACAGGCAATGATGCGGTGGTCTTTCGGACCAGCTCGGCGCGGTGAGGCGTCGGTTCCACTGCGTCGATCTGTGCACCGTCGATTTCGGCGAGCGCACCGAGGAGCGCGGCCTTGCCTCCCGGCCCAGCACACAGGTCGAGCCATCGACCGCCGTCCGGACCTTCGAGCGGCGCCAGCGTCAGCGCCCTGGCAACAAGTTGACTGCCCTCGTCCTGGACTCCTGCGAGACCCTCGCGAACTGCGTCGAGCTTGCCCGGATCCCCGCCGTCGAGGTGCACTGCATACGGCGAATACGGACCTTCTTCGCCACCGGTGACGAGAGCCAGTTCCTCCGCCGAGATCTCACCCGGACGCGCCACGAGATGCACGGCCGGACGGGCATCGTCTGCTGCCAGAACGTCCGCGAGTTCACCGGCGTCGGCTCCGAGCGCATCGGCGAACGCTTGGGCGATCCACTTGGGGTGTGCATATTCGAAGGCCAGGTGTCCGACAGGGTCCTGTTCTGCGGATGGACCGAGCTCCTCCACCCATTGCTCCTCGGTCTTCTCCGAGACTCGTCGCAGCACGGCGTTGACGAAGCCGGCCTTGCCGCTGCCGAACTCCGCTCGGGCAAAATCGACGGACGTAGCTACCGCAGCGTGCGGTGCAACTCTGGTGCGGAGTAGTTGATACGCCCCGAGCCGCAGAATATCGAGCAATCCGCCGTCGATATCAGCGATGGACCGGCCCGAGCCACTCTCGATGACGGCGTCGAGCAGCCCACGAGCACGGGACGCTCCGTATGCGAGTTCGGTTGCCAGGGCTGCGTCTCGAGTATCGAGTTTGCGCTCGCGTAGCAGGCCGGGCAGGACCAAGTTGGCATAGGCGTCGCGCACCCGAACAGCTTTGAGAACGTCGCGAGCTGCCAGACGGGCCGCATCGACCGCACCGGCAGCGGCGGGGCCGTTACCCCGCGGCGGCCGGTTGGTGCCCGTGCCGCGCGATGTCCCCTGCGGACGTCGAGACGCACCTTTGGTGCCGGACGACTCCGTAGATGACGGCCGACGCTTTCCTGGGCGGCCACCTTGCTCGTGTCGGCCGCCTCCCGCATTGCTGCGACTGGGCTTGTCTTCCGAACTCATTGTGCCACTGCCGTTTCCGTAAGTCGGGCTCCGCGAGCCCAGTCGAGTGCCTTCATCGGTTTCTTGCCCTGCGGCACTATGTCACCGAGGACGACTGCTGTGCTTGCCGTACCTACGTACACACCGTCCTTTCGCACAACGATGTGTCCAGGTTCCATGCTCTCGGTCGATACGGTCACCGGGAGGACCTTCATGCGAATATCGCCTACCTTCGTCCACGCGCCGGGGTTGGGTGTGACTGCACGGATCTGACGGTCGACTGCTGCTGCCGAACGCATCCAGTCGATGCGTGCAGCGTCGACGGTCACCTTCTTGGCGTACGAGACTCCGTCCGCGCTTTGTGTAACTGCGGACGCCTCCCCTGCATCGATGGCATCCAGGGTGGCTTCCAACAGCTCGGCGCCACTGATCGCGAGCCTGGACAGCAGCTCGCCTGCGGTGTCCGACGGCCGAACGACTTCGGTTACGACGCCGAGTATCGGCCCCGTGTCCATCCCTTCCTCGAGCAGAAACGTCGATGCACCTGTGACGTCGTCACCGGCGGCGATAGCTGCCTGCACGGGGGCGGCGCCGCGCCACGCAGGCAGCAGTGAGAAGTGAAGGTTGATCCAACCGAACCGGGGGATGTTCAACACCGGCCGAGGCAGTAAGGCGCCGTAGGCCACGACGGGGCAAACGTCGGGCTCCAATGCCGCCAATGCTTCGAGAAACTCGGGATCTGAGGGCCTTGCAGGCGTCAGCACTGGGATGCCGTGTGAGTCGGCCAGAACACCGATCGGCGAGCGAACCTGTTTGCGTCCACGGCCCGCCGCTGCATCGGGTCGGGTGACTACCGCTATCACCTCATGCTTGTCCGAAGCTATCAGACGTTCCAGCGACGGAACCGCCGGTTCAGGCGTCCCTGCAAACACAACACGCACCAGTGGGCTCCCACGAATAGGCAATACGACTCTTACGACGAACTCCCTATTCTAGGGACCATCTGCTCACGTCCTGACAAACCGCCGCTCACCTGCGGGGTCCTGGCACGTGTCGGTCTTGCATCGCTATCGCGCGGTACTGCACGTACTCGGCATCAATCGGCCCGAGCAGAGATGTCGCCGGCGATCACCCGCTAGCCTGGTCGGGCACGCGAGCGTCGGCCCGACCATCTCGATGTCGCGCTGGTCTCGCGCGCACTGGCTGCGCGTCGAACCGACGGGTCCGTCGAACCGCCACGCGGGGCAACTCGAGCCCGGTCGGACCTGGCAGGTTCGAACCAGCCGACAAGATCGACACACGAGTACCACCCAGCCGATACGCACCACCGCCTCGGCCGATAAATTTGCGCGTACGAGAGGAGAGAGCTTGTCCATCGCAAGCCCCTCGGCCGCGGCAGAGTCCGAATACACGGTGGGCCGACGGACTGCGGCATGCCTCGGTGTCGTTGCCGTCGTAGTCGGCATCGTCTCGACCGGAATTCTGCCGAAACAGCTCTCCGTCGTTCTGGACGACCTCGCGCAGCTGATCTGTGGCGTCGCTGCCGCGTCGATCTGCTGGTACACGGCCAGGCATCGCACCGGATCCGAGCGAAGGTGGCGGGTTCTGATGGCTGTAGGTATGGCTTGCTGGTCGGCAGGCATGCTGACCTGGGCTCTGTACCGTTCGGTTCTCCACACCGCGTTGCCGTCCCCTTCGTATGCAGACATCGGCTTCTTTCTGCTTCCGATCTTCTCCGTCTCGGCTTTGCTCGCCGTCGTCGGAAAGTCGCCGCGCCGCACCGAGGTCGGCTCCACTCACGCTTGGATCACCTCTGTTCTCGACGGAATGGTGATCGTCGGCTCACTGTTCGTACTGTCGTGGTCCACCGCGCTGGGACATGTCGTGCGATCCGAGGAGACGAGTTCTTTGCGGTTCCTCGTCGCATTGATGTACCCGATCACCGACCTGGTACTTGCCGTCATGGTCGGCCTACTCGCCGTCATCGCTGACGTCCCCCGCCGTTATCGCGCACAACTTTCTCTACTCGGCGCCGGACTCGTCTGCGTGGCCACCTCGGACAGTCTGTACGCCTATCTCGTCGCCATCGGCGCCGAGGAGATGCCGTTGGTTGCCGACGCAGGCTTCATCGCGGGACCCGTTCTGGTTGCTCTCGCCGCGTCCGTACCTACCGGTCGACCCGCTGACAATGTCGGTCGGACCGAAGGTTCGACCGAGGCACCGTGTACTCGGTCCACCTCGCCCCGGCTATCGCCTGTTTCCCCCCGGCCTTTTTCCCCCCGGCCTTTTTCCCGCCGGCCTTTTCCCCCCCGGCCTTCGCTCGTTTCGGTGGCCAGTGATCGCACCCAACTGTTGATTCCCTACGCATTGATAGCGCTGATCGGCACGTTCCTCTGCGTGCAATGGGCAGTTCACGGTTCCGTCGATACCGTGGTGCTCGCACTGTTCTTCGCCGTGGTGGTGCTCTCGCTGGCCCGTCAGGTGATGACATTGCTGCAAAACGACACACTCCTCCGAAGGCTGTCCGAGGCGCAGGCAGAGCTCAGCTACCGAGCGCACCACGACGGATTGACCGGCCTGCTCAACCGATCCGCATTCGATGATCACCTGAGCACAGCGCTCGACCTCCACAACACGACCGGACGACCGGGTGTGTTGCTGTTGATCGACCTGGACAACTTCAAGGCAATCAACGATCGACTCGGCCACGGCGCCGGAGACCGCTTGCTCGAGATCCTCTCGAAACGGTTGGCGGACACTGTCGATGGCGGCGAACATGGGGGCGTCGTCGCCCGATTCGGTGGCGACGAATTCACCGTACTGATCCCCGCGGGCATCGACGCCGGTTGCCGGGCCGCAAAAGAGATAGTCGACGCACTTCGTGAGCCTCGAGAAATCGAGGGCCACCTGGTATCGATCGGCGCAAGCGTGGGAGTGGTCGAATTGAACGTTTTCGACGGCGACGTGACGGCAGATGCCCTAGTTCGTAGTGCGGACCGGGCCATGTACGAGGCAAAGAAGAGCGGTAAGGCTGGAGTGTTCACCTACGATTGCGACGGCGCACTGCGGATGGTGTACAACCTGGACGATAAGGCTGCGGCATTCGACTGGTGGCCCAACCACCGCAACCGGGAAATCCAGCGGATTCCGATCGGTTCAGGTGATCAAGGAAGCCTGGGGATCAGTCCGAATATCGTTGCGGGCGAACCCGACCCGGCTCGATTGATCGGACCACCGACCAAAACATAGGCCCCCGTGGTGGGCAACGAACCCAGGTTGGTGAGATTTTCCAAACTGATTCTGCGTCGGTCGTAAAGTTCGACCGACACCGGATAGGTCTCGTCGTTGCCGAGATCGGGACCGAACGTGTCGGTTCCCAACGCTCCTCGATCAGCAAGTCGGCCTGTAGCGATGAGCCATCGTGCCGCGTCCACAGAGAAACCTGGCTGATGGCTCACGCCCTCTGCATCGGCGTTGGCGTACGTATCCGAACCCCACCGCTCATTCCATCCCGTCCATAACAAGACTGCTGCGCCCGACGGGATACGGCCGTTGACAGTCTCCCATTCCTGCAGGTCCGCGACCGTGACCGCATAATCTGCATTCGCGGCTGACTTCTCACGAACATCTATTTTCACTGCAGGCAGGAACAGATCTTCCGGCGCGAGTTGGTCGGCGGTGAGCCCGCCCTCCTGGAAGTGCGCCGGCGCTCCCCAATGTGAGCCCGTGTGCTCGCCTTCCCTGACATTCTGGATGTAGAAACCATCTTCGGCTACGGTGGCGGCAGTCTCCAGAACGAACTCTGGATCACCCGGGAATATTGGTGTCGTGGCCGGGTCGTTGACGTGGGAAAGCGACACGATCTTCAGCAAGCGATCCAAGGGGATCCCGATCCCAGGAAGATCTGCCGAACCTGTTCCCGGCGCCGCCTGCGCAAGTGTTGGCCCCGCCAAACGCGCGCCCGCAACCACTGCTAAACCTGTTGCCACGCGTCGAATCAGCTGTCGTCTTTTCATCGAATGAACCTTCGCTTGTCCCAGGGCCCGAACTGCACCCTTGCTCAGTGTCGTAAGAACTTGACCCAATGCCGTAGGAAACAGACTCTATGCGCTCGAAGTCGCACTCCCCCACCGACTACTCAACCGATTCTGATGGGATCGATCTGGACTCGAATCGAAGACGTACTTTTCCTGGCGCTCCTGGCGGCCTGCGCCTCTGCGAGTGAACGGGCAAGGGCCCCACCGGCGTTACGGGGCACCCGAAGCAAAAGTCGTTGTACATCGCCCGGCAGGACCTCTTCCCCCCCGCCGGCTGGAGCACGCTGACCATCAGGGAGGTCTACCGGCCCGAGTACCTCCACCTCGTCCGTCAGCCCAGCCGCCTCGACGAGCGCGGTGATCGATGCCGTCGTCCCATCGATTGCCGCAACGTGGACCGCCGGTGGGAAGCGCACCTCTATGCGCTCCTCCAGCTGACTTCGCGCGTGCCCGACCGGATCCCAACGCACCAATGCCTGCACCGTAGGAATCTCCGATTCCGCCACCACGACCACTCGGCCGTTCTCGGTACCGGGCCGCACCAACGCTGCGGCCGTCATCCATCGGCGAAGTGTCTCCTCTGCTGCCCGCAAGTCGGCGCGGCCGAGCAATGCCCACCCGTCGAGCAGCAGGGCAGCACCGAACCCACCGGGCGCGGTCGGTTCGGCTCCTACAGTGGATATGACCAGTCTCGGTCCGGAAGCAACGGAGTCGAGCACCGATGCTCCCCCGGAGGTGTGAACCGGAACTCCAGGGAATGCGCGGCCCAGCTCTTCTGCTGTTCGATGTGCACCGATGACAACTGCCCGCAGGGTTCGAGACCCGCAGACGGTGCAGCGATGGTTGGTATCGGAGACGCCGCACCAACTGCAGGTGGGGCTGCCTGCGCCGTCCGCTCCCGGAGCAGACGGCAATGACAACGGTCCGTTGCAGCGACGGCATCTCGCCGGATTTCGGCACTTGCCGCAGGCCAACGACGGAACGTATCCACCGCGTGGAACCTGGACCAGCACTGCAAGATCCGCGGCCAATGCTGTTCGTGCCGCTTCGAATGCGATGGCAGGCAAGCGCGCCGCACGTGCCCCAGGGTCTCTGGCCAACGCATGATCGCTGTCCGCCAGCGCGACGACATGTGGTTGTCGAGCACGGACCACTTCCCGGGGCGCGAGAAGATCGTGTGCCCAACCGGAATCCACGAGCGCCTCGGCTTCTGCAGTTCTGGCATGCCCAGCCAAGACGACTGCACATCCGCATTCATGCGCCCGCAACAACGCCACCTCGCGGGCATGCGGATAAGGCGATCGAGGTTCGGCATAACCGTCGTCACCGTCATCCCACATGAGCAGCAAACCCAAGTTTCGTGCGGGGGCGAACACCGCGCTCCTGGTACCGACGACGATCGACACATCACGTCGTAGTGCCGCCAACCAGCGCCGGTAGCGTTTGGCAGGTCCGAGGCCTGCGGACAATGCGATCACCGCGTCCGAGCCTGCAACCGCCTCGCAGGCGGACGCAACACGATCCAAGTCGCGTTGATCCGGCACCACCACGACGACGCTTCGCCCATTCGCCGCTGTGACGCAGGCGAGTTCGGCGATTCGTTGAGCCCAATCCTCGCCCGGAAGCGCTTGCCAGACCGCACGCGGACTCCTCGACGCCCTCAGTGCATCGAGAAAGGCCTCGCCGTGAATGTACGACGACCACGCACTCGAATCGATCGTGGGAGCGACAACGACCGGCATGTCGCCAGAGGGCTCCTCTTCGACCTTGGCATGTCTCGGCGGAACGGCGAGACGCAGGACGTCCGCTCTCGTGCCGGCATATCTGGCGGCGACAGCAGTGACCAACGCGCTGATCTCGGGCGTCAGGACTCTCTCGGAAGAGACGACGCGGTCCAGCCAGCGCAGCTTTCCTGTGTGGTCGCTGGATTCGACACGCTCGACGACGTATCCGTCGACCAGCCTGCCGGCGAACCGTATCCGAACCCGCACCCCGGGCTGAGCACTATCGGCGAATTCGGCCGGTACGAGATAGTCGAATTCCCGGTCGAGGTGAGCGAGCGGCAGCAGCGGCAACACCCGCGCAATGGGATGCTCCTCGGCTGCTGTTCTCGCTGCGCCGCTCACCTCACTCCGTTCGTGAACTTCTTCCCCTCGAGGTACCCGAAGCCGATATCAGAGACCGGCGGCAGCGCGCAGCTTGTCGGCACGATCGGTGGACTCCCACGGAAGCGAAATGTCCGTTCGGCCGAAGTGTCCGTAAGCGGCGGTCGGAGCATAGATCGGACGAAGCAGATCGAGGTCACGAATGATCGCACCGGGGCGTAGATCGAACACCTCGGCGATCGCAGCCTGAATCCGCACTGGATCGGTCTTTTCGGTTCCGAACGTCTCGACGAACAGACCGACCGGCGCTGATTTACCGATCGCGTATGCAACCTGAACCTCGATGCGATCGGCCAGGCCCGCCGCCACCGCATTCTTTGCAACCCACCGCATCGCGTAGGCGGCGCTACGGTCGACTTTGGACGGGTCCTTACCGGAGAAAGCACCGCCACCATGACGGGCCATGCCGCCGTAGGTGTCGACGATGATCTTGCGGCCGGTCAGTCCGGCATCACCCATCGGTCCGCCGAGAACGAACTTGCCGGTGGGATTGACGAGCAATCTGATGTTGGAAGTGTCGAGCGTGGGGATGTCCAGATCTGCGAGCACCGCGCCGAGAACCTTGTCGCGAATATCCGGCGTCAACAGATTGTCCAGGTCGATATCGGCCGCGTGCTGGGTGGAGACGACGACCGTATCCAGTCGCACTGCCTGATCACCGTCGTATTCGATGGTGACCTGGGTCTTGCCGTCCGGACGCAGATACGGCAGGGTGCCGTTCTTGCGCACCTCGGTCAATCGACGTGCGAGACGGTGCGCCAATGCGATCGGCAGCGGCATCAGTTCTGGGGTATCGGTATTGGCGTACCCGAACATCAGCCCCTGGTCGCCTGCACCCTGACGGTCGATCTCGTCCTCGGAGAGTCCTTCGACACGCGATTCGTGTGAATTATCCACTCCCTGGGCGATTTCCGGAGACTGAGCACCGATCGCAACGTTCACGCCACACGAATTGCCGTCGAATCCTTTGGCAGAAGAGTCGTAGCCGATCTCGAGGACCTTCTCGCGGACGATTTTTGGGATGTCGGCATAGGCGGTGGTGTTTACTTCACCGGCGACATGGACCTGACCGGTCGTGACCAACGTCTCCACGGCCACGCGTGCACGAGGATCCTCGGTGAGGAGTGCATCGAGGATCGAGTCGCTGATCGCATCACAAATTTTGTCTGGGTGACCCTCTGTCACAGACTCACTGGTGAAGAGCCGACTGCCGGACTTGCTCACGGATTTCCTCTCGACGCGTACTTGCGGCCGGCCAGGAGCGTTACTCCCTGTCGGCCATCACTTTCATTCGATTCGAGCACCTAACTGGTGAAGCACTCTGAACTACATTTCGTTCTGAACTACAACTATGAGTTCGACGCCCCGAGCCAGTTTCCGACACGAAGCGCCCGTCACTTTAGTCGGGCGGACGGGTGCTGTGCACCCTTCGGATCACCGGTGATCCGAAGGCTGGATCGCGAGCATGCCGACAACTGCGTCGACGACGCGGCTCGCAAGAAGAGCTTTCGAACCCTCTCCGAGCGCTGATTCCGAACCATCGGATCCCAACAGCCACCCGTCGTTGTCGTCGACCTCGAACGCTTTTCCCTCGCCTACCGCGTTGACGACGAGCAGATCGCATCCCTTACGTTCGAGCTTCGCTCGCGCATAGGTGAGTACATCTCCGTGCTCGTCACCGGTCTCGGCAGCAAAACCTACGATCACAGTGGCTTGTGCAATGTCCCCGTTACGACGCGATTCGACCAGTCCTGCCAAGATGTCGTCGTTTCGAACCAGCGGGATCGAATCCGGCTCGTCGGCACCCTTCTTGATCTTGCTCGCGGCGATGGTTGCCGGACGGAAGTCGGCGACAGCTGCCGCCATCACGATCACGTCGGAATCGGGGGCGAACTTGCGCACCGCCTCCTGCATCTGCCGCGCCGTCTTCACATGCACGACGTCCACAGCTGCGGGATCTGGAAGTTCGGTGGTGAAACCAGCGATGAGGGTGACGTCGGCGCCACGTTGAGCAGCCACCCGAGCCAACGCGTATCCCTGCTTGCCGGAACTACGGTTGCCCAGGAATCGGACCGGGTCCAACGGTTCGCGGGTTCCGCCGGCGGTCACGACGACTCGGCGACCGGACAGGTCTTGCGGGAGTGCATCCGATCGCTCGGCCAGCAGCATCGCAAGCGCAAATATCTCGGAGGGTTCCGGAAGGCGACCCGCTCCGGTATCGCTGCCAGTCAGTCGACCGGACGCAGGTTCGACGACGGTGACACCGCGACCACGCACGGTGACGACGTTGGCAACCGTCGCCGGGTGCTCCCACATCTCGGTGTGCATTGCCGGAGCGAGGACGACCGGGCATCGCGCGGTGAGAAGTGTGGCGGTCAGGAGATCGTCCGCACGTCCGCCTGCGATCCGGGCCAGCAGGTCTGCCGTGGCAGGCGCGACGACCACGAGGTCGGCTTCCTGCCCCAGCCGAACGTGTGGAACCTCGGGCACGTCGGAGAAGACTCCGGTGTGGACCGGGTTACCGGACAGCGCTTCGAACGTCGCCCGCCCCACGAACTCGAGCGCCGACTCCGTGGGGATCACCCGAACATGATGTCCACCCTCGGTGAAGCTGCGAATGAGGGAACAGCTCTTGTAGGCGGCGATCCCGCCACCTACTCCGATGACTACGCGCAACGGCTGCTTCCTTACCAGCGGTTCTTATTCGCCTTCGGAATGCTCGAGGAGATCGGCATGAATCTCCCGGAGTGCGATCGAGAGCGGCTTCTCCTGCAGACCCGGCTCGACCAAGGGGCCGACGTACTCGAGGATGCCGTCGCCGAGCTGGTTGTAGTAATCGTTTATCTGACGGGCCCGCTTGGCCGCATAGATCACGAGGGCGTACTTCGACGACGTACGCGCCAAAAGTTCGTCGATGGGGGGATTCGTGATGCCGAGCGGCGTGTCGTAGGCCGGAAGAACGCTGGATCCGTCGAAATCGGACACGGCCGCTGAAGTGCTGCTCACTATTGATCTCCTGAAAGTGCATCGGTACTGCTGCGAAAAATGCTGGTGCTGTCTGCTGGTCGGAGCCACACTGCTGGTAATACAAGACTGTGAAGCTGGCGAAAATCGGCTCTACATCGCCCGGAGTACGCCGGAATCAACCGACCGAAGACCTACCGACCAACAAGGATACCAACTCATCGCACGAATGGTCGACATCGGCATTGACAATGATCGTGTCGAACTCGTTCTGTGCCGCCAATTCGATCCGTGCAGTCTGAAGTCGCCGCTCGGTAGCATCCGATTCCTCGGTAGCCCTGGACGTGAGGCGCTGCACCAGATCTTCCCAGGTAGGTGGCGCCATGAACACCAACAGAGCTTCGGGCTTCGACACGCGGACGGCGCGCGCGCCCGCGAGATCGAGTTCGAGCAGCACCGGATGTCCTCGCTCCAAGGCTTCCTCTACCGGGGCCGCCGGCGTGCCGGAGCGGTGCAAACCACCGTGCACACTCGCCCACTCGAGCAATTCGTCTGCCTCGACCATGCGATCGAACTCGTCGGCAGTCACGAAGTGATAGTCCTCGCCGTCGACCTCACCGGGGCGTGGCGCCCGGGTGGTCACGGAAACGCTGAACCACAGCTCGGGCAGGGTCCGTCGTACAACTCGAACGACGCTGGACTTACCGACGCCGGAGGGACCGGACAACACGATGAGCCGACCCCTCCCACTCGGTGACGCGTCACTGTCGGACACGGTCGATACCTCCGCCACTAGTCGAACCTCTCAGGCTTCGAAATCGAATTTCGTCAACAACGCCTTGCGCTGTCGGTCACCGAGTCCACGTAGACGACGAGTCGGTGCAATCTCCAACTCGATCATCAATTCCTGGGCCTTGACCTTGCCGACCTTGGGAAGTGCTTCCAAAAGTGCCGACACCTTCATCTTGCCGAGAATCTCGTCGGTTTCGGCATCCTTCAACACCTGCTGTAGGTCGGTGCCGCCACGCTTGAGACGCTCTTTGAGCTCGGCTCTCGTTTTACGGGCGAAGGCCGCCTTCTCCAAAGCGGCTGCTCGCTGCTCTGCGGTCAACTGGGGAAGGGCCACGTTTCCTCCGTCACATCGAAAGGTGAACAGTGCACGGGTATTGCTTGCACTTTTGGCTGCGGTATACCAGCGGTAACCTGCAACGACAGCGACGGTACCCACGCTAGACGGAGTTCGCGAACCCACCCCCACCGCCGAGCGCTTTCGGCCGGTGAGCTAAGCCAATGCGGTCTCGATCTCATCGCGCAGCGTTCTGGCGGCGTCTTGGAGGGCGCCGACCGTCGGCCCGGCGGCAAGCACTCCGCGGGACGAACTGGGCAGCAGCAGGTCCTGGCAATCCCCGAAGATGTGCCGCAAGTCGCCGACCTCGGCGCCCTGGGCACCGAGACCCGGTGCGAGAATCGGTCCACCGAAACCTGCCAGGTCCAGACCATGATCTCGGGTGGCACCGACGACCAGGCCTACCGTGCCGAGACCGTCACGACCGACAGTTCGTGCTCCGTCGACAATCGCTTGTGCAACCGATCGGTCGTTGCTTTCGGCCAACTGCACCGAAGAACCTTCGGGATTCGACGTCCGAGCGAGAACGAAGACGCCTCGCCCGTGAGCCGAAGCCACGTCGAACGTCTCGGTCAAGGAGTCGAATCCCAGGTAGGGCGACACTGTCACCGCATCCGAGGACAACGGACTCTCCTCTCCCAGCCACGTCTGCGCATACGCGCGCATGGTGGTGCCGATATCTCCACGCTTAGCGTCGGCGATCACCATCGTGCCGGCATCCCGCAACACCGTGATCGTGCGTTCCAACACCGCAAAGCCTGCGCTGCCGTAGGCCTCGAAGAAAGCGACTTGAGGCTTCACCACGGCGATCTCACCGACGAAGGCCTCGACGCATATCTCCGCGAATGCCTCCAGCCCATCGGCTGTCCTGGGAAGACCCCACGCGTCGAGCAGTGCCGGATGCGGGTCGATGCCGACGCAGAGGCGACCCCGCGAGGCGGTCGCGGTGCGGAGTCGATCCAACCATCCGCCGACGGTCATGCCTGACCGCGTCCGGCCATCGCGGCATGCAGATCCTGAAGCGAGCGAACTCCGATACCGCCTGCGATGGAGGCTTCGATACCTTGCACGGCCGCCGAAGCACCCTGGACCGTCGTGATGCACGGGATGTTCTGTGCCACGGCCGCACTCCGAATCTCGTACCCGTCGACGCGCGGACCCGAATTGCCGTAGGGCGTGTTGATCACCATCGCGATGTCGCCGGCGAGTATGCGTGCGACGATCGTCGTTTTTCCTTCCGGGACTTCCTCGCCGGACTGCTTGTACACCTGCTCGCAGGTGATCCCGTTGCGCCGCAGGACCTCTGCGGTTCCCTCGGTGGCGAGAATTGTGAAGCCAAGATCGGCAAGGCGTTTGACGGGAAAGATCAGGGAACGCTTGTCCTTGTTGGCGACAGATACGAACACCGCACCGGAGAGTGGAAGCGATCCGTACGCCGCAGTCTGACTCTTGGCGAATGCCGTGCCGAAATCGGCGTCGATTCCCATCACCTCGCCGGTAGACTTCATCTCCGGACTCAGCAGAGTATCGACGCCGGTGCCGTCGGCGCGACGGAACCGGTTGAACGGCAACACCGCTTCCTTGACGGCGATAGGTGCATCGAGCGGTGTGGTCCCGCCGTCACCGACCGCAGGAAGCATGCCGCTGACGCGTAGATCGGCAATCGACTCGCCCATCATGACCCGAGCACATGCTTTCGCGAGCTGGACTGCCGTCGCCTTCGAGACGAACGGCACCGTGCGACTGGCACGCGGATTCGCTTCCAGGACATACAGAATGTCGTCCTTGAGCGCGTACTGAACGTTGAGAAGGCCCTTGACGCCGATCCCCTTCGCGAGGAGTTCGGTCGAGCGACGAACGTTCTCGATATCGGCTCTGCCGAGCGTGATCGGTGGAAGCGCACAGGCCGAGTCACCGGAGTGGATACCGGCTTCTTCTATATGTTCCATCACACCACCGAGGTACACCTCGGTGCCGTCGCACAGTGCATCGACATCGATTTCGACGGCATCCTCGAGGAAGCGGTCGACGAGAACGGGCCTGTCGTGCGAGATCTCGGTTGCTCGGTCGATGTACCCGGCCAATGACGGCTCGTCGTACACGATTTCCATCCCGCGCCCACCGAGAACGTACGACGGACGTACGAGGACGGGGTATCCGATGCGTGCCGCGATATCGCGCGCACCGTCGAAGGTCGTCGCAGTGCCGAATTTCGGTGCGGGCAAACCGGCTTCGTTCAGGACGCGACCGAATTCACCACGGTCCTCCGCGAGGTCGATTGCTTCCGGGCTGGTGCCGACGATCGGAACGCCCGCTGCTTTCAGCCGTTTCGCCAGGCCGAGTGGAGTCTGACCACCGAGCTGAACGATGACGCCCGCTACCGTGCCCGACTGTGCCTCGGCTCGGTAGACCTCGAGCACGTCCTCGAAGGTGAGCGGTTCGAAGTACAGGCGGTCGGCCGTGTCGTAGTCGGTGGAGACGGTTTCGGGGTTGCAGTTGATCATGACCGTCTCGTACCCGGCTTCGGACAGCGTCTGCGCAGCGTGAACACACGAGTAGTCGAATTCGATTCCCTGGCCGATACGGTTCGGTCCCGATCCGAGGATCAGAACCTTGTCGCGTTCGCGTTGCTCGGTGACCTCGGACTCGGCTTCGGGATCGAGTTCGTAGGTGCCGTAGTGGTAGGGCGTCTTCGCTTCGAATTCCGCGGCGCAGGTGTCGACCGTCTTGTAGACCGGGTGGACGCCGAGTTCACCTCGCAAAGCCCGGACGCCGTCTTCGTCGCCGAGTTCGGGTCGAAGCGCAGCGATCTGGCGATCCGAGAGTCCGTGGTACTTCGCCTGGCGCAGCAGGGCTTCGTCGAACTCTGCTGCAACGCGGATATCGTTGCCGAGCTCGTGGATCAGCTGGAATTGATCGAGGAACCACGGATCGATCTTGGTGGATTCGAACAATTGCTCGACCGTCGCGCCGAGAGCAAATGCCTTCTCGATGCCGTACATGCGGCCGTCCTGCGGAACGGCCAGATCAGCGAGCAGTCCCTCAAGGTCCTCCGCAGGATCGCCTTCGGCATCGCTCGGCCAGGTCACTTCGGGGCCGGTCCAGTAACCCGCGCGCTTGGTTTCGAGCGAACGCATGACCTTTCCGAACGCCTCGGTGAAGTTGCGTCCGATCGACATCGCCTCACCGACGGACTTCATCGTGGTGGTGAGGGTACCGTCCGCGCCAGGGAACTTCTCGAATGCGAACCTCGGCGCCTTGACCACCACGTAGTCGAGAGTGGGCTCGAAGCACGCAGGCGTTTCCCTGGTGATGTCGTTGACGATCTCGTCGAGTGTGTACCCGATGGCGAGCTTGGCGGCCATCTTTGCGATCGGATACCCCGTCGCCTTCGATGCCAGCGCCGAAGACCGCGACACCCGCGGATTCATTTCGATGACCACGAGCCGGCCATCGGCAGGGTCCATCGCGAACTGAATGTTGCAGCCACCGGTATCGACGCCCACCTCACGCAGAATGTCGATGGAGAGGTCACGCATGGCCTGGTACTCGCGGTCGGTGAGTGTCATCGCCGGAGCAACGGTCACCGAGTCACCGGTGTGCACACCGACCGGATCGACGTTCTCGATGGAGCAGACGATCACGACGTTGTCGCGACTGTCCCGCATGAGTTCGAGTTCGTACTCTTTCCAGCCGAGGATCGACTCCTCGATGAGGACGTTCGCGGTCGGCGAGGCAGACAGCCCGCCGCCGGCGATACGCGTCAGATCGGTGTCGTTGTATGCCATTCCGGAGCCGAGCCCACCCATGGTGAACGACGGGCGCACGACGACGGGAAATCCGAGTTCTTCGACGGCAGCTCGCGCCTCGTCCATCGTGTAGCAGACAGCCGACTTCGCGGACTCGCCGCCGACTTTGGCGACGATGTCCTTGAACTTCTGTCGATCTTCGCCGCGCTGAATGGCGTCGAAATCGGCGCCGATCAGCTCGACACCGTACTTGGTCAGAATTCCCTGCTCGTGCAACGCGACGGCCGCGTTGAGGGCGGTCTGACCGCCGAGAGTCGCGAGAACAGCTTCGATGGGGTGACCCTGTTCGGCCTCCCGGGCGAAGATCTTTTCGATGAACTCGGCGGTGATCGGCTCGACGTAGGTCGCGTCGGCGAATTCCGGGTCGGTCATGATCGTCGCCGGGTTGGAGTTGACCAGGCTGACTCGCAGGCCCTCTTCGCGCAGTACGCGACAAGCCTGGGTTCCCGAATAATCGAACTCGCAGGCCTGACCGATCACGATCGGTCCCGATCCGATGACCAGTACATGGCTCAGGTCTGTGCGGCGTGGCATTACTTCTTCTCCTGAAGGACGCTGGTGAAACGATCGAAGAGATATGCGGCGTCGTGTGGACCGGCCGCGGCCTCGGGGTGGTACTGGACGGAGAATGCCCGCCCGCTCAACAGTTCGACGCCTTCGACGGTGCCGTCGTTGGCGCACGTGTGGCTGACGCGCGCTCGGCCGAAGTCGGTGTCGAATTCTTCGCCGGCCTCACCTTCGAGCGCGAAACCGTGGTTCTGCGCAGTGATGGCGATCCGGCCCGTGGTGTGTTCGACCACCGGGATGTTCATTCCACGATGGCCGAACTTCATCTTGTAGGTAGAGCGCCCGAGGGCGCGTCCGAAGATCTGGTTGCCGAAGCAGATGCCGAAGAGTGGCAGGTCCCGCTCGAGAACGCTCCGGGTGAGGGCAACACTGGAGTCCGCGGTCGCTGGGTCCCCGGGTCCGTTCGAGAGAAAGACGCCGTCCGGATTCAATTCCAGAATCTGCTCGATGCTCGTCGTCGAGGGCACTACGTGCACTCGGACACCGCGCTCGGCAAACATCCGAGGAGTGTTCGTCTTGATACCGAGGTCGACTGCGACAACGGTGAATCGACTCTCGCCTGCAGGCTCGATCGTGTAGCTCGAAGCCGTGGTCACTTCGCCGGCGAGGTCGGCTCCCAGCATCGATGGCTGATCGAGTACCTGCTCGAGCATCTTGTCGGTGCTTCCGAGTGCATCTCCGGAGAACACACCTGCACGCATGGATCCACGGGTGCGGAGGTGACGTACCAGCGCCCGGGTGTCGATTCCGGCGATGCCGACGATGCTCTGTTTCTCGAGCTCGTCCTGCAGCGTTCCGGTCGAACGCCAGCTCGACGGACGGCGCGCTGGATCGCGTACGACGTACCCTGCCACCCAAATCTTGTTGGGGTCACTTGCGCTGGAGGCTTCACCGTCCTCTTGGTTCCAGCCCGTGTTGCCGATTTGGGGAGCGGTGGCCACCACGATCTGGCGGTGGTAACTGGGATCGGTGAGAGTTTCCTGATAGCCGGTCATTCCGGTGCAGAACACTGCTTCGCCGAGAGTTCGACCTTCGGCCCCGAAAGTTGTGCCGCGAAACGTCCGGCCGTCCTCCAGAACAAGAACTGCGCTGCTCACGCGGGTGTCTCCTTCGAATCATCTGTACCGGCACTCGAGCCGGAATCAGTAGTTGTATCTGTGTCGACCCACGCCGGGTAGACAAATTTGTCGTCGGCGCGAAATCCGGTGTCTATCTCGGTGCCCGTGGGTAATTCCCAACGGATCACCAGAAGCCCGTCCTTGCTCATGACCTTGCCTGCGAGCCCACGCTCGGTTCGGATTGCGCGAATCGACTCCTCAGGAATCCAAATAGTGGATTCGCCGGTTCGTACCAACAAGATGCCGTGCTGGTGCCGTGAGAGCTCGGCGGTGGCCCGATGACCGATGTCACCGACCGCTATACGGTCCTGCCAGCTGGGCGCTATGGTGCTGCCGACATACAGACCCGTCGACGGCTCGAGCACCGTGCTGCCGATATCCGACGGCACCTCCGGGAAAGTGCCGATTCGATCTGCCTGCCGTTTCTGCCGTCCTCGCCAGCCCCAGAAGATCAACATGATCATCAGAACCCAGAACACGACGAACGCAACGACGATGAGAACTCTGTCCATGTGCCTTACGCTCCTGTCGGCGTTCGGATCACACCGTTGCGTGCGGTGATGCGCCCGCGGAGCAGCGTGGTGGTCACTTTTGCCGAGAACGTCATCGATTCGAACGGTGTGTTGTCAGCGACACTCGCCAAATTCTTTCCCGTGACGGTCCAGCTTGCTTTCGGATCCACGACGGTGAGATTCGCGATCTCACCGACCTCGATAGGCCTGCCCTGATCCGGCAGTCCCACGATCTCCGCCGGCCGCTCGCTCATGACGCGGGCAACTCCTCGCCAGTCGAGTAGTCCCGGCTCGACCATCGTCTGCACAACAATCGACAGTGCGGTCTCCAACCCGAGCATCCCAGGCTTCGCCTGCGCGAACTCGCAGCACTTGTCCTGTTCGGCGTGAGGCGCGTGGTCCGTCGCGACGCAGTCGATCGTGCCGTCGGCCAGACCGCGCCGGAGCGCCTCGACGTCCGATGTCTCACGCAAAGGCGGGTTCACCCTGTTGATCGCGTCGTACGTTTCGAGCCGTGAGTCGTCGAGAAGCAAGTGATGCGGTGTCACCTCGGCGGTGATCGAAATGCCCTGACCGCGTGCCCACGCGAGTAGGGCGACGGTTCCCGCAGTCGATGCATGGCAAATGTGCACCCTCGCACCGGCGTCTCGCGCGAGAAGAGCGTCGCGGGCGACGATCGACTCTTCCGCTGCTCGCGGCCAACCTGCAAGTCCCAATCGCGCGGCCGTAGGGCCTTCGTGAGCGATGGCCCCGACCGTCAGCCGAGGCTCCTCGGCATGTTGTGCAATCAGGACTCCGAGCGAACTCGAATACTCGAGCGCGCGCCGCATGATCAACGGATCGTCGACGCAATGCCCGTCGTCGGAGAACATGCGTACCTTGCCTACGCCCGCGGCCATGATCGCCATCTCGGCGAGTTGCTTTCCTTCGAGCCCGACGGTGACAGCACCTACCGGATGCACGTCCACGAGGCCGACCTCTTGACCGCGTCGCCACACATAATCGGTAACCACTACCGAGTCGGCGACCGGGGACGTGTTCGCCATCGCGAACACTGCGGTGTAGCCGCCGAGGGCGGCAGCAGCCGAACCGGATTCGATGGTCTCGGTGTCTTCGCGGCCGGGTTCGCGCAGGTGCGTATGCAGGTCGACGAAACCGGGCAGCACGATCTGTCCGCGCGAATCGACGACTTCGGCGTCACCGACATCGAGATCTGTCCCGATCGCCACGATCTGACCGTCGTCGATCAGTATGTCTGTTTCCGGGCTCTCGCCGTAGACGAGTACACCGGTGAGTACAACGCTCATTCCGCTCCTCCGTCCGAGCCGACGAGCAACCGAAACAGCACAGCCATGCGCACGTGAACTCCATTCGTAACCTGTTGCAGCACAGCAGTTCTCGGAGAATCAGCCACCGAGGACGCAATCTCCATGCCACGAAGCATCGGACCGGGATGCAATACGATCGCGTGCTCTGGCAGCAAATCCATACGCTTCTGCGACAACCCGTACGTGATCGAGTATTCGCGAGCCGAGGGAAAGAACCCCCCGTTCATTCGTTCTGCCTGCACTCGAAGCATCAGCACGGCATCGAGCCCAGGCAGCTCGGCATCGATATTGTGCGATACCCGAACCGGCCAGCTCGACGCTCCGACCGGCATGAGCGTCGGAGGTGCGATCAGCACCACTTCGGCTCCGAGCATCGACAGCAGGAACGCGTTGGACCTTGCGACTCGACTGTGCAGGATGTCACCGACGATGGCTACTCGTTTGCCTGCGATGGTCCCGAGACGCTGCCTCAGTGTCAACGCGTCGAGAAGCGCCTGGGTGGGATGCTCATGCGTGCCGTCTCCCGCGTTGATCACCGCCGGGCCAGTGCCTTCACCCTGCCCTGCCGTCCACGACGCGATCTGGTGTGCGGCGCCCGATGCCGGGTGTCGCACTATCAATGCGTCGGCTCCTGCGGCACGCAGCGTCATCGCCGTATCGCGAAGTGATTCACCTTTCGAAACCGATGAGCTGCTTGCACTGACGTTGATGACATCGGCGCTCATCCACTTTCCGGCGACCTCGAACGAGACGCGGGTCCTGGTCGAGTTCTCGAAGAACACCGTCATGATGGTGCGGCCGCGAAGGGTTGGAAGCTTCTTGACCTCACGGCCGAGCAACGCCTGCTCGAAACGATCGGCCTCGTCCAACAGCTGTGTTGCAGACTCGACGGTCAGGTCGGCCACGGACAGAAGATGCTTCATCAGGCCGAGCTCCCATCGGACAATGTGACCCCATCTCGACCATCGCGTTCGGTGAACAGAACTTTCACGTCCTCCGATCGCGCCGTCGGGACGTTCTTGCCCACGTAGTCGGCGCGCAGCGGCAACTCGCGGTGCCCACGGTCGATCAGGACTGCGAGTTGGACGGCACGCGGACGTCCGAGGTCGCGAAGAGCATCCAACGCCGATCGGACCGTGCGACCGGAGAACAGGACGTCGTCGACGAGGACCACCAGGGCACCGTCGACGCCCCCGGCGGGAACGGACGTGCGTTCGAGGGGCCGGTGCGGCTTGTTTCGGAGATCGTCGCGATACAGGGTGATGTCGAGCGAACCCAGCGGCGGACGGACACCCGAGAACGCCTCGATACGATCGGCGAGCCGATCCGCAAGGATGGTTCCGCGGGTCGGGATGCCGAGCAACACGACCCGCGGGGCATCGGCGGAATCGAGTGCTGTCTTTTCGATGATCTGATGAGCAATTCGCGCAATGGTCCTGCCGACGTCGGCAGCGGACAACAATTCTCGCGTGGACTCCGACGGTTCGGGCGGAGGTAACGGGCTTTCGGGCGCAGGCAAACTACGACCTCCTTCTCCGCCTCTCTGGACGGATCGTTAAAGGATGTCTGACAATTGGACAGCCTAGCAATGCATCACCCCCTCGAGCACTGCCGGGGCAGCCTGGCGTGACGGACATTACTCGTCGGAAGCGGGCTTTCGGTTTTCGACCGATGCGGTGTCTTCGCCAGTGTCGTCCGGCTGAGAACTGGGAGTTGCAACGCGCGAAGACACCGCCGCTGCCGCCGCGCGAACCTGCGGCGCGACGAGGACGATTTGGCCGAGTACGCCGTTGACGAACGACGGTGAATCATCGGTGGACAGCTGCTTGGCGAGTTCGACTGCTTCGTCCACCGCAACGACGGGGGGAACGTCGACAGCGTGGAACAACTCCCATACCGCAACGCGAAGAATCGCACGATCCACCGCGGGCAGCCTCTTGAGTGTCCAGTCGTTGAGATGATCGGAGATCACTCCGTCGAGCCGATCAAGGTTCTCGGCCACACCGACCACCAACGTCTCGGTGTACTCGCTCACGGGGGCGATCGAATCGTCCGCGCGAGCAAGCTCTATGCGTTCTTTGGCGAGGTTCACCGGATCGGTGTCACGTGCCTCCGCCTCGAACAGGAAATCTACAGCGCGCTTGCGGGCCTTATGGCGCGCACCGAGCTTCTTCACGGGCTCGGTGCGCGCTGCTACCTTCTTGGACGACACGTTAGGAATTCACACGCCCAAGGTAGTTTCCGTCGCGCGAATCGACCTTCAGCTTGTCACCGGTGTTGATGAACAGCGGAACCGAGATCTCGGCGCCGGTCTCCAAAGTGGCAGGCTTCGTGCCTCCGGTCGAGCGGTCGCCCTGCAGGCCCGGGTCGGTGTGCTTGACCTCGAGTTCGACCGTCACCGGTAGCTCCACATAGAGCGGTGAACCCTCGTGCATCGCGATCTGAACCCGAAGGTTCTCGAGCAGGAATCGAGCGCCGTCGCCGACCGTTGCCTCCGGGATGGCGAGCTGGTCGAAGGTGTCGGCGTCCATGAATACATAGTCGGTGCCGTCGTGGTACAGGTACGTCATGTCACGACGATCGACCGTAGCCGTCTCGACCTTGACTCCGGCATTGAACGTCTTGTCGACGACTTTGCCGGACAGGACGTTCTTGAGTTTGGTACGCACGAACGCGGGGCCCTTACCCGGCTTCACATGCTGGAATTCGGTGATCGTCCACAACTGGTTATCGATGCTGAGGACGAGACCATTCTTGAAATCGCTGGTGGAAGCCACTGGCTTTTATGTCTCCTCGTGTTCGCGTGTTCTTATCTCGCAGTGACCGTGATGTCACACGAGAGTGAGTTGCTTGCTGGTCATGGTGAGAAGCTCAGGACCGCCGGGGCGGACAATGAGTGTGTCTTCGATCCGAACGCCTCCGCGCCCTGAGAAGTACACACCCGGTTCTACAGTCACAGCAGCACCGCACTGCAGTGTACCGGTGCTCGTGCGTGCGATTCCCGGCGCTTCGTGGATCTCCAATCCGACGCCGTGGCCGAGTCCGTGCAGAAACAGTTCGCCATACCCGGCTTCCTCGATGACGGACCGCGCCGCAGCGTCCACCAATGCAGTGCTCACACCAGGGACGAGCGCATTCCTGCCTGCTGCCTGAGCACGCAGAACCAGCTCGTACACATCTCGCTGCCAATCCGCAGGGTTTCCGATCACCACCGTTCGGGTCATATCCGAGTGATATCCGCCGACCAGCGCGCCGAAATCGAACTTTACGAAGTCGCCCGATTCCAGGATTGCCGCAGTAGGTCGATGATGCGGCACTGCGGAATGCGGACCCGCCGCCACGATCGTCTCGAAGGAAATCCCGTCCGCGCCGTGTTCGACCATCAGCGACTCCAGTTCACGTGCCACGGCAAGCTCGGCACGCCCAGGCCTGATCGAACCTCGCTCGACGAGCACGGCAAAAGCGTCGTCTGCCGCGCGGCATGCCTCGCGTAGCAAGCCGACTTCGTACTCGTCCTTCACCATTCGAAGTTCCTCGACGAGACCGGGACTGCACACCAGATCGAGCGAGGCATGTGCCTCACTCCATCCGCGATGCTGATCGACGGTCACGACATGGCTCTCGAATCCGATTGAGCCGCCGGCCGGCGCATATTCGCTCGCCAGCAAATGTGATGCAGAAGACCGGTCGATCACGGCACGAAGATCGGGGACTTGCTCGGCGACTTGACTGAGATATCGGCCGTCCGTACAGATCACGGTTCTGCTTTCATCCGGTGACGAATCACCGGTTCCGACGATCAACGCTGCGTTCGATCCGGTGAACCCGGTGAGATACCGAATGTTCAGCAGGTCTGTGACCAGCAGAGAGTCGAGTTCATTCGCGATCAGGGAGTGTCGGAGAGCCGAGCGGCGGGCAGCAAAATCTGCGGACATTCTTACAACGTACCGCCGTCGCGAGTTCGGTCCCTGGGCGACGCGAAGGCGCCGTTCGTGTGGGGCCCGCCACAGTGCCGACCCGAAACGGATACGCTGTCCCCCATGACAGGGTGGGTGGTACGCGGAATCGGAATGGGACTGATCAACGTCGGAGTGCGAATTCTGCTGGGTTTGGCAGTTGCACAGTGGCCGTTGCACGGTTCGCAGCTTCGATGGTTGGGCTTGGCTGTGGTCTTGCTCGCAGTCATCGTATGGGCCGGCATCGACGGTATTCGTGACCGTCGCGCAAACCCGGACCCGGATTACGGCGCCGACCTGACGATGCTATGGCTAAAGGCGGCAGTCCTCGGCGGTCTGCTCGCCGGACTGCTCGCATGGCTGCTCGGGCTGATAGTGGACTTCAGTCTCGGCCAGAACTCATTGTTCTTCGAAATGACCTCCGGTGCGGCGTTCACCATTCTTCTGATCTTCATCCCGGCGACCATCTCGGTGTTCCTGGGCCGCCTGCTCGTCGGACGCGAGGCGAAGAAGAAGCTCGCCGCATCCGATGCAGTCCACGAACAGGAACGCCACGATCGCCATCTGGTCGGCGCCGGGACTACCGCCTCGAACCAGGGTTCGGCGGCAGACCAAAGTTCGGTAGCGGACCAGAATCGATGGGCCGACGACAATGCGGACACCGAGGTATTCCAGGCTGTGCAGCCCGACGCCGAGGACCCGAAGGGTACTTCACACGGCGAGCATCGTTCCGAACACTGACTCCCGAACACAAGAAATCCCCCCTGCAACTTCGGCCTCGGGCCCAAGATGCAGGGGGGATTTTCCATTCGGATCGTGCCTCGATCAGAGCAGAATTCCCGAGCTACCCGGTCCCGGGGACTCCTTGGCGACTACCGAATATGCAGCGACGAGGAGAGCCGGATCAGGCCCTTCGAGCCTCCCCGGTTTCGCCAGTCCGTCGAGCACGACGAATCTGAGCATCCCGGCGCGATTCTTCTTGTCGGTTTGCATCCCCTTGAGAAGATCACCGAATGCGTCACCGTCGTATCCGACGGGGAGACCGACCGACTGGAGAATACTGCGGTGGCGGTCAGCAGTCGCGTCGTCGAGCCGGCCCGCAAGACGTCCCAACTCGGCCGCGAACACCAGACCGACCGACACAGCTGCACCATGACGCCAGCGGTACCGCTCGCGTCGCTCGATGGCATGGGCGAGGGTGTGGCCGTAGTTGAGTATCTCCCGAAGATCGGACTCACGTAGATCAGCGGCAACAACTCGGGCCTTGACTTCGACGGACCGGCGAATGAGCTCGGGTAGCACCGATCCAGTCGGGTCCATCGCTGCTTCGGGATCGGCTTCGATCAAGTCGAGAATGACCGGGTCCTCGATGAAACCAGTCTTGATGACCTCTGCGAGGCCGGAGACGATCTCGTACTTCGGGACTGTCTCCAACGTCGCGAGATCGATCAACACTGCCGAAGGCTCGTGGAACGAACCCACGAGGTTCTTTCCCGCCTCGGTGTTGATGCCGGTCTTGCCACCGACTGCCGCGTCGACCATTGCCAACAGCGTCGTCGGCACGTGGACCACCTTGACGCCACGCATCCACGTCGCGGCAACAAAGCCTGCAAGGTCGGTAGCTGCTCCCCCACCGATACTCACCACGGCATCGCTTCGGGTCAGTCCGATTCTGCCGAGAACCTCCCAGCAGAAACCGGCGACCGCGAGTTCCTTGCCGTCCTCGGCGTCCGGTATCTCGATGCGGTGTGCATCGATTCCCTTCGCCGCCAACACCTCTCGGACGGCCTCGGCCGTCTCGGCAAGCGGCGGCTGATGGAAGATCGCAACAGTCTTCGTACCGACGAGTTGATCGACCAGGTCGGTCAACAATCCTCTGCCGATGATCACCGGATACGGCGCTGCAGTCTTGACCATTACGCGTACGGGGTCGGTCATCCGTTCACCTTCATCCACTCGACGACTCGTTGTGCACTGTTGATGGCGTAGTGCCTTCCTGGGCATGATGTTGCTTCAGCTTCGCCACGACCTGTCCGACCACTCGGGCCGGACTTCGCCCGTCCGTGCGAACGCGAATGGTCGCGACCGCTCGATAGAGGGGGCGCCGTGTGCGCATCAAAGCCTGATATGTGGCGCGTGCATCCGGACCGGCCAACAGCGGGCGGGATGTGTTGGCCCCGGTACGACGCAACCCCTCCGCGACACTGATTTCGAGGTAGACCACTGTCTGCGACGCCAGCGATGCGCGTGTGCGATCGGAGAGAATCGATCCGCCTCCGAGCGAGACGATGCCCGCGTGGGTGGCAAGCGCGTCGGCAACAACCTGCTCCTCGATCACCCGAAACGCTCGCTCACCGTCCTGCGCGAAGATTTCTGGAATCGTACGACCGGTGCGGCGCTCGATCGCTGCGTCCGTGTCGAGCAGCTCCAACTCGAGCGCCTGCGACACGCGCCTACCGATGGTGGACTTCCCTGCGCCAGGAGGTCCCACCAGCACCGCGTAGGGAGTCATCGTGGTGGTCGGGCGGCGTTGCCCTTCAGGTAATGCGCGACGTTGTTCGTCGTCTCCGCCAACGAATCGCCACCGAACTTCTCGAGCACCGCCTGCGCCACAACGAGAGCCACCATCGTCTCGGCTACGACGCCCGCAGCGGGTACCGCACATACATCGGAGCGTTGATGGATCGCGACGGCTTCTTCGCCGGTCGACATATCCACCGTCGCGAGCGCGCGAGGAACAGTCGAGATCGGCTTCATCGCTGCCCGGACGCGAAGAGGCTCACCGTTGGTCATGCCACCTTCGATACCACCTGCGCGATTGGTCGATCGCAGGATGCCGTCGGGGCCCGGGGTGATCTCATCGTGCGCGGCACTGCCTCGACGACGGGCCGTTTCGAAGCCGTCACCTACCTCGACGCCCTTGATCGCCTGAATTCCCATGAGCGCTGCAGCAAGTCGTGCATCGAGCTTACGATCTCCGCTGACGAACGAGCCGAGGCCGACAGGAAGCCCATGTACGACGACCTCGACAACGCCGCCGAGGGTGTCGCCGTCTCGCTTCGCAGCCTCGATCTCGGTGATCATCGACTCACCCGAAGCGGCATCGAAGGCCCGCACCGGGCTCGCATCGATCGCGTCGAGATCGTCACCGGACGGTGGTGGACCGACATAGGGGTCCGACGCACCGATGGAAATGACGTGGGACACGACATCGACACCGAGTGCCTGTTTCAAGAAGCTACGCGCAACGGTGCCGATCGCCACCCGCGCGGCAGTCTCACGGGCACTCGCCCGCTCGAGAACCGGCCTGGCGTCGTCGAATCCGTATTTCAACATTCCCGAGTAATCGGCATGCCCAGGACGGGGCCTGGTCAACGGAGCGTTCCGCGCCAACGCGTCGAGAACCGACGGGTCCACCGGGTTCGCGGACATGACCTGTTCCCATTTGGGCCATTCGGTGTTGCCGACTTCGATGGCGATCGGGCCGCCGATGGTCCGACCATGACGGACACCACCGGTGATCGTCACCTTGTCGGCCTCGAACTTCATCCGGGCGCCGCGTCCGTAGCCCAGTCGGCGCCGAGCCAACTGATCGGCAATGTCGTCCGAGGTCACCTCGACACCCGCGACCATTCCTTCGAGGATGGACACGAGGGCAGGGCCGTGAGATTCTCCGGCAGTTATCCAGCGCAGCACGGCCTCATCTTTTCATGTCGGTGCAGCCGCGAGTGCCAGCAGGGTCGACAGGCACATGGATGGGCCATGGGGAACGGTGCAGTCTCTGCGGCCGAACACCGCCATCGTCACCCCTACCAGCCCGGTCAGCAGCGGCGGAAGTATCGCAACCAACGCCCACGTGTCGAGACCCGCCATCGCCGCGACACCACCGAGTGGCCACGCCAGCTTCACGTCACCAGCACCGAATGCCATGGGCAGACACACATGAACGAGGAGATAGCTGCCGAACAGACCCGCCGCACCGACGAACATGGGCGCGATGTCGCCGGAGACTGCTCCGAACAACAGGACAACGAACGCTCCTGCACCTGTCAACGGATTCGGCAATCGCCTGCACCCGATGTCGATGCACGCCAACACCGAACACCACCAACCCAACAGCCCGAGCGCGATCCCACAACCGAGCAGTGATCCCGCCGACCACACCACGCCCAGCACCAACGGAAGTCCGAACGCCTCCCAGGACGGTGCCAGCCCTCTCACAGTTCGCTCGGTGACGAGTCCTACTCCCCATCCGATCGAACCGAACGCGAGTGCCCATCCCAAAGATGATGTGGTCATGCGGCAAGTGTGGAACTACTCCCGACCCACGCCGCTTCGGATTCCCAGGTGGACAACTGCCCTGTGTATCGGCGAGCCACCTGTGGATGAACCCGTCAGTAGGCTTCGATCACTGCCATCATCGCCGCGCGCGGCGCGGATAGACCTGTGAATTGCTCGACCTGCCCGAAAGCTTGATTGAGCAACATCGACAGGCCCGAGACGATGATGCCACCAGCCGATTCCACCGCGGTCGCCAACGGCGTCGGCCATGGATCGTAAATTGCGTCGAGAACGATCGGCGCATGCGCAAGGGCCGCCGACACCGGTGCAGCGCCCTCTGCCGGCACGGTACTGACAACGACGGCCGCCGCGGCGGCTGCGCCGGGCAGCGATCCGTCGGACATACCAAGGAACGCGGTCCTCAAGCCCGCCGCTTCGCCGCATGCGAGGGTCTCGCGGGCTCGATCTGCCGATCGTGCGACAACTGTCGCCGATCGTGCCCCCATTTCGGCGAGCGCGACGAGAGCCGGCCTCGATGTTCCGCCGGCTCCGACGACCATGACTGCCCGACCGGCAAGATCGACGACACCGGCCTCGCGCAGCGCCCCCGTCACCCCATCGACATCTGTGCAGTCGGCTCGCCATCCGGTCTTGGTGCGCACCAGGGTGTTCGCCGAGCCTGCAAGAACCGCACGATCGGTTCTCGTGTCGGCGAACTCCAACGCCGCGACCTTGTTCGGCATCGTCACCGACAGGCCGACCCAGTCCGGACCGAGACAACCCACGAGTCCTGGCAGTTGATCGGCAGAACACTCGATGCGTTCGTAGGTCCAATCGCTCAGACCCAAGGCACGGTAGGCAGCGAGATGTAACTGGGGCGATTTCGAATGGATGACCGGATTACCCAGAATGGCGGCACGCACGGTTTCTACCGTCCGCTGTCGAGGAATCCATCCTCGACCTTTCCGATATTCGCGAGGTGCTCGTCGTAGTCGCGCGTGAACAACGTCTCACCTACTTGGTTGATAGTCACGAAGTACAACCAATCGCCGTCTGCGGGAGCCTCGACCGCTTCGACGGCCCCGATGCTCGGCGCCGCGATCGGGGTCGCCGGGAGTCCCTCCATGGCGTAGGTGTTCCACGGCGTCACCGTCGCTCGGTCCTCGTCGGTGGTCGCGACCTCTGTTGTGTCGAGGGAGTAGTTCACCGTCGAGTCGAATTCGAGCTTCTGCGGTGCGGCCAGCCGATTGATGATGACGCGCGCTACCTTGCTGAAATCCGACGGAAGCGATTCACGCTCGACGAGAGACGCTGCCACCAAGGTCTGATACGGGCTGAGCCCCGAGCTGGTGCCTGCGGTCAGTATCCCGGTGTTCTCGTAGGTTGCCGCACTTTCTTCCACGAGCTGTCGGAGAATCTCACCCGGTGCTGCGGTCGGATCGAAGTCCCACGTGCCGGCAGCAATGAGTCCTTCCAACTGGCGGTCTCGATCGGGGACCACACTCACCTCGGCACGCGCCCATTCCGGAACACCCAACGCCGTCGGCTCGGCGAGCCCACCTGCGGTGTTGAAGTCGGCGTAGGAAATACACGTCGGCGTGCCTGCACCTGTCGTGTCGATGCAGCTTGCTTCCGACAAGAGCGTGTAAATGCCCCTTTTGACAGCATCGGTATTGACGTCGCGTGAGTCGTGAAGTTGACGGCCCTCGGAAATCACGACGTTGCCGACTCGAGCGGACGGATCGACGAGTGCTGTCACTGCATCCTGAGCAGGTACATGACTTTCGAGCAGGTAGTAGCCGGGCTGCACCGACGACATTGCCGGGTTGACGACGGCAGCTTCCATGAAGGCACCCGAACTCGCCACGATGCCTTTCTCGGTCGCCTCGACACCGATCTGATCTGCAGTGTCACCCGGCTGCACTCGTAGCACCACCGACGGCCCCGAACTACCAGCCGTGAAGTCCTCGGGGGCCACCGGACCACCGGCAAACCGGTCGTACACGAGGAAACCTCCCACTGCGATCACGATGACGAGGATCATCCCCAGCGCCAACCCGACCTTGCGACCGCGTTGCTTGCGCTTTCGGGCCGACCGGTCCTGCCGAACCTCCGCTCGTGAACGTCCCACCTCCTGCGGACCGCCACGAGTCACAGCGTGATGAAATTCGCTGCCCTCGTCGACCTGATACCCGATCGGATCCGTCAGCGCTTCGTCGTCGTACTCGTACTTCCCCCGGTCCGTGGACCTTTGGTTGTTCACTCGACCTCCGGCGTTGGATCGGTCTCTGCCGATTTCAGCCGCGCGGACCGCTCATCCAGCCACCCCTGCAGGATTGCGACCGCAGCAGCTTGATCGATGACCGAGCGCTGTGATTTCCCCCGCACACCACTGTCTCGAAGTGCACGCGTCGCAGTTACCGTAGTCAATCGCTCGTCCGACATCCGAATCGGCACGCCGGGCAGTCGCCGCGACAATACTCGTGCAAAACCCTCAGCTGCCTTGACCGCGGATCCGCTCTCTCCTCGCAGAGTGCGTGGGAGTCCGATAACCACCTCGACCGCCTCGTACTCGGTGACGATCTCGACGACACGCGCGACGTCGGATGCGTCCGATCCCTTGGGCTTGGACCGCACGACAGTCTCCACCGGGGTCGCGAGTACGCACCGTGGGTCGCTGACTGCAACACCGACACGTACGCTTCCGACGTCGATTCCGATGCGACGTCCGAGGCCGGGATCGTCCGCTCCTGGACGGTCCGGAAGGCCGGGAGGTCGATGAGACGAATCCGGCACGATCAAGCGCCGACGAGTTCTGCGATCCGGGCACGCACAGCGGCCAATCCATCGGCAATACCGCTTGGATTCGATCCGGATCCCTGTGCGGATTCGGCTTTACCGCCGCCGCGTCCACCGATGGCCGGGCCGAAGCTGGCCACCAGTTCCCCTGCTTTCACACCCGCTTCCTGTGCTCCGGCGTTTGCGGTAACCACGAAGGGAACCTTCCCATCGACATCACCGATAAGGACCACAACCGCAGGTTCGGACCCGAGACGGCCGCGGACGTCGGCAGCGAGACCGCGGAGATCGTTGCCGCCAACGCCGTCGGGGGCGCGCGCTATGACTGCTCGAATGGGTCCCAGTCGTTCGGCACCTGCAGCGAGGCCGCCTGCCGAAGCGAGCACGGAAGCTGCCTTCACAGCCTCCAGTTCCTTCTCCGCCACTCGCAGCTTCTCCACCAGTGTTTCGATCCGGCCTGGCACTTCCTCGGTCGGAACCTTCAGTGAGGACGCGATCCCGGCGAGCAGGGCGCGTTCTTTCGCCAGGTAGCGGTACGAATCCAGGCCGACGAATGCTTCGACTCTGCGCACCCCGGAACCCACCGACGACTCGCCGAGCAACGTGACCGGCCCGATCTGCGAGGTGTGTTGTACGTGCGTTCCTCCACACAGTTCCATGCTGAACGGACCACCGATGTCGACGACGCGAACCTCGTCCCCGTAGTTTTCCCCGAACAGCGCCATCGCGCCCATGGCCTTGGCGCTGTCGAGGTCGGTAACCAAGGTGTTGACAGCGAGGTCGGCACCGATCGCGTCGTTCGCGACAGCTTCGATGTCGTGTCGCTGAGCCTCGGACAGTGCGCCCTGCCAGGAGAAGTCGAATCTGAGGTACCCGGGCTTGTTCAGCGATCCAGCCTGCGTGGCATTGGGGCCGAGGACCTGCCGCAGTGCCGCGTGCACCATGTGGGTTCCGGAGTGCCCCTGCGTTGCGCCCTTACGCCACGATGGGTCCACGTCGACGCGCACGACGTCGCCTTCGGTGATCTGACCCGATTGGACCGTGACCTTGTGCGTCCACACCTTCTTCGCGATCTTTTGGACGTCTTCCACGTCTGCGCTGAAACCTGGGCCACTGATCGTTCCGATATCGGCGATCTGTCCACCCGATTCCGCATACAGCGGGCTGCGATCGAGAATGACCTCGACGGACTCCCCCGCTGTAGCCGTCGGGACGCGAACTCCGCCCGAGATCAGGGCAAGCACATTCGCCTCCGAGGACAACTCCTCGAAGCCGGTGAACTCCGTTGCCCCGAGGTCGACGAAGTCCTTGTAGACGGACAGGTCGGCGTGGGCGTGCTTACGTGAACGTGCGTCTTCCTTCGCGCGCTGACGCTGTTCGGCCATCAGCGACCGGAAACCGTCCTCGTCTACGTTCAAACCTGCCTCCGACGCCATTTCGAGCGTCAGATCGATCGGGAATCCGTAAGTGTCGTGCAACGCGAACGCCTCGGCGCCGCCGATTGTCTTCTTTCCTGTCGACTTCACCGACTCCGCAGCTGTGTCGAACAGCTTGGAACCGGAAGTGAGGGTCTTGAGGAACGCCGACTCCTCGCCGACCGAGACAGTGAGGATGCGATCGAAGCCGGTGACGAGCTCCGGGTACGACTGAGCCATGGTGTCGCGGACGACGGTGATGAGCTGGCCCATGGTCCGGTCCGGCGCACCGAGCAGACGAGCCGAGCGCACAATTCTGCGCAACAGACGACGCAGCACGTATCCGCGCCCATCGTTGCCCGGGTTGACGCCGTCGGAGATGAGCAGCGCGGCGGTGCGCGCATGGTCTGCGATGACACGGAACCGGATGTCGTCCTCGTGGTTCTTGCCGTACGACCGGCCGCTCAGTTCCTCGGCTTTGGCTATGACCGGACGAACGAGGTCGGTCTCATAGACGTTGTCGACCCCCTGAAGCAGGAAAGCCACGCGCTCGACGCCCATGCCGGTATCGATGTTCTGCTTCGGCAGCGGCCCCAGGATCTCGAAATCGTCCTTGCTGATTCCCTGACCGCGCTCGTTCTGCATGAAGACGAGATTCCAGATCTCGATATAACGATCCTCGTCGGCTTCCGGCCCACCATCGACACCGTATTCGGGCCCGCGGTCGTAGTAGATCTCCGAGCATGGCCCACACGGACCGGGAATTCCCATCGACCAGTAATTGTCGGCCATCCCTCGGCGCTGAATCCGCTCGTCGGGAATCCCAGCAAGTTCTTTCCACAGCGAAATGGCCTCGTCGTCATCCAGATACACGGTCACCCAGATCCGCTCCGGATCGAATCCGTATCCGCCGTCGGCCACACTGCCGGTCAGAAGCGTCCAGGCATAGTGGATCGCTTCACGTTTGAAGTAGTCCCCGAACGAGAAGTTTCCAGCCATCTGAAAGAACGTGTTGTGCCGCGTGGTGATGCCGACGTTCTCGATATCGAGTGTGCGGACACACTTCTGAACACTCGTCGCCGTGGCGAACGGAGGTGTCTGCTGGCCCAGGAAGTAAGGAACGAACTGCACCATTCCTGCATTGACGAATAACAGGTTGGGATCGTCGAGCACCAACGAGGCACTGGCCACCTCGGTGTGGCCTGCCTTTACGAAGTGGTCGAGGAAACGCCTGCGAATGTCGTGGGTTTGCACCGGTACAGGTTAACGCGCCGCCGGTGCACCCCGTGTCATCACCACCACTTGCACGTCAACGGCTTGTATGTCAACGGCCACGCACGATCCGGCGTAGCTTGCCCACACGAGTCGCGATCTCACGCTCCACACCGTGATCAGTGGGCACGTAGTAGTCCACACCCACCAATTCGTCCGGTGGGTATTGCTGCCGGAGAACACCGCCTGAATCGCTGTGCGGATACTTGTAACCCACCGCACTGCCGAGCGCTTGCGCCCCTTTGTAGTGTCCGTCCCTCAGATGGGCGGGCACCGGACCTGACTTGCCTGCTGCCACGTCGGCCATCGCCGCACCCAGCGCAGCGATGACGGCGCCGGACTTTGGCGCTGTCGCTAGATGAATTGTGGCCTGCGCCAACGCTAATCGCGCCTCCGGCATACCGATGAGCTGCACCGCGGTCGCAGCAGCCATCGCCGTCTGCAATGCGGTGGGATCCGCCATTCCGACGTCCTCGCTCGCATGTACTACAAGTCTGCGTGCGATGAATCTCGGATCCTCTCCGGCTGTGATCATCCGCGCCAAGTAGTGCAATGCGGCATCGACATCGGATCCCCTGATCGATTTGATGAACGCACTGATGACGTCGTAATGCTGGTCTCCGTCACGGTCGTACCGCACCGCCGCCTTGTCGACACTCGCTTCGACGGTGGCGAGGTCGAGTGTCGGTCCGGTAGCTGCCCCAGCGGCCGCCTCGAGCGCGGTCAATGCTCGACGTGCATCTCCTGCTGCCAAACGAACCAGATGAGCCATGGCATCGGCGTCGATCGAGACAGCTCCGTCCAGTCCCCGCGGATCGTCGGCGGCGCGAGTGAGCAACAGTTCGATGTCTGCAGAACTCAACGGGTGCAGTTGGAGCACGAGGGAGCGGGACAGCAACGGTGAGACGACTGAGAACGACGGATTCTCCGTAGTCGCGGCCACCAGAAGAACGATTCGGTTTTCCACCGCGGCCAGCAGGGCATCCTGCTGCGTCTTGGAAAACCGGTGAACCTCGTCGATGAACAGGACGGTCTGCTCACCCGCAGTCAACCGGCGGCGAGCCAGGTCGATGACTACCCGAACCTCTTTGACGCCGGCAGACAACGCCGACAACGCTTCGAACCTGCGACCTGTCGCTCCGGAGATGAGCGAAGCCAACGTGGTCTTGCCGGTGCCGGGTGGACCGTACAACATGACCGAAGATGCCCCTGAACCTTCGACCAGGCGTCGCAACGGGGCGCCCGGTGCGAGGAGGTGTCCCTGTCCGACTACCTCGTCCAAATTTTTGGGGCGCATCCGCACAGCCAACGGAGCGTCCGGTCGGGCGTAGGACCGGCTCGGACGCGGCACTTCGCCTGCGTCGATGCTCGCCGGATCCAGCTCACCGGGGTCAGGTTCATCGGCGTCCAAGGTCTCGAACAGTCCGCTTTCTTCACCCTCGTCGAATCCAGCTCCGAAACCGATACTCACCAGTCGAACGCTACAGAACTTCGGCCGAGGTTCAGCGGTCCCACTTCGACCTCAGAGACGCCAGAACTCTCTCGGCGAAATCGGCCACATCGTGGTCACCGGTACGTTGCGCCTGTTCGAAGAGGATCCGCCAACGCGATATGAGTGCCTCGGACCGTGGAACGGAGAGGTGATGCCTACGCGCGGCGGCGATCCGGGTGTGGTCGTCGGGCAAAAACCAGTAAGTCGACATCCAGACCCAGATGAGCTGAGCATCGAGAATTTTCGACGCAAGGACCCGGTCGTCGGCCAGCTGCGGCCAGATTCCGACCACCTCGGCTCGCCATGCGTCGACCATGGCTTGTGCACGCTCGGTCGAGAGGTCGAAATGGCACAGGCACCCTGGAGAGGACGCCAACGCGTAGGTGATGTCGAGGGTCGCGTCTCGAAAGCCGCCCCATTCGTAATCGAGGAAGCGCACGCCCTCCCCATTGACGATTATGTTGTCCGGGCACAGGTCGGACGGGCTGAAGGCACGAAGCGCGCCGTGCGCGAACAACCGCCCGCTACGCTCCACCCGGTCCAGGACCCGCTGCGGGGTGTCCGTCATGCCGAGTTCTTCGACGAGCATCTTCGGCACGGCAACAAGCGCATCCGGTATCTGCTCCGAAATACCATCGGACGAGTGCGTCAGCCCTACACGTCTGAGCAGCGCCGCGAAGTCGTCCTCTCGGCCGGCGGTGGCGGCATGCATACGTCCGAGTGCTTGCGCCATGGCCATCAACGAGTTGGTAACCGATGCCGAGTCGGAATGTTTGAGAAGCGCAGTGATCGAACTGGCGTCGCCAAGATCGCTGAGAACAAGCAGCCTTGCCCCCAGGTCGTAGGCGAGCAGGGCCGGCCCTGGCCGACTGTCGGTCGCGAGAGCCGTAGTGAATTGATACGACGCCGCCTCACGGAGAAAGGCCGAGCTACCGCCGACCGTCTCCGCTTCGCTGTGGAGTTCGGTGTCGGTTGCGGTGTCTCGGACCTGCTTGATCACCAGGGTTCGCGGCAACTGAAAAAGATTCCCCGAAACTCGAACGCGAAGAACAATTGCCTGGCCACTGCCTCCTAGGTCGACGGGATCGACCAGGGTGACGTGTGCACCGGTACGTCGGGTGAGCAACTGCTGCGCAGCTGCTACCACCTCTGAGACAGGATCTGCCAATGTTGCGGTCATCGCATACCAAGGTACCCGGTCTGTATGACAAACTATGGCGGCTCCGATGCGTCGAATCGGCTTGGCTCGGACTGACCTGGGGAATCGCCGATACCAATTTCATCACGACGAGCATCGAACCGGACAGAACGCAAACAAGGGTATTACCACTGGTGGAACTCCCGGGGTGGTAGCTGCGTCTTCGGAAAGTGCGATTCGATTCGACACGTGCACAGCACGTCGCCACCTCAGGCTTGACACATCCGAGCCGGTGGGGTTCGCTCACCCTGAAATTGCGTCAGTACGCGACGGCGCGTTCAGGATGAACAACGATAAGAAGGGGATATTTCGTGACCAACCCGCCCAATGATCCGCAGTACGGCGGCGTAGACCCGAATCAGCCGCAGTATCCGCAGAATCCGGGCAAAAACTATCCACCACCCGGCAACTACCCCCCGCCCAGCAACTACCCACCATCGGGGAACTACCCGCCACCCGGCAATTACCCACCGCCGCCCGCCTCGGGTAATGCTGGGTACGGCCTCGGATCTCAGTTGCCAGGAGGCGGCCGGCCAGGAGGCTTGGGAGCGCGGTTCGCCGCTCGCTTCATCGACGGCATCATCGTGGCCGTAGTGGCGCTCGTCGTCTATGCAATCTCGCCGGACGGGTTCGTCGGGCAGTTCATTCTCGGCCTCGTCACCGCGGTTCTGGGATTCGCTTACTTCACGCTTCTCGAGTCGAGCCGTGGGCAAACGCTGGGCAAACAACTGCTGGGTCTTCGCACTCTCGGCGCTGCAGGCGGCAATCCCACGCAAGCCGAAGCTGCGAAGCGAAATGCGTTTCTGCTGCTGAACATCGTCCCAGTTCTGGGCGGCTTGCTCGTTTTCGTCGCGTACATCGTCATTGCTGTGACGATCAACTCGAGCCCCATCAAGCAGGGCAAGCACGACGAACTTGCCGGCGGCACTCAGGTGATCACGGTCAACTGAGCCTGGCCCGAGTACAGGGGTGTAACAAGGCGGATCCATCGGAAGAGTCCCGATGGATCCGCCTTCAGCTTTCACCGACCGACGGATACGGATGCTCAGCCGACTTGAACGGCGCACAATGACCTGAAGTCCCTGAAAAAGGAGAAATACCGTGAGCGAGAACCCACCGACCGGCCCGCAGTACGGCAGCACTCCAGACCCCGACCGACCAGACCTGGGGAAGTCTTCGCAACCAGGAGCGGGCGGCTACCCGCCACCGGGCAACACCCCACCCGGCAATCACCCACCTCAGGGTGGATACCCACCCCCCGGTAACTATCCCCCGCCCGGTGGATACCCACCCCCTGGTGGATACCCGCCACCGTCCGGCAACTACCCACCTCCAGCGGGCAACTACCCACCCGGGAACTACCCCCCACCTCCCGGCAACTACCCCCCGCCCCCCGGCAACTACCCCCCGCCGCCCGGAAACTACGGGTCGCACGGATCCGGATCAAGTGGCGAACTACCCCCGACGCTCGACATCGGCGGCGCGATTTCCTTCGGCTGGAACAAGTTCAAGAACAACGCAGGTGTGTGGGTCGGAATCGTCCTCATCGCCGCAGTCCTGCAGTTCGTGGTCAATCTGATCTTTGGCGGATTCGACACTTCCGGGGACTTCTCGTCGAGTTTCAATGTTCTGGGAATCATCGGCACGCTTGTCGGTGCGGTCGTGACCTACCTGATCCAGGCTGCGATGGTTCGCGGTGCATTGCACGAGGTCGACGGGACCAAGCCCACGATCGGATCGTTCTTCCAATTCGCCAATGTGGCAGCGATCATCATCGCCAGCGTGCTGATCGGGATCATGGCGACGATCGGCTTCGTGCTGCTGATCATCCCGGGCATCATTGTGGTGTTTCTGACGTGGTGGACGCTTCAGTTCGTGGTCGACCGCAACGAGGATGCGATCACTGCAATCAAGTCGAGTTTCAGGGCAATTTCGTCGAACGCGGGCCAGTTGTTCTTGCTTGCGCTCGCACTCGTCGGAATCAACATTCTCGGCGCGATCCCATGCGGGCTAGGACTACTGGTGACCATTCCGATCACCATCATTGCCTCGACGTATGCCTACCGCATCGTGACGAGCGGACAACCTGTCGCCTGAGTCTTCGGTCGAACAACTGGAAAGGGCCCCGATTCTCTCGAGAGAATCGGGGCCCTTTCACTGTGATGTCGACTATCGAGCAGCCGAAGGCTCATCCTTTTCGGTCTGCGCGGATTCCTTCTTCTCGGGCTTGGCGTCCTTCTCCGGCTTGGCGTCTATGCCGGATTCCTTACGCTGCAGCGGCGTGATCGGCGCCGGTGCGTCGGTCAACGGGTCGACGCCGCCGCCGGACTTGGGGAATGCGATGACCTCGCGGATGGAGTCGACTCCGGCAAGTAGTGCAGTGATCCGGTCCCAACCGAATGCGATTCCGCCGTGCGGTGGCGCTCCGTAGCTGAAAGCGTCGAGCAGGAATCCGAACTTCTCCTGTGCCTCGGCTTCGCCGATCCCCATCACCGCGAACACGCGTTCCTGAATGTCCTTGCGGTGGATACGAATACTGCCGCCACCGATTTCGTTGCCGTTGCAGACGATGTCGTACGCGTAGGCGAGCGCGGACCCCGGATCGGCGTCGAAAGTCGCCATCGAGTCCGGCTTCGGTGAAGTGAAAGCATGGTGCACGGCCGTCCACGCCCCGGAGCCGACGGCAACGTCACCGCTGGCCGTCGCGTCGGACGTCGGCTCGAACAGTGGCGCATCGACGACCCAGACGAACGCCCAAGCCTTCGGGTCGATCAAGTCGAGTTTGCGCGCGATCTCGCCACGCACTGCACCGAGTAGTCCGCGCGAGCCTTTGACCGGTCCCGCGGAGAAGAAGATTGCATCACCGGGCTTGGCGCCGACGTGAGATGCGAGGCCGTCGCGCTCGGCATCGGTGAGATTCTTCGCTACCGGTCCACCGAGGCTTCCGTCCTCGCCGACGAGAACGTAGGCAAGTCCCTTGTGCCCACGCTGCTTGGCGAACTCCTGCCATTTGTCGAGCTGCTTGCGCGGCTGCGAGGCGCCGCCCGGCATCACTACCGCTCCGACGTACGGTGCCTGGAATACCCGGAAAGTCGTGTCCGCGAAGAAGTCGGTGCATTCGACGAGTTCGATCTCGAACCGAAGATCCGGCTTGTCCGACCCGTAACGGCGCATCGAATCGGCGTACGTGATCCGAGGAATCTTGTCGACGATCTCGTAGCCGACCAGTTTCCACAGAGCCGCAAGGATCTCCTCGGCCAGCAGAATGACGTCTTCCTGGGTGACGAAACTCATTTCGACGTCGAGCTGGGTGAACTCGGGCTGACGATCGGCCCGGAAATCTTCGTCTCGGTAGCAACGTGCAATCTGGTAGTACCGCTCGATTCCGCCGACCATCAGCAGCTGCTTGAACAGCTGCGGACTCTGCGGGAGCGCATAGAAGCTACCCGGCTGCAACCGCGCAGGCACGAGAAAATCCCGTGCACCTTCCGGCGTGGACCGCGTCAAAGTGGGTGTCTCGACCTCGACGAACTCATGGTGCGCCAGCACACTGCGTGCTGCAGCATTGACATGCGATCGCAGACGGATAGCGCTTCCCGGGCCCTCGCGACGCAAGTCCAGGTACCGGTACTTCAGGCGAGCTTCCTCGCCCGGCTGCTCATCGAGCTGGAACGGAAGCGGGGCACTCTCGGCGAGAACCTCGATCGCGGTTGCGTCGACTTCGATCGCGCCGGTCGGAATCTCGAAATTCTGGTTACCGTCCGGCCGGGTCTCGACCTTGCCGGTCACCTTCACCACATATTCCGCCCGTAGGCGGTGGGCCTGTCCGGCGACGTCGCCTTCACGGAAGACGACCTGAGCGACGCCGGACGCGTCACGAAGGTCGATGAAGATGACACCGCCGTGATCGCGTCGCCGCGCAACCCAACCCGTCAGGGTGACTGTTCGGTCGACGTGCTCGGGTCGAAGTGAGCCGGCGAGGTGGGTGCGCAGCACGGGTTTCCTTTCACAAAATTTCACAAAGCGTGTTCGTCGGTAACCAATCCTACGGAGACACCTACGCCGACCGGAAACGCGATCCCACGACGGCGTGCGAAGCTAGTGCCCGACCACGACCGACAGCTCGCAGAATTGACCCCCGAAGAGAGGATTTCGGCCATGACCTTCAACGAGGGTGCTCGTATGCAACCCGGCCGGGTGTCGACCGGCGGAGGCGGTGGCGGACGAGGCGGCAAGCTCGCTCTGGGCGGCGGTGCAGGCGGCCTGGTCATTCTGGTCTTGGCCTTGCTGTTCGGTGGAGATCCGGGATCTGTGCTCGGTCAGCTCAGCGGCTCTACCGACAATGCGGGTCAGTCGCAGGCAGGCGGAACGGTGGAGAACTGCGAGACGGGCGCCGACGCCAACGCCGATATCGACTGCCGCGTGAGCTTCACCGTCGGCAGCCTCGACACGGTATGGGAATCCGAACTCCAGTCGCAGACCGGGGTTGCGTATGTGCAGCCGGCCGTACAGCTGTTCACCGGTTCGATCAGCACGGGATGCGGCAACGCCACCAGTGCTGTCGGCCCGTTCTATTGCCCTGCCGACTCGACGGCTTATTTCGACTCGAGTTTCTTTCAGGTCCTCGTCGACCAGTTCGGATCCAGCGGCGGCCCTCTGGCACAGGAATACGTTGTGGCGCACGAGGTAGGCCACCATATCCAGAACCAGCTCGGCGACATCGGCCGCGCGCAAGCGGATCCACAGGGCCCGCAATCAGGTGCTGTCCGAGTCGAGCTGCAAGCGGACTGCTACGCAGGGGTCTGGGCGCATCACGCTGCGACGATTCCTGCACAGGACACCGGTATTCCCTTCCTCGCTCCGTTGACCGACACCGATATCCGCGACGCCTTGTCCGCAGCGTCCTCGGTCGGCGACGATCGGATACAGCAGGCGTCGAGTGGCCGGGTCAATCCGGAAGGTTGGACCCACGGCTCGTCCGAGCAACGACAGAAATGGTTCCTCGCGGGTTATCGGACGGGCCAGGTCGCGGCCTGCGATACGTTTTCGGCGCGCGATCTACTCACTCCTCCCGCGCTCACCCGGTGACGATCAGAACAACGTGAGGGCAGCGACCGGGACATCGATCTTCGATGCTGCCCCTACCGGAGTGTTCTCCGGCAGAGATCGAGTGTCCCCCGGCGCAAATCCGTGACGGTCGAGGAGAGGGTCGATTCGTTCGCGAAACCACCTCGTGTACTCGGGGGTCACGTAGGACCCGCGCCCATAGAGTTGCCGGTACCGCCGAACAAGGGCGGGGTGTTGCTCGGCCAGCCAGGACATGAACCAATCCTTGCTCGAGGACCGTAGGTGCATCGGCAACGCGGTCACCGACGTGGCACCTGCCTCGGCCAACGCCTCGAGCAGTCCGTCGAGCTGCTTGGCTCCGTCCGTCAGAAATGGGATGACCGGTGCCACCATCACAGCGCATGGCAAACCTGCCTCCCGAATCGAACGGATCAGATCCAGCCGGGCCCGCGGACTCGGAGTCCCGGGTTCCAACTGTTTCTGCAGATCCGCGTCGTGGATAGCGAGGCTGATGCTGATGCGCACATCCACCTCCCGAGCCGCGAGCGTCAGCAGGGGCAGATCACGCCGCAGCAACGTGCCTTTGGTCAGAATCGAGAACGGTGTCCCGGACTCCGCCAGTGCTCGGATGATGCCCGGCATCAGCCGGTAGCGCCCCTCCGCGCGCTGGTAGGGATCGGTATTGGTTCCCAGCGCAACCGGTTCACACTTCCACGATCTTCGAGAAAGTTCCTTGCGGAGCACCGCAGCAATGTTGGTCTTGACGACGATCTGCGAATCGAAATCGTTGCCGGAGTCCAATCCGAGATACTCGTGGGTGGGGCGCGCGAAGCAATAGCGGCACGCATGCGAACAACCACGCGCAGGGTTGATCGTCCAGGTGAAAGGTAAGGAGGCGTCACCGGAAATCTTGTTCAATGCGCTTTTGCACAGCACCTCGTGGAACGTGATGCCCTCGAACTCCGGCGTTTGCACGCTACGCACGAGGCCTGCACGTTCCAAACCCGGTAAGGCGTCCTCATCGGCAGCGTCGAGTGTTTGTCCCGCCCATCGCATGCACACAGTCGAACATTTGTTCTATGTCATGTCAAGACGCAACGAGGCGTGCACCTTTCGCTTCGCGGAGCACTAGGCGGGTGCGACAAATGCGGAGAAGGATAGCGTGTACCCACTGCCCGAACAAGAAGGAGCACTTCTCGCCGTGACTGCACCGAATATCCCGACGCTCGAACCGATCCTGCGACTCGGCGTGGCTCTCGGAATTCCGATCGACATCGGTGGTGTACCCACGGGAGAACGAGTCGTCATCCCCATTCTCGGCGGCGCCGCGCCCGGACCCGACATCGAAGGCACGCTGGCCGGCACTTCGTCCGTCTTCGGATTGACTCGATCGGATGGCTGCACCGAATTCAGCGCCGAGCTCACTCTCGAACTGACGATGGGAGGATATCTCTCACTGTCGTACCGCGGACTCCAGTTCGGCCCGGCCGATGTCATCGCGGCACTGGGAGGGACCGAAGAAGTCGATCCGGCCACGTACTACTTCCGCGGGACTCTGGACATCGCGACCTCCGTGCCGCAGTTCACCTACCTCAACCGCGCGCTGGTGGTGACGTCCGGCTCACGATCGGCCGAAGCTGTTGTGCTCGACGCATTCCTGGTGACCTGACCCATCAGCTCGAACACAGTTCGGCGACTTCGCGATCGGTCAAAGTGGCCAGCGGAGTTCGTCCCGTCGAGCGGACCAGCTCGATGGCTCGAAACAGGGGCCGCTCGTGTAGACCCGCGTCGCGCGCTTCTGCCTTGAGCTGATCGACCAGAACCGATGCGATCGCGGCCGCCGGAACCAACTCGGTGGTCCAGAGCACGTCGGCGAGCTTGCGCAAAGACAGGATCGGCAGCTCTCGGCCACCGCCCTGGGTGTAGAGCGCAAGTGCGATCGTGACGCGAGAGTCGCCGTCGTACAACCGGAGAGTGACGTTGTCGATCCGCGCGGTCCGCACCGCAATCTCGGCCGTCACGACCTTCGGCACCGACAACTGCTTCGTCCGGAAGCCGCCGCGGACATGAATAGTGTTGCCGCTCAGCCATATTCGACGCCGCAACACTATCCATGTCGAGACCACCGTCGGCACCACGACAATGACACCGAGCACGACGGCCACAACCACGGGTAGGAAAAAGCTCGCGATGACTGCGAGCAGGATCGCGACCACTACTGCGCCGACCATGATCTTCATCAGCCGTGGTCTGATGAACTCGACTGGGACCAAATCGAGATCGACGCGATCCGAGCCGTCAGTCGGCAAGACGGGCCTCCAGATGATCGACGACGCCATCCAACGAAACCTGCTGCTGTTCACCGGTGGCAAGTTCTTTGACAACGATGGATGTCTCGGCAAGTTCTTTGTCGCCGAGTACCAATGCGAAGCGCGCTCCCGACCGATCGGCTGCCTTCATTGCCCCTTTCACACCACGATTTCCGTAGGCCAGGTCGACGCTGATTCCTTTTCGTCGCAACTCCCCTGCGATGGCCACGACTTTCGCTTTCGCTTCCAGACCGAGCGGAACTCCGAAGACTGCGCACCGGGCGGAAGCACCTGCCGATTTGCCCTCGGCTGCGAGCGCGAGCATCGTACGGTCGACGCCGAGCCCGAATCCGATTCCCGAAAGCTCCTGGCCACCCAGCTGCGCCATAAGGCCGTCGTAGCGGCCCCCGCCTCCGATTCCGGACTGGGCACCGAGGCCGTCGTGCACGAACTCGAATGTGGTCTTCGTGTAGTAGTCGAGCCCTCGCACCATGCGCGGATTGACCACATAGGTAACTTTCATCGCGTCGAGGTGGGCGAGCACCTCGTCGAAGTGCGCCTTGGCGGAATCGGAAAGATGATCGAGCATGAGCGGTGCGTCGGCAGTCATCTCGCGGACTTCCGGTCGCTTGTCGTCCAGCACACGCAGCGGGTTGATCTCCGCACGGCGTCGAGTGTCCTCGTCGAGCGGCAGGGCGAACAAAAACTCCTGCAGTCGCTCTCGGTATTGCGGGCGACAGGTGTCGTCACCGAGAGAGGTGATCTCGAGCCTGAAGTCGCTCAATCCGACACTACGAAATCCGGTGTCAGCGACGGCGATGACTTCGGCGTCCAGAGCTGGATCGTCGACGCCGATCGCCTCGACACCCACTTGTTGCAGCTGACGGTAGCGGCCGGCCTGCGGCCGCTCGTAGCGGAAGAAGGGTCCGGCATATGCCAGCTTTACCGGGAGCGCCCCTCGATCGAGGCCGTGTTCGATGACCGCGCGCATCACCCCGGCAGTGCCTTCCGGCCGCAGGGTGACCGATCGGTCCCCTCGATCGGCGAAGGTGTACATCTCCTTGCTGACCACATCGGTCGACTCGCCGACGCCGCGCGCGAAGAGGCTGGTGTCCTCGAATATCGGCAGCTCGATATGCCCGTACCCAGCATTTCGCGCTGCGGTCAATAGCCCCTCTCGAACAGCGACGAACTCGGCGGAGTTCGGCGGAAAGTAGTCGGGAACACCCTTGGGTGCAGAGAAGGTCGTCGGCTTGCTCACGAGTGCATATTTCCTTGTTCGGGACCGGACAGTCCAACGAGAAACGGGTTGGACGCGCGTTCTTGGCCGATGGAGCTCTGGCCGCCGTGTCCGGGAAGTATCACGGTGTCGTCGGCCAGCGGTAGCAGAGACCGGCCTATCGAGCGGAGTAGCTGATCATGATCACCACCGGGAAGGTCGCTGCGGCCGATCGAACCGGCGAAGAGAGTGTCCCCGGTCAAAGCAATGGACACATCATCGTCCGGCGCATCGATCGTTGTCGTGAATACCACCGAACCCTGAGTGTGGCCCGGCGTCCGAAGCACGCCGAACGTGATACCGGCGAGTTCGAGAGCCATTCCGTCCTCGAGATCGAGCACCTCGTCCGGCTCGTGGAACTCGGCGTCACCCAACATCGCGGCCAATGCCGGCCCGGTCCCTCGAATCGGATCCGAAAGCATGTAGCGGTCCTCTGCCTGAATGTAGGCGGGGATCCCGAACTTGCTGCAGACAGGTTCCACGGACCACGTGTGATCGAGGTGCCCATGAGTGAGGAGCACAGCAACCGGCGTCGTGTTCGAGGAGTTCAAGAACTCGAACAGGGGCTCTGCCGCATCCTGACCGGGATCGACGACGACGCATTCTTTTGCCCCGTCCTGGGCGAGGATGTAGCAGTTGGTCTGAAACATTCCCGCCGGGAATCCGGTGACGAGCACAGCTGTAGCTCCTAGATCGGTCTGGCACGGTCTTTTCTTCAGCTTAGTTGCACGGTGTCCACACTGACATCGCCAGTGCCTGGCGCTACGTGCCGCGGTGCCCGTCAGAGTGTTCTCAGGATGTAATGGCACACTCACTGACGGCCGGTTTCGGCTCCGAACAGCCGGATCGAGCGCCGGTAATCGATCGAGGACAAGCGGGAGGACAGGCGAATTGCCCAGCAACGAGCAACGGCGTGAGACAGCGAAAAAGAAGCTCGAGCGACAACTCGAACGCCGAGCAGAGCGAGCCAAGAAGCGTAAACAGCTGACGATCGCCGGGTCTGTTCTGGGCGTGGCCGTCGTAATCGGCGCGGTCGCAGTCGTTTTCGCGATCACCCGAGGTGGCGACGAACCCGAGACGACTGCATCGGACACTCCTTCTGCAGACACGCTCATCACCGACGGCCGCTCCGAGCCGCTTCCGGAGACCGTGAACTGCGCGTACCCGGCGGCACAGGCACCGGCGGCGAAGCCGAACACGCCACCGCGCACCGACGCGATTCCGACGAGCGACGAGCCCCTGAGCTACAGCATGGAAACCTCGCAGGGCAACATCGGGCTCACGCTGAACAACCCGCAGGCGCCGTGCACTGTCAACAGCTTCGTTTCACTCGCAAACCAGGGATACTTCGACGGAACCTCCTGCCACCGTCTCACGACATCTGCTGGCCTGCAGGTGCTCCAGTGCGGCGATCCTGCGGGTACCGGTCAGGGCGGACCCGGTTACGAGTTCGCCGATGAGTTCCCGGTCGACCAATACAACGTCGGTGACCCTGCAGCCAGCCAGCCGATCTCCTATCCCCGCGGCACCATCGCCATGGCAAATGCCGGGCCCGGCACCAACGGAAGCCAGTTCTTCCTCGTCTTCGGTGATTCGAAGCTGCCTCCCGCGTACACGGCGTTCGGAACCATCGACGAGACTGGACTGCAGACTCTCGACAAGATCGCAGCAGGCGGGGCCGAAGGCGGCGCCCAGGACGGTAAACCGGCCCTTCCGGTGGATATCACGAACGTGGTGAGCGACCTGTGATCACACGGTCGGCATTGTTCGTTGCTGCCGGCGCGGTAGCCGTGCTCGTGGCCGGTTGCTCGTCGGACACATCGGGCACCGCGACATCCACGACGACGGCGGCAGCATCGACGCCGAAGGCGACCAGCGCCGCGCCCGAGCCGGAGTTGGATCTGAGCCAGTTCGGAGCACTGCCCGCGGTTCCTACGCCCGAATCACCGACTACGAGTTGTGACTATCCTGCGGCAAGTCCTGCCGTCCGAGACAACAACCCTCCGACGACGGACGAGGTGTCCGCCGAAGGGACGGTCGAGGTGGCGATGAAGACGAGCCAGGGGCCGATCGGATTGATCTTGGACCGGGCCGAAGCACCCTGCACTGTCAACAGCTTCACCAACTTGGCAGCTCAGAGCTATTTCGACGACACCCCGTGTCATCGTCTGACCACCTCCCCTGGCTTGCAGGTTCTCCAGTGTGGTGATCCTTCGGGCAAGGGAAGCAGAGGCCCGGGTTACGAATACCCGAACGAATACCCGACGACGGCCTACCCCGCCGATGACCCCGCCGCGTCGACACCGGTTGTGTACCCGCGCGGAACGCTCGCGATGGCGAATGCCGGACCCGACACGAACGGGAGCCAGTTCTTCCTCGTCTACGAGAACTCGGTGCTACCTCCGCAGTACACCGTCTTCGGGACGATTTCTGCCGACGGACTCGCCACGCTCGACAAGGTCGCTGCGGCAGGGGTCGCAACTCCCGGCGGCGACGGCGCACCGAACGCAGCTGTGACAATTCAAACCGTCACCTAGAGCCGACGCGAGTCCACTGATACGGTCGAGCGGCGCGTTCACGCCGCCCGACCGTATCAGTGGAGGTTCAGGCCGCCGAGGTCAGGCGGTAGACGTCGAAGACACCTTCGACGTTTCGGACGACGTTGAGAACATGCCCAAGGTGCTTCGGGTCGCCCATCTCGAAGGTGAACTTGCTGATGGCAACTCGATCACCCGAGGTCGCCACCGATGCCGACAGAATGTTGACTTTCTCGTCGGCCAGAGCCTTCGTGACATCGGAGAGCAGTCGGTGCCGATCGAGGGCCTCGATCTGGATGGCGACCAGGAAGACCGATGATGCCGACGGCGCCCATTGCACGTCGACGAACCGTTCGGACTGCTCCTCCAGCGACTTGGCGTTGGTGCAGTCGGTTCGGTGCACGCTGACCGAACCTCCGCGGGTGACGAATCCGAGGATCTCGTCACCCGGAACCGGTGTACAGCATTTGGCCAGCTTCGCCACGATGCCTTCGGAGCCCGAGACGAGCACGCCTGCATCACCGATATGTCGGGCCCGGGTGGGAATCGTCGACGGTGTCGAACGTTCGGCAAGCTCTTCCTCGACGTCGCCTACCCCGCCCAGGTGAGCAACCAGGCGTTGTACGACGTGCTGGGCAGAGACGTGGCTTTCACCGACCGCCGTGTACAGCGCGGAGACATCCACATAGCGCAATTCGTGGGCGATGGTGGACATCGATTCCGCGTTCATCAGGCGCTGAAGTGGCAGACCTCCACGACGGACTTCCTTCGCGATCGAGTCCTTACCGGCTTCCAGTGCCTCTTCGCGGCGTTCCTTGGCGAACCACTGTCTGATCTTCGATTTGGCACGCGGAGATACTACGAAACCTTGCCAATCACGGCTGGGACCCGCGGTGGCGGCCTTGGAGGTGAAAACCTCGACCACCTCACCGTTGTCCAAGGTGCGTTCCAGCGCGACGAGCCTGCCGTTGACGCGCGCCCCTATGCAACGATGCCCCACTTCGGTGTGGACCGCGTATGCGAAGTCGACCGGGCAGGAACCCGCAGGCAGGGTTACAACGTCCCCCTTCGGGGTGAACACGAAGATCTCTTTGACTGCGAGGTCGTAACGCAGAGATTCGAGGAACTCCCCCGGATCCGCTGCCTCACGCTGCCAGTCGAGCAGTTGACGCATCCAGGCCATGTCGTCGACCTCGGCGTTGTCATTGCCGTGCTTGCCTCGGGTCTCCTTGTATCGCCAATGCGCGGCAATACCGAACTCCGCTGTCCTGTGCATCTCCCGGGTACGGATCTGCACCTCGAGTGGTTTGCCCTCGGGCCCGACCACAGTTGTGTGGAGCGATTGGTAGACGCCGTATCGGGGCTGGGCGATATAGTCCTTGAAGCGGCCGGCCATCGGCTGCCACAACGAGTGCACGACGCCGACCGCCGCGTAGCAATCACGAATTTCGTCGCACAGAATACGAACGCCGACGAGGTCGTGAATGTCGTCGAAGTCGCGTCCTTTGACGATCATCTTCTGATAAATCGACCAGTAGTGTTTCGGGCGCCCCTCCACCACGGCGCTGATACGCGACGCCGACAACGATGCGTTGATTTCCGCGCGAACCTTCTCGAGGTACGTGTCACGGGAAGGCGCCCGGTCCGCGACGAGTCGGACGATCTCGTCGTACTTCTTGGGGTGCAGGATTGCGAACGCCAAGTCTTCGAGCTCCCACTTGACCGTCGCCATTCCCAACCGATGAGCTAGCGGCGCAATAACTTCCAAGGTTTCCTTGGCCTTGCGCGCCTGCTTCTCCGGTGGGAGAAACCTCATGGTCCGCATATTGTGAAGCCGGTCGGCGACTTTGATCACCAACACGCGGGGATCGCGTGCCATGGCAATGATCATCTTGCGAATGGTCTCGCCTTCGGCTGCGGTGCCGAGCGCTACTTTGTCGAGTTTGGTGACCCCGTCGACGAGATGCGCGACCTCCTCACCGAACTCCTCGGTGAGTTGCGGGAGCGAGTATCCCGTGTCCTCGACAGTGTCGTGCAGCAGGGCAGCGACAAGCGTGGTCGTATCCATCCCGAGCTCGGCGAGGATGTTCGCCACTGCAAGCGGATGCGTGATGTAGGGATCGCCCGACTTGCGCATCTGCGTAGCGTGCCGCTCGTCGGCGACATCGTAGGCACGTTGCAGCAACGCAAGATCGGCCTTCGGGTACAGGTCCCGATGCAGACTGACAAGAGGCTCGAGAACCGGTTTGACGGCAGCCGAGCGACCAGCGGTGATCCGGCGCGCCAGACGAGCGCGAACCCTTCTCGATGCCGACGTAGGAACAGCCGGCACAGACCCGCGTCCGGCTGTCGCCGGAGCGGCCGGATCGGCCGTATTCGATTCGGGCGTCGCGGAATCCGAAGCGGGCCGTTCGGGCGAGGGTTGGTCGAGGTAACTGGTCACACTGATCGCCTCCTGCCGCGTTTGAGTTTCATGGCCCGGTCTTGCGCCGGGCACAGACGCTCTGTGGTCCGACTTTAGTCCTCACACAGTTTTCAAGGAGGTGAGCGGGTACCCATCACACCTGGAGCGGCCATCGAGCTCCGATATCTCCAGCACCACCGCCGCTCCCACGACCTGTGCTCCACGTGCGCGAAGCAATGTCGCCGTCGCGGCGATCGTGCCCCCGGTCGCCAGCACATCGTCGACGACGAGGATGCGCCGACCTATCAAGTCGATGGATTCGGGAATTTCCAGTTGCGCGGATCCATATTCGAGCTCGTACCGCTGCGCTACGACGGGCGGAGGCAGTTTGCCGGCTTTGCGCACGGCGAGAACACCCGATCCGAGCGCAAGTGCAACGCCCGCGCCGAGCAGAAACCCGCGAGCATCGATACCTGCCACGAGGTCCGCGCCCGCTCCCGCGACTGCCAGCGCTTCGATGACCGTCGAGAGCCCGTCCGCATCGGCGAACACCGGTGTCAGATCGGCGAAACGTACACCCTGGACCGGGAAGTCGTCTGCCCAGCGGACCAATCGATCGATGTTTGCCGAGGCTGTCTCGGCCGACGCGTTTGCGTTGAAAGTTGTTTCACTGTGTTTGCTCACCGGAGGAGTATCCACCGATCCATATTCCATCCCGCACCCGCCGCGGTCGGATTGGCGACGACGTTCTTCATGCCGTCCGATACCAGGAGCATCCTCGGCTGGTTGAACAGCGGTAACGACGGCATGTCGTTCCACAGAATGTTCTCGCCCTCCGTCGCTACCGCAAGAGAAGTTGCATCGGATGTATCGACGGCAAGCTGATCCACGATTGCATTCACCCGACCGTTGTCGTAACCGCCCACGTTGCTACCGACGCCACCACGCAGGCTGTACCGAGCTGCCGCGTCGGATACGGCGCCCGCCGCTCCCGACGCTGACGCTGTCGATCCGAGTACCACGTCGACTTCACCCCGTTGGAGGGCAGAGGGAGAGAACTGCGCCGACGAAGCGTCGACAACGTTGATTCCTGCTGGACCGCACGAGGCAGCGATGGTCTCCACGATGTCCCCTCGACGTGCATCCGGAGCGAGGTATCCGATCCGGATCGTCGGGTTCGTCACACCGGCGGCCCGAAGTTCGGACGACGATGCGGTCGTGTCCGGCTGGCGATAACGTCCGGCCGCAGTAGCCGCCACCGGCGGGTAGAGCAGGGTGTCGGACTGCACAAGTCTGGCGTCGACGACACCGGATCCTGTCCCGACGCTTTTCTCGTATCCGGAATGTCCTACCTCGTCGAACAACTGTTGGCGCGGAACGCACGAGGCAAGCGCTCGCCGAACCGCCGGCGGAGAGAGGGCTCCTCCGGTAGCGAACGTCAACTGTTCGACACCCTTCGACGGAAAGTCGGTGCGGTCGAATCCGCCGGTGGGTTCATCTCCCCCGGCACCGGCGTCCACGACCTCGAGATCACCTGCTTCGCTCCGTGCCGGGATGTCGGTTCCCTTGGGCCAAATGACGATTCGTTCCGTCTCTGGTGGGACGCCCCACCATTTGTCATTGGCAACCAGCACCAACCCGCCGTCTGCGGTGTAGGAATCGACACGGTACGGGCCGTTGGAAGGCATGAGGGATGTATCGATCGCGTCGGGAGCGAAGTTCCAACCGGCGTTCCAGAAATCGGCGATCCGACTCACCGCACCCAAGTCCCCAGTGTTGATCGGGTCGACGATGTTGGGGACGTTCGCCGCACGCGCGACGATGTGTGCCGGTAGCAGAGCTGTCGCGCCGAACAAGCTGCGCCAGTCCAGGTAGGACCGCCCGGGCGCAAAGGTCACGGTGGCTTCCTTCGTACCGGTCACACAGTCCACTTTGTCGATGTCCGAGTACCCTGCAGTAGACGCAGCGTCGAACAGCGAAGAATTGTCCGCACCGGACACGAAACGGCCACTCTCGGCAGCCCAGGCCAACACGAGGTCGTCGCAGGTCATCGGGACGCCGTCGGAGTAGACGGCCTGTGGAGCGATCACATAGCGAACGGTCAGGGCGCCGCCGGGCACCACCGACGCGCTCCCGATGTCGTTGTCGGACAGCGCCTCTCCCTCGGGTCCGAGATAGCTGAATCCGGTCTGGACACGCGGGAACGCCTGGCGCGCACCGGACGCCGCGCCGTCCACAGTTCGAGCGTTGTACGTGGACACGACATTGTCGACGGCATACCCGATGGACGGAACTGGATCCTCGCCGGCCGAGCACCCCGCGGCAGTAGCCACGGTGACGGTGGCAGCCAGTCCAGCCGCCACCGCCTTTGTGACACTTGTTCGACAGACTCGCACGTGATCAACGCCTCTTCTTGTTGCGCTTTCCTGTCGGCCTCGAGCCTGGCTGCGGTGTGGCCGGAGCGGACACGGTAGCGGCCGAGGACTCGACCATGCCGACAACCCCTCCGCGCTGTGCAGCCTCAGCTCGTTTGGCCATCACCTTCTTGGTATGAACGGCGACCGGCCCCCACTTTTCCTTTATGGTCACGAGCAGCGGTGTAGCAAAGAAGATAGACGAATACGCGCCCACGATCATGCCCACCAACTGTACGAGTGCGAGGTCCTTCAACGTTCCGACTCCGAGCAGCCATACAGCGACGACCATCAAAGCCAGCACCGGCAGGACGCCGATCACCGTCGTGTTGATTGAGCGCATGAGCGTCTGGTTGACGGCCAGGTTCGCCTGTTCTGCGTAGGTCTTGCGCCTGAGATTCAGAATCCCTCTCGTGTTCTCTTCGACCTTGTCGAACACCACCACGGAGTCGTACAGCGAGAAGCCGAGGATGGTCAACAAACCGATCACTGTCGCGGGCGTGACCTCGAACCCGACCAGCGAATAGACACCTGCCGTGACGAACAGGTCGAACACCAGCGCCGCGAGGGCAGCGATCGCCATGTCCCGTTCGTATCTGATGGAGATGTAGATGCTGACGATGACGAGGAACACCAACAGCGCGATCAATGCTTTCTGGGTGATCTGTCCGCCCCAGGTCTCGCTCACGTCGGAGATGCTGATCGCATTCGGTGACGCAACTCCGTTCCCGTCGACCGGCTCGAAGGAATCGAACAGAGCGGTCTTGACCGAATTCACTTCGGCAGCATCGAGGGCCTCGGAACGAACCTGCACGGTGGCAGCGGCGCCGGAACCGACGGTCTGTACCGACACCGGATCGAATCCGAGGGTGTCGGCGAACACTGTCTCGACCTGCTCGGTGCTGACGTTGTCCGCGGCCGGGATCTGAATCCGGGTGCCGCCTTCGAAATCGATCCCGAGGGTGAATCCACGGACGGCGATGCTCAACAGGCAGATCAAGACGATCGTTGAGGTCAAGATGTAATAGAAGCGACGTCGACCGACGATCTCGAAAGCTCCGGTACCCGTGTACAGCCGATTCATCCAGCTGTGCTGCGGCTGATCCATCTGTTCGGCACCGGAATCCGTCAGCAGTGTCGAGGTCGATTCTGAAGTGTTCTTCTCCGGTGAATCGGACATATCACGCCCCCTTGGTCGACGCGTCGGCCGATACAGTACTCGATGTCGTTCGGGCAGCCGCCCGCTTGCGTTCCTGCGCGACCTCCGCCACTGCGCCGAGGCCGTTGACGCCTGGTTTAGACCAGAATGTCGACTTCGTGCACAGGTAGACCAGCGGCCAGGTCACCAGGAAGACGACCACTACGTCGAGGATCGTCGTCAGGCCGAGAGTGAAGGCAAATCCTCGGACCTGCCCGACGGCGAGTGCATAGAGCACCGCAGCGGCGATGAAGCTGACCGCGTTTCCGGACAGGACGGTCTTTCGCGCACGTGCCCAGCCTCGCGGCACCGCAGATCTGAAGCTTCGACCCTCACGAATCTCGTCCTTGATTCGTTCGAAGAACACGACGAACGAGTCCGCTGTCATACCGATACCGATGATCAACCCGGCAATGCCTGCCAGGTCGAGGGTGAAGCTGATCCACCGTCCGAGCAGAACCAGAATTCCGTAGACCATCAGACCTGCCAGCACCAACGACAGCGCCGTCAGCAGTCCCAATGCGCGGTAGTAGACGAGGCAGTAGAGCAGGACCAACACCAGACCGATGGCGCCGGCGATCAAACCTGCCTCCAACGACGCAAGACCGAGCGTCGCAGAGACTGTTTCTGCTTCCGAGGAGGCAAAGGACAGCGGCAGTGAACCGTATTTGAGGGTGTTCGCCAACTCCGAGGCGCTTTGCGCGGTGAACTGGCCGGTAATCGAGGTGGCGCTCCCGGCAGGTGTCGCACCCTGGATCTGCGGTGCACTGACGACCTTCGAGTCGAGTGTGAACGCTGCCTGCTTGCCGATGTTGGCGCCGGTGAACTTCGCCCAGGTGTTACTACCTTCCGAGTCGAAACTCAGACTGACCTCGTGGCGAGACTGCTGGCTGTTGAAGCCCGACGTAGCATCGTCGATCTGCTGACCGTCGATGATGCTCGGCCCGAGTACATAGACGGAGGCACCGTCGGTCGAGCACGCAACGAGGGGTAATTCGGGGTCGTCGTTGCCTTGCAGTGGGTCGGGTGCATTGCAGTCGATCGTCGCGAGGGCGGCCTGCTGAACCTGAGGGTCCTCGCTCTGCCGTAGCGCTTTCGCCTCGGTGATCTGATTGGCTGCCTCATCGGCTTCGGAGACCTCCGGGGGTGCCACCGCGGTCGGAGCGTCGGGGCTGCCTGGATCGCCGGTGTCAGGAGCCACCGGCACCGGATCGACCGCGCTGGGGTCCTGTGCCGGGAACGGACGGCCCTGAGGTACCGACTCGCCGGCCGGGGCCTGCTCGCCCGCAGCGGGCGCAGGTGTTCCGTTCGCGGGTGCTTGCTGTCCTGGCGCCGGCTGTCCTGCCGCCGGTTGCGCTGCGGTCAGCACTGGACGAATGAAAAGCCGTGCGGTCTGGCCGAGCGAACGAGCCTGCGAACTGTCGTCACCGGGCACGGTGATGACGAGATTGTCGCCGTCGATCACCACTTCTGACCCCGACACACCGAGCCCGTTCACGCGAGTCTCGATGATCTGCTGCGCCTGCTTCAGAGAGTCCTGACTCGGCTGGCTGCCGTCAGGCGTCCTGGCGGTAAGCGTGACACGCGTGCCACCCTGCAGGTCGATTCCCAACTTGGGAGTTGGCGACTTGTCTCCGGTGAAAAAGACCAGCGCATACACAGCGGCCATCAATACCGCGAAGACGGCGAGATAGCGGGCTGGATGCACCGATCCGCTGGAAGGTGCCACGGTGTGTGATTCTCCTCTTGGCGTGGGACAACATGCGGTCGATCAGGGGACGCAAGCGGTCTCTGTCGGGTGATACGCGTCGGAACAGGTGATTCCAGACGAACTGGGCAGCATGTGCGCGGCAAGCGAAACCGCTGCCGGAGTTTCTCCGGCAGCGGTTTCGTTCACAGGTCGATCACTCTTTTTCGAGACGACGCGCGCTCTGCTCCACGGTCTCTTCCGAAGACGACGGGGACGCGTCCTTTTCGAGGGTCGTGCTTTTCTCGAGCGACGGAGTCGCGTCGTCGGACTCGATGACGTCCGCGGATCCGGCGAAATCGGAATCGAGATCGTCGGAATCAGGGGGCAAGACCTCTTTTACGACGGCGCGCGACCATGTAGTCACGATGCCATCGGCGATCTCGAGGTCCACGGTGTCGTCTTCGACCAGTACTACGCGGGCGTACAGGCCGGCTGTGGTGACTACTTCGTCACCGATCTTCAGCGAATCCTGCAGAGTCTGAGTCTGGGCAAGAGCCTTCTTCTGGCGCCGGACGTTCAGGAACATCGGCACGAGCAGAGCCACGATGAGAAGGGGGAATAGCAGTTCCATCTTTTACGTCAGTCCTCGAAGTTTCGGTTGTCTATCGGTTTCGGCATTGGTGCCCACGGTGTGTTCACGGTGGTTTCTCACGTTCGCGTACAGCCGAAGTAGGCGACAATTCGGTCACCGCGGCTGTGCTGAAGAACCACGCAAAGAACCACGCAAAGAACCAGTGTGCCATTACTGGACCGGTGATCCGGTCAGCTCCCACCGATTATCAGCAGATTATTCGGATAACTCCTGCTGAGCCTCGTTGGTTCGAACGGAAATTCCGCCGATGGCCAGATCAGGCGGCGGCACGAGTCCGAGGTGTTGCCACGCCGCAGCAGTGGCTACTCGACCGCGTGGTGTGCGGGCAACCATCCCGGCGCGAACCAGAAAGGGCTCGCACACCTCCTCGACGGTTGCCGGTTCTTCCCCGACGGCCACTGCAAGAGTGGAAACTCCCACCGGTCCGCCGCCGAAACTACGAATCAGCGCGCTGAGCACCGCTCTGTCCAACCTGTCGAGACCGAGTTGGTCGACGTCGTAGACCACGAGAGCCGCGCGGGCTGTGGCTTTGGTGATGGTGCCGTCACCGCGTACTTCCGCGTAGTCACGAACTCGGCGCAATAGCCGGTTGGCGATGCGCGGTGTGCCTCGCGAGCGTCCAGCAATCTCGGTGCACGCAGCCTTGTCGATCGGAACACCGAGTATGCCGGCCGATCGCTGGAGAATGAGTTCCAATTCCGCAGGCTCGTAGAAGTCCATGTGTGCGACGAACCCAAAACGATCACGAAGCGGACCGGTCAGCGCTCCTGATCTAGTGGTAGCCCCTACCAGCGTGAACGGTGCTACTTCGAGGGGAATCGATGTTGCTCCTGGCCCCTTACCCACCACGACGTCGACCCGGAAATCTTCCATGGCCAGGTAGAGCATTTCCTCTGCCGGGCGCGCAATCCGATGTATTTCGTCGATGAAGAGGACATCACCCTCGACGAGATTGCTGAGCATCGCCGCTAGATCGCCGGCTCGCTCGAGCGCCGGGCCCGATGTGAGACGCAACGAGGTGTTCAACTCTTGCGCGATGATCATGGCCATCGAGGTCTTACCCAGGCCCGGCGGACCGGACATCAAAATATGATCGGGGGTACTGCCGCGCAGCTTGGCACCTGTCAACACCAACTGCAGTTGCTCACGCACGCGTGGTTGACCGATGAAATCGGTGAGGGTTTTGGGTCTCAGGCTCGTCTCGACATCTGCGTCGTCCGCGATCAACCCGGCCGCGAGCTGCGAGTCCGCAAACTCCTCTTCCGGATCTCCGGTCATCTGCTCTTACCCAGATATGCCAGCGCGGATCGTAGAGCTACCGACGTAGACGCATCGGGACTCTCGACCAAAACCGAATCCGTCGCGTCCTCGGCCTGCTTGCCCGGGAAGCCGAGTCCGGTGAGCGCCTCGACGATCTGGTCACGAACGGAGTTGACCGTTCCGGGTCCGGACTGCACGATCGTGGTGTTCCCTGCTGCCACGATTGCATCGACCTTGTCACGCAATTCCACGATCATGCGCTCGGCACCTCGTTTACCGATTCCCGGAACCCTGGTCAGCGCGGCCACGTTGCTGTCTGACAATGCCGTCCGCAGCGCCTGAGGATCGAGTACCGCCAATGTCGCCATGGCAATACGGGGGCCTACGCCGGAGACCGACAGCAATAACGAGAACAGCTCGCGCGTTTCACTGTCCGAAAAGCCGTAAAGGGTCATCGAGTCCTCGCGGACGATCATCGTCGTCAGCAATCTCGACGCGGAACCTCGGCTCAACGTGCCGAGTGTGTCTGGCGTCGCATTGATTCGGTATCCGACACCAGATGCCTCGATGACAACGTGATCGAGGGCGATATCGAGGACCTCGCCGCTGATCGAGGAGATCATCGTGCCCCAGCCTCTCCTGTTGCACGAACCGGAGCGGCAGCAACAGATGCGAGTCTGGCGCGTTCGACCTTCCGCGCTGCCTGTGCTCGCGATTTACGTTCCTCGGCGAGCCGAATCTCGTACTTCCGCTTCTGCTGCGCGGCCATCGCTTCGGCCTGCGCCATTCTGGCAATCATCGGCGCACGCCAACAATGGCAGATGCCCAGCGCCAGCGCATCCGCGGCATCGGCAGGAGTAGGGGCGGTCTGCAGACCGAGAATTCTCATGACCATTGCGGTGACCTGCGCTTTGTCGGCGCTACCATTGCCGGTTACAGCGGCCTTGACCTCGCTCGGAGTATGAAAACACACGTCGATCCCGCGACGTGCTGCCGCAAGCGCGATAACTCCCCCCGCCTGGGCGGTGCCCATGGCTGTCCGCACGTTGTGCTGCGCAAAAACGCGCTCTATCGCGACCACCGTCGGCTTGTGCGTATCCAGCCAATACTCCGCCGCCTCGGAGATTCGAAGTAGACGCTGCGCCAGATCCATATCGGGCGGCGTTCGCACCACGTCTACATCGAGCGCCACGACACTGCGGCCGGCCCCGCCTTCGATCAAGCTCAGACCGCACCTGGTCAAACCTGGATCGACGCCCATCACTCGCACACTGACACCTTCCGCTTACGAACTGTTGTTCGATAGCGTATCGGAGCGGTGCGACCTATCGGGTGCGCGACACCCGTAAGCGGGATCAGTCTTCACGCCCCGAACGGTTTCACTCCTCGTCGAGTGCAGCCATCACTTCATCGGACAGTTCGACGTTCGAGTACACGTTCTGCACGTCGTCGCTCTCTTCCAATGCGTCGATGAGCTTGAACACCTTGCGGGCACCGTCGACGTCCACGGGAACGGACACCGATGCTTGGAAGGTGGCCTCCGCCGAGTCGTACTCGATGCCGGCTTCCTGCAGTGCAGTGCGGACCGCAACGAGGTCGGTGGGTTCACTGACAATTTCGAAGGTATCTCCGGTGTCGGTGATCTCCTCGGCACCTGCATCGAGGACGGCCATCAGTACGTCGTCCTCGCTTTGCCCGTTCTTCTCCAACGTGACGAGGCCCTTGCGGGTGAACAGGTACGACACCGAGCCCGGATCGGCCATGTTGCCGCCGTTGCGCGTCATGGCGACGCGAACTTCTCCGGCAGCCCGATTTCGGTTGTCGGTCAGGCACTCGATAAGCATTGCCACCCCGCTGGGGCCGTATCCCTCGTACATGATCGTCTGCCAGTCGGCGCCACCGGCTTCTTCACCTGCGCCACGCTTTCGGGCACGCTCGATGTTGTCGTTGGGAACCGAGGTGCGCTTCGCCTTTTGAATGGCATCGAACAGGGTGGGGTTACCCACCGGATCGCCACCACCGGTGCGAGCCGCCACCTCGATGTTCTTGACGAGTTTGGCGAAGGACTTGCCTCGACGGGCGTCGATTACAGCCTTCTTGTGCTTGGTGGTGGCCCATTTGGAGTGGCCGCTCATGCGATAGAGCCCCTTTCCTGCTTCAGCTAAGTGTTGTGTACTTTACGCATGTGCTCGGGTGACCGGATCCGCTATCTCGGTTCCGTCACCCATCGACTGCCATGCATGCACTACTGGGCTCTGCACGTTCCGCTAGGTAGTGCGTACCAAGTCTACGAACAGTTCGTGGACTCGGTGGTCACCGGTGATTTCCGGATGGAAGCTCGTTGCCATCACACTGCCCTGCCGGACCGCAACGACCCGCCCGGCCGCCGGGCCATCCGGAACTTCGGCCAGCACCTCGACGCCGCTTCCTGTTCGTTCCACCCACGGCGCGCGAATGAACACCGCGCGTAACTTCTCACCCTCGATGCCCGCAAACGTCAGGTCGGTTTCGAACGAGTCGACCTGCCTGCCGAACGCATTTCGCCGCACAGTGATGTCCAGCGCATCGAGATGCTGAGCGTCGCGCCGAGTATCGAGGATCTCCGATGCAAGCAGGATCATCCCCGCGCAGGACCCGTAGGCGGGCAACCCGTCCTTCAGCTTCGCTCTCAGCGGTTCGAGCAACTCGAAGACCGTCAGCAGAGTACTCATCGTCGTCGATTCCCCACCGGGAATCACCAATCCGTCTACCTCGTCCAGTTCGCCAGGTCTGCGAACCGTCGTTGCGGTGGCGCCACAAGATTCCAACGCGGCAAGGTGCTCGCGGACGTCCCCCTGCAACGCAAGTACACCGATCTTGGGACCACTCACTGGGGCCTGGCCAGATCTTTGTTCACCCGGTCGGGGTTGCGATCGAAACGCATGAGCCCCTCCTGAACCACGGCGGCGACCATCCGTCCCTGCCGGTCGAAGATTCGTCCCTGCGTCAGCGCCCGACCGAAATCTGCGGAGGGCGAAGTCTGGTCGTACAACAACCACTCGTCGGCCCGAAACGGCCGCAGGAACCACAGGGCGTGGTCGAGCGACGCAGTCTGCGTCGACACGTTGGCATGAGGCACCAATGCCGACCCGAGCAGCGTCATATCGCTCATGTAGGCGAGAGTGCAGACGTGGAAAACCTGATTGTCCGGCAGCCTGTCCCGGTACCGGAACCACACGCGCTGTTGGGCCGCAAAATCCGGGTGCTTCTCGGTCTGCTCATCCGGTACCAGCCTGACGTCCCATTCTTTCCACTCGCGAAAGAACGGACTTCCCCCGTCCGGGAGGTCACGCGAGTCGGCAAGAGACTCGGGGTCGACGACCTTGGGCATTGTGTCCTGATGTGAAATACCTTCGTCCTCGACATGAAACGACGCGGACATGGTGAAGATCGGCTTACCAGCCTGAATGCCGGTGACCCGACGCGTGCTGAACGACCTTCCATCGCGGAGGCGATCCACCAGATAGATCGTCGGCTCGGTCGGGTTGCCCGGCCGAATGAAGTATCCGTGCAAAGAATGGACGCGATACTGCTCGCCTACCGTTCGGACGGCAGAAACCAGCGCCTGTCCGGCTACCTGTCCCCCGAATGTCCGCTGCAGCAGACTGGGAAATGTTCGACCGCGAAAGATGTCGTCCTCGATGCGCTCGAGCTCGAGAATGTCTTCGATACTCGCCATGATCCACCTTTCTGTACCAGCTGCCTGAAGGCTAACAAGGAGACGAACGCGTTCTGCGGCCACCGCGACCTGAGGCCGTGCAGGGAAGGATGTTCTTCTATGCCCCAACTCGAACCGATCTCGCCGGCACGACTCGTCGAGACGTTCAGCGCTTTGCTTCCGTCGGGCCGTCGCTGCATCGCGGTCGTCGACGGGCCGGATGGCGCTGATCCCGTCGACTTCGCCTATCGGACAGGCGCATTCATTTCCAGTACCGGTCGCCCGTGTGACGTCGTCGACCTTCACGACTTCGTTCGTCCTGCCTCGCTTCGATTCGAGTACTCCAGAACAGACGAAATAACCTATCGCACAAGTTGGTTCGATTTCGACGCGATCGAACGCGAGGTGATCGCCCCACTGAGGCCCGGCGGTCGAGGACAATTCCTGCCCCGCTTGTGGGACGAGAAGAGCGATCGCTCGGCGCGCGCTACGCTGCGCGATGCAGCACAGACACACGTAGTGATCCTTGCCGGACCGATGATGTTGGGCCGAGGCCTCGACGTCGACGCGACGATCAGACTCGACCTCTCGGCAGGCGCATTGCGTCGTCGGACACGGCCAGAGGAACAGTGGACGATCGAGCCACTACTCACCTACTACCGTGAGATGGACCTACGCTTGGGCAATGCGTCCGCGGGACCGGCACTCTGGGTTCGCTGGGACCATCCCGATCGACCTGCGGTCCGGCTGGGGTGACGAACCCGGTGGATCCGTCACCGACCAGAATTCACCAGCCGCGCTCGGACAACCTGTGCCCAACCGGGAGATCGTCCACGTTGATTCCCACCATTGCTTCGCCGAGACCGCGCGACACCTTGGCCAGCACATCGGGGTCATCGAAGAAGGTGGTCGCCTTCACGATCGCCTCTGCGCGCTGTTGAGGATTGCCCGACTTGAAGATTCCCGAACCGACGAACACGCCCTCTGCACCGAGTTGCATCATCATCGCCGCGTCTGCGGGCGTTGCAATCCCGCCTGCGGTGAAGAGCGTGACCGGGAGTTTCCCTGCACGTGCAACTTCCACGACGAGATCGTAAGGTGCCTGCAATTCCTTTGCTGCAACGTACAACTCGTCCTCGGGAAGCGAGGTGAGTCGGCGAATCTCGTCGCGAATCTTACGCATGTGCGTTGTTGCGTTCGATACGTCTCCGGTGCCAGCCTCGCCCTTGGAGCGGATCATTGCAGCACCTTCGGTGATGCGACGCAAGGCTTCGCCCAGGTTGGTCGCGCCACACACGAACGGGGCGGTGAAGTTCCACTTGTCGATGTGGTTGGCGTAGTCGGCGGGGGTCAGGACCTCGGACTCGTCGATGTAGTCGACCCCGAGACTTTGCAGGATCTGAGCCTCTACGAAGTGGCCGATCCGTGCCTTGGCCATCACCGGAATACTCACAGTGGCCATGATGCTGTCGATCATGTCCGGATCGCTCATTCGGGACACGCCGCCCTGCGCACGAATGTCTGCCGGGACACGCTCGAGAGCCATCACTGCGACCGCGCCTGCGTCTTCGGCGATCTTGGCCTGCTCAGCGGTGACGACGTCCATGATCACGCCACCCTTGAGCATTTCGGCCATGCCGCGCTTGACGCGGGAGGTTCCGATTCCGGGCTTCGAAACCTTCTCCTGGGAGCCGCTGGTGTCGGTCTCGGTGGGGGTACTCACGGCAAACTCCTGTGTTTGATCGAATGCGTTCTCGATGTCGAATCATCCTTCAACGGCAGCGGGCGCACGTGCCCGCGGATCCGAACGGACGTGTTTGTTCGAGGTCGATTCTAGGCTGGCCGTCGACCACCACCTATAACCACTCGGCGATTGCTGGACTGGTAGCCCTCGATCACCGAGCAGTCGATCTGCCGCCGAAGGATGTCAGCGAATGGCTCGGACGTCCGGCTCCACTCGGCGGGCAAGCACGATGTTGACTTCGTCGAGCAGCTCGGCAAGTTCGAGGGGATAGACGGTTTCGCCCGTCGTACCCAAGGCTCGGATGTCGTCCTCCTCACACCAACGATGGCCGGTGACGGTTCGTCGTTCGAAATCGGTGAAGCCACCGTGCTGAGGTTCGAACTCCTGAGTGCGGTAGGCAAAGAACAGCTCTTCCGAGCGAATCAGGGTTCCGTTGAAAGGGAACGTGGCTACCCGCCGCCACATCGGACCCCTGAGATCGGCTGCTTCGACTTCGAGACCGGTTTCCTCGTAGACCTCACGCACGGCCGCTTCACGCAGACTCTCGCCGGATTCGACCGCGCCGCCGATCGTGAACCAGAAGAAGATTTCCGGAACGATCGGGTCATGTCCACGCAACAACAGAACCCGGCCGCGTTCGTCGACGAGCACCACTCTCGCAGAGGTCCGCTGCACGGCTCTTTCCTTGTGGCCGAAGGTCTCCGACGCCGATCTTTCGGCAATTTCGAAGTACGTCGGCAAGGGCGCGGTACCGCCCAGATGCAAGATCCGCACGGGTGTGGTCGTTCGCAGCGCCAAGGTGTCCCGCACCGCGTCGTTATGGAAACGCCTCGCGATCAATACACGCGCTTCGGAATCTGCCAGTTCGGCAACCAGCTGCGGCGGAAGATCTGCCGGATCGAGAGCTGCGAGTGCCCCGGACACGGCATTCTCGGCGTCCTCACGTCGCGATCTCTCCGCCCTTTCGGCGGTGTCGGCCAAAGCGGCGAGTCGTTTACTGTCCTCGAGCTGATCGCGAGTCGCCGCCGACACTGCACGGGTCACCACGGCACGTCTGGCCAACGCCGAATCGAGTGATTGCCATGCGAGGTCCGACCGAACGTGAAGGCGATCCAATCGATTGGCCGTGGCGTAGGCCCACAGACCGATGACCAGTATCACCACGGAAACCAAGCCCAGTACGAGAATTGTCAACGCAGACAGTGTCATCAGCTCGCCGCCCGCACCTTCTGGCCTCCGACGGTGACTGTCTCGTAGACGCGCATGATCTGTTCGGCGACCACCGGCCAGTCGTAATCGACAACGGCTCGACCTGCGGCTTCGACCAATCCGACTCGGAGCTTCTCCGAGGACAACAGAGAGTCGACAGCGGTCGCCAGCGCCTCGGAGTCGCCGATCGGAACGAGAAGCCCGGCGGCACCGTCGCGTAGCACTCGACGAAACGCATCGAGCTCACTGGCAACGACTGCTGTTCCCGACGCCATCGCTTCGACGAGCACGATTCCGAAACTCTCACCACCGAGGTTCGGCGCGCAGTAGACGTCTGCACTGCGCATCGCAGAAGCCTTTTCCGCGTCGTCGACCTGTCCGAGGAATCTCAGATGATGGCCGAGCACGCCTGCGTCGTTCCGCAGGCTTTCTGCGTCACCGCGACCGACGATGAGAATCTCGATATCGGGATGCCGCGCTACGAGCGACGGGAGGGCACCGAGGAGCACCCCCATACCTTTACGCGGTTCGTCGAAGCGCCCGAGAAACAGCACGGTTTTCCCCGCTCGCGGATAACCGGGCAAAAGCGGCGCCCCCGCGAATGCGGCGACGTCGACGCCATTGGGGATCTCGACGGCGTCGCCACCGAGGGCTTCGACCTGCCACCGTCGGGCAAGCTCTGACACTGCAATTCTGCCGCTGATCTTCTCGTGGTAAGGCCGAAGCACCCCTTGGAATGTGCTCAGGAACAACGACTTCGTGGTCGAGGTATGAAAAGTGGCGACGATCGGCCCGTCGGCAGCTTTGAGGGCGAGCATCGACAGACTCGGCGCATTGGGCTCATGAATGTGCAGAACGTCGAAGTCATTCTCACTGATCCATCGACGGATTCTCGAATATGTCACGGGCCCGAAACGCAGACGGGCAACAGAGCCGTTGTACGGAATCGCCAATGCCTCACCGGCCGAGACGACGAAGTCCGGGAGCAGAGTCTCTTCCGATGCCGGCGCCAACACGCTGACCCGGTGTCCGCGCTCGATGAACACTTCGGCGAGTTGTTGTACGTGCGCTTGCACTCCGCCCGGAACGTCGAAGGAGTACGGGCAGACCATCCCGATCCTCACGACTCCTCGATTCGTGCTCTTCGCTTGTCCGAAAGGTCGGACATCCACAGCGGTTGCAACATGTGCCAGTCCGCTGGGTGCTCGGCGATGTGCGAGGCGAACGAGTCGGCGAGCGCCTGAGTAGCAACGGCGACACCCTCGCTGACGTCGATGCGAGGTGAAATGGTGAAACCCCAGCCGTCACCGTCGAAGTAGCCGTGTACCGGTAGCAGGTGTGCTCCGGTATCGACTGCGAGCTTCGCAGGCCCGGCCGCCATCCGGGTCTGTTCACCGAAGAACGAGACCGGCACACCCTGTTTCGCCAGATCGCGTTCACTGAGCAAGCACACGACCCCGTTGGCTCGAAGCCGCTCCGACAAGGCAGCGAAGGGCGGGGTTTCTCCCCCGCTCAGCGGAAATATCTCGAACCCGAGGCCTTCGCGGTAGTCGACGAACCGCTGATACAACGATTCGGGCTTCAGTCGTTCCGCAACGGTGGCGAAACGACCATAGGTTCGGACCAACCACATCCCTGCCATGTCCCAATTACCACTGTGCGGCAGAGCCAGCACGGCCCCGGAACCCGCACTCAGTGCGGCATCGAGATGCTCGCGCCCGTAAACACATTTGTCGATGACCGCGGCCTGGGAATCCAAGTCCATCGACGGCAGCCGAAACGCTTCACGCCAGTAACGGGCATACGATCGGACGCTGTCACGAATCAACTCGTCCGGCACCAGGTTCGGGTGCACACCGAGCACTCGGCCCAGATTCTTTCGCAATTGCTCCGGTCCACCGCCGCGAACTGCAGCGATATCGGCACCCTTGTCGAACAGCTTCCGAGCCAACGGGTCCGGAAGCGCTCGAACCACTCGCCACCCTGCGGCGTACCCGGCATCGGTGGCGCGCTCGACGAGCGTCATCTCTATTCGGCCTTCCCATCGGATCCGGCTTCTGGCGGCGTGGTCGGCGGGAAAATAATTTCACGTGCGCCCTCGGACCGCCGCACGGCAAGTACTCGCTGAAAGACCGTGACCACACTCGCCGCTGCGAGAATCCACATCGCCGGATAGATCAAGCTCTGGAGCCAAGGAATGTCGAAATAGCGACCGACACCGGTCAATCCAGCACCGACGAGCACGATCACCAGACGGTCCGGGCGCTCGATCCAACCACCGTCCGCCGACAGACCCGATGCTTCGGCCCGTGCCTTGGCGTAGGAGATCACCTGCGAAGTGACGAGGCAGATCAGCGTTGCGATCAGCAATGGCTTGTCGTTCTCGGTGAACACAGCCCACCAGGCGAGGCCACCGAAAATGGCACCATCGGCGACCCGATCGCAGGTGGCGTCGAGAACCGCGCCGTATTTGGTACCACCGCCTCTGGCCCGAGCCATTGCACCGTCGAGCATGTCGAACAAGACGAACAACGTGATGACGACCGCTCCCCACCACAGGTGTCCGGCCGGGAACAGCGTCACCGCGGCAGCCACTGTAGCGACCGTTCCGATCAACGTCACCGCGTTTGGTGTCAGCCCGGTGCTGTTCAACGCCTTACCCAGCGGGGCGGTCAGTTTCGATACCGACGCCCGTCCGAAGACGCTCAGCATGACGACGCCCCGTCGCCGCGTCTACTCATTCGTTCCATGCCGATGACAGGAGAGCACGAGTCTCACGTAGCAACTGAGGCATCACCTTGGTGCCGCTGATCACGGTGATGAAATTCGCGTCGCCTCCCCATCGGGGAACGATGTGCTGATGCAGATGCTCGGACAACGAACCCCCTGCTGCAGCACCGAGATTGAGGCCGACGTTGAATCCGTGTGGCCGCGACACTCTTTTGATGACGCGAATGGTGTTTTGAGTGAACTCCATCAGCTCGGCGCTCTCGGCGGAAGTGAGATCCTCGAGCGCGGCGACACGCCGGTACGGCACAACCATCGTGTGCCCGGGGTTGTACGGATAGAGATTGAGCACGGCGTACACCTGCTCGCCCCGCGCCACGACGAGACCGTCCTCGTCACTCATCTGCGGAATGTCGGAGAACGGTTCGCTGGACTGATTTTTTGCGCCGGGTGCCTCGGCTATGTACGACATCCGATGCGGCGTCCACAACCGCTGCAGACGATCGGGATGACCGAGACCGGTATCGACGATCGCCGCATCCTGTTCGGGCATTGTCAGCTCACTCCTGAAGTGTCGGGAACAAAGAGCGCGGCAGTAGGAGATGTATTGGTGCGTGCGGTAACCCAGTCGGCGATCAGCGTTACCGCATCAGCGGTCGGGACACCGTTGACCTGTGTGCCGTCACGGAAACGGAAACTGACAGCACCTGCCTCGACGTCGCGCTCTCCTGCCAGGAGCATGAAAGGAACCTTCTGCGCGGTCTGGTTGAAGATCTTCTTCTGCATTCGGTCGTCGCTCGCGTCGACCTCCGCACGTATCCCGAGCTTCTTCAAGTCGGCAATCACGGAGAACAAGTGATCCTGATGGACTTCTGCGACGGGGATGCCGACGACCTGCACCGGTGACAGCCACGCTGGGAACGCTCCCGCGTAATGTTCGGTGAGTAGGCCGAAGAATCGCTCGATGGAGCCGAACAGAGCCCGGTGAATCATGACCGGTCGCTCCTTCGTCCCACCGGACGCGGTGTACTCGAGCTCGAACCTCTCGGGCAAGTTGAAATCGAGTTGAATGGTCGACATCTGCCAGGTTCGACCGAGAGCGTCTCTGGCTTGCACCGAGATCTTCGGACCGTAGAACGCGGCACCACCCGGATCCGGCACCAAGTCCAGGCCCGATGCGGCAGCGACCTCGGCGAGAGTGTTCGTTGCCTCCTCCCACACCTCTTCGCTTCCCACGGACTTGTCCGGGTTACGGGTCGACAGTTCGAGATAGAACTCGTCGAGCCCATAGTCTTTCAGGAGCCCGAGCACGAATTCCAATGCTCGAGTGAGCTCTTCGTGCATCTGATCCCGTGTGCAGAAGATGTGAGCATCGTCCTGAGTCATTCCGCGCACACGAGTGAGCCCGTGGATCACGCCTGACTTCTCGTAGCGATACACCGACCCGAATTCGAACAAGCGCAGTGGCAATTCGCGATACGACCGACCCCGCGAGCGGAAGATCAAGTTGTGCATCGGACAATTCATCGGCTTGAGGTAGTAATCCTGGCCGGGCTTGCGCACGACGCCGTCCTCATCGAGTTCGGCGTCGAGATGCATCGCGGGGAACATGCCGTCGCGGTACCAATCCAAATGGCCGGAAACCTCGTACAGGTGGCCCTTGGTGATATGCGGGGTGTTGACGAACTCGTAACCCTCTTCGATATGACGTTGTCGTGAATAGTTCTCGAGCTCGTTCCTGATCACGCCACCCTTCGGGTGGAAAACAGGAAGGCCGGAGCCCAGCTCATCCGGGAAGCTGAACAAGTCGAGCTCCGAACCCAATTTGCGGTGGTCTCGACGCTCGGCTTCCGCCAACAACTCGAGGTGCTTGTCCAGCGCCTCGGTCGACTCCCAGGCGGTGCCGTAAATCCGCTGCAGGTCCGCATTGTCTTGGTTTCCCCGCCAATATGCCGCGGAGCTGCGAGTCAATTTGAACGCCGGCACGTATTTGGTCGTCGGAATATGGGGCCCGCGGCACAAATCCCCCCAGATGCGCTCTCCGGTTCGGGGATTCAAGTTGTCGTACGCGGTGAGTTCGCCGACGCCGATTTCCATGATCTCGGGATCGTCGATACCGGACTTGTCGTTCACGAGCTCGAGCTTGTACGGCTCATCTGCGAGTTCTTCGCGTGCCTGGTCGATCGACTCATACACCCGCCGCGAGAATCGCTGGCCGGCCTTGACGATCTGCTTCATCTTCTTCTCTAGAGCAGTCAGATCTTCGGGAGTGAACGGAGTCTTCACGTCGAAGTCGTAGTAGAAGCCGTCCTTGATGAAGGGACCGATTCCCAGTTTGGCGTCCGGAAAGAGTTCTTGCACGGCCTGCGCGAGGACGTGTGCGGCCGAATGTCGGATCACGCTTCGACCGTCTTCGGTGTTCGCGGCCACCGGTTCGACCTCGGCATCGCCCTCAGGAGCCCACGAAAGGTCGCGAAGGTGACCTTCGCCGTCTCGGACCACCACGATGGCGTCGGGCCCCTTGTTCGGCAGACCGGTGTCCCGTAACGCCGTTCCAGCGGTCGTTCCAGCCGGCACCATGATGCGGGCGGGTGAGACGTCTGTTACGGGCATTGTCACGGCGATGTACTCCTCGATAGGTCATTTCGGTCGGGCGAGACCGAAGGACAGCCTATCGGGAACTCTCCTCGGACTCTTACCTCACTCCGGCCTGCAAGGTCAGAGTGGGCTCGCGAGCCACTGCCAGTCCGGCCCGACCCAGCCGGCGATCAGATGCAGACCACCGATCAACCACAACGTAGCGAGGACCACACCTGCGGTGAACAGCACTCCTGCTGCCCTGGTTGCGATCGGCTGTCGCGAGAACCAATCCATGAACGCGTCGTACTTCCCGCGGGCGAACTGCAGGAGCCGATGCGCCCACATGAACTCGGATGCGAGGATCCCCAACCCGGCGAAGACGATCAGCCAGCCCGGACCCGGATACGGGATGGCAATGATGCCGAGAACCAGGACCGCCAGCCCGACGACGCCGATCACGATGCGATAGGTCAGGTCGAGCGCCGCATTCGACCCGATCTTGTCGCGAAGTCGCTGCCTCCGTTGGGAAAGTCGATCGAGAACACTGTCCTCGTTGTCGATCTCCGCCTGATCGGTGCGAACGTCGTCGGCTGCCACCGTCCCAGATTAGACGAATCCGAAACCCAGGCTCGGAACATCCGACTCCGGAACATGAAGCGCCCCGAACATGCAACAAGCCCCCAACCCGTAAGGGCAGGGGGCTTGTTGCAATCCTGTGGTCCCGGCTGGGATCGAACCAGCGACCTTCCGCGTGTGAAGCGGACGCTCTCCCACTGAGCCACGGGACCGTCTTTCGACTCGCGTCGAACGAGGCAGAACATTAACACGAGCCCCAGATGAAACCCGAATCGCCCCAACTCCGTCGACAAGAGAACTTCAACCGACCGCTTGTTGGTGTTCCGCGCGGCTTTGCGCCCTCAAACCGGCGTCTGACCACGTGATTTGTGAGTTCGTCTTCCGTTGGTCTAATGTTTTGACCGCACCGCAGAGAGAGCAACTGCCTCTGAGGAGCATGCGGATGTGGCGCAGTGGTAGCGCATCACCTTGCCAAGGTGAGGGTCGCGGGTTCGAATCCCGTCATCCGCTCGAGGGACTAGGGCCCGTTGGTGGAGTGGCCGAGTGGTGAGGCAACGGCCTGCAAAGCCGTGCACACGGGTTCGATTCCCGTCTCCACCTCGTAACGAAGCGAAGGTTCCCGACCTTCAACTTCAGATCTTGCGCGATTAGCTCAGCGGGAGAGCGCTTCCCTGACACGGAAGAGGTCACTGGTTCAATCCCAGTATCGCGCACCACACGAATAGATCCCGGCCGATGCGGCCGGGGTCTTTTTTGTGTCTTCAGGTCTGTCGAGATGTTTACCGCCGATGGCGAGTGGTGATTCACGTCATAGACGTGCACTCTGGTTTCCCAGCCCGCGATCGAAAGGACGCCTGCGATGGCCGACGACAATCAACCGAGCACCGAGGGCAACGAACCTCAGGTCAGTTCCGATGCGCACAAGCGTGCGCAGGACGAGGTGGCCGGCATCGATGCCAAGTACGAGCCGGGTTCGAGACCGACGGTTGTTCTTCCTGGCACGAATGGAATGGTGTCGGGTACGGCCTTCGCCGACATGGTCGATGACGAAGGAAACTTGAAAGAAGACCATTCCGAAGACACCGCCGACAGCACGTCGACGAATGGCCACCAGGACGAATGACCGAAGAAACCGACGATTCCGACGACGTCGACATCCCAGAGTTCGTCGATGTAGCCGAGGTGTGCGGATTTCTGCACGCGTCGTCGGGGCCATCTGTGGGTTCTCTCGCACTCACTCACGGCGCAGGAGGGAACTGCAACGCTCCGCTCCTCGTCGCCACTGCCGAAGCGTGGTCGGCACGAGGATTCACGGTTCTACGGTTCGATCTGGCGTTCCGACGTCGAAGGCCGTCCGGTCCCCCGCATCCGTCGAAGGCCGATGCCGACCGCGCGTCGATCGAAGCAGCGGTCACGTACCTCCGCCGGCTTGGCGGTGGCCCTATTGTGCTCGGTGGCCACTCGTACGGGGGTCGGCAGGCATCGTTGCTTGTCGCCGAACAGCCGGAACTGGTCGATGGGCTGATTCTGATGTCGTATCCGTTGCACCCGCCCGGCAAACCGGAAAAGGCCCGCACTGCGCATCTTCCCCAGCTGCGCACTCGAACGATGTTCGTACACGGCACGAAGGACCCGTTCGGTTCACCCGTTGAGCTGTCCGATGCAATCGCGTTGGTGCCTGTTCATACCGCCGCGATCGAGATCTCCGGTGCAGGCCACGATCTGTCAGCGCAAAAATATGGAGTGGCCGACCTGGTTCGGGAGGAAGCGTTCAAATTTTTCGACGTGGGGTCCTGGAATTAGGGCGAGCGGCTCACTGGGCGCGCTCGCGCTCGTCGTTATGCAATCGTCATGCCGCCGACTGTCGACTTACGAGTGAGGTGTTCTACTTAGAACTATGCCCACCTGGGGATGGTTCATCGTCGCATTGGTACTCATCGATGCCGCAGTGCTCGCGGTGTGGCTCCTCGCGCGCAAGAGTCCACCCAAGAACGTTGCTGCCACAACACAATTGATGCTCGCGGGTTTGGATCACTCGGCACGCGAGGACATATACCGCCTCGTGGGGGAAAAGAAGAAGATCCACGCAATCAAGTTGTTCCGCGAAAGAACCGGCGCAGGACTCCAAGAAGCCAAGGATGTTGTCGAGTCCGTCGGTCGCGGAAACCCTATTCCCGCTCTAGGCGCCTCGATGGGCGCATCAGGCATGGATACCGCCGCTTGGGCGGACATCATTCCCAGACTGCGCACGCTCAAGGCCGAAGGCAACACAATTTCCGCCATCAAACTTTTGCGCGCCCGTTCCGAGCTTTCGTTGCGTGAGGCGAAGGAAGCGGTCGACCGCCTGTGACCGTCACTGTATCGACAGCAGGCCTATGGGACGCCGAACAGCTAGCCGATGTCGCGGCCGTCACCTTTCCGCTGGCGTGCCCGCCTGGTTCTTCCGGAGCAGCAATAGCGGCGTTCGTAGACGGCGTTCTCTCGCATGAGCGGTTCGGTGAGTACCTGGCGGATCCGAGGCGCAAAATTCTGGCGGCTACCGAGGATGATTCCATAGTCGGTTACGCCATGCTCGTGTCCGGACCACCATCGGATCCCGACATCGCGCGAGCGCTGACGTTCGCACCGACGATGGAAATCTCCAAGATGTACGTGCTGCCCGACCATCACGGGAGCGAAGTGGCGGCGGCCCTGATGGCCGAATCGCTGGCCCGAGCAACCCTCAGCGGCTGCGGAGGTATTTGGTTGGGCGTCAACCAACAGAACCTGCGCGCTCAACGCTTCTATTCCAAACAGGGATTCGAGATCGTCGGAACCAAGACCTTCGTACTCGGCTCCGAGATCCACGACGATTTCGTAATGGAGCGAGAACTACGGTCGTGAATCTGCCGACCCGAGCGTCACCCGACGGCAGCGAAACGCGACAAGGCAAGCAGACGTGACGTCGCACGGAGGTACTTCTTACGGTATCCGCCGGCCAGCATCTCTTCGGTGAATATCTCGTCGAGCTTGCTGCCCGACCCGGTCACCGGAATGCCTGCGTCGTACAGGCGGTCGGCGAGCACCACGAGTCGGAGCGCAACGGCCTGATCCGCAGCCGGGTGCACGTTTTTCCAGAACACCGCCTGCACACCGTCGAGCAGCTTTCCGTATCGCGATGGATGCAGCGTGCTCAGATGTGCCAACAACTCGTCGAAATCGTCGAGGGTCGCATCCGCCACAGAATCCGCCCGTTCGATCAACTCGGCCTCGGATGTCGGGTCGGGGGCTGGGGGCAGGTCACGGTGCCGGTAGTCGGGTCCATCCACCCGGATGGACTCGAAGATAGATCCAAGCTTCTTGATTTCCCGCATGAAGTCCTCGGCTGCAAATCTTCCTTCGCCGAGTTGACCGGGCAGGGTGTTGGACGTTGCCACGATGGACACGCCGCGCTGGGAAAGCTCGGACAGCAATCGCGACACGAGCATCGTGTCGCCTGGATCGTCGAGTTCGAACTCGTCGATACATAGAACGCTGTGACCCGACAACTCCTCGAGCGCCTTGTTGAAGCCGAGCGCACCCACGACGTGAGTCAATTCGACGAACGTACCGAATGCCTTCGGTTCGGGGACGCTGTGAAAGATCGATGCCAGGAGGTGGGTCTTACCGACACCGAAACCGCCGTCGAGGTACAAGCCTGCACCGGTAGAGGGCGCTTTCTTGCCGAAAAGTCCGCGTTTTCCCTTCCCGCGAATCTTCGTCACTTTCTCCGCGAACGACTCGGCTTTGGCGACTGCCTCGGCCTGGCTGGGTTCGTTCGGATCCGGGATGTACGAGGCGAAACTGACTTCGTCGAACATGGCCGGGGGGACCATCTGCGCGATCAACTGATCGGAGGGAACGACAGGATTACGATCGACAAGACGTCCAGGCATCTAGTAAGCGTAACGAGGTGGTCTTATCTACAATGTGCGCCTACTCGATATTGCGACCTACTTCACATCCGGCTCCGGCTCCTCGTACCCGGCCGACGGCGTCGTCGACCTAGCCGAACTACGCCGGTTGTACGCCTATCCGGACAACCTGACCGCGCCGTGGATCCGAACGAACTTCGTCTCCAGCATCGACGGAGCCGTCAGCGCCGACGGTGTCTCCTCGGGTCTCGGGACACCCTCGGACAAGGCAGTGTTCGATGTGCTTCGGACCCTGGCGGATGCGGTTCTCGTCGGGGCCGGGACGGTCCGAAGCGAGAATTACGGGGGTGTCCGTCTTACGGAGTCACAGCAGAGCCAGCGAATCGACGCGGGCCTGGCACCGATCCCCCCGGTAGTAGTCGTCACTGCTTCGGCCTCGATCGATCCGAGATCGCGTCTGCTCACCGACACCGAAGTACCGCCGACGATCATCACGACGACCTCCGCGTCGGCCGAGTCACGTTCGATGCTTCGCGAAGCAGGTGCGCACGTGATCGACGTCGAGGGAACGACCGTTCCGACCTCTGCTGTCCTGGCTACCCTGGGAGAAATGAGTCTGAGGCGAGTCCTGTGCGAAGGCGGCCCAGGCCTGTTCGGAACACTGCTTGCAGACGATTGTGTCGACGAACTATGCCTGACGACTTCGCCGAACCTGCTTGCGGGAAAGTCGGGGCGTATTGCGCATTCGAACGCCGCGGTACTGCACCGGATGAAACGAATCCACGTGCTCGCCGACGACGACGGAACCCTGTTGACCAGATGGGTCCGAGTGCGCCCGGCCGGGACCGGTGAAGTTCCCGGTGCGGAAAAGTAGATAGCCTCGCAGCGTGACGCAGAAAAGATCGTTGCTCGCAGTTCTTCTCACGGTCTCGTTGTTGGGGGCGGCGTGCAGTGCTGGGCCGTCCGGGCGCCCGGACGTCGCCGTCGAGCAGAACTCCCCTGGGCAACCCGAAGAGTCGACTGCCGACGCGGAGCCGGAGAATCCAGAACTACAGGTTCCGGTGAACGATCTTGCGTGGACCGAGTGCACACAGAGCACCTTCGATCTCTACGGCCTCACCTCTCGCACTCCCGGGGTCGTCCTCGAATGCGCAGACTTCGACGCGCCCGTCGACCCATCCGGTCAGATGTTCGGGTCCTTCTCCGTCGGCGCACTGCGTGCGAAATTGGACAGGACGCCGCCCGATGCCGCACCCCTGGTCTTCACCTCTGGGTCCGACCGTGCGTCGATCGCCACACTTGCCGACCTTGCGGCCGGCAACAGCACGACGATGCTGGAGGCTCACCCGCTCGTCGCCATCGATCGGCGCGGAATCGGCAGGTCGACGGCCATCGATTGCGTGAAAGCCGACACCCGCAAGACCCGCGAGACGCTGGCCAACCTGGGGCAATTCGCGGTGTCCGACGGTGATGCCGTGGACCGAGCCGTCGCCGTCGGACGCGAAGCGACGATCGAATGCACCGATTTACTGCAGCCACAGGAGATAGCTTTCGCCACCAGTTATGCCGCAGGCGATCTGGAACAGCTTCGAATCGCCTGGGGAATCGATGCACTCGGCATCATCGGCACGGGGAACGGTGCATCCACGGCGTTGGCGTTTGCGGCCCAGTACCCGGACCGAGTGGCGCGGTTGATTCTCGATTCGCCCACCGGAATGAACGTAGATCAAATGACCGTGGCCCAGCAGAAAACGGAAGGACGAGAAGCCGCGTTCACTGCGTTCGTGCAGCGGTGCCAGGCCCTCCAGTGCTCGCTCGGATCCGACCCCAAGGCCGCGGTATCCGAACTACTGACACAGGTGGCAAGCGGAGCCTTGGCACCTGTGTCGACCCACTCTGTGCTCGACGGGATCGCCTATGCACTCGCCTCGTCCTCCGGCGACCCGTCGAGCCGGACACTCGAGCTTGCCGATGCACTATCTGCAGCCAAGTCCGGCGATCCGTCCGCACTGAGCCGGTTGTCCTCACGCGGTGCAGTTGCCTACGGAACGGACGGTCAGTTCGTCGCACGGTGCATCGACGGCCAGCAGTGGCCGTCCCCGCAGGCCGTGCGCGATGCCGGTGCAAGTTGGAGCGAGCAGTACCCCATCTTCGGCATCGACGCCGCTCTGACAGCACTCACGTGCTCGTCGTGGCCGACCGCACCCGCTCCGCCCTTGCCGACGTCGTTGTCCGTTCCGGTTCTCGAACTCAGTGGCGCCGGCGACCCGGTCGTCGGGAATGGGGGGTTCGCCGGTGTGACCGGGCTTGTTGCCGCCACCGGCGCGCGTTCGGCCGCCATGACGTGGCAGGGTGCCGGCCACCCGGTGATCGGCGGGTCCGTGTGCGGCCAAGCCGCGGCCGCTGCGTATGCGACCGACGCGTCGCTTCCTCCCGATGGCAGCGTCTGTCCCGCGTGACACGTCTGGTGCCGATCCACGGAGTGGTACCGAACACACCCAACGGGTGTCGACGGTCATTGCCCGAGCCCGGTCAAGGTACCGTTCCCACGTGTCACTTAGCTTCCTCGAGCCCCGCAACGGCCGGACGACCGCGGATGTAGTCCGGTTCGCGCTATGGCCGATCGCGATCATGACTGTTCTCAACCGGGCGATCGTACGGGCGGTCAACGGTGACTTCACCAATGATTTCATCCCCGTCTACCGAGCTGCTCTCGCGTTTCTCAATCGCGAGCCGGTGTATACGGCGAACTTCGACTCGGTTGATCCGCATTATCTCTATCAGCCGAGCGCGACGATGCTGTTGTCGCCTCTCGCAATCATCGACCCCGAACGTTCTCGCTGGTTGTTCATCTTGGCGAGCACGATTGCCATCGTTCTTGCGTTGTACATCTTGCTCAAGATCTTCGGCTTCGGTCTGAACTCTGTCGCGGCGCCTGCACTTCTTCTCGCTGCCTTCGCGAGTGAAACAGTGACCAACACTTTGGTGTTCACCAACTTCAACGGTTTCGTTCTGTTGGGTGAGGTTGCATTCATCTACTGGCTGCTCCAGCGAAAAGACTTGTCCGCCGGTGTGGCGATGGGGCTGACACTAGCCATCAAACCGATCCTCGCACCGCTGTTGATCATTCCGCTGATGACCAAGCAGTGGAAAGTTTTCATCACCGCAATCGCAATTCCGGTCGTGTTGCTCGTGATCGCCTGGCCGCTGTCGGTGGACCCGATGGAGTTCATCGACCGCACCCTCCCCTATCTCCTCGAGTCGCGCGATTACTTCAACAGCGCGATTGTCGGCAACGGCCGCTACTACGGATTGCCGGAGCTCCTGATCTACGGAATCCGCGGGGTTCTCGGCGTGATGGTTCTGGTGTCGCTGTGGTTGCTCTATCGCTACTGCCGCGAGGACCGCCTGTTCTTCATTGCGACAACGTCGGGCCTTGTCCTGACAGCACACTGGCTACTCGGGTCACTCGGCCAGATGTACTACTCGATGCTGCTGTTCCCGCTATTGATGACGGTCGTGCTCAAGAACTCGGTTCTCCGAAATTGGCCGGCGTGGCTCGCAATCTATGGATTCATGAGCTACGACCGCTGGCTGTCCGGTCGATTCCCGACGGGAGGCCGAGCAATGGACTACATGCGCACTACGTTCGGCTGGAGCTTGCTGATCATCGTGATCTTCTCGGTTCTGATCGGACGGTACTTCGCTGCCCGCAGTGACGGCCGCCTCGACGACGGAATCGAACCCGAGTACCTCCTTCCGGAGAGCTCACCTGCGCAAACAACGAAGCAGCTCGAGAAGTATTAGCGTGGTGTCATGAGTTCAGCGACCGAAAAAAATTCTGTTCCCGCCGTTCAGCTCACCGACGCACAATGGCGAGAGAAGCTCACCCCCGAGGAGTACGCAGTCCTGCGTCAGGCGGGCACCGAGCGTCCGTTCGTCGGGGAGTACACCGACACCAAGACCGATGGTGTGTACAGCTGCCGCGCATGCGGGGCCGAACTGTTTCGCAGTACCGAAAAGTTCGAGTCACACTGCGGTTGGCCGTCGTTTTTCGATCCTGCAGACAGTGACGCGGTCATCCTCAACGAGGACACCACGCTCGGGATGCGACGCGTCGAGGTCATCTGCAAGAACTGCCACAGCCACCTCGGCCACGTCTTCGAGGGCGAGGGGTACCCGACGCCCACAGATCAGCGGTACTGCATCAACTCGATTTCTCTCGTTCTCGACCCGTCCTGACCCCCGACCGGCCGGGCGCGCAGCGCATAATGTGACTATGCGCACTTTCACGTCAGCACAGCAGATCACCGCGGCCGTCGGCGAGGACCTCGGCACCAGTGACTGGATGCAGATCACTCAAGACCGGGTCGACACCTTCGCCGACGCCACGGATGATCATCAATGGATTCATGTCGACGTCGAACGAGCAAAGAAGGAAAGCCCGTTCGGCGGCCCCATTGCGCACGGCTACTTGAGCTTGTCCTTGATCCCGGTGCTCACTTGGCAGATCTACACCATCGAGAATGCCAAGCTCGGAATCAATTACGGGTCCAACAAGGTTCGCTTCATCAACCCAGTCAAGGTCGGATCTCACGTCCGGTTGCAGACCACACTGACTTCGGCCGAGGAAGTGTCCGGTGGCGCACTCCAGATCGTGGCAACCAACACACTTCACATCGAGGGCGAAGACAAGCCCGCGTTGATTGCAGAAACGATCAGTCGAGTCGTCTTCTGACTGTCTCTCGTTCTACGAACTGTGGCGGATCGAACGCAGTGATCGGTGGCACTACGCCCTCGAAGCGTTCGATTTGCACCAGCGCATGCTGGCCCGTGCACCCGTGTGACAGCGAGGATGTGCCGACGTCCGCTGTCAGTACATTCGGATTGCCGTGTACGCACATCGATCCGGTATCCGCAGGGTCCTCGGGGTCGTACCAGGCACCCGTCGCCAACTGCACGACGGCGGGCATCATGTCCTCGTCCACCACGACGCCGGCAAGACAAGAACCACGATCGTTGAAGACCCTTACTACGTCGCCGTCGTGTAGCCCTCGCTCGCTCGCGGCCTTGGAGTGCATCCTGATCGGCTCACGGCCGCGCACCTTCGAAGCCTGACTTCTCGCTCCGTGATCGAGTTGACTGTGCAGCCGTGTTCGTGGTTGATTCGCGATCAGATGTAGCGGAAACTGTTGCGCACGTTCTCCTTTGAGCCACTCCACCGGTTCGTACCACGCTGGGTGCCCAATGCAGTCCTCGTAACCGAACTTCTCGATCGCCTCGGAGAATATCTCTATGCGCCCGCTCGGGGTTCGAAGCGGGTACTTCTCAGGATCGCCGCGGTAGTCCTCGAGCAGGGTCAGTCCGTCCTCGGTCGCCATCCGCCATGAACCGAGCTGCCAAAATTTTTCGAAACCTGGAGTGTCCACATTCATTCCGCGTAGGTAACCCCGCCACTGAGCGTAGAGATGCTCCACCCACTCCCCCGTAGTGCGCCCCTCGGTGAATTGTGCACCGACTCCGAGTCGTTCGGCCAGCGCGGAGAACGTGTCGTAGTCGTCTCGCGCGTCGGCAAATCGCGGCACGGCAGCGTGCATGGCGACCAGCAATGGATCGTTGCGTGTGCAGCTGATGTCACTGCGCTCGAGTGACGTGGTCGACGGGACGACGATGTCGGCGTGCTTGGCCATGGGCGTCCAGTACGGGTCGTGCACCACGACCGTGTCGGGTCGTGCCAGCGCCCGGCGAAGTCGTCCGAGATCCTGATGATGATGGAAGGGATTGCCGCCCGCCCAATGCACCAGCCGAATATCGGGATACGTAAGTCGCTGTCCGTCGAAATCGAATTCCTCACCGGGGTGGAGCAGCATGTCCGACACGGCAGCCACCGGGATGAACGCCTTCACCGGATTCGAGCCCTGGGGCAACGTGGGAAGGGGATACGGTACCGGCGCGAGACCAGGCTCGTTCATCGACCCGTAGCCGTGCCCGAATCCCCCGCCGGGGATGCCGATCTGTCCGAGCATCGACGCCAGTGTCACGCCCATCCACGGTGCTTGCTCGCCCGATTTCGTCCGCTGCAGTGACCACGTGACGGTGATCAAAGTGCGACGCCTCGCCATCTCGCGTGCCAGGTCGGTGATCTCCGAGGTGGAGACACCGCAGATGTTCGACGACCACTCCGCGGTCTTGGGTGTGCCGTCCGCGACTCCGAGCAGATACTCCTCGAAGCGTGCGTATCCGGTGCAATATCGGTCGAGAAATGCTGTGTCGTGCAAGTTTTCGGACACCAGAACGTGGGCGAGTCCGAGCATCATCGCGACATCGGTGCCGGGAATCGGTGTCATCCAACGAGCCGCACCGTCGAGATCGTTTCGAAGCGGACTGATGGTGACGATCTTTCCGCCACGGGCGCGGAGCGCATCCAGAGCCGAAGCCGTGGGATGGTCGGAGGTACCTCCGTGGTTGATGCCGGTATTCTTCAGCGGAATTCCGCCGAACGCGACGATCAGTTCCGTCTTCCGGGCGATCACGTCCCAGGAGGTGGAGCGAGAGAACATCTTCCAGTGGGCTCCCAGAACGTGCGGCATGACGACACCGGTGGCACCGAGCGAATAGCTGTGCACCGAGCGCGTATAGCCGCCGATGCAATTGAGAAATCGGTGAACCTGGCTCTGCGCGTGGTGGAATCGTCCTGCACTGGCCCACCCGTAGGAACCGCCGTAGATCGCCTGGTTGCCATGCCTGTCGATCACTCGAGAAAGCTCGACTGCCAGCAATTCGGTGAGTTCGTCCCAGGACATCGAAACGAACTCTTCGCTACCGCGCCGATCTGTCGGACCTGGACCACGCTCGAGCCAACCGCGTCGAACGGCAGGGCCTTTCACCCGAGACCGGTGTGTCACCGAGCCGACGAGATTGCCGAGTACGGGCGAGGGATTGCGGTCGGTCTCCTGGGGATGCACGGCGGTCACCTCGCCGTCGGCACTTTCAGCTCGAAACATTCCCCAGTGACCCATGTGCTGAGACGTTTCCGGGTGCGGCGGCCTCATCGAATTCCGTTGCTCGCCAATGCATCCAGCAAAGCGGTGGGACGCTCTCCCGTCGCGATCGGATCGACGAGGGCAAAAGAGCAGCCTATTGCCCGTGCCGCCCCGTCAGCCTCTTCACTGTCACCGACCATCAAGGTTCGCGCCGGATCCACCCCGAGCGAACGCACCGCAGAAAAAAATATTTCAGGCTGAGGTTTGACGTATCCGACCTCGTACGACAAGACGAACTCGCTGACGTAGTCAATCACTCCGAGCATGTCGAATGCCGGGCGGATGTCGAAGGCAATATTGCTCAGCACGGCCACTGGAATCGCTCTGCCGGCGAGCATCGCCAGCGTGTGTGCCGTGTCCGGGTACGGAGTCCAACACGAAGGGTCGATAACTCGGCCGTACACGGACTCGGCCTGAGCGCGGTCTGTGACGCCGGATTCACGAAGAACATGCAAATATGCCTGACGGTGCAGCGCCGGATCGAGATCACGGTTATTCCAGGCGTGCCTATTCACTTCGTCGAACTCGACGACCTCCCCCACCGGCGCAGTCATCCGTCGCATCAATTCCGCCGCACAGTGACCGTCGACCGGTGTTCCATCCGAGTGCGTGACGGTCTCGAACCAACTCTCGTCCTCCTCCAAACGGAACAGCGTTCCGGAGAAATCGAACACCACAGCCTCGATCGGAGACGCGACGGCCCGGTCCCGCACAACACCTGGTCCCGAAGCGTGCGTCTCCGACCCCGAGGTCACGGGAGCGACGTGACGAGTGCTTCGACGTCGACGCGTGGTCCGGTGAAGAACGGAGTCTCCTCGCGAACGTGCCGACGCGCCTCGGTTGCGCGTAGGTCCCGCATCAGGTCGACGATCCGATCGAGTTCGGGAGCTTCGAAGGCGAGGATCCACTCGTAGTCACCCAACGCGAACGCCGGGACGGTGTTGGCGCGCACGTCCTTGTACCCGCGCGCGGCCTTGCCATGGTCGGAGAGCATCGTGCGCCGCTCTTCGTCGGGGAGCAAGTACCAATCGATGGAACGTACGAACGGGTAGACACAGATGTAGGCACCGGGTTCTTCGCCTGCGATGAACGCTGGGACGTGAGACTTGTTGAACTCGGCCGGCCGATGCAGCGCGGTGTTGCTCCACACTGGGGTACTGGCCTTACCGAGCGCGGTCGTGCGACGGAAATCAGAGTACGTAGCCTGCAGGTCTTCGATGCGTTCCGCGTGTGTCCACACCATGAAGTCGGCGTCGGCTCGCATGCCTGCGATGTCGTACACACCACGTACTGCGACGCCTTTGTCTTCCTGACTCTCGAAGAACACTCGCGCCTGCTTGGCGGCTTCGGCTCGGTCCTCACCCAGGACGCCGGGTGTGACCTTGAAGACCGAGAACATCAGGTAGCGGAGGGTCGAATTGAGGGTTGTGTAGTCCAAACGTGGCATGGCTCTATCGTGCCACTTCCGCAATGAGTGTGGCTGCTCTGGTGGCCGAAGCGACACAAGCAGGCACTCCGACACCGTGACTCCACGCGCCTGCCACTGCCAACCCGTCGACATCGCGCATAGCTGCCTCGATTGCGGCAACTCGACCCAGGTGGCCGGGTGCGTACTGAGGTAGGCCGCCGTGCCATCGCTGCACGAACGAGGACGACGGTGCAGAATCCACGCCGGTCACCCGATGCAGGTCTCGTACGGCCGCCTCGACCAACTGTTCGTCGGACCAGGTGAGCGGGCCTGCGTCGCCGAATCTTGCCAGCGAGGCACGGACGAGTGAGATACCGCGCTCCGCAATATGTGACCACTTCCTGCTGGACAACGTGAACGCCTTGACGGCCAGTCCGGCGTCGGTGGATACGAGCACGCCGGAGTTGTCGGGGAGATCGACGGCAGCGTCGAACGCCATGGCCACCACGACGGACGACGCGAGCTCGATTTCGGCTGCGGCTGCAGCGGCATCAGGAACGGCAGCGCACAGTATCGACGCCAGTGCCGGCGCGGGAACGGCCAGCACCACCGCGTCGACGTGCCCGATCGGATCCACCACCCAACCCTCGTCCTCGCGGTGAACGGCCGTCACGGCAGTGCCGAATACGGTGCGCGGTGCTGCAGCCGCTGTCAGCGCATCGATCAGGGTGCGATATCCATCACGCAGTGCTCCGAAAACCGGCGCTGAACTCGGAGCGGGAAGCGCAGATGCCACGGCCGCCGACAGACTGGTAGCTCCGGCGTCCAGGGCCGCTGCCAGGGTAGGTAGTGCTGCGCGGACCCCGATCGAATCGGAGAGCCCCGAGTAGACGCCGCCCAGCAACGGGTCGACCGATCTCGCGAGAACCTGTTCACCGAATCGCGACCCGACCAATTCGGCGACGCTGACATCGCTGTTTCGGTCCCAGGGCAATTCGGTGTCGCCCTCACCGGCGATAGCTGCCAGCGTCCGTGCATCCACCAGCCCCTCCACGGAGGCCGCGTCGGCCGGGATCCCCATCAGCGTTCCGGTCGGCAGTGGGTGAAGCTTCTCGCCCGAGAAGACGAGTGGACGCAATCCGGCCGGGTGGACGAGTTGCGCGCTCAATCCGAGCTCATCCATCAGGGCCGGCACTTCGGGTCGACGGCCGATGAAGGCCTCGGCACCGACATCGAACGGACCGCCCGCCAACGTGATCGTGCGCAACGTGCCGCCGAGGCGCATCGATTCTTCGACGATGGTGATGTCGGCTTCGGGACCCCACATCTGGCGCAACCTGAATGCAGCGACAAGGCCGGTTATCCCGCCACCCACCACCACAACCCGCGGCGGCCTTCCGGTCACAGCGAGTGCACCAACTCCACCACCCGGGTCAGCACATCCGGATCGGTATCGGGCAGAACTCCGTGCCCGAGGTTGAAGACATGCCCCAGAGCACCACCCTCGACAGCGCGATCGCCCTCGGCGACGATGCGTCGAACCTCACTCTCGACGGCATCCCAACCCGCGAAGAGCACCGCAGGGTCCAGGTTTCCCTGCAACGCCTTCCCCGGGCCGACGCGTCTGGCTGCGACATCGAGGGGAATCCGCCAGTCCACACCGACCATGTCGGCACCGGCCTCTCCCATGGCACCGAGGAGTTCGCCGGTCCCGACACCGAAATGAATCTTCGGTACGCCGGCCGGGGACATCGCATCGAGCACCTTGGTCGAGTGAGGCAGCACGAACTCGCGATAGTCCGCCAGTGAGAGCGCGCCGGCCCAGGAGTCGAAGAGCTGAACCGCGTCGACACCCGCCGCTAGCTGTGCCTGCAAGAACGTAATCGTCGTGTCCGCCAGAGTGTCGAGAAGGGTGTGCCACGTCGCTGGATCCGAGCGCATGAGCGCTTTGGTCTTCTCGTGGTTCTTACTCGGTCCACCTTCGACCAGGTAGGAGGCAAGCGTGAACGGAGCACCAGCGAATCCGATGAGCGGGGTATCACCCAGTTCGCGGGTGAGCGTTGTCACCGCATCGGTGACCGGCTCCACCTGCTCGGCGCTCAACGGCGGCAACGCTGCGACGTCGGCTGCCGAACGTACCGGCGACGCCACCACCGGCCCTGTCCCGGCAACGATGTCGAGATCTATACCTGCGGCCTTCAGTGGAACCACGATGTCCGAGAACAGGATGGCTGCATCGACATCATGGCGCCGAACCGGCTGCAGCGTGATCTCGACGACCAGATCGGCAGTGAAGCACGACTCGAGCATGCCGGTGCCGACTCTGAGCTTGCGGTACTCGGGAAGCGATCGTCCGGCCTGCCGCATGAACCACACCGGACGACGCGATGTCGGCCGTCCCGCGATGGTGGCCAACAAAGGCGCGTCGGGCAGCTGACGGCGAGGGTACGGCGCGTTTGTGTTCATTGCCATCCATGCTGCCACGAGAACAGAATATTGCCGCCACGCAGGCCTGAGCGCGTCTCATGGCCCCGACGATCCCAGGCCGGTTGCCCTGCAGTCGGTCACACTTGCGGCGCGCCTCCGACGATCCCGAAGGTGACGAGTCTAACGTCCGGAGTCGTGACCAATCCCGGATCCACTGCCGAACCTGCGCCGTTTCGATCGGCTGTCGAGGCGATGCAGCGGGCCGTCGTGCACCCCGCCATCGAACTCGGACCGATCCGGCCCCCGCAACGCCTAGCCCCGTTCAGCTACGCGATGGGCGCTGAAGTTCAGCATTCGACCTCCGAAGATATCGCGGAACAATCCGACGGCGATGCGTTCGGTCGGCTGATTCTGCTCTATGACCCGGACGGTGACGAAGCCTGGAACGGAACTAGGCGTCTTGTGGCCTACATCCAGGCCGATGTCGATGAATCGCTTGCCTCCGACCCCATGCTGCCCGAGGTGGCGTGGAGTTGGTTGGTCGATGCCTTGGAGAGCCGGTCGGAGTCACTGAACGCCCTCGGCGGGACGGTGACGTCGACGAGTTCGGTGCGCTACGGCGATATCGCCGGTCCACCGCGAGCCCATCAGCTCGAATTGCGCGCGTCGTGGACCCCCACCACCGGAGAGTTGGCTCCGCATGTCGAGGCCTTCTGCGAGGTGCTTGCCTATGCTGCCGGACTGCCACCCGCCGGTATTACCGAACTCCGCACGCACGGTGGTAACCGGACCTGAGTTCGCACGGCTTCGCGGTACGAGGGCTTAGAGTCTGCTCTCATGTCAGCGATGAGTTCCAACGATGCCTCGGACGTAACGAACGACGGTGACAATGTCGATGCGCCCGCTCCGACACCCCTGCTGGCGCCTGTCGACGGCGTTCCAGCAGTCATCGACACCCCCGAGGGCGTGGTGGCGGCGGCGAAGCTACTCGCGGGTGGTCACGGCCCGCTAGCGGTAGATGCCGAACGTGCGTCCGGTTTCAGATATTCGCAGCGCGCCTACCTATTGCAGTTTCGACGACGAGGCGCAGGCACCGTCCTGCTCGACCCGATCCCGGTAACCGGCGCACTCGAACCGCTGGCTTCGGTGATCAATCCACTCGAATGGGTCCTGCACTCGGCCGACCAGGATTTGCCCGGTCTCGCCGAACTCGGTCTCGTGCCGGCGGCTTTGTACGACACCGAACTAGCCGGACGACTAGCCGGTTTCGAACGAGTCGGGCTCGGTCCGATCGTGGAACGCACGCTCGGCTTGTCGCTTCAGAAGGGGCACGGAGCCGCAGATTGGTCCACACGCCCACTCCCCGACACCTGGCTGAACTATGCCGCGCTCGACGTCGAAGTTCTGCTCGAGCTGCGCGATGCGATGGCCGAAGAACTCGCTGCGAAGGACAAAACAGAGTGGGCACGACAAGAGTTTGCGCACATCCTTGCGCTGGGTCCACCAAAGCCCAAGCCTGACCGCTGGCGAAAGACGTCAGGAATCCACGCCGTCAAGTCGGCGAGGGTACTGGCCTCCGTGCGTGAATTGTGGCGTGCACGCGACGAGATCGCGGAGCACCGAGATATAGCGCCGAGCCGAATTCTGCCCGATTCCGCGATTGTCGCCGCAGCGACGGCAGACCCGAAGACAGAGGGCGAACTACGTGCATTGCCGGTCTTCGGTGGTCCGCGTCAGCGACGCTCGACCAAGGTATGGCTGTCCGCCCTCGAGCGCGCACGACGCTTACCGAGCGAGGAACTTCCACCCAAGTCCGCTCCCTTCGACGGCCCTCCTCCAGTGAATCGGTGGGCACGTCGTGAACCCGAGGCCGCGGAAAGACTGACCACCGTACGTACGGCGATGACAGCACTGAGCGAAGACGTCGAGGTGCCCGTGGAGAACCTACTCATGCCGGATCTGCTTCGACGCCTGGTGTGGGATTGGACACCTGACGAAGGTGATGTCGCGGAGGTCATCATCGACAAGAAGCTCACCGAGGGCCGGGCCCGACCGTGGCAGCGGGAACTGGTCGTACCAGTTCTGGCCGACGCCTTGACTTCCGAACAAGAGCCTGGGACCCCTCGGCAAGAGAGTGGCACCCCTGAGTAAGTTACTGGCGGGTAATACCGGCTAGAGTGGATGGCGGTCCGGCGTCAGCCGGGCCGCAATTCCGCATCTTCCCGGGAGGATCGAAGCGTGTCTGTACCCGCATCCACAAGCTCACAGCGCAATGTCGTGTTCGTAGACGGCATCCGCACACCGTTCGGCAAAGCAGGCCCCAAAGGCATCTACGCCGATACTCGCGCCGACGACCTCGTCGTCAAAGCGATCCGCGAACTACTGCGCAAAAACCCGGCTCTGCCGCCGGAGCGCATCGACGAAGTCGCCATCGCGGCTACGACGCAAACCGGTGATCAGGGGCTGACCATCGGGCGCACGTCCGCTCTCCTCGCCGGACTCCCCCACAGCGTCCCCGGATTCGCCATCGACCGCATGTGTGCGGGCGCGATGACGTCCGTGACGACGACAGGTTCCGGAATCGGATTCGGTCAATACGACGTCGTCATCGCCGGTGGCGTCGAGCACATGGGCCGTCACCCGATGGGCGAAGGTGTAGATCCCAACCCTCGCTTTCTCACCGATAGGCTCGTCGATCCAAGTGCACTCGTTATGGGCAACACGGCCGAGAATCTGCACGATCGGTTTCCGAGTATCACCAAGGACCGCACCGACGCCTATGCCGTCGCGAGCCAGAACAAGTACGAGGCCGCCAAGAAGGCCGGTTTCATCGCCGACACACTCGTACCGGTCGCCACCAAGTCCGCCGCTGGTTGGGGCCTGGCCACCGAGGACGAGCCACCACGTCCCGGAACAACTATCGACGATCTCGCGAAGCTGAAGACTCCGTTCCGCCCAGCGGGCCGGGTCACAGCAGGAAATGCTGCCGGTCTCAACGACGGTGCCACCGCTGCGATCCTCGCCGGCGAGGACACCGCGCACGAGCTCGGTCTGAACATCGGTATGCGCATGGTCGGCTTCTCGTTTGCAGGCGTCGACCCTGCGGTCATGGGCATCGGACCGGTCCCCGCCACCGAGAAGTTGCTCGGTCGCACCGGTTTGAGCATCTCCGATATCGGGTTGTTCGAAATCAACGAGGCGTTCGCAGTGCAGGTTCTCGCGTTCCTCGAGCACTACGGCATCGCCGACGACGATCCCCGTGTCAACCAGTGGGGCGGCGCCATCGCCTGCGGGCACCCCCTCGCGTCCTCGGGTGTGCGACTGATGACCCAGTTGAGCCGCCAGTTCGCTCAACGCCCCGACGTTCGTTACGGCCTGACGACCATGTGCATCGGTCTCGGCATGGGCGGAACCGTCATTTGGGAAAATCCGATCCACTCCGAATACTCAGGAGCGAAGGCATGAGCGACGTCACCACTAGCCCCACGAGCGAAGCGACAAAGAAACCAGTGATGCCCGACGAGGTTGTCACGAACGCGTTCACCAAGATCATCTCCGTACCCGGCCTCGAAGGCAGCATTGCCCTCGTCACGCTGGACAACGGTTACGACCACACCAAGCCGTCGACGTTCGGACCGGCCGGACTCGCGCGGTTCGATGCCGCACTCGACGAGGCCTTCGCAGCTGATCCCGTTGCTATCGCGGTGACCGGCAAGCCGTTCATCTTCGCTGTCGGTGCCGACCTCAACGGCGTACCCAACATCAAGACCAAGGACGAGGCGCTTCAGATCGGGCAACTCGGTCACAAGGTGTTCCGCCGCCTGCGCGAGTCGAACATCCCGACGTTCGCTTTCATCAACGGCGCTGCACTCGGCGGTGGACTCGAAGTCGGATTGCACTCCCACTACCGAACTGTCGCTGACAACGCCGCAGCTTTGGGGCTCCCCGAGGCATTTCTCGGACTCGTTCCCGGCTGGGGCGGCACCCAGTTGCTGCCCAACATCGTCGGTGCTTCCACCGCAGTGACCGTCATCATCGAGAATTCGCTCAACCAGAACCGCACGCTGAAGCCGCAGCAAGCTGTGGACCTGGGCATCGTCGACGCCATGTTCGGCGGCGCCGACTTCATCGAGCAGTCTCTCGCATGGGCTGTTCGGGTGTTGAACGGCGACGTCGTTCCGAATCGGCCCGAGATCGATCGCGGCAAAGCATGGGACGACGCCATTGCGCGTGCGAAGGGCATCGTGGCCGGCAAGACGGGCAACTTCGCACCGGGCCCCGTAGCTGCGGTAGAACTGCTCGAGCTTGCCAAGAGCACCGACATCACCGATTCAGCTTCGCTGGACAAGGCCTTCGCCGCCGAAGACGAAGCACTCTCGACGTTGCTGGTCAAGGACGAACTTCGCGCCGGGTTGTACGCGTTCGATCTCACGCAGAAACGCGCGAAGCGTCCCGCAGGTGCACCCGACAAGTCGCTGGCACGCAAGATCACGGGCGTCGGCATCGTCGGTGCCGGGTTGATGGCCAGTCAGCTTGCCTTGCTGTTCGTGCGTCAGCTGAAAGTGCCCGTTATTCTGACCGACATCGACCAGGAGCGCATCGACAAGGGCGTCGGTTACGTCCACGGTGAAATCGACAAGCTGCTCGGTAAGAAGCGCCTCTCCCCCGACGCCGCGAATCGACTGAAGGCGTTGGTGTCCGGATCGATCGACAAGGCCGCTTTCGCCAAGACCGATTTCGTCATCGAGGCCGTGTTCGAAAACCTCGATGTGAAGAAGAAGGTGTTCGCCGAGGTCGAAGAATTCGTCTCCGCTGAAACGATTCTCGCGACGAACACGTCCTCGCTGTCGATCACCAAGATGGCTGCAGATCTGAAGCACCCGGAACGCGTTGTGGGGTTCCACTTCTTCAACCCTGTAGCCGTCCTTCCACTTCTCGAGGTAGTCAAGGGCGAGAAGACCGACGATGTAACGCTGGCAACAGCATTCGCGACTGCGAAGACCCTCAAGAAGTCCGCGGTTCTGTCCGCAGATCTTCCGGGCTTCGTGTTCAACCGCTTGGTGACCCGCGCATCCAACGAGATCATCGGGGCAATCGACGAGGGCACCCCCTTCGACGTCGCCGACGGTGCAGTAGGCGAACTCGGTATGCCGATGAGCCCGTTGACTCTCCTCGCGCTGGTCGGGCCTGCCGTCGCATTGCATACGGCCGAGACGCTTGCAGAGGCCTACCCGGATCGGTTCAAGGACTCACCCGGATTCCGCGCCCTGGTCGAGGCGAAGAAGCCCGGCGTCTGGACGTACGGACCCGACGGCCAGGTCGTCGACCCCGAGGTTGCGGCCCTATGGCCACAGGGTGACTCACCATCGACTGCAGAGCAGGTGCTCGATCGCACCCGCAACGCAATCGCCGACGAGATCCGAATCATGCTCGACGAAGGCGTCGTCGCAGCACCCGAGGACATCGACCTCTGCCTGCTGCTCGGCGGTGGGTTCGGATTCTGGAACGGCGGCATCACGCCGTACCTCGATCGTAGTGGCGCATCGGAGGCGGCCACCGGGCAGCGTTTCCTCGCTCCCGGCGTTGCCAGCGTCTGAGTCGAGCCCCAGACGCGTCTGAGTCGAATACTGAGAGACGGCCCGCACTTTCGATGTGCGAGCCGTCTTTCATTTCGACACCCTTTGTCGTTTTGCCACCCCCACGGTGACTACCCGACACATGCGGTAACTCTTCGGGTGAAAATCCGCCGATTTGCACCACTTCCGCGCGGACCGGGGCCATGATGGCCTAACCACCATCGCTGCTGGCACACGACCTCGAAAGCTGGGTTCGCAATGACGCAACCTACAGATCGCTACACCGCAAAAGTCATCGGAGTCACCGTCGCCGCAGCAGTCGGCGGCTTTCTCTTCGGTTTCGACAGTTCGGTCGTCAACGGTGCGGTCGATTCGATTCAGGAGAATTTCGGCCTGAGCTCGTTCATCACCGGTTTCGCCGTCGCCATTGCGCTACTCGGTTGCGCGGTAGGCGCATGGTTCGCCGGTCGACTCGCCGATAGCTGGGGACGCAAACGCGTCATGCTGCTCGGCTCGGCACTGTTCACCATCTCGTCGGTCGGTTCAGGTTTCGCATTCAGTGTTCCGGACCTGATGCTGTGGCGGGTCATCGGCGGATTGGGGATCGGGATCGCTTCGGTGATTGCGCCTGCATACATCTCGGAGATCGCCCCGGCGAAGTACCGCGGCGGTCTCGCGTCACTTCAGCAGTTGGCGATCACCATCGGTATTTTCGCCGCATTGCTCTCCGACGCGGTACTGCAGAACGCTGCAGGTGGGCCATCGAACGACCTGTGGTTCGGGATGGAAGCTTGGCGATGGATGTTCCTCGTTGGCGTCGTCCCCGCGCTCGTGTACGGCTTCCTCGCCACGCTCATTCCGGAATCGCCCAGATACCTGGTAGGCAAGCACCTCGACGAAGAGGCCGCGCGCATTCTCGGTGAAATCTCCGGCGAAATGCATCCGAACGAACGAGTCAAGGAAATTCGACTCACACTCAGAGCTGAGGCCAAATCTTCGTTTGCGGACATACGGGGGCCTAAATTCGGACTGCAACCCATCGTCTGGGTCGGTATCACCATGGCGATTCTGCAGCAATTCGTCGGCATCAATGCGATCTTCTACTACTCGACGACTCTCTGGAAATCGGTCGGGTTCAGCGAGAATCAGTCTTTCGTCACCTCGGTGATCACGTCGGTCATCAACGTGAGCATGACCTTCGTGGCGATTCTGTTCGTCGATCGATTCGGCCGAAAGAATCTATTGCAGATCGGTTCCATCGGAATGTTCGTCGGTCTGGTTCTTGCAGCAGTGTCCTTCACGCAGTCGATCGGGTCCGGGGACGACATCACCCTCCCCGATCCATGGGGTCCGGTGGCCCTTGTCGGTGCCAATCTGTTCGTCGTTTTCTTTGCTGCTACCTGGGGACCGATCATGTGGGTCATGCTCGGTGAAATGTTCCCCAACCGAATGCGCGCGGTCGCACTGGGAATCAGTACCGCCGCCAATTGGGTAGCCAACTTTGCAATCACGCTGGCTTTCCCTCCACTGACCGAGACAATCGGACTCGGATTCATCTACGCATTCTTCGCGTTCTTCGCTTTGCTCTCATTCTTCTTCGTCAAGTTCAAGATTCGCGAGACCAAGGGCATGGAACTCGAAGACATGGTTATCTGAGCCACTTCTCGGAGAGAGTGAGATGTCATGTCCACGTTCGTCGTCGAATACTCCTACACACCGGAATCATCCTCCGGTAGAGACGATCACCGGACGGATCACCGTGCATGGCTCACCGAGATGATCCGACGCGGGATCGTGCGATCTTCCGGACCATTGGCGGACCACAGTGGCGCAAAGTTCATAGTCGAGTCGACAGATTTGGACACGGCCAGTCGATTGTTCACCTACGATCCGTTCGTTCGTGCTCATCTCGTCGAGAACGTACGCGTCGCCGAGTGGTCCCCTCCCACTGACGATTCCAGCGACTGAGGTTCACGATTCGATCGACGCGACCACCGAGTCGCGGCCGGACGCACATCAGCGCAGGTTCAGGGTGACTTGGACCAGCCCACGATTCGCTGTGCGACGTCTTCCGAGGTCAAGCCGAGCTCACCGAAAATCTGCTCACGAGAGGCGTGATCCAGGAATCTCTGTGGCACACCGATGCTGTGGCAGATCGTGTCGACCCCCACGGCGCGGACCGCGGCAGACACGCTCGATCCGATTCCGCCATGTAGGCCCGAATCTTCGATCGTGACGACGAGACGGAACTCCTTGGCCATCTCGAGGAGCGATTCCGGCACCGGAAGCACCCAGCGCGGATCGATCACTGTAACCGACAGACCCTGAGCTGCAAGCTTCTCAGCTGCATCGACCGCCATCGAAGCGAAGGCCCCCACGGCAACAATGAGAACATCACGCACTCCGGACTCCGGCTCGACAAGGACGTCGACAATACCGTCGAGCCGTCGCAGCGCTGGAACATCATCCGTCACAGCACCTTTGGGGAACCGCAGCGCCGTGGGACCGTCGTGTACCGCCAAAGCTTCGGCGAGCTCCTCCCGAAGGGTTGCGCAGTCACGAGGAGCAGCGACACGGATTCCTGGAACTATCCCCAGCAGTGACATGTCCCACATGCCGTTGTGACTGGCTCCGTCGTTGCCGGTGACACCTGCACGGTCGAGAACCAAAGTAACGGGCAAGTTCAGCAACGCGACATCCATGAGCAACTGATCGAATGCACGATTGAGGAACGTCGAGTACACGGCTACGACTGGATGCATCCCGCCGAGCGCAAGGCCTGCCGCCGAGGTCATGGCATGCTGTTCCGCGATCCCGACGTCGAAGAGCCGACCGGGGTACTTCTCGCCGAATGCAGCCAAACCGGTCGGACCTGCCATCGCCGCACTGATCGCGACGATATCCTCGCGATCGGCCGCGATATCGATCAGTTCACGAGAGAAGACCGACGTCCAGTCCGGTGCGGCCACCGAGCGTGATTGTCCGGTGAGCGGATCGATGACACCGGTGGCGTGCATCTGATCGGCAACATTGTTCTCGGCGTGCGCGTAACCCATCCCTTTGCGCGTCACCGCGTGGACGATGACTGGGCCGCCGTAGTCCTTGGCGCGCCGAAGTGCCGACTCGAGCGCAGGCTCATCGTGACCGTCGACGGGTCCGAGGTACTTGATACCAAGATCGGTGAAAAGGACCTGAGGGCTCAGCGCATCTTTCACGCCGGCCTTCATGCCGTGCAACATCGCGTATGCGGTCTTGCCGACGAACGGAATCTTGCGGACGATGCGTCGACCGTTGTCGAGGACCCGCTCATAACCGGGTTGCAGCCGAAGCGCTGCGAGATGCTCGGCGAGGCCGCCTATCGTCGGTGCGTAGGAACGTCCATTGTCGTTGACAACGATGACAACCGAACGGTCTTTGCCTGCGGCGATGTTGTTGAGGGCCTCCCAACACATGCCACCGGTCAGGGCACCGTCGCCGACGACGGCCACCACGGACCTGTCGGTTTGCCCTTTCAGTTCGAAAGCTTTTGCCAGTCCGTCCGCGTACGACAGCGAAGCCGATGCGTGTGAAGATTCGACCCAGTCGTGTTCACTCTCTGCGCGTGAGGGGTAGCCGGAAAGACCGCCCTGCTTGCGCAGCGAATCGAAGGCTCCGGTCCGACCGGTCATCATCTTGTGCACGTAGGCCTGGTGGCCGGTGTCCCAAATGATCGGGTCGTGTGGCGAGGAGAAGATACGGTGGATTGCAAGCGTCAACTCGACGACACCGAGATTCGGTCCGAGATGACCTCCCGTCGCCGACACCTTGTCGACCAGGAACTCACGGACCTCGTCTGCCAGGTCTGCCACTTCGGACGGGGCCAGTCGGCGCAAGTCCTCGGGCGTCTGAATTCGAGCTAGGACACCCAACGAGATCGCTCCCTCCGGCCGGAAATCTTCGGTCCTTGCAGTCTTGCCTTGTTCGATGCGAACTGTCTTGTCTCCCCAGTCTACGTAGCGTCCCGTGGAGCGACGCCGAGATAGCTCCTACTGATCGACAATACTGCGGTCCGGCATATGCACCCAACAATCCCAGCGCGTCGATCGTCACATCGCAGGCGGTGGCCGCAGCATAGGGTCACCTCATGACAACTGTCGTGGATCAGATCCTGAAGGACGTGTTCGACGCGTGTCGAGACAATACGTCGGGCGCGGTTGCCGATTACATTCCGGAGCTCGCGGCAGTCGCACCCGACGGTTACGGGATATCCCTCGCGACCAGCGATGGCTATGTCTACGAAATCGGCGACACTGCGACCCCCTTCACCATTCAGTCGATCTCGAAGCCGTTCACCTATGCACTGGCACTGACAGATCGTGGGGAGGCTGCAGTTGCCCGCAAAATCGATATCGAACCGTCGGGTGAGCCGTTCAACGAGATCAGTTTGGACCCGATCACTGAACGTCCCAGAAACCCGATGATCAATGCCGGCGCGATCACCTCGGCGTCGTTGATCAAAGGACGCACACGGAAAGAGCGCTTCGAGCGGATCAGGTTGGCGTACTCGCGTTATGCGGGCCGAGAACTCACCTTCAACGAGAGCGTCTACGCCTCCGAGGCCAGAACCGGAAATCGAAACCGCGCGATCGGATACATGCTGCGGTCCTTCGACATCATCGAGGAGAATCCAGACGCGGCCGTCGACCTCTACTTTCGTCAATGTTCGATCGATGTGACCGCGGCCGATCTGGCCATGATGGCAGCCACCATGGCCAACAACGGCGTGAATCCACGAACGAGGGAACGAGCTCTGGCACCCGCCCTCGTCGAACGAGTACTCAGCGTCATGACCACCTGCGGAATGTACGACGGAGCAGGCGACTGGGTTGCGCGAGTGGGTATGCCCGCCAAGAGCGGGGTCGGAGGTGGACTGCTCGCAGTGTTGCCGGGGCAGATGGGAATTGCGGTGTATTCCCCGCGTCTGGATCAACACGGGAGCAGCGTGCGTGGAGTGGCGACCTGTCGCGAATTGTCCACCAGGCTCGAACTTCACTTCCTGCATGTGACCCGTGCAGCCCGTTCGGCAATACGCGCTCGCTACACGCTCACCGAAGTACCGTCTCGAAAGCGCAGAAGTGACGTCGAGCAAGATGCTCTCGCCGAATTCGGTACTCGCGCAAGGGTATACGAACTACATGGCGACCTGTTGTTCTCTGGTGCCGAAACAGCCGTACGCGAGATCGGCAACCTCGACGATAAGCTCGACGCGTTGGTCATCGATGTCCGTGGGGTCGGCGAGGTCAGTGACGTAGCGCGGAACATGTTCGATGACCTGCACAAACACCTCGCCGAACGTGGCTGCCGAGCCTCACTGGTCGACCCACAGGGCATCATGGGACACAAGGTTTCCAGTGTCGACCCGAACGCTGTAGCGGGGCGGATCTTCTCCGATGCCGGCTCGGCGATTCGATGGGCGGAAGAGTTGCTACTCGACCGCTACTGCGTTGGTCCTCGGCAGCCCGAGACGATCTCGGTATCCGAACATCCGGTCCTGTGCGGACTGACCCCCGCCCAGCATGAGGAAGTGGAAGCGCTGATCGATATCCGGCACTATCCCCAGGGTCAAGTGATCGTGCGCGGCGGCGACTCGGCGTCGGGGCTGTTCCTGGTGCTCGCCGGTGAAGTCAGCTCGATCTTCGTGGCCGAAGACGGTTCACGTCATCGAATAACGACGTTGTCGCCGGGCATGAGCTTCGGCGAGATGCCACTCTTGACCGGCACGACCTTCATCCTAGACTTTTGCGCGGACACGCCGTTGACCGTAGGAGTGCTCTCGGTCGCGGACTTCGATGCACTGACGAAAGACGCACCCGCCGTGAAACTGGAGCTACTGACCAACCTCGCTACGGGGGCATACCTGCAGATGAACACAGCCATAAAGTCGCTAGGCCAGTTCGAAACGCGGCGCTGAACACAGAGTGCGGGTCCCGTTGGAGCATGGACGCCGGCGGAAGAATCTCCACCGGCGTCCTCGTCGACACAGCTCCAGCTGTCACCTTGTTGCTGGGCGCTATGTTCCTAGGCCCTAAGTTGCTAGGCGCTCAATGTCGCCATTGTCAGCACCTCGGTCGGCTGCGGTGAGCCGCCTGCGGGTTCGAGCGAGAAAGCGAAGTTGGTTGCTCCCCCCATTCCCTCGATGACCGTCTTGCCGCCTTCCGCCAGCTGCGCCGGTGAGACCAGCCCGACCGACCGTGGAGTTCCTTCGACGAACCACATCTGATAGTCCTTGCCCGCCTCCGGTGGCGCCACACCGTCGAGTTCCACTACAGCCGAGTCGGCTTCGCGTGAATACGAGATCTTCGCCGTACCTCCACCGGGGAAGCTTGCTGTGGACTCTTGAGTGTCACCGTACGCAATCACCTGCTCGGCCTGCGTCGGGCTTGGATCGTTTCCGATCACTTGCGTCGCGACCACACCTCCACCGACGACAACGACCACTGCCGCGGCCGCCGCCATCAACGAGGTACGCAGCCTGGTGTTCCGTCGATCACGGTGACCCTTCATGCTCGTCACGTTCGACGCGGTCGGTGTGGGCGGGGGCACTTGCGTCGTACGCGGAAGATCGTCGAGGACCCGTCTGCGAACCTCTGCCGGGGGCTCGACGGCATCGAGCACCGACGCCAGCGCCAACGTCTCCTGAATCTCCCCGACGAGAATGCCGAACTGGACGCGGGCGGTATCGTCGACCGACTCGAGATCGCGCTGGATCTCTGTTTCTTCTGCTGCACTGACTGCATGGAGGGCATATACCTCCGCGGAATCGAGCAATCGCTGCCGTATCGCTTCGTTCATGAGGGTGTCACCCCCAAACATGTCTTCAACTTGATCAGCCCATCTCGTATTCGCGATTTGATGGTCGGTACCGCTACCTCGAGCCGCTCGGCAACCTCGCGGTAGGTCCAACCGCTGTAATAAGCCATTCGCACAGATTCACGCTGGGTGTCGGTCAACGTATCGAGGCACGCGATCACAGCCTCGGATTCGAGCCGTTGCGTGACCGCTTCGAGCACCTCGTCGTGCTCGGGTGAGTGGCTGATAGCGCCGTAGGCTGCCTCACGGTCGGTACCTGATTGCTCCGACCTGACCCGATCGACAGCCCGCCGATGAGCCAGAGTCATGATCCACGCGAGTGGACTGCCCTGCTTCGGATCGTAGTTCGGAGCCGATCGCCAAATCTGGAGAAAGACTTCCTGGGTGGTTTCCTCGCTGTACCCGGGGTCACGAAGTACGCGTAGCACCATGCCGTAGACGCGAGCAGACGTCGCGTCGTACAGCTCGGCGAACGCACGCTGGTCACCCTTGGCCACTGCTGCCATGAGACGACGAAGCCGCTCGGTCTCGTCCGCGCGCAAGTTACGCAACTGTGCGCTGGGGACTGCACACGCGGCTCCTTCGGAGTCCACCGATGCCGACGGGTAGTCGTCTGAATCGGAGGTCCCCTGAAACGGCGAGTCCGAACTCGGGGTGGCGCTCACCGGACCAAGGTCCCAACTGATTCGAATCTGATCGCGTTCATTGATCAAGAGAGTAGTGCTCATATGGCTCTCACACCGAAACCTCCGCGTTTTCCCGCCGCACAAGGTATTCGGTACACGGAACGAAAGGGATGGGCGAGCGCGAAAATTGGATTGCGGGCGAGGCGAAAATCAGGCGATCATGGAGGAATGGAATCATCGGCGGCAATATCGACTCACGGCATCGTCAAACGATTCGGCGATACCGTTGCCGTCGACGGTATCGATCTGACCGTTCCATGTGGTGGGGTGTACGGCGTGCTGGGCCCGAACGGAGCAGGCAAGACGACAACCATTCGGATGCTGGCAACGCTCCTCCCCCTGGACGGCGGCAGCGCCCGCATTCTCGGTCACGACCTCGCCACCGAGTCGCGAGCCATCCGGAGCAAGGTCTCGCTCACCGGCCAATTCGCGTCTCTCGACGAGGACCTGACCGGTACCGAGAACCTCGTTCTTCTTGCGCGGCTCTATGGATACTCCCGTCCTGCAGCACGTTCGCGGTCGGAACAACTTCTGACGGCGTTCGGGATCGCCGATGCCGGTGGGCGTCAGGTGAAGACGTATTCGGGCGGAATGCGGCGTCGGATCGATATCGCCGCAAGCATCATCGTCACTCCTGAGCTCATTTTTCTCGACGAACCGACCACAGGGCTCGATCCGCGGAGCCGAAACCAGGTCTGGGAGATCATCAGGGCACTCGTGGCCGGCGGAACAACAGTGCTGTTGACGACGCAGTACCTAGACGAGGCCGATCACTTGGCGGGTCGAGTCGCTGTCATCGACCGAGGGAAGGTCATCGCGGAAGGGACTACCGGAGACTTGAAGGCGTCTGTCGGGGCAGGTGCACTTCATGTGCGCGTTCTCGATCCGGCGCGGCGCAGCGCAGCCGCCGCGATACTGCGAACCATCCTTACCGACGAGGTTGCGGAGGACGCAGATCCGGTGGCCATCTCTGCGCGAGTCGATTCTGCGTCGTCGGTAGCGGCCGCACTTCCCGCTTTCGAAGCAGCGGGTATCGCGATCGCTTCCTTTGCAATCGGACAACCGAGCCTGGATGAGGTCTTCCTCGCTCTGACGGGGCATGCCTCGGAGACGGAGACCGCATCATGACGACCACGACACTCACCGACGCTTCCGCCTCGGTGTCCGAGGTACTGCGTAGCGCCGGGCCACGACCACCGCGACCCAGTGCACTGTCCACATCGTTGAGTTTCGGCTGGCGGGCGTTGCTGAAAATCAAACACGTGCCGGAGCAACTATTCGACGTCACAATGTTTCCGATTATGTTCACGCTGCTGTTCACCTACCTTTTCGGCGGCGCATTGGCGGGTTCGACCACCGCCTACGTCCAATTTCTGCTTCCCGGAATCCTCGTGCAGACCGTGGTCATGATCACCATGTACACCGGCGTCACGTTGAACAAGGACATCGAGAAGGGCGTGTTCGACCGATTCCGCTCTTTGCCCATCTGGCGTCCGTCGCCTCTGGTCGGCGCGTTGCTCGGTGATGTCGTGCGCTACACGCTCGCATCGGTCATCGTGTTGATTCTGGGGTTGATCATCGGATTCCGCCCAGCCGGTGGGATGCTCGGTGTCGCGGCGTCGATTGTGCTTCTGCTGGTGTTTTCGTTTTGCCTGTCCTGGGTGTGGACGATGATCGCGATGATCGTTCGAACAGAATCAGCGGTCATGGCAGTATCGATGTTCATTCTTTTCCCATTGACCTTCGCCAGCAACATCTTCGTCGATCCGCAAACCATGCCTGGGTGGTTGCGAGCCTTCGTCGAGGTCAATCCGGTGAGCTTTCTCGTGACCTCGATCAGATCACTGATGTCCGGCGACACCGATGTCACTGCATTGACGGTGACCACGGTGATGTGCGCTGGGTTCCTGGGCGTCTTCGGACCGATCACGATGCGTCTCTACAACCGAAAGACCTAACTGTGTTCGAGTCCTAGCGACCGCGTGCCGCCGTTCGTGCTCGATGTCGCCGCACCGCATCACGGTTGGAACAGACAGTCCCGCAGTATCGTTGACGGCCCGTTCTGGATACGTCCGCGAACGCGGTGCTGCAATCTTCGGCCGCGCACCGACCCAACCGCGACATTCCGCGCCCAGTCAGATGAAGCGCAGTTCCCACGCTGACCAAGGCCCGAATTACTGACCCCAGGGCGATATTGGGGTCTCGATAGTGGATGTGCCACCCATCTCCTGCGTGGTTGGTCAGACGCGGGTAAGCAGACGCACGGGTGAGCAAACCGTTGAGGATTTCCGCTCGAGATTCATCCGTGGAGGCGTCGATCACCGTCGACCATTCGGCCAGAAAAGCAATCGTGTCCACCAGGTCGGAGTCACCGGGGACGGTGTCGACAACCAACCCCGCCTCGACGCAGCGCCGACCGAGTTCCGCGGCCGACTCGGGTGGAGCATTGAGCAAGCCGACCCCCAAGTGCACGGCATACGTTCCGTAAGGGTTGATATGCATAAGACCATTACAGCACAGTGGGGTTATGCATAGCCACAAAAACCACTCCCATGGCTGGGCAACAGCCTCTCGTCACAACACGAGCGAAGGAGCGATCAGCTACCAGAACTGCACATGCGGAGCCCATCGGATTCTCTCCTCATGCACCTACGAGCCAGGAATCCTCGCCCTCGTCAGCGCCCGATGAGAAAACTCCATGAAATCGCGTCTGCAACCGAGTCCTGGCGCGAGATTCCACCCCTGCGTCAGCCCCTCGAAAGCCATTACTCGATCGCTGTGTGGTGCTCGAAATAAGTCCTCAGCTCTACCTGGTGAACAAGCCGATGCACTCCACGTGGTGCGTGAGCGGAAAGGCGTCGAATGCACGCATCGCTTCGAATGTGTACCCAGCCTCTCGATACAGACCGACATCTCGGGCGAACGACGCTGGGTCGCAACCGATGTGAACGATGCGTCGCGGTGAACGTGATGCGACACACGAGACGACCTCCTTGCCTGCACCCGCGCGAGGAGGATCGAGCACGACGACGTCGGGAGCGTCCAGCAGCTCGACCACTCGTTCCACTCGGCCAGGTTCGAACGCCACTTGCTTCACGTCCTGCAGCGCTGCGGCGCCGTCCGCTGCCGCGCGTCGAGAGAATTCGACACTGACCACCTGCCCGTCGGTGCCGACACTGGGCGCCAGGCTGGCGGCGAACACCCCGACACCGCCGTACAAGTCCCACGCAACCGATCCTGGATTAGGTAGTGCCCATTCGGCTACGACATCGCTGTACATCTGTGCGGCCCCGCGATGTGCCTGCCAGAAGCCGCTCGCATCCAGTTCCCACTCCCGTCCGGCAACGAATTCGTGTGCCCGACCGCTACCGACGACTGTGCGCTGCGCCCGCTGCTGCGCCGACGCAGACCGTCGGGCGGACGCACCTCGCCTGCCCGGCGAACGTCGCCCCGTTCTCGACACCGGTGCGGGTGCAATCTCGACAACGTGTCGCTCGCCTGTACCGTCGACCGCCACGGCAAGCTCCGCCCCCGGACGCCACTTCTCTTCGTTCAATACGTCGAGAGCACCCGACATCACCTGGGGGCACTCGAGCTCGGTCACGATGGTCGAACTTCGGTAGCGGTGAAAACCCGCGCGCCCGGCAAGATCCACGGTTAGTCGAACCCGGCTTCGCCACCCGGTTCCATCTCCCGTGAACGGCAATTCCTCCACCTCGACGGCACGCTCGATGCCCGCGATACGACGCAATTGCGCGCTCACCACGGACGCCTTCATGGCCCGGCCGGCAGCCAAGGTCGCGTGCGAGTAGTCACAGCATCCGGATCCACCTGGACCCGATATCGGGCACAGCGGCGAAATCCGATCCGGTGATGCGACGATGATTTCCACCGCATCCGCTCGGCAGAACGACCCGCCGCGATCCTCTGTCACTGCCGCACGGACGATCTCGCCCGGCAATCCGTGACGCACGAACATCACTCGGCCCTCGTGGCGCGCAACACAAAAACCTCCGTGGCCCGGCGCCCCGAGTGTCACTTCGATGTTCTGGCCTACCCAGTTCTCACTCATCGCGCTCACTTCGCCGTCGGCGGTTCGTACCCGCGGCGGGACGCACCCGGAGCGTTTTGGATCGACTCTCGTTTCGCCTTCTCCGACGAGTGCAACTGCCACGGGACGCTGGTCACCATCACCCCCGGCTGGAACAGCAGGCGGCTCTTCAGTCTGAGGGCACTCTGGTTGTGCAGAATCTGCTCCCACCAGTGTCCGACGACGTACTCGGGGATGAACACGGTCACGACGTCGCGCGGCGAATCCCGGCGCACTCTCTTGACGTAGTCGAGGACCGGCCTGGTGATTTCACGGTACGGCGACTCCACGACTTTGAGCGGCACCGTGACGTCGCTCGCTTCCCAACCCCGAACGAGTGCGCGGGTGTCCTGTTCATCGACGTTCACCGTGATGGCTTCGAGTGTGTCCGGCCTGGTTGCGCGCGCGTATGCCAACGCACGCATCGTGGGCATGTGTAGTTTCGACACCAACACGATCGAGTGTGTCCGGCTCGGCAGGACGCCATCCCACTCCTCGTTCTCGAGTTCGCGTGCCACCGTGTCGTAGTGCTTGCGGATCATCCGCATCAGAACGAATATCGCGATCATCGCCACGATGGCAATCCACGCGCCCGCTGCGAACTTCGTGATCAGCACAATCACGAGCACGGTAGCCGTCATGGCCAGGCCGATGCTGTTCACGATCCGTGAGCGGAACATGTGCCGACGTTGGTCCGGGTCCTTCTCGCTGCGCAGCAAGCGGGTCCAGTGGCGGATCATTCCCGTCTGGCTCAGCGTGAAGGAGACGAATACTCCGACGATGTACAGCTGAATCAGCTTCGTCACTTCGGCACCGAACACAACGACGAACGCGATCGCGGCACCCGACAGAAACAGAATGCCGTTGCTGAAGGCAAGGCGATCACCGCGGGTGTGCAGCTGGCGCGGAAGGTAGCGGTCCTGCGCGAGAACCGATCCGAGCACCGGGAACCCGTTGAATGCCGTGTTCGCGGCGAGCACGAGGATCAGAGCAGTGACGACGGTGATGAAGAAGAAACCGATCGGAAAGCCGGAGAAGACCGTTTCGGCCAATTGGGCGATCAACGTCTTCTGCTGGTAGCCGTCAGGGGCTCCGATCAGCTGCTCACCGGGCTCCATCGCATACTTGATGCCGATCTTCTCGGCCAAGATGATGATTCCCATCATCAGAGTGATGCCGATGACGCCGAGCATGAGCAAGGTCGTCGCGGCATTCTTCGACTTCGGTTTGCGGAATGCGGGCACGCCGTTACTGATGGCTTCCACACCCGTCAGCGCTGCACAGCCGGATGAGAATGCTCGTGCGATGAGGAACGCGAAAGCGATTCCGTACAGATTCGAGTCCTCGGCTTTCAACTCGAAGACTGCCGAATCTGCTTTCAGATCCTCACCGAATACGTACACCCGGATCAGCCCCCAGGCCAGCATCAACACCATGCCGACCATGAATGCATAGGTGGGAACCGCGAATGCCGCCCCCGATTCTCGGATTCCTCGCAGGTTGATCGAGGTGATGAGCACGATCGCCACGACGGCGAACAGCACCTTGTGTTCGGCCACCAGCGGCACAGCCGAGCCGATGTTCGATGCCGCGGCCGATATCGAGACCGCAACCGTCAACACGTAGTCGACCATCAGCGCGCTGCCCACCGTGAGCCCCGCCGTGGTCCCCAGATTGACCGTCGCAACCTCGTAATCGCCGCCACCGGAAGGATAGGCGTGCACGTTCTGCCGATAGCTTGCGACAACGACAGCCATCACGACGCAGACAGCTAGGCCGATCCACGGCGTCAATGCATAAGCGGAGATTCCGGCGACCGAGAGGACAAGAAATATCTCCTCCGGCGCGTAGGCCACCGAGGACATGGCGTCCGAAGCGAAAACGGGAAGCGCTATTCGTTTGGGAAGTAGGGTATGACCGAGCTTGTCGCTGCGGAACGGCCTACCGAGCACTAGCCGCTTGGCGGCGGTCGAAACCTTGGACACGGTGCAAAGCGTAGGCCGTCCGAATACGGCCGCACCACCGGCGCGTCCGAAACTCGCCGAAGTAGTTCGACGCGCATCCACCGCATTCCTGAAATGCCCGAATTTTCCCAACGCTGCACCGGCTGGGCTCGATCGTTGCAGCGCTGCCGGTTACCTTGTTGTACGAGCACCGAGCGTCACCGGCCCTTGCCGGGAGACGAATCGACGCTATCCGAACGGAGCTGGAGCCTGTGTACGTAGTAGTGATGGGGTGTGGCCGCGTCGGCGCATCGCTGGCCGGTGCACTTCACCGAATCGGCCATGAGGTGGCGATCATCGATCGAGACGAGACTGCATTCCTCCGTCTGGATCCAAGCTTCGACGGCCACCGCATCATCGGCATGGGATTCGACAGGGACGTCCTCGTCCGCTCCGGGATCGAGAAGGCCGAAGCATTCGCGGCCGTCTCCTCCGGTGACAACTCCAACATCATTGCCGCACGTGTCGCGCGCGAGACGTTCGGCGTCGACAAGGTCGTCGCCCGGATCTACGACGCGAAGCGCGCGGCGGTATACGAGCGGCTGGGGATACCCACGGTAGCAACGGTCCCCTGGGCTACCGATCGATTCCTTCATAATCTTCTGCGTGACGATCCGACCACCAAATGGCGTGACCCTTCGGGCAGCGTCGCGGTTGTTCTACTCGATATTCACGATGGGTGGATCGGCAAGAAGCTGGCACTGCTCGAAGAGTCGACCAGTTCACGCGCGGCATTCCTCATCAGATTCGGCACCGGACTACTGCCGGACAGGCGCACGATCATCCAAGCGGACGACGAGATCTATATCGCGGCGGTGTCCGGGACGGTTGCCGAGGCAATCGCGCTGGCAGCCAATCCCCCGCCCTCCGACGACTAGTCACATCCGCACCGAGACGAACGGGAACCCATGAGAGTCGCAATCGCCGGCGCCGGCGCTGTCGGCAGATCCATTGCCCGAGAACTGATTCGTAGCGAACACAAGGTCATGCTGCTCGAGCGTAAACTCGACCATGTCGAACCCGAAGCAATTCCGGAAGCCGAATGGGTTCTGGCCGACGCGTGCGAGCTCTCACTCCTCGAAGCGTCGAACCTCGAAACATACGACGTGGTGATCGCAGCAACGGGAGATGACAAGGCGAATTTGGTGCTGAGTCTGTTGGCCAAGACAGAATTCGGTGTCAACCGAGTCGTTGCGCGTGTCAACGATCCTCGAAACGAGTGGCTCTTCGACGGATCGTGGGGTGTCGATGTCGCGGTGTCCACCCCGCGCATGCTTGCCTCGCTGGTAGAGGAGGCCGTCTCGGTCGGCGATCTAGTTCACCTCATGACCTTCCGCAAAGGACAGGCCAACCTGGTGGAGATCACGCTTCCGGAGAACACTCCGCTGGCCGGCAAGCCTGTTCGGAAACTTCGACTCCCGCGTGACGCCGCACTGGTAACCATTCTTCGTGGCGGCCGTGTCATCGTCCCGCAGCAGGACGATCCCCTGGAAGGTGGAGACGAACTGCTGTTCGTGGCGTCCGTCGAAGTCGAGGACGATCTACGCGCTGCAGTCGGGCTGAACGTCGCGTCGGGCTGATTGTCCATTCAGACGTGCCAGCATTTCGCGGCGTTCATCACCCACTGGGAAACGTCAGGACTTTCTCGCTTGATCGGCGGTTGATTCGCTCTCTTCGTCGAGCGCTCGATCGGCCCGCCGAACAGCCCAGACCGTGACCAGAAGTGCGATGCCGGTAAGTGGCCAACCCATGCCGATACGTGCGACGGCCAGCCAACCTGTCTGATCGGCGTCGTACAACTCGGACTGCACGAGATAACGGGCGCCGAAGACAAGGGCCCACGCGAACGTGGCGATGTCGTAGGAGTGAACCGACCGACGGTGCCCACGCCATTGGGTCCCTTTGCCATTCAGATATCCCCAGGCAACCCCGACCAGAGGCCACCGAGCGACTATGGACACCAGAAATACTGCTCCATACAGCAGGCTGGTGTAGATACCGAAAAGGAAATAGCCTTTGGCGTCGCCTGTTCGGTACGCGATGAACGCACATATTCCGACACCGAAGAATCCCGAAATTGCCGGCTGAATCGGGTTGTGCCGCCACAATCTCCACACCAACACACCCAGTGCAATTGCGAGGGCCGACCAAATCCCGACCGCAAGCCCGAACCTACTGTTGACAGGTACGAACACCACTACGGGAAGGGTCGAGGACACCAAACCGGTCAAACCGCCGAGTTGCTCGAGGACAGTTTGCTTGCTCTCTTCGTCCAGACTCGCCGCAGCATCGACGACGTCGGAGTCCGTGTGCTCGATCGGCTGGGCTGGGTGATCCGCCGGTGAGCCCTGCCGACCCAGCGAACTGTTCTTCGGCTCGGTTCCGTCGGCGGGAACGTCGAGCTCGGGGCGTATGTCATGGCCGCCCATCGGGCGACTGTCTCTCTCGGTCACATCATCGAGCGTGCCACATGAACGATGTCAGGAATCGTCGCGGAGTTCGTAGTACGGGTTGTAGACGATTTTTCGACCGTTTCGCTCCCCCACCCGGCCACGGATGAGGACGGTCTTGCCTGGTTCGATTCCCGCGATCTTTCGTCGGCCGATCCAGACCAACGTCACCGGATCGGTGCCGTCGAAGAACTCGGCTTCGATGTTTGCATTTGCCGCCTTGGAACACGCCTCGACGCTGCGCAGCCGCCCCAGCATCGTAACCTCTTCGCCCCTGGAGCAGTCACAGGCACGGCGGGCGCCCGAGGCTTCCGCAGTTTCCGCCATCTCTTCGGCATCGAGCTGATGGATGTCCTCCGTCAACTTACGCGTGAGCCTGCGAAAATATCCTGCGGCAACGGGTGCCATGGTGCGCTCCTGGAAGCATCTGCGACGAGTTACATCGCTGTGAAGACCGGTACCAACGCCACTGTAGCCCCGCGTGAGTCCGACGGCCAACCGCCAGTTCAACTGCGTCCGCGGGGCCGAATCGTCCGGTCGACGGTCCGCGTGAGGCACCGGGCACAATCACCGGAATGAACGTGACGAGACCAGCAACTCACGTGGTGGTCCTACCGGGCACCGGATCGGATGCAGAGTTCGCATTCGACGCATTTGCGGCGGCGGTAGCGGCAGCGGGAGCCACGATCGAAGCAGTGAGCCCCAACCCCAACGGCATCGTCGCCTCTTACGAGGAGGCGATGTCTGCAGCGGCACACCGACATGAACGAATCATCGTCGGCGGCATCTCCATCGGCGCTGCGGTGGCGCTCTCCTGGGCCCGCCGTCACCCACGGTCGGTGGTCGGAGTTCTGGCAGCTCTGCCGCCCTGGATCGACGATCCGGCCGACGCACCGGCGGCACTCAGCGCGAGGTACACCAAGGCACAACTCGACGCTTCCGGTCTCGATGCGGTGACTGCAGCGATGGAAGCGACGTCGCCGCATTGGCTGGCGTCGACTCTCCGGCGTTCATGGGCGTCGCAATGGCCCGATCTTCCTCGCGCTCTCGCGGAGGCCGCCGCGTACGTGGCGCCGAATCTCGACGAACTACGCAGCACCCTCGTGCCCACCGCCGTGATAGGCGCCGTCGACGATCCGGTTCACCCGATCGACGTTGCGCGGACGTGGCACGAAGAAATTCCGAACTCGTGCCTGTCCACTGTCACCCTTGCCGACATCGGTTCCGATCCAGGGGTGTTAGGTCGCCGCTCGATGCAGGATCTGATGGGCCTCGTCGACTGATACGTATGGCGTCGTTATGACTCCGGCCTCTCTCCCGCGCGGTCAGCGCGAACGAGATGTCAACCGCCCAGCTGTTGCATTGCAGACCCCGAGGAGCCTCGACGCGGCCCTCCGGTAGGTGTTGTCTGGTTAGCAGGCGCGGCGGAGGTCTGTGGCTGAGGCTGCGCATCCTGTGGTTCTGGTCGCGCCTGCTCTGCCTGCTCTGTCTGCTCCGCCTGTTGCTGCTGTGCCGCGGCGAGCTGTGCGGTCAGGGCGGCCGGAAGGACCACCGGGAGCGGGGTGCGCACGGGATGAGGCTCGGTACCGCGATCGACCACCGTCTGTGCAAGGACGTCGCGCGCGATCTGCACGAGAGGAGAGTCGTTGGCGACCGCGCCCGACGGGCCGGCCAGTACACAACGAACCATCCACCGATAGCCGTCGACTCCGATGAAGCGCAGATCCGCGTTCGATGTCACTCCGTGCAGCTCTCGCCCCCAAGGACCGGTCTCCATACTGACTGCGGACTGATCCGAGCGAAGCGAGGTAGCCAAATCGGCTGCAACCTCGCGCCATTGGCCGGGCGACTTCGGTGCGGCGTAGGCCGCAATGGTGATTCGGCCGTGTGCAGTGACGACGTGTACTGCCTGCGGTGCGCCGGCCTGATTCATCTCTACCTGCAACTGGCCTCCAGCCGGCAAGGGCACCAGTACCGATCCCAAGTCGAGTCGCGTCTGGGCAAGGGTGTCGCGATCTTCGTCCAATTCGGTGAGGTCGAACGGACCGAGATCGGGGTCCGCGTGCTCACCGACAGTTCCGCCGCGCTCGGCGGTCGCGGTGCCGAGCGCGTCGCCGCCGCCTGCCGAACTCGAGTTATCGAAGGTGTCTTCGTCCCCGAAGAACCCACCGGTCGACACTTCATCCTGTGCTGCGGTCTTCTTCCGCCGTCCGAACATGATCAGTTCTCTTTCTCTGCGAAATCAGTGCGTTCTCTGCGAGTCAGGGTTTCAAGACTGCCGATTGGGGGCGTCGCGGAGGCCCGCGTGTCCACCACTCGACCCGTAACCGCCAGTGCCTCGTACCGTGTCGTCCAGAATCTCGACCTCGACGAAGGACACCAATTCGACCTTCTGCACGAGGAGCTGAGCTATTCGGTCCCCACGGACCAGTTCGATGCTCTCGCTGGGGTCGAGGTTGATCAGACATACTTTGATCTCGCCTCGGTATCCGGCGTCGATAGTTCCCGGTGCATTCACGATCGAGAGTCCGGATTTCGCCGCCAAACCCGAGCGCGGATGAACCAAGCCCACCATTCCGAATGGAAGAGCAACGGCAATTCCGGTTCCTACTACCAGGCGTTGACCGGGCGCGAGGGACACATCGGCCGTGATGTACAGATCTACCCCAGCGTCACCGTCGTGGGCTCGCTTCGGGACCGGGAGGTCCGGGTCGAGTCGTTTCAACGCGACAGTCGATGGATCGACTTCGCCGATGTCGGCTGAGGCACTGTTGGGATCGTCGCTCACGTGCACCGAGACTACGCTGCCACGACGCTCGGTCCTTTTCTTCCCTCGACGTGCGGCTATCCGTGTTCGACAGGGATACACGTATCCTGGACGAGTGCCACAGGAACAACATCACGATCTCGAACCCGCAGCCGTCCCGGAATCCGCGAAGGGCACCGTCGTCTATACCGAAAAGCTGTGGGTTCCACTGTGGTGGTGGCCGGCAGCGTTGGCTGTCGGTGCATTGCTCGCAGCCGAGGTACACATGGGCGCGCCTGGAGTACGGGCGTGGCTTCCCTATGTGATTCTGCTTCCGTTCCCCATCTGGGCTTTGTACTGGTCGAGCAGAATGACCGTCGAGGTAGTTCGTGACAACGACGGAGCTGGAGAGCTCCGTGTCGGGCGCGCACACTTACCCCTTGATGTGATCGACAAGTGCGCTGCGATACCGGCGACAGCAAAAAGTGCGGCGCTGGGAAGGCAGCTGGATCCCCTTGCCTTCGTTCAGCACCGCACCTGGGTCAAACAAATGGTGTTGATTGTTCTCGACGATCCCGATGACCCCACCCCCTACTGGCTGGTCAGCACTCGGCGTCCGGACGACCTGTTGGCCGCCTTGGCTCAGCCCACCCCCGAAGACCACTCGTAACGGTCTTGGCTGAGCCACTCGATCGTGCGCGCGCGAGGCCAGTTGGCTCGGCGAGCTACATCGACCCGAGCTGCCGGTGCGTCAGTTGTTCTGCGCGTCGATCGCGTTCTCGTCCTCGGTTACGCAGCGCAGTCTCTACACATCAGAACGCCACCCGCGTCACTAGCCAATCGGCTCCGGTGATGGACGAGGAAGCAGCTCGAACAAGTGAACTCGTCGGCCTGCTTCGGCACCACGCGAACCGATAGTTCTTCCCCGGACAAGTCTGCGCCCGGAAGTTCGAAAGACTCTGCTGTGTCTGATTCGTCCACATCGACCACAGCGGACTGCGCCTCGTTGCGGCGTGCCTTCAGCTCCTCGAGCGAATCCTCGGAAACATCGTCGGATTCTGTTCTTCTCGGTGCGTCGTAGTCGGTTGCCATTGTTCCTCTAACCCCTCGTTCTCTTGCATGTTTCCGGTGGTTGCTGCGGGCGACGTCCTAGCGTGATCGCCAGCTGTGATGAGGGCGCTTACGTTGCTCCCACCGTCCTGTTTCTTTTCGGTCCGCACTACTGAGCCGTGCTGCCGTTCGAGCTTTCTTCCTGCAACTTCACTTGTCACTGAGCGACTGCCCGCGAAGCATCTGCTTCGCGAGAGTAACTACTCCGCGAGGTGCCCGAGTCGAGGCGTCCGAAACTACATCGGTTGATGCCCGAATAGCTGTAATCGAAACCTGATCGATACCTCACCAATCGCTCTTGTGGTCCACCGAATCGGCTTCGTTCTGAAACCACCGGGGCCGCCAGACAATAGCCGAGCGGCGAGAGAATAGCTAGGCCGAATCGCCGTCCTACCCATTTTCACGTGTCCAATCCGCAAGAACAACCTCGGGAGCCAGTACATTCCGAGAGGAGTACGAACCACTACCGACGGCTACCAGAACAGCTCGAACACAGCGGCAGTGTGCACCTTCGGACCGTGGCAGTGCCCTTCGTCTTTCCCGCCAACTACAGTGAGCGTGCGCCGACACTCGCTCGACTCGGCGCAGCTTCGATTCTGCCGACGGAAAGGCTTTCCACACCGTGGTTTCTCTGATCACCGAGGGCCGACCGGCCGACGACCAAGGCCGTCCGTTTCGACGTCGGCGAGCGTTTCCCATTCTGATCGTGCTGCTCGTGCTGGCGCTCCTCGGTGTCGTCACCTGGATTCGAGTGTTCACGGCAGGCGAGGCTGCAACGACGACCGTCGCATGCAATGCACCCTCGACAGCACCTGCGAGCGATGGCACCGTGCCCGCACCGCTCGGCGAACGCGTCGACCCGTCGACCCTGTTGGAGGTGGAACCGGCGCCGGTCGCGAACACGAAGGTTCGGGTGTTCAACGCGAACGGAGAACGCGGACAGGCAGCGACGGTAGCCGCCGAGCTCAGCGACTACGGATTTGCGAGCGCACCGGACGTCCAGGTCGGTAACGATCCCGTCTACTTGGATCAGAACATGCAGTGCCAAGGTCAGATTCGGTTCGGCGCGGCCGGGACGGCCGCTGCGAGCACCATGTGGCTGGCGGCCCCTTGCGCCGAACTGATCCAGGACGGACGCCCCGATGACACCGTCGACTTGGCCCTGGGAACCTATTTCAAGGATTTACAGCCGAACCCGGACGCAGAGTCGGTCTTGCAGTCGCTGGCAGGAGTGACGCCCGGCGCCGCGCCTGCCCCACTCGACATCGACCTGCTCTCGGCCGCGCGGAAAGCTCCCTGCTGACCGAGCACCGGCCGTAAAACTCGTTCAATCGGTCGGAATCGGATCCAGCGCACCCAGTTTCCGCAAGGTTTCGGTGAACTCAGCTGCGATACCGGGTGCGACCGCGACGGTGACCGCCCCACCCGAGCTCGTGGAGTTGGGATGGGGCACGAGCACCGTCGCACCTGCCTCCTCGGCGATGAGCGAACCCGCTGCCCAATCCCACGGGCTCAGCCCGTGTTCGAAATGGGCATCCACCGAGCCGGACGCCACCATGCACAAGTCCAACGCTGCAGATCCGATCCGCCTGATATCGCGAACCAGCGGAAGCAATTCGCCGATGATGCGGCCTTGGACGGTTCGTCGAGCCGATCCATATCCGAAGCCGGTGGCTACAAGGGCAAGAGACACCTCGACAACCGGATTGCACACCAGTTCTGTTGTGGATCCGTCTGATTCGGTCACCGTCGCGCCATGCCCGCGCACCGCGGCATACACCTGTTCCCGTGCAACATCGACCACGACTCCGACAAGACTGACACCGTCGACCTGCGCAGCTACCGAAATCGCATAGGCGGGTATGCCATACAGAAAGTTCACTGTTCCGTCGATCGGGTCGAATACCCAACGGACTCCATCCACCGAATCGGTGGCTCCCCCGCCCTCTTCGCCCAGGATCGGGTCACCGGGTCGACTCTCTGCCAGCAATACCCGAAGCAATTCCTCGGTTTCGGTGTCTACGACTGTGACCGGATCCGTAGGAGTGCTCTTGGTCTGCACCGATTCGTCGCCCGCCCCCACGGCCACCGCCGGAGCACCGGGACCGAACACTTCGGGCCTCCTCGTACGCACATGGACAGCTGCAGCAACGGCAATCTCGCGGGCAACCTCCATCAACTCCTTTGTGAGAGTTGAGCCCGGCTTCGATGACGACAAGTCCTGCGATACACGTGGGTTCGACACCCGACCATCGCATCACACCGCACAGGGCAACACCACTCTCGATGAGATTCGCGATTGCGGTCCAATTGTCGAGTCATCGACACATCGCCCACCGGATTGGACATCGAGGATCTATTCTCGGTAGTACATCAGTCTTCGAGTACGCAGATTCCAGTGCACGAATTTCATTGCACGATCCTCGACAACAGGAGTACGCGGCACATGACACAGGCAGGTTCGGTATCGATCACAACCGACAGTGCACATCGGCACGGATTCGGTGTCGACGTCGGTGGCAGTGGAATCAAGGGTGGGATCGTGGACCTGGTCACCGGAGAGTTGGTCGGTGACCGGTACAAGATCGAGACTCCACAACCCGCCACCCCGGATGCCGTTGCGGGCGTCGTAGCGCAGATCGTGCAGCACTTCGGTTGGACCGGGTCGATCGGCGTGACTCTCCCCGCCGTCGTCACCGGTGGGGTTGCGCGCTCGGCAGCAAATATCGACAAGTCATGGATCGACACCGATGCAAGGGCCCTGTTCGCCAAGGCGATCGGCAACGACAACATCACGGTCCTCAACGATGCCGACGCTGCAGGTGTTGCGGAAGACCGCTTCGGTGGAGGCAAGGACAAGACCGGTGTCGTCGTACTCCTCACCTTTGGCACCGGAATCGGATCCGCTGTCCTCCACAACGGTGTATTGCTTCCCAATACCGAGTTCGGACATCTGGAGGTCGACGGCAAGGAAGCGGAGCATCGTGCAGCCTCGTCGGTCAAGGAGTCCAAGGATTTGTCCTACAAGTCATGGGCCAAGGAAGTATCGAAGGTCCTCGAGACGTTCGAAGCACTGCTATGGCCCGATCTTTTCATTGCCGGCGGGGGAATAAGTCGCAAGAGCGAGAAGTGGATTCCGCACCTGACCAACAGAACACCCGTGGTGGCAGCCACTTTGTTGAACACCGCAGGCATCGTCGGTGCCGCTCTAGCAGCCGACACAGCGCCCGATACAGCCATCGACCGGTAACAAAGTTCCTGGGGGTCGTTACAATGGGGGAAGCCGGTCTGCACGCCGGCACATTCGACAAGACCTCTCCGCCGGAAACCACTCTGGCGTGACGCCGCACGACACCGTCACGAAAGGGCGTACGTGGCAGCCACCGATATTCGTCAGACCGTAGATTCAGCATCGGAGTCTGCGTCCACTGCACCTGCTGCGGAAGCACCGACCGGCACGACCCTGGAGGTCGGGGCTGCACCAGCGGCAAAGGTCGCGTCAGCACCGGCCAAGAAAGCCGCCGCCAAAAAAGCTCCCGCCAAACGCGCAGCAGCCAAGAAAGCTCCTGCGAAGAAAGCACCTGCGAAGAAGTCCGCCGAAGACGCGACCTCCGACGCTGATGCCCCCGGCATCGATGAGATCGACATTTCCGAGGGAGACATTGCCGCGGCAGCCAACGACGTCGTCGAGGTTGTTGCCGTGGGCGCAGACACCGAAGAAGAGTCGACTACAGAGCCCACTGCAGAGGACAAAGCGTCCGGAGACTTCGTCTGGGACGAAGAGGAGTCGGAGGCGCTTCGTCAAGCCCGTAAGGATGCCGAGCTCACCGCTTCGGCCGACTCGGTGCGCGCGTACCTGAAGCAGATCGGCAAAGTTGCACTTCTCAACGCCGAAGAAGAGGTCGAGCTCGCGAAGCGAATCGAAGCAGGCCTTTTCGCGACCGAAAAGATGCGCGAGTTCGCCGAAAAAGGCGAGAAGCTCCCCGTGGCCGCACGACGCGACTACACCTGGATCTGCCGCGACGGTAACCGCGCAAAGAATCATCTTCTCGAGGCCAACCTTCGACTTGTCGTATCACTGGCCAAGCGATACACCGGCCGCGGGATGGCCTTCCTGGACCTGATCCAGGAAGGAAACCTGGGCCTGATTCGTGCCGTCGAGAAGTTCGACTACACCAAGGGGTACAAGTTCTCCACGTACGCCACGTGGTGGATCCGTCAGGCCATCACCAGGGCCATGGCCGATCAGGCACGTACGATCCGCATCCCGGTACACATGGTCGAGGTCATCAACAAGCTCGGCCGTATCCAGCGCGAGCTGCTTCAGGACTTGGGCCGTGAGCCCACCCCCGAAGAGCTCGCCAAGGAAATGGACATCACGCCTGAAAAGGTCCTCGAGATCCAGCAGTACGCTCGTGAGCCGATTTCGCTCGACCAGACGATCGGCGACGAGGGCGACAGCCAGCTCGGCGATTTCATCGAAGACTCCGAGGCTGTCGTGGCGGTGGACGCCGTGTCGTTCACGCTGCTTCAGGACCAACTCCAGTCGGTACTCGAGACGCTGTCCGAACGAGAAGCAGGTGTCGTTCGTCTCCGCTTCGGTCTGACCGACGGACAGCCTCGCACGCTGGACGAGATCGGTCAGGTCTACGGCGTGACCCGTGAGCGTATTCGACAGATCGAGTCGAAGACGATGTCCAAGCTTCGGCACCCATCCCGTTCGCAGGTACTTCGGGACTACCTGGACTGACATTTCTTCCGTCAGCGCAGAAAGCCGTCGTCCACACAGTGGGCGGCGGCTTTCGCGCATCTGTCGGCGAACTGTCGGGCGGCATCGGTTCGGTAAGCAATAGCCAGTTCGGCCGGCACTATCGGTTCGACAAGCACAAGAAGAGGACGATCACAGCTTCGGAGGCCCGAATTTCCCATCCTCGTTCGGGTCATAGTCGATGACGCCGGTGATCGCGGACGTGGGAAGTGGCCCGTAGAGATGCGGAAAGTGAATCGCTTCCGGATCTCCCGGCACACCGGGCTCCCAGCGCACTGGTGATCCGAGACGGTCAGGGTCCACGAGAAGCAGGACCATATCGGTTCGTCCCGCGAACAGTCTGTTGGCAGGTAGATGGACGTGATCCGCTGTGGACAGGTGCACGAACCCGATATCGTCGAAACCGGGCGGCCGGACTTCGCTCGAAGCGCGCACGGACAGCCATTCTTCGATACTGCACATGTGAAGCAGAACGGGCGAGGTGTCGGTCACGTCGTAATCGTACGAGACAGGTACGACGAATCGACTCGTGGACAATCCGTCCACATCGCTCGTCCCCGATGTCGCGCGCGAAACGCCGATCGTCGACCAAAAGGAATCAGCTGTAAGCGAACGCAATTTTAGGCAAAGCCCAACTGCCAGGGACTTTCCGCTCGATTTCTGTTAGTGACAACACAAAGAAACACCTACGGGAACAACGCGTGACTGCCAAACGTCTGAGAGAGTGTACGGACCGCGCCATACCGACGCGGCGGACCGGCCCCAGGCGATCGCTTGATACCGAAAGCCAGTACGGAGGAGTCATGCCCGGAACATTGACCAGCCCACAATTGACAGCGACCGACCGGTGCGACCGGTGCGGCGCTGGGGCTCGTGCACGTGTTGTGCTCTCGACCGGTGGAGAACTCCTGTTCTGTGGCCATCATGCCAAGGAGCACGAGGACCGTCTACGTGAAGTGAACGCAACAGTGATGACCGAATCGGACTCTGCAGTGTAACCGGCTCGCTCGTATCGGAAGGCGCAAGCGCCGACGAGACGAATCGACAGTCATTCGACACCAGAACGGGTGGCCACGAGAAATCGTGGCCACCCGTTCTGCATTGCGTATGGGATCCAACGTCTCCGCGTTACATCTTCCGCAGTTGAACGATCCGCTCGCTCAGCTGATCCGCGGTGGCCATAGCAGTCGGTGGCCCGCCACAGATGCGCCGTAAGTCCCCGTGAATGATCCCGTGAGGCTTCCCGGTGCGATGGTGGTACACCGCAACCAGACTGTTGAGTTCACGACGAAGCCCGGCCAGCTGGCCGGCCGAAGACGCGCGTTCCGACACAGCTACCGGAGCTGGCACGGACAGTCCGGGTGCTGTCGGCTTGTCGATCTGTTCCTGCTGGCGTTGCCGAAGCAGATCGCGCATCTGCTTGGCGTCCAACAACCCAGGGAGGCCGAGGTAGTCGGCTTCCTCGTCGCTTCCCGAGAACGTCGCAGTCCCGAAAGATGATCCGTCGTAGATCACCTGATCGAGCTCCGCGTCTGCACCGAGCGAGGTGTACGCCTTCTCCTCCTCGCCTAGCTCGTCTTTCTGCTTGTTGGCATCGGCGAGCAACTCGTCGTCGAACCCGTCCTTTTCGCGGTGAGGCTTGCCCAAGACGTGGTCGCGCTGCGCCTCGAGCTGACTTGCCAGATCCAACAGGACCGGCACCGACGGCAGAAAAACGCTCGCGGTCTCCCCCTTGCGGCGTGATCGAACGAAGCGCCCGATGGCCTGAGCGAAATAGAGCGGCGTCGACGCGCTCGTCGCATACACGCCCACTGCCAATCGCGGAACGTCGACGCCCTCCGACACCATTCGGACCGCAACCATCCACTGTTGGGTGCTTTTCCCGAACTCGGCGATCCGCGCCGACGACGTCGGGTCGTCGGACAGAACGACCGACGGCGCTTCCCCGGTGATCACTTCGAGCAGCTTGGCATAGGCACGCGCAACGGTTTGGTCGGTCGCGATCACGAGTCCACCTGCGTCCGGCATGCCTCCAGCCCTCAGTTGCCCGAGTCTGGTGTGTGCGGCCAACAGCACAGCTGGCATCCAGTCGCCCTGCGGATCGAGCGCTGTCCGCCACGCCCGTGCGGTCTGCTCAGCACTCAGTGGCTCACCCAGACGTGCGGTGAACTCTTCCCCGGCGTTATCTCGCCACCGCGCCTCACCCGAATACGCGAGGAACACAACCGGCCGTACGACACCGTCGGCCAAAGCCTCCGAATAGCCGTACGAGTGGTCGGCGCGTGAACGCATCAACCCCTCGTCGTCCGGTTCGTAATTGATGAACGGAATCGGGCTGTCGTCGCTGCGGAAAGGTGTACCGGTCAACGCCAGTCTGCGCGTTGCGTCACCGAAGGCCTCGCGGATGCCCTCGCCCCAACTCTTGGCGTCGCCACCGTGATGGATCTCGTCGAGGATGACGAGCGTGCGTCGAGCCTCGGTGCGCACCCGATGGCGGAACGGGTGTGAAGCGATCTGGGCATACGTGACGACCACGCCGTGGTAGTCGCTCGAGGTCTGACCGGTCGAGTTGGAGAAGCGAGAGTCGAGCGCAATTCCCACGCGAGCAGCGGATTCCGCCCACTGGTGTTTCAAGTGTTCGGTAGGGGCGACGACGGTGATCTGATCGACGGTTCGGTGCGCCAACAACTCCGATGCGACGCGCAAGGCAAAGGTGGTCTTACCTGCTCCCGGCGTCGCGACTGCGAGAAAGTCCTTGGGTGAGGCCACCAGATATCGGGTCAGGGCGCGCCTCTGCCATGCGCGCAGCGGCGCGCCACCTGCCGAACTTTCGGTGGGTGCTCTTTGGTCTGTTGATTCGGCTTCGGTCATGTCAGCGCTCACTGGCCCGCCGGTTCCTGGCATTCGATCGAATTCCTCGCGCTCTCGGTTGCCCTGCAGTTCCCGCCGTGGAGCCTATCGCTCCATACCGACCGATCTCGCATCGGAAGGAGGACCCGAGGGGACTCGATCGTTCGACTCCTCCAGCGACACGACGGGTGCAGACGGGCACTCCGAGCCTCGTTCAGGAATGCTGGAGGAATCATGAGTGATTCTGCAGGCGAAACACCACCGAGCGGGCAGTTGTCCAGGAGACGGCCGCTTCGATCCATCTGGGTTGTGACGCTACGCACACTGTCCAAGTCCTGGGACGACTCGATCTTCAGCAAAGCTGCGACTGCGGCGTTCTGGCAGACGCTCTCACTCCCGCCGTTGTTGCTCGGAGTACTCGGCAGCCTCGGGTTCGTCGCCGGCTGGTTCGGACCTGACACCATCGACATCGTCGAGTCGAAGATCATCACCTTCAGCCGCACGGTGTTCAGCGACAGCGTCGTCGACGGCATCATCACTCCGACGGTGCAGGACATCCTCCAGCAAGGACGCGGCGAGGTCGTGTCCGCCGGTTTCGTCCTGTCTCTATGGGCGGGATCATCCGCGATCTCCACCTTCGTCGATTCGATAGTCGAAGCGCACGGGCAGCAGGATGCACGTCACCCGATTTGGCAACGAGTGTTCGCCCTGCTGCTCTACGTAGCGTTTCTGGTCGCAGCGGTATTCGTGTTGCCGCTGGTTGCGCTTGGCCCTACGTACGTGAAGCAGATCCTCCCGGGTCCATGGTTCGAAATCGGTAGTGAGCTGGTCGATTTCTTCTACTATCCCGCGGTCGGACTGCTTCTCATCGCCGGATTGACCACGCTCTACAAGGTGGCGCTGCACACCTCGCTACCGTGGCATCGGCTCCTGGGGGGAGCTTTGCTGGCGGGTGTGTTCTTCATGATCGCCAGCGCGGTGCTTCGCCGCTATCTGACCTGGATCACCGGAACCGGTTACACCTACGGTGCGCTCGCAACTCCCATCGCGTTTCTGTTGTTCACTTTCTTCCTGGGGTTCGCGGTCGTTCTCGGCGCAGAGTTCAACGCGACCATCCAGGAGTTCTTCCCCGCGAGGGCAACCAGGATCGATCAGATGAAGGGATGGCTCGCCGCGCAGGCAGATTCCGAGGAGTCGGGGCCGGTGACAGCGGTTGCATGGAGGTTGGCCACCGGGCCCATCCGCGTCGGACAGGACAGGGGCAGATCGAACAGGCCCAAGGAGATATCGGGGAGTTCAACCGTCCCCGATACCTCGGCGGAACCCGAAGGCCCACCTCAGCCGAGCCCTACTCCGAAGGTCCCGCCCTCCGGAGATCACCGACCGGATCCGGACCGCGGTCAGTCGCCCTTCTTCAATCCCTCGTAGACCTTCTTGCAGTCGGGACACACTGGCGAGCCGGGCTTCGCTGATTTGGTCACCGGAAAAACTTCACCGCACAGCGCGACTACGTGTGTTCCCATCACTGCGCTTTCGGTGATCTTGTTCTTCTTCACGTAATGAAAGAACTTCGGTCGGTCGTCTTCCGTGGTTTCGTCCGGCGCGATCTCGGGGCGGTCTTTCGTCTGAGTGCTCATGTCTCGATTATTCCGCATCCGTCGTTGTGAGACGAACGACGCCGACAAGTGCATTCCGGGTGAGGTAGTGCCACAGTGGAGGGATGACGAGAACCCAGGGGTTTTCCGGCTCGGCCGAAAGTGGATCGGCCCGTAACCCCACATTGATCACCGAGGCGCAGCAGTCGGTCGAAGATCAGCACAAAGCTCGCGTGCGGAAATACATGTTCATCATGTCTTTCCGTATCCCCGCGCTGGTTCTCGCCGCCGTGTCGTACAGCATGTGGGCCAATCCTTGGATAGCGATGGCGATCGTCGGGGTCTCCATCCCGCTCCCCTGGGTTGCGGTACTCATCGCCAACGACCGCCCGCCGCGCACCAAGAACGAAGTGAGCCGTTACGACGGCCGACACGTCGAGTCGACACAGATCGAGGCACGCGCTCATCGCGTCATCGACGCAAGCGAAGACTGACGGGCCCGCCGGGTGGACACCTGGGTGCGCGCTGCCTGAAAGACTGTGTCGGTGACTGCGACGCTGCTTTCTGCATGCCCATCTCTCCGACAAGCTTTCGAAACGAGTTGCTACGACGCCGACAGTCTTCTGGAAGCACTCGGCGATGACGCCCACGCCGCCCTGATGCGTAGCGAACCTGTTCCAGTGCGGCGAGAAAGCAAAGATCTTGGGCGCTTGGGTGTTCTGATTCGTCTGTTCCTGCTCGTCGACGACATCGAAGAGTTCGAGGCTTCCGAAGCCCTGTCGCCGCTCTCGATCGACGACGCTGTCGCAGCTGGCATCGTCGAGCGGGTCGAACCTGATCATGTGCGTGCATTGCTCGACATTCGACCACTCGACGCCGGATACGGCACCCGCTGGATCTTGTCCGATCTCGATGGCAGCATGCGTCCGCTACCGACCGCCACCGATCACGTACTGGGTGTCGGTCAGGCATCACTCTCGCTACTTCGTGGAACTCCTACCACCCAGGTCGGAGATGTCCTCGACGTCGGTACCGGGTGTGGGGTGCAGGCGATCCACGCGGCCCAGTACGCCGACGCCGTAACCGGGACCGACATCAGTGAGCGCGCGATGCTTCTGGCCGAGGCAACGTGTGCTCTCAACGGCATGAACATCGAGCTGTTACGCGGATCCTGGTTCGAGCCCGTCGCGGGAAGGACCTTCGATCGGATCGTTGCCAACCCGCCGTTCGTCGTCGGACGCGGAACGATCGAACACAGCTACCGCGATTCGGGGATCGATCTCGACGGCGCGAGCAGACTGATGATCGAACAGGCTCCGAGCTACTTGAAGCCCGGTGGCACAGCAGTCATTCTGGCGTCCTGGATCCACGTCAGCGGTGAGGATTGGCGCGCGCGTGTTGCATCCTGGATTCCCGATCACGGCGTGGATGCGTGGATAGTGCAGCGCGACGTTGCCGACCCGGCTCTGTACGTAGGTACGTGGTTGCGAGACGGAGGGGTAGATCAACGGGATGCTGCTGGAGGGGTCCTCGCAGAGTCCTGGCTGGCGCATTTCGCCGAAGCCGAGGTCGAAGGTATCGGGTTCGGATTCGTCTACCTGCGTAAGACCGACCTGCCGAGCGATGTTCTGGCCGAGGACCTTCACCATGCATTCGAAGACCCGCTCGGCAACGAATCGATCGCCTATTTCGACAGGGTCGCCTGGCTTCGTGAAAACGATCCCGCTGACTCCGTGTTCGTGCTCGATCCCGCGACCGCCCTCGAACGTGTCTATCTGCCGGGCGAAGACGGGTGGGCCGGGGAGGTCGTCCGTGTCTACCGAGGAAACGGCCCGAACTGGCAGCACGAGATCGACGAGTTGGGCGCACACTTGCTCGCAGGAATGCGACCGAACGGTATGGCGCTACGCGAACTGGTCGCACTGTTGGCATCGGCGAACGATCTCGACGAGACCGATCTGTTGGACGGTGCCGTGGAGCTGATCACCGGTCTGTTCCGTCATGGACTCCTCGCGCCGGAGGGAGTAAAGGAGTGAGTTCCCGGCCTGAACCTTCTCAGCAACTTCTCAGGACGGGCACGGGATAGACGCTGGTCAAGCGGGTATCTGCGGGTGGAGCGTGGGAACTTTTCGGGGACACCCGGACGTTGATCCCTATGAGACACCACCGATCAGGAGGCAAGTCATGACCAGCCCCAGCACTACGACCCGCCCACGTCCGACCGACGCCGATCTCGACGCCCAGAGCCCGGCTGCGGATCTCGTTCGCGTCTATCTCAACGGCATAGGTCGCACCGCGCTGTTGACGGCGGAAGAGGAAGTGGATCTCGCCAAGCGCATCGAAGCTGGCTTGTATGCGAAGAATGTGCTGGAGAACACCAAGCGCTTGACGGCGGTCAAAAAGCGCAAGCTGGCGATCATCGTTCGTGACGGTAGTGCCGCTCGCAGCCATCTACTCGAGGCGAACCTACGTCTCGTGGTGTCCCTTGCGAAGCGATACACCGGACGTGGCATGCCCCTGCTCGATCTGATTCAAGAGGGGAATCTCGGTCTGATCAGGGCTATGGAGAAGTTCGACTACGCTAAGGGCTTCAAGTTCTCCACCTACGCAACCTGGTGGATCCGGCAGGCCATCACCCGAGGAATGGCAGATCAGAGCCGGACCATTCGGCTACCAGTGCATCTGGTCGAGCAGGTGAACAAGCTGGCCAGGATCAAGCGTGAACTTCATCAGCAACTCGGTCGCGAGGCCACCGACGACGAACTGTCCAGCGAATCGGGGATTCCCGCCGCAAAGATCGCCGATCTACTCGATCACAGTCGCGACCCGGTCAGCCTCGATATGCCGGTCGGAAGCGATGAGGAAGCCCCACTCGGTGACTTCATCGAGGACTCCGAAGCTACTTCCGCTGAGAACGCAGTTATCGCCGGACTTCTTCACAGCGACGTCCGCACAGTGCTCTCCACGCTGGACGAACGCGAGCAACAGGTCATTCGCCTGCGATACGGCTTGGATGACGGGCAGCCCCGCACGCTCGATCAGATCGGCAAATTGTTCGGTCTCTCACGCGAGCGCGTTCGTCAGATCGAGCGCGAGGTAATGGTCAAGCTTCGTCAGGGTGACCGAGCGGAGAAGCTGCGGTCCTACGCAAGCTGAAGACTGTCCGACCGCATTGAAAAGTGGCGCAGCGGTGTGGATTCCCGCGGCCACCCCTCAGATGGGGTGGCCGAGTCGACTTCCTTCCCCCCTCTGGGAATGTCGACTCGGCCCCCGCTTTCCACAGAAACAGTTGCCACTCGCGCCCGGGACGCTCAGCGCAAGCGTCGCGGGCCGAGGTCGTTCTTACTCGGCTCGGGTCCGAGACGGACGCGTGCATCGGTGATCTGAGCGCCGTGCGCCGACGCCAGAACCGGTTCGCATGCCAGCTCTCTGATCTCGGGGATATCGTCGGCCATGGCCGACACTCGTTGAACAAGGTCCACGAGCGCGCTCTTGTCGACCGGGACTGCATTTCGGTACCCGGACAGCAATGGAGCAGCCTTCGGTGCGTCGATCAGTTGCACCGCTTCGTCCTCCGTCAACGGCAGCACTCGATACGCCCTGTCTCCCAAAAGATCCGATATCACTCCAGCCAGTCCGAACGAGATCAGGGAACCGAACGAGGGATCGTCCTGAACCCGGACCACGCACCCGATACCTTTTGCTGCCATCTTCTGGACGTGGAGCAGAGGCTCGCCAGAATCGGCCGCGAGCGCGCGATAGGCAAGACGTGTGGCCTCGGGGCCGGTGAGATCCAGCCGCACCCCACCGAGGTCCGGTCGGTGTCTCCACTGCGCTCCTGTCGCTTTGACCGCGACGGGGTAGCCCAATTCCTCACCGGCAGTAACAGCTTCGTCCTCATCTATCACCGAACGAAACTCGGTTATCTCTATCCCGTAGCACCCGAGAAGCTCGGCGGTCTCGAAATCCGAAAGCCATCGAGTGTGTTCCTGAGCCGACCAGTCACGAACCAAGGACTGTGCACGTTCGGAATCGATACCGCTGGGCCGCAGGGGTGTCGACACAGGCCTGCTCCGCCAGGCCGCGTAACGCCAGGCCTTCGCAAGTGCCGTCACCGCACGCTCCGGGCTCGAATACGAAGGCACCGATCCGCGGACCGGCTGTCCGAATTCCCCGCGCACGGCCAATACGTCCGGTATTCCCTCTGTCGCGAGGAACGTCGTCAGGACGGGTTTGTCGGCCCCCAGAACTGCATCACCGAGAGCTTTGGCGAACGGCTCGACCGTGACCGCCACCGGTGGTACGAAGACGACGATGACCGAATCGACGTCACCGGCGGCGAGGGCGCCCGCCACCGCGGCCGCGAATTCTTCCGGACCTGCCTGTGGTCCTACGTCGATCGGCACGCCCGCGTGCAATCCATCGGCGCGCGCAGCGTCCACAGCAAGAACTCCGAGGGCCGTCGAGTTGCCGACGACTGCGACGCGTGGCCCGGACGGCAATGGTTGGTAGCCGAACAGAATTGCACAATCGAACAACTGCGCAATGGTGTCGACTTGGATCACACCTGCCTGCTCGAACAACGCCTTGACGATGGAATCATCGATGGCAGGGCCCGTTGCCAATGCCGGCGGCACAGCACCGCGGCCACTCTTGACCGCGATGATGGGCTTGGTACGCGCTACGCGACGCGCAATCCGGGTGAATTTGCGTGGGTTACCGAAACTTTCGAGGTACAGCAGAACGACTTCCGTTTCGGGGTCCGAATCCCAGTACTGCAGAAGATCGTTACCCGACACGTCCGCGCGGTTGCCCGCCGAGACGAATGTCGACAGACCCAGTCTGCGCTTTGCTGCCTGGTCGAGAATTGCGATGCCGAGGGCCCCGGATTGACAGAAGAAGCCGACGCGCCCAGGCATCGGAAGTCGCGGTGCGAGGGTTGCGTTGAGGGCGAAGGCCGGGTCGGTGTTGGCGACGCCCAGCGCATTGGGTCCGACGAGTCTCATACCGTGTGCCCGCGCCGCGTGAACCAACCGGCGCTCGTTCTCCTGACCCGCTTCACCGGTCTCACCGAACCCACCTGACACGACGACGAGGGCTTTGACACCTTTGTCGAGACAATCGTCGAGGACGTCGTCGATGGCATCGGCGGGAACGGCTGCGATGGCCAGATCCACTGAATCCGGAATGTCGTGCACCGATGGGTAAGCTCGAACGCCACGCACGGACTTGTGATCGGCATTGACCGGGTACACCGGTCCGGTGAAGCCGCCGGCAAGGAGGTTGGCCAACACCGCGTTTCCTACCTTGGAACTGTCGGTCGAGGCGCCGATCACTGCCACGGAGGTCGGGCTCAACACGTTTCGGACACTGCGCGCCTCGGCAGCTCGCTCGCGTGAATTGCGCACCGACAGCAGAGCCTCGCTCGGGTCGATGGCGAATTCGAGACGCAGCACGCCCCCTTCGTAGCTTCGGCTGACCTGATACCCGGCTTCGCGGAAGACACTGACCATGTTTCGGTTCTCGGCGAGCACTTCGGCGACGAACATCCGGACACCGTTCTCCGCCGCAGCTCCGGCGAGGTGTTCGAGCAGGATAGGCCCGAGCCCGCGGCCTTGATGCGAGTCGGCGACGACGAATGCGACCTCCGCAGAGTTGCCATCCCCCTCCGGCAGACGTTCGTAGCGGCCGACCGCGATGATGTCGTCGCCGAGTATTGCCACGAACGCGACCCTGGAGTGATGGTCGACAGTGGTGAAGTTGAGGACGTCACGCTGTGGCATGGTCGGGTACGGGCCGAAATACCGCAGATATCGAGTGCGCTCGGACAGCCCGCTGTGGAACTCGATCAGCGCCTTCCCGTCGGACGGTACGATTGGGCGCAGATGCACCACTCCCCCGTCCGAGGCGAGTACGTCGACGACCCAGTGCTTCGGAAATGAAGTTTCCGACCGCATACGGTCCTGCTCTTTCGCCGTGTCGGCGTCTTGGGTGTTCGGCTCAGTCACGAGGATCCTCCGGGTCGAGTCCGAGAAGCGGGAAGCTCGCTCTGCGAGTGGCGATGATCGCCGAATCTACCCTTTCGAGTGCACGATCGGCCGCTTCGATCGATCCCTGGACAGCACCTCCTGGGCCGTCCCACGCGGGATAGTCCACGTCGCCGCCGTCACCCATCGTCTGTGGCAGGTCGACGCTTGGCGCCAGGTGCCGAACCCGATCGCGCCACAGGTCGGGCAGAGGCATCGCAGGGTCTATCGGGCGACCGAGGGCCGCGGCGATCAGATGGGTCCACGCTCTGGGGACCACGCGAACCAGTCCGTAACCACCTCCGCCGACTGCCAGCCACCGCCCCTCTGAATGTTCGTCCGCGAGGTCACGCATCGCGAGAAATGCGGCGTTCTGGCCGTCGACAGTGAGGGCGAGGTCCGCGAGCGGATCCTCTCGGTGACTGTCGACTCCACATTGGCTCACGATGATCTGAGGGCGGAATGCCGAGATGGCCCCGGGCACGATTGCATGGAAGGCGCGTAACCATAGTCGATCTCCGGTGCCAGGCAGTAGCGGAACGTTGATTGCCGTGCCTTCCGCAGCACCGGAACCGACTTCGCTGGACCACCCGGTGTTGGGCCACAACGTTGCCGGATGTTGGTGCAAAGACACCGTCAGCACCCTCGGATCGTCGATGAAGGCATGCTGCACCCCGTCACCGTGGTGAGCATCGACATCGATGTACGCAATTCGATCGAACCCATTGTCCAGCAACCATGAAATAGCGATTGCGGCGTCGTTGTAGACGCAGAAACCAGATGCCCAGTCCGCCATGGCGTGGTGCATTCCACCGCCGATGCTGACAGCTCGTCGAGCCCGTCCGGACGCAATCTCCCGGGCTGCTGCCAGAGAACCGCCGGTCAGCATTGCGCTGGCTTCGTGCATGCGTTGGAAGATCGGATTGTCGTCCCCACCGAGCCCGTGTTCCGGTTCCTCCGAATCGCCGACCGTCGTGAGTTTCTCCGCAGCGGCAAGCTTCTCGGGGGCCCGCTTGACCGCTTCGATGTAGGCCGGAGTGTGAATCCTCAAAAGCTCCGAATCCGGCGCAGCGATCGGCTCCACGAGTTCGATGCCGTCGAGCACACCGATCTGCCGCGCCAGCGACATCGTCAGATCCAGTCGAGTCGGGTTCATGGGGTGGTCATCGCTCCACCGATACGAGAGGTACTCCGCGCTCCACACGACGATGTCTTCGGCGACTGCCGAATCCTGGAACGGTGATCGAGCCACCTGGTCTGCCATGACGGACACGCTACGTGCCGCAACGGCACTCTGCGAGCAATGGCACTGCGCGAGCAACGCAGAACGTTGCCTCCGTTACGTCTCGGTACGGTCCGGCTCGCCAGCGGGACGGCCTGGAACACCTATACGCGCCGATCAACGGTAGAATCAGCCAGGACGAAGGGGTTGAGTGTGAAGGATCTGGTCGACACCACGGAGATGTACCTCCGCACGATTTACGATTTGGAGGAAGAGGGTGTGGTGCCTTTGCGGGCACGTATCGCCGAACGCCTCGAACAGAGTGGTCCTACCGTCAGTCAGACTGTGGCCAGGATGGAACGTGACGGGCTGCTTTCCGTTGCGGGCGACCGCCATTTGGAGCTGACCGAGAAGGGACGCGGACTCGCCGTGGCGGTGATGCGCAAGCATCGACTCGCTGAGCGACTCCTGGTCGACATCATCGGTCTTCGCTGGGAAGACGTCCACGCCGAGGCATGCCGGTGGGAGCACGTGATGAGCGAAGAGGTGGAACGTCGCCTCGTCGCTGTACTGAACAATCCGACGACCTCGCCCTACGGCAACCCGATTCCAGGTTTGGATGAGCTGGGTTTCGGCCAGCCAGCGGCGGTCCACGAAGATTTGATTCGCCTGACGGACGTTTCCCACGGCCACCCGACGGCGGTGGTCGTGCGTCGACTCGCAGAGCACGTCCAATCCGATCCAGAGGTCATCGCACAGTTACGTGATGCGGGTGTCGTCCCGGACGCCCGGGTTACAGTCGAAGCCAAGCCCGGCACGGTCACCATTACCGTTCCAGGTCATGAGGGAATAGATATTTCGGAAGAGATGGCTCACGCCGTTCAGGTGAAATTGGTCTAGTTCATCGCGTCGAGGCGCGGAGGCCGGCATTCATCGAGCGGCCTCCGGCCCTACGAGGAGATGAAGTAGTGAGACTTTTGGTTACCGGCGGTGCCGGCTACGTAGGCAGTGTCTGCGCGGCGGTACTTGTCGATCGAGGACATGACGTCGTCGTCGTCGACAATTTGTCCACCGGAAACAGCGAGGCCGTCCCGACGAACGCGACGTTCGTCGAAGCCGACATCAAGGATGTCGCGGCCTCGCTGTTGTCCGAAACGAAATTCGATGGAGTATTGCATTTCGCTGCCCAGTCGCTTGTCGGTGAATCAGTTGTCGCGCCGGCAACGTACTGGTCCGGCAACGTCGTGACCACTCTCGCGTTGCTCGATGCGATTCGCGAGTCGAACACCCCTCGACTGGTGTTCTCTTCGACTGCTGCCACGTACGGTGAGCCACAGAAGACACCGATCACCGAGGATGCACCGACAGCGCCGACCAATCCTTACGGTGCAACCAAATTGGCGATCGATCACGCGATCACATCGTATTCAGCAGCATATGGATTGGCTGCCACCAGCCTGCGGTATTTCAACGTCGCTGGTGCGTACAAGGAGTTCGGCGAGAACCGGGTTGTCGAGACGCACCTGATTCCGCTCGTGCTGCAAACTGCTCTGGGCCAACGCGAGAAGATTTCGGTCTTCGGTTCCGACTATCCGACACCGGACGGAACTGCGGTACGCGACTACATTCATGTCGCGGATCTGGCCGAGGCTCATATCCTTGCGTTGGAGGCATCGACACCGAGCAGTCACAGGATTTACAACCTCGGCAGCGGGACCGGGTTCTCCGTCCGTGAGGTCATCGACGCGTGCACGCGGGTGACAGGCCTTCCCATCACCGTCGAGGATGCACCCCGTCGCGCAGGTGACCCTGCTGTCCTGATTGCTTCGAGCGATCGTGCCATCTCGGAGTTGGGGTGGACTCCACGTTTCACCGATCTCGACGTCATCGTCGCTGACGCATGGACGTTCCTGCAGAATCTAGGAGACCGATCCCACGCTGTACGAGTCACCGCGCGCTCGTAGGTGGCGACAAACGGACACCACACAGTTCGGCGACTGCGTAGCCACTGAGCGCGACTTCTCTGATCATCTCCGGACGGGCGCCGGCGTTCAAAGCGGAGTCGAGGAGGCGTGCGAGTGAATAGTCGGGGTCGGCGGCCAACGCTAGTTCGATCGCAACCCCTGCCATTACTCCGTCACCGCGTGCGTACGCGCTGAACCCGAGCAACGTTGCGGGGCACGCCCGCTCGGGTGCCGGCAAGGTACGCGACAGATGCGACCACAGTTGCTCGGCAGTGGCAGCACACTCGTGAAGGGCCAGCGCGAGCATGCTGTCGCGAACCATCAAGCGCGTCAAGGCAACCCCGAGCTCGGCGATCTGCACCGCCGAAAGTTCGAGCGATCTCGGCTGGTCGAGTGGCGATTGTGCCCACCGACCGATCTCTTGGAGGATCCGTTCGATGGTGGTTCGCTCCGAGGGCGTGGCCGCATCTCGTGCCGCGCCTATGCACGCGCGCACCTGCCTGCTCACTTCGGTGTCCAAGGGCTGCAACAGATCTGCGAGCGCTTCTCTGGACTCCAGCATTGCCCTCCCCCCGAGCACGTACGCGAGCGTCACGGCCGAAGACCGCGGATCCGATACGGTCCCCCTCTCTCGCGGCTCGGTCAGAGAGATCCATGCACATCCACGCGCGATGTTCTCGGTCAGGAACGTATCGAGCAAGCGGGTACCCCGCGCCTGGAGCCGGTCCTCGAGCCGACTCCCCAGAGCCTGGTAACGAGTATCACCGCCGAGGGCCTCCACAGAGGTCTTCGTTCTGTCATCGACGATGACAGCGATGGCCGTGCGAACCTCATCCCGTTTGCAGACGGCCGCGAAGCGGTCGATCACATCGGCCATCTCCGTGTTTACCGAGCGCAGTGTCGCGGCTGGGTCCGGGAAGCTCAGATCGTGACGCATCATTGTGCCGATAGTGAGGGTTTCGCCGATCCGGCCGTCCAGGCAGATGAGCAGGAGAGATCGCGAAGGGGCGAAGCCGAGCATTGCCGGGATGGCAGCGATCAGGTCACCGGTAGCCGACACCGTGGCCAGCATCGGTGGAGTGGGTCGATTGTCAGGGAACGTCGTCATGGCGAGAACGATGACGTGTCGACATTCGACTACGGATCGGCTGACCTGGGACGAAATATAGCTGTGGACGGGGCAATTCCCTGTGGAAGAACACTGCTTACAGGTTCGAGATCCGACTCTTCTCGTCGGACGGTTGTGCTATCCGGCGTTCACCTTTTGGACCGCAGCGGTGAACAACTCGTCCAACACGGCTGCATCCGGCGCGGAGTTGTCGAACGACATGAACGTTGCTGCTATCCGAACGTCGTCGACCTGAGCCATCAACGTGAGCATCGACTGCGTCACCGAGTCTGCGCCGGTGCCAGAATTCACGGTCTGCTTCACCGCAAGGGTCTCGTCGGCATTGATCGGAGGCGCCGGGGAGATAGTCGACCGGATGACGGAGGTGGCACCGGATTTGGTTGCCTCGACCTCACCGCACTGCTGAAGTTGCTCCTCGCGTACTGACAGAGGCTCGTCGACCACCGTCAGTTCGATCGAAATCGTCGACCGGTTGGCGTTGTCGGTTCCGACGATCAACGCAGCGCCACTGGGCGCCGAACTTGGTTCCGTAGGTTTGCAGCCCGCAGGCGACACCTCGGCGCCGGCAGGAATACCGGTGAGATCCGGCGACGCCTGTGCAATCGCTTGCGGAGGTAGCACTATGGCCTCGTACGGGGCTGGGAACTGGGAGGGGTCGATCAGAAGCGCGCTGAGATCCTGTCCGTCTCCAGATGTAATCGACGTCGACCCCTGGCCGCCGGCTTCAGCGGTGCCGGTCACAGCGGAACCACATCCGGCGATCGACAGGACAGCTGTCGCCCCGATCGCGATCAGAAACGGGCGAGATTTCGATACGGAACGGCACAGCACAGAAGGACCTCCAGTATTCGCAGACGAATCTGTCTCGGGCATCGCGTCGGCGCCTGCGGATAACCGGCTCCCGCCCGGTTCTACCTTCTCATTCGAGTGGTGAACAAGGCGGGAGACAGGCCGAACCTCTACCGCGATTGCCGGTGATCCGGGCGACTTACGACCCGCGCTTGATCCATTCCTCCAGGTGTGGAGACTCGTCGCCGATGCTGGTGCCGTCACCATGACCGGTCTTGACGCGTGTCTCGGCGGGGAGGGCGAACAGCGTGTCCCGGATGGAACCGATGATTGTCGGGAAGTCCGAATACGAGCGTCCCGTCGCACCGGGTCCGCCGGAGAACAAAGTGTCTCCGCTGAACAACTCCGCGGCCTCCGGTACGTACAGACAGGTGGAGCCGGGTGAATGACCTGGTGTGTGGATCGCGACGATGTCGGTTCCAGCTATCGAGATCCGGTCACCGTCCTCGATGGTCCGATGCGCAACACCCGGATGAGTCTGCTTCCACAGCATGTCGTCCGCTGGGTGAAGCAGCACCGGGGCATCGAGCGCCTGCGAGAGCTGGGGGGCGACCGTAACGTGGTCGTTGTGGCCGTGCGTGCAGACGATGGCCTTGACGGTCCGGTTACCGACAGCATCCAGAATCGGTTGCTGCTGATGCGCTGCATCGACGATCACGACTTCGGTGTCGTCACCGATCAACCAGATGTTGTTCTCGACGTCCCAGGTACCCCCGTCGAGACTGAACGTCCCAGACGTCACCACCCTCTGGATGCGCAACTTTCCGCTCACAGGATGACCACCGAACGCAGCACCTTGCCGTCGTGCATCGCAGTGAACGCCGCTTCGACGTCGTCGATACCGATTCGTTCGGTGACGAATTTCTCCAGCGGCAATCGACCCTGCTCATAGAGATCGACGAGCATCGGGAAGTCCCGTTCCGGGAGGCAGTCGCCGTACCAAGAAGACTTGAGCGAACCCCCGCGGGAGAAGAAATCGACCAGAGGCATCTCGAGTGTCATGTCCGGCGTCGGCACACCCACCAGAACAACTGTGCCTGCCAGATCGCGAGCGTAGAACGCCTGCTTCCACGTCTCCGGTCGACCGACAGCATCGATTACGACGTCGGCGCCGAACCCACCGGTCAATTCCTGGATGGCTTCGACCGCGTCGACCGCGGACGCGTCCACCGTGTGGGTAGCGCCCAAGTCCTTCGCCCATTCGAGCTTTCCCTTGTCCCGATCGACAGCGATGATTTTCGTCGCGCCCGCCAGCTTTGCTCCGGCGATGGCCGCATCGCCGACGCCACCGCAGCCGATAACTGCAACCGAGTCACCGCGCGAGACGTTGCCGGTGTTCATCGCAGCGCCGATACCTGCCATGACGCCGCAGCCGATCAGACCGACGACCGCAGGGTCCGAACCCGGCGCAACCTTGGTGCACTGCCGCTCGTGGACGAGAGTCTTGTCTGCGAACGCGCCGATACCGAGCGCAGGCGTGAGCTCGGTGCCATCTGCGAGCGTCATCTTGTGCGAGGCATTGTGCGTATCGAAGCAGTACCAGGGTGTGCCCTTCTTGCATGCCCGACACTCGCCACACACTGCGCGCCAGTTCAGCACCACGAAGTCACCGACCTCGACGTGGGTCACCGCGTTGCCGACAGTTTCCACGGTTCCTGCGGCCTCGTGACCGAGCATGAAGGGGTACTCGTCATTGATTCCGCCGTCGCGGTAGGCCAGATCCGTATGGCAGACGCCGCACGCGTCGATCTTCACTACGACGTCGTTGGGGCCCGGATCGGGAATCGTGATCGTCTCGATCGACACCGCTTCGCCCTTGGCCTTGGCGACGACGGCACGCACCTGTTGCGGCATTAGCACTCCTTCGACGTTCAACTTTTGATCCGGCTTTCGACTTTTGATTGTTGTAGACCAGACTCCCACAACGTAAGCACGACCAGCGACACTCATTTGTCCGTCGGCGTCGGGTGATTGCGTTTATGGCTCTCACCTACCCGCGTCTCACCATCGTCGAGGTACTGCGCGCCGTCGCGAGCTTTTCGAGCTGAGCAGGGGTGTATGCGGCAAACCTGGCTTGCGGGAATGAACTCGGTGTTTCTCGGCGTTCTCCCTAGGTAGTAGTCGTACGCACGGCAGTGCGATCGCCAAGCCGAACCGACGGGTATTCTCCACGCGAGGTCGGTTACGGCCGTGGTGCTGGCCTCGAGTGGGCACGAAGAAACGGAAAGGGGTTCGGCCATGGACGAACAATCGAATATGTACGAGCTGGAATTTCCGGCGCCGCAAACGATGTCCGGTGACGGTGTCGGTCCGGTGTTGGTGCATGGACTCGAAGGCTTCTCCGATGCAGGTCACGCAGTAAAGCTCGCCACCAAGCACCTTCGTGACACGCTCGAGACGGAACTGGTGGCTTCGTTCGATGTCGACGAGCTGATCGACTACCGCTCACGTCGGCCCACGATGACGTTCAAGACCGATCACTTCTCGGATTACGACGCGCCAGAACTCAATCTGTATGCCGTCAAGGACAACGCCGGCACGCCGTTCCTGCTTCTTGCGGGAATGGAACCGGACCTTCGGTGGGAGAAGTTCTCCACCGCAGTTCGTCTACTGGCCGAGCAACTGGGTGTGCGTCGGACCATCGGTCTCGGGTCGATCCCGATGGCAATCCCTCACACTCGTCCATTGGGCGTTACCGCTCATTCCTCGGACAAGTCGTTGATCTCCGAGGAGCACAGCTGGTCTGGTGACATCCAGGTCCCTGGTAGCGCGTCCTCACTTCTCGAACTACGGATGGCTCAGCACGGCCACGTGTCCATGGGATTCTCGGTCCACGTTCCGCACTACCTGGCTCAAACCGACTATCCGAGTGCCGCGCAGACCTTGCTCGAACACGTCGGTGAGTCGGGAGGCCTGGAGTTGTCTCTGGTCGCGCTGGGCACCGCCGCAGCTCGAGTGCAAGAGCAGGTCGACGAGCACATCACCGGCAACGAGGAAGTGCAGTCGGTTGTGCACGCCCTCGAACGTCAATACGACACTTACGTCGCAGCACAGGAACAACAGTCGACGCTTCTCGCCAGCGACGAGAGCCTTCCGAGCGGCGACGAGCTGGGGGCTGAGTTCGAGAAGTTCCTGGCCGAGCAGGGCGGGTTCGAGGCCGAGCCGGAAGATTTGGACACATCGGGTACTGACACGGACGGCACCGATACCGGGCACTGACCGGTACATAGTTCGACCTTTGGATGGGTGATTGTGTGAACGTTCACACAATCACCCATTCTATTTTGTACGGATTTCATGCTTGTGGGATAACGAAACATACCTGTAACCCGAATTGTTCTCGATGTCGCGTCGAGCGTCGTTACTCGTGCGAGAGTTTTCGAGGAGAGAGCTGTCGGGAAGTACAGCAGCGTCGAAGAAGTACAGCAGTCTCGAAGAAGTACAGCAGTGGCCTACAGCTATGAGGAATCAGGAGGCGCGACATGAGCAGTTCTCGCACGCGCAAGCTCCGCACGGTTCCCGATGCCGAACCGAAATTGATCTTTCGCACCATTCATGGCTATCGGCGAGCGTTTCGGATGGTGGGCGAAGGCCCAGCTCTGCTGTTGATTCACGGAATCGGTGACAACTCCGAAACATGGAACTCCATAATTCCGCATCTTGCGCAGAACCACACGGTCATTGCACCCGATCTGTTGGGACACGGGCATTCCGACAAACCCCGCGCCGACTACTCGGTGGCGGCGTATGCCAACGGGATGCGCGATCTGTTGTCCGTCCTGGGAGTCGACCATGTGACGGTGGTCGGCCACTCGCTCGGCGGCGGTGTCGCGATGCAGTTCTCCTACCAATTTCCGCACATGGTCGACCGACTCGTCCTCGTGTCCTCCGGTGGAGTCACCAAGGATGTCCATCCACTTCTTCGGTTGGCCTCGGTGCCGTTGGCAAGCGAAGCAGTCAAGCTTTTGCGCCTCCCCGGGGCCATGTCGGTCGTCAGGTTGGCCGGTAACCTCATCGGAAAGCTGAATACGACGCGGCTGCGGCCGGGTGCACTGCTTCACGACACACCTGATCTCGTGCGCGTGCTGGCGGGCCTGCCGGATCCTACTGCGCACGAGGCATACATCCGCACCCTGCGCGCTGTCGTCGATTGGCGCGGCCAGGTGGTGACGATGCTCGACCGGTGTTATCTCACCGAGAATCTCCCGGTGTTGCTCGTATGGGGAGATCGGGACGTGGTGATACCGGTCAACCATGCGCACCTCGCACATTCCGCGATGCCTGGATCCCGACTCTCGGTGTTTCGCGGGGCCGGCCACTTCCCGTTTCGTGACGATCCGATGCGTTTTCTGCATGTGCTCAAAGAGTTCTTCGCCTCGACGCCGTGTCTGGAATTCGACGAGTCTCGATGGCGGAACTTCCTCATCACCGGAGTCGGTGAAGACATGATCACCGGGAACGCCGGTACCAGGCTTGCGGTACTGGGCGCCATGGGAGCGGACGAGCGCAGCGCAACCTGACACGCCTGGCGCACGGGCCGCTGATGGCGACGCGGCCGGCGCACCATAGCCTGTTACGGTGCTCCTCTCCGAACTCGTACCTGCCCCCACAACCAGCGAGGCGCAGGATCCGGACACGTTGTTCGACATTTTCACCACGTGGACCAGCGAACGAGGGCTGAATCTGTACCCGGCCCAAGAAGATGCCTTGATCGAGTTGGTGTCGGGGTCCAACGTCATCCTCGCGACACCGACCGGCTCGGGAAAGTCGATGGTGGCTGTCGGTGCCCACTTCGCTGCGATGGCGGCCGGCAAGCGGACCTTCTATACCGCACCCATCAAAGCTCTGGTCAGCGAAAAGTTCTTCGCACTGTGCGATATTTTCGGTGCACAGAATGTCGGCATGATGACGGGCGATGCTGCGGTCAACGCGGGCGCTCCGATCATCTGCGCGACTGCGGAGATCGTAGCGAATCTAGCTCTCCGCGAGGGGGCCAACTCCAATATCGGCCAGGTGGTGATGGACGAGTTCCACTACTACTCCGAACCCGACCGAGGATGGGCCTGGCAGGTTCCCATCATCGAGTTGCCGAACGCGCAATTCCTCCTGATGTCGGCGACTCTGGGCGACGTGTCTTTCTTCCGAGACGATCTCACCCGCCGCACCGGGCGCCCCACCACCGTGGTGTCAGGCTCCGAGCGGCCTGTGCCGTTGATGTTCTCGTACGTGAGCACACCGATCGGCGAGACGATCGAGGAGTTGGTTTCGACGCATCTCGCGCCCGTGTACGTCGTGCACTTCACCCAGGCGTCTGCCCTCGAACGGGCGCAGGCGCTGACGAGCGTGAACGTGGCCTCCAAGTCCGAGAAGCAGCAGATCGCCGATGCGATCGGCCAATTCCGGTTCACGACGGGTTTCGGCAAGACACTCTCGCGACTCGTGCGGCACGGAATCGGCGTACACCATGCGGGCATGCTCCCGAAATATCGACGCCTCGTGGAGAAACTTGCCCAGGACGGTCTGCTCAAAGTCATCTGCGGGACCGACACCCTCGGTGTGGGCATCAATGTTCCGATCCGAACTGTGTTGTTCACCGGACTGACCAAATACGACGGCATTCGCACCCGCAAACTACGCGCCCGAGAGTTTCACCAGATCGCCGGACGCGCCGGACGGGCCGGATACGACACGCTCGGAACCGTCGTCGTCGAGGCACCGGAACACGACATCGAGAATGCACGGCTCGTCGCGAAGGCTGGTGACGATCCGAAAAAGCTCAAGAGGGTCCAACGCAAAAAGGCGCCCGATGGCTTCGTCTCATGGGGTGAGCCGACGTTCGACCGGATCATCACAGCGAGTCCGGAGGCGCTGGTCTCGAGGTTCTCGGTCAGCAATGCGATGTTGCTCAATGTCATTGCCCGACCGGGTAATTGCTTCACTGCAATGCGGCATCTGCTCGAGGACAACCATGAGACTCGACCAGCCCAGCGCAAGCATATTCTCCGAGCGCTCTCGCTCTATCGTGGTCTGGTCTCGGCGGGTATCGTCGAACAGCTCGCGGAACCGGATGCGGAAGGACGACACGCCCGCCTCACGGTCGACCTGCAGCCGAACTTCGCACTGAACCAACCACTGTCACCGTTCGCACTCGCCTCGTTCGATCTGCTCGATATCGAATCCGATACGCATGCAGTCGATGTGGTGTCGATCATCGAGTCGACACTCGACGATCCCCGCCAGATCCTGATGGCCCAGCAGCACGCGGCACGCGGAGAAGCAGTCGCACAGATGAAGTCGGATGGTATCGAGTACGAGGAGCGAATGGAACTGCTCGAGGAGGTGACGTGGCCGAAACCCCTCGCCGAGCTTCTCGTGCCTGCCTTCGAGATCTACCGCGGTGGGCATCCGTGGCTGACGGAAGTCGCGCTCTCCCCCAAGTCCGTAGTCCGCGACATGATCGAGCGGTCGATGACGTTCACAGAACTGATCAGCCACTACGGTCTCAGTCGTTCGGAAGGACTCGTTCTTCGGTACCTCGCCGACGCGTATCGCGCTCTACGCCAGACGGTGCCGCCAGAAGCCCGGACCGAGGAAGTACAGGACATCACCGAGTGGCTCGGGGAACTCGTTCGCCAGGTCGACTCGAGCCTGCTGGACGAATGGGAAAACCTCACCGACCCGGGTGAAGAGGCCGAGACGAAGCCCGAACCCTATGGCGGTGACACACCGAAGCCGATTTCCGCGAATCCACGCGCGTTCCGTGTGATGGTGCGCAACGCCATATTCAAACGAGTGGACTTCGCGGCGGCGGGTTGGTGGAACGCGCTCGACGCGTTGGACGACGGCCCTGACTGGGAAACAGAACTCGAACCTTTCTTCGAGGAGTACGGCGAGATCGGCACCGGCCCATCCGCGCGTGGGCCGGCCTTGTTCGAACTCACGATTGGCAGCGATCGGACGACGGTCAGGCAGGTTCTGGAGGATCCCGACGGCGATCACGGGTGGTCGTTCGATGCGGTCGTCGATGTCGAGGAGTCCGATGCTCTCGGTGAGATCGTGTTCGACGAAATCACCATCACTGCCGGCTGAGTTCGCTACCTCGACGGTCGGCTACTGGGCAACTACTGGGCAGTTACTCGCTGACGGCCGATCCGATTCGCGAGACCAGTGCACTCAGTGCCCGATACTCTTCGGCGCGGCCGCTCGACGCACGGTGGACCATGCCCATTCGCCGACCGGGTTTCGGGTCCGCGAACTCGGCCCGACCCAGCGCACCTTTGCCCAGCTCCACGGCAACAGCCGATCTAGGGACGAGTGTGACGCCGAGACCGCCTGCGACACACTGAACTACCGTGGCAAGCGAGGTTGCTCTCGTGTCTCCGGCTGCAGGAACCGCGTCGACCGACCGGCAAAGGTCCAGGGTTTGATCTCGCAGACAGTGGCCGTCGTCCAGCAACAATATCGGCAGGTCGACGAGTACGGACAGGGTCAGATCACGGCGTCCGTCGAGTTCATGACCGACGGGGACGACAAGCACGAAATCTTCTTCGTACAAGGGTATTTCGATGATGCCGGATTCTTCGGTCGGCAGCGCGACCACGGCCGCGTCGATCGCACCCGACCGTAGCGAGGCCAACAGTCGATCTGTCTGATCCTCCACGATGTGCGCGTTCACGTCCGGGAATTCGGCTCGCATCGCCGGGAGCAGGGCAGGCAGAACGTACGGCGCAACCGTGGGGATCAGTCCGAGTCGAAGTGGGCCCGCCAGTCGGCCTCCCATCCCGGATGCTTCGGATACGAATCCGGCGGCCGCATCGAGGGTTGCCCGTGCATGCTCGAGCAGATGTGTGCCGGCAGTGGTCATCAGAACTCGCCTGGTACTTCGTTCGACGAGCTGGACGCCCAGTCCCTGTTCCAGCGAGGCGAGGGCCTGCGAGAGTGTCGGCTGACTGATGTGCAGTCGCGCCGCGGCACTTCCGAAGTGACGTTGCTCGGCAACGGCGACGAAAGCACGCAGCTGTGAGAGCGTCGGTTGATAACTTCTATCAGTCATGCCTATTAGTCTAGTGCTACTAATCACCTTTACCTTTCGAGTATTTTTTGGCACACTCGTACATGTCGGAGATCGACCGTAGGAAGCACCGACAACACGCGGCGGTGCTCCACACACGACTCCACCCATTCGCGACACCGTGCATGTACGAATCCGACGCGCACCACGAGCGCGACGCATGCGCACCACTACAGAGGAGGACCATATGGCCCTGTTGACAATTGGCGATCAGTTCCCCGCATACAACCTCACCGGCGTTATCGGCGGAGACCTGTCGAAGGTCAACGCCCAGCAGCCCGACGACTACTTCACCACCGTCACCAGCGACGACTATGCAGGCAAGTGGCGCATCGTCTTCTTCTGGCCGAAAGACTTCACCTTCGTGTGCCCGACCGAGATCGCCGCATTCGGAAAGCTGAACGAAGAGTTCGCCGACCGCGACGCCCAGGTACTCGGAGCGTCCGTCGACAACGAGTTCGTGCACTTCCAGTGGCGTGCACAGCACGAGGACCTGAAGACCCTTCCCTTCCCCATCCTTTCCGACCTCAAGCGTGAGCTCGCAACCGCTTCAGGTGTTCTCAACTCCGACGGCGTCGCAGACCGCGCGACGTTCATCGTCGATCCGAACAACGAGATTCAGTTCGTCTCCGTCACCGCAGGTTCCGTCGGCCGCAACGTCGACGAGGTTCTGCGTGTTCTCGACGCACTGCAGTCCGACGAGCTGTGCGCATGCAACTGGAAGAAGGGCGACCCCACCATCGACGCAGGCGAGCTGCTGACGGCGAGCGTCTGACATGAGCGTAGAGAATTTGAAGAACGCTCTTCCCGAGTACGCCAAGGATCTCAAGCTCAACCTGAGTTCCATTGCGCGATCGACGGTTCTGAGTGAGCAGCAGCTATGGGGCACACTTCTCGCTACTGCTGCGGCCACGAAGTCTGCGACGACGCTGAAAGAGATCGCCGAGGAGGCTGCGGACACATTGTCCGCCGATGCCTACAACGCCGCTCTGGGTGCAGCATCCATCATGGGGATGAACAACGTCTTCTACCGCACCAAGGGTTACCTCGACGGCAAGTACGACGACCTCCGCGCAGGTCTGCGGATGAATATCATCGGCAATCCTGGCGTCGACAAGGCCGATTTCGAACTGTTTTCGCTGGCAGTCTCGGCAGTCAACGGATGCAACCACTGCGTCGAGGCACACGAGAAGACCCTTCGCGACGAGGGCGTCGACCGTGAGGTCATCTTCGAGTCGATCCGCGCAGCTTCGATCGTCGCAGGCGTCGGCCAGGCCATCGAGGCCAGCCGCACGCTCGACGGTGCAACCGTCTGATAGACGAACTACACAGCGAAAGAGGCCCGCACACACGTGTGCGGGCCTCTTTTTTCCTTCAGTTCACTCGGCGATGGTCGGCCGGATCTCGGGTACATCGACGGCGATCTCGTCGCCGAGGTGGACGCCTTCAGCGAGGGGTAACCGGTCACCGCTCCAGAATTTTCCGGGATCGAACCAATTCGCCTTCTTGTTGCCGTTCAGCAGACCCATCGACTCGTACGTCATTGCGACTACTTCTGCGCAATACGCTGTTTCCAGAGCGGCGGCATGGTGCTCACTCTTACGGAAGCTCGGCACGCGCCCCTTGAACCATCGACCCGCAAGTTTCGCAGTAGTCGGGAACGCCGTTCCGTCCATTCGAGCTATGGTGCGCAGCAATGCATCTTCCTGCTCTCGAGTGACGGCATTGTCGAGTTGCCTGAGCCAGCAACGCTGCCCGTACTTGTTCGACCACTGCATCACTGCCGCATGGAGATCATGCAGCTGCACGCCGCGCTGAAAGTTCCCGGTCCACATGTCCTGCAGCGATTTACCCAACTCGGCGTGCCACATGAGCGGAGGAAGGTCGTCGACCACGACTGCCATGCCGACGTGGTTGACCGGACTGTTGGTCAACGTCTGTATCGCACGATCAGTGGCAGAATGACCGCGGAAGATCCAGATGTCTCCGGTCCGAGTCGCATCAACCGCTGTGTTCAAATCGATCCGCGACGCAGTCATGGCGCTCAGCCTAGATCGTCCCGAAACCGCGAACTCCCCCACCAGGTATTCAGTGGAGTCGTTTGACGTTTGATTCGAAATTAATCAATATAGACATATGTCGAATCAACCCCTCCTCGTCGACGACCTCAGCAGCGGCATGTGCTGCTCGCCGCTGATTGCCGAGCCATTGTCCGCCGACTGGGCAGGGGATCTCGCGCGAATGTTCAAAGCGCTCGGCGATCCGGCCCGGCTTCGACTTCTGAGCCTGGTCGCAAGTCACGCCGGTGGTGAAGCGTGCGTGTGCGACATCTCTGATTCGTTCGACATATCTCAGCCGACGATCTCCCATCATCTCAAAGTGTTGCGTGAAGCTGGTTTGCTCGACTGCGAACGCCGTGGAACCTGGGTCTACTACTGGGTTATACCTGCTGCGCTGCAACAATTGTCGTCGGTCTTGGCCGCCGCCGACCCGACCACCGACGATGCTGCGCTGGTGACCGTATGAGTAGCCAGGCGAACACTTCCGATCACCCGGCCGTCGTCGGCAAGCTCTCCACTCTCGACCGGTTCCTGCCGGTATGGATCGGCGTCGCGATGGTCATCGGCTTGGCGTTGGGTCGGTTGATTCCGAGCCTGAACGACGCCCTGTCGACTATCTCGATCGACGGCGTCTCACTACCTATCGCTGTCGGTCTGCTGATCATGATGTATCCGGTCCTGGCGAAGGTCCGATACGACCGAGTGGAAACCGTCACCGGTGACAAGCGCCTGCTGGCCGGATCGTTGGTACTCAACTGGGTCCTCGGCCCGGCACTGATGTTTGCTCTCGCTTGGCTCTTCCTCCCCGACCTGCCCGAGTATCGCACCGGCCTGATCATCGTCGGTCTCGCCCGCTGCATCGCGATGGTCATCATCTGGAACGACCTCGCGTGCGGCGACCGCGAAGCCGCCGCTGTACTGGTCGCCATCAACTCGGTCTTCCAGGTCTTCATGTTCGCCGTCCTCGGATGGTTCTATCTTTCCGTCCTACCGGGCTGGCTCGGCCTCGAGCAGACCACCATCGAGGCTTCCCCCTGGCAGATAGGGAAGTCGGTGCTGATCTTCCTCGGCATACCGCTGATAGCGGGGTTTGCTACTCGCTACTTGGGCGAACGCACCAAGGGCAGGGAATGGTACGAGTCGAACTTCATCCCGAAGATCGGGCCGTGGGCTCTCTACGGCCTGCTGTTCACCATCGTCATTCTCTTTGCGCTGCAGGGTGATCGGATCACTTCCCAACCGTTGGACGTCGTTCGTATCGCGCTTCCACTGTTGGTCTACTTCGCGGTGATGTGGGGCGGCGGTTACGCCCTCGGGGCCGCGATGGGCCTGGGCTACGCACGCACCACCACGCTCGCCTTCACCGCGGCAGGCAACAACTTCGAACTCGCCATCGCCGTCGCGATCGCCACCTACGGCGCAACATCCGGGCAGGCATTGGCCGGGGTCGTCGGCCCGCTCATCGAAGTCCCAGTCCTCGTCGGGCTCGTCTACGTCTCACTCTCACTACGTAAACGCTTCATATCGGCCTCGCCGACCGCGACAAAGGAGTTTTGATGTCCAGCATCCCCAGCGTGTTGTTCGTTTGCGTCCACAACGCAGGACGGTCGCAGATGGCCGCCGGTTTTCTGAGCGATCTAGCTAATGGAACCGTCGAAGTTCGCTCTGCCGGCAGCACACCGGCAGAAAGAATCAATTCGATCGCTGTCCAGGCGATGGCCGAGGTCGGCATCGACATCTCGGCGCAATCACCGAAGATCCTCACCTCCGACGCCGTCGAAACCTCCGACGTCGTCATCACCATGGGCTGTGGCGATGCATGCCCGGTCTTCCCCGGAGTGCGTTACCGCGACTGGGCGCTGCCCGATCCCGCAGGCAAGGGCATCGACGCCGTCCGTCCGATTCGTGACAAGATCAAGATCCTCGTCGAAGACCTCGTCGCCGAACTCCGCGATCGCTCCACCGTCCGCGATCACAGTACGGTGAAGCGATGAAGCTGTGGAAGATCCTCGGGATGGCAGGCGTCGTCGGTGTTGCCGCGACAGGCGCCCTCGTCGTGAAGTCGGAACGCAAGCGGCAGGCGTACGCCCCCGACGAGGTCCGCGATCAATTGCACAAGCGATTTGCCGAGGCAGCTGAAACTCCAGTGCTCAACGCTGCACCCGAGCGAACCCGAGTGCAGCGCCTGAAGGACCGGTTCAGCCGAGCGCGCTGAGGATTCGGCCGGCGAGATCTTCTACCTCGTGGTCGGTCATCACGAACGACGGCGAGATCTGCATCGCACCCTGCCCTGCAGCGCGCCCAGAGACCCCGTGTTTGCGGAGCGTCGCGACGAAGGGGAGCGCTTCGGCCGGATCGACCAACTGCACGGCTGCTACTGCACCGAGTCCGCTGCGAACCTCCTGCACGCGAGGGTGTTCGGCGAGTGGCGCCAGATAGGTATGCAGCGACGTCTCGAGGCGAGCGGACTCCTGCAGCAGGTTTTCGCGCTCCATGATGTCCAGTGTTGCCATCGCTGCTGCCGCGGCACCGGCGTGCCCACCGTAGGTATATCCGTGGCGCCACCAGACGCCACCTGAGAAGAACGGCTCGGCGATGTGCGGCGCGACGAATACCGCCCCCATCGGGACGTAGCCTGAGGTGAGTCCCTTTGCCGTGGTCATCAGGTCGGGCTGCAGGTCGAAACGAGTCGAGGCGAACCAGGAACCGCCGATCCGCCCGAAGCCGGTCACTACCTCGTCCGCGACGAACAGTACGTCGTTGTCACGACAGATTTGCCGCACCTCCTGCAAGTACCCCTTCGGTGGCAGGTAGACCCCACCAGCACCGATGATGGGTTCGCAGAAGAACGCTGCGATCTTGTCGGCACCGACTTCCTCGATGAGGGCCAGCAAGCTCTTCGCATCGTCCCAAGCGACTGTGCGCGCATCCGGCATCAGCTCGCCGTAGTTCTCCCGATTCACGGCTATACCTGCCAGTGCAGTACCGGCGACATGCATTCCGTGGTAAGCCTTTTCACGTCCGACGATAAGCGTCTTCCCAGGCTTGCCCACCTCGTGCCAGTAACGCCTGGCCAATTTCGCCGCTGTGTCGATCGAGTCGGAACCACCCGAGGTGAAGAACACCTTGCTACCCGCGACGGGCGCGATCTTCCCGAGCCGCTCCGCAAGTGCCAGCGTCGTCTCCGGGACGAAATCACCGAAGTTGGAGTAGTGCGCCAGCGATCCGAGCTGGGCGGCGACGGCGTCGGCGATCTCGGTCCGGCCGTGACCGACGTTCGTGAACCACAGCCCGGCAGTTGCATCGAGATATTTGTTGCCGTCTCGGTCCCAGATGTGAGCTCCCTCGCCACGTGAGACGACGAAGGGGCCTGTTCTGGTCACTGCACCCATATCGGCGAAACCGTGCCATAGGGCGGAGGAGGTGGACTCAGGGGAAGTATCAGCCACAGAAGACATGGCTCCGAGCTTAGTCAACGAGCCGCGTCCGATTGTGCCCCGTACCGCCACCGGCTGCCGAGCCGGCCGACTGCGTTCACCGCAAGTGCCATCAAGACGAATGCGACGGTGAGGACGAGCAGCCCGATCACCAACGCAACGTATCCCTGGCTGCGCGGATCGCCTAACGCACCGCCTAGGGGTATCTCTGTCTGGCAGACTACCGGTATGCATTTCCTACTTGCCGCCGATCCTCCCGCTCCCCCGGCAGCAACCGTTCCGTTGTGGGCATTTCTAGCGGCAGCAGGGGTGACCCTCGTCATTGGACTGCTGTCAATCGGACTGTCGATCTTTACGCTCAGAGCGACCATCAAAAGTACCGATAACCGGGAACTCGTAAAGTGGCGTAGAGATACCCAACTAAAGCATCTACACGACTTCATTGCAGATTCAACGAAACTCAAGCGTCATCTTAGCGATATCCCATACTCCCCACTTCTCGAATCAGAGGCCGACATTCAAACCAGAATGGTCGATACAATAGTTCTACTTAACATGGTTTGCACAAAAGCGTTAATGAACAAGGTAACCGACCTGATGGGCAAGCATCAAAACCAAAACCGCGAAACATCAAAACCGAACAAGATAAAGATCAATGAAATAAACCAAGCCCAACTGGATATGATCGCTCAGTTTAGAAACGAAACAGGAATCAAGCTGTGAAAGCAAACAATCCCCGTAGAGGTGCTACCACACCTGGACCTACGGGGATTGTTCTGAAAGAAGAAACGGGAAAGTGAGCCTAAATCGCTTCTGTACTAATTATCTCATATATCCTGCAATCCGGTGTATTCCAGATATGCCGTGTGGCATACGAGGTTCCCTAAAACATCTACCTGAGTATTCATGCTACTAACATTGAATATCATTGTAGATACGATTGCATTGTTCTGAGTGTAGTACAGTTGCTTGCCGTCTTTGCTTCTTATATTACCGACCTGATTGGACAACTTAATATCATTGTTCGGAAACTCAAGCTTGGCGAATAATTTGCGGGTGTAGGTTTCGCTGAAAACCTCCAAACTGCTTTCAGGCTTCAGACTGGTGACATTGCAGTAGATCGTACCAAAATTCGTATAGTCCCAATCATATGCATGTGAGCCCAGTTCCTCGTTGTACACTTCCCGGCGTTCATAAATATCCACCAGGCTCGGATAAGACTTGGTAATGAGTTTCACCAATACCACCACGACGGCATTCTGTTTCGTCTGAAGTCGTACCCTCTGGTACCGATACCCCTCGATTTATTCCAAGATAGCCTTTTTACAGCCTCTACGACGAGCGGACTTAGCGCAAATACTTTGTTTCCAAAGTCAACGCTAGATTCGTCCTGAGAAACCATGGATACATTTGCTTGCTCGAACACATCTGAGTTCGCCATGTATGCGGCCTGCCAAGCGACGGCGTACTCCAACCAATCCTTGTCGGACTTTTTCGATACGGCAGATTCTGGCCTACCGCTAGCAACCTCTACGATTGCCTGAGCGCGCAGCAGATTTTCAGTAGTAACTTCATATCCAGTAAGTCGCAACGCATCATCGGTTCCACAATACATCGACAACCACCGCATTCTTAATAAATCTCAATTGTAAATCCTCTTTTCCGCAGACGTTTGATGAACGCAACAAAAGTCTACTTAGTTCAATACTCAATTTTACCACCATCCGGCCAACTAAGCATTTCCCGTCGTGGCCCTCAATGACTATCCAAACCGTTGCATGCTAGCGTGCATCAACCAACAGCAGACGGGAAACAGAATTGTCCGAAGTACCTATGGCACCTTTTTACGCGGCCCTGCTCCTACATGACCCTACGCCTCGACCGGGCGACTGGAGACGGCGCAAGAAGAACAAGCCAACCTTGCAGTGGTCAGTCATTGCCGAATTCACTAAAGCTGACTATGAACGGTACAACGACGCGTATCAGACGCTGAACAACCTTCTGAATGTGAACGTTTTTACCTACATGCGTTACACCATGTTCAACCTAGAGAATGCAATCCAATCTGACATAGACGAGATGCTGTCAGGCAGATTCGCCTTTGGTACGCAGGAAGAAATAGTACGTGTAGGAATCAGGATGCGAAGCGCCTCGCTATCTTTCTGCTCGGCTCTACACTACCACCAAGAACATACTTATAAAGAAGTCATAGGCAAGCATGGAGACGGCTCTAAACAGCACAAAAAAATTCAGAGGATATTCAACCGACTTTTTGAGAAAAGTCCCGAATATCGCTTGCTTTATCACACTCGAAACACGATGATCCACTACACCATGGATACCATCACCATAGACGCTGGCGCGGCAATAAACAGAGACAAGAAAAAGACAGCCTACTCCAATCCAGAGGTTGACATTTCTGCAATAGTCGATCTCAATACAGAAATTAGTGACAAATATCGCGAAGAACTGCGCGCAGGACCGCAGCGTTATTCTATACAGGGACTTGCCCGAACCGCTTTCCCATTGGTCGACGAGGCAAACGATCGGATCCTTAGAATAATGCATACCGATCTGGACATTGCATGCAAAGAAGTGATTGAATTCGACAAACTATTTGACGGGAAGATTGGAAGCCGAAAAATCACAACCGAACGATCCACCAACGATCCACCTCCACTCCGATTCACAAATCAATCGTGGTCAGGCAACGTGATAGCGTTCGCGTACAAGTTTGTTTGACAGCGAATAGGGCCTAGGCCGATTGACCTACACCCTATTCGATTCGTGACTATTCAGTTGTACGAGCTACTACGGTCCTGCTGTAATCTCGACTACGCCAAAGGCCTCTTTACGACCTACAGCGAAAGCCTTACGGGTACGCATCTTGATATGTGGCTCGTCAGTACCAAAGCCGGCATCGAAACTAATCAATGACTCGATTGGTGAACGATCACCTACGATCAGGTGCTTACGGTTACCGACAATCAGCAACGGATTACCTGCACTTGGGTTCCAAGTGGATACAGGGCTGGTCTTGGCTCCATCGGAGAAACGGACCTCATATCCGAACAGAGTTTGTGGCTGTCCTAGTGCTACCTGTTCGATGAACATTGGACGACCGTTGCCGTCTACCAGACTGCGTAGCTGGCCCTTAAACGATGTATGGGCGATGATTACATTGTCCACATCGGAGAAGTACCTACCGTTCTCGGCAGTCGCCAGAACGTCACTCAGGTCTGCATAGGTCAATGCACCGGCAGTCTTGAGAACTCCAGCCCCTACCTCTTTGTAGACACTGGTGAACGGAACTGTCGTGCCATTTGCTACGGCGGTAGTACCTAGGCAGGCATTATCGAACTTACGAGCATAGTTGGTTGCCCAACCTTTCTGGAACTCTACGATGACGTTTACATTTGCATCGTTTAGATCCTCTTCGGCGATGATAATACGATCACCGAACTTTGCTGCATCCAACTGGACATTGTCTAGTGTTGGGTTGTCTTCTGGGTACGTTCCACCCTTAGGAATGACAACTACGTCTACATCTCCCAGTCGGGGAGTCTTCTGAATGTCGCTGGTCATATTGACCCTACGACCTACCGCCTCTACAGCGGAAAACTGTTCTACTGTCTGGATAACCTCGGAACCGTACTCTTCTGGAACCCAGGCATCTGCATTTACTCTTGCTATTTGAAACACTTACTTTCTAAATGAAGTTACAGTTTAGAGTCTTGCATAGACTGTGAACGAACTTGGCATCTCGCTTTGCTCGTGAGAAAGCATCCCGCTTTGTAACTATATTATATCAATTTACCGTTTATCGTGCTTGCTGGATTAGTTTCTCGGCAGACGATAGTTGCTTCTTAGCCGTAGGCTTATCTGCTGCATCTATCTTTGCTGCTCTGCGTTTAGGATCGAATAGTTCCGGCAGAGTGGACTGTAGATCGGTGATCTGCTCATCGAGTCCGACCAGTTCCCCCGACTCCGATACGCTGATCTTCTCCATATCCAGAAACTTGGATACGTTTGCATTGGCTACGCCTAGCTTGGACAGTTCGCTAGCTGCCTTACCGGATACATAGCTCGACTTGAACCTATCCGAGTTTGCTTGTGCCTCGGTGAGCTTTCCTTCCAGCTCGGAGGCTTTGTGTCTGTTCGTAGCTGCCTCGGCATTAGCTGCCTTTAGTGCTGCCCGTAGAGCATCTACATCTGCACTGTCATCATTCTGTATAACTTTGTCTTCGTCACTCATTTGTTAGTTCTCCTTCTATAACTGTTGTTGTATTTGGTAGTGCGTTTTGGGCTACTACATTGAGCAGACCATCGTTTTTCCACTTGGTTACTAGCTCCGAGTCGTAGCCATGTTCTAACAGAATCTGCTCGATAGGCAGACCGGCATCTAGCTTCTTCTTATTGATTGACCACTGTTCGCTAGTGTCGATAGATTCGATCTGTTTCCACTGAACCTGCACATCTTCATCTATGCCGTTCAGTTTCAAGACAAACATGAATACCCTACGCAGGGTGTTACCGAGTGCTAGCTGCCTGGTACGGACCTTCTTCACTAGTGGTGCTTCACTGGCTCGTAGAGCTTCACCGGACACGTTCGTTGCTACTGCCTCGAACACATGGAACGGGGTATCGGTTACAGATGCCATAGCTCGTACATATTCCTTGTAGGGATCGATATAGGTGCTCGGATCTGCTGCCGTGAACTGCCCTACCTTCATCACACCGGCAAGGCTCCAGACCTCCCCTGGTGCTCCTGTGAGCTGGTCCTCCTCGTCTAGGTCTCCCCAATCGGACGATGTGCCTGTCTGGTCTCCCTGAAGCATCCAGCGGGTGGGGAAGCCGTGGTGCTCGACAGCCGCTAGCTGTGAGACCAGCATCTTGTTAATCATGTCCTGGCAGCTATAGGCAGAGATGTGCTCTGGCCTGCCGTACTGATCGATGCCGGTAGTGAAGTGGAATACCGGGATCACGCCGAACTCGTTCGGTACAGAGCCGTTTTCGTCCGTTTCGTCATCGATGAACGGCTCAAAGTCCGAGTCTTTGACGGTGAACGGCAGACGCTCGGACTGACTCAAGTATTTGTCTATACGGTCGGGGTAGTACAGGTTGACCCTGGATCTTGGCTTACCGTCTAGCTCTACCTGCCAGAGCTTGGCAGCAACGATGGGCCTACGTGGGTTCTCTGGGTCGTACAGGACCACGGTAGATAGTGGACTGTTGTAGTAGAGCTGGACCTGTCCGTCTGCATCGGGCCATACCGTCATATAGGCAGAGCCGTAGACCAGTGTCTTGGTAATCAACTGGGTTAGTTCCAGCTCTAGGCTGTTCTCTTGCCATGTATCGCCGATGATCTTCTTGGAAGAATCTGACAGAGTAGTAACTCCGGTGACTTCCAGCCTGTTCGCTACGGCATTCACCGGTGTAGCTGCATAGTTGACCCTGTAGTGGTCTCCAGTTTTGGCTAGCTCTCGCTTGACGGATGCGCTAGCGAATATCTCATCTACAGTGCCGTTGTAGTAGTTCTCGGCCTGTAGGTACTCGTCCTGCCTATCTAGAATAGATCGAATCGAATTGGTTAGTAAAGACATATGTTTTTCTATAAGTTCCTTTCATTATAGGTATTGTTCAATTGTAACACTTTTACAACTATATTCATTTAGATATACGACCTTCGCCTGACCCTTGGCCTATTACTGGCAGAGAGAAAGTAATGAATACCCGTACCCATAGCGTCCAGTAGGTCGTCATGGGTTACCTTCGGATACGAATACATCTGCTCCTCTAGCTCGGCAAAGTGTCGGGTATGCCGGACCTTGTTCTTTCGGTAGTAGTCCAACGCTCGTCCCGCTCGTACCGGCTTGGGCTCGGTCTGGTGGATCGACTTGTAGTTGGCCTGCACACCATCGAACACGCTGGACCACAACATGCCGCCCTGGTTGGTCTCTACAAGCACCAGACCGGCATCGAAGCTGTCTACTAGCTCGTTGACCCTGTCCTTTAGCTCTACGGACACGTAGCGCACCTGTTCGGCATGACGGACATAGATCAGACCGTCTTCACCTAGGGATACGACGCATAGGGCTGTGTAGTCGTTGGACTGCTTGGTACTGACGGCAGGGTCTACCGAGATCAGGGTACGAACATATCCGTCTAGACACTCCCCTATCTGAATATCGGACTCTCGCCAGTACTCGGCATCGACATTTACCGGACGATTCATATAGTTCATAGCAAAGGAACGGGTATGTCTTATCTCGTTCAGCTCTTCTAGTGGCTTATATTCAGGCCACCATGAAGACTCCGTACCGTCTGCATTAGTAATAATGGCAGGGTAGTAGTGAACGTGAATCTTCTCATCGAGTACCCACTGTAGGTCCTGGTCCAACGAGTCATAGAACGAGACGGATTCTATCTGCGTCTGTTCAAGATCAAACTCACCTTTGTTTATATTGGTCTTGCTACCCAGTCGCTCCAGTTGTTGTGCCTGTAGGGTTTCAAAGTTTGCTATAGAAGAATTAGGTATAGATGTACCCAAAGATAAAGAAACAGAATTAAGGTCGTTTTTCTCTGACTCATGCTCGCCGGCCTTTGTCAATAGCTGATCGGAATCAGTCGTTGTTAATTCCTGCAAAGGTAACGATTCAATATCAATACACTCGACTATTGGTAACTTTGCACTGCTTGACAATATCGCGACATTCACTGCTGATTCATCATTCAGGCATAGCGAAAGAATAGGCCCTATATCGCCTAGGGCAGAGTTATTACCCGTATTGGCTACTGGGTTACTAAACGACCTTCTACTCCCCCCTGGTTCCATTGAGACACCAGCAATAGAATTTGCCTCGGTTAGGTTACCCTTATCCAGACTTACATAATAGATAGTATCGGCACTAGCATTGACAACCGTTTGCTTTAGTAGATCATCGTTGACAAGCTCGGCAATCTCTGATCCTTCGCTACTACTACGGTAGGTAGTGGCATACTCCCCCACCTTACGGATCTGATCTAGTACTGAGTTAGACATAGTGGTTGTACCTACGATTGCTATTGCTGCCCTATCATTCAGTAGAAAGATTCCATCTAGCATTGTTCGCTTACGAGTCTCGGCAAGGTGTGGACTGTAGTTGGACTCGGTAGGTTCTATGTCATCGAGCAGTATTAGATCAGTGAGGCTCCCCCCGGATGGTGGACACCGAGATAGCGGGATCGATGGTTCCGCTGGAAGGATGTCCTCATGTCCCGCAAACGCAGGTCTTTCACGACCGAGTACAAGGTCGAGGCCGCCCGCAGGGTG
>NZ_JAPVLQ010000005.1 GCF_027158005.1 Rhodococcus sp. H36-A4 | reverse complement strand
ATAACCACCACAAGCGGATGATCATCGACATCGGATGCTTTCACCAAATACAAAATTCGGCACTGACATTCATCGACACACTGTTGAGTTCTCAAAGAACACGCACACACCACACACCCACGAAAACAATGTTCTCGCAGCGCCTGGGGCAACCGTTCCAGCCTAGCTAATCCAAGCGACCGAGTCAATAACCCCGTCACATCGAACCACCGTCGCACGACAACATGATCTTGCCGAACCAAGATTTTCAGTGCAAACCCCGTACAACCTCGTGTCCCGTACCTCTCGGTCCGGGTCGGTGTCCGTGTCGCTCTGACTCGACAAAAGTTACGCGACTCTGACGCCATCTCCAAATCGCCTGGTCAACGGCGTACATCAACTTCGCAAGGCATCGCGAGCGAATCGTCTCGACCAACTGGGCGCGTCGAACACCTCGCTTCGGAAGTACAGCGACGGCCCGTGTGCGCCGATCAGGTCCAAGAAGTCGACTGTCGGTTGTGCCGCGGTGTGGGCGTCGACCAATTTGTTGGTCCCCCACCCCAACGCTTGCATCGTCTCCACGATCATCGCGTTCCGTTGGGTTGCGGATGCCGACGACGCTAGCGCGACGAGAAACAGCGTTCCGCCGTCGATCTCATGAGCTTCCTTGCCCAAAGGGATTCGCGACGCACAATGCCTCCAGAGGCCGATGGGGTCGTCGGCATATCGAGTTCCCGCTTTCGTGCGTACCAAAGCGCCTTTGAGGACGCGCACCAGACCGAGACGTTTGGCGGCATTGCGCAGATCGGCGACCTGGTGATTGTCGACCTCACGAAGGCTGGATCCGATCCACCCCAGTCCCCATTCGAGATCGACGCGCATGGCTTCGACAGCTGCCGGCGGAAAATAGCCTCCGGGCGCCAACTGCAATCCGGTGTCACCTACGAGCTCGAGCAACCACGAAAGTTTTTTCATCGCCGCGGTTGCAACCGGTAAATCGATAGAGCTTTCGATGGTGAGCTCACATCGCGGCAGCAGCGCCAGCAGAGCGGGCATGTGGTCTGGCTGGGCGGTCCCGAAGAGCCGCGCGATCAACTGCGACGCGACGGCTGCCTCGACCTCGGCCGACCGCACGGGAGCCCCAGCCCGAAACCCTTCGTTGACGCGAGCTACGTCGAACTGCTCGGGGACGAACGGTCCAGCTGATTCCCGCGTGCTTTCGTATTCCGCGTGGTCAGGGTCTCCGAGTACATCGAGTAGATGGCGATAACCGACGGGTCCTCCGCTATTCTCGGGCGGACACGCACGTTCGCCGTCGAGGCACAGGCTACGAAGATCCTCGTGATACTCGATGAGGGATTCGAGTTCGACCGTGTGCTTCCACCCGTCGCCGAAATCGTATTCGTAGCCGATGACGTCGCCCTCTTTGTCGAGAACGCTATCCAACCTGACGTGCTGTTCGTTGATTACCGACCCTGCTTCGACCAGCGAGGTCTCGAAGTCGTATCGCATGACAGCCACTGATTTCCGCAGCCGGTAGCGGTGCGAATGAGCAGCGTTCCACCCCATGACCAGCTGCAGCACCTGATGAAATTCGGGGAGTAAGAGGTCCGACCGGACCTCGAACCTTCGCCATACTGCCGGCTCGACGCCGTCCAAGGAGACGCGAATCGTGTACCTCGCGACCGGAGCGCCGTAACCGCCGGACGCGTTGCTGAACGTATCGTCGGCGATCTCGAGGTCCGGACTGTCCGAGCCGTCCAACAGGTCCGGCACCAGAGTCAGGTGCCGCACGCGTCCAGTGCGATTCCGCATCACTCGACCTTAGTAGCGACAGCGCTTCGGCAAGGCTCAGACTGCGTTCAGAAGGCCACTGTTGATCGCATCGATGTCGAATGCAAGCTTGTCGGCGTGGTCAGCGAAGGTGGTCACCGTGAGTTGAACCAGATACTGCGTTTCGCTCTGCACGACGATGTACCGGGTCGTGACGGCCAGTTCCCACTGCTCGGCGACGAACGTTCCACTGATGAACCGCGATGGATGGCCACCGAACGGGTCGGAGTTCGCCTCTGCTTCGGCCCAACCCTCCATCGCGCGGGCGTCGGTAAAGCTGCAGTCGAGGAGAGCATCGGCGTCGATTCGAGTGGACAGCGAGCCCACAAGTAATACGGCGTTGGGTGCGAAGCCACCTTCGACCAGACCTGGCTCGACAAGAACCTGGGTAGCACCGGGGAATTGTTCTTCGGGCGCCGCTTGCCATCCAGCGGGTACGGGGGCCTCGATGCCGAGTGACGCGGCCTGAGCACGATCGACGGATGTCACCGCTACGGCGTGCGCCGCAAGATACTCGGCGACGGTCATGCGATTGGATCCACTGCTCTGTTCCACCCGTACATCTCCTGACGTTTCGAGACAATAGGATTTCAATCGTAAGTGCGCGCTGCTCACGGAGTGCCGGGCCTCTTCACCCGGCACACTCTCGAAGAGCGGCGCCTGTCCGAGGTAGTTCCGTCATCGACGGTCGGCGACGAGCTCTTCCAAGTACCCCGCGACGCCGTCGTCATCGTTCGAATGCAGCACGCGATGTGCGACAGCCTTGATCTCGGCCATCGCGTTAGCAGTGGTCAAGGCAGTACCCGCCCAGCCCAGCATCGGTAGGTCGTTGAACGCGTCACCCACAGCCGCGACGGCAGCTCGCTCGATCCCGAGTTCCGCACACAGCACCGATAGCGCACTGGCTTTCGACACGCCTGCAGCGGACATCTCTATATACGGCGCGCCCGAATGGGTCAGCTCCACTCCCCCTACCCCTGCTGCCAGGACAGCGTGGAACAGGTCGACGCTTGCCAGCTCCGGATGTCGGGCGACGATCTTGACGGTCTGCTCCGACGCCGCGGCCAACACGTCGACCGAGACGTCCATCTCGTGGGGATGTCGATGATGGTCCGCAAAGACACACATCGCTGCATAGTCGTGCTCGGCGACGAACCGAGTCGGACCGACCGTGGCGAAGGCGACTCCGGGAACCAGCTCGCGAACCCTGGTCATAGCAGTGGTTACGACGTCGGATTCGATTCCGGTCGTCTCGGTGATGACCGGCGTGCCGTCGGCGAGGTCGAGCACGACTGCGCCGTTGGCACCGATGGCCTTACCTGTGAATCCACAGGAGGCAGCCAACTCGTCGATCGAATGGCGTGCGCGGGCCGTGGCCCAGACGACCTCGATCCCCGACGCCTGTGCCGCCGCCATTGCTTCGGAGGTACGCGCTGAGATGGTTCTGTCCGAGCGAAGCAGGGTGCCATCGAGGTCGGTTGCGAGAAGTTGGACTGTCACGACGCCTCTGTCCGCAGCACGAGCACGGTGATCTCGCTGGGCGCAAAGACGCGAAACGGCGGTCCCCAGAAACCGGTGCCGCGGCTGGTGTAGAGCTGGGTGTGCTTACCGTGCCTGCTCAGGCCATGGACCGTCGGTTGATCGAGTCGGACCAGGTACTCGAATGGCCAGATCTGACCACCGTGGGTATGACCGGAAACCTGCACTTCGACGTCGCGTCGAACTGCCTCGTCGATCTGCTTGGGCTGATGTGCCAGAAGGAAGACCGGCAGGTCCGCATCGACTCCCTCGAGCGCACGATCGAGGTCCGCTCCGTGCCCCTCGAGTGTGGAAGCCGCTGCCGTTCGATCGTCCACACCGGCGACGACCAACCTCGCACCGCCACGTTCGACCACGAGGTGCTTGTTGTGCAGGGCCGTCCAACCCAGCGTCTCCATGTGATCCAGCCAGTCCTGCGCTTCGCCGAAGTATTCGTGGTTGCCCGTCACGTAAACCTTTGCCAGGGCTGCGCGTGCTCCACGTAGCGGCTGGACCTGATGCTCCCGCCGTAGGACCGAACCGTCTGCCAGATCTCCGAGGTGACAGAGCACATCGGCGTCCAATGTGTTGACGACGTCGACGACCTTCGCTGACCAACCGGCTCGATCCAACGGCCCGTAATGCGTGTCGGTGATCATCACGACGCGGAGTCCGTCGAGTCCGGCACCGAGACGCGGAACCACCACGCTGCGCTCGACGATGCGCGGCACGCGCATCGCCTCGTGATGGCCCCACACCAACAGTCCGGTGACCACGACGAGAACCGCGGCAGCAACAATTCGCGATCGGAGGGGATCTTCCAGACCGGCAAGGGCGAGTAGCCCTGCAGCAATCGAACCGAGCGCACTCCACACGAACAGCACCCACACGGTTCCGAGCAACGTGTCACCGATCAGTGCGGCACGGTCATGGGCGCGCGCATGACCGCGGGCCATGGACACCGGCAAGGCGATCGCAGCAGCGGCGAACACAACGCAGCCGAATATTCGCAACGACAACGGCCAGTCGGAACCGGAGAAGAAAAGCGTCCACAATGGGACACCGAACAGCAGTGCGACAACGATCAGAACTATCGGTGCGATCAGCCATCGACGTCGGGAAGCGCCTGACTCGGGCGGGTGGACCTCGGTGTCACCGGTCGGTTGTGAATCCGCCATGTGTGTTCCTCACTGCAGAGACGGCGAAATTCCAGGACAAGTGCTTGGAGATCCGATTCAGCGGAGCGCCACTGCGATGGGTGTGTCGCCGTTGTCGAATTCGATGACACGTCCGATGGTCGCCGGAGTGTCCACCGTTTCGGCCACAACGGCAGCGACGTCGTCCCGGGTGACCGAAGCGCCGGTGGCACCGTTGTCTTTGGTGGTGATCGATCCGGTGCCGGGGTCGAGTGTCAACGCGCTCGGTCCCAGGATCGTCCAGGACAACGACGTGGATTTCAGGTACGCGTCGGCGGCCGCCTTGGCCTCCGCGTACGCGAAGAAGGGATTGCTCGGATCTACCCCGTGCTGCGTGTCCGCCCCGAAATACGACACCATGACGTAGCGCGTGATGCCCACTCGCCCGGCAGCGTCCATCGAGCGAAGTGCTGCATCACGGTCGACGGCATACGTTCGGTCGGCACTGCCGCCGCCCGCGCCTGCAGACCACACGACTGTGTCGAAGCCGTCGAGTAGCACCGCAATCTTCTCGACATCCAGGTTCTCGATATCGGCCACCAACGGTGTGGCGCCCACATTCGCGATGTCGGCGACGTGATCCGGGTTACGAACGATCGACCCCACCTCGTGTCCGCGCTCCGCGAGCAACGGCGCTAGACGGAGCGCCACCTGCCCGTGTCCTCCGAAAATGGCGATTCGAGACATTGGCACTCCTTCGACAGACACAGTCGGACGCCATCCACGCTATAGCATTTGCCTCGGTCAGCTGTCGTGGCCACGCCCTCCGTCGTGATAGCCGTTGATGGGCAACTCAACAGACGGAAACCGGTGCTCAGGGGCTTCGCTCGGAATGGTCCACATGTCGTACTTCTCGCCTTCGGGCGCTGACTGCCACGCATTCCACGGCGTTTCCGCGGTGGCACTCGTCGGGCTGGTGTCGGGACCTTCCACGAAATGATCAGCCGGCGTGTCCAGTGGTGTATCCACCGACACGTCCCCTGGCGCTTGCTCGAGGAGCAGATCATCCTGCGGTCGATCCAAGTCGACCGGAATCCACTCCTCGGTCACCGTTTCTGCGGGCGAAATCGAAATCGTATTCGGTTCGATTCCTAACGCGGACAGGGCATTCCACAGATCCTCCAACGCAGCCTCGACATCGAGGTAGTACTCCGACTCGCGCACACGCCAGAACGTCCAGCCACAACGTTTGAGTTCCTGCTCGCGCTGAAGGTCTGCCAGACGACGCTCCGGAGTGGACTGAATCGAGTCTCCATCGCATTCCACGGCGAGCCTGGACACCTGCCCGGTGACCACCAGGTCGATACGTCGATTGTTCACCTCGACACCGGGGTTGACGTGATATCCACGATCTCGCAGATCGACGAACAACCGCTGCTCGAACAGGCTCGCGAACTCGCTGCGCCGAATATCCGGCGTGACATCGCGCGGCATCGGATTCGCAGGTGCAGGTGAGGTCGACGTGACATACGCGAGCAACGAGTTCCGAAGGTCGGATCGCTTGAGCCGATCGACTGTGACCGAGTGGAACAGCCAGAGTTGATCCTGCGCACGCGAGGCCGCGACATTGAACCGCCGCTTGTATTGGCTTGCGCTGAGAGCGGGAAAGTCCTGGTTCGGTGCAACCACCATCGACAGGAAGACGACGCTTCGTTCGTCTCCCTGAAAGTCCGGTGGTGTCCCGACGCGGAGCCTTCGATCCGCCCACTGGTCGATTCCGATACGCTTGATCAATTCGTTTCGGATTTCATCGACCTGAGCCGTTCCCTGCAGCACGACGACGCCGAATGTCTTGCCGTCGTACAAGGGATCAGCAAGGCATTCGAGAATCTGACCGGCGATGGCTTGTCCCTCGGCATGATTGACGAGCGAAGCGCCCTTCCCTCTTACCGATGCATCGGGTACGAAAGTATGGCGAAGCGGCGGGAGCCTGTCCGCGCCGAATTGACGCACAGGAACCAGGGGCAAATCTCCATAGAATTGTTGCGATGACCAGTTGATAATTTCCGGCATCGATCGAAAGTGCTCGCGCAGACGGACGACTTGGCCGAAACGCGTACGCAGCATCGAGAACAGTGACGACCGCGGAGTCAACGTCGCGCGAACATGTTCGGGTAGATCCGGCAGGTACACGTCGAGTCGGGTGAACACGTCTTCGAGCGTTCCCGCCTGCGGGACGTCTGCAGGTGCACATTGCCGATCGTCACCGACGACGATCACCCGCGGTGCCAAATACAGGAGGAACAGGCTGCTGATGTCGGCCTGGCTGGCTTCGTCGACGATCACGACGTCGAAACTGTCCGCTATAGGAGGCACTGTCGCCAAGACCTGAGCAAGGGGCATGACCCAAGCCGGGACGGCACTTTGCGCATCTCGCATAGCCGAGCGCGCAGCGCTGCGGAACGTCTCCGCGTATCGACCTGCGCCTGCCCCGATCGACGACATGTGCTCCCGATACGTCTGCAACGCACGCACTTCCACAGCAGTCATCCGCTCGAGACAGTCTCGCCAAGCCATCGCGGCCGCCAGCTGAGACGTCAGGTATTTCAGATCTGCGTCGAGTGCGTTCAGTTCGATATCGAGCTGATGTTCGACACCGCCGCGATGTTGTTCGCTCACCCACTCACGCGCTCGACGCCACGCCCATGCCTTGGACATCTGCCAACTGATTTCATCCCAGTCGGAGTCACCGGCCGTGTCGAGAACCAGTTGGTACAACGCGGGCGCGGCATCGGCGAGTTTCTTCGCCAACTCGTCCTGGACCAGCTGATCGTCCTGCTCCTGGCATGCCGCGATGTAATTCCCCGACGCCTCGGCAACGGCGTCCTCGTCGGCCGAGTTCAGCGCCGTCACGAGAGCCGTCCCCTCGGGCGAAGGTCCAGTATCTACCTGTGTCGCAACGGAATACAGAATTTTGCTCAGTTCAGCCTTGGCCGCGTCTGCATCGATACGGGTAGCAATAGCCCTTGCCGACCCAGCGAACTGCGCCGCGTCGTCGAGGCTTCGAATCCATGGTGCCGAAGGTGACACCGCGTACAGCTTCTCGACCAACGCGTCGCGCGCATGCAGGACACCTGCCACCAACGTCAGCTTGTCACTCACGAGCCGAAGATCGTTCACTCGCCGTGACCGAGGCCCGTCGGTGGACACCGAGATCCGTAGGTCCCCGAGCAGAGTCGCCGCGGTGCTGACGATATCGAGAGCACGAATATGCTCGGTCACGAGCCGGCCGGCGCTCGCCGACACAACTGGAACGCCATCGACAGTCGCCGTGATGCCGAGATCTTCCACGGCACGCTGCTGTTCGCTCTTTCGGAACCGGGGCTTCCACTCGATTCCCGATTCCAAAGCGACAGTCAGGGATTCCATTGCATAGAGCGCGGCGGTCGTCGAAGAGGAACACTGCACATCATGAGCACCGATGAAGCGATCGGCCCGAGCCGCGACCTCGGCCATGGATGAAATACCGCTCACCCGTGACCATAGGTGCGCGGCTTCGCCGGACAGGACGGAATCGGTCAATTGTCGGAAGAGTTGGTCGAGTTCGAGAACGTCACGCACTCGCGCGTCGAGTTCTTCGCACAGTTGCCGAATACCGAGAGCTGCAGCCGGATCGACTCCACCGAGGAACTCGACAAGCCTGGACGAATGCTCGGACTCCACATGCACCTTGGCACTCGCTCGCCGACACGACAACCGTAGTTCCGCTGAATTCGGCAGAATGGTGTCGAGCCGTGGGAGTGATTGCCCGGCTCGTGCCGCACGCCCATCCGGTGCGGTAGCGATCAACTTCCGCAGCCGATCCACCTCGGTTCCGATCAACGTGGGGCGATCCGTCGACAACGGTCCCGGTAGCCACTCGTGAGCTTCCTCCGCTGCCTTGACCTTTCGGACGATCGCAGCCGCGGTCCCCTCGTAACCATCGGAAACATACTGATGCACAACAGTTTCCGACAGACGCAGCTCGGCGATGGTATCGAGTAACACGGCACGCCGCGCCGAAGCATCCGCCCGTCGCGCGGTCAAGGACGCGATCTTCTCGGCCGCGTCCACGTCGTTGTATGCCGCTTTGCGATCTGCGATACGAGCGACACTGCGATTGAGCTCCTCTGATCCACCGCGTCCGAGATCGGTGATCGAGACGCAAAGCTCCTGCAGTTCGGGTGGAAGTTTGTCCCGAAGCACGCGAAGCGCCTGTGACTTCTCACTGGTGACGAGCACACGCTGACCGCGGGCAAGCAATGCCGACACCAGATTCGCAATGGTGTGCGTCTTTCCGGTACCGGGGGGACCTTCGACGACTACTCCGCTGTCCCGGCCGAGCCTGCGCAGGATCTGTGACTGTTCGGCATTCGCCGGAAGTGGAAAGAGTGGATCCGTAGCCAGAGAGAGAGTCTCGGCGGCACCCATCCGTTCCAACCAGGCCAGACGTTCGGCGGGTTCGATGGGCTCCACCAGCTGCGCCAAACCGAGCGGAAGCCTCGAACCTGGCTTGGCGAGATCCGCGATCATCTGCTCGTAGTAGTCACGCAACGCAAACGCATTCCGCTTGCGCATGACCAGGGCGGGGGACAACGTTACCGTCGCCCCGTTCTCGGGAACGTCGGCAGTCGACGGCCGATTCTGGTCGGCTCGAACGTCGACCGGTATATCCAGCGCGGTATCGGCCCACTCCACGAACAGGGACACCACGTCGGCGTCGAGAGGTGAGGTGATGCGTCGCGGCAGGTCACTTTGCATCTTCACCGAACCGGACGGGTCGAAGCAGGCCCGGCCGGTCAGCAGCTGAGTGTCCTCGAATCGCGGTTGTGAATTGGCAGCAAGCTTGACTAACAAGTCTCCGGTGCGGACGTCCAACTCCACTGCCGCCGACTGGGTCAGCAGGTGCGTCACGACCGCGCCTGCAGTTCCCTGAGCCGAAAGACTCAACAGGCCTGAGGCGACCACCAGCTCGATGGACTCAGGTTGCGAAGACAGTTCTTGCATCATCAGCTGGAGAGCGTGGTAGAGCGAGGCTTCCGGTCGCTGCTTTCGATCCGACTCTGCCCATAAACGCCACTCGGTCGAATACGTTTCGAATGCACGTCGAACCTGGTAGGCGTGTCGGACATCGAAGTCGGCGTCGGCATCGACGTCCTCGCTCGAAGACGATGCCAAAGCCGATTCGATCAACTCGATGTCCAGATGACGACTGTCGGCCACCATCGTGTGGTCGACGAATCCTTCGAGGATCTCCGGAAGCTTCGGCGGTTCTTCGAACTCGACCCGCCGGGCCCTGAGCACCACCCCGCCCTGCTCGGCCGACGCATCCAGATGAGACGCGGGCGAGTCGGCCTGAAGCCACTCGACACGAAGGTGTTTTTCGTAATGCAACACGGGCTCGGTGCGAGCGGTGACGATCTCTCGCAGGAATTGCAGCATGCGCAGAACCCTGTCCGTGAGCTCTTCATGCCCTTCCGTCAATACTTCGCCCTCCACGAAAACGCCTCCTTCAGCCGAGATCCTGCTGGGATCCGGCTGCTGGCCACGATCGGGAACCGCTGCAGTCGACACTGTTGAACCTCTGAAATCCTCGAACGGCCGTCCGTTAACCGGGACGGTGCTTGCGCGCATGCTCCAGACTAGTCTCTGCGTCCGGGTTGATCACGGTGTACGGACCTTAGGTTCTTTTCGTCGTGGTAGATCACAAGAAATGCCAGAAAAGCCCACTCGCGTCCACATCCGATTCCGCCACCACTGACCCTCGAGGGCTTATCGAGCTCGATCGACGGTACCGAGCCCAGATTCCGACGTTGTGCGCCTTATGTCCGATTCCGATCGATACCGAGCGCCACGTACCGACCGGTAACGTACCCGCCGGTAATCATGGCCCATCGCCGACACCGAAATGTCCGTTGTCGCAACGCTACTCGTCGGTATTCCGTCAAGCTTTTGCTGACCTTTTTCAGCGTCGTCCGGAAACTGCAGCGAAATGCATTGCCGTAGTGAAGGTTTGAACGAAGCGAGATCAATCACATCGGCCCATATCGCCGTTGACATGGTAAGAATCATGTGATCCGTTAGAATAGGACGACATTCAGACCTGTTCCACGTCTTCGACGAGGGATCGGCGGGGTAACGAACGAGATCGAGGTCGATGGGTGGGGGCTGTTACATCGACTCCCGCTCTTGTCCACACAGAAGTCCCTCGAGACCGAGTGTGTCGTTTCGTCCCCAGCAAGCCCGATATGTGACAAGAACCCGCGGGCGTCACGACGTGCCCGACGTTCGAGAAAGCATTTTCATCCACCTGACGGAGAGAGAGACGTTGTTCAAACGGATTGCAGTAGTGAACCGAGGCGAGGCGGCAGTACGCCTGATCAGGGCCGTCAAGGAACTCAACGCCGAGTTCGACTACGGCATTCGGACGGTCGCCCTCCACACCGAGGCAGAACGCCGCGCAATGTTCGTCAGGCGGGCCGACGAGACCGTCGTTCTGCGTAAACCCGAGGTCGGATCCGCGTACCTCGATCACGCCGAACTCGAGCGGGCACTTGTCGAATCCGGCGCTGACGCCGTATGGGTCGGATGGGGCTTCGTCGCCGAAGATCCAGCCTTCGCCGACCTCTGCGCACGACTGAACATCACTTTCATCGGACCTTCCGGCGACGCGATGCGTCTCCTCGGGGACAAAGTCGAGGCGAAATTACTCGCCGAACGGGTCGGTGTTCCCGTCGCACCGTGGAGCGGTGGACCCGTCGAAACACGGGCCGACGCTCGCCGACACGCACAGGCCATCGGCTACCCACTGATCATCAAGGCTCGCAGTGGTGGCGGCGGTCGCGGCATCCGCAAGGTCTACGAGGAGAGCGAACTCGAACTCGCACTCGAACGTACGCAGGGTGAGGCCGAACGCTCGTTCGGCGACCCGGTGGTATTCATCGAGCGACTCGTCACCGACGCTCGCCACGTCGAGGTCCAGGTCATCGCCGACAACCACGGCAACGTCTGGGCTCCAGGCGTACGCGACTGCTCCATCCAACGTCGCAATCAGAAGGTCATCGAAGAATCCAGCTCGCCGGTCCTGACGCAAGAGCAAGCCGATCACCTGCGCGCCGTCTCCAGCGAACTCGTGCGCGCCGCCTCCTATGTAGGCGCTGGGACCGTGGAGTACCTCTACCAGCCCGAGCAGAAGATCTTCACCTTCCTCGAAGTCAACACCCGACTCCAGGTCGAACACCCCATCACCGAATTCACCACCGGTATCGACCTGGTGAAACTGCAGATCCTCGTCGCCAACGGCGATCACCTCGAAGGTGATTGCCCGCCCGAGTTCGGCCACGCCGTCGAAGCGCGCCTGAACGCCGAGGATGCCGACAACGGTTTCGCGCCCGCACCGGGAACCGTCGAACTTCTCAAGTTCCCCCTCGGCAGCGGCATCCGCGTCGACACCGGCATCGCACAAGGCGACGTCATTCCCCCCGACTACGACTCCATGGTCGCCAAGGTCATCGCCTGGGGACGTGACCGGGGTGAAGCACTCGCCCGGCTGCGCAACGCACTACGCGAGACAACTGTCGTCATCGACGGCGGAACGACCACCAAGTCGTTTCTGATCGATCTGCTCGACCGTGAAGAGGTCATTTCCGCCTCCGCCGACACCGGCTGGCTCGATAGATCCGAAGCAGGCACGGCCACCGGCCCGACGGCCGTGGCAGACATCGCGCTCATCGCAGCGGCAATCGATGCCTACGACGTCGAAGAAGGACGCGAGCGTGCCGCATTCCTGTCCTCGGCCCGTGGTGGTCGTCCTCGTGCAAGCCACACCATCGGCCGGACCGTAGAACTGAACTACCAGGGCCAGGCATACAAGCTCGGCGTCGGTCAGATCGGACCGCACCTCTACCGCGTCGATGGTGACAGTGGCGACGTGCAGGTCGACATCGAGCGCCTCGGTCAGTACGAGAGCCGCCTCGTCCTCGGCAACCGCCGCTTTTCGATCGTCACCGTCGCCGGTGCCGCGCACTTCCTCGTCGAAGTGGATGGCATCAGTCATCAGATAAGCCAGGACGAAGCCGGACTGGTCCGTGCTCCAGCGCCCGCCGTCGTCGTCGCCGTGCCGGTTGCGGTCGGCGACGAGGTCGAAGCAGGCCAGACCTTGGTCGTGCTCGAGAGCATGAAGATGGAAACCGCCGTCCGGTCGCCGTACGCCGGTCGCGTGCGCGAAGTCTTGGCCTCGGTCAACGGCCAGGTCGATTCCGGTGCCGCGCTGCTGCGTGTCGATCAAGCCGGCGAGCAGAAGGCATCCACCCAGACCGCTCGCGTGGAGTTCCGAACCGTGGACCGACCCGAGGGTGAGACACCGCGATGCAAAGCGCTGTCGTATCTCGACGAGTTGTCGGCCCTGATCACCGGTTTCGACGTCAATGCCTCCCGCGTTCAGGCTCTGCTCTCCGACTACGAGACGGTGCGCAACGAGGTTGCATGCGACGATTCTCAGGTCGTCGACGCAGAGTTGGCACTGCTCAACACGTTCGCCGATATGTGCGAACTCTCCCGCAATCGTCCCACCATGGACGAGGAGAACACGGACGAACGAGTGCACAGCCCGCGTGAACACTTCCACTCCTTCCTGCACTCTCTCGATGCAGACATCCAAGGACTTCCGGAATCGTTCCGCGGCAAGCTTTCTCGCGCACTACGTCACTACGGCGCCGAGGATCTCGAGCGCAGTCCAGAACTCGAAGAAGCCGTATATCGAGTATTCCTCGCACTTCAACGTATCGAGAATCAAGTTCCGGTCGTCTCGGCACTCCTCGATCGTTGGCTGACGGACTCGGCAGCGCAGCCCGCTGCAGGTTCGGCCATCGGTGAGGTACTCGAGCGCCTGATCGTTGCGACTCAGGCTCGGTATCCCGTCATCGGCGACGTCGCTCGCAACCTGCGCTTTCGTCTTTTCGACGCCCCGTCGATCCGGCGTTCACGTGACCAGGTCCACGACGGGGTCCGTGGCAGCTTGCAGTATCTTGCCGAGAACCCCGACGCGCCGGACTACGCGGCTCGCATCGATGCGCTCGTCTCCACCCCCGAGCCGTTGATCGATCTGTTGGGTTCACGGATCGACGAGCCTGGCGCACTGCTCGAGGTCATCACTCGCCAGTACTACGAGATTCGCGATCTAGAAGACGTCAAGGCTTTCGACCGAGACAGAGTTCGTTTCGTCACCGGTAATTTCCTGCTCGCCGGCGAGCGACTCCAGTTGGTCTCGGCCGCAACGACGTTCGCTTCGCTGTCCGCGACGATCGATGCGATCGACGATATCGCCGGGCCTGCTCCCGAACACCTTGCCGTCGACCTGTATCTAGCGTGGCCTGATGCCCCTGCCAGCAGCGACGACATCGCGAGTACCGTCCAGTCCGTTCTCACCGAACATCCCCGGACCAAGAACTGGCGTCGGATCACGATCACCGTATGCGGCACCGATGTTCGCCATGTAACGTTCCGGCGCCCGAGCGTCGAGGGTTCGGAACCTCTGGCCGAGGATCTGGTCATTCGCGACATGCATCCGTTGACAGGGCAGCGCCTGGACCTATGGCGCCTCAAGAACTTCGACGGCACCAGGCTTCCTGCGACGCCCGGAACCTACCTGTTCCACCTGACGGCGAAAGAAAATCCGTCCGACGAGCGATTGATGGCTCTTGCCGAAATCCGTGGATTGACAACGCAACTCGATGACAACGGTATCGTCGTCGCTGTTCCCGAGATCGAGAGGACCGTCGCCTCCTGCCTCGACGGGATTCGGCGCGCCCAGAGCCAGCGGGGTAAGAACCGGCTCGACGCGAACCGCGTCACCCTCTACGTGTGGCCAGTGCTCGATGTGCCTGCTGATCGCCTCGCCGCAATCGCACGGCACATTGCACCGTCCACCATCGGTGCCGGGCTCGAAGAAATCACGATGATCGCCAGGCTCAGGAACGGACCGAGTGCGCCTGTTCGCGAGGTCGCAATCCGATTCTCGTATCGCTCCGGCGCAGGGGTCGTCGCCAAGGTCACCGACAGGCCGACCGAGCCACTGCGGCCGCTGGACGAATACACCCAGAAGGTTCAGCGCTCGCAGGCACGCGGAACCGTGTACCCGTACGAACTGATTCCTCTGCTCACGGGCTCGGGTGGGACGTTCACCGAGTACGACTTCGACGAAACCGCCACCCTGGCGCCTGTCGATCGCCCGTACGGTCGCAATACGGCAGGCATCATCGTCGGACTCGTGTCGACTCCGTCGGACCGCTATCCCGAGGGCGTCACCCGAGTTGCCTTGTTCGGGGACCCGACCAAGTCGCTGGGAACCGTTGCTGAGGCCGAGTGCTCGCGGATCGTCGCAGCAATCGACCTTGCCGAGCGCCTCGGCGCTCCGGTCGAGTGGTTCGCACTGTCCTCCGGTGCCACCATCTCGATGAGTACCGGTACCGAGAACATGGACTGGGTATCACGTGGGCTTCGTCGCATCATCACGTTCACTCAGGCGGGCGGCGAGATCAACATCGTCGTCGCAGGCATCAACGTCGGCGCACAGCCGTATTGGAATGCCGAGGCCACAATGTTGGCGCACACCAAGGGCATCCTCGTGATGACCCCGGACAGCGCCATGGTCCTGACCGGAAAACAGTCACTCGACTACTCCGGCGGCGTCTCAGCAGAGGACAACTTCGGCATCGGCGGTTACGACCGAGTCATGGGACCGAACGGCCAGGCACAGTACTGGGCGCCGAACCTGCGTGCGGCGTGCGAGGTGTTGTTCGCGCACTACGAACATGCTTATACGGCACCAGGTGAGAAGTTCCCCCGACGCGCAGTCACCACCGATCCGACCGAACGCGACGTGCGGACCTACCCCCACGTGCACCCGTCGAGCGACTTCACCACCGTCGGTGACATCTTCTCCTCAGCCACCAACCCGGATCGCAAGAAGCCGTTCGACATTCGCACGGTCATGCGTGCCGTTGTCGACCAGGATCACTCTGTCCTCGAACGGTGGGCAGACATGGCCGACGCGGACACTTCGGTCGTCTTCGACGCCCACCTAGCGGGTATTCCGGTCAGCGTCATCGGCATCGAGTCGCGAGCAATTCCGCGTAAAGGATGGTTCCCGTCCGACGGGCCCGACCAGTGGACTTCGGGCACGTTGTTCCCGAATTCCTCGAAGAAGACCGCACGAGCCATCAACGCCGCCAGCGGCTCTCGGCCGATCGTGGTGCTCGCCAACCTGTCCGGGTTCGACGGTTCACCGGAGTCTCTACGCAACATCCAGCTCGAGTACGGCGCCGAGATCGGCCGCGCGATAGTCAACTTCGACGGTCCAATCGTGTTCTGCGTAGTATCGCGTTACCACGGAGGCGCATTCGTAGTGTTCTCCGGAGCGCTCAACGACAACATGGAGGTGTTGGCGGTCGAGGGATCGTTCGCTTCGGTTCTGGGTGGCGCACCGGCAGCGGCAGTGGTGTTCACGCGGGACGTCAACGCCAGGACCGCAGCCGATCCGCGAGTCCTCGACATCGAGGCGAAGCTGACAGCCGCCGAGACGGACGCCGAACGAACTCGCATCCGCGTCGAGTTGGCGACCGAACGCGGCAATGTCCGCAACTCGAAGCTCGGTGAAGTGGCCGCCGAATTCGAGGCGATCCACAATATTCAACGCGCACAGAAGGTCGGCTCGGTGGACCATATCGTCCCCGCTGCCGAGCTACGTCCGCAGATCATCGCTGCCATAGAGCGCGGGATGGCTCGCGCGCAGTAACGATTTCACCTCGAACGCACCCCCGCCCGCTCTGCGGCCGGGGGTGCGTTCGTTTGCGGTGTCTCTATCGGCGCATAGCCGAGAACCGCTCAGTCGGACAGGCTCCGGTTACTCCGAAAACGACGCGAAGCGCCGGTGATCGGGTCTTCGAATTCCACCGCCCGCGCGAGAAGCCTCAAGGGTTCGGTGAAGTCGTCACCCGGTACCGATCGAAACTCTGGATAGAACGGATCACCTTCGATGGGTATACCCATCGAAGACAGGTGAATTCGTAGCTGGTGCGTCTTGCCCGTCTTCGGGAAGAGTCGATAGCGTGCGCGTTCACCCAAGATCTCGATCATCTCGACCCGTGTTTCACTGTTCGGCTCGCCCGGTTCCTCATGGGCAACCATGACCCCGTGTTCCTTGATGATTCGACTCCGAATCACCCGCGGGAATTCCAGCGTCGGATCATAAGGCGCGATCGCCTCGTACTCTTTGAGTACCGATCTCGACGAGAAGAGCTCCTGGTACGGCCGTCGTAGTTCTTTGGTGCGGGTGAATATCAGAACTCCCGCCGTCGCCCGATCGAGTCGATGGGCAGGCGTGAGATCCGGGCAGTCGAACATCCGACGCGCACGCACCGTCGCGGTTTCGGTGACGTGTCTTCCCCGAGGGATGGTTGCCAGAAAATGCGGCTTGTCGACCACGACGATGCCGTCACCGTCGTAAAGGACGTCCATCTCGAACGGCACCGGAGTCTCCGGCGCCGGGTCTCGGTAGAAGTACACGAATCTTCCAGGAGCATAGGCACTTTCGCTGCCCCACGGCCGCCCCTTCTCGTCGACGACCTCGCCGGAGATCATCGACTGCTCCCACGGATCGGCGGGGTACTCGCGACTGAGGTACTCGAACACGGTCTTCGAGGACTCCTCGTGCGGAAGCCGAATGCGCAACGGCGCCAAACCATGCCGATACGGAAGTGGCTCAGGCACAATCGACACAGACCAGGCGGAGCCCGCGGCCCTCGTCGTCGTCGAAATCCTGGTATCGAGAAGTCGGGTTCGCGCACACCGTGCAGCGGCCGATCACCGACGTGTGATCGGAGAAGTCGATATTCATGCGCTTGTCGAAGACGTACAACGATCCCTCCCACAGCGCATCGTCTCCATAGGCTTCGGCGTAGCGCACTATCCCGCCGTCGAGCTGATAGACCTCTTCGAAACCTCGTGAGCGCATCAGCGAAGAAAGCACCTCGCATCGCACTCCACCGGTGCAGTAAGTGACGACGGGACTCTTCTTCAGATGATCGAACTGCCCAGAGTCGAGTTGCGCAACGAAGTCGCGGGTGGTCTCCACTTCGGGCACCACAGCGTTCTTGAATTTGCCGATCTGCGCCTCGAAAGCATTGCGGCCGTCGAAGAAGACGACGTCATCGCCACGACGATCGACAAGTTCGTTCACTTGTGCGGGACTCAGGTGCACTCCCCCGCCGACCACTCCGTCTGCGTCGACCTTCAGTTCCTCGGCTGCCCCGAAGGTCACGATCTCCGACCGGACCTTGACCGAAAGCCGTGGGAAGTCCTCACCCAACCCCTCCGACCACTTGATGTCGGCGTCTTCGAAGGCTGGATAGCTCCGTGTTCCCCGCACATAGCGCTTGACGTCGGCGAGTTCGCCGCCGACGGTCGCGTTGATCCCATGCTCGGAGATGATGATCCTGCCACCGAGGCCGTTGGACGCGGCCAGCGTGTGCTGCCACAGCCGGATTGCCTCCGGGTCCGGTAGCGGGGTAAAGACGTAGAACAGCACGATTTTCGGTACAGCCATAGGTGTCAGTATGCCGGTGCGTACCGAGCCGGTGTCAGAAGCGACTACGCACGAACAGGCAGAGCTACCGGATCCACCCGCGCCAACCCGTCGGGAACAGCGAATCCTGCACCCCAATAGATGCCGCTGAGCGGGTCTTCCTTGGCATCGAGGTACCAGTGATCCATCTGGACGCCCGAGGGTGTCACATCGAAGACGCCGAACCCGTGACTGTCGAGGTCGACGTATTTGATATGGCGGTTGAGCGTGGTCAATGCGGCCTCGGCGACTCTGCTGAGCGTATGCGGGTCCGTCTTCGTCAAATCATCGATGTTTGCCGAGGACACCGATGTGACGACGAGCTCGGTGGCGACGGCACCGGTTTGGAAGTAGCGGGCTGCGTCGGCTGGAACGTCACATGCCCACGAAGAGTGAATATCGCCGGTGATGAAGACGGTGTTGCGCACGTTCTTCTCCGCGATCGCACCGAGCAGCCGCTTTCGATCCGCCGTGTACCCATCCCATGGATCGGCGTTGTACGGCAGCCCGCCGGCGGGAATCCCGAGCAAACCGGTCAGCGCGGCCGCCGCCTCGCTCTCGAGTGGAGGGAGCAGAACCGGGGTGATCATGACCGGATTTCCGACGATCTTCCACTGCGTCGGCGAACTCACCAGTCCTTCGGTGAGCCACTCCATCTGGTCCGCTCCGGTGATCGTGCGATTCGGAGAATCGACGTCGCCGCCCTGGAACGGCAACACCTGCTGGGACCGATAGGTCCGCAAATCCAGCATCGACAGCTCGAGCAACGTTCCGAAGCGCAACCGTCGGTAGATGTGGCGATTTTGCGGGGTACCGGCTACGCGTACGGGCATCCATTCGAAATAGGCCTGTACCGAGTTCGACTTACGGACCGACCACGGTCCGTCGGTCTCGGGCTGATGAGTCTGAGCGCCACCGTCGTACGCATCGTTGGCCGATTCGTGGTCGTCCCACGTGCAGATCCATGGCACCCCGAGATGAGCGGCTTTGAGATCCGGATCGGACTTGTACTGACCGTGCCGGATCCGGTAGTCCTGCAAACTGACGATCTCGTGCACCGGATCGTGCTGCCGAACGACGCCGTTCTTGCCGGCGAAACCACCGGTCTCGTACTCGTAGATGTAGTCGCCGAGATGGATGATCGCGTCGAGATCGGTCCGTGCAGCCAGATGGCGGTAGGCGCCGAAGAATCCGGACTCCCAGTTGGAGCACGAGACGACACCGAACCTGATGCCGTCGAGTTCGGTGTCTTCGGCCGGGGCCGTGCGGGTCGTACCGACAACGGACTCGGTGCCTGCTGCGTCACCACCCTGGACTTCGAAACTGTAGTAGTACGTCGTAGCCGGCGAAAGGCCGTCGACGTCGACTTTGACCGTGTGATCGGAGTCCGGGCTCGTCGACACGGTGCCGCTGCGGACGATCGCCGTCAGCTCCGGATCGGTAGCCACTCTCCATCGGACCTCGGTCGCGGGCCCGATACCGGAACCGGGGAGGGCATCAGGAGTCGGAGTTACTCGAGTCCACAGAATGACGGCCTCGGGCGTCGGATCACCCGAGGCGACGCCGTGTTGGAACGGGACGAACGAGCCCTGTTGCGCGTGAGCGAGAACCGGTACCGCCGAGGCCGCTCCGACCGCTGCCACTGCGATGGAAGAGGATCGAAGAAATCCACGCCTGGACACACCTTTTTTCACGGTCACGACACAAGTTGATGTGATCGAGAGGCCGCGGTCAAGTCCAGCAGGCCATCGGGGGTAAAGATTCACTTTCAGCTCGTACGGTGTTCGAATACAGGCACCGACCGACGGAGAGTTTGTTCTTGCCTCGACTCGAGCACTCTGCGAATATGGCCTCCTCCGCTCCGCTCTGGTTGTTCGGTGATCAACTCGGCCCGCACTTTCACTCGACGAGTGAGCACATCCATCGCGATGTCCTGCTGATCGAGAGTGCGCGAGTGTGTCGGACACGTCCGTTCCATCGACAGAAATTGCATCTGGTCCTCTCGGGGATGCGACATCTCGCCGCGGAACTGGGTGAGCGCTCGACCTATCTGAAGACCGAAACGTATCGAGACGGTCTCGAACAGTACGGACGGCCGGTGCTGGTTTTCGAGCCCACCTCGCACGCTGCGGAGCGCTTCGTACAGAAACTTCTCGACGAGGGTGTCGTGCTGGATGTGTTGCCGACACCGATGTTCGCGCTGAGCCGAACGGATTTCGCCGAGTGGGCCGGCAATCGCAATCAGTTCCGACTCGAGGCGTTCTACCGCGACCAGCGCAGACGCTTCGAGGTGCTCATGGCAGGTGCGGAGCCGGTCGACGGCGTGTGGAACCTCGATGCCGACAATCGCGAACCACCTCCGAAAAAGCGCTCGACACTCGGTATCGACCCACCCTGGTGGCCGACCGAGGACGACATCGACGATTCCGTCCGGTCAGACCTGGATGCTCTGAACCTACCGACCGTCGGACAGGACGGCCCGCGCCTGTTCGCGGTGACAGCCGACGAGGCCCGGGAAGCCCTGCAACACTTCGTCTCCTATCGCCTTCCCGACTTCGGCAAATACGAGGACGCCGTGATGAGTCAGGACTGGGCGATGGCACATTCGCTACTGTCGGTGCCGCTGAACATGGGGCTCCTCGAACCTCTCGAGGTAGTCGAGGCCGCCGAGCAGGCTTGGCGCGACGGCGATGCCCCGCTCGCGTCGGTTGAAGGATTCATCCGCCAGGTGCTCGGCTGGCGGGAGTACGTGTGGCACCTGTACTGGCATTTCGGCCCGGACTACCTCGACCGCAACGAGCTCGCTGCCCATGAGCCACTACCGAAGTGGTTCACCGAACTCGACGGTGATCACCCGATCGCGGCGTGCCTGTCACACACTCTGACGGAACTGAATGCGCGCGGCTGGGTGCATCACATCCCCAGGTTGATGATTCTCGGCAACTTCGCACTCCAGCGCGGATACGACCCGAAGGCACTGACCGAATGGTTTGCCACCGCATTCGTCGACGGGTTCGCCTGGGTCATGCCCGTCAACGTGATCGGCATGAGCCAGCATGCCGACGGCGGGTTGATCGCTACGAAGCCGTACGCATCGGGTGGCGCGTACCTCGATCGCATGACCGATCATTGCGGTGGGTGCGAATACAACCCGAAGAAGCGCCTCGGTCCGGACGCGTGCCCGTTCACGGCCGGGTACTGGTCATTCGTACACCGTCACCGGGATCGACTGGCGAAAAACCATCGAACAGCTCGGCAGGTGTCGCAGATGCACCGTCTCGCCGATCTCGACCAGGTGCTCGAACAAGAAAATCAGCGAGAGGTGTTCTGATCGTGCCCGTGCGCAGGGGTGCCAGAACTCGTGCTTCGCTACGGTGGACCCATGAGCCTTCCTCGCCCTACGCCCGACAGCACTGCCGTCGTCACGGGGGCCTCCTCCGGAATCGGGGTAGCGATTGCACGCGAACTCGCCAACCGTGGGCACGGGGTGACCCTCGTGGCGCGAAGCGCCGACAAGCTGAGCGCCCTGGCCGAGGAGCTGAACAAGTGCGGAATCCGAGCCGAGGTCCTCGCTGCCGACCTGTCCGAACGATCCGCGCGGAGCGAATTACTGGGCCGCATCGAGGCACTGGGACTGATACCGGACATTCTGGTGAACAACGCTGGACTGTCCACGCTCGGCCCCGTCGCATCCTCGGACCCGGAAGCCGAGTTGAACATGATCGAGGTCGACGTGGCGGCGGTCGCCGACCTCTGCAGCCGATTCTTGCCAGGCATGACGGCGAGAGAACGCGGTGCCGTACTGAACGTTGCATCGACCGCGGCGTTTCAGCCGCTTCCCGGTCAAGCTGGGTACGGCGCGTGCAAGGCATTCGTCCTCTCCTACACGCAAAGTCTCAGCGGTGAGCTGCACGGAACCGGTGTCTCCGCGACGGCGCTGTGCCCAGGACCGGTGGATACCGGATTCGGTGAGACCGCAGGCTTTTCGAAAGAGGATGCCGAGGCTGCCCTTCCGTCCGTGATGTGGGTATCGCCCGAAGAGGTCGCAAAGACCGCCGTAGACGGCATGGCGAAAGGTCAGATGGTCGCGATACCCGGCGCTGCCAACCGTATCGCGTCGATATTCGCCCAGGTGACGCCACGAAAGTTGTTGGTACCCCTCCTCGCTCGTAACCATCCCGGCCTACGCAAAGGATCCACTTCATGACCCGCGAATTCACGGTGTCCGACAGCACCGTCGTCAGCGCTGACACCGACACTCTCTACGCCGCTATCAGCGATCCGACACAGATGGGCAGCTGGAGCCCGGAAAACCTCGGCGCCGTAGTGCACGATCCACGCGAAAGTGCTTACGTCGGAATGGTGTTCGACGGAAAGAACAAGCGCGGGCGTGCACGCTGGATCACCCGATGCACCGTCACTGTCGCAGATCCCGGGTCGGCGTTCGAGTTCCGCGTCCACGCGATCGGCGTGAAGACTCCCCGCTTCAAGGGTGCCAACGCGACGTGGCGGTACGACTTCGAACCGGTCCCCGGTGGCACCAGGGTTACCGAGACATGGACCGACGACCGCACGAAGTGGCCCGATGCCGTAGCGCTCGTATTCGACAAGATCGCCACAAGCGGAAAGACGTTCCCTCAGTTCCAACGTCGGAACATCTCGAAAACTCTCGGCAACTTGCAGAAGCGCTTCGGCTGAGCGAAGCGGACGTACGGTGAGCAGCTACTTGCGCTCGAACAAGCCCCGTACATAGGCCGCTTGTCCACAGTGTTGGAGATCATCGGACACCACCGACACCAGCCGCACGCCGAGTGTCACCGGGGGATCCCACTGTTCGTCGACGACGCGATCGAGATCCTCGGCCGTCAGCGAACCGAGGTACGCAACGGTCCTGGCGTGCACCGCGTCGTGGTAGCTGCGGAGCAGTTCGGCGTCGGCGCGCACCCGAGCGACATCGTCAGCGCTGTGGCCGTAGCCGATCGAAGAACTCTCGAACGGCAGACCGAATCTGGCCTCCCAGCCGTCCGAGGTCCACACTTGCTCCCCTCCTTCGACGCCCGCCACGTGATCATCCTGAACGCGCGTCAAGTGCCACATCAGCCACGCAATCGTGTTGGCCTCGGCGTCCGTTCTGAAGGTGAGTGCCTCGGGAGAAATGTCGTCGAGGGTCTCGTGTACGACCCCTTTGATGCGGTCGAAAGCGTCGATGAGTACTCCGGCGTGATTCACCTGGGTTGTCCTTTCGAAATGCGGGTGGAGGTGGCGGGGTGACCTACCTACTTCTATCCGCATACCCGACTGTGCAATTTCCATCACCGAAATTTCCGGCCTGGAATTTCCACTACTGCCGAACCCGTTGCACCCTGATATGAAGGCAATCACATACACCAGGACCGGCGACACCTCTGTACTCGATCTCGTGGACCGAGAGATACCCGAACCGGGACCGGGCGAGGTTCGAGTGAAGGTAGCCGTATCCGGGGTCAACCCCACCGATTGGAAGAACCGGGAGGGCGCGCGCGCCGGGGACGCACTCGACTTCGACGAGGTCGTGCCGAACCAAGACGGTGCAGGGACCGTTGATGCGGCAGGCACCGGCGTCGAAGGTCTGGCCGTGGGTGACCGGGTGTGGCTGTACCTCTCACAGCACCGGAGGCCGACCGGAACAGCACAGGAGTACACCGTAGTCCCGGCCGAACGCGTCGTACGACTCCCTGACCACGTCGGCTTCGACGTCGGGGCCAGCCTCGGTGTGCCCGCCATGACAGCCCACCGCGCATTGACAGTCTCCGAAGACAGCCCCTCGCGGTTGCATCCCGGCGCGCTCGTCGGCAGGACAGTACTGGTTGCAGGTGGTGCGGGAGCAGTCGGGCATGCGGCGATCCAACTCGGGCGCTGGGCGGGAGCAACGGTCGTCACCACCGTCAGTGGGCCGGAAAAAGCAGCCCTCGCTACTGCCGCGGGTGCACATCACGTCGTCAACTACACGACCGGTGATGCCGCTGCCTCGATCCGAGCCATCGCCCCCGATGGAGTCGATCTGGTGGTCGAGGTCGCCCCGGCGCAGAACGCCGAACTGAACGCCGCCGTCACCTCCACACGTGCCTCGATTGCGGTCTACGCCAACAACGGCGGCAACACGATCACCCTCGATGTACGACCGAACATGGTGCTCAACACTCGCTACCAGTTCATTCTGCTCTACACCGTCGGCGAGGCAGCCCTGAAGGCCGCTCAGGACGACGTCAATGCTGCGGCAGGTGCAGGTGTACTCGAGGTCGGCGAAAGCGCCGGTCTACCGTTGCACCGGTTCCCTTTGTCCGGTACGGCCGCTGCACACGACGCAGTTCAGAACGGCGTGACCGGAAAAGTTCTCATCGATATCTGACGCAGCACCTGGTCGAATTTGCCGAATTAGCAAACTAACTTGCGCATTCGCGAATGCGTCGGCATTGTCATAGCCATGCACACACACGACGATGCTCCGGCAGTATTCGACCAGCCGTTCTGGGACAACCTGTACTCGGAACGACCCACCATCTGGAGCGGCCACGCCAACCAGGTATTGATCACAGAAGCGTCGAAGCTCACGCCAGGCAGCGCTCTGGACATCGGCAGCGGCGAAGGAGCCGACGCCTTCTGGCTCGCAGACAACGGCTGGAAGACCACCGGCGCGGACATCTCGCCCATCGCCCTCGAACGTGCTCGGCATGCACAAGGCGATCGAACCGTGGCGTGGCTCCACCGCGATCTCACCGAGTGGGCTCCGCCCGCCACGTCGTTCGACCTCGTCAGTGCCCACTTCTTCCACCTGCCACACGCTCAGTTCGAGCCGGCAATCCTTCGCTTCGGCAACGCAGTCACCTCGGGGGGACACCTCCTGATCGTCGGACACAGCCCCTCCGACGCCCTGGCCTCGCAGCATGGGCACGCCGAACTCCTCTTCACAGCCGACCAGGTCACCGCACTATTCCCCACCGTAGAATGGTCCGTCGTCGTCGCCGAGGATCGTGCGCGAACCGGGACCACCACCGACGGGAAGCAGACCGAGCGCCTCGACACCGTCGCGTTGCTTCGCAAGCTCTGACTTCGAGAGAAGGAATACAGGGGCAACTAGAGTGATGGTGATGTCCATGCCGCTGCGCCACTGTGCGCCTCTGCCGCTGCGCTACTACGTGCCACTGGCTCTCGCGCTGATCGCCGCGATGATCATTCTGTTCACCCCCGCGTCGGGAGTGCCCAGCGGATTCACCCATAGCGACAAGATCATTCACTTCACACTCTTCTTCGCACTCGCGTACACCTCACGAGTCGCAGCGGTTTCGGCGTCGCGGACCGTCCTGTGGACTACAACTTTCGCAATAGCGTCCGAGATCCTTCAGGCCGTCCTGCCGTTGGGCCGCAGCGGTTCCCTCCTCGATGCAGCATTCGATGTGGCAGGTGCGGCCGTGGGGGTGCTCGTTGCCACGCGCATAGTTCCGGTTCCCTCCGCTATAGACTGACAGCACGCTCCGGGGGTTCTCGGCTCGCACGCCACTTCTGGAAGGGTCACCATTACCTCGACGTCCACGCCCCATGAGATATACCTGGTCGCACCCGAGCAAGACGCGCTCGACCCGGTGATCGGTGAATCGCCCGAGTCCGTCGCGCGTCTGACGGACCGAACAGATGTGGTTGCGTACGACGGAAGATTCGCTTTGTCGATCACGTCAACGACGCCCCACCAGGCGATGGTCTTCGATTTGCTGTTCATCCGCGCTGCCCTCGACAGTGCCCGCATCCGATACCTGCTGGTTCGCGGCAACGACAAGCGACCCGTCATCGCCATAGATGCTGCCGAGCGCGAACCACTGCGCGCGGCACTGGTCGAGGCGTGCCTGCAAGAGCCGTTCTACTCCAAAACCGTGGACGTCAAGCGAGCCAAGACGGTGCTGGTGGCCGACGGATCACTTTCACCTGCCTCCGACGCCCGCATCTTTCGGCTTTATCGCCCCCGAATCGAACCGAACAGTGGCCTGCACTACGGCGCCTCGACGGCAGTTCAGATCGAACTGTGGGCGTTTTCGCCCCAGGAGATCGTGCTTCCCGTCGAGAACTCGCTGACTCGCCGCACCATTCGACGCGACGAAGCGGTGCGCGGAACCGTCGAGCGCTTCGGAAAGTCCTGGCCGACAATCGAAAACATGTTCGCCGACCACGCGTCGGACATCAATTTCGATATCGACATCGTGTTCTCCTGGGTCGACGGCTCCTCCGCCGAATTCCAAGCTCAACGCGCACGCCGCATGCAGAACTACATTGTCGGAGAGGGTGACTCGTCGCCTGCACGATTTCGGCAGATCGACGAACTGAAGTATGCGCTTCGCTCGATCCACATGTACGCACCGTGGATTCGTCGCATTTTCGTCGCAACCGATTCCGATCGACCGGCCTGGCTCGCGGACGACCCGCGCGTGACGTTCGTGCCGAGCGAAACGTTCTTCGTCGACACTTCCGTTCTGCCGACCCACAATTCGCAAGCAGTCGAATCCCAGCTGCATCACATCCCGGGCCTGTCCGAGCATTTCCTCTACTCCAACGACGACATGTTCTTCGGACGCCCGGTCGGCCCGCAGATGTTCTTCTCACCCGGCGGCATCAGCATGTTCATCGAAGCCGGCACCCGAATCGGGTTGGGCTACAACGACGAAGATCGCAGCGGGTTCGAGAACGCCGCCCGAGTCAACCGTCGACTACTGCAGGACCGCTTCGGTCTGATGACCACCAGGCACCTGGAACACGCAGCTACGCCACTGCGCAAAAGCGTCATGCAAGAGATGGAGAACGAGTTCCCCGACGAGTTCGCTGCTACTGCTGCAAGCGTGTTCCGGGCCAGCACCAATATCTCGGTCACCAACTCGCTCTACCACTACTACGCGTTGATGAGCGGCCGGGCAGTGGTGCAGACGAGCGCCAAGGTCACCTACATCGACACCACGTCGCATTCGGGGCTCCATTCCATGGAGAACCTTCTACCCAAACGCTCGATCGACTTCTTCTGCCTCAACGACGGCAGCTTTCCCGAGGTCGACCTGGATGTTCGGACCCGCCGGGTCACCGAGTTCCTCGAACGGTACTTCCCCATCGTCGCGCCCTGGGAAAGCTAGATACTGCTGAACCTCGGCCGTCGCGCACTTTCGGCAATGGTCACCCCGGCCTCGTCCAGACGCCGTACGACCTCTTCTGCGGAGACGTATTCACCGACGGTCTCGTAGGTTCCGATGGGGACCACCGAGTGCACGACGTTGTCGTCGTAGAGGTGGACGAGGTTGTAGGCCTGCGCACCATCGCGGCCCCGGGTAGCGCCGGGCGGGACGTTGAGGTCCTGGGTGTAGCAGGTAGCGGACGCGACCGACACCGGAATCCCTGCGAACGTCGCTGAGGTCGAGTAGTGCAGGTGACCAGCCAGGATGGATCTGACGTCGCTCCCACGGAGGACATCTGCGAGTCGGCGCTGATCGAGCAACTCCACCAGCACCGCAAGATCCAACACCGCAGGCACCGGCGGGTGATGCATCGCCAGAATGGTGCCGAATTCGGCTTTCGTTTCGAGAATTCCTGCAAGCCAATCCAATTGGGCTTGCGTCACTTCACCGTAGTGGTGACCGGGAACCGTCGAATCCAACGTGATGATGCGAAGTCCTGCCACCTCGTGGACACGGTCGACCGTGCCGGTCGTCGGCGCCTGATCGAGTAACCGCGATCGGAACGTCGCACGGTCGTCGTGATTTCCCATCGCCCAGATGATCCGGGCTCCGAGCGCCTCGGCAACCGGCTCGACCAGCGCCCGCAGGGTGTCGTAAGCACCCGGTTCACCTCGGTCGGTGAGATCGCCGGTAAAGACCAGTGCATCGGGCCGCACCCCGGACGTCTCGACATCAGCGAGGATGCGACGCAACGTGGCCGTGCTGTCCACTCCACCGTACAAATCACCCCCCTCGACAAGGTGCGTATCGCTCAGGTGCAGGAGGCAGTGATTCGGGCGTGGGTACTCCGCCGTCCGAGCCTTCATCGGTGTCTCGCTTCCGATCGGCCTTCTCGGTGGGCACACTGTTCGCATGCCCTCTAGTTCACAGTAGCCAAACCCTCCGAAGGGAACACTCGGGGTACGGAGAATTTACGGACAGCGAACAACCAGAGGCTCACCGCACAGGTGAGTGGGAATCCTTCCGACTCCCACTCACCTGTCGGACTCTGCTACTTCGACAGCACGCGCAGGTGCTCGTCGGCACCACCGAGCGTGTGCTCGATCGCGACGAGCCTGCTGACGTAATGTCCTACCGGATATTCGGCCGTGACACCGATGCCACCGTGCAGCTGAATCGCTTCTTGCCCCAGCTTGCGCGAGGACCGAGATATCTGCAGCTTCGAACGCGAAGCCACGAGCGGATCGACGACGTCGTCCGCGAGATTCATCGTCGCGTACAGCGCCATACTGCGCGCCAGTTCGAGCAAGACGTACATATCCGCTGCCCGGAACGTCAACGCCTGGAATTTGGCGAGCGGAACACCGAATTGCTTGCGCTGCTTCAGATAATCCGTCGTCAACCTCAGTGCCTCTTCCATGGCACCGATGGCTTCGGCGCACAGTGCAGCCTGCGCCTTCACCTCCGAAGCCACGATGGCAGTGCTCGCATCTCCGCCATCACCCAACGGCTCGGCCGCGACGTCGGTCAGCGTGATCTGTGCCGCCCGACCTCCGTCGTGAGTCTGGTAGGACTTGCGGTCGAGCCCCGTCGCATCGCAGTCGACGAGAAAGAGGCCTATCCCGCCGCCTGGAAGCGTGGCACTGACCACCAGTACATCGGCGCTGCCGCCTGATGGGACCGGATTCTTCGTACCGGTGATGGACCACGAACCGCCGTCCTCGGTCGCTGAAGTGCTCACCGTGATGTTCGGCCAACGACTGCCGGTTTCGTTGTGTGCGAAGGCAAGCAAGGTGCTGCCTTCGGCTACGCCGGGCAAGACGCGTCGACGCTGATCGACACTTCCGACCTCTGAGATCAACCCGCCCGGCACGAGCACCGCATCGAGTATCGGCTCCGGGGCGAGGCGACGTCCGACCTCGGTCATGACGGCCATGATCTCCACCGGGCCGGCATCCATGCCGCCGTCGTCCTCGGAGAAGCTCAGTCCGAGTAGCCCGACTTCGGCGAGCTGCTTCCACACATCGGCAGACCAACCAGGTTCGGCGGCAACGATCTTGTTTCGCTTTTCGGTGTCATACGCCCTCGACAGCACCTCACGAGTGGTGTCACGCAGGAGTTTCTGTTCTTCGTTCAGTTCGAAATCCATGTCCTGCCCCTCACAATCCGAGAATCGTCGATGCGATGATCTGCCGCTGCACTTCGTTGGATCCGCCGTAGATCGATACCTTGCGGTAGTTGAGGTACGTCGGAACCGAACGTTGCGCCCAACCGGGACTATCGATGTCGTCGCCAGCCTCGTAAGGAAGCGAATCGGGTCCTGCGATATCCATCAACATCTCGGTCGCCGACTGCTGCAGCTCCGATCCGCGAAGCTTCAGAATCGACGACGCCGGATTCGGCTTACCGTCAGAAGATCCCGACACCATTCTCAGCTGTGTGAGTTCCAGTGCGAGAACTTCGTTTTCGAGCTCGGCGAACCGCGCCGCGAAGATAGGATCTTCGAGCAGGGTGCCGTCGGCAACGGCAGTGGCGGCCGCATGCTTCTTTGCCTGTTCCAGACGAACCTTCGTGTGTCCGACCCGGGTGACACCGGTGCGTTCGTTACCGAGCAGGAACTTCGCGTAGCTCCACCCCTGGTTGTCCTCGCCCACAAGGTTCTCCGCCGGAACACGGACGTTTTCGAAGAACACCTCGTTGACCTCGACGCTGCCGTCGATCAACTTGATCGGGCGCACCGTGATGCCGGGCGTGTTCAAATCGATCAGCAGGAACGAGATCCCCGCCTGCTTCTTCGGCGCATCCGGGTTGGTCCGGACGAGAGCGAAGATCCAGTCGGCATACTGCCCGAGCGTCGTCCACGTCTTCTGGCCGTTGACGATGTAGTCGTCACCGTCTCGCAGGGCAGTCGTTCGCAGCGATGCAAGGTCCGATCCAGCCTCGGGCTCGGAGAATCCCTGACACCACCAGATATCCAGATTCGCCGTCTTCGGAAGGAACTTCTCCTTCATCTCTTGCGAGCCGAAAGTAGCGATCACCGGTCCGACCATCGAGGCGTTGAATGCCAGTGGCTCGGGCACCGAGGCCAGCTGCATCTCGTCGAGCCAGATATGACGCTGAACCGGCGTCCAATCCCGACCGCCGAACTCTGCAGGCCAATGCGGAACAGCCAGACCGTTCGCATTGAGAATTTGCATCGTCGTCACCATGTCTTCACGGCTCAGCTCGATGCCCACCTTGCTCTTCTCGCGTATTTCCGCGGGAATCTCAGTGGTGAAGAAAGTCCGCATTTCGTCACGAAAAGTGGCTTCCTTCTCTGTCAGGGCAAGATTCATTTTGGTCCCTCCGGACTCGACCACGTTGTCTCTTTCGACCGTACTCTCCAGTAGCTGGGATACTCTCCGGACACTATGACTTTGCTGGCACTGGTTCGACATGGCGAAACCGACTGGAATCTGCACGGTCGCCTCCAAGGTTCCTCGGATATCCCACTCAACTCGACCGGCCGCGCGCAGGCCCGCGAAGCCGTGTACGAACTCGAGGGGCACACCTGGGACCTGTTGGTGAGTTCGCCCTTGTCGAGGGCTTCGGAGACAGCGGACATCATCGGATCGCATCTCGGCATCGAGCGCAGCGCCACCTATCCCGATCTCGCCGAACGACACTTCGGCGAGGCCGAGGGATTCACCGACTACGACGCATACTCACACTGGCCGGACGGACTGTATCCAGGGCTGGAACCGCGCGGCACCCTGATCGAGCGAGGAGTGCGCGCCGTCGACGAGATCGCGGAAACGTATCCGGAGTCCTCCGTGATCGCGGTCGCCCACGGAGGCATCATCCGAGCGATTCTCGGCGCCATCCGCGGCGTACCGTCGCCGCGCATCCTCAACGCCGGGGTGTCCACCCTCGTCCGCGACGAGACTGGATGGACTGTGCGCACGATCAACGGAATTCCAGCACGGAGGTATCACTGAGATGCACATCGAACGCAAGTTGGAAGAACTAGGTTTCGTCCTTCCCGCTGAGGCCCACGCCCCGCCGGGATTCCAATTCTCCTTCGAATGGGTTCGTGTACGAGGCAACCGGGTGTACGTCACGGGTCACTCACCGCAACGGGCGGACGGCTCGATGGCAGGCCCCTTCGGCGCAGTGCCGTCGCACATCTCCCTCGACGAGGCCACTGACGCGGCACGAGACACAGCCCTGGCGATACTCGCCAGCGTGCAACGCGCTATCGGGGACCTCGATCGAATCAGTGCCTGGCTCACCGTCTCGGGAATGGTCAACGCCGATCACGGGTTCACCCAGACGACGACAGTCATCAACGGCTTCTCCGATCTGATCCTGCAAGTGTTCGGCCCCGAAGTCGGAGCCCATGCGCGCAGTGCCATCGGAACGGCAGCACTACCGATGAACAACGCCGTGGTGATATCCGCGGAAATAGAGATCGACGGGTAGGTTTCCTCTACCGGACGAGATGACGGAAGGCCTTCCTCGAAGTGCATCGCAAAGTGCTCGCTCTGCTGGCCGTGCTGGTCGCACTGATGTCCGTTGCCGGTTGTGGATCCTCCACCGGACCACTGATCGATACGGTCAAGGACAACGGCGTCCTCGTCGTCGGTACCGAAGGTACGTACAGCCCGTTCAGCTTTCAGGGCGCGAACGGACAACTCACCGGATACGACATCGACGTGGTCGATGCAGTCGCGGGCGAACTCGGCGTCCGCGTCGAGTACGTACAGACCCCGTTCGACTCGATCTTCGCCGGACTCCAATCCGGGCGCTTCGACCTGATCGCCAATCAGGTCACGATCAACCCCGATCGACAGAACGCATACGACCTGTCCAAGCCGTACACGGTCTCCGAGGGCGAAATCCTCGACTCGGCGACCAGCACAGCGATCACCTCGGTCGCAGACCTCGCAGGCAAAACGACGGCACAATCGTCGACCAGCAACTGGGCTCAGGTCGCCGCAGACGCAGGCGCGAACGTAGAAGCCGTCGAAGGGTTCGTGCAGGCGGTCACTCTGGTCAAAGACGGGCGTGTCGACGCCACCGTCAACGACAGCCTCGCCATCGCCGAGTATTTGAAGCAGACCGGCGACACCGGCGTCAAAGTGGCGGCACAGACCGGAGACACCAGCTACCAGGCATTCGCAGCCCGCAAAGACAGCGGCCTGATGGACGAAATCGACAATGCGATCGACACGTTGCAGGCGGACGGAACGCTCGATCGGATCTCCACCACGTACTTCGGTTCTGCCGTCGCCGCACCGACCGCAGATACCCAGGTGCCGACGTCGGACGCCTCGGATGTCGAACCGCAATCCAAACTCGATCTGATCCTCGACAATCTGTGGCCGATGTTGAAGGCAACGCTGACGATGACCATCCCGCTGACGGCCATCAGCTTCGTCATCGGGCTCGTCATCGCCCTCGCAGTTGCATTGGCTCGCATCTCGTCGAGAAAGGCATTGTCTGCGGCAGCTCGCTTCTACGTCTCGATCGTTCGAGGCACGCCGCTACTGCTGCAGTTGTTCATCGTCTTCTACGCGCTGCCGCAGTTCGGAGTGGTGATCGACCCGTTCCCCGCTGCGGTGGTCGCGTTCAGCTTGAACGTCGGCGGCTATGCAGCAGAGGTCATCAGAGCAGCCATCCTCAGCGTGCCGAAGGGACAATGGGAAGCCTCGCAGACCATAGGCATGGGCTACCGCACGACGCTGCAGCGCATCATTCTTCCCCAGGCATTACGTACCGCCGTGCCGCCGCTGTCGAACACGCTGATTTCACTCGTCAAGGACACCTCGCTGGCATCGACCATCCTCGTGACCGAATTGCTCCGCGTCGCGCAATTGGCGGCCGCACCGACGTTCGACTTCTTCGCTCTCTACAGCGTCGCCGCTCTGTACTACTGGGTGATCTGCATGATTCTTTCGTTCTTCCAAGGAAAACTCGAAGTCCGACTCGACAGGTATGTGGCGAAATGACCGACCTTCTCGACGTCAAGGCACTCAAGAAGTCGTTCGGCAAGATCGACGTGTTGTGCGACGTCTCCTTCTCCGTCCCGGCGGGGAGCGTCACTGTGATCATCGGGCCGTCCGGATCCGGTAAGACGACGGTGCTCAGATCGTTGAATGCACTCGACCCCGCCGACTCCGGGTCGATCCGGATCGGTGACGTTTCGGTGGATTTCGCAACCCCAGTGTCCGAAGCAGACCTTCGACTCCTCCGAGCGCAGAGCGGAATGGTCTTCCAGAGCCACAATCTGTTCCCCCACAAAACCGTCCTGCAGAACATCATCGAAGGTCCGGTGATTGTCCAGAAACGTCCGAAAGACGAAGCGATCGCCGATGCCCACACGCTGCTCGCGCAAGTCGGCCTCGAGGCCAAAGCCGATCAATACCCGTTCCAGCTGTCCGGCGGCCAGCAACAACGCGTCGGGATAGCCCGGGCCTTGGCGCTTCGACCGAAGCTCATGCTGTTCGACGAGCCGACCTCCGCCCTCGATCCAGAACTTGTCGGCGAAGTACTCGCTGTCATCCGGAGTCTTGCAGCTCAGGGGTGGACGATGGTGATCGTCACCCACGAAATCCGTTTCGCCCAGCAAGTCGCCGATCAAGTCCTCTTCATCGAGGACGGCATCGTTCTCGAGCGCGGAACACCAGAGGAAGTACTGGTCAATCCGACCGAGCCGCGAACCAGGCAGTTCCTACAGCGGATCATGGGCTGACGAAGGCGGGTCCGCCCAAGGGAAACACCGCCCAAGAGAAACACCGCCCACCTCCGCCTCGCACCGTCTGAAACAGGGTGCAACGCGGAAGCAGACGGTGTCTGTCTACTTACGTGCTTCTTCAGCGCCTGGGCTTGCCCTTGAATTTGCCGCCGCCACTGCGTCCGGGAGGCCCGGAGTCGGGGGTCAGCTGAATCAGCACCCCACTGATCCGAGTACGCCGCAACGCTTCGACCGTCTCGTCGGCCAGGTCCGCAGGCAGTTCCACCAGCGAGTGGTCCGGTCTGATGCTGATGTGCCCGAAATCGCTGCGGCGTAGTCCGCCCTCGTTCGCGATCGCTCCGACGATGGCACCCGGCGCGACGTGGTGTCGTTTGCCGACGCTGATCCGATACGTCGCCATCTCCTGACCGGTCTTGCGGTGATGCGAGTCCGCCGCGTCTGCGTCGAACGAACGCGGAGGCCTCGGCTCGCGTGGCTCCCGGGGTGCACGCGGCGGGGCGGGTGGCTCAGGCTTCAGCAGGAACGCCTCACCGTCGCGGGACTGCACGGCGAGTGCTGCCGCGATATCCGCGAGCGGGACGTCGTGCGCCTGCACGTAATCCTCGACGAGTCGGCGGAACAGGGCGAGATTCTCGCTCTCGAGGCTCTCGGTGATCGAGTCCCCGAACTTGGTGACGCGTTGCGCGTTGACGTCGTCGACACTCGGTAACTGCATCTCGGTGATCGGCTGACGCGTCGCACGCTCGATCGCTTTGAGCAGGTGACGCTCCCGTGGCGCTACGAACAGCAATGCCTGACCGGCTCGGCCGGCTCGTCCGGTACGACCGATGCGGTGCACGTACGACTCGGTGTCATGCGGAATGTCGTAGTTGATGACGTGCGAAATGCGATCGACGTCGAGACCACGAGCCGCGACGTCGGTGGCAACGAGGATGTCGATTTGGCCGTTCTTGAGCTGACCGATGGTCCGCTCACGCTGAGCCTGCACGATGTCACCGTTGATCGCGGCCGCAGAGAATCCCCGTGCGCGAAGCTTCTCGGCGAGCTCCTCGGTGGCCTGTTTGGTTCGGACGAACATGATCATCGCTTCGAATTCTTCGACTTCGAAGATCCGTGTCAGTGCTTCCAGCTTGCGCTGATGTGCGACCTGTACGTAGCGCTGCGTGATGTTCGGCGCCGTCGACGTCTTCGTCTTGACGGTGATCTCGACAGGATCGTGCAAGTACTGCTTGGAAATCTTGCGGATGGCAGCAGGCATCGTTGCCGAGAAGAGTGCCACCTGCTTGTATTCGGGAGTATCCGAGAGAATTCGCTCGACATCCTCCTGGAAACCCATCTTGAGCATCTCGTCGGCCTCGTCGAGGACCAGATACTCCAGGCCGGAGAGGTCGAGAGTGCCCTTCTCCAGGTGATCGATGACGCGACCGGGGGTACCCACGATGATCTGCGCACCCTTGCGCAGACCCGACAGCTGAATGCCGTATGCCTGACCGCCGTAGATAGGCAGGATGTGCAGGCCGGGGATGTGCGAGGCGTACTTGCCGAACGCCTCGGCCACCTGCAGCGCGAGCTCACGCGTCGGTGCCAACACCAACGCCTGCGGAACACGCCGTGATACGTCGAGCCGCGAGAGGATCGGCACCGCGAACGCCGCGGTCTTGCCGGTGCCGGTCTGAGCCAATCCGACGACATCGTTGCCCGCCATCAGGGGCGGAATAGTAGCCGCCTGAATGGGCGAGGGGGTCTCGTATCCCACGTCCCGAAGGGCCTGCAGGACGCGTTCCTCGATTCCGAGGTCGGCGAAAGTAAGCTGCGGAGCTTCTTCGGACGCAGCGTCCGGGGCGGGGGTCGAGTCGGTGGGCGCCGGTGCCGACCTATTCGAAATTGCTTCGTCACTCGTCACGGCGGCATCCTGATTCGGCTCTGTTGTGCTCATATGTCACCCAGTTTAGTCCCTGCAACCGACCCAATGGACCGAGTGCCGAGAATTCGTGGTTGCGCGCCCCCCGGCCGGAGGGGTTGCCGCCCCCCGATCCGACCGCTGCGACATCGGGGGCCGATAAAGAGAGGAGCCTCGAACCTCCGTGCGACAACGGTTAAGGTCCACCCAGAGTTACACCGAAACTCGGAAGATCTGACCGAAAGTTCGCAATCCGGACATCCCATCGGTAGTGCAAGTCGGCCAAGAGTGTGATGAAATGCACATCTATCACGTCATTTTCCCGGAGGGGTCCCCAGTGCGAGAATATTCTGTACCCGCGTCATTCACCATTCCCGACGACGCGTCCATGGCCGATTCGGTGTTCCGGTACGAAAAGGAGTCCCCGAACCTCGTACCGTTCGTGAGGATGCAGAACGGTTCCTGGACCGACGTCACCGCAGCTCAGTTCGCCAAGGAAGTGTCTGCAGTCGCCAAGGGGCTCATTGCCTCCGGAGTCGAACTGGGCGATCGCATCGCCATCCTGTCCGCAACTCGTTACGAGTGGGTTCTCCTCGACTACGCAATCTGGACCGCAGGCGGGTGCACGGTCGCAATCTACGAGACATCCTCACCCGATCAGGCTCAGTGGATCCTCGAAGATTCCGCTACCAAGATCCTGTTCATCGAATCCCAGGCACATGCCGAGGCCTTGAAAGAGGTCACCGAGGGTGCCGCCGACCTGCGCGAGGTACTGCAGATCGACGGCGGCGCCGTCGAAGAACTGACCAAGCGCGGCGCAGCGGTCACCGATGAAGAACTGCACACCCGTCGCAAGCAGGTAGTGGCATCCTCGCCGGCGACGTTGATCTACACCTCCGGCACCACCGGCCGTCCCAAGGGCGTTCAGCTGACGCACTCCAACTTCTACGCCGAGGTGGAGGCCGTGAAGCTGGCGCTGGGCGATTCGATGAAGGAGGGCAACCGAACACTCATGTTTTTGCCGATGGCGCACGTGTTCGCGCGGGCGATCTCCTTCGGCTCGTTCGAGTCCAAGGTGACCGTCGGTCACACAGCCGACGTAACAACCCTCGTCGACCAGTTCGCCGTATTCCAGCCGGATTTCATCCTGTCGGTACCACGCGTGTTCGAGAAGGTCTACAACTCCGCCAAGCAGAAGGCGCACGACGGCGGTAAGGGCGGAATCTTCGACAAGGCCGCCGCGACCGCGATCGAGTGGAGCGAGGCCAAGGAAAAGGGCGGTGCCGGTCTCGTCCTCAATCTCAAGCACGCACTGTTCGACAAGCTCGTCTACTCCAAGTTGCGTGCGGCCCTCGGCGGCAAATGTGTGCGAGCTGTCTCGGGCGGCGGACCCCTCGGCGCACGTCTCGGTCACTTCTTCCGCGGCATCGGCGTCCCCGTGTACGAGGGCTACGGCCTCACCGAGACCAGCGCGGCGGTCACCGTCAACACAACGCCGGAGCAGCGCGTGGGCACGGTCGGCAAGCCGATCAACGGTCACGCGGTCAAGGTCGCCGAGGACGGCGAACTACTCCTCAAAGGACCAGTCGTCTTCAGCGGCTACTGGCACAACGACAAAGCCACCGCCGAGTCCATCGTCGACGGGTGGTTCCACACCGGGGACCTCGCCTCCATCGATCAGGACGGTTATGTCTCCATCACCGGCCGCAAGAAGGAAATCATCGTCACTGCGGGCGGCAAGAACGTTGCACCCGCGGTACTCGAGGACGCACTGCGCGCGCATGCACTCATCAGTCAAACCCTCGTCGTCGGTGACGCCAAGCCCTTCATCGGAGCGCTGATCACCCTCGATCCCGAGTCACTGCCCGGCTGGAAGCAACGCCACGGACTGTCCGAGACCATTGTCTTCGCGGAACTGTCGACCCACGTCGATCTCGTTGCCGAGATCGACAAGGCCGTCGCCGAAGCAAACAAGAAGGTCTCCAAGCCCGAGCAGATCAAGAAGTACAAGATCCTCGAGCACGACTTCACGGTGGAGACCGGAGAGTTGACACCGACGCTCAAGCTCAAGCGGAACATCATCCACCAGGAGCGCAGCTCGGTCATCGAGTCGATCTACAGCTGACTCACCCGTGTGACGTGCATGTCTGCTGTTCGGGCATGCACGTCACACCTGTGTCTATACACCTGTGTCTATACACCCGAGCATGAACTCGGCAGCGTCGAGCGAGACGGTCCGGTGGATCTTCTCGTGCAACAGATCATGACCGGCGTTCTCATACTCCTTCAGCTGAGCACCCGGTACCGATGGAATCCACGTGCGGACAGCGTCTATCGACGCCATCCGGTCGTCCATGCCGTGCAGCGCCAGCAGTGGCACAGTCGAACTGCGTAGATCAGCGACGGCTGCACCGACAACCGACTTCGGGGTCGCACACAACACCGCCGAAGTGAATCGGCTCGAATCCTTGTCAAGAGCAGCAATCGCGGTTGCCGCGCCCAACGAATGCCCCATCAGGGCAAGCGGGATGCCGTCACGCTCGGACTGCGCGATCGCTGCGAGCTGAAGGGCGTTATCGGCAAGACCTTCGATCTGCGACGCATCGGAAAGCTCGCCCTCGGTGAGCCCGTGGCCGACGTGGTCGATGGCCCATACATCGATGTCGCGACCATTCATCACCCGCGCGAACCGATGGTAGTGGCCGCTGTTCTGTCCCAACCCGTGGAGGAACACCACGATGAGACGGGGGTGTGCCGTCGTCCATGATCGGTAATGAACGGCACCGGTGGCTCCCTCGAAAAACGGCATTCGACCATCTTGCCTGTTTCGCTTCCGTGTCGGTGCATTCCCCTACAGTTATGCGCGTGTTCCTCTTGGACGATCAGGTAATTTACAGCGCCAGCGATCTCGCGGCGGCCGCGTCCTGCGAGTTCGGTCTGCTACGAAAACTCGACAGCTTGAACGGGCTCGTGCCGCGTATTGCCGCCGAACCCGACCCGATGCTGGAGCGAACATCAGCACTCGGCCTGGCACACGAGCGCACCCAGTTGGCACGGTTCGAAGAACAGTTCCCGGGCGGAGTGCTGACGATGGAAAGGCCCGGCCGCACCCGGCAAGAACTCGCCGACGCCGACTGGTCGACGTTCACAGCGTTGACCTCCCGCACCCCAGTGCTCTATCAGGCAACCTTCTTCGACGGCCGATTCCTCGGATTCTGCGACTTCCTGGTTGCCGACGGGGACCGCTACGGCGTCTACGACACCAAATTGTCTCGTCATGCAAAGGTTCCTGCACTACTTCAGTTGGCGGCGTACGCAGACTCACTGCAGCGCGGTGGAATTTTGCCGTCCGATCACGTGCATCTGATGCTCGGCGACGGCAGCACTTCGAGCCACACCCTCACCGAAATACTCGCCGTCTATCGGCAGTCCCGCGAGAACCTCCAACGCATACTCGACGAACATCAGGCGGAGGGGACCGCCGTCGGGTGGGCAGATCCGAAATATTCCGCGTGCGGCCGGTGCGATACCTGCTCGGTGCAGGTCGAGGAACACCGAGACCTGATTCTTGTTGCGGGTATGCGCAGTTCGGCGCGCGAGCGACTGATCGACGCAGGCATCTCGACGATCGAAGAGCTTGCGGCCTCGGCCGATCCAGTGGACGGCATGTCGGACAGAACATCGACAAGTCTGCGGGCACAGGCCGCACTGCAGGTGCGTCAGGAGCGCACCGGCGCCGCCGAATTCGACATCTTCGACGCTCGGGGTCTCGGTTCGATCCCAGAACCGGACCCCGGTGACATCTTCTTCGACTTCGAAGGCGACCCGCTCTGGGCCGATCCGGCACATCCGAACGACTGGGGTCTGGAGTACCTCTTCGGTGTTCTGAACACGGATTTGTCGTTCGAGCCGTTCTGGGCACACGATCGCAACCAGGAACGTCAGGCTCTGATCGATTTTCTCGCCTACGTCACGGCCCGACGCGTCGAGTACCCGAACATGCACGTTTACCACTACGCCCCGTACGAGAAGACTGCGCTACTTCGGCTCGCAGGCAGGTACGGCGTCGGCGAGGACGTCGTGGACGACCTGCTGCGGCACGAGGTCCTCGTGGATCTGTATCCGATCGTCCGCAAGTCGGTCCGCATCGGTGCCAGGTCCTACAGCATCAAGAAGCTCGAACCGCTGTACATGCCCGAGGACAGATCGGGAGACGTCACGAATGCGGCTGCATCGATCGTCGAGTACGCACACTGGTGCGAGTTCCGCGATGCAGGCGAGGATGCAGCGGCGGCGGAACTGCTGAACGAGATCGCCGAGTACAACCGGACGGACTGTGTCTCGACGATCGAGCTCCGAAATTGGCTTCTCGCCAGGGCATTCGACGCCGGGGTAACCCCCCGCAAGCCGAACGAACCGGTCGTCGAAAGGGAAGACACTGCAACCCCACTCGAAATCTCACTCGGCGAGTACGTAGGCCTGCCCTGGAATCGAACGCCTGCTCAGCAGGCTGTTGCCATGTACGCGGGCGCCGTCGGCTTCCACCGACGCGAACGCAAGCCTTTCTGGTGGGCACACTTCGACAGACTGACCGACCCTGTCGACGAGTGGGCCGACGCCGCCGACGTCATGAAGATCGATCACGTGGAGGTTCTCCACGATTGGATGAAAACCGCGCCACGCCAACGAGTTCTACGTAGAAAACTGAGACTCGTCGGTGAACTGTCCAATGGCGTCATCGGCGGAGTGGGCCATACGGTCAGATTGCTGTACGACAATCCGTCACCCGAGGGGTTGGACAAGCTGCACCCGACCCATCGTGGTTCGTCCATGGCGAAGATCGTCGACGTCGGGTTCGACGGCACCCGAGATGCCGTCATCGTCGAGGAATCACTGCGAGCGGACACCGAGCCGTATTTCGACCCTCCGATCGCGACAGCTCCGGACCGACCCGTACCCACTGCAAGCCTCGAGTCCGCGATCGAGACCGCCGCCACCGAGGTCGACGACACACTGCCCGATCTGCCACTGACCCCCGTTGCAGACCTGATGACGCTGTCACCACCTCGAACCACATCGGGCAATCCGCTTCCACCCGTAGACGGCAACGACTATGCCTCGGCCATCACTGCAGCGCTTCTCGACCTCGACCACTCGTACCTTGCAGTTCAAGGCCCGCCCGGAACCGGAAAAACCTACACCGCATCCCGGGTGATAGCCCACCTTGTGCGCGAGCATCATTGGCGCATCGGAGTTGTCGGACAATCACACATGGTGGTCGACAATCTCCTCGCCACCGTCGTCCAGGCAGGAGTCGATGCCCGGTCCGTCGGCAAGAAAGCACCGACCGAACAGACCGTACTGAAGGAAACCGAGTACCCGGGTTTCGTCGCCGACGCAGATCGCGGCTGCGTCATCGGCGGGACGGCGTGGGACTTCTCGCATTCCACCCGTGTAGTGCCTGGGTCGCTCGATCTCCTCGTAATCGACGAGGCCGGCCAATTCTCACTTGCCAATACCATCGCCGTCGCCGGTGCAGCTCGAAATCTGTTGCTGCTGGGCGATCCGCAACAACTACCCCAGGTAAGCCAGGGAACCCACCCCGAACCCGTCGACCGATCGGCGCTAGGCTGGCTCGCTGCCGGACACGGCGCCCTTCCTGCCGATCGCGGTTACTTCCTGGCCACCACGTGGCGTATGCACCCCGCGCTGTGCGCGCCGGTGTCGGCACTGGCGTACGAGGGGCGCCTCGAGTCGAACCGCGAGGTGACCGAGGCAAGAAACCTCGACGGACTCCCCCCCGGCCTGCACACCGTCCTCGTCGATCATGACGGGAACTCGACGGGCTCGCCGGAAGAAGCCGCTGAGATCATCTCTCGTATTCAGGGACTGATCGGCAGCGGGTGGACGGACCCTGGCTCGTTCGAGGGGACCCGAGCGCTCGCTGCATCCGATTTTCTCGTTGTCGCCGCATACAACGCGCAGGTCGCTGTCATCCTCGCCCATCTCGCAGAGGTCGGTCTCGACGAGGTTCTGGTGGGAACCGTCGACAAAATTCAGGGTCGTCAGGCTCCGGTGGTCCTCGTCTCGATGGCGGCCTCCTCCGTCGACGACGTCCCCCGCGGAATGGGATTTCTGCTCTCACGCAACAGACTGAACGTGGCAATCTCGCGTGGCCAGTGGGCCGCATTTCTCATCCGGTCCCGCAGCCTCACTCAGCACCTCCCCACAACCCCCGACGGGCTCGTCACATTGGGAACCTTCATGGCACTGAGCAACCGCGGGCGTGGCAATAGCGGGTGTGGCAATAGCGGGCGTGACTAGCCGAAGTTCTTCGACTCTCCTCGGTAGGTCGGAACCGCCGTCCGTCCACCGTCTGCGTCGATGACGTAGAGCGTGTCGAAGCGCTCGCACACTTCACCTGCCTTTGCGTGACGGAACCAGATTCGGTCACCGATCCCGACCGATTCGGCACCACGCAGCGGCGTTTGAACCTCGCCTGCACCTTCGTTTCGGATCAGCTTCAATCCGCCGCGCGTCACACCGCGCACCGCGTTCGAGAACCCAACGGGTAACGGCACTCTCGTAGCCGACACCGGACCCGAGGCAATGTACCCGCCGCCGAAAGCCGTCGCGATCGACGCGGTGGGCTTGCGGAGAACCGGCAACGCGAAGTACAAGGCCGGATTCGACGGAAAAGCCTTGTAGCGGTCGAACAGAGCGGGCAGGAAAAGCCCCGATCCGGCGGTGACCTCGGTGACGACGGGGTCTGCAGAGGTCACCTCGAGTGAACCGGTGCCACCACCATTGACGATTTCCAATGGCCCGACAACGTCGGTCACTGCGCTGACCACTGCCTGGCGCCGCACCAGAAGCTCCGATGCCGATAGTCGCTTGATCAGCTCGACAGCCGGGTTCGAGTCCGGCAACCCCGCGATCTGGGCTTCGTAGAACATCACTCCGACGACGTGGAAGCCTCGTGCCTGCGCGATGCGTGCGAATTCGGCGACCTGCGCCGGCTCACGTAGCGGCGAACGCCTCACCCCGATGTGGGCGGGACCGATCCGCAGCGAAGCATCGACATCGATACAGATGCGCGGCGCGAGTCGATCGGAACCGGCTGCGGCCCGAATGATGTCGAGATGGGCGACGTCGTCGACCATCAGAGTGATGCGTGAAGACAGCACCGGATCACGGGTGATCGCGGCCAGTGATTGGGTATCGACGCTCGGATATCCCATGAGGATGTCCTCGACGCCATCGGTTCCGTGCTGATCACCGGCGCCTGCGAGCCACAGCGCTTCCGCCGTCGAGTACGCCATGATTCCCTGAAACCCTTGCCCAGGAGCCGCATTCGACCCAGTCGTGGATTCGGCAACCCGATCCCTTCCGAGGACACGGCCGAGTATCGCTCGCGATCGCACCGACTTGCTGGCGACCCGAACCGGTAGTGCATTGCTGCGCCGTATCAACTCGGACGCGTTGAAGTCCAATGCAACCGAGTCCACGGCAGCGAAAGGTGGTTCCAGGTCCTTGGTGGCCGAAGCAATACGGTCGAGGGCCGCGTCAGATGTGGCGTTATCGCGTGTGGCTGAGTCATCGGTGATCCGACCGAGAAGTGACGTCACTGAGCTGGTTTCCTTTTCGTCTAATCGCTACTGTGCGATCGATACTGCGGGGGTTGTCAGTCAAGCATCGGGAGCACACCATCGCCCAGCAACCGTCACAGATCGACGGCCTTGGCTGCTATCAGGGCGGACAGTTCATCGAGCTGCGCGATCACTGCCATCTCGTCTCGATCCACCAGCCAACGCAGGACCATACCGTCGACGACGGCCATGCCGAACCGTGCCACTGCATCCGGTGGCTCGAGCCATCGGATACCGGTATGAGCGGCGCAGCGCTCGAAGAAGTCCAGGGCTTCGGTGTCGCGGATGCGGTACTGACCGGTAGCGATCTGGGCTGCCTGTTCCGAACCGAGTGCGCGGTGGCGCAAGAGGTACGTCTTGATCTCGTAGGACAGCAGCTGCCGGTCCGCGGACTGCTCGATGAACGGCCAGATACCGCTCAGGCCGCTGTGCACCAGTTCGCGAAGTCCGCGGACACCGGTGAGTTCACGTGCATTCACCGCTCGTTCGAATGCACCGTGCAACGCCCCGGTCACATCGGTGAGCAACCGTTCCCCCATGGCAATGACGAGCGCTTCTTTCGATTCGAAGCAGTAATAGACAGCGGCCTGGGTGACGCCCGCTTCATCGGCGACACCGCGAACGGTCAACCCCTCGATGCCGACATGCTCGGCTCGTTGCACCGCAGATAACACTAAGTGCGCACGGCGCGAATCTGCCGACAACTGGGTCTGCATGCCCACGATAGTAGGCGCAGACATCGCAGTACGTCGGAAAAATTGACCGTGTCGGACGTGCGATCCATAGTTATGCGATGACGGGGCATACATGGACGAATTGGGCCGGCAATCAGACCGCACGGCCGGCGGAGTACTTCACGCCGCGAACGATCGACGAGCTGAGGTCGGTGGTTTTGCGGGCAGCCGACAGCGGCCTTCGCGTCAAATGCGTCGGCGCAGGCCATTCGTTCACCTCGGTCGCCGTGACCGATGGAGTGCAGGTCAGTCTCGACATGCTGTACGGAATCGAATCTGTTGTCCCCGAAGCCGATGGCTCCACCTCGGTGACCGTGCTCGCCGGCACACGATTGCGGGAGCTGACGGCTCGTCTGTGGGACCTCGGATTGGCGATGACCAATCTCGGCGACATCGACTCTCAATCCGTGGCGGGAGCAATTTCGACAGGTACCCACGGTACCGGTGCACGGTTCGGTGGCATCGCCACACAGGTTCGCGCGCTCGAGATACTCACCGCCGACGGGCAGCTGATCAACTGTTCGGCGACCTTCGATACAGACCTCTTCGACGCCGCCCGTGTCGGGCTAGGCGCGCTCGGCATCATCACGAAGGTGACCTTGGCCTGCGAGCCGGCCTTTGCGCTGCATGCCGTCGAGGCACCCGCGACGCTCGACGGAACGCTTGCGCACCTGAACGAGACCGTCTCCGGCGTCGACCACTTCGAGTTCTATTGGTTTCCGCACACCGATCGGGTGCTGACCAAGCGAAACACGCGGCTACCGGCAGACACGCCACTGTCCCCACTCGGATCGGTGCGGGCATACATCGACGACGAGTTGTTGTCCAACACGGTCTTCGAGGTCGTCAATCGAGCAGTGACCAGGTTCCCCCGTGCGACTCCGCGGGTCAACAAGTTCTCTGCGCGGGCACTGTCTTCTCGCGAGTTCACCGACCGTAGCTATCGCGTATTCGCGTCCTCTCGCACCGTCAGGTTCCGCGAAATGGAGTATGCGATACCGGCAGAATCGACGACCTATGTGTTGCGCGAAATCAATCGATGGCTGGAGTCTTCTACCGTCACGGTCGCGTTTCCCGTCGAGGTCCGGTTCGCAGCGGGGGACGACATCTGGCTCTCGACAGCCTACGGCCGAGACACCGCGTACATCGCCGTCCATCAGTATCACCGCATGGACCACCGCGAATACTTCGACGCGATCGAAGCGATTGCGCGCAGCGTCGGCGGCAGGCCGCACTGGGGAAAGCTGCACTCGCTTCGGGCCGAGGAGTTCGCCGGAACGTACGAGCACTTCGACGACTTCTGCGACATCCGTGACAAGTTCGATCCGGACAGGTTGTTCGACAACGAGTACCTTCAGCAGCGGTTACGCAAGTAGACGCAGACCGGAATCCAAGGCCCGGCGAGAGCACCGCTTATCGTGGAGTGATGTTGAAGCGTGCACTATCCGGTCTCCTCGCGGCAGGAGTGATTCTCGGCGTCGGCGAACTCGTCTCGGTTCCCTTCGGGCCGAACTCCTCTCCGTTCTATGCCGTGGGCTCGGCGGTGGTCGACAACACCCCCGAAGCAGTCCGCGAATGGGCGATCGATACCTTCGGCACCTCGGACAAAACGGCGCTCTTCGTCGGCATGTCGCTGATCATCGCCGCGCTCGCAGCCGTCGCGGGCATGATGCGCGCTCCACGCGGCGCCGTGCTGTTCGCTGGACTCGGCGCCGTCGGGGTGATTGCCGCGCTGACTCGCAGCGGAAGCACCCTGCTCGACGCCATCCCGACCGTCGCGGGAGTCGCCGTCGGGATCGTGATGCTGAACGCGCTGATCCGTGCCGCCGAAGCACCCGAACCGGCACAAGGCATGAGCAGGCGGAGTTTCCTCGGCCTTGCCGTTGCTGCGGGGGCTGTCGCAGTAGTTGCCGGAACCGCCGGCCGGATGATCGGTCAAGCCCGTAGCGTCACGGCCAACCGCCTCGCATTTCTGCTTCCGACCCCGAAACCACAGGCCCCGATCCCGCCCGGCGCCGATCTGAACACGACGATGAACATCGACGGCCTGGCCTCATACATCACCCCGAACGAGGACTTCTACCGAATCGACACCGCACTGGTGCTACCGCAAGTGCCATCGGACACCTGGAAGCTCCGTATCCACGGCATGGTGGAGCGAGAACTCGAGATCACCTTCGAGGATCTGATGCAACGCGAAGCCGTCGAAAAGACCGTGACCCTGACCTGCGTCTCCAACGTCGTCGGTGGCGAACTGGTCGGTAATGCCACCTGGATCGGTTACCCGCTGAAAGATCTTCTCGAAGAAGCCGGGATCCAAGACGGCGCTGACATGGTTCTCTCGTCGAGCCACGACGCGTTCACCGCAGGAACCCCACTGGAGGTGCTGCTCGACGGACGCGATGCCCTGCTCGCAGTCGGTATGAACGGCCAACCACTACCCGTCCGCCATGGCTATCCAGCCAGACTGGTGGTGCCCGGACTCTACGGCTACGTCTCCGCCACCAAATGGGTCACCGACCTCGAGGTGACCCGATTCGACAAAGTCACCGCATACTGGACCGATCGAGGATGGGGCGAACTCGGACCGATCAAGACCGCCTCACGCATCGACACGCCTCGCTCCGGCGGAACCGTCCCGGCAGGAAAGACCATGATCGCCGGCGTCGCCTGGCATCAGCACCTCGGAATTTCCGGTGTCGACATCCAGATCGACGAAGGCAACTGGATGCCCGCGACACTGTCCGAGGAATATTCGAAAGACACCTGGCGGCAATGGGTCCTCGAATGGGACGCGCCACCGGGCAATCACATCATTCGTGCACGAGCCAGCGACGCGAACGGTGACATCCAAACCTCCATGACCGCCGACACGGTGCCCGACGGCGCAACCGGATACCCGCAGATTTCGGTGTCCGTCAGCTGAACGACGCGCGAATCGAGTTGTCGTACAAAATCTCTCGCTCGCGTTCGGTCAGACCGACCTGATCGGTCAGGGCAGCGAAGTTGTCGTCTACATAGCCGCCGAAGTACGCCGGATCATCCGAATTCACGGTGACCACGAGTCCCCGCTCGATCATCTGACGAATCGGATGATCGGCAAGCGTATCGACGACCTTGAGCCGAACATTCGAAAACGGACAGACAGTCAATGGAATTTCTTCTTCGACAAGACGATTAACCAACGCCTCGTCTTCCAGGCAGCGGACCCCATGATCGATACGTTCGGCACCCAGCAAATCCAGCGCCTGCCAGATGTACTCGGCCGGGCCTTCTTCCCCCGCATGAGCAACCACATGCAAGCCTTCCGCCCGCGCACGCGCGAACACATCCACGAACAACGAAGGCGGAAAACCCACCTCCGCCGAATCGAGACCGAGGCCGATGATCGGCGCCTTCATCGCCAACAAATCCTCGAGCAACTTGTTGGCATGCAGAACCGGCTTGTCCCGCAGAATCGACGCAATCAAACCGCTCGTGACACCGAACTCCCGCTCGCTCGACGCCGCAGCATCGGCCAAACCCTCCACCACCGCCTCCAACGCAACACCCCTACCGGTGTGTGCCTGAGGATCGAAGAAGACCTCCGCATGCGTGATGCCCGCAACCTTGGCACGCGCAAAATACGCCCGCGCCAGATCGGCAAAATCCTCCGCAGTACGCAACACCGAAGTATTCGCATAATAAAGATCGAGAAACGACTGCAGATCCGTGAACTCGTACAACCCACGCAACTCGTCGATATCCGCATACGGCAACCGCATACCGTTACGCTCCGCGAACTGGAAAATCTGACCAGGCTCCAACGAACCCTCGATGTGCATGTGCAATTCAGCGAGAGGCAAACTCATCCGCCCCACACTACTTGCCCGAATAAATCGCCTTACCAGGACCGTTCTCCAGAAAACTCTTCACCGCACCGCGTAGATCATCCGACTCGAACAACGCCCCCGACACCTCGGACGTGATCTCGTCAGCATGCGCGACACCACCCGAACGCCACGCTGCCACAATCTTTTTCGTGGCAGCGTGAGCCACCGTCGGCCCGGCGGCCAACCGCTCGACCAGGGAACGAGCAGCCGCGTCGACATCGGGGTGGACGGCGTTGACGACGCCCCACTCGCGCATCGTCTCGGCATCGTACAGATCTCCGGTCATGACGAGCTCGCGAGCGCGACCCGAACCCGCCCGTTCGGCCAAGCGCTGCGGGCCGCCCATCGACGGAGTCAGCCCGACGACGGTTTCGACGAGGCCGAATCTTGCCTTCGGTCCGGCGAGAATAATGTCGCAGGCGAGGGAAATCTCGAATGCCGCGGTCAGGGTCAGACCGTGAGCGGCGTAGACGACCGGGCACGGCAGTGCCTCGATCGGGTGGGCGATGTCAGCGAAAAGCTGACGCCACATCTCGGCACCCTCCTGCGCGGTGAGGCCCTCGAAGACCTTTACATCCACCCCTGCGGAATTGACCTTGCCCTCCGCGCGCAGCAGCACCGCGCGCGGAGGGCGTGCAGTCAGATCAGCTACATCAGCGGCGACGGCGTCGAACATCGCCTGATCGAACAGATTGAGCGGTCCGTGATCGAAAGTCAGGACGGCAACCTCGGCGCCGGCGTCGGTGGAGTATCGAACTAGCGAAGTGGGGTGGTCAGCCATGTGGTTCAGCGTGCCACATCGCGACACGTGCGGAAGTTACCAACGGGTACATTTTCCAAGAGAGCCCTTACTTGGAGGAATACATGAAGCGCAGTTTGTTCGACGCGGACCACGACGCGTTCCGCGAATCCGTCCGCGAGTTCGTCACCCGCACCATCACCCCGCGCGAAGAGAAGCTGATCGAACAACGCTTCATCGACCGCGACATCTGGCTCGAAGCCGGCCGAAACGGGTTCCTGGGACTCGAGGTTCCAGAAGAATACGGTGGTAGCGGCGCCGAGGACTACCGCTTCAACGCCGTCCTCGGTGAGGAGCTGTCCCGCTCGAGCGCAGCAGTGGCGTCGTGCTTCGGAATTCACGTCGACATCGTCGCACCGTATTTGGTCAAACTGACAACCGAGGAGCAGAAGCAGCGTTGGCTTCCGAAGTTCTGCACCGGCGAGTTGCTCACCGCGATCGCGATGACCGAACCTTCCGGAGGCTCCGACCTCGCCGCGTTGAAGACCACCGCTGTCAGGGACGGCGATGACTTCATCATCAACGGATCCAAGACGTTCATCACCAACGGGAGCAGCGCCGATCTCGTCATCGTCGCCACCCGCACCACGCCTGAAAAAAAGGCGAAGGGCATCACCTTGTTCGCCGTCGAGAAGGACGCGGTGGGATTTTCCCGGGGACGCAAGCTCGACAAGGTGGGCCAGCCCGAGTCCGACACCGCCGAACTTTTCTTCGAAAATGTTCGCGTGCCCGCGAGCAACATGATCGGCGAATTCGACGGAGGGTTCATCCATATGATGCAGCTACTCCCCCAGGAGCGCATCAGCTGCTCGGTTGCCAATCTTGGGCACACACGGCCGATCCTCGAAGAGACACTGCAGTACGCCAAGGACCGCAAGGCCTTCGGCCAGCAGATCGGTTCGCTTCAGTGGAACAAGTTTCTCCTCGCCGAGCTGACCACGAAACTCGATGTGGCGCAGGCATTTATCGACAACTGCATTCTTGCTCACGGTGCCGGTGAGCTCACCGCAATCGATGCTGCGAAAGCAAAGTGGTGGAGTTCGCAGGTGCAGAACGAGATCCTCGATCACTGCGTGCAGTTGCACGGCGGCTACGGGTTCATGAACGAATACCGAGCGGCTCGCGCATGGAAGGACGCACGTGTCACCAAGATCTGGGCCGGATCGAACGAGATCATGAAGGAACTGATCGGGCGCGATCTCGGGTTGTAGCGCGCACGCAAGTGGGAGTACGTCCTGATGGGACGCACTCCCACTCTGAAGTAAAGCCGCACAGCACAAAGGCCGGATACTCGAAGATTTCTCTTCGGATATCCGGCCTTTGAAAACTCGGAGTCGGACAGCTTAAGCCGTCAGCATTTCCGGGTGGCGATCCTTTAGGGGGATCAGATAGCGCGAACGCCGGTGGCCTGGGGGCCCTTCTGGCCCTGTCCAACCTCGAACTCCACGCGCTGACCCTCGTCGAGAGACTTGAAGCCAGTTCCCTGGATCTCGGAGTAATGAACGAACACGTCAGGTCCGCCACCATCCTGCTCGATGAAGCCGAAGCCCTTTTCGCCGTTGAACCACTTAACACTGCCCTGCGTCATACCGTAAACCTTCTGTAGCGAGCTGGACCTTCACGTCGAAGCTCCAATCTCACTCCCGATCATGCCATTCATTTGTCATTTGCGATACGCCGGGGTGAAAAAAGTCTGAAAACTTATTTTTCGGCGAGCCCGGATACCCTTGGCCCGGTGGATTCCCATCATCACGACATTGTCCGACTCGCCTGGTCCCGACGCCTCGGACTGCCCGACTCGGCTATGAAGCCCGGCATCCGATATCTGCAGGTAGACCCCGATGCGACGGAGGTCACGTTCCTGCGCCTGGGGGACGCGAGCGCGCTGGTGGGGCCGGAGCAGGTCTTGGAGGCTGCAGAGCACCGATCCGACGACGAACTGGCCGACCGCGGAACTCTCTCACTGCTGGAGTCGTCGGTGTCCGGACGCAGCCGCGGGCCCATCGTCTTGTCCTACGCCGCCGACATCGGCACGACCATCGATCTTCACGACCCACTCATTTCCCACGACCTCGGGCACGTTCTCGCACTCGACGCCCTGTGTGCGCCGGATGACGTGCTCAGCGCAGATCTGACGCGCAAGCGGTCGTGGTTCACCCTCCTCGCCGACGATCGCCCGGCAGAGTCCGCTGCGCCCCTGTCCTGCGCGGCGTACCTCGAATGGGAAGGCATTCTTGCCGACGTCGGCATTCTGACCGCACCGCTCGCGCGCCGACGCGGCAACGCTCAGGTCGTGGCACGGCTCGCGACGAACGACGCGATCGACGAGGGACTGATCCCGCAGTGGCAGACAAGTGCGGAGAACGGGACAGCCCGAAGGCTCGGTTCGCGCCTCGGTTACGAAGAATGGGGCGTGTTCACCTCCGTCGAGCTGGGATCTACGTAACGTTGAATCCATGAGCTACGTCGAACCCGGCAAGGAATTCAACAGGGACACCAACTACATCGAAACGCGGATAACCGCCGACGGGCGTGACGGCTACCCCGTCGAGCCCGGTCGCTACCGACTCGTCGCCGCCAGGGCCTGCCCGTGGGCGCACCGATCGATCATCGTTCGTCGTCTGCTCGGACTCGAGGATGTGCTGTCGCTGTCGATTCCCGGCCCGACGCACGACCCGCGGAGTTGGAACTTCGACGAGGAGCCCGGGGGCGTCGATCCAGTGCTGAAGATCGAGCGCTTGCAGGAGGCGTACTTCGCGCGCTTCTCCGACTATCCGCGCGGCATCACCGTTCCCGCGATAGTCGAGATCTCCACCGGCGAAGTCGTCACCAACGACTACCCGCAGATCACCCTCGACTTGTCCACCGAATGGAAGCAGTACCACCGCCCGGGAGCACCGGATCTGTATCCCGAGGCACTGCGCGCCGAAATCGACGAGGTAGCCCAGCGCGTGTTCACCGAGGTCAACAACGGTGTGTACCGCTGCGGTTTCGCCGGATCGCAAGAGGCCTACGACAAGGCATACGACCGACTGTTCACCGCCCTCGACTGGCTCGCCGGACGTCTGAGCGGCCAGCGCTATCTCGTCGGCGACACCATCACCGAAGCCGACGTCCGGCTGTTCACGACGCTCGTGCGGTTCGATCCGGTCTACCACGGCCACTTCAAATGCAACCGCAGCAAACTCAGCGAGATCCCGGTGCTGTGGAATTACGCGCGCGATCTGTTCCAAACACCCGGCTTCGGCGACACCGTCGACTTCGACCACATCAAGCGGCACTACTACCTCGTGCACACCGATATCAACCCGACAGGCATCGTGCCCGAGGGCCCGTATCTGCACGGCTGGCTGGAGCCGCACGGACGCGAATCACTCGGTGGTCGACCGTTCGGCGAGGGCACAGCCCCCTTGCCGCCCAAGTCCGACGAAGTGGTGCCGACCGATCATTGGGTTCCGCGGTAGGTCCCGAAACTCCAGTAGACGCCCTCGGGGTCGCGGCAAGTGAACCCTCTACTGCCGTAGTCCTCGTCTCGTAGTCCCTGGGTGACGTTGCCACCTGCGGACACGACGCGGTCATGAATCACGTCGGGTTCGTCGGTGACGATGTAGACGGACCCGACTCCCGGGGGGAGGCCTCCGAGCGCACTACCCTCGCGGACGCTCCCGAGCATCACGCCGTCTCCTGTCGGCCACAGCAGTTCTGCATGGTCGACACGGTCACCTTCGCCGTAGACGGCCTTCTCCACGAAGCCGAGAACGTCGACGAGGTATCTGATGGCGGCACGCGCGTCGTCGTAGCGAAGGGTGGGCCAGATTGTTGTTTCGGTCATAGACCTCATCCTGCGCTCGGACTGCCGTCGTGGTCTTGGACGAATGCGAACTCCTCCACCCGACGCCATTGCGACGGAGACATGCCCGCGAACTCGCGCCATTCGCGGGCCATATGCGCCTGGTCGTAATAGCCGCAGGCCGCAGCGACTTCGGACAACAGAGGTATCGACGGCCGACGCAGAGCCTGGTGCGAGCGGTAGAACCGCGAGATACGGGCCGAGTCCTTCGGCGCGACTCCGAACTCTGCGGCGAACTTGTTGGTCAGATGCCTTCGGCTCCATCCGACGTTCCGGGCCACTTCACCGACCCGTGCCGATCCACCCGACCCGACCAACTGCCGCCATGCCTCGGCGAGTGTCGGATCGATAGGCCGCTCTTCCAGATTGCGGGACAAGATCTCGTCGACGACGTCGAACCGTCTGTCCCAGTCTTCGGTCGCGGCGACTCGATCGAGGAGTTCGCCCGCGCCGGACATGACGTCGCTGAGATCGACCATCCAGTCGCCCAGCGCGGCAGTGGGGATCCCGAACAGCGCGCGGGCACCGGCAGGGGTGAACGACAGCTGAATCCCGTGTTGGTTGCCGTCGTGCGCGATGGTGACAGGTTCGGCGGAGATGCCACTTGCGAGTGTCTCGAAAGCGCAGGAACCCTGTCGCGGCGAATCCGCGATCTCGAGCTTGGGTCCGATGGCGATGATCACAGTCAGATACGGACTCGGCATCCCGATATGCTCACCGGGCTTGTAACCCGACAGTCGATATCCGCTGTAGGACGCAACGAACGGACGCAACCGAGCACTCGGACTTCCGCGCGCGCCCTCGGATACACCGGTCACCATTGCAGGGTAGAACCGAATGCGAACGGGTACCAGCGCTCCACGACCGAATAACAAATAAGTCACATCGATCGGAGTGCGGATGGCGAGCAAGAACAAGAACAAGGATCAGGTCGAGACAATCAAGGAGGGCGGTCGCCTCGAACAGGCGCTCGTGAAAATCCTCGACCACGGCAGCAGGATCCAGGGGCCCGCCGTCGAGAAGTACGTCGGGTACATGCGTCGAGCTCATCCGAACGACTCTCCCGCGCAGCTGATCGAGCGCCTGGAGAATCGCTTTCTGCTCGCAGTGACCGGAAGCGGAAGCGCAGTAGGGGGCGCCGCAGCGGTACCGGCGATCGGGACCGTCGCTTCTCTTGCTGCCGTTGGTGCAGAGACGGCATTCTTCATCGAATCTTCCGCACTGTTGACGCTGTCGGTGGCCTCGGTGCACGGTATAGCGGTCCACGACCACCAGCAGCGACGTGCCCTGGTCCTGTCGGTGGCCCTGGGCGAATCCGGAATGCAGATCGTGCAGAAGACCGTTGGGACCAGCGCACGCAATTGGGGCTCGCTCGTCACCACTCGAATTCCGGGCGGAGCGATGACCAACATGAACAAGTCGCTCGCCAAGAAGTTCGTCTCGAAATATTTCGCCAAACGAAGCGCTCTACTGTTCGGCAAACTTCTGCCTGCCGGAATCGGCGCGGTGATCGGCGGAACAGGCAACCGCATGATCGGCAAAGGCGTCATCAAGAATTCACGCGAAGCTTTCGGACCGGCACCGCGCGCGTGGCCGGAAACCCGGATCATCGAACCGGACGAGTAAGTCCGCAGGAATTACAGCCGTGCGCAGCGGTGTTGGTCATGAACATGACCAACACCGTCACACCTGAACTCGGCACGATCGGCATCTGGCGTCACTATTCGGGGATCCCACCCGAGTTGGCCCACACGATCGAAGAAGCCGGCTACGGCGCCATCTGGCTCGGCGGCTCCCCGCCTGCGGATCTGGCCTCGGCCGAGGAGGTTCTCGATGCAACCGAGTCGATCGTCGTGGCGACCGGAATCGTCAACATCTGGTCCGCAGCCGCACCGGAGGTCGCAGAATCGTTCCACCGCATCGAGAAGAAACACCCGGGACGATTCCTGCTCGGTATCGGCGCGGGGCACCCGGAGGCAACGCAGGAATATCAGAAGCCCTACGAGGCGCTGGTCGACTATCTCGATGCCCTCGACGAGGGCGGGGTCCCCATCGAGCGTCGGGTACTCGCGGCATTGGGCCCGAAGGTGTTGAAGCTGTCCGCAGACCGCACCGCAGGAGCCCACCCCTATCTGACGACTCCCGAACATACAGCCGAGGCTCGGGCGATTCTGGGACCGGACAGGGTCCTCGCCCCCGAGCACAAGGTCGTCCTCGACATCGATCCCGAACGGGCCCGAGACATCGGGCGTCCACCGGTGAACAATCCGTACCTGCACCTGAGGAACTACACCAACAACCTCGAGCGCCTCGGATACTCCAAAGAGGAGATCGGCGACGGCGGCAGCGACCGGTTGATCGATGCCCTTGTCGCCCACGGAAATGCGGCCTCGATCGCTCAGCGACTCGGTCAACACATCGACGCCGGTGCCTCCCACGTCATCGTGCATGCGTTGCCGGACAAGGCAGATCCGTCGGAGGTATATCGCGAGGTTGCGGCCGCGTTTCTCTGACCCCGCGCAAACGTCGTAACCTGAACCCGGGGTCGGGAAGTTCACTCGGTCCCGGGTAGCTCACGTACGACGATCCGGGGGAATCGAATCCATGACAGGCGGCTCCGCAGGAACGAACAGCTTCGCTGTCCACGCACTGCAAGCGCAAGGTCTCACCAAGGTCTTCGGCTCGATTCACGCAGTGTCCGACCTCAGCTTCGTGGTTCCACGCGGGTCCATCACAGGATTTCTCGGCCCCAACGGATCCGGTAAAACCACGACGCTGCGGATGCTGCTCGGCCTGACGAAACCGAGCGCCGGAGTCGGCCTCGTGGCCGGTGCACCGTTCTCCGCTCTGAGCCACCCGGCTCGCGCCGTCGGTGCCGTCCTCGATTCACGCAGTCTGCATCCCAAGCGCACCGCGGCCGGCCACCTCCGCATCTTCACCGCGTCGATCGGTGTGCCCGACAGCCGCGCCGACGACGTTCTCCGACTCGTCGGCCTCGCGGACGCGACCAACCGTCAGGTCGCCGAATTCTCCCTCGGAATGCGTCAGCGACTCGCCTTGGCGACGGCGCTCCTGGGCGATCCCGAGATTCTGGTGCTCGACGAACCTGCCAACGGACTCGACCCCGAGGGAATCGCCTGGCTCCGCGACTTTCTGAAGTCCTACGCGGCCGGGGGAAGGACCGTACTCATCTCCAGCCACCTACTCCGCGAGGTCGAGGCGACGGTCGACAATCTGGTGATCATCAGCGGCGGTGCATTGATGTATCAGGGTGGGATCGATCAGCTTCGTGCCTCGCGGCCGAGCCGAACGCTCGTTGCCGTATCGGATCCGGCCGCACTCGCCCTGGCACTTGCATCCAACGGAATCACGAACGCACAACTGCTTCCCGACGGACGGCTCGGCGTCGCCGGTAGCGACACGGACACCGTCACGCGCATAGCGTCGGAGTCCGGGTTGACCGTCTTCGGTGCTTCCTACGAGCACGTAGACCTCGAGCAAGTATTTCTTTCGATGACTGCCGGGCAGTACACCGCAACGCCAGCGGGCAGTATCGGTCGGCCTGGGTACGGACCTACACCGGGTTATCCGCAGCCCACTGGTTACGTTCCTCCCGTCGCTTACAGCCCCTCTCCCTGGGACGAGGGGCGACGATGACTACGTTGATCACCTCCGAGATACGCAAGGTGACCACCCTCAAATTCTGGTGGGCGCTGGCCATACCACCGGTGTTCGTCGGGATCTGCGCCAGTGGGATCGCCGCGTCGATAGCTAATTCCACCTCCGACTACGAGTTCGAACTGTCGGGCGGCTTCGGAATCGTGGGGCTCTACGTCGCCCTCGGGTTCACGATGATGTTCGTCGCGGTGTTCGGAGCGGTGAACGGCGGCACCGAATTCCGGTACGACACGATCACCACTTCATTTCTGACCTCGACGAGCCGCGACCGGGTCATCGCTGCCAAGTTGGGTGTCACCGCACTCTTCGCACTCGGCTACGGCCTCCTGGTCGAGATCGTCAGCCTGGTGTGCCTGCTGCTGTTCTCGAGCGAACCTTTCGAGCTGTCAGCCGCGCTGATCGGCATGCTCGTCATGGGTTTGTTCGCCGTTGTCGTCTGGTCCTTGATCGGGGCGGGTCTCGGACTCCTGATGGGTTCCCCGACCTGGCCGGCGATCATCATCGTCGCGTGGTATCCGATCGGCGAACTCGTTGCGACCTCGATAGTGTCGGGAATCGGCCTCGGCAACATCTCGGTGGTGACGCCGTCGGCGCTCACGCTCGCGACGGTCAGTGTGGGCGAGGTCGAGAGCCAATTCTTCATGCCGTGGCCGGTGGCGCCGTTCGGCCTGCTCGTGTGGGGTCTCGCCATCGCCGGTGCCGGCTGGCTGCGGACCAGGGAACGCGATATCAGCTGAGAACCGTGTCGGTAGCGCGGTCTACCTTTGACCGTGATGTCGACTATCGGTAGCGCCCAACGATCGGTGAGAAGATCCCCTGGCTGGATCCGCCGTCTCGGTGCTCAATGCTGGATTCACCGCCGCACTGCCGCGGGAGCGTTGGCGGTCACCATGATCGCCGCAGTCATCGATATCTCGTTCCCGTTGCTCACACGCGTCGCGATCGACGACGCCAGTGCAGGCGAGGGCGGCACCATCGGTGCCATCGCCGTCGCCATCGGCGCACTCGGCGTCGTTCGGTTCGGCTGCCAGTTCGGCCGACGATTCCTGGCCGGCCGATTGTCGATCGACGTCCAACACGATCTGAGACTCGGTCTACTCGCGTCGCTGCAACGCCTGGACGGTCGACGCCAGGACGACATCAGAACCGGGCAGGTCGTCTCGCGGACCATTACCGATCTGCAACTCGTTCAGGGGTTGCTGGCGATGGTGCCGTTGTCGGCCGGGGCACTGCTGCAGTTCGTCCTCGCCCTCGTCGTGATGGCGTATCTGTCGCCTCTGTTGACCGGCGTAGCACTGTTGATCGTTCCGGCAGTGTCGATCGTCGTCTATCGCATTCGGCCCACCCTGTATGCGGCAACATGGTCGGCTCAACAACGCGCGGCCGACATCGCCCAGCACGTCGAGGAAACCGTCACCGGAGTGCGCGTCGTCAAAGGTTTCGGGCAGGAAGCCCGAGCGGTCGACCGGCTCGAGAACCTGAGTCGGACACTGTTCGCCGAACGAATGCGCTCGGCGAGAATCAACTCGCGATTCACTCCGTCGATGGCGGCAATCCCACAACTGGGACTCGTCGGTGTCATCGCACTCGGCGGCTACCTCGCCATGACCGACCACATCACCATCGGCACCTTCCTCGCCTTCGCGACGTACGTGGCAACGCTGTCGGCGGTGACCCGCACGCTGTCCTCTGTCATCATCATGGCGCAACTCTCCCGAGCAGCCGTCGAGCGTGTCTACGAGGTCATCGATACCGAGCCTTCGGTCCCCGAGCCCGAGCATCCCACCCACCTCCCCGACGGGCCACTGGGAGTGGACCTCTCCGCCGTGACCTTCGGCTTCGAGGAAGAACGCGACGTGCTTCGATCCTTCGATCTCACCGTCGCGCCAGGGGAAAGTGTCGCGATAGTCGGGCACGCAGGCTCCGGAAAGACCGCACTGTCGCTTCTGCTCCCCCGCTTCTACAGCCCTCGAATCGGCTCGGTTGCGCTGACGTCGCACGGGAGGAGATTCGACGTTGCCGACATCAGCGCCGAACAACTCCGAGGCGCCGTCGGTCTCGTTTTCGACGAACCGTTTCTGTTCTCGGACACCATTGCCGCGAACATCGCCCTCGGCCGGCCCGACGCCACCGCCGAGGACATCACCCGCGCGGCAACTCTGGCCGAAGCCGCCTCGTTCATCGACGCCTTGCCGGACGGTTACGACTCGGTCGTCGGCGAACGCGGGCTCACCCTGTCCGGTGGACAGCGACAACGGATCGCATTGGCCAGAGCGCTCTTGACCGATCCGCGAATTCTCGTCCTGGACGATGCGACCTCGGCAGTCGATGCGACCACCGAGGCAGCGATATTCGATGCACTTCGCGCTGGGCGTGAGAGAACAACCCTGATACTCGCGCACCGACGCTCGACGCTGACCCTGGCAGATCGCGTGGCAGTACTCGACGACGGCCGCATCATCGACTCCGGGACGGTCGCCGAGCTGGATGAGCGCTGCCCCCTGTTCCGCCTGCTGCTCGCAGACGGGGAAGGACACGAAGACATCCCCGGCGGCACCCGCGAACGAAGCGCCGAGCCGACCGAGGCGACGCTGTGGCCCGAACTCGAAAAGCCGGTCGGTTCCGTTTCCCACCGCACGCTCACCTCCGCCCCACCGACGGGCAGGGGCGGACCGACATCGGGCGCACTCGGCCATGTCGCGTCGACGCCGCAACTGCAAGCCGCAGTCGATGCGTTACCGCCGGCCACCGAGGATCCCCACGCCTCCGATGCGGAGATACGAGCCGCGGACCCACAATTTCGACTCTCGCGTCTACTGAAACCCGTCCGACTTCTCCTTGCGACCGTCGTGGTCTTGCTGGCGCTCGACTCACTGTCGGCGATTGCTTTTCCCTCGATCGTGCGTTTTGCCGTCGACGACGGAGTCAGCAGAGGGAATCCCGGTGCATTGTGGGCCGCGAGCGCACTCGGCGTCGTACTCGCAGCAGTGGGATGGTTCGTCATCTCCGCCACCACCATGATCACCGCGCGGACCGGAGAACGAGTCCTCTTCGGCTTACGGGTCAAGAGCTACGCGCACATCCAGAGACTCGGCTTGGACTACTACGAACGCGAACTCTCCGGCCGCATCATGACTCGGATGACGACCGACGTGGACGCGCTGTCGTCGTTCATTCAGACCGGTGCATCCACCGCCGTCGTCTCCCTGCTCACCGTCATCGGCATCGCTGCCGCGCTCCTGGTCACCGATCTCACACTCGGACTCGTCGCACTCGCTGTGGTCCCACCGCTAGTACTCGCGACGATCATCTTCCGCAAGGTCTCCGCCGTCGCGTACTCCCAATCCCGCGAGCGAATCTCGACCGTCAACGCAGACTTCCAGGAAAACGTCGCCGGACTTCGGTCCGCACAGGCATATCGTCGCGAAGAGTTCGCCGCTACCCAGTTCGCCGAACGTGCCGATCGATACCGTCGGAGCCGAATGCGCTCTCAGCGAGCGATCTCGGTGTTCTTCCCTTTCATCACGCTGCTCTCCGACGTGGCATCGGCCTTCGTCGTCTTCGTCGGGGCCCATCAGGTCGCGACCGGTTCGACTTCGGCAGGCACATTCGTCGCGTTCGTGCTCTACCTCGGTCTACTCTTCGGACCGATCCAGCAGCTGTCCCAGGTTTTCGACGGTTACCAACAGGCCAGTGTGGGTGTGAGCCGGATCGGCGATCTGTTGCGTACGCCGAGTTCCATCGAGGCCGGCTCGGACAACGACACCGTACCGATCCAGGACGGCCGGCTGCGCAGCGATGTTCATCTCGACAATGTGAGCTTTCGCTACGCAGGCGCAGTGACCGATGCGCTCACTGAGGTCAATCTCACAATCCCCCTGGGAACCACCGTTGCACTCGTCGGCCACACCGGCGCCGGCAAGTCGACGGTCATCAAATTGCTGGCCCGCTTCTACGATCCGACGTCAGGTTCGGTTCGTGTCGGAGGCACCGATCTGCGTCGATATCGGCTCGCCGAATACCGTCGCCGACTCGGAGTCGTACCGCAGGAAGCGCATCTGTTCACCGGCGATGTAGCGAGCAACATTGCCTTCGGACGCCCCGATGCGAGCCGTGCCGACATCGAATCCGCCGCCCGCGCGGTCGGGGCTTTGGACATCATCGCCGGACTTCGCGGTGGCATGTATCAGCCGGTCGGCGAGCGCGGGCAAGGCTTGTCCGCCGGCCAAAGACAGCTGATCGCGCTGGCCAGAGCCGAATTGGTCGACCCCGACCTGTTGCTCCTCGACGAGGCGACAGCCACGCTCGACCCGGCAACCGAGCGCATAGTTCTCACGGCGAGCGACGCCGTGCTCCGCAAGCGGACCTCTGTCGTCGTGGCGCACCGGCTGGCAACTGCGGCGCGCGCAGACATGATTGTCGTCGTGGACTCTGGACGCATCGTCGAGGTGGGCACACACGATCGATTACGTACTCGCGGAGGCTTCTACACACGGCTGTGGAATGCGGCAGAAACACGCGGAGGGAATAAACCGATAGACCGAGGAGTCATCAGCAATGAAGCCGATAGTTACTCGTGAGTACTTACCACAGCTCCGTCCCGGGCGCTCGCACATACCGGGAGCGGGTTAGCCTGGCTATGTACGCGCGTTGATCGGGAACGAAGAGAAGAGACGAGGCGAACTACTGCCGTGAGCAGCAGCTCTACTACCCAATTCGGACAAAACCAATGGCTGGTCGACGAGATGTACCAGCGATTCAAGGAAGACCCAGCGTCTGTGGATGCGAGCTGGCACGAATTCCTCACCGATTACGACCCGGACGCTCCGGCAGGTGACACTGCGTCTGTCCCGAATGGCAGTACAGCAAAGCCCGCCTCCACCAGCGCCGCTACTTCGACAAGCAACGCATCCGCGACTGGCGCTTCCGGATCGAACGGAACCGCTCCAGCTCCCCGAAGTGCACCGGTGAAAACTGAATCGCCCAAGGCCGCCGCAGTCAAGCCTGCGCCGACCTCCAAGCCCGCGACGTCGAAAGCCGCAGGTGGAACCTTGACCGCCGCAGCCGCAAAGCCCGCTAGTTCATCCACAAGCGACGCCGGCGAACCGACCAACAAAATTCTTCGCGGAGCTGCAGCAGCCGTAGCGCGGAACATGACGGCTTCTCTGCAGATCCCGACAGCGACCAGCGTTCGTGCGATCCCGGCGAAGCTCATGGTCGACAACCGGTTGGTGATCAACAACCATCTCGCGCGTACACGCGGCGGCAAGATTTCGTTCACGCACATCCTCGGATTTGCGATCGTCCAGGCGATCAAGTCGTTCCCCACCATGAACACCCACTTCGCCGAGATCGACGGCAAGCCGAACGCGGTCTCACCCAGTGCTACCAATCTCGGTCTCGCCATCGACCTACCCGGCAAGGACGGCAACCGCACCCTCGTCGTCGCCGCTATCAAGGGCACACAGGATCACACCTTCGCCCAGTTCTACAACGCATACGAGGACGTAGTCCGTCGTGCGCGTGACGGCAAGCTGACGGGCGAGGACTTCCAAGGCGTCACGATCTCGCTGACCAACCCCGGTGGCATCGGAACCGTGCACTCGGTTCCACGCCTGATGAACGGCCAGGGAACGATAATCGGTGCCGGCGCGATGGAATATCCCGCGGAGTTCCAGGGCGCGAGCGACGAGCGTCTCGCCGAGCTGGGCGTCGGCAAGCTGATGACCCTCACCTCGACGTACGACCACAGGATCATTCAGGGTGCAGAATCTGGCGACTTCCTTCGCACGATCCACAACTTGCTGATCAGCGACGAGTTCTACGACGAACTGTTCCACTCACTCAAGATCCCGTACGAGCCGATTCGTTGGCGCAAGGATCTGCCCGAGGGAACGGTCGACAAGAACACTCGCGTTCTCGAATTGATCGCCGCGTACCGCAACCGCGGTCACCTGATGGCCGACACGGATCCGCTGCAGTTCACCAAGGACAAGTTCCGGATGCACCCGGATCTCGATGTCATCAGCCACGACCTCACGCTGTGGGACCTCGATCGCGAGTTCAAGGTCGGCGGATTCCACGGTAAGGACAAGATGCGTCTTCGCGACGTACTCAGCGTCCTACGTGACTCCTACTGCCGCCATGTGGGTGTGGAATACACCCACATCCTCGAGACGGATCAGGTCGCCTGGCTCGAGGACCGCGTCGAGACGACACTCGTCAAACCGACCGTGGCACAGCAGAAGTACACATTGAGCAAGCTCAATGCAGCCGAGGCGTTCGAGACGTTCCTGCAGACGAAGTACGTCGGCCAGAAGCGCTTCTCGCTCGAAGGCGCCGAATCCGTCATCCCCATGATGGACGCGGTCATCGACCAGAGTGCGGAGTACGCACTCGACGAGGTCGTCATCGGCATGCCCCACCGCGGTCGCCTCAACGTCCTCGCCAATATCGTCGGCAAGCCGTACTCGAAGATCTTCACCGAGTTCGAGGGCAACATGAACCCCGCAGCCGCACATGGTTCGGGCGATGTGAAGTACCACCTCGGCGCCGAGGGCACGTACATTCAGATGTTCGGCGAGAACGACATCAAGGTCTCGCTCACCGCGAACCCATCTCATCTCGAAGCAGTCGACCCCGTCCTCGAAGGGCTCGTCCGCGCCAAGCAGGACCTGCTCGACAAGGGTGCAGGCGAAGGCGGATTCTCCGTTCTCCCGCTGATGCTCCACGGTGACGCAGCCTTCGCCGGCCAGGGCGTCGTCGCAGAAACGCTGAACCTTGCGCTTCTGCGCGGCTACCGCACCGGCGGAACCGTGCACATCGTGGTCAACAACCAGGTCGGCTTCACCACCGCACCCGAGCACTCCCGCTCGTCCGAGTACTGCACCGACGTCGCGAAGATGATCGGCGCACCGATCTTCCACGTCAACGGTGACGACCCCGAGGCCTGCGTACGCGTTGCGCATCTCGCCGTCGACTTCCGGCAGAAGTTCCACAAGGACGTCGTCATCGACATGATCTGCTACCGCAGGCGTGGACACAACGAAGGCGACGACCCTTCGATGACGCAGCCCGCGATGTACGACCTCATCGACACCAAGCGCAGCGTTCGCAAGAGCTACACCGAATCGCTGATCGGCCGTGGCGATATCTCCCTCAAGGAGGCCGAGGACGCGCTTCGCGACTACCAGGGCCAGCTCGAACGCGTCTTCAACGAGGTTCGCGAACTCGAGAAGTACACCCCGGAGCCAAGCGAGTCGGTCGAACTCGACCAGCAGTTGCCTGCCAAGCTCACGACGGCGGTCGACAAGTCGGTTCTGCACCGCATCGGTGACGCGCATCTCGAGGTTCCGGACGGTTTCAGCGTGCACCCGCGCGTCAAGCCGGTACTCGAAAAGCGTCGCGAAATGTCGTACGAAGGCAAGGTCGACTGGGCATTCGGTGAGCTTCTGGCTCTCGGCAGCCTCGTGGACGAGGGACGCAACGTTCGTTTCTCCGGCCAGGACACCCGTCGCGGAACGTTCTCCCAGCGGCATTCGGTCATCATCGACCGCAAGACCGGCGCCGAGTACACCCCGCTGCACAACATCGGCAGCGAGAATCCCGGCAAGTTCATGGTCTACGACTCCGCACTGAGCGAATTCGCAGCCGTCGGCTTCGAGTACGGGTACTCCGTCGGTGACCCCGATGCACTCGTCATGTGGGAAGCGCAGTTCGGCGACTTCGTCAACGGCGCGCAGTCCATCATCGACGAGTTCATCTCCTCTGGTGAAGCGAAGTGGGGACAGCTCGCCGACGTCGTGCTGCTGTTGCCGCACGGTCACGAAGGACAGGGTCCGGACCACACGTCGGGCCGAATCGAACGATTCCTCACGCTCTGCGCCGAGGGTTCGATGACAGTGTCGGTTCCGTCCACCCCGGCGAACTACTTCCATCTCTTGCGTCGCCACGCACGGGACGGAATCCGTCGCCCGCTGATCGTCTTCACACCGAAGTCGATGCTGAGGAACAAGGCCGCGGTGTCCAACATCGAGGACTTCACCGACGGCAAGTTCCACTCCGTGTTCGACGAGCCGACCTACGACTCCGGCACCGGAGATCGCAGCAAGGTCAAGCGCGTTCTGATGGTGAGCGGAAAGCTCTACTACGAGCTTCTCGCACGCAAGCAGAAGGACAACCGCGAAGATGTGGCGATTGTCCGGATCGAACAGCTCTACCCGGTCCCGGTCCACCGGATCACCGAAGCGGTCAACAGTTACCCCAACGCAACCGAGTTCCGCTGGGTCCAAGAGGAGCCTGCGAACCAGGGTGCATGGCCGTTCTTCGGTCTGGCGTTCCCAGAATTGATGCCGGACGTTCTCAGCGGCATCAAGCGGGTTTCGCGCCGTGCGATGTCGGCACCTTCTTCGGGTTCGAGCAAGGTGCACGCCGTCGAGCAGCTCGAAATCATCGACGAGGCCTTCTCGGGCGTCGGCGAGTAGTTCACTTCACGCCCGATGGCGCATTCGGTCACTTTCGAGTGACTGGGTGCGCCATTCGGCTTTGCGGGACTACACGCGCCAGCCCCATCGCTTCAATGGTCCACTCATACGATCAAATAGCTTCAGAGCGCCATTCAAGCGGACAAGGGTCGGCCAAACGGGTGTAGAACGCCCCAGAGCTAGCCGAGGTCTGCTCCAAACAGCGCGGTGCTCATGTCGGGTGTGAGTGCGACCGCAGGCAGGGCAGCGACGTTGAGATCGATGACTTCTTCGCGGCTCACTTCGGGGTCACGGAGCCAGGAGATGGTCGCTTCTTCGACGAAGGCGATCCAGCCGCGTACGGCAAGGCGGATAGTCGGGGTGGGCTCGATATCGAGTTTGTAGAGCTGCGTGACGGTGCGGTCGGCCATGGTGGTCCGGGTTTGCTCGAACACCTCTCGCATATCGGCGTCTCCCCCTACTGTTCCTCGGAGGAGCGAAATGTAGGTGTCTCGATTCTCGGTGACGTAGTCGACGTAGTTGGCCACTGATTCGCGGAGCAGCTCCAATGGTTCGAGGCTGGTGTCCGGCGCCGTGCGTTCGAGCATCGTGTTGCTGGTCTCGCGGACGATGGCGAGGTGAAAGTCCCGTTTCGAGGCGAAGTAGTGGAAAAGCAGACCGCGGGAGACGCCTGCTTGGTCGGCAATGTCTTCGACCGAAATCTGCTCCAGGGGACGTTCGGAGAGCATGTCGGTTCCGAGTGCGATCAATTGCGCTCGACGGTCTTCCGGACTCAAGCGGGTCCGTTTTCCTGCTGCCGGTTTCGCAGCCTGCGCTCCGTGCTTCACACTGGCCATCACATCAGTCTACTGATCAACAGTCAATAACTGTTGACTCACACTCAACAAGCTTCTACGCTCGCTTACATGAGTCTCTCGGTAACGGACACTTCGCAACGCGTGAGCACACCGCGTCAGGTCGACACTGTCATCATCGGTAGCGGATTCGCAGGCCTCGGTGCTGCGATCAAGCTGACACAGGAAGGCAAGAGGAACTTCCTCGTCCTCGAGCGTGGAAGCGACGTCGGGGGGACGTGGCGCGACAACACCTACCCAGGTGCTGCGTGCGATGTTCCCTCGCACCTGTACTCGTACTCGTTCGCTCTGAACCCGGAGTGGACTCGCTCGTTCTCCACGCAACCCGAGATCCAGAAGTACATCGAGTCGGTCGCTCGCAAGTACGGCGTCATGGACCGACACGTGTTCGGTTCGGACGTCACCTCGGTCCGCTGGAATGCAGACACTTCACGGTGGGACATCAGCGCCAGCACCGGTGAATACTCGGCAAAGATCGTCGTTCCCGCCGTCGGCGCGCTATGCGAGCCGAACCTTCCACCTATCAAGGGAATCGAAGGCTTCGAGGGCGAAATTTTCCATTCGGCGCAGTGGAATCACGAAGCGAAGCTCGACGGCAAGCGCGTCGCGGTCATCGGAACCGGCGCCTCCGCCATCCAGATCGTCCCTGCCATCGCGGAGACGGTCTCGCACCTCGACGTCTATCAGCGAACCGCGCCCTGGATTCTTCCTCGCGCCGACCGCGCCTACACAAAGTTCGAGCGCTTCGCGTTCAAGCACATTCCCGGCTTCCAGCGCCTCTCGCGGACCGGAATCTACGCAGCTCGCGAGACTCAGGTCCTCGGCCTCGCCAAGCAGCCGAAGCTGATGAAAATTTTGGAGTTGGTAGCGCGGCGACAGATCGTCCAAGGTATCGAAGACAAGTCGTTGCGTAAGAAGGTCACGCCGAACTTCCGTATCGGATGCAAGCGCATGCTCATCTCCAATGCGTACTACCCCGCCTTGGACCGCACGAACGTCGACCTAGTCACCGATGGCATCCGCGAGGTTCGCGCCCACTCGATCGTCAGTACGGACGGAACCGAACGCCCGATCGATGCGCTGATCGTGGCCACCGGTTTCCATGTCACGGATTCGCCTGCGTACCAGGGTATCTACGGCAAGAACGGCGAGTCACTCGCGCAGACCTTCGAAAAGGAAGGTCAGCAAGGTTACAAGGGTGCGGCCATCTCGAACTTCCCCAACATGTTCTTTCTCGTAGGCCCGAATACCGGTTTGGGACACACATCGATGGTCTTCATGATCGAATCGCAGCTCAACTACGTCATCGATGCCATAGACACCATCGACAAGCACGACATCGGCGTCATCGAAGTTCGCAAGGACGTCCAAGACGACTACAACGCCGATCTTCAGGACCGAATGGCCGACAGTGTGTGGATGAACGGGGGATGCGCCAGCTGGTACTTGGACAAGCATGGCAACAACACCACACTGTGGCCGGACTTCACGTTCCGATTCCGGAAGATCACCAGAAAGTTCGACCTCGCTGCGTACCGCAGTACTGCAGCGTCCGACCTTCCCAGCCCTCTCGGCAGCACCCTTGCCGGCACCGACACCAAGGTAGTGACACAGTGAGTTCGAAGTCAGCAAACGGATTTACCGGCAAGGTTGCAGTCGTCACCGGCGCCGGTTCGGGGATCGGCCGTGCCCTCGCCCTCAATCTTGCCCAGCGCGGCGCGAAGCTCGCACTCTCGGACGTCGACGTCAACGGCCTCGAAGAGACTGTGCGTCAGGCAGAGGCACTCGGCGCCGAGGTGAAGTCCGACTTCCTCGACGTCACGCAGCGAGAGACCGTGCTCGACTACGCAGATGCGGTTGCCGCTCGGTTCGGGAAGATCAATCAGATCTACAACAATGCGGGCATCGCCTACCACGGCGACGTCGAGAGCTCCTCGTTCAAGGACATCGAGCGCATCGTCGATGTCGATTTCTGGGGAGTTGTCAACGGCACCAAGGCATTTCTTCCCCATCTCCAAGCCTCCGGCGACGGACACATCGTGAATATCTCGAGCCTCTTCGGGCTGTTGGCAATGCCGTCACAAGCTGCATACAACGCCGCGAAATTCGCTGTCCGCGGGTTCAGCGAGGCACTTCGGATAGAACTGCTGATCTCGAAGGCGCCGGTGAAGATGACCGTGGTGCATCCGGGTGGCATCAAGACCGCTATCGCGCGCAACGCCACCGTCGCGGAGAACTACGACCAAGCGTCCGTTGCGAAGTTCTTCGACGCGAAGCTGGCAAAGACCACCCCCGACAAGGCAGCCAAGACCATCCTCGCGGGGGTGGAGAAGGGGAAAGGTCGAGTACTGATCGGCGCTGATGCCATCGCACTCGATCTGTTGCAGCGCTTCACCGGTTCGAAGTATCAGAGGGTCATCGCTACGGTGTCCGCTCGCGTCATGCCGCGAAAGATATAGGCATGAGGTCTTTCTATCTGCCACTCCCCCTCGTCGCCGCATCGTTGAAGCCGTTCTATCGGTTGGCGTTGAATGCGCGCTTGCCGTTCGCGGTTCAACGCAAAATTCTCGAAGCGGCATCTCCACTGCAGACCTTGCCGCACGGGACCGTCAGCGAAAAGCTCACCCTCGCCGGACGCCAGGCGGAACGAATCACAGTCGGCGCTACGGAACGTACGACGGCAGTGCTCTACCTGCACGGCGGCGCATACACCATCGGTTCGATCGCCACTCACCGCTCGCTGGCGGCGCACCTTGCTCGTGAGTCTGCAAGCGCGGTATACGTTCTCGACTATTCACTGGCACCAGAAAATCCGTTGCCCGCTGGATTGGACGACGCCGTTGCCGCCTTCCGCGAGTTGGTGACTTCGCACGGGTTCAGCGCTGATCGGGTTGCGATTGCGGGCGACTCGGCCGGCGGTGGCCTGGCAGTTGCTACGGCTCGTCGACTCGTGGACGACGGAATTCTGCCTGCCGCACTCGGATTGATTTCTCCATGGGTCGACCCTGGAGCTCGCGACGCTCAGTTCGATCGAGATTTGGTTGTCAATACTGCTTGGTCGTTCGCCTCCGCCGATGCGTACCTGCACGAAGGTGATCCACTCGATCAGAGATTTGCTCCCCTGCACGGGGATTTGTCGGGGCTACCGCCGGTCGTCATGCATGTCGGAACATCCGAGGTGCTGTATCCACAGATCGTCGCCTTTCACGACAAGCTCCTGTTGTCCGGCGTCGAAGTCGACTATGTCGAATACGAAAAGCTGTGGCACGTCGCGCACCTGCAGGCGTCGATACTTCGCGAAGCAGCTGATGCCGTGCACCATATGGGCGCATTTCTCGGCGCGACAGTGCGTACTTCAGAGGTTGTGTTCGCCGAGCCAGCGAGCAGCGACCTCGTCTGATCTCGCACCCCCGCGGACCTCGCCGATCATGTCGGCGAGGTCCGCGGTCGTCAATTCACCGGCGACCACGCCGAAAGCTTTGATTTCGTTCTCGTTCAACACACCGTCTCGAAAGAGTGGCACGACGTTCTGGGGCCGGAACGCTCCTTCGTCGTCGTCGAGCGCGGTCAGATCCTTGGCCTTCGGCCCTGACGACGCGGTACGAATCACGCCGACGGCTACGGACTCCGACCCTTTCACCGCGCCTGCCTCGACTGCCTCTACGACTGCCTCTTCGTCGGCCTCGATCCGGACCGAGGCAAAACTGCACCCGTAGAGATCCCGCACTCTGTTCAACGCTTCGACGTTTACGGCGGTGACCGATACCGTGGCCTGCGAACACCTCGACGCGATGTCAGTGATCGTCTCGGCTCCCGGAAAAGGGCTGGCGTCTGCGATAACCAGTGCCACACCGTCTTCCGCGGTGGCATAGTCCGAGACGGACAAACCCTGAGGAAGCGACTTGTTGAGATCGGCGAACACATCGTCTGCTTCGGTAGCCTCCGACGTCGAATCGAACGTGTCGAGGAGTTCGCCGATCAGCTCTGGAACGACGTCGACGTCGCCCCGGTCGAGTGCCGCCAGGGAGTCACCGCTGTTGCCCGCGTCCAACTGGGCGCGCACATCTGCCCCGGACGAGCGCAGCGCCCCTGCATAAATCTGCGCCAACAGCTCACTCTGCACGGTGTCCGAGGAACCCACCACGATGGTCGAGGATGGCTGCTCGGCTGCACCGCACGACATCGCGACGCACGAGAGGAGGACCAGAACTACGACCCGTAGGCCCGTCACACACACTTTTCCACAAGCTCCGTTCACAGACGCTGTCGGTGGCAAGGTTTATCGTTCCACCACAACGGGAACTGAGGCCAACGAGATGCTCTTCGGGGCAACCCTATGTCTAGACTTGCTCGGATCACCATCCCGAGCTGCCGAGACAACCGGTCACTCGACGCGCCGGTACCGATGGAAGGACCGAAATGAACATCACCCGAACCACACGCGTCCTCGCTGCATTGTCGATTTCGGCACTCGCGCTGACAGCATGCGGCAACAACGACGATCCCCTGTCCAGTGGCGGCGGGCAGAGCAACGGGGACACCAACTCCATCGTGGTGGGCTCGGCCAACTTCCCGGAGTCCGAGACCGTGGCGAATATTTACGCAGAAGTGCTGCGCGCCAATGGTTTCGAGGTGGGTACCAAATTCAACATTGGGAGCCGCGAAGCCTATATTCCGGCAGTGAAGGACGGGTCGATCGATCTGGTCCCCGATTACACCGGCAACCTTCTGCAGTACTTGGACGAGTCGGCAACGGCGACTTCGTCCGAGGATGTTCTGGCAGCCCTGCCGGACGCACTCGGTTCGGACTTGGCCGTGACGGCTCAGGCACCCGGTGAGGACAAGGATGCCGTAGTCGTCAGCCGTTCCACGGCTACCGAACGCAAGCTGACCACGATCGGCGACCTGGCGCCCTTCTCCGCGGATGTCACCTTCGCAGGCACGCCCGAGTTCCAGGAACGTGTCGGTGGGCTACCGGGGCTGAAGTCGAAGTACGGCCTCGACATCGCGGCAGGAAATTACGTCCCGATCTCCGACGGGGGCGGCCCGGCGACCGTCGAAGCTCTGGTCTCCGGCAAGGTCACTGCTGCCGACATCTTCACCACTTCGCCCGCAATCGCACAGAACGACCTCGTAGTACTCGAGGACCCGGAGAACAACTTCGCTGCACAGAACATCATCCCGGTGCTCAACACCGCGAAGCAGTCGGACAAGCTCACCAAGGTCCTCGACGCAGTGTCTGCGCAGATCACCACCGAAGAACTGATCGCCCTGAACACCTCTGTTTCCGGTGACGCCAAAGTCGAACCGGCAGCAGCGGCGAAGGCCTGGGTAGCACAAAAGGGACTGGACAAGCCGATCAGCTGATTGCGCGTCTATCTACGCAATGCACTTCACCGACGGTTTGCCGGTGCACCGACGAGAGGCGCCCCAGTAGTGATCACTTTCGACAGTGTGAACAAGACATACCCGGACGGCACCACCGCTGTCGACTCGCTTGATCTGGTGATCGAACCCCAGTCGTTCACCGTCTTCGTCGGGCCGTCGGGATGCGGTAAGACCACCTCGATGCGGATGATCAATCGCATGATCACTCCGACTTCGGGAGTGATCACGGTCGACGGAAAGAACATCGCCGACGCCGACGCCGTGAAACTGCGGCGCGGCATCGGTTACGTCATTCAGAGCGCCGGCCTGCTGCCACACCGCACGGTCGTGGACAACGTCGCGACCGTGCCGGTGTTGCGTGGCGCCACGAGGCGCGCCGCACGCAAGGCCGCGTTGGGTGTTCTCGAACGAGTGGGCCTCGACCCAGCTTTCGCCTCCCGCTACCCGGCGCAGTTGTCCGGTGGCCAGCAGCAAAGAGTCGGCGTCGCCCGCGCACTGGCCGCGGATCCGCCGATCCTGTTGATGGACGAGCCTTTCAGCGCCGTCGATCCTGTGGTCCGCGAGGACCTGCAAACCGAAATGCTCCGCCTACAAGCGGACTTGAAGAAGACCATCGTGTTCGTCACTCACGACATCGACGAAGCCGTCCGACTCGGCGACCACATTGCCGTCTTCGGACCCCAAGGGAGACTGCAGCAGTACGACAAACCGGAGACCATTCTCTCTGCACCGGCCACGTCCTTCGTGGCTTCGTTCGTCGGTCGCGATCGTGGCTATCGCGGACTGTCGTTCAGGTCGGCGCAGTCGGTAACCATGCACTCGATCGACACTGCGACCGAGAGCGAAGTGAAGTCTCTGCGCCTCGACCAGGGGCAATGGGTTCTCATTGTGGACTCGGCACGCCGTCCGCTCGGCTGGATCGACACCACCGGGGTCGAGAAGGTTCGCGACGGCAGGGCGCTGGAGGAGAGCACCGCAGCGGGCGGGTCACTGTTCACCCAAGGCGGGGATCTGCGCCAAGCGCTCGATTCGGCCATCTCGTCGCCGTCGGGAATCGGGGTCGCGGTGGACGAGACCGGAGCGGCCGTCGGCGGCGTCGACGCTGCAGAGATCCTCGAAAACCTTGCTGTGCAACGTAAGTCCGAGGACGAGGAACGAACCCGGCACCACTTCGGTTCCGAAGAAAACAGCACGTCGGGGCAACACAGCAGTTCCATCCAACACAGCGAGGACGACAAGAAGTGAAGTGGCTGGTCGACAACTTCGATGTCGTTCTCGGCCTCGCGAAGACACACCTCTACCTGTCGCTTGTTCCGTTGCTGATCGGATTGGTCGTTGCGATACCCGTCGGCACACTCATTCGGAACACACGATGGGTGCGGCGAACGACACTGACGCTGGCCAGCATTGCCTTCACCATCCCCTCACTGGCACTGTTCGTCACAATTCCAGCGATCGTGGGTCTTCCCATTCTCGATCCGCTCAACGTCGTCATCGCGTTGGCGGTGTACTCGACAGCCCTTCTGATTCGGGCCGTTCCCGAAGCATTGGACTCGGTACCGTTCGCGGTCGTCGATTCTGCCGAGGCCATGGGGTACTCGTCGATTCGGCGCGCGGTGTCCGTCGAATTGCCACTGTCGCTCCCGGTGCTGATCGCGAACGTCAGGGTTGTGGCGGTCACGAATATCTCGCTCGTGTCGGTCGGCTCGGTGATCGGCATCGGTGGCCTCGGTCAACTGTTCACCCAGGGATATCAGCGTGACTACCCGGACCAGATTGTGGCCGGCATCATCTCGATCGTCTTCCTGGCGCTCGTGTTCGATGCGGTGCTGTATCTACTCGGTCGTCGGCTCACACCGTGGACTCGCCTCAGCTCGGTCTCCAAGAAGAAGGCCACAGTTTCACAGCAGGTCACAGTCTCGAAGGAGGGGTCGGCATGAACCTGTTCTCGCAGGCCTTTTCCTACATCTTCGACGCCGGAAACTGGGCCGGGCCCACCGGAATCGGCGCACGAATTTTCGAGCACATCTGGTACAGCCTTCTCGCGGTCGTGATCTCGGCGGCCATCGCTATACCCATCGGCCTCCTGATCGGGCACCTACGGAGAGGTGAAGCCCTCGTCGTCGGACTCGTCAATGCGCTCCGATCGCTTCCGACACTCGGCATTCTGGTGTTCCTGGTTCTGGTCATCGGGCTCGGACTGGTGCCTCCGATCATCGCGCTGGTTCTCCTCGGTATTCCACCTCTCCTTGCCGGGACGTACTCCGGAATTGCGAACGTCGACGCCGATGTGGTGGACGCCGCCAGAGCCATGGGCATGACCGAACTGCAAGTGCTCTTCCGCGTCGAAATCCCCAACGCGCTGCCGCTGATGATCGGTGGCCTCAGAAACACCACGCTCCAGATCATCGCCACCGCGACCGTCGCGGCGTACGTCAACCTCGGCGGGCTCGGTCGCTACATTTTCGACGGCCTCGCACTCTACGACTACGGGCGCGTGCTTGTCGGCGCAATCCTGGTCGCATTGCTGACCCTGATCGTGGACGGTCTGCTGGCCCTTGCCGTCTGGGCTTCGGTTCCGGGTACAGGTCGGCTCAAACGTATGCCGTCGCGTCTGGCCGAGGTCTAGCTGAATGAAATAAGGGCACGAACGAGAAAGCACCCCGCACCATGCCTGGTTGAGGCAAGGTCCGGGGTGCTTCTTCTATTCGGTCCTACGCGACGCCCTCGGCTCGCGCTGCTGCCGCGACTGCGTCCGCAACGGCTGGGGCTACGCGAGGGTCGAGCGGGCTCGGCACGATTTTGTCCGCAGCCAGCTCGTCGCCGAGAACCGAGAGGATTGCCTCGGCAGCGGCGAGTTTCATGCCTTCGGTGATGCGGCGTGCTCCGGCGTCGAGTGCGCCTTTGAACACGCCGGGGAAGGCGAGCACATTATTGATCTGATTCGGGAAGTCACTGCGGCCTGTCGCAACGATCGCGGCGTAGAGGCTCGCTCGTTCAGGGTGAATCTCGGGGTCCGGGTTCGACAGCGCGAACACGATCGACTTCGGTGCCATCGACGCGATGTAGGACTCGTCGATCTGTCCGGCGGAGACTCCGAGGAACACGTCGGCTCCGGCGAGCGCATCTGCAGCGCTTCCCGACAGCCGGCGAGGATTGGTGCGCGAGGCCAGGTCTGCTTTCACCGAGTTCAAGTCACTGCGATCGGCTGACACGATTCCCTTGGAATCGAGCACGACGACATCCGGAGTGCCTGCCGCCAAAAGAATGTTGGCGCACGCGACGCCTGCTGCCCCGGCACCGGAGATGACGACCTTCAACCCTGCAGTGCTGCGCCCCTGGACCTTCGCTGCGCCGTTCAGGGCAGCGAGAACGACTATTGCGGTGCCGTGTTGGTCGTCGTGCATTACTGGGCAGTCGAGAGCTTCGATGACGCGCCTCTCGATTTCGAAGCAGCGCGGTGCCGAGATGTCTTCGAGATTGACTGCACCGAAGCTATGGCGCAGACGAACGATGGTGTCGACGATCTCGTCGGCGTCCTGGGTGTCGATGACAATCGGGATGGAGTTCAGGCCGGCAAATTTTTTGAAGAGAGCCGCTTTGCCCTCCATGACCGGAAGCGATGCGCGGGGGCCGATGTCACCGAGTCCGAGAACAGCCGAACCGTCGGAGATGACAGCGACGAGGCGGTCGGTCCATGTGTACTGCTTGGCAAGCGCGGGATCTTCCGCGATAGCGCGACTCACCTGAGCTACCCCGGGCGTGTACGCGATGGAAAGGTCACGCTGGGTCTCGAGTGGAGAGGCCAGTTCGACGGACAGCTTTCCACCGACGTGTCCGAGGAATATCTCCTCGTCGGTGATAGCGGACAGGTTTGCTGTATTGCTGATCGGTTCGGTCACGGTGGTCACGTTAGCTCCTATGGACTCCGGTTTCGATACCGTCCAGAAATTCGAGGGAGGTGTCACCGTGCGCGCCATTGTGCGGCTGCATCTGCGGGAGAACCGATCTGCACAGTCGGTATGGCGCGGTGGCGCCGAAACTGCAGAATTCAGTGTGCCACTGTAACCCGCGGGTTGGCAACATGCCGGTCAACCCCACCACTGAGTCCAGAGCAGCACACCTGCGATGACGAAGACGGCGGTCGACGCGAGAGCCGAAGAGCCTCGACGACGATGATCGGCGAAGTGCTGCACGACGATGGCGGCGACTGCGGCCGCGATGTGGGCAACTACCGAGACTGTGCCCGGCCCGGGAAATTCACGTTGATTTCCGAGATATTGGGCGCCCACTACAAGGATGGCCATGACCACGAGCCCTGCTGCGACGGCCCCACTCAACGCTCTAAGCACACCGTCAACCTCCTGTGATGAAGCCGCGGACGGAGTCCGCAATGAGCTGGACGGCAATTGCAGCCAGCAGTAGGCCCGCGATGCGAGCAAGCAGGGTGATGCCGCCGACACCCAGGATTCGTATCAATACCGTCGAGAATCTGAGTACTGCGAAGAACAGTATGTGAATGGTGACGATCGCAAGCGCGACGGCTGCGAGTGAACCGACCCGCCCGTCGGCTTGACTGACATAGACGATGACGGCTGCGATCGCACCCGGCCCTGCCATCAACGGGGTGCCCAACGGGACCAACGCGACGTTGACTTCCTCGGCCTCGGTGCCACTACCTGCACTTTTGCCGGTAAGCAGTGACAGTGCGATGAGCAGAAGCAGCAGACCGCCTGCGCCCTGAAGCGCCGGTATTCCGATGTGAAGGTAGCCAAGAATGGCCTGGCCGCCGATGGCGAAGACGGTGATGACCGTCAGCGAGACCGCGGGAGCTTGCCAGGCGGCACGATTTCGCTCTTCTTTGCTTTTGCGTCCAACCAAAGAAAGAAAGACGGGAATGGCACCGGGTGGGTCCATGATGACGAACAGAGTGATCAGAACCGTCAGGTAGAGGGTGGTGTCGAAGCTCATGCAGGCAGTCCTGATGCCTGCGACACCAACCGCTCGTAGTTGTCCACGGATGTCAGGTGCTGACCGAGCTTCAGTTCCTTGTTTCGACCGTGATAATCGGACGATCCTGTGACGATCAGGTCGAGCTCGCCGGCGAGTTCACGGAGTATCCGAGCATCCTCGGCGTTGTGATCGGCGTGGTCGACCTCGAGGCCCCCCAGTCCTCCGGGATCGAGAGAAACGAGCTCACGGATCTGTGCGAGATCGAGCAGTCTTCCCCGAGTCCTGGCGCGTGCGTGCGCGAGCACGCTGACTCCTCCCGCTGCCGCGATCATCTTCACGGCCCGATCGAGCGGAGTGTCGACCTTGGGGACGTAGTACTGACTCCGTGTGCTCAGGGGACCGTCGAATGCTGCCTGCACACTCGGAGCTGCGCCGGCCTCGACGAGTGCACGTGCCAGGTGGGGCCGTCCGGCCGACGGGCCGGTCCGGGCCAGAATGTCGTCCGGATCGATGCTGGGATAGTCGACGGCCAGTAGCTCGGCCATGCGCCTGATCCTCGTGCTGCGTTCTTCGCGCAATCGCGCACGTTCGAGTGCGAAGGCTTCGTTCTCGGGATCGAACAGGTAGGCCAGTAGGTGCACCGGAACCGGATCACCGTCCTCGCCTCGCCCGGTGCAGGACATCTCCATTCCGCGCACCACGGTCAGACCGGCAGGCGCCGCCTCCAGGGCCTCGTCCCAACCCGCCGTAGTGTCGTGATCGGTCAGCGCAACGACGTCGAGACCTGCCGCGTGCGCCGCGCGAACCAACTCCGCCGGCGTATCGGTGCCGTCGGACGCGGAAGAATGAGTGTGAAGATCGATGCGCACGGGGAAAGTCTCTCAGGCGTACGATTGCGCGTCGTTCGCCGCCCAGAACAATCCGCCCTCGACGAAGGAGTGCAGCCATGCCATCTCTACCACCACGGCCCTCGCTGCCGTCCCTCCATTCGCTGCGGCCCTCTACCCGGTCTGCGGCTCGCGCGCCGAAAGTCCCGGTGCCGACCGCGCGCGCCGTCGTCGACTGCGCCGTCTACGTCGACGGCATCCGGTTGGCGGGCAAATTCACCCATTCCGCTGCCATCGCGGAGGTCCGCAGACGCGGCGACGGATTCGTCTGGGTCGGCCTGCATGCCCCGGACGAAGGCCAGATGAACAGTGTCGCCGCGTGTTACGGACTGCACGAGTTGATGGCCGAGGACGCCGTTCACGCCCACCAGCGCCCCAAACTCGAGCGGTACGACGACGTTTCGTTTCTCGTTCTCCGAACGGTGAGCTACGTCGAGCACGAATCGGCGACGACGGCCAACGAGTTGGTCGAGAGCGGGGAGATCATGGTCTTCCTCGGTAGGGACTTCGTGGTGACCGTCCGGCACGGCGAACATTCAGGGCTCTCCGGCGTGCGTCATCGACTGGAGCAGAATCCGGAGCACCTCGCGCTGGGGCCGACCGCAGTTCTGCATGCCGTCGCCGATCACGTCGTCGACGAGTATCTGGCGGTGACGTCTTCGATCGAACGTGACGTCGACGTCATGGAGGAGGAAGTGTTCTCCCCCGATGATCACGTTCCGATCGAGAACATCTATCTACTCAAGCGCGAGGTCGTCGAGCTGCGACGCTCGGTTACGCCACTGTCGACGCCGTTGAGCCAGTTGGTGCAGGGTGTGGACACTCCTGTTCCGAAGGCGATACGCCGGTATCTGCGCGATGTCGCGGACCATCACACGCTGGTTGCGGAGCGGGTGGCCGAGTTCGACGAGGTACTGAGTTCGCTGGTCGATGCTGCACTGGCGCGGGTGACGATGCAGCAGAACATGGATATGCGCAAGATCTCGGCGTGGGTGGCCATCGCCGCGGTTCCGACAATGGTGGCCGGCATCTACGGCATGAACTTCGACAACATCCCTGAACTGCATTGGAAATACGGTTACTACGGCGTCATCGGAGTAGTTGCGGTCGTATGTATCAGCTTGTTCGCGACGTTCCGGCGCAACAACTGGCTCTGACCGCCGGCAAGCCGCGTCGAACTCGGTGTGGCTAGAGGGTCACAGCCGACCGGGCAGGGTCGCGAACGTCGATACCTGCTTCTTTCCATGCGTCCCGAAGCGCTTCGGCGCCGCGCAGTCGTACCCATGCCGCCTCGGTACTGGTGATCGGAACCAGCTGCAGGAACTTCACCGGATCTGCAGGCTCCGGCAGCACCAGATCGTCGATCTCACTGTCTCCGAGCAACACCGCAGTGAAGGGCGCGCCCTTCCACAACGATTCGCCGATATCGAGCAGAAGGTCAGGGCGCAGAACTACACCTTCCACCGACGGCGACGCCGCCAACTTGGCGATGTTCTGCAGGAAAGAGGTGTCGATACCGTCGAAGACCCTCGTGATGAGAATGAGTTCGGCTCGGGGACCACGGGTCGCGTCGGCGATCATTTCGCTGGGATCGGACATGGGGTATCGAGAACAGCCCAGAGTTGCGAATCTGGCGAACGCATCCTGCCGGGGCAGGAATGTCAGTACTTCCAACGATTCGAGACCGAGGAAGGTGACCGAATAGGGGCGGGGATTCTTGTCCCCGATCTGCGCGACGAGGTGTGCGCGGACCGAGGAAATGACGCTGTCGCTCACAGTGCCATCCAACACCACCGCGGTCCGAACGACGCGTTCGGTGCATCACGAAAGGTGGTTGTCGGTAGCGTCGGGCACGTGGTCTCCGTCCTAGCAGTCTCCGACGAAACTATCGAGACCCTGTGGAGCACACAGGGTCGCTCGCTCGATGTCGACCTCGTTCTCGGGGCGGGCGACCTGCCCTTCGAATATTTGGAATATCTGACGGATGCTTTGAACGCGCCGTGCGTTTTCGTCCCCGGAAATCACGACGCAGACTTGACGGGCTACTCGGCAGGGCGGGTCGGATGGATACGCGCGGGTTTGCCCAGCACCTGGCCAGGGCCCGTAGGTGCGGTGAACGCCGACCGCACGATCGTGTCGGCGGCAGGGTTGCGCATCGCGGGCCTGGGTGGATCGATTCGCTACAACGATGGCCCGAACCAGTGGACGCAACGTCAACAGCGTCGTCGAGCCAGGTCCCTCACCCGTACCGAGTCGTGGAAACGAACGATGCGCGGCGACGACCGCGGTGTGGACGTGCTCTTGACGCACAGCCCGCCGTTCGGAGTCGGCGACGACACCGATCCCGCGCACGTCGGATTCGAATGTCTGGACGATGTCGTCCGTTCGCTGCAACCCCAGTTGCTTCTGCACGGTCACATCCATCCTCACGGTCAGACACCGGAAGACCTCGAGCTACACGGGACCACCGTCCTCAACACGGTCGGATACACCTTGCTCGAGATCGAACCGGGTGGCCGAGCAGCTGAGAACGTACCCACGATTGTGAGGCGAAGACATGGCACGTGACACCGGCTTCCCCACCGCCGATGCGGAGAACGACTTCACGCGGCAGCGCCGTCGCGCCGACATTGCACGATTGGTCGGGTGGCTGCGTCGCCAGCCCGACGACGTCAACACCATCCTGCCGTTCGACGAGGTCGTCGCCGCTCTCGGCAAGGTGGGTGAGCGTCAACTCGGCTTGCAGGTCATCCGGGTCGACTCCATCGTCGGAAGCGTCGACCGCACACGCGACTTCGATCGGTTCTTCCGACCGACATCGGCACGGATTCGGGAGCGGTGGCAGCGCCTCGCCGCAGCCCAGCGACGCGGCGAGTCCATGCCGCCGATTCAGGTGTATCGCATCGGCTCGATGCATTTCGTAATCGACGGCCACCATCGGGTGTCCATCGCATTCGCCATGCACCGAACCACGATCGACGCTTTCGTTACCGAGATCATCACGCGCATCTCCCCTGAGGGCATCACCAGACGCGGTGATCTGCTCATCAAGGATCACCGACGCATCTTCCTCACCCGCGTGCCCTTGGTCGGCAAAGCCCGCGAGGCGGTGCAGGTCACCGATCCGTTCGAGTACGCGGAATTGAGCGAATGCGTCGAGGCCTGGGGTTTCCGACTGATCCAGGAGCTCTGTGAATTCGTCGATCGCCCAACCGTTGCCCGACGCTGGTTCGGCGAGGAGTTTCTACCCGTCGTCCGGATGGTGCGCGCCGCCGACATCCTGGAGGGAAAAACGGATGCCGAGGCGTACCTGTGGATGATCCGCGAACGATATCGTCTGGTGCGCGAACATATCTGGAACGACGAGATCGTCTCCGAACTCCGTGAGCGGGCGCGAGTCACACAACGTTCGTGAGCACCGCGTCGTAGTCGCGAGAGGCATGCGTGGCTTCCCCCTCCGCAGAAACTCTGATAAGCACTTAGGTGCACACATCAAGTTTTTTCTCTTTGCTCCATCGAAATGTAACGGGGTACTTCCGCATGCCATCCGCGGTTCGCACGGAAGATCTACGACCAGGAGTTCTACTTCTGCCGGGTCTGTGCTTCGTGGTGATGACGGTTGCCGTCCTGCAGACGATGGTCATCCCGATCGTCGGAACGATAGGGATGCAACTTCACGTCAGCCCTACCGCTGCCGGGTGGGTGATCACTGCCAATCTCCTGGCCGCCGTCGTCGCGACCCCGGTGATCGGCAGGTTGGCAGACCTGCACGGCAAACGCCCCGTGCTCATCGGAGTTCTGCTGCTCGTGCTCGCTGGTTCCCTCATCGCCGCGAGTACTCACTCCCTTGCACTTCTGATCTTCGGGCGTGTTCTTCAGGGTGTGTCGTACGCGCTGTTTCCAATCGCGCTGGCAATCCTTCGCGACGAAATGCCGCACAGAAAACTGGTCGGCTCGATGGCCATTCTTTCCGGCACTCTCGGCGTCGGCGGCGGGTTCGGGCTCGTTCTGACGGGTTTGCTGACTGCGGACGGCGCCGACTATCACCGTGTCTTCTGGCTGACCTCAGTGTTCGTCCTCGGGGCTCTCGTGATCGCGTGGTTCGCCGTTCCAGCGCGAGCGCGCAGTGGCCGCGGCTCGGTGGACTGGTGGGGCGCAGTCCTTCTCTCCATAGCGCTGGTCCTGCTTTTCCTCGCGTTGACGCAGGGCAGGGAATGGGGCTGGGGCTCGGTCACCACTCTTGCCTGCTCGATCATCGGAGCCATCACGCTCGCACTGTGGTGGATATTCGAGAACAAGACGCCGGCTCCCCTCGTGGCACCGCGTCTGCTCACGCACGGACCGCTGCTGGCGACGAATATCGCAACGCTCTTCGTCGGTATCGGAATGTTCGTCAACTTCCTTGCCAGCTCGTACTTCGTGCAGACACCTCGTGAACTAGCCGGTTACGGCTTCAGCGCAACCGTGCTCGGGGCCAGCGTCGTATACCTGCTGCCCGGTGCTGTCGTCGGCGTCATTGCCGCAACCTGCAGCGGGGCATTCATCCGACGCTTCGGTGCACGACCGGTACTGATCACGAGCGGTGGAATCGGAGTCTTCGGGTTCGTGTTCTTCGTCTTCTTCCACACCGTCACCTGGCAGGTCATTCTCGCGACATCGATCGTCAGCGTCTTTGTCAGCCTCGCATTCGCTGCTATACCGAACCTGCTGATGGCCGAGGTCTCCGCCTCGGACACCGGAGTGGCGAACAGCGTCAACTCGATCGTTCGAACCGTCGGAACATCCATTGCGAGTGCACTTCTCACCACCATGCTGGCCACCTACACCATTGCAGGAACCTCGATTCCACGCGAAACGGTGTACACGTTTGCATTCGTCGCCGGAGCGATCGCGTGCACCATCGTGGCCTTGGCTGCGACCGCAATACGAGTGCAACCCTCTGTCTCCGTAACCGTGACCGAGGTTGCGCGCGACAGCGAAGTCGCGCAGGTGCGCGGAAACCCGTAGTCAGCCGTCGATTTCCGCATACCTGCGCGCCGAAGCCACTTACAGGGTCAGGTTTGCGCCAGACGAATGGTCGAACACGGACACCTTGGCAGGATCGAACCACAACTCGATCTGGCCACCCTCGGCTGCCTTGGATTCGGCTGCCAACCGTGCGACGACTTGCGCACCTCCGAGATTGCCGATGCCCGCATCGGCAGCCAATTCCTGTAGTTCGGCGGACTCGACCTGAGCACCCGCGAGCGTGAAGTACACGTACTTGTCACTGCCCATCGACTCGAGTACGTCGACTTTCGCAGTGAACACCGCGCCGCTGATCTTCTGGTACCCGTCGATGAGTGCAGCATCCTCGAAATGTTCGGGGCGAATGCCGACAACGACTTCACGCCCCGGATTCTTCGACTTGATCGAGTTCATTCGGTCCAGTGGAAGCTCGATGTCGCCGAGGTCGGTGGACACGCCGTTCGCGGTGAGCTGTCCCGGCACGAAGTTCATCGAAGGAGATCCGATGAAGCCGCCCACGAACAGGTTCTTGGGCTTGTCGTAGAGCTCCTGCGGTGAGCCGATCTGCTGCACGCGTCCACCACGCAACACCACGACCCGATCGCCGAGCGTCATGGCCTCGGTCTGATCGTGCGTCACGTACACCGTGGTGGTGCCCAGACGCTTCTGCAGCCTGGAGATCTCCGCACGCGTCTGCACCCGCAGCTTGGCGTCGAGGTTCGACAACGGCTCATCCATGAGAAATGCCTTGGGAGTGCGAACGATGGCGCGCCCCATGGCAACTCGCTGGCGCTGGCCACCGGAGAGATTCGCCGGCCGACGATCGAGGTGCTGGGTCAGATCGAGGATCTTCGCAGCCTCCTCCACCTTCTCGTTGATCTCGTTCTTGCTGAGCTTGGCGAGAGTCAACGGGAACGCGATGTTCTGTCGAACCGTCATATGCGGGTACAACGCGTAGGACTGGAACACCATCGCGATATCGCGATCCTTCGGAGCCTTCTCGTTGACGCGCTCCCCCGCGATGCGCAGCTCACCGGACGAGATGTCCTCGAGGCCCGCGATCATGTTGAGCGTCGTGGACTTTCCACACCCCGACGGCCCGACGAGAATGATGAACTCGCCGTCCGCGATGGTCATGGACACGTCGCTGACGGCAGCGGCACCGTCCGGGAAGAGCTTGGTGATGTTTTCGAGAACAATTTCGGACATGACGGTTATCCCTTCACTGCGCCGGACGTCAAGCCCGCCACGATGCGTCGTTGGAAAAAGAGCACGAAAACGATGATCGGAATGGTGATGACCACTGCTGCTGCTGCGATCGATCCGGTGGGCTCCTCGAACTGCGAGCTTCCGGTGAACTGCGCGATCGCGGCGGGCGCGGTGATGGACCGCTCGGTCGCGGTCAACGAGATGGCCAACAGCAGGTCGTTCCAAGCGAAGATGAACACCAAGATGGCGGCCGTCACGATGCCGGGAGCAGCCAGCGGGGCGATGACCTTACGGAAAGCTTGTGCTGGAGTGGCACCATCCATCTTCGCCGCTTTCTCCAGCTCCCAAGGAATCTCCCGGAAGAACGCGGAGAGAGTGTAGATCGCCAGCGGCAACGCGAACGTGGTGTACGGAATGATCAGACCAAGCCAGGTGTCGAACAGGCCGAGAGCACGCTCGATGTCGAACAGCGGAGTGACGAGCGAGATCTGCGGGAACATCGCGATGAGCAATGCGACACCGACGAGCAACTTCTTGCCGGGAAAGTCCAACCGGGCAACGGCGTATGCCGCCATCGTGCCGATCACGACGGCGATGACCGTGGTGATGAGGCCGATTCCGATCGAGTTGATCAGAGCCGAGGTGAACTGGCTGGTCGAGAAGATTCCCTTGTAGTTGTCGAACGTGAAGGACTTCGGAATGAACGCGCCATCGGTGATCGTGGCCGTCGACTTGAACGACAAGCTGATGATCCAGGCCAACGGAACGAGCGCGTACAGCAGGACGAGGACATTGATGACCGTCCAGCCGACCTTCTTGCGAGGCGTCACTGTCGTCATTATTTACGGCCTCCGTCGTCCGAGCCCGGTGCCGAAGCCCCGAACAGCTTGATGAACACGAACGCGATGATGGCGACGCAGAAAAAGATGAGAACGCTGATCGCCGAGCCGAGTCCGAGGTTGAATGCGCCGAACAGGTTGTCGTACCCGAGAATCGACACCGAACCCGTGCCGTTGCTGCCCTTGGTCAGCACGTAGATGTTGTCGAAGATGCGGAACGCGTCCAGTGTGCGGAAGAGAACTGCGACGAGGATTGCCGGCTTCATGAGCGGAATTGTGATGCGCAGCAATCTCGTCCAGGCTCCGGCGCCATCGACCTCGGCGGCCTTGAGCAGATCGTCCGGTACGAGTGCGAGCCCTGCCAGAAGCAGGAGAGCCATGAACGGCGTGGTCTTCCAGACCTCGGCGAGCACGATGATCGCCAACGACGGGAACTGTTCGGTGAGCGGTGCGCTGCCGTCGGGAAGGAGGTTGGCGAGGTACCCGGTGCCCGGCGTCCACGCGTAGTACCAGCTGTACGCCGCGGCGACTGTCACGATGCCGTAAGGAATCAGGACCACGGTACGCACGAGTCCGCGGCCGAAGATGGTGCGGTGCATGACGAGTGCCACAGCCAACCCGAGGACGAACTCGATGATCACCGACACGATCGTGATTCCCGCCGTGACACCGAACGCCTGCCACCAGTAACTGTCCGAGAGCACTGTGACGTAGTTCGAGAAGCCTACGAACTCCCGGTCGTCGGGGAAAGCCAAGTTGTACTTCTGCAGGCTGAGCCAGAATGCGTAGACGATCGGATACCCGGTGACGGCCACCATGATGATCGCGGCGGGCGCGACCAGCATGAGCCCGAGTCGACGCTCGGCCTTCTTGCCGTCGGATCTGTGCTTCAGCGCATCCTGCCTGGCCGGCGCGACGGGCCCGGATTCGGGCTCGGTTGTCGGTGCGCTCATGGGATCAGCCCTTCCGAGTTGACGGCCTTGGAAACGAGATCGGCGAGCTTGTCCACGTCGGCGACGGGGTCGATGTCCTGCGGTGGATTGAGCGCGTCGGTGAGCAGGATCGAAATGGACTGATATGCCGGGGAAACGGGCCGGACCGCAGAGTTCTCGATCGAGTTGAGGACGCCTTCCCACGCTGGGTAGACCGCCTGGAACTCAGGATCCTGGTACAGATTCCGCAAGACCGGCGGCACGCCGCCGTTGACTGCGTTGTTGCGCTGGTTCTCCTCGTTCGTCAAGCACGCGACGGCTTCCCAGGCAAGGTCCTCGTGCTGGGTCGTGTTCGCGACGCCAATGTTGAATCCGCCGATCGTGACCTTGGCGGGGGTGTTTTCCACGACAGCTGGATACGGAGCGCTTCGGAAGACCTCGGCGATTGCTGCATCTTGTTGATCGGCAGGAACATTCGACAGATCGAGAAATGGAACCGCACCAGCGACCGCGTTCTCTTTCAGACCGGGCAGGACGAATGGGTAGTTGACCTCGAAAGCGGAGCTACCTGCTTCGAGTCCGAGTCGGGCCGTCGCTTCGTCGGTCTGGGAAATGGACGGATCCGCACCGTCTGCGGTTGCCACACGTTTCATGATTTCGAGCGCTTTTTCGGTGGCCGCACGATGCTCAGGAGTGTCGTTGAGGGTGACAGTCGTACCGTCCTCACCGACTACCTGACCGCCCGCGCTGACGAGGAGGCTGTTGAACCACACCATCAGACCCTCGTACTGCTTGGCCTGAACCCCGATGTACGACGGCTTGCCCTCTGCAGCATTCGTTTCGGCGACGTCGATCAGCTGATCCCACGTTTGCGGGGGTACGCCGCCTGGAACCTGGTCCGGCCGGTACCAGAGCAGCTGCGTATTGGAGTTGAGCGGAACCGCGTACAGCTGGTCTTGCCATTCTGCCGTTGCCAGGGGACCTTCGAGGGTCGACCCGTCACGCAGCTTGGCGGACAACTCCTCGGGAACCGGCAGCGCCCAACCTGCTTCGGCGAACTCCGCCGTCCAGACGACGTCGAGCGTCATCAGGTCGAGTGAACTGTCGTTGCCCGCCAACCGTCGAGCCAGCTGAAGCCGCTGATCGTTGGCGCTCTTGGGCAGTGTTCTCTGCTCCACGGTGTAGCGGCCGCCCGACGCCGCCGAACAGGCCTGCGCGGCGGCCGCGTACTGCTCGGCGCCGTCCGCGGCTGTATAAAAACTCAGCACCGGGGTGCTGCTGTCCGACGATCCACATGCCGCCAACAGCGGAGTGACGACCAGAGCAGCTGCGGCCAACACCCCCATCTTGGTTGCGTTTCTCGGCCTCGGACCACGTTGTCTCGGCACTTTCCGCCTCCGTATTTTCGATTACTCGCGCAGCAGTTGCTCTGGTCTACCCTGCGCGTAAAGAAACGTAACCGAACTCACAGTCCTCGAGGCGAAATTGGGACTATTCCGTAATGTCCGACAGATAACTATCGGGTCAGATCGACAGCTTTGCGAGCATGTCCCGGGCCTTTTCGGCACTCTTGGGCTCGCACAAGACGTCGTAGCGACCAGCGACGAGCTGCATGCTCGACGCGAAGTCACGTTGACCGCGCGTTGCTGCGTACGGAATGGCGGTGGAGATGAGACCGAAGATGATGCCACCGACGATGCCAATCGCCAAAGCACCGAAAAGGTTGCCGTTGGTGAAGATTCCGAGTACGAGACCGAGGAATACGCCCAGCCATGCGCCCGAAACGATTCCTCCGCCAATCACTTTGGCCCATGTGAGTCTGCCGAGGACTCGCTCGACCTGCATGAGGTCGACGCCGACGATTGTGACGTCTTGAACGGAGAACTCCTGATCGGAGAGGTAGTCGACAGCCTTCTGGGCCTCGGCATAGGTTGGGTAGGAGCCGATCGGCCACCCTGACGGAGGCGTCGGAAGTCCTTGGCCACTGCGGCCGGACTGCGAGAGTGGATTCGTCATGTATCCATTGTGCCTGGGAACGGGCGCAACAGATACCCGTTGTGGTGTTTCACCATGCCCTGTGCGTTGCCGGGCGTAATTACGTTGCCGGCGGCGTGAACGAGGTCGTCCGTGTCATGCCCGCAGCTCTGCCCTTCGCCGACACGACAAGCGCCATCTTTCGGCTGGCCTCGTCGATCATCTCGTCCCCCAACATGACAGCACCACGGCCTCCGCCTGCGGCCGAGGTGTGGAACTCGTAGGCGTCGAGAATCATCTCGGCCTTGTCGAAGTCCGACGGACGGGGGCTGAATATCTCGTTGGCGGCGTCGATCTGCGTCGGGTGCAGTACCCATTTTCCGTCGAAACCGAGGCCCGCAGTGCGACCCGCGGCCCGCCGGAACGCGTCGAGGTCACGAATCTGGAGGTATGGCCCGTCGATCGCCTGTAGGCCGTGCGTGCGCGCAGCCAACAGGATGGTCATCAGAATGTGGTGGTAGGCGTCTCCGGTGTCGTAGCCCTCCGGTTGTTCGCCGACGACGAGTGTGCGCATGTTGACGCTAGCCATCAGATCTGCAGGCCCGAAGACCAGGGTTCGAACACGAGGACTCGCGGTAGCGATCGCGTCGATGTTGCGCAGGCTTCTCGCACTCTCGATCTGTGGCTCGATGTCGATCGCGCCCACCGGCAGACCCGCGAGCTTCTCGACCTGCGTCAGCAACAAATCGAGCGCCTGGACGTGCGAGGCGGTCTCGACCTTGGGGAGAAGGATCGCATCCAAGTTGGCACCTGCACCGGAGACGACCTCGATCACATCACCGTGCGTCCACGGGGTAGTCCAGTCGTTGACACGGACGACCTTGATCTGTTCGCCCCAGCCGTCGGAATTGAGCGCCTCCACTATCCGTCCACGTGCTTCGACCTTCGCGATCGCGGCGACCGCATCCTCGAGGTCGAGAAAGATCGCGTCCGCGGGAAGCGTCTTGGCTTTCTCGATCATCTTCGCGGAACTACCAGGAACGGCAAGAACCGATCGACGCGGACGGTCTCGCTCCACCGAAGTCACGTTCACGCCGCACCTGTCTGATTCTCTGAAATATCCGTTGACGCTCTAACCTTGACATCATGGCAGCTCTGAGCAAGGTATTTGCGGCCAGGCTGGCGGGCCTGGTGGTTCTCGGTCCCGATGGTGAGTCGATCGGCCGTGTGCGCGACCTGGTCATCACCATGCGCGTCGGACGCGCCCAACCGCGCGTGCTGGGCGTCGTCGTCGAACTTTCCACGCGCCGAAGAATTTTCGTGCCGATGCTTCGGGTCACGAGTATCGAGCCGAACTCCGTGCAACTCAACACCGGCAATGTGAGTCTGCGTCGATTCACTCAGCGCGCGAACGAGATCCTGGTCTTCGCGCAGATTCTCGATTCCAAGGTCCGCGTCGACGACCCAGAACTCGAAGAGATGCACGATGTCGACTCGATCGTGGTGGATCTCGGGATCGAACTGACTCGGACCCGTGATTGGCTCGTCGCTCGTGTCGCAGTGCGTCGCCAGCGTCAACGGCTTGCTCGACGCGGCGCGATCCATGTGGTCGATTGGCAGCACGTGCAGGGGTTGACGCAGAACGAGCTGTCGTTGCCCGGCCAGGGCGTCGCGCAACTTCTGATGCAGTTCGAGGACCTACGTGCCGCCGACGTGGCCCACGCGATGCGCGAACTCCCCGTCAAGAGACGCATGGAAGTGGCGATGGCGCTGAACGACGAGCGCTTGGCCGACATCGTGCAGGAGCTACCCGATGACGATCAGGTGGAGTTGATGCATTACTTGGGCGTCGACCGTGGGGTGGACGTGCTCGAAGCGATGGACCCCGACGACGCCGCCGATCTCCTGGGCGAGCTGCCGAAGACCGAGGCGGAATCACTACTTCGCCTGATGGACCCGGAGGACTCGGCACCGGTTCGCCGTTTGCTCGCACACTCTCCCGATACGGCCGGTGGAATGATGACGCCCCAGCCGGTCATCCTGACGGCGTCGACGACCGTCGCCGAAGCACTCGCACGGGCGCGCAATCCGGATCTGACTCCGGCATTGGCTTCGTTGGTTTTCGTCGTTCGACCGCCGACCGCGACGCCTACGGGGGCGTATCTCGGATGCGTTCACTTACAGCAATTGCTGCGTGAACCGCCCGCAAGCTTGATCGGTGGTGTGCTCGACAGTGCACTCCCGCGTCTCTCCACCGACGACAGTTTGACGACCGTCACGCGGTATTTCGCGACATACAACCTGGTCTGCGGCCCGGTAGTCGACGATGAGGACCATTTGGTAGGCGCGGTAACAGTGGACGACCTTCTCGATCACCTGTTACCGGAGGATTGGCGAGAGCAAGAGGTGGCCGGCCGATGAAGGAAACAGCCCGCCAACGGATGGACACCCCGCGAGGGACCAAGCTGTTCAATTTCCACCTCGACGTCGACGTGGGCAGATCCGGTGAAAAGGCTGCACGATTCCTCGGCACCGGTCGCTACCTCATCATTCAGACGGCCATCGTCATCGTCTGGATCTTCCTCAACGTCGTTGCGGTCAATCTGCGCTGGGATCCATACCCGTTCATCCTGCTCAACCTCGCGTTCTCCACTCAGGCTGCGTATGCGGCGCCGCTGATCCTGCTTGCGCAGAACCGCCAGGACGACCGCGACCGGGTGTCGCTGGAGGAAGATCGAGCACGAGCGCAGCAGACCAAAGCGGACACCGAGTTCCTCGCCCGCGAACTCGCGTCACTGCGCATCGCCGTCGGCGAGGTTGCCACCCGCGACTATCTGCGCCGCGAACTCGACGAGATCAGGGAACTTCTCGAACAGTTGAACGGCGTTTCACCGGCGCCGGTGAAGAAGTCCAGAAAGAAAGCTTCACGTCCGGCGCCGAAAGGTGACACTGAGGCTTGGGGAACAGGCGCGGATCACATCGAATAACGTTTCGGCGGCGGCTTGACCTCGCACGACACGCTCTATAACGGCGCGGTAACGAAATCATCTCGAATCGGGTACCCTCGACTCCGGAATTCAAACGGAAAGCCTCGAAACAACGGGGCGACGAGGAGGTACCAGGCGTGGGACGTCACAGAAGAGCATCGAACTCCACTATGCGGCGGAATTCGGTGATCGCTCTGACCGGCCTTGTCCCCGCAGGTCTCATCACTGCGGCTTCCAGCGCAGGAGCAGCGGAGTACCTCCCGTTCATGGCATCGGAGTCGACGACCGAGCAGTCGGAGCCCGTAATCGAGACTCCACGTCCCCTCGCATCGGAGACCGACGCTCAGCCCGCCGCCGCCGAGGCACCGGTCGCGCTGGCGATAGCCACCGCCCCCCAACCCGCGGTTGCGCCGACGCCCGAGCTACCCACGTCTCTGATGGCCAGCCCGATCGCCATCCCCACGGTCAACGTGTCGGCATACAAGAACGCCGAGCAGATCCTGACCGCCGAGCTCCCGGGCTGCGGTATCAGCTGGACCGTCATAGCCGGTATCGGCCGCGTCGAGTCGACGCATGCGAACAACGGCAAAGCAGATGACGCGGGCGAATTGTTCGAACCGATCCTCGGCCCCCGATTGGACGGCTCGCTCGCCGGAAACAACGTCATCGCCGACACCGACGGGGGCGCTCTCGACGGCGACCCACATTTCGATCGCGCCGTCGGACCTATGCAGTTCCTACCGGAGACCTGGAATCACTACCACGCCGACGGTAACGGCGACGGCATCTCCGACCCCCAGAACCTCTACGACGCAGCTCTCGCCACCGGTAAGTACCTCTGTGACGGCGGACTGGACCTGCGTGATCTCGGCCAGACGACCAAGGCAATTCTGCGGTACAACAATTCGATGGCATACGTCGCCAATGTGCTCGCCTGGTCCACCGGTTACGCAACGGGAATCGTCCCGACCTCGGACGAGCTCCCCCGCATCCACTAGCGGCGGGGCCCCGATAGCATGGGGTCATGGCAGTCCTTACGGAATCCGACGTTCGAACAGCACTTTCGAAGGTCATCGATCCGGAAATTCACAAACCGATCACCGATCTCGGCATGGTCAAGAGCGTCACGATCGGCGACGGCGGTGCAGTCGACGTGGGCATCTACCTCACCACCGCCGGATGCCCGATGAAGGGCGAGATCAGCGAGAGCGTCAAGAAAGCCGTCGCCGACGTCCCAGGAGTCGGCATCATCAACGTCGAACTCGATGTGATGAACGACGAGCAGCGCACCGAACTCCGCAGATCCCTCCGAGGCGATTCCGCAGAACCCCTCATCCCCTTCGCCCAGCCTGGGTCGCTTACTCGTGTGTACGCCGTCGCGTCGGGCAAGGGTGGGGTCGGAAAGTCTTCCGTCACGGTCAACCTCGCCGCATCGTTGGCAGCCCGCGGCCTCTCGGTGGGTGTGCTCGACGCCGACATCTATGGTCACTCGGTTCCTCGGATGTTCGGCAACGATGCCAAGCCGACCCAGGTCGAGAAGATGATCATGCCGCCGCAGGCTTACGGCGTGAAGTTCATTTCCATCGCCCAGTTCACCCAGGGCAACACCCCCGTCGTATGGCGCGGTCCCATGTTGCACCGAGCCTTGCAGCAGTTCCTCGCGGACGTGTTCTGGGGAGATCTCGACGTCCTTCTTCTAGACCTTCCACCCGGCACCGGCGACATCGCGATCTCGGTGGCGCAATTGGTTCCCAGCGCGGAGATCCTCGTCGTCACCACACCGCAGCAGGCAGCAGCGGAGGTAGCCGAGCGCGCAGGAGCCATCGCACTGCAGACCCGCCAACGTATTGCCGGAGTCGTGGAGAACATGTCCTGGCTCGAGCTGCCCGACGGCACTCGCATGGACATCTTCGGATCGGGCGGCGGACAGGACGTGTCCGAACGCTTGACCAAAGCTGTCGGCGCCACTGTTCCTCTGCTGGGCCAGATTCCGCTCGACACCGCGGTACGAGAAGGCGGTGACAACGGGATTCCCATCGTGCTCGGTCACCCCGAGACTCCGGCCGCGAAGGCACTCGAGGTCGTAGCGGCGAAGCTCGCCGTGCGTGAGCGGGGACTGGTCGGCATGTCGCTGAGCATCGATACAACCCGCCGGTAACCGCGAAACACTTGCCACTCGGACACAATCCGGTAGAGAGTGACAAGCATGAAAACGCCGCAATCGAACGGCCGTGGCGCAGTGGCGCTGGCGTTCGTGCTGTTCTCCGTCCTCCTGGGATCAGTCCTCGCACCCGCCGTCGCCGCCGCTCAGCCGGCTCCGCCGCCGGGTCAGAACTACTCCATCGCAACCGATATCACGTTCGCTCCGTTCGAATTCCAGGACGAAAGCGGCAAACTCGTCGGGATCGACATGGATCTGCTCGCGGCGATCGCGAAGGACCAGGGATTCGAGTACAACGTCAGCCCAGTCGGTTTCGACGCCGCACTGCAGGGCGTCACCGGCGGCCAGTTCAACGGCATGATCGCCGGAATGTCGATCACGGACGCCCGCAAGGCTACCTTCGACTTCTCCGAGCCGTACTTCGATTCCGGCGTACAGATGGGTGTCCTCGACTCCAACGAGTCGGTGACGTCGTACGAGGACCTCCGCGGTAAGACCGTCGCGGTCAAGAACGGAACCGAAGGCGCCACCTTCGCCGAATCCATCAAGGAGCAGTACGAATTCAGCACTCGATACTTCGCCGATTCCTCGTCGATGTTCGACGAGGTCCGAACCGGCAACTCCGCCGCGGTATTCGAGGACTATCCGGTGCTGGCATACGGCATCAAGCAGGGCAACGGCTTCAAGACGGTCACCGAAAAAGAGCCTGGCGCCAGCTATGGTTTCGCCGTCGCGAAGGGTCAGAACGCGCAACTGCTGGAAGAATTCAACGCCGGTCTGGCGAACCTGCGCGCCAGCGGCGAATACGACCAGATCCTCGACACATATCTCAATTCCGCTGCCAGCACCGATGACAACTCGATTCTCGGCCTGATCAAGAGCACCTGGAAACTCTTGCTCGAAGGCCTCTGGCTGACGATCCTGCTGACTGCAATATCGATCGCGATCGCCCTGGTACTCGGCGCGATCTTCGGACTCTTCCGCGTATCGACGAACATCGTCCTGCGCGGTATCGGCACGACCTATGTCGATGTCTTCCGCGGCACACCGCTTCTCGTACAGGCATTCTTCATCTACTTCGGTATCCCTGCTGCACTGGACTTCCAGATGTCGGCATTCACCGCAGGCGTCATCACACTCTCACTCAACGCCGGCGCCTACATGGCCGAAATCGTGCGCGGCGGCATCCTCGCTGTCGACAAGGGCCAGATGGAAGCGTCGCGCAGCCTCGGTATCAGCTACCTGAAGTCGATGCGCAAAGTGGTGATGCCGCAGGCAGTTCGAACGATGATCCCGTCGTACATCAATCAGTTCGTGATCACGCTCAAGGACACCTCGATCCTGTCGGTCATCGGCCTCGCCGAACTGACCCAGACCGGCCGCATCATCATTGCGCGCAACTTCCAGTCCTTCAACATGTGGCTGATCATCGGCGTCATGTACTTCATCATCATCATGGCTCTCACCAAGCTGTCGAACCGGATCGAGAAGAGGATCAACAAATGACCGCGGACCTGAGCAAAGCTGTGCCGGTCGAAGGCAAGCCCGGCGTCAAGATCGCCATCAAGGACCTACACAAAGCATTCGGTGACAACGAAGTGCTCAAAGGCATCGACGCCGATATCGCAAACGGTGAAGTGGTGTGCATCATCGGGCCGTCCGGATCCGGCAAGAGCACGCTGCTTCGATGCCTCAACAAGCTCGAGGACATCACCGGAGGCCACGTCGTCGTCGATGGCGTCGACCTCACGGACAAAAAGGTGAACCTCGACGAGGTCCGGCAAAACATCGGTATGGTGTTCCAGCATTTCAATCTCTTCCCGCACATGACCGCCCTCGAGAACGTCATGCTCGCCCCCGTGCAGACCAAGAAAGAAACCAAGGTCGAGGCCAAGAAGTCCGCGCTCGAATTGCTCGAGCAGGTCGGCCTCTCCGATCGAGCGCATTACAAGCCTGCCAGCCTGTCCGGTGGGCAGAAGCAGCGCGTCGCGATCGCCCGAGCCCTGGCGATGAGCCCGTCGATCATGCTGTTCGACGAAGCGACCTCGGCTCTCGATCCCGAAATGGTCGGCGAGGTCCTGCAGGTGCTGCGCGATCTGGCGAAGGGTGGCATGACGATGGTCGTCGTGACCCATGAGATGGGGTTTGCCCGCGAAGTGTCCGACCGCATCATCTTCATGGCAGAAGGAGTCATCGTCGAAGAAGGTACGCCCGACCAACTCTTCGGGAACCCCCAGAACCCGCGGACGCAGGACTTCTTGAACAAGGTGCTTTGACCGGACGTTCGGGCGAGAGCTTAGGTGGCGTCGAACCTAGGTGGCGTCCGAATCGATCGGCGGAGTCTTACCGGCCGGAAGCTTCTTCTCCAGTGACGGCTTGCCGTCCGGCGTGGGCAGAGAGCCATTCGTCGTCGAGCCGTTAATCGATGAGGCGGCGCTCGGCTTCTTGGAATCGAAGTTGCCCGTGAAGATCGAGTCGTCGCCGTCGAGCAAGTGCTTGGTGATGACGGCGCGCGGGGTCATGCCGCGAAGCTGATTGAGGTCGGCGAGCGGCTTGCGGAGATCTTCGAAGTCCGTGCCCAGTTCGTCTTTGAGCTGCTGACTCGCTCCGTTCGCATAATCCTTGACCTGACGGATCGACTTGGTGACCCAACTGATGGCACCGGGGAGCCTGTCAGGACCAAGGATGACGAGCGCTGCTACCAGGAGCACGACGAGCTCTCCCCAGCCAATGTTGCCGAACACGTCGTCAGCCTACTTCCTCAGTCCGAAATTGGGGTGACGGTGACATCGACCAGCCGACCCGACCGGATCAGCTGCACGGGCGTCGACTCACCGATCCGACTCGATTGCACGGCGACTACCAGTTCGTCGGCGCTCGTCACATTGCGATCTCCGACCTTGGTGATCACGTCACCCTCGACGATGCCTGCTTCTTGCGCGGGCCCACCGGCACGCACGTTGGCGACTTCGGCACCAGACGTGGCGTCGTTGATGACCGAGCGCGCGTTGATGCCGATGTCCGGGTGTTGCATCTCCCCGTTGGCGATGAGTGACTGGGCGACCTCGGTGACGTCATCGATGGGGATGGCGAATCCAAGACCCACCGAACCACCACTTTCGCTTCGGATGGCCGAATTGATCCCGATGACACGCCCTTCGGCGTCGATCAGGGGTCCCCCGGAGTTGCCAGGGTTGATCGCGGCATCGGTCTGCACGGCGTCGATGACGGCGTCGGTGTCGGTGCCTTCACCGGACAGGCGAACCGGACGATCGAGCGCGCTCACAATGCCCCGGGTGACTGTCTTGTTCAAGCCGAGAGGCGAGCCGACAGCTACGACGTCTTCGCCGACCTGAACGTCTGCAGAATTTCCCAACTGTGCCACCGTCAGATTTCCGACGTCAGTTTTCAGCACGGCCAGATCCGTTTTGGTGTCGCGGCCCACGATCTTCGCCGGCACCTTGGTGCCGTCGGAGAAGGTCACTTGCAGCGTCGCACGATCCGGGTTGGTGGCCGCCATCGAGATGACGTGGTTGTTGGTCACGATGTATCCGGCTCCGGCGATGACGACACCGGATCCGGTACCTGCGTTCTCGCCGAGGGTCACCTGAATCGAGACGACGGCAGGCAAGACTGCGTCGGCCACCTTGGCGACCTGCCCCTGTGGGAGGTCTTCGCCACTCGATTGAGTCAGGTTGACCTTCTGACTCGTCAATGCGCCTGTCACCTCGGCAGTCTCACGGCCCACCAGCCCGCCGACGAGACCGATTGCCAGGGCGATTGCCCCGAGCACCACGAGAGTCTTGGGTGCGACGCGTTCTCCGAAGAGCACCTCCCGTACACCGAGCTTGGGGCCGTCGGGCGCAACCGCGGGTTCAGGTGTCGGTTCGGCAGCGTTACCCAGGCGCACCGAGGAGTGCGGGTCACGCCACGGATCCTCGGGTACGGGCTCGGATACCGCGTCGGTAGATGTTCGGTCCGGGTCGCGTTGCAAGGACTCGTCCGCGTCCGCCGGACGACCGAACGCCTCTGCGAGAACCGGGTCGGGTGTGCGCACCGCAATTCGGGGAGAAAGCTCTGCCCGTCGACTCTCAGGTGTGAACGACCCCTCGTGGCCCTTGGGGCGTCCGAACGCCGCAGCCGACGCCGGATCCACCTCGGGCCGGTAGAGCGGCCTTGGAGGCAATCTGGGTGCCTCGGGATCTGTATGGGTGCTCACGCGCACAGGCTACCGACGACGCCTGCGGATACCCACAACGGAGGTGACGATCGCGCGTTTGCTGCGGCTGATCGCGTCCTTGGCCTCGGTTGGCTCGCACATCGGAATCTGGCTGAGCAGACCGCGAAGCGAGTGGGGCATGGACAACTCGCCCGAGCCTTGCAACGCACTGCGCGCCTGCTGTTGAGCATCCACCTCGGCCGCGCACTCGTGGCACTCGGCGATGTGGTGAGCGGCTCGTAAGTAGGCAGTCATTCGTAGTTCGCCGTCGACGAAAGCGGCAACTGCTTCACTGGCCAGATGCTCTGTCGAGCTGAACTGCCGTGGCTTGCGGGCCTGCGTCATCCAACCCTCCTGGTAGCTACTGGACACTTGCGTGATCCGAGTCGACCTTCCCGTGTACTCGAAGATACTCGCGAAGCGCCGCGCGTCCACGGTGGATTCGACTTCGGACGGTTCCGAGCTTCACCCCGAGTGTTGCACCGATCTCTTCGTACGACAGCCCTTCGATGTCGCACAGCACGATTGCGGCGCGAAACTCCGGCGCCAACGAGTCCAGCGCGGACTGCAGATCGGGGTCGAGGCGTGCGTCGTGGTAGATCTGTTCCGGGTTCGGGAGCTCGGAAGGGACCCGGTCGTAGTCCTCGGGCAATGCTTCCATTCGAATTCGATTGCGTCGACGGACCATGTCGAGAAACAGATTCGTGGTGATGCGGTGCAGCCAGCCTTCGAACGTGCCGGGCTGGTAGTTCGACAGCGAACGGAACACACGAATGAAAGTGTCCTGTGTGAGATCTTCGGCATCCTGCGCGTTGCCGGACAGCCGATAGGCCAAGCGGTAGACGCGGTCGCCATGCTCGCGAACGAGCTCGTCCCAGGACGGCATCGTGTTCGTTTCGCCGGTAGCGTCGAATGCGGCGGTGCCGCTCAGATCCGCTACCGCAGCAGAATCGGCGGACTCGGGCAATCGAGCTGTGTCTCGATCTCCGTTGATCTTGTAGATAGTTGGATCCTCCTGCTCAGGACCACGTTGGTGTAGCTCCCGTGCCGTGTACAACCTGCGGCTCCGCCGAGATGTTCCCGCGTGTGTCTTCTCGATCAAGCGATCTCCAGTAGCTTGTCGCATCCGCGTGTGTCCACCGTGTGAAAAAGCTGAGGTGCCGCTGAGAAAGTGGCAGGCAGATCGACCGAGTCGCTCCGCAGGCTTCGCTGCAGATCGACCGAGTCGCTCCGCAGGCTTCGCTGCAGATCGACCGAGTCGCTCCGCAGGCTTCGCTCCTGCCAAGATAGCCTCGGCATGTGCTGACAAATGCCGAGAAGTTGCTCACCTACGCCGAGGAGTCCGTGCAGGAAGACGAGATCCTCGTCAATGCACGCGAACGCGCGGACGATCTCGGCGCCGCACCCGTGCCGCCGTCCGTCGGGGCGGTGCTGAGCATCTTCGCCCAGATGCTCGGCGCCAAGACCGTAGTCGAGGTCGGAACGGGCGCCGGAGTGTCCGGCCTGTGGCTGCTCGACGGCATGCGCGAGGACGGCGTGCTCACCACCATCGACACCGAACCCGAGCATCAGCGCGCCGCCAAGGAAGCATTCCGTGCCGGGGGTATCGCGCCGTCTCGAACGCGCCTCATCAACGGTTGGGCGCTCGATGTCCTCCCCCGCCTCGCCGACGACACCTACGACTTGGTGTTCATCGACACCAGTCCAGTGGACCATCTGCATTTCGTACAGGAGAGCGTGCGACTACTTCGACCCGGCGGAGTTCTGATGCTGCACAACGCCCTGCTGGGCGGACGGGTTCCAGACTCCACCCAGCGTGACGCCACTACCGTCGCCGTCCGTGCCGCCGCCCGCGCCATCGCCGAGGACGACCGCCTCACGACAGTCCTTCTCCCCCTCGGCGACGGGCTGATCTGCGCCTCACGGAGCTGAACAAGGGCGGCTAGCTGTAAGGGGCTGCCAGCTGTAAGGGCTGCTAGATCCAGATGCCTTTGCCGACGGTGACGACGCCACCGGCGGAGACGTTGAACCGCTCTTTGTCACGCTCGATGTCGACGCCGACTATTTCGCCGTCACCGACGACGACGTTCTTGTCCAGGATCGCCCGACGAACGACCGCACCCTTGCCGATTTTCACCCCGGGCATCAGGACGCTGCCCTCCACGGTCGCACCACTGTCGATCATGACGTTCGAACTCAGAACCGAGTTGCGTACCGTTGCCGCCGACAGGATGCAGCCTGCGCCTACAACGGATTCCTGTGCGAGACCGCCCTGTACGAATTTTGCGGGCGGAAGGTTTTCGGCGGCACCGCGAATCGGCCAGCGACGGTTGTAGAGATTGAAGATCGGATGCACGGACACCAGATCCATGTGCGCGTCGTAGAACGCGTCGATGGTCCCGACGTCACGCCAGTAGCCCCGATCGCGTTCGGTAGCACCGGGAACGACGTTGTCGTTGAAGTCGTATACAGACGCGACGCCCGCTTCGACGAGAGCCGGGATGATGTCGCCGCCCATGTCGTGGTCGGAGTCGGAGTTCTCGGCGTCGGCTTTGATGGCGTCGATGAGCACCTTGGTGGTGAACACGTAGTTGCCCATCGAGGCGTAGGTGACGTTCGGGTCGTCGGGCGTCCCCGGTGGGTGCGCCGGCTTCTCGAGAAACTGGGTGATGTTGCCGTTCTCGTCGGAGTCGATGCAGCCGAATGCATACGCTTCGCTGCGCGGAACCCTGATGCCCGCCACTGTGACGCCTGCACCCGAATCGATGTGTTGCTGGACCATCTGTTCCGGGTCCATGCGGTACACGTGATCGGCGCCGAAAACGACGATGTACTCGGGGTCCTCGTCGTAGACGAGGTTGAGCGACTGGAAGATCGCGTCGGCGCTGCCGGTGTACCAGCGTGGGCCCAGACGTTGCTGCGCCGGTACCGGCGTGATGTATTCCCCCGCGAAGCCCGACAGTCGCCAGGTCTGCGAGATATGACGGTCCAGCGAATGGGACTTGTACTGAGTCAGCACGCATAACCGGAGGTAACCGGCATTGACGAGATTACTGAGCACGAAGTCGATCAGTCGATATGCGCCACCGAAAGGGACGGCGGGTTTGGCTCGGTCGGCGGTCATCGGGTATAGACGCTTACCCTCACCGCCTGCCAGCACAATGCCTAGTACGTGCGGTTGTGTCCTCACATGCCCAACCTATCCGCACCGGATGAACCTTGCCAGCAGTACACGCGGTTCACATAAGGAATGTAGGTTGACAGATGTGCGCGTGGCGATGATGACAAAGGAATTTCCGCCAGAGGTCTACGGCGGCGCAGGTGTACATGTGACCGAGCTATCGGCACAGTTGAGATCCCTGTGCGAGGTCGACATTCACTGTATGGGGGCGCCGCGCGATACCGCGCAGGTTCACGATCCCGATCCTGCATTGGCAGGGGCCAACGCGGCCCTGACGACGCTGTCCGCCGAACTACGGATGGCCAACGCTGCGGCCGGCGCCGATGTCGTGCACTCGCACACCTGGTACACCGGGCTTGCCGGGCATCTCGCGGCCGAACTGTACGGCGTGCCGCACATTCTCACCGCCCATTCACTCGAGCCCCGCAGGCCGTGGAAGGCCGAGCAACTGGGCGGCGGTTATCGCATCTCCTCCTGGTCCGAACGCAACGCTGTCGAATACGCAGATGCAGTCATCGCGGTCAGCGAGGGCATGGCCAAGGATGTTCTCGACGCCTATCCACGCCTGGATCCCAGCCGAGTCCACGTGGTACGCAACGGCATCGACACCAAGAATTGGCATCCAGGTCCAGCGGCGGACTCCGCGAATTCCGCGCTGGCAGAAATCGGCGTCGACCCGAACAGGCCGATGGCGGCGTTCGTCGGACGCATCACCCGCCAGAAGGGTGTCGGCCACCTCATTGCGGCAGCGCATCATTTCGACCCGTCCATTCAACTGGTCCTGTGCGCGGGCGCGCCGGACACCCCGGAGATTGCCGCAGACACCGAGCGAGCAGTCGCCGAACTCGCCGAGACCCGATCGAATGTGTTCTGGGTTCGCGAGATGCTACCCACCGAAAAGGTCCGCGAAATACTTTCGGCGGCAGACGTATTCGTGTGCCCGTCGGTGTACGAGCCTCTCGGGATCGTCAATCTCGAAGCCATGGCCACCGAAACTGCCGTCGTCGCATCCGACGTCGGGGGCATTCCCGAGGTGATCGACGACGGTGTCACCGGACGCCTCGTTCACTACAACTCCTATGAGCCACAGGTATTCGAACGCTCCTTGGCCGACACCGTCAACGCTGTCGCGCTCGACCCGAAGACTGCGACGGCGATGGGCAAAGCTGGTAGAGCGCGGGCCGTCGCCGAATTCTCGTGGGCTGCCATCGCGCAGCAGACGATCGACGTCTACAACGCAGCGCTGGCCAGGGCGCGGTAAGTTCCGACTGTCACCGAGGCCGTTACCTCGACTGTGTCAGGTAATGCTGCAATTGCAGTGCGGCGCGAGGCATCTGTGGAGTGCCGCGCCGACGGGCCCATCCCCACAAGGCTTGCGATGCTCACGTGACCGAGCGCCATCGTGAACTCGATGCGGGTAGCGTTCAGCTGCTCGAAGCGGCCGGCGAGCGATTCTCCGAGGCGCCGGGCCTTGTCCTCGTCGACACGGAGGAGGCCGAGGGTTTCGATCAGTTCCTGCTGATGATGTTCGGTCGGCGTGACGACGACCAGAACTCCGTTCGGAGCGAGAATGCGTCGTAGCTCAGCGGCGTTCCGCGGCGAAAACACGCAACTGACCGCGTCGATCGATCCAGTACGCACCGGCAGTGGTTGCCATACGTCGGCCACGACGGATCCCAGTCGTGGATGCGCACGAGCCACTTTTCTGGCGGCCGGCTTGGAGACGTCGATTCCGACGCCCCTCATGCGCTCGAACGTCTCGAGTACTGCCGCCAGATAGTGTCCGGTACCCGCGCCCACCTCGAGCACGGTGGCAGGATCGTGTGCCGACATAGCCGCAGCTACGGCCGCGATGATCCGATCGAAGTGTCCACTATCGAGAAACTCCGACCGCGCGTCGATCATCTCGGCGGAATCACCGACGATCTTGCCCGCGTTTCCCGCCAGCAAACTGACGTAGCCCTGACGTGCGACGTCGAAGGTATGCCCACGCCCGCACCGCACGACACGACCATCGCCGATGGCTTCGAGATCCGAGGTGCAGTGCGGACACACCAGTAGATCCATGACTTCGCTCAGCATTTATGTTCTCTCCGTATGGACTGGCATCACCACAAAGCCCCGTTCGCCGACTTCGCGCACGGGGCTATGGGCAGAAAAGAACAACAGCTATCCGGTGACGCCCCTCAATTCCTCACCGAGTGCTGCTGCCTCGTCTGGGGTGAGTTCGACGACCAGGCGCCCACCGCCTTCCAGCGGCACCCTCATCACGATTCCTCGTCCCTCTTTGGTTGCTTCGAGGGGACCGTCTCCGGTCCGGGGCTTCATAGCCGCCATCCTCTGCTCCCTCCAGATCTGCGCCACACTGCACTGCGCCTCGGCCAAAAAAGATTTCTCGCCGCAGGGCGAGAAAGGTTCTTGATCACTATTCTTCCCTATCGAGCCCGATATCGGGAACTGGAGTCGGTATTGAGGGCCGGCACCAGACAGCCAGACAGGTGATCGTCCACCATTCCGGTGGCCTGCATCAGTGCGTAGGCCGTTGTCGGTCCGAAGAACCGCAGGCCACGGCGCTTGAGGTCGGCGGCCATCGCCGTCGACTCCGCGGTGACCGCCGGCACCTCCGAGGCGTCGACGAGCCGGCTCGGTCGCGGCGGGGTCACGAACGACCACAGCAAAGTATCGAGATCGGTTCCAACCAGGTCGAGGACGACCCGCGCGTTGGCTATCGTTGCGGCGATCTTGGCCTTGTTGCGGACGATGGAGGCATCGGCCATCAGTCGGGAAACGTCGTCCTCGCCGAACCGAGCGACTCTCTCCGGGTCGAAACCCGCGAACGCGCGCCGAAAGCTCTCGCGTTTACGCAGGATGGTGATCCAGGACAGTCCGGATTGAAACGATTCGAGGCACAGTCGCTCGTACAGGGCATCCCGGCCGTGCACTTCCCGGCCCCATTCGGTGTCGTGATACTCCCGATAGAGGTCGTCTGCCGTGGCACCCCATGGACAGCGCAGTAGCCCGTCGGGTCCGGGTACCGCCGTCATTCCTCGGACTTCGCTGCCAGAGCAGACCTCAACAGGTCGATCTCGGCACCCAGCCGGTCGAGAGCCCAGTCGACTTCGCTCTGCTTGTAGCCACGCACCGTTTGCTGGAATTTCAGCGTTCGTACATCGTCACCGGTCACACCTTCCGCGGGCAGCACCGTAGCGGTGGTGCCTTCGGGCAGCGGTTCGAATTCTTCACCGCGTCCGAACACCACGCTTGCCACGAAGAAGAGCAGGGCTGCGATCACGGCGATGATGACGACGTAGAGAAGTAGCGTCAGCATGGATCGATAGTCTCACGCAGCCCTGCCCGTCACACGTGCAAGGTGTTGATAGCCGGTCGATCCTCCAACGAGACCTCCGTCGAGAACGGGACGAACGAGTCACCGTCGACGCGGAACTGTGTCAGCCCGGCTCCCGAGTCCGGGATTCCGCATCGACCGAGCATGGTGCCGACAATCTGACGACTCATGGCACCGAGTTCGACGAGCGGACGGTTCCGATGCTTGCGCACACCGAGGTTGACCTGGCCGATGGCGTCTAGGCCGAGCCGATCGTAGGTATCGAGCAGCAGTCCGATCTCGACGCCGTAGCCGGGCGCGAACGGGACGGCAGACAACAACTCGCGGGTTCCCGCGTACTCACCCCCGAGCGGTTGGATCACGCTGGTCAATTCTGGACGCATAGCTGCCAGCAGGGGGCGGGCGACGAGCTCGGTGACCCGTCCTCCACCGTTGGCGTCCTCGCCGCCGCTCACCCGTAACGGACGCCGGTAATACCCCTTCACCAGGTGGATTCCCTCGACCGTCAACAACGGCCCCAGCAGCTTCGGAACGAAGGCCGGGTCGGGGTTGATGAGGTCGGAGTCCACGAAGGCGATGAGATCGCCGGTCGACGCTGCGACTGCGCGCCACAACACTTCACCTTTGCCTGGCACGGGTTCGAGTCCTGGAATTGCTTCCTCTCGACTGATCACCCGTGCACCGGCTGCCCTTGCACGTTCTGCGGTGGCGTCGGTGGATCCGGAGTCCAAGACGATCAGTTCGTCGACCAAGCCTCCCAGCAATGGGTGGATCGTGTCGATGACCGCGGCCACGGTCTGTTCTTCGTCGAGGGCTGGTAGAACCACCGACACGGTCCGGCCCTTCTTCGCTGCTTCCAGCTCCGCCAGAGACCACGACGGTTCATCCCAACTGTGCGTGGCTGCCCACGACTCCCTCACAGCCGTTCGGTCGGCCAACGTCATGCGAGCCCCCTGATGGTTCGTTCGGGAATCCTCGTCCCCAGAATTGCGGCAACCATGTCCACGACTCTTCTGGTCGATGCGACCTCGTGCACTCGGAACATGCGAGCTCCGCCTGCTGCGGCCAATGCTGTCGCTGCCAATGTTCCCTCCAACCGGTCGGCGAGTTCTACACCTAGAGTCTCGCCTATGAAATCCTTGTTGCTGAGCGCCATCAGCACTGGCCATCCGGTGTTTACAAGAACGTCCACTCGCCGCAACAACTCGAGCCCGTGATAGGTGTTTTTTCCGAAATCGTGGGTCGGATCGATCAGAATCGAGTCGCGGCGAACTCCGGCGGCAAGCGCCGCTTCTGCTGCTTTCGTCACTTCGGCGACGACATCGGCGACGACATCGGTATATCGGACGCGGTGCGGACGCGTGCGTGGCGTCGCCCCTCCGGTGTGTGAACACACGATCCCGACGCCCTCTTCCGCCGCGACCGCAACGAGATCGGGATCGGCCCCTGCCCAGGTGTCGTTGATCAGATCTGCACCGACTCCGCACGCGAGCCTTGCTACCGCGCTACGCCAGGTATCGACACTGATCAGCAGATCGGGGTACTCGCCTCGAATGGCTTCGACGAACGGAATCACGCGGCGAATTTCCTCGGCCGCATCGACCACATCACCGGGTCCGGCTTTGACGCCGCCGATATCGACCATGTCCGCGCCCTCTGCGACAGCACGGTGTACCGACGCCATAGCCGCATCGTCGGTGAAATTCGCACCTTTGTCGTAGAACGAATCCGGGGTGCGGTTCACAATCGCCATGACGAGTGCACGGTCGGTGGCGACCGGTTTGCCGCAAAGGGTGCTCATGAATCAATAGTGGCATCCCTTCGCACACCGAATGCTGTGCGGCCGCTGGGCTGGGCGAGAAGACCTATTCGGCCAGTGGCCGGACGTCACACTGGCCGCATCGCTTCTTCCCTACCCTTTGGGGGCCTTGCCTGCCGCTACCTCGTCGACATATCCGTCGTACGCTTTGTCGTACCCACCGGACTTGCCGCGGAGAACGTACAGCTCCGCCTCGGGGTCATCGCCGTAACCGAGTTTCCGAAGCTCGACCTTCTGGCTCTTGAACGTCGAGGTCTGCTCGAGACTGTCCACGACGCGGACGAAAAGCGGCACCGCGTACGAGGGCAGCTTGTCGTAGAGATGGTTCGCGACCGATTTTCCATCGAAGCTCTCACCGTCACGCAACGTCACCGCAGCCATACCGGCCTTGCCGTCGGTTCCTTCGATGTCGACGCCGTAGACGACCACACCGTCCACCGACGGGTGGCCGCCGAGCGCGCCCTCGACCTGCGTCGTCGCGACGTTCTCGCCCTTCCACCGAAAAGTGTCACCGAGTCGGTCGACGAACGCGACGTGCATCCAACCCTGATTCCGGACCAGGTCTCCGGTGTCGAACCAGCAGTCTCCATCTTTGAACCCGTCTCGGACGAGTTTCTTCTCCGTCGCCTGCTCGTCCGAGTATCCGTCGAACGGCGCGCGGTCGGTGACCTTGGACAGCAAAAGACCTACCTCGCCGCTACCGACCTTGCGAAGCCGGCCGTTACTTCCGCGCTTTGCCTCGCCCGACTCCTCGTCGTACTCGACGACGGCATACGGCAGAGGGCAAATGCCGGCGGTCTTCTTCATGTTCAAAGCGTTGATGAACGCGATATTGCATTCGCTCGCGCCGTAGAACTCCGCCACGCGCGAGATTCCGAAACGCTCGGTGAACTCTTCCCAGATCTCGGGGCGTAAGCCGTTGCCTACGACGAGCTCGATCGTGTTGTCTCGGTCGTCCGGCCGCTTCTCCTGAGTCAGCAGGTAGCGGCACAATTCACCGATGTAAGTGAAGGCGGTTGCCTTGTTGACCTTGACGTCTTCCCAGAAATTGCTGACCGAGAACTGTTTACCGATAGCCATCGCCGCACCGCCGGCGAGCACCGATGACAGCGTCACCGTCAGTGCATTGTTGTGATAAAGCGGCAGGCAGCAGTAGATGACGTCGTCTTCGCGCAGCCGCACACCCATGTTGCCCAGCCCGGACATCGACTTGAGCCAGCGGAAATGGCTCATCAAACTTGCCTTCGGGAGGCCGGTGGTGCCAGAGGTGAAGATGTAGAAGGCGTTTTCCTTGGCCTGGATCTCCGCAGTCACCGAAGGATTGTCCGCACCGGCCCCGGCCGCGAGTTCGGCAAGCTCGCCCATCGGCAGCACCACGCCCGCCTCGGGAGCGTCGTCCAACGATTCGAGCGCTTCCTGAGCGTTCTCGTCGAGGACCAGAACGGTCGCCGACAGGATACCGAGACTGTGCTCGAGGACGTCGCCCCGCTGGTTGTAGTTGAGCATTCCTGCGGTAGCGCCGAGCTTGACGGCAGCGAGCGCCGCGAAAAGCGCCTCCGGCCTGTTCTTGCTGAGTACACCGACCACGTCGCCGCGCTTGACGCCCAGGTCGGTGAACACGTGGGCATACCGATTGACCATCGAATTGGCGTCGGCGTACGACACCGATTCACCTTCGAATCGCACGAAGGGGCGGTCTCCGCGCTTGGCAGCAGCATCCTGAAACACCAGGCCGATCGAGGCCTTGTGATGAGGTTTGCGAGTGAATCCCAGGACACCGCGCAGCAGGCTCGGCACCTCCGTCACCATTTTCGGCAACGCGACCGCGAGGTCGGTCAGTCCAATCTTCTGACGGGCGTCGACAGCCATGTACTCCCCTTCGAGCGATGTGATCCCCATTACCTTACTCCAGAGTAACCTTTGGTTTCATCGAGGAGAACAGGCGGCTAGCGCATCGGCCACGGTCGCTGTCCTGATCAGCTTGTCCAGTGCCCGTTGTTGGACGAAGCCCGTCGAGGACAGCCCGTCGAGCCACTGCAACAGACCCGCGTAGTGGTCCGTTGGATCCAGTAGCACGACTGGCTTGTCGTGCATGCCCAAATACCCGGCCGTCCAGGTTTCGAACAGTTCCTCCAGCGTTCCGATGCCACCGGGTAGCGTGATGAACGCGTCGGCCCGGTCTTCCATGATTTTCTTACGCTCACGCATGGTGTCGGTGACGATCAATTCATCGGCGTCGACGTCGGCGACCTCTCGATGAACGAGAGCTTTCGGGATCACACCGACCGTGAAAGCGCCTGCAGCGCGGGCCGATTCGGCTACCGCCCCCATCATCGAGACGTTTCCGCCACCAGAGACCAACTGCCATCCCCGTTGGCCGATCGCGGTACCGAGTTCCCGCGCCAGCTCGAGAAACGACGAATCCACCGGCCCCGACGCACAGTAGACGCACACCCTGTTGATTGCGACAGCTTCGCTCACTCCGGCTCTCCGCAAACACTGTTCACGATCTGCACTGCTTCCTCGACGCTGTCGGTGCAACGAATCAAGTCCAGGTCGGCCGGGGAAACCTTGCCTTGCGCGACCAATGTGTCCTTGATCCAGCTGATAAGACCGGACCAGAATTCTGTGCCGATCAGGACGATCGGAAATCGAGTCACCTTGCCCGTCTGCACCAGCGTGAGAGCCTCGAACAACTCATCGAGAGTGCCGAAACCGCCTGGGAGACAGATGAATGCCTGGGAGTATTTCACGAACATCGTCTTCCGGACGAAAAAGTACCGAAAGTCGATACCCAGATCGACCCAATCGTTGAGGCCCTGCTCGAAAGGCAGCTCGATGCCGAGCCCGATCGAGTAGCCGTCGGCGGTACTCGCGCCGCGGTTTGCAGCTTCCATGATTCCAGGGCCACCGCCGGTGATGACCGCAAATCCCGCTACCGCCAACGCACTTCCGAGCTCGCGGGCAGACTTGTATTCCTCGTGATCACGCGGAGTTCGGGCCGAACCGAACACCGTGACCGCCCTCGGCACCTCGGCGAGAGCACCGAAACCCTCCACGAACTCACTCTGAATTCGCAGCACCCGCCACGGGTCGGTGTGAGTCCAGTTTCCTGTTCCACGCTGATCGAGCAATCGTTGATCGGAGGTCGATGATTCGGTGTTGCGTCCGCGACGCAACGTCACCGACCCCATGTGTTTCGCTGGCGTCTCCATGTTTTACAGGCTATCCGGCCCATCTACCATCGGGACCACAGGTTATCCAGTGGTCAGGTATCCCCGTAGAACAGCCGTGACATTCGTGATCTGATCGGTAGGCACCCGCTCGTCGCGCTTGTGCGCCAAGTTCGGGTCTCCAGGACCGTAGTTGACCGCCGGGATACCGAGCGCTGAGAACCGCGACACGTCAGTCCAGCCGTACTTGGCGCGAAACCCGCCACCCGCCGCCTCGATCAGCGCAGCAGCAGCAGGCGCGGCGAGTCCAGGTAACGCACCAGGTGAAGAATCGGTGACCTCGAACCCGAGATCGAGACCGTCGACGACGTCACGAACATGCTCGATAGCCTGCTCGACACTCCGATCGGGGGCGAAGCGGAAGTTCACATCCAGCTCGGCTGCGTCGGGGACGACATTGCCTGCGACGCCACCGGAAATACGGACAGCCTGCAGACCTTCGCGGTACAAGCAGCCATCGATATCCACCTCTCGCGCACTGTATGCAGCCAACCTGTCGAGAACAGCACCGAACTTGTGAATTGCGTTGTCCCCCAGCCATGATCGCGCACTGTGCGCTCTCGTACCACCCACCGAAAGCCGCACTCGCAGCGTGCCCTGGCAACCCGCCTCGATGAATCCACCGGACGGCTCACCCAGAATCGCCACGTCGGCCGCGAGCCACTCCGGCAACTCACGTTCGATCCGCCCCAATCCATTGAGCGCAGCGTCGATCTCTTCACAGTCGTAGAACACCAGCGTGATGTCGTGCGCAGGCTCTTCGATCGTGGCGGCGAGATGAAGAAACACCGCATCACCCGACTTCATGTCGACCGTGCCACAACCATGCAAGACATCGCCCTCGACACTGTCGCGTTCCCGTCTACTCGGCACATTGTCGGCAATCGGGACGGTATCGAGGTGACCGGCGAGCATCACGCGACTGGGAAGCCCACGATCGGTGCGCGCAAGAACCGCATTACCGCTCCGGATGATCTCGAATCCGACCGTCTGCTCACGCAGCGCGGCCTCCACCGCATCGGCGATCACCGACTCCTCCCGCGAAACACTGGGTATGTCCACCAGCGCCGCTGTCAGATCGATGGGGTCGGAATGCAGATTCAAAGCCGGGTGCGAACTCACCGTACGAGACTACTTCCAGCCATTCCGCAGGCTCCACTCGCGCTACTTCGGCTCATTCCGCAGGCTCCACTCGCGCCACTTCGGCTCATTCCGCAGGCTCCACTCGCGCCTGTCCCGCCTCTAGACTGCGCCACCGGGAATCTCGTACACCGCGCCATCGAATCCTGCCCGGAACAACTTTCCAGCGGAAAACCCCTGTTCACCACGGCCATAGATCAGAACACTCGACAACGGAATGCCACTGCCGAGGACGCAGTACTGCCCGGGTGCATCGATGCGAACTACTTGCCCACGGGCGTTGAGCGGAACGACGGGGCGGCCTGCGGAATCGAGTGTCAGACCGTCTGGTGCGCTCAACGCGTCGAGACCGGACAAGTCGAGAATGCTCTCCGGCCTCGATGGATCGGCGACCGGGATTCGGCTCACCCCCGGGTTCACGAACGTCCGAGACACGTACAGGTATTCGCCTGCAAGATCGAGCACGGCGCCGTTGGCGCTGGGGAACCTGGCCCACTCGGAATTCACCGATCCGTCGGGGCGAACTTGCCCGATGAGACCACCGAAATCGTTCGTCGCGTACACGGTCCCATCCCCGGCGACAGCGAGCCCGTTTGCGGCACTCAAACCCGTCGCGAACGGGCTGAGCTCGAGCGTATCGACGTTCAGCCGAACGATGCCTGCAGCCTTGATGAGATCACCGACGAAGACGCGGGGATCGGCGCCGTACCCGACGAGCAAGGTGCCGTCCGGCATCCAGGTAAGGGCGCCTCCGCCGCCACTGGGTACCGTCGCGATGGGATATGCGGCTTGGCCCGGCGCATCGATCCGGTAGACCCGGCCAGTGACGATGTCGGTCGTGTAGAGCCTGCCCTGCCCGTCGACCGCCAGGCCTTCGAGCGCCGAGCCGTCGATCTGGGCGACCTTCACCGGCGGTGCACTCACCGCCGCACACTCAGGTGCCGCGGACGCCGTCGGCGCCTGCAAGACCGTTGTTCCTCCTGCGATCAATACGGCCGTTACAGCACCCGTGCCCCACCGTCGGAATTGCGCCCCCAAAGTCATGAATCATGTTTAGCACGCACGCCCGTAGCAGTCGCGCTTCTGCCTTCGACGACGCACGCCGTATCCTCGGTACCTGTGAGCGCACAGGGAGCATCAGCAATAGGCATTGCCAACATCACCACCAGTGGAGTCGTCCTCGACACCTGGTACCCCAGCCCCGAGCTGGGCGGAAACGGGCCAGTCGGCACCACGCGACTCGAGGGGTCGGACATCCCCGCCGAGTTCGCCGCCCTCGTCGGACCGGACGAAGCTCGCGGAGTCGACGTCGTCGCCGTCCGAACGACCATAGCCTCGCTGGACGACGCACCGATCGACGCGCATGACGTCTACCTGCGTCTGCATCTGCTCTCGCATCGCCTCGTTCAGCCGCACGGGCTCAGCCTGGACGGCCAGTTCGGCTTTCTTGCCAACGTCGTATGGACCAACTTCGGACCGGCAGCGGTCGACGGTTTCGAGACAGTCCGCACTCGCCTTCGTGCACGCGGCCACGTCACCGTCCTCAGCATCGACAAGTTTCCCCGTCTCGTCGACTACGTCGCGCCGTCGGGCGTCCGGATCGCCGACGCCGATCGCGTCCGTCTGGGCGCGTATCTGGCGAGCGGAACGACGGTCATGCACGAGGGATTCGTCAACTTCAACGCGGGCACGCTCGGTAACTCGATGGTCGAGGGCCGTATCTCGGCCGGAGTCGTCGTCGGTGACGGCTCCGACGTCGGCGGTGGCGCATCGATCATGGGCACACTGTCCGGCGGCGGCAAGAACGTCATCTCCGTCGGCGAGCGTTGCCTGCTCGGCGCCAACTCCGGACTCGGTATTTCCCTCGGCGACGACTGTGTCGTCGAGGCGGGCCTCTACATCACCGCGGGAACCAAAGTCACTGGCCCGGACGGCACCGTCGTGAAGGCTGCGACGCTCAACGGAAACAGCAATCTGTTGTTCCGTCGAAATTCGGTATCCGGTGCCGTTGAGGTCGTGCCGTGGAAGGGCACCGGCGTCGAACTGAACGCCGCACTACACGCCAACGATTAGATGGTGCGAAGGGAGTCGAGAGTCGTGACCACTGCGCGTGCCGCCTCGACTCCCTTGCGCTCCAGATGCGCGGTGAAGAATGCCGAGTGATCGGCGTGCTCGTGGAAGTGATGGGGCGTCAGCACCACGGAGAACACTGGTACGTCGGTGTCCAGCTGGACTCGCATCAGGCCGTCGATGACCGCTGATTCGACGAATTCGTGCCGATAGATTCCGCCGTCCACGACGAGTGCCGCGGCCACGATTGCCGAATATTTACCCGTGCGTGCCAGACGCTGGGCGTGCAGGGGAATCTCGAAGGCGCCTGGTACCGCGAATTGAACGACCGAAGCTTCGGTATAGCCCTGTGCCACCAACTCGGAAACGAATCCCTGGCGCGCACGGTCGACTATCTCGCTGTGCCACGTCGCTTGAATGAAGGCGATGGATCCCAGTTGCTCGTTCGTCATGAAAGATGATGTTAGTCGTCGAGCAGATCGATAGTTCGCTCGTCCGGCTTACCGTCGTAGTACTTCCGTAAAACCTCGCCGAAAATCGGAATACCCGGGTCGACTTCGGCGAACAAGGTCATCGACGACTGCAGCTTCAGATCGTCCGGATAGCCGAAAACGTCTGCGGCGGTCCCGTCGGGGATCTTTGCCACCATCGCGGCGGCCTTCCGCAATCTAGGCCCCAGCACTTCGTGGGAGAGGTACATCTGCGCTTCCACGCGGTCTGCGATACCGAAGTGTTGAGCCGTCGCGCTCCGTCCGAGTCCAGCGAGTTGTGGGAAAACGAACCACATCCAGTGGGTGCTTTTGCGGCCGGCTTTCAGCTCGGCGCGGACGGTGTCCCACACCGGATCCTGCGCGTCGACGAATCGCTGTAGGTCGTAGTCCATCTGGAGCCTTCCGAAGAATTTTTGGTCGAAACAGCTTCGTCGCGGGGCCGACAATAGCAGCTCGGCCTGCGCACTCATCCGGCTCGGAGGCCGATACACTCCGCAGATGGGTAACGACGGGGTCGACACCGCATCTGTGCGCGCGCAATCGGGGAGTACCTCACCGGCCCCGCGCACGCACCGTCGAAAGTTGGCGTGGGTAGCCGGAGTTCTTGCTGCCACCGTGTTGTTGGCAGCGGGCGTGTTGTGGTTGGCGCCGAGTAGATACTTGCCGTGGGATACAACTGCTTTTCCCGATGTCGACGCTTCGGGTCTGTCTTCGGAGCAGGCCGAGGTCGTCGAACTTCTCCGCACCGAACACAGCCGACAGAACCCGGGAACGTTCTACTCCGATGGTGTCGAAGAAGCGTGGTGCGCAAACTTCGTCAGCTGGATCATGCGTGAGGCAGGACAGCCACTGAGCAACCCGAATTCCGGGAGCTGGCGGATCCCCGGTGTGTACACGCTGACCGAGTACTACCAAGGCGAGGACAGATTCGAACCGAAGGGATACATCCCGGCGGTCGGGGACGTCGTGCTCTACGACAACAGCAGTTGGATCGGTCAGCACACCAACATCGTCGTAGCGATCGACGGAAACACAGCCACCACGGTAGGTGGCAACGAACTCGGAAAAATCCGCGTACATACCGTCGACGTATCCAATGATTCGGCCGTCGTAGGCTTCGGTCGCCTCGTCGAATAACCGCTCAGCCGAGATGCTTCTTCTGAACCTTGCCCATCGCGTTGCGTGGCAATGAATCCACGATGCGAATTTCCCTCGGCCGCTTGTGAATCGACAGTTCCCTCGCGACGAGATCGATGAGAGCCGACGGTTCGACGCCGGTGCCGACGACGAATGCGACGATGCGCTGACCGAGGTCATCGTCCGGAAGGCCCACGACGGCGACCTCGTCGACGCTCGGGTCCCCCAGCAGAACGGTCTCGATCTCACCGGCACCGACGCGATAGCCACCGGTCTTGATCAGGTCGGTGGATGCGCGTCCGACGATGCGATGGAATCCGTCCGGGCCGATGACCGCCACGTCGCCGGTGTCGAACCAACCGTCCTCGGTGAAGACCTTCGCCGTCGCCTCCGGGTTGTTCAGGTAGCCGGCGAACATCATCGGACCGCGTACCTGCAGCGCTCCGATCGACTCCCCGTCGTGTGGGAGCGTCTCACCCGCCTCGCTCACGATTCGTGTCTCGACGCCATCGACCGGCACTCCCACGGAGCCGGGCCTACGTTCTCCGTCGGCGCGGGTGCTGATGGTGATCAGTGTTTCGCTCATGCCGTAGCGCTCGATGGGCGCCTGGCCGGTCAGTTCCTTCAGTTTCTCGAACACCGGCACCGGTAGAGGCGCACTGCCGGAGACGAGTAGCCGGGCATGCGCGAGGGCTGTCGCGGACGTCTCGTCGGCGGCGATGCGGGACCATACCGTCGGGACACCGAAATACAGTGTCCCTTTGGCGGCGGCATACAGCTCGGGAGTCGGTTTACCGGTGTGCACGAGCGGACTGCCGACGCGCAGCGGACCCAGTACTCCGAGGAGCAGGCCGTGGACATGGAACAGCGGAAGGCCGTGCACCACAGTGTCCCGGGATGTCCAGTTCCACGCCTGCGCTACCGCGTCGATGCCGGCCGCGATCGCTTCGCGCGACAACAGGACGCCCTTCGGCGGGCCGGTCGTGCCGGAGGTGTAGAGAATGAAAGCGATGGACGACGGGTGTGGATCCGGGTAGCTGTGCCAGGACCTGGCGTGCTGACGAACCGGCAGGACCTCGAGGCCCGCCGTGTCCTCGGGCGCCTCGCCGAGCCAGGCCTGCGCACCGGAGTCTCGCAGCATGTGTTCGCGTTCGGCATGCCCAGCATCGGGCGGAATCGGCACCACCGTCACACCTGCAATCAGCGCACCGACAACGGCAAGCACAGTCTTGACGCTGGGAGTCGCGAGAACTGCCAGGCGTTCTGCCCGCGAGATCCGCTCGGCGACCGACGTCGCGGCGCCGAGAATGTCACCGCGGGACAAGGAGACACCGCCGATCGTCACAGCGTCGGCAATATCGTCTCCGCGAGCGACGGCGAGTGGATTCAATGATCGAAGCAGCACATGGTTACCGTACATACATGGATGCCGACGGAATCGACACCGGCGACTACGCCGAGTACATGACGGTGCCCGCCGGAGACCTGCAGCCCGGGGTCTATTTGATCGGAACCGATGCCGACCAGGAAATCGCTGACGAGGAAGATCTGGGCGACGACCTGGACAACGAAGACGATATCGAGGTCGCGCACATCAGCGACGGTGCTCCTCGGCTGGTCTATTCGGTGCAGTCCGACGATTTCTGGACACGCGTGGAACTCGCAGACTTGCGGGCCGCCCAGATCTACGAGGAAGCGAATGCACGCAATCCGGCGGTCAATGCTGCACCCAAGCGGTTCACCACGGTCGAGGCTTTCGGCAGCAATGAACTGGTCTACATCCTCCGCATCAGGCGGGGTGGTTGGGACATCGCCTGACCCTCGAATCGGGTTCGATCACGGCACCTGTGCCCTACACCGAGGACGCGACTGTGCCGATCCCGAGGGCCGCGAGGATTCCCGCACTGATGCGATCGAGCCAGTCGGTCACCTTCGGTCGCCGCAGCAGGACGACGGCACGCGAGGCGACGACCGAGAAGACGCCCATGACCAGTGCGGCGACCACCACTTCCACGACACCGAGTGTCATGGCTCCGGCGAACGTGACCACGGTCAGGAACTGAGGAACGACAGCGAGATAGAACAGCCCGACTTTGGGATTGAGTGCGCACGAAAGGACACCGGCACCGAAGGCGGACCGAGCCGAGGCCACGACCGGCACCATCGGCTCACCGTCGACGTTAGTCTTCCTGCGCGCCAAAAACGCACGTACCCCGAGGTACAGCAGGTACAGCCCACCGAGGATCTTGATAATTCGGTACACGGTCGCAGACTGCTCGACGATGGCCGCGAGTCCGACGGCAACCAGCACTGCCCAGAACAAACCGCCGAGTGCGACTCCCATGGCCGCTGCAATTCCGGGTCGCTGCCCTCCGATGCTGTATCGAAGCACGAGGAACGAATCCGGCCCAGGAAGAATCGCCAGCAGGAAGCACACACCTGCAAAGCTGAGCAGCACACTGACGGTCATGGACTGAATGGAAACACCCAGGCCAGACAACGCGCAACTGGATACTCGCGAGCCTAGGCCGTCAACCGCTCCGCCGCAGTCTGGATACGCTCGTCGGTGGCAGTCAGCGCGATACGGACGTGCTGGGATCCGCGCGGACCATAGAACTCACCCGGTGCGGCAAGGATGCCGCGTTCGGCGAGCCAGTCGATGGTGTCACGGCAGGGTTCGCCGCGGGTGGCCCAGAGATACAGCCCGGCTTCGGAGTGATCTACTTCGAACCCGGCTGCTCTGACGGCGGAGAGCAGTGTGGTGCGACGGGCACGGTAGCGCTCACGCTGGATGTTCTCGTGCTCGTCGTCGGTCAGTGCCGCGGTCATCGCAGCTTGAATCGGCAACGGCATCATCATTCCTGCGTGTTTGCGGACTTCGAGCAGTTCGGTTACCAATTTCTGGTCGCCGACGACGAAGCCTGCACGATAGCTGGCGAGATTGGACGTCTTGGAAAGTGAGTGCACGGCAAGAAGATTCGTATGGTCGCCATCGCTGACACGGGGGTCGAGGATCGACAGCGCCTCACCTTCCCAGGTCAGGCCGAGGTAGCACTCGTCGGACACGACCACGGCGTCGCGCTCACGGGCCCACCCGACCACTTTGCGGAGGTGCTCCAGGCCCAGTACCTTGCCGCTCGGGTTCGCAGGAGAGTTCACGAATACGAGCGATGCGCGCTCGGGCCCGAGTCGATTCAAGCCGTCGGCACGAATGATGCGCGTACCTGCAAGGAGGGCTCCGACTTCGTAAGTCGGGTAAGCCAGTTCGGGGATGACCACCAGGTCGCCGCTACCGAGACCGAGAAGGCTCGGTAACCAGGCGATCATTTCCTTGGTGCCGATGGCAGGCAGAACGGCATCGACGCCGATCCCCGTTATGCCGTACCGCCGCCCCAGAGCAGCAACTGCTGCTTCACGCAACTCGAGCGTGCCGACGGTCGTCGGGTAACCGGGGATGTCGGATACCGATGCCAGCGCAGCACGAATGATCGGTGCAACCGGGTCGACAGGAGTGCCTACCGACAGATCCACTATTCCGTCCGGGTGCGACTGTGCCTTGTCTTTCGCGGCAGTCAGTGAGTCCCAGGGAAAGTCGGGAAGGCCGGACGCGACGGAAATACGCGCCAATGTCAGCTCTCACCCATGGGAGGCAACGCCTTGATGAACGGTGGGTCGAAATCGGTCTTGCCGAGCTTCGCGGCCCCACCGGGTGAACCCAGATCGTCGAAGAAATCGACGTTCGCGCTCACGTAGCCACTCCACTGCTCCGGTACGTCGTCCTCGTAGAAGATGGCCTCGACGGGGCAAACCGGTTCGCATGCACCACAGTCGACGCATTCGTCGGGGTGGATGTACAGCATGCGGCCACCTTCGTAAATGCAGTCCACCGGGCATTCTTCGATGCATGCCTTGTCGAGTACATCCACGCACGGTTCCGCAATCGTGTACGTCACTGCTGGTCTCCCTCCCTTTCCAGTAATCGGCACCGAAAGCGTTGTTCACTGCTTGCAGTGCCCTGAGAATCCTAGTATCGCGTCGTAGATTTACGACAATCCGCGCAGGGTGTCCTCACTGTGACACTCGGATCATCCGAGAAGCCCCTTCCGAGCCTACGTGGCTCGGACTTTCGGCGTTCGCGTGAACCCAACCGATCCCCTGTTTGGCAGCCCGGGAGAGCGCACCACGTTCCCCGATGTAGCTTGCCACGCCGCCGACCAGAGGAATCGCGGAAAGAACACGGTAGATGCCACGGCTGTGCGGACGCTTGGCCAGCTCGCTCGATACGTCCCTCAGCACGGCCGCGACGTCCCACATCGCATGCAGTAGCGCGAAGGGTCCGCACTCGCGCTTCGGTGTCGGTGTCGATGAGGTATCGGGCTCGGCGCCTTCGCGAACGACCTCACGGCCGCACAGTACGGACGCGAGCATGCTCACGTGAGCCGAACGGTCCGTCACTCCGTTCTCTCTGGCGACGGCAACGAGAACCATCGCCTGGTTCGCGAAGCCGAGCAGATCCTGCAACGGCAGCCGGTTGACCAGTACACCGAAGACGCTGGGGAATGCAACGGCCACGGTGTTGACGGCACCGATCCGCGCGACCCACCACCACGAGCGGGCCTGCGCATCGAGCTCGAGCCATGCTGCGGTCCCTGGGAAGTCGGTGGCGTTCAGGGTCTTCGCCAACGTGTCGAGCACGGTGTCGATGGCGGTGTCTTCGACGGTCGGTCTTCGAAACGTTCTCGCCTTCAGCCCTACCGGATCACGTTCGGCGAGAACGTCGAGAACAGGGTCGATGATGGCCACGGCCCGGTCGAGGGCTGTGACTACTGTGCGATTGTCCATGCTCAGACGAGTCCAACCGCGGGGAACCTGTCGACGAGACCGTAGGTCGTCGTGCGTTCACGAGCAGGACGACCGATCCCGTTCGCAATCTCGTGGAGCTCGGCGACGGTCTTCTCCGATCCGTTCTGGCTTCCCGCCATCCGCGAAATGGTCTCTTCCATCAACGTGCCACCGAGATCGTTCGCGCCCCCGTTGAGCATCGCCTGAGTGCCGGTGATGCCGAGCTTGACCCACGAAGTCTGAATGCTGTCGATACGTCCGTGCAGCATGATCCGCGCCAATGCATGCACTGCGCGGTTGTCACGGTTGGTCGGGCCGGGACGCGACGCTCCGGCTAGATACAGCGGCGAGGACTGGTGCACGAACGGAAGCGGTACGAACTCGGTGAATCCGCCTGTCTTGTCCTGAATTCCCTTGAGCACGTTCATATGACCAACCCAGTGCGACGGATTGTCGACATGGCCGTACATCATCGTCGAGCTCGATCGCAGGCCTACTTCGTGTGCGGTGGTGACAACTTCGATCCACTCTGCAGCAGGCAACTTGCCCTTCGTCAACACCCAGCGGACCTCGTCGTCGAGGATCTCCGCTGCAGTACCGGGAATGGTGTCCAGCCCCGCGGCACGAAGTTCGACAAGCCAATCACGAATCGACTGTCCACCTCGTGAAGCCCCGTTGACGATCTCCATCGGCGAGAACGCATGGACGTGCATCGACGGCACCCGTGCTTTCACTGCGCGAACAAGGTCCGCATAACCGGTGACCGGCAGTTCCGGGTCGATACCGCCCTGCATGCAGACCTCGGTTGCACCGAGAGCGTGCGCCTCCCAGGCGCGGTCCGCCACCTCGGCCGTGGACAGCGTGAACGCATCCGCGTCGCCCTTGCGCTGCGCGAAAGCACAGAACCGGCAGCCGGTGTAGCAGATGTTGGTGAAGTTGATGTTCCGGTTGACGACGTAGGTGACGGTCTCGCCGTTGACCTGCCTGCGTAGGTCGTCCGCGAGGGCCGCGACGGCGTCCATGCCGGTCCCCTCGGCCGTCGCGAGCGCCAGGTACTGCTCGTCGGACAGACCGGCGGGATCCTTTTCGGCCGCTCGGAGCGCGGCCACCAGGTCCCTGTCGACGCGTTCGAGGCCGGCCAGATCGCGTACCTGCTCCCGGATGGACTCCCAATCCCCGAATGCGTTGTCGAGGTCGCTACGTGTTTCGGTGTTACGCCCCTCGGTGTCGATCTCGGTGTTGAGATCCACTCGGCCCGAGGACACCCACTCCTCGTCCGGTTCTTGCCACGGAAGCCCCGTCGGGAGGACGCCGTCACGCGCCATTCCGGTCTTAGGATCTGCCAGTGCATTCACGTGCGCGGAGATACGCGGATCGATCCACGGCGCGCCCGCGAGAACGTATTGCGGTTGCGCTGCTGTGCGCTCGGTCAGCGTGTATCCGGCGGCTTCGGACAGCTCGGCCAAGGTGTCGAGATTCGGCCACGGCCGTTCCGGGTTCACGTGATCGGGAGTCAGCGGAGAGACGCCACCCCAGTCGTCGACGCCGGCGCCGAGCAACGCAGCGGTCTCTTCGACGGCAACGAGGTTCGGTGGTGCTTGAATACGCATCGACGGCCCGAGCACCACCCGCGTGACCGCGATGGTTGCGAGGAATTCCTCCATGCCCGCATCGGGCGTATCTCGCATCACGGTGTCGTTCTTGGCGAGAAAGTTTTGCACGATGATCTCTTGCACATGACCGAAGGCCTTGTGCACCTTACGAATAGCCATAATCGACTCGGCTCGATCGCGGATGGTCTCCCCAATTCCGACGAGGATACCGGTGGTGAACGGGATGTTGAGGCGTCCGGCGTCGGTCAGAGTTCGTAGCCGAACCTCGGGATCCTTGTCCGGGCTGCCGTAGTGAGCCTGACCTTTTTCCTCGAACAGTCGGCGGGAGGTCGTCTCGAGCATCATTCCCATCGACGGCGCGACGGGCTTGAGGCGAGAGAGTTCTTGCCAGCTCATGACGCCAGGATTGAGATGGGGAAGCAATCCGGTTTCTTCGAGAACTCGGATCGACATGGCCCGGACGTAGTCCAGCGTGGAGTCGTAACCCCTGGAATCGAGCCATTCCTTGGCCTCGGGCCAGCGATCTTCCGGCCGGTCCCCGAGGGTGAACAGTGCTTCTTTGCATCCTAGTTCCGCGCCTTTGCGCGCAACCTCGATGATTTCGTCGGGATCCATGAACAGTCCGTGGCCTTCGGCGCGCAGTTTTCCTGGCACCGTCACGAACGTGCAGTAATGGCATTTGTCCCGGCACAGGCGAGTGATCGGAATGAACACCTTGCGCGAGTACGAGACCGTTTTGGGGCGGCCCGCCGACTCGAGACCCGCATCCCGCACCCGCGACGCCGAAGTGCAGAGGTCCACCAGGTCGTCACCGCGTGCGTGCAGCAGCACCGTTGCTTCGTCGACGTTGAGCGATACCCCGTCGCGGGCGCGTCGTAGAACACGACGCATTGCGGAGGGGGCGGGGACCTTTTCTGGTTCGGGAGCAGCGGCGGTTACAGGATCAGGCAGCATGGTCACCCGTCGATCATGCGCCACCGACGGGTCGGCGTGCCACCGGAGGTGGTCGGAGTGGGCAGGAGTGGAGCGTGCGGAACGACCAAGACAGGCAGGAGTGGAGCCTGCGGAACGACCAAGACAGGCAGGAGTGGAGCCCGCGGAACGACCAAGACAGGCAGGAGTGGAGCCTGCGGAACGACCAAGACAGCCAGGAGTGGAGCCTGCGGAACGACCAAGAGAGGCAGGAGTGGAGCTCGCGGAACGACCAGATTAGATTGGGGCATGATCACAATGACCGATCCAGCGTGGCGTCCGAGTCCGCGTGCACGGCAGTTGTGGGCCATCAATGCCTCGCTGATGTGGGTTCCGCTGTTCATCGCCCAGGTCGTGTGGGCCGTGATCGACGGCAAGTGGACGACGTGGCCCCATACGACGGTGTTCGCTGCGTCGATCTTGTTCGCAGCCGTTCATATCGTCGTCGTCCCTGTGTGGCGGTATCGCGTGCATCGTTGGGAGATCAGTGACACGGCGGTGTACACGCTGACCGGCTGGTTCGACCAGGAGCGACGTATCGCACCGATTTCGCGGGTGCAGACGGTCGATACCGAGCGTGGGCCGATCGACCGGATGCTGGGTTTGTCCACGGTCACCGTCACCACTGCGTCCTCGGCGGGCGCGGTCAAGATCACGGCTTTGGACAAAGAAGTGGCCGATCGCACTGTCGCTCAGCTCACCGAGATCGCCGGTAAGACGTTGGGCGATGCGACGTGAGTACCGATACCGAACTGCTGGTCGCCGAGGAGCAGCAACCGTGGCTGCGTCTGGACAAGCGGATGCTGTTGGTTCATCCGGTCAACGAGGCGGTGAAGGTCCTACCGGTGCTGTTCGTGTCTTTCGTGATCGGCAGTCGGAGCGGTAATCATCTATGGGGTTTGGTCATTGTGACCCTGGTGGTGCTGTTCGCATTGCTGCGCTGGTTCACCACCAGCTATCGCATCGGTCCGGTACACGTTCAACTGCGCACCGGGGTCTTCCAAAAGAAGCTGCTGTCGGTGCCGCGCAGCCGAATCCGGTCGGTAGATGTCGAAGCGGGCGTCATGCATCGGCTTCTGGGTCTGTCGATTTTGCGGATCGGCACCGGACAGCAGGCGGGCAAGGGTGAAAAGTTCGAATTGAACGCGCTCGACTCGAAGGTGGTCCCCGCGTTGCGCGAGCAGCTGCTGCAGCGAGCCGAGCGAGGGGCGGCTGCACTCAGGAAAGCGCCGCCCGCGGCAACCGAGATTGCGCATTGGAGGACCGAGTGGGTCCGATATGCACCGTTCTCGTTCACCGGCGTCGTGGCCATCGCGGCGGCGGTCGGGGTGCTCTTTCAATACGGGTTCGGTGAGCGCGTGGCAAATTCTTCCCTCGTCTCCAGCAGTATCGACTCCGCGGAGCGTTTCGGTATCGCCCTGGTGATCGTCGTCGGACTGCTGATTCTGCTGATCGTCGCCAGCCTCTTCGCATGCGCGCGTTACCTGATCGCGTACGGCAATCTGACCGTCACCGACGACGGCGCCCGCCTCCACGTCAACCATGGACTCCTCAAGACTCGCTCGACGACGCTCGACCGGAAACGCCTTCGTGGCACCTCGCTGTCCGAACCTCTGCTGCTGCGAATCGCCAAGGGCGCCAAGCTCGATGCGATCATGACGGGTGTCAGCGCGGAGAAGAAGGAATCGTCACTGCTGTTACCGCAAGCACCCGCACGCGAAGCGCTCCGCATGATGACGGTCGTGCTCGGTGACGCAGGGCTGCACGAGAACGCGCAGAAACCGCTGACGCCGCACGGACCGGCCGCCAAACGTCGCAGATACACCCGTGCAGTGGTCCCCGTACTCGTTGTGGCCGCCGCGCTCGGTATCGCCGAAGCATTCGGCGCTCCGATCCCGACAACCGTGTGGATTGCCGTGGTGATGGTGCTGCTCGGAGCTCTATTCGTCGCAAGGGATCGATACCGGGGCCTCGGCCACGCAGTATTGCCAGGCTGGTTGATCACCCGCCACGGATCCCTCGACCGCACCCGGCACTCACTGGAGGCCGCGGGGATCATCGGATGGACGGTCAGACAGACATTCTTCCAACGGCGAGCCGGTGTGGCGACAATCGTCGCTGCCACACCGGCCGGCGTCGGACACTACGAAGTTCTCGACATTCCCGCAGACCAAGCATGGGCCCTCATCGACGCCGTTACCCCAGGAGCCGGTGACACATGGGCTCACTGAACACACCTGACCCCGAACCTGGTCATTCCGCAGGCTCCACTCCTGACCCCCATAGTCATTCCGCAGGCTCCACTCCTGACCCCCATAGTCATTCCGCAGGCTCCACTCCTGACCCCCATAGTCATTCCGCGGGCTCCACTCCTGCCACCATCGCCGAACTCGACCTGGCTGTCAGTGCCTGCCGAGCTTGCCCCAGGCTTGTCGCCTGGAGGGAAAAGGTCGCGACCGAGAAACGAGCCGCATTTCGGGACGAAACCTACTGGGGCAGAGCGGTTCCGGGGTTCGGCCCCGCGGATGCGTCAGTTCTGATCGTCGGCCTCGCACCCGCCGCACACGGGGGAAACCGCACCGGACGCATGTTCACCGGGGACCGCAGCGGTGACTTTCTCTATGCGGCGCTGCATGCGGTCGGGCTTGCCAATCAACCGACAGCCACTCACATCGGCGACGGTTTGACGCTGCGCGGGGTCAGAATCACTGCGCCGGTTCATTGCGCTCCACCGGACAACAAGCCGACCGTCACCGAGCGTGATCGTTGCCGCACGTGGCTCGACATCGAATTGAGCTTGCTGAAGCCGACACTGAAATCCGTGGTCGTACTCGGCGGATTCGGTTGGCAGGCCCTGCTACCGGTGCTGGCAGCCAACGGCTGGGAGATTCCGCGTCCACGCCCCAAGTTCGGCCATGGCGCCGAGGTCGATCTGGGGTCGATCCGATTGTTCGGTAGCTATCACGTCAGTCAGCAGAACACGTTCACCGGGCGGTTGACTCCGGCGATGATCGAGGATGCGCTGCGGGCGGCCGGCTTCCATGCGGGGCTGATGTGAGCGCTGTCAGCCTCCAGGTGAACAACAGAACTCCAGCCGGGGCGATACCTGCTATCAGCAACAATGCCGTCCGCCAATCGGAAAGCAACAGCACATCGCCGCCGGGGCCACCGAACATGCAGACCAGCACTGCGACACCCCAAGCAATCAGCGGCGACGCGATGGCGAGGGGTCGTTCTGCTACTTTGCGCGCGGCGTAGAGAAGCATCACGTTGGCGATTCCCGCCAGCAGTGCGCTGACTGGAAAGGGCACCGGCCCGAGGTAGGCCGGGAGGAAGAATACGGACAGCACGCCGCAGAGAAAGCCGTCGAAAATAAGTACTGCGAGCGTTGCCCTCGACACGAGGACGACAGCATTGGATGCGGCCTTCGAGATCATGTAGCCAATACTGGCGTACTCCCCGCGGTCAGGAGACCGGCGGGTATCCCAAAGCGGTCAGCAGGTTGCTCAGCGCGGACGCGAGATCGGTGAGGCCGGACTGATACAGCATCTCCTGACGGGGGAAATCCGGTATCAACGAATTGACGAACGCAACGATGGCGTCTTGCACGACCCAGTTGTACATCTTGTGTGTTCCCCTGCTCGGCCGACCGCACTGAAGAAGATCTAGTGATAAAGATCATATTCTACGACGCCGGAAAACAGGTCACTTTCCCTACCCGACGCATCGACTTCTCCGCGATCGCCTCGAACGAGAACGAACTGTTCTTCAGCCAGGATCGGCTGCGCGATGTTGTTCGACAAGGCGTACTCGGTGCCCGAAGGCGCGACAGTCACCTGGGTGGCGTGCGCTTCGAGAGCAGCGCGTTTGCTGTCGAGAACGCTGCTCACGTCGAGCGAGGTGGTGATGGTCGCCTCGGGCACACTGGGCAGTTCACTGGGCTCGGGCATTCGCCAGCCGTCGGGAATGTCCGTGATCGAATCCAATCCACGCACAAGCTGTTTTTCGCCGGTGACGGTCCAGTAGAGCTTCTGCGGTGCCCACGGTGCGCCGACATCCTGGTAGCGGTCACTGTCTGCGATATCGACGGCCTCCGTCACCAGCGAATGCACTTGCTGATGGTCGGGATGTCCGTACCCACCCTCCGGGTCGTAGGCGATGACGACGTGGGGCCGGACCGTGCGGACGACCGAAAGCATTGCCGACAGAGCCTCGTCACGGTCGGCGTTGACGAACGCACGCGGATTCAGCGCCGCCGGGGTACCCGCCATCCCGGAGTCGCGCCACCGTCCGGCGCCACCCAAGAATGTCGGTCTTTGGGCACCGAGAACCGTAAGCGCCGTGTGCAATTCGAGAATTCGGTATCCACCGAGCTGATCGGCCCGGTCTGCGACAAGGCCTGCCCATCGGTCACCGATGACTTCGCCTTCCTCGCCGAGCGAGCACGTGAGGACCGTAACCTCGACTCCGGCTCGCGCGTAGTGCGCGATAGTTCCACCGGTGGTGATGGTTTCGTCGTCCGGATGCGCATGAACGAGCAACAGTCTCACTTGGTCTTGGTCCTCATCCACTGCGCAGCATCACCGAAGATGCCTACCTCGATCGGTCCTGCCAACGACACACCTTCGACACCGCTGCTCACGGCAACGACGGACGAATCCTGCATGATCGGAAGAACTGCGGACAACGCCCACAACTTCGGCTCCGCTTCGGCAACCAGCCGGTCCGCCGGAAGTTCGCCGCGTAGAGCCAGATTCACCGAATTCTGCAACTCCGGCACACATAAACCGGAGAGATTGCTCGGCGGACGCGCCTTGGCATCGTCGGTGACACCCGACTGAGTCGGGGCCGGCGCCGGTGGGCATCCGAATCTCGACGCCATCACGGTCGCCGGATCGTGTCCTACACTTGTCCATCCGACCACTGCGTCGACCCCGCCGTCTACGAGTGCCGTGCTGTACAACTCTTCGGGTGGCAACGGGGTCACCGATGCATTGATGCCCACGCCTGCAAGTTGGTCGGCAACTGTGTTCGCGACGGCGAGCGAGGTGGAATCGTCCTCTACTGCTCCGATGACGAATTCGACTGGCAATCCGTCTTTTTCGAGCGCCCCGTCTGGACCTGGCACGAATCCGGCTCCGGCGAGTAGTGCCAGCGCGCTCTGGCGATCGATCGGAGCAGGAGCAGTTGGGGCATAACCAGGGTCCGACGGACTCGACAGTTGAGCGCGCGCTGGGTGATCGGCCGACCCTGTCCCGGCTGCAACCGTCGACAACAGTGCCGGATCGAGAAGGCCGAGGATCCCCGCTCGCACATTTGGATCCGAAAGCATCGCGGTTCGGCCGTTGAGGGTCAGATCGAGAACGCGTGGCTGAAATCTGACGTCGGTACGAACCCCTGGTATTGCCGCGAGCTGCGCCCTCGTAGCGGTACTTGCCCGAACCTGGGCTACTTGAGCGTCTTTCGACCGAAGCGAGTCCGCAAGCTGGGCAGAGGTCCCACCTCGACGAAGCAGAATTCGGTCAGGCTTCGCCGGTTCGTCCCAGAACCGATCGTTGCGTTCGAGAAGGATTTCGTCTCGTCCTTCGTCGATCGACTTGATACTGAACTGACCGCCGGAGACCGGCACGTTGTCCACGAGACCGGTTTCGAAGCCACCGGGGGAATCTTTGAGGAGATGACTCGGGAGCAAATCGGAGAAGAGCCGTTGCCAATTCTGATATGGCTCAGCGAATGTCACGGCAACGCTCTTGCCCCCACCGGACGAGGCAACGTTGTCGATGAGGCCGTATCCTGCCGGGTCGACGACTCCGGGTTGCGAGATCATCTGTTGCCAGAGATACCGAAAATCCTCGGCGGCTATCGGCGAACTGTCGGACCACTGAGCTTCGTTGCGGAGCTGATAGGTGACCGTGAACGGATTCTGCGACGTCACCTCCGCCGACAACAACAGCGAAGGGTCCTGGACCCACACGGTGACCGCGGGGTTGGACGGATCGGTGGCCGGCCGAAACGGACTCGGTAGGACGAGCGCGCTCACCGCGGAGTTGGCAGGCGACTGGTCCGACAAGAGGTGCGGATTGAATCCGATGCCGACATCGTCGATTGCGACGACGACGGGATCTCCGGTTTCGACGGGAACTTCCGTCGTCGTGATGACGGGTGTCGGTTCGCTCTCGACCGGAGGCGGCGGGTTGGCGGTGCATGCTGCGAGAACCAGAGTGGGCAGAACCAAGGCGATGGTGCCGATGCCCAGGGGGCGCGCTCGCCGCAAATGCATCTCCTTCGTCGTAGCGCGTGTATGCGCAGTCTTCTGTCGAGACCGACTGCGCATACACGCGCGTCCAGCGCAATATACGAAAGCTACCGCTCTTTAGAGAGCAGCCTTGTCACGCGACTTGCTGCGCGAACGCTCACGAGCGCGCTCGTTGGAATCGAGGTGCACCTTACGGACGCGAACGACCTCGGGGGTCACTTCGACGCACTCGTCGACTGCACAGAATTCCATGGCCATTTCCAGGTCCATCTTCTTCGGCTTGGCGAGAGTCTCCATCACGTCTGCCGAAGACTGACGCATGTTCGTCAGCTTCTTCTCGCGTGTGACGTTGATGTCGAGGTCTTCCTGACGCGGGTTGATGCCCACGACCATGCCCTCGTACGTGTCGACGCCCGGCTCGACGAAGAATGTGCCGCGGTCCGCCAGCTGGATCATCGCGAACGGGGTGACGCTGCCTGCGCGGTCGGAGACGAGCGAACCGGTGTGGCGTGCGCGAATCTCCCCTGCCCACGGTCCGTAACCATGGAAGACAGCGTTGGCGATACCGGTGCCACGCGTGTCGGTGAGGAAGTCGGTGCGGAAACCGATGAGGCCACGCGAGGGAACGATGAACTCCATACGAACCCAACCTGCGCCGTGGTTCGTCATCTGCACCATCTTGCCCTTGCGTGCGGCGAGCAACTGAGTGACACCGCCGAGGTATTCCTCCGGGGAGTCGACGGTCAGTTCTTCGAACGGCTCATGCAGCTTGCCGTCGACCTGACGGGTGACCACCTGAGGCTTGCCGACGGTCAGCTCGAAGCCTTCACGACGCATCTGCTCGACGAGGATGGCGAGGGCCAACTCACCACGACCCTGGACCTCCCAGGCATCGGGACGGCCGATGTCGAGAACCTTCAGCGAGACGTTGCCGACGAGTTCCTGATCGAGACGGCTCTTGACCATGCGCGAGGTCAGCTTGTGACCACTGACGCGGCCGACGAGCGGGCTCGTGTTGGTGCCGATGGTGACCGAGATCGCCGGCTGGTCGACGGTGATCCGCGGCAATGCGACAGGGTTCTCGAGGTCGGCGAGGGTGTCACCGATCATGATGTCAGGGAAGCCTGCAACGGCGACGATGTCACCTGCAACACCCTTCTCACCCGGTACGCGCTCGACACCGATGGTGTTGAGCAGCTCGGTGATCTTCGTCTTCTGGACGACGGGCTCGCCGTCGATCTCACGCATCCAGCTCACGGTCTGGCCCTTGCTGAGCTGGCCGTTGTGGATGCGAACCAGAGCGAGGCGACCCAAGAATGCGGAAGCATCGAGGTTGGTGACGTGTGCCTGCAGAGGTGCGTCGACGCTTCCCTTGGGAGCAGGAACGTAGCTCAGCAGGACCTCGAACAGTTCGTCGAGGTTCTCCGCATCGGGAGCGTTGCCATTCTCGGGCTGAACCTTCGATGCCTTGCCCTCACGGCCGGAGGCGTAGAGAACAGGAAGGTCGAGGGCGAGCTCGGCAGCCTCGGAGGCTTCGTCGTCGAGGTCGGAAGCGAGATCGAGAAGCAGGTCGTGACTCTCGGAGACGACCTCTTCGATTCGTGCGTCGGGTCGATCGGTCTTGTTCACGACCAAGATGACGGGCAGCGACGCAGCGAGCGCCTTGCGCAGCACGAAGCGGGTCTGCGGTAGCGGACCCTCTGATGCATCGACGAGAAGGACGACGCCGTCGACCATGGACAGGCCGCGTTCGACCTCGCCACCGAAGTCGGCGTGCCCGGGGGTGTCGATGACGTTGATGACGGTCATGGTGCCGTCGGGGTTACGTCGGTGAACGGCCGTGTTCTTGGCCAGAATCGTGATGCCCTTTTCCCTCTCGAGGTCACCCGAGTCCATCACGCGATCGATCGCTTCGGCGCGTTCCTCGAACGCTCCCGACTGCCGGAGCATGGCGTCGACCAGCGTGGTCTTGCCATGGTCGACGTGTGCAACGATGGCTACGTTGCGAAAGGTGGTGGTGCTGTCGATGTTATCTGCACTGCTTGGGGCGCTCACGCGAAAGGTTCTCCTGGGTTGAATGCGGGCTCTTGTTCGCTAGCGGGCTTATGACGCTAGAGAAGCGCGCTGCACCGCGAGAATCTCGCGACTGAACAAGTTTACCCGCTACCCCAGGGTGACCTGTGACACGCAGTACCCTTTTCCACAAGTTCACCTTGAAATGCGAGATTTTCGGAGACGTTCACATGGGCAAGATCAAGGCCAAGAAGGTGTCGGGCCTCAAGCCCAAGAAAAAATGTTGCCGGAAGAAGACACGCTGCATCAAGTGTCCCGTGGTGATCATGAGGATGAAGAAGCTCGAAGATCAGGGCGTCTCCGGCAAGGACCTGAAGAAGGGTCTGAAGAAGGCCCGCTCTACCTGAGCATCAGCGCAAGTTCGGTTACCCATTCGCGGTCCGCATCGACCAGATCCATCTCTCGCAGGCCTGCGGCGTCGACCCACCGTAGATCTGAATGATCCAGCGGGGCAGGCGATCCCGCGACCAGTTCCACGCGATAGGCCCGCAGAATTCGCCCGGCTCCGAGGGGGACATCGCCGGCCAACTGCACTCCTACAGAAGTGTCGACGCCGAGCTCCTCGTGTAGCTCACGCATCAACGCCCGAGCGTCGCTTTCGCCGGGTTCGACCTTTCCTCCTGGAAGCTCCCACAGACCCGCGAGCTCCGGTGGACGGGCTCGCTGAGCGAGTAGGAGTAGCCCGTCGGCGACGATGGCACCGGCCACCACGACGGCGGGAGCGGTGATGTCGGGAGCGGAACCAGCTGATTTTTCGGCTTCGGTCATGTCAGGATCGTTCCCATGAGTGAACTACTGTCCAACGCCGAGATCGACGACGCACTGAGCAGTCTGCCGGAGTGGAGTCTCGATGACTCCTCGATCACCCGAACGGTCGAGTTGCCGACGTTTCCGGCGGCGATCCAGTTCGTGTCGAGGGTGGCGACCGCTGCCGAGGCTGCGGGGCACCATCCCGACATCGATATCCGATGGCGAAAGTTGACCTTCACGCTGTCCACGCACTCCGAGGGCGGGCTCACGTCGAAGGACGTGGATCTGGCTCGCGAGATCGAGAAGCTGCTGATTCGAGATTGACCCGTCGCCTTCCCAGGTAGATCGCCAGGATGTAGACGAGGAGTGCACCGAGTACGTCGACGGTTCCGAGCCAGGCGAGTATTCCTGGACGGGATACGAGCCAGATCGACTCCTGGAAGAAGCTGAGGATCCAGGGGATGCCGATGACGCTGGTCACCAGCCAATACCCGGCCACGATCCGCGTGAGAAGAGCATCGCGATCCGGCCCGTGTACGAGCCACACGAGCAGCGGCATCACCCATACCCAGTGGTGTGACCACGAGATCGGTGAGATGAGCAGCCCCAACAGTTGAACGACAAGGAGGATGCCGAGTCGATCGTCGCGTCGTAGCGAGCGCCATGCGGCGATTGCGAGAGCGGAGACGATGACGACGCCGCCGATCCACAGCGGCCCGGATCCGATGTCGTGTCCGGCGATCCGGCTCATTGCTCCGCGCAGCGACTGGTTCCACACCGAGCCGACCGGCCCGATTCGATCGGCGTCACCGAGGAGGGTGGTGAAGTAGGTCCCTGCTTGATGGCCGAGAACCAGGTAACTGAGCGCGACCGTGGCAGCGAAGGCGACGGCAGAAAAGATCGCCGCCTTCCAGCGCTTCGTGGCCAGGAAATAGAGCCCGGTTATCGCCGGCGTGAGCTTGATTCCGGCGACGAAACCGATGAGTCCACCTGCCACCCACCAACGCGTACTTCTGATCGCCACGATGGCACCCAGTGCAAGGAAGACGTTGACCTGCCCGTAGTCGAGAGTAGTGCGCACGGGTTCGGTCCACAGGGCCAGCGCTGTCCATGCCATGGCGATGCGGGTCCACCGAAAGGTGCCTGCCACGTCGTCCCCGAGCATCAGTCCGAGGCTGAGCTTGATGAGAAGGAACATCGCTGCCATCGTCGCCAACTGCCAGGCGATCCCGACGACGGTGAACGGCAGATAGTGCAATGGCAAGAAGACCAACGCTGCGAACGGCGGATAGGTGAACGGAAGCGGAAAGTCGGGAGTCTTCACCGAGTAGGTGAAGTTGTAGAGATCGTCTTTCAGCAATGCTGCCGAACCGTCCACGTAGACGTGCAGGTCGACGAGGTTCATCCCGTTGGGCGTTGCGAAGGCCCAGGCGAGTCGGGCCAGGACTGACAGCGCAAGCAGTAAGGGGGCGTATCGAACCAGTCGGTTCACCTGTTGTCTCTCGCTCCCGCTCGGTGCTGTTCGGTCGTCTCGGTTCGAGATCGACAGCCGAGCTTATAAGAAGCCCGATCAAGGTTTTTATAGGGAACCCGATCGGGCTTCGCCCACGCGGTTCACAGAAAATGTGGACGATCGTCATGGATGTTCACAAATAACATTTGCATCACCAATCACACTATTCACTTCTGTAACACGCTAATGTCCGTGGACGGTCAATGCCGAGTCGCGCCCGCACAGAGTCGGACAACGCCCGAAAGTACCGGCTGTACAAGCAAGGGTCGGATACATAGAGTGACCCCTCGAGCCAACAACCGCTTCATGGCCCGTTTTACGATCAGGATGGGGAAAATCAAGTGCTTCGTACCGGGGTAACACGCAAAGTCGTCACTGTTGCGGCGGTGGCATGCGCCGCTGTGCTCGCGCTGCCGACCTTTGCTTCTGCAGAGCCAGCACCGCCTGCAGCCGAGCTGCCTCCCATGTTCCTCCCCGCTCCGGACCAGCCTCTGCCGGACTACGCGCAGATCGAAGCACTTGCATCGTTCGCCCCCGCCATCATGGGTGCCGCCGCAGGTCCGACCGACGTCGCAGCGGGCCCGCAGGGCGATCTCCTCGCCCAGGCACGTCAGCTGCTGGACAATCCCGCCATTCCCGAGACGGTGAAAGCCACTCTTACAAGGGTCATCACGTTCCTCGACGGATCCGGTGGCGGCGGACCAGAACTGCCTCCTTCCGACGGGCCGGTCATCGCGCAGTTCCTCTACCCGACCATCGGTAAAGGCTGCATCTCGGACACGGCAGATTCCATCGGCACCGCGCTGGCCGTACCCGGCCCCGCAACGCTTCCGCCTCCCGGACCTGCAGCAGGCCACGCCGGCTTCGTTTTCACCGCCCTCGGCACAGCACCCCTTGCTGCTCAGCAGGAGTCACCGTTCACCGTGACGTGGCTCAATCTCGACAATCGTCGTACCGGCACCCAGGAGTTGACCGGAGCATCGGCCATCAACCCGGGCGGGCCTGCCACGGTCTCCGGTATTGCTGATACCGGACCGGGACGCGTCCTTGCCGTCGCGTCCGGTTCCATTACCACTCAGTCGGTCGAAGATGCCGCTGCACCGGCGCGGAGCTGCGGATTCCTTCCTACGATCGGGACCTTCTACGTAGCCTGATCATCATGTGAGTAGGGTCTGCTCGTGAGCAGACCCCTCGCATTCGTTGCGATTACCTATGCATTTGCGGTAGCAATGATCGGCACCACGATGCCGACACCGGTCTACTCGCTGTACCAGGTCGAGTTCGGATTCTCCGTTTTCGTCGTCACGATAATCTTTGCCGCCTACGCGCTGGGAGTGCTTACTGCACTCCTGGCGTTCGGTCGTTGGTCGGACTCCCTGGGTCGTCGCCCGATGCTGCTTGCCGGGATCGCATTCGGCATCGTCAGCGCGTTGGTGTTCATTTTCGCCGGATCGCTCACCGCTCTGCTGATCGGACGGGTGCTCTCGGGCTTGTCGGCGGGCATATTCGTCGGAACCGCCACCGTGACATTGGTGGAATTGGTGCCGGACAAGTGGCGCGCACACGCACCGGCGATTGCGACGGCAGCGAATATCGGTGGACTCGGTCTCGGGCCACTTCTTGCCGGTGTGCTGGTTCAGTATCTACCGCACCCGATGCAGCTGACATACATCGTCGATATCGGTTTGCTGGTGCTGGCGGCGGTCGCGGTGTACCTCTCCCCCGAGACGGTGAAAGTTGCACGCGGAGCCAGACCGCACCTGCAGAGACTGTCGATTCCGGCGCCGCTCCGCGGCACGTTTTTGCGTGCTTCCATTGCCGGCTTCGCCGGATTCGCCGTTCTGGGTCTGTTCACCGGCGTCTCTCCGGGCTTCATGACCAGCGTCCTCGGCATCGAGGACCACGCTGTGACAGGCACTGTCGTCTTCGTGTTGTTTGCCTCGTCCGCGGCCGCTCAGATCGGGCTCAGCGCCCTGGATACGTCGTTCGCGCTGCGGGCAGGGTGCGTCGTACTGTTCGCCGGAGTCGTAGCCCTCGCAATTTCCTTGCTGACAGCGTCGTTGCCCCTGCTGATTTTGAGCGCCGTGGTGAGTGGAGTCGGGCAGGGAGTGACGTTCAGCAAGGGAATGTCGACGGTGACCGCAGAACTACCGGCGGATCGACGCGCCGAAGTGACGTCGACATTCTTCGTAGTCCTGTACATCGCCATCTCGGTGCCCGTGATCGGAGCAGGCGCAGCCGCGAATACCTGGGGCCTCGTCACAGCTGGGGTGGTGTTCTCCTGCGCAGTCGCCGCGCTCGCAGCCATCGCTTTTCTGCTATTGGTACTCGAATCCAGTGGACGAGACTCGAATCACGAAGCGAAGGAATCCGACAAGTACTGATAGATATAACCGGCGATCGTATAAATTACATCGATGAGATTCATATCGTCTTTCTTTCGGAATTCAGGCTAGGGACCATTGGCCGTAGTCCGGTTTGAGAATTACATTGATGTCCACGGCGATGCCATCGACCTTTCCTTTGTCGATCTGCACTTGATGTAGATGCGCGGCGGGGTGCCGGAAACCTTTCGGAGTACCCCAATTGTGCTGCCAATACCATTGGCAGAGCCCAGCTATCGACGCCAATTCGATAGTCGGCGAATTGGCGTAGATCCCGGTGTTCTCGCCTCCGACGACAGATTGCCAACCGAGGATGTACGGCGCAATCATCGTGGCGAACTCGACCGCGGTGGGATTGTCGTCGATAGAGGCGTAGATAGGACGGTTCTGGGGTCCACCGGCGGCTCGATGCAGTTCCACGCCCCGGTTCGCATGCTTTACCCCCGCCGCGTATCCGCCTCTCCAGTCGGACGTTGCACCCTTGCCGAACTGATAGTTGGACACAACTTCCAACCCTGCTTCGGTCAGCGCATCGGCCTCGTCACGCTTCATCGGCTTGCCGAGCATCCATTCGGCACCTGGTCTGCGATCGGAAACATAGCGAACGGCGCCGAGGTGGCCTGCCGCTTTGATCGCCTCCGGCGAGGGGACCCCGCCCGAATAGTCGACAAGCGTGCCCAAGCCGTCGGCGTGCGCTGCTGTACGGGCGCCCAATGTCGCCAATCCGACGGCAGTGGCCGAGCCCACCGCCGCGTATTTGAACAACTCGCGTCGTGAAACGTGCACTTCAAGCCCCCACTTCGTTAGACCGATTCGGCGTGTCGCACCGCTGATACATGTCGGCGCTGCTACCTTTTTCGGTTTGCGTATTGCACCACACTCACTTCAGTACCGCTAGTCACTCCATGCTCCACAGCATCATTTGTCTCTCTCTGCACAGACGCGCGAGCACTTACCTTCGCCGTCCCACGCGGGCACGACCTACTGTGGAGTTATCGGTTCAGGACGATCGAAGGAGAGATTTTCATGGGCGTAACGCTTTCCAAGGGCGGAAATGTGTCGCTGACCAAGGAGGCCCCCAACCTCACGGCAGTATCGGTCGGTCTGGGGTGGGACGTCCGCGACACCACGGGCGGCGACTTCGACCTGGACGCAAGCGCAATCGGTCTGGACTCGAACAAGAAGTCTGTCGACGATCTGTTCTTCGTGTTCTACAACAATCTCCGTTCGCCGGACGGTGCCATCGAGCACACCGGCGACAACCGGACGGGCGAGGGCGAGGGTGATGACGAGAGCATCGACATCGATCTCGTGGCACTCTCACCGAAAGTCGAATCGATCGTGTTCCCGGTCTCGATTCACGACGCCGATTCTCTGGGCCAGAATTTCGGCCAGGTCGTCAACGCATTCATCCGGGTGGTCGATCGCGCCGACAATCGCGAGTTGGCTCGCTTCGATCTCAGCGAGGATGCGTCGACCGAAACCGCCATGGTGTTCGGAGAGTTGTACCGACGAGGTCAGGAATGGAAATTCCGGGCAATCGGACAGGGTTATGCGTCCGGTTTGACGGGCATTGTTCGCGACTACGGAATCAATGTCGGTTAGCTGATTCTTGGAAATCATCTGTCTGCTGCGGGTATCGATTGAATAACCGAGGACCTCTGGGCTTGAGAATTCATGCGCGAGTGTGGTCGGATCACCACATTCGTAACATTGGTTTCACCAGTCACAGGAGCAACACATGTCGTCTCGGTTCGGTCGAATAGCTGGAACAGTCGCACTCTCCTGCGCAGCTCTGCTTGCGCTGCCCGCCACTGCGACGGCGGACCCCGCACCAATGGATCCACTGTCGCAGGCAGTGACTGCGCTTGCGCAGCAGGGCACCTCGGCTACCGATCCTGCGCTTGCCGCAGCGACCGCTATCTCGGGAGCACGCACTGCGGTCGCCGACGACGTCGACGCCAACCCTCTCGCGGCTCTCGACACCGCCAACAGGATCCTTACCGACCTCGGTATCACGCCGTTCTTCTATCCGACAGCGGCCATCAATTGTGCTGAGGTTCCCGGCGTACCCTTCGGCATCTCTCCGGCCGTAGCGGGAGCAGCGGGAGGGCCTTGGCCGAACGCGAAGGCACCATTGCTTCCCCCACTCAACGCTGTCGAGAAGGGCGAGACGATGTTTGCCTTCCTCCCGGCGGGCATCGTCGATGACTCGGCGAACAAGGCCGGCATGCAGGTGGCGTGGTTCAACGTCAACACCTTGAAGGGTGGATTCGCCGACATGGGCGGAGCCACTACGACATTCGTCGATTCGATACTCGACAACGCCAAGCTCGACCCCATTACTACCGAGTTGGTACGGGGCGCGTTGACCACGGCGATCGCCAAGTTGCCTGCCGCCGGGGCGCGCCTCGCGCCGGTGGAAACCGGCTCGGGAACCGTTCTCGCAGCTGTGTTCGGCAACGTCGAACACAAGACTGCCGACGGCGTCAACAACTGCTTCTACTTCCCGACCGTGGGCTTGGTAAACGTCGGCTGACGCTTTTTCCACCGATCGGATCGTGAACCGACCAAATGCGGCGCCGCTCTTGCGGCGCCGCATTTGGTCTCGATAAGAGCTTCTACGAATACCCTTGGGGTTGAGCCGAAGTCACGTGGCGATCGGTTACAACCGTCCGACGCTGCGCAGGCCTGCAACCGTGGCATCGAGCGTGTCGAGAGAACCTCTGTAGTGCACGCCCAGATCCTTTTCGCTCGGTGAATCGTCTGAAGGCGGCATCTGTGTGTAGTACTGCATGGCCGCCTCGGAAATCGGTGAACGAGAAACGGGAGTCTCGATCGGCGACACCGAGTCGACGATGTCCGATGCTCGTCCCAGCAGTCGCAACGCGACGTCGGGAACGGGAACCGGGAGCACTGTCGTACCCGTGATCTTGCGGAGCATCTCGGCAATCGATGCGATCGGTATCCGCTTCCCACCCACCATGTAGCGACGCGGCCCACGCCCGGGTTCGAGCAAAGCCGCATGCACCGCCGCCAGATCACGGACGTCGACGACAGTCCAGGCTGCGCTGCGTCCGGGCAGCATGCGCATTTTCAGAGCGGATTCGACGCCGTCTGCGGCTTCACCGAACTGGTCCCCCGCAGGAGGCCCGAGCACCATGCCGGGGTAAGTGATGACGACTGGCGCACCGCCGTCCTGCATGCCGCGTGCATAGAGGTCGACCTGGGACTTGGTGCGTCCGTATGCATCGGTTCCGCCGACGACCGGAAGATCGGCGCGAAGCATCTCCAACTCCGGACGAAAGAGGGCCGTGAAGCTCGACACGTGCACGATCGGATCCAAGCCCAGCGCGGCGGCAGTTCCGAGCACGTTCTCCGCACCCAGCATGTTCGTGGCGATCATCTCTTCGGCACGAGATGGATCGGTAGCGACGACTGCTGCGGCATGAACGACACTGTCGCAGCCATCCATGGCCCGCGAGATCGAATCACCGTCGGTGATATCCCCGAGGCGGAAGTCGCTGACGTCCAGGCCTATTTGGGCTGCGCTGGTCTGCAATCTATCGGGATTTCTGACCAGGAAACGAACTTCGTGGCCGGCGTCGACGGCCGCCTTCGCGGTCCATGCCCCAACGAAACCGGTACCGCCGGTGACGAGCACCCGCATCAGCTCTCCTTTGTTCGTGTTTGTGCTGCCGTCAGAAGCTCTGCGAGAGACTCGCCCATCGCGTCGGCGAGCCGATCCAAGTCCGGTGTTTGTTCACGGTCTGCGATCAGACCGATGTCGAGGCGCCCGTCACCGGACATGACGGTGATGTTGAGACCGGCTCCGTGCAATATCGGCCCTAGAGGAAACATTCCGGTCACCTTGGCCCCGAGGAAATACAGCGGCATCGGTGGACCGGGGACATTCGACATCACCAGGTTGTGCACGACGGGGTGATGCTGGGCGAGATCGAGAGCCGCGTAGGCCCTCATCGCCGCTGCAAATGTTGCTGGAGAGGCAAATTGGGCCCAGTCCTGTAGCAGGGTCGCACCGATTTCCCTGTTGTGATCCTTGCCGACCTCATGGCTCGCGGAGATCGCGAGCAATCGTTCTACCGGGTCGTCTATGTCGGTGGCCAGAGATGCGAACATTGCCGATACCTGATTGGTCCCGGGTCTGCTGCTTTTCTCGTGTACCGACACCGGGACGACGGCGATGAGCGATTCTTCCGGTAGACCATCGGACTTTTCGAGATAGATACGGATTGCACCCGCACACATGGCCAGTACGACGTCGTTCACTTTGGCGTCGAATGCGTTCTTTATTTCCTTGACGTCGGAGAGTTTCAGTTGCTCGAAGGCAACGCTGCGGTGCCGACTGAGCGTGCCGTTGAATTGCGTTCGCGGTGCTGCGAACGGCGCAGGCATAGCGCGTCCGCTCCGGGCCCGCCCGATCCATCCGGTGAGGGTTCGTACCGTGGCAGGCAGAATCGTGAGTGCCTGCAGGGGCCTGCTTGCGAACGAGACTGCGCTTCCCACCGCAAGGTCGAAGTTGTTGACCGATCCGACTCCCGGAGACGGTGGGAGCGGCTCCGCATCCCGATCTATGCTGCACAGTAGCGAAATGATGTTCGCTGCCGAGATTCCGTCGACCGTCGAGTGATGCATCTTCAGAAAAATGGGAGTCTTGCCGTTCTTCGCCCCTTCGAGCACCCACATCTCCCACAGCGGCCGCGAACGCTCCAGGGGTTGCACGGAGAAATGCGCACATGCCTCCGCGACTTCTTCTTTTCCTGCGGGCGCAGGGAGAGTCATGCGGTGGAAATGCTTGTCGATGTCGAAGTTCTCGTCTTCGACCCAGACAGGGTGGTCGAGATTGAAGACGCTGTCGTGGAGCTTCTTACGGAGCGTTGGAATGCCCTCCAGCCGACGCAATAGCTCGACCTTCAGGGCATCGGCGTCGTAGTCGACGTCATCACCCACCGCTTCGAGTTCGATGAGACCGCACACATTCAGTGGCTGCTCAGGAGTTTCGAGGTATAGAAAGCTCGCGTCCAGTCCGCTCAACCGTTCCATTCGATTGACATTAGAACGTGTTTCAGTTTCTCGCTGAGATTTCGACTATTCTGTGCAGATGTCCGGACGTTTACACCCGACCGACGCGCAGGCCTATTGGATGTCTTCGAAAATTCCGAACGACCAATTTCTGCTCTATTGCTTCGACGCGAGTACCGCTGCCGTCGACGTCGTGGATCAACTCGTGTCGAATGCCCGGCGCGTCCCCGAACTCGGTATCCGCTTCTCCGATGCCTTCGGTTATCCGCGGACCGTGCCGATGACCGTCGGACCGCAGCAGGTCATCACGCATACTCTGCCCGAGGGAACATGGACAGGATGCCTGCGAGCCGTCGCCGCGTTGTTCACCCGTCCCGTCGATTCACTCGAAACTCCTTGGCTACTACATCTTTTCGACTCTGTCTCCGCGGCACCACGGTGCACAGGGCCCGCACTCGTTGCAGTGCTACAGGTTTCACATGCCCTCGGTGACGGGCGTGTCGCCTCCGCACTCGCACGACGGCTGTTCGGCGAATCTGATTCGTCCGCCCCGCTGCACAACCCCCGCGGACGCTTCCGTCCCGTCCAGTTCATCACGCAATCGCGCCGCGCTCGAGAGCTCGAAAGGGCACTCGCAGCCGACACCACTGCGGGGTCGATACCCCCGCAGTCGCCCGGCAGGGAGAAGATCCGCGTCAACGTTGCGCCCGCGGGTGAGACAAGCATCCGAACCGTCGTCCGGGACCGTGCCGAGCTGTGCGGTCCTGGGATTACCGTCACAGTCGGCGCCATCACGGCAGTGTCCATCGCGCTGTCGAACTATCTGAGACGCTGCGGCGACCCTGTTCCGGAGTTGCTCGGCGCAGAGGTCACGCTGGGAAAGAGCGGGCCGCGACGAGCCCGCAATCACTTTCGTAATGCAGGTATCGATCTCTATCCGGGTATCGCCGACCCGCTCGAGCGAGCGAAGCACATTTCGGCAGCCCTCCGCGATCGTCGTGCGCGTGCCGATCATCCGGCCATGGCCGCACAGGCTCTCGCGTCCGAGATGGTGCCTGCAGTACTACTGAGATGGGGAATCCGTCAGTTCGACCCCACCGTCATACCCGATACGGTCACCGGCAATACCGTCGTGTCGAGTGTGAATCGCGGATCCGCCGATCTCACCTTGGGCGGCGGGCGCGTCCGATTCACCGCAGGCTTTCCGGCACTGTCCCCAGTCATGAGCCTCACCCACGGCGTTCATGGCATCGGCGACGTGGTGACCATCAGCGTCACCTCGAGCGCCTCGGCGGTGAACGACCCGGATGTCTACGCAGGACTCGTTCACGACGCGGTCGACGAGATGGCCGATCACCTCGGCCGACCTCTTTGACAGACTCTTCTCAGCATTGTGCGGGGGCTGGCCTCAGACTCCTCACGCATGCTGGTGAATATGACGCAGATGACGGTGCTCGCGGTCGGTGGCACCGGTGAGTCTCACCCGGACGACGACCGCACCGAGGTCTCCGGGCTGCTGAGCAGCGTCACCAGAGAATTGGATGAAAGATTCGACAGACGGTGGGTCGGCTACCCCGCGTCGTATGGGCCGGTGGCAGTCGGTGGCCTCAGCTTCTCGCACAGCACCGAGCTCGGTGTCCGACGTCTGATCTCGGCGATCCAGGTCACCACGGGACCGATTGCACTCATCGGCTATTCCCAGGGCTGTTCGGTCATCCGTGAAGTATTGGGCCTTCTTGCACGGGGCGAGGTGCACCTTCCTGGCGTCGCCGCCGCCGGGTTGATCTCCGATCCCCAACAACCTGCGGGCGCCGTGCCCGAATGCTCGGGACGTGGGGTTGCCGGGGACGGACCGACGCTTCCGGACTCGGTCGCGGTGATCTGGATCGGACAACCCGCGGACATGATCTGCAATGCAAGCGACGACAGCTACATTCGCGACATCGCCGACCTCACCCGATCGATGTCGTTTCGCACTCCGAAAGTGTGGCTACAGCAACTGTGGATACTGCTGCGTAGCAATGGCTTTCAAAATGCTGCCAAGACACACCTGTCGCCGAAGCAGTGGCGGAAAGACATACGACGCCTGCGCGTCGCCGCCACCGAACTCAGCGGATATCTGCCCAGGACATTGGTGTGGCGGAGGTGGCGCATATCCAATCCGTCCGGAGATCGCCACATCGCCTACGCGAGTGAGCCCCTCGATGCGAGCGGTCTGACCGGTTGCCAAATCCTGGCGCAGTGGCTGCAAGTGCAGGCAACGATGGGCACGGTGTCGCGAGCAGCGTGACTTTCAGGTCAACGCAGGCACAGACAGAAGAGATGACCGACGGGGTCCCGGAACACGGTGAAACTCGGCTGATCGAGTGGCCCGGTCACTTTCGTGGCGCCGAGCCCCACTACGTACTCCTCGGAGGCGGCCATGTCGTCGACGACCAGATCCAAGTGACTCTTGATCCCCTCCGACGGCCATTTCAGCGGAACGAAGTCTTCGGCCTGTTGAAACGCCAATCGGAGATTGCCCGGGCCTTGGAGAATTGTCCAATCCTTCTCCGACCGGACGATGTCCCACCCGAGCATCTCGCCGTAGAACGCGGCCAGGGCTGCGGTGTCGGGGCAGTCGAGGACGATGTAGTCCAAGTCGATCGCAGGTCGTGTCATAGGTGACAGCGTAATGAAAAGAATGTTTCCAGTGGCCGAAGGGCTGCGGTTCCGGTGATACCCGCAGTCAGATGATCCACCATGCGGCGTAGGGCGGCATCCATACCGAACCGAACTCGTCGGCCACCACATCGTGCTGCGCGAGGACTTCCCGAGGGTGTTCGACACCGAGATCGAGCACATGCGAATACGGAAACGGCCGATGCTCGGCGGTCATGTTGAACAGTGCGAGAAGGGTGCCACTGGGGTGGCGTCGACGGACCACCAAGAGGCCGTCGTCGAAGTCGGTCGGCAGGTCCACCGGCGCCTCTGCGTGCAACATCGGCAGACCTGCGCGGATTCTGGCGATACGTGCGATCCCGTCGAACACTCGCTGCTCGTCGGTGCCGGCTATCAGGCGTCGTGCACGGTCTTCGTCGGTGATGCGGGGACGGTGGACCCAGCGATTGTCGTCGCCGTGCCCGGGTTCGGCGGCCCACTCCGCGTCACCGGGGGATCCCAGCTCATCTCCGCTCCACACGACGGGGATGCCACCCCACACCGAGATGACGGCGTACGCGAGAAAGATGCGGGCGAACGCTCCGTCCGGATCCAGCCGCGACGGGCCGAGTCCACTCAATGCTGCTGCGGTGCCGCTGATTCGGCGGTCATCGGTCTCTTCGTTGTGCTGAAATACGAGTCCTTCGGCCCAGGAGCCATCGAATTCACCGCTGTACCACTCGGCGAGAAAGTGACGGTGCCCTGCGCCCGTCAACCCCAGCGCGGTGGCGTCGCCGTCGTCGATCGCCCAGCCGATGTCGTCGTGGCATCGGACGTACGTCACCCAGGTGCCGCTCGGCGGTGTCGGGGGCAGCGAGGCGAGGGCGTGCCGAGCCAGGGCTGTACTGCCGGTCGCCAGCATCGACCACACCTGCACCATCAGACTGTTGTGGTACGCGATGTCGGAGACCCGACCGGTGTGCGGGCCCAGACCCAGGTAGGGCATCAGATCTCGGGGCCCGACGATCGCTTCGGCCTTGAACAGCACGGACGGCGCAGCGAGCCGTGCCGTTGCCCGCAGGGCCTGGGTGATGGCGTGGACCTCGGGCTGATTCTGACAATTGGTTCCGAGTCGCTTCCACAGGAACGCGATCGCGTCCAACCGAAGAACTTCCACACCGAGGTTCGCAAGGTGCATGACGATGTCTGCAAACTCGAGCAACACATTCGGATTGGCCCAGTTCAAGTCCCATTGCCATTCGTTGAAAGTGGTCCACACCCACTCCCCCATGCGGTCGTCGAAGGTGAAGCTGCCCGGCGCGAAGTCGGGAAACACCTCGGGCAGCGTCCGTTCGAACGAATCCGGTGTACTTCGATCCGGGTAGATCAAGAAGTAGTCACGGAATCTCTGGTCGCCAGAACGCGCCTTCTCAGCCCATTCATGCTCGCGGGCAACATGATTGACGACGAGATCGACGACGAGGCTGATGTCGCGCTCACGTAGCGTTCTCGCGAGTGCGCTCAGGTCCTCGTTGGTTCCCAGGTCGGGGCGGACCAATCGGTAGTCGGTGACCGCATAGCCACCGTCGTTGTCGCCCGGCCGCGTAGCCAGTAGCGGCATCAGGTGCAGATACGTCACTCCCAGGTCGGTGAGATGATCGAGTCGCTGCCCGAGACCCGCCAAGGTGTCGCCGTACCGATCGACATAACAGGCGTAGCCGAACATATTCGGCCGTTGAAACCAGTCGGGCCGTAGAAGCCTGCGCTCGTCCAACCGGTGCAACTCCGCAGGGCGCTGCGCAAAGCCGGCAGCAGCAGCTTCCACCAGGCGCGACACTACGGCGTCGGGGTCCGGATAGATCGCGGTGACGGCGTCGTGCAGATCGGGCCACCACAGTTCGTACCTGAGCTGGAAAGTTTCTCGTCGATGAGCCGGGAGTCCCGCCAGGATCTGGCGCGTAGCTGCGGAGTGGGCCGGCGGGACAACCATGCATGCATCATGGCACGACGGCACTGTCGATGCCCTCCAGATCCGATGCCCTCGAGATCGGAGAGGCACACTGTCGGAGTGAAGATCACCGACGCCCAGCGCCGTGCCCACCTGGCCGCTCGCCACTTCGCGGACTCCCCCACCGCCGAGGACGTCGTCTCCTCACTGCTGGCCTTGCACGCTACCGACCCTGCGACGGTGTATCTGTCGGTGCTCGCCCGCGCCCGATCGCTGTCCATCGAAGATGTCCGCACCGCCATGTACGACCGCCGAAACCTTGTGCGGCTCATGGCAATGCGCCGCAGCCTGTTCGTAGTCGCACACGACGACGTCCCGATCATCCATGCGGCAGCAAGCGTCGGGGTGGCCCGAACGATGCGCGCGAGACTGATCAAAGAGGTATCGACGCTTCCGACCGAGCCCGTCATCGAGGATGTGCCGGGTTGGCTCGATGCCGTCGAGAAACAGGCAGAGGACGCGTTGAGGGCCGCCGGCTCGGCGACGGGTGCGGAGTTGTCGGCTGCGGCGCCGCTACTGAGAACCGCTCTACTTCCCACGACCGACAAGGCGTACGACGTCAAGCGTTATGTGACTTCGCAGGTGTTGTCGATGATGGCCGCCGAAGGACGCATGGTGCGCGTCGAACCCCGCGGCGCATGGACATCACGCAGGCACTCGTGGGCACCGATCGATCAGTGGTGGCCCGAAGGAATTCCCCACCTCGACGAGGCCGAGAGCCGCCGCGAGCTTGCACGACGCTGGCTCGACGTGTTCGCACCAGCAACGCTCGACGATGTTCAGTGGTGGACCGGGTGGAACAAAACTCAGACGCGAGCCGCAGTTGCCGGCCTCGACACCGTCGAAGTAGAACTCGACGCCGGCGACGGGATCATGCTGGCCGACACCGTCATGCAGAAGGGCGGGACCGGTGTGATGCTGCTTCCCGCGCTCGATCCCACACCGATGGGGTGGAAGCACCGCAACTGGTACCTCGGCGAACACAAAGCTCCACTGTTCGACTCGTACGGCAACATCGGTCCGACGATCTGGTCGGATGGCCGCATCGTCGGTGGCTGGGCCGTCACGCCCGCCGGTGAGGTCGTGACCGAACTGTTCGAGGAGGTCGGTTCGGGAGTCGAGGCAATTGCCGCGGAGGCAGGAAGGATCACCGACCTGCTCGACGAGAGCGCGGTTGTCCCGAGTTTCCCGACCCCGCTGGAGAAGCGGCTTCGGGGTAAGAAGTAGCGGTCAGCTCTGAAGTTGTGACGGCAGCACCACAGTTACGTCCGATTTCCTGGAGTCTCACCTCTGATTGCAGTCGTCTTCTGGCGTTCTGAGTGCACTCTTGGGGTCGCGTTGACCGTCCTTGCGATCGGCCAGTCTCGTGCACGTGCCCGCGATCGCAGCCGGCAATAGAGTCACAGGCCGACCGCGCCGAGCAGGGCTTCTCCTGGATCGACGACCGCAACGACGGCCGCGACGAACAGCAGCGCCATCGCAATGGTCATCACAGCACCGAGCGATCCGAGGGCCACGAACATCCGACGGTGGGCACCGTTTGTCGTGTCCGACGATCTGTAGCGTCGGAAGGCGATGACGGTTCCGGTAGCGACTACAGCGATCACCACGGCGGTAGCGACAATCACCGCCCAGTAGTAGTGCTCGACCTGTGTGAGCAGCTCGAGCAGTGGCAGCCTGGAGTTTCCGCTCTGCACACCGTTCTCGATCAGAGACTGCGCTGTCTGCCCGTCCGCGTTGTCAGCGGAGAGCATCGGAAGCAGCGCGACTACGGGTGCGACCGTCGACTGGATGTTGAGCACAGCCAGAAACACCGAAAACAATGACAGCACAGTCGTAGTGGCCGCCGCGACCACGCAACCTTTGCCGGCCGTCAGAGATCGCCGCCACAGAGTCGCCGCGAGCAGACCCAGAACTGCGGTCAGCAGCACCGAGATGACGATCTTGATCGCGTGCCACTCGAACCAGTAGTCCACCATCTCCGCCAAGCCGGGAGGATAGGTGCGGACTCCGCTACCCCAGTAGTCGACCAAGCCGCGGCCGAGCAGTTCACTCATGACGGATTGATCCTGGAACTGCGGATAGCGTCCGCGTAACAACGCGGACGGGCCCAGAACGAACGCGGGCACCAATGCCGCTCCGGCGCATGACAACGCAAAGATCGACCAGCGGCTTCGGTTGATGGACCTACTCATTGACGACTCCCTTCCGGGAGAGAGCCAATCAGCAGGTACTCCACTGCACATCCATCTGCAGTACTACATCTGACGAACGAGGTACTACCTCAGTATTCGATGCTCGATCGCTGGCTGCGCCGGACTCCGGCAGTCGTCGCCGCGGCCCTGGCATACCTCTAGCTTTGCGAGTACCACCAGAGGCTATTTCAGTCCAGGCCCCAACGACGCCAGTGTCACCGCGCGCGCTGATGCCTACACGTTGAAGCGGAACTCCACTACATCCCCGTCGACCATGACGTATTCCTTGCCTTCGATCCGGACTTTGCCTGCAGCTTTGGCTGCGGCCATGGATCCGGCCTCGATGAGGTCGTCGAAGCTGACGACCTCGGCCTTGATGAACCCGCGCTCGAAGTCGGTGTGGATGACTCCTGCAGCCTGAGGCGCGGTGGCACCCTTGTTGATCGTCCACGCGCGGGCCTCTTTCGGCCCTGCGGTCAGGTAGGTCTGCAACCCGAGGGTGTGGAAGCCGGCGCGAGCCAGGGCGTCGAGACCCGGTTCTGTCTGGCCGACGGATTCGAGCAGTTCCGCGGCAGATTCGGCGTCGAGTTCGAGCAGTTCGGACTCGATTTTCGCGTCGAGGAACACGGCGTCTGCGGGTGCGACGAGGCGGGCGAGTTCGCCGACCTTCGCGTCGTCGGTGAGCACACTCTCGTCGGCGTTGAAGACGTAGAGGAACGGCTTGGTGGTGAGGAGCTGGAATTCCTTGAGCAGCTCGAAGTCCAGCTTGTCCTTCTGCGAGAACAATGTCTTGCCCTCGTTGAGCACTGCCTGGGCGGCAATGGCGGCATCGAGCGCAGGCTTGCGATCCTTCTTGATCCGCGCTTCCTTCTCCACGCGCGGGATTGCCTTCTCCAAGGTCTGCAGGTCGGCGATGGCCAGTTCGGTTTCGATGACCTCGATGTCGGCGGACGGATCGACACGGCCGTCGACGTGCACCACGTCGTCGTCAGCGAAGACGCGGACGACCTGGCAGATGGCGTCGGCTTCGCGGATGTTCGCGAGGAATTTGTTACCGAGTCCGGCACCCTCGGAGGCACCCTTGACGATCCCTGCGATGTCGACGAACGACACCAGCGCGGGCACCAGCTTCTCCGAACCGAAGACCTCGGCGAGCTTGCCCAGCCGCGGGTCAGGCAGCGCAACGACGCCGACATTGGGCTCGATGGTCGCGAACGGGTAGTTCGCGGCCAGCACATCGTTGTTGGTCAGCGCATTGAACAGGGTGGACTTGCCGACGTTGGGCAGTCCGACGATTCCGAGGGTGAGGCTCACGGTCTATGGAGTCTACTTTGGATGCATCACCAGCCCCGACAGTGCCCGGCCAGCAGCGACGGCCGGAGAGCCCAACGGGGCCAAGACGACATGGTCGGCCCCCGCCCGCAGGTGTGCATCGACGCGTTCAGCGATGTCCTCGACGGTCCCCCACGCGACCACGGCATCGACCAGCTTGTCGCTGAGCTGATCGACATCGTCGCTGGTGAAGCCCATACGAAGAAAGTTCTGGCGGTAGCCATCCACGGTCGCCAGAAAAGACAACGGCTCCCGGGCGATCGTGCGGGCACGCCCGGGATCCTTCTCCAGCACGACGAATTGGTCGACCACCAACGTTCGATCCGGCCCGAGGAGTGCCCGCGCTGTCTCTGTGTACTCCGAGGTCACCAACAAGGCCACCGCACCGGCCGCTCGACGTCGAGCCATCTCCAGCTTCTTGGGACCGAGCGCTGCGAGAATTACTCGATCTGAGGGGACGTCGAGTTCGTCGAGGTATGCACTCAATCCTGCAAGAGGACGGGCTGCCTGTGGACCACCCAGCCCGAGAACGAATCGCCCCGAGTCCTCGAGTTCGTTGTACAGCTGAGCCGTAGCCGACGCGCTGAAGCGGTCGACCGGGACGATGCCGGGCACGACTTTCACCGACTCGGTCGCGTGCACGAGATCGGCGAGACGGTCGAGCCGGTCGATTTGGCCACCGGGCAACCACAGGGCGCTGTAACCGAGCGACTCCAACTCACGAGCACCTTCGAGATACGAGGGAGAGACCCCGATGGAGAAACCGATCCTGCCGAGTCCGAGTGTGTCCATGCGAGCGATACTAAAACGCTTCGCGCCCAACAAGAGCCGTCAGACCCCTGACAACCGCTAGCTGTTGGCGACGATCAGCGCGATGAACAGGATGTACAGCAGGAAGAAGCCGAAAAAGAGCCCGAGTGACAGCTTGCCGAAGAAACCGGCGCGCTTCGAGGAGTACTCCGCGCCCTGAATGTCCCCGATCAACCACAGGGGATGAACCTTCAATGCATGGTTGAACGCCGAGATCGCCAGCGGCCAGAAGAAGATGACAGCAACCACTGCCCAACCCGCATTGGACGGCGGCATCAGTGGTGGCTGCGCGTAGGGCTGTGAATAGGGCTGCGCGGTCGGATATGGCTGCTGTTGGTACTGGGGCTGCTCGTACGGACCTGACATTGTGAAATCCCCCGATGATCGATGAAGGACAAACAATACGACGAAGTCGGTGCCGGTACCGCTCGGCGCACATTGACGACCTTCGGGCCCATGGCAATCACAGAAATCCCCGACGCGTGCCATCCGCGCACATAGGGTGATCACAGTCACATCCGCGATGCATGGAGTCGTCACATGACACTGAAGCCGCCCGGTAATCCACACGTCGAGTTGTTGAAAACGGATCCAGATCTCCCCCCGGTGGGCGTTGTGGACACTAGTCCGATGACGACGACGAAGCGACTGATGTTCGTCGTGATCGGCCTGCTCGGCGGCCTCGCGTGGGTCGTCGTCGCAATTATTCGCGGCGAGAACATCAACGCCGTGTGGTTCGTGATTGCCGCCGTGTGCACCTACGTCATCGCTTTTCGTTTCTACGCACGCTTGATCGAGAACAAGATCATCCATCCGCGAGACGATCGGGCAACCCCTGCGGAGATTCTCGAAAACGGTAAGGACTACATGCCGACGGACCGTCGGGTGTTGTTCGGTCACCACTTCGCTGCGATTGCAGGTGCGGGACCCCTCGTCGGCCCAGTTCTCGCTGCCCAGATGGGTTATCTACCCGGCACGATGTGGATCATCATCGGAGTCGTGTTCGCTGGAGCCGTCCAGGACTTCCTCGTCCTGTGGATCTCGACGCGTCGTCGCGGACGAAGCCTCGGCCAGATGGCTCGCGACGAGCTCGGTGTCGTCGGCGGAATCGCCGCTCTGATCGGCGTTTTCGTCATCATGATCATCATCATTGCGGTACTTGCGCTCGTCGTTGTCAACGCGTTGGCCGAGAGCCCGTGGGGCGTGTTCTCCATCGCGCTGACCATTCCTATCGCGCTCTTCATGGGCGTCTACCTGCGATTTCTCCGGCCGGGCAAGGTGTCCGAGGTCTCGCTCATCGGCGTCGTACTCCTACTGCTCGCGATCATCTCAGGCGGCTGGGTCGCCGAAACCGGCTGGGGCACCGACTGGTTCACACTCTCCAAGGTCACTGTCGCCTGGCTTCTCATCGGCTACGGTCTCGCCGCATCGATCCTGCCGGTGTGGTTGCTCCTCGCCCCACGTGACTACCTGTCGACCTTCATGAAAGTGGGCACCATCGCCCTACTGGCGATCGGTATCCTCATCGCCCGCCCGGAGATTCAGATGCCGGCCATGACGTCGTTCGCGACCGAAGGCAACGGCCCGGCGTTCTCGGGCTCACTCTTCCCGTTCCTGTTCATCACCATTGCGTGCGGTGCTCTCTCCGGCTTCCACGCACTGATCTGTTCTGGCACGACTCCGAAGCTGCTGGAGAAAGAAAAGCAGATGCGGATGATCGGTTACGGCGGCATGCTCACCGAATCGTTCGTCGCGATCATGGCCCTCGTCACCGCGTGCATCCTCGACCAGCATTTGTACTTCGCCCTCAATGCGCCAGAAGCACTCACCGGCGGAACAGCGGAAAGTGCGGCCACCTATGTGAACGGTCTCGGGCTCGGTGGTGCCGACATCACACCCGATCAATTCACCCAGGCCGCAACAGCCGTCGGCGAGGAATCGATCATCTCGCGCACCGGTGGCGCACCCACCCTCGCGTTTGGAATGTCCGAGGTCCTGCACCAAGTCTTCGGTGGCGAAAGCCTCAAATCGTTCTGGTACCACTTCGCCATCATGTTCGAGGCACTTTTCATCCTCACCACCGTCGATGCCGGAACCCGCGTGGCACGATTCATGCTCTCCGACAGCATCGGCAACCTTCCCGGCGCGTCGGCGAAGAAGTTCAAGGACCCGTCGTGGCGTCCCGGCGCGTGGCTGTGCTCGTTCGTCGTTGTTGCGGCGTGGGGTGCAATCCTGCTCATGGGTGTCACCGATCCACTCGGCGGCATCAATACGCTGTTCCCATTGTTCGGTATCGCCAACCAGCTCCTTGCCGCGATCGCACTCACCGTCGTGATGACCATCGTCGTCAAGCGCGGATACTACAAATGGGCGTGGATTCCGGGCGTTCCGTTGATCTGGGATCTCATCGTCACGATGACCGCGTCGTACCAAAAGATCTTCTCCGACATCCCGGCCATCGGCTACTGGAAGCAACACAGCATCTTCGTAGACGCGAAGGCTCAGGGGCTGACCGAGTTCCAGAGCGCGAAGACGACCGAGGCGATCGACGCCGTCATCCGCAACACCTTCATCCAGGGCACCCTGTCGATCATCTTTGCGGTGTTGGTCCTCATCGTTGCCGTGGCCGGCCTCATGGTGTGTATCAAAGCCGTTCGGGCAGGCGGGCTCCCGAACAACGAGGACCCCGAGGTCCCGTCGAGAATATTTGCGCCCGCTGGTTTCATCCCCACAGCCTCGGAGAAGGCGATCCAAAAGGATTGGGACACACTGATCGCCGAGGGCACCGTCCGAGCGCCCGGCGCCGCACACGCCGGACACCACTGATATGCGCGGCCTGCTGTGGTGGATCACCTCGGTGATGGGAGACAAGGACTACGAGCGCTACCTCGCCCACATGAACCGAGTGCACCCGAACGAGCCGGTCCTGTCCGAGGGCCAGTACTGGCGGGAGCGTTACGCCGAGGCCGATGCACACCCCGGGGCCCGCTGCTGTTGACGCTCCGCACACCGATGGCTGATTTCCGCTAGCGCCGCGCGTCCACCGGTGACACAGTGGATCGCATGGAGTTGGACTTCGAGCGGTGCTATCGGGCCGTATCTGCACGTGATACCCGCTTCGACGGGCAGTTCTTCACGGCAGTCCGCACGACGGGCATCTACTGCCGCCCGTCGTGCCCGGCAGTCACGCCCAAGGCGAAGAATGTCCAGTTCGTTCCGACGGCCGCGGCAGCGCAACAGGCCGGGTTCCGAGCCTGCCGACGCTGCCAACCCGATGCCACCCCTGGTTCACCACAGTGGAATACCAACTCGGACTTGACCTCCCGCGCGATGCGCCTCATTTCCGACGGCGTGGTAGAGCGTGGCGGCGTGGACTCATTGGCTGATTCACTCGGGTACTCCACCCGTCAGCTGACGCGGGTTCTCAGCGCCGAGATCGGAGCCGGACCGTTGGCATTGGCGCGCGCGCATCGAGCGCACACGGCTCGGACGTTGATTCAGACCACTACCATGTCGATGACAGACATCGCCTACGCGGCCGGGTTCTCCAGCGTTCGCCAGTTCAACGACACGGTCCGTGACGTGTTCGCGGTGAACCCCACCACGTTGCGCGCCGAAGCCACCCGAACGAAAACCCTGTCCAGCAACGGGACCGTCACACTTCGACTCCCCTACCGCCAACCCTTGGACCGGACCTGGCTCGAATGGTTCCTTCGGGGCCACGCCGTGCCAGGTGTGGAGTCCTTCGACGATCGAACCTACCGTCGATCCCTTCGCCTCCCACACGGACATGGCGTCGTCGGGCTTCGAATCGAGGACGGTTACGTCGACACGACGTTGAGCCTGCACGATATGCGCGACTTGGCCCCCGCCGTGGCCCGTGTCCGACGCCTGCTCGATCTGGATGCGGACCCGGAGGCCGTGGACGCTGCACTATCCGCGGATCCGGCTCTGGCACCCAATGTTGCGGCGCACCCGGGCATACGCGTCCTCGGAAATGTCGACGGCACAGAGTTGCTGTTACGGACCATGATCGGCCAACAGATTTCCCTCGGTGCAGCTGCCACGCACACCGCACGCCTGGTCGAGGCGCTCGGCAACCGGATCGAGGACCCCACAGGCGGCACCATCACCCGACTGTTCCCCGACGCGTCCGCCGTCGCCGAGCACGGACACGAGGTACTCACCGGCCCCAAGGCGCGAGTCGGCGCGATCATCGGGGTGGCCGACGCGATCGCGTCGGGCAAGATCGAACTGCACGTCGCGCGATCGGCCGAAGACCTCGAACGAGACCTGCTGGCACTCAAAGGTATCGGCCCGTGGACCGCCCGATATGTGGTGATGCGATTGCTGGCCGACCCAGACGTGCTGCTCGACACCGACCTCGTCGTCCGTCAGGGCGCCGAAGCGCTCGGCATCCCCCTCACCGATACGAACCGATGGGCGCCGTGGCGCTCGTACGTCTCGATGCACCTGTGGAACATCGCGCTCGAAAGAAGAGGACTATGACTGCAACTGCCGCCACGACCGACACCCCGATCGGACCGTTCACCGCCATAGTCGACACCGAAGGCTGCGTGCTGGCGTCGGGATGGACTGCAACTACCGAAGACCTCCAACCGCTGATTCATAAGTCGTTGCGGCCCAACGACATCCGGATGGTATCGAACCTCGGCAGCATTACCGTGGCAATCCAGGACTACCACCGCGGCGAGCTCACGGCCATCGACGACATACCCGTCGCACAACAATCCGGCGAGTTTCTGATGCATGCGTGGAAAGTACTTCGGACCGTTCCCGCCGGATCGCCGGTGACGTACTCGGAGTTCGCGGACATGGCCGGCCGTCCGGCCGCCATCCGCGGCGCGGCATCGGCCTGCGCGCGCAACGCAGCGGCATTGTTCGTTCCGTGTCACCGAGTCTTTCGCATCGGTGGCGCACTCGGCGGTTTCAGATGGGGATTGCCTGCGAAGACCTGGCTACTGGCGCACGAGGCAGCCTGAGGATTGAGCGCGTCGACAGTTGGGTAGTACAGGCAATCGAGACGTTAGAGTCACTCGGGTACCCGAGTCCGAAGCCACCGAAAAGGACAACCGACGTGACGGAACAGACAGTGCCCAACGGTAAGCCTGGGCGCGATCGTGGCGACCTCATCGGCGTCGGCGGAATGTGGCTGGCAAAGTGGTCGCTGATCCTCGTATCGGTAGCCGCCGGGGCCTGGGTACTCGGCTGGATCATCTCGGCGCTATGGGTAGTCATCCTGCCTTCGCTGCTAGCGATCATCGTGGCGACAGTCCTGTGGCCGCCGACCAAGTGGCTCATGCGCGTCGGAATACCGCCGGCCCTCTCGGCCGCGACTTCGCTCATCGTGTTCTTCCTCGTCATCGGCGGCGTCATCACATTGATCGTTCCGTCCGTTGTCGACTCGGCTCCCGAACTCGTGGACAAAGCGACCCAGGGCGTGTCCCAGGTCCAGAATTGGCTCAAGGGCCCGCCGATCAATCTGCAGGACGAGCAGATCGACAATGCCGTCTCGGCCATCACCTCCCGTCTGCAGGAAAGCGGAACCGCAATTGCCTCGGGCGTTTTCAGTGGCGTCACGGCCGCGAGCTCGATTCTCATCACCTTGGCGCTTGTCCTCGTACTGACGTTCTTCTTCGTCAAGGACGGGCCCAAATTCACTCCGTGGCTGCACGGCTTCGCCGGTGGTCGTGCAGGAAGACACCTCGCCGAGATCCTGGCACGAATGTGGGCGACGCTCGGCGGGTTCATCCGAACCCAGGCCGTCGTCAGCTTCATCGATGCATTTTTCATCGGACTCGGATTGATCATTCTCAATGTGCCGCTGGCACTCGTCCTGGCCACGATCACTTTTCTCGGCGGATTCATCCCTATCGTCGGCGCGTTCGTTGCGGGCGCCTTGGCCGTATTGGTTGCACTCGTCGCCAACGGACCGACGACCGCGCTGATCGTGTTGGGCATCATCCTCGCTGTTCAGCAGCTCGAAGGAAACGTGCTGCAGCCAGTTCTGCAAAGCCGGAGCATGAATCTGCATCCCGCGATCGTGCTGTTGGCCGTCACCGGCGGTGGATCGGTGTTCGGAATTGTCGGCGCCTTCCTCGCTGTGCCTGCCGCTGCCGTAGCCGCAGTGCTGATTCGCTACGTCTCCGAACAAGCCGACGCACGCTCCAACGAGGCCAGCCAGGCAGAACTCGAAGAGTCGGCGCCGGATCCGGACGAACTACTGACCGACGAGAAAGACGAAGACGAGGACGAAAAGTCAGCTCAGGACGCCGAAAAGAGCTGAAGCCTCGACCCGTCCCGTTCACGAATGACGTGGAGCCGGCTCGGTATTCGTTGACGCATCTCATCGACGTGGGAGACGATTCCCACCACACGCCCGCCGGCCCTGAGTTCGTCCAAAACCCCCATGACCGATTCCAAGGTGTCGGCGTCCAGCGTGCCGAAGCCTTCGTCGATGAACATCGTGTCGAGGACGACTCCGCCGGATTCTGCGGCCACGACGTCCGCCAGCCCGAGAGCAAGCGCCAACGACGCCAGGAACGACTCTCCTCCCGACAGCGTCTTCGCCGAACGGACGACTCCGGTGTAGTCGTCGCGGATGTCGAGGCCCAATCCGCCACGCCTCCCGCGAGATTCAGCCTCGTCGGAATGAACGAACTCGTATCGTCCCGCTGACATACGCTGCAACCTCGCCGACGCCGACTCGGCGACGTCCTCGAGGCGCGAGGCTAATACATACGATCGGAGTGACATCTTTCGAGCATTCTGTCCTCGACCTGCAACGACGTCGGTCAGTGCAGCCAACTGGTCGTGTTTGGCCTGCATCGGTGCCGAGTGGTCGACTGCGGCCCACAACTGTGCGGTCAGTTCTTCCACTTGTTCGAATCGTCGCTTGCATTCGGCCTGGCGCGCTACGGCACCATCGAGTTCGACGGCAGCAGTGTCGGCAGCCTCCTGCCAGGGTGCCGTCTCCACCTGTTCGGTGTCGGTGTCTTCGATGGCTGCGATCGCAGGTTCGGCAAGAACCTGCTCGGCATGAGCGCGAATGTCATGTGCTGCAGCGAGTTGCTTCTCGATGCTCCGGACTCGCTCGGCGGGGATCACCACGGCCGCTGCATCCTCGGCGGACTCGAAGCCGGATTCCGACACCTGCGCTGCCAGTCGCTCGGCGATCGCCCCACTGATGTCGGCCGCGCGAGCGGCAGCGACCCTCTTGTGTTGAAGATCGGTGGCGAGTGCGATCAGCTTCTCGAGGCGCGCCACACGCTGATCGAGTGTCTCCTCACCGTCGACGGTGGCGGCGACACGTGCGCGCATCCCCTCGACGGAACTCCGAACCTGGGCCGCCCGTGCTGCGAGACCCGCTGAAGTGGATCGATGCTCGGCAATGACGGACGCAAGCCGGTGATCCTCCGACCGGAGGCGAGCCAACTCCGCCCGAAGGTTGTCGAGTGAAGCCGCAGCTGTCTTTGCCTCCGTCAACCGAGTAGTGACCTCGTCGAGGGCCACCACCAGTTCATCGATACCGCGGCCACCGGAACGAGCAATGAGTGCATCGAGCACCCGGACCAGCTCGGCCGCTTCCGCAGTCCGAAGATCCTCGGCAGCGGCCGCTCTACGCTCGGCACTGCTCGCCTCGGCTTCGTCTGCCTTCGTGACCGTCGAGTCGGCGGCCGACGCAGGCTCCGGGTGAGACCGTGATCCGCAGACTCCGCACGGGCCGCCGTCGACAAGCTCGGTTGCCAACTCCGCGGCCATTCCGGTGAGACGTCGTTCTCTCAGATCGAGTAGATGTTCCCGAGCATCGTTGTGCACCGTACGTGCCGCTTCGCGAGCCGACTCGGCCGCAGCGAGCGCGGTTCGTGTCTTCGTGAGTTCGATTGCCGCCTTGACTGCATCGGAGACAGCGGCAGATTCGGACTCGAGCGCAGGCACATTCGCAGCAGTGTGCACAGCGTTGGTCACCGCGAGTTCTGCTGCGGCGATCGCCGCAGGCAACTGTTCTCTGAGGACGAGTGCTGCTTCGACAGCCTTCTCGACGGCAAGGCACTCGGAGGTCAGCTCGCGAGCAACGGCCTCCTCCGCATCGGCGCGAATAGCCAACTTCCGCATCTCCTGGAGGCCGACCACCGCCGTCGTCCACTCGCGCACAGCGTTGGCGACGACCGTACGACCGTCGTCCGTATCCGAGGACGACGAGGCAAGGACCATCTCGGATCCATCGACCATCGCCAACAAGCCACGCGCCGACTTTGCGTCACGCACAGCGAGGTCGTAGGTCCGTGTTGTCTTCGCATACTCGGCGGCGAGTGTCGCGATGGGGCCGGCAGCGGAGGACCGTTCGACTTCTCGGCAAATCAGATCACGTTCGGGGGCCGCCCGGTGGAACTCGGCCAACTGTTTCCGCGCGGAGTCTCGGCGTTGCCGCAACACGAGGAGAGTTTTGTGGCGATCGAGTGCCGCGGCAGCGGTGTCGGCCTTGCCTCGTGCAGTTGCGAGTGCTGTCGACGCGGCCGCATGCGCACCGCGAGCACGCCCCAGAACATCGGTGGCCCACTCCATCGGTTCGCGGTCGAGTTCTTCGTCCTCACCCGAGGCCGTGGCGATCCGACCGAGCAACTTGTCGATTGCAATGCGTGACGACTCCAGCAACGCAGCACTGGAACGTCTTTCGTTTGCAAACCACTGTTCCACATCGCCGAACCTGCTGGTGTCGAACAACCTCTCGAGTAGATTGCCGCGCTCTTCACTGTCCGCACGCAGGAACCTAGCGAACTCACCCTGAGGCAAGAGGACGACCTGAAAGAACTGGTCTGCGCTCATCCCGAGTGCGGCGCCTACTGCCTCACCGATCTCGTCGAGTCGGGTCAAGTTCTGCCCGTCACCGTCGAGCCACGTCAGGCTGGCCTTGGCGTTTTCCTTGGTGATGCCGGTCCTCCCGCCCTTCTTGGGCCGCATGTACTCGGGAGAGCGAACGATCCGGACGCGTCTACCACCGAGGGTGGCTTCGAGCACCACCCTGGGCACCGCACCGGGCGCCGCATGGTCGGACAGCAGACGCTTGCCTTCTCTGCGCGCACCCGGAACCGTCCCGTACAGGGCGAAGGCGACGGCGTCGAGAACAGTGGTCTTGCCCGCACCGGTCTGACCGTGGAGCAGAAACAGTCCGTCGGCACCGAGGGCGTCGAAGTCGACGGATTCGGTTCGAGCGAAAGGACCGAATGCAGTGATCTCGAGTCGATGCAGTCTCATACCGGTCGGCTCATGCGCTGCGCCCGGACAACTCGTACTGCTCGACCCGCTCGTCGTCACGGGACACGTCCTCGCGCTGCACCGCGGCCAACGCCCGTTCGAGCAACGAAACCTCTCGCGCTTCGGGAGTACTTCGCATGTCGGTGACGAACGAGGTGGCGATGTCGATATCGGTGCGACCGCGCACGCGATCGCGGTACCGCAGCTCGGAAGTGCCTGCAGGACGCGACCATTCGAGGTGAACAGCGTGCGGGAAGCGGGTACGCAGCGCGCGCATGGCATCGACCGGACGAACCGCATCGGTCAGGACGGCCGACACGTAGTGCTCTTCGGCAACAGCGAATTCGCTTGCCGTGGTCAGCTCTTCGACGGTGCCTTCGATCCTGCTCAAACCTCGAACGACCGGAAGATCTACTTTCTCGACCGTGCCCAGACCGTCCGCATCGAGCTGGAGTATCCACACGGCTTTCCGGTGAGACCGTTCACCGAACGAATACGGCAACGGCGAGCCCGAATAGCGAACACGGTCGGTCAGCGTCTGCGGAGAGTGCAAGTGGCCCAGCGCAACATAGTCGACACCGTCGAATGCAGATGCCGAAACGGTCTCGACCCCACCTACCGAGATGGAACGCTCGGAACCCGTCGCCTCACCACCGACGACGAACGCATGAGCCAGGACTACCGATCGCACGTGACCCGCACCGCTCCGTCGGCCGTCGAGATCTGCGGTGATGCGCTCCATCGCCGCATCCAAGACGTCCGCGTGCGACCGCGCACTGGGAACGTCGAGTTCGAGCCGCGTGGTTTCCGGCTCCAGATAAGGAATTCCGTAAAAGGCGACCGGGCCGAACTCGTCGTCGATCACCACTGGAGTGCCTACCTCACCCACGCGGGTCATCAGATGCAAACCGCCTGCCGAGGCGAAGGCTGCGCCCGCACCGAGCCGCGCAGGCGAATCATGATTGCCCGACGTCGCCACGATGACAGCACCTGCCGCGCGGATGGCTTCCAGTCCCCTGTTGCACACGAGGACCGCATCTGCGCTCGGCACGGCGCGATCATAGATGTCACCCGGCACGACCACCACGTCGATTCTCTGTGCCGCAACCAGATCCGCGATGGACGCCAGCACAGCAGCCTGGTCCGTAAGCAGGTCGACGCCGTGGAACGTGCGGCCGATGTGCCAGTCCGAGGTGTGCAGGATCTTCATGAATACGACGCTAATGGAGGCCACCGACAAACTCGCTCAACCGCTACGGCCAGTCGGCCCCTGCGCCCAGCGAGAGAGACACTCGGGCTGGTCCGAGAAGTCTGTCAGTACCGTCGGGCATCATCTGCGTCATGAACGCACTTACCGCTGTCGGAATGGCATTCGCCTTTGCTCTCGGGGCAGCCATCGGATGGTTGTTGCACTCGAGCAGGTTCGGAGATCGTGCGGTGCGCGCCGAGGCACAGTTGGCGGCACTTCGCGACAACGAGGCGCTCCTGCGACGGTCTCTCGATGCCGTCAACGAGGATTCGGCTCGCAGGCATTCAGGAGCAATCGGCCAACAGGTGTCACATCTGGTGGAACCGCTGCATGACGCCGTGGACGCGCTCACCGAGCAGGTAAGGCAGGTGGAACACAGCCGAATCCGTGCGTACGCCGGTCTGACCGAGCAGGTAACCGGGATGCAACGCGCATCGGTTCATTTGTCCACGCAGACGTCCCAACTGGTCACCGCATTGCGTGCCCCGCAGATTCGTGGACGTTGGGGTGAGTTGCAACTCGAACGGGTCGTCGAGCTCGCCGGCATGGTCAAGCACTGCGATTTCGATACCCAGGTCACCCGGGGAGGGGTTCGCCCGGACATGATCGTCCGGTTGGCGGGTGGTCGGCAGATTGTGGTGGATGCCAAAGTCCCGTTCGCGGCCTATCTCGACGCCGCGCAAGAGGAAGACGCCGACGCTCGAAGCAAGCAGTTGACTCGACATGCTCGGCATCTGCGAACACATGTCGATCAATTGTCGGCCAAGGAATATTGGCGCTCTTTCGAACCGACGCCCGAGTTCGTGATTCTCTTCGTTCCCGGTGATCCGTTTCTCGACGCCGCGCTCACGTCCGATTCGTCACTGCTGGAATATGCATTCACGAGAAATGTGATACTTGCCACCCCCACTACTTTGGTCGCTCTTCTACGCACGGTTGCGTACACGTGGAAGCAGGAGTCGCTCGCCGAGGATGCCGCTCGAATTCAGAAGCTCGGGCGAGAGCTGTATTCCAGACTCGGGGTCGTTGCCACGCACCTGGACAAGCTCGGCGGGCATCTCGGCAAGGCAGTGGACTCGTTCAACTCCACCGTGTCTTCAGTCGATTCCAGGGTCACCGTGACAGCACGCAAACTATCCGAGCTCGAGCTGTTCGATACCGAAGTCGTCAAGGTCCGCCGGGTCGACAGCCGACCGAAAGTGTCCGATTCGTCGCATCCGTTGCACCAGTTCGGTCACGTCAGCGACGCAGTCGGGTGATCAGCCGCTAATCTCGGTGGGTGTCTACATCCCAACGTGCCCGTTCCGGGGTTCCGCTGGATCAACGTTCAGCCCTCGCATCAGTGCCCGGCGTCCCAGCGTGGGGGGCGGTGGCTATCGCAGGTGGCGCCAGTTTTCTCGGATTCGTCATCGACGCTGCCCGCGGCACCGAGCTGACCTCTGCCTTCGCCTGTTTCTACATCATCGGTGTAGTTGCCGCAGTTGTCCTGGTTCGATACCGGGGCCTCTTCACTGCACTGGTCCAGGCTCCGCTGATCCTGTTCGCGGCGGTACCTCTGGCGTATCAGTACTTCACCGAGAATCCAGGAACTGGCGTGAAAGACATTCTGCTGAATGTCGCTATTCCCCTCGTCAATCGTTTTCCGTTGATGCTGCTCGGCACCGTCCTGGCGATCGGGATCGGCGGTGCACGCATCTACCTCAAACGGCAGTCCACTCACGCCCCCACTCGTGCGGTTCGTGACAGGGCCAAGCAACGTGACCGTACGAGAGATTCCAAGCCGAAGACGAAGAGCGCGCCGGCTTCAGCGCGCACTCCAGAGGACCGAATCTCCGGACGGGGAGCCGCGTACGACAGCCAACCGACCGACGGTCGGCGCCGAAGTACCGACGCACGCCGTCCCGGCACCGAGGGCCGCGGGAGCCGTCCGAGCACCGAAGACCGTCCGAGCACCGAGAGGCGTCCGAGCACGGAAGGCCGTCGTGCGCGCCGCGAACGCGTCGAGCCCTCGTACGACCGCCCTGCCGCTGACCGGAATCGCGCCGACCTGAATCGCGCCGACCCGTATCGCCCCGAACCGGTCGACGCAGATCGGGCGCCGCTCCCGCCGAGGCGGGCAGCACCCCGACCGACGCAGCCACGGACGCCCCGCCAACCTGACATCGATCCGTATGCAGCGCCCCGTGCTGCCCCGGCAAGCGCACATGTCCCGCCGCATCCGGTCCCGCAGGTTCGCTACCGGGACCGCACCGAACCCTGACTCGGCTCGACCGAAGGCCGAAAGTCGATCAGGCCTTGGTCGGCCGAAGCTCGCGCGGCAGTGAGAAGACGAGGGTTTCGTTGGCAGTGGTCACGGGCTGCACATCGGCATAGCCGTGCTCGGACAGCAGATCGATGACTCCCTGTACAAGAATCTCCGGTACCGACGCACCCGAAGTGATGCCGACAGTCTGCACTCCGTCCAGCCAGGCCAGATCGATCTCTTTGGCGTAATCGACGAGGTAGCTGGCACGCGCACCAGCGGAGAGTGCCACTTCTACGAGCCGGACCGAGTTGGAGGAGTTCGTCGACCCGACGACGATCACCAGATCGCACTCGGGTGCCATCACCTTCACCGCGACCTGACGGTTCTGTGTCGCGTAGCAAATGTCGTCGCTCGGTGGATCCTGCAATGTCGGGAAGCGCTCACGTAGACGCGCGACCGTGAGCATCGTCTCGTCGACGCTGAGTGTGGTCTGCGACAGCCAGATGACCTTGTTCGGATCACGCACGGTGACGTCGTCGACAGAGTCCGGTCCGTCTACGAGCTGCACATGCTCAGGTGCCTCACCGGCAGTGCCTTCGACTTCCTCATGACCTTCGTGGCCGATCAGCAGGATGTCGTAGTCGTCGCGGGCGAATCGCTTGGCTTCCTGATGAACCTTGGTGACGAGAGGGCAGGTGGCGTCGATGGTGCGGAGCTGACGATCCGCGGCCGAAGCGTGTACTGCGGGCGAAACGCCGTGCGCGGAGAACACCAGCAGGGAGCCTTCAGGCACCTCGTCGGTCTCGTCGACGAAGACGGCGCCGCGATCGGCCAGCGTCTCGACGACATGCCGGTTGTGCACGATCTCCTTACGGACGTACACCGGCGCACCATGCTGCTCCAGCGCCTTCTCCACGGTCTCGACCGCGCGATCGACGCCGGCGCAGTAGCCGCGAGGCTCTGCCAGGAGTACTCGTTTTCCTCCGGTGTAAGGGGCGGAATCAGCGCCCGATGGACGTGCGATACCCAGGTTCAGTGGAACAGCCGAAGACATGACTACAGGATACGTGAGCAGGGCGCCGCGATTCCGACTAGTGGGCGACCCGCCTGTCGGCTACCCAAATGCCTGGACATCAGGCAGGCTGTGAACATGACTCGTGTCCCTTTTGCTGCACGTGTGGCCGCGGGCGTGGTGGTAACCGTCGTCGAAGAGGCGCGCAAGCTCCCCGGTACCGCGGTCACCTTTCCGATGACGGTCGTCAGCGAAATATTGGCCGGCTCGATGCGCCTTCAACAGCAAGTCACCGCTCTCGCAATCAAGGGTGACGAGGCCATCTCGTCGCTACCTCTCGTCGCAACCCCCGCTCAGGAGCAGCCTTCCTGGGCTGTGTTCGACGATGACCATGCCACCCCGCCATCGCTGAACGACGACGAAGAGCTCGACGTCCCGGACCACGAGCCTGTCGCTGCGACCGGTCGTTTTGCGCTGTACTCGACTCCGCCGGCCGATGTCGAGGAAGAAGTGCAGGCCGAGACGTCCACCGCGCGACCGGAGATCGTCGACCTCGTCGATTACGACGCTCTGGCGCTCGCACAGTTGCGTGCTCGTCTACGTACCCTGTCGCTCGATGACTTGGAGACGCTCCTCGACTACGAGGCCGATTCGCGCGCACGCCCTCCGTTTCTGACAATGCTGGAGAACCGAATCACCACAGCGAAAGCCAAGTGAGCGCAACCAATCAGACGTCGGGCCCCGGTCCGAGTAGCGCCGAAGAGCCGTGGCCGGTCCGCACGGTAGCGATGAAGGTCGCAGGGTGGATCGACCGTCTAGGCAGCATCTGGGTCGAAGGCCAGCTGACCCAGATCAATGCCAGGCCCGGTACACGGACCGCATTTCTAGTCCTGCGTGACCCGTCGGCCGACATGTCACTGTCGGTCACTTGCTCGCCGCAACTGCTGGAGCGGTCACCGGTCCCACTGACCGAGGGCGCGCAGGTCATCCTGTACGGCAAACTGTCTTTCTACACCGGCCGAGGCACAGTCTCGTTGCGTGCCACCGATATTCGAGCCGTCGGCGTCGGCGAACTACTCGCCCGCGTCGAACGCCTACGCAGCCTCCTGGCTGCCGAAGGCCTGTTCGATCCGCGCCTCAAACGGCCACTTCCATTTCTCCCCGGCACGATCGGACTGATCACCGCACGCGCAAGTGCCGCCGAGAAGGACGTTCTGACCGTTGCACAAAGGCGTTGGCCGGCAGTGCGATTCGAAGTCAGACACACTCCGGTACAGGGCCCGCAGGCAGTGCCGGCGATCCTCGGCGCTTTGAAGGAACTCAACGACGACAGTGCCGTCGACGTCATCATCCTTGCCCGCGGGGGCGGTAGCGTCGAAGATCTGCTGCCGTTCTCCGACGAGGCGCTGTGCCGCGCGATCTCGGCCGCGACCACACCGATCGTCAGCGCCATCGGACACGAACCGGACAGCCCGCTCAGCGATCACGTCGCCGACCTACGTGCCGCGACTCCGACCGACGCTGCCAAGTTGGTGGTGCCCGACGCTGTCGCCGAGCAGAATCTCGTCACCGACCTGAGGTCCAGAACTGCTGCTGCGCTACGAAACTGGGTGGCCAGAGAAGCGCGCGGGCTCGAGATGATCCGGCATCGTCCGGTCCTTTCCGATCCGATCGCAGGTATCGAGCGACGCGGCGAGGAAGTCACACGGCTGCGTGAGGCAACCCGGCGTGACGTTCTGCGCGAACTAGTGAAACAGCAAACCCTGGTAGAGCACTTACGAAATCGATCGCAGGCCCTAGGGCCGGCAGCGACACTGGCGCGTGGCTACGCCGTCGTGCAACGCATGGTCACCGGCGGCGATCCCGAAGTGTTGCGTTCGGTCGACGACGCACCGCCAGGAACACAGATCCGTGTACGAGTGGCCGACGGCGCAGTGACTGCCGCGGTCATGGGCAAAGTTCGATAGGAGAAAACTCTTGACTGAAACACCGATCGAAGAAATGGGCTACGAGGCTGCCCGGGACGAACTGGTCGACGTGGTGAAGGTTCTCGAACAGGGTGGCCTCGACCTCGACGCATCGCTCGCCTTGTGGGAAAGAGGCGAATCACTCGCGACCCGCTGCGAGGAGCACCTCGCCGGTGCACGCAAGCGCGTCGAGAATGCCCTCGCTCACGTGAAGGACCAGGACTGACCCTCGACAAGGCGTCGACTCAGGGGGTCAGGGGTGTCGCTTCGGTGGTCGCAGCGGCGAGCGTGGTGAATTCTTCGGACGATCCGCTACCGGTGATGAGCAGGCGCACGTCGCCCAGATCGGTCACCCACACCGGCTCTTCGCTCTGCTGCGTGTAGACGACCCACTCCTTGCCGTCGATCGACTGAGTTCCCGAGGCGAATCGCGGCTCACCGACAGCGAACGGCACGAGCACGTCTTCACTTGCGTTCGACTGTGTGAGCCGGTTGTAACGCCCGGCATCGGAGATGTAACCGACCGTGCTGGTGTCTCCACCCTGATCGCCTGCGATCGATCCGCGACTTCCCGAGTTCGGCGTCCAGTCGTCGGGGACCTTGGGGTTGCGGATCGGGAAGTCGAGCTCGGACGCGTCGTACTGCATGGCCGCGTCCACATCGAAGTTCGGGATCGGTCCCTGCGTCGGTCCGCCCGGGCTCAACGAGCACTGACTGGCGATTCCGGCAATCAGCAGACAGGCGATCACGAGCGGAATGAGTGACCAGACCATGTCACGGTTGTTGTTCAGGATCCGGGGTTTACTGTTCGCCACGCCTCCAGTATCCCCGCTGGACGTCGATGCCGGGTCGGCGCATGCCCTCCGCGGCGGACAACGGCGCTGAATGAGATAATCGCGCTGGGTAAGACCCCCACCTACCAGGAGGCTACAAACCGATGACGACCAGCACCGAGTCCACCCGCGCCATGGCGCCAGATCGCAACCTCGCCCTAGAACTCGTACGAGTCACAGAGGCCGGCGCACTCGCCTCGGGCCGCTGGGTGGGACGTGGCGACAAGGAAGGCGGCGACGGAGCAGCGGTGGACGCTATGCGTCAGCTGGTCAGCTCGGTCTCCATGCGCGGTGTCGTCGTGATCGGCGAAGGCGAGAAGGACGAAGCGCCGATGCTGTACAACGGCGAGCAGGTCGGCAACGGCAACGGACCGGAGGTCGACTTCGCTGTCGACCCGGTCGACGGAACCACGCTCATGGCCAAGGGCATGCCGAACGCGATCTCCGTGCTGGCCGTCGCCGAGCGCGGAGCCATGTTCGACCCCTCGGCGGTGTTCTACATGGAGAAGATTGCCGTCGGACCCGACTACGCCGATGTCATCGACATCACAGCTCCGGTAGCCGAGAACATCGCTCGGATCGCCAAGGTCAAGAAGGGATCCGCATCCGACGTCACCGTGTGCATCCTGGACCGCCCCCGTCACGCAGAACTGATTCAGGCCGTTCGTGACGCCGGATCACGCATCCGGCTCATCTCCGACGGTGACGTCGCAGGCGCGATCGCGGCCGCACGTCCCGATTCCGGCACGGATCTGCTGATCGGCATCGGCGGCACCCCTGAGGGCATTATCGCTGCCGCTGCGATGCGTTGCATGGACGGCGCCCTACAGGGCCGCCTCGCCCCGATGGATGACGAAGAGAAGCAGAAAGCGATCGACGCAGGCCACGACCTCGATCGCGTTCTCAACACCATCGACTTGGTCTCGGGTGAAAACGTATTCTTCACCGCTACCGGCGTCACCGACGGCGACCTGCTGCGCGGTGTGCGCTACGCGGGCGGCGGTGCGCACACTCAGTCCATCGTGATGCGCTCCAAGTCCGGCACCGTTCGAATGATCGACGCGTACCACCGCCTCGAGAAGCTGCGCGAGTACTCCTCGGTCGATTTCGACGGCGACACGAGCGGTCAGGCTCCTTCTTTCTGACGGTCCGACCAGTGCGCTGACCCAGCACGACAATTACCCGTACCTAACTGGCAAAGTAAGGCTCATGACGCAGACAGACGAACAGCAATTCCGGATCGAGCACGACACCATGGGAGAGGTTCGCGTACCGATCGATGCACTCTGGCGTGCTCAGACGCAGCGAGCGGTCGAGAACTTCCCCATCTCCGGCCGTCCGCTCGAGCGCACTCAGATCCGCGCGATGGGCCTCCTCAAAGCAGCGTGCGCGCAGGTAAACAGGGACCTCGGACTGCTCGACGGCACGCTTGCCGACGCGATCATCGCGGCCGCGAACGAAATCGCCGAAGGTCTGCACGACGACCAGTTCCCCATCGACGTCTTCCAGACCGGTTCGGGAACCAGCTCCAACATGAATGCCAACGAGGTCATCGCGTCGATCGCCAAGGCGAAGGGAGTGGAGGTGCACCCCAACGACCACGTCAACATGTCGCAGTCTTCGAACGATACTTTCCCGACGGCTACCCACGTCGCCGCGACCGAGGCAGCGGTCACTTCGCTGGTGCCTGCACTGAAGCACCTGCATTCCGCGCTGGCCGCGAAGGCCGTCGAGTGGAAGACAGTGGTCAAGTCCGGACGCACGCACCTGATGGATGCTGTTCCGGTCACTCTCGGCCAGGAGTTCGGCGGGTACGCCCGCCAGATCGAAGCCGGTATCGAGCGCGTCGAGGCAACCCTGCCCCGTTTGGGTGAACTCCCTATCGGCGGCACCGCGGTAGGCACCGGCCTCAATGCTCCCGACGGCTTCGGTCCGAAAGTTGTTGCGGCACTCGTCAAGTCCACCGGAATCGATGCTCTGACCCCTGCCAAGGACGCTTTCGAGGCGCAGGCAGCCCGGGACGGGCTCGTCGAGGCATCCGGCGCACTGCGCACCATCGCGGTGTCGCTGACCAAGATTGCCAACGACATTCGCTGGATGGGTTCGGGGCCACTCACCGGACTCGGTGAGCTGGCACTTCCCGACCTGCAGCCAGGTAGCTCGATCATGCCCGGCAAGGTCAATCCTGTTCTGCCCGAAGCGGTTACACAGGTCGCCGTGCAGGTCGTCGGCAACGATGCGGCCGTCGCGTTCGGTGGCGCCTCTGGTGCATTCGAGCTCAACGTCTACATCCCTGTGATGGCACGTAACGTGCTCGAGTCCTTCACCTTGCTCGCCAATGTCTCGGTACTGTTCGCCGACAAGTGCATCAGCGGGCTGACCGCCAACGTCGAGCACCTCAAGACCCTTGCCGAGTCCTCGCCGTCCATCGTGACGCCGCTGAACTCCGCCATCGGATACGAGGAGGCCGCAGCCGTCGCCAAGCAGGCACTCAAGGAGAAGAAGACGATTCGTCAGACGGTCATCGACCGTGGGCTGATCGGCGACAAGCTCAGCGAGGAAGAACTCGACAAGCGGCTCGACGTCTTGGCCATGGCGAAGGTCAAGGACTGACGTCACCCCAGTTAGACAAGCGCCGCTGGTAGACAAGCGGCGTTGGTAGGCGGTTGTAGCCGCCTCGCCTTAGCATGAGTGGTTCATTCATACGATTGCTTCGTATGAATGAACCACTCATGCGTTCAGGGGTTAGTAGGCTCAGCTCAGGCGAACGCGCTCAGCTCGTCGCGCGCCTTGTTGCCCTCGTCGCCGAGGTCGTTGCGGCCGAAAATGTTCCACTCCGCCAACAATGGCTTGAACACCTTCTCGCTCTGCTGCTCGACCGTGTAGATACCGGCGTCGGCAAGCAATTCGGTGCTGTTGCCCTTACCCGGCAGATCGACCACGGGGATCGAGTACCCGTTGATGCGGTCGGCGATAGCGCGCACGGTCTGGTCGGGGGCGACACCGAGTGCTTCGGAGACCATGTTCGCGTAGAACTTCGACTGCAGTGCATCGTCCTGGGCGATCTTCGACAAGATCTGGGCCAGAACAGGGTCGCCACCGAGTGCGATCGTATTGTTGTTTCGCAGCACGGCCGCGGACTCGTCCACGGCAAAATGCGCGAGGATGTCGAGAACGTGCAGGCTGGGCGCGTCGTAGCCCTTCGTCATCTCTTCCATCCGAACACGTTCGAGAGCGACGGGGTCGACAGCGCGTGTCAAGACCAGGAAGTCGCGAAGCGCTATCGACTGACGATTCTCTTCCGACGTCCACCGGCCGGTCCACTTCCACCATGCGCCCTGGCCGGTCAGTGCACGGGCCAGTTCACGATGGTAGGCGGGCAGATTGTCGGCAACGAGGACGCTGACCGTCGCGGAGAGGATCTCGACCTCGCTGAGATGGGATTGTTCCGCCGACCAGTCCTCGCCACCGAGGAACGCGAAGTTCTTGCCGTCGTCCCACGGTGCGAAATCGTGGGGGTGCCAATCCTCTGCTTCTTCGATGTGTCGGCGCAGATTCTCTTCCACGGCGGGCTCCAATCGGAGCAACAGGTCACCGTCAGTCAAGTTCGTAGGCATCCGAATACCGTAGCGCCTCCCACCGAACGTCAAGCCTCGCGCCCCTGACCTCTGTGAATTCTCCCAAATCCCACGCGAGCAGGGTTTACGCTCTTCCTAATCCATTCGCTCCTGGAGAGGACTCCTGTGATGCGCTCGAAGAAGATGTATCTGGCCCTTGCTCTCGCCACGTCGATGACGGCCCTCATCGGGTGCTCCTCCGAATCCTCCAATTCCTCCAATGACACCGAAACGGTGACCACGACAGCCACCGCCACAGCAGAAGCATCAGCGGAGGAGGACTCCGGACTCTCGCCAGGCCAGGTGCCCGGCGTCGACGTTCCCGACGGGCAGATCGACGATGCGGTCGGCAAACTCGACGGCATCGCCGCCGAACTGATGGAGACCTCGAAAATCCCTGGAATGGCTATCGCCGTCGCCGAAAAGGGAGAAGTCTTGTACTCCAAGGGATTCGGTGTGCGCGAGGTCGGTAAGGACGATGCAGTCGACGGCGACACGGTGTTCCAGCTGGCATCGCTGTCCAAGTCCGTCGGCTCGACGGTGGTCGCTTCGCAGGTCGGTAGCGGAGTCGTCGATTGGACAACTCCCGTGGTCTCGGAGCTACCGTGGTTCGCGCTCGCGGATCCGTACGTGACCCAGAACGTCACGGTCGGCGATTTCTACGCCCACCGCAGCGGGCTACCCGATCACGCAGGCGACAACCTCGAAGAAATCGGCTACGACCGCCGCCAAGTACTCGCGCGACTGAAGGACATTCCCCTGGATCCATTCCGCTCGACGTACAACTACACCAACTTCGGCGTCACCGCTGGTGCCGAAGCGGTAGCGCAGGCGTCGGGCAAGGATTGGGAGACCCTAAGCCAGGACGCAATTTATGGCCCACTCGGTATGGCGTCGACCAGTTCGCGATTCGCGGACTACCTGGCCCGCACCGACCGCGCAGTCCCACACGTACTGCTCGACGGCGAGTACGAGGCAAAGTTTCAGCGAGAACCGGACGCACAGTCGCCTGCAGGTGGGGTTAGTTCCTCGGCGAACGACATGGCGAAGTGGATGACGATGCTCGCTGCCGACGGCACGTTCGACGGCAAACAGGTCGTCGGACCCGATGCCCTGCTGCCCGCAGTGACGGCCGAGATCGTCTCGTCCCCGTCCGGTACCCCGGACACGCGCGCCGGCTACTACGGATACGGTTTCAACGTTTCGAACTCGGGGGCCGGACGCACACAGGTGAGTCATTCGGGAGCGTTCGAGCTCGGCGCGGGCACCAATTTCGTGACGATCCCCTCGCTCGATGTCTCCATCGTCGTGCTGACCAACGCTGCACCTATCGGCATCGCCGAGACGGTATCGGCCGAGTTCGCCGATCTCGTGCAATTCGGCGAGGTTCGACAAGATTGGCGGACGATCTACAAGAATGCGTTCGAGGGAATGGACGAACCAACAGGAGAACTCGTCGGCAAGACACCACCCGCCGATCCTGCTCCCGCACAGCCGCTCACTGCCTACGCCGGGGTTTATCAGAACTCGTTCTGGGGTCCTGCGACGGTCACCGACGCCAACGGAACCATGACTCTGGCCATCGGTCCCAAGGACACTTCCTACGAGCTGAAGCACTGGGACGGTGATACGTTCACCTTCGATGTGCGGAGCGAGAACGCTCCCGACGGCACCGTGTCGCAAGCGACGTTCAACGGAAACACCGTCACGCTCGAGTACTTCGACGGAAACGGACTGGGGAGGTTCACCAAGTGACAGATCTACTGCAGTCGACCAAGACTGTCGAGGACATGCTGCGGGCTCTGGCGGAGCGCGACGTCGATCGCGCGGCGGCACTGCTCGACGATGCGATCATCTGGCACAACGTCGGATTTCCGAAAGTGCGTGGCATAGCCCGAGTCCGCAAAGCGCTCGCGGTCATGGCGAAGCCGAACTACGGATTCGACGTCACCATCCACAACATTGCGGCAGACCCCAGCGGCGCCGTGGTGCTCACCGAACGCACCGACGTACTGATCTGGCGCCGATTGCATATCGAGTTCTGGGTGTGTGGCACTTTCGAGCTGCGTGACGGCAAAATCCTCGTGTGGCGGGACTACTTCGACAATCTCGACTTCGCGAAGGCGTTGGTGCGAGGGCTGTGGCAACTCCGCACATGAGTGGAAATGCATCCCTCGGAACGCATTTCCACTCTATGCGTCTACGCCCCTGAAGGACCGAACTCCTCGAGCATCTCCGTCACCAGGGCTGCGATCGGCGAACGCTCACTTCGGGTGAGGGTGATGTGCGCGAAAAGCGGGTGGCCCTTGAGCTTTTCGATCACCGCTGCGACGCCGTCGTGCCGTCCTACGCGGAGATTGTCGCGCTGCGCCACGTCGTGGGTGAGAACGACGCGGGAGCCACTACCTAGCCTGGACAGAACCGTGAGCAGAACATTGCGTTCGAGTGATTGAGCCTCGTCGACGATGACGAACGAATCATGCAGCGATCGTCCACGAATATGCGTGAGCGGCAAGACTTCCAGCATTCCGCGTGCGATGACCTCTTCCATCACCTCGGGGCTTACGAGCCCTTCCAAGGTGTCGAACACGGCCTGACCCCACGGGCCCATTTTCTCGCTCTCACTGCCGGGTAGATAGCCGAGCTCCTGACCACCGACCGCGTACAGAGGGCGGAAGACGACGACCTTCCGATGTGTACGACGCTCGAGCACGGCCTCCAGACCTGCGGTCAGTGCCAGCGCAGATTTACCCGTACCGGCCTTACCACCTAGCGAGACGATGCCGATACTCTCGTCGAGTAGCAAGTCGAGCGCAACCCGCTGTTCGGCGGAGCGCCCATGCAAGCCGAAGGCTTCACGTTCGCCGCGCACCAGCTGCACCTGCTTGTCCGCTGTGACACGTCCCAATGCACTCGAACGGCCCCCGAGCAAGCGAACTCCGGTGTGACACGGCATGTCTCGTGCACCGCCCAGGTCGATGACACCGTCCGCGAACAACCGATCGATGTCGGCCGGCTGCACTTCCAGTTCGGCCATGCCGGTCCAACCCGAAGGCACCACGTCGTGGGCGTGATACTCGTCGGCGGGCAATCCCACCGCACCGGCTTTCACTCGCAGCGGGATGTCCTTGCTGACGAGCACGACGTCTTTGCCCTCGGCCGCCAGATTCAGTGCGCATGCCAAGATCCGCGAATCGTTGGAGTCGCTACGAAAACCTACCGGCAGAACGGCTGCGTCGGTGTGATTGAGCTCCACCTGAAGTGTGCCGCCCTGCGTTCCGATCGGAACAGGTTGATCGAGCCGACCGTGTTCGACGCGCAGATCGTCGAGCATGCGCAACGACTCCCGCGCGAACCATCCCAGCTCGTGGTGATGGCGCTTACCCTCCAACTCGCTGATGACGACGAGCGGCAGCACCACATTGTGCTCGGCGAAGCGAATAACAGCCCAAGGATCCGACAGCAGAACCGAGGTGTCCAACACGAATGTCCGAAGAGGGGCGGAAACGGAGCGTGAAGTGGTCACGTGGGGCTCCTACTGTTCGCGCGACGCCACACGAACGCTTGTCGCTCGGCCGGTCGGTCCTGACGTGTCAGCTGACACGAGGGCCGGGTGCCGGCCCTCTCGCACTCACTTGCTCAGTCACGTATCAGAACCTCCCGCACAGCCAGCTTCCCCGCTGTCTGTTACTGCCGACGGTACCGCCGATTCCGAGGATTGGCGCGGAGAGCAGGGGGCGTGTCGGTGAACAACGCGTTAACCCGTTGCGCCGTGTCGGGGAGGTCCCCATCGGTCAATCAGCCGATCAGGCCCCAGTCTTCGAGGCCGTCGTAGAGCGGCTTGCTCTGCGCGACCTTGACGACGCGCTCTTTCAGCGAGTCGCTGGCTTCGCCGGTGGCGAGGGCGGTGCCGATGATATCGGCGACCTCGGTGAACTCTGCTTCACCGAAGCCACGCGTCGCGAGTGCCGAGGTGCCGATACGCAGGCCCGAAGTGACCATCGGCGGGCGCGGATCGAACGGCACGGCGTTGCGGTTGACGGTGATGCCGACCTCGTGGAGAAGGTCCTCGGCCTGTTGGCCGTCGAGCTGGCTGTTACGCAGGTCCACCAGGGCGAGGTGCACGTCGGTGCCGCCGGTGAGAACCGAGATTCCCTTGTCTGCGATGTCTTTGCCGTTCAGGCGATCCGCAAGGAGTGAGGCTCCGAGGAGGGTGCGCTCCTGGCGCTCCTTGAACTCCGGCGTCGCAGCGATCTTGAAAGCGACGGCCTTGGCGGCGATCGCATGCATGAGTGGGCCACCCTGCTGGCCGGGGAACACTGCAGAGTTGAGCTTCTTCGCCCATTCTTTCTTCGCGAGGATCAGGCCGGACCGGGGTCCTCCGAGAGTTTTGTGCACCGTAGAGGACACGACGTCGGCGTAGGGAACGGGCGAGGGATGTAGACCTGCTGCGACGAGTCCGGCGAAGTGCGCCATATCGACCCAGAGCAATGCGCCGACCTCGTCTGCGATCGAACGGAAGGCTTCGAAGTCCTGGAATCGCGGGTAGGCGGACCAGCCGGCGATCAGGACCTGCGGCTTGGCCTCGATGGCCTGCTTGCGCACCTGATCCATATCGATTCGGTGGTCTTCTTTGCTGACACCGTAGGACTCGACCTCGTAAAGCTTGCCGGAGAAGTTCAGCTTCATACCGTGCGTGAGGTGGCCACCGTGTGCCAGATCGAGGCCCATGATCTTGTCACCCGGGTTGATCAGTGCCATCAACACTGCCGCGTTGGCCTGCGCACCGGCGTGCGGCTGGACGTTGGCGAACTCGGCGCCGAAGAGTTCCTTGGCGCGATTGCGGGCCAAGTCCTCGATGACGTCGACGTGCTCGCAGCCACCGTAGTAGCGACGACCCGGGTAGCCCTCGGCGTACTTGTTCGTCAGCACGCTTCCCTGTGCCTGCAGAACGGCACGGGGAACGAAGTTCTCCGATGCGATCATCTCGAGCGTGTCACGCTGACGCCCCAGTTCGCCTGCCATGGCCTCGGCGACCTCAGGATCGAGTTCGGCAAGGGACAGGTTGTTGACGTCAGTCATAACAGGGGTCTCCAAATGAGGGCAGCGATGTGGGCGACCTTTAGTTTACGAGATGCGTAATTGCCCCGGTGTCAGCGGCTCGTCGAGGAGGCGCCCGAACAACGCCGATCGCTCGCTGACGGTCTTGCCCTGAGCCAACCAACCGCCGAGAAGTTTGTATCCCTCGACGTAGGTGCTGCTGTAGGCACGCCACAACGGCGAGGACAAGAACTTCAGACTCTGCCGAGCACGCTTGGGCGATGCGAGGCCCCATTTTTCCAGGTACGCCGCGACGTCATCCTGACTCTTGTGTCGATCGTGCAGCAACAATGCCGCGTCCTGCCGCACCCCGAGTAACTGGCCCGACGCCGCCGACAATCGCTCGGCCTTCTCCCCGTCGAACCGCAGGCCGAGGTCGGCGTAGATTTCCTGCGCCCACACTCCCCATCCTGGTCCGACGATCGACTCGAGCGCCAGATCGGCAAGCCCCTCCGCCATCAGGCATTGCGGAGTGTTGACGAGAAACAGGGTCTGCTCCTGCTGCCCGGCCCCGACGAGGCCCATCTCTTTCCGGCAGTGCTCGGTGTGATGTCCGGGATAAGCCTCATGCGCGATGAGGTGCGGGAGGTTCGCCATGTGCTGTTCGAGATCGGAGTTGATGGCCACGGTGGACTTGAAGTCACCGAGGTAATAGTTGAATCCCGACCACGGCTTGTCCCCCACAACCTCGTAACGCACCTGCTCGGTTTCGGGCAGCGAATACTCTGCTCGCACGCGATCACGCAAGGCACTCGAGAAGGCCTCGACGCAGTCCTGGAGCCGATCGGCCGGGATTACGTCTCTGGCGCGGTGAGCGGCCAATCGCTCGGCGAGCGAACCCGGACCCGACAACACCTCGTCCATCTTTCGATGTGCCTGCGCATAGTGGTCCTGATCCCCGGGTTCGATGCGGACATCGAAATATGCGAAGACCTCGTCGACGAAACCGATATCTTCTCCCGCGAACTTGCGGCCCGAGCATTCCAGCGCACGCAAATGGACATCGATGAATTCGGCACGTTGCGCCGAGAGATCGGTATTGGCCAGCTCGGCCCGCAATGCGACGGCCTGCCGCGCGAGGGCAGCCGGATCCGGAGCCGGCGCATTCTCGGTCTGTCGACGCAACTCGGGATCACCGGTGTACGCGTCGACGAAGCCCTCTTCGAGTCGGTCGAATTTCAGACCGAGTTGTAGATACTCACGGACGAGAGAATCGGCATTCATAAGATTCGACGATAGTGGCAGCAATGAGATGAACGAACAGTGAACTACCCCGCCCGTGTGCGTACCAGTGGCACCAAGCACAATCTGAAGCCATGCGACTTCAGTGTCCCTCGTGCGCCTGGTGCGTACTCCCAGGTACGCACCAGGCACACGAGGTGTGTACCTCCGAATGAGCGAACCCAGCCCCTACGTCGAGTTCGATCGCGCTCAGTGGCGCACTCTTCGGCAGTCGACGCCACTGGTGCTCACCGAGGAAGAACTCGTCGGCCTCCGCGGTTTGGGTGAGCAGATCGATCTCGAAGAAGTCGCCGAGGTGTATCTCCCTTTGGCTCGACTCATCCACCTGCAAGTCGCCGCGCGGCAACGGCTGTTCGCGGCCACGGCAACATTTCTCGGCGAGAAGCACCCGGATCGTCAGGTGCCCTTCGTCATCGGAGTCGCCGGCAGTGTCGCGGTAGGAAAGTCGACCACGGCCCGAGTTCTGCAAGCACTCCTCGCGCGATGGGATCACCATCCACGCGTCGACCTGGTCACCACCGACGGCTTCCTGTATTCGACGACAGAGTTGATCCGTCGCGGCATTCTCCATCGCAAGGGATTTCCCGAAAGCTACGATCGCCGCAAGCTGCTCCGCTTCGTCACCGAAGTGAAGTCGGGAGCCGAAGAGGTTGCCGCACCGGTCTATTCACACGTGTCCTACGACATTCTGAAGGGCCAGTTCCACATGGTTCGTCAGCCGGACATTCTCATCGTCGAAGGCCTCAACGTTCTGCAGACCGGTTCACGTTTGATGGTCTCGGATCTGTTCGACTTCTCGATCTACGTCGACGCCAGAATCGAGGACATCGAGCGCTGGTATGTGAAGCGTTTTCTCGCGCTGCGTAAGACATCGTTCGCCGATCCCGACGCGCACTTCCATCACTACGCGAATCTGCCCGACGAGCACGCACGTCTGGCAGCCGAGGATCTCTGGCATTCGATCAACCTGCCGAACCTCGTCGAGAACATTCTGCCGACGCGTCCTCGGGCCACAATGGTGCTGCGCAAAGACAGCGATCACGCCATCAACAGGCTCCGATTGCGCAAGTTGTAGATCGGTATTCAGATTCCGAACCGGCGATGCCTGGCTGCGTAGTCACGCAGAGCCCGAAGGAAGTCGACTCGGCGGAATTCGGGCCAGTACGCCTCGGTGAACCAGATTTCCGAATACGCGCTCTGCCACAGCAGAAATCCGGAGAGCCGTTGTTCACCCGAAGTACGAATCACCAGATCAGGATCGGGCTGGCCGGAGGTGTAGAGGTGAGTATCGATGCCCTTGACGTCGATGGAATCCACCAAGTCGTCCCCGGTGAGCCCCTCGGCAATCTTCTCTCTCACCAATAACTGCACTGCGTCGGCGATTTCCTGACGACCGCCGTAGCCCACTGCGACGTTGACGTGTGTTCCGGTTCGCCCCGCGGTGTGAGCGGCGGCCTCTTCGAGCCTGCGCGCCGTCGAAGGTGGAAGGAGCTCGAGGGTGCCGACGATCTTGACCCCCCAATTCTGCTCGGGTCCGCAGATCTCCTCGACGACGTCGGTGATGATCTCGAGTAGTGAATCGAGCTCGTCGGGGTCGCGGGACAAATTCTCGGTCGAGAGTAGATAGATGGTGGCCATCTCGATTCCCGCGGCGTCGCACCAACCGAGCATCTCGGCGATCTTCAGTGCACCCATGCGATGACCGTGCGCGACGTCGGTGAAGCCGTTCTCACGTGCCCATCGGCGATTTCCATCACACATCACTGCAACGTGACGCGGATGGCGCATGCCGTCGAGCTGCATGAGCAAGCGCCGCTCGTACACGTTGTACAGCACGTTACGTACGTTCGTCGGGAGAATTTTCACCGAGACATCACCACAGTCGGATCACCACGGAGCACAACCTTACGCCGACGCAACGAAGCTACTCGCCGGTAGAGTACGGACCGAACCTACGGTTGCGTAGGTTCGGAGTCGAGAGGAAGTGATCGCATGACGATGTTCGGGATCGACCAACTACCCGCGAAACCTCGGATGCGCGGGTGGATTCATCTCTACGCTTTCGCGGTCTCCGTCGTGGCGGGCATCGTCCTGGTCACGTTGGCCTTCAGCTTGGTCTCCGTCAGTGCCGGAATCGCGACGGCGGTCTACGCGAGCACCGTCTGCGGTGTCTTCGGAGTGAGCGCTACGTACCACCGAATTCACTGGAAGACTCCTGCCACTCGCACGTGGATGAAGCGTGCCGATCACTCGATGATCTTTCTGTTCATCGCCGGCAGCTACACGCCGTTCGCCGTACTCGGACTACCGGCAGCAACCGGCAGAACCCTGCTGATCGTCGTCTGGATCGGTGCACTCAGCGGCGTCGCGCTCAAGATGCTGTGGCCTCTCGCACCCGTCTGGGTGGGCGTACCTCTGTATCTGATTCTCGGCTGGGCCATCGTGCCGGTCGCACCGACACTGATCGAGCAAGTGGGCTTCGCACCGTTCATTCTCTTGCTCGTAGGCGGTGTCCTGTACAGCATCGGAGCCATCCTGTATGCGACGAAATGGCCCAATCCCTGGCCCACCACATTCGGGCATCACGAGTTCTTCCACGCGGCCACTGTGCTTGCCGCGATCTGCCACCTCGTCGCCGTGTGGTTGGTGCTGTTCTAGCGAGGGTCAGCGCTGCAATGCGGCGATGAGCGCGACCTCGGTGGTGACGGGGCGATCACACACGAATCCGCGACACACGTACGCCGCCTCGTTGCCGTCGATCATGGGTCGATCGGCCAGCAGCGCGCTGGAATTCTCCGCTCCGGCCATGATCGTCGTTCCTCCAGGAGCGTTCGCGCGAGCAACGGCGAGCAACCTGCTGTTCCCGACGCTCGATACCGCCACCTGCAGTGGTCCCCGTACCGACGCCTCGGCAACGGCAAGCCAGTGGCCACCCGATCGTGGTGCCCGGTCGAGAATCAAAGCCGCACGGGCAAGCCCAGCCGAGGCGAGTTCCCCGTATCGAGCCGACACTTCGAGCGGCACAAGCGCCTCTGCCGTCAGAAGAGCCTCCGTCACCGTCGATGCTCCCGACGGGGTTGCATTGTCGAGTGGGTCTCGTGGCCTCGTCACCAACGCTTCGGCGTCATCAGCGGTATCGAACCAACTGCCGGGATGCTCCGGGTCGGCGAAGTGTTCGATCGCAGCGTCGAGAATCGCCCGCGCCCGAATCGACCAGATCTCCTCTCCGGTGGCCTGCAGAAGCGCGAGCGAGGCGACGGCGAGGCAGGAGTAGTCCTCGAGCACACCCGTTGCGACGCCGACGTGTGTGCCGAGCGAGGCGCGTCGCAGTCGTCCGTTCTCGAAGTGTGTCGCGAAGATCTGTTCACCGCAGACGACAGCGGCATCGACCCACTCCGGCCGTCCCAGTCCCGCACCCACTTCGGCGAGAGCTGTGATTGCCAGGCCGTTCCAGGCGGTGACCACCTTGTCGTCGCGGCCGGGCTGCGGGCGTTGATCCCGAACCGAAAGCAGCAGTTCGGCCACGCGCCGGTACCGCTCGAGATCGTCCGGATCCTCGGGCAACTGCAAAACCGACATGCCGGCTTCGAATGTCCCTGCGCTGTCGACGACGAACAAGCCTGCAGCCCAGACGCCATCTTCGAATCCCAGAACGTCTACGAGCTGTTCCGGCGTCCACGCGTAGGTCGATCCCTCCACACCGTCTGTATCGGCGTCGAGAGCGGAGGCGAAACACCCATTGTCGGTTCGCAGTTCGCGTAACAGGAAACCCGCGGTCGCCTCGGCTACGCGGAGAGCCAGCGGATCCCCCGTCACCCGGGCGAGGTGCCCGTACAAACGAAGTAGAAGCGCGTTGTCGTAGAGCATCTTCTCGAAATGTGGCACTACCCATTCCGCGTCGACCGAGTAGCGGGCGAACCCGCCACCGATCTGGTCGTAGATTCCGCCGCGAGCCATCGCGGCCGCAGTGCGTTGGACCGTCTCGAGTACCGCTGCCGAGCCGGTGCGCTCGTAATGCCGCAGCAGGCCCTCCAACAGTGCACCTGGCGGAAACTTGGGTGCCCCGCCGAAGCCACCACGATCTACGTCTTCGTCCTCGAGTACCGAGGCCACGGCGTCGGCCATCAGGTCGACGTCGATCGGACGGTCCGATGTCGGAATCTGTCCGGAGTTGTTGCGGAGGGCCGCAACGATCGCAGCGGAGGCGTCGAACACTTCTTCTCGACGCGTATTCCAGGTGTCCGATATCGCGGTCAGCAACTGCTCGAACGAGGGCATACCTCCGCGCGGTCTCGGCGGGAAGTACGTGCCACAGTAAAACGGTTCGGCGTCGGGTGTCAGAAAGCACGTCATCGGCCAGCCGCCCTGACCCGTCATCGCCACCGTCGCGTTCATGTAGACGGCGTCGAGATCGGGCCGTTCCTCGCGATCGACCTTGATGCACACGAAGTTGGCGTTCAACAGCGCCGCAACCGTCTCGTCTTCGAACGATTCGTGCGCCATCACGTGACACCAGTGGCAGGCCGAATATCCGATCGACAGCAAGATCGGAACATCGCGTTCTACGGCCGAGTTCAACGCCTCGAGCGACCACTGCTGCCAATGCACCGGATTGTCCGCATGCTGAAGCAGATAGGGGCTGGTCGATACTTCGAGTGCGTTGGCACCGAGCACGGCTAAGTCTCGTCCTTGCCGGACCGCTTGTCCGTGGTCGACGTCTTGTCCGTGGTCGACGTCTTGGGCGGATCTTTCTTCAGCGCGCCGCGATCGGTCCCCTCGTCGAGTTCCTGATCAGGCCTCGGGTCTGCCTTCTCGAATGTTTCGGGAAGCTTCTTGATCTTTTTGTTCATCGACCAGATCAGCAGAGCCGTACCGACGAGAAGCGCGACGATGATCACCAGCCCGACGGGCGAAGATTTACCGAACTCCGGGCCGGTCGGCTGCTGGGCCAGTAGCGAGGTGATCACTCAGACGTCCTTCGTTTCGATGCCGGCGAACAGATCGGTTTCGGGTAGCGACGTCTTGACCCGCGTCTTCGCCAATTCGAACTCCTCGGTGGGCCAGAGCTTGCGCTGCACATCGACGGGTACGGCGAAAAACACCCCGTTCGGGTCGATCTGCGTGGCATGCGCCCGCAATGCGTCGTCGCGCTGCTCGAAGTATTCGTCGGCAGTGACCTGAGTGGTGATTCTCTCCATGATTTCGTCGCGGTCCGTCGTCCACCGCTTCAACCAGTCGGCGAATGGGCTCTCTTCGCCGCGGTCGACGAACCAGTCGTTGAACAGTTGCATCCTCTTACGGAGGAAACCATGCGAGTAGTAGAGCTTGAGCGGTGTCCACGGTTCCCCGGCGTCGGGGAACTTCGTCGGATCACCTGCGGCTTCGAAGGCCGCAACCGATACCTCGTGACACCGGATGTGGTCCGGGTGCGGGTATCCGCCCTTCTCGTCGTACGTAGTCATAACGTGCGGTTTGAATTCGCGAACAACTTTGACCAGAGCCTCGGTGGACTCTTCGAGTGGAACCAGCGCGAAGCACCCCTCGGGCAGCGGGGGCAACGGATCGCCCTCGGGTAAACCCGAATCGACGAAACCGAGCCAGTGTTGGCGTACACCGAGAATGCGAGCCGCCTCCGCCATCTCTTCCCGCCGCACTTCCTCGATGCGATCGTTCACACCGGGGATGTCCATCGCTGGATTGAGGATGTCTCCCCGTTCACCACCGGTCAACGTCACGACCAGGACATCGTTGTTCTCGGCGGCGTACCGAGCCGTCGTCGCTGCGCCCTTGCTCGATTCGTCGTCGGGATGGGCGTGCACCGCCATGAGCCGTAGTCCGGACACGTTCTTTCCTCACCTCAGCTTCGCCTGCTTCTTCCCTACACATATAGTTCCACTCGGCGCCGACACAGCGCGCACCGGCTGCCGTAGATCCACCAGCGAACACCGAGTTCCCCTGACCTTCACGACGAAAGCATGCATGACTTCCACGCTCCCCGAAGGCCGATATCCCGCGTCGACGTCACGGTCGGTTTCCCGCCGAACCAAGAACCTGCTGCTCGTCATGGTGCTCCTGGCAGGCCTGGGGATCGCCTACATCGGGTACGTGAAGTTTTCGGTGAAAGATATCGAGGGAACAGCGCTCGCGTTCGACCTGCTCGACGATTCCACCATCTCCATTCGTTTCAGCGTCACGCGCGCAGATCCTCAGGACGACGCGGTCTGTATCGTGAGGGCGCGTTCGCGTGACGGGTCGGAAACCGGACGCCGCGAAGTCCTCGTACCCGGCTCGGACGCACGCGAGGTCGAGGTAGTGTCGGTGATACGTACTTCTCAACCGCCCGCTGTCGGCGACATCTATGGATGCAGCCTGAAAGTCCCCGATTATTTGCGCGCAGGCTGACCTAGCGCCTGCTCGTGGTAAGATCGGCCGGTACACGGTTCCGCTTTGGAGCCGTGTATTGCTGCATTGACGGCCAGGGCGGCACTGTGGCCCGCGGCTGATGCTGCACTCCAGTGGCTCGAGAAACGGGCCTACCACGTTGGGGATTTGCACACTGCAATCCCCAGGTTTGCCGCGTGCGCCGTCCGCATAAAACTGGGAGTCCACCGCGACTTCTACTACAAGGGAGTGATCGAGATGACCGAGACCCAGGTGACCTGGCTTACCCAGGAGTCCCACGACAGGCTCAAGAGCGAACTCGACCAACTCATTTCCAATCGCCCGATCATCGCCGCCGAAATCAACGAGCGACGCGAAGAGGGCGATCTGAAAGAGAACGGCGGCTACCACGCTGCACGCGAGGACCAGGGCCAGCAGGAAGCCCGTATTCGCCAGTTGCAGGAACTGTTGAACTCCGCCAAGGTCGGCGAGGCCCCCACCCAGTCCGGTGTAGCACTCCCCGGGTCCGTGGTGAAGGTCTACTACGACGGCGACGAGTCCGACGCCGAGACTTTCCTCATCGCCACCCGTGAAGAGGGTTCCACCGACTCCAAGCTCGAGGTCTACTCCCCTAGCTCTCCGCTGGGTGGTTCACTGATCAATGCCAAGGTCGGCGACACCCGCCAGTACACCTTGCCGAACGGCAAGATCATGAAGGTCACGCTCGTCAGCGCGGAGCCTTACCACTCGTAGACATTGGTCTCGGTTCAGTCGAGTTTCCCCGGTCGGTAGTCATCCGACCGGGGAAACTTGCGTTATATGACCGACACCGAGCGCGGTCACGGCGCACACTTGGGCAATGGATGCAGTGTCCCTGCAGGTCGACCCAGTCGAGGGCCCGATCGACGGCCCCACTACCTTTCGTGTCCTGGGCGTTTCCCCCGGCCTTCCGGTCCATCTCGATGTCGCCACAGTGGATGCGAACAACCACCACTGGGTGTCACATCAGGACTACAACATCGATGCCGAAGGTCGGCTTTTGATCACCGACCCCGACCGACCGTGGTGGAACATGTTCTTCGTCGACGAAGGGGTCGTGCCCGTCGCCTTCGCCGGATCGGACGGCGGACTCGACTACCGAATCTCGGTGCACGCAGTGGAGGGTTCGTCCAGCACCACGGTGCGTCGCACCTGGGGCGAAGATCTGGTTCGCGAGGATCTCGCGGGCGTCGGGTGGCGACTGCGGATCTATCTGCCTGATACCGGTGACGATGTCCTGGCCGGGGTCATCGTTCTCCCCGGCACAACAGGTGCACGAACGGCAGCGCCCACGGCGGCACTGCTCGCTTCACATGGATACGTGGCAGCCGTTCTGTCCTATATGGACGACACCGGTCTCCCCGAGCAGTTCGAGGAGATACCGGTAGAAGCGATAGCCGCAGGAATGGCAGCTTTTGCCGGCCACGAACGGGTCGACACACGCCGCATCGCGGTCTACTCCTGCTCGGTCGGGGTGTCGGTGGCGTTGTCGGCTTTGGCCCGCACTCCGAGCCTTCCGATCCGCGGCGTCATCGCGATGGCGCCATCCCACGTCGTCCTGCAAGCCCGATCCAACGGTGGACCTCCACCCCGAACGTCTTCGCTGACCGTCTGCGGTGAACCGCTGCCGTACATGCCCATGCGAAGCGAACGGCTCATCGGGCAGCTGATCAAGACGGCCGCCCGACGGGTTTTCGCGACCGGCCCCACCTCACAAGCTCTGTCGTTACGACCCGCATACGCTGCCGGACTGAAAAACGACAAAGACGTCTATGACGCGACCATCCCCGTCGAGCGGATCGACGCTCCGCTGCTTGCGATCGCCGGCGATGACGACGCGGCGTACCCGTCCGACCGGATGGCGCGCGCGTTGATTGCCAGACGCAAACGCACTACGGACCGGTTGCTGATCCTGCCGAATGCCGGTCATATTCTGCGTCCCCCCGCAACGCCTACGACCGTCGACCGTAACTACGACACGGTGTCCGGTGGAACGCCGGCAGGCACCGCGAAGGCGCAGCGCCGAATGTGGACCGAGGTTTTGGATTTTCTCGAGACCAGCCTCAAGCAGTGAGAGTGCTCTCGTACTTACGCACCGACAACGGCACGAAGACTACAAGCAGAACGACAACCCAAATGAGCGTATAGAGCACTGGGTTTTGCAGTGACCACACGTCCGGCGGCGGCGCCAAAGGACTTGTGTTGCCGAACAACTCGCGCACCGCCTGGACAGTCGAGGAAATCGGATTCCATTCGGCGATCGTTTTGAGCAGCGGCGGGAAGCCGTCGATGGGCACGAATGTGTTCGCGATGAAGGTGACAGGGAATATGACGATGAACGAGGCATTGTTGAAAATTTCCGGTGACCGTACCGACAGCCCGACGAACGCCATCACCCAGGAGATCGAGTAGGCGAACAACAGCAGCAGGACGTACCCGGCAAGAGCCTCGAAGAACGACGTCGTAATGCGCCAGCCGACGATCAAGCCGGTGATCGACATGATCGTGATGGTCACCAGATTGTTGCCCACGTCGGCGGCAGTTCGTCCGATGACCACAGCCGAGCGTGCCATCGGCAGCGAACGGAACCTGTCCATCACACCCTTTTGCAGATCCTCTGCCAGCGAAGATCCGGTGATCGTGGCACCGAAGATCATCGTCTGAACGAAGATGCCACCCATCAAAAAGCTCTTGTAATCGCCGCCGCCAGGAATGTCGACGGCACTGCCGAACACGTATGCGAACAGAAGCACGAACATGATGGGCGACAGCGTCGCGAAGACCAGCAGATCCGGAACCCGCTTGATCTTGATCAGATTGCGTTTGCCGATGATCAGGGAATCGCGCACGACACTCATTTGGCTACCTCCACTGCAGCGTCCGACTCGGTGGCATGGCCGGTAAGGCTGAGGAACACGTCGTCCAGGTTGGGGCGTCTCAAGCCGACGTCGACCACGGAGATACCTGCTTCCCGCAACTTCACCAGGGCTGTCGTCAGGTCGTCCGCGCCACCGTCGACCGACATGACGATTCGGCGTGCCTGTGCGTCCCATTGCGGTTCATCGACACCGATCGGAGCCAACAACTCCTGGGCGTGTGCCCGATCGTCAGGATCGGTGAGGACGAACTCGAGCCGCTCACCACCGACCTGCGCCTTCAACTGATCCGCGGTGCCCTCGGCGATGATCGCCCCCTTGTCCAAGACGATGATCTTGTCTGCCAACCTGTCGGCTTCCTCCAGATACTGCGTGGTCAGCAGAATGGTCGTGCCGTCCTTGACCAGATCGGAGATGAAGTCCCACATGCCGATTCGGCTGCGCGGATCGAGACCTGTCGTGGGCTCATCGAGAAACAGCACCCGCGGCCTACCGATGAGACTGGCAGCGATGTCGAGCCTGCGACGCATACCGCCCGAATACTGCTTGGCGGTGCGGTCGCGAGCGTCGAGCAGATCGAACCGTTCCAACAGATTGTCCGCTCGCGAGCGCGCCTCGACCTTCTTCAGCCCGAACAGGCGACCGACCATCTCGAGATTCTCGTAGCCGGTGAGGTACTCGTCGACCGCGGCGAACTGGCCGGTCAACCCGATGGTGGAGCGGACCTCGCCTGCCTGCTTTGCGACGTCGAGGCCGAATACCTTCGCGGTTCCCGAGGTCGCCTTCAACAGCGTCGCCAAGATGCGAACCGCCGTCGTCTTGCCTGCGCCGTTCGGTCCGAGAACTCCGAGAACCGTCCCCTCCGGCACCGAGAAGGTGATCCCGTTGAGCGCGACGTTCTTTCCGTACTCCAGTACGAGATTCTCTACTTCGACGGCATTCGCCACGACGTACCTCCCTGTCGTTGTCATCAATACGTACTTCTCATTACGGCAGACACTGAGGTCTCGAACAGTGCAGACTCTTGTCGCGTCGAAAACTGATCGGGCGCGTTCGCCCCACCTGAAGTCACGCTCGGATAGTACGGGCAGTCACCGACAAGTATCCGGGGAACAAGTACCGCTCCTCAGATTTGTACGCGAACCCTTGTGCAGGCCGGTCCTACAGCGTTCCGACGCCGAATGCCGATGCGTCGAGCGCGTCGAGAATCTCCTGACGGTGAATCGGGCCTCGGGTTTCGACGGTGAGCAGGACTTCGACCTCCTCCAAGCCGAGCTGACCACCGGTCCTCGCGTGCACGACGTCTACGACGCTCGCACCGAGTTCCTTGACGACCTCGAGCAGAGACAACAGCCCACCCGGTCGATCCGAAATCGTCACGCGGACAGCCAAGTATCTGCCTGCCGCGCGCAGCCCGTGGGTGATGACATGGGTCAGCAGCAGCGGATCGATGTTGCCGCCGGACAGGATCGCGCAGACCGGCCCCCGGAGCTCGAGGTCGTCGCGGGTCATCAGTGCGGCCACCGCCGCCGCACCCGCAGGCTCGACGATGAGTTTGGCGCGCTCGATGCACAGCAGCAGCGCACGAGAGAGTGCGTCCTCGCTGACGGTGACGACGTCGTCGACCCAGTCGGCTACGTGAGCGAACGGAACGGCCCCCGGCAACCCTACTGCGATGCCGTCGGCCATCGTGGTCATCGATGCCGCTGAGATCGGGTGACCCGCACTCAGCGAAGCGGGCCACGCAGCCGCGCCCTCGGCTTGCACGCCGATGATCCGCACACCTGGTTTGCGGAAATGAAAGGCAGCAGCCACGCCTGCCAGTAGACCGCCGCCCCCGGTCGGAACGAGGACGGTACCGACCTCGGGCATCTGCCCGAGCAGTTCGGTTCCGAGTGTCGCCTGCCCGGCAACGATGTCCGCATGATCGAACGGGTGTATCAGGATGGCGCCTGTCCGCTCCGCGAACTCACGCGCGTGGGTCAGTGCCTCGTCGACGGTATCGCCGACGAGGTTTACCGTGGCACCGTAGGCCTTGGTGGCGACAAGCTTCGGCAGCGAGGCACCCGTCGGCATGAACACCGTCGAGGCGATGTTCAATTCAGTTGCAGCCCAGGCGACTCCCTGTGCATGATTGCCTGCGCTCGCAGCGACGACTCCGTGGGCGCGCTCGGATGCGGTGAGCCGCGAGATCCGGTTGTACGCCCCGCGCGGCTTGAAGGAGCCGGTGCGTTGCAGGTTCTCGCATTTGAGACGCACCTCGTGACCGGTCAGGTCGGAGAGGACCCGCGACGCCACTACCGGCGTTCTTCGCATGACAGGCGCGAGAACGTCCTCCGCGTCGGCGATGTCCCCAGCCGTGAGAAGTTCACTCAAGAGGCAGCCCGATCTTCGCACGCATCTTCATCACTCCCCCAGCTTTTCCGGCACCGACAACAGCGGTAAGAATTCCGTCACGGAAGTAGTAGGCCAAGAATTTTCTGCCGTCGTCATCGACAATCTTGACAGAATCGTCAGCCGAAGGCGTTCCGAGAGCCTGAATCTTCAGATCGTATTGGTCGCTCCAGAAGTACGGCACCTGCGGACGCGCCGGGGCTGCCTCGTGACCGAGAATCGCGGGCACCATGACCCGAACCTGATCGCCGACGTTGCTCCAATGCTCGACCCGCTTCGTCGCGTCGCCGACCGTCCACGCAGCGACATCGCCGACCGTCCACACATGGGGATCGCTCGTGCGTCCGACTGCGTCCGCGGAAATACCGTCGGCGATCTCGATTCCCGAGCCCGCCAGGAAGCCTGTGACGGGCGTCGAACCCACCCCGATCACTACGGTGTCGACCTCGATTTCGGTGTCATCGGTGAGCACGGCGTGGGTGACTCGATCGGATCCGCGCAGGGTCTTGATGCCGGTGCCGGTCCTGAGGTCGACTCCCTCCTCGCGGTGCAATCGAGCGACGAGCTCGCCCACCTCGGCCCCGAGCACCGAACCGAGCGGTGTCTGCTGTGGTTCGACGATCACGACGTCGGCACCCGCGTGCCGGAATCCTGCCGCGAGTTCACATCCGATGAAACCTGCACCGACGACAAGAGCACGGCTGCTGGATTCGACGTCTTTGCGTAGCGCCGCAGCGTCGTCCCGCGAACGCAGCACGTGTACACCTATCAGGTCCGGTAGCGAGGGGAGGCGTCGCGGGTGCAGGCCCGTCGCGAGCACGAGTTCGTCGTAGGCCAGGGTCGATCCGTCTGCCAACTCCACAGTCTGCGCGGCGGTGTCCACGGCAACTGCAGCCGAGCCCAGGCGTAGTTCGATGTTGTGCTCGAGGAAGTACTCGGCAGGTTCGAAGGTGGTGTCCTCACGTTCACCGCGAATGACCTCCTTCGACAGTGGAGGTCTGTCGTACGGCAAATGGTTTTCGTCACCGACGAGCACGATGTCGCCGCCGTACTCGAGTTTGCGTAGTTCCTGGGCGGTCCGCAGACCTGCCAACCCTGCTCCAACGATCACAATTGCCATGACTGATCTTTACCAGACGGCGACTGTTTCGGCGCTGGCCGGCCGCTTCGGCTCTCGCAGACGACCCGCGTATGCCGTGCGTTTTGTGTAGCCGCGCAGGGGCAGCATCACTACGATCAGAGGTATGACCACAGACCCCAGGTTCGCTGCAGCGGGTTCGGCAGCACTGACCACCACGCAGGGGCGAACGATCATCGCCGATGCCGTCGTCGCAAAGATCGCCGGCATCGCCACCCGCGAGATCGACGGCGTCTACGACGTCGGTGGTGGCACAGCCCGAGCGGTCGGAGCTCTCCGCGATCGGATACCGGGCGCCCGGGTCAACCACAGCCAGGGAGTCGCCGTCGAGGTAGGCGAGAAGCAGGCCGCGATCGACATCGGCATCGTTGCCGAGTACGGCGTGGCGCTGCACGAACTGGCCGCAGGTATTCGCCGCAACATCATCACCGCGGTCGAAAGGATGACCGGCCTCGAGGTCACCGAGGTGAACATCACCGTCTACGACGTCATGCTCTTCGACGACACCGAGACCGGACCTGATCCGGACCTCCGCCCGCGTGTGCAGTGAGCGCTCCACGCGAGATCGAACTCGCTGACACGGTAGCGTCGATCACGCTGAGTGTTGCGGGTGTCAGCGCCTTGCATTCGGGCGAGTTCGGTGAGATCGCGACGTATTTGCCCGGCCGTAGGGTCGTCGGTGTCCACATCCACGCCGACGTCTGCGAGATCCACATCAGCGTCGACTATCCCAGCGACGTGCACGCGGTCGCTCGCGCAGTGCGGGATGCCGTCGGGCCACACGTGTCGGTACCGATCGTGGTCACCATCGAAGACGTCACCACACAACCGATCGTCGAAGACGTCGCAATACAACCGGCAGGGAGTCATCGATGACGTACACACTCGCGGGGTTGCTCACGGGCTTGCTGTTGGCGCTTGCCGGAATCATCGGCGGGTTCAGCGGATTCGTACTTGCACTGTTCCTCGGGGCCGTAGGGGTCGCCATCGGTGCTCACTTCGATGGTCGACTCGACCTCACTACATTGCTGCGTAGCCGCGGTCGCGGCCGTGGTTGATACGGATAGCGCCGCATCGGCCGAAACAGGCGGGCGAGGAACCCTCGTCATCAAGGAGCGTGCCATCGAACGCGTGGCCGTCGCAGCGGCACTGGCAGTGCCTGACGTCGTCCGTAGCGTCGGTGGAATATCACGCTTGACGGGCCGGGATCTGCCGCGCGCAGATGCATCGGTCGGCGAGTACTCGGTCTCGATCAACCTGTATGTGAGCCTGACGTGGCCGTGCCGAATCACCGACGTCTCCGAGGCCGTCCACACCGAGGTTGCCCGTACCCTCGACAACATCGTTGGCCTGCCCTTGTATCGGCTCAACGTCATGGTGGCAGCCACATCCGCCGGAGAAGCTGTGGAACAACAGGTCTCGGACGAGACGACTGTTGCGGCACCGAGACCGCGCCCACCGGCGGCGAGTCCGGCTGCACTCCCCGTCGCCGTTGCGCTCGCCTTCGGCCTGCTGGCACTGGCCTTCGTCGCCGGTCGAGAATTCTTGATCGTGCACGACACGATCGGCGGAGCTCCCTGGATTCGAAACACGATCGAGCAGATTGCCGAATTGCACTGGGCGAGATGGATGATCGCCGCATCGGGAGCAGCGATGGTTGCGGGACTGATACTCCTCGTCATCGGCGTGAAACCCCGCACGCAGACACACACCGGGGCAACGTCGCCGACCTCGTCTTTGCCGATGGTATGGATGCGACCAACCGACGTCGCACGGATGTGCAGCGATCATGCAGGGGAGGTACCCGGCGTCGAATCCGCCCGCACGACGGTCACGAAGAAACACATCACGGTCGAGGTGCACCGAACCGAAGCAGGCGAGGACAGGGCGTTGACCGAAGCCGTCCGTGACGCAATAGCGCCGACGCTGTCGGTACTGGCCGACAACAGAGACACCCGTATCCGCCTCGAACAGACACGCGGATGAAGCGCGCGACTGCAGTCGTCGACCGTCTACTCGTCGTTGGACTCGGCGTCGCACTGCTCGGAGCCGGTGCATTCGCTCTCGCCTGGTACTTCGACCTTCCGCTCGCGGTGCGCACACTGTCTCGATTCGATAGGGACACGATCGCTGGACTACCTGCGCAAGATTGGTGGGAGGCAGCACTCGCTGGGACCGCCATCGTCGGCGCGATCGGCGCAATTGCACTGATCATCGGAAACCTCTCGCCGCGGCGCACCGGGACGATGCAGATCTACGCCGAGGAATCCCTTGCGATCCGAGTCGACCTCGGCGCTCTGGCACGTGGGATAGCCGCTGATCTCGCGTCGTTTCCCGAAGTCGAGTCCTCCCGGGGCCGGGCGATCGACGACCGAGGGACCGCGACGCTCGCGATCACCGTTTCTGCATCCCCTGCCATCGACATCGACGCCTTCACACGGACCGTCGAGAAGAAGGCTGCATTCGTTGCCGAGTCCGTCGAAGGCGGAGCAGTCGCTCTGCGGATTCAGATGCATGTGAACGCTGCGGTGCCGTCCAAGTAGCTCGACGCATGAGTGACCCCTTGTAGCTATCTGATCGTATGAGTGGACCATTCAAGCGGGATGTGTAGCGGGTACAGGTACGAGCACACAAAAAAGAGAGGCGCCCACCTCCTTGCGGAGATGGGCGCCTCTCTTCGAGTGATGCTAGATCACTTGAGGATCTTCGTAACGCGACCGGCGCCGACGGTACGACCGCCCTCGCGGATAGCGAAACGCAGGCCCTCGTCCATGGCGACCGGCTGGATCAGCACGACGTTCATCTCGGTGTTGTCACCGGGCATGACCATCTCGGTGCCCTCGGGGAGGGTCACAACGCCCGTTACGTCCGTGGTACGGAAGTAGAACTGCGGGCGGTAGTTGTTGAAGAACGGCGTGTGACGGCCGCCCTCGTCCTTGGACAGGATGTAAGCGTTGCCCTCGAACTCCGTGTGGGGAGTCGTGGTGCCCGGCTTGATGACAACCTGTCCACGCTCGACATCTTCGCGCTTGATGCCACGAACGAGCAGTCCGACGTTGTCGCCGGCCTGGCCCGAGTCGAGCAGCTTGCGGAACATCTCGATACCGGTGACCGTGGTCTTGGTCGAGCCGGGGCGGATGCCGACGATCTCGACCTCTTCGTTGACGTTGACCGAGCCGCGCTCGATACGTCCGGTCACAACCGTGCCACGGCCGGTGATGGTGAAAACGTCCTCGACTGGCATGAGGAACGGCTTGTCCGTCTCGCGGACCGGGTCCGGGACAGAATCGTCGACGGCCTGCATGAGCTCGAGAACGCTCTCGGCCCACTTGGGGTCACCCTCGAGTGCCTTGAGTGCGGACACCTTGATAACTGGTGCATCCTCGTCGAAGTCCTGCGCAGCGAGAAGCTCGCGGACCTCCATCTCGACGAGCTCGATGATCTCTTCGTCGTCGACCATGTCGGACTTGTTCAGGGCGACGAGGATGTACGGAACGCCGACCTGCTTGGCGAGGAGCACATGCTCACGCGTCTGCGGCATCGGGCCGTCGGTTGCCGCGACCACCAGGATTGCGCCGTCCATCTGCGCAGCACCGGTGATCATGTTCTTGATGTAGTCGGCGTGGCCGGGCGCGTCTACGTGTGCGTAGTGGCGCTTTTCGGTCTGGTACTCGACGTGGGAGATGTTGATCGTGATACCACGAGCCTTCTCCTCCGGAGCCTTGTCGATCTCATCGAAGGCCGAGGCCTCGTTGAGGTCCGGGTACTTGTCGTGCAGAACCTTGGTGATTGCTGCCGTCAGCGTCGTTTTGCCGTGGTCAACGTGACCGATGGTTCCGATGTTGACGTGCGGCTTCGTCCGCTCGAACTTCGCCTTCGCCACTATGTCCTCCTGGACTGATTTGTGCTTGCGGTTATGCAGCAATGCGGTTGTCTCGTACAGCTCTTGTGAGCTGCAGGGGTCGTGCGGTGGAACAGATACAGCGTGCCCAGCTGGGAAGAAATTATTCTCCCATTGCCTTCGCGATGATTTCCTTCGCGACGTTCACAGGAACTTCAGCGTAGGAATCGAACACCATGGAGTAGTTAGCGCGGCCCTGAGTCTTCGACCGAAGATCTCCGATGTAGCCGAACATCTCCGACAGCGGAACCTGTGCCTTGACGATACGGGCACCGCTGCGTTCCTCCATGGCCTGAATCTGACCACGGCGGGAGTTCAAGTCGCCGATGACCTCACCCATGTAATCCTCGGGCGTGATGACCTCTACGGCCATGACGGGCTCGAGAATGACGGGGCCGGCCTTGCGAGCGGCTTCCTTGAACGCTTGTGAGCCGGCGACCTTGAAGGCCATTTCCGACGAGTCGACGTCGTGGTACGCACCGTCGAGGAGCGTGAGCTTGACGTTGACCAGGGGGTACCCGGCAAGGACGCCGTACTGCATGGCGTCCTGAGCTCCGGCGTCGACCGAACCGATGTACTCCTTCGGCACACGCCCGCCACTGACCTTGTTCTCGAACTCGTACGTCGCGCCGTCTTCGCCTTCGAAAGGCTCGAGCTTGATGACGACCTTCGCGAACTGGCCGGAGCCACCGGTCTGCTTCTTGTGGGTGTAATCGTGCTTCTCGACCGTCTTGCGGATGGTCTCGCGGTACGCGACCTGCGGCTTACCCACATTGGCCTCGACCTTGAATTCGCGCTTCATGCGGTCGACGAGGATGTCGAGATGCAGCTCACCCATACCGCCGATAACGGTCTGACCGGTGTCCTCGTCCAGTTTGACCGAGAAGGTCGGATCCTCTTCGGCGAGCTTCTGGATAGCCATTCCCAGACGTTCCTGGTCGGACTTGGTCTTCGGCTCGATCGAGACCTGGATGACCGGATCCGGGAAGCTCATGGATTCGAGGATGATCTGGTTCTGCGGATCGCAGAGGGTATCACCCGTCGTTGTATCTTTCAGACCGATCACGGCGTAGATGTGACCGACGCCGGCAGAAGGCACCGGATTTTCCTTGTTGGAGTGCATCTGGAAGATCTTGCCCAGACGCTCCTTCTTGCCCTTGGTCGAGTTGACGACCTGAGCTCCGGATTCGACGTGACCGGAGTAAACCCGGATGTACGTCAGCTTGCCGAAGAACGGGTGCGTCGCGATCTTGAATGCGAGAGCCGCGAACGGTTCATCGGACGAAGGCTTGCGAGTGAGCAACTTTTCTTCATCGTCGACTGCCTGGCCGGTGATGGACTCGACGTCCAGCGGTGACGGCAGGTAGTCGATGACCGCGTCGAGCATGGGCTGGACGCCCTTGTTCTTGAACGCGGATCCACACAGAATCGGATACAGCTCGCTGTTGACCGTCATCTTGCGGATGGCGCCCTTGATCTCGTCGACTGTCAGCTCTTCGCCGCCGAAGTGCTTCTCCAGAAGCGCCTCATCGGACTCGGCCACGGTCTCGAGCAGCAACGTGCGGTACTCGTCTGCACGCTCTTTGAGGTCTTCCGGGATCTCGATGGTCTCGTAGGTCTCGCCCAGCTTGGTTTCGCCGCGCCAGATCTTCGCGCTCATCTCGACAAGGTCGACGATGCCTTCGAATTCACTCTCGGAGCCGATCGGCAGCTGGATGACCAAAGGCGTGGCACCGAGTCGATCCTTGATGGTCTGCACGGTGTAGTAGAAATCTGCACCGAGCTTGTCCATCTTGTTGACGAAGCAGATACGCGGAACGTCGTACTTGTCTGCCTGACGCCACACCTGCTCCGACTGAGGCTCGACGCCCTCTTTGCCGTCGAAAACGGCTACGGCGCCATCCAGCACGCGGAGTGAACGCTCGACCTCGACCGTGAAGTCGACGTGGCCGGGCGTATCGATGATGTTGATCTGGTTTTTGTTCCAGAAGCACGTGACAGCAGCGGACGTGATCGTGATGCCACGCTCCTGCTCCTGCTCCATCCAGTCAGTCGTCGACGCGCCGTCGTGCGTCTCACCGATCTTGTAGTTCACCCCGGTGTAGAACAGGATGCGCTCGGTGGTTGTGGTTTTACCGGCATCGATGTGGGCCATGATGCCGATGTTGCGGACCTTGTTAAGGTCGGTCAGCACTTCCTGTGCCACGGAATTCATCCCGTCTTATAAGTCGAAGAGGTGGGGCTGGTCCAGCGCTGCAGTTCTCGCACGGGGCCAGGTACTAGGTAAAGCGCCGGTGAGGTGCGGGGGCTATGAAGCTCCGCACCCTCCCGACAAGCATCACCAGCGGTAATGCGCGAACGCCTTGTTGGCTTCTGCCATCTTGTGCGTGTCCTCGCGACGCTTCACAGCGGCACCGAGGCCGTTGCTGGCGTCGAGCAACTCGTTGGCGAGACGCTCGACCATCGTCTTCTCACGACGAGCACGCGAGAAGGTGACCAGCCAGCGCAAAGCCAACGTGGTGGAACGGCCGGGCCGAACCTCGACAGGCACCTGGTAGGTGGCGCCACCGACACGACGGCTGCGAACCTCGAGGGCCGGCTTGACGTTGTCGAGTGCACGCTTGAGCGTGACGACGGGGTCGGTGCCGGTCTTCTCGCGCGCCTGCTCGAGTGCCTGGTAGACGATGCGCTCAGCGGTCGACTTCTTGCCGTCGATGAGGATCTTGTTGACGAGCTGCGTGACCAACGGGGAACCGTAAACCGGGTCGTTGATCAGCGGCCGCTTGGGTGCTGGGCCCTTGCGTGGCATTAGCTCTTCTCCTTCTTGGCGCCGTAGCGGCTGCGAGCCTGCTTGCGGTTCTTGACGCCCTGGGTATCGAGCGAGCCGCGGATGATCTTGTAGCGCACACCCGGGAGGTCCTTCACACGACCACCACGAACGAGCACCATGGAGTGCTCCTGCAGGTTGTGGCCTTCACCGGGGATGTAAGCAGTGACCTCGACCGCACTGGTCAAGCGCACGCGCGCGACCTTACGGAGAGCGGAGTTCGGCTTCTTCGGAGTGGTTGTGTACACGCGAGTGCACACGCCACGACGCTGTGGGCTTCCCTTTAGGGCAGCGGTCTTGAGCTTCCGCACCTTATCGGTGCGACCCTTGCGGACCAGCTGGTTGATAGTTGGCATGAACCGGCTTTCTTCGTGTTACGAGTCTCATCTTGATCGAGACTCAGGGATCTAGCAGTTGGAGCAAGAGAACACTGCTCCTCACCCTTACTACCTCCGCGGGTCTCTTGCACCCCGCAGTCGGGTGTGTCGCATACCCCCACACGGCAGCCGTATCGCTTGCTCGAATGCGAACATGAGCACGGCTGTACCTCGCATAGGCACACAGACGGCCCGGGCATGCCGGACACGACGCATTACGATACCCGGCGGCGTTGCCTCGGGTCAAAACGACCCCCGCTGTGCTACCGGCTGGGCTTGGACATCTACTGACTCAGGTCGAGAGTCAGTTCCATCAACTCGGTCGCTGCCGCACAAGGGTCCGGATGGCCCGACCCTGGCAGGTACTGAACCCACCACCCGACGATGCCTGCGTCGGGCCCGCCTGCTGTGACACCGCACGAGTCGGGATCCTGGGGTGGCTGGCTGCGAATTGCGTTGCGTCCCTTCACCGAAATGTCGGTAACGCTGTACATCATCTTCTCGTTGGTTTTGCGTTCGATGGCCAACGATCCGTTCTCGAACCAGTTCGACGTCACCTTCACGAGGCCGTTGGGGCCGATGACATCCCACCGGCAGATCGCTCCGAAGAATCCACGCGCGATGGCGTCGCCGCCGACGGTTGCCGCGATCTGGTCGTCGATAACCCAATCGCATTCGGTCAGCAGGTTGGGCAGATCCCCACCTCCCGAGCCGTCGAAACCTGCCGCCCGCGGAGTCCCCTGCACGGTTGTGCCGCATCCGGCGAGGAGGACGGCGGCGGCCAGAACAAACGCTTTCTTCACTGGGCCCTCTCGACGGTCAGAGACGCGAGTTGCTCGGCGACACCGCACGGATCGGCCGACGGTCGCAGGTCCCCGTACGAAACCGACCAATGTACGAAGTCCTTGCCGAACCGCACGCCCACTTCGCACATGTAACCCTCCGTGGCGGCCGAAAATCCGGGGTTTCCGTCGATCTCGATGTCCTCGGCCGGCCTACCGATCAATTCCGAACCGGAGCGCTCACGGTCGATGGGGCTGCCCCGATACCAGGAGAAGCTGACCGAAGGTCCGGAGAAACCCGCAACCTCCCACTCGCATCCCACCGAGTTACGGGTGATCATCGTGAACGCCGTCACCGCGAACGCTCCACGCACTTCCTCGTCCGCGACCGAACCGCACTGACCGAAGTACGGTCCAGGCTCGCCGGCGGAGGCCTCGGCCGAATCCTGGCTCGACGGCGCCGCGTCGTCACCGGTTCCGCAGCCGGCCAGCAGAATGCCGCACACCGCCAGGCCGATGGCTACTCTCCCCCGCATGCCCAGGACTCTACTGAATGTCCGTCGGAAGAATTAACCCTTGTGTAGGGCGGTCACGGTGTCGTCCTGGCGAATCCGAAGGGACGCGTCGAGGACGCCCGCCCAGGCCCGAACGATCTCGGCGCGCCGTCGCGAGTCGTCGCTGAGTACATCGGCCAACCCCAAGCCGCGGGCCAGGTCGAGCGTCGCCTGTACCAACCGATGGGTCTGCGGATCACGATCGTCGGCACCGAGATGTGCGACGGCAGTGCGATGTGCGACGCGACCGAACTTGTCCTCCAGTGGCAAGACCCTGGCGCGCATCTCCGGATCCGCCGCGGCCGCGGTCCACACCTGCAGCGCTGCCTTGAACAGTGGCCCGGTGTAGTAGTTCACGAGCCGATCCACCACGGCCTCGGTTCTTGCCGGACCGACCGGCAGTGCCACCGCTTCGCGTCCGGCGTGCTCCATTCGGGTATCGAACATGTACTCGAGGGCAGCAGTGATCAGGTCTTCGCGCGTCGGAAAGTGATGTTGCGTAGCACCGCGAGACACCCCTGCTCGTTCTGCCACGACGCTCACCGTCGTGGCGCCCCAGCCCTGCTCGGCGAGAGAGTCGATCGTTGCTTCGAGCAGCCGCAACCGCGTGGCCCTACTACGGTCCTGTTTGGGTTCACGCGGCGACGCCATCTTCCTTACTTCTTCCCTGTGTTCGGTATCGCCCAACTCGGTGGACGCTTCTGTAGAAAGGCCATCATCCCTTCTCGCGCCTCCGCCGACGTGAACAGCCTCGCCGAATGTGCGGCGAGCTCCTCGCCGCGACGATCGAATTCGGCAAGTATAGAAGCGGTGGTCAACCACTTCGACTCCGACAACCCTTGCGGTGACGCCTGCGAAATCGATGCGATAAGTTCCTCGATCAGCGACTCGGGATCCGGGCCTGCTGCACTGATCAGCCCGATGGCCTCGGCCTCATGGGCCCCGAACTTCTCGCCGGTCAGAAAGTACCGGCTCGCCGCTCGCGAATCGAGTCGCGGAAGGACAGTGAGCGAGATGACGGACGGCGCAAGCCCAAGCCGCGCCTCGGTGAGCGCGAACGTACTGCCAGGCCCGGCCACGACGATGTCACAGGCACCGACGAGTCCCATTCCTCCCGCACGTACGTGGCCATCGATCTTCCCGATGACCGGCTTGGGTGTCTCCAGAATCAGTCGTAGCAAGCCGAGCATCTGAGCGGTTCTGCTCTCGACCGATCCGCCCGCCTCGGACATATCGGCTCCGGCGCAGAAGGTATTGCCCGTGTGCGCGAGTACGACCGCACGAATATCGATGTCCTTGCCCGCATCGACAAGTCCGGCGGTCAGTTCGTCGACCAGGACGGTGGATAACGCGTTTCGATTGTGCGGTGCATCCAGGGTCAGCGTGGTAACCGCATCTGCGGTATGAACCTGCACTGCCATCAGTACGACCTCGGCAAACCCAGCGAATGCTGCGAGACGAAGTTCAGGATCATCTCGCGGCTGACCGGCGCAACGCGGCCGATGCGAACGGCGCCGAGCATCGAAGCCAGTCCGTACTCCTCGGTCAGTCCCGCGCCGCCATGGGTCTGAATGGCCTGATCGAGTGCTTTGATGCTCGCCTCTGCTGCTGCGTACTTGGCCATGTTGGCGGCCTCCGCGGCACCGAAATCGTCACCGCTGTCGTAGAGAACTGCTGCCTTCTGCATCATCAGCTTGGCGAGCTCGAGCTCTATCTTGACCTGCGCGAGGGGATGCGCAATGCCCTGGTGCGCTCCGATCGGCGTCTTCCACACGGTGCGTTCGTTCGCGTATTTGACCGCTTTGTCGATCGCGTAGCGGCCCATACCGACCGCCATCGCGGCACCGAGGATGCGTTCAGGATTGAGCCCGGCGAACAGTTGCATGAGCGCGGCATCGGCTTCACCGACAAGGGCGTCGGCCGGCAACCGAACATCATCGAGGAACAACGTGAACTGGTGATCCGGCTCGATGATGTCCATCTGCATCCGAGTCTTCTGGAATCCCTCGGCGTCCGTCGGCACGACGAACAGAGCCGGCTTCAACTTGCCGCTCTTGCTGTCTTCCGTCCTGGCGACGATGAGTACGGCATCGGCCTGATCGACCCCGGAGATGTAGATCTTGCTGCCGTTGACGATCCAGTCGTCGCCATCTCGTCTGGCCGTGGTCGTGATCTGATGCGAGTTCGATCCGGCGTCGGGCTCGGTGATACCGAAAGCCATGATCTTCGACCCGTCGGCAAGCGCGGTCAACCATGTCTGCTTCTGGTCCTCGGTGCCGTACTTACCGATGATGGTGCCGCAGATCGCCGGGCTCACCACAACCAGGAGCAGACCTGCCCCATGGGCAGAGAGTTCTTCCTGCACGAGCGCGAGCTCGTAAATGCCTGCTCCACCACCGCCGTACTCCTCGGGAAGGTTCACCCCCAGGAATCCGAGCTTGCCGGCTTCGTTCCACAATTCGGTCAGCGGTTCACCGCGCCGCGCTTTGGGGAGCACATAGTCGATGTAATTGAAGCGCTTGCCGAGAGAAGAGACTGCCGTACGTAGCGCCTTCTGCTCCTCGGTTTCGATGAAGCTCATATGCTCTCCTCTTCGTTCACTACTGCTTCGGTGACTGCTGCTTCTGTGACTTCTACTTCGGTGACCACGGCGAGTAAGGCGCCGACTTCTACCTGCTGTCCCACTTCGACATTCAGCTCGGTGAGTATGCCCGCTGCTGGAGCGGTGACCGTGTGTTCCATCTTCATCGCTTCGAGCCACAGAATCGGCTGACCGGCCGTCACCGTGTCACCTGCTACTGCGCCGACGCGAACGACGTTGCCCGGCATCGGAGCAAGCAATGATCCCGCCGCCACTTCCTCGCTCGGGTCGGTGAAGCGCGGTGTCCTGACCAACCGAACAGGCCCGAGAGAAGAGTCGACGAAGATGTCGTCGCCGTATCGTGCGACGTCGAAGAACCGACGAATACCGTTCTCGTCGAGCACTACTCGCGTAGGCGAAGTGGACACCAAGGTGATGCCGTCCAGACCTGTCGTGAGCCCATACCGGCCGAGCGTGTATTCGACGGTGATATCACCGGACTCGACCTCACCCAACGACGCGTCAATCCGATAGGACTTCCGCTGCGGCTGGGAGGGCAGGTTGCGCCACCCGCTCGGCAACCCTTTCTCGACCCGTGCCGTACTGCGATTGACGGCGGCATCGGCGAGCGCGGCGGCGAGCGCCGAGAGCTGCACTGCGTGGGTGCCTCCTACCGGACGAGCGAGAGTACCTAGCCCATGGGTGTCGAAGAACGCAGTGTCGGTGTCCCCTGCCACGAAAGCCGGATGGCGCAGTACATTGACCAGGAGGTCACGGTTGGTCTTCAGACCGTGAATCTGCGCATTCTGCAACGCTTTCGCCAGCAGCTTCGACGCCTGCTCACGGGTGGGTGCATAGGAGATGACCTTGGCCAGCATCGGATCGTAATGAACGCCGACGACATTGCCACTCTCGATGCCCGAATCGACCCTGATACCTGCCTTCTCGAGGACCGCGAAATGCGCACCCGGAATGTCGAACCGATGAACCGGCCCACTCTGTGGTTGCCAATCCTGCGACGGGTCCTCCGCGTAGAGCCGAACTTCGATCGAATGGCCCGAGGCGTCAGGCTGGTCTGTGGGCAACGAACCGCCCCCGGCAACGTGGATCTGCAATGCGACCAGATCCAATCCCGTCGTACATTCGGTGACGGGATGCTCCACCTGAAGGCGAGTGTTCATCTCGAGGAAGAAAAAGTTCCCACTTTCGTCCGCCAGGAATTCGACGGTTCCGGCTCCCTCGTACCGGATGGCCTCGGTGGCCAAGCGGGCCGCGTCGAAAAGCCGTGTGCGCATACCCGGAACCCGCTCGACGAGTGGCGACGGCGCCTCCTCTACGACTTTCTGGTGCCGACGCTGCAGCGAGCACTCTCGCTCGCCGACGGTCCACACGTTGCCCTGACGGTCGGCCATGACCTGTACCTCGATATGACGACCGGTTTCGATGTATCGCTCGCAGAACACCGTCGAGTCACCGAATGCCGACAGCGCTTCCCGCTGTGCCGCTTCGATTTCTGCATGCAGCGCGGCGAGTTCACGCACAATCCGCATACCTCGTCCGCCGCCACCCGCCGATGCCTTGACGAGAACCGGGAGATCGTCCTCGCCGATCGCGGCGGGATCGAGCTGCGTCAGCACCGGTACCCCGGCGTCGGCCATCATCTTCTTTGACTCGACCTTGCTGCCCATCAGTTCGATGGCCTCGGCCGGCGGTCCGATCCAGGTCAACCCCGCGTCCTGCACTTGTCGTGCGAAATCCGCGTTCTCGGAAAGGAATCCGTAGCCGGGGTGGATAGCATCGGCACCAGCGCGAATCGCTGCTGCGATGACGAGTTCGCCGCGCAGGTACGTCTCGGCCGAGGAATTTCCCGGCAGACGTACCGCGGCGTCGGCTTCCCGCACGTGCGGAGAATCGGCGTCTGCGTCGGAGAAAACGGCGACCGTGTCGATTCCCTCCCGACGGCAGGTGGCGAAAACGCGTCGAGCAATTTCGCCGCGGTTGGCGACCAGGATCGAGTTGACAGTCATGGCGTCACATCCGGAAGACACCGAATTTTGCGGTGCCTTCGATCGGGGCAGAGGCGATGGCCGAGAGGCACATTCCCACTACCGTACGGGTGTCACGGGGGTCGATCACGCCGTCGTCGTACAGGCGTCCGGAGAGGAACAGCGGCAGCGACTCCGCGTCGATCTGCTTCTCGATCATCGCGCGCATGCCTGCGTCTGCTGCTTCGTCGAACACCTGGCCGCGCCCTTCGGCAGCGGCGCGTCCGACGATGGAGATGACACCCGCGAGTTGGGCACCGCCCATGACTGCGGACTTGCTCGACGGCCAGGCGAACAGGAAGCGCGGGTCGAATGCTCGCCCACACATGCCGTAGTGGCCCGCGCCGTACGACGCGCCCAGCAGGATCGAGATGTGCGGGACGGTGGAGTTGGAGACGGCGTTGATCATCATCGAACCGTGCTTGATCATGCCGCCTTCCTCGTACTCCTTGCCGACCATGTAGCCGGTGGTGTTGTGCAGGAAGAGAAGTGGCGTGTTCGAGCGGTTCGCAAGCTGGATGAACTGCGTCGCCTTCTGTGATTCCTCACTGAACAGGACGCCTCGGGCGTTGGCGAGGATGCCGATCGGGTAGCCGTGCAGTTCGGCCCAGCCGGTGACGAGTGAAGATCCGTACATCGGCTTGAACTCGTCGAAGTCGGAGCCGTCGACGATGCGGGCGATGACCTCGCGCGGGTCGAACGGAATCTTCAGGTCGGTGGGAACTATGCCGAGGAGTTCTTCGGGATCCACCAGGGGCTCGATGACGTCGGCGCGCGGTTCCGGGCCCTGCTTCTTCCAGTTCAAACGCTCGACGATACTGCGACCGATGCGAATGGCGTCCTGCTCATCGGCGGCGAAATAGTCTGCGAGACCCGACTTTCGGGCATGCATTTCGGCACCTCCGAGTGACTCGTCGTCGGAGTCCTCGCCGGTAGCCATTTTGACCAGCGGTGGTCCGGCCAAAAATACCTTGGACTGTTCCTTGATCATGACGACGTGGTCCGATAGACCGGGAATGTATGCACCACCTGCGGTGGAGTTACCGAAGACGAGGGCGATGGTGGGGATGCCCGCAGCGGACAGTTGCGTGAGGTCACGGAACATTCGCCCGCCAGGAATGAAGACTTCCTTCTGCGTCGGCAGATCGGCACCACCGGACTCGACGAGCGAGATGACCGGCAGACGGTTCTGGGTGGCGATGTCGTTGGCGCGAAATCCCTTCTTCAACGTCCACGGGTTGCTGGCGCCGCCGCGGACCGTCGGATCATTTGCCACAATCAGGCATTCCACGCCGCAGACGACGCCGATGCCCACCACGGTGCTGGCGCCGACCGGAAAGTCGCTGCCCCAGGCGGCAAGTGGGCACAGTTCAAGGAAAGCCGAGTCCTCGTCGACGAGTAATTCGATGCGCTCGCGAGCTAGGAGTTTGCCGCGCCCCCGATGACGCTCGATGTATTTCTCGCCACCGCCGAGCAGTGCCTTGGTGTGCTCGGCATCGATCTCGGCAAGTTTGGTGTTCATCGCCTCGGTTGCCTCGACATACTGCGCGGAGGCAGTGTCGAGAGTGGACTTCAGCACGCTCATGCTTGATACCCCAATCGTTTTGCTGCGAGTCCGGTCAGAATTTCGGTCGTGCCTCCGCCGATGCCGAGGATGCGCATGTCGCGGTATTGCCGCTCGACTTCGCTTTCGCACATGTAGCCCAGGCCACCGAACAGCTGAACCGCCTGGTTGGCTACCCATTCGCCGGACTCGACGGCAGTGTTCTTCGCGAAACACACCTCGGCGATGAAATCGTTGTTCTCCTGCATCGAACGCTCGACGATGCTGCGGGTGTACACGCGGGCGATGTCGATCTTGCGGGCCATCTCGGTGACGGTGTTCTGCACTGATTGCCGGGCGATGAGTGGCTTCCCGAAAGTCTCACGATCACGGACCCACTGCAAAGTCAGATCCAAGCACCGTTGGGCACTGGAGTACGCCTGCGCGGCGAGAGCGATACGTTCGGTGAGGAAGGCCTGCGCGATCTGCGCAAAACCGGAGTTCTCGGCCCCCACGAGATTGCCCACCGGTACACGTGCGTCGACGAACGACAGCTCCGCGGTATCGGAGGCACGCCAGCCCATCTTCTCGAGTCTGCTGGTCACCTCGAAACCTGGTGTGTCCTTCTCGATCACGAGCAGAGACACCCCCGCTGCCCCTTCGCCGCCGGTACGCACCGCCGTCACGACGAAGTCCGCGCGGCAGCCCGAGGTGATGTATGTTTTGGCGCCGTTCACCACATAGTGGTCACCGTCTTTCACGGCCTTTGTTCGTAGATGCCCGACGTCGGAGCCGCCGCCGGGTTCGGTGATGGCCAGCGAACCGATCTTCTCGCCGGCGAGAGTCGGTCGAACCCACTTGTCGACCTGCTCGGCGTCGCCTGCGGCCACCAGGTGCGGCAGCGCGATTCCGGCGGTGAACAGCGACGCGAACAACCCACCAGAAGCACCGGCCTGGTGGATTTCCTCGCAGATGACGACGGCGTCGGCGAAATCCCCGCCCTCACCACCGACGCTCTCCGGGAACCCGGCGCCGAGCAAACCGAGTGCCGCCGCTTTCCGATGTAGCTCGCGGGGTAGCTCCCCCGCTGCTTCCCAATCGTTCAGGTACGGCGCGATATCGTGTTCGACGAAGCTACGCACGGTCTTTCGGAGTTGTTCGCGCTCCGGAGTGTTCCACATTGTCATGAGAGTGTCCCTGTGAAGACGAGAGTTTCGGGGATGTCGATGTGGCGCGAACGCAGCCATTCACCGAGCCCCTTGGCCTGTGGATCGAAACGAGCCTGCGACGCGACGCCTTCCCCGAGGATGCCTTCGATGACGAAGTTGACGGCCCGAAGTTTCGGAAGAACATGTCTGGTGACGACGAGATCCGCGGTCTCCGGCAGCATGAGTGCGACCTGCTCGACTGTCAGAGCGTGTGCCAGCCAAGCAAATTCGTCGTCCGTGCGAACCCAGACACCGACGTTCGCGTTCCCACCCTTGTCTCCGCTGCGTGCGGCGGCGATGGTGCCGAGTGGAACGCGAATGGTCGGTTCCGTCTCTCGCGCCGGTGGTAGTTCCGGTTCGGTCAGCGGTTCGAGTTCGAGCGTCTCGGTCGCGGGTCCGATTTCCCGTTGCGTTCCGTCCGGAAGCACGACCACGTGGGGCACTTCGCCGATCGGCACATAACCGGCGGTGAACACGCCGTACGGCGCACCGTTCCCTGGAGGCGCCGTCACCGAAAGCCCCGGATAGCTGGCCAGTGCCAGCTCGACCGCCACCGAGGAGAACTGCCGCCCGACAACATTCGGATCGGTGTCGCGAACGACGCACCGGAGCAAGGCACTCGCGGTCTCCTCGGTCTCGGCGTCGGGCTTGTCGGTGCGCACGAGCGTCCAGTCGAGTTCGGTCGGCCGCGACGGAAGCCACGACTCGAACTGCTGCTGCGCAAGTGTGGCTTTGGCCTCGATGTCGAGGCCGGTCAGGATCAGGGTGAACTCGTTGCGGAATCCGCCGAGTGCATTGAGCGAAACCTTGGCAGTGGGCGGGGGCGCTTCACCCTTCACTCCGCTGACCAGGACACGATCGGCTCCGACCTGTGACACCGACGCAGTGTCGATTCGAGCGGTGACATCGGGGTTCGCGTAGCGGCCACCGGTGATCTCGTACAGCAGCTGAGCTGTGACGGTACCGACGCTCACCGCTCCCGACGTGCCTTCGTGTTTGGTGATGAAGGACGATCCGTCGGCCTCGATCTCCGCGATCGGAAATCCTGGCCGCGACATATCCGCGATCTCGGTGAAGAACGAGTAGTTGCCACCGGTAGCCTGCGTACCGCATTCGATGATGTGCCCGGCAACAACGGCTCCGGCGAGAGAGTCGTAATCGGTTTTACTCCAACCGAAGTGGGCGGCTGCTGGTCCGACGATGACGGAAGCGTCGGTGACTCGCCCGGTGACGACAACGTCGGCGCCTGCGTTCAGGGCCTCGACGATGCCCCAGGCGCCGAGGTACGCATTGGCGGTGAGCGGACTACCGAGGCCGAGTTCTTGGGCTCGCGGGAGCAAGTCGTCGCCGTGCACATAGGCGATTTCGGCGCCTGTGCCGAGCCTGTCGAGTGCCTCGACCAGGCCGCTCGGGTTGAGGCCACCAGCGTTCGAGACGATTTTGACGCCCTTGTCGAGCGCGAGCCCCAGGCAGTCCTCGGCCTGGCGGAGGAAAGTCTTCGCGTAGCCTCGCGACTTATCCTTCGCCCGGTCACGGCCCAGGATGAGCATCGTCAACTCCGCGAGGTAATCGCCGGTGAGATAGTCGAGTTCGCCACCCTCGAGCATCTCGCGCATCGCCGAGAGTCGGTCGCCGTAGAAGCCGGAACAATTGCCGATTCTGACTGTCATCTTTTGGGTCGTCCTGGTCCTGGAGGGCCTGCGAAGGCTTGAGCGATGGTCAGCCAATGCTGAGCGTCCGGTCCGACGGCCTCGATGTCGAGATTCTCGGGGTGCGCCCGCTGCGTCACCAGCAGACAGAAATCCGCTGCCGAGCCGGTGACGCGTTGAGCAGCGTCACCGGGGCCCCAGGTCCACAGCTCACCCAAGGGGGAGGTCAGCTCGACTCGGAACGGCTCGGACGGCGGAGTCTGTTGGTTGATCACATACGCAAAATCACGGGTACGGACGCCGATGTGCGCGACGGCTTCGATGCGCTCGGTCGGCTCGCGGGTGATGCCGAGTGCATCGGCGACGTCCTGGCCGTGGGCCCATGTTTCCATGAGGCGAGCGGTTGCCATCGAAGCAGCGCTCATGGGCGGTCCGAACCACGGAATCTTCACACCGGACGGGACACGTTTCAGCGCATCGGTCATGGCATGCCTGCGGGTACGCCAGAGCGCGAGAAGATCAGAATTTCCGGCCTCCTCCGCTGCGGCGCTGTCGACGAAACCAGCGGGATCGGACCATGCCGCCTTCAGCACGCCGTCGAACTCTGCAGCAGCGGTCGCGTCCCCCGATGCCCCCGAGGTGGTGCGTTCGGCAACATTGTCGGTCCAGGACAGATGCGCGATCTGATGCGCGACGGTCCAGCCCGGCGCAGGTGTGAGCGTCGCCCATTGGTCTTCGGTCAGTCCAGCTACGAGAGTGTCGAGCGCATCACCCTCGGCGCGGAGGTCATCGACGATCGAGTCGAGGTCGGCCATGGAGAAAGTTTCACATCTGATCGATAAAAAAGCAAGCACGCTTGCTTGTTAATAATGCGATGGCTTTGTGATGGCCGGGGGTGCGGTTCTTGCGCGAGCGCTCGTTCGCAATCAGTCCGGGCTGCGCGATGCGTCGAGGTTGGGCGGAGGAGAACGTCGAGGCTGGCCGGAGCCCCGGGGCCGACCGGAGGGAGAAAGTCGAGACTGGCGGGTGAGAGACAGGGGCCGGCCGCAGTGAGAGGGCTTGCCGGAGTGAGAGGGCTTGCCGGAGCGAGTGGGGCTTACGACACGATCAGCACCCGCAGCCGATAGAAGCCAGGGCGTGCACAGGCCGCGAGCAGATCGACCACGAGCAAGTGCGGACTGACAGAAGACCACAGGGTGCGAGCTCAGCACGGGGGCTGAATGAACACACAACAAGAGCGAGCCGGCCGACCGCAGGCCAACAGGCTTCCGGCTGAAATGTCGGCGACATGGCGTAGGCACGCGAGTTTCGCATTCGACTGCACTACAGGCGAATCAGAGAAGAAACCCCTTGACGGGGACCTCAACACTCGATATTATCGAACATACGTTCTAACGTCGACTTGCCGGGGGGCTTCGATTCATGGGTTCGAGTCGCAGAGGTGCTTTCGCTTCATACGTAGGTCCACAGCCCACGCCGGTCATTGATCGATCAACACTTCAAGGACTGTCTGACACGGCCGTGATCGAGAACCAGGCCTGCGCACGCAAAGTTCGGCTTGCCGCGTCGATCTGGGATTCGTGCATTCACCAGAACGTCCAAGTCGGTGACGTGATCATGGATGCGGGGAGCTATGCGGCATCGGAGACAGCGAAGGCGCTGGGGTGCTCGAAGGCTGTGGCGGACACTTATGCGGAGATCGGTATGGATCTCCGGCTCCGATTGCCCAGGGTCAGAGCAGCTTTCGACGCCGGCGAGTTGGATCTCGCGCGGGTACGGGCGATCTATCGGAACACCAGCCCGCTCTCACTCGAAGTTGCCGTCCGCATCGAATCTGAAGTACTCCACGCAGCGCGCCGCCTCTCCCCCGGGCCACTCGCCACCGAAATCTGTGAAATCGTGCAGCGCGTTGCGCCGGAGGAGGCCGCTGCGCTTCGCAAAGATCTCGTCAAGCTCACCCGAGTTCGATACCGCGACAGAGACATGATCGCCACCATCGAGGCGGACCTCGAAGCAGGTGACGCCGCGGCGTGTTGGCAACTGGTCAACGAAATGGCGAACACTCTGTGCCACCGTGATCCGCGTACTCGCGGCCAGCGACTCGCGGCCGCATACGTGACGCTCATGCATCAAGAGATATTTGTTCCGTGCGCGTGCGAACAGGATGAAGACAACCCGTGCACTGCCCGCCGGGAGTTGCCTGACCGCCGTAGCCCACTGACGACCGTGACGATCGATCTGCCGACGCTTGCCGGACTCGCCGACCTACCCGGATACCTCGCAGGACACGGACTGATCGATGCGGACTATGCCCGCGAACTTGCTGCAAACGGAGACTGGCAGCTACTGCTGACCGAAGCTGCCGACCTCGCAGCCTCACTCGGTCTTATAGACGTGATCCCTGATCAAGATGTCGATGTTCGGTCGGAGCGTGGAGAGGGTGACGGTGTGTCTGACGAGCGGACGGGTGCGGGCGAGGGTCGAATTGCAGGTGATGGTACCGAAGGCTGTGGACCCAGCGAGAGTGTCGGGGCAGGCGGGATTGGAGGGTCCAGTAGGAGCGACAGGGCCGTTCAGGGTGACAAGGCCATTCAGGGTGACGAGGCCGTTCAGGGTGACAAGGCCGTTCGAAACAGAACAGTTCAAAACGTGGCAGGTGAAATTGTCGAACCCGGTGATTGCGCAGGCAGCGGCGATGGCACTGGCGCTGACACCGATCTCGGTAAGCACACGGTGCTCAATCCGTTGGGTCATGGGCGCCGCAGGCGCGGACTCACCTTTCCAAAGCGTCCGGCAAAGTTGCAACCGTGCACGACACTGCCGAACGCGACTGAGTCCGTTACCGATTACATCGGGTCCTACACGCTGACAGCGCATATCGAAGAAATTGTTGCAACTGATCCGGCGATTGCTGAGGCTCTGAACCCCGATGGCCACGGCGGATTCCTTGAACCACCCGACGGTGCGCTCACTTATCGCCCGAGTAGCGAACTTGCCAAATGCGTTCGACAACGGGATCGCACCTGCCGCCATCCGGGATGTGATGTTACGGCCGCAGCCTGCGAAATCGACCATGTGGTGCCCTATCGCCACCACGACCCGAAACACGGCGGATGGACGGTATTGACCAATCTGCATTGCCTTTGCCGCTATCACCACATGCTCAAGACGATGGGCGTCTGGGTTCCTGTCATGCTTCCGCGGGGTATCGACTACTGGACCTCGAGTTCCGGATCAACGGCGATCACTCTGCCTGGGGGCACAGTCGGGACGACCGATCTCTCCGACTACCGCCTGATCCCCCACATTCCACGCAAGCGACGCCCCCACTGCAGCCTCAAGCCTGCGAACACGAACAAGACGGACACCGAACTCACCGCACCTGACGAACCGGGCGCACCGTTCGCCGATCGCCCGGCCGCGCAATCGGGCCGGCACAGCGGAAGCCAGCGCGACGCAGCGCGCAGCAATAAGACGTCCGCGAGCAGCAGCAGTCCCAACAGTCCGAGGAGTCCCGGAAGTCCCGCGAGCACGGAGGATGCAGATGGCCCTGCGCAGTTCTGAACTGTGAAAACAGGAGGTCCCTCGTAACCATCGAAGGGTTACGAGGGACCTGAGAGTGTTCCGAGGGATCGATCTCTTTCCTGAGCGCAGCTTTCGCTAAAGATCCCCGCCTGCTCTTGCAGCCTCGACCTTTGCCGTGTCACCCCTGACAGCTTCGTCCTTGGCAGCCTCGTCCTTCGCAGCTTCGTCCTTCGCAGCTTCGTCCTTAGCAGCCTCGTCGCGTTCTTGCTGGGCCGCCGCGAGGCCGGACATCGTCCGCAGCGGCACCTCCTTGACGAAGATGACCAGCACGAATCCGATAACCATCAAGATGGAGACGGCAAGGAAGACATAGTCCATGGCATCGGAGAATCCGACGCGGAATGGTTCTGCCAGCGCACTGTCGAGCTTTTGCATGAAGGAACTGTCGACCAATGCACTACCAGCGATCGACGAGTCCTGCGCAATGATCGCGTCGGCGAAGCCCTTCTCCAGTGGGTCCGTACTCGTCGACGCGGACTGGACGGCTTGCTGGAACTCCGGCGTCGAACTGGCCGCGACCAGCGCGTCAGTGGTCTTCGGCGTGAGCTGTGTGAACAGCATCGACAGGAAGACTGCGACACCGAGCGTCGCACCGATCTGGCGGAAGAAGGTCGCAGCAGCAGTCGACACTCCCATGTCCTTGGGCGGCATCGCATTCTGAATTGCCAATGTCAGCGGCTGCATCATAGAACCGAGACCGATGCCGAACAATGCCATGACCAGCATGGTCTGCCACAGCGGAGTATCTGCGTGCACATAGTGGAAGAGGAACATCGCGATCGCCATCAGCGCTGTGCCAACTACTGGAAAAATCTTGTAGCGGCCTGTTTTCGAGATCATGCGACCCGACACGATCGACGAAATCATGAGGGCCCCCACCATCGGAAGTGTCTGATAGCCGGCGAGCGTCGGCGAAGACCCCTTGACGACCTGCAAATACTGCGGCAGCAACGAAATGCCACCGAACATTGCCGCACCAGCGATGACACTGACCGCGATACACAACGCGAACAGTCGATTACGGAAGAAGCGCATCGGGATCAAGGCCTCGTCGCCCATCTTTATTTCCACGAAAACGAATGCGAGGACACCCACGACACCGATCGCAAAACACGTCAACGCGAGCGGCGAAGTCCAACCCCACACCCGGCCTTGTTCGGCGATGATGAGCAACGGGACAAGACCGACCGACAACAGGAGCGCGCCCCACCAGTCGACGCGTGCCTCGCGTCGGAACACCGGAAGGTTCAGCACGCGCCACACGACGACAAGCGCGATAATTCCGAGAGGGACGTTGATGTAGAACACCCACCGCCAACCCGTGATGCCGAGAATCGTGGACTGGCCGGCGAGCAGACCGCCGATGACCGGACCGAGCACACTCGAAGTACCGAACACAGCAAGAAAGTAGCCCTGATATTTCGCGCGCTCACGCGGCGGAACGATGTCCCCGATAATGGCGAGCGCCATCGACATCAACCCACCGGCGCCGAGGCCCTGCACCGCCCGGAATGCCGCGAGCTCGTACATCGACGTCGAGATTCCGCACAGCATCGAGCCGATGACGAAGATCGAAATCGCCGTCATGAAGAACGGTTTACGGCCGTAGAGGTCGGAGAGCTTTCCGTACAGCGGCGTCGATATCGTCGAGGTGATCAGGTACGCCGTGGTGACCCATGCGAGTACCGAGAATCCGTTGAGGTCGTCGGCGATCGTGCGGACCGACGTAGACACGATCGTCTGATCGAGTGCTGCGAGGAACATGCCCATCATCAGCCCCGACAGGATCGTCATGATCTGCCGGTGCGAGAGTTCGCCGGACGCAGGCTGCGTCACTTCTTGTTCGGTTACCACCGCTTGGTCACACCTTTACGATATGTTTGCTTGCAACACACAAGTAAATTGGGAACACCAGCATGCTCTCGGAAACTCGAGATTGCAATCCGATTTGTCAGACGTGCAGCCCTGCCACCGCGGCGTCCAATTACGATTCTCGACGCGACTCCATGATCTCCCGCATCGTGCGCGGACGGATCCCTTCCTCTGCCAACTGACGTCGAGTCTTGCAACGCGTCAGCAAGACTCCGGTGATCGCAACCACCCGCACCGGATACTGCGCGAGAAACGCCAACCGAAACCCCTCGAAGGTATACCCACCGTTCGCTTGCAGAATCGCCCCGATGGACGCAATCACGAGCAACGAAGCCAGGAACCCCCGATGTTCACCATTCCCTGGGCAGTGCCCAGATTGGCGCGGCCGCGTTCAGGCCTGCCACTCCGAACGCGGTGCGGTGCAGGACGGCGACGATGTACGCGAAGACGCCCACACCCCATACCAGCCACACACCTTTCACTAGGACAGTGCGTCGACGACCTGTGAAATGATCTCCTTCGGAAGTACGCGCCCTGAATGAAAGTGAGCAATCACATGGTCGGCGACTCGAGCGCAGCCCTAGGACACATCCTCGTGCTCAACGGACCGAACCTGAACATGCTCGGCACTCGCCAACCCGAGGTGTACGGCCACGAAACCCTCGCCGACGTCGTCGCACTGTGCGAGAAGACCGCCGCTGCACACGGCCGAACCATACGTGCCGAGCAGTCCAATCACGAGGGACAGCTCATCGACTGGATACACCAAGCACGCGGTACCGCGTCGGGAATCGTCATCAATCCCGGCGGTCTGACGCACACATCCGTGGCATTGCGCGACGCGCTCGTCATTCCCGAAGTCCCCATCATCGAGGTGCACATCAGCAATGTGCACGCTCGCGAGGACTTCCGTCACCACTCGTTCGTTTCCGCCATAGCCAGTGGCGTCATCGCCGGCCTCGGAGTGGCGGGTTACGGATTCGCCGTCGAACGAATCATCTCGCTGACCTGACAGTCCTTCGCTCAGCCTGACCTCAGGTTTACCCGCCTATGATTGTGCCGGACTTCATTGGTCGGGCGAGCAAGGGATCTGCAGTGAGCAACGAAAGCAAGAAGAAGGCACAGGCTGCCACAGCTGCCATGCAAGGAAAAGACAAGAAGCGACGCACGCTGATCCAGATCGGAATCGCCGTCGTACTCGTCGCCTTGATTGCCGTCATCGGATTCTCCATCGCATCGAAGAACTCCGACTCCGACGCACCGGCCGCCGCCCCCTCGTCGACTCAGGACAACGGGGCGATTCGAATTGGTGATCCGAATGCCGCCGTCGTCGTCAGCGTCGTCGAGGACTTCCAGTGCCCGGCGTGCAAGCAGTTCGAGTCGATCAGCGGTGACACCCTCGCCGAACTGGTCGCGGACAACACCATTGCCGTCGACTACCGTCCGATCGCGATCCTCGACCGTATGTCCTCGACCAACTACTCCACGCGCGCCGCGAACGCGAGCCTGTGTGTCGCCGAGGCCGATGTCTCCGCGTGGCCGGTCTGGCACAAGGCGATGTTCGATCAGCAGCCCACCGAGGGTGGTGCGGGCCTCAGCGACGACGAACTCTTGGCCATCACCCAGCAGGCAGGCATCGAAAGTCCAGAGCTGTCGAGCTGCATCTCCGACGGGACCTACTCCGACTACGTGACGAGTCAGACGAAGGCCGCGCTCGACGAGGGGATCTCGAGCACACCGACCGTCTCCGTCAACGGGACCGTCGTGTCGAACCCGACTCCGGACGGACTGCGCGCCGCAATCACCGCTGCACAGTAACTATGCGACGTAAGAGGACGGGTGCGAAGTGAGAGCGAGTAGAGCCACCGCCTGGGTCCTCACGATCGGCGGCTTTCTCGGTCTCCTCGGGGCGCTGACCCTGACTATCGAACGAATCAAACTGCTCGAAGACAGCGCATACGTACCGTCCTGCAATCTCAATCCAGTGCTGTCCTGCGGGTCGGTCATGACGACCGAGCAGGCTGCGTTGTTCGGGTTTCCGAATCCGATCATCGGAATCGTTGCCTTCACCGTGGTGCTGATGACGGGGATTCTGACGTTCGGCCGAATCGCGCTGCCGCACTGGTATTGGCTCGGTCTCAGCACCGGCACGGCACTCGGTGTGGTGTTCGTGCACTGGCTGATCTACCAGAGCCTCTACGAGATCCATGCGCTGTGCCCGTACTGCATGGTCGTGTGGGCGGTGACGATACCGATCTTCATCGTCTCGCTGTCCCAACTGGTCGACCGCGAACGCGCAGGCACCCTCACCCGAGCTCTCCTCGAATGGCGATGGACGATCTTGGCCGTCTGGTACGCCATCATCATCACCGCGATCGGAATCGAGTTCTCCGACTACTGGTCGACCCTCGTCTAAAGCACCGCGATCGCATCGATCTCGATCAGCAACTCGTCCATCGCGAGCCTGCTGATTTCGACAACGGTCTGCGCAGGCCTGCTCTCGACGAACAGCTCACCCAAAATGCCGGTGTACGTGTCCAAGTCATCGAGGTCGGTGAAGTACACGGTCAGTTTGACGACGTTGGCCAAGGTGCCGCCGGCCGCGTCGAGAATGAGACGAATGTTCTCGAACGCCAACCGGATCTGAGCCGAGACGTCCCCGATGCCCGCGAACTGACCATCTGCGGTGATCGACGTCTGGCCGGACAGATACAGCGTGCGGTCGGCGTTCTCCACGACGACGCACTGCGACAGTAGCTGTGCACCGGGGTCCCACACGGTCTCGGGCGACAGCACGTATTTGTCGATGATCTTCGCTCCCCTTGCTCGGATAGTCGATAGTGATTTCTCACCGCCAACTTACGCGGAACACCAGCTCGAGTCGGTGCGACGTGTGGGTCAGGGGTGATCTTTTTGTCGACAGGCACTAGAACGTGTTCTATTTCGCTCCGCGATTCGATTCCAACGTGCATGATGTGTGAGTCACCTCACATGGATGGGTCGACATGGAACGTCGGGGAGAGCTCGAGCACCAGGAGTTGTTACATGGCAGGCGATCCAATCGCAGTCATCGTTGCCGTAATCGTGTCCGCTGCAGGAGCGGTGGCGGCGACGGACCTTCCCCCGCAGGTCAAAGACGGCGCCCACAGCGTCGCGGCGGCCGCGGAGGACACCGGTCCAACGTTGCAGAAGCAACTCGATGATCTGCTCGGTACTTTGCCCACGCCGGCAGCAGATGTCGCAGGCACTGCCCTCGACAACGCAGCGACGGCCGTCGAAGATGCAGCCGAACCGATGTTGCCCCCGAAACCAGCAGAACCCGCCCAGCCGGAAACTGCACCCGCCGCCGACGTTCCGGCGTCTGTTGCCGCCGTGATGTCGACGACAACCGATACGACCACTACACTAAGCGCCTTTGCGCCCTCGGTGTTTCCCACCAACGCAGGATCGGTCCAGTTCGGCGGATTGACGTACTCGCTCGGGCAGATCACCAACCAGACCGCATTCATGCCTGCCGCCGAAGCCCTCAGGCGGGCACTGTTCCCCGGTCTACCTGCGACTTTCACCGGGGTCTCACTGTCACCGATAGGTGCAATCACCGCATTCGTTCCGTGGCTGACCCGCGCTGGATCGATCTGTGGCGGAGTCAAAGCACCGACGATCGCCGCGTTGTACGCAGCGGAGAACGGATTCCGGCACGGGCCGACCGCACCGGTATCGGTGTCCGGTGCCCGCGGGCCAGGCCAGTTCATGCCCGCTACCTGGCGCACCTACGGCAAAGATGCCGACGGCGACGGCATAGCCGACATCAACGGCATCGCCGACTCGGTCATGGCGTCCGGAAACCTGCTCTGCGACATCAACAGTCAAGTCGAGAAGTGGAAGTCGGCCGGATTGGTCAAGGGCGACAGTCTCGACCTGACCATCGCCGGATACAACGCAGGTGCAGGCGCGGTCCTCAGATCCGGCGGAATGCCGTCGGGAACACCCGATTACGAGAACCAGACGAAGCCTTACGTGGCCAAGATTCGAGCGACGGAAATGCAGTTCGCCGCAATCCTGACGCCGTTCGCCGGCATCGATATTGCCGGTATCGGTGGACGAGCAGTGCAACTCGCAATGGACTACCTCGGCCTGCCGTACGTGTGGGGCGGCGGTAATATCAACGGGCCGTCCGGTGGTGGCTTCGACTGCTCGGGGTTGACGTCCTACGCGGTGTTCAAGGCCTCCGGTGGCACGGTGACACTCCCCCGAACCTCCGAGACCCAATGGGGTGTCGGCACCGAGATTCCGATGTCGATGGCTCAGCCCGGGGATCTGCTGTTCGGAAACTGGCAATCCGGTGGGCCGGGGCACGTTGCCATCTACATGGGCAACGGTCAGATGGTCCACGCCCCCACCACCGGTGACGTCGTCCGTGTCGGTCCGGTCTTCGACGGAATGAAGGCTCGTCGAGTTCTCTGACCCGCACCGGGTAGGTTCGGTTCGAGCACGAACCCACCGGTAACAAGGAGCGACACGTGGACAATGCCGGAACCGTAGAGCCAGCGGGCTTCGACGACGCCCTGGCACCACTACCTGCCGAAGGCGAAGGGTTCGAAACAGATTGGCCGATACGTACCGGTGATGTCGCCCCAGCCGGCCGCTTGCGCTTCGACGGGATCGCGCGCTACCTGCAGGACATCGGGTCGGACAATCTTGCAGCGACACCTCTCGGTCTCACCGATCCTTTCTGGATCGTTCGACGTACGGTCATCGACATCCACGAACCCGTACAGTTTCCCGACCACATTCATCTGCGGCGCTGGTGTTCGTCGATGTCCACTCGTTGGTCCAACATGCGGGTCTCGATGTCCACAGGGAAGGGCGGTTCCATCGAAACCGAGGGCTTCTGGATAAGCATCAGCGCGAAGACCGGTATGCCGACACGGATCAGCGACGATGCCCTCGACATGCTTGCACGCACCACCGATCAGCATCGACTCAAATGGAAGGCATGGCTCACCGAGCCGGTGCCGCCCGAGTCGGACACCGATATCCAGTTTCCATTGCGTGTCACCGACATCGACTCGTTCGATCACGTCAACAATGCGGCATACTGGCATGCCGTCGAGGAGTTCCTGATCGATTACCCGGATCTCGTCGCCGGACCGCACCGGGCCGTCATCGAGTACCTGTACCCGGTTCTCGGCAAAGAACAAGTCGGTATCCGGCACCGCTACGAAAGTGGTTCGCTGACAGTCTGGTTCGTCGTCGACGGCGCAGTCCGGACGGTCGCGAAAATTGCCCCGATCTCCTGACGATCGACCTTTCCCCGAGGCGTCCGCGGCAACTGTTCGAGCGTCAGAATCTGCACCGGAACACTAGGGCTCGGTAGCTCTCGACGCAGATGCCGCCAGATCTCGGCGGTGGACGGCGGGTTCGCCCCTTCCACGATCACCACCGCGGGAACTTCCCCCATACGAACGTCCGGGACTCCGACGCATACTGCCTCCACAATGCCAGGAATCGCGGTGAGCGCGGACTCGATGGGAGCCAACTCCACATTCAGACCTGCCCGAATCAGAATTTCCGTGTCGCGGCCAAGCAGCGTCAGCTGCCGGCTCGCGAGTGATCCCGTGCCCTCGGGACTTCCCCGGCCTTCGAGGTTTCCACCGCCCGCCAGGTTTCCACCGCCCGCCAGGTTTCCACCGGCCTCCAGGTTTCCACCACTCCCGAGTCTTCCCCGGTCCCCCACGGTCATCCAGCCGTCGACGGGGCCACCGGCCACACCGTCTTCGGTGAGGTAGCCGTCGAACAGCATGTCACTGCGCACGTGAACGATCGAATCCCGGATCTCGACGTCTACGCCGTCGAACAATGTCCCCGGCCCCGGGTCGATACCGCGGTCGAAGGAAACGAAACTCAACTCCGACGCTCCGTAGAAGTGCACGAGCGAGGCATTCGGGAGTGCCTCCTGCAGCGCCGATCTGCCGGAGGACGGCCAACGCGCGGCACTGGACAGCACTTCGCGCACACTCGGCACCGGGCCGATTCCGGATCGAACCACATCCCAGGCAATTGTCGGAACCGAATATAGGTGCGTGGCGCCGCTGGGAAGCGACTTGTCCACCGGCCGGAGGTCGACGATCGCGCTTCGGGTGAGTCCGTGCAGCGCACCGTAGAGGAAGTGCGTGTGATCGAGCACCCCCGGCGTCGCCACTCGGTCGCCCGCGCGGATGTCGAACGTCGAATCGGAACGGTCGAGGGTTCGGGCCCAGGAGCGTTGATCACGGACGAACAGTTTGGGTTCCCCCGTGGTGCCCGAGGTGACTCCGATGAGAAGTTCACTGTCGTCGTCGGCAGCGCACTGTGCCCGAACACCCGTCACCTGGATGCTGTCGACAGAAGTCGGGGACGCGGCGCCCATCCTCCGCAACCGCGCGTGCTGATTCGGTCCTGCCAGAACAACATTGGGTTGCGTCAGAGACAGCACGCGGGCGAACTGCTCGGGCAGCAAGTGACGATGCAGAAGTACCACACCGATTCCCGACGCCATCGCCGCGGTCACGGCTACGAGCGACCCGATGTCCGACGTCGGCAGGACAGCCACTCTTCGCATTCCCGACATGCCTGCCGCCGTGGCAGTGACCAGCTCACCCAACTCGCCGTACGTCACTGCGCTTCGCCGGTCGACGACGGCAAGAGAGGAAGGCTTGTCGCGGATATGCCGCGCGATCCGATCGGTCAGCAGTTCGCTCACTGAAGAACCTCAGTCATCGTCGACACCCCTCGCGACGAGGGCATCGCCCATCGCGTCCGCGGTTCGCAGCGCACGGACCAGCACGGGCGTCACGAGTGCGGTCATGGACCATTGCAGGCCTCGCGCTTTCCGTGCCTCGGCGACCTCGTGCACGATCGTCGCCAGAATAGGTATGCATCTGATGGCCAGGGCGAGCATGAGGCCGATCCGGTCGGGGTCGACGCCGAATCTGCGCAGCGGCCCCAGAGCGCGGGTGACCGTGTCGAGCATGTCGGTCACCCGGGTGGTGAGAGTGACCAGCGCGGCCAGTGCCACCGAGATCAGCAGAACGCCGCACACCACGACCGCACGAGCGGGAGAGGTGATGATCACTTGGAAGACGCCGATGATCAGCAGCATCCAGATGATCGGGCGCATTTGGGCGAGAGCAACTTTCACAGGTATACGCGCAAGAAGGAACAGTGCCGCGACCAGCGCAGCGACGATCCCGACCTGAATCGGTGTTCGGACCACGACGGTCGCGGTGACGATCGAGATGATGAGCAGGAGCAGCTTGACCCCCGCAGGCAATCGGTGGAGAAACGACGTCCCCGGCCGATACAAGCCGATCATTCGACGAGTTCCCGATATGCCGGAACCGCATCTTTCGGGGCGCCGTCGAACGCGACGAGCCCGTCGTCGATGACGATGACGCGCTCGAAGCTGTCCAGCAGCGCTAGATGATGCGTCACGACGATCACCTGCTGATCCATCGAATCGAGTGCCTCGGCGACAACGCGGGCATTGCGCAGATCGAGGAGCGTCGTCGGCTCGTCGGCAATGACGACCTCGGGGCGCCGGATGAGGACGGCTCCGATCGCCAGGAGCTGCTTCTGCCCGCCGGACAACAGATGGGACGGATGCTCTGCGTGGTGGTCGAGGCGGAATCGCACCAGGATCTCGTGCACACGTTCGGCGATCTCGGCCTTGCTCAGGCCCGAACGGCGCAGCGAGAACGCGAGATCCTCCGAGACTGTAGGCATGACAATCTGCGTATCTGGATCGGTGAAGACGAAGCCGACCTTCTTACGGACCTGCGCGCCCTTCTTGGATGCGTCCACACCGTCGACAGTCACGGTCCCCGACGTCGGCGCCAACAAACCGTTGATCATCCGAGCCAGTGTGGACTTACCCGAACCGTTGGAACCGATGATCCCCACACGCCGCTCACTGAACCGAAGGTCGATGCCGCGCAACACCTCACGATCACCGAACGCATGCTTGACACCCTCGAACACCACTTCACTCACCATGCACGCTCCACGATCATCGAAATCCCTTGTCCGCCGCCGATGGCGCACGCAGCCAACCCCAACTCGGGGCCACCGTCAGCCAGCATCTGAGAGGCCAAGCGCACCAACAGGATTGCACCCGAAGCCCCCCACGGGTGACCCATCGCAATGGCTCCACCCTGCGGGCACAGCAGGTTTTCGTCGAGCCCCAGTTCGTCCGACACCGCGAGTACCACCGCCGCGAAAGCCTCGGTGATCTCCACAACTCCCACATCGGACAGGGCGACGCCCGTTCGACGCAACACCTTCTCGATAGCGGGAACCGGCCCGAGGCCGGGCAATGCCGGATCCGAGCCGGCAACGGCCGCGCCCAGAACACGCAGCGCTGGAAGGCCTTTGGCGCGCGATTCGGTGGTGATCGCGAGCGCCGCTGCGCCGTCGGAGATTCCGCAGGAGTTGCCGGCCGTACCGGTACCCGACGGCGAGAAACTCGGTCGAAGCCGCGCAAGCCGTTCGACGGTCATATTCGCTCTGATGCGTTGATCTCGCTCGATCCCGGCGATCGGCACGATCTCGGACGTGAAATTCGATTCGGCGGCAAGCCGGTGTGACCGTGCGGCATACGCGTCCAGGCGAACACGGTCGATACCTCGACGTTGTGCAAGATCGTCGGCAGCGACGCCCATGTCCGGGTCATCGAAGTCGCCGGGTGCAAAGGGCGCACGGGTGTAGCGAACTGGTTCCGCCCCTGCCTGCGGTGGCCAGAATCGCCACGGTGCGGTACTCGCCGACTCGACTCCACCCGCAAGGATCACGCTCTCGTCCCCGCTGCGCACCCGCATCGCGGCCTGCATCACCGCATCGAGCCCCGAACCGCACTGCCGATCGACCGTCACCCCCGGCACCTCGACGCCGAGGCCGGCGCTCAGTGCAGCGATACGGGCCGGATCGCCGCCGGGCCCCAGACAATTGCCGAGAACCACGTCGTCCACTGCGTCCTCGCACCCCGAGTCACGCAACGACGCCAACACCGCCCGCAGCACCGGAGCAGCGAGGTCGGTCGTCGTCAGATCGGCAAATCCGTGACCGGCTGTACCGATCGGGGTCCGCCACGGAGCGACGAGAACTGGAGCAGAGGTCATGAGATCGAGTCTGTCACCCGCGCACGGGCGATCTTGCCGCTACCGGTGCGCGGTAGAGCCGGGACGACTATCCAGCGCCTGGGCACGGCCTCACGGAACAAGCGTCCACGAGCCTCGGCCTTGACGGAATCCACGTCCGCCCCGTCGTGAAGCTCCACGACGGCAGTCACCGTCGCACCGAGCACCGAATGCGGCGTTCCGACGACAGCCGAAGCCCGGACACCATCGATCGAATCCAGCACCAGCTCGACGTCCTCCGCGATCACCGTAGTTCCGCCCACGTTGACAGCGGCATCACCGCGCCCGCGCACGACGAGCTGCCGATTAGGCCCGAGCTCGGCCAGGTCTCCGACACCGAACCACTCCGGAACTCCGAGGACCCGATACGGCGACCGCACGAACAGAAGCCCGTCGCGAAGCTCCGCTTCGAGGCCCGCCAGCAAAGTCAACGGTTCCGGCACCCGACGCGCAGCGACCAAGGACAGCTCCGCCGCCCCGTAGTACTCGACGAGGTCGATCCCGTGCGCGCGTTCCTGCGCTCCCGCATCCAGAGCCGTACCGGCCACGACGGCGAGGCGGAGCGCCGGCGCACTGCCGAGAAGATCGCGAAGGATCGCCGGGACCGCATGAGCCACCGTCGCACTCGTGCGGTCGTCCGTGACACAGGCACCGATCCACAGAGCATGGACGGCCGCGAACAGGTGCATCGTGGCGTGCAAAGGTCCGGTGACCAACACTCGATCAGCAGCGGTGATGCCGGTGATCGAGGTGAACTCGGCGAAGCTGTCGGTCCACGACGCGACAGTGCGAGCCAGTCCGCGCGGCCGGCCGGTCGACCCCGACGTCGCGACGAGCAGGAACGCGTCGGGATCCACGTTCCCGCGGACCGGTCTGGCGTCCGGGTTCTCCACTCGCACCGCTGCCCCCTGGCGCGCAGCGGCGAACACACAGATCAGCGCATCGGGAAGATCCAACTCCGAGGCGTCGTGCATACGGGACTCGGGCCATCGGTCAACGGCGGCGTCGAGCTGTTCGTAAGTGAGGGCTCGCCCGTTCCAGTCGATCGCGAGCCGTGACCCGCGCCCGCCCAGGAACAGACTCACGAACGAATCAGACCGGGATACGCTCGGTGGACACTTTTGGCGACGACGGCGCCGATGACGACCTTCACCAGGTCACCAGGGATGAATGCGAAGTTGGTGGAGATCGCGCCCCACACGCCGATGTCGGTGCGCAGCAACAGGCCGATCGTGCCGAAAATGTAGATGATCACGATCGCGCCGAGGGCATTGATCGCCAGACCGAGCGCTATCGGATATTTCGGGAGGATGCGGGCCGTCAGCAGGCCGATGACGAATGCCGCCGGGATCCATCCGATGAGATATCCGGCGCTGGGGCCCGCAAGTGCTGTCAGGCCGGTGCGACCACCGGACAACAGTGGCAGACCGATGAGGGTCAGCGCGATGAACACCACGACGGCGGCCGTTCCCTTGCGGGCACCGAGGATTGCACCGGCGAGGATGACGCCGAGTGTTTGGAGCGTGATGGGAACGCCACTGAAACCCACCGTGATTGCGCCGGGGAGTCCCAGGGCGGCCAGCAGCGCGGCGAAGACGGCGATCTGCGCCATGTCCCGGGCCGAAATCCTCACCTTGGAACCGGACACTGCTTCGGAACTGGACGCTGCCGAGCTCTGTGCACCTTCGAGACCTGCCATGACGACTCCTTGTGAGCGCAAACTTGAACGGCGTTCAAGATAGCAGGTACGCACCCTACGGTCTGCATCGCGACCTCCACCGCCCAAGCATATGGAAGTGGTGGCCCCGGCCCGATACGGTGGAACGATGGCCGAACTGCGCACCCTCGTACTCATGCGACACGGTAAATCCGGCTACCCAGAAGGGACGCCGGATCACGATCGCCCCCTCGCGGAACGCGGCCAGCGCGAGGCAGCACTCGCAGGCCGTTGGATCGCCGAGAACGTCGGCAACATCGACGCCGTCATATGCTCCACTGCCACTCGCACCCGCGAAACCTTGATCGCGACCGGTATCGAAGCGCCGGTGCGATTCGAACAACGGATCTACGGCGGCTCTCCCGAAGAAATTTTCGAGGAGGCCACGCTGACCGAACCCGCCACTTCGACGCTGCTCATCGTTGGACACGCCCCCGGAATTCCCTGGACTGCACTGGAACTGGCGTCGGAAAACGAGTCTTCGGCAATCGATGCCATCACCATGAAGTTCCCGACGTCAGCCATCGCCGTACTGACCACCACCGCATCATGGGCAGAACTGGGGCCGGGTATCGGCTCGCTCACGCAGTTCCATGTCCCCCGGGAAACGTCGGACTAACTGCGCAACTTGGCGACGACCAGGCCCACGACGCCGATCGCCAGAAGTAGAACCACAGCGGTTCCGAATCCGGCGAGCCACCATACGAGACCGAAAACGACCAGGGCAGGCGCCGCTGCGATCACCGCGATCAGCGGGTTCTCACGCACTGTTTCGAGCGCGGATTGTGCATGAACTCTGTCCAGCTTCTTGCCTGCCATGACGACCTCTCCGGTAACTGATTCGTCTCTTTCATCACTGTACTGCGCAACGACCGCACGCGGCGATGGCTCAGCGCGACAGCGAAGGAACAAACAGCTGCCGCAATTCGGCGTCGGCCGCTGCCAGCGCGGTTCGGTCGTACGTCGACGTCGACGCCAGAATCTCGTCGGCGTCGGTGCGCTCGACCAACTCCTCGAGCCGAAGGCCAACCTCGTGAGCCGTGCCGTGCACCGACGAGTCGATCGACCGTTCCATCCGCTCCCTCGTTCGGGTGGGCGCTGCGTCGAAATCGATTTCTCGGGTCGGGACGAGCGGTGGAAACTCTCCGGTGGTCCGCGATCGAGCCATAGCCCAGGCCTCGGGCAGCATCAACTCGCGAGCAAGGGCTGCCGAGTCCGCGATCATGACGTCGAGCGAGACGATGACACGGGGATTCGGCGTGAGCTCGGTGGGACGGAACTGACGTCGATAGGCTGCGATCTCGGCACCGTCGCCCCAGAGAATCGGGCCGCCGACCACCACGGGCAATCCCGCTTTCGCTGCTATCGCCAACCCCTTCCCTGTTGCCAGGACGTACATCGGTGGGGCAGGCACCGCAGGCCTTACCGTCACCGGGCCCGTCCCGTCGAGAAATCCCGAGAGTTCGGCGAGATCGTCGGCGAACGTCTCCGCTTCATCACGACCGGTTCGGAGCGCGCGGCGGACAGGTTCGGTGAAGCCGAGCGAGCGTCCGAGACCCACGTCCACACGCCCCGGATAGAGAGCGGCGAGCATCGCGAACTGCTCGGCGACGACGAACGGCTGATGGTTCGGCAACATGACACCACCGGAACCGAGCCGGATCCGCGAGGTGTGGGCACCGATTGCCGCAAGCAACACCGGCGGGGCGCCACTGGCAATACCGGGAACCCCGTGATGCTCTGCCACCCAGAACCGATGGTAACCAAGCTGTTCGGCGTGGACAGCCCGCTCGATCGAACCGGCCAAAGCGGAAGCGTCGTCGAAACCTGTCCTCGTGCGGGAGCGATCGAGTATGGACAGAAGCACACCAGCGTCAACAGTCGATCGGTCGTGCATATTTCTCCGGCCAGCAGTGGTCACGTAACGAAAATTCTGATCGCGGACCGAAACTGTCCGCAATACTTGGCAGGCTTGCTGTCACCACAACGAAAGGGAGCGAACGAAACATGGACATCAAACTCGAACTCGTCATGATCCCGGTGAGCGACGTAGACCGAGCCAAGGACTTCTACGTCAAAATCGGGTTCAACGCAGACCACGACGAGCGGCCCATGGACGGGATCCGCTACGTCCAACTGACCCCGCCCGGATCCGCCTGCTCCATCGCCATCGGCGAAGGCATCACCACCGCGGCACCGGGAAGCGTCGAGGGCATGCAGGTCGTCGTCGCCAGCGCCGAACAGGCGCGCAAGCACCTCATCGCAGCAGGCCTCGACGTCGACCCCGTCGTCGACTTGGGATGGGGCAAATTCGTGTTCTTCGCCGATCCCGACGGAAACAAATGGGCCGTCCAAGAACTCCCGGACTACGCCCCCAAAGACTGACCGCCTCAGGGCGCGCGTAGCAGTAATTCCGCGCGGATGCCGCGGTGATCGGAGCCAGGAAGCTCGACGACTCCCACATCGATCACGGCGGCGTCGCTGACGAGAATATGGTCGATCGCTATCAACGGCGGGTACCACGCGTCGGCAGAATACGTAGCCAAGTGACCAGCGCCGACCTCCATCGCGGCGTCACGGTAACGATCGCTCAGCAAGTCTCGGTACCGCTTGTGGTCGAACGTCGCATTGAAATCCCCCGACACCACCACCGGGCCCTCGTCGAGCGGGATCTTGTCCATCAACTGCCTGAGCGCGGCAAGTTCGCGCACCCACGCCGATGGGTGCCGTGGCCACGGCGGCACCGGGTGCACCGCAAACACCAGCGGCCACGGACCATCAGGCACCTGCACACGCGCCGACAGCAATTCGGTGATGTAGCCATCGTGCCGAGTCTCGTCACCGATTGGATACCGCGAATAGATGCCGGTTCCGTTTCCACCCGACGCCGCGCTGACGAACGTGTACGGAAGGCGTTCGAGAATCCCCGCCGCAACGAGCCCCTCGTGCGCCGAACGAGTCAACTCGACCACGGTCAGCACATCGGGCGCGTGAGCATCCACTGCAGCCACAACAGCACCCGGATCAGCCTCACCGAGCAGGATGTTGGCACTCATCACACCGAACGGCGTGCCCTGAACGCTGCTCTTACGAAGCCGCGCCCGAACCAGAGGGAACTGAGTCCAGACCGCAACTGCGACAACCAAAGACCCTGCTACGACGCCCCACCACCCGGCACCCACACCGAGAAGAACAGCACCCGGAACGGCTGCCACCATGAGAAGTCGCGCAAGCGCGGCCGCAACGAGCATGAACTGACCCGTCGAATCAACAAAATGCGCGGCAATGCCCAGCAACGCGACCGCAACGAATACGGCCCCCAGAACGATGATCATTCGCGCCAGTGTCCCAGTTACACCTGTGGAACAGCTGGCAAAGCTGCTCACTTCGCAAGCTCCGCTCCTGGGAAATCTCACGTAATCCGAAAGACCAGTCGCTTTTCTGCTGCGCAATGAGGAACAATGGCCGACGAGCCGCGATCGACGTCAGGGGACAGAACACACGTGAAACGCAGGCAACTCCTTCAACTGGCAGCAGCAGGGCTCGTTGGACTTACCGCACCTCCACTTCTTTCCGGACCACGAGCACACGCGATCCCTATCGGCGTCGGCTCCATCCGGTCACTCGTCCCAGAAATCTTCGTCGACCCGCCACGACCGCCGGAGCACTCGTCGGTCATCGTCATCGGTTCCGGCTTCGGTGCCAGCGCGGCCGCGTTGCGCCTCGCGCAGGCCGGTAGTCAGGTCACCGTCCTCGAACGCGGTCTGCGCTGGCCGCGAGACCCATGGCGCGAGATCTTCACCGCCGACATGACCGCCGACGGCCGTGGCCTGTGGCAACAAGATTCGTTCACCAACATCACCGGCCTACCGGTCGGGCCCGTGGACCTGTTCGGCGGCGTCCTCGACACCACGCGCTTCGAGAACCTTTCCGTCTGGCGCGGTGCCGCTGTCGGCGGAGGATCCATCGTCTACACCGGCGTCACGATCGCCCCGGAACGCCGATTCTTCGACCTCTCCTTCGGCGGACGGCTCAGCTACGACGACATGGCCGGAACCTGGTACCCCAAGGCCCGATCGATGCTGATGCCGTCGCAGATGCCCGACGACATCTACAACAGCCCAAATTTCGCGCACTCTCGAACCTGGGACGACCACGCCCGACGCGCCGGCTACCAACCCGAACGAGTCGACGGCAACTGGAACTGGAACGTCCTGCGCGACGAAATGACCGGACGGTCCCGTCCGTCCGCAACCGTCGGAGCAAGCACCTTCGGAAACTCGAACGGCGCCAAGCACGACCTGACCCAGAACTACATCCCCCAGGCCGAGAACACCGGACGAGCAACCGTGTGCCACAGCCACGAGGTCGCCTCGATCGGCAGTGAATCCGGTGGCCGCTACCGCGTCGAGGTGCGACGCCTCGACCCCGAAGGCAACGTTCTCGAAACTCGGACGCTCACGTGCGACAAACTCGTCCTCGGAGCCGGATCCATCGGCACCACAGAGCTTCTCGTGCGCGCGCAAGCCACCGGCACCTTGGGCAATCTGAACGAGTTCGTCGGTCGTGGCTGGGGCACCAACGGCGACGCCTCGATGACGCGATCCCTCGGACCTGCTGCCGGCGTACCGCAGGGCGCACCGTGCGCATCCCGAATCGTCGACGACTCCGGACTCCCCCTCACCGTCGAGAACTGGTATGTCCCCGGTGTACCCATCGATCTCGGCTTCATCGGCTCGCTCGGCATGACGATCGACCCACTCCGGGCCGATTTCCATTACAACGCCGCCACCGACTCGATGACCCTGAACTGGCCGAAGGGGGGCAGCAGTGACACCGTCGAAGCACTTCGCGCAGTACAGAACAAGATGGCTCAGGCCGGCGGCACTGTGGTCTCTGCGGAGCCGTTCACCCGCGACGTCGACGACACCTTCACCGCCCACCCACTCGGTGGTGCAGTACTGGGCGACGCCACCGACTCGTACGGACGCATCAAAGGGCACGACGGACTCTACGTCGTCGACGGCGCCCTGATCCCCGGAAGTACGGGTGCAGCCAACCCGTCGCTCACCATCACCGCCCTGGCCGAACGGAACATCGCGAAAGTGATTGCCGACGGGCGGTAGCTCGGTTCGAGCCCGGCCATACCCGCGCACGAAGAAAGCCCCGCCACCCGACCGAAGTCGGAGTGCGGGGCTTGATTCGTTACCGCACGAAAAAGCCCCGCCACCCGACCGAAGTCGGAGTGCGGGGCTTTTGCGTTATTGGCTAGCGGTACTCGTTGGAGAAGCCGTAGTCGTCGAGCGGCACTGCTGCGCCGGTGTTGGCTCCGAAGCCATCCGGGCTGTAGTACTGATCGTCGTACGACGGCACCGCGTATGCCGCGGCACGCGCCTCTTCGGTCGGCTGCACCTGGATGTTCCGGTACCGGTTGATGCCGGTACCAGCCGGGATGAGCTTTCCGATGATGACGTTCTCCTTCAGACCTATGAGCTTGTCGCTACGGCAGTTGATAGCCGCATCGGTGAGCACACGAGTGGTCTCCTGGAAGGACGCTGCAGACAGCCACGAATCGGTTGCCAGCGAGGCCTTGGTGATACCCATCAGGACCGGACGACCGGCTGCGGGCTCGCCACCTTCGGACACGACGCGACGGTTCGACGCCTCGAATTCGCTGCGCTCGGTAAGTGAACCGGGCAGGAATTCGGTGGAGCCGGAGTCGATGATCGTGACACGACGGAGCATCTGGCGCACGATCGTCTCGATGTGCTTGTCGTGAATCGACACACCCTGCGACCGATACACCTCCTGGACCTCGTTGACCAGGTGGATCTGAACCTGGCGAGGACCCATCACGCGCAGAACCTCGTGGGGATCGGCAGCACCTTCCATGAGCTGCTGGCCGACCTCGACGTGGTCACCGTCCGACAGGAGTCGCTCGGTGCCGTCGTCGTGTTTGAAGGCACGCAGACGCTGACGCTTGGAGAGCTTGTCGTAGACAACCTCCTCACCGCCGTCGTCCGGGACGATGGTGATCTTGTAGAAACGATCGCCGTCCTCGAGCTGGATTCGACCCGACACGTCCGCGATCGGAGCCTTGCCCTTCGGCACACGTGCCTCGAACAGTTCCTGGACGCGAGGCAGACCACCGGTGATGTCATCTCCGGCGACACCACCCTGGTGGAAGGTACGCATTGTCAGCTGAGTACCGGGCTCACCGATCGACTGTGCGGCGACGATACCGACGGCCTCACCGATGTCGACCAACTTGCCGGTGGCCATCGAACGGCCGTAGCACGTGGCGCAGACGCCGGTGCCGGTGGTGCAGGTCAGGACCGAACGAACCTTGACCGACGTGACGCCCGCTTCGAGCAACGCGTCGATGGCCGGATCGCCGAGGTCGTGTCCACGAGAGACGATGACCGTGCCGTTCGCGTCGACAGCATCGCTCGCCAAGGTGCGGGCGTACGTGCTGGTCTCGACGTGAGCGTCGCGGATCATCGTGCCATCGGCGAGCTTCTCGGCGATGATCGTGTTGATGCCACGCTCGGTGCCACAGTCGGTTTCCCGAACGATGACATCCTGCGAGACGTCGACGAGACGACGGGTCAGGTAGCCCGAGTCGGCGGTACGAAGTGCCGTATCCGCCAGCCCCTTACGAGCACCGTGCGTGTTGATGAAGTACTCGAGGACCGTCAGGCCTTCCTTGAAGGAAGACTTGATCGGACGCGGGATGAACTCACCCTTCGGGTTGGTCACCAGGCCCTTCATGCCGGCGAGCGACCGCACCTGAGTCATGTTTCCGGCTGCGCCGGACTTCACGATCATCGGGATGGGGTTGTCGTCGGGGAAGTGCGCCTCCATGGCCTTACCGACCTGCTCGGTCGCGTCCTGCCAGATCTTGACCAGAGCAGAGTTGCGCTCGACCTTGTCGAGTGCGCCACGCTGGTACTTCTTCTCGATCTGATCGGCCTGCGCCTCGAAGGTCTCCATGATCGCCGGCTTCTCCGGCGGCACGAGGACGTCGGAGATCGAGATCGTGACACCAGAACGAGTGGCCCAGTAGAAGCCCGCATCCTTCAGCTTGTCCACGGTCTGCGCAACAACGATCATCGGGTAACGCTCGGCGAGATCGTTGATGATCGTCGCCTGACGCTTCTTCGGCATCTGCTCGTTGACGAACGGGTAGTCCGCCGGCAGCAGCTCGTTGAAGAGCACGCGTCCCAATGTCGTTTCCGCGATCCAAGACTCGCCACGACGCCAACCGTCGGGGAAACGCTCCGTCTCGATGTCGCGCGGCGGACGCTGCAACGTCAACCGAACCTTGATCTGCGACTGCACGGTGAGCGAACCGCGGTCGACGGCCATCTGGGCCTCGGCCGGGCTGGAGTACGCACCGAACTCGGCATGGTCCGTCTTGGCGTCGGCACGTTCACCGACGGCACCGTCGTCGAGACGAGTCAGGTGGAACAGACCCGTGACCATGTCCAGACGCGGCATGGCGAGCGGACGACCCGACGCAGGCGAGAGGATGTTGTTCGAGGACAGCATCAAGATGCGTGCCTCGGCCTGAGCCTCTGCGGACAGCGGCAGGTGGACAGCCATCTGGTCACCGTCGAAGTCGGCGTTGAACGCCTCACACACGAGCGGGTGCAGCTGGATTGCCTTGCCCTCGACGAGCTGTGGCTCGAACGCCTGGATGCCCAACCTGTGCAGGGTAGGTGCACGGTTCAGCAGCACCGGGTGCTCGGCAATGACCTCTTCGAGGACATCCCACACCTGCGGGCGCTGACGCTCGACCATGCGCTTGGCCGACTTGATGTTCTGCGCGTGGTTCAGATCCACCAGACGCTTCATCACGAACGGCTTGAACAGCTCGAGTGCCATCAGCTTCGGCAGACCACACTGGTGCAGCTTGAGCTGAGGACCGACAACGATCACGGAACGACCCGAGTAGTCGACGCGCTTACCGAGAAGGTTCTGACGGAAGCGACCCTGCTTGCCCTTGAGCAAGTCGGAAAGCGACTTGAGCGGACGGTTACCCGGTCCGGTGACCGGACGTCCACGACGGCCGTTGTCGAACAGTGCGTCGACCGACTCCTGCAGCATCCGCTTCTCGTTGTTCACGATGATCTCGGGAGCACCGAGATCGATCAGACGCTTGAGGCGGTTGTTGCGGTTGATGACACGGCGGTACAGGTCGTTGAGGTCGGACGTCGCGAAACGTCCACCGTCGAGCTGAACCATCGGGCGAAGCTCCGGTGGGATGACCGGAACAGCGTCGAGAACCATGCCCATCGGCGAGTTGCGGTTGTTCTGGAAGGCCGCGACGACCTTCAGACGCTTGAGCGCGCGAAGCTTCTTCTGGCCCTTGCCGCTACGAATGGTTTCGCGCAGCGACTCTGCCTCGGCGTCGATGTCGAAGGTCTGCATGAGCTTCTGGATCGACTCGGCACCCATGGCGCCGGTGAAGTACTCGCCGTACCGGTCGATGAGCTCGCGGTAGATGAGCTCGTCGACGATGAGCTGCTTCGGGGTCAGCTTCGTGAACGTAGTCCAGATCTCTTCCAGACGATCCAGCTCGCGCTGCGAACGGTCGCGCAGCTGACGCATCTCGCGCTCGCCGCCGTCCTTCACCTTGCGACGTACGTCCGACTTGGCACCCTCGGCTTCGAGCTCGGCGATGTCGGCTTCGAGCTTCTGCGCACGAGCTTCGAGGTCGGCGTCACGCTGATCGGCGACCGACTTCTTCTCGACCTCCATCTCGGCCTCGAGAGTCGAGAGCTCGTTGTGACGGAGCTCGTCGTCGACCGTCGTGATGACGTAGGCAGCGAAGTAGATGATCTTTTCGAGATCCTTCGGAGCCAGGTCGAGCAGGTAGCCCAGACGTGACGGGACACCCTTGAAGTACCAGATGTGCGTGACGGGAGCAGCCAGTTCGATGTGACCCATGCGCTCACGACGCACCTTGGCGCGAGTGACCTCGACGCCACAACGCTCACAGATGATGCCCTTGAACCGGACACGCTTGTACTTACCGCAGTAGCACTCCCAGTCCCGAGTGGGGCCGAAGATCTTCTCGCAGAAGAGGCCGTCCTTCTCGGGCTTGAGCGTGCGGTAGTTGATGGTCTCCGGCTTTTTGACCTCACCGTAGGACCACTGACGGATGTCGTCCGCAGTGGCGAGGCCAATGCGAAGTTCATCGAAGAAGTTGACGTCGAGCACGTAACTTCCTTTCCCCGTTATGGGTGTTGTACCAAACTGCCATTGAGAACAGTCATATGAGAAAGAGCGCCCTCGGGCCTGCGATCACCGCAGGCCCGAGGACCGTAGAACTACTGAGCGAGGTCGTCGACCGTTGCAGCTTCGTTGCGGGAGAGGTTGATTCCCAGGTTGGCTGCGGCACGCTCGAGGTCCTCGTCGTCACCGTCGGCCATCGTGATAGCAGCGCCGTCCGAGGACAGCACCTCCACGTTGAGGCACAGTGACTGGAGCTCCTTGAGGAGCACCTTGAAGGACTCGGGGATACCGGGCTCGGGAATGTTCTCGCCCTTGACGATTGCTTCGTACACCTTCACGCGGCCGACAACGTCGTCCGACTTGATGGTGAGAAGCTCCTGCAGCGTGTACGCAGCGCCGTAAGCCTGCATGGCCCAGCACTCCATCTCACCGAAGCGCTGTCCACCGAACTGCGCTTTACCGCCGAGGGGCTGCTGCGTGATCATCGAGTACGGCCCGGTCGAACGAGCGTGGATCTTGTCGTCGACCAAGTGGTGCAGCTTGATGATGTACATGTAGCCCACGGACACCGGGTATGGGAACGGCTCGCCGGAACGGCCGTCGAACAAGGTGGCCTTTCCGTCGGATCCGACCATCTGCTCGCCGTCACGGTTGGGAATCGTGCTGGCCAGCAGGCCGGTCAGCTGATTCTCCTTGGCGCCGTCGAACACCGGGGTAGCGATATTGCTGTCCGCAGGTGCCGAGAGCATCTCCTCCGGAAGACGCTCGGCCCAATCGGGCCGGGTGCCGTCCGTGGCCACTTGAACGTTCCAGCCGGTCTTGCCGATCCACCCGAGGTGGGTCTCCAAGATCTGACCGATGTTCATACGACGCGGAACGCCGTGGGTGTTGAGAATAATGTCGATCGGGGTGCCGTCGGAGAGGAACGGCATGTCCTCCTGCGGGAGGATCTTGCCGATGACGCCCTTGTTACCGTGGCGGCCTGCGAGCTTGTCGCCGTCCTGAATCTTGCGCTTCTGGGCGACGTAGACCCGGACCAACTCGTTGACGCCGGGAGGCAGATCGTCATCGTCGTCGCGTGAGAACACGCGAATGCCGATGACCTTTCCGTTCTCGCCGTGCGGAACCTTGAGGGAAGTATCGCGAACCTCGCGAGCCTTCTCACCGAAGATGGCACGCAGGAGACGCTCTTCCGGGGTCAGCTCGGTCTCGCCCTTCGGCGTGACCTTTCCGACCAGCACGTCGCCGTCACGAACCTCGGCACCGATACGGATGATGCCGCGCTCGTCGAGGTCAGCGAGGACCTCGTCGGAGACGTTCGGAATGTCACGAGTGATCTCCTCGGCACCGAGCTTGGTGTCGCGAGCATCGATCTCGTGCTCCTCGATGTGGATCGAGGTGAGAACGTCCTCTTCCACGAGACGCTGCGAAAGGATGATCGCGTCCTCGTAGTTGTGGCCTTCCCACGGCATGATCGCCACGAGCAGGTTCTTACCGAGCGCCATTTCACCGTCTTCGGTGCATGGGCCGTCGGCGAGGACCTGGCCGGACTCGACGCGCTGACCCTCGTCCACGATCGGACGCTGGTTGGCACATGTGCCCTGGTTGGAACGCGCAAACTTACGCATCCGGTAGGTCTTGCGGCTACCGTCGTCGGCCATGACCGTGACGTAGTCGGCCGAGACCTCTTCGACAACACCGGTCATTTCGCTGATCACGACGTCACCTGCATCGACTGCGGCGCGCAGTTCCATGCCGGTACCGACGATCGGCGATTCGCTGCGTACCAGCGGAACGGCCTGACGCTGCATGTTCGCACCCATCAGGGCACGGTTTGCGTCGTCGTGCTCGAGGAACGGAATCATCGCGGTTGCGACCGAGACCATCTGGCGCGGTGAAACGTCCATGTAGTCGATGTCCGAGGACGACACGAACTCGACCTCGCCACCCTTACGGCGAACAAGAATCTTGTCCTCGACGAAATGGTCGCTGTCGTCCAGAGGCGCGTTGGCCTGTGCGAGCGTGTGGCGATCCTCTTCATCGGCCGTCAGGTAATCGACATCGTCGGTGACCTGACCGTCGACGACCTTGCGGTACGGGGTCTCGATGAAGCCGAACGGGTTGACCCGTGCGTATACCGACAGCGAGCCGATCAGGCCGATGTTCGGGCCTTCAGGGGTCTCGATGGGGCACATACGGCCGTAGTGCGACGGGTGAACGTCACGAACCTCGAGGCCGGCGCGCTCACGGGAGAGACCACCCGGTCCGAGAGCCGACAGGCGACGCTTGTGCGTCAGCCCCGACAGCGGGTTGTTCTGGTCCATGAACTGCGACAGCTGGGAGGTTCCGAAGAACTCCTTGATCGCGGCGACGACGGGACGGATGTTGATCAGGGTCTGTGGCGTGATGGCCTCGACATCCTGAGTCGTCATACGTTCGCGAACGACGCGCTCCATGCGGGAAAGCCCCACGCGGATCTGGTTCTGAATCAGCTCACCGACGGTACGTAGACGACGGTTACCGAAGTGGTCGATATCGTCGACCTCGACAGGAACCTCGACACCATCCGGCGCCGTCATCGAGGTGTCACCTGCGTGCAAACGCACGAGGTACTCGATGGTGGCGACGATGTCTTCTTCAGTGAGCGTCGAAGCGACAATCGGCTGACCTGCATTGAGGCCGAGCTTCTTGTTGATCTTGTAACGACCCACGCGAGCGAGGTCGTAGCGCTTGTCCTTGAAGAACAAGTTCTCCAGAAGCGTCTGCGCGCTCTCCTTCGTGGGCGGCTCGCCCGGACGCAACTTGCGGTAGATGTCGAGAAGCGCCTCGTCGGTACCGGCTGTGTTGTCCTTCTCCAGCGTGGCCATGAGGATCTCGGAGAAGCCGAAGCGCTCCGTGATCTGCTCCGTGGACCAGCCGAGAGCCTTCAGCAGCACCGTGACGGGCTGACGACGCTTGCGGTCGATACGAACACCTACGGTGTCGCGCTTGTCGACGTCGAACTCCAACCAGGCACCGCGACCAGGAATAACCTTGACGCTGTGCAGGTCCTTCTCCGTCGTCTTGTCGACCGAATGATCGAAGTAGACGCCTGGAGAGCGGACGAGCTGGGAGACGACGACACGCTCGGTGCCGTTGATGATGAACGTGCCCTTGCCGGTCATCATGGGGAAATCACCCATGAAGACCGTCTGGCTCTTGATCTCACCGGTGTTGTTGTTGATGAACTCGGCCGTCACGAACAATGGCGCCGCGTACGTCATGTCCTTGTCTTTGCACTCGTCCATCGAGGCCTTGACCTCGTCGAACCGTGGATCAGAGAAGGAAAGGGACATAGAGCCCGAGAAGTCCTCGATCGGGGACAGCTCGGTCAGGATGTCCTCGAGACCGCCGGAGACACCACTGTCTCCGCGCGCGGCGGCACGGTCGCGCCAACTTTGCGCACCTACCAGCCATTCGAAAGAGTCCGTCTGTACATCTAGGAGACCGGGTACCTCCAACGGTTCGCGAATATTCGCGAACGAAACCCTCCTCGGGGCTCCCGGTGTTCCGACAACTGCCTTGGTCTGGCTAGAGACTGCCAAGATGCGTCCTTCCAGCACCTCACGCGGGCCGCTCGTGCAGTGCGACCGCCGCTGTATCTGCTTGCTTAATGTGGGGCGAATTCGCTGGTCACAACCCGAACGAATCCCCATCACAACACCGACGAAGTAATCACTTCACGGCACAGCAATCGAGAGGTGGACAGGAGGCACCCAGCGCAACGTCCAAAGGTACCCCATACGTGCGCACAGCGCAACAGGGGCATCAAAAGTAGCACCCGGGATTCGAACCTGCGAGGCCTTCAGAACGGCGTGTCGCAGACCGTGCGTTCCGACCGAACACTCCGGTCGTTCACCGCGGGGGTGCTTACTGACGACAAGACTGGACCCTGCGCGCCCGCGCGTCAAGAGGGCCGGGCGGCGAGTCCGCATTCCCTGCGCTTTCCATGCGCGTTCTACTCGAGTTTCGCCTGACCGAGGCCCGCACCCACCCCACCATCGCTTCAATGGGCAACTCATACGATCAGATGACTTGGGTGCGCCATTCATGCGACCGAGACGCTCGTTGTCGACATCGGAACGCTGTTCCGCTCTCACTTTCCGATCGTCGATATCGCTTGTTCACCTCGAGCGGGCGACGTGCCGGGCGGGCCGTAGGCACCCGACCACGCCCAACCGTCACCACCGTTGCCGGCTCGTTCTACTTCTTCTCGCGCCAGCGGGTCGCCTCGGCCAGCTCGAAACCGTAGCGGTCGGCCAGCTCTCCGAGCCGTTCGACATTCGCACCGTCCAGAGCGGTACCGAGGCTACGAAGTTCGAATTGCCGCGACAGCGACAACAACATCGTCTCGGCGAAGCATGCGTAAGTCAGGCCAGGTGCGAGGCCGAAAGTAAGACCGAAATCCGAACCCTCGGGCAGACGCACGATCCCACCGTCGAACACGGTCACGTCGGGGCGGACGAGGCCGACATCGTAAGGAATGTTCGGCGGCTGAGCGACGTCACACACAATCGCGTTCGGAGCCAGGTCGGCTGCTTCGATCAACGCGTGTGGGGCCGAGGTCGCCGCGATCACGATATGTGCGCGCGCAACGCCCGCTGCCGGGTCGTCGAAGAATTCCAGATGCCCCGATCCGATCAAGTCGTCGACCGAGCCCCCTGCCCGCTCAGCCGCATCGGCCAGCGCACCTCTCCCCCCACGCGCGGCAGCTGCGATTTCGATTGCGGCATCCCACAGTTTCGGGGCAATCTGTCCTCGTTCACCGGGACGGCCCACCAAAGTGACGGTGCCGACGTCGGGCGCCAGTGCTCGCGCAATCGTCCGACCGATCGCACCCGCGGCACCGAGGATGGTCACACGAAGATCTGCAAGGTCGAGCCCACGCTCAGCGCACACACGTCGCACCGCTCGGATACTGGCTGCTGCGGTGAACGAGTTACCGGTCGTCACGACGCCCGACATCTCACCGAGCGCCAGACCGTTCGCGGTGACCACTGAGGAGTACCCACCCAGACCCACAACTTCGGCTCCCGCGTCGAACGCCAAATCCACTGCCGCCGACACCGACGCCACAGCTACCTCGGGCGGCAACTTCAGCAGTGCCGCCGAGGTATACGGCAAGCCGATCAGGTACCCGTGGGCCGCAGCCCCTGATGTCGGAACCACTCGGCCACTGCCGATGACGAACGGGGACGGATTCAATTCCGATGTTGCCGAGGCGAATCGATTCAACAGTTCCGCTCGCTCCGCATGTGTGAATTCGACAAGAGTCGGGTCGAACGCACCGAACACCTCCAAGTTCAGAGGGTGCGCGATGAAGCCGAATCGGTGGTCGCTCTCCTGCGCCGGTAGGTGCGGGATCCGCCGGGCTCCAGTCGGATATACCGTCGGCTCCGCTTTGGCCGGCCGTCCGACGAGGTGGCCGATCAAGCCGCCCAGATCACCCTCTGCCACGAAGGAGAGGGCACGATCCAAAGCCGCCACGAACTGACGACATTCGGAGTCGGACACCGTCAGCGGTGGCTCTACACGAAGCACCCGCGCCCCGAACAGCGTCGGCGCGAGACGTATTCCTTCGACCCGTGACAGATAGGAGGAGATCATCACCGCAAGGTTCTCCTGATGCGCGATGGAGCCGAGGAGCGACTGCACCCCCACGAAATTGATGTCGCCCGTCAGCTCGACACCGAGGAGAAGTCCACGCCCACGAACACCGGTGACGACCGACGGATACTTCTGTGCGACCCTTTCCAATTCACGCTTCAACACCTCACCGCAGTCACGGACTCTTCGGACCAACGCTTGACTGTCGGCAATCAATGCATTCACCACGGCCACTCCGACGCGAGCGGTCAATGCATTTCCGGCGAACGTCGAAGTGTGACGGAGAGAGAAGCTTTCACCAACCAACTCCGGCTTGCACAGCACTGCGCCACTGGGGAGAACACCGCCGCCCAGAGCCTTGGCAAGCGTCAAGATGTCCGGGACTACCGATTCGTGCTCGCAGGCGAACATCCTCCCAGTTCGCCCCAGCCCGGTCTGCACTTCGTCCACTCCCATGAGAACTCCATGCGCAGAGCAGATTTCACGTACGCGACGCAGGTATCCCTCCGGTGGCGTGATCACCCCACCCTCCCCCTGAATGGGTTCGACCATGAACACCGCGTACTGATCTGGATTGTCGGTGAGCGCTGCGTCGAGCGCGTCACTGTCGCCGAACGCAATAGTGGCAAACCCGGGGGCCGGAGCGCCGAAGCCCGCCTGATACTTGACATTCCCGGTGGCCGACAGTGCGCCGAGAGTTTTGCCGTGAAAGCTGTTGTGGGTGCTGAGAACTCCCAGTCGCCCTGTCGCTGATCTTGCGATCTTGATGGCGACCTCCACCGCCTCAGCGCCACTGTTGACAAACGTGACGCGCCCCAAGCCTGCAGGCGCGACCTCGACCAAACTCGACGCAAGATCCCCCGCCGCAGAGAGCACCGCTGGTTGCACGAAGACGGCCTCACCACTGTTGCGTACGGCGTCCATCGCCTGCCACACACGTGGAGGATTGTGCCCGAAAGGCAGGGCTCCATATGCGCCCGCAAAATCGAGATAGCTTCGACCTTCGGCGTCGAACAAGACTGTGCCGTCGCCCCGTACATACTCCGTGTCCAGGTCGACGGCGCTCAACAGCCGCATCAGCTCGGGGTTCACCCGCTCCGAAAATCCGACTCTCCCGGTGGACTGCGTTGAAACTCGTGCAATTGTCGTGTCGGTCATGAATGCTCCGTCATCTCGCGAAACCCGCCCCTGGCCGCCCGCGCACCCCCGCGGCGACCTCGAGCAACCAGAGCTCGCCCCACTGCAGGACGCAGTCGCGATGTTAACCGCCGACAGTGTTCACCCTGCCCGTGAATCCAGTCACAGGGGTGCATCCGACCGACGAAACAGCACCTGTCAACCACTCATGGAATGCGAAACGAGAACGGCCCTACTTATCTGACAGCGCCGACAACAGCCACTTCCCGTCGACCTTCTCGAGGTTGATGGTGATCGGTCCTTCGGCATTGCCCTGCGCGACACCGGCCTGCGTCGCACTGACATTCAGGTTCGCCACCAGTTCGGCTTTGTCGTCCTCGAGGATCGCGACACCGATGTCGGTCAAGCTTGCCTCTGTCGCCGTCTGGGTCTGCTGAACCGCCGACTTGGTCGTCTCGGCTGCCTTGTCGAAATCGGACAGCATCTGCGGATTCAGGTACGACCGCGCTTTGTCGAAATCCTCGTCGATGGTCGTGTCCTTGTACGAGTACAACGTTACGACGGCATCAGTAGCAGCACGAGTGGCCTCCGATGTTGCGCCCTGATCTACCCATGCCTGGTTGTCGATCGTTGCGCCAGGCCGAAACGCCGCAACCACTGCAAAGGCCGCCAGGACGACGGCGACAGCGCCGACCGCAACGACCGGTTTCCAGCTCGTTCGATTCGAAGCAGTGACAGTGCCGGCTTTCGGAGCTTCGACGGGCTCTGCTGTGTCTGCTTTCTCGGCCTTCGCAGTGGACACCCTCGGCTTCGCTTGCGCTGTAGCACTGTTGGACTGTGAGGTTGGCTCGACCGTGCTCCCAGGGAACGTCGTGTCGGCCGCTTCTGGAGACCCTTCGGGGGCGACAGAATCCTGCAGCTGTGCAGGTTCTTCGTGTGGAGGTCGGTTCGATCCGGCGACCTTCTTGCGAGCCTTGCTGGTGGTGTTGGGGGGAACTATTTTCCGGCGCTGAGGAGGCACTTCGGACAACTCCTTGTGAGATATGTTCTTCGACCGACGCATACGTGGTTCGACGAACCATCGGGATGGACTTATGGTCCACCGGTCGCGTCGGGTACTGGCGCGGGACCTTCGACTGTGGACGGTGCAGTACCTGGATCGACCGGCACGGCATTCGGGTCCGCCGGGATTGCATTCGGATCGACAGCACCGTTGTCGAGGGCGATTCCGGTCCCTACGGGGTCGACCTTGCTGGCCTTCCACGTGCCGTCGATGTCTTCCATGAACAGACGCAAGGTCAGCTTGCTTTTGACTGCGGGGCGATCCGGCCAGGTCGTGGTCGTGGCGATGACCACGAGCGCCGTTGCGGTTCCCTCGTCGGCACTGAGTTCGGTGAGAGTGCCGTGCAGCAGTTCGGCTGAACCCTTGGCGCCCGAGTTGCGTACCTCGTCGGAAATTGTCGATTGAGTGGAAGTCAGGTCGTTCAACATCGAGTCGCCGGTGATAGAGGACTTCATGTCCTCGAACGACTGGTCGATATTGGCTGCATCGACGGTGTTGAGATTGATCGCCACCTGCTGCGCACCGGTCAGGGCGGAATCACGGGTGTCGGCGATGGGCTTGTCGACGAAGAGAGCTCGACCCCAGCCAATTCCGAACCACACTGCAGCGACAAGCGCTGCGACGGCAACGAGGGATACGCCGATCAGGACCGGCCTTGCTTTGTTCTTCGACCCAGGAGACGACGGTGTGGCCTCCTGGGCGTCGGTGTTTGACGTCACACTCACAACCCTACTACTCAGTAACTTCGTTCCCTGTCTTCTATCGTTCCATCGGTAGGAACGCAGCCACCGGCCACGCTACCGACGCCTACTTCGGCGACGCTCCTACCAGGGGCGCTAGCTGAGTGGCGATCGGATTCAGGTTGAGCTTGTCCGGATCGACCTTCGGCTTCAGATCCCATGGTTGGGGGGTAGCCGGGTCTGCGAAAACGATGCGATTCGAGCTACGCACACCGGTGATACTGCCCTGTGGTGTCGCACAATTCGCTTGCAAGTTCAGGGGATAGTTTTCTTGGGTGAGATCGAAGTTGGGGTTCTTCGCCTTCTCCTCGTCGAGAATTGCCTGCGAGGCCTCGTACCCGATGGTGCACGGTGGCGGATTGTTCGTTTCCAGCAGCAGACCCTGGTGAATGGTCCCGTCACCCGGTGTGAGCGTGCCTGCGCCCGCGGCCAAGGCAGGCAGAAAAATCAGCAAGGGTCTCAGTGCCAACGCACGCGGTGCGGCAAGTGAGGTCACCGAGTTGATGTTCGTCAGATCGGTCGTCAATGCAGGGCCGCCTTCGGCGATCAAGGCACCCACCTGATCGCTTGCCGCTGTCCCGGTATTGATGAGGCGCCTGATATCCGGGTCGCTGCTTCGGAGTTGGGCAGTCACGTTGTTCAAATCGTTGCTGAATTGCCGAATCGACGAGGACTGTTCGGACTGCGTGTCCAGAACTGTTCGGGTGTCGCGAACGAGCGCGAGCGTCTCGGGTAACGCCTCGTTACCGGTCTCCGTCAAGGTTCCGAGCGAATCGATCAGTAGCTGCAGGTCGTCACCCTTACCGTTGAAAGCGGTACCGAGTTCCCTCACTACGGTCGTCAGATTCTCCGTCGGAACCGAACTCACCAGCCGATCGGTGCTCGCGAGCACCTCCTCCACCGGAACAGGAGTCGCCGTGTTCGCCTCGGTGATGATCGAACCGTCTTCCAGATACGGCCCCTCGTCGCTGGTCGGCTGCAGATCGACATACTGCTCTCCGATAGCGGATCTGTTGGCCACCACTGCTTTTGCCGAAGACGGAATGCTCGGTCCGCCATCGTTCAACAGCAACTCCACGTTGATGCCGTCCGAGGTCAGCGACAAAGCGCCGACAGTGCCCACTGGCACACCTCGGTAGGTCACTTCGGCATTCTTGAAGATGCCCCCGGAGTCCGCGAACTGCGCGTTGACGCTGTACTGCCCGAAACCGAGCAGGTTGTCGAGACGAACGTACTTTCCGCCGACGTAAAGAACGCCGAGCACGGCGACGAGGACGAACGCGATGAGCTGAAATTTGACCAGCCGCGACCTCACTGTCCACCTCCGAATTGCTCGATCAGATCATTGAGCGGACCGAACGGCGTCGGTTCCGCACCACCGTTCACAACTGCCGACACCGGCTCGGTGCCTGGCGCCACCGGCACCCCGGGCGCCGGTGTAGGGGCAGGAGTGATCGGCGGTAACGGCAGCAACGAGACGGTCGGCCAGCCGGGGCGTGGACCGTTGCCGTTGTAGTACGGGTTCGTCGGGTCGACCAACGGCAATGTGTCACCGAACTTCGGCGGGATGTACACCGGATCACCCTCTCCGACACCGAAGTTACGCAGTGCAGTTCCGATCGACAGATCGAGTGAGAGGAACAGATTGGCCGAGTTTCCCTGAGTGACCTCTTCGATGCCGTCGGGGAACGGAAGCGTCGGGACCAGAGGCGCCGAGGAGACGATGTCGTCCGCCGAGGCTGCGAGTGCTTGTAGCGTCGGCCGCAACGCGCGCAGATCGGCGATGAGATTGTCCTTCGACTGCTCGATGACATCGGTACCGACTGCGCCGAGACGATCCAACTGAGACAACATCTGAGTGAGCTGCGGACGCTGCTGCTCCAACGTCTCGGTAGCGATCGGAAGGTCCTGCAACACCCTGTCGATCTTCTCCGTCTGACCACTGACCTCGGTCGTCAGAACATCGAGTCCGTCCAACGCCCTGGTGATGTCGTTGCGCTGCTCATCCAACCCACCGATCAGCGTGTTCGCCTGCTCGAGCAAACTTCGGGTCGTCCCCTCTCTACCGGAGAAAGCCGCGTTGAGCTCCTTGACGATCGGCGCGAGCTGTCCGACGCCACCGCCGTTGAGCAGCAACGACAACGCGCCGAGCACCTGCTCGATATTGACGGTCGCGGAAGTACGGTCCAGGGGAATCGTGTCACCGTCGGACAGCTTCTGCGGATCCGCATCGCCCTCGGGCACCGTCAGCTGAATGAATTTCTCACCGAGGATCGACGTCTGTTCCACCGCGGCAAAGGCATTGGCAGGCAGATCCACCGAGTTGTTGACGACGACACCTACGTTGGCCGTCCATTCCCCGTCCGCGACTGTGATCGAGTCGACGCGGCCGACCTCGACGCCGTCGACCTTGACTGTCGACTGTGGAACCAGATCGAGAACGTCCTCGAACTGAAGGGTCAGGTGCATCGGATCACTGCCAGTGTCCGCGCCGCCCGGTAGCGGAATCGAGTAGACACCCTGCGAGCACGCGGTAGCCGACAATGCGACGACAGCAGCCCCGACGATGGCGACGAGTGGGCGCCTACCCATGTTCGACGTGCTCACTGTCCCCCTCCAAGCGACTGCTCGATCCCGGGCAATGGGGTGCCACTGCTGAGCCTCGGTGAGACAGTTCCAGGCACGGTGCCCGGAACCACATTCCGTTGTTCTTTTTCACCGCTGAGCAATCCGAACGGAAGGATTAGATCCGGATTGTCGAGAACCGGCCCCTGGATCAGCTTGGTGAACTCACCACAACGGTCGATGATCGGCTGGATCTGGGCGCCCAGTTGTTCGAATCGCGGGTCGCCCGGCACGAGCTTGCCGAGGTCGATCAGCTTGCATACCGTTCCCAGCGGATCTTGAGTCTCGCCTTGCAAGTTGGCACGGGATGCAAGAGTTCCGGACTCCGCGTCGTACGAGTTGACGAGATTACTGATGGCCAGCGGCAGCAGGGTCAACGTCTCGGCCAGCGAATCCTTGTTATCCGAGAGCGTCTGCGTCGGCTGCACCAATCCGTTGGCGGCTGTGACGAGCTGTTCGCGGTTGTCTGCGACGAACACAGCGACGTCACCGAGCGAGATCGACAGTTGATTCAACGCAGCGCCGAGGTCGTCTCGTTCTCCGTTGAGGAAGCCCGTCAGGTCTGCGAGCTGATTGTTGAACTCCCGAACCTGCTGATCGTTGGCAGCGAGCGCCGACACGAACGTCTGCAGGTTCTTCACCGTGTCGAACAAGTCGGCGCGTGAGTCGCTGAGAGTTCGCGATGCCTCGGACAGCTGAGTAATCGTGTCCCCCAAGGCCTCCCCGTTGCCATCGAGATTGGCTGCGCCGGTGTTCACCAGATCGGTGAGAGCACCGTTCTTGTTCGCCCCGTCCGGCCCGAGGGCGGTGGAGAGTTCGTCGATGCTCGCGTAGAGCTGATCGACCTCGACCGGGGTTGCGGTGCGCTCACGCGGAATCACTGCGCCATCGGCCATCGTGTCGCCACCGGTATATGCGGGGGCTAGCTGAACGTATCGGTCGGACACCAACGACGGCGTGATCTGAGCGGCCTTGGCATCCGCGGGAATGTCGACACCACGCTGGACGCGCATCTTCACCTCGACCTGATCCCCCTGTGGCACCACGGAGGTCACTTTCCCAACCTCTACTCCCAGCACGCGTACATCGGACCCGGAATAAATTCCCACCGACTTGTCGAAGTAAGCGGTGATGTTCGTCGAACCAGCGCGGGTGAGCAGCCACCAACCGCCGACTGCGACGACCAGCGCGACAATCACGACGCCGATGATGACCACACGGCCCCCGCCGGCCTTCTTCACGGATTCTCCGGTGTCACTCATCAGTTGCCCCCCAGGTCTTGCGCAGGCTGACGGTAGCCCGGGATGAGCGGCAGTCCAGGAGGCGTGAGGTTGGCCAACGTGATGTCGAGCCAGCGTCCGTTACCGACGACGTTGGCGTAGAGCCGCACGAAGGGTGCGTAGAGCTCCAGTCCACGGGAAAGCGCGTCGTTGTTCTCGTTGAGAATGTCGATCACTCCGTTCAACTGCTGGAGCATCGGGTTGATCTGCTCTTCGTTGTCACGAACAAGCCCTGTGAGCTGCGTCGACAGGCGCTGAACGCCGGTCAGGAGCTGCGAGATCGACTGCTGCCGGTTGTTGAGTTCGGCCAACAATGGGCCGGCGTCGGTGATGAGGCGGTTGAACTCTTCGTTTCGGTCGGCGAGAACCTTCGACGTCTTGCCCGTCGCCTCGAAGAGCTTTTTCAGATCCGTGTCACGGCTGGCGATGGTCTCCGACAACCGGCTCACCCCGTCCAGCGACGCTCGAACGTCGGCCGGGGTTTCGGAGAACGCTTGCGATAGCGCCTCGAAGCTCGATGCCAGCTGTGGGGTGTCGATGTCGGTGATGGTCGATGCCGCGTCGGAGAACGCGTCGATGACGTCGTACGGGGACGTGGTGCGCTCCAACGGGATCGGGTCCTTGGGTTTGAGCACCGCGTCTCCGCGGGGATCGATGGCAAGGTACTTCTGACCCAGCACGGTCTTGATCTGGATGGACGCGGACGAGTTGTTGCCGACCCATGCGTCCTGGACTCGGAAGTCGACGACCACGCGGTCGCCCGCGAGTTCCACGGAGTCGACTTTGCCGACCTTGACCCCGGCGATGCGAACTTCGTTGCCGGGCTTCAGGCCTGCAGCTTCCGAGAACTCGGCGCTGAACGTCGAGCCGGCTCCGAGAATGGGAAGCTTGTCGAGAAAGAAGACCGAAATTGTCGCAAGCAGCACGATCGAAATGCCGAGCGCGCCTAGTACCAGCGGGCTGCGCTTTGTCATCCTTGAATCCCCCCAGCTTTGCAACGCGAAGCCGAGTTCGTGTACAGCGGCTGATTCACAGTCGGAAGTCCTGTCGGCAAATTCAGATTGGGTGAGGACCCCGGCCCTGCCTTGATGTCGAGACCACACAGGTAGAACGTGAACCACGATCCCTGCTGTGCGGTACGAACCAACTTGTCGAGCTTCTTCGGCAACGTCTGGATTACCTTCGTCAGGTCGTCTTCTCGGTTGTTCAACGTTGTTGCCAACGTATTGAGCGCAGCGATCGAACCCTGAATCGCCGGGCGTGTCGGCTCGAGCAAATCAGCCGTCGCGTCGGTCAGGCCTGCGAGTGAGGTGACGGCCGAACCGACAACCTCACGATCAGCGGAAAGTCCCGACACCAGTTGCTGGGTATTGACAATCAACGAATCGAGTTCCTTGTCATGCTGATTGACCGTTTGCAGCACAGTATTGAGATTGGTGATCACGGCGCCGATCACCTGGTCCTTGTCTGCAACGGTGTTCGTCAGGCTCGCGGTGCTGCGTACCAACTCCGAGATCGTTCCCGACTCACCCTGGAACACCTGGATGATCTGGTACGACAGCTTATTCACGTCGTCGGCGTTGAGTGTGGTGAACAACGGACGGAAACCGTCGAACAGCGTCGTCAGATTCACGGCCGGTTTCGTCTGCGCCAGCGGAATCGTCTCGCCTGGGTTGATCTTGCGGCCTTGCTCACCGGCACCCTGCTCGAGCGCGATATATCGCTGGCCTACCAAGTTCCGGTACCGCAGATTCGCAGTGACCGTCGCCGGCAGCCAGTCTCGACCCGACACGGAGAACTCGACTTCGGCCTCGCGCTCGTTGACGATCTTTATGTCTTTGACATCACCGACGCGGACGCCTGCGATGCGGACCTCGTCGCCTTTGTTCAGCGATGCCACATCGCTGAACACAGCGCTGTACGTCTCACCACCGCCACCACTGATGTTGGCAATCGAGAACGCGAGCGTCGCGGTGGCCAATATCGTCACCACTGCGAACACGATCAACTTGACGAGTGGAGCAAGAAGTCCTCTCATTTGATGGTCACCTCCGCTCCCCTCAGTGCCGGTGCTCCCAAAGATGTCGTCCACGAGGGAATCTCATCCGGGGCCACTCCCCCTGCCTCGCCGTAGATCACGGCCAGGGTGTCGCGCTCGAAATCGGAACCCTCGTAGCTTGCCGGAGCAACATCACCGGTCGTCGCACTGGGCACTGCCGAGTACTGCGGGGCCGGTAGCTCCGGAATATCCTGCGGGCCTGGATTTCTCGATGGAACCTGGTAGGAGCCGTCGTTCGCCGAACCACCCGGGTACTGGGGGAAGAACTCTCCCGCAGCAGTGTCCGCCGGGGTGTAGCAGCGCGGGCCGCGATCGTCGAACAATCGGGGCTCGTCCTGATTGGGCAGATACCGCCCCTTCGGATTGACGAAGGACGCCGAGACGTTGATGCCTCGATATTCGTCACCGACACCGATGACCTCCTGCGCGCGCGCCACAATTGGAACGAACTGCGCGAATGTGCATCCGAACGACGGCGAATACTCTGCCAGCAATCCCAGTGCCTCCCGCGAATCGGCAGCAATATTGATCAGATTCGACGAGTTGGCCTGGAGGAAATCGGCTGTACTCGAACTGGTCGACGTCAACGAGGAAATCAACGTATCCACCGCAGGACGCTGTTCTACCAACGTGTTTCCGGTGACGCTGAGATTGTCGAGAGCGTCGATCAGCTGCGGAGCCGCATCGGAATAGGTCTCGGAGAAGTCGGCGAGGCCACGCAGACCCTGCTGAATGTTCGGGAGTTCGGTGTTCAAGCCCTTGAAGATATTTTCCAGCCGGTCGATCGTGAAGCCGAGCTGTTCACCGCGCCCGCTGAGCCCCTGAGCCAGCGCACCGAGCGTACTCGCCAGGTCCTGCGGCGGAATCGCCTCGAGCAACGGAAGCAGATTGTCGAGCAACTGACCGACCTCGATCGCATTGCCGCTGGTGTCCTGCTTCAACACAGTGCCATTGGTGATCGGCGACGCCGTATCACCTGGCGGGACTATCAGCGATACGTACCGCTCACCGAACAACGTCTTCGGAAGCAGCCGAGCTGTGGTGTTCGACGGGATCAACTCCGCCTTGTCCGGATCGATCGCCAGATGAGCGGTGACGACTCCGGCTTCGGTGGACGCCGAACGCACCTCACCGACAATGAGGCCACGAACCTTGACATCGGCGTTGGACGGCAGAGCGTTGCCGACCGAATCGGTCACGAGATCGATACTGACGACTTTCTTGAACGTCTTGTTGTACGAGGTGATCGACCATCCGACGAAGAGGATGAGAATCAAGAAAAATGCAAGACCGAGCAGAAGTCGCCTCAATCGCGATGGCGAGTCGATCATCCGGCAACCCTCACTGTGGTGGTGGTTCCCCAGATAGCGAGACTGAGGAAGAAGTCCAGAACAGCAATCGTCACGATGGCAGTTCGAACGGCGCGTCCCACGGCGACACCCACGCCCGCCGGACCGCCCGAAGCATGGAATCCGTAGTAGCAATGGATCATGATCAACACGAAGGCGAAGATCAATACCTTCAGGAACGAATACAGAACATCTTCCGGCGGTAGGAAGAGGTTGAAGTAGTGGTCGTACGATCCGCCGGACTGGCCGTTGAAGATCGTGCTGATCCCCCGTGAAGCGATATACGACGCGAGCAAACCCACGATGTACAAGGGAATGACGGCGACGAAACCGGCAATCATGCGGGTCGTGACCAAGAACGGAACGCTGGGGACTGCCATGACCTCCAGCGCGTCGATCTCTTCCGAGATGCGCATCGCCCCGAGTTGCGCAGTGAAGCCGGCTCCTACCGTCGCGGACAAAGCGAGACCGGCAACGATAGGAGCGATTTCGCGGGTATTGACGTATGCGGACAAGAACCCGGTGAGGACGGAACTGCCGAGCTGCTCCAGTGCGGCATAGCCCTGCAGTCCGACGACGACGCCCGTTGCGCCGGAAAGCATCACGATGACACCGATAGTGCCACCGATGACGGCGAGCGCACCACTACCGAAGGTGACCTCTGCAAGAAGACGCAGAACTTCCTTCTTGTAATGAATCAGAGTCCGAGGTATCCACCCGATGGCACGGGCGTAGAAGGACATTTGCTCGCCGGCTTTGTCGAGCACGTTCAGCGGTGCACTCGCAACGCGTTTGACGCGCATGAGGGTACGGTCGCCCCGACCTTTCGAGATGGTCATTGCGGGTCAGCTTCCCTTCGCCGGAACGACCTGGAGGTAAACCAGGGTGAGAATGAGGTTGGCGAAGAACAACAACAGGAAGGTGATGACCACCGTCTGATTCACTGCCTCACCCACGCCCTTCGGACCCGGGTTCGGGTTGAGGCCCTTGTAGGACGCGATGATTCCGGCGATGAGGCCGAAGATTGCCGCCTTCAACTCCGCAACGTAGAGATCCGGAAGCTGGGCGAGCGCCGAGAACGACGAGAGATAGGCGCCCGGAGTGCCACCTTGGAGAACAACATTGAAGAAGTAACCACCGGTGATGCCGACGACCGATACGAGGCCGTTGAGCAGCAACGCGATAAGAATCATCGCGAGGACTCGAGGAACCACCAGTCGATGCACCGGATCGATCCCCAACACGCGCATTGCGTCGATCTCTTCGCGGATCGTCCGCGAACCGAGGTCGGCGGTTACTGCAGAACCAGCAGCGCCGGCAATGAGTAGTGCCGTGACGATCGGACTTCCCTGCTGAATGACGGCCAGAACACTCGCGGCGCCGGTGAAGGACTCTGCACCGAGCTGCTTGATCAGCGAACCGGTCTGAAGTGAGACGACCGCGCCGAACGGAATAGCGACCAGAGCCGTCGGCAAAATCGTGACGCTGGCGATGAACCAGGCCTGCTCGATGAACTCACGGAATTGAAAAGGCCTTCTGAACGTATTCCGTGCGACGTCTACGAGCAGTTCGACAATATTTCCGGCTTGCGCAATTGCGGCTTCCGCCGGAGCGAAAACGGACTTTTTGGAACTGCCCATATCCCTTACTGTCCCCGCCCCTGCGATGGGTTGTGGCCCGGATCGCTGTTCCCCGCCCCGTAACCAGAGTTGTCGTACCCGGAGTTGTCCTGACCCGGGTTGCTGTAACCGGAGTTGTCGTAAGCAGCGTTGTCATAAGCAGCGTTGTCATAAGCAGCGTTGCCGTAACCCTGGTTTCCGTAGGCTGCGTTGTCGTTGACCTGGCCCTGACCTGATTCGGCGTAAGTGCCATCTTCGTATGAGCCCGCGCCACTGTATGCCGGAATGTGGTCACCCGGGTCGGTGGTGTCGAGGCTTTCCTGAATGGCGACCTGTGCGCTGTGCGGGAGCGTGTGCATGATCTGGCGTACTCGTTCCTGACGACGCCCCACCGCCTTGCGCACCGGTGTGCCTGGGGTGGCCTTCATCTGCGGGACAATGCCTTCGACGTCCTCGACGCCGCCGGCATGGTGCCCGGCATCGACCATCGCCTGCTCCTGCGCCATCTGCGCTTCGTCCTTCTCCTCCGACATTCCGATCGGTCCGATCATCGTGCCGTTCAAGAACTGCTTCACCACCGGCTCGTCGGAGGTCAAGAGCACCTCACGGGGACCGAACATCACCAGCTGACGACGGAAGAGCATCCCGATGTTGTCCGGGACCGTCCGCGCCAGGTTGATGTTGTGCGAGACGATCAGAATGGTCGCATCGATCTCGGCGTTGATGTCGATCAAGGTCTGAGAGATGTAGGTGGTGCGCACGGGGTCCAAACCGGAGTCCGGCTCGTCGACGAGGATAATTTCCGGGTCGAGTACCAGAGCACGAGCTAGGCCGGCTCGCTTGCGCATACCACCGGAAATCTCACCGGGAAGCTTCTCCTCCGCGCCGATCAGACCCGTCAGCTCCAGCTTCTCCATGACGATCTTGCGGACGTCCGACTCGGACTTCTTCGTGTGCTCACGAAGCGGGAACGCGACATTGTCGTAAAGATTCATCGAGCCGAACAGTGCGCCGTCCTGGAACAGGACCCCGAACAACTTGCGGATCTCGTAGAGCTCACGTGAGGAGCACTGCAAGATGTCCGTGCCGTCGATGAAGATCTTGCCGTGCTCAGGACGGAGCAAACCGATCAAAGACTTCAAGAACACCGACTTGCCCGTACCCGACGGCCCCAGCAGGGCACTGACTTCGCCCGACGGCAACGTCAAAGAGACGTCCTGCCAAATCTTCTGTACACCGAAAGACTTGGTCAATCCCTCGACCGAAACCTCGACTCCCACGCTGACCTCCACAGTTCATTGACATCGACCCTCATGTGGGTTGCGTCACTCTATCGCATGTAAGTGTCCGCACCGACAATGGAGCCTACTGCCGGGTAACAACATCCTCGGATCCGGGCCCGGATCCTGCAGTCAGTGTGACCTATCACAGCGCGGCACGCGGGCAACTCGCCGAATTTCCGCTCAGCTCCGAGTGTCGGCGCTGTGAACGAGCGCCTGTATGTCGTCGAACACTGTTTTCGGATGGTCGATCGACCATCCGGTCACCATTCAGCCCATAAAGCAGAAGGCACGCTCCGAACGAACTCTCTCCAGACAGCACGAAAGGGCCATCCCCGTTGTGGGGATGGCCCTTTCGTAGTAACAGAACAGACCGTCAAGACGGCCCATCAAGAATTACTTGATGGAGATCTTCGCGCCTGCTGCTTCGAGCTTCTCCTTGGCTGCCTCGGCAGCATCCTTGGCGACCTTCTCCAGGATGGCCTTCGGAGCGCTCTCGACGAGATCCTTGGCTTCCTTCAGGCCGAGGCCGGACACGACCTCACGGACGACCTTGATGACCTGGATCTTCTTGTCGCCAGCCGACTCGAGCACGACGTCGAACTCGTCCTGCTCTTCTGCAGCCTCGGCCGGAGCGCCGGCTGCGCCTGCAGCGGCAACTGCGACGGGAGCGGCTGCGGTGACCTCGAAGGTCTCCTCGAATGCCTTTACGAACTCACTGAGCTCGAGGAGGGTGAGCTCCTTGAACTGGCCGAGCAATTCTTCGGTGCTGAGCTTCGCCATGGTGGCGGGTCCTTCCTGATAAGTACTCCAGTCGCTGATCCGCGACAAAAGTGTTTCGGGTTGAGCTGTTCGCTGGTGCGCGGATCAGCTTTCGGCGGGAGCTTCCGCCGGGGCTTCTGCTTCTACAGGAGCCTCGGCAGCTGCGGGTTCTCCTGCTGCCTTCTTCTCCTGCAATGCGAACGCCAAGCGGGCGAACTGCGATGCGGGAGCGTTGAACAGGCCTGCAGCCTTCGACAAGTTGCCCTTCATGGCACCTGCGAGCTTTGCCAACAGGATTTCGCGCGACTCGAGGTCGGCGATCTTGTTGATCTCGTCCACGGACAGCGTTGCGCCGTCCATGTAGCCGCCCTTGATGACCAAGGCCTTGTTGTCCTTAGCGAACGCCTTGATGGCCTTCGCAGCGTCGACCGGCTCGCCCTTGATGAATGCAATGGCGGTCGGTCCGACGAACAATTGGTCGAGCCCGGTGATACCGGCCTCGGCAGCTGCACGCTTGACCAGGGTGTTCTTGGCGACGGAGTACGTGGCACCATCGCCAAGTGCACGTCGGAGCTGCGTCAGACCGGAAACCGACAAACCGCGGTATTCCGTGACGACAGCAGCCGTCGATCCCTTGAACTGTTCGGTGATCTCCGATACTGCTGAGATCTTTTCGGGCTTTGCCATACTTCGCCTCCTCTCGTTGAGGTTTTGTCGATCGCGAGAGGGCCGGAAAACGACGAACGCCCCGGCGCAAGAAGCACACGGGGCGTAGACATACGTACGGCTCGGAGGCCGTGCAGCAGGTCCCTGACCTCGTTCTCCTGCGTGGGTCGTCCGAACATGCTCGGACCTTCAACCGCATACCTCTCAGGACGTTCTTAAATCAGAACAAGCCCTCGAGAAAGGCGGTGACCAACGGTCTTGGGTAGAACTTGATTTGGGCGGATCATCGCGCGGTCACTCGAAAGTCACCGTGATCAGAACCGTCGCCCAGGCTACCTCAGCCAGGGCGCCAACTCCAAAACGAGCGAAGACCGGCCCGCCTGGCTTCTGGAAAGGGCTGCATGCGGGGCATGGTCGCTTCCTGTGATTGCACACCAACTACTCGCCGGACGTACTGTCAGTTGGGACAATATTGCCCTGTTGTAAGACAAACGGCGTCGATGACTGTTCAATCGGATACATGACGGCAGCACAACTACGTCCACTGCTTCGTCCCGGTCGCGCTCCCGGGTCGGGAAGCGAGCGCGACCCCAGCGGGGGTACTGCAGCTCAGCGGTGGCGTGCACTGATCGATGAGCACCCTCTCCACCCGAAGATCGCGATCTCGAAGAACGTACGAATACCGATGAGCGACGGCGCTGTGCTGCGCGCCTACGTCTTTCGCCCTGCCGATGCATCTGGACGTGCTGTGCACGCCGAATTTCCTACCGTCCTCAACATCACGCCCTACAACAAACTGCTGATCAAGGGGATCGACTCGGTCCTCGACACGCCGGTGCTCGGCCCCCTGATCAGAAAGTTCTCTGCATCGTTCGACCTGAGGGGAACCCCATTCGACGGCATCACCGAGATGACTCGGGTCGTCGCAGGTGGAGCCGCCGACCTTATGTCGGTCAATCGCCATTTGGTTCGCAGTGGATACGTGCAGATCATCGTCGACGTTCGCGGAACCGGGTCATCGACGGGTACGTGGGATGTTCTCGGCACCCGTGAGCAACTCGATTCGCTCGAGATCATCGAATGGGCAAGGGCCCAGCGATGGTGCAACGGTCGAATTGGCATGGCAGGAATTTCGTATTCCGCTATCAACGCGCTTCAGTCTGCTTCGAAACGCCCCGCCGGCCTCGAGGCAGTGTTCGCCGTGGAAGGGTCCGTGGACATAGTTCGGGAAATCTTCGCGACCGGTGGCGCGCCGTCGCTGTTCATTCCCTTGTGGCTCACCGCAGTCAATGCGCTCAAGTGGGTACCGTCCCTCGGCGATCTCGAGTACTCGCGCTGGCTACGGGACCGATTGCGTTCGCCCGCAACCGATCTCCTGGACTTGGCCAGGGGCTTCATCACAGGCGGCGATCCACGAATCTACGACGTCGACTACTACGACACGATCAACGCAACGATCGAGGAGATCACTGCCCCGACATTTCTTTACGGCTGCTGGCACGACATCTTCGGCGGATCGGCACCTGATATCTACAACCGGTTGTCACTACCGCGCGGAGACAAGCAACTTCTCGTCGGTGACGGATACCACGGGAACCCGGGTATCGGATTCGGCGAACCCGGGTTTCCACCACGACTCGATGTGCTCGAGCGCGCCTGGTTCGACAAGTGGCTTCGCGACGAGGACAACGGAATCGAGCACTACGGGCCCGTCACCCTTCGGCAGCAAGGCGGACAGTGGACCGCGCACGGCAGGTTCCCCGCACCGCAGGCGCAACCCACGCGGCTGTATCTCTCGGCTGCGACGTCGGGGACGGCGTCACATGCGGTGGACGATGGAAGCCTCGGGACCTCACCCGACGGGACGAGGGGTGAATTCACAGTGCGGCCGTCGTTGTGGTCGGTTATCTCGCGCGACACAACTCAGGTTCTCGCCGGCATCCCCGCAATTCTCGGTGGCGGATTCACCTATGACAACAGAACCGCCGAGCGCGGGGCACTGACCTTCACGACGCCCGTCGCCCATTCCGACACCGTCATTTCGGGGCCGATGAATCTCCACCTCCGAGTGGTATGTCATGCCCCGGAAGCACTGTGGGCGATCATGCTCTGCGACGTCGATCCCCACGGGCGATCCACCGTCCTGACCAACGGAGCCCTATTGACCACCCGTCGCGCGGTGGACGACGAGTTGTCCCTCTACGCACCCAACGGTGACTACACCCGCCCACATCACCCCCTCACGTCGGCCACGCTTCTGCCGGTTCCGATCGGTCGGCCGTTGACCCTCGATATCGATCTACTGACCACCGAAGCGATGATCGCAGCGGGACATCGTCTCCGAGTCGACGTCTTCCCCACCGACGCACCACGATTCATGCCTATTCTTCCGGATCTTCTCCGTACCCGGGGGCGAAGACAAGACCTGATCCTCGACCCCGAGCACCCAAGTTTTCTCGTGGTTCCGCTACTCGGCGAGCCTGGCTGGTAAGGAGAATCATGCACTCCACAACGGGTTTCGCGCCGTCGAATTCGATCGAGATCGCCTATGAGGACATGGGCAATCCGAACGACCCTGTGGTGCTCATGATCATGGGCCTGAGCGCCCAGATGACGTTGTGGCCGCGTGAGTTCTGCGAACGGATTGTCCACCAGGGCTTTCGAGTGATCCGATTCGACAACCGTGATATCGGACTGTCCACCAAAATGGACGGTCACCGTATCGAAGGTTCCATGCTGCTGCGGTTGTTACGTACCGAACTCGGTGCATCCAGCAAAGTTCCGTACACGTTGAAGGACATGGCACTCGACGCGCTCGGACTGCTCGACTACCTCGAGATTCCTCGCGTGCACGTCATCGGGGCATCGATGGGCGGAATGATCGCGCAGGTCTTCTCCGGCCTGTATCCGGACCGAGTGTCGAGCACCGCAATCATCTTCTCCAGTACGAACGAGGCCTTCCTGCCGCCACCTGATCCGCGGGCGTTGCTCCCCCTCATGAAGGGCCCAGGACCGGATGCAACGCGCGAGGAAATCATCGCGCACTCGGCCAATATCCGTCGGGTCATCGGCAGCCCTGCCTATCCGACACCTCTCACCGAACTACTCGTGACAGCTGGTGAGATGTACGACCGCAACTACTATCCCGCGGGCGCACTCCGCCACATGGCGGCCGTTACCGGTACCGGCAGTCTACGGCGCATTGCCGCCTCGATCACCTCACCTGCCGTCGTCATCCACGGGCGCGCCGACAGACTGATGCGGCCGGCTGGCGGAAAGGCGGTCGCGCGTGCAATCGAAGGATCGAAACTGCATCTGATCGACGGCATGGGGCACGACCTCCCTGAGCCGCTGTGGGACGAAATCCTCGGCGAGCTGTCCACCAACTTCGCGAAGGCCGCAACCAACTGACAGAAAAAGGCCGGCCCCATCGAGGGGGCCGGCCTTTTTCTTGTCGTTGCGGTGTGACTACGCGGTCACATCGTTCTCGAGAAGGTTGCGCGTGCGGGTCGGGTCGACCTGAATGCCGGGGCCCGTCGTGGTCGATACGGTGATCTTCTTGACGTAGCGGCCCTTGGCGGACGACGGCTTTGCGCGCAGGATCTCATCGAGTGCAGCGCCGTAGTTCTCCACCAGCTTGGTCTGATCGAACGACGCCTTGCCGATGACGAAGTGCAGGTTGGCCTGCTTGTCGACACGGAAGTTGATCTTGCCGCCCTTGATGTCGTTGACGGCCTTGGTCACATCGTTGGTGACTGTGCCCGTCTTCGGGTTCGGCATCAGGCCACGCGGTCCGAGGACGCGAGCGATGCGGCCGACCTTGGCCATCTGGTCGGGGGTTGCGATCGCTGCGTCGAAGTCCAGGAATCCGCCCTGAATGCGCTCGATCAGATCCTCGGCGCCGACAACGTCGGCTCCTGCTGCTTCAGCCTCGATAGCCTTCTCGCCAGCGGCAAAAACAATAACCCGAGCGGTCTTGCCAGTGCCGTGGGGAAGGTTGACGGTGCCGCGCACCATCTGATCGGCCTTGCGAGGGTCGACACCGAGACGAACAGCAACCTCGACAGTCGGGTCGAACTTGGTCGACGCCGTGTCCTTGGCCAACTGTGCTGCTTCGAGCGGCGAGTACAGCTTGTCAGCGTCGATCTTCGCTGCCTGCTCGAGGTACGCCTTACTTCGCTTTGCCATGTTTACTGTCCAATCGTTGGTTCAGAAGTGGTTGACGGGCCTGGCCGGCCCTACCACGTCGTACGGTGGTCAACTCCTGGTAGGAGCAGACCGAGAAGGTCATCCCTCTACGGTGATACCCATCGAGCGAGCAGTGCCTGCGATGATCTTCGCGGCCTGATCGATGTCGTTGGCGTTCAAGTCTTCTGCCTTGGTCTTGGCGATCTCGCGCACCTGATCCATGGTCACCTTGGCGACCTTGGTCTTGTGCGGTTCGCCCGAACCCTTGGCTACGCCTGCTGCTTTGAGGAGCAGTTTGGCTGCCGGCGGAGTCTTGAGCTTGAAGTCGAACGTGCGGTCTTCGTAGACCGAGATCTCGACCGGCACGACGTTTCCGCGCTGCGACTCCGTCGCTGCGTTGTACGCCTTGCAGAACTCCATGATGTTGACGCCGTGCTGACCCAGCGCGGGACCGACGGGAGGGGCCGGGTTGGCCATTCCTGCCTGAATCTGGAGCTTGATAATCCCGGCTAGCTTCTTCTTCTTCTTCGGGGGCATTTCTTTTTCCTTGTATTCGCTCGGGTTTCTTGCGGTTGCTACTGCAAGTTGTGAGGAGGCCGGCTAGATCTTGGCGACCTGGGTGAAGCCGAGTTCGACCGGAGTCTCTCGACCGAAGATCGACACCAGAACCTTGAGCTTCTGCTGCTCGGCGTTGACCTCGCTGATACTGGCAGGAAGGGTCGCGAACGGGCCGTCCATGACGGTGACCGACTCGCCGACCTCGAAGTCGACCTCGATGGCCGGCTTCGAAGAAGACTCGCCCTGATCGCCGGACGTCTTCGAATCCTTGGCGTCCTTCTTCGAGCCTTCCTGCGGCATGAGGAACTTGACGACCTCGTTGATGGTCAACGGGGAAGGGCGCGAGGTCGCGCCGACGAATCCGGTCACACCGGGGGTGTTGCGCACCGCGCCCCAGGACTCGTCGTTCAGTTCCATGCGGACCAAGATGTAACCCGGCAGAACCTTGCGGTTGACCTGCTTGCGCTGGCCGTTCTTGATCTCGGTGACCTCTTCGATCGGAACCTCGACCTGGAAGATGTAGTCGCCGACGTCGAGGTTCTGAACTCGGGTTTCGAGGTTGGCCTTGACCTTGTTCTCGTAGCCTGCGTACGAGTGGATGACGTACCAGTCACCGGGGGCGCGCCGCAACGCAGCCTTCATCTCCGCAACTGGATCCTCGGGTTCGGCAGATATATCGGCATCGACGCTTGAATCGACGTCGTCCCCTTCGGTCGGAACGTCCTCACCGGCGGCTGCCGCGACGTCGGCCTTGATGGCTTCGTCGGTCTCGCGGTCCTGAGCGGCCTGCTCCGCTTCGAGGCCCTGCTTGGTCGCCTCGACATCGGCGTCGAATGCGGCCACTTCGGTGGCGTCGTTATGCGGCGTGCTCACAGCAGCACCCTTTCTTTCGTTTCGTGCGTGTCGGCGGTCGTCGACCTGGTCGTCGCAGTAAATGGTGGTGATATTTCAGCCGAACAGCCAGCCGATACCCTTGATGAACGCCAGATCCGCGCCGCTGATGAACGCAACCATGAAAACCACGAACGCGAGCACCACCGAGGTGTAGGTGACCATTTGCTTGCGGTTCGGCCAGATGACCTTACGCAGCTCGGCGATGACCTCACGGAGAAACTTACGCAAGCGCTTGAAGATATTCATGCGCTTCGGCTGACGAGTTCTGTCAGTACGAGTCGAGATCTTGGCTGTCGACGACTTGGTGACGGAGACCTTGCCGGAAGATGCTCCAACGGAAGACTCAGCGTCCGACGCGGTGCGCGTCCGACGAGTTGTTCGCTTACCGGTCGGCCGTACCGCTGCTGTCGAATCGGCTGCACCCTCGGTGCCAGCTCGGTCGGCGGTGCGGGCGGCGGCGTCGTCGGGCGTCGACGAGTCCTCGGACTGGTCGTCGCGCTTTCCGCGCTCCTCGCTCACCGTCGTTCCTCTCAGTAGCTGACACCGTTGCAGCCCCCGCCGACGGCGGGAGACGAGCAACATGGGCAGGGGCGACAGGACTTGAACCTGCAACCTACGGTTTTGGAGACCGTTGCTCTACCAATTGAGCTACGCCCCTTCGGTACTACCCGCACGCGGGTGGAACCGTCCTGGAATTACACAACATTCGTCACACAACATACGCGCCGACCCTGGACTTTCGAAATGATAGCCATGGCAGCGCGCAGCGCTGAGTAACCCCAGAAATCTCAGTGTACTGCACGGCGTGGAAACCCTGAAATCCCTGCGCGGGATCAATGGATCTACAGGCCGGTTATGCCAGACGGACGGTCGCAGTAGCCCGTCCGAAGATCTTCTTGCCCTCGAACTTCGCGGTGATCGCGATGACTGCCGACTTCGACTCCGCATCGACCGATTTGACCTTGCCGGTGTATTCCACGGACGCAGCCGAATCTGCCGGAACGTACACCGAACTGGTGAACCGAACGTTGTACTCGGTGACCGCACCTGGATCGCCGAGCCATGCCGTCAGAAAACCCGCCCCTAGACCCATCGTCAACATGCCGTGCGCAATCACGTTGTCCAACCCGGCGAGCTTGACGACCTCGTCGCTCCAGTGAATCGGGTTCGGATCTCCGGACACCCCGGCGTAGTTGACCAAGTCACCACGAGTGAGCTTGACGATCCTGTCGGGAAGTTCCTCACCGACCGTGACATCGGCGAAACTACGAAGCGCCATGCATGATCACGTCCTTCACTGCGTGGGCGATGTTCTCGTCGACTTCGCCGCCCGTACGGGCCACCAGGGTCGTCCAGGTGGTCTGCACGAGTTCGCCGTGTTGATCCGTGACGATGTTCTTCGTCGTGATGATGTCGCTACCACTCATCTGACGGAAAGATTCGAGGTGCACATCGCACGTGAGCTCGTCGCCGACCTGGATTGCCTTGTGAAACTGCAGACGCTGATCGGTCTGAAGAATCTGACTCGGATCGTAACCGGTGATGATCTCTCTGAACATCTTCGACTGCGCGATGATCCCTACGAGTGAGATGAAGGTCAGCGGCGCCAGCAGGCCGTCGTAGCCGAGCGCCTTGGCGGCGTCCTCGTCATGATGCGCCGGATGCAGATCCTGCACGGCGCGTGCATACTCCCGAACCTTTTCGCGACCGACCTCGTACGGGTGATCCACCCTGTAGTGGTGGCCGACCATACCGGCAGCGTGCGCGGCGGGATCTTGAACTGACTCAATCACGCGGTATAGAACCTTTTCTACCCAGGACGCCGCAGACGTTAGGGTTCGAAGAGTAAGCCCAACGCGTGGCATCGACTCCGAACGAAGAAGAGCGGCCGGCGAACCGGCCGCTTCCTAACGAGATTCGCGGTGAGAGCGGTGCGTGCCGCAGTTCGGGCAGAATTTCTTCAGCTCGAGGCGATCGGGATCGTTACGACGGTTCTTCTTCGTGATGTAGTTGCGGTGCTTGCAAACCTCGCAGGCCAAGGTGACCTTGGGCCGCACATCGGTGGAGGAGGCCACTGGACGCCTACTTTCGGGTAAATCTGATCCGGTTAATCAGGACTGTGCGTACTTCTGGTGCTGCGTGTATCTGGTCTTCTTGTGTAGCGGTGACCGGACTTGAACCGGCGACGCAACGATTATGAGTCGTTTGCTCTACCAACTGAGCTACACCGCCTCAGGTGCTCACCCCTACACCATCTCACTTCCGAGTATGTAACCGAAAGTAAGGGTGCCGAAGCGAACCATCCAACCCAGCGAGCCCCCTAACGGAATCGAACCGTTGACCTTTTCCTTACCATGGAAACGCTCTACCGACTGAGCTAAGGGGGCGTTGCTTCGAGCACGGCAAGCCGTGCACTGAAGCCTTCAAGAGGTTACACATTCCTAGCGTCGAGTACCAAATTGCATGCTCAGCGCCGGTGAAACGTAACTCTTCAAGTAGAAACCCCAGCGAGTCGAAACTCGCCGGGGCTCCTGGGTGGCAGATGTAGGATTCGAACCTACGTAGGCATAAGCCGACGGATTTACAGTCCGCTCCCATTGGCCGCTCGGGCAATCTGCCGTGCTTGCACCGAAGAGATTCGCTCTCCTCGATGCGGTTTGAAGAATACAACGAACGTGCCCCCCGAACGCAAACCGGGTGCATAGAGGCCGTGCGAACGGGCTAACGTCGGGGTAAGTGCCTTACGCAATTCGATTCGACACAGGAGTAGTCAAGTGGCAGATTCGTCCTTCGATGTGGTGAGCAAGGTCGACCGTCAGGAGGTCGACAACGCAGTAGGACAGGCGGCGAAGGAGCTGTCGACACGCTTCGATTTTCGCGGCTCCGACACGACGATCGAGTGGTCGGGCAGCGGCGAATCAGAGGTGATCGTCATCACGTCCGAGAGTGAAGAGAAGGTCAAGGCAGCGCTCGACGTGTTCAAAGAAAAGTTGATCCGTCGAGACGTCTCGCTCAAGGCATTCGAAGCCAACGATCCGTCGCCGTCCGGCAAGATCTACAAGGTCACCGGCAAGCTGGTACAGGGCATCACCACCGAGAATGCCAAGAAGATCACCAAGAAGATTCGCGACGACGGCCCCAAGGGCGTCAAAGCGCAGATTCAAGGGGACGAACTACGCGTCAGCAGCAAGAAGCGTGACGATCTGCAAGCCATACAGTCGATGCTCAAGGGCGAGGACTTCGGCATCGCATTGCAGTTCGTCAACTATCGGTAGGTGACCGACCCAGGTCGGAACGACGTGGGTGGGAGCTACGTGAGCTCGGCTACCCACCTACGTCGTCAGCCGCCCCTGGCCATTCGCTCGAGTCGCTCGATTCGGTCCGCCATCGGCGGGTGAGTCGAGAAGAGCCGTCCGACCTTCTCTCCCGCTCTGAACGGGTTCGCGATCATGAGGTGCGACTCCGCGGCGATCCGCGGCTCAGGCGGCAATGGGGCGGCCGCAATGCCGCGCTCCAACTTGCGCAGCGCCGACGCCAACGCCAACGGATCACCGGTGAGCTCGGCGCCCGACTGATCGGCCTGATATTCACGCGACCGCGACACCGCGAGCTTGACGACGGTTGCCGCGATAGGTCCCAGCAACGAAACGAGTATGAGCGCGATCGGATTGGCGCCCCCGTTTCCGCGGCCCCCGAACATGGACGCGTACAGCGCAAAGTTCGCGAGACCGCTGACCACTGCGGCCATCGCCCCAGCGACGGAGGAGATCAGGATGTCCCGGTTGTAGACGTGAGAAAGCTCATGTCCCAGAACGGCTCGGAGTTCACGTTCGTCGAGAATCGCCAGGATGCCCGTGGTGCAGCACACAGCCGCGTTCCTCGGGTTGCGACCCGTGGCGAACGCATTGGGACTGTTGGTGGGACTGATGTACAGCGCCGGCATGGGCTGATGCGCGGTGGTGGCCAGCTCGAGCACAATCTTGTACATGGCGGGCGCCTCGAGCTGAGTCACCGGCTGGGCATGCATCGACCGCAGCGCAAGCTTTGCACTGTTGAAATAGACGTAGCCGTTCATTCCGACGGCAAATACGACCGAGCCGAAGAGGATGACCGGGCTCCGAAACAGTGCACCGATGAATACGATCAGCGCAGACATCGCGACCAGCAGCCCGAACGTCTTTGCCCCGTTTGCGAAGCGCAATGGTGCCTCTTCCTCGAGTGTCGTGGTTGTTCACTGTGAGAACGTCCACGACACTCGACAAGGTTCCCTGCGGTCAGCCCACTCGCTCGACGGTGTAGTGGACCAGGCGTCCCAGCGCGTCGTTCGCGGCACCCTGTGGGAGCTTTGCCAGTTCGGCGTAGGCCTTGTCGGCGAACTCTTCGAGTGTGGCTTTGGCCTTCGCCATTCCTGGCGAGCGTTCCAACAGTTGAAGTGCTTCCGCCAATTCGGCGTCGTCGGTGACCGGTCCGTCCAGCAGTACTCGGAGGCGGTCGCCGTCGACGCCCTGCTCGGCGAGTGCGTAGAGCACAGGCAGAGTGTGGACACCTTCGCGCAGATCGGTGCCGGGAGTCTTACCGGACTGCTCGGATTCCGAAGAGATGTCGATGATGTCGTCGGAGATCTGGAACGCCGTGCCTACGGCATCGCCCAGCCGCTCGAGGCCGGCGACATGGTCGCTGTCCCCGCCCGAGAACGTCCCGCCGAACCTTCCGCACGCGGCGATCAAGGACCCGGTCTTCTCCCACACGACCTTGAGGTAGTGCGCGACGGGATCCTGGTCCGCTTTGACACCGATCGTCTCGCGCATCTGGCCGGTGACCAGCTCCGCGAACGTCTCGGCGATGATTCGAACTGCTTCGGGACCGAGCGTGGAGACCAGCCGCGACGCGTGCGCGAACAGGTAGTCCCCTGCCAGGATCGCGATACTGTTTCCCCATCGCGCATTGGCGCTCTCGGCGCCACGTCGCATCGAGGCTTCGTCCATGACGTCGTCGTGATAGAGCGTGGCCAAGTGGACGAGTTCGACGACCGTCGCCGCGGTCACCACTGCATCGTCGGTCGGATTGGGTCCCAGCTGGGCGGTCAGCACGGTGAACAACGGGCGGAAACGCTTTCCACCGGCCCGTGCGAGATGCAACGCGGCCTCGGTGAGGAAGTCCTCACCGTCGGACAGTTCCGAGATCATCAGATTCTCGACGCTGACCAAACCTGCGGCCACGGTTCGTGCAAGCTCTGGATCGACCAGATCCACCCCGGCAACGACCGTCGATCCGGCCGTGTCGTCTGTGCTCACGTTTGTTGGTCCTGTCCTCGGTGTCTTGATCGGATCTGAAATCTCGTCTGCTGTCAGCGCCCCCGGATACCCGCTACTACCGTAGTGAATCTAGTGCGCGCCGTACCCGGAAGGTGCTTCACCCCACGTCCGGGCGCGGTGGGAAGCGCCGCCGTCCACTGCATACTGGATCTGTGTCAACTACTGCGGAGTTTCCCACCGAAGCCGAAGTGCTGGTAATCGGCGCAGGCCCCGCTGGTTCGGCGGCAGCTGCCTGGGCGGCGCGCGCCGGTCGGCAGGTAGTTCTCGCCGACGCTGCGACGTTCCCACGTGACAAGACGTGCGGCGACGGCCTGACCCCACGTGCCATCGCCGAGCTCGATCGCCTCGGCCTCGGCAAGTGGGTCCGCGGACGCGTCGAGAACCGTGGTCTGCGACTGTCCGGGTTCGGGCAGGAACTGGAGCTCGAGTGGCCAGGCGGTTCACTTCCGACGGTAGGCAGCGCGGTCCCCCGCTCGGAGCTCGACGACAGAATCCGTCGCACTGCGGTCGAGTCCGGCGCTCGGATGTTCGAAGGCGCCAAGGCGGTGTCGGTGGCGCGGAACGAGCGAGGTGTCGAGTCGGTCACCTTCGAGCACGGCGGCATGGAACGCACTCTCACGTGCAAAACGCTGATCATCGCCGACGGCGTCCGGTCCTCCCTCGGCAAGAAGCTGGGACGCGAGTGGCATCGGGACACCACGTTCGGGATCGCCGCTCGTGCCTACATGTCCTCCGTCCGAAGCGAAGACCCGTGGATTTCCTCACATCTCGAGCTGCGCGACGGCGAGGGAGTGCTGCAACCGGGCTATGGCTGGATCTTCCCGCTCGGCACCGGCGAGGTGAACATCGGTGTCGGCACGCTGGCGACGGCCAAGCGGCCTGGGCCGGGCGCCCTGCGTCCGCTGCTGGATCTCTACACCGAGCAGCGTCGCACAGACTGGGGACTGACCGGCGACCTTCGGGCTGTGGCGTCGGCCCTGCTGCCGATGGGTGGTGCGGTGTCCAACGTTGCAGGAAAGAACTGGGCGATCATCGGCGACGCGGCGGCCTGTGTGAATCCGCTCAACGGTGAAGGAATCGACTACGGGCTCGAAGGTGGACGCTTGATCGCGGACATGCTCGACGAGAACGACCTGAGCGAGGCGTGGCCCGCGCTGCTGCGCGAGCATTACGGGCAGGCATTTTCCATAGCCCGCCGACTCGCAGGCCTACTTACGGTCCCCCGGTTCCTACCCGCAACGGGACCTATCGGCATGCGCTCGACAGCACTGATGAAGATCGCGGTGCGAGTGATGGGAAACCTCGTCACCGAAGCCGATTCGGACCTCGTTGCACGAGCGTGGCGTGCATCGGGCAGCGCGTCACTGAAAGCCGATTCCCGACCGCCGTTCAGCTGAGGTGATCAGCGAACGGCACGGTGCAGAGCCACGACCCCACCGGTCAGGTTCCGCCACTGCACGTTCGACCAGCCACTGTCGGCGATGCGCGTCGCGAGTTCGTCCTGAGTGGGCCATGCCCGGATCGACTCGGCTAGGTACACGTACGCGTCAGGGTTGCTCGAAACCGCCCGAGCGACTGCGGGAAGCGCTTTCATCAGGTATTCCATGTAGACCGTGCGGAACGGCCGAAAGACCGGCGTCGAGAATTCGCAGACGACGAGCCTCCCGCCGGGCTTGGTGACGCGGGCGATCTCACGTAGTCCGGCCTCGAAATCCGAGACGTTGCGCAGTCCGAAGGAAATAGTTGCGGCGTCGAAGCTCGCATCGGCGTACGGCAGGTGCATCGCGTCACCCGCCACCATCGGGACCGGACGCCCGGAACCTGCCTGCAGCATCCCCTTCGAGAAGTCGGTGGCAACGCACCACGCACCACTGCGAGCGAGTTCGACCGTCGACACCCCGGTCCCGGCGGCGAGATCGAGAACTTTCTCGCCCGCTTTCAGGTTCAGGGCGGCGCGCGTGGCCTTCCGCCAGCTGCGGTCCTGGCCGAAGGACAGCACGGTGTTGGTGATGTCGTATCGACGGGCGACGCCGTCGAACATCGATGCGACCTCGTGTGGGTCCTTGTCGAGCGTTGCACGCGAACTTGTAGGCACGTCTCGAGCTTACGGGTCACGCCGTTCGGAGCGCGGCGCGGTTTTCCCAACCGAGGACCTCGTAGTAGTGCGCGAGAAGTTCTTCGCAGATCACGGGCCACGTGCGGTGCAGCACGGACCTCCGCGCTGCCTCACCGAACCGGGCTCGCATCTTCGGCGACGCGAGCGCCGACACCGCGCTCGGGAGGAGTTCCGCGAACCGGTCCACAGGCAGCAGATATCCGTTGCGGCAGTGCGTGATCAGGTCTCGTGGTCCACCTGCGTCGGGTCCGATGGCGGGAATTCCACTAGCGAGGGCTTCTTGGACGGCCTGGCAGAACGTCTCGTGTTCGCCGGGGTGAACGAAGATGTCGAAGCTGGCGAACGCCTGGGCAAGCTCGTCGCCGCCGAGCTGCCCGGTGAAGATCGCCGACGGCATCAGCTTCTCGAGCGCACCCCGCTCCGGACCGTCACCGACGATCACGAGTTGGGTGGACTCGCTCAGCGAGGCGAGCCGCTCGAGGTGCTTTTCGGGTGCGAGCCGTCCGACGAACCCGACGATGAGCTTGCCGCTCGGTGCCCACCGTCTGCGCAATGCTTCTCGGCGGGCGGACGGCGCGAACCGGACAGCGTCGACGCCTCGGGCCCAACGATGGACCCGTGGAACGCCGTGTTGCTCCAAAGCCTGGACCGCGGACGAGGACGGCGCAAGTGTGCGCGCCGCACCGCGGTGAACCCGACGCGTCCACCGCCACACAGCTTTCGACGTCAGGCCGAGCCCGTAGCTTTCGGCGAACCCTGCGACATCGGTCTGGTAGACCGCGACCGAGGGAACTCCGAGCCGTTTGGCGGCCGCCATCCCGCCCGCGCCGAGGACGAACGGCGACGCGAGATGCACGATGTCGGGGCCGAATACGCGCAGAGCCGCCGGTAGGGAAGGCCCGGGCACCCCGACGGGGAGCGAGCTCACCCTGGGCAACATGACGGCCGGCACCCGGTGGATCGGGATTCGCCCGTGCAGGGTGGCTGCCCGCGGGCTGCCCGACGGGTTGTCCGGCGCGAAAACCATGGCGTCGTGGCCGGTTCGTTCGAGATGCTCGAGCACTCTGAGCACCGAGTTGGTGACGCCGTTCATGTTGGGTAGGAACGATTCCGCAACGATGGCTACTCGCACGTTTGTCAGTGTGGGCAACATCTTCGGCTACCAGGGAGCGTCGACGTTACGGGCGAGCGAAGTTCATGCGAACGGTTACCGATCGGCTTCTTCACGCCGACGAAGAAGCAGTTGCGTCGGAACTGCAATCAGCCAGGTCACGACGATGACCGACGCGGCCGGGATGATCGCAACGCTCGCATCGCGGCCGGATACGCGAACGAGATCAGGGTCGGCCTTGTTGTATTCGACGTCGATTCGTTGTCCGGCAACCAGGTTGGTCGGATACAGCACACCCAGTTGTGGATTGTGAGTGACCCCGTCGGGAGTGATGAAGCTGACCGCAGAGCGGAGTCTTCCTGCCGAGAGGACCTCTGCCGTCGCCGTTCCCTCGTCGGAAGTGATAGTTCGATCGTTCTGCCACGCCGCGACGACAAGGAGAATCGCCAGCACGGAAATTCCGATTGCGACGACAAGAACCGAAATCCGCGTACGAGCCAACCCCTTGTTCGGTCCGTCGGCACTGTCGGGGGCATCCACGTCGATAGAGGTTACTTCCCGAGTTCGGCGCACAGGTGAGCGCCTGACGGTAGCCTCTGCTGACATGTCGCGCGATTTCGAATTCACCATTTCCTCCGAACACACTCCCACCCAGGTCTACCTGGCACTGACCAGCGAGGAACAGTGGATGACCAGATTCGCCAAAGCCGAGAAGACCGAGGGCTACAAGCTGACCAGTCACGAAGACGGCGGTCTGACGGTGGACATCTCGGAGGAAGTCGGGGTGACGGAGCTGCCGGCATTGGTCAAGAAGGTCATCAAGGGCACCCTGCTGATCACCAGGTCCGACCATTGGGGCCCGCTGCAGGGTGACCATGCGGACGGCACCTTGACGGGCGGATCATCCTCGCTCCCTGCCAAGGTCGCAGGCACGTTTGCACTCCGACCCGCGGGCACCGGGGCTGTGCTGACGATCAGAGGCAGCTCGACGGTCAAGATTCCACTCATCGGCGGGAAGATCGAGTCGCTCGTCAACGACATGATCAAGGACATCATCGATACCGAAACCCAGGAAACCATCGATTGGGTTGCCGCACAACAGTATCCGAACGACACTGTCTAGAGGCGTGCCCGAATCCCCGCGTGCAACTCCCGTAGCCCCGAACGCTCGGTGGTGACCTCGAGGACTCGAATTCCATCGGCATTGCCCTCCAGCAGAACGGCAAGCTCCGCCGTGTCGACGCTGCGATGCGGGATGCGGTACGCCGCGCACAACGCCGCCAGATCCATGCCGTGAGGAGTTCCAAACACTCGCTCGAAAGCACCGGCGTACTGCGGATCCCCCTGCTCCAGAAGTTCGAAAATGCCGCCGCCGTCGTCGTTGGCGACGACGATCGTCAGATCACTCGGCCGCGGCTCCCCCGTACCGATGAGCAGGCCGGACGCGTCGTGGAGAAAAGTCAGGTCGCCGAGTAGCGCAATCGTGCGACCTCCTCCAGCCAGCGCCGCACCGACCGCCGTCGAGACGGTGCCGTCGATTCCCGCGACCCCACGGTTGGACAACACGGAAACACCTTCGCTCGGATAGCTCACCAAGGCCGCGTCGCGAACCGGGTTCGACGCTCCCAACAGCAACCGATCGCCGACGCGTAGCGAGGACATCACCGTTGCCGCGACGTGGAGTCCCGTCGGCTTGGGATGCGCATCGAGCTGATCGCGGACGGCGTGGTCCGCCTTCGCGGACAGCGTCGCGCAGCGCTCCAACCAGGCCGCCCTCGGCGTCCCCGACACCAGCGCACGGGTGCCGGTGGCAAGGACGTTGCCGGACACGTCGGGCCACCGCGGACCCGTCGTCAAGGCGAAGACGTCGACTGCGGGATCGGCCAGCACCTTCGAGACGGTTCGATGCAGTGTCGGACGCCCGGTGATTATCACCTGACGCGGCTTCAGCTGCGACAGGGCCATCGGATGCAGTGGAACGCCATGCAAGGGGGCTGTCGGTTCCGCTACGGTCGGCAAACCTGCCAATTCGGGTCTCAAGGCTGCGCCGTGACCGGATACGACGATCGTGTCCACGGTGAGATCGACGTCGACCGGCACGTCGAGGGTTGCCTGCTGGGTCGTCGTCCAGGCTGCACCGTCGGGACGGCCGAGAGCGGCAGGCTCACGGTCGCCGATGTCGGGTACCAAAGGTTCACGTAGCGGAATATCGAAATGCACCGGACCGGCGTTGCCCGATCGAGTTCCGCGCGCTGCCGCCAGCACCCTGCACACCGCGCTGCGCCACTGACTGTTCTGGCCTGACCCGTCCTCGGCCAGCCCGAGGCTGATCGTCGCTCGCACCTGACTGCCGAACAGCCCCAACTGCTCGATGGTCTGATTGGCGCCGGTGCCGAGCATCTCGTAAGGCCGGTTCGCACTCAGCACGATCAGCGGCATCCGTGCATAGTTCGCTTCGAGAACGGCAGGCCCCAGATTGGCGACCGCGGTTCCGGAGGTCATGACCACCGGAACTGGACGACCCCCGGCCAGAATCAATCCGATCGCAAGGAACCCCGCGGTTCTCTCGTCGATCCGCATGTGCAGCCGCAGCACGCCTGCAGCGTCGGCTTCCTGTAGTGCGAACGCGAGCGGAGCATTGCGCGAGCCCGGGCACAGCACGACCTCACGAACACCACCCCGAACCAGCTCGTCGACGACGGCGGTGGCCTGAGCACTGGACGGATTCACATCTCCAAGGTTGTCAGATTCGACTCGCCGAGGCGTATTCGGCCTAGTCTTCGAACTTCAGGTCGATCTTCGAATCCCAGGCCGGTCTTTCGAATAACCGATACCGACTGCTTGAAGTCCATTGCACACCGGCGGATTGGCCGAGGACTTTGACACTATGAACCGATGCGCACCGTCTTCCATCCGTCCGAAATGCCCCCGAGTAACTTCTATCGCCTGCTCACCGCCTCGGTCGTGCCGCGACCCATCGCCTGGGTGTCGACACTGTCATCGGAAGGTGTGGCGAACCTCGCTCCCTACAGCTTCTTTTCGGTGTCCTCGGCCAACCCGCCGGTCGTGCAATTCACCTCCGTAGGACGAAAAGACAGCCTGCGGAACATCGAGGCAACGGGCGAGTTCGTGATCAATCTCGCCACCGAACCCCTCATGGAACAGGTGAATGCGTCGTCCGCCGACTACGAACACGGCGTCAGCGAACTGGACGAACTCGGCATCTCACACGAGCCCAGCGAGAAGGTCTCGCCCCCGCGCGTCGCCGAATCACCGATAGCCATCGAGGCGACCCTGCATCGGATCATCGAAGTCGGCGACTCCTTCGTCGTCATGGGCAACGTCGTCGCCGTCGCGGTGCGCCCGGAAGTCCTCGCCGAAGACGGCCTACCGTCGTTCGCCGACATCGCCCCACTCAGCAGGCTCGGCCGAACCGAATGGGGGCTCCCACCTCGGGTGCGCTCGATCGATCGCCCCACCCACCCCTGACAGTGCCGCCCGCTGCAGGACCTGACCCACTTGCGAGACCGCCAGGTTCTACAGTTCACCTATGCCCAACGCTCCCCATGGCCACGCCGTCGTCACCAGCATCGGTGAGGACGACAAACGGTCTTTCGCGACGCTGCGGGTTCGTCCGACGCCGAGGGCGGAGCGATACGAGCTCGGTCGCAGCCTGCGCGAGAAGGTCTCCCGCGAATCGATGGGCGACTGGTCCGCGCCCCCCGACCGACCGGATCCGATCCGGCAGATCGAGTTCTCCCACGACGGTCGCATCGACTGGCTGATACCGGTGCGCGTGGAGCGGATGGCCGAGTCTCCGTACGGGTTCCTCCGCGGGACTGCGATCGTCATGGCACGAGATGTCGCACTGTTGCCGTCCACGGGAATCACTCCGATCATCAGCGGGGACTCGCACCTGGGCAATTTCGGGTTCTACGCTTCCCCCGAACGTGACCTGGTGATCGATCTCAACGATTTCGACGAGGCCCATCCGGGCGGTTGGGAATGGGATCTACGTCGCCTCGCCGCGAGCATCTGGGTGGCCGGGCGGCAGAACGGCCGCAGCGAATCCCAATGCGAGGAGGCCGTAGCTGCCTGCGTCCGCGCCTACCGACTCGAAGTGTCGAGACTGGCCGACGAACCACTGATGTCGCGGTCCTTCCAACGCCTGACCGCCGAGAAACTGGAGGCAGACGTCACCGAAGGGTCGTTGCGCAAGGAGATCAAACGGGCATCGAAGAAGGCTCGGCGAAGTACCAGCGACCGTGCGCTCCCCAGATTCACCGTCGAACACGAGGGGCAGCGCCGCCTGGTCGAGGAACCGCCGATCACCACACGCATCCCGGCCCGTGACGAAGAACTTCTCGCCCAAGGACTCGACGAGTACCTGGCCACTTTGTCCCCGCATTGGCGCCGCGTACTCGGCGGCTACACGTTGATCGACGTCGCGCACCGCGTCGTCGGCGTCGGCAGTGTCGGCCTACGCGCCTACGTGGCGCTCCTGGAAGGCAGCAGTCCCGACGACGTCGTGTTCCTCCAACTCAAGCAGGCACGACGGTCGGTCCTGGCCCCCTATGTTCACGGTGAGTCCGCGTGGCATGCACACCAAGGCCAACGCGTCGTGGAATACCAGCAGGATCTGCAGACCGTGAGCGACCCACTGCTGGGGTGGACGACCATCGACGGGCGCCAGTACTACGTGCGACAGTTCCGCAACATGAAGGGCACCATCGACCTGTCCTCGATCGACGCCCCCGCACTCGTCGACTATGCAGGTGTCGTCGGCAGATTGCTGGCGAAAGGTCACGCCCGAACCAGCGGGGCCTCGATGATCGCCGGCTACGTAGGCACATCCGACGTTCTCGACGTGGCGCTTTCCCGATTCGCGCGGCTGTACGCCGATCAGACCGAAGCTGATCATGCGCTGCTACTGCAGGCAATCAAGAACGGTCGCCTCGCAACCAGATGAAGGGGATACGTCCCTTGCGAACGTATCCCCTCCACCCGAGACGAAGTCGCCTAGCCTGCGTACTTGGTGACCAGGTCACCGACGCGCGGCAACGCCTCGGCAACATTCTTCTTCGCCGAGCCACGAAGGCTCCCGTAGAACTTCTTCACCACGCTCTTGTCCGTCTCATCGATCCGCTCGTCCGTGACCGCCAGCAGCGCGTCGGATGCCTGATCGGAGTTGGCAACGAGATAGTCCGAGAACGACCCCACCGGAGCAGCATTGTACGACTGCCACAGCGGCTCCAACTTGTCCACGAACTCCGGCCACAGCTGTTCGACGGCCCGCTCGATGTACGACGGGCCGACCTTCTTGACCGCCCCGTAACCGCCCTTGACGGCCAAGCCGCTCGCGCCCTTCTTGTCCGACACCTCCGCGTCGATCAAAGCCAAGACATCACGCAACAGAACATCGCGCTTGGACTCGTCGAGCAACGATTCCTTCAGTGCAGCAACCACTTCGAAATTCCTCCCAGATCTTCACGTTCGGCGAACGACGTGGGAAAGAGTACCGCAGGATTGTTTCCTGGGCACTCCGCAGGCTGAACTCCCGCTTCCCTGCTCACTCCGCAGGCTGCGCTCCCGCTTCCCTGCTCACTCCGCAGGCTGCGCTCCCGCTTCCCTGCTCACTCCGCAGGCTGCGCTCCCGCTTCCCTGCTCACTCCGCAGGCTGCGCTCCCGCCCAACACCGCCGCACCCGCTCACGCCACCACAGCACGCGATCCTCCGGTGCCGCCAGCGACGTCAACCGCTCCGGATCGGGCTCGACAGGCTCGGCGCGCACAGTGCCGTCGAGAAGTTCCTGCGCGGCAACGACATCGGATTCGAACAGACTTCCGGTGCCGAGGCCGCAGGCGAACTCGAGCTTCGGAATTGCCGCCGCGGCAGCAAGTCCGGATGCCATACCGACAGCGGAGTCCAAGGCGCTGGAGACCACCACGGGGACCCCGTATTCGCCCAGTTCGCCTGCCAACTCCAGCAACGCGCGCATCCCGCCGAGCGGCGCCACTTTGAGTACGGCGATGTCGGCTCCCCCAGCTCGAACGACTCGAAGTGGGTCCTCGGCGCGCCTGATACTTTCGTCGGCTGCGATCCGAACGGTCGGCAGACGTCGACGAACCTCGACGAGTTCCGGCACCGTCGCACACGGCTGTTCGGCATATTCGAGTTCGCCGTCGTCGAGCAACCTCGACAGCACCTCCACGGCTTGATCGACGGTCCAGCCTCCGTTCGCGTCGACGCGAACCCGCGGAACGAGTGCGCGCACGGCACGCACGCGTTCGACGTCTTCGACGACGCTCTGACCCTTTTCGGCTACCTTCACTTTCGCGGTGTCGACGCCGGGAAACCGATCCAGAATTGCGGGGACCTCGGCCGCGGACACAGCGGGCACTGTCGCGTTGACGCGGACCCGCTCGCGGTACGGCGCAGGCGGCCCCTCCCATCCAGCTTCGATGGCAGAGCGCAGCCACGCGGAGGATTCCTGGTCGTCGTACTCGATGAACGGCGAGAATTCACCCCACCCTGCCGGTCCTCGGACCAGCATGACTTCGCGGGTGGTGATGCCGCGAAACTTGGTGTGCAACGGAATCGAGAGAACGTGGGATCCATCGAGAAACTCCTCGACGGACGCTGGGTTCACTGCTGCCCCTCCAGAAGCTGCAGCATCAGCGCATTGCAGTCGGCGAGAACATTGCCCTCCAGATCGCGTAGTACGGCGTTGATGAACGTCTTACGGCCTTCGACGCGCTCGACACTGCCCTCGACGACGAGTTCGGTGTCCAGTGGAGTGATCTTGCGGTAATTGACGTGCAGGAATGCGGTCCGGCTGATCGGCCTGCCGTAGGCATGCTGAATCATCCCCAACATGTCGTCGAACAGCAACGGAAGCGTGCCGCCGTGCGCAGCACCGTTTCCGCCGAGGTGATAGCGGCGGAACACGCCACGGCTACGGACTCCTTCGGCGTCGAACTTCTCGATGGTCCACGGCAGCATCAGTAGCGAGCCGCGACCGGGAAGGGTCATCACACGGCCGGCGGGCGCCTGTCCCTCCGGCACCTGGAACGGGGTCAGCAGATCGATCAATGCTTCGACCCGTTCGGCGGCCTCGACAGTCGCCTCCGGTGTCGGCGCCGCGCTCACCGCCAGATCCTGAAGCGTTCGCAGCCCCGCCACGAGCCTGCCGTATTCAGGCCCGACGTCGGCTTGTCGGTACTTCGGAAACCCGCCGTGGCGCTCGTACTGGTCCTGGCCTGCCTGTTCGCTCATTCCAGCACCGTAACCCGTAGTCAGGAACCGGGTATTCGCGACGTACCGATCGTGGCGCTCTATCGTGACCAGGTGACCTTCACTCCTTCCCTGTGGCAAACCGTTCCCGGCTTCGAAAACCTCACCGATATCACCTACCACCGCCACGTACGTGACGACACCGTTCGCGTCGCGTTCGATCGACCCGACATCAGGAACGCATTCCGTCCCCACACCGTCGACGAGCTGTACCGCGCACTCGAGCATGCTCGGATGAGCTCCGACGTCGGCACAGTGCTGCTGACCGGTAACGGCCCGAGCTCGAAAGACGGCGTGTGGTCGTTCTGTTCCGGCGGTGACCAGCGAATCCGAGGCAGAAGCGGTTATCAGTACGCCGACGGCGAGACTGCCGAGACGGTGGACCGAGCACGCGCAGGCCGACTACACATCCTCGAAGTGCAGCGACTGATCCGCTTCATGCCGAAAGTCGTCATCTGCCTCGTCAACGGCTGGGCAGCGGGCGGTGGCCACAGCTTGCACGTCGTATGCGACCTGACCCTCGCCAGTCGCGAACATGCCCGGTTCAAGCAAACCGATGCCGACGTCGGCAGCTTCGACGGCGGCTACGGCAGCGCATATCTCGCCAAGATGGTGGGACAGAAGTTCGCTCGCGAGATCTTCTTCCTCGGCGACACCTACACGGCCGAGGACATGCATCGCATGGGTGCCGTCAATCGCGTCGTCGATCACGACGAACTCGAGAACGTGGCCATCGAGTGGGCCGCGAAGATCAACGCCAAGTCGCCGCAGGCGCAGCGGATGCTCAAATATGCGTTCAACCTGCAGGACGACGGCCTCGTCGGTCAGCAGTTGTTCGCGGGCGAGGCGACACGGTTGGCATACATGACCGATGAAGCCGTCGAAGGCCGTGATTCGTTCCTCGAGAAGCGCGACCCCGACTGGTCTCCGTTCCCCCGCTACTTCTAAAAAGAGTCGACACCCCCTCATGTCTCTCTCGCGCGAAGCTCTCCCCAGTCGTCGGCCACCGGCCGTCGGCGCACGGAAGGCTGTTCTCGAGTGGTTCACGGCAGCTCACGACTACGAGTGGATGCGCGAGTTCCAGAACTCTCATCGTTCGGGCAAGGTCATCCGACTCCTCATCGCGCTGTCGATGATCAACATCAGCGTCATGTCCTTCATATCTTTGTTCGCCGACGGGGGGCCGAGCGGAGCTGCCGCGACGATCTGGACGTTGACGCTGTGCATCACCAACCTGATCATCGCGGCGCTGTGGCTCCTGTTGCCTTTCCCCGGGAGACTCGGGGTCGTTCTGTTCGCGGTGTACGCAGATCTCGGCATCACCTCGGCGCTGGTGTTGATGGAGCTGGGAAACGCTCTGCTCGGTTGCGTCCTGTTCGCGGTGATCGGTGGTTTCGTCACGTTCTTCGTAAGCCCGCGTTGGCTCGTGCTGCATCTCGTCTTCGCATCCGCCGCCGTACTCGGCATCGCGGGGGCCTTGTATCTGCAGGGCCGTACGGACACGCTGAACCTGCTGGTCCGAACCAACGTCGTACTTCTCGCCATCATGAGTGTGCCGATCACCTCACACATCTTCCTGACGACATTGTCGGCAGATGCTCGGAGCTCGGTCCTCGATCCGCTGACCGGACTACTCAACCGCAGAGGACTGACGACAGCGATCGAGGACCTGCTGCCCCAGGGACAACGCAACGGATGGTGCGCCGCGGTGGTGGTCGTCGACATCGACAATTTCAAGTCGGTCAACGACATCTACGGCCATGACGAGGGCGACGCGGTCATCTGCCGGGTCGCCGAACGCCTGACCGCCCATGTGTCCAGATACGGGGTCGTCGGCCGTACCGGTGGCGAGGAGTATCTGGCCGCCGTCGTCACCTCGCGGCTGCACATCGACGCTTTGATTCACGGCGTCAGGCGCGCGCTCCATGGCGCGAACGACGCCATACCGGTGACGGTCAGCATCGGAGCCGCCATTCTCTACGCCGAATCGGATCTGTGGACCGATAGCGCCGATCCCGTCGGCACCGCAACTCGCGTCGCGGATTCGATGATGTACGAGGCCAAAGCTGCCGGCGGCAACCGAGTGGTGACGACCCTGATCTGAGGAACCAGGTTCGGATCCAGCCGCTGGGGGAATGTCTGCCTCATGAGCAACGATCGCCAGAACCCCGAGCCCGAGCATGTACGGCCGGCGAACACCTCCGATGACACCGTCGCGGCGATCGGCAAGGTCTCCGAAGCCCTCGAAACCATCGAACGAGCCCGTGGCCACCTCTATTCGTTCCATCAACTGATGGGTCACGCCGATCTCCAACTCGGCGAGGCAGTCTCCGCACTGCGGGAGGCCGGGCATCTCACCCAGGCGGACAGGCTCGAAACCGAAATGGTCGGACGCAATGCGATCGACGGGCGGTGGTCGTTCCAGATCGTCGAGGAATTCGACGATTTGTACTGGTCTCATTTCCGATGCCACGAGCAACAGGTACGTGCCGAACTGCAGGAAGGGAAGCGGCATGTATTCGAGGCCGAGATGAAGGAGTCGCGCAGAACTCACGACGCCCCCGGCCACGAGGCGACTCCATGACGGCGACCGACGGGTCGACGCATATGTGATATCGATGTGGTGTGGAGATCTTGAGTAGTCGAACGATTTTGCGCCCTACCGACTACCAGCGCGCCCTCGCGTTCTACCGGGACGGCCTCGGTCTGGCCATACATCGCGAATACAGCGCCGGCACCGTGTTCTTCGCCGGCCAGAGCCTCATCGAGATCGCCGCACACGGCGGAGCGAGCGAACCGACGTCGTTCGACGGCGCGCTGTGGCTGCAGGTACGCGATATCGAGTCCGCCGCGACCGAACTGCGTGCTCGCGGGGTTCGGATCGAACGAGCAGCGAAAACGGAATTCTGGGGTTTGATCGAGATGTGGTTACGCGACCCGGACGGGGTCGATATCGTGTTGGTCCAGATCCCGCCCGATCATCCGTTACGCCGCGATGTGCGCGGCGACTGATCACCACTGAGAAGCCGGAGGACCGCGCCGGCCGATTGCGGGTGTGACCAGAGGAAACCTTGGGCCAGTGTGCATCCGAGTTCGAGGGCGATATCGGCCTGTTCACGGGTCTCGATACCTTCGATGATCATCGACAGGCCGAGTTCCCGCGTGACTTTCGAGATGGCGCCGAGCAGAGCTTTGCCGCGAGGAGTATCCACCAGCCGAGACAACCGACCGTCGATCTTGATCCCGTCGGGTTCGAGGGTGACGAGCCGTTCCAGGGATGACCAGCCCGAGCCGAAATCGTCGAGCAGTACTCGAAACCCGAGGGCGTGTACGTCGTCGATGTGTCGTCGAATCAGCGGACCGTCGGTCACCGCGGACGTTTCGGTGAGCTCGAGCGAGATCGAGCGTGGGTCGACATCGGCCTCCGCCACTGCGCACTGCAACTGGGCCACGGCGTCCGGATGGGCCAGATGACGCCCGGACAAGTTGACGCTGAGTCGCAGACCCGGGCGAAGTTTCTGCCATGTCTCCGCCGCGCGCACGGCCTGCCGCAGAACTTCCAGGTCTACGTCGATGATCAGTTCGCTCGACTCGGCCAAGGGGACGAAGTCCGCCGGCGAGACCAGACCGTTGGTCGGGTGATGCCATCTCGCCAACGCCTCGAAGCCGACGATCTCCTCGGTACGGAGGTCGACGATCGATTGGAACCACGGCACGATCTGACCGCCACGCAATGCGCCGGCCAGATCGACGTCACCGTCGAGCTTGGCGGTGGTGGACCCAACGCGTCGATGCAGGTCCAGTTGCTCCTCCAAAACGGACGCAAACTGCTCCAGTTCCTGCAATTGGCCGTCGTCGACCTCCCTCGACAGTGGATCGAGCAGACACAGTGTCCCGATCACCAGGCCTTCGCGACCACGAAGCGGAACCGACGCGTACGACTCCAGCCCGACCTGATCGAGAATGTCGCGTTGCCGTGCCGTGGCGTCGACGCGGGTGCGAGAAATCAGCGCCGACTTACCACTGCGGACAACGTCGTCGCACAACGTGATGGAGCGAGCCACCGTCGACATCGGCGGCCCACCGACGTTGACCAGGGTATACATAGTTTCGTCGTCGAGTACGTTCAACTGTGCAATGGCGAATCCGACGCTTTTCGCTGCCAGTTCGACGGTGTTCCGAAGGGCCGGAGTGGTTGCCTCGACATCGAGGTAACGCCGTGCCGAGTCGCTCTGCCTTCGCGCCCGCGGCCGAAGATTGGGCGACATGGGATCGTGGTCCACCGGCGTCTCCCTGCTCTCTGCGCGGTCCGACCGACTACGTATTCGTCCAGCTTAACGGTGCGCGCCCTCGACTAGATCAGATAGTCGGAAGCCTCGTGTGCAAAAGGCGATGTCGGAGCAGGGCCGCTGCGAGTCGAACGCCGTCGGGCGACGGGGTTTCCGAGAACTGTCCGGACCGCGAATCAGGGAACGAAAACGCGCCCAAAGCCGTCAGTTCGGCGGTCACGACGTCGGCGAGTGGCTCGATGTCGGCGACGCCAGGAGATTCACCGCTGTGCGTCCACCCTTCGGCGGCCAGCAGCGCCGAGGTGAGTACCGTGGTCTCGACGGGCCTACGTCCTCGGGCGACCTCGCCGAGCACCACTTCGGCGGCAATCGTTTCCGGGTGGTACTGGGTCCCGACCAGTCGGGAGACGAGGGTGCGCCACATCCCGTCGGCACTCATTCCACGAGCCCGGGCCGTCGGCACCAGCCGCCCGTGGTGTTTGCGGACCAACCCGAGCCGCAGCAAGAGGCGCCGAACGGTCAGCACCGGCGCTGTCTCGCGTTCGGAGCCGGCAGGAAACGGCCATTCCCTCGGCGACCACAGGGTGCCGATAGCACGCTCCACGACCGAGTCGGGAAGAAAACCGGTGTCGGTCAGGGTGATGCCGTCGCCAACGAGGTCGAGGATGCCTTCGAGTCGACGGACGCATCCGAAAGCGGGTTCGTTCGCACTGTGCAGCTCTTCGGTCAGTCCGCGATAGAGCTCGGCCCGCGGGGTGCTGTAGGCAGACCAGATCGCGATCCGGTGGTCGAGTAGCTGTTCCAGGAGCACGCCACCGAGCCGATCGGTGCGCAGAACCGCATCGGTCATTCCGCGCCGACGGGCGGCCAGCGCACTCGCCTTCAGCGGTGGTGCGTGAGGCCTGGACGGCGTGAACTCACCTGCAACCGTGGCTACTTCGAGGGTCTCTCCGATCAGGTCGACGATGGCTCGTTCGGTACCTTCCGGGGTCTGTTGCCAGGTGACCAATTCGGTGTCCGCCGGCCCGATTCCGGATTCGGCGACGGCGGTGACGTACTGCTCTTGCCAGGTTGCGTCGTCTACCGCCGAGAGCAGAGTTCGTGTCTGTTCACTTCGCGCTATGTCGGCGTACCTGGCGTGGCCGAGACGATCGAGCAGATCGGCGAGTGCCCGCGCTACTTCCCACGAACGATCCCGATCCTCGCCGAGAAGGCGTAGATGCATCCACAGAAATGTTTGCACCGAGGTCTGAGTGGGACCGGAATCCGGAGACACATCCTGCAGTCCGTCCCAGCCGATGCGAGCGTCCGCCCCGGATGCTGGATCGACGGAGTCGAGGTACGACAGCGCGGCGGCCACAGAGTCGTCCCGCCCGCCGAGCTCACCGCCGATTCCATCGTCGAATTCCACGGGCTCCACTGTCCCACAGCCGTCTCCGAAGGCTCTGTCGGTACGACGTGACGCAGACCTCTTACGAATCGGACATATAGGACCCGTGAGTGAACGGCAGGTGAACAGGTAGCGTCGGGCGGGGACCGAAGAAGAACACTTCGGGGGAAGTTAACGGATCGAGGCGTCCAGGCGTCACACTTTGTAGTGTGAGCGCAGAATTCGTCGTACTTCTGGTTGTCGTCGTGACCGCTTTGGCGTTCGACTTCACCAACGGTTTCCATGACACCGCCAACGCCATGGCGACGTCGATCGCAACAGGGGCACTGAAACCCAAGGTTGCAGTCACCCTGTCCGCCGTCTTGAATCTCGTCGGCGCATTCCTGTCCGTGGAGGTGGCAGCGACGGTCGCCAAAGGCATCGTCAACCTCGGCGATACCGGTGGCCAAGCGCTGCTGACCATCATTTTCGCCGGTCTCGTCGGCGGGATCCTGTGGAATCTCGCAACGTGGCTCCTCGGCATACCGTCCAGCTCGTCACATGCACTGTTCGGCGGGCTCATCGGCGCGACAATCGCGGGTCTCGGCACGTCGGGGGTCGTCTGGGACGGCGTTTGGAGCAAAATCGTGCTCCCCGCCGTGCTCGCACCCGTCGTCGCAGGTCTCGTTGCCACCGTCGGCACCCGGGTGATCTACCGCATCACCAATGCGGTGCCGGAGAAGTCGAGGGAGCGCGGCTTCCGCTGGGGCCAGATCGGTTCAGCATCGTTGGTCTCGCTCGCCCACGGCACCAACGACGCACAGAAGACTATGGGCGTCATCTTCCTGGCTCTCGTCGCGTACGGCACGGTCGGTCCCGAAGCCGAGATGCCGTTGTGGGTCAAGTTCACCTGCGCACTCGCGATCGCTCTGGGCACATACCTCGGTGGGTGGCGAGTCATCCGCACACTCGGCAAGGGACTCGTCGAAATCGCGTCCCCCCAGGGAATGGCAGCGGAATCTTCCTCCGCCGCAATTATCCTGACCTCCAGCCACCTGGGGCTACCGTTGTCGACGACGCAGGTCGCGACAGGATCCATCCTCGGCTCGGGCGTGGGCAAACCGGGCGCACAGGTCCGCTGGAACGTCGCGGGACGCATGGCAGTCGCGTGGGTCATCACCCTGCCCCTCGCAGGCGTCGTCGGCGCGGCATGCTGGCACCTCGCCGACTCCGTGGGCGGATTGCCCGGCGTGCTGGTCGTTTTCGCCATTCTCATCGCCTTGGCAGCCTTCATGTACCTGCGGTCGCGTCGCCAGCCGATCGACCCGAGCAACGTCAACGACGAGTGGGACGGTGGCCTCCTTCCGGCCGACGAAAAGTCCCCCACAACGGTTTAGGAAGAACGGCAATGGAAACTCTCACTCACACGCTGGACTCGCTGTGGAAAGTTGTACTCGTCGGACTGCTTCTCGGAGCAGGCCTGCCGGCAATCTTCGCTCTAGGCCTCAGAGCCCTCGCCGTCGGCGAGACACCGGACGATGCGACCGGCACCACCTCGCTCCGCACTACCCGCCCGGCCGCAGCCACCGCCGTAGCGGCGCTCTGCTTCGCTGTTGTCGTACTCGCCATCGCTGCTGGGATTCTCTTCATCATGAAGGACTTCCTCGACAACACGTTCGGAATTTCCGTCTTCTGATCCACTTCGCTATTCGACCAGGAAGGACAAGCATCATGACCGACCCCAAAACCACGTTTCCCGCATCCGTCCTCCAATGGTTGCGTGCCGGCTACCCGGAGGGCATACCTCCGAAGGATCGCTTCCCACTCGTGGCTCTGCTGCGTCGCGCCGAACTGACCGACGCCCAAGTCCACGAGGTCGTACTCGGCCTCGTCGCTCCCATCGGTGGTGCGCTGAGTGCCGGCGCGATCTCCAACGACGAGATCTCCGAGTTCATCAAGGAACTGATCGACACCGAGCCGACCCCCGAAGACATTGCTCGTGTCTCGGCCCGACTCGCTGCAGGCGGATGGCCCCTCGCAGATCCGGTATCGCTGAAGTAGATGGCGGTTCCTTCGTTCCTCACCGCGATCCTCGATTGGTTCCGCGTCGGGTACCCCGAAGGCGTACCCGACGCGGACTACATCCCGTTGCTCGCATTGCTGGCCCGCCGACTGTCCGACGACGAGGTTCATTCCGTCAGGGACGCGCTCATCGCCGACGGGCAACTTCCCGCGGACAAGGCGGGTATCGCGGTGTCCATCACCAAGGTCACCAACGAGATGCCACGTGAAGAGGACATCGATCGGGTTCGGTCGAATCTCGCGACGGGCGGATGGCCTCTCGCCGATCCGTTCACACTGGGAGCATCCGATTAGGCTCGCCGATGTGGACCTGCTCGAAGAACTACCTATCCCGGCCGGACCAGCCGCTGCCGCTCTGTTGCCGCGGCTGAGCGACATACTCGACGGGAATTGCCCTGCGGTACTTCCGGTCCCCGCGTCCGACACTCGCGAAAGCGCCCGGTTGCGCGACGCGCTGGCCCCAGGCACGCCGATCGAGTCCGCCGCAGCCCTCGTCGTGGCCACCTCCGGCACCACGGGAACCCCGAAGGGTGCGATGCTCTCCGCGGCCGCGTTGAGGGCAAGTGGCACGGCAACGTACGAGCGCATCGGCGGCCCCGGCTCATGGCTGTTGGCGCTACCGGCCCATCACATCGCCGGACTACAGGTCTTGCTACGCAGTGTTCTCGCCGGCACCGAGCCGGTGATACTCGACGTCTCCACCGGCTTCGACCCGTCGGCGCTGCCTGCCGCAATCGGAGCGCTCGCCGGCCCGCGTCGATATACCTCGCTCGTTCCTACGCAGCTCGTCAAAGCGCTGGACCACCCTGCTGCCGTCGAGGCACTCGCGTCGTTGGATGCGGTGCTGCTCGGTGGCGCGGCCGCACCTGTCCCCCTCCGCGAACGGGCGGCCGAAGCCGGAATCACCCTCGTCGGCACCTATGGGATGAGCGAAACCGCCGGCGGCTGCGTGTACGACGGCGTGCCGCTCGATGGCGCCCTGGTCCGCATCGACAACGGCAGAGTCGTACTCGGTGGGGCCACCCTCGCGCTCGGCTACCGCGGCAACCCTGCTCACCCTGCCTTCGCCGAGCCGGGGTGGTTCCGCACCGACGACGCCGGAGTTCTCCTCGATGGCGTGCTGTCGATACAGGGCCGCCTCGACGAGGCCATCACGACCGGCGGGCTCACCGTCGTACCGCAAGTGGTGGAAGCCGCACTCTCGACGCATCCGGCCGTGCGCGAGTGCGCGGTGGTCGGCCTCGACGACGAGCGCCTCGGGCACCGCGTCGTCGTCGCTGTCGTCGGCGGTCCAGTGACATTGGCGGCATTACGCAAACACGTCGGGAGCACCTTGGACGTCACCGCCGCACCCCGCGAGCTGTACCTGCTCGACTCCCTGCCCACCCGCGGCCCCGGCAAACTCGATCGAGCGGCACTGCGTCTCACGCTGTCCGGGCTGACGCCGTCGTAGATCTCGCTGCTTGGGTAAGCGCGCACCGTTTTTGTAAACCGAAACGCCATTTCGACGTCCGAGGACGGGGGTGCGGTTGGCAAAAAGGGTGTGCGCTCGGGATGCTCCGCCTCGACCGAGTAGGAACTGTGGGAGCGTTCGTGCAAACATTTCGGGCATGAGCACTCTGGTCTGCTTTCACGCCCATCCCGACGACGAGGTCTTCACCACCGGCGGGATCATGCGTCTCGCCGCCGACGCCGGTCACCGCGTCGTTCTGGTCACCGCAACCGATGGTGCACTCGGCGAGTTCCCCGACGGCATCCTCCGCGCCGGCGAAACCCTCGTCGAGCGACGCAAGTTCGAACTGGAGAGCTCGGCGTCAGTGCTCGGCGCCGATCGTGTGGTGATGCTGCATTATGCGGACTCGGGGATGGCAGGAACCGTCGAGAACGACAATCCCGACGCGTTCTGCAATGCCGACGTGGATGCCGCGGCGCGCAAGCTGGCCGACGTACTCGAAGAAGAGCAAGCCGATGTCGTCACGATCTACGACCCCAACGGTGGTTACGGGCACCCCGATCACATAAAGGTGCATGTCGTGGGTATGCGTGCAGCCGAACTAGCAGGCATCGCCAACGTCTACGAGGCAACGACCAATCGCGACCATATGAAGGCCCTCGTGATGGCGAACCCGAATTGGTCCGAGGAGAACTCTCCGCCCGACCTCGATTCGTTCGGGCTCCCGGAAGCGGAGATCACCACGATCGTCGACGTCAGCGCCGCGATGGACGCCAAGCGGGCAGCGATGCACGCGCACGAGACTCAGGTCGGCGACTTCGGACCGTTCCTTGACCTGCCGCTCGACATGCTCACAGCGGCATTCGGCCGCGAATGGTTCCGACGCGTCGGCGCAGAGCCTGGTCCGACGGAGACTGCATTGCCGCTGTGACGGTCAGCGTGGGGACTGCACTTTCAGGTCACCGAACATCGAGAACGATCGAATCTTGATGGTGGGCGCATACGGGCCCGGGTCCACCGACCCCGTATCGATGTCGCGATCGCCGAGGACGTCGAATCCTCCGATCTCGACGTTCACGCCGTCGGGCACGACGAGCTCGGTGTCGCCGAAGAGCGAGACGATGGTGATGGTCGATTCGTTGGAGCCGATGATCGCAGACCGTAGATCCAAGGTGAGGTCACCCATGATCAGCATCGCGACTGTCGACTTCGCCAAAGCCCATCGGCCCGCGCGCTTCACATCACTCAACAGGCACAGGATTTTCGACTGAGATCGTGCACGTGCCGGGACGGGTTCCATCGTGTTGGGCGCTATCGCATCGAGTTCGTTCTGCTCTACCGTCGGCGCCCACACCACGGCCGCATGGTCGGAGTATTGCGCAAGCGTCAATCTCCCCTCACCGACTGCTCGTTCCAGCCTCGTTTGTGCAGCACCACGGGCATTCTCGAGTTCACTTCCATCGGACATAGTGCACAGGGTACGTCGGGTTCGTCCGTTTCAGCATTTCTTGGGGCGCCCTCGAACACAGGACCCGCAAAGGCGATCGACCAGTCGACGCTTGCCCGCTCAATGGTGCTGTGGTGCCGACTCGAGCGTCGTTCCGTGACCGTCCGTGAAGTTCCCAGGAACTGGTTCAGTGCGCCTGGTGACGCCGACCCGCCCATCGAGCACGGCCTGCTCGATGGTGCTGTGCAACGCGGGGCAGCGCATGTTCGAAGCGTCGTGCGCCTGTGTCGCATTCGGCGCAGTAGCGCCAAAGTCGGCAAACCGGCGACACGAAGTCGTCGTGTCGGCGAGCCACTGCACACTGGTATGGCGGGGGCTGTACTTCTCCACGAGTACGGTCGTACCGCACAGGCTGCATTCGATCGGTTGCATCTTCACCCCTGACCGGTAGCGACGCTACCCGCGGCCGCCTGCTCATCTCGGTTGGCCAAGTTGCGTTCGATCTCCTCATCCCAGTACTCGGTGGGCTTGGAGATGTCGATCTCGAACTCGAAACGCGTGGTCATGTCTTGTGAGATATCCGCGGTGTCCACGTAGAACTGCTTGTACCAGCGGCGCAACTGGTAAACCGGACCGTCTTCCTCGCACAGTAGCGGGTTGTCGATCCTCGATTTCGTTTTCCAGATCGCGATGTCCTGCTCGAATGTCGCCAACGTGGCTTGCCCGTATTCCGCAGCCATATCCTGTGCCGCCTCATTCGAGATTCCCGCAGGCTTTTTCACCATGACCCCGTACTGCAGAACGAACGAGTCTGGAGATATCGGGTAGTGGCAGTTGATCAACACTGCTTCTACCGGATGGTCTCCGGTATCGGCAACCAGGCGGTTGATCATGTAGGACGGGCCGAAATACGAAGCGTAGGACTGCGTCAAAATTTTATCCCCGAAGTTCACGAAATCACGCCCGCGCATATCCCCACGCGGCAGAAACGACATCTCCTGCGTGGCGACGTGCCCCTCGAAGATGTTCCGGAACGACTGCGGCAGATTGAGATGTACGTAAAAGAAGTGGGCCATATCGACCACATTGTCGACGATTTCTCGACAATGGGAGCCCTCTACGACGACACTGTTCCATTCCCAATCAGTCCACTGGTCGCTACCGTAGCCCTCGATCTCGGGGATGGTCACCTCGTCGGTCGGCTTGGAGCCCTCGGGGTCGTTCCACACGAAAAGCTGGCCGTTCCGCTCGAGCGTCGACCAGGTCTGGGTGCGAGCCAGCGGCGGAACACGCCTGGCATACGGGATTTGCTTGCACTTGCCATCCCCGCCCCACCGCCAGTCGTGGAACGGGCAGGCGATCTCCTCGCCCTTGATCGTGCCCTTGGATAGGTCGCCACCCATGTGGCGGCAGTATGCATCGAGTACCTTCAGTTCGTCTTTACGATCTGCCCACACCACGAGCTTGTGACCGAACGCGTTGATCGAGTGAGGAGTACCGTCGCGGAAGTTCTTGGCGAGGCCGAGACAATGCCAGCCCCGAGCGAACCGTGTCGGATTGCTGCCGGCATCGATCGAACGCACCTCGTCCTCGACGTGAGGTAGGTGTTCGTTGGTAATCGTCATCGCGTGACTCCTTTTCCCGTCTGTGGCCTGCGGCCCTCGAGATGCATTCCGGGGCCCGTTCGTGTTCTGCATCACACTGTGGGACAAGCGTGCCGGTTTGATCAGGCCGTCTCCCGCCCAGAGGGATCTGCGCTCCGAAATCGCTGGTCGGAGGCAGAGTGAGATACTGTGGATCAGATCACAGTAGGGCCGTCGTCCCTACCGAAAGCGCGGGAGGTTGGTGACCGATGCATGTACATGTCGACCCGCCCTCGGACCAGCTCAGCAGGGCCGAGCTCATGCTCGAGACATTACAGACAGAGGGCTTTCTGACACTGACGCAAATGGTTCATGCCACCGGGATCCCGCGCTCGTCGGCGCACCGTCTACTCGAACGCATGGTCCGACTCCGGTGGCTGTTACGTGTCGGTGATGTATATGAAATCGGCGTTCGGATGTTCGAACTCGGCTCAGAAGGCGTGCGCACCCACTGGTTCTATCGGCTGGCCCGTCCTCATCTGTTCGAACTGCAGCAACGCACAAAGCTAGTTGTGCACCTCGCCTACCTCGACGGCGGAGACGTTGTGTATTGGGAAAAGCTCGATGGCGAATTCGGTGCACATATACCCACGCGCATCGGGGGCCATCAGCCAGCGCACCGCACAGCACTGGGTAAAGCGCTGCTGGCCGCCGAGCCGGAAGAATACCTACACTCTCCAGTGTTCGACCGCATGAAACCCGGCACACCCAGAACGATCGTTACCCGAGAGGAACTTTCGCGGGAGGTCGGGAACGTACGCAGAGATGACATAGCCTTCGACCGCGGGGAAGGACTCGTCGATATCGGCTGTGTGGCAAGCGCTGTCAGCGCAGGCCAGGCCATGTCGAGCGACGGCCGTCATACCGTGGCCGCCATTTCCATCTGCGGTCCACTCGATCACATCGATTCTCGAATGGTCAGCGCGGTACGCTCCGCGTCGCGCGAGATTTCTCGTTCTGTGGGAGTCAATCCGATGTCCAAGGCATGAGCATCACAGGTTCTGGCGAAATTCGCGATATGTAGCAACCAGGGACGCAAGACGTGTGCCGGCGCCGCAGTGCGGCCACCACCTACGCAGCGTAGCGTTCGATCATGCTGCAGTGGAGCATGATCGAACGCTCGCAAACCTGCGGTCTTGCGTGCGGTCTGGCCTGAGTCACATCAGCGCTACGCCGTTACGTGACCGCACTTCTTTTCATTCAAGCCTTGTCGGCCGCGTCTCGAGCTTCCGCCAGTTCCCGTGCCCAAGCCCAGTCATGGCCCCAGTAGCTGTCCTGCGTAATTTCTTCGGAAGTGTAGAAAGCCTCGTCGACGAGCGAGCCTTCGGTTCCGTACTCGATGTCCCATCCACCCGGTGACTGGACATAGAACGAGATCATCTTGTCGTTGGTGTGCCGACCGAGGGTCGACGATACCGGGAACCGCCGTTTCATCACCTCGTCGAGCGCCCGTCCGACCGCGTCCAGTTGGTCGACTTCGACCATGATGTGCACCAGTCCAGGATCTTTGCCTTCGGGGACCGGCATCAGGGCGAGGCTGTGGTGACGCTGATTCACGCCGAGAAATCTGATCCGCTGTACGCCGAACTCCGCAGGCACGGGCATCCGCATAGCTCCGCGCGGTAGGAATCCCAGTGTCTCGGTGTAGAAACGATAGGTTTCATCGAAGTTCGTCGATGGGACGACCACATGCCCCAACCCCTGATCGCCCGTGACGAACTTCTGGGCATGCTTGGTGAGCACCGGACTGTGGTCGAGAACCGGTCCGTGAAAGAACTCGAGAGGAGTGCCGCCCGGGTCCGTCATGGCAAACCCTTCCTCGACCCGTCGAGCGTCGGTTGCCTCCTGCGCCATCGGCTCGACGACGTAACCTGCCTCTTCCAGCCGTGCTCGAAGGTGAGCCAAGGCCAACTGATCGCGCACTTCCCATCCGACTGCTGTCACTCGATCGTGCGAACTCGGGACCACGGTCAGCCGTGAGGCGCGCTCGTCCATTCGCAGATACAGGGTTTCTCGATCCGGGCCGGACCCCTCGTCGAAACCCAGTACATCGAACGCCAGCTCGCGCCACCGATCGATATCTGTTGCCTCGATGGTCACATATCCGAGACCCTTGACTTCACTCATGATTCCTCGTTTCCCGTTCAAAAGTTTGGGGAGAGAACGACATTGCTGTGACTGCAGCGCCTCTTCGCTGTGCAGTCGAAACTCGCTCTGCCCGAAGACCGACAACCGACAACCGACAACAACGTATTGCGTCTGTTCGACTATCGAAGTGAGCCCTTCCGCTCATCGGGAAGCCGGCCGGAACAATGGAGTGGCATCATGCGGCGCGAGAAGCTCCACCGACCAGTCCGCTCAGTAGGAGTAGCGGCGTTCAAGACTGTGGACGGCCGTATTTTCTTCACATGACCCCTACCGAAGTCACCAGAGAGAAGGCTCTCTCCACCGTCAACCAGTACCTGACCGCGATCGCTGATGCGACCTCGACGGAGCAAATCGCAATCCTGTACGCCGAAGGAGCAACAGTGCAGGATCCGGTCGGGTCAGATCCGATCTGTGGCAGGAAAGCGATTGCGGCATTCTTCACGCCGTTGATTCACACCCGACGAGAGACCGAACTGCTCAATTTCCGCCACAGCGGCGATTCAGCAGCTTTCCACTTTCGGGTACGCACCTACACGGCGGACGGAGTTGTCACAATCGAGCCGTTCGATGTGATGACGTTCGATGTCGAAGGACATATCACCTCGACGAAAGCATATTGGTCACCTGAGGACGTCCGGATGTCATGAGATCGGACGATTCGAGCCACTGCAGGCGATCACCGCGAGCATGATTGCCGCCTTCGACGTAGTCGGAGCAACACTGCGCTTCCGATGAGCGGGAGCTCCCGTTCTTTCGGAGGGCCGCCGGAACCTACTGTGATCAAGGACTCAGCTACAGGGTGAGTCGCCCGACATCACACGGAGGTACACGATGACGCATGAAGTGGTTCTCAAAGTCGAGGAAATTGCCGCTCAGTTGGCTGGAGCGGCTCAGGAGACCGAGGATCTCGGCAAGCTCTCGGACCAGAGCGTGAAACTGGTCCGACAAGCCGGGGTGATGCGCATGCTGCAGCCCACCGACTTCGGCGGATACGCAGCCCATCCTCGGGACTTCGCCGAGTCCGTCATGGCCGTCGCCAAGCATTGCGGTTCCACCGGATGGGTGTGTGGCGTGGGCGGAGTCCACCCCTGGGAGATGGCCCTGATGGACCGCAAACTTCAGGAAGAAGTCTGGGGCGAGGATCCGGACACCTGGATCGCATCTCCCTACGCCGCGCAAGGCGTGGCGACGCCTACCGACGGCGGATACATTTTGCACGGCCACTGGAACTTCTCCTCAGGCACAGATCACTGCGACTGGATCTTTCTGGGAGCGATGGTCGGCGATGCCGAGGGAAACGCCGTGATGCCGCCCACGATCATCCACGTGGTTCTGCCACGTAAGGACTACACGATTATCGACGACACTTGGGATGTCATCGGGCTGCAAGGAACCGGCAGCAAAGACGTCGTCGTAGATGGGGCCTTCGTGCCGTCCTATCGGACAATGGATTACGAGGAGGTGCAGGCGGGGGAAGGAGTTGCAGAGCGCGTCGGCCGGACCGAAACCGTATACAAGTTGCCGTTCTGGACGATGTTTCCGCTCGGAATCACCGCTGCCGTCATCGGTATCGCCGAGGGCGCACTGGCCTCGCATCTCGACTACCAGCGGGGACGGGTCTCCGCCATCGGGACCAGAATCAAGGATGACCCGTATGTGATGTACGCGATCTCCGACGCCGCCGCCGAGATCGCTGCATCCCGAACCCAACTGCTCGACGGAATTTCACGCGTCTACGATCTTGCGGACGCCGGACAGACGATCTCGTTCGAGGACCGTTCGCTGGTCCGGCGGAACCAGGTGCGTTCAGCGTGGCGGGCTGTCAATGCGGTCGACGAGATCTTCGCGCGCTCGGGCGGCAATGCGGTGCGACGTACCAATCTCGTGCAGCGCTTCTGGCGTGACGCACATGTCGGATTGCAGCATGCGATTCACGTTCCGGGAACCCTTTACCATTCAACAGCTCTCACCACCATGGGTGAAGTGCCGGAGGGCCCACTGCGAGCAATGATCTAACTGGATGGATTCTCGCACTTCCCTTGATCGCGGCTACGGTTCAGGCCGAGTGTCATAAATTCACACAGGCGAGCCTGCCCCCGTTTCACCGACTCACAAGGCTCACCGAAGGGGATCCTTCGGTGAGCCGTTTTTCTACATTGTTTGCTGCACTTGAAAATCGGATGCGTACCGTTCCGGCAATTCCGTGACGGAAGAATCGACGAAGGAGTTCGTGTTGAGTTCGGAATCAGAGCGCGTCGCCGTAGTGACAGGCGCAAGCCGCGGGGCCGGAAAGGGAATAGCGTTGGCACTCGGCGATACGGGGGCCACCGTGTATGTCACGGGTCGTACTGCCTCGCCAGGGGATTCGCCTCTTCCAGGCACCGTCTTCGCGACGGCAGAGGAGATCACTCGCCGCGGTGGAACCGGTATCCCCGTGATCACCGATCACTCGGTGGACGGCGAGGTCGAGAATCTCTTCGAGCAAGTGCGCAAAGAGCAAGGTCGCCTTGACATTCTTGTCAACAACGCGCTCGCCGTTCCCGATGCACTGACCATGAAGGGTCCGTTCTGGGAGAAGCCGCTGTCGTTGCTCGATTTGCTCGATGTCGGGATGCGATCGACCTATGTCGCCACGCATTTCGCGGCGCCATTGCTGATCGAAGGTGGAAGCGGCCTCGTGGTGAACACTTCGAGCTTCGGTGGCACGTGCTACATGCACGGACCTGCTTACGGTGCAGGAAAAGCAGCGGTGGACAAGATGGCTCACGACATGGCTCACGACTTCCGGCCGTTCGGGGTTGCAGTGATCTCGATCTGGATGGGCTTGCTCAAGACCGAGCGCACACTCGCGAGCTTTGCTGCCAATCCGGACGCGTACGCATCGTTGGCTGCTACTGCGGAAACACCGGAATTCACCGGCAGGATCATCGCAGCGTTGGCGCGTGATCCGCACCTGATGCAGCGCACCGGAAACGTTCTCGTAGGTGCAGAGCTCGCAGCCGAACTCGGTGTGGTCGACGTCGACGGAAATCGGCCCCCTTCGCATCGATCGATGCTGGGCGATCCACCGCAGTTCAGTGCTGCGGTAATCGAGTGAAGCTCTTAGTCATCCGTATGTTCCCTACGAAAGGATTCTGACGTGAGCATTCCATCGATCGAGCAAAGAGTGTCCGACCTCGAGAAGATCGAAGCGATCAAGTCCTTGAAGCATCGCTACTTGAGAGCATGCGACTCCAAAGATGTCGACACATTTCGCGCATGCTTCATCGAACGCGGCGCGATCATGGACTACGGCCGCCTGGGAAAACACGAGGATGCGGATCCAGTCGCCGAAATCTTCCGCAAAGTTGCGCTGAGGAAAGAATCGGGAAGCTACGTCGTTCTCGACATGCACCACGCATTTCACCCGGAAATCAAGCTCACCGACGATGACCATGCCGAAGGCAAGTGGACACTCGCGTTTCGCCAACTGGACATGACCGCGCGCACCGAAACCGTGTCGTCGATGGAGTACGAGGACAAATACGTTGTCGAGGCCGGCGAATGGAAGATTTCGTATTGCCGTGCGGTCCCACTCTGGTCCATGACCCGCCCCTTGGGCGAGTCCGTCGAGGTGGTGCAAGGCTGGGGATTGGACACGTAACTCAGCGTTCGGCGGCGTATGGACCCCGATGTGTGAACGGAAACTTCGTTCACCGAAAAGCACCTTCTGGTCTGTTATCGATCGGAAAACCGACCCTTACACGGTAGGCTGACGCGGAAGTTCCACAGGTGTTCCGCCGCCGACGAGGGAAGGGAAGCCACGAGAGCAATGGATTCAGCAGTCGGCATATCGATGGGTGTCAGTGGCATTCGAGCAGTGCGCACCGTCGACGGCCGGTCGTTCTCCGCCGAATGGTTCCCAACTGCCGGTCCGAGCCCCGATGCCGAGGACGTGGCGCACGCCATCCGAGTCGTCGTCGACCGGCCGGACGCTCCGCATTCTCTCGGCGTCGCCTTCCCCGACCCTGGCTACAGTGCCGCGTTGAAGGCCGCGTTGGTCGAGGAGTACGTGTCGGAGGTACGCGTGATCTCCGAGGTTGCGGGCACTCTCGAACAGCTGAGGGCGGACCCCGAATTCCGGTATCGCACCGTCGCACTCTACGACCTCGGGGCGACCGGTCTCGAGATGACCGTCGCGGACATCGACAGCGGAACCGTTTACGCCGCCACTCGAACATCCGAGATGAGCGGCGAAGTCCTCGATCGCGCTGTGCGAGATCATCTCCTCACCCTCGACATTCTTGCGATACCACGCACCGAAGCCGAAGAACACGCGCTGTTGGAATTCAGTTGTGAAGTCAAGGAAGCACTGTCCACGCACGAGGCGACACAGACTTCGGACGGCGCATTCCGACTGCTGGATCGTCACATGTTCGAACTGCAGATCATGCGAGCGGCCGAGCACTCCGCGATCGCCCTCCGCGATCTCGCCGAGATGTCCGAGATTCCGCCCGAGGTGGTGGTCGCGGTTGGTGGCGGCGCGAGAATTCCCCTGCTGAAAGAGGTACTCGCGCGATACCTCCGGATTCCCGTTGTCGTACCCGGCGATCCGGAGCTGATCAGTGCTCGCGGTGCAGCGCTGTACGCGGCGCGGGTGGACCAGCAGCAGACAGCCGGATCCGGGGCCTCACGCTGGAGCGTCACATCACTGTTGATCCCGCTCGCACGTTTCGGACTTCCCACCCTGGCCGTATTGGGCTTCTTCACCTGGATGCTGTGGCCCGGCGCCGGGGAGGAACCGTCGCTGACCGGAACCCAGGACACAGCCGTCGAGAAACCTACCGCCGAGGCCGTGCCCACCACGACGCCGTTGCCGAAGGCAGCGGTAACCACCACGGTCCTGATCCCGACGTCGGATGCGCCGCCCGTTACGACCACTGCGCCGCCCGTTTCTTCGACGACCGAAAGTCAGTACGTGCCTGAGCGCAGCACCGATGAGAACACCGAAGCCCCACCCACTGCGCCCGCTCCGCGACCGTTCCAGCTGCCGCCGCTTCAGCTCCCCACATTTCAGCTACCCGACTTGCCTCGTCTACCTCTTCCCTGATTCGGGGCCCTGTTACTCGGGCCCTCCGAGGGCATCTACGACGGCGATGCGCAAAGATCTACAGCATGGCCACCACTGCTCAATGGATCGAAGGCGCACGCCCCCGCACGTTGCCCAACGCTATTGCGCCCGTTCTCGTCGGAACAGGTGCTGCGGCGTCACTCGGTGACGCCGTCTGGTGGAAGGCGCTGCTCGCGCTCCTCGTGTCGCTCGCGCTCATCATCGGTGTCAACTACGCCAACGACTACTCCGACGGCATCCGAGGCACCGACGACGAACGCGTCGGCCCGCTCCGGCTCGTCGGGTCGAAGGTCGCCTCGCCCGGTTCCGTCAAGGCTGCTGCCGTCGGATGTTTCGTAGTCGGCGGAGTTGCCGGGATCGCGTTGGCGGTGACCAGTGCATGGTGGCTCATCCTCGTCGGCGCTGTCTGCATCGCGGGTGCGTGGTACTACACCGGCGGCAAGAAGCCCTACGGATACAGCGGCCTGGGTGAGGTAGCGGTCTTCGTGTTCTTCGGCCTCGTCGCGGTTCTCGGTACCCAGTTCGTGCAGGCGGGTCGGGTCGACTGGGTCGGAGCGGTCGCGGCCGTCGCCGTCGGATCGTTCTCGAGCGCTGTACTCGTTGCAAACAATCTTCGTGACATCGATACCGATCCGGACTCCGGAAAGCACACACTCGCTGTGCGACTGGGCGACTCCCGCACCCGCCTGCTCCACCTTGCACTGATGATCGTTCCGTTCGCGGTGACGGTCGCACTCGTCGCGCGTACACCGTGGGCGCTGATCGCGCTGATCGCGTTGCCTCTAGCAGCACGCGCAAACACGCCGGTGCGTACGGGTGCGACGGGATTCGCACTCATTCCGGCGCTTCGCGACTCCGGTCTGGCGATGCTGGTGTGGGGCTTGACGACCGGAGCCGCGTTGGCATTGGCGTAGACCGTCAGCGGTTCTCGGGCACGAACGCGCCGAGCAGGAAGTTGACGATGGAGATGATGAGTGCGCCCCAGAATGCTGCACCGAAGCCTGCAATCGCCAAGCCGTAATCGGTCACGGAGGAAATCCAGGCGGTGAGGAGCAGCATCAAAGCGTTGATGACGAGGGTGAACAGTCCCAGCGTCAGAATGACCAGGGGAAGCGACAACAGTTTCACCATCGGCTTGATGAACGCATTGACGATGGTGAAGACCGCTGCAATGCCGGCCAGGACGATCAAATCCCATCCTGTCCCACGACCCGAGCTCGCGAGTTCGATGCCGCCGACCCACTGCGCAGCCAACCAGATCGCAAGAGCGTTGATAACGAGCCGTACGAAAAATGTCATGCGCCCAAGACTATGCGGCGCTGCGCCGAAGGGTGTGCCCACCCGCGGCGCTACCGAGCGGCTTACGCTCGACACGTGAACACTGCGAACCTCACCCGTACCGAGACACGCCGTCGCTCGCGACACATCACCGAAGTCTCGTATCGGATCGAGCTGGGCCTACTCGGCGCAACCGAAGCCGACGCCGACACGTTCACCTCTCGCACCACCATTTCGTTCGACGCGTCCACACCGGCGACCTGGATCGACTTCATCGGCGCGGACGTACATTCGATCAGGCTCAACGACGCCGAGATTCCCGTGGTCTACGACGGCGCCCGCATTCAGCTCGTCGGCTTGGCCTCGAGAAACACGGTCGTCGTCGACGCGTTGGCTCGGTACAGCCGGTCCGGTGAGGGACTTCACCGTTTCGTCGACCCCGTCGACGACGAGGTCTATCTCTACACCCAATTCGAACCGGCCGACGCTCGACGCGTCTTCGCGAATTTCGAACAGCCTGATATCAAGGCGCCGTTCACCTTTGTGATCACCGCGCCGTCTGGCTGGGAAGTTCTCTCCAACCGGACTGGAATCCGCACGGGAGATACCGTGACCTTCGCCCCTACCCTGCCCATCTCGACGTATATCACCGCCGTCGCCGCAGGTCCCTATCACCGATCCGAATCATCGTGGACTCGAGACGATCTCACCGTGGAGCTCGGTGCACTGTGCAGAGCTTCTCTCGCCGAGTACTTCGATCCCGAGGACATCTTCGATATCACTCGTCGGGGGCTCGACTTCTTCCACGACAAATTCCGATACCCGTATCCGTTCGGCAAATACGATCAGATCTTCGTTCCGGAGTACAACCTCGGCGCAATGGAGAACCCAGGCTTGGTCACGTTCACCGAGTCCTACGTATTCCGTTCCGCTGCAACAGATGCCCAGTACGAAGCTCGCGCCAATACGATCCTGCACGAGATGGCGCACATGTGGTTCGGCGATCTCGTGACCATGGAGTGGTGGGACGACCTGTGGCTGAAAGAATCCTTCGCCGACTTCATGGGCGCATTCGCCTCCGCGGACGCAACGCGCTTCACCGATGCCTGGGTCAGTTTCGCGAACAGGCGTAAGGCCTGGGCGTATCTGCAGGACCAACTCCCGACGACCCACCCCATCGTCGCCGACATCATCGATCTCGAAGCTGCCAAGCTGAACTTCGACGGCATCACCTATGCGAAGGGCGCCAGCGTACTCAAACAACTGGCAGCATACGTCGGAGACAAGGCCTTCTTCGAGGCCTCCCGAAGGTATTTCGCCGAGTTCGCTTTCGGCAACACGACACTCGCAGATCTACTTACTCATGCCTCCGCCGCGTCCGGGAGGAATCTGGACAGCTGGGCTACCGCCTGGCTGAAGACAAGCGGCGTCTCGACACTCTCCTACACCGGCAGCAGCGTCGAGCAGACCGACCCACGCCCGCATCGCCTGGCGATCGGACTGTACGACGCGGATACCGACGGCAATCTCGTTCGTACGGAGCGTCGCGAGATCGATATCATCGACGCGAGCACCCCCGTCGAATTACGCAGTGCCGCATTGATTCTCCTCAACGATGACGACCTGACCTACGCCAAGATTCGATTCGACGAGAAGTCCCTTGCCACTATCGCCAGTTCGCTGGATCGAATCGTCGACCCCTTGGCTCGGGGATTGATCTGGTCGGCACTGTGGAACGCGACACGTGACGCTGAATTTGCGCCGACCAAGTTCTTGGACCTCGTCACGCGGTTCGCGCCTTCGGAGGGCAAGGTGGGCATTCTGGAGGCTGTTCTCACCAATGCCCAGTACGCGATCGATCACTACTATTCGGACGGTCAGGATGCTGCCCGACTCTGGCTGGACACGTGTTGGTCTCGACTGATGTCGGCAGATGCCGGAAGCGATGCGCAAGTGGTGTGGCTACGCGCGGTCGGCGCGGCGGCCCAGAATTCCGATTCCAGAGCCGAGGACATCTTCGGACTGCTCGACGGCCGCCTGCCCCTCGAAGGCCTCGATCTCGATCCACAGCAGCGGTGGTTGCTGATGCGAGCTCTGAGTGCATCCGGCCGTGCCGACAAGGACGCGATCGATGCCGAATCAACCTTGGACGCATCGGCTTCCAGTCGCAATTCGTATCGCGCAGCGATTTCGGCCCGACCGACGGCCGAAGCGAAGTCGACTGCGTGGTCGGCATTGATGGACTCCGACGACCTGTCCAACGACGCGGTCGACGCCACGGTGTCCGGTTTCCGTGCCGGTGGGCGACGTGATGTGTTGGCGTCCTTCGACTCTCGCTACTTCGAGGTGATCGCGGAACTTTGGGCCGGGCGAAGTATCGAGATCGCCAGGAGGCTCGTAGTCGGATTGTTCCCGCAGCAGCAGAGCACCGAGGACGCCGATGCGTGGCTCGCTGCTCACGAGTGGGCGCCTGGGGCGCTTCGCAGGCTCGTCATCGAACAGCGGGACCACCTCGCGCGCGCCATTCGGGTGCGTGAGGCGGAGTCCTGACCGGCCTTGCAGGCGACGTGAAACGCATCTCGGCACTACTGTCGGCGGTATGACTTCCAATGGCATGGCCCTGAACACGGTTGCAACGTCGGCGCTCGCGGCCGGTGGACTCCTCGGCGGTTTCGCGGTGGCACGGAAGACGGAGAACCGGCAACTCGGAGGTGCTGTCCTCGCGGCGGCAGGTGTCGCGTGCACCGTCTCGTGGAATGCGTCCTCGGGCCCGAAGGTTGCCGGCGCGCTCCTGGCGACCTATCTCGTGGGTTTCGGGGCCTCGCACCCTCTGTCGAAGAAGATCGGCGCCTGGCCTGCGGTGGGCTCGGTGGCGGCGGCGACGGCAGCGGCCTCGGTGGTGTTGATGCGGGAGTAGAGCCTGCGGAACGACCCAGAGATGCGGGAGTAGAGCCTGCGGAACGACCCAGATGGGCGGGAGTAGAGCCTGCGGAACGACCCAGAGATGCGGGAGTAGAGCCTGCGGAACTGGGAGTTCAGGATACGAATTCTCCGGTTCTGAGGAAGTTTTCCAGGACCGTTGTCGGGCCGGTGAGGTCCATTCCCTGGTCGGCGACCCAGCTGTCGTCGAAGTAGGTGTCGGCGTAGCGTTCGCCGCCGTCGCAGAGCAGTGTCACGACGCTTCCGTGGTTGCCGGCGGAGATCATGTCGGAGATCAGTCCGAAGGCTCCCCAGATGTTGGTTCCGGTCGATCCGCCGACTCGCTTTCCGAGAACTGTGGATGCGTGTCTGGTGGCGGCGACGGATGCTGCGTCGGGTACTGCGATCATGCGATCGATGACCTGTCCGACGAAGGATGGTTCGATTCGTGTACGTCCGATCCCTTCGATCCGAGATGGTTTGTCGGTCTCGTAGTCGGCCTTTCCGCTTTCGTAGCCTCCGATGAAGGCGGAGTTCTCCGGGTCCACGACGGCCAATCGTGTGGCGTGGCGTCGGTACCGGATGTAGCGACCGATGGTGGCGCTGGTGCCGCCGGTCCCTGCTCCTACGACGACCCAGGTCGGTATGGGTGACTCTTCGCGGGTGAGTTGGTCGAAGATGGATTCGGCGATGTTGTTGTTTCCGCGCCAGTCGGTTGCGCGTTCGGCGTGGGTGAACTGGTCCATGTAGTGCGTGTCGGGTTCGGCGGTGAGTCGGTGCGCTTCGGTGTACATCGCGGCTGGGTCGTCGACGAAGTGACATTTTCCGCCGTGGGTTTCGATGAGTGCGACTTTGGCGGGGCTGGTGCTGCGCGGCATGACGGCGACGAAACGCAGGCCGAGTAGGCGCGCGAAGTAGGCCTCACTGACTGCTGTCGATCCGGAAGATGCTTCGACGACGGTGGTGTTCTCGGTGACCCAACCGTTGCAGATGGAGTAGAGGAACAGTGAGCGGGCGAGCCGGTGCTTGAGGCTTCCGGTGATGTGTGTGGACTCGTCTTTGAGGTAGAGCTGGACGTTCCAGGCGGCAGGCAACGGGTAGCGCAGGAGATGGGTGTCGGCGCTGCGTTGAGCGTCGGCGTCGATCAGCCGGACTGCGTTGTCGACCCATTCACGCGACGCCGAGTGATCGACTATGCGGGTCATCAGCGGCCGTCTTCTCCGCGGAGCTTCGATTGCAGATCTGCACGCGCTTGTCTGCGCCCCTCGTCCACTCCGGCGATCGACACGTTGACTCGGATGCGGAGTGACTTTAACAGCACCAGCGACAGCGGCAGTGCGATCAGTACTCCGAATACCGCGGCGACGAGTATGGGTACCTCGACGCCGAAGATGAGGCCGATTCCGAAGATGGCGGCGGCGATGACGATGACGAGCAACAAGCGTGCTCCGGTGTAAAGGGCTATGTCACGGAACAGTTCGCCCTTTGTTGCGGTGGGCGCGGGGGGCGTGTTGCTTTCGGTCACGATCCCAGGCTACCGCTCGGAACAACCAGTCTCGATGCCGCCTGACTTATCCGATTTGTCAATTACCTCCCCTTTACCAACTTTAGGTCAGTCGAGTACCTAGGGGTCCGGATGTAACCATGGGTCTCGTACACCACGCGTTCTCGACCGATCGGACGAGAACGCAGGTCCACGCGGGCGGATCCCGATTCGGGATTCACACCCCACGGGGGCGGGTCTTGCTTCACCGAGGACCCCGTCAGGGTGAGGAACACCAGCAGTACCGGACACATCAGCGATCGATCACACGCGAGACAGCACGCAGGAGGACACGAGAAGATGAGCGCACCAACTCTGCACAATGCTCAGGATTCACTGCTCACACCGGGGCAGGTAGCGGCGCTCTTTCATGTCGATCCGAAGACCGTGACCCGATGGGCGCACGCAGGACGGCTCGGATCACTTCGGACCCCCGGCGGCCACCGCCGGTTCCGCGAGTCCGAGGTCATGGCTTTGCTGACCTCGCTGACCACGGAAGCCGGACACAGGTAGCTCACCGCTCACACTGGAGAGGCGATTCTCAGGAAACTGCGAGCCGCGTGGGGTGCACATGGCATCCCCACGCGGCTACCCTCTTATGAGGAGGTGCGACATGATCTATCTTTTGGCGATGATCGGTTTGGTAGCAGTGATCGTCCTGTTCTGGAAGGCGTTCGGCCCGACGGTGCAGGAACCTGTAGGCAAGGTGATCGGGCCTGACGACGACCCAGAATTCCTGTGGAAGATGAATCGCGATACTCGACGCTCGGGCACCGATGGTCAGGATTCGGGAAAACAAGATCAACCAGAGTAACCAGCGAGACGGGTGAACCGTCTTCGCGCCTCTGCCTGCAGCCCGCTCCTCAGGAGCGGGCTGTTCTTGTCCGATCTCGCATGCGCGTTGCATCCGGTCGAGTGCTGGGGAAGTCTGCGGCTACGGCAGCCGCCAATTCCAGTAGAGCGAACCGAGTCTTGGGTTTGAGTCGCCCGAGGTCGATCTCCGCTCCCTCCTCGAGGTGCGGGTCGAAGGGCACGAGCACGACTTGCCTGCACCTTTGCGCAAAGTGCTCTACAACCTTCGCAAGATCGACTTTTCCCGCTCGCGGCCGCACTGCATTGACGACGGCTACCGAGGATCGAACGAGATCTCGGTGTCCGTGCGCGTCGAGCCAATCGAGGGTCGCCGACGCACTCCGAGCCCCGTCGACCGAGCTGGAACTGACCACTACCAGTGCATCGGAACCGGAGAGGATGCTGTCCATGGCGGAGTGCATCAAACCGGTACCGCAATCGGTCAGGACGATGCTGTAGAACTTCTCGAGCAGATCTACGGCGCGATCGTAGTCGCGGCCGCTGAATGCTTCCGACACTGCAGGGTCGGAGTCCGAGGCGAGCACCTCGAGCCTGAACTCGTTCTGCGAGGTGTATCCGCGCACATCACTGTAGCGATCCAAACTGTCGATGTCGCGCAGCATGTTTCGCACTGTCGCCGGCGTTTCGATGGGCACTTTCTGACTCAGGGTCCCTCGATCGGGATTGGCGTCGACCGCTATGACACGGTCGCCTCTGATGCTCGCGAACATGGACCCGAGAGTCGCCGTGGTCGTGGTCTTTCCCACGCCTCCCTTGAGGCTGAGCACCGACACTCGATAGCAGCCGACCAGTTGGCGGTCGACCTGCCGAACAAGGCGCAACTGTTTTTCGTCACGCGGACTGTTGCCCAGGTTCATCCGCTTGCCCGACGCGGAATACAGCCACCGACGCCAACCTGACAGTGGAGCGGGACTGACCTGCTTCACCAGCAATGCATTGGTCAAATCGAGTGCGGACGAAGCGATTACCTGGGGAGGCAGCGAAGCCTGCGGCGCCGTCCGCGGATGCTGGTCCTCGGCCGGCATCGGTACCGGCGTCGACCGGAAGCCAGGATCGGGCGTTGTTTCGACCAGTGCCTCAGGTGGGTCGACAAGAGCCTCTGGTGCTGCGAGGACAGGCTGCTCGGCGTCATGCACCACTGCAGCCTCGGGCTCGGTCCGAGGGGACGGCTCCTCCACCGGCACGAGGGCCGAGGCCGTAGCGCCCGGGGGTGTGGCTGTCGGAGCCGTGACTTCTGCAGGTGTGACCGCTGCAGGTGTGACCGCTGGAGGCGCAACTTCTGGAGGTGCAGTGATCGACGAAGGCCGGTCCTCGTCCGGCTCTTCTGGCCGCACCGCCTGCCACGAACTCATCTGCCAATCGGCCATGAACTTGTCCCCCCACCGTTACCGAGACGGGTGACGCGCTCCCCAGCACGCCACCCCGGTCCTGCCAATAATTTCAGGCGGACGTTACCAGCTAGTTCAGACCGGCATAGGAGTGCAAACCGGAGACCACCATGTTGATGATGAAGAGGTTGAACAACATGGTGACGAAACCACCGACGTTGATCCAGGCTGCGCGTGTATTCCGCCACCCGGAGGTTGCCCGTGCGTGCAGGTATGCGGCGTAGATGACCCAGGTGATGAAGGACATCGTTTCCTTCGGATCCCAGCCCCAGAAGCGGCCCCACGCTGCCTCTGCCCAGATCGCACCGAGGATGACGCCTGCACCGAACAGTGGGAACGCGATGATCGTCGTCTTGTACGCGAGCCGGTCGAGCGATTGAGCGTCGGGCAGCTTGGCGGCGAATCTACCGAGAGCGGTGCTCTTCTCCTCGCCGGCGGGCTGCTTGATGCGCAGCAGAAACAGCAAGCTCGCGACGCCGGAGACGAGCAGAATTCCACTGCCGACGCTGACGATGGTGACGTGGATCGGCAGCCAGTAGGAGCGCAGTGCCGGCACGACGGGTGCTGCGTCCGCGTAGAGCTTCGTGGCAGCAAGGAACATCAGGATGATGATCGGCGCCAGAACGAAGACGAGCATCGGGCGCATCGCACGCTTACGCAGCAACACGATCGACGTCAGAGTCGCAGCGGCCGTGGCCATCGTGACGAACTCGTACATGTTGCCGAGCGGGAACCGGTGCGTGGCGAACCCGCGTAGGACGACCGAAGCCACATGCAGCACGAGTGCGAGGATCAGGAGCGCATATCCCATACCGGAAAGACGCTCGGACAGCGGACGCTTCGGCGCGTCGGCAATGCGCCCCGGGCCGGTGGCCGTAGCGATCGGCGCGCCGGAGCCGACCAGCTCCTTGGAGTGGACGGCCGAGGCCTTCACCGAGGCGTACTGCGCAATGAGCAGGATGAATGCGAGTACGTAGATCGTGAATGAGGACTCGAAAGACCAGTCGCTGTACTGCGAGAGCGTCTCGTTAATCGGCATCGGTCAGTTCTCCTGGTCGTTCTTCGTGTTCGCAGAGTTTGCGTCCACAGTGTTCACGTCGGCAATCAGACGCTCGCAGAGGTTGTCGAACTCCTCACCCCACCCGGCCTGATCGGTACGAGCCAACCCGCCAAGTTCTACTACAGTACGTCGTGGGTCACCATCCGCGAGGAGTCGGACCCACACTCGGCGCCTCTTGATCACCAGCGAGACCAGCAGTCCGCTCATCATCGTCAGCGCGAAAACGAGCACCCAGGTCTGCGCCGGATCGTGCGACACCTGCAGATTGACGAACTCTTCGGCACCGTCGAATCGGACCGTCGTGCCGTCGGACAGTGTCGACGCCTCACCTGGCTTCAGGTTGATTCGGTCCTGCTTGACGAGCCTGCCTTGGTTGATCATCTCCTGGTTCAGCGTGAACAGTGACTGCGGAAGTCCGGTATCGAGTCCGGTGTCACCCTTGTAGATGTCGATGGCGACGGCGGGGTCGGTCATCGCCGGGAAGCTGGAGGAGAGCAGCTTGTCGTGGAAGAACGCGGTCGGTGCGAACAGGCCCTCGATTGCGATCTGGTTCTTGCGACGGTCCTCTGCGTCGGGGTAGAGCCCTCCCGGTGGGTCGATGCGCATCACGCCGCTGGAGAGGAAGGTCGTGGCGTCGGTCGGTTGCCACTGGATGGTCTCGGTGCGGGTTTCGCCGTTCGGGAAGGTCACCGTGAATGTCGGTGCGTATCCGTGGCCTTGCAGGTACACACGGTCCCCTGCCACCCGTAGCGGATGGTTGACCTGCAGGACATCGGACTTCCAGACATTGTTCGCGAGGTCGTCCCCTGCCTGGTACTCGATGTTGGACGTGAACTGCTCGGCCTGACCGTTCTCCAGATAGTCGGCTTTGAAGTCCTTGACCCTGACGCACAGTGGTTCGAGTCCGGTGCCGTCGACCTCTAAACCGGCCCGGAAGCTGTCGTAGATTGCCGGTGAGGTGCTACATATCCCGGGCCCGTCGTTGGCGATGACCACGACGTTGCCTTCGTATCCGAACAGCTTGCCCAACGCGATTGCGGCGAGGAGAAGGACGAGCGAGATATGGAAAACGAGGTTGCCGAACTCTCGGAGGTACCCCTTCTCCGCAGACAGCGTCACCTCCCCGTTGCTTTCACGCTTCTCCACGCGCCAGCCGCGCAACTGTGCCTGCACGATTGCTGCGGTGTCCTCGGGTGAACCGTCGGCGACGTACCGGCGATGGTGAGGCAGTCGCGACAGATTTCGGGGGGCCCGAACAGGCCTGGTGCGCAAGGCTTTTCCGTGCTCTACGCAGCGCGGAAGGATACAGCCGATGAGTGAGATGAACAGCAGCGCGTAAATCGCGGTGAACCAGAAGCTGCTGAAGACGTCGAACAGTTCCAGCTTGTCCATCAGCGGGCCGAGCGTCGGGCGGGCGGCGATGTACTCGTCGACCTTGCCGGCGTTGAGGCTGCGTTGGGGAACGAGTGCACCGGGAATCGCAGCGAAGGCCAGCAGAAAGAGCAGTACGAGCGCCGTACGCATGCTCGTCAGGCCACGCCAGGTGTTGCGGGCGCCTGCGAGGACGCGTCGCGGCGGGGATTGGCGCCGGGGCGCCTGCTCCGGCCGGGTGTCGAGATCGGTCATATCGGCAACACCACGTCCGATACGAAGGCGTCACGGACCCAACCGACGAACACGTCCCACGCGCCTGTCACGAGGGCAATTCCTACTGCTATCAACATGATTCCGCCGAATACCTGTATCTGTCGTGAATGGGTACGAAGCCAGCCGACTCCGCGAAGTGCACTGACCGATCCAAAGGCGAGAATGACGAACGGCAATCCGAGTCCGAGGCAGTACGCGACGATGAGTATTACTCCTCGTGCCGCCGTCGCCCCTTCGGTACCCGCGGCAAGCGAGATGACGCCCGCGAGGGTCGGTCCGAGGCACGGGGTCCATCCCAATGCGAACACGCCACCGAGCAGTGGTGCGCCGACGAGACTGCCGACTCGGCGCGGCTCGAATCGGACGTCGCGCTGCAGGGCAGGCACCAGTCCGACGAACACCAACCCCATTGCGATGGTGACGACTCCACCTATTCGCATCAGCAGTTCCCGATTGACTGCCAGTACCGAGATAGCACCGAAGACCGTGGCCGTCGCCAACACGAACACCACGGTGAAGCCGAGGACGAACAGCCCTGCCGCACCTGCGACTCGCATTCGAGTCCGAGTCCGCACCTTCGTCGTCGCAGCTTCCGTCGCGGTCACGGCCGGAGCGTCGGCCCCGACGACCCCGGCGAGATACGACAGATATCCGGGCACTAGTGGAACCACACACGGCGACGCGAACGAAACGAGACCGGCGAGGACGCACACACCGAAAGCGAGGACGAGTGGACCCGTCGACGCCGTCGTCTGAAACGTCTCACCGATGCCCGCCAAGTGGACCGTGTTACTCACTGTTGCTCGGGCCCCTCACCCGCGACCCGTTCGACGACGGGTTGCAGGTCCTCGGCGAGCAGTTCACGTAGGAAGACTGCTGCGACGCGGTGCTTCTTGTCGAGCACGATCGTGGTGGGAACCACCGAAGTCGGTATGCCGCCGAGAGCGGTGAGGGTGCGCATCGGGGGGTCGTAGATCGACGGGTAGGTCACGTTGTTGTCGATGACGAAGTCCTGTGCCTTGTCCTGGGCATTGTCGCGGACGTTGATACCGAGGAACTGGACGCCGAGATCCTTGGTGTTCTCGTAGACCTCTTCGAGGTCGTCGGCCTCACCACGACACGGGCCGCACCACTGCCCCCAGACATTGATCACGACGGCCTTACCTTCGTAATCGGACAACGACGTCGTGTCGCCTTCGGTCATCAGGTCGGGCCCGGACAACGTTCCGACCGTTCCGCGCTCGGACGGCGGATCGTAGAAGATCTCGGTCTGGCCACCGGGCGAGACGAAGTCGAAGGTACCGCCGGTGGCGACCGCGTCGGTGCCGGTAGCGCAGGCGCCGAGCAGTGCCACCACGGAGATGCCGGCAGATGCGGCAGTGAGAAATCTACGCACCGGTGATCCTGGGATCGCTGGCACCGCCGGGCTCGGAGTAGACGATGTCCACGAGGGTGTCGCCCTCGTAGACGAGAGAGGTGAGCGAGGCGAGGCCGCACTGACGGTGCCGCGGATCGTGCCAGAGGCGTTCGCCCTGCAGGAATCGCCGCAGTGTCCACACCGGCAACTGATGGCTGACGACGACGGCTTCGTGGCCCACGGCGGCCACACGGGCGGCTCCGACGGCGGCGAGCATGCGGTGCGCTATCTGTAGGTACGGCTCCCCCCACGACGGGGTGAATGGGTTACGTAGCTTCCACCAGTGGCGGGGACGGCTCAGGGCGCCGTCACCGACTGCGACGCGAAGTCCCTCGAAGTCGTTTCCCGCTTCGATGAGGTTCTCGTCCTCCCCCACCGTGAGGCCGTGCGCCGCCGCGATCGGTGTCGCAGTTTCCTGTGCGCGTCGGAGCGGCGATGCGACGACGAGCGCTATGTCGTGTCCGGCAAGAGCATTGGCGACGGCAGTGGCTTGGGCCTGGCCCGTGACCGACAGCCGGAATCCGGGGAGGCGTCCGTACAGAATGCCCTTCGGATTGTGCACTTCACCATGACGCAGGACATGGACGATGGTCCTGCTGGCCTGGTGCGGATGCGTGGCGTCGTTCGTGGTGGGCGCGTCGGTCACTTGGAGGTTCCAGCTTCTGCTTGGGCTGCTGCACGAGCGGCGGCGGGTAGTGCGTCGGCGATGATCGAAAAGGCGTTGTCGTCGAGGGCTGCGGAGACGAACCAGGCTTCGAATGCGCTCGGCGGCGGATAGACGCCGCGGGAAAGCAGGCCGTGGAAGAAGGCCGGGTAACGCCAGGTCTCGGCTGCTTTGGCACCTGCATAGTCGGTGACCGGTCCGTCGGAGAAGAACACGCTCACCATAGTGCCCGCGAACTGCACATGATGACGAACGCCTGCCGCACTGAGGGCATCGCCGAGGAGTCCACCGAGCTGCTTGGAGTTGTTCTCGAGCTTCTCGTAGACCGCTGCGTCGGCCAGTCGCAGGCTGGCCAGTCCGGCTGCGACGGCAACCGGGTTACCGGACAATGTGCCCGCTTGGTAGACCGGGCCGGCTGGGGCGAGGTAGGCCATGATGTCGGCGCGACCACCGAACGCAGCTGCGGGGAGCCCGCCGCTCATGACCTTGCCGAAGGTGTAGAGATCGCCTGCGACGCCGTCGATGCCGAACCAACCGGCGGCGCTGACGCGGAATCCCGTCATCACTTCGTCCATTATCAGCAGCGCACCGTTGTCGGTGGCAATACGACGCAGGCCCTCGTTGAAGCCGGTGACCGGCGGGACTGCGCCCATGTTGCCTGCGGCCGCCTCGGTGATGATGCAGGCGAACTCGCCTGGATTCTCCGCGAACGCGGCCTCGACGGCGGCGAGGTCGTTGTACGGAACCACGATCGTGTCGCCGGCCTGTGCACCCGTCACTCCTGGCGATGTCGGCAGCCCGAGTGTCGCGAGACCCGAGCCTGCATCGGCGAGCAGCGCATCGACATGGCCGTGGTAGCAGCCGGAGAACTTGAGGATCTTGGTGCGCCCGGTGAAACCGCGCGCGAGGCGGACCGCGCTCATCGTGGCCTCTGTGCCGGAATTCACAAGCCGAACCTGCTCCACGGGGCCTACCCGGCCGATGATTTCCTCCGCGAGTTCTATTTCCCGCTCGGTCGGCGCACCGAACGACAGGCCCGTCGCTGCTGCCTTCTGGACCGCTTCGACCACGACCGGATGGGCGTGTCCGTGGATCATCGGGCCCCACGAGGAGATCAGGTCGACATAGGACTTACCGTCGGCGTCGATCATCGTGTATCCGCTGGCCTCGGCGATGAACCGCGGGGTTCCACCTACCGATTGGAAGGCGCGAACCGGGGAGTTCACTCCACCAGGAATCACTGCGCTCGCGCGCTCGAAAAGTCGGGCCGAAACAGGGGCATCGTCGCCGGTCGGAACAGTCACGAACTCCAGTGTCCCAGGTTTACCCGTTTCGCCAACTACAGGGCGTAATAATTCACCGATCGCCACCGAGTTCGGCTCGATACGCTTGGAGTCTGTCGGCGAGCAGAATGGGCTGCGACAGTGCGGCCAAGTGCCCACCGGGCATGTCGTCGAGTTCTATTCCGAGCCGTTCGGTGACAACTCTTCGCTGGAACTCGATCGGAAAGAAACGGTCCTCCGCACCTTGCAGGAAACGCGTCGGGACATCGGGCCACTGCGTCGTCGGGTATGGAAGGACGAACGGGCCGTCGGATTGTTCGGGAGCACCACGCCGCATGGCCTCGGCAGTGACCTCAGGTGGAACGTCGTGAAAGAAGACGTCGGCAACCAGATCCTCGGTGTCGAACGAGCGGCCCTCGCGCTGCGCCTGTTCGGCACGCGCTTGCTGCGACCCCGTCGACTCCCACCACTGACCCGGTGACTCACCGGACTTCGGCGTCATCGCATTGAGCAGGACGATCATCGAGACTTCTGTTCTTCCCGCGACGAGGGGTGCGGTGAAGCCACCGAGCGATTGCGCAACGAGAACGTCGGTACCTACGCCACCCATCGCGGTAAGGACTGTGTCGGTGTACTCGAGCAGGCCTGCGTCCGGGTCGCCGGCCGGAAGGGTCACCGCGACGACGTCGTAGCCTCGTCGTACCAACTCCGCTTCCACTAGATGCCAGTACCAACCGTCGCCGCCCGCACCTGGAATCAAGACGAAATCGTGCATCGACTTCTCCTGCCGTTTGCGGAGATATTCTAGCGGCTGACCGCGCTACGCGCTGTGTAGCAACGACAAAACCCGCCCGCCGAAGTTCCGCTCCCGGTCGGGGAGAAGAAGCTTCGGCGGACGGGCAGTGGAGAGCTACAGCTGAGTTCTACGGTGCGCGGTGCTCGCCACCACGCGGGTCGTTCGGCAGGTGCTCGTCACCACGAACAACCTCTTCACCGCGAACGACCTTGTCATCACGAACAGCGCTGTCACCACGAACAACACTGTCTTCGTTGCCTGCTGCGCGGTCCGGGCGCACGTTGCCGTCGCGGACTCCCCCGTCGCCAACTGTGCTCTCACGAGCCGTGCCGTCATGAACTGCACCCTCATGGCGACCGGTTCCGTGATGGCCGGCGTCATGCTGTCCGGCATGAGTGGCGTTCGGTGCGACCATCTTCTCGGCGGACGCCTTGTCGACACTGCCCGACTTGTTGGTGCCGGTCTTGGTGTTCACATCCGGATCGATCTTATTGGCGCGGGCGTACTCTGCATCCAGTTCGTCGCGGGAGCTTGCAGCATCACCCAGGTGGGTTTCGGCCTGCAACGACAGACGGCGAGCTTCGGCCGCCTTGGCCTCGGCATCGGCCTGCGAGCGGCGGGCTTTCGCGGCGCTCTCGTCGGCAATCGCCTGGCGCTCCTCGACCTGTACGGACTTTTCGGCGGCCTTCTCACGAATACGCTCGGCTTCCACGCGTCGGCCGGATTTTTGCTTCCGGGCGAGCGCCAAAACAATCGCGACGATGAGCAGCACTACTACGACGGCAATCACTATCCATACTGCAGTGTTCATTTCTAGCCCCCAACTGTAGGTGTGGCCCCTTGAGTACCCGACGACGACGGCAATAAACGAAAAGTCCGGTTTTTCTCCCTGTTCTCGGCTTCCACCAGCAGCGCAGTAGTCGCACTCGTCACCGAAACAGAATGTCTTCGATTCCGTCGAACCATGACGGCGCTGCTGCGGTGAATTCGGGCGCACTGAGCCTGCCCGCGCCTTCCGGTAGGCGGCCCAGCAATGCGGTCGACGTCACCTCGGGTAGTTCGTCGAGGTTCGTGACAGCCGCTGCATCGGGCGTGCACGGCCATGAACCGATCACCAGGCCCGCGCACCACACACCGGCTGTTTCGAGCGCAGCCACCGTGAGAGCGGAATGATTGAGCGTTCCCAACCCGGCTCCGCAGACGACGAGGACCGGGGCACCTACTCTGCGAGCGACGTCGACAAGTGTGAATCCGCCGATTCCCAGGCGTACGAGCAGCCCACCTGCGCCCTCGACGAGCACCACGTCGGCGTCGAGGGCGCTCACGGCACCGCAGACGTCGTCGAGTCCCAGTAGCGGCATCGAGCTGCGACGAGCCGCGACGTCGGGTGCCAGGGGTTCGGGGTAGCGGGCCAGTTCCAATAGATTGTCGACACCGGTGAGTCGAGAAATTTCCTCGAGGTCGCCGGGTGCGCCGGGTGCGACACCGGTCTGTGCGGGTTTACACACCGCAACAGAGCGTCCCGACGCTCGTACTGTCGCCGCGAGTGCCGCGGTTACGATGGTTTTGCCGACGTCGGTGGACGTTCCGGTGACCAAGAGAACGCTCACAGTAGTGATCGGTTCAGCACGGATCCCAGGACTTCGCGAACGACGGTGAGATCGTCCTCGGTCAGCGTGGCCCGTGCGGTGAGACGCAACCGCGAGGTGCCCTCGGGGACCGACGGTGGACGAAAGCAGCCGACGTGCACGCCTTGGCTGCGGGCGTACTGCGCGGCCTCATAGGCTTCGATCGCATCCCCGAGTACGACCGACACGACGGCCGATTCCGGTTCCGCCACTCCTACGATGTCGGCCAAATCCTGCGCCCGCTCACGCACTGCGACTGCGCGCATAGGTTCGCGGAGTAGCACAGCGAGAGCGGCTCGAGATGCCGCGACGGCCGCCGGTGCGAGTGCAGTGTCGAAGATGAACGGCCTGGCGACGTCGATGAGGTGCTCCCGCACTGCGGGCGGGCCCAGAACCACCCCGCCCTGGGAGGCGAGCGCCTTGGACAGCGTGGCCGTGATGACCAAATCCGGCCTGCCGTGAAGACCGAGTTCGTGCACCAGCCCACGTCCGCCGTCTCCCCGGACACCGAGGCCGTGTGCTTCGTCGACGATCATCAGAGCGGAGTACTTGCGGCACAGTGCATGTAGTTCGGTCAGCGGCGCGAGGTCGCCGTCGGCGCTGAAGACCGAGTCGGTGACGAGGAGCGCTCGCTCTTCCTGCCTGGTCTGCAGCGTCCGCTCGACTGCGCTGAGGTCGGCTCGGTCGAATACCTCGATTCGAGCGCGCGAGAGCCTGCAGGCATCGACGAGTGAAGCGTGGGAGGCCGAGTCGGACATCACGAGTGCGCCACGCCCCGAAAGTGCCGACACCACAGCGAGATTCGCGGTGTATCCCGAGGAGAACACCAGCCCCGATTGCGCGCCGACGAAGGCTGCGAGTTCGGATTCGAGCTCACAGTGCAGCGTCGTCGTGCCGGTGACAAGTCTCGATCCGGTCGAGCCGGTTCCCCAGTCACGCACGGCAGCGCAGGATGCGTCGACAACTTCGGGGTGTCGGACCAGGCCGAGGTAGTCGTTCGACGCGAGATCGATGACCGAGTCGTCCTGACGGCGCGCGATGGGCGTCCGATGTAACCCGAGCGTTCGACGGGTGTTCGCTGCTTCGGTCAGCCAGTCGAGTGTCCTCACCCGAGAGACCATACTTGAACAGTGTTCAAGTTGCTGAGGCGATAGCCACCATTGCCGTCGCAATGCGCTCGACGTCCTGCTTCTCGCACACGTACGGCGGCATGGCATAGACCAGCCTACCGAATGGGCGAAGCCAAACACCATGAGCCACAGCTATATCCGTCGCTCGCTGCATGTCGACGGGTTCTCTCATCTCGATCACCCCGATCCCGCCTCGCACTCGGACGTCGGCAACTCCGGGCAGTGCCTGCGCCGGCGCCAAACCCGAGCGCAGACCAGATTCGAGTGCAGCAACCTCCGAACGCCAGTCTCTGGTGAGTAGTAGTTCGACGGCTGCAACCGCGACCGCACACGCCAACGGATTCGCCATGAACGTCGGGCCGTGCATCAAGCCACCGGCCTCGCCTGCACTGATGACCTCCGCGACCTCCGAAGTACACAGGGTGGCTGCCAGAGTCATGTACCCGCCGGTCAAAGCCTTCCCGACGCACATGACGTCCGGGGCAACACCTGCATGTTCGGCCGCGAAGAGCGCACCGGTTCGACCGAAACCAGTGGCGATCTCATCGAACACCAGCAAAACATCGTGGTCGTCGGCCATCCGCCGCAACTCGGCGAGGTAGCGCGGATCATGGAACCTCATCCCGCCTGCACCCTGTACTACCGGTTCGACGACGATCGCTGCGATCTCGTCTGCGTTGCTCGCGAGAATCTTCTCGAACAGTTCGACGTAGTCAGGATCGAATTCGCTCGGCGGTACGGGAGCGAAGATCTGGGCATTGAGCACGTCGGTCCACAGCGTGTGCATCCCGCCGTCGGGATCGCAAATGCTCATCGGCGCGAAAGTGTCCCCGTGATAGCCGCCGCGCCAGGTCAACAATCGGCTCTTGCGTGGCAGACCGCGACTGCGCCAGAACTGAATACACATCTTGACCGCGACCTCGACCGAGACCGACCCGGAATCGGCGAAGAACACCTTGTCGAGGCCATCCGGGGTGATCGACACCAGAAGTTCCGCGAGCCGAGCGGCCGGTTCGTGGGTAAGTCCACCGAACATGACGTGACTCATCTTGCCCAGCTGGTCCCGCACCGCCGCGTCCAGCACCGGATGGCGATATCCGTGCACGGCCGCCCACCACGAGCTCATGCCGTCGACCAGCTCGCGGCCGTCGCTCAGTCGCAACCGGACGCCGGCTGCACTCTCCACGACGAGTGGTGCGGTCGAGGCGGGAAAGCCGCCGTACGGGTGCCAGACGTGCGCGGCATCGGTTCGCAGAATCTGTGAGGTATCGATGCGCCGACCCTAAAGGACCGATAGGTGCGGGAGGTCCTGCGGTGCGGCCGAAATTATCTGTGGCCTTCCTGACCCTTCACTCCCGGCTCGGCGACCGAAAGGTTACCGTCGAGTATGGCAACCACATCTGAGCACCTTCGCAACACCTTGGACGGCCGCTGGCGTGATGTGAAGAACGAGGCCCGCAGGCAACTCGTTCGAGACGAGTTCCGTCCGCATTACACCCCGAACACCGTGATCGCTCGAACCAAAGCTTTGGAACAAATGAAGCTGCTTGCTCGAAACGGCGTAGCCGAAGACGGTTTCAAGAAGGAACACGGCGGCGGCGGAGACGTCGGCGGAGCAGTGACGATGATCGAAATGCTCGCCATGTCGGACCTGTCACTGATGGTCAAAGCCGGAGTGCAATGGGGACTGTTCGGCGGAGCCATCGAAAACCTCGGCACCGAACGCCATCACGAGGCCTACGTGCGGCGTCTCATCGACCTCGATCTGCTCGGCTGCTTTGCGATGACGGAGACCGGCCACGGCAGCGACGTGCAGGCCCTCGAGACCACCGCGACGTACGACGCCGAGGCCGGCGAATTCGTCGTACACTCCCCCACTCCGTCCTCACGCAAGGACTACATCGGCGGCGCAGCCGAAACTGCAACCGTCGCAGCAGTATTCGCGCAGTTGATCACCGCAGGACCGGGCGAGGAGCCGGAAGGACACGGAGTCCACTGCTTCTTCGTTCCGTTGCGCGACGAGAACGGCGCGGACCTCCCCGGAGTTACGACGAGCGACTGCCAGTACAAAGGCGGTCTCCCCGGAGTCGACAACGGACGCATCATGTTCGACCACGTCCGCATTCCGCGCGACAACCTGCTCAACAAGTACGCCGACGTCGCCGCGGACGGCACGTACTCCTCTCCTATCGAGAACTCGAGTCGACGCTTCTTCACGATGCTCGGCACGTTGATTCGTGGTCGCGTCACCGTCGGTGGCAGCGCGGCCGCCGCTGCTCGCGTCGCCCTGGATATCGCGACGCAATATGCACTGCAGCGCAGGCAGTTCACGGCACCGGATTCCGAAGAAGAAGTCCTCATCATGGACTACCTGGTGCATCAACGTCGACTGTTCCCACTGATCGCCAAGTCCTATGCGTTGCAATTCGCTCAGAACGAGCTCGTGGCGAAGATGCACGAGCTTCAGACGAGTGACGACCCGGATCCGGAGGAGCAGCGCGAGCTGGAGTCCCGCGCGGCAGGGTTGAAGGCGGCGAACACCTGGCACGCGACCACCGCGATTCAGGAAGCGCGCGAAGCCTGCGGTGGCGCAGGCTATCTCGCGGAGAATCGGCTCATCTCACTCAAAGCGGACACCGATGTGTTCACCACGTTCGAGGGTGACAACCACGTGTTGACGCAGCTCGTCGCGAAGGAATTGCTCACTGCCTACGCCGACGACGTGAAAAGCATGAGCCCGGTCGAGTGGGTTCGCTTCGCCGCGGAGTTCGCCGGCGACCGCGTGATCAAACGCACTGCAGCACAGACGATCATCCAGACCATCCTCGACTCCCGCCAGGACAACGAGGAAGAGGGATCGCTGTTCAATCGCGGCACGCAGGTAGGCATGTTCGAGGATCGCGAGAACTATCTACTGTCGACGGTCGCACGGCGCCTGCAGAAGAACTCGAAGGAAATGAGCGCGTTCGACGCCTTCAACTCCGTCCAGGACCATGTGTTGCACGCGGCGCGCGCGCACATCGATCGGATCGTTCTCGAAGCGTTCTGCGCCGGCATCGACTCGTGTGAGGACGAGGCAGCCAAGAAGATTCTCGAGCAGGTATGCGATCTCTATGCACTCTCCGTCATCGAGGAGGACAAAGCCTGGTTCGTCGAGCACCGCTATCTGTCGACGGAGCGTTCGAAGGCCGTCACCCGCGGGATCAACGAGCGGTGCCGCTCGCTGCGTCCGCATGCACTCGAACTGGTCGAGGGCTTCGGCGTTCCGGAAGAACTCCTCGGCGCCGCCATGCTCGGCCATCCGGGCGCGGGGAGCGACGAGGAGTCTGCAGATCATCCGAGCAAGGCTCACGCGAGCTGACGCCGCCGTGAGTGGGGACCATCGCCGGGTGCGCGGTGGTCCCCCGGTGTGTCAGCGGGGAGAGATGGGCGTCACCGGGGAAAGATGCGCAGCACCTTGTCTTCCGAGCCGTTGTCGGTGGTGAGCAGAATCGAACCGTCGGGCAGGCTCGTGGCCGAGCGGAGTCTGCCGTACTCGTTCTCGAGCGCAACGGCATGCTGAGCGACCCCGGTACCATCGTCCGTCAGCTTCAGAAAAACTAGCTTCCGGCCCTGTTGACTGGGGAGGACAGCTGCGCCGTTCCACTCGCCCCACGCTGCGCCATCGGCGAATGTCAGCGCCGGTGTCGCAATGGTCGGTGATCCCGAACTCCAGACCGCAGCGCGTGCACCCGGCACACGATCGGGGTCGGTCATCTCCACCGACTCGTCGTAGATTCCCGGCTCGCGATCCGGCTTGTATCCGTAGTTTCCGCCGGGAACCACAAGGTTCAGTTCGTCGTCTCGGCTCGTGCCCTGCTCCACCTCGTACAGGGTGTCGGTGCCGGGTGCGAATGCCAGGCCCTGCACGTTGCGATGTCCGAGTGTGTACACGCGGCCGGGTGCGTCCGCGGCGGGCGAGCCGTCGGCTTCGATGTGAAGCACTTTGCCGCCGAGCGAAGTTCGGTCCTGCGGGACAGTCGGGCTCGCGGTATCCCCGGTTCCGACGAACAGCGAACCGTCTTCGGCAGCCAGGATTCGGCAACCGCCATGACGGCCGTTCTCGGCGACCGGAATACCGTCGAGCACGGTCGCGACCCGCGTCAATTCCGTCCAGGCCGCGTCCACGGACCAGCTGACGACGGCGATGCGGTTCCCCTCGGCGCCGCCCGAACTGTCCATTCCAGCGTCCTCGCCGAGGACGCCTTGGCAGGTGTACAACGTTCTGGATGAGGAAAAATCCTGTGCCAGTTCGATTCCCATCAAACCGGTTTCACCCTCGGCATAGAGATCGCCGAGATCGGCCTCGAGGTCCGCCACCGATCCGTCCGCACGCTTGACGATAAATCGACCCGACCGTTCGCCGGTCAGGATTGCGCCATCCGGTGCCGCCACCACATCCCACGGCCTGCTCAGCCCGTCCAGTTCGGTCGTCACATCCAGCGCAGGTGCCACGCTGTCCTCTCGGGCAACCGATCCGGACGAACAGGCCAGCGTCATCGTCATGATCGACACAAGAATTCCGGAACCGGACAGCAGCTTGTTCATCCCACTGTGCCCGATGGTCCGCCCGCGTAGCCGATTCATTCTCAGGTAACCGATCGGGTGCCGTTCGCTCATCAGGACGCGAGTGTATATCCCGCTTCGGTGACCGCGGCAGCGATGGCCGCCGCGTCGATGTCCCGATCACTGGTGACGACAACTTCACCGCTGGCGAAGTCGACGTCCACGCCGCTCACGCCTCCAAGTTCGGATATCTCCTCGGAGACCGATGCGGCGCAATGCTGGCAGGTCATTCCTTCGACGATGTATTTGTTCTGCATGTGTTCACCTTTCCGGGTGGGGAATCAGGATCGGACGAGTCGCGCGATCGCGTCGGACGCTTCTTTGACCTTGGCGTCTGCCTCGGGGCCACCTTTGCGTGCCGCCTCGACGACGCATCCGGCGAGGTGCGCGTCGAGCAGTTTCAGCGACACCGACTGCAACGCTTTTGTAGCCGCAGACACCTGAGTGAGTACGTCGATGCAGTAACGATCCTCGGTGACCATCCGCGAAATGCCCGCAACTTGTCCCTCGATACGCCTGAGCCTCTTCAGCAAGTCGTCTTGTTCAGTGGAATAGCTGCTCATAACCCGAGCATACCCCTACCGGGTATACAGCGGTGGCGGAAGGAGTCGCCGAAGCCCATCGATCAGCAGCAATCCTGCGACGAGAACACTCACGGCACTCAGCGCGATCCACGGCCCGGCATAACGGGTGGAGACATACTCGGGCTCACCGTTGCCGGCCGCGGCGACCACCGTCTCGGTCACACCCGCGTTCCAACACAAGACCGCGAGAGCTACGACTATCACCGCGGAGACGGTCTCGGCAATCGCAAGTCCCCGGATCACGAGTACTCGATCAGTGCATGCTCGAGTGCTGCCCGCAGGGCGTCGTCGTCCTTCGCCCATGCTTGCACGAGCGCCCCGCCCTTCATCCGAAGACCTATCGCGGTGCGTCGACGAGGCACCGAATGCACTTCACCGAGCACTCGCGCTGTCTCCCACTTTTTCGGTTCGTAGTCGCCATCGGAGTAATCGATCGGCGGCAGCACCTCGTCGATGTCCGAGATGTCCAGGGTCTCGGTCCCCTGCCGTAAGTACTGGGGCGTCACCGCGACGCTGACATGCCTGCGCGCGGCGCTGACCTGAACGTAGGTGAACCCGACCAGGATGAACGCAAACAACGCCAGAGCGAACCAGTGAACAACGGGGCCGGTCAAGAGTTCGATCACCAACGCCAGCACACAGAACAGCGGCCCCCACAGCAGTGCTCGCCAGCGAGCGCCTTCTTCATCGAACAGCAATTCCATATCAGGCAACGGCGAACCGGACTCGAATCCATTGGTCACTGCGCAAGCGCCCCGGGTCGGAGGCGTCAGCTACTGACGACAGCGGGCAGGACGATCGCGATCGCCGCGAGGATGCCCATGGTCACTACGAGGCCGATCATCAGCAACTCCAACCGCATGCTGTGATTCACACGCTCGGTGCGATCGACATGCGGCGTGTGCCTGACCTCGGTCCGAACCTGCATACGACTCCCCTGACCGCTGATTGTGATGGCTGTCACGCTAGCTCAGGAGGTCGTAGAAGACAAAACCACAGGTCATCCGGCGCTGAATCCGAGCGCCATGATGAACACCGCGACGGATACCGCCAGCAAAAGCCCGAGAAGCGCCCAGGGCTTACCGCGCTCTTGCTCGCCCTCGCGGACTTCCGGTTGCGTCATGTTGGATCCGATCACTCGAGGACAGTACCGAGTGATGCTATTCACATGATCTGCGAGTGGCGCAAGTGACACGCCGACATTCACTTCTTGCGTGAAGCGAGAAAATACTCGTTGGATTCCTTGCGGTGCATCAGATAAATCGCACCCGCTGCGAGGACACCCTGCGCGATACCCGCAACCGCCATCGACAGCGACAACGCACCGTCGGCGGAACCGAGTCCGAACAGCTGAGGCAAGGCAAGAACCACTGTCACCGTCCCGATCATCGTCAGGACCACCCGCGCCCACATCCGGCCGAGCCGCATCTTGTTCACCCAGAACAAGAACAGCGCTCCGAAACCCACTCCGAGGAAGACCATCAAGACGAGCGCTGCGGTCAGGTAACTCTCGGCCGACTCCGCCGTCAGCGGCATGGACGGTTGCTGGAGCGCCACATCGTCGACGAGTTGCTGCGCGAAGATCGACTTGTCGCCGTAGACGACAACGAGCGTCATCAGCAACTCGAGCATTCCCAGGAGCGCTACACCCCACCACAGATGCCGCGAAGTCTCGACGTCCACCGGCGCCGGTCGTTGGATGGATTCGAGCGGCAGTGAATCGAACGACGGAATCTTCAGCGACGGCGGGCCATGTTCGGCCTCCCAGCGCTCCCAGTCCGGCGGTGGCCGGGGACTATCGCCTTCGGGCTGCGATGGATCGGTCATCTCTCACCATGCTCGGTCATAGCCACCCAGCTGCTTCCGTAGCCCAATAGGTCAACACCACATCGGCGCCGGCCCTTCGAATACTGGTCAGGGACTCCACTATTGCCTCGTCGCGATCGATCCAACCGTTCTGCGCGGCCGCGGTGATCATCGAGTACTCACCTGAAATCTGATATGCGGCAACGGGAACCGGAGAAATATTGGCGATGTCTCGCAAAATATCCAGATACGACATAGCTGGTTTGACCATCACCATGTCCGCCCCCTCCGCCAAGTCGAGCTCGACTTCGTGGGCAGCTTCGCGGCGATTCGCCGAATCCTGTTGGTAGGTACGCCGATCGCCCTGTAGCGAAGACCCTACCGCCTCCCGGAAAGGTCCGTAGAAGGCCGAGGCGTATTTGGCGGAATAAGCGAGCTGTCCGACGGCATCGTGGCCTGCCGCGTCCAGGCCTTCGCGGATCGCAGCTACTTGCCCGTCCATCATTCCGCTCGGCCCCAGTAGATGCGCGCCGGCATCTGCCTGCGAGAGTGCCATCTCGACGTACCGTGCCAGCGTCGCATCGTTGTCCACGACGCCGTCGGCGGTCAGTACGCCGCAATGTCCGTGATCGGTGAATTCGTCCAGGCACGTGTCCGCCATGATCACGGTCGAGTCGCCGAGATCGGCTTTCAGACGCCGAAGCCCACGATTGAGGATTCCGCCGGGGTCACTTGCTCCGGACCCGTCGGCGTCCTTGTCCTCGGGGCGCGGCACACCGAACAGCATCAAACCACCTACGCCCGCCGCCACTGCCTCTTCTGCGGCAACGCTCAGCGAGTCGAGCGTGTGCTGAAAGACACCGGGCATCGAGGAAATCTCGCGCGGCTCACTCAGCCCGTCCGCCACGAACATAGGCAGCACCAGATGCCGCGCTTGCAAAGACGTTTCAGCCACCAACCGACGCAACGCCGGAGTCCGGCGCAGTCGGCGTGGGCGGTCTACGGGAAACAACTGTACGGGCCCTCCTTCGTCGGGCAGCTGCGTCGAAACAGCTCTACCGGAGCTATTTCCACGCAGCTTGGGCGTCAGCGCCTGCGACTCTTCTTACGCGGGGGCGGCAATGCACCTTCGGCGCGCAGACGAGCAGCATGCTCGGCCAGTGCCTCGATGAGTGGACCGACCTGTGCGGTCTCCGGCTGCACGTCGACCCGAAGACCGAACTCGACAGCAGTCTCTGCCGTCTTCGGACCGATGCACGCAACGAGCGTGCGTGCGTGCGGCTTCCCAGCGATACCGACGAGATTTCGAACAGTCGAACTCGATGTGAAGCACACCGCGTCGAACCCTCCGGTCTTGATCATCTCGCGGGTCTCGGCGGCAGGCGGCGCAGCACGCACGGTTCGGTAGGCAGTGACATCGTCGATCTCCCACCCGCGCTCACGAAGTCCTTCGGCCACCGTTTCGGTAGCGATGTCGGCACGCGGCAACAGAACCCGATTGACCGGGTCGAACACCTCGTCGTACGGCGGGAAGTCCTCGAGAAGACCGAGGGAGGACTGCTCTCCCGAGGGCAGCAGTTCGGGGTTGATTCCGAACGACCGAACCTTCTCCGCCGTCGCTTCGCCGACACACGCGATCTTCACACCCGAAAATGCACGGGCATCGAGACCGAACTCTTCGAACTTCTCCCACACGGCGCGTACTGCATTGGTCGAGGTGAAGACGACCCACTGGTATCTGCCGTCGACCAGGCCCTTGACCGAGCGCTCCATCTGAGCCGGGCTACGTGGAGGTTCGACGGCTATGGTCGGAACCTCGATCGGGATGGCGCCGTGCGTCACGAGACGATCGCTCATCTCCCCTGCCTGGTCCTTGGTACGTGGCACCAGAACGGTCCAGCCGTACAGTGCGCGAGACTCCCACCAGGACATCTTGTTTCGCCCGGAAACGACCTTGCCGACGGTGACGACGAGCGAACCGACGAGCTCACTGCCTGCATCGTTCAGCGTGGCGAGGGTGGCTTCTACGGTGCGCTGCTGACGTGTCGTGCCCCGGACCGTGATGGCCGCGGGTGTCTGTGGCGCGAGACCGTGTTCGACGAGTGCACTGGCCGTCTCGGCCAGATGCCCCGACGTCGCGTGCAGTACGAGCGGCCCGGGTGCGGCAGCAAGCGCCGCCCAGTCGACCTCGCCTCGGACGTCGGCCTCGGTGTGTCCGGAACCCAACGCCATTCCGGCGTAGCTCGGCACCGCTGAACCCGACGGCAGTCCGGGAAGAACCTCGAACTGAACGTGTGTGCGTGCAACGGCGTTGACCTCGGCTATGACCGAGTCGGTGGTCAGCGGATCCCCGGACACCAGGCGCACGACATCGTGGCCGTTCTTCGCCTCGGCCAGAAGGGTTTTGGCGACCTCGGCAGGCTCACCGAGGGCCGGTCGGACATCGACTCCGGTCTCGCCTGTTTCAGGGTCGCGCGGAAGATCGTGTCCGACGAGCGCGATAACGCCCTTGTCGACATCTGGATCGGTGAACGCGAGTTCGGCAGAGCCGAGTACTTCGCGGGCTCGGACCGTCAGCAGAGCTGGGTCACCCGGCCCCGATCCCACGAAAAGGATCCGTCCGTTGGCATTCTTGCGGACTGGGCTCATCGGTTGTTCTCCAGTGCTTTCTTGTGTGGGTGCTGCAGTTCGATCGAGGTTGCGGGGCCCCGCTTCGGGATCAGCCGTGCAGTGGCGATGGATTCGCCGCGGACCGGGGGGCGAGAGGCCCTGCTTTTGGCGCGTCCGCGAACCGGTGTGGTGATCGACCTAGACATGAGATGTTCCCCCGGAGGGTGCAGAAGTTGTAGCTGCCGGCTCGGTTATGTCGACCAGTCTTCGGGCGCCGAGATCGAGCATCTCGCGGGCCAGGTCACGGCCCAGCTCCTCTGCATTGTCGGTGGCACCGACGATCGACGCGCGAATGGAATCGCTACCATCGAGGGCTGCCACGCAGGCACGCAGTGACAGCTCTTCGAAGACGTGGCCGCTCTCGTCGATGGACTCCACTATGTCGGCGATGGCGCCGACCGGAGCCGAACATCCTGCTTCGAGTTCGGCCAGCAGACCACGCTCGGCGGCAACACAGGTGCGGGTGTTCTCGTCGTCGAGCGTGCGAATCGCCTCGATGAGGTCGGTGTCGGCGATCCTGCATTCGACAGCCAAGGCACCCTGCGCGGGTGCCGAGATCATCTGCACCGGATCGAGTGCTTCGGTGATGACGTCGAGCCTGCCGATCCGAGAGAGTCCGGCTCGCGCCACGACGACAGCGTCGAGCTCACCGGACGCCACCTTCCCGATACGAGTGTCGAGGTTGCCCCGTAGTGGCCTGACATCGAGACCCTGACCAAGTGCACGCAACTGCGCGGCACGACGCGGCGCAGACGTCCCGACGGTTGCTCCGACAGGTAGCTCGCCGAGTACCAGACCGTCACGAGCAACCAGCGCGTCGCGCGGATCTTCCCGCACGGGGATCGCAGCAATGACGAATCTTTCGTCGGGAGCGGTCGGCAGGTCCTTGTAGGAGTGCACGGCGATGTCGACCTTGCCGTCGGTGAGAGCCTCACGCAACGCCGCAGTGAACACGCCGACTCCGATGGTCTGCACCGGAGCGGCCGACATATCACCGGCAGTTTTGATGATCACGAGTTCTGCATCGAGACCTGCTGCGATCAGCCCACGCCGGACTGTATCGGCTTGGGTCGTTGCGAGCAGGCTTCCTCGTGTTCCGATTCTTACGACGGTCACCGCTGTGGTCCCTTCTTGCCGTCGATCCGGCTGGCAGTGAAATCGTCCACGAGTTCCATTCCATTGATCTCGATCGGGCTGGCGACAGCGTCGACCGTTCCCGGGCTCAGTTCGAACAACTCCCGCAGCGCTGCTGCATAGGAATCGCCGCCAGGGGTGGTGGCTAGTTGCTTGACTCGGACAGTGGGTGAATGCAGGAGCTTGTCCACGACGCGTCGCACTGTCCGGGCAACCTCGTCGCGCTGCGGCGAGTCCAGGCTGGGCAGTCGCGAATCGAGTCGCATGAGTTCTGCTTCGACGACCTCGGCTGCGCGCTGGCGTAGTGCCGTCACGGTCGGCGTCACCTCGGCGAGCCGTTGACCGGCGAGGTATCCGGAGAGCTCGGCGGAGACGATTTCGCGCGCCGCCGCAGCGTCGGAAGATGCCGCGCCTGCGGCCGGGTCCCGTTGCAGGGACTCCATGTCGAACACGCTGACGCCGGGTAGCCCTGCAACAGTGGGATCGACGTCGCGGGGCAGTCCGAGGTCGCAGATGGCGAGAAGTCGCCCTGGATCTCGCTGCGCAAGCGCGAGGTGTGCATCCGCGAGGGAGACGACAGCACCGACCGCGCCCGTACAGGTGACGAGCACGTCGCCGTCGGCCAGCGCAGCGGGGAGTTCGTCTAAATCCATCGCCGACGCGGAAACACCGGCGGACAATGCGGTTTGGGCGAGGTGCTCGGCGCGTTCCCGGGTGCGGTTGACGACGATCAGGCGACCGATTCCGGCACGTCCGAGATGTGCCACGGACAGTCCGCCCATCGCACCGGCGCCCACCACGACGGCGGTCTTTCCTTCGAGGCTTCCACCGAACATCGTCGCTGCACGGTCGATCGCAACCGAAACGACCGACGCACCAGCGGAATCGATTCCGGTCTCCGAGTGAACGCGCTTGCCGACGCGCAACGCCTGCTGCGCGAGTTCGTGGAGCACTCGACCGGACGCCTGCTGGTTGTCCGAGGCCGCGTACGCAGCGCGAATCTGTCCCAGAATCTGTTGTTCGCCGATGACCATCGAATCGAGGCCACTGGCGACGGCGAAAAGATGCTCGACGGCTGCTTCGCTGTATCGAACGTAGGCGTGCTGGGTCAGTTCCTGCACTTCCAGTCCGGAGTGCTCGGCAAGCACTTCCCCGACTGCGGTCAGAGCGCCGTGGAAAGCATCGACCACGGCGTAGACCTCGACGCGGTTGCACGTCGAGACCACCATGACTTCGGAGATGCTTCCGGTAGCCATGAGTTTGTCGGTAAGTTTCGGCCGATCCGTGTCGGTGACAGCGACACGTTCGAGAACTGCGACGGGAGCGCTACGGTGCGAAATCCCGACGAGAAGGACACTCACGGTGCAATCACCGATCCGTTTCTTGTCGAACTGCTAGGGCTGATGGCTCCGGTCAGTGAGCCGGGCGTCACTCGTGGTCCTCGGCTACGTCCGAGGCGCGGATTTCCGGACAGACTCGGTGATCCATGAGCTGCCTCGTTCCGCGAACTATTGAAAGACAGAACCTGCATTTCCACTGCCAGATCGACTCGACGCACCTCGACACTGTCCGGCACGTCGAGCATCACCGGGGAAAAGCTGAGGATGCACTCCACACCGCCCGCGACGAACGCGGAGGCAACACTCTGCGCGGCCGCGTCGGGGGTGGCGATCACACCGATGGTGGCTTCGAGCTCGCGACACGACTGTTCCAACAGGTCCACGTGTCGGACTTCGATTCCATCGATGTCGGTGCCGACTCTCTTCGCGTCCCGATCGAAGAGTCCGACCATCGTGAATCCGCGACGGCCGAAGCCTCCGTATCGCGCGAGTGCCTCACCGAGATTCCCGACACCGACGAGGACGACCTTGTGTCCGCGATCGAGACCGAGTGCGCTCTCGATCTTGGCCCGCAGGCGCATGACGTCGTAACCGACTCCACGCACGCCGTTAGGGCCGAGAAAGGAAAGATCCTTACGCAGTTTCGCCGAGCCGACACCCGCGGCGTTGGCCAGTTCTTCGCTCGATACGATGAGCACTCCGTCGTCGGCAAGAATTCCGAGGACCCGCAAGTAGGCCGCCAAACGCGTCACCGTAGCCTGTGGAATAACGCGTTCGACCCCAGCAGACCGTTCAACGGTCGCCGGTACAGCCGGGCGCTCTTCGGTCACGTTCATGGCTCCTCGTCCGAACGGCAGCGATGCCGGTCCTCACGCTGATCCTGATACATCCAGATCACGACTCTTTCGAGCATTGATATTGTTCGCCCCACGGTAACCGCTTGTGAACGAATGAACAAAGTCGCTGGATCCGTGCTAGAGGTGCCCTCACCTGCAAAGCGAGAGCAATCGCACGTTCTTAGGGTGCCCTGGTGACCGCCAGATCCGCTCGCAATCGTGGCTCGTCGACCTCCCAGTAGCTGTGTTCGCGCCCGTCGAGCAGCACCACGGGAACACGGTCTCCGTACTCCGCTCGCAGGTCAGGGTCGGTGACCGCTGCCTGATCCACATCGACCGCCGAGGGAACAATTCCGAAATCAGCACACACCGCTGTCAACTTCTCGAACGCGAGGACACAAGTGTGACAACCGGCGCGGGTGAGAAGAACCACGGAAGATTCATTGGAGCTCATCCCCCTACTGTCTCACCGCCGGGTGTAGAGACGAAGCTCACAGGCGCACCGGGTCCTCACGGGTGTGGATCGATCCCGCGCATACACGCTCAGCCACAGTGCCACGGAGTAGCACAGTGACACGGAGTAGCACAGTGACACGGACTAGGGTTGTGGCAGTGCTCGAGCAGGGAGGTGCGCAAGAAGATGAACGACGAGAACCCGAAAACGCCTGACATCAGCAGCGAAGATTCCGGCGATTCACACACACAGGTGTCCGATTCACACGATTCGGCAGCGCACGAGCCCAGGGTAGTAGCAAAGGCCGAGGTAGACAGGGCCCAGGTAGACAGGGCCGAGGTAGACAGGGCCGAGGTAGTACACGAGGACGAGGTAGTGCCGGACTTGCCGATAGCGGAGGTGCCGGACGCGGTCATGGTCGACACCCGGCAGCCCTCGGCCGACAAGCGCCGCAAACGTCGGTTCCGCAATCCACTCGGTCCTACCGACGCGGAGGTCCGCGCCAACGTCGCGGGAGAGGCGAGCGCCGACGCGGCACTGGCGCTCCAGCTCGACAGCGATGGCTCGGTGCCACTCGACCTGACCGCCGCAGCGTTCTTCGACGTCGACAACACGATGGTGCAGGGCGCGTCGATCATTCACTTCGCACGCGGCCTGGCCTCGCGAAAGTACTTCACCAGCGGCGATCTGGCCCAGTTCGCTTGGCAGCAAGTGAAATTCAGAGTCAGCGGCAAAGAGAACAGTGACGATGTAGCCAGTGGCCGAGAAAAAGCCTTGTCCTTCATCACCGGAAGATCGACCGCCGAACTGACTCGCCTGGGCGAGGAAATCTACGACGAGATGATCGCCGACAAGATTTGGCCGGGCACCGCCGCACTTGCACAGATGCACCTGGATGCGGGTCAGCAGGTCTGGCTGGTCACCGCTACGCCACTGGAGCTGGCTCAGATCATCGCCAAACGACTCGGCCTTACCGGTGCACTCGGAACCGTCGCCGAAAGCAAGGACGGGATCTTCACCGGCCTGTTGGTCGGAGATATTCTGCACGGCCTCGGCAAGGCTCACGCCGTTCGTACACTCGCCGTCCGCGAGGGCCTGAACCTCAAACGGTGCACCGCCTATTCCGACAGCCACAATGACGTCCCCATGCTGTCGCTGGTCGGCACGGCCGTCGCCGTCAATCCAGACGCGGACCTGCGAGAAGTGGCCAAGAACCGCGGCTGGGAGATCCGCGATTTCCGGACGGGGCGTAAGGCCGCGAGGATCGGGGTCCCGACCGCCCTTGCCATCGGTGCCGTCGGCGGCGGACTCGCTGCCGTGCTCGGTCGCCGTCGGGCTGCCTGACCCCGACGACAGACGTCACAGACTCAGTTGCATCAGTGTCAGGTCGAGCCATCGGTCGAATTTGACCCCCACTTCGGGGAGCTGTCCGACAGTGACGAAGCCGAATTTGTCGTGCAACGCGATAGAGGTGCTGTTGCCACTTTCGATAACCGCGATCATTGCGTGGATTCCTGTGGCACGGGCGCGCGCGATCAACTCCGCTAGCAGTGCGCTGGCAATGCCTAGGCGGTGAAAGTTTCTGTCCACGTAGACCGAGTGCTCGACCGTCAGCCGGTACCCACTTTTCGGACGCCACTGCCCGTACGACGCATACCCCGCGATAGAACCGTCGACGACCGCGGTCAGGACAGGAAATCCAGCTCGAAGTCGGCCGTCGAACCAGGTGATTCTTTCGTCGAGTCCCACTTCGGTCTCGTCCCAGATCGCCGTCGTGGTGGCGATGGCGTCGTTGTGAATGGCAAGTATCGACGGCAGGTCTTCGGTGATGGTGTCACGAATCAGCACCGCCAGGACTTTACAGAGCTACCCGAGGAAGACGTTGCGCCGCTTGGCGAGAAGTCGATAGAGCGTGTGCTGGATCGTTTCGCGAACGTGGTCGGTCAACTCGAAGAGCACCATCGGATCGTCCGAAGCTTGGGCTTCGTAGGAGTCGGTGTAGATGGGCTTACCGAACTCGATGTACCACTTCGACGGCAGTGGGATGAGACCGAGTGGGCCGAAGTGCGGAAAGAGTGGCGTGACCGGAAAGTACGGCATTCCCATCAGCCGAGCGAGGGTGGTGAGGTCGCCGATTTTCGGGTAGATCTCTTCCGACCCCACGATCGAGCACGGGATGATCGGGGCTCCTGTACGCAAAGCGGCCGATACGAAACCGCCGCGGCCGAACCGTTGCAATTTGTAGCGCTCACTGAACGGCTTGCCGATTCCCTTGAAGCCCTCGGGGAAGACCGCCGCTACCTCCCCCATGCGTAGCAGTCGCTCGGCATCGGGGTTGCAGGCGAGCGTGTGTCCCGCTTTGCGTGCGATCGATCCGACCCCGGGCATCTCGAATGCCATGTCGGCTGCCAACATTCGCAGCGGTCGGTGCGCAGGATGGTGATCGCGGACCGCGACGGATGTCATCAACGCATCGATCGGGATGACGCCGGCGTGATTGGCTACAACGAGTGCACCGCCGTCGTTCGGAATGTTCTCGATTCCCTTGACCTCGACGCGGAACCATTTGTCGAACAATGGCCGCAGCAGCGGAAGCCATACGGCATCGGCGAAGTGAGGGTCGTACCCGAATTCGTCGATCTGGTAGTCACCGGCGAGCCGACGTCGCAGGAACTCGGCAGTTCCGGCAATCTGATCGACCAACTTCTCCCTGATCGCGTCGATGGGTACGGAAACCGGAACCGTTGTCACCGCCGGTGTGGCTGTCACCGGCGGTGTGGCGATGGTCGGAGTGATGAGTGGCGTGGGCGGCCGGACCTCGGTGTACGAGGACGGGTGGCGGCTGCGACTTCGATCCACCCGGCTCTGGTCTGTGTTTCTCGCGGACGCCGTTCTACCGGACCCACCGCCGTGCAGCGGAATTACCTTCGCCACGTCGCTCACCTCCTTCGTCCCGGACTCGCGACGGTCAGTACCTTCGTCGACACTGCTGCACCGGCATCGACGATCGACAACAAGTGTTTCTCTGCGGCATCGACCCACTCGGTTTTGAGGACCGGACGCAGCGCTGCGCCGCGAACGAAGTCGTCGAATGCCTGCACGGTTGTCCACCGCGGTTCGAAACCGAGGTCGGATCTCATACGGGTCGTGTCGAGCCCGCAGCCGAAATGGAAATAGTCGAGTTGTTCGGTGGTGAACTCGCGCATCATGCCACCCATCAGTGCTCGACCTACGCTCTTGAACAACGCGAACGGCACGGGCGCTTCGATACGACCCGCCCGCCGGATAGCCTGAGAGAACATGATCGTTCCGTCGGCTCCGACGTTGAACGTGCCTGCCGGTCCGCCGATCGTGGCTCGCTCGAGCGCAGCCAAGGCGTCTTCTTCGTGCAGTAATTGCATGCGTGCATCGCGGCCGAGAATACTCGGGATGATCGGAGAGGTCATGTAACGGGAGATAGTCCCGTTGAGCCGTGGTCCGATCAGCGGTGCCATCCTCAAAATCGACACCGCGACGTCCGGACGGCGGCGGCCGAGCCCGCGGACGTAGCCCTCGATGTCGATGGTGTCCCGAGCGTAGGCGCCCTGCGGCGGACGCCGGGCACTCATCTCCTCGGTGAAATTGACCGGGTCCTTGGCACTGCACCCATAGACGGACGAGGAAGACCGCAGCACTACCTTCTGCACCGTCGGTGAGTTCTGGCAGACGGCGAAGAGTTGCATCGCACCGATGACGTTGAGATCCTTCATGGTCGCTCGACCGCCGGAACGGGGCGGTTTGGCAATGGTGGCGGCATGGACAACGGTGTCCACGCCCGCGCTGCGGACGATCTTGCCGATGAGCGGATTGCGGATGTCGGCGCGCACGAACTCGGCGCGGCCCATCTTGCGCAGCAGGTCTTTGCTCGGTGAGCACGTATCGACAGCGATGACGCGTTCGATCGATGGATTCTGCGCGAGCCGAGTAACGAGGTACCCCCCGAGAAAACGGCTTACACCGGTCACGAGGACCACTTTCGGCGCCGCGACGCCTCGATCGTTCGAGTTCACACACACCCCCAGGATTCGTGCCGCAACAAGCAGCCTACTGGAATCCAGCGAAGATGTGAGAGTACGAGAAATGGCACCCTGTGCAGGAAGAATGCAGATCCGGACAAGAGTGCTTTTCAGGACTCCCGACGTCGAAAACTGGGTGCCTCACCGAACAAAAAAGGCCCGACACCATAAGGTGACGGGCCTCTTTCGAGGAACTCTATTTACCGAGTTTCCTGCGCTGAACTCGGGTACGACGAAGCAACTTGCGGTGCTTCTTCTTCGACATGCGCTTGCGACGCTTCTTGATCACTGAACCCATGGCGGGTGTTCCTCACGTTCTTGTCTACGTTTTCGCGCACGCGAAGTTGCGTACGCCTACCTGGCATCCTCGAACCCCTGACGGAGTTGTCGATCCCCAAGCTGGCGCTCGGGCGCTGCAGAAGCCAGAGCCCGATGCAACAACAGCGACTGGCACGACGAGTGTAGATCTTACCGGTGCAGACATTCATCTGCGAAACCGGCCCGACTTCACCCGAGAGCGCGAGCGCTACTCAGCCCGCATCGAAGTACGAGGTCTCGAGGTAGTCGTGTACAGCTTTCGCATGCACACGAAACGATCGACCCACCCGTACAGCAGGCAATTCTCCGCCGTGTACCAGTCGGTACACAGTCATTTTGGACACCCTCATCAGTGACGCCACTTCGGCGACTGTGAGGAACTGTGTTCCAGCAAAAGCTGGTTGTCCATCCGGGGACGAACCCTTGGACGGCTTGCTTATAGGCGTCATTGATCCACTTACCTCCGGCACGTCTCGCGCGGCAGGCTTCCCCTCCTGCCGAACAGACACGCACGTGCTACCGATGAGCTTAGCGGGACCAAAGGGGTTACTGCGACGGGTGTAAGCAATCGAATCTCTAAACAGCTGTGATGCCCATCTCAGTAGATCTGCGCTTTGCTGCCCCCAAAGCATCGAAAAATGCTGCTCGGAGGCCATTTGTTTCCAATTCACGCAGTGCTGCAGCCGTCGTTCCGCCGGGAGAAGTTACCGCATAACGAAGGTCCGCTGCGGACTCCTCGGACCGATCGAGCATCGCCGCGGACCCCACCATCGTCTGTACGACGAGAGAAGTTGCTACATCCCGGGCCAATCCGAGGTCGACACCCGCGTCGATCATCGCTTCGGCGACGAGGAAGAAGTACGCGGGCCCGGACCCCGAAACAGCTGTGACGGCGTCGAGCTGAGACTCTTTCACCGTCACCACCTTGCCGACCGAGGACAGAATGGTGCGTACGAGTTCGAGGTGCTCGGCCTTCGCATGTCGACCCGGGGCCAGCACGCTCATGCCTTCGCCCACGAGCATCGGCGTATTCGGCATCACCCGGACGACCGGGAAGCCTGCTGGAAGCTTGGATTCGAACTTCGAAGTCGGCACCCCAGCCACGAGTGAGACGATCAGTTGTTCGCGTTCGCCGTCCAAGTCGATCTTGGCAACCTCGGTGAGCGCGGCATCCACATCGCCGGGCTTGACCGCCAGCACGATTACGTCGGCGTTCTCCGATGCCTCCCCGATCGACGTCGTCAGGATCCCGAACGCCGAGGCCAACTCGCGGGCACGGGCCTCGAACTTCTCCGCTACCACCAGGTCCCGTACGGGGTGTCCGGACTCCAGCAGGCCCGCGATCAGTGCCTCACCTATCCGGCCACCGCCGATTACCGCAATTCTCGTCATGGCCCCAACCCTAGAGGCGGCCTCGACGTGCCTATCGCGGGACCATCGCCAGCTGCCTGCTCTGCACCACCACAGCTCCGGTCGAGTCCAACACCAGGTGATCTTCTTCGAACCACGTAGCGCCGATCACAGTGCTGCTTGCAGCTACCCGCAACCAGCCTGGAGCGGGTCGACGACGAAGGTAGGACGTCAACTGCACGGTCGGAGCCCAGCCGAACAGTCCGCGGTTCATCGTCACGGGCGCGCAGATGTCGCCGGTCATGTGGGCGAACAAGACTGCGGTGTCGGCATCGGCTTCGTCGCCCGGACGGGGCCGGACCCACATCCGAATCTCCGATTCGCCCTGTTTTCCGGTAAGAAAGTGTGCCGACGTCGGGTCGATTCGCATATCGCACCCCTGCGCCAGGTGCACTACCGACGCCATCGGATGTTCCCCGCCGACCGCGTCGGCATCCGCAGGGGGTTCGATCGGCATCGACGCGAGCGCCGAGGAAACTTCGTGTCGCGGCGAATCGGTGTCCGGGCGCCCCAGAGTGACGACGGCCCGCACCGCCACACGGCCGGCCTGTGACATTTCCACGTCGACACTCGATACTTGCTTGCCTCGCTTGCGGACGATCGTCGTCAGATCCACTCGACCGGGGTCGGGCGCATTCAGGTAGCTGACACTGACGGCGAGAGGTTGCGCTTCCGCGTCGTCCAGCTGAGCCTTCGCTGCCGCCGCACAGACGGCGAGCATCGTGCCACCGTGCACCTTGGGACCGATGGTCCAGACGGAGTCGATCACTGCTGCGAAGGATCCCTCGACGTCGGTGCGGGCGAGGGTCGTCAATGCGGTAGCCGAACGGAAGGGGCTGGGTTCGGTCATCGATCGGGCCTTTCGTGGGGGGTGAAGTCTTGGTGGGTGAAGATCGTGTGTGCTGGATGTCGATGCGCGAGTCGGGCGCAGGGCAGGATTCCACCGGCATCATCGCCCAATCGGTAACGGCGTCCCCCACCGTGGGAGTCCGAAAATAAGCCCGGTGTCGCGAGAGCCGAACTACCCGAGATACCGCCGTGCGAATGCCAAGGCCTGCCCGAGCATCGACGCCCGCTCGGGCAGGGTGCGCGCGTTCTGCGTATTGATCTCGATGACGGCCTGCCCGCGAAAACCCCGACGAACCAACTCCGTGCACACCTCGGCGCATGGTTGTTCGCCGTGCCCGGGGATGAGATGCTCGTCGACCGACGCGCCCCTACCGTCGGCCAGATGAAGATGCGCCAGGCCCGCACCCATGCGATCCATCATCTCGAACGCATCGGTCCCGGCAGTCGCCGTATGTGACAGATCCAGTGTGTAGTGCGCGTGCCCGGAATCGGTCGGGTCGTAGGACGGCGCGAACGCGGAGAGTGCAGCACCCGGGCCGCCACGCTTGCGAAGCCTCGCGGCAGATCCTTCCTTGCGCCCGAACAACCGATCAGCCCGCATCGGAAACATGTTCTCCACGGCGACCACTACGTCCGAGCCCATCTCGAGGTCCGCCACCTGATCGGCGAATCCGTCGGCGTACTTACGCTGCCACCGAAACGGCGGATGCACCACGACTGTCGACGCACCCAACTTCTCTGCAGCCTGCACCGAACGTTCGAGTTTTGCGGCAGGGTCGGCGCCCCAGACTCGTTGCGAAATCAGCAGGCAAGGGGCATGGATCGCCTGCACCGGCATCGAATACTTACGAGAGAGCGAAGCAACGGCTTCCACTTCCTGGCTCACCGATTCGGCCCACACCATCAGCTCGATGCCGTCATAGCCGAGCTCTGCCGCATAACGAAACGCCGCTTCGGTGTTCTGCGGATACACCGAAGCTGTCGACAATCCGACCGCTACCAAACCTTTCGGCACAGCCGTCAACTCAGCCCGTACTCAATTGGAAGGCCAGCGGTCCCAGCGTCACGAACACCCCGACCGCAATGGCTATCACCATGCTGAGCAAATCATCCGTTCGACGCAGAATTCGCACCACGGCCACCAACCCGACGATGACGATGACTGCCAACACCAGGGCAACCCACGGCAGCATGTCCCAGAGCTTCTCGAAGCCCTTGAACAACAGTGCGCCCACCACGATTGCGACAACGCCCTGGCCTGCGAGTGCGAGCCATTGCTTGGCAGCGTTCTTCTTGTCTGATCGTTCCTTCGAGACGTCCGCGGCCTCCGTCGCGAGATCATCCTCGGCGACCAACTTGTCTTTCTCATCCTTCTTGTCGACCGTCTCGACCTTCTTGTCGACCGGTCCGACCTTGACGGCATCGGTCACCTCGGTCACAGCGTCGTCGGGCTTCGATGCTGCACGGCGCTCGAACGTTTTCTCGAGCTTCGGCTTCGTATCCGGTGTCGGTGCTGCAATAGGCGACGCCGGACTCTTCTTTTCGGCTTTCGCTGTCTCATTTTCGGCAGCAGCTGTCTTCTTTTCAGCTACCGCTGCCGAATTGAGTGGCGTCCTGGGCCGGACCGGGTCGGAGGTTTGCGGTCGCGACTGGGCGGGCATCGCGGCAGTACTGGGTTGATCGGCCGCACGCGGCCGCGCCTGTGAAGGCTTGTCGACCACATCTGCCTTCGGCACAGCATCTGCTTCGGTGCGTGAGAACCGGCTGCGTTGGACGAAGCCGGACGCGCGGGAACTGCGCTCGACCGGTTTCGCTTCCTGGCTCGCCTTTCCCGCTGTGTCTTGACGCGAAACTGTGTCCTGACGCGAAACTGTGTCCTGACGCGAAACTGTGTCTTGACGCGAAACTGTGTCATGACGGGCGACTGTGTCCTGACGCGAACGGACCGGCACCGGGCGCTGCGTCGCTGCCGACCCATAAGGCCGACGTTCGTTTTCGTCGTGTGCCTGATTCAGCAGGTCGGCTGCCGCTGTCGTCGATCCCGACAACAACTCCGGCTCCTGCTGTCTACGAGTCGATTGCTGAAACTGGGGCTTGGACGACGGCTGAGGCGACGGCGCAGGCGCGGCACGCGCCGGTTCGACGACCGGCGCTTCGGCGGACACAGGCTCGTCGCGCACGACGGGTATTTCCCCGGTCAGCTCGGCGACGGAGATGCCACCCTTGACGCCTCGACGGCGGCGTCCGCCCGAATTGAGGTTCGACTTCTGACCGTTGCGCGCGAGTAACTCGGCAACGGAGATCTGCCCGGTGTCCTCCGGGTCGGCGTTGTTGCTCGTCATGTCGAACTCACTACCGGATCGCCTGTCGTTTCGGTGTCCAGCTTCCGCACAATCAAACCTTCCCTCAGCGCCCTCGGACGGATTTCGATCGTGTCGATCGACAGTGCTCGCATGCTCGCCTCCGCTACCAAAGCTTCTGACACCGACTGTGGTGACCGATCGACACCGACGCGATCCCATCCTGCACGGTGCGCGCCCGGCCTTCGGACCAACGATCGAAACGTCCTCGACGTTCCCACCGTACGGTCCGGCTCGCCAACAGCAGGTAAATTCACCGGCAGTTCCGATTCGGACCCACCCTGTGAAGCGGCGAAGCGTTCGTTCGCGGGAAGTTCGGAGTCGAGGCGGCCACGAACAAACACATCCATCACCGATGGATGTGTGGTGTTGCTTCCGACGTCGAGCACCCCTAATCGCACATGACCACGGTACTGGGTCTACCGTCCTCTCTTGTGACACCAGGTAGTAGGCAGCAGACTTTTGCTGCAGAAGTGGATCTGGATTTCCCTCGCGAATGGGTGGAATTTCCCGATCCCGACAACGCCGAGCACATCATTGCGGCCGATCTGACATGGCTTCTGTCCAATTGGACGTGTGTATTCGGCACTCCGGCCTGCCAGGGCACGGTTGCCGGTCGCCCGGACGACGGTTGTTGCTCACATGGAGCCTTCCTGTCCGACGACGACGACAAGCGCAAGCTCGACGAGTCAGTGAAGCTACTCACGCCGGAAGACTGGCAACTGATGGACAAGGGGCTCGGAAAGAAGGGGTACGTCGAACTCGACGACCTCGACGACGAGCAATCGCTGCGCACACGTCGGTACAAGGGTGCGTGCATTTTCCAGAACCGCCCCGGATTCGCCGGCGGCATCGGCTGCGCGCTGCACTCGATGGCCCTACGCAAAGGCATCGAGCCGCTCGAGGTCAAACCCGACGTGTGCTGGCAACTGCCTATCCGCCGCACGCAGGATTGGATCACCCGGCCCGACGGCACCGAGATCCTCAAGACGACCATCGGCGAATACGACCGTCGCGGATGGGGCGAGGGCGGTCACGACCTTTCCTGGTACTGCTCCGGCTCTCCCGACGCGCACGTCGGAGAGAAGCAGGTTTTCGAGTCGTACAAGCCCGAACTGACCGAGATGCTCGGAAAGCCCGCGTACGACGAGTTGGCGTCGCTGTGCAAACGCCGTCGCGGATTGGGCCTCATAGCGGTCCACCCGGCAACCCGCGAGGCGCAGCGGACCAAATAGTTTCAGGCGAGTGGAAATGCTTCGTGGACAAGCACTTCCACTCCCCTGCGATGTGGTCGCCTACCCCTCGAGCTTGTAGCCCAACCCGCGTACGGTGACGAGACGTTCGGGTTTGGCCGGATCCTGCTCGATCTTCGATCGCAGCCGTTTCACGTGCACATCGAGGGTTTTGGTGTCGCCGACATAGTCCGCACCCCACACCCGATCGATCAACTGACCGCGGGTGAGTACCCGTCCGGAGTTGCGCAGCAAATATTCGAGCAAGTCGAATTCCTTGAGCGGCAACGTGATCTGCTCGGTGTTCACCAGCACGACGTGTCGTTCGACGTCCATGCGGACCGGCCCGGCCTCGAGCACACCGGTGTCGACGATGCCGTCGAGCTCGGCATCGTTGCCCCGACGCAAAACCGCGCGGATACGTGCGATCAACTCTCTGGCGGAGTAAGGCTTGGTGACGTAGTCGTCCGCGCCGAGTTCGAGCCCGACCACCTTGTCGATCTCACTGTCACGCGCCGTCACCATGATGACGGGAACACCTGAGCGCGAACGCAGTTGCTTGCAGACGTCCGTTCCGCTCATGCCGGGAAGCATCAGATCGAGGAGCACGATGTCCGCGCCTGCCCGATCGAATTCTGCGAGCGCCGAAGGGCCGTCTACGGCGACGGTGACCTCGAAACCCTCCTTCCGGAGGATGAAGGCCAAAGGTTCGGCCAACGATTCCTCGTCCTCGACGATAAGCACGTTGGTCACTGTGTCTCTCTTTCTGTCGACGCAGGGTCGTCTTCTTCGAAGTACGCCGGGATCTGCAGGGTGAAGGTGGATCCGGTGCCGAGCTTGCTCCACAACGAAAGACTGCCGTTGTGGTTGGCTGCGACGTGTTTGGCGATCGCCAGACCGAGGCCGGTGCCGCCGGTGGCTCTCGAACGCGCTTTGTCGACGCGGAAGAATCGCTCGAAGACCCGCTCCTGGTCTTCCTTGGCGATGCCGATTCCCCGATCCGTAACCGCGAACGCAACATTCGAGCCACGAAGACCTCGACTCACCGAAACCGGTGAACCATCGGGCGAGTATGCGATCGCGTTCTGAATCAGGTTGGCGAGGGCCGTCACGAGTAGCGCCTGGTCCCCCAGCACTTCGAGGCCGCTCGGGTGGTCCGTGGTGACGCCGATTCCGGCGTTCTCCGACGCGAGCTTCGACCGATCGAGGGCTTCGTTGACGACGGTATCGACATCCACGACGTCGAGGTCGGGGAGCCTCTCGGCCCCCTGCAGGCGCGAGAGTGCGATCAGCTCGCTCACCATGTTGCCCAACCTCTTGGATTCGGCGACGACCTTGCCGCCGAAATGGCGGACCGAGTCGGGGTCGTCCGCGGATTCGAGTAGTGCTTCGGCCAGCAGGCTCATCGCACCGACGGGTGTCTTCAATTCGTGACTGACGTTGGCGACGAAGTCCCGACGCGTTGCTTCCATCCTGGCCTGCTCGGAGTCGTCGTCGGCGAACAGGACAACGAAACGTTGGTCCTCTTTGCTCAGTAGCCGAGCCACACACCGCACCGCCATCCGGTCCCGGCTCGTCGTCGTCCTAGCTTCCTTCGAACTGATGTCGACCTCGACGGGATTCCCGTCACCGAGAACCTTTTGTGCAGCTTCCCATGCGCGACCGTCGATGAGTCGATTGCGCACCAGACCGAGTTCCTCTGCCCTCGGATTCGACAGGACGACGTCGTGGAACCTGTCGACGACGGCGATGCCGCTCTCCGAAGCGAGAATGATCAGGTCCAGCACCTGCGGCATCGTCAATCCCGATGCCGCGCGTTTCCGCGCCGAATGCCGAGTCGCGAGGTACGGGATCAGAACACCGCCGACGAGGTACCCAACGAAGGCCGCTGCGATAGCCAGCAGCACAGCCGATGCAACACTCACACCGGAATCGTACGTTCGATGCGGAGCTCGTATGCGCAGGGCGCAGGCATTCCCCTGGTGGCAACCGGCCTCGCCGACAGTGTTCTTCGACCGTTCATCTGGAGTTCGGGGTATCGGCCACCGAAGAAAGGCGCCGAACCGCCGAAGGCCCTATTTTCCGCCCTGATTGGCGACGGCTGCCGCTCCCGCTGCCGCTGCTTCGGGGTCCAGGTATGTTCCGCCCGGGTTGCTCGGTACCAGCTTGCCCTCGCCGGCTTCGAAGTCGTAGCGCAGCGGGATCCCGGTGGGAATGTTCAATGCCGCGATATCGGCGTCGGAAATCTCGTCGAGATACTTCACCAGCGCCCGCAGCGAGTTGCCGTGCGCCGCGACCAGAACGTTCTTGCCTGCTTTCAGCTCGGCGACGATCGTGTCCTCGAAGTACGGGATGAGCCGGTCGACGACGTCCTTCAGGCATTCGGTCAGCGGCACGGTCGGCAGATCTGCGTAGCGCGGGTCCGCGTCCTGGCTGTATTTGCTGCCTGCTTCGATGGCCGGCGGCGGCGTGTCGTAGCTACGACGCCACAGCATGAACTGCTCGTCGCCGTACTTGTCCTTGGTCTCCGCTTTGTCCAATCCCTGCAGCGCACCGTAGTGACGCTCGTTGAGGCGCCAGTCACGAACGACGGGGATCCAATGCCGGTCCGCCGCGTCGAGCGCGAGGTTCGCCGTGCTGATCGCTCGGCGCAGAAGGGAGGTGTACAGCACATCGGGCAGCAGGTCTGCGTCGACAAGGAGCTCGCCGGCACGCTTGCCTTCGGCCTCTCCCTTGTCCGTCAAGCGGACGTCGACCCACCCGGTGAACTGGTTGGAGAAATTCCATTCGCTCTCGCCGTGGCGAAGCAAAATCAAGGTTCCGATACTCATGGGGTCAGTTTCTCATGAACCGCGCAACAGTCGGCGGACGTGGACCGAACACCGTTTTTGCTAACCTGCGCGCCAAGTTCAGGTCCGAGCACGTGTGTGCGGTTTACAAAAACGGTGTTCGGTCTCCCGAGTGCATCTCATTCGCGCGGTTGCAACCGGGTGTTCGGCAATTCCGGTGCAGGCAATGTGCTTTCCCATTCCGCTGGAAATGCACCGTAGTGCGTTGCGGGAGCATTGTCCCGACGTGCCTGCTCCCACTCCGTGCGGAACTGGACTATCTCCTCGTGGCTGCGGCCGATGAGGTTCCACCACATGATGATTCGTTCGTTCAGCGGTTCGCCGCCGAGGATCAGAACTCGCGCCTCGACATCCGTGGATGCGTGCACGGTAATCGTCTCGACCCCGGGCTCGTGATAGATCAATTGCCCTGGGGTGGCTGCTACGCCGGACACGGTGACAGCACCCGTGTCGACGAGGACGCCATGTTCGAACGTGATATCGACATCGAGACGCGCAGTACTCCCCGCCGGCACGATTATCTCGGCTCCCACCAAGGGACTGAACATCTCGACGGGCGACGTCTGGCCGAACAACGATCCCAGAAAGACCGCTGCACGCACCCCGTCGTGCACGACCGTCGGCGGAACGTAGTGGTGAAACGCCGGATCTGTGAACCGGTGCTCGGCCGGCAATGCGATCCACAACTGCACACCGTGCAGGACGGAAGTGTCCGGTGTCGAAAATTCCGAGTGGGCAATTCCCGTGCCCGCAGTCATCACATTCAATTCACCGGGACGAACCACCGCGTGGGTTCCGTTGGTGTCACGGTGCTCGATTTCACCGTTGAAAAGCCACGACACGGTCTGCAACCCGGTATGCGGGTGACCCGGAACCCGCATGCCAACACCGGCAGCGACGTCGTCGGGCCCGTAGTGGTCGACGAAACACCATGCCCCGATCAATGATCGAGCGCGCTGCGGCAGAGTGCGCCGGACGGTCATTGCGCGAGGACCACCCAACGGGACTTCCCGAGCCTCGAGAACGTGCACCACGCGATCAGGACGCGAATCACACGACAATTCCTGCGGCGAGGCTTCGAGGTTACTCACAACCGACCCTCATCTCGATAGCATCCAGGATGCCGATACGCACGACAGCCCGGCGTCCTGGGGCATAGTGGAATCATGACCAATGGAGACCAAGATAACGACGGCCACGAGCCGACAATAGTCGATGCTCCCGATCACCACCGTTACGAAATCCATGTAGACGGGCAGCGCGCCGGGTTCGCGGCCTACATCGACGCCGACAACCAGCGGATTTTCCATCACACCGAAATAGACGATCAGCATTCTGGACAAGGCCTCGCCGCAAAATTGGTATCGGCTGCATTGAGCCGCACGCAAGCCGACGGAAAGCGCATCGTCCCGGTGTGCTCGTACGTCGCCGCTTACGTCGAGAAGCACCACGACTTCGACGACGCCCTCGACCCGGTGACGTCTGCTGCACTCGAGATCGTGGGGGCGGAGAACGACTGACCGCAGCGTCCAGAGTTTTCATCGACAAGCAACGCCCAACGGCGAAGCCGCGGCGGCCGGCGAACTCCGCTCGCAGGTCGCCGCCGTCGAGGTGAATCGAATCATGTCGGAGCTGGTCAACTTTCGGGTTTCACACTCAACGAGTGCCAGGAGGACAAAGAAAACTTCATCCCCCGGCACCGCTACGGTCGGCCTCTCAGCTCACACGGGAAGGTAGTCGGCACGCAGGACGTCCTTGCGGAGTTTGCCGGACTCCATCCGGGGCAGCTCGTCCAGGAAGTCGAGGACCCGCGGCACCTTGAACCGCGAGAGTCCCTCGCGCGCGAACGCCAAGAGTTCCGCCGCCAGCTCAGGGCCATGAACAATGCCCTCCGCCGGTTGCACGACGGCATGCACATACTCGCCCATGTCGGCGTCGGGCAAGCCGAATACGGCGACGTCGGCGACCGCCGGGTGCATGATCATGTGCCCCTCGATCTCGGCGGGGTAGATGTTGACGCCGCCGGAGATGATCATGAACGCCTTGCGGTCGGTCAGGTACAGGTAGCCGTCGGCGTCGACGCGGCCCATGTCGCCGATCGTCCACCACGTCGGCCGGTCCGGGTGCATCGCGCCTGCGGTCTTCGCGTCGTCGTTGTGATAATTGAAGGGTATGTCGTCCCGCGCGAAGTACACGGTCCCCACCTCCCCCGTGGCCACTTCCGCACCGTCGTCGTCGCAGATGTGGATCACGCCCGTCACCGACCGGCCGACGGTGCCCGGCCGATCCCCCCAGTCCCGCGCCGCGATGAACGTGACGCCGATACCCTCGGTGCCGGTGTAGTACTCGTCGACGATCGGGCCCAGCCAGTCCAGCATCTCCCGCTTGACCTCGACAGGGCACGGCGCGGCCGAGTGCAGTAGACCCTGCAGCGAGGACAGGTCGTGGCGAGTGCGGATCTCCGGGTCGAGCTTGAGCAACCGCACCATCATCGTGGGGACGACCTGGGTGTGGGTGACGCGGTGCCGCTCGATCTGCGCGAGGAACTCCTCGGGATCCCATTTCGGCATCACCACGACGGTGCCGCCGATCTCCTGCACCGCGATCGACCAGTTGAATGCCGCCGCGTGATAGAGCGGCGCGGGCACGAGGTACACCGACTCCTCGTCGATCGTGGTGATCTTGCGGGCCAGGCCGGAGCTCCGGGGTGCGGCCGGATCATCGACCCGCAGGCCGGTCAGCGCGCGCTTGACGCCCTTGGGCCGGCCCGTCGTGCCGGAGGAGTAGAGCATCAGCTGACCGCGGGGCTCGTCGTCGAGAGGCTCCGCCGACTGCCGCGCAAGCAGGTCCTCGTAGGATTCGACGCCATCGATCACGCCGTCGAACATCATGCGGTGCACGGCGGGGTCGAGCAGCGGCAGCAGCCCGGTGGTGGTCTCCTGCAGGCCGTGCGAGCAGATCAGCACCTTCGCACCAGAGTCCGCGATGATGTACGCGGCCTCTTCTGGGGTGCTGTGCCGGTTGATCGCAGTAATGTAGAGACCGGAACGCACTGCAGCCCAATAGCTCTCGAAGAACCGGACGTGGTTCTCGGCGAGGATCGCGATGCCGTCGCCCACCTGCAGACCCCGCCCCTGCAGTTCACGCGCCAGCCGGATCGAGCGCTCGTCGAGCTCGGCGTAGGTGACGCCGGGGCCATCGCTCATCCGGACGGCGACGCGGTCGGGATGGGTGCGGGCGTGCAGTGCGGGGTACATCGGGGTCCTCCAGTGTTGGTCGATTGGTTTCATCGGCACGAAGCCGGGACTGTTTCGTCTCTACAAAACTGATGATCGTCCGGGCTCGGTCGGTTGCCGCAGCATCGCGTCGCTCTCCCCGGAAGACATGATCAGTCGGTGGTCCACGCCTTGTCCAACAGCAAGATGCCGTCCGAGCTCAATTGCACTCCGCGCACGTTGTCCGCGAACGGCATGAACAACCGATAGGGCCCGGTCACCGCCATCGGCGCGGTTTCGTTCACCAGCGCCTGGATGTCCGCCAGGGTCTGGCGCTGGTCGCCATCGTCGCGAGCCGTCTGAAGCCGGCCCAGCAGCTCGTCCATGTCGGGGTTGGCGTAACCGAGCACGTTGGACGCGGACGAGCTGTGGAGGTTGCCGTACATCCGAATGAACGGCGCCTCGTCGAGCACGTTGAAGCCGGCGTAGGAGACGTCGTAGTCGTGCTGCGCATACAGCATCTTGACCAGGTCGTTGATCGAGCTGGCGTAGTTGATCTGGACCTCGAAGCCCACGTCCTGGAGCATCGCCTGAACCGCAACGGCGCTCCGCTGGGTCTCGGGGTCGTTGATGCCCACGTAGGTGATCTTGCCGTCGTAGCCATCGGCCTTGGCCTCGGCGAGCAAGCTGCGGGCCGTGTCCGGGTCATAGCCGGCGCCCGAGACGTCGGAGTGCCACCGCGACTGCGACGCGAACATGTCGCTGCTCGCCACTCCACTGTCGCTCTGCACGCGCTGGTTGAACAGTTCGGGGTCGTACGCGGCGACCAACGCCCGGCGGACCCGCTCGTCCGCACCCGGGCGACCCTCGCGGTTGTTGATTATCACCGTGCCGCCCATGTTGGCTGTGTACACCGCGCCGGGCAGACCCGCCTCTTCTGCCTTGTGCACGTTCTCGGGGTTTCGCAGATAACTGATCTGCACGTTGCCGGACTGCACCGACTCCAGCCGGGTGGTCTCGTTGACGATCGCGGGGAAGCGCACGGAATCCAGGTACGGCTTGCCGCCCCAGTAGTCCGCCCGCGCCGTTAGTACCAACTCCTCCTGCGAGGCGAACCGCTCCAGCGTGAACGGGCCCGCCCCGATGGGAGCGAACTCGCCGCCTGCCATCGACGACGGCGCGACGACCATGCCCGGCCCGCTGGTCAGCAGCGCCGGGAACTCCCGCCACGGACGCTGGAGAGTGAACGTGACCGTCGAGTCGTCGGTCGCCTGCATCTTCTCGACCGAGGCGGCCCACACCTGCGTGTGGGTGCCCTTCTTCCCCAGGTAGCGCTCGATACTCCAGGTCACTGCCGCCGCGTCGACGGGCGTGCCGTCGCTGAAGGTGGCGCCGTCGCGTAGCTGCACGGTCCAGACGGTGTTGTCATCGTTCGCGGCGATCGACTCCGCGAGCTGGGGGACGTACTCGCCGGAATCCTGGTCATAGCGCAGCAGCAGGTCGTAGAGCGCGGCCATTTCGGTGCCGCCAGTGGAGCCGCCGTCCTGGCGGGCGGCCGGGTCCAAGCTGCTCACTGCGGAGTAGCCAGCGTAAGAAATGGTCCCGCCCGGCCTCGGATCACCATCGGACTGCACCCCGACGAGCCCGTTGGCCACGCCGTCCGAACTCGCCGATGAGGCGGATTCGCCGCTCGAGCAACCCACGAGGAGTAGTCCCACAGCGGTGAACGCGGCCAACACGCGGCCGGTTCCCGATAGTGCACGCAAGGCCATATCGCTCTCTTTCCTTTTTTCGGGGTATGCCAGACTTCGACGCCGGCACCAGCACCAGCTCAGGCGACGTTTGACAGCTTAAGGTTACGACCTTAACCTACATCTTGTGACCCCAATCACGCCACGGATCGCAATGATCGATGCCGCCGAGCAGATCATCGCCGAACGAGGGCTGCCCGCACTCACGCTCAAAGACGTCCAGCTGGCGGCGAACCAGTCCAACAAGTCTGCGGCCAAGTACCACTTCGGGTCCCGCGAAGGACTCATCGAGGCCCTCGTCGCGGCGCGTATGGGTCCCGTCAACGCCCGCAGAACAGAACTGCTCGAGAAGATCGAGAGGTCTGGCGATCCGACACCCGTCCGACAGGCAGTAGAGGCCCTCGTACATCCTCTCGCCGCCGAGACCCTCGGCAGGCCCGGCAGCCGCTACGCGCGCTTTCTCGTGCAGGCGGTGATCGACCCCGCACTCGCCGAGGTGACCCAGAAACACCTGCAGGCGGACAGCTACCGTCGCGTCCACCAGCTAATGGTCGCGCTCTGCCCCGCGCCAGGAGAGGTCGCGACCTGGCGCACCAACAACGCCGTCATGTTCAGCATGACGGCCCTCGCCACGAGGGAAGGGTCGGAACGGACCGCCGCCGAGACCACTGCGATCGTCTCCAATCTCGTCGACACTCTCACCGCCATGATCGAAGCCCCGGTCTCTACCCCCACTCCGTATTTCTAGCCGCCCCCTATCTCTAGGAGTCACACCATGACTTATGCGCTTCCCAGCACCGCGGCACCCACCCCTACCGACCCGCTGGCATACTTCGGGCCGATCATCGCCCCCCGTCTAGCGGCGGCCGCGGACGACCGGCCCTACGAGCTGTTCACGCTGAACCCGCAGACCCCCACCATCGGCGCCGAGATCTCCGGCATCCGACTCGGCGGAGACCTCGCCGACGAGGTCTTGGCGGAATTGCGCCGGGCGCTGCTCGAGTGGAAGGTGCTGTTCTTCCGCGACCAGGACATCACGCGGGCTGAGCACCGCGCGTTCGCCGCGCGGTGGGGAGAGCTCGAGCAGCATCCGTTCTACAAGTACACCCAGCCCGGGCAGGGCGACATCGACGTCGCGACGCTGGCCAAGGACGCGACCGCCGTCGGCGCCGAGAACATCTGGCACAACGACGTCACCTGGCATCGGACTCCCTCGTTCGCGGCAGTCCTGCGCGCGGTCGAGATCCCACCAGTCGGCGGGGACACGCTGTGGGCAGACATGGGCGCGGCATACGATCTACTGCCAGAAGACATCAAGGTGCGGATCGACCACCTCGAGGCCGAGCACGACTGGCTACGTTCGTTCGGGTCCGGGATGCCGCAGGACGCGATCGACATGCTGCGCCCTCAGTTCCCGCCGGTCACGCACCCGGTGGTGCGGGTCATCCCCGAGACCGGCCGCCGCGTGCTGTTCGTCAACGTCGCCTTCACCCAGCGCATCCTCGGCGTCTCAGCGGACGAGTCGAACGAGCTGCTGCGCATGCTCTACCGGCACGCCATGCGCCCAGAGCTGCAAGTTCGGCTGCGCTGGCAACCGAACACCATCGCCTTCTGGGACAACCGCGCCAGCCAGCACTACGCCTCGAGCGACTACTTCCCGGCGCGTCGCGTCATGGAGCGCATCTCGATCGTCGGCGACACACCCATCGGCGTCGACTAGCCCCAACACGCTATCCCCTTGTCCGGCAAGCAAATTAGGAGAGTCCCGTCGTGAGAGATGCGCCGGCCCCCAGCCGCCACTCCGAGCTGAAAGCACTGCTCGACACGCGCAGCAGCTGCCGCGCGTTCCACCCAGACCCCGTGCCCCGCGGCACGATCGAGCAGATCCTCGAAATGGCGCAACGCACACCGTCCTGGTGCAACACCCAGCCCTGGCAGGTGTCCATCACCGAGGGCGAGGGCACCGAACGGTTCCGGAAGGGGCTCGGCGAGTACGTGCGGTCCTCTCCGCAGGCGCCGGACTTCCCCTTCCCCACCGCGTATCAGGGTGACTACGGCACCCGCCGCAAGGACTGCGCGATGCAGCTGTACGCCAGCGTGGGCATCGCGGCAGGCGACCGCCAGGCCTCGTCGGCGCAGACGATGAAGAACTTCGAGCTGTTCGGTGCGCCCCATGTAGCCGTCATCACCTCGGACGAGGCCCTCGGGACCTATGGAGCCGTCGACTGCGGCCTGTACGTCAACACCTTCCTGCTCGCCGCGCACAGCCTCGGCGTGGCCGCGATCCCGCAGGCCGCGCTCGCGGGCAGCGCGCCTTACATGCGCGACTTCTTCGGCCTGCCCGAGGACCGGAAGGTGGTCTGTTCCATCTCGTTCGGCTACGCCGACGAAGAACACCCTGCCAACTCCTTCCGCACCCCGCGGGCCGACATCGGCACAGCTGCGACCTGGGTGCGGGCATGAGCGTCGTCGAAGAGCTCCGTGGCCGAGTCCTGGTCATCCGCCTCGAGCGGGAGGCCAAACGCAACGCCATCGACCGGGCCACCGCGGAGGGCATCGACGCGGCGCTGAACCGGCTCGAGGACGATCCGGAGTTGTGGGCCGGCGTCATCACCGGGACCGCTCAGGTGTTCAGCGCGGGCACCGACCTCAGCGCGGGCGTGAGCCTGCGGACCGAGCGGGGCGGGGAGTACGGGGTCATCAGGCGCGAGCGCCGCACGCCGCTGATCGCCGCGGTCGAGGGGCTCGCGCTCGGCGGCGGATTCGAGATCGCACTAGCCTGCGACGCGATCGTCGCCTCCCGCACCGCGCGTTTCGGTCTTCCCGAGACCCGACGCGGACTCGTCGCCACCTCGGGCGCGCTCTTCCGCGCCGCCCGGGCGCTGCCGCCGAACATCGCGCGGGAGCTACTCATCTCCGGCCGCCACCTGGAACCAGAACGCGCATACCAGTTAGGCCTGGTCAACGAGGTGGCCGAGCCGGGCTGCGCGCTCGAGCGGGCGCTCGCGCTCGCCGAGGACATCTGCCTGTCCTCCCCCATGGCCGTGGGGGAAACCCTGCGCGCGTTGCGCGCGATCACGGCAGCCGAGGACACCCTCGGCTGGCAGGCCACCGAACAGGCCATCGAGGTCTTCCGCGCCTCGGAGGACATGAGCGAGGGCATCAGCGCATTCTTCGAAAAGCGCCCACCCCAGTGGCGCGGCCGCTGACCGTCCAGGAGCGCCGCAGTGGAACGTCCCGGGGCGATGGCCGGCAAACGAGCGGGAAAGGTCCCGTCGTGGACCGGCGTCAGATCCAAGATCGCCGTGACGAAACTGGGTTCGCCGTGTCCAAGCACGTGTCTCCACTCGTGCTCGTCCACGCCGATCATGCGGTCCCCGTCGAGAGGCTGGAGAGCCGAAAACGAGTAGACAATAGGGGCGGCCGCAGCATCTCGACGGCGTCCGTTCGCGTCACTGCTGTTCGCTCATCAGGGTTTTGACGCATAAAGTTCACCAGCGCCAGCAACATGTTCGGCTCGGACACCATGTAGTACGCGAGCACGACCAGTTCTCCTTTCTGATCCTGTCCGACACACGTGTCGTCAAGGACGGCGTCGTGATGGCTCAGACGAATTATCGGGTTAGCGACCGACTTACCGACGTGAACGACATAGTCATCGGCAACGACGTCGTCGATGTCTTCCCAAACGAGAAAACTGTCTACAACCTGCACTCGACCGAACCGCCATTTCGCTACCGTCCTGTGAAGTCCGCTTTCGAAGATCGACATGGTCACAACATTGCGTAAGAGCACAAGCAGTAGCATTGCGACCAACAGAACGACGCCGGCACCGGCGATCATTGCACCAGTACGACCGTCACGACCAACAGGTAGAAGTGTCGAGCCCTGGCCAACGGCCCATGCGAAAACTGCTGCGAACCCGTAGGTCATCGCCCCAGCCAGCACAGTCAACATGGACGCGTAGGTCAGTCTTTGCTGTCCGATCTCGACGCCTGTCCCGTACAGGGGGTGGTCACAGCTTCTCACGCGTCGAGAAAGTGACACGCACCGAATACCCGCTATGCCCGACATGTGCGCGGCCATGATCACGAACACGATGGCCAGACCGACGAATCCGGCAGTAGCCAGCCAACTTCCGTTGGCAACTCCCTTGAACAACGCTACGAAAACCAGTACGGCGAAGGCCGCGATGAACAGTGCACTCGAGAAACCCTTCCACTGAATCCTCTGTGGCCACCGTGGAATCCACTGGAGCACTGGAAGATCTGTGCGAGGTTGCGGATAGTCCCTTTCAGAACCCATGTCAATCCCACAGATTCTGCATGACCTTGGAACCGCCCCAGGCAACGAGACCGCCCAGGGCAGCACCAACGCCAACGCCGATCGCAGTGCCCACGACAGGAATCGGGATGAACGTTCCCACTACTCCACCGGCGACCGACCCGACCAAATATCCACCGGCCGCCGCGGTTCCTTCCGTCACGATCGCCGCAGTTGGACTCATTCCTCCGGCGATATCATTGTGAATCGCTGGTATAACTCAAAGAACTGCCCCTGCAGGCCCAAATCCCTTCCCGATCAGTTTGCCCACATCGTCGACCGAGCTCACCGCCGCACTGGTCAACCCCTTCCCCGTCACGTCGGTCATCACACCAACTGTCGCTGAAGCGAAGGTAGCTGGATAGTCGGGCTGCCACGAGAATCCACCGTCGACATCCACCACGACATTCCCGTTGCTGCTCAGAAGTGCAAGGTCCTGCGCGATTGCAATGTGTGCTGCCAGCCTCGACGAGACGCCTTCCGCGGCCGCTTCTGCTTGCCGCAAAGCCTCGAGCAACTGTCGCGTCAATTCGGCCGCTTCCAACTGAAATGCCAATGCAGCATCTTCAGAGGCCGGGCCCGTAATTACTGCACACAGTGCGATCATTTTGTCTGCGTTTACCATGCCGGAAGCTTCGACATCGAAGCATCGCGTTGTAGCGTCAGACACCACCTCAACGACGCGGTTCCGAACACCGTCGACAATTCCACCGGACCCGGTGAGTTCATCGGCAAACGGACTGAAGGACTTCCGCTACCGAACTCACCAGAGAGCACTCGCCGACTACTCTCTCCGCTGCGGCAATAGCTGCTTCACCGTGCCAGGTATCGGCAAGTGCATTCTGCTCCTGCAGAACACCCGCACGCTGAGAGTCCAAGGCAGAAACAATTCCGCTCAACTGCCGTCCGGCGTTGATCAGCGACGCCGGCCTCCAGCCCGAAACTTCGGCAACCGTTAGCTTCATCGACCGGTATCCATCGATTGCAACTTCGAAACGAAGTCCTCTTCCGTCGTGTCGTAGGTCCCGGCGACGCCTCTGGCCACACGCGCCACTGCCTCCATACGTCCCGATAACCCGAGGACGGCGGTGGCCGTCGCACCAGATGCTGCTGCAACCGTGGCTTGGAACCCGGTACCAGGCAGAGCACACTCAATCTCAGCGAACGGTGCTAGTACGTTCTGGCTCTCGAGCGATGCGCTTGCGCTGCTGAGATATGCAGCGAACATGCGCAAAATTTCAGTATCGACCTTCAACGATTCCCCCAATCGTGATCCCGAAAGGCACTCTAGCTCGAGTACAAACGTTCGCAACGAAAGCGACGAACTACCCCGCACAGAGGGTCGCAGGGGACCCGGATGAGAGACGAGCTCGATGACGCTGTTCGAAACGGTGACTTTCGCAGTGTTCAGCAGTTGCGAGACCGCCACATGATGCCGATCAGCGCACCCCCGACCATAGTTCGCGCGTTCTCGCCCTGGGATCGTCGACGACGCCGGACTGCTCACCGAACATCATGACCGAACGCTCACTACCATAAGGAGTCCACCCGGGAGTGCCGTCGCGCACGAAATCCACCCAGGCTCTGTGCATTTTTTCGGCCAGCTTCTGCGGTGGGCCGGTTCCGGTGATTCGTTCGCTTCGCTCTAGTGCGTCGAACACGAAACCGATCTCCAAAGCATGGCACGCGCCGAGATTGCCGTCGTACAGCGTTGACCGCCAGGTGAATTCGTAGACGAATGCCTGCCCGCCTCTGGCCTCGACGACTCGTAACGCCGGCAATCGGAAGAACCAGTCGGTCATCACCGCGATGAGAAGCTCACCCGGTGATGCGTTGGGCGACAGCGCGGTATACGCGGCAACCGCGGCATCGACGTCGGCGCCATACGCGCCGAGGGCGAGGCGCAGGCGGGCTTCGTCGACGTACTGGGTCACCCCGGCTGGAACGAGAAAGAACGCGAACTCCTCACTGGTGGTTCCGACGAGCAGGTCGACGTCGGCACCTGAGCCTTTCGCGATTCGCGTGTACGGCAACTCTGGAACGATATCCCCGTCGATGTAGGGCTCGAACGGCATTGCGTTGAAAGCGAGTTCACCCCACGCGCCGGTAGGCGCCTCGGCAGTGATGCGGTCACCGAGGTCTCGTTGCGCATCCACGAGCGTGTCGACGGGGACCGAACCGAACCCCTCGACATCGGCGCTCACCCCTACCGCGTGGGCCAGCGCAGTGGAAACTTTGGCTGCCGTTGATTCGGAGATGACGTGATGACCGGCGCCGCTCTGTAGGATCGCCCGACAAAACAACCCTTCCGCGCGCGGCATCGACAGCAGCGTCCCGATGCTCATTGCTCCGGCGGACTCCCCCGCGACGGTCACTTTCCCCGGATCTCCCCCGAACGCTCCGATGTTGTCGCGTACCCACTCCAGCGCTGCGACCTGGTCGAGCAGCCCTCGGTTTGCCGGTGCACCCTCGATCCGTGCGAAACCGTCGGCTCCGAGTCGATAGTTGATGACGACAGCGACGATCCCGTCGCGCGCAAAGGCGCTGCCGTCGTAGATCGGTACGGCATTGCTGCCGTTGACGAATGCGCCACCGTGGATCCACACGAAGACCGGCAAACCGGTCTCGGCAATATCCGGCGTCCAGATATTGAGGTTGAGGCACTCTTCGCCCGGCACCACCGGCTCACTGAGAATAGTGCTGGTCGGCGGCCGATAACCGACCTTGGGCGCTGTCGCGCCGTAGGCAACCGCATCCCGGACGCCCGCCCACCGCGGCGGAGGCGTCGGTGCCGCAAAGCGGTTCGGTCCGAAGGGCGCTTCCGCGTAGGGAATCCCGAGGAACGAAGTGACAGCGTCGACGCGTTGTCCGCGCAACCGGCCCTGAGCGATCTCGACAGTGACATCCATCCCTCATTGGTACCCGAACAGGTGGGCATGGTGTTCCGGTTGCGCAGTTTTCAGGCGGGATCCCGACTCGTGGTTCACCTTGGTGGAACACCACGCCTACCCGCCGGCCGCCCACAAGCTCACGGGCGGCGGACGGCCTTGACGACCACGTCGTGAATCGGGGTTCGGCGGCCGTTGGGTCCCGTCGATTCTCGGTGTGATTCGGTGGCGGTGACCACCTCCCAGACGGCAGGGTCGAGGCGCGCCGTGATGCCGGCAGCCGTCGCAGAGGCAGATGCGGGCGGATTCTCGTCACCGTGCCCATGTCCATGCCTGTGCTCGGCGGCCGCGCCATGGTTTTCGTGATGAAGGTGGCCGACGATGAACAAGGTGCCTGCGGAGGCGACCCAGGATGCGATGCGGTCGTAGAACTCGAGCTGCGGCATCGCGGGATGCGCATAGTGTGTGGTCACCAGGTCGTACTTCGCGTCGGGTTCCCAGGTGGACAGATCGGCCTCGATCCACTGCACCTGATCTGCGACGCCCATGGCGGTGGCTCGCTGGGCCGCGTGAGCGAGAGCATCGGTGGCGATGTCGGCTGCGGTGACCTGCCAGCCGCGTGCGGCGAGCCAGATCGCTTCGGCTCCGGCGCCGCAGCCCGCTTCGAGCGCGGTGCCGGGGGTCGAGTCTGCGAATTCCCGGACCAGGTGCGGGTTCGGCTCGCTGGCAGCCATCCCCGCAGCGCGGTCTCCCTGCCAGATCTGGTCCCAGTAGTTCTTGTCGAACGAGTGCGTCATCGTATGTTCTCCTTCTCGATATGGGTGGCTTCTTCGACAGTGACCGGAGCGGCACGGTATTGCAAACCTTGTTGCCGAATGGCAAAGTCGAACCGCATGGACAAGGCCACGGACCGCACCATCGACGCCGTGGGACCGCGGCTCAAGCAATTACGACAGCGCCGCGACATCACGTTGATTGCTCTCGCCGAGGAGACCGGCATTTCGACCAGCACGCTGTCCCGACTAGAAGCAGGACTTCGGCGCCCCACCCTCGAACAGCTGCTGCCGCTGGCCCGCGCTTACGGCGTCACTCTGGACGAGCTCGTCGACGCGCCGCCCACCGGTGACCCCCGGATCAATATGCGCCCACTGCCCACCGACGACGGCACCATCATCGTGCCTTTGTCGCGTCGGCCTGGAGGTATTCAGGCCTACAAGTTCGTCCTCCCCGCCGGGCGTGAGGACGCAACACCGGTTCTCCGCACGCACGAAGGTTTCGACTGGGCCTTCGTTCTCGACGGCAGATTACGACTCGTCCTCGGCGAGCTCGATCTCATCCTCGAACCCGGCGAGGCTGCGGAGTTCGACACCCGGACCCCACACTGGTTCGGCGCGACCAGCTCGGGCCCGGTCGAGTTTCTCAGTCTCGTCGGCAAACAGGGTGAACGCGCACACGTCCGTGCAGCCCCGAAGAGGGCGAGTTCAGAATAGGACGGCTGGTCGAAACGGCTACGGATCGAACCGACGCCGACGCGTGGCCCGAGCGGGAACGGTGAGAGAGGGCATGACCCTCTTGATGAACCGGCCGAAATGGGGAGCAGTGAATGCCACACCGCCGCTGTCGAATTCGTGCAACAGCCCTCGGTCCAACAACGATCGGCGGGTCTGCGAACACTGCGTAACCGTGCGGTCGAGCATTCGGGCGAGATCGCTTTCGTGCTGCGGATCGGGACCGGCCTCGGCCATCGCACGCAGATACGAACGATCCAGATCAGTTGTCGGGCCGAACTTTCTGGCGAAGAACGTGTCGTCGAGCGTCTGGTAATACTGCGCCGACGCTGCAGCAACATCCTGCGCGCTGATCGTACTTCCGACCTTCGCGGACCAGACCGCACTGCCGAGTTCCTGCAGGAAGTAGGGGTACCGGCCGGTGAGCTCGACGGCAGCATCCAACGCGGCCTTCTCGAACTCCACTCCGAGTGCAGCCGCCGGTTCGCTCAGGACACGCCGGGCGTCTGCGTCCGTCAAGGCACCCAGGACTGGGAACTCGAAGATCCGCTTGGCGTAGCGCTCGATCTCGGGAGTCAGGCCCACGCGCGGTAAACCTGCCCCCACCAACGTAATCGGCAATTCACGCAGGAACGGTCGGTGAAATGCCGAGACCAACGCAGCGTACTGAGTCTGCGACAAGAGCTGGATTTCGTCGACGGCTATCACCACGCCCCGCGAGTTCTCGAGTGCGGCGTCGCCCATTGCCAAGATGACCTGAGTCAGGTCGGCGGCCAGATCACCACTGTCCGCTATTCCGTCAGCGGCTGCGACCTCCCACTTCGCCATCATCGAGCCGTCTGCACCGAGCCCGAAGGACTGCAGCACTGCCGCTGCGCGAGTGGCAGCCGCGCCCCACCGTGAGCGGGGTGACAGTCCGAGTAGGGCTCCCCTCAATTCGAACGTGAGTTGACGGCGAAACGCGTCGTCTTCGCGTTTGCTCACCTCGATGTCGATGATCACCCAGCTCCGCGCACGTGCCTGCTCCACGCAATCGCGCAACAGTGCTGTCTTGCCGACCCCGCGTAACCCGACCACGAGCATCGAACGCATGGATCGCTGACTCTCCAACCCGGTAAGCAGCGCGTCGAACAGGCCTTGTTGTTCGGTTCGCCCGATCAACGCCTGCGGTCTCTCCGCCGCACCAGGCGTATACGGATCGATTGCCCCCACTATGACGACGCCCCCTAGAAGTCCCCCACCAACACACAGCGCACCCCGCTCCTCGCGGAACGGGGTGCGCTTGTCTTTTTCCTGCTGTTGCTACTTGCCCGATTCCGCGGCGCGAAGGTCTTTGCGCAGAATCTTGCCTGCCGCGGACTTCGGCACGATATCGATGAATTCGACCTTGCGCACCTTCTTGTGCGGCGAGACGCGCTCGGCGACGAAGGCCATCACACCGTCCGCGTCGATCTTCGAATCGGCCTGCAGCACGACGAATGCCTTCGGAACCTCTTCGCCGGCTTCGTCGATGACACCGATGACGGCCGCGTCCGCGATATCCGGGTGCGTCAGCAGTAGCGCTTCCAGCTCTGCGGGCGGCACCTGGTAACCCTTGTACTTGATCAGTTCCTTCAGGCGATCGACGATGTACACGACGCCCTCGGCATCGACGACGGCAATGTCGCCGGTGTGCAGATAGCCGTCGGCGTCGAGCGTTTCAGCTGTCGCCTCGGGATTGTTGAGGTAGCCGACCATGACGTTCGGGCCCTTGACCCACAGTTCTCCGGGCTCCGAAAGCCCCTCGGTCGGAAGAGCGATCTCTTCGAGTGTCCCCGGGTCGACGATCTTGTTGACGGTGTTCGCCAGCGGCAGCCCGACCGAGCTCAGCGGCATGTCGTCGCGGTCGAATGGAATGGCATGACTGACGGGGCTGAGTTCGCTCATCCCGTAGCCCTGACGAACTCGCGTGTTCAGACGTTTCGCGACGGCCTTGCCGAGTTCCTCGTCGAGCGGGGCAGCACCGGAGAAGATGGTGTGCACGCTGGAGAGGTCGTATTGGTCCACCATCGGATGCTTGGCCAACGCCACGGCAACGGGAGGTGCAATGAAGAGGTACGTGAGCTTGTTGTCCTGGATGATGCGCAAGAATTCGGCGAGGTCGAATTTCGGCATCGTGACCAGACGCGCACGCAGTTTCAGCGCGATGTTGAGCAGAACCGTCAGCCCGTAGATGTGGAAGAACGGCAACAGCGCGAGGATCGCGTCGTCGGTGTCGATGCCGACGCGAGGCTCCATCTGGGCAACGTTCGCCACGAGGTTGCGATGCGTGAGAATTACGCCCTTGGGGACGCCTGTCGTGCCGGAGGAGTACGGCAGCACGGCAATATGAGTCGACGGATCGAACGACACGTCCGGGGCCGGCGCACCCTCGGTCAGCAGGTCCCGCAGACTGGGGTGGCCCTCTGCGCCATCGAGAACGATGATGTGATCGTCCGCCATACCGACCTTCTCGGCCGCTGCCTTGGCCTGCGGGTACAGCGGGGAGACGGTGAACAGGAACTTAGCGCCGGAGCCGGTGAGCTGCTTGGCGATGTCCTCGGCCGTGTAGAGCGCGTTGATCGTCGTTGCGGTACCACCGGCGCGCAGAATGCCGTGCAGCACCGATGCGAAGGCGGGGACGTTCGGCGAGTGCACCGCTACGACGTCGCCGAGTTCGAGGCCACGGGCCGCGAGGGCTCCGGCTACGCCGTTGATCTGCCCGATGAGAGCCTTGTAGGTGGTGACTGCTCCGGAGCTGCCATCGACGAGCGCAGGCTTGTCGAGATCAGCCTCCGCGATGGACCCGAACAGATAGTCGTAGACGCTGAGATTCGGGATCTCGACATCGGGAAAGGGGCTGTTGAAGCTCATGGCTCTCCTTCGAACACGCTTACGGCAGATGGTCGAAATCCTACAGTGAACCCCGTCACAACGGGCAATAGACCCGTTCGAGACCGACTTTCGACCACACCGATCAGTCGTCGATGAGATGCTCGAACGCCGCGAGATTGGTCAACGGTTCTCCGCGCGAAACACGCCATGCCCATTCGCGTTTGATGGATTCGGCGAAACCGAGTTCGAGGAGAACATTGAAGTCACCGTCGGCCGCCTCGAGAACCTGGCCAAGCACTCGGTCGATCTCGTCCCCGGTTACCGCGTGCAACGACATTCCACCGACGAGGTAGATGTCGCCTACTTTGTCGATCGTGTAGTGGACCCCATACAGTCTGCGGTTGCGCCGGAGGAGGTACTTGTAGACGCCTTCGAAGTTCTCGTCGGGTTTGCGGCACACGAATGCCTCGATGCGAACGCCGTGCCGACCGACCGTGAGCATCGTCGTGGTTTTGAGCTTCCGCTCACCCGGCAACTCGACGATGAAGGAATTGTCGTTCTTACGTTGATATTCGAGTCCGCGCTCGGTCAACACCTCGTCGATGAGAGTGATCGTGTCGCTCATGCCGTGACGGCTCCTGTTCGTCGTAGTTTCCAGAGACCCCGAGATCGGCGCGGGGAGAATTCACTCGGCGCTTCATGGCGATCGAAGTGGAACTTGGCGGCCCGGTAGCTTTCCATGAGGCCTTCGGCGGTGCGCTCCCACGAGAAGTCCGCGGCGTGAATCGGTGCGGCAGATGCCATGCGCGCGAGCGCAGTACGGTCACGCAGCATGTTTCCCAACGCAGTGGCCCAATCTTCGGTGCGGTGACCCTGTACCAACACACCGGTCTCGCCCGATCGGACCGCGACACCGAGACCGCCTACATCGGCGGCAATCACCGGGGTTCCGCATGCTTGTGCTTCGATGGCGACCAATCCGAACGACTCGTTGTAACTCGGAACGGCCACCACATCAGCGGCGCGATAGATCTGCGCGAGTTTCGCCGAACGCTGCGGCGGAAGAAACGTCACCCGCGCCGAAATGCCCAGCGCAGCAGCAAGTTCGATGAGGCTGTCGGGCCGGTCCAAACCACTGCCCGACGGCCCGCCGACCACGAGAATCCGAAGCGGCACACTCGGGTCACGTGCGAGAAGCTCAGCGGCTGCTCGGAGCAGCACATCGGGTGCTTTGAGCGGTTGGATCCTGCCGACGAACGCGACGACCGTCTCGGTCGGGTCGATTCCGAACTCCGCGCGGGCAGCATTCTTCTCACCTGGTCGGTACCTGGTCAGATCGGCGCCGGGCGCAACGACGTCGATCGAATCCGGTGACGCCCCGTAGATATCGACCAGCTGCTGGGCCTCTCCCGAGGTGTTGGCGATCAACCGATCCGCCTCGGCCACGACCTGTTGTTCACCGATCTGCCGGGCTGCTGGTTCCGGTGAGTCACCCGCGGCCATCGACGCGTTCTTCACGGCGGCCAGCGTATGAGCGGTGTGCACCAACGGCACACCCCATCGATCACGCGCAAGCCAACCGACTTGTCCGGATAGCCAATAGTGGGAGTGAACGAGGTCGTAGTATCCGACGTCGTGCCGCGCTTCTTCGCGAAGTACACCTGCCGCGAATGCGCACAACTGCGTCGGTAGATCCTGCTTGTCCAGGCCCTCGAACGGTCCGGCCACGATATTGCGCACCAGAACACCTGGTGCTGCCTCGGTGACCGGTTCGTCGGCGGAAGACGTCGCCCGGGTGAATATCTCCACCTCGACACCGCGCTTGGCCAGCTCTTTAGCGCTCTGCAGCACATAGACATTCATGCCACCGGCATCACCCATGCCGGGTTGTGCCAGTGGAGAGGTATGCAGCGACAGCACCGCAACCCGGTTCAACTGGCGACCACTCACCGTTCCAGTTTGCACTCCCCCACAGTACGGATGTTCACAGACCCTCGATGAAGGCCCCGACCTCCGCCACGAAACGAGCAGGGTCGGTGACGAACGGACCGTGGTCGACACCCTCCCAATACGACTCGGTGACCTGCGGGATCAACGACGCTGCGTGCCGTCCGGACGAGACGTCGACGACCGTATCGGCGGTTCCGTGCAGGACGAGGGCCGGCACCTCGAGGCTGCTCAGGAGATCGTCGTGGGAGGCCGTCCGGTCGAACAACGCAGCCCGCACACGAGGGGGTGTCGCGAGAGTGAGCCCGAAGAGTTCCTGCGCCTGCGCGCCCTTCCCCTCGACCGGACCGGTGAGTGCGTTACCGAAGCTACCGAGTGCACGAATGGCGACGCTCGGTACCTCCGACATGGCATCGGGGATCGCCGCGCGCATCGAACTCCCGACTTTTCCGCCGGCTTCCCCTCGGCCGATACCGGTGATCGCGCCCACGAGGACGACGCCCGCTGCCGCCGCGCTCCCGTGTTCGGCGAGGTAGTCGCAGATCACGAGACCGCCGTAGGACCAGCCGAGTAGAACTGCATTCGCTGCTATTGCCTCTGCGGTGAGGACTGCGTGGACGTCGCCCGCCCAATTGAGTGGGTCGGCGTACCCGTCGGCAGGCGCATCCGAGTACCCGTGTCCACGCAGATCCACGGCAATCAACCGGTAGGAATCCGCCAGCCCGTTCAGCACACCCTCCCCCCAGCACGCCGAGGACTGCGCCCAGCCGTGCAACAAGACCAACGGCCGAGCGGCAGGATCACCCGAAACTCGGTAGACGATGTTGGTGCCGTCGATGCTGGATGCCTGCCGAACCTCGCTCGTTGCCATGGCGCCCATTGTCGCCGAGACGTGGCCTCGACTCGGCAGCGGCCCAGTACCCGATCAGGCTGCGGCCCGACGCATGGAGGCGAGCGGATCGGAGTACACCGAACTGAGCGAGACCACTGCTGCCGCGAACTCTTGTACCTTACTGCCGAAGCCGGTGATGCGAATATCCCTGCGCGGCAACGTCGATGATCGCGAGAATGCCGCTGCGACATGTGCGGTTCCGGCGGGATACTCAGTGAAGGCCTGGCCACCGAGCATGACCCGATCCGGGTTGAACAGATCGCGCAACAACCCGACGGTCTTTCCGAGTGCCTGCGCTCTCTCGGTCAACACCTCCTGCGCTCCGAGTGATCCGCTCTGTGCGAGCTGATGCAACGCCGCGACCGACCGGCGCGGATCTTCGGCCGTCAACACACCTCGCTCGACGGCCGCGGCCACGACGGCTCGGTCGCTGACGGTGGCTTCGAGGCATCCACGACTGCCGCAGAAGCACTGCGCATTCGATCCGGTCGGCACATGCGCGATCGACCCCGGGCCGGTCGCCGGAGTGTGGACTCGTCCGTCGATTGTCAGCGCGATTCCGGCGGTCTCACGGGCGTAGAAGTACAGGCTCGTTCCGGTCGTGACCTCGTCGGTCCGCACCGGCGCCAGCAACAGCTCCGACGCGGCCATGGCTTCGACGTGCCCTGACACGGACACCGGAAGCCCAAGTCCCCCACCGATGATCGTCCCGATCCGAGCGCCTTCCCAACCCAGTCGTGGATGATCGACCGAGCCGGTTGCCGTATCGACGCGACCACCCACTGCAACTCCCACCCAGAGTGGGGTGCGGCGATGCCACCGCGCGGCGAAGGCGCCTGCGCTACGAGCGATGGAGGCGAGTGCAGCCGACGCCGATCCTGCCGGCGTCGAAATCTCGACAGCGCCGAGAATGCGACCACGCAAGTCGCAGATGACAACTTTGGTGACTACGGCGCCGATGTGAATTCCGATGGTGGCGTAGGGCTCGTGGTTGACCTCGAACGGTATCCGCGGACGTCCGACGGCGCCGGAGGCGGTGAGGTCTGCTCGTTCACGAAGAAGTCCGATACCGAGCAGTGCCGATACATGACGATTGACAGTTGCGATACTCAATCCTGTTGCGCGAGCAGCACTATCACGTGAAATCGGCCCTTCCGTAGAAGCGACACGAAAGACGGATGCAGCAGGGTTGTCCGCGATCCTAAGATCCGGAACGACCACCTGCACACCTGCCGTCGGCGGCGCGGACGAACGCGCGAGCGTGGGAGTGGATCGAGCGGTGCGCCGCAACGGAATAGGCGTCGAAGTAGGCAGAATGGCGATAGTCACAGTTGTCGGTCCTCAGCAATAAACCCGTCGTCGCGAGACAGGTGGTGCATGAAACTCGAGGCAGAAGACGCGCAGATTCGACGCGACTCAGCCCGTCGAGCAGAGAAACTAGCGGCAGGTTCCGAGACCGGGACAACACAGTTCCCGGGGAAGTGGCAGCCGAGAACCCAGGGTGACGGTCACGTAGGTGACCCGCAACGCGTGGGTGAGGCTTGCGGACATGGGCGCAAAATTAGCACTGCACGGTCAGCTCACCAATCCCGGGTCCCGTATGCAGGCGAAATCGGCGTCTAGAATCGATGCATGACATTGTCCGAACACATTTCGCCCGACGCTCGCATCGCCGTAGTCACCGGCGCAAGCTCGGGAATCGGCGAAGCCACTGCTCGCCAGCTCGCCGGCCAGGGATACCACGTCGTCATCGGGGCACGTCGACTCGATCGACTGGAAGCGGTTGCCGACGAAATCGGCGGCACCGCACTGGAACTCGATGTGACCGACGAGGATTCGGTGGCCGCGTTCACCGCAGTCATCCCCAGGGTTCACGTGCTGATCAACAATGCCGGCGGCGCCAAAGGACTGGCACCTGTCATCGACGCCGATCTCGAGGACTGGCGCTGGATGTGGGAGACCAATGTTCTGGGAACCCTGCGCATCACCAAGGCGCTACTGCCCAAGTTGATCGACTCAGGCGACGGACTCGTCGTGACCATCACCTCGGTCGCAGCCTTCGAGACGTACGACAACGGGTCGGGATACACCTCGGCCAAGCACGCGCAGGCAGTGCTGCATCGCACGCTGCGCGGCGAATTGCTGGGCCAACCCGTCCGCCTCACCGAGGTCGCACCGGGTGCCGTCGAGACCGAGTTCTCGCTGGTGCGATTCGATGGTGACGAGGCCAAGGCCGACGCGGTGTATCAGGGAATCACCCCGCTCGTTGCGCAGGACATCGCCGAGGTGATCGGCTTCGTGGCGTCTCGTCCGTCGCACGTGAATCTGGACCAGATCATCATCAAGCCGCGTGATCAGGCGGGTCCGGGGCGCTTTTCGCGCACGTAGCCCTTCCCTGGCCGGGCCCGGTAGCTAGCTTGCCGGGACCGGCGCCTGAGTCGCTGCTCCAACGGGCAGCTCGGACATCGACTGCCACGTCGGCCAGTCGATAGCCCAGTCGTACAGGTCTCCGTCCGCGGCGGACAGGTCGATCCGCGTACCTGTGACCTCCACCGGGTCGCCATACATCGCCGTAGCGAAATACTGCTGAGCATCGGCGTCCGAAAGGTTGATGCAGCCGTTGGTGACGTTGGATGCGCCCTGAACTCCCGTGGTCAGCGGATTGGCGTGAATGAACTCGCCGTTGTTGGAAATTCGCACTGCCCAGCGTTCGCGCACATTCTCGTAGAACGGCGGGTTCGACATGAGGAAGTCCTCGTGCTTCTCGGTCACGACATGGATGCCGCTGCGCGTCACATTGCGCTCTTCGTCGCCCTCGCCGTAGCTGACTGGGATGTCCATGATGGTCTGGCCGTCACGGACGACCTGCATACGGTGACTGGTGGCATCAGCTATCACCACCTGGCTGCGCCCGACGGTGAAGTCGATGGTCACATCGTCGGCGCCGTAAGCGCCGTCGCCGTAATCCAAGCCGTACAGTTTTGCGTCGACCGATACAGCGGTGCCGGGCGCCCAGTAGTTCGTCGGACGCCAGTGCACGCGCGAGCCGTTGTCATCGGGGAACCATGCCCAGGCACCGGGTGTCGGCGGGTTGGTAGTGACCGTCAACGCCTTCTCGACCTCGGCCTTGTTCTCGATCGCCGAATCGAACTGCAGAATGATCGGCGCCGCGATGCCCACCTCCTGGCCGTCACCGATGTTGGTGCTGACCGAGGTGCGACTGTCTGGCTCGACCGTGGTGAAGCGTGCCTCGACTGCGACGGACTTACCGTCGGTGCCGACCGCAGTGCCCGCCCAGCTGTACGTGACGCCGTACCCGAGCGGCTCGGTGACGGCATACGACGTCTTGTCCGGCGCGAGGGCACCCTGAACTACTTTGCCGTCTGCGTTGGTGAGCGTGACCTCGCCGAGCGTCCCGTTCTTCACCGATACCGAAATCGGCGCGACTGGACTGACGTCCTCGGCGCCGTCTGCGGGAGTCGAGGACACCTCGGCGACCGGAGCCGCCTCGGCTGCCGGCGCTCCGTTGCCGGAGGAACCCGCGTCGTTACCGCCGATGGTGCAGCCCGAAACCAATGCCGCCAATGCTGCGAAAACCGTGATCAACCACAGCAATCGCGTTCGATTTGTCCGTTCTACCTGCGTATGCACGCTTTCCAACGTACCCGCGGCAATCGCAGTCCGGCCTATTCGATCCGCAGGTGCGGGCAGATTCACATCGAAGTCATGTCGGCCCGAGCCCTCACTCGAGCTTTCTCGTCCTCAGCTCGTGCCCGTTCGATGTCAGGCAGCGCCCGGTATCGAGGTTCCAGTCCCACCCGTGCAAATTGCAGGTCAACTTGTTGCCCTCGACGATTCCGAACTTCGACAGATCGGCCTTCAGATGCGGGCAACGTCGCTGGATCTCGTAGCCGTCCTTGACGATCGTCGCGGTGTCATCGTGTGCTTCGGCGAACCAACCGTCCGCGTACGCAATGCGCTCGTTCGTCAAGCACTTGAAGAATGTGTACAGGAACTCGTTGTATCCGCCGACTCGGCGAGCACGGAAGCGAGTGGACAGGAAGATCGAGTTGACCCAATCGGGCTCCTCGTCCCGCACGGCCGTGCGAACCAGTTCGGGCGCGATCGTGAAGCTGTAGCGGAACCGTTCCTTCACGATCGGCTCACGCACGATCCGCTTCGGAAAATCGAGTACGACGGTTTCCTCGCCGAGCATCATCGCAACCGGGTAGCCGATGCCGTCGCAGATCTGATCGGACTGAATCATGATCGGTTCGAACAATGCGCGAAGCGGCTCGAGCAACAGCTCGCCCTCGGCCGGAGCCCACGCAGCTTTCTCCGCGGCGATGACCCCGGCTTGACGCTTGGCATACGCCTCGATGTAGTCGGCTTTTCCGGTGGTGAAGATCGCCTCGACCTCCTCGACCGGAATCGGATGCTCGTGCGCGAGTAGCTCACTGCCTTCGAAGGTCGAGGTGGTTCCCGGCATCATCAACAGACCCTTGTCATGGCCGTTACGACGCATCTGGTCGAGGAAGACCATCTGGTCCGGGAAGATGTTCGACGGATCTTCGTAGACGTCGTTGAGGAACCGCAACTCGTCGTCGAGGAAACACGGCGGCCCAGCCGACGGGATGACCCAGGTGGCGTCGATCTGCTCGATGTACTGACGCGCACGGTCCATCTGACGCTGACGCTTCTGTTCCCCGAACGTTCGCTTCGCGCGCTCGACCATGTCGTAAACCATCGGGTACCAGATTGCACCGGAGTACTGCAGCATGTGCACGTCCACGTGCCCGAACTGCTCGGTGAGGACATCGAGGTCGACCGGCCGCGCATCGTTCATGTTGAACGCGACGGTCTTGCCGTCGGACACTACGAGTCCCGAGTCACCGATGGGGCCGTCGGCAGGTGCGCGGAGCGCGATGATCATGATGTCCAGGTCGCCCTTGGGACCGGACACCGTGTGCTTGACCGACGTCGTGGTCTCGAAGAATTTGTGGAAACCGAGCTTCTCGAGCTCGTGCCTAAGGTCAGGGACCGGGTAGTCCGGCAACAGCACGGTCGTGTCCTTGTTGACATGCTCGGCCAGGTTCTTCGGATCGAAATGATCCTTGTGCAGGTGCGAGACGTAAAGGTAGTCACAATCGCCGAGAACGTCCCAGTCCAACTGCGAGTTGTCGGGGAAAGGGAACCACGAGGTGAAGTAGGCGGGGTTCACCCACGGATCGCACAGAATGCTGCCGGCATCGGTCTGAATATGAAATCCGGCGTGCCCGACGCTTGTGACCTGCAAAGAATTACTCCTCTTTCATGAGTGGTACCCACAGCACTGCACTCTCGCCGCTGCCGTGGATCAGAACTCCCATGTATTTGCTTCGATGGTAGGCCGAGCGATTCGGTCAGTTGAGCGAGCAACCGACCAAATCGCATTCGGGGACGAGTGTGATGCCGAACTCGGCTTCGACTCCGTCGCGAATGTGTGAAGCGAATGCCATGACATCCGCTGTACGTGCACCGCCCCGGTTGGTGACGGCCAGCACGTGTTTGGTCGACAGCGAAACGGTCCCTGCACCGAATTCACGGCCGTACCCGTGCGCGAAGCCTGCGTTCTGGATGAGCCACGCAGCGTGCACCTTGATGCCCGACGGGTCGGGGTACTGCGGGGCGCGCGATGCCTTGGCCGGTACCTCGGTCAGCACCGGGTTCAGAAAAAACGATCCGACGCTCCAGGTGTCATGGTCCTCGGCGTCGAGGACCATTCCCTTCTGCCCGCGCAGATCCAGCACTGCTTCACGGACTTCCTTGGCTGCGACCGTGTCACCGATGCTCACCCCGAGTCGGTCGGCGAGGCCCGCGTACCGGACCGGATCCGAGGATTCGGACCGACGAAGCTTCATCGTGGTATCGAGAATGACGTACCTGCTCGAGTGCTTGAACACCGACTGGCGATGCAATCCGAACCCACACCTATCCGGCGTCCAGGTCGCTGTCTCCCCGGTCTCACGGTCATAGACGGTCAAGCTCGCCAACACGTCCGACGTCACCGTGCCGTACGCGCCGACATTCTGCACGGGCGTCGCGCCGGAAAGCCCGGGGATCCCCGAGAGCGCTTCGAGTCCGGCCAACCCCTCGTCCAGCGAGGCGGCCACCACCGAATCCCACGACGTCCCCGCAGCGACCCAGAGCGACTCACCGTCGATCCGCGTCCCTGACGTCTCGACCTTGACGACCAGGCCGTCGAAGCCGTCATCACCGACAACGAGGTTCGATCCTCCGCCCACGAGCAACACTGGCGTCCCCGACGCATCGGCATCCTGGACCAGGGAGACAAGCTCGTCACTGCTGGCGGCGACGGCGAACTCACGAGCCGGGCCGCCGACACGCATCGTGGTGAGCTCGGAAATTGCGGTGGACACGGGAACCCAGGGTACCGGTCTCACATGGCCGTCCGAGCCACCCGGTAATCTCCGCGTATGCCTCGCCCCATCGCGCACAGCGCGTCCGTTCCCGCACCCGTCGACAAGGTGCACGCCGCGCTCGTGTCCGAGCAGTATTGGAAAGACCGTATCGAGGAGATCGGCGGCCCCAGCGCACGCCTGGTCAGCGTGCATGCGATCAACGGGACGATCAGCGTCGTCATGTCCCAATCCATCCCGGAAGAGGAACTGCCCGCTGCCGTCACAGCATTCAAGAAGGGCCCGCTCGTCATCGAGCGCACCGAGTCCTGGGGGCCGATCGGCGGAAACCGCGCCGAGGGCAAATTCGGTGCCACCGTCGAGGGCGCTCCCGCAACGGTCTCCGGAACCACGCTGCTCGAAGGAAATGCCGAAGCGTCGACCATGTCGTTGTCCGGCACCACAGAGGTGAAGGTTCCGATCTTCGGCGGAAAGATCGAAGCCATGATCAGCGAGCAAGTTCTCTCGCTCATCGACAACGAGCACGGATTCACCGCGAAATGGATCGCCGAAAATCTGAGCTGACCGGACATACCGGCGGGTAGGCACCCTGGCCAGGCCCGCCGACGGAGCCGGTACCCTGTTGCACTATGGCTCGCCGCATGAACTACTCAGCCCGGTTCACCCACTCCACCGAGCAGGTGTACGCCGCGTTGTCCAGCCGCGATCACTGGGACGCTCGTATCGAGGAGATGAAGAAATACTCCCACAACGAGCTGAAAAGTTTCGAGGTCGGAGACGCGGGAATCGACATCGTGATGCACCACATCATTCCGCGGACCGAACTGCCGGACATCGCCCAGACAGTCCTCAAAAAGGACATGATCATCACCCGAAACGTGCACTTCGATCCATTCGGCGAGACCACCTCGGGCAAATACGATGCCTCGATCCCGGCCGGCCCCGGCAGTCTGAAAGGTTCCACCTCACTGTTCGCGACCGAAGCCGGATCCACCCTTCGGACCTCCTCGGAAGCCAAAGTCTTCCTACCGTTCATCGGTAGCAAACTCGAGCAGCTCATGCTGGTCAACCTCATCGACCTGTGGCGCGGTGAAGGCGAAGTGACAGCCGACTGGCTTGCGCAGAACTCCTGACCACCACAGCCGTTCCGCAGGCTCCACTCCTGTTTTTCATGGTCGTTCCGCAGGCTCCACTCCTGCCCACTCTGGTCGTTCCGCAGGCTCCACTCCTGCCCACTCTGGTCGTTCCGCAGGCTCCACTCCTGTTTTTCATGGTCGTTCCGCAGGCTCCACTCCTGAAGGCGTCATCACCAGAGGCACTACCGGAATCAACCGACTTCGTCGCAGCGATCGGTGGCTCACTCACAGCGCGGCCGTGCGGCACACGCTCATCGAGGCACCCGATCCGCTCGTCGTCGACCTCGGCTACGGAGCGCGACCGGACACAACTCTGGAAATGGCCCGTCGGCTACGCACGATCCGGCCCGATCTGCGCGTCACCGGACTCGAAATCGACCCCGCCCGCGTAGTGGACTCGGTCGAGGGCGTGAACTTCGCCCGCGGCGGCTTCGAAATGGCTGGACTCCGCCCGAACCTCGTTCGCGCATTCAACGTGCTTCGGCAGTATCCCGAAGACGCTGTGCCCGAAGCCTGGTCGCGTATTCTGTCCGGACTCGCGCCCGGCGGATTGCTCGTCGACGGCACCTGCGACGAGTTGGGGCGACGCTGCGCATGGGTCCTGCTCGACGCTCACGGACCGATCTCTTTGACCCTCGCATGGGATCCGTTCACGGTGGCCATGCCCTCTGATATCGCCGAACGGTTACCCAAGGTGCTCATTCACCGCAATATCCCCGGCGAGCCCATTCACCAGTTGCTACAGGCCGCGGACCGCGCATGGTCGACGGCAGCGCCACTGGCACCGTTCGGCCCGCGGGTGCGGTGGCACGCCGCACTGAGACAGTTGGCCGGCAGCGGAATGCCGACGGTGCCTCCTCGTCGACGGATGCGGGACAACATTCTGACTGTGCCGTGGGACCTCGTGCGGCCCAACGCCTAGATACCGACGCTGAATTCAGGCGCCTAGATACAGGCGGAGAGAGCCAACTCGATGCGTTCGGAGACGCGGTCGGATCCAGCAGTAGCTTCCCGATACAACGCTCCTGCGTCGACGCGACCGATGGCAACAGCGTCACCGACGACCTCGTCGAGGGTTATCTGGGAGATTCCGCCTCCCGCGAGGTCGAGCACGGTGCGGATCGGCGTCGTGAGCCGAAAAGTGCCCGTCGACTCGAAATCGTGGGGTTCGAGCTGGAGTCGATGAACGGCGAGGCGGGTGTCGGTGAGACGAAGATTGGTGAACGCGGATACGTGAACGAACTGCGGATGCAGGTGACCGAATCCGTGTAGTTCCGCCGCACTCTGATGCGAAATGACGGCATCGCCACCGAACCACGCGCACCACATTGCGAACTGCTCGAGGTCGCTGCGCGGCCAGTCGCTGAGTCGACAGAGGTTGCGTTCGACTCGCATCCAGTCACCGGCGACGAAGTTGGCGTGGAGCGCCGAGCGACCGAACCCGAGCCCTTCGGCCTGTTCAGTGGTGAAATATCCGTCCTGACTCGCCGCGAGACGACGGAGTTCGGCGGCGCTTCCTTCGATCGTGCTCATGCACTAGACAGTACGTGAAGGTGTGTTGCAGGTCACATAAATTGCGGGCCAGGATTATTCCGAGCTTCGCCTCCGAGCCCTCCCGACGCGCCGCATCGGGCAGATTCACAGAGCTCTTTCAGATTCTTCGGGAAGACTGCTCCGAATGACACGAAGCAAAACTCCCTTGGTCCTGGTGCTCGTTGCCGTCCTGGTGGTCGCGGCGCTGCTCGGCGGGGAACTGTTCTTCCGTCAGCAGATCAAGTCCTGCCTGGCGGGCCAGCTCGAAAGTGAGATCGGCAGCCAGGTCGACGTCGGGCTCGGCTGGAAACCGATACTGATCTCGCTGATCGACAAGCAGGTCTCCTCGGTGACCCTGGACAGCGACGACGCACGTTTCGGGCCTGCCGAAGGCATGACAGTGCACGCCGAGGTCAACGACGTGAACGTTCAGCAGAGCGCGGACAGCAACGGCACGATCGGCTCGTCGAGCGCGGACATCGACTGGTCCACCGCAGGAATAGCGTCGACGCTGCAGTCGCAGGGCATCGGCGCTCTCGTCACCGGCGTGACGAGCGACGCAAGTGCAGGCACGTTGTCCTTCGCAGTCGGCGGGCTCGCGGAGCTGACCGTCAAGCCGGTCGTCGCAGGCGGCAGCGTGGACGTCCAGACCGTCGGAGCGTCGATTTTGGGGCTTGGAATCCCAACTGACCTGGTGGACAGCATCGTCGGGGTTCTGTCGGACAGCCTGCAGCAGTACCCGCTCGACATGGCGCCGACCGCGCTCACCGTCACCGACTCCGGCATCGAACTCACCTTGCAGGGAGATCAGTACACCCTCCCGCCGGTTTCGGCGGACCAGACCCAGCAGACGCCCGAGGGCTGCTCCCTGATCGCCTGACCTGCCTACCTTGTGCGTGCCGGAGGGTACGAATTGTGCCGGACGATACGCACAAGGCGCTGGGTCGATCCTTTACCGCGTCAGTCGGCCGACTTCGCAAGGTGTTCCACGCCTGGTCCGGTGACCTCCGCGAGAGCCGAATCGCGGCCGGTGAGAACGAGCATCAGCGATGCCGCTGGGCCTTCAATAGTAGGTCCACTACCGAAGGTCCAGTCGAGGTCGGTTGCCTTCCAGTGCAGTGTGGCGTCCGGGGCCGGGAAAATGCCACGTGAAGGCGTACTCGAAATGAAGTCGAGCACAGCTACCTGACGTTCGTCAGGAATCCGATGCGTCATGTGCAGCGGGCGGCGGATGTCGTGACCGTGCACGACAATGTCGGTGAGGGGCGCCAGCGGACCGTTGCCCGGTGGGGTGAATCGACTGGCCGCATTCCGAGTAAGCAATTCGGGGAGGCGTGTCGAGTACTTTCGGCCGACACGGCTGGCCATGAGCTGATTTGCGCGGTGAAAATTCCCACGCGCTCGCACCATCGACAACCCGAACTTCCACACCGGGGTAACCAACGGAACGACAAGATGCGCGAGAACACCTTTCACTGTCCACTCGCTGCACAGCGACGGAGTTTTCCACTGCTCCGAACTGAGATCCCACACCGTTGCAGCCAAAGCCCGACGCTCCTCCGCGATCGCGGAAAAGATCTCGTCTTCGTTACTCACCTTCGGAGAATAGGCCGAAAGACCCGGACAACTACCGAAGTTCGACGAAGTTTCGAGAAATCAGCACTCAGAGACCGTCCAGTACTGCTCGCGTCCCGGACAGACCCAATCGCGTTGCCCCTGCTTCGACCATGGCCAACGCCGCCTCGGTCGTTCGGATACCGCCGCTGGCTTTCACCCCGAGCCTGCCTCCGACGGTGGCGGCCATCAACTTCACCGCCTCGACACTTGCGCCTCCGGCGGGATGAAAGCCGGTGGACGTCTTGACGAAGTCGGCGCCCGCCCTCTCCGCTGCCACACAGGTTTCGACGATCGCTTCCTCCGTCAGTGCCGCCGATTCGATGATGACCTTCAGGATCGCCGAAGATCCGATGGCTTCACGAACCGTCAAGATATCGGCGAGCACCGCGTTGTAATCCCCTTCGACCGCTGCGCCTACGTCGATCACCATGTCGATTTCGCGGGCACCCTGATCGACTGCCAGCCGAGCTTCCGCCCCCTTGACGAGGGAATGATGCTTGCCGGAAGGAAATCCGGCCACGACGGCGGTCACCAAACCTTCAGCATGGATGGGCAGCATCGACGGCGAGACACAGACCGCGAGCACACCGAGAGCGCGGCCCTCGACGATCAGTGCCTCCACGTCTGCGCGGGTCGCTTCCGGTTTGAGCAGCGTGTGGTCGACCATGCGGGCCAGTTCGGCGCGGGTGAGAGACATGAAAGCAAGCCAACCACAGCCCGACGGCCGAGGAGGACTCGCTTGGGACGCAAGTTCCTGCCTGCGGCTTTCGTAAGGCACTGACCAGACTCGACATCGACTCGTGCGCTGCGAGCGCACTGGTGGACACTGCCGTCCGGACCACCTGAGACAATCGAGAAATGAGCTCCGTTGCTGTCGCCGACGACCGTCGCTACGTCCTGTCACTCGGATGCCCCGACCGCACGGGCATCGTCGCCAAGATCTCGACATTCCTCGCCGACGTCGGTGGCTGGATCGTCGAGGCCGCGTACCACGCTGATCCCGACACCGACTGGTTCTTCACTCGGCAAGCAGTCCGCGCGTCTTCGGTCGATATGAGCATCGACGAATTACGGGCTCGCTTCGAGGCCGTCGCCGCCGAGATCGGCCCGGAAACCGAATGGACGCTCCATGATTCGGGCGAACGCAAGCGTGTAGTCATTCTGGTCAGCAAGGAAGCGCACTGCTTGCACGACCTGCTGGGGCGCGCCGCCGGAGGCGAACTTCCCGCCGAGATCTCCGCAGTGATCGGCAATCACAAGTCTCTCGAGTCGGTGGCGACCGCGCACGGCGTTCGGTTCCACCACGTCGAATTCGCCAAGGACCCCGCTGAGCGCGGCCCTGCCTTCGACGAAGTCCGTGACCTCGTCGACTCCTACGAACCACATGCCGTCGTACTAGCCCGGTTCATGCAGGTACTACCCGAGGAACTGTGTGCTCATTGGTCGGGCCGTGCCCTCAACATCCATCACAGCTTCTTGCCGTCGTTCGTCGGTGCGCGTCCGTATCACCAGGCATTTGCGCGCGGCGTGAAGCTGATCGGGGCAACGTGCCATTATGTGACCGCCGAACTCGACGCAGGCCCGATCCTGGAGCAGGACGTCATCCGCGTCGACCACTCCGACGAGGTCGCGGACATGGTCCGACAGGGCCGCGACATCGAAAAACTGGTTCTGTCCCGCGGACTGCGCTGGCACCTCGAGGACCGAGTCCTCGTTCACGGCAAGAAGACCGTCGTCTTCAGTTGACGCCGGGGGGATCAGAGAAGCCGCAGGCGCAGTACTTCCTCGTTGAACTCGTCGATCGCCTCGACGGAACTCATATGACCGATCCGCGGTATCTCGATCAGCCTGCTGAGGTGATCGTGGCTCTCCAACGCCTGCGCCAGTTTGCGCGCTTGCACCGGTGGAGTCAGCCGATCCGCGCTACCGACCAGCACACTCGTCGGCACGCTCATGTTGGCCAAAGCTTCGTGAATATCGAGTTCGGTCAGCGCAGCTCCCCAGATCCCGCGCGTCCGAGGTTGGCACTCGAGCACGATCTTTTCGCAGAACGCGACCTCGGCAGGTGTCGCCCCGGGGGCCATCGAGACGTACTTGATGGCCTGGCGCATCACCGGTGACGGCCGAAGTGGCACCGCAGACCCGAGTACCGCGCGTGACAGTGGCAACGGGACTCGACGAAAACGCTCCGGAAGTGGGATTACCGTTGTTTCGCGAACGAGGCTGTCGGTGGCAGTGCTTGCGAGCAGTACCGCGCTGACAAGTCGGTCGACCTGTTTCGGGTAGCGGCCCGCCCACGCCATGATCGACATGCCGCCCATACTGTGCCCGACCAGAACGGCCTTGTTGTCCTCGGTGACAGTGGCGGCCAAGACGTCCGCGAGGTCGTCGGCCAGGACGTCGGGTCCGAGCAACCTGGTGCCGACGTCGCTGCGACCGTGGCCACGTTGGTCGTACACGATGACCGAGTAGTTTTCGGCGAACGCGTTGATCTGCGGGATCCAGTAGTCCGCCGAGCATGTCCATCCGTGACTGAACACGATCGGTGGGCCGTCCGGGTCGCCGTAGACGCGCACGTGGAGTTCTGCGCCGTCGTCGGTGACGACAGGGACGATGCGGGGGACGAATGTCGGCGTCCGCAGTAACGCGTCCGGGGCAGTGTCGGTGGTCCTTGTGATCGATGTGCGGACTCGCCTCCGCACGAGGTAGGCGCCGATTCCTGCCGCGGCAGCCAATCCTCCGATGCCGAGGACGACACCTTCTACAGCTTTACGTGAAACCACGAAGCAGACTCCTTCGATGTTCTGTGACAGGACTGATGGGTACGACGCGGCCGAGGGCTTCGCGTCGTATCGAATCTGTACGGGTCACACGCGTGCGCCGACGGCCCGAACCGCTGCAGCAACGCCAGTGGTGCAGCTACCAGCGCGGTCCGCGCTGAATGCTGTCTACCTTCGGCCGTACGTCGATCAGGTAGACGCACACTGCGACCACACCGATCAGGCCGATGAAGTTGATGGCTCCGAAAACGAAGATGACCAGCAACGCCACGATCAGAATGGCTAGCCACACGGGCTTGGTCAGCTTGTCCACCGCGGTGAAGGCGTCCGGCCGCTGCCTGACGGCGTGAAATACCGCGTAGGCAGCACCACCGAGCGCGATGAGGCGAAGGAGGAGAAGTATCCACGAAGTGAGACTGTCGACGGCTGGCACGAGACCCATACTACGCAAAACGCCCCCCACACCGCTCGATGCAGGGGGCGTTCAGGTTGAAAATCAGTTAGTGGACTTCTTTGCAGGCGCCTTCTTGGCGGGTGCAGCGGTCTGCTTGGCTGCGGTGGCAGGCGTAGGTGTCGAGGCAGACTCTGCCTTCTTCGCCGGAGCCGCCTTCTTCAAGGGAGCATCCACGTTGCCGCGAGTCTTGGACTCGACCTTCCCAGCGGTTCCACTGACCTTCTGCGAGGCGTCGGTGGCAGCTTCCTTGGCGTTGTCGCCGGCCTCGTCGATATCGTCGGCCAGTTCGTCGGCGGTGTCGCGGACCTTGTCCGAGGCAATGCCTGCGAGTGCAGCTGCACGTTCACCGACGGCGCGCGTCTGCGAGGCGACGGTTCCCAGAGCCTGCTCGGTGAGATCGACGACGTCGTTGGCTGCGGCGTTCGCACGATCGAGGCCGTCTTCGACAGCCGGTGTGCGACGGATGCGCTCGACGGCCTCTTCGCCGCGCTCGGCGAGAGAGGTGTAAAGATCCGATGCGACCTTCAGGTATGCCTCGGCCACCTTGCGCAGCTCGTCCTGGGTGAAACGCTCACGCAGGTCAGCGATTTCGTCGGGCAGTTCGGCGGGCAGCTTCGCGAGACGCTCACGAAGGCCCTCTACGCCCTCGGTCACATCTTCGGACAGGTCGGCAATCCGGGCCCGTGCGGTATCGACACGCTCGGTGACCTCGGTGCCGCGGGACTCGGCGCGCGAACGAACCTGCGCTACGACGTCCGCGACGGCCTGGACCACTGCGTCGCCTGCGCCTACTGCGGCGTACAGCGGGGTCTGGATATCGAAGTTCTTGGGATCAGTCATGAGAAGACTCCTGTGTGGGTGATTCTGGATCTGTTGACACATCTGGTTCGGTCGGCCACTCTGGTTCGGTCGGCGACGACGGTTCGATAGACGCTGCGTCGCTCGCCTTACGCGCTTGTTCGTTCTCACGACGAAACGAGTCGTAGATTTCGATCAGCACATGTTTTTGCCGTTCGGTGATCTCGGTGTCGCCGAGCAGCGTGTCTCGAACCGGACCGTGTGGACGTTCTTCCAAGAACCCGGCCCGTACGTACAGAGCTTCCGAGGACACGCGCAGACCCTTGGCTATCTGCGCGAGCACGTCGGCGGAGGGTTTACGAAGTCCGCGTTCGATCTGACTCAAATACGGATTACTCACCCCCGCCCTCGACGCGAGTTGCCGCATGGACACCTGTGCAGCCTCGCGTTGCGAACGGATATAACTGCCGATGTCCGATGCTGCTGTGGTCACGACACTGGCGACAAGATCACTCGCCTCCGCCACGACCTCCGTAGCTTCGGAGACCTTGGCGACTATCCCCTGATTGTCGGTCTGATCATCATTGCTGGGGGTCATGTTCAATACTCGTTCCTGCATCGAAACTTGTGGTCTCGGCGTCAGGAACGACCATACCCAAGGGTGCTTGCTATTGCAAGCACTCTGCTAGCACTGGTGCTCAGGAGCCCAATTTGCAGATTCACCGCATCAGAAAATCAGATTCGACACCGAGTAGATGGCCAAACCTGCCAACGCCCCGACAACGGTTCCGTTGATCCGGATGAACTGGAGATCCCGACCCACCTGCAACTCGATCTTCGAACTGGCTTCCTCCGCATCCCAGCGAGCGACGGTATCGGTAATGATCGTGGTGATCTCGTCTGCGTAGTTCGCGGCAAGGTAGCGCGCTCCGCCGAGCAGCCAGCCATCGACCTTGCCGCGAAGTTCGTCATCGTCACGTAGACGCACACCCCAGCCGGCCGCGTTCTCGCTGATCTTGCGTCGCAATGTGCTCGACGGGTCGTCCACCGACTCCATGATCAGCCGCTTGGCGACCTTCCAGGTGGCGGATGCGAGCCCCGTGACCTCCGCGCGACCCATGATCTGCGACTTGAGCGATTCGGCCTTTTTTATCGTCGCCGGATCATGCTGGAGATCGTGCGCATAGTCGACGAGGAACTTGTTGGCTGCCAGCCTCAGTTCGTGCTCCGGCGTCGACCTCACTTTCCAGGTGAACTCGACGAGTTCCTTGTAAATCTTCTCCCCCAGCAGGGTGTCGACGAACTTCGGCGACCAGGTCGGAGAATCACGACTTACGACGCGTTCGATCGTCTCCTGACTTCCCAGCGCCCAATGGTGAGCACGCTCGGCGAGCATGTCGATCAAAGGCAGTTGACGATTCTCCTTGATGAGTTCGCCCAACACCCGACCGATCGGCGGACCCCATTCCGGGTCGGCGAGCCTTCGCACGATGGTGTTGTCGATCACCTGCGTGATGTCGTCGTCGTTCAGCACTTCGACGACCCCGCGCAGCACCGTCGCCGATTCGGCCGCAACCCTGTCCGCGTTCGCCGGCTGCGCCAACCAGGTCCCGAGGCGGAGCGGAATATGTGCCGACCCGATCTTTTCCGACACGACATCGGGCGCCAGGAAATTACTTCCGACGAACGAGCCGAGGCTTGCACCGAGCTGGTCTTTCTTCTTCTTGATGATGGCCGTGTGTGGGATCGGAATACCCAACGGGTGCTTGAAGAGTGCGGTCACCGCGAACCAGTCCGCCAGCGCACCGACCATTCCTGCCTCGGCCGCCGCTCGGACGTAGCCGACCCACTCGCCTGCTCCTCGCGACTCCTGCCATCTGCAGAACATGTAGACCACGGTGGCGAATACGAGGAACCCAGTTGCGAGGCCCTTCATCTTGCGAAGGTCGCGACGCTTGGTCGCATCGTCGAAGTTCATCAGCTGCACCTCGCCATTGTGCCTGCGTTCGGGGAGAGCGGTCGTCTCGGATGCACAGATCCGCACACACAACTCGGTGCGGCAGTCATCGATACAACAGGACGCCTAAGCTGAGGTGGGAAAGAAAACGACGGGATACGGCGGATACACGTGGCGAGAAATGCGACGACAGCGGCAAAAGTGAGCAGACCGAAAGCGACGGAAGACGACACACTCGAAGCAGAAGTCGACACCGAGACAACAGAGACCGAGGCGGCGACGAAGCCAGCGAAGCCCGACGGCAGAAAACGTCGGTGGCGAGATCACAAGATCGCCCGACGTGAAGAACTCGTAGACGGCACGTTGGCCGCAATTCGCTTGCGTGGCCGCGAGATCGGCATGGACGAGATCGCGTCGGAGATCGGGATCTCGAAGACGGTTCTCTATCGCTACTTCACCGACAAGAACGATCTGACCAACGCGACGATGACTCGTTACGTCGAGACGACACTGGCCCCGCGGATCTACACGGCCATCTCGGAAGAACTCGACGAATATCAACTCACCCGGGCTGTCATCGCCGCATACGTCGAGACTGTCGCCACCGACCCAGAGGTCTACCTCTATGTGATGGCCAACAATGCCGGCACCAATCGTGACGTTGTCGCCGAGTCGGAGCGCATGATCGCCGAGTTGCTGGCCACCGTCCTCGGTGAACGACTGAGTACTCGCGAAATGGACTCCGGCGGGTCGGTACCCTGGGCGTTTGCAATCGTCGGCGCCGTCCAACTGGCTACACACTGGTGGATCTCCAACAAGTCGATGTCAGCCGAGGACCTCATCGACTACCTCTGCATGATGACGTGGGGTGGAATCCACGGTGTCGCGCAGGCCGACGGATCGCCGGCCAAGTTCAAATCGCAGCCGCACCCCCTCGTCGACGAGGATCGTCCCTGAGCAGAATGCGTAGGGGGCAGGTACTCGAACCAAGCAACATAGGTTAGCGTTGCCTATGCGCTTACGGAGACTCTCGACATTCGCACCGGTGATCGCGGCCCTCGCGGTTGTGACCATGACAGCCTGTGGCACCGACTCGGGCAGCGAAGCTGCGGTCGACGGCCCCACCGTCGATACGATGTTCGGCGAGGTCACCGTACCGGCCGCTCCACAACGCGTCGTCGCACTCGGATGGTCGGACGCCGAGACAGCGCTCGCACTCGGGGTACAGCCCATCGGTGCAAGCGACTGGCTCGCGGTCGGTGGTGACGGACTCGGACCATGGGTCGAGGAAAGCTACGACACCGCGCCGACGATCCTCGGTACCTACGAGATCGACGTCGAATCGGTGGCCGCACTCGAGCCCGACTTGATTCTGTGGACTCGCAGTACCAACGACCAGGCCGTCTACGAGGATCTTTCCGACATCGCCCCGACCGTCGGTGCACCCGTTGGCACCGACATCGCCTACGGAACAACGTGGGACGGACAAACCCAACTGATCGCAGATGCGCTCGGCAAATCCGAGGACGGTCGCCAACTCGTCGACGAGACCAACACGAAGTTCGACGCAGCCGTCGCGGCGAATCCGCAGTTCGCCGAGAAGACCGTTGCCGTCGGTACGCTCTACAGCGGCCAACTCGGCGCGTACGTCGACGGGGACGTTCGCGTGGACTTCATGAAAAGGCTCGGTTTCGTCAACAAGCCCGAAATTCAGGCCCTCGCCGAGCCGAACAAGTTCGCAATCACGCTCTCCGCCGAGAACACAGCTGCCCTCGACGCCGATCTGACCGTCATGTTCCCGATCGGGACCGGCGCTGAGTCGATCATCAACGACGCTGCCATCCAAGCTCTGCCCTCAGCTCGCGACGGCCGACTCGTCGTCCTCGAGGACCAGAACCTGAACAATGCCTTCTCTTCAGCCTCAGCGGCAGGCACCCAGTACGCCCTCGACAACGCGGTACCGCTCTTCCATAAGGGCTGATCAGACTCTCCCCGGGGGGCTGATCACACTCTCCCCGGGGGGAAGCCACCTTCGGCGATCGGCCCCCAGTTCTCGATCGTGATGCGTATCAACGATTTTCCCTGCTTCCGCATCGCATCGCGATACTCGTCCCAGTCGGAATGTTCACCGGCGACGCTACGGAAGTACTCGACGAGCGGTTCCACCGAATCCGGGAGATCGATGATCTCGGCTGTGCCGTCGATTTGAACGTACGCATCGTTCCACTCGTCCGAGTGCATCAGCGCGGTCACCGACGGGTTGCGACGAATATTGTAGACCTTCGCGCGCTCCGGGTACGTCGCTATGACGATGCGGCCTTCGGAATCGAGTCCGGACGTCACCGGGGAGACCTGCACTCCGCCATCGCGTTTGTGGGTGATGAGGGTCAGGTGGTGTCGAGGAGAAACGAAGTCCAGCATCTTGGAACGGTCGACGGATTGTGCTGACGCAAGTTTCGGAGCCATGAATACCAGGGTAGATCTCCACCGCGGACTAGGGTCGGTTCATGGCCAAGTCATCCGAGAAGTCGGCGTCACCGGAAAACGTGGAATCGAAGGACGAGAAGCTCTCGTTGTGGTCTACCCCGCCCAGCAAGATCCTCCGCGCAACCGATTCGACACGTATCGAGGACATCGACTTCGATGAGACGCCCGGATTCGAGGGCACGAAAGCCGAAGGCCAGGCTCTCCTCCTCGAGCGCGGTAAACATCTCTCCGCCCTTCAAGAAAAGTTGTACGCCAACGGACGTGCCGGAGATCTGCGCTCGATTCTTCTGGTACTGCAGGGAATGGACACTGCGGGCAAAGGCGGGATGGTCCGCAATGTCATCGGGATGGTCGATCCACAGGGCGTCGATCTCGCCTCTTTCGGGGTTCCCACCAAGGAAGAGAAGCAGCACCATTACTTGTGGCGAATTCGTAAGGCCCTACCCCGCGGCGGGAAGATTGGGGTCTTCGATCGGTCGCACTACGAGGATGTGTTGGTCGTAGCGGTCCACGACCTGGTTCCGCGCCAGGTGTGGGAACCACGATTCGACGAGATCAACGCCTTCGAGAAGGACCTCGCCGAACAGGGCACGCTCATCATCAAGGTCGCCTTGTTCGTCTCGCCGGAAGAGCAGCGAGCTCGGCTCCAAGAGCGGCTGGACCGACCCGACAAGCACTGGAAGTACAACCCCGGCGACGTGACCGAACGCGGATTCCTACCGCAATATCGCATCGCCTACCAACGCGCCATAGATCGAACGAATACCGATTACGCACCGTGGTTCGTCATCCCGGCCGACCGGAAGTGGTACAGCCGACTCGCCGTTACGGAGTTGCTGATCGATGCACTCGAACAGCTCGAACTCGACTGGCCCGCTGCCGATTTCGACGTCGAGCTGGAGAAGAGGCGGCTGGCTGAAAGCTAGCGCCGAACCGTCAGAGCAGTCTTGGGGTAGTGCGGTGGAGTCGGTGGTCGTGCTTGACCACTCCTCCCACCAGGCCCATGGCCCCTGCAATTGCCACCACGCAGACACTGCCTGCCAACACTGCCAGAGCGTCGTAGCCAGAACCCACTGCGACCAGGAACAGGCCCATCGCGGTAACGGCAAGCAATGCCAGTCCGTAACCAACCCAGCCTGTGAACGTATTTAGTTTCATCTCGGGTCCCTTCGTCGAAGAGAACTGTCCGACCCGACTTCGACGCTACGCCCGCGTGGTACGCCTTTCGCATACATTTACGGATACGAAAGGCGCACGAGAACTCAGAATGTTTTGGCGTCGATCACGAACCGGTAGCGGACGTCGCTCTTCAACACACGCTCGTACGCCTCGTTGATCTTGTCCGCGGCGATGGTCTCGATTTCGGCACCGATGTGGTGTTCAGCGCAGAAATTCAACATTTCCTGCGTCTGCGCAATGCCACCGACCATCGAACCCGCGAGGCTACGACGGTTGGCCGCAAGGGTGAATCCGCGCACCTTGATGGGCTCGGACGGAAGCCCCAGGATGACGAGCGAGCCGTTCATCGCGAGCAGTGACATGTGCTTGTCCATGTCGATCTCTGCCGACACGGTATTGATGATCAGGTCGAATTCACCACGAAGCTTCTTGAACGTCGCTGAGTCGGAAGTGGCGTAGTAGTGGTGCGCACCGAGTCGCTTGCCGTCCTCTTCCTTGCTGAGCGACTGACTGAGCACGGTTACCTCGGCGCCGAGTGCATTGGCGATCTTGACACCGACATGTCCCAGTCCGCCCATACCGATGATGGCGACCTTCGTGCCGGGCCCGGCTCCCCAATGCTTGAGCGGGGAGTACAGCGTGATGCCTGCGCACAGGAGAGGCGCCGCGACGTCGAGCTCGATTCCCTCCGGAATGGAAAGAACGAACCCTTCGGTGACGACGATGTGCGTGGAGTATCCGCCCTGGGTGATGGTGCCGTCGGCCTGCTTGGAGTTGTAGGTCGCCGTCACACCCTTGCTGCAGTACTGCTCTTCGTCGGCAAGGCAGGCCTCGCACTCGCCGCAGGAATCCACGAAGCACCCGACGCCGACGCGGTCGCCGACCTTGTGCTTACTGACGTCGGAACCCACCTCGGAGACGATGCCCGCGATTTCGTGTCCCGGAACGACGGGGTAGGTGGTACCGCCCCACTCGTTCCGGGCGGTGTGGATATCGGAATGGCAGATACCGGCGAACTTGACCTCGATGAGGACATCGTTGGGTCCGAGCTCACGACGCTCGATGGTGACCTTCTCGAGCGGAGCATCAGGGGCCGTCGCGGTATATGCAGTAGCTGAAGTCATAGCTACATTGCTACCTACCCTTCGGTAGGCATGCAAAGCGGACACTCCCGCCAGCAGGGTATTCCCAGCAGGCGGGAGTGATTCACAACAATTCGGACCGGGTGCTCTAACCGTTGCGGGCGATATTGAGACCCAACCAGCCGACATACGTGCCAAGTCCGACCAGGCCGATCTTACGAGTCTTGGGATACGCAATTGCAGCACCGACAGCTAGTTCGGTAGCTCCGTTGCGGCTGATCCAGGTCCTGGTGTCCCGAGGGAAAGGACGCTTGGTGATTCCTTCGAACGCCTCGGGAACGACGAAATGCGCGGCACCCGTCGCTGCCAATACAATTCCGAACACCTTCGGAACGAGTCCGCCGGACTTCTTCGACTTGCTCACTCTGCTGTCCCCTGTTCTGCGCGTCGGCGCACCCGTCGCGCCGCTGCCACCAAGTTACGCAACGACGGTTCCAGTTGCCAATACTGGCGTGTCTTGAGGCCACCGTCGGGATTGGCCCACAACCGATCGATGTCGATCGTCGCGGCTGCCTGTGTCAGTAGCTCGTCGAGTTCGTCGATGTCGGGGATACGCGCCGAACGACTTTCGTACACGCCGGGACCGACTCCATGGCTGAGGACGTTCTCCTGCACAGCACCGAGAACCCAGTCGATGGATCGGGTTGCCACGATCGCAGTGACATCGGCATCGAGGTTCTCGATCGCGTCGACCACCGACGCACGAGTCGAGTACCCAAGATGAGTATGAATCTGGGTCTCGGGCTGTGCACCCGACGTCGCCAGCCGAAACGCCTCGACCGACCAACGGAGGTATTCTTTTCGGCCCTTCTCACGCGAGGGCAGCAGTTCACGCAACGCCGGCTCGTCGACCTGGATGATCCCGATCCCAGCTTTCTCGAGATCGGCGATCTCGTCGCGAACGGTGAGGGCAACTTGGTCGGCCACCTCGTGCAGTGGGAGGTCCCTCCGCACGTACGAACGGGCGAGCATCGTGACGGGGCCGGTCAGGATTGCTTTGACCGGCTTGTGCGTCAACGACTGCGCGAACGCTGTCCACTCGACACTCATCGGTTTCGGCCGGGCCACGTCTCCGTACAGGATGGGCGGACGCACGCATCGTGATCCGTACGTCTGGACCCACCCATTGGTCGTCGTGGCAAACCCTTCGAGCGCTTCGGCGAAGAACTGAATCATGTCGTTGCGTTCCACCTCGCCGTTCACCAGAACGTCGAGCCCGATGTCCTCCTGCAACCGGATTACCTGCTCGATCTCTTCTTCGACGCGTGCGCGATAGTCGACGGTTTCGATACGGCCTTGTCCCAGTTCGTATCTCGCCTGTCTCATTGCCGAAGTTTGCGGGAACGAACCGAGGGTGGTGGCGGGCACGAGTGGAAGGTTCAGCTTCTCGCGCTGCGCGATCTTCCGCTCGGAGTACGGCTGCCGAACCCGCATGTCGGGCGTGACGTTGTAAACACGGTGCCGCACCGCGTGCTTCTGCTTGAAGTGCACCTCGGTCGGCTTCTTGCGCCATTTGTCCGACGGCCCGTCGGTGAGCGCCTTTGCCAAGGCAACGACCTCGCCGACTTTTTGCTTCGCGAACGCGAGTCGGTCGGCGACGTTGCCGTCGATGTCGTACTCGCTCAGCACGTCGTACGGAACGTGCAGAAGAGTCGACGACGTCGAGACGACGAGTTCTTGACACACCTCTTTCAGCCGCTCGAGGTAGTCGAGTACGACGATGCGGTCGGCACGCCACACGCTGCGGCCGTCGATGACTCCCGCGTAGAGGCGTTTGCGTTTCATTCCTGCAATGGCGGCGAGCTCTTCCGGCTCGAGTCTGCCGGCGACGAGGTCAAGCCCGATTGCCTCCACCTTGGTGGCTGCGAGAATCGGCAGCGCAGATCCGAGAGACCCGTACTGACCTGTCACGAGAAGTCGGGGACGCAACGCCGTCGTCGACAGAGCGGTGTACGCGCGGTCGAGTGCTGCCAGTTCCCCGGCTGTCCGCTCGGCTGTGAATGCGGGCTCGTCGAGTTGGATGCAGGTGGCACCTCGCAGGGCAAGCAACTCGAAGAGGGCACTGTACTGCGCAAGCAGGTCCCCCAGCCGATCGAGCGGGGAGAATCCTTCCGCTGCTGAAGATCCGGCCTTGGACAACAAGAGCAGCGATACCGGGCCGAGCACAACGGGGCGCAGTTCGATACCACGAGCCTTCGCCCGGTCGAACTCGTCGAGCAGGCTCTCCGCGTGCAGCGAAAACGGCGTCGACTCGTCGATCTCGGGTTGGCGGTAGAAGTAATTGGAGTCGAAATACCGCACCAGCTCAAGCGGCGGGAGGTCCGGCTTGCCGCGAGCAACGGTGAAGTAGAAATCGAGCGGATGCATCTCCCCTTCGAGCGGGGCGAAGCGCGTCGGAACCGCCCCGAAAAGCAATGCATCGTCGAGGACGTGATCGTAGAAGGAGAAGGTGTTTCCGGGGACTTGCGTCAACCCGGTTGCATGGAGTTCGTCCCAGGTGTCTTCCTGAAGGGAACGACCGACGGACTGGAGTGCGGCGCGGGCGGAAGGCGTCGACTTGCCGTTCCAGTAGGTCTCGAGTGCGCGCTTCAATTCTCGCCGCGGGCCGATTCTCGGGTACCCCAGGATGCTCGAACCGAATTCGGCTGCGCTACTCGCCACGAAAGGGTTCCTTTCAGTGAGGGTGCAACGGCAGATACGAGTGGTAATACGTTGCCGAGGACGTATTACCACTCGTCTGCGAAGCGCCTACCTATTTTGCGAAACGACCGTTCTCGTACTGGTAGAAACCTGCTCCGGTCTTCTTGCCGACCAGCCCTGCCTCGACCATACGTAGCAGAAGCGGCGGGGCGGAGAACAACGGTTCCTTGAACTCTTCGTACATCGAGTCGGCAATCGACTTGACGGTGTCGAGTCCGACGAGGTCGGCCAATGCCAAGGGCCCCATGGGATGTGCGAGGCCGAGCACTGTCGCTTTGTCCACGTCTTCTTTGGTGGCGAACCCGGACTCGACCATTCGAATGGCCGAGAGCAGGTATGGCACCAGCAGAGCGTTGACCACGAAACCCGAACGGTCCGCAGACCGGACGACCTGTTTGCCGAGTACTTCACTGGCGAATTTCTCCGCACGCTCGGCGACAGCCTGGCTTGTCTTGAGAGTGGTGACGAGCTCGACGAGCGGGAGCACCGGCACCGGGTTGAAGAAATGCATGCCGACGACACGATCCGGTGATGTGGTCGCGATCCCCAGCTTCATGATGGGGATCGACGACGTGTTGGACGCGAGTACTGCATTCGGGTCCGTCACCACCGAATCGAGCTCGGCGAAAATGTCGGCTTTGATCTTCTCGTCCTCGAGAACTGCTTCGACAACGAGCTGACGGTCGGCGAAGTCACTGAAGTCGGACGTGAACCGCAACCGCCAGGCTGCCTGCTCACGTTCTCGCTCGGTGATTTTGCCGCTGCTGACACCGCGGTCCAACGACCGCAGGATGCGTGCGCGTCCTGCGGCCGTCAGCTCACGTGTCTGTTCGTAGACCAGCACATCGACGTGTGCGCGTGCGCACACCTCGGCGATTCCGGCGCCCATCTGTCCGATGCCGATAACGCCGACTCGCTGAATTTTCTCGCTGGTCACGTCAGCTCCTTGGCCTCACTGGTCGTTCGAGTCGGACGTGGCGATCAGTGGAACTGGCCCTCTTCGGTGGAGCCCTTCAGCGCTGCGGTGGAGGTGTTCGGGTCGACCGTGGTGGCGATGGTGTCGAAGTAGCCTGCGCCGACCTCACGCTGATGCTTGACGGCGGTGAAGCCGCGCTCTTCGGCAGCCTTGAACTCGCGCTCCTGCAGGTCGACGAACGCCGTCATGCCCTCGCGGGCGTAGCCGTGCGCCAGGTCGAACATGCCGTAGTTGAGCGAGTGGAATCCGGCAAGGGTGATGAACTGGAACTTGAAGCCCATCGCGCCGAGTTCCTTCTGGAACTTGGCGATGGTCGCGTCGTCCAGGTGCGCCTTCCAGTTGAACGAAGGCGAGCAGTTGTAGGCCAGCATCTGGTCCGGGAATTCGCTGCGAACCGACTCGGAGAAGCGCTTGGCAACTTCGAGATCCGGAACGCCGGTCTCCATCCAAATGAGGTCTGCGTACGGTGCGTAAGCCTTCGCACGAGCGATGCACGGCTCGATACCGTTCTTGACGCCGTAGAAGCCTTCTGCGGTGCGGGTTCCGTCGAGGAACTCCACGTCGCGCTCGTCCACATCGGACGTGATGAGGGTTGCGGCCTCGGCGTCGGTGCGGGCGATGATGACCGAGGGGACATCGGCGACGTCGGACGCGAGGCGAGCCGAGGTCAGGGTGCGGATGTGCTGCTGGGTCGGGATGAGCACCTTGCCACCGAGGTGGCCGCACTTCTTCTCCGATGCGAGCTGATCCTCCCAGTGCACACCTGCGGCACCGGCAGCGATCATGGCCTTCTGCAGCTCGTAAGCGTTCAGCGCGCCACCGAATCCGGCTTCGGCGTCGGCGACCACTGGCGCGAGCCAGTTGCTGACCGAGGTGTCACCTTCGACCTTGGCGATCTCGTCGGCGCGCAGCAGGGCGTTGTTGATGCGACGAACGACGGTCGGCACCGAGTTGGCCGGGTAGAGGCTCTGGTCCGGGTACGTGTGGCCAGAGAGGTTGGCGTCGCCGGCAACCTGCCAGCCGGAGAGGTAGATGGCTTTCAGGCCGGCGCGAACCTGCTGCACGGCCTGGTTGCCGGTGAGTGCACCGAGCGAGTTGATGTAGTCCTCGTTGGTGACGAGGTCCCACAGGATCTCGGAACCGCGGCGGGCAAGTGTTGCTTCCTCTACCACGGTGCCCTGCAGCTTGGAAACCTGTTCTGCGGTGAAATTACGCGTCACGCCCTTCCAGCGAGGGTTGGTGTCCCAATCCTGCTGGATCTCGGCGGTGGTCTTCGGGGTGCCGGTGGTCGACATCGGAGCTCCAGTCTCTTCTCATCTTCTCGGCCTGCGTCGAAAGGAATTCTTCACATCGTTGCCAGGCCCTTCGGGTGTACTCCAAAACAATGGCACACCCAAAAATGCCCGTCCACCTGTTGCTAGTGCCAATCTTGGCTAGCTTTTCAACACTCGTTGCTAAGTTTGCGAAGTTCCAGCCAACGCGAACCCTCACCGAAAGGACAGGTTGGTTACCGGCCAGTAGACCGAAACCGCAGGCTACGAACGCAATTTAAGAAACTACCTAGGAGCGCCTTACCGGACGTTCGTACTGTTTGACTGAAGGCGTCTGAATCGAAACAGTGACGAAGCCGAGCTGTTACGAATGTGATTGTAATCACAGTGAGCGCAAAGGCGGGTTCGAGCTTTCCCCACCTGAAATCAGCTTCGCACGCGATCCCGAGCAGCCGGCTGTGAGAAAGAGGATGCGATCACTCTGCTCGACTCGGGGGCTCGACGCGTGCTGGACACCACACCCAGTACACCTAGTAACGCAATGAGGACGCCACCGACGATGGCGAACATGTCGGTCACCAACAGATCAGCGGGGAACGCGAGAATCAGCGGCGAGAACGCGAGCGCCACTCCCAGAACTACGTGCGCCCAGTGGCTGGATCTCGACGCACTGGACATCGCCCAGAGAGCCGTGCCCGCCGACAGCATGCCGAGAATGAGGATGGCACCGGACACCCCTGTGTTTCCGTCGACGGGAAGCCAAATGGTCGACGTCACGAGTACCACTCCGGCGATCAGGACGATGGTGTCGCGTACAACTTCGTTCGATTGGTCCGACATCTGGAGACTCCCTCTTGTTCGCGGCTGAATCCTTGTTCGAAGGCTGAAATCAACTCTCATTCCGGTATACGCCGTCATGAACGCTTCGGCGTCGTAGCATCACCGAATTGTGACCCTCGCGCGAGAAAGGTGAACGCTGTTAAGTGCTGTCTTCGCAGGCGTAACCTGGGCGCATGTCCAAAACGTTCGTCGGCGTGCGGCTGCGGCAGCTTCGGTCCGAGCGCAAGATGAGCCAGGTCGCGCTGGCCGGTCAGCTCGAGATCTCGGCGAGCTACCTCAACCAGATCGAACACGACGTCCGCCCACTGACAGTGCCCGTACTGCTTCGCATTTCCGAGGTTTTCGGTGTCGATACCTCCTTCTTCTCCTCGGAGGACGACACCAGACTCGTCGCCGAGCTTCGAGAGGTTGCACTGGATCAGGACATGGGCATCGCTGCCGACGCTCACGAGATCGCGCAGATGGTCTCATCTCATCCGCAGTTGGCCCGGGCGATGGTGAACATGCACCGCCGGTACCGCAATACGACGGCTCAGCTCGCGGCCGCTACCGACGAGCGATTCAGCGACGGCAGTGGCAGCGGTTCGATCAGTAAACCGTACGAGGAAGTCCGCGACTACTTCTACCAACGGCAGAACTATTTGCACGAGTTGGATACCGCCGCAGAGGAGTTGACGTCACGGATCCGATTCCACCGCGCCGACGTCGGCGGAGAGATCGCCCGCCGTCTCGAGACTGTTCACGAAGTTCAGATCGTCCATCGAATCGATCTCGGCGAGAATGTCCTGCACCGGTTCGATCCGCGTACTCGGGTCCTGGAAATTTCCACGCACCTCTCGGGTGGGCAGAAGGTCTTCAAGTACGCCGCAGAATTGGCCTACCTCGAATGCGCCGATCTTTTGGACAAAATGGTCGAGGAGGGCGGTTTCACGAGCGATCAATCGAAGAAGCTCGCGATCCTCGGGTTCGCCAATTATTTCGCTGCTGCCACAGTTCTTCCATATCGCCAGTTCCATGATGTGGCAGAGGATTTTCGCTACGACATCGAGCGATTGTCGGCCTTCTTCTCGGTCAGCTACGAAACTGTCTGCCACCGCCTTTCGACGCTTCAACGGCCCAAGCTTCGTGGCGTTCCTTTATCTTTCGTCCGTGTCGACCGTGCCGGAAATATGTCCAAGAGACAGTCGGCGACCGGCTTTCACTTTTCTTCCAGCGGCGGTACCTGCCCGCTGTGGAATGTGTACGAGACCTTCGCCTACCCGGGCAAGATCATGACGCAGATCGCCGAGATGCCGGACGGGCGTAGCTACCTGTGGATTGCCCGCACGGTCGAGCGACGGGCTGCGCGCTACGGCCAGCCGACCAAGACGTTCGCCATCGGTTTGGGGTGCGAGCTTCGGCATGCAACTCGGTTGGTCTACGCCGATGGGCTCGATCTACATGGTTCGGCTGTGGCCACCCCGATCGGCGCGGGTTGCCGAGTGTGCGAGCGGTCGAACTGCCCGCAACGTGCGTTCCCTCCGCTCGGTAAGGACCTCGAAGTCGATGAGCATCAGAGCTCGGTTTCGCCGTATCGCGTTCGATGACGATCACCGGTTGGGTCCTTTCTCGGGGCTCACTTCCCCCTGCGCAGCATCGCCCCCGCCGCAGCGAAAGCCGCGACCCGGCGGACGAGAGTCGGCGGAGCCGCAGGTTTGCCGTCCCACAGTCGGTACAGCGTGGACATGCTCAGGACCAGCCTTTCCGGTGAGCACCACTTCGCGAAGGGCACGAATTCCGGGGAAGCCATCATGTTGCGGGCAGCATGCACCGATTCGACTCCCGCATCGAAATGTTGGCGTCCGGCCGCGTCCACCCACGCCCAATAGGCGCGGAGCTTACGCACCTCGTCGAGGCCGCAGATCGGTCCGTGACCCGGAACGTAGACCGCCGCATCGAGCGCAATCAGATGATCGAGTGCATCCATCCAGTTCGTGAGCGGGCCGTGCCAGAGTATCGGGGTCGAACCGATGAACAGCAGATCGCCTGCGAACACCACACCTGCGTCCGGTACGTGGGCAATCAGATCTCCCGCTGTGTGTGCCGGACCGAGGTATCTCAGCTGCACCTGACGTGCCCCGACGTCGATCCGTTCGGTCACTTCGAACGTGTGATCCGGCAGCCTCGGCAGCTTTCGTGGGAACCGCGCTCCTCCACGAACTGTGTTCATGTAAGTTCCGACGTCGCCGATCGGTCCGAGGACCGGACCGGCCAACCTACCGAGCCTCGCGAACGCCGTCACGGCTGCGGGCGGCAATTCCTCCTTCATTGCTTCGAAGGAGGCAACGCTGGTGGTTATTCGTGCCTCGGCGGGCACCGTGTCGTTTCCCCACCAGTGGTCGCCGTCAGAATGTGTGTTGAGTACCTCGGTGATCGGCGCATCGGTCACCAACAGTGTCGTCGCCGATGCAACACGCTTCGCCCATCCGGTGTCCCACACAGTGTCGACCACCATCGACGCCGCACCCCGGTCGACGATCAGCCCGGTGTTCGTCTGACCCCAACTGCCCGGCGGACGCAGGAACGCCCACACCCCGTCAGCGATCTGTTCCAGTCCTTCACCGGCGCTCATGGGTCCGCACGTTACCTTCGGTGAGCTGCCGTAGTCGAGCATTTCCGCGGCCGGTCAACTGCCGTCGATCTCTTCGTTTTCGAAGCGGGCATTACGTTTGCGCATGTACCAGATCACTGCTCCCACAGCGCCGCCGCCGACAATCGCGCCGACGAGCCCACCCGCCCATGAACTGGCCTGCGAGTACACGCCCGGCTGCAAGGTCATCAGCACGCTGACGTATCCGACTGCGAAGAGCACTCCCACCACGATCGCGCGAACACGAACCAGCTTCGACGCCGTGTAGAGATTGACTCCGCGCGCGGCCGAGTAGCCCGCGGTGGCGAAGTTGATCAGTGTCGAGACGACGAGGATGCCCAGACCGATCCAGGCTCCGGTTGTGCCCGCCACCCACGGCAGCACCGCGGCGCTGATCAGCGACGTCCACGCGAAGAGCTGAAAGCCGATGGCAGAGGCCTCGTTCCACACATCGCGCTGGCGTTCGTCGTGGTAGAACTCATCGTCGAGATCGCCGACGAACCGCATCGCCTTGATGAACGGACCTGCCGTGATGGATGTACTCATGGTCATCGCTCCTCATGTATCCGGTTGTGCTTCAAGCTTTTCGCCTGTCGCGAAAAGGGTTTCGACGGTGGTGTTCAATGCTGCGGCCAGCTCGAGCGCCAAATAGACGCTTGGGGCATAGTCGCCTCCTTCGACGGAGACGATGCTCTGTCTACTGACTCCGCATGCTCTACCCAGCTCTGCCTGAGTGAGCCGGGCCGCTTTTCGGTGTTCACGCACCGCATTGGTCCTGAGTGCGTCGGCCATAACGAAAGTCAAGCGGACTTGTCATCCGATGTCAACCCTACTTGTCATTCTGGTCGGCAAGCCACATCCGGGTCCACGGGGTCGGACATCGCCGAACCCCTCCACTCGGACGAATCAATAGGGGCCGAGAAGTTAACAACGGCGTAATGGACGAAATAATGCCGTCATCGGGCAACATATTCGCGCAATACTTCCCCTTTACTGTCTGCAATCGCGAATACAACTCCGTATACAAGCGAAAGGGCGTCAAAGATGCCTGCAGTTTCCTCGAGCACAATGGCCACACGTGTACTGGTCGCTCCGGTCGCTCTGGCCATGGTCGGTTTGGCGCTCACCGCCTGCGGGAGCAAAGCCAGTGATACCACCTCAGCGGACGGCGCAGCAGCAGCCGAATCCTGCGTGGACACATCCGGCGACACCATCAAGGTCGGCTCGCTCAACTCGCTCTCCGGAACAATGGCGATCAGTGAAGTGACGGTGCGTGATTCGATCGCCATGGCCGTCGAAGAGATCAACGCAGCAGGCGGAGTCGACGGCAAGCAGATACAGGTCGTCGCCGAGGACGGCGCGTCCGAGCCCACAGTATTTGCCGAAAAAGCCGAGAAGTTGATCAGCAGTGACTGTGTCGCAGCTGTTTTCGGTGGTTGGACATCGTCGAGCCGCAAGGCGATGTTGCCGGTGTTCGAGGACAACGACGCGCTGCTCTACTATCCCGTCCAGTACGAGGGCCTCGAATCCTCGGACAACATCTTCTACACCGGTGCAACCACGAATCAGCAGATCGTCCCCGCACTCGACTATCTCAAGGAAAAGGGCGTCAAGTCTCTGTATCTGGTCGGTAGTGACTATGTATTCCCGCAGACCGCCAACCGTGAGATCAAGGCTTACGCGGTGGCCAACGGCATCGAGATCAAGGGTGAGGACTACACCCCGCTCGGTTCGACGGACTTCTCCACGATCGTGAACAAGGTCCGCTCCGCCGACGCAGATGCCGTGTTCAACACCCTCAACGGCGATTCCAATGTCGCCTTCTTCCGCGAGTACACCAACGCGGGCCTCAAAGCTGCTGACATGCCGGTCCTCTCGGTATCCATCGCCGAGGAAGAAGTTGCCGGTATCGGCGCACAGAACATCGAGGGCCAATTGACGGCGTGGAACTACTACCAGACTGTCGACAGCCAGGAGAACAAGAAGTTCGTCGCCGACTACAAGGCGAAATACGGCGCGGACAAGCCCACCTCCGACCCGATGGAAGCCGCCTACACCTCGGTGTATCTGTGGAAGAACACCGTGGAGAAGGCAAACTCCTTCGCCGTCGCTGACATTCAAGCCGCAGCGGACGGCGTCAGCTTTGCCGCCCCCGAGGGCGAGGTCGTCATCGACGGCGCCAACCACCACATCTCGAAGACTGCACGTATCGGCGAAGTTCGCCCCGACGGCCTGATCTACACCGTCTGGGAATCCCCGGCGCCGATCGCACCCGATCCGTTCCTCGAGACCTACGAGTGGGCGTCCGACCTCAACTAATTCCCGGGCACTTCGCGCAGATGAGTGGAAATGCAGCTAGCGAAAGCATGTCCACTCATCTGTGCGGAGCTGCACTGAAAAGGAGCGCTCATGGATGTCGTAGTCGGGCAGCTTTTCACCGGCTTGAGTATCGGTTCGATTCTTCTGCTTGCCGCATTGGGACTCTCGCTGACCTTCGGTCAGATGGGTGTCATCAACATGGCCCATGGTGAGTTCATCATGGCCGGTTCGTACACCGCGTACGTCGTACAGCAACTCGTCTCCACCGGTGGTGCATCGCTGTTCATCTCGCTGATCGTCGGGTTCTTCGTCGGCGGCGCCATGGGCGTCCTGCTCGAGGTGACTCTGATCCGCCGCATGTACCACCGCCCGCTCGACACGCTGCTGGTGACATTCGGTGTCGGCCTCATCCTGCAGCAATGTGCGCGCGATATTTTCGGCGCCCCCGCCGTCAACGTAGTCTCACCGAGCTGGTTGTCCGGTGGCATCGACATCCTCGGCGCTGTCGTTCCCAAGACCCGCATCTTCATCCTGGTTCTCGCCGTGATCTGTGTTCTCACTTTGTCGTTCGCGCTCGCGAAGACACCGATGGGTCGACGCATCCGCGCGGTCGTGCAGAACCGGGACCTTGCCGAGACGTCGGGCATCTCGAGCCGTCGGACCGACATTTCGACGTTCTTCATCGGGTCCGGCCTGGCCGGTGTCGCCGGTGTGGCGTTGACGCTCATCGGTTCGACGAGCTCCACTGTCGGGCAGAGCTACCTGATCGACGCATTCCTGGTGGTGGTCGTCGGCGGACTCGGGCAGATCAAGGGAGCGGTGATCGCAGCGTTCGCGCTCGGCATCCTCAATTCGTTCATCGAGTACAACACGACTGCCTCGATCGCCAAGGTCATCGTGTTCGTGCTGATCGTGTTCTTCCTTCAGGCCCGCCCACAGGGTCTGTTCGCGGTCAAGACAAGGAGTTTGGTATGAGCACCTTCGTCCAGAAGCGCGGCGCGTGGCTGGGATTCGCCCTCGCCGCCGTCCTCCTGTTCGCGGTCGCACCGGCCGTGCTCAGCGAGTTCCGACTCAACCTTCTCGGCAAGTTCATCTGCTACGCCATCGTTGCGGTCGGTATCGGATTGGCCTGGGGCCGTGGCGGAATGCTCACACTCGGGCAGGGCGTGTTCTTCGGGCTCGGCGCTTACATCATGGCCATGCATCTGAAGATCTCCGACGCCGAACTCCGCGGCGACGCGGTGCCGGATTTCATGTCGATCGCCGGGATTCGCGAACTGCCGTCGTATTGGGTTCCGTTCACTTCGCCGTTGGTGACGATTCTCGGAATTCTGTTCATCCCGGCTCTCGTCGCGCTCGTTCTCGGCCTCGGTGTCTTCAAACGACGTGTCAAGGGTGCGTACTTCGCGATCCTCAGCCAGGCGCTCGCAGCTGCATTCGCAATTCTGCTGGTGGGTCAGCAGACCACGGGCGGGTCGAACGGGCTCAACAGATTCCGGACGTTCTTCGGGTTCAATCTCAATGATCCGGCCAACAAGCAGATGCTGTTCTTCATCGCGGCGGGTGTACTGCTGGCGGTCGTCGCCATCACTCGACAGCTCATGTATTCCCGCTATGGGGAACTGCTCGTCGCGGTCCGCGATCAGGAAGAACGAGTGCGCTTCCTGGGATACGACCCCGCCAATGTGAAGATCGTCGCCTATGTGAGTGCCGCATTCTTCGCCGGCCTCGCTGGGGCGCTCTTCGTGCCGATCGTCGGCATCGTCTCCCCCAATGATGTCGGCATCGTTCCTTCCATTGCGTTCCTCATCGGAGTGGCGATCGGCGGACGCAGCACGCTGCTGGGACCGGTCCTCGGCGCACTCGGTGTGGCCTGGGCGCAGACAACTCTGTCGGAACAATTTCCGTCGGGTTGGACCTACGCCCAAGGACTGCTGTTCATCGTCGTGGTCGGGTTCTTCCCTGCAGGCGTCGCAGGCCTGTTCGCTCTTCGGCGTCGTAAGAAAACTGCAGACGACCCCGGTGCCGTGGTCGATGTCGAAGAGAAGGAGCTCGTCACATGATTCGCCTCGACGAACATCAGCCGACGTTCGGTGGCAACGCCGGAATGTCGAGCCAGTACCTCGAAGTACGCGGTCTCACCGTGAGCTTCGACGGATTCAAGGCCAACACCAACGTCGACCTGACGCTCATGCAGGGCGATCTGCGATTCCTCATCGGACCCAACGGTGCAGGCAAGACCACCCTGATCGACGCCATCACCGGACTCGTACCCGCAACCGGGTCGATCACCAAGTCCGGCGTCGAACTGCTCGGCAAGAAGGTGCACCAGATAGCCAGACTCGGCGTCGGGCGAACGTTCCAGACTGCCAGTATCTTCGAACAGCTCACCGTTTCGCAGAACCTCGACATCGCAGCCGGGGCGGGACGTTCGATCGTGACTATGCTGCGCCGCCGCAATGCCGTCTCACCCGAGATCGAGGAGGCGCTCGAGACCATCGGTCTGACCGAGGAGCGAAACAAGCCGGCGGGCATCCTTGCCCACGGTCAGAAGCAGTGGTTGGAAATCGGAATGCTGTTGGTACAGAACGCCGATGTGCTGCTTCTCGACGAGCCGGTTGCCGGGATGAGCCATGACGAACGCGAGCAGACCGGCGAATTGCTTCGCCGGATCGGCGGCGAACGGACCGTCGTCGTCGTCGAGCACGACATGGACTTCATGCGAGCCTTCGCGACGTCGGTGACAGTTCTTGCCGCTGGGCGCATCCTGTCCGAAGGCACCGTCGCCGAGGTGCAGGCCGACCCCAAGGTTCAAGAGGTCTACCTCGGTACCGCTGCCGCGGGCGGCGAACTCGATCTCATTGCACAGGACAGCGCCGACGCCGCACCAGGAGGCAAGCATGCTTGAACTCATCGATGTGCGCACCGGTTACGGCCGCAGCGAGGTCGTCCATGGAGTCTCACTCACCGTCCCCGCCGACGGCGTCGCCGCGGTCATGGGCCACAACGGTGCAGGCAAGACGACGCTGCTCCGAGCCGCCGTCGGCCTGCTCGCAGTCAACTCGGGCAAGGTCCTCTTCGATGGTGAGGACGTCAGCTCGCTACGCCCCAGCGCTCGCGTCGCACGCGGTCTTGCCTATGTCCCGCAGGGCCAGCAATCGTTCGGCCAGTTGACCACGGCCGAGAACCTACAGGTCGTCGCCGACGGACGCACGCGGGGTAAGGCTTTGATCGGTGAGGCCCTCGACCTGTTCCCCGCGTTGAAGGAACTGCTCACCAGGCGCGCGGGTCTTCTGTCCGGCGGTCAACGTCAGCAGTTGGCGATAGCCCGTGCACTCATCACCGAGCCGAAGATGCTCATCCTCGACGAACCGACCGAGGGCATTCAGCCATCCGTCGTCGCCGAGATCGAACGAACGATTCTCGATCTCACCCGCCGCGGCGGGCTCGGAGTGTTGCTGGTGGAACAACACATCGGCTTTGCGCTCGAATCTGCCCAGAACTACTACATTCTCGAGGCGGGGCGCATCACGTCCACCGGTGCGGGCGGTAGCGATTCCGAAGCCGATGTCCGCGCAGCCATGGCGATCTGACCGGTACTTCCATGCCGCGCAGGGACCTTCGCGAGAAGGTGTATCTGTCGCTGCGTCGTGACCTCATGTCGGGAGCGATTCCGGCGACCGAAAGACTCGGCGAGGAACGCCTGGCCGAGCTGTACGGCGTCTCGCGCACACCTGTGCGTGAGGCGCTCGCACGGCTGCTCGCGGACGGCCTGGTCCTCCGCGGTCACGACGGGTTGCACGCGTATCGACCACACGTGGACGATCTCGCCGGGCTCTACGAGCTCCGACAGACGCTGGAAATTCGCGGCATCGTCCGCGCCATCGACGACGTGACGCTTCATCACGACGCACCGGCGATCGTCACCGAGCTCGAGCTCTGGAGACAGGCACGAGAGGCCCCTCCCACAGACATCACCGACGTCGTGTCGATGGACGAGCAATTTCACACGACCCTGTTGAGCGCGTCCGGAAATCCTGCCTTGACCGTGGCTCTGCGCGCCGTCAACGCGAAGGTTCGGCCCGTACGGATGGTGGGGTCGGTGAGCCTGCAGGACATCCGAGCTCAGGTCGACGAGCACATCACGATCGCCGAAGCGGTCCTCGAAGGAAAGCTCGACGAGGCGAGGACCTCGTTACTCGCGCACCTTGGCTCCCATGAGAAGGCGGTCATCGTCCGTGCCGAGCAAGCGGCATCCATGGCGGGGGCGCTGCGGATCTGATGCAGCGCGTTCAGGTACGAATCAAACATTGCGAGCGTTCACTCTCTAAGTTATGGTTACAGCAACCATAGTGATGGAGGTCACATGAACGAGAGCTTGCCTTACGACACAGTGCTGGCCGGGGGGACGGTCTACGACGGCAGCGGCACGCCGGGGGTAGTTCGCAACGTAGGCATCTCGGACGGCGTCGTGCGCGCGATCACGATCGAGCCTCTCGCCGTCGGTCCGAGCACCGAGGTCGTCGACGCGACCGGCCAGTGGGTCATGCCTGGATTCGTCGACGTACACACCCACTACGACGCGGAGGTCCTGGTGGGACCAGGACTCACCGAGTCGGTTCGACACGGGGTCACCACGGTCCTGCTGGGAAACTGCTCGTTGTCGACGTTGTACTCGACTCCCGTCGACATCGCCGACCTCTTCAGTCGCGTCGAGGCGTTGCCGCGCGAGCACGTACTGAAGGCCGTCGATGCACACAAGACGTGGACGAACCCGAACGAGTACATCGACGCGCTCGAGAGACTCCCCCTCGGGCCCAACATCGCGTCGCTGGTGGGACATTCCGACCTGCGTGCCCACGTGATGGGGTTGGATCGAGCGACCGACCGCAGCCAGAAACCGACACGCGAAGAATTCTCGGCAATGGCCGTTGCGCTGAATACCGCCCTGGACGCCGGGCTTCTCGGCATGTCCACCATGACCAACCCCTGGGACAAGCTCGACGGCGATCGATACCGCTCGCGTTCACTGCCGTCTTCGTACGCGCGTTGGAAGGAATTCCGCGCACTGCACAAGATTCTGCGCCGACGCGGCCGCCTGCTTCAGAGCATCCCCAACCTCAACACCAAATACGACATGCTCTTCTTCCTCGGCAGTGCAACGGGACTGGGCCGAACTCCACTCAAAATCTCGCTTCTTGCTGCCGCCGACGCCAAAGCATCCCCCTGGATTCACCACATCTTCGGGCCGCTCGCACAACTGGTGAACGGGCCCGGGCGCGGACAGTTCCGCTGGCAACACCTGCCCACCACGTTCGACGTCTACTCCGATGGGATCGACCTCGTCGTCTTCGAGGAGTTCGGATCCGGCCGTGCAGCTCTACATCTGCGAGAGGAGTTGGGCCGCAACGACTTATTGTCCGATGAGGCCTACCGTCGCTGGTTCCGCGCCGACTTCGAGAAGAAGTTCAGCTCACGGGTATGGCACCGAGACTTCGCCGATGCCCAGATCACCGAATGCCCGGATGCCTCGGTCGTCGGTAAGAACATCGCCGAGGTCGCGGCCGAACGTGGTATCCACGTTGTCGATGCATTCCTCGATCTCGTCGTCGAGCATGGCCGCAAACTGCGCTGGCACACCACGATCGCCAATCACCGACGCAAGCAGATGGACAAGCTCATCACGAGGCCGGGCGTCACCGTCGGGTTCTCCGACGCCGGGGCGCACCTACGGAACATGGCCTTCTACAACTTCGGGATCCGGTTGCTGCATCGCGTGCACGGCGCCCGCGAAGATCGTCGGCCGTTCATGTCCGTGGAAAATGCAGTCCACAAGCTCAGTGGCGAGCTCGCCGACTTCTACGGCGTCGACGCAGGACATCTGCGAGTGGGCGACCGCGCCGATGTGGTCGTCATCGATCCGGCTGGTCTCGACGACGAGGTCCTCGCCTATCGCGAGGAGACGATGCCCGAGTTCGGTGGGTTGAGCCGGATGGTCAACCGAAACGATCACGCCGTCACCGCGACGCTGATCGCCGGACGGATCGTCTATCGTGAGGGTGAATTCGCGCCATGGTTCGGCGTATCCGAACGCGCTGGTAGTTTCTTGCGCGCCGGCACCACCACCGCCCCGCATCCACGAGAGCGAGTATGAGCAGAACCCAGCAGGAACGACGTACCGAAACGATCGGGAAGCTACTCGATGCGACGATCGGGTCACTGTGTGAAAACGGTTACGCTGCAACGACGGTGAGCGAGATCACCTCCCGCGCAGGGGTGTCCTCGGGCGCGTTGTTTCGGCATTTCCCTACACGCCTCGACATTGTCGTCGCTGCTGCGGACGAAGTGCGGCGACGACAGTTCGACGAGTTTCGAATCGGTCTCGCGGGCTTCGGCACGGCGTCCGTCGAGCACTGTCTGATTCTGCTCCGTGCGGCATGCCGAGCCCCGATAAACGGCGCCTGGTACGAGCTTCTCATTGCGGCACGGAGCGATGACGAGTTGCGAGAACGATTGATTTCCTTCACTGTTCGCTACCACGAGCAGATTTCCGCGCTTGCTCGCACGCTTCCGATCGCAGGCACCATCCCACCCGCGCAACTCGACACGGTCATTTTCACCGTGGTGCATCTACTCGACGGCGAAGCGCTCTCGGCGATCGTGCATCCGCAGCCCGATCAAGAGGAGTTGCGATTGCAGCTCATCGCCGGGCTACTTCGAGGCGAGTCCATCTACAACCGGATCGAGGCCGTGTGAGGACCTGGACAGTCGATTCTCTCGGAGCTCGTATCGCGGTGTACGAGTATGGAGATCCGCTGGCGGCCTCGACCGTGCTTCTCGTTCACGGCTATCCCGACGATCATCGCATCTTCGAGCCGATGATCGGTGTGCTCGGGCAGCGCGTGCGGATCGTTGCCTACGACACCCGCGGCGGCGGGGACACCACCGTCGACGATCCGGACTCTGTCGGGAACTACGCCCTGGCTCGCTTGACCGAGGATACGTTCGCCGTGGTGGATTCGATCCCCCACCGGAGTGGACCCCTGCACGTGTTCGCACACGACTGGGGTTCGGTCCAGATGTGGGAAACAATGGCCACACCTCGTGCTGCTTCGACTTTCGCATCGTTCGTATCGGTGTCCGGGCCGAGCCTGGACCACCTCCGCGAGGTATCTCGCGCCCGCGCAGTTTCGCTCCCACAGTGGGCATCGATGGCGACGCAACTCGTGCGGTCCTGGTACATCTGGAGTTTCCACATCCCGGTTCTTCGCAGGTTCGTACCATCGATGATGGTCTCGCTGGGCAGCGAGGACGCCCCGGAACCGAAGCGCCGGAACCAACAACGCGGAATTGCGCTGTATCGCGCGAACATTCTCCGCCGTCTACTCTCCGGGCCCGACCCGAAATGCGAGGTGCCCACCACTGTCGTCGTTCCACTCCACGACCGGTTTCTCTCCGCCGACCTTGCCGACGGACTCGAGCGCTGGATACCCGACCTACAGGTCATTGAAGTCGACGCCGAGCATTGGTGGCCGTACACCCACCCGGAAGAGGCGGCCAGGCTGTTGCTTTCGCAGGATGGAGAGCGGCCCGCCGAGAAGTGATACCGACCGACGTGTCCGTTTTGCTGATACGTTGAAATCGGACATGCACCGAACGCTGGGAGAGCTATCTTGACCGCCGCACCGGACCGCACGCGAATTCAATTTCCCGACATCAGCTCCCGCGCGTGGGAGCACCCGTCCGACCGGGCGGCACTGGTCACCCTGCGAACGCTCAAGGGATTCGATACTGTCCTACGCACTCTGTCGGGCCTGTTGCAGGAGCGGCAACATCGATTGATGTATCTGGCGACGTCGGTGCGCGTCGACTCTCGGCAATTCACCGATCTCGACGATCTCCGCGCTGATTGCGTGCAGATTCTCGGGGCCGACGAGACCCCGGAGCTGTATGTTCTGCAGTCACCGATGGTCAACGCGTTCACCATCGGCATGGATCGCCCGTTCATCGTGCTCACGACCGGCCTGCTCGACATCACGACCTACGAGGAGCAGCGTTTCATCGTCGGCCACGAGCTCGGCCACGCACTGTCCGGTCATGCCGTGTATCGCACCATCCTGATGCACCTCATGCGACTGGCGGGCACAATCGGATGGATTCCGGTCGGCGGGTGGGCTCTGCGTGCCATCATCGCCGGTTTGATGGAATGGCAACGCAAGTCCGAGCTGTCCGGGGATCGCGCCGGATTGCTGTGTGGCCAGGACGTTCACAGCGCGCTGCGCGTTCAACTGAAACTTGCAGGCGGAGCCAGGATCTCCGAGATCGACATCGATGCATTTCTGGCACAGGCCGCCGAGTACGAGGCCAGCGGGGATTTGCGCGACGGCGTGCTGAAACTACTCAACATCGAACTACTCTCGCACCCGTTCTCGGTACTGCGCGCGGCCGAATTGAAGAAGTGGGTGGACAGCGGCGAATACGCGGCGGTGCTCCGCGGTGATTACCCTCGAAGGTCGCAGGATGACGGCGCCAAGGTCGGCGACGAGTTCCGGAGTGCAGCCAAAACCTACAAGCAGAATTTCGACACTTCGGAGGATCCACTGATCCGTACGATCCGCGATCTCGGCAGCGGGTTGACCGGTGCCGTAGACGCTGTGGGCAACGGAATCGGCGACGTCGCATCCGACATCAAGAACCGGTTCGATCACTGGCGACAGTCCTGAAACGGTTTCACGCCTGGTACACGGAAAGATCCGCAGGTAGCGTCGACGGCGTGAGCTCACCGCGTATCGCCTCCGGAACGTTCAAGGATCTCGGCCCGCTCAACTGGGTGTTGTGGCGCGTCCTGTCGAAGGCTGCGGGCGCGCCCAACGCACATCTCTTCAGTACCTTGGGACGCACCCGCGGCCTCTTCCGGGGCTGGTTGTTCTACAGCGGGAAGCTGATGCCCGGCGGCCGGATCTCACGCAAGGAAACGGAAGTGGTGATCAACCGCGTCGCACACGTACGTGACTGCGGGTACGAGATGGACCATCACCGCCGAATCGGCCGGCGCGTCGGAGTGACCGAAACTCTTCTTGCACAAGTGAAAGAAGGGCCGGCAGCGGTCGGTCTCGGCGATCGCTATCGAGCGATACTCACCGCGACCGACGAACTACTGGCCACCAAGAACCTGTCGAACGAAACATGGTCAGCCTTGGCACGCGAGTTCGACGAACGCCAGCTGATCGAATTTCTGTTGTTGGTCGGGCAGTACGACAGCTTGGCGACGACTATCGAAACTCTACGAATAGAACGCGACTTCTGAAAAGAGATTTCGCTGTAGCTAGCTCTTGTTCGACCCGAACCTGTCGCCGGCGGCTCGCCCAATCCTGTTGAGCGGCGCCAAAATATCTTGATACCGTGGCCCCACCACGCGAGGGATCAGATCGAACAGACGCGCATCCGGGCCGATGAGGATCCGCGGCTTGTTGCGTTCGACTCCGCCGAGGATCACCTTGGCGGCACGTGTGGGCGAGGTAACGGCGATCTGCTCGAAGCGTCGCACGACGTCCTCGCGGTCTCCCAGATCTGCCATTCCTCGCGCGTTGGCAACGATGTTCGTCTTGATTCCGCCGGGATGGACACAGCTGACACCGACGGGATGGCGGGCGACTTTCATTTCCTGGCGCAGCGCCTCGGTGAATCCGCGCACCGCGAACTTTGCCGAGTTGTATGCGCTCTGACCGGGGATGCCCATCAATCCGAACACGCTCGACACGTTCACCAGGTGACCGTCGCCGGACTCGATGAGTGCCGGCAGAAATGCTTTGGAGCCGTTGACAACTCCCCAGAAATCGATGTTCATGACCCACTCGAAATCGTCCCAGGTCATATCCAGAACATCCGCGCCGAGCGCGACACCTGCGTTGTTGACCACGAGGTTGACGCGTCCGAATTCGCTGACGACCGCATCGGCATGAAAATACATTGCCGCGCGGTCGGAGACGTCCAACTGGTAGGACACTGTTCGTGCACCGATCTTCTCGCACAACACGACCGTATCCGTCAACGCTTCGCCGTCGATGTCCGAGAGCGCCAGCCTGGCTCCGCGGTGCGCGAGGTCGAGGGCGAGCGCGCGGCCGATCCCCGATCCGGCCCCGGTAACGACGGCAACCTTGTTGTCGAAACTCCTCATCGATGCACTTCTTTCGCCTCGGTCGTATCGTCCTGGCCGCGAGAAACACCGGTCGGCAACAGGAACCCCCATGCAACCGGCGCGAATCGCCCGATCCGCAGCCCATCCTGCCACGCGATGACGAGTCCGGACAGGGCATGAAAAAGCTCGTTCGTCTTATGCGCACACAAGACGAACGAGCTTCGAACTGCTTCGAGGGTCAGAAGTTGATCATGTGTCCTGCGAGGCCGTGAATGGCCTCCTGGAGTGCCTCGGACAACGTCGGATGTGTATGGACGTTGCGAGCGAGTTCGTGGACGGTCAGATCCCACTTCTGGGCAAGGGTCAGTTCCGGCAGTAGCTCGGACACGTCGGGGCCGATGAGGTGTCCACCGAGAAGTTCGCCGTGCTCGGTGTCCGCGATCAGCTTGACGAAACCGGTAGCGTCGCCCAGCCCGTGTGCTTTGCCGTTGGCGGCGAACGGGAAGTTCGCGACCTTGATGCCGGAGCCACGTGCCTGTGCTTCTTCACGTGCCTGCTCTTCGGTGAGTCCGAAGCTGGCGACCTGAGGCTGGCAGAACGTCGCACGCGGCATCATGCGGTAGTCCTCGATCGGCAGCGTCTCCGCGCCGGCGATGGTCTCCGCCGCCACGACGGCCTGAGCCTCGGCCACGTGAGCGAGCTGCAGCTTGGCGGTGACGTCCCCGATTGCGTAGATGTGCGGGACGTTGGTCTTCATCGTGCTGGTGATGCCGATGGCACCGCGATCAGTGAGCTCGACACCGGTCTTCTCGAGACCGAACCCTTCGACGCGAGGGGCGAAGCCTACGGACTGCATCACCTTGTCGACGGTGACGGTTTCGACGTCGCCGGACTTGTTGTTCTTGAACTTGACGGTCACCTTGGAGCCGTTGTCGTCGATGCTCTGTACAGCGGCACCGGTGACGATGCGGACGCCGAGCTTCTTGTACTGCTTCTCGATTTCCTTGGAGATGTCGGCGTCCTCGTTGGGGAGCGCGCGATCGAGGTACTCGACGATGGTGACGTCGACACCGTAGTTCTTCATGATGTAGCCGAACTCCATGCCGATGGCGCCTGCACCGACGATGAGCATCGAACCCGGGAGCTCACGGGTCATGATCTGCTCTTCGTAGGTGACGACGTTCTCGCTCAGCGCTGTTCCCGGCAGCAGTTTGGTGGTGCTGCCGGTGGAGATGATGGCGTTGTCGAACGTGATCGTCTCGGTGCCGCCCTTGGTCAACTCCACCTCGATGGTGTTCGCATCGGTGAAGGTGCCCTGGCCGTCGAACTCGGGGATCTTGTTCTTCTTCATCAAGAAGTGAATTCCCTTGACGCGCCCTTCCGCGACCTTGCGGCTGCGGTCGAAGGCTGCGCCGAAGTCGAAGCTGGCTTCGCCCGAGATGCCGAACAGTTTGGCCTCTTTTGTGAAGAGGTGCGCAAGTTCGGCATTGCGGAGAAGCGCCTTCGAGGGGATGCAGCCCACGTTGAGGCAGACACCGCCCCAGTACTTCTTCTCGATGATGGCAGTGCTCAGTCCGAGTTGTGCCGCGCGGATAGCAGCGACGTACCCACCGGGACCGGCTCCGAGGACAACGACGTCATAGTGTGAGGTCACGATTCCCCAGCTTAGTCGCGTACGGATTCCCTGTCTCGAGACGGTCCGGTTACCTGCCGGTAGCCGCGTGTGTGGCCTGTGCGACCCGCCGGAAGTTTCCACCGAACACGGCGTCGACGGCCTTGTCGTCGAAACCACGACTACGCAGCACCGTGGGCAGGGTGAGCGTTCCTTCCGGCGGAACCCACTGCAGCGGCCCCCAGCGCGTGTACATCTCCGAGAACGCCTCGGGGTGAATTCTGAGCTCGTGATTGAAATCTTCGTGGTCGAACGAATAGTCCGAGCCGATACCCACGTGCTCGATGCCGAGCAACTCCACGCCGTATTCGATGTGGTCCGCCATCGCCTGCACCCGTTTGTCGTCGTCCTCGGGCGCATTGACGCCGAGGAAGATGCCGACACCGTTGATCCCCACAACCCCTGAAGTGCGTGCGCATTCGAGCGCCTGCTCATCGGTAATGTTCCGCGGATGCTGCCACAAAGCGGCGAAATTGGAGTGACTGTAGATCATCGGGTGCTCGGTGCAACGTGCCACGTCGAGCCCGGTCGCAGTGCGAGCCGTCGACGAGCATCCCCACACGATTCATCTCGCGAACCACATCCCTCCCGTACGCCGTCAGACCCGTGTCTTCGACGTCGAGGCATCCCCCTCCGGCCGCATTGGCGTGGTTGTAGGTCGGAAGCATGGAACGCACACCGAGGCTGTGGAAGTAGCGGACATTGTCGAGATCGCCCTCGAGTGGAACGGAATCCTCCAGGTCGAACGCCAGGGTGATCAGCTCGGCGTCTTCGGGTTCGTCCACCGCATCGACCATGCGAAAACGTCCGTCGGCGAGTGCTTTACGACGGAAATCCTGCGCCAGCGCAGTCACGACAGCTTTGGAATGCGGCGAGAAGCCGACGTTGACGGACACGTACGACCCGAGCGGGTACCGAGCCAACTCCGTGATGTCCGCAGTGGGCACAAGCGGCAGACAGCAGTGCTGTTCCCACAGATTCATCTCCGGCGATCCTTCCTCGAACACCACCACCCGACACGAAAGTGAGCACCGGCACGTGACCGGTCACCTTCGGAGCGACAGTACCTACGAGGGTACAAATAGGGCATGAGCAACACCTCTGATCCGTACCTGTGGCTCGAAGAGGTCACCGACGGGCGCGCATTGGACTGGGTACGCACCCGCAACGCCGCCACCACCGCCGCGTTGGCCGGCCCCGAATTCGACGACATCGAAGCACGCGTGCGCGAGGTCCTCGACACCGACGCACGAATTCCGTATGCGCGTCGGCGCGGTGAGTACCTGTACAACTTCTGGCGCGACGCCGAGCACATCAGAGGACTGTGGCGTCGGACCACGATGACGGAATACCGCAAGGCCTCTCCCGAGTGGGACATCCTGCTCGACCTGGACGCCGTTGCCGAGGCCGAAGGCGAGAACTGGGTGTGGAGCGGTGCGCAGGTGCTGCGTCCCGATCAGCACCTCGCGTTGGTCACGATGTCCCGCGGCGGCGCCGACGCGTCGATCGTCCGTGAATTCGACTTGCGGACGCGCACGTTCCGCGACCATTCGGAAGGCGGATTCTTCGTTGCCGAGGCCAAGACCGACATCGGGTACATCGACGCCGACACCGTCTATGTAGGAACCGACTTCGGTGCCGGTTCGCTCACCGACTCTGGATATCCGCGTATCGCCAAGCGGTGGACCCGCGGTACCCCGCTGGCCGAGGCCGAAACCGTGTACGAGGGAACGACGACCGACATCTCGATTTCGGCGTGGCACGACCGGACTCCCGACTTCGAACGTGACTTCGTGCAACGCGCGACGGACTTCTTCAACGCCGAGTTGTATCTGCTGGACGGCACAACCCTGACGCTGATCGATACGCCGACCGATGCAACGACTTCGGTCCACAAGCAGTGGCTACTGGTCCGCACGATGACCGAGTGGACGATCGGCGACAAGACGTATCCGTCGGGCGCGCTACTGGCCGCGAACTTCGAGAGCTTCCTCGCCGGGGACCGCGAGATGACCGTACTGTTCTCGCCCGACGCACACCGCTCCCTGCATCAGTTCGCCTGGACCGAGAATCACTTGCTCGTCGTCACGCTCGTAGACGTGCGCAGCGAGTTCCGAGTGCTCACTCCGGGGCCCGGTGCCTGGGATGATCAGCCGTTGCTCGGCCTACCGGATTCGACCTCCACCGAGATCGTCGGCACCGATGCGGAGGAGAACGGTGACGAGTTCTTTCTATCGTCGAGTGGTTATCTGACACCTGCCACGCTGCTGTTCGGCACGATCGGCGGCGACCTCGAGGTCCTCAAACAGGCGCCGTCCTTCTTCGACACCGATTCGATGGCCGTCACTCAGTATTTCGCGACCTCGCTCGACGGCACTGCCGTGCCCTACTTCGTCGTCCGCAAGGAAGGCATCGGCCCCGGTCCGACGATGCTCTACGGCTACGGAGGTTTCGAGATCTCGATGACGCCGTCGTACAGCGGTGCAACCGGTCTGGCTTGGCTCGAGCAGGGCGGCACCTACGTAGTGGCCAACATTCGAGGCGGCGGCGAATACGGCCCAGAATGGCATACCCAGGTGCTGCGCGCCGGCCGGCACAAGGTCCACGAGGATTTTGCGGCTGTGGCACAGGATCTGGTGCAGCGCGAGATCACCACACCCAGCCAGCTCGGCGCTCAGGGCGGAAGCAACGGCGGACTCCTGATCGGAATCATGCTGACCAAGTACCCCGAATTGTTCGGCGCGCTGGTCTGCCAGGTACCGCTGCTGGACATGAAGCGATATCACCTACTGCTGGCGGGGGCATCGTGGGTGGCGGAATACGGCGACCCGGACGACCCCGACGAGTGGTCATTCATCTCCGAATACTCGCCGTACCAGAACATCGTGGCCCCGAACGAGAAACGCTATCCGTCGATCCTCATTGCGACCTCGACACGCGACGACCGGGTGCATCCCGGTCATGCCCGCAAAATGGCCGCGCGGCTCGAAGAACTGGACCAGCCCGTCACCTACTTCGAGAACATCGAAGGCGGGCACGGCGGCGCTGCGGACAACGCTCAGCTGGCCTTCAAGACGGCGCTGTCCTTCCGATTCCTGTGGAAGGCACTGCAGCCGTAGCGTCGAGAATTCGACAAGAACTTGTCAGCGATGAATCCACGAGCTCACGAGGTCCGCGACGGCCGTCGGATTTCGAATCCAGCCGTTGTGGCCGAGTGACTGGGCGACGTGCTCGGCGGTGACGTCGGCGTTGCCGAGCTTGTCGACCAGATTCTTCATCGACCCCGGCGGTGCCACCTCGTCCCCTTCGATCGTGATCGTCAGGACCGGTAGCTTCAGTCGGCCCATCCGCTCCTCGTAGTTCATGTCGGCGCCGGCCGGCTCGATCAGTCCGGTCCGGGCGAATCTGGACCAGTCGTCGATCAGCACACGCGACTGCCGCCCGAAACCACCGACACCGACGCGATCCCCTGGCCAGAAGCCCGCAATGCTGCTCGTCAATGCCATGGCTGCGGCGCCGAACAACAGTGGGACACCGCGCACGGTTCCGAAGCCACGGTGGTACGGCGACCCCGAGGCAACCAAGATCAGCCCGGCCAGTCGACCACGGATTCGAGCCGCATACATCGACCCGAGTTGGCCGCCCATGCTGTGCCCCAAAAGATAGGGAGTGGCGGCCGGAAACTCCTCGCGCACCACCTCGAAGATGGCAGGAAAGTCCACCGATACCAGTTCCTGATAACCGTATTTGCTGGCGGAACTGGGTTTGGGCACGCTGTCGCCTTGTCCGCGGAGATCACCGACAGCGGCATGGAAACCGCGGGCGACGAGGGCTTCGGCGAATAGGCGGTAGTAGCCGCCCGGAATTCCGAGCCCCGGCATGATCACTATTACCGGGGCATCGTCTGGCCCGTCGGCCGGAAACAGCGATACCGGCACTGTCGAGCCGTCGGGCATTTGAATAGGAACGGTGTGCACCGACCCAGACTAGGGCGTGCGTCCCTGGACAGACCGATGGCCGGCACCCATCAGTTGAGGGTGCCGGCCATCGGTCTAAGGAATTTAAGCGGGAGGAGTTGCTGAGCTACCTGATGCTGCTCCGAGAAGCTTGGCCAGCAAACCGAAAATTCCAGCAAGTTCGGCGGATCCCATATGAAACTCCTTCGGTCGAGGACAAAAACCCAGAGGTTCCGTGACGGTCGTCACAAAATGATCTCTGTGCGGATAGTTGTACCGCACTAGGTCACGTTTCGCACACGAACGAACAAACGTTTCTCCATCACGCTCGCGCAGGTCACAAAACGACTGCTGCACGCGTGCCACCGCAGCCGCCCCCGACTGCGACCACGGCATACACCGTTGAGAAAATCAGGCAGCGCTACCGGATGTCAGTACGCCCACGATCTGGTCCACGATCGACTCGACGAGCCCGTCGAGTACGCCCGAGAAGATGTCGGTGATGAACCCTGCTGCTGAACCCATGGAAACTCCTGTACTTGTCATTCGGAACAGCCGTAGAAAGTACGACCTGATTACGTTCATACCGCACTCGGCAAGGTGGCGCAGCATTCAGGCGTGAAGTCGAATTCTCACGCCCTCATCGGTACCCATGCAACGTTTCTTTTACTCGAGACAGCGCGAAAACCATTCGAAAGAAACGGCTTTGGACGTCGATTCGGTGAGGGGTTTGTTATCGCGCGGTGTCGCACATTCGCATAGCAGACGTCCGAATATCGTAAAAATGCGGCGCACGCGAGAGACTCCCGATCCGCACAATTGCATCCGACTTCAGGGTGAAGATGGGTGGACTTCCCGATGTACGAGTGGGCCACCACCCCGCAGACTTGTCGGTATGACTTCCACCAACCCACCCAAAGAATTCGTCCGCTCCGACTCTCAGAAGATGGTCGCAGGTGTATGCGGCGGCATCGGAGAGTACTTCGGCATCGACGCCAACCTCGTCCGAGTCCTGACGGTGCTCGGCACCGTCGTCTCGGGCGGAACCGTCGCGCTGATCTACCTCGCCGCGTGGATGCTCATGCCGGGCAGATGATCAGTCCTGACTGCCTGCGGGCAGCTCAGGTAACCGCAACCACCTGAAACGCCTCCGCGAGCCGACCTTCGGGCAGCCCTGCCTGAGAAGCGGCGGCGCCCGCAAACCCACGCAGCAGTGCGTCGAGCTCGTAGATATGCTCGGTTTGACTGCGATGTGCCCGCAACGCAGCGACCTTACGATCGAACGTTGCTGTGATGTCTACGGCCGTGTTGTTATGTGGACCGCCCATGATCCACAGCTGGTGCGCCGACCATGCCTGCAGACCTTCGTCTGCGAGCAGCTCCGGGTGCGCGTACGGGTTTCTGGCATCGGGGTACACGGCGGCGAAGGCGGCCTCGCCTGCCGCCCGGTGATCCGGGTGCGAGGCACCCACTCTTCCCCAATCGAACTCCGGTGATTGGATCAGCACCCGCTGGGGGCGGACCCTCCGGATAGCCCGGCTGAACCCCTTGCGCAGCTCCATCGTCGGGTACAACGCGCCGTCGGCGAACCGGAGGAACTCCACGTCGTGCACACCGAGCGCAGCCGCGGCGGCCTGCTGCTCGGCCTCGCGCATCGCCGCCATCGCCCCGCGCGGGATGTCCTCGAATCCGCCGGCGTCACCCGAGGTGGCCAGACAGTAACCAACCGCGATTCCGCGCTCGGTCCAGCGGGCGATCGTGCCGGCCGCACCGAAGTCGACATCGTCGGGATGGGCGGCCAGCACCAGGACTCGCTCGATGTCACTGTCGGAGACGGTGTCTGTGCTGACGGAAAGGGAATCGGGTGTCATCAGTTGGCCAGCATACGGCGCAGGACGTACGGCAGATCCCTGTGTGCTGCAAGTACGCCGCTTCTGCGGATTCGCTTATCTACGGGTTCGCTTATCTACGTCGAGGAATGGTGTCGACCTTGTCCCAGCCACGACGGCGTTCACGGGAACCTTCGTGCGCATCGCGGCTGCGGTAGATGATGTACGGCCGAAAGATGTATCCCAACGGGGCGGTGAATACGTGCACCAACCGGGTGAAAGGCCATACCGCGAAAAGACTGATGGCGGCGAGCGCATGGAATTGGAAACTGAACGGGGCATGCGCCATCAATTCGGGCTGCGGGTCGAAGAAGAAGATGCCACGGAACCAGACGGACACACCTTCGCGGTAGTTGTAGTCCCCGACGACGCCGGTCCCGGTGTTGACCAGGCCTCCCAGTATCACCAGGGTGAGCATGAGATACATCAGCTTGTCCATCCTGGTCGTCGCCCCCATAACGGCCTTGGTGAAGCGGCGACGATAGAGCAGACCTGCCAAGCCGACGAGGGTGAAGACACCGGCCACGATGCCCACCGTGACCGCCATGAAGTGGTAGACGTTCTCCGAGATTCCGACGGCCTCGGTCCAGCTTTCGGGAATTCCGAGGCCCATCACATGTCCGAGGAATACGGCCAGAATGCCGAAATGGAACATCGGATTCGCCCAGCGCAGAATGCGGCTTTCGTACATCTGACTCGATCTGGAAGTCCAGCCGAATTTGTCGTAGCGATAGCGCCAGATGTGGCCGAGAACAAAAATGGTCAGGCAGACGTAAGGGAAGATCAACCACAGGAACACATCCCGGACATTGTCCATCATGCACCTCCAGGCATCGGTAACAAATCGGGCGAACCATAGGGATCGAGACCCACCTGCTCGTCTTCCGGACCTTCGGCGATCAAACGCTCGACAGCTTCGTGATCCTTTCCTTTGAGCGGGGGCAGCGTGGCGCATACTGCTTCCATCGCCCCGCTCCACGGCGAGTCGATGTCGCGTAGATGCAGGCGGAGCAACTCGAGGCCGGCGCGGTTGTCCAATATCATCTTCAGGCCGGCGCGCTGATCGGTCGTAGCGGCGAATTCCAATACGACACAGAGATGATCAGGTAGTTGATCATCGGCGAGCATCAGCCCCGCCTTGGTGTACACCTGCTTGATACGCAGCAACGCGAGCCCACGTTTTCGAGTCTCTCCGTTCGAGAAGTAGGTCAAGAACAGGCAGCCGCGCCTGCGATTGTCGAAGGTGTCGACGTAACCGGCTTCGGACTCAGGTAGCGGCCGAGTGCGGAGGTGATCGATCGTTTCCTGCAGTCCCTTACCGAGTTTCGCGGGCAGGGTGGCAGCGACTCGGCCGAGGAGGTCGAGATTAGACATCAAGTGCGCGTCCGGGTAGTCCATCAGCATCGAGGCGGACTGCCACGTGCGGGTGAGTTCGTCGGTCGAGTATCTGAGCTTGGGGACACGTGGGGTCATGACCGGTGCTCCGTATCGGCCGAGTCGGATGACCCGGCAGCCTCGGGGAAAAGCCCATCGGGGGTGCCCAGTCCATTCCAATCCATCAGGTTGATCCGCACACCCGCCGGGCGTCCCGGCCCGGTCGGTGTACCGACGCCTGGATCGGCACCCATGCCGAGGTCTCCACCGAAAGAACCGTCCATCCCGCCCATCCCGGGCCCACCCTCGACGTCGAGGGAACACTCGGTGGCGATGTTCTCGAGTTTGTGGGCGTCTTCGTAGTGGGCCGCCGGTACGACGTAGCGCTCGTCGTACTTTGCGATGGCGAGCAGACGGTACATGTCCATCATTTCTTGCCCGGTCATTCCGACGGACTCCGGGATGGATTCGTCTACCTCCCAACCCATATTGATATCGCGCATGAACGAACGCATCGCGGCAAGCTTGCGGAGCACCTTGTCCACCGGAGCGGTATCCCCTGCCGTGAACAACCCGGCGAGATACTCGATAGGGATCCGCAGTGAGTCGATGGCAGCGAACAGGTTTCCCTTGCGTTCGGCGTCTTCACCGGTCTCGCGGACTGCGTCCACAACGGGAGACAACGGGGGTATGTACCAGACCATCGGCATCGTTCGAAATTCCGGATGCAACGGAAGTGCGACCTCGTATTCGTTGATCAACGCCCAGATAGGTGACCGTTGCGCACTTTCGATCCAGTCGTCCGGGATGTCGGCACGCTGCGCCTGCCGAACAACTTCCGGATCGTTCGGATCGAGAAAGACGTTGCGTTGAGCTTGCAACAAATCGTGTTCATCCGTCACCGAGGCCGCGTCGAGTACCCGGTCGGCGTCGTACAACATCAGTCCGAGGTACCGCAGCCGTCCCACACACGTTTCGGAACAGATTGTGGGCTGACCGATCTCGATACGTGGATAACAGAACGTACACTTTTCGACTTTGCCGGTCTTGTGGTTGAAGTACATCTTCTTGTACGGGCAGCCACTGACGCATTGCCGCCAGCCACGGCAGCGATCCTGATCGACGAGGACGATGCCGTCCTCTACTCGCTTGTATATCGCCCCGGTGGGACACGACGCCACACAGGACGGATTCAGGCAGTGTTCACAAATACGTGGCAGGTAGAACATGAATGCCTGCTCGTACTCGAATTTGATCTTGTTGCCGATCTTCTCCAGTATCGGATCGTTGTGCCCGTGCTCGACCGACCCGGCAAGGTCGTCGTCCCAGTTCGAGGACCAGGTGACTTTCGTATTCTCGCCGGTGAGCAAGGATTTCGGTCTTGCCACAGGCATATGGTCCTGAGCCGGAGCGGTGGTGAGGTTCTCGTAGTCGTAGGTCCACGGCTCGTAATAGTCGTTGATGCCGGGCAGGTTGGGGTTGGCGAAGATGGTGGCGAGGTTCTTCAGGCGACCGCCCGCCTTGAACTTCAGCCGGCCACGCTTGTCGAGCGTCCAGCCACCTTTCCACTTCTCCTGATCTTCGTAGGTCCGCGGATATCCTTGACCGGGCCGCGTCTCCACATTGTTGAACCAGACGTGTTCTGCGCCGGAACGATTGGTCCACACCTGCTTGCACGTGACCGAGCACGTGTGGCACCCGATGCACTTGTCCAGATTCATGACCATCGCCATCTGAGCCATTACTCGCATCAGTACTTCACCTCCTGATTACGACGGCGGATCACGGTGACTTCGTCGCGTTGATTGCCGGTAGGTCCCATGTAGTTGAAGGCGTATGTCTGTTGGGCGTATCCGCCGATCATGTGCGTGGGTTTGATCATGAGCCTGGTGAGCGAGTTGTGATTGCCGCCGCGCTGGCCGGTCGTCTCGGAAATCGGTGTGTCGATGAGGCGGTCCTGCGAGTGATACATGAAGACAGTGCCTTCGGGCATCCGATGCGAGATGATGGCACGTGCGTCGACCACGCCGTTGCGGTTGACGGCTTCGATCCACTCGTTGTCTCGCACACCGATCTTCTCCGCATCTTGCGGGCTCATCCAGATTCCAGGCCCGCCGCGGAACAGCGAGAGCATGAGCAAATTGTCTTGATATTCGGAGTGAATCGACCACTTGTTGTGCGGCGTCAAGTAGCGAACCGAGACCCCGTGATCAGGAGTTGCTCCGATCTCCGGTTCGTCGAAGAGCGCGGTCATGTTCAGCGGTGGCCGGAAGGTGGGCAGCCCTTCTCCCAACTCGGTCATCCAGTCGTGATCGAGGTAGAAGTGCTGACGACCGGTCAGCGTGTGCCACGGCTTTTCCCGTTCGACATTGATCGTGAACGGCGAGTATCTACGGCCGCCGGTCTCGGATCCGGACCATTCGGGTGAGGTGATCACCGGAACCGGGCCGTGTTGGGTATCGGAGAACGTGATGCGCTTGCCCTCGTTTTCGGAGGCCAGGTCGTGCAGCATTCTGCCGGTACGCTTTTCGAGTGTCTTGAAGCCCTGAGTGGCGAGCCTTCCATTGGTGGTGCCGGACAGGGCCAGGATCATCTCGCAGGCCTGGATGTCACGGAGAATATCGGGACGGCCGTCGGCCGGACCACCGCGCACGACACCGTTCTTTTCTTTGAGATCAGCGATTTCTCGGCTCAGATCGAAGGTGACTCCCTTGGTGGTCGCGCCCAGGGTGTCCAGCAACGGCCCGACGGCGCGCATCTTGTCACCGATCGCCGTGTAGTCCCGCTCGACTTCGATAATCTTGGGCATCGTGACGCCGGGCTCCGGTTCGCATTCTCCATACTTCCAGTCCCGAACCCTGCCGTGTGGTGCTGCCATCGCATCAGGCGTGTCGTGGGTCAGGGGTGCAGCAACCACATCGGTCTGCGTTCCGAGGTGATTCACCGCTAGCTTGCTGAATACCTGAGAAATCTGTTGCCACGCATCCCAATCCGTACGTGACTGCCATGGTGGCGAAATTGCGGGATTGAACGAGTTGACGAACGGATGCATATCCGTCGTCGACAGGTCGTGTTTTTCGTACCAGGTGGCGGCCGGCAGCACGATGTCCGACAAAAGCGTCGAACTCGTCATCCGGAAATCGAGGGTCGTCAGAAGATCGAGCTTGCCGATGGGTGCCTCATCGTGCCAGCGAACGTCCTGCGGTCGGAAGCGCTGCGCAGTCTCCTGGGCGCTGACGGTGTGTGACGTGCCGAGGAGGTGATTGAGAAAGTACTCGTTTCCTTTGGCCGAGGAACCGAACAGGTTCGACCGCCACAACGACAGAACCCGCGGAAAGTTCTCCGGCGCATCAGGATCCTCGGCTGCGAACTTCAGCCGTCCGGCCTTCAGCTCCTCGACGACATAGTCCTTGGCCGACTGCCCCTTCTGCTTGGCCTGCGCTCCGATCACCAAGGGATTTCGATCGAACGTGGGGTAGGACGGCATCCAGCCCAGACGCGCGGACTGTGCGATCACGTCGGCAGTTGTCTTGCCTGCCAGTTGGCCTTTGCCGGTCTGCGCCGTCAGCGTGTCGGCACCGAACTGGTCGTAGCGGAACTGGTCGGTATGCAGATACCAGTAGGCGGTCTGCACCATGTTTCGAGGCGGTCGTACCCAGTCCAGGGCATTGGCCAACTGGTTGTACCCGGTCAGCGGACGGACCTTTTCCTGGCCGACGTAATGCGCCCAGCCGCCACCGTTCACGCCCTGGCATCCCGTGATCGTCGTCATCGTCAGAAAGGTCCGATAGATGGTGTCGGAATGGAACCAATGATTGGTGCCCGCACCCATCAGAATCATCGATCGGCCCTTGGAGTCCTCGGCATTCTGGGCGAACTCGCGGCCGATCCGTTCGGCAGCGTCCGCAGAGACTCCGGTGATCGCGGCCTGCCACGCGGGTGTGTAGGGGGATTCTGCGTCGTCGTAGCCGCTGGGCCAGCTCCCTGGTAGTCCGGGTCTACCGACGCCGTACTGGGCGAGCATCAGGTCGAAAACCGTGGTGACGAGCCTCCCTGCAACGCGGCGTACTGGTACGCCGCGTCGAATCACGCCGACCTTGCCCTGGCCGGCATCGAAGCGCGGCATATCGATCGGGACGTACTGATCAGCACCGTCGATCAGCGACAGTGTCGGATCGATGTCGCCGAGATCGAGGTTCCACTTGCCCTCACCGGTTTCACCGTAGCGATGGCCCAGCGTGCCAGGAGGCACGACGAGTTGGTTGGTCCTGGCGTCGACCATGACCGTTTTGAACTCGGAGTTCTCCTGCTCACTCGCTATCTCGTCGGTGAGGTCCGATGCGGTCAAGAACTTTCCGGCGGTGTAGGTGACCTCGCCGTCCGGATCGTGTGTTTCGTCGAGAGTGACGAGAAACGGCAGATCCGTGAATTTCTTGACGTAACCGGTGAAATAGGGAGTCTGCCGGTCGACGTAGAACTCCTTGAGGATCACGTGACCCATGGCCATCGCCAGAGCGCCATCGGTACCAGGCTCGGCAGGGAGCCACTCGTCGGCGAACTTGGTGCTGTCGGCGAAGTCCGGTGAGACGACGATGACTTTCTGTCCGCGGTAGCGGGCTTCGATCATCCAGTGCGCGTCCGGTGTCCGGGTGACCGGCACATTGGTACCCCAGATGATCAGGTAGCTCGAATCCCACCAGTCCCCGGATTCGGGGACGTCCGTTTGATCCCCGAACATCTGCGGGGAAGCGACCGGCATGTCCGCGTACCAGTCGTAGAAGCTCAGCATCGATCCCCCGATGAGGTTCACGAAGCGGGCACCGGAAGCGTGCGAGACCATCGACATCGCGGGAATGGGAGAAAACCCGGCGACACGGTCGGGACCCCATTTTCGGATCGTATGCACGTGCGCCGCCGCCACTATCTCGATTGCCTCGTCCCAGGTGGCACGCACCAAGCCACCCTTGCCTCGTGCGCGCTTGTAGCGTGCGGCGCGCTCAGGATCCTCGGTCACGTCGGCCCAGGCAAGTACTGGATCCTCCAACCGGGACTTCGCTTCCCGGTACATCTCGAGCAGTACCCCACGAATGTAGGGGTACCGGGTTCGCGTCGGCGAGTAGGTGTACCAGGAGAAGGAGGCACCGCGAGGACACCCGCGCGGCTCGTATTCGGGCTTGTCCGGCCCGGCAGTGGGATAGTCGACGGCCTGGGTCTCCCACGTGATGATGCCGTCCTTGACGTAGACGTTCCAGGAGCACGATCCGGTGCAATTCACCCCGTGGGTCGACCGGACAACTTTGTCGTGACTCCAACGATCCCGGTAGAAGGAATCGCCCGAACGTCCGCCGATCGCGAGCAGCGTCCGCCCATCGGCAGACACAGGCTGGTTGCTCCGAAAGAATCGACGAGTCTTGATCAAAGCATCTGTCAATCCACTGTTCATGGTGGCACTCATAAAAAGTCCTCCCGAGATTGGAGTAGCTACGCAAGATGAGCCGAAATCGTCAGGGGTGAACCACCAATCGGTCGACGAGATGCCAGATCATCGCCACGAAGACGATCGTCCACGCACCCAACGCAACCCAGGACACGACGTCGCCGATAACTTCCATCATGGGTAAGTCATCCGCCTGACCCAGGTAGTGCGAGGCGACGCCGTACATCCCGAGTGGGAAGATGATGCTCCACAGAGTCGCGTCGTAGACCAGCGGAACTCGATTCTTGACATGCCGCCACCACGCCGCGGCGAACAAAACTGGGATGAGCCAAGTTCCGAAGGACCAGAACATCACCGCAGTGCCACCGATTAGGCCGCGGGTGGCGTCGACCATCGGGGCATCGGCCATTTGCACGATGCGGGCGCCTGCGAGGACGGTGATCGCGGTTGCGCCCATCGCAACCCAGTAGACGGGGGTGAGGTCGACCGGGTTCAAGGGATAGAGCAGCAGCCTCGCCGCGACCAGAATCGCTACGCCCGCATAGAGGAAAGCGCCGACAGACCAGGAGAACACGGCCATCAGTGCGAGTTCGTCCCTGCCGGTTGTGACCACTGGCTCGAGGGCAGCAGCGAGCACGGCAACGGATTGGCAGGCGACCACCCAGATGAACCAGGTGCCGTTCGCGCCCGCGAGAGCCGGGCGACTCGACGGATTCAGTATCGCCGTCGAGGGCACCACGTATCCGAGCACGAACCAACTCAGCGCCCCGAGGGCCAGGATCCCCAGAGCCACGGTGTGCGCTCCCCCGGCCGCGAAGCGGGTGCCCAGGACGTCGGTGGCGGCGACGAAGGTGAAGAATCCGAATCCGCGCCGCGGGTCGGTGAAATCCGCGCGCAGCAGTGGCCCGAAGCGCAGCAACCGCCAGCAAGTCAGCACCACCAGGACGACCCAGGCAAGAACTCCGATCACGAACAGGGCCGCAGAGATGAGCGGCTGGTCGTTGTTCTTCATCGCGACGGAGATGATTCCGGTGGCCATGACCAACGCGAAATAACCCGGGTTGAGAGTCGAGACAGCGCCTCGAACGGCGGTTACAGTCCTCCCGCCGCCACTCCTCACCGTCACGACGTGTTACCGATTCGCCGGTCTATGACGCCACGAGCTACACAGGCTCTCCGCACGCGGGCGGAGTGACGTGGCGATCGCCTCGCCACGTCGAAGACGTGCTCGCTGTGTCATTCGGAACCCTCACCTATGACATGCCAGCCAGTTCGCTGGCGTTGCACCGTGCACGCTACGCCGGATACACCCACATTCGGTGTGCTATGCCGACCGACCATGCAGGACTACACATCTGAAGCAAAGTTTTGTCAACCGCTAGCCCGCTCGGATGCGTCGAAGTCACGAACGTCGGCATCGACGATCGCGTCCTGCTGTTCAGAATCAGGACCGGATCGACGGAAGGCATGCAGCTGCGCTTCACTGGTCCATCGCTCGTAGACGTTGACCCTCCGTGCGTCGAGCAGGTCCGCACCGATCGCGAAGTCCTCGCATCCTTCGGACTCTCGTGCGAGCCGAACCACCTCGACACAACTCTGCAGATACCGATCTCGTTCGTTCGGATCCACCGTCAGATACCCAGCAACAATGATCATGAGCCTGAGACCTCGACGCGGAGCAAAACTCATCGCCCGGCGAACCCGCTACGCCCCCTACTGCGTCAGTGCACCAACCACCCGCACGGCGCCGCGAGATCCGCAGATCCCTCAGGACCCATCGACCCGTCCGCGTATGGCTTCACCTCGGGTGGATCGTTCAACAGCGGTGCCGCCACCTCCCAGACGTGCGCGAGCCCGTCGGGTCGGGTGAACAACGAACGATCACCGTTGAGCACGTCGAGAATCAGACGTGAGTACGGCGACAGCGGGTCGGCGTTGGGAACGGACGGCAGAGGCAGAGACAGATGCCCGGTGGACAGATCGAAGTCCGGTCCCGGCTCCTTCACCGTCATCGCCATGTCGATCGAGCCGCTGCCGGACAAGTCGAAGGACAGCACTGCCCCGTCGTCCGGGAGATCGGTCAGCGGGCTGTTCTCCGGCTTCCGGAACACCAGCGACACGCGCTGAGCACTGACCCCCAACATCTTTCCGGTTCGAAGCAAGAACGGCACGCCGCGCCATCGATCGGTGTCGACCCACAGCTTGGCGGCGACGAACGTGTCCACAGTCGAGTCGTCGGCCACCCCCTCGACGTCGCGATAGCCGTCGTACTGACCGAGTACGACCTCGGCCGTGTCGATCGGCCGGAAGCACCCGATGACCGTTTCCCGTGCGGATTGCAGATCGTCGGCAGCCAACGACGCAGGTGGCTCCATCGCGATCTCGGCAGCGACCTGAAAGAGGTGAGTCACCAACATGTCGAGCACGGCCCCGGTGCTGTCGTAAAATTCGGCTCGGTCATCGATGTTCAGTGTCTCGGGGACGTCGATCTGCACCTGAGCCACGTGTTCGGCGTTCCAGATGCCGTCGATCATTCCGTTCGCGAACCGCAGGACGTGCAGGTTCTGGGTCGCCTCCTTGCCGAGAAAATGGTCGATTCGGTAGACCTGCTTTTCGTCGAGAACCTCGTGCACGACCTTGTCGAGTTCCTCGAAAGCGTGCTGAGACGTGCCGAACGGCTTCTCGTACACCACCCGTGCACCATCGGCGAGATCGTGCGCACCAAGGGCCTTGGTGTAATCCTGAAACGTGCTCGGCGGCAGTGCAATGTAGTGCACCAACTGCGCGTCCTCGCCCATCTCTTCTTTGGCCGACGCCACCACCTCCGGTAGCGCACCCGGGTCTTCGACGGTGAATCCGTTACCTGCGAATCGGACCCGTTTGGCGAACCCGTCCCAGTCCTTGCTGCCGAGTTCGGAGCCGTATTCCTTCAACGCACCGTGGACGTGGTCGCGGAACTCGTCGTCGGAGGTGTCGTGACGACCGTTGCCGATGAGCAGCCACTCCTCCGGCAGCAGTCCCTCGACGTGGAGTTGATAGAACGAGGGCAGGACCATGCGCTTCGCGAGGTCACCGGTCGCACCGAACAGGACGAATATCGTAGGTTGCAGAGACGCCATGGATTCCATCATGCCCGCACCGATCGTGTGGTGTGGTCGAAGCCGCTAACCTCTGGACCGAGCCGACAGTGCGGTGTGCGACCCGGCACGAGGCGAGCTTGTCGGCGATCAGCACCCGTGGCGGGTGAGCATACTGCGTCAGAAGTCTAGAGTGACCTGGTCTCGACGAATACTTCTGCACGCCAGGTCGAGGAAGAACGACCGTGTCATTGCGCGCATGTCAGATTCGCCAATATCCGGTGCACTGGACGTGGTCCTTCGCGAAATCGCGCGCGCTCAGAAGGTGCGAGCGAAGTGATGTCACAAGTCCGGACTCGCCGGCGAGCCAGGCGTAGGTTCGGTCTGGATCCAGATCCATGCCTGCAAGCAAGCTGTGCGCAGCGGCAGCGTTGCGCGCTCGGACAATATTGAGCCGGGTTGGCGCGGACAGTGGCATCTCGAGGTCCGGCCCGCCGTCGACGATAATTACGTCGCCCTCCACATCGTCTCCGAGAGATTCGGAAAGTCGCGACAGTGATGGCAGGGCAGTCGCGTCCCCGATCGCGAGAATCTTCGGTAAACGTGGCAACGCGCGACTGACTCTCGGCCCCACTACGCCGATCGACATGCCCGACTCTGCTTGTCGCGCCCAGTCGCTCGCGATTCCCGAGTCGTGGAGGACGACATCGACAACGAGTCCGGCTTCGTCCAGGTGTCGCACGGTGTATTCCCGGAAGATCACGTTCGGATCGAGCGGACGCGCAAAGCCTCCGTCGCCGGACGTCTTGGGTACGGTTATCCGCTCGCTTCCAGGTTGCGGAAAGAACAGGATTACAACGTCGTCGAATCCGGTGCTCGTTACCGCCGGATGTCGGTCTTCTGCGTCGGCGAACGCACCCAGCTGAGGACCTGCCAACACCAGCCGGACCAGCCGGTGAGAAATGAGGGCACAGTGTGCGACCTGCAACATTCGGACGATCGTCGGATGCTGCGTCTCGGTGCGAAATCGAGAGATTGCTCGACGATTACGCACCGTCATGGCGTGGTTCATCCGAGCGAACGGTAATGGCGGCGAGGCTATCCGATGGTGATCGTGGGGCTGCGGAGGCTTCGGGCACATCGCCACGCTAGCCTACAAAGATAAGATTGCCTAACCTAAGTACGGTGGTCTAGTGTTGCGCAATGCTCAGAGTCAACAGATCCTCGACCCGCGTCGTCTTGGGTGTAGTCGCGACAGTTTCAGCGCTCTTACTCACGGCCTGCGGTGGAAACACCTCCTCCGGTGACGCTGCTGGATCGGACGAGGCCTTCACAGTCCAACAGGCCATGGGTGAAACCCTCCTGCCCGGTGTGCCCGATCGCATCGTTGTCATCGACTCGCCTCATCTCGATGCTCTCGTCGCCCTTGGTCTCACCCCGGTCGGAGCCACGGAATCTGCTGCTGGAGGGGGCTTCCCGACATATCTCGCTGACGGTCTCGAAGCTACGAAGGGCGTCGGCTCCACTGCCGAGCCCGACATCGAGGCCATTGCCGCTCTCGCGCCTGACCTCATCATCGGCTCGAAGGTTCGGCACGAGACGATCTACAACCAGCTTTCGGCGATTGCCCCGACCGTTTACTCGGTGAACTCCGGCACCGACTGGCAGGAACAGGCTCGTGTCACGGCTGCTTCGGTGAACAAGAGCAAGGAGATGGATGACCTCCTATCCGGGCTCGCTGCGCGCGCAGTCGCTGTCGGCAAGGACGTGGGAGCCGAAGGACAAACCGTCTCAATGGCACGGTTCCGGCCCGCGAACTTCCGCCTGTACGGGCCGAACACGTTTTCTGGCTCGATTCTGACGCAGGTGGGTTTCAAGCTGGGTGAGCGTGACTGGAACGAATACTCGATGCTCGAGCTCAGCACCGAGTACTACGACCAGATCGACGGCGAGATCATTTTCTACACAAACCCGGGCGGCGACCCGAAGGCAACCACGATGAACACCGTGACCGGCCTCTGGGGTTCGCTCTCCGCCGTCCAGAGTGGCAAGACATTCGAGGTCGAAGACGAAACGTGGATGGTCGGCATAGGTGTAAACGGTGCGAATATCATCCTCGATCAGGTCAGTGAAGCACTCACCTGACGTTCCACTCCGTCTGAACTCATGGCTGATGCGGGTGGGATGGAGAGACGCCACGGTCCATCCTGCCCGCACCGATCCTGTGGTGTGGTTAGAGTCGATCTGGTGACACGATCGAGATTCCACGGCGAGATCTACGGGATGGGCACATCCTCGGGCACACGCATCGTCGTCGGCAACTGGACGCGGTCCCCGCTCGGCACCTTCGCCGACGTCATGGTCGAGTTCGAGAACGGCCACCGCCTACTCTTGGCCCCTGATGACGAGGTGCGTGAATTCGTCTCGACCACATACACATTCGACGAGACAGTTCTCACGCCGGTGACCTTCGAGCGCCTGCCGGACGGATCGAGGAAAGTGCAGGCAGGTCAATTGGACCTGCGAATCCACACCGGCCGAATCACACCGCTCGGCGTGCTGCTGAAGCTCGTTCCCACGGCCATCGCGACCGCCCCGTGGTTCTGCACTCTGACCGACCCCATCGCCCGAGTGGTGCTCCGCGGCGTACGGACCCGCGGCAGCGCCGGCGGCGGGCGACGCGAGTATTACGGGGCTCGCACCCAATACCGTGTCACCGCAGTCGAAGCGTCTTGGGAAGGAAAGAAACTCGGCTCACTGACCCGCGTCACGCCGCCGGTCCGATTCGGATTCGGTTCCACACCCCAGGCCCCGAGCGTCACTTACATCACCACCACTATCGACGACTGACTCGTTCGAATCAGACCAGGACCGCACCCGCGGCGACGAGTTCTGCCAGCGCCTTTTCCGAAGACTTGGGAGCGACACCAGCGATCAGATCGGTGAGAATACGTACCTTCAGCCCGAGCGCGATCGCGTCGAGAGCCGAAGCTCGCACGCAGTAGTCGGTAGCCAGTCCGACGACATCGAGGTCGGTCACCTCGTTGGTTCGCAACACTTCGGGCAACGTGACACCCTCGTCGGTGATGCCTTGAAACGCCGAGTACGACGGCTTTCCCTGACCCTTGTAGACGTGCACATCCACCGATCCGGTTGCGAACTCCCCGTGGTACTCCGATCCGACTGTCTCCGCGACACAGTGCATCGGCCAGGTGTCGACGAAGTTGGGCGCCCCATCGGTCGCGAAGTGACCGCCGTTGTCCCCGACAGCGTCGTGCCAGTCACGCGAGGACACGATGACGTCGTACTCGTCGCCCTTCTTCGCCAGCAACGCACTGACTTTGCGCGCTACTTCGCCGCCGCCCTCGATGCCCAGGGCGCCGCCTTCGGTGAAATCGTTCTGTACATCCACTACCAACAAGGCACGAGTCATGAGGACCAGTATCCTCTGAACGTGAGATTTACATGAACGCGACAGTGACCGAACTGATGTGCTATCCGGTGAAAGGATGCGCGGGTGTGTCTCTCCGCACCGCGTCGATGACGTTCCGGGGACTCGAACACGATCGCGAGTTCATGATCGTGGGCGCGAACGGATCGTTCCGCAGTCAACGCAGCGACCCTGTCCTCGCCGTCGTCCACCCCTCGATCGTCGACGACGTCCTCACCCTGTCGCACGCCTCTTTCGGATCGATCGCCGTCGAGGTGAATCAGCATGCCCAGCTACGAGATGTCACGAAGTTCGACGAACCGTTCCAGGGCATCGACCAAGGCGACGACGTCGCACGTTGGCTCGGTGAGATCCTCGGCGAAGAGTGTCGACTGGTCGGAATCACCTCGACTGCCCCGAGCTTCGCAGACAGCACCGCAGTCCACATCCTGTCCGATGCGTCGATGCGCGGCCTGAACGACCGGCTCGACGCACCGATTCCGTTCGGTCGGTTCCGGCCCAACATCGTCGTCACCGGTTGGGCGGATGCGCACCGGGAAGACCTGGTACGCCTAGCCTCCGTCGGCACCTGCGAACTTGCGTTCGACAAGATTGCCATCCGGTGCGCCGTCACGACCGTCGAGCAAACAACCGGCATTCGAACAGGCCCCGAACCACTGCGTACCCTCGCCACCTACCGCCGCGGCCCCACCAAAGGCGTCGTCTTCGGCGCGAAGTTCTCGGTGAACACCGTCGGGCGGGTGTCGGTCGGCGACGAGTTCACCGTTCTCGCGGAAGAATCTCCGGGTCTCGACCACTAGTCACGGGCCGCTCCGCTGCCTCGACTTCACGAGCCCATTCCGGATGCTCGTTCTCGGCCCACGCACGCAGAACCGACCCGCCGCGCATACCGCGCATCGCTTCGGAATCCTTGAACGCGTAGAAGATGTGACCTACGACGAGAAGCCCGAAGGCGAGAGCGAACCAATCGTGTACGAACGTCGCTCCTGTCCGCCAGTTCGGCGGACTCCACTCCGGAAAGAACATCACCGTCCCCGTGAGCAGCAGTACCGCGATCGATCCACCACTCAACGCACCGTTGAGCTTCTGGCCGGCATTGAACTTTCCGACGCCCACTGCCCGGAGCCGACGAGCCTTGGACCGCAACCACTTCCAGTCCTCGTCGACGAACCGGTCGAGGCGCTGCAGATCCAGCCGATAGGCCCGCGAGAGAAGACCGAGAATCAGCGGTATCGGGATACCGAAACCTGAATAGACGTGCACCAATTCGACCAAGTGCCGATTGCCGACGAGGACTGCCAACGAACCGTTGTACAGAATCGCCGCCGTCGCAATGCATACGAGGGTCAGCACGCCGACGGACCAGTGCACCCAACGTTCGATTCGGTGGAAGCGCAGCAGTTCAGCTCGTGGCGTCATCGTCACGTCCGTTCGACGCGCCGACCCAGCCGTCGATCGAGTATCCCCGCGGCTCCCAGTAACCTGGCACCACATCGGAAGTCAACTCGATTCCGCCGAGCCATTTCAGACTCTTGTAGCCGTACATCGGTGCAACGTAGAGCCGAACTGGACCGCCATGATCATGAGTGACCGGGCCGCCGAGCATGGTGAGGGCGACGATGACGTCGTCGCGACGTGCTTGCTCCAGCGTCAGGCTCTCTGTGTACGTGCCGTCGAACGAGGTAAAACGTACTGCGGTCGCATCGGCAGTCGGCGAGGCTGCATCGAGGATCTCCGACAGGCGCACGCCGCTCCACGGAACCTGCGGAACACGCCATCCGGTCACGCATTGGAAGTCTCGTACCAGAGATGTCTGCGGCATCGCCCGCAAATCCTGTAGTCCGAGAGTGCGCGGCGTTGCGACCAACCCACCGACGGTCAATTCGTAACTGCTCTCGTCCCTGCGCGGTGCACCCGTGGTCACCGAATAGAATCGAAAGTTGTTGCCCAGCGGGATCAGGCCGACCAGTCCGGTGGGATCGTGGTTGCCGATCGGGCCCATCACGGTCGCGATCCCATTTTGAATGGCGGCGCCGCCCAGAATTCCTGCCGCACCGGCGACGACCAGTCCGAGAAAGATGCGTCGACCTACCGGTGCACCGGGAATGTCGGGCTCGTTGCGACGCATCACTCCACTGTCCACGAATTACCGATCGCGTGTCGCTATCTGCACGGCGAGCAGAATTCGCGCCTGACCAGCTCGCAGTGGTGAGAACACTGCGCCCGCGTCGACGAGGTCCGCACCGCCACCACCGCCGCCGTAGCTGGGTTCGACAGAACCGAGCGGAACCCGCGTCGTAACGACGACAGGGATCCCTGCGGCCGTGGCACGCTTCACCGCCGCCACGACCATGCTGTTCGTGTTCCCCGAACCGAGTGCCTGCAGCACGAGCCCCTGACTTCCGCCGCCGAGGTACGCATCGATGGCGACCGCATCCACACCTGGGTACAGCGCAACGATGTCGACTCTGGTGTCCGAAATTTTCCGACGGTCGAAGCCGGAGCGTTCCTGCGCCGATCCGAAAAATGCGTCCAGGTCGGATGTATGCCATTTCATCAAGCCGCGCGCAGGCAACGTTCTGCCACCGAAGGAAACGAGGACTCCCCTTCCCCGACTACTCGGGTTCCGCACTGCTTCGATCGCTGCCGTGACGTTGTAGGGCCCATCGGGCTCTCTGTGATCCGATGTCCGCTGCGCACCGGTGAACACCACCGGCCTCGGATCATCGTGGAACAGGTCTACGAGAAGTGCCGTCTCCTCCATGGTGTCCGTACCGTGCAGAACCACGGCGCCGACGCAGTCCGGATCGGTCAGCGCATTCGCGACAGCGTCGGCAACGGCGTCCATGTCGGCGAAGTCGAACGCCGAGCTGTCCTTGGACATGACCTCACGAACCTCGACGTCGGCGGCCAAGGGGAACCCGAGCGGATCACTGCCCGGACGGCTGATGCCGTTCTCGTCACGGCTACTGGCAATGGTTCCGCCAGTGGTCAGCAGGGCGATGTGAGACACAGAAGTCATACCTCTCGTTCGACTGAAGGCGTGTGAATCTTGGGTCGATTCCGGGCTATTCCTCCGGTTCCTTCAATCCCTGCCGCTCGTCGCGTTCGGCCCATTCCAAGAGCGGGTCGATGGAGAACACGGCGTCGTCGATACCCTCGTGCAGGTCGCCCAGTTCGGCGAACCTAGCCGGGACGGTGAACATCGTGAATGCGTGTGGATCGACATCGACCACCTCGTCCCAGGAAATCGGTGTCGAGACAGTTGCTTCGGGGTTTCCTCGGACCGAGTAAGCACTCGCGATCGTGTGGTCGCGGGCATTCTGGTTGTAATCGACGAAAAGTTTCTTCGGGTCACGGTCCTTGCGCCACCAGGTGGTCGTAACCTCGTCAGGTGCCCGACGCTCCACTTCACGCGCGAAAGCCAATGCGGCCCTTCGCACATCCTTGAAACCCCAGTCCGGCTGAATCCGTACGTAGATGTGAAGGCCATGTCCACCAGAGGTTTTCGGCCAGCCGACGGCTCCGAGGTCTTCCAAAACCTCGCGCACGACGCCTGCCACGCGTCGAACTCGATCGAACGGGCAGTCCGGCATCGGGTCGAGGTCGATGCGCCATTCGTCGGGCTTCTCGACGTCGGCCCGACGGCTGTTCCATGGATGAAACTCGACCGTCGACATCTGCACGGCCCAGGCCACATGAGCCAATTCCGTTACGCACAGTTCGTCGGCCGTCCGGTTGTAGCGCGGAAACTTCACCTGCACCGTTTCGATCCAGGGTGGTGCTCCGTTCGGCACACGCTTCTGGTGAACTTTGTCGCCGGAGAGACCGGACGGAAATCTGTGCATCATGCAGGGACGTTCCCGCAGCGCGCGGACGATCCCGTCGCCGACGCTCAGGTAATAGTTCACCAAGTCGATCTTGGTCGCCCCGCTCTCGGGAAAGTACACCCGATCGGGGTTCGAGATGCGCACCGTGCGCTCGCCCACTTCGAGTTCGATCGACGGTGATGCTGCGCGGGCCATGCTCGAAAGCCTAGGTGCCGCTCGGCCGCATCGCTGCAGTTTCTCCGCGCACACGAAAAAGCCCGACTCCACGAGGGAGTCGGGCTTTTTCAGCGGTAAAGCGGGAGGAACGGACTCAGAAGTCCATGCCGCCCATGCCACCGGTCGGATCGCCGGCAGGCGCTCCGGCCTTTTCGGGCTTGTCGGCTACGACGGCCTCGGTGGTGAGGAACAGAGCCGCGATGGACGCTGCGTTCTGCAGTGCCGAGCGGGTGACCTTGACCGGGTCGTTGATGCCTGCAGCGAGCAGGTCCTCGTACTCGTTGGTCGCGGCGTTGAGGCCGTGACCTGCGGGCAAGTTGCGGACCTTCTCAGCGACGACGCCAGGCTCGAGGCCTGCGTTGAACGCGATCTGCTTCAGCGGTGCTTCGAGGGCGACGCGAACGATGTTCACGCCGGTTGCCTCGTCGCCGTCCAGCTTGAGGGAGTCGAGTGCCGGGGACGCCTGCAGCAGCGCGACGCCACCGCCGGCAACGATGCCCTCTTCGACAGCAGCCTTGGCGTTACGCACAGCATCTTCGATGCGGTGCTTGCGCTCCTTGAGCTCGACCTCGGTCGCTGCTCCGGCCTTGATGACTGCAACGCCGCCGGCCAGCTTGGCCAGACGTTCCTGCAGCTTCTCGCGGTCGTAGTCGGAATCGGAGTTCTCGATCTCGGCACGGATCTGGCTGACGCGACCGGCGATAGCGTCGGAATCGCCCGAGCCCTCGACGATGGTGGTCTCATCCTTGGTGATGACGACCTTGCGTGCCTGGCCGAGCAGTTCGAGTCCAGCGGTCTCCAAGGAGAGGCCGACCTCTTCGCTGATGACCTCGCCACCGGTGAGGATGGCGATGTCGGCGAGCTGCGCCTTACGACGGTCACCGAATCCGGGAGCCTTGACGGCCACGGACTTGAAGGTGCCACGGATCTTGTTCACCACGAGAGTGGAGAGAGCTTCGCCCTCGACGTCCTCGGCGATGATGACGAGCGGCTTGCCGGACTGGATAACCTTCTCCAGCAGGGGCAGCAGGTCCTTGACGGTGCTGATCTTGGAGCTGACGAGCAAGATGTACGCGTCTTCGAGGACGGCTTCCTGACGCTCTGCATCAGTGGCGAAGTACGCCGAGATGTAGCCCTTGTCGAAGCGCATGCCCTCGGTGAGCTCGAGCTGCAGGCCGAAGGTGTTGGACTCCTCGACCGTGATGACGCCTTCTTTGCCGACCTTGTCCATTGCCTCGGCGATGAGCTCGCCGATGGCTGGGTCGCCCGCGGAGATACCAGCGGTAGCAGCGATCTGCTCCTTGGTGTCGATCTCCTTGGCGGAAGCGAGCAGCGACTCGGTGACGGCTGCAACAGCCTTCTCGATGCCGCGCTTCAGGCCGAGCGGGTTTGCGCCGGCTGCGACGTTACGCAGGCCTTCGCGGACCAGAGCCTGGGCGAGAACGGTGGCGGTGGTGGTGCCGTCGCCTGCGACGTCGTCAGTCTTCTTGGCGACCTCCTTGACGAGCTCGGCACCGATCTTCTCGTAGGGATCTTCGAGCTCGATCTCCTTGGCGATGGAGACACCATCGTTGGTGATCGTGGGAGCTCCCCACTTCTTTTCGAGCACGACGTTGCGACCCTTGGGTCCCAACGTCACCTTAACTGTGTCAGCGAGGGCGTTGAGGCCTCGCTCGAGGCCACGGCGTGCCTCTTCGTCGAACGCGATGATCTTGGCCATTACGAAGTGATCCTCCGGATTGGGGGTGACACATTTCTGGCCGAGTTGGGTGCCCGCGACGGACGACCAGGGGTGTCCTTGATCCCCAGCCTCACCGTGTCCCGACCTGGCACTCACGTATCGAGAGTGCCAACTGCATTTCTAGCACTCGACCATGGCGAGTGCAAGGTCGACGGGCACGACCGGCTCGATCAGCTGGCCCGACTTGCCCCGCGTTCGCTCAGGGCGCAGCCGACGCGCACCCGCCCAGCGCCGACGCGAGACGGAATTTCATGCTCATAACTGTCCCCCGAACGCCGCCGTCGACCCTATTCTTGTTCTCGACAACGGACGCCCGGTGAGACTCGGGCGACACAATAGATTGGGCACCGATGTTCATCGCAACAGTCGCAGTATCGATTTTCCTCGCTGTATCGCTGACCTTCTCGGCAGTCGGAAAGTTGACCAAGAGCCCAAAGGTCATCCCCATCATGGAACAGGTCGGTGTGCCTGCCGACAAGATCCCCTGGCTTGCCTACATCGAAATCCTCGGCGCGATCGGCCTGATCGTCGGACTGTTCGTCTGGCCCATCGGGGTCGCCGCTGCAGTCGGAGTGATCCTGTACTTCGTGGGCGCGGTCATCGCTCACCTCCGAGTGAAGGACAACGGTTTCGGTCCCGCTGCATTCCTCGCCGCTGTCGCCATTGCTGCGCTGGTTTTACGCCTGCTGTCCGTGTGAGCAGTCGGTGGCCGGCAGGTCCGTTACGAGCCGGACGAAACGATGATGGGAACCATGACGGCGGCCATGACCGCGACATTGACATCCTCCACGGCCTTTCGGACCGCTGAACTGGCCCAATCGCCCTCGGCAATCTCCTTGGCGCGCTTTTTTGCTGCCTTCCTGTCCACTCCTGGCAACACCTTGGGTATGGCATCAATGGCCGAAACCAGCGAAATCAACGCCGAAATCTCAGTGCCGGGTGTCGTGCCATCGACGATCGCGCTACCGATCCCCTGACGCGCCCAGTTCTTGCGAGCAAGCTCGCTCGCCGGCCAGGACACCGTAGGGAAGAGTCCGAGTACCTTGTCGTGACGTTCGAGAACCAAGCCCTGCTGGGCGAGCCGGGACCCCACTTCCTTGATCAAGTTCCTCTGAAGTTTCTCGATCACCCGCTGCGGCTTCAACCGTCCGTTTCGCTCGCCGATCAAGGCATACGCACGTGCGAGGAGTGGATCGGACGGCGCTGGGCCCGTCACCTCGAGCCGCCCCACCTTGAAGGACTCGTCCTTCGACGTGACGCGAATGCAATCCTCGACAGCCAATTCCAGAATGACGGCGCCGGCCAGCACGCGAGGAAACTTGGTGCTGTCGACGATCGGCTTACCGGTGACATCGTCTACCAGCAACAGGAACAGATCCTCGGCGATCACCGTCATACGGCGAGATTACCGACCACGTACGGATACGACACTTCAATCATCGCCTGCAGCACCGTGACGTCGACGTCGGACAGCTTGTTTATGTAGAGGCAACCCGCGCCCGTCTTGTGTTTTCCGAGCTTGTCCAACAGCGCTTTCGACTTCGGCGCATACGTCAGTCCGTAGAGTGCCAACGACGCTTTCCGCGGCGAAAACCCGACCGCAAGTGCGTCGCCTTCCCGCCCACTGTCGTACCGATAGTGATATTGACCGAAACCGACCATCGTCGGGCCCCACATCACCGCCGGCACTCCGGTGGCAAGCGACATCATCTCGTGCAGTGCAAGTCCGTCCGCACGCCGCACCGGATGCTCGACGGCTCGTAGCCAATCGAGGACGTCGACACCTGTGGGTCCCGTCTTGTTCTCTGCCATTTCTCCGCCTCGGAATCGGTCTGCGGGCCTTTCGGCAAAGGTCAGATCTGGCCGCGTCTTATCAAGTCGATTTCTCGTGGCGTCAGCAGCCGTTCCAACTGCTCACTCGGCCACTTACGGGGCCGCCCACTCATCCGGGCAGACTCGAGCAGTGGCACATCCGCTCTGGTACGTCTCAACATCGAATGAAGGTTCACGATCGATCACTCCGTCGAACTGATTTGGCTGATTCCTCGTTTGTTCTATCGCCAGTGTTCGCCCCTTGTTACCTGTTGTGCGTGAGGCGCGCTGAGGCGTTTCGGATCCGTCGCCCATGGGTAAGGTCCAGCGGAACGGGAAGCCACAAATTGATCGGGGCCATAAGTTGAGTAAGTCCGGAGATTCATCTGCATCCGACGTCATCGAGTCGGTACAGAACAATGGCGCATTCGAGAAGGCCGCACGCGCCGGCCATTTCGTCAGCGGCCTGCTCCACATTCTCATCGGCTACATCGCCATCAGGTTGGCGTTCGGGCAAGGCGGAAACGCAGACCAATCCGGCGCGCTCGCCGAGCTCGGCGACAAGCCCGGCGGATCCATCGCTCTGTGGGTTGCCTTCGTCGCCTTCGTGGCACTGGCTCTGTGGCGGGTCGTCGAAGCCATCGTCGGTAAGAAGTCCGACGACGATTCCGGCAGTGTGATGGACCGGCTGAAGGCCGGAGCGCTCGCTGTCGTCTACATCGTCTTCGCGTGGACGACCTTCGGGTTCGCCAGTGGATCCGGAAAGTCGAGTGGCAAGCAGAACGCATCCATGACGTCGGAATTGATGGGTAACGGCTTCGGCAAGTTCGTTCTCGTCGTCGTCGGACTCGTCATCATCGGCGTCGGCGGCTACCACGTCTACAAGGGCGTATCCAAGAATTTCCTCGACGACCTCGAGGGCTACACCGGCAAGACCGTCGCGCGCCTCGGGATCGTGGGTTACTGCGCCAAGGGCATCGCTCTGATCGGCGTAGGAGCACTCGTCATAGCTGCGGTCTTCACCTCGGACCCGAGCAAAGCGACGGGTATGGACGGCGCGCTGAAGACCCTCGGCCAACAGCCGTTCGGTCAGGTGTTGTTGATCGTGGCGGGCGTGGGCATCGCGCTGTACGGGCTGTACTCCTTCGTGCTCGCACGGTACGCACGGATGTAAAAACTCGGCTGTCGATATGGGCATGGTTGTCCAGTTGCACCTCTACCAGGCGGGATGCCGTCTCGTTCGAGCGCGACCGGAACACCATGCCCACGGTTGTCCACAATCCTGACCTTCATCCACAGGGTTTCTGTCGCCCCAGCTCGCATCGATCGAAGGCGTCCAGGCGTCGACGATGCTCATCGCCGTGCATCCCCACGGAATCGCCACCCGTAGCCAACTTCTCGCCGCGGGCATACCCAACAGCACTATCACCCGCAGATACGAACGTGTGCTGCCAGGGATCTACAGCGCCGACCAGCCGACCACCATCGCGCGCTGCTACGCCGTCACACTGTGGCAGCCGAACGCACTGCTCAGTCACCGAACGGCAGCATGGCTCTACGGGTGGATGGACGAGCATTCGATGATCGAAGCGACGCTGCCCGCGGCATCCAAGGCTCGAACTCCATGCTGGCTCAGGATGTATCGCCGAGACCTGCCCGCATCCGATACCACCGAGGTCGTGCGACTCCCAGTGGTCGCCCGCGAACGAACTCTGATCGATTGCATCGCCGTGATGACACCGGAAGCTGTCGCTCGAATCGTCGACGAACGCCTCGCGACAGACATCGATGCGCAAGATATAGCCTCGAAAATCCGAAGTACCCCCAGACGCCGAGGCAACTCCCGCGCATCCGTTCAGCTTCGCAGTGCCGCGTCGGGATTCGCCTCGGAGCCCGAGCGTGTATTGAATCGCGCGCTCATCGCGTGCGGTCTCCGCCTCGCGACCAACCATTGGGTTGGCAACTACGTGTGCGACTTCGTCGACGAACTCGCACGGGTCGTTGTCGAGGTGGACGGCCGTGAGTTCCACAGCGCGCCCGAGGTGTTCAGCAAGGATCGGCGTCGGCAGAACGATCTGGTCCTCGACGGTTGGCTCGTGCTGAGATTTTCGGCGTTCGATGTGATGGCGAACCCGGAAAAGACTGCGCGACAGATTGCCGGGGTGGTGCGCCGGCGCCGGCGTTCACGGAATTGATGGGAATGGTGTTCCAGTTCTGCCCTCCCGGAACGAAATCCCGCCTGGTGTATGCAGAATCGGAACAGCATGCCCACACCCCGGTATACGATCCTGCCCAACTGCGTGTAACGCCCGGTTGCACTCATCATCACGGAGGTACATGTGAGCAAGACTCTCGAAGCCCAGATCGACGTCGACGCCAACCCTGAGCAGGTATGGAAAATAGTCTCCGACCTCCAGCGGATGGGCGAGTGGAGTCCGCAGTGCAAGCTCATGAAGGTCTTCGGCGGCAATGTTCGACGCGGCACCACCACACTCAACATCAACCGCAAAGGACTTCTCGTCTGGCCGACCAGGTCCAAGGTGATCGAGTTCGAACCGAACAAGAAGATCGCCTTCCGCGTCCTGGACAACAAGACGATCTGGTCGTATTCCCTGACCCCGAACGGGACCGGCACCTCTGTCGTCGAAAAGCGCGAGGCACCGAGCGGCACCACCGCGATTTCGTCGTTCCTGGTCAAGCACGTGCTCGGCGGTAGCGATCAATTCGACATCGAATTGGTCGACGGCATGAACAAGACCCTCCAGCGCATCAAAGCGGAAACCGAAAATGGCTGACATGTTTGATTGGTGATTCGCCTGGGAATGCTGGATGAGCACTATCCACGGCTAATTATCAAGAGGGGGCACCAAATGTTGGGCCTAGGAATAATCGGCTGGATCATCATCGGCGGTCTTGCTGGATGGATCGGCAGCAAGCTTATGAAGACCGACGCCTCGATGGGCATCATTCTCAACATCGTCGTCGGAATCATCGGCGGACTTCTCGGTGGCTGGCTGCTGAAGGTCTTCGGAGTCGACGTCGAAGGCGGCGGACTCATCTTCAGCTTCATCACCTGCCTGCTCGGCGCGGTGATTCTCCTGTTCCTCGTCAAGTTGGTCATGGGCCGTAGCAAGGTCTGATCGACTCACGCTTACCGACTGCCGGGGCTTCCACGTACTGTGTGAGGCCCCGGCAGTCCTCGTGCCGAGGTCTTGTATATCAACAGTCATAAGGAGCGAAGTGGCACGCCGTCCAACCCCGATCGGTCAACCGCCCCGAACTGGGATCGCGCACGTCGTCGACCTGGTCCGAGAGACAGTTCCGCCCCTGCACCCGGCAGGGCTTCCGTTCGTCGCAGGCCCCCTGGCAGTGGCCGTCATCGGCCGTAGGTACAAGTGGGTGCGGCTGGCCGGCCTCACCGCAGCAGGAGCATGCGCCACGTTCTTCCGGCATCCGAGCCGCGTTCCACCGAACCGCCCCGGCGTGGTAGTCGCTCCGGCGGACGGGTTGGTGACTCTTGTCGATACGGCAGTGCCGCCGACCGAGCTCAGCCTCGGTAGCGATCCGGTGCCGCGCGTCAGCATCTTCCTGTCCGTCCTGGACGTGCACGTGCAGCGGGTTCCTGTCGGTGGCGAGGTGCTCGAGGTCGTGCACCGCAGCGGTCAGTTCAAGTCCGCCGATTTGGCCGAAGCAAGCGAGGTCAACGAGCGAAACAGCATGCACATCCGCACCCCTGCAGGTCAGGACATCGGCGTCGTGCAAATCGCCGGACTCATCGCAAGACGCATCATCAACAACGCCAAGATCGGCGACAATCTCACCATCGGCGACACCTACGGTTTGATCCGATTCGGCTCGCGCGTGGACACCTATTTCCCACTGGGTACCAAGCTGCTCGTCGAGCGTGGCCAACGCGCAGTCGGCGCCGAAACTGTGCTCGCCGAGCTTTCCCAGTAAGGGTCCGGGCGATGATCACCAGACGTTCACGACCACCTGCGGCAGTCCGACTTCTGCCGTCGGTCGTGACCATTCTCGCGCTGTGTGCAGGTCTGTCCGCAGTCAAATTCGCGCTGAGCGATCAGCTGGGCGTTGCCTTGGCGATGATCGGAGCGGCAGCGGTCCTCGATGCGCTGGACGGACGCATCGCGCGTCTCCTCGACGCGACGAGCAAGATCGGTGCCGAACTGGACTCGCTGGCCGACGCGATCTCGTTCGGTGTTGCACCCGCGCTCGTGTTGTACGTGACACTGCTCGACGGCAGTAGCTTCGGCTGGATCGTGGCACTGACCTATGCAGTGGCCATGGTTCTGCGGCTCGCACGTTTCAATACCCTGCTGGACAACGACACCCCGACCTACGCCGCGGAGTACTTCACCGGTGTCCCGGCTCCGGCGGGGGCGCTCATCGTGCTGGTGCCGATTGCGGCATTCGAAGAGTGGGGTGACGGCTGGTGGGCGTCGTTCTACGTAGTCATCGGATGGACACTGTTCACTGCGACGCTGGCTGTGAGCCGGATTCCCACGCTCGCGCTCAAGACCGTGTCGGCGCCTCCGCGGATGGCCGCGGCACTCCTGATCTTGGTGGCGCTGACCGCTGCTGCACTGATCACCTATCCATTGATCCTGCTGATGGTGCTCGTGTTGGTCTACCTCGCGCACATCCCGTTCGCCATTCGCTCCCAGAGATGGGTTGCCGCGCGGCCGTACACGTGGGACGCCAAGCCGTCCGAGCGCCGGGCAGAGCGCCGGGCGATTCGTCGCGCTCCGAACACCGCGCGTAGGTCCTCCGCCCGCCTGGGCCTTCGGCGTCCGCGTAGCCCCAGGTGAGCACCCCCGAACTCGTCCTGACCGCTCGCCTGAACACTTCGGCAGCCGATGCACGCCGCGGCGTGGTGCGACTGCACCCCGAGGTACTCGCGGCACTCGGCATTCGGGAGTGGGACGCAGTAGCACTCATCGGTTCTCGTCGGACCGCAGCGGTTGCCGGACGGGCACCGGAGGGCACCCCGCAGGGCACGGCACTACTCGACGACGTCACGCTGTCCAACACCGGAATCAAAGAAGACGGTTCGGTAGCAATTGCCCCGGTGACCGTCTACGGGGCGAAGTCCGTTCGACTCTCCGGGTCGGTACTCGCGACGGGGTCGATCTCCGACACGACCCTCCGCCAGGCGCTGCTGGGCAAGATAGTGACCGTCGGCGACACGGTGTCACTGCTCCCCCGCGATCTAGGACCGGGAACCAGTTCCAGTGCTGCCACGCAAGCACTCTCGCGCACTTTCGGTGTTGCATGGACTACCGAACTGCTGACGGTCTCCGCCGTCGAACCATCAGGAGGGCCGGTGAGCGTTCAACCCAACTCCGCCGTCGGATGGGGGCAGGGCCGACCACCGACGGTCTCCGACGTGATCCCGGCGATTCCGCCCGCCGAACTCGTGGGCGTGTCGGTCCAACAGGCGAAGTTGCTCGAATGGCTTCGCCTCGCTCTCGACGAGTCCGAATTGCTCGCCAAGCTGGGTGCGTCGCCGCACCTCGGCGTTCTCGTGACCGGTCCGGCAGGAGTCGGGAAGGCGACGCTGGCGCGCGCCGTACTTTCCGGACGTACTGTCGCCGAACTCGACGGCCCTTCGATCGGTGCACTGGAAGCATCCGACCGAGCGGATGCGGTCGCTGCTGCCATCGACAGCCTGGCAGGCAACGGGGTACTGCTGGTCACCGATATAGACGCTCTCCTGCCCTCGCTCGCCGAGCCTGCGTCGACGCTGATCCTCGACCATCTGCGACGGGCCGTCGCCACCGAGGGGATCGCGTTCGTCGCCACTTCTGCTCATCCCGAGAGCACGGACAGTCGAGTGCGCGCCCAGGATGTGTGCGATCGCCAGTTGACTCTGACCCTTCCCGACAGCGCGGGCCGCAAGGCGCTGCTGGAGCATCTACTCCGCAAAGTCCCGACAGACACCCTCGAACTGAATGAAATAGCGTCAAGGACACCAGGTTTCGTCGTCGGCGATCTAGCAGCACTGGTTCGCGAAGCTGCGCTGCGTGCAGCATCTCGGGCCAGCGACAACAAGACCGATCCCGTCATCATGCAATCCGACCTGCTCGCCGCACTCGAGGTGATCAGACCGCTGTCACGCTCGGGCACAGAGGAACTGGCAATCGGCACCATCACCCTGGAAGACGTCGGGGACATGGTGGAGACCAAACAGGCGCTGACCGAAGCGGTGCTGTGGCCATTGCAGCATCCCGATTCTTTTGCGCGGCTGGGCATCGATCCCCCACGTGGAGTATTGCTCTACGGGCCACCCGGATGCGGCAAGACTTTCCTCGTACGCGCACTGGCCAGCTCCGGTCAACTCAGCGTCCACGCAGTCAAGGGCGCCGAGCTGATGGACAAGTGGGTCGGATCCTCGGAAAAGGCTGTGCGCGAGCTGTTTCAGCGCGCCCGAGACTCCGCCCCTTCGCTGATCTTCTTGGACGAGGTGGACGCGTTGGCGCCTCGACGCGGTCAGGGTTCGGACTCGGGCGTCGGCGATCGCGTCGTGGCGGCATTGCTGACCGAACTGGACGGTGTGGAGCCGCTGCGAGATGTGGTCGTGCTGGGTGCAACAAACCGGCCCGATCTGATCGATCCGGCGCTGCTTCGTCCAGGACGCCTCGAGCGCCTGGTCTTCGTGCCGCCGCCGGATGCCGATGCCCGCAAGGACATCCTGAAGGCGTCGGGAAAGTCGGTTCCGCTGGCTGCCGACGTCGATCTCGACGCGCTGGCGGAGGGGCTCGACGGTTATTCCGCTGCCGACTGCGCGGCACTCCTCCGCGAAGCAGCGCTGACCGCGATGCGTCGGTCGATGGATGCCGCCGACGTCACTGCCGCCGACGTCGAGGCTGCCCGAAAGACGGTGCGCCCCTCACTCGATGCAGCACAAGTTGCGCATTTGAAGGCCTACAGTGCTACGCGCTAGCGGGATGGCCTGTCCATCCCGCCGGCGAGGAGCCTTACTTCCAGCGCGCGAGGATGCCTTCTGCATGCTTGCCGAGCGAGGCTTGGAACAGTGGCCCGAAGCTGATGCGGCCGACGCCTAGTTCGGCGAAGTGCGCCAGGTCGCCGTCAACCGGGTGTGCGATCGCATTGATCGGGAGCGGCAGTTCGGATGCGAGACGCTTGTAATCGGCGTCGTTGTGGAATCCGACGGGGTAGAGCGAGTCGGCCCCTGCGGCTGCAGCGAGCTCGAGGCGTGCGATGGCCCGGTCGACGCGGTCGTTTTCGTCACCGACCTGTTTGACGAACAGGTCGGTGCGGGCATTGATCACCACGTGCACTTCGGTTGCGTCCGATGCCGCTCGTAGCGCGCCGACGAAATCGGCATGCTCCTGTGCTTCACGGAGTCGCCCACCTTCACTGTGGACGGTGTCTTCGACGTTGAGGCCGACGGCGCCTGCCGAGATGAGACCGTCGATGAGCCGCTTGGGCTCCTGCCCATAGCCCGCTTCGATGTCGACGGACAGCGGCGCGTCCACTGCAGAGGTGATCTGCGAGACACGGGTGAGGAGTTCTTCGAAGGTTATTCCTTCGTTGTCGGGCTTGCCGAGCGAGTCGGACACGGGATGACTACCGACGGTGAGCGCGGTGAACCCGGCCGAGACGGCAAGGTTCGCAGACCACGCATCCCACACGGTCGGGAGTACGACGGGACTGCCTGGCTTGTGGAGCTCGAGGAGTGTGGTGGCCTTCTGAGACAGGTTCGTCATGGGTGTGGCTCCTATACCGATCGGGAGAACGTACGTTCTCACCCCAACGTACCCGAAGGGTACACTCCGCTCAGTCGATCAGATCGAGTTCACGCATCCGGTCGAAGACCAGCATCGACCCGGGTGCGACATCGGGCATCGCCGCATACTCGTCGCGGGTAAAGTACCGGATCTCCGCAATCTCGCTGGTCGCGACCGGTTCCGATGCCAACTCGGCCAGAAAGCAATTCATCCGCAAGCCGGTGCCCTGTGGGTGCCCCCAGGCGGCACACTCGAAGACTCCGAGCAACTCCAGCGAACCGTCGAGGACGGCTGCATCGAGTTCCTCGCGAACTTCCCGATGCAGCGCGTCCTCGGCGCTCTCACCCGGATCGATCTTTCCGCCGGCCATATAGAACACCGACTTTCCTGCCGACCTGGCCTGAATCATCCGACGATCCCGCACGAACGCCAGCGCAGCAGTCCTGATCACATTTCCACTCACGCGTTGCCCATACCATTACCAGCCAAAATCTTGTCGAGACGTTCGTAACCCTCTTCGACGCCTTGTGCCATCCCGCTCTCGACCATTCCGTCGCGCCCTTCCTGCGACGGATACACACTGTGCACTTCGATGCGCGTTCGACCGTTTCCGAGATCGACGAAGGTGATCGATTCGATGCTCACGACGTCGGGGTAGCCCTCGAATTCGAAGGTCTGGATGGCGAACTCGTTCTCCCGCACCACATGAAAGACACCGTTGAAGGTGTACTTCTCACCTGCCGGGTTGGTGTGCACATATCGGTAACTGCCGCCCGACTCGAATTCGTACTTCTCAATCTGCATGTCGTAGCCGTGCGGTCCGAGCCACTGCCTGATCAGCGCCGGTTCCTTGTGGGCACGAAAGACCGATGCGACGGGCGCGTCGAACTCGCGGGTGATGTCGATGAACGGGACGCCCTCGGGGACGGAGATGGTGACGGGATTACTCATCGGGTTCCTCCTTCATGTTTGCCAGCAGCGAATCCAGCCGCCGGAATTGTTGTTCATGAATGGTTCGGTACCGGTCGATCCACGCGGTCATTTCCTCCAGATGCGCAGCATCGAGATGGACCGGCCTGCGCTGGGCATCTCGGGAACGAGTGACCAACCCGGCTGACTCCAGTACCGCGATGTGCTTCGAGACGGCTTGCTTACTGATGTCGAACGGCTCGGCAAGATCGTTGACGGTTCGCGGGCCGCCACTGAGCCGAGCGACGATTGCGCGCCGAACTGGATCGGCAAGGGCCATGAAAGCTTTGTCCAACCGATCGTCGTCACCGTCCGTGATAATCAACCATCTCCTTTATCAATGAATCTGTTGATTACAGTACCCGGATTGTTCGAACCGTCAAGACCCCTTCCGCACCGGGTAACGGCGTTGCGCCCGTGCAAAGTAAGATCGAGCCAATCCATCTCGTCGGCCGCGAACACGGCTCACGAGTGTTCTCGATAATTGCTCGACTACTCGACGCCGCCCCACGACCACCGTGTCTCCCTCTCAGGCGACACGACCCGAGACGACGGAGTAATTTTTTGCTCGCTATCTTGTTGGCGCACACGGTCGCTGCCGTGTTTGCGCCCCTTGCGGTCCGGAATTGGGGCCGCAACGCTTTCTTCCCGCTCGCACTGGTTCCATTGGCGAGCCTCATCTGGGTCTTCGCGAATTGGAATACCGAGCAGACGCTGAGCATCCAATGGGTTCCCGGACTGTCGATGAACTTCGACATGCGGTTCGACTCCCTTGCCGCGATCATGTCGCTATTGGTCCTCGGCATCGGGGCGCTGATTCTGCTCTACTGTGCACGCTACTTCGAGGACGACGAACCTCGCCTCGGAATCTTCGCTGCGGAGATGGTCGCCTTCTCCGGCGCGATGTTCGGACTCATCACCAGCGACAACATGTTGGTGCTGTACGTCTTTTGGGAAATCACGACAGTTCTGTCGTTCTTGCTCGTCGGCCACTATGCCGAGCGGGCCTCGTCTCGACGTGCGGCGACTCAGGCTTTGCTCGTCACCACCGCAGGCGGCCTTGCGATGCTCGTCGGCATCATCATCCTGGGTCAGGTCGCCGGAAGCTACAGCCTCTCCACCATCATCGCCGACGCGCCCGGCGGGTGGCTTGCGGGTGTGGCCGTCGTACTGATTCTCATTGGCGCGCTCAGCAAATCGGCCATCGTTCCGATGCACTTCTGGCTGCCAGGGGCAATGGCAGCACCGACTCCGGTCAGTGGATATCTGCACGCCGCGGCCATGGTGAAGGCCGGTATCTATCTCGTAGCTCGCATGGCACCGGGTTTCGCAGACTCAGGGCCCTGGCGGGCGACGGTCATCTCACTCGGTCTGGTGTCGATGATCCTGGCGGGCTGGCGTGCGCTACGTGCCTTCGACCTCAAGCTCATCCTCGCATTCGGTACGGTCAGTCAACTCGGATTCCTGATGGTCCTCGTCGGGATCGGCACCGAACAAGCGATGCTCGCAGGCCTGGCCATGGTCCTGGCTCACGCCATGTTCAAAGCGACGCTCTTCATGGTCGTCGGCGTCATCGACCACACCACCGGAACACGCGATATCCGCAAGCTCGCGCACCTCGGTAAGAAGGTGCCGATACTGGCAGGCATCGCGGCACTCGCCGCGGCCAGCATGGCCGGACTGCCGCCGTTCCTGGGCTTCGTCGGCAAAGAAGCGGCCCTGTCGGCAGTGATCGGCACCCCTGTTCTCGATCCGACCGTCAGCATTCTCGTCGTCACCGCAATGGTGATCGGGTCGATGCTGACGGTGACGTACAGCATCCGCTTCGTGTGGGGCGCGTTCGGCCGCAAGCAGCTCAAGCGTCCGAGCCCGGCGGTGAAGAAGATGCATCAACCAGCCGCTCTCTTCCTGGCCGCTCCCGCATTCCTAGCGGTTCTCGGACTCCTCGCAGGCATCTTCTCCCCGGTCGTCGACGCCATTGTGAGCCCCTACGCTCGTACGACGCCGTCCTACGGGCAGGCGTCGTACCACCTTTCTCTGTGGCACGGATTCAATCTGCCGCTCGGACTGACGGTGATCGTCGTGAGCGGAGGCGTGGCCCTGTTCATCGCCCATCGAGTTCTGAACCGGCTCAAGTTCGAGCATCCACCGCTCGGCAACGCCGACCGCGTCTACGACGCCGTACTCAAGGGGATGGACACTCTGTCTATCCGATTGACCGGTTCCACCCAGCGCGGGTCCCTGCCGGTCACACAGGCAACCATCCTTCTCACCCTCGTTCTGCTGCCGATGATCGTGCTGGCCGTCGGCGACGTGCCGGGCCTGAACTTCAAGCTTTTCGACACCCCGCTGCAGATGGTGGTGGCACTGATCATGATCGCCGGGGCACTCGGCGCGACGGTCATGCGTAACCGTCTCGCCAGCGTGCTCCTCGTCGGAGTCACCGGATACGGGTGCGGCATCATCTTCGCCATCCACGGCGCTCCCGATCTGGCCCTGACACAGTTCCTCGTCGAGACACTGACCCTCGTCGTCTTCGTTCTGGTACTACGCAAACTGCCTGCCGAGGTCGACGACCGCGGATCTGCCGGTTGGCGTATCCCACGTGCGCTGCTGGCAATTGCCGTCGGCGCCACGGTGACGATCCTGGGCGCGTTCGCGATGAACGCCCGCAACAGCGAGCCGCTGTACCTGCAACTCCCCGACGCCGCCTACCTACTCGGCGACGGTAAGAACATCGTCAATGTTCTCCTGGTCGATATTCGCGCCTGGGACACCCTCGGCGAGATTTCGGTATTGCTGGTCGCAGCCACCGGCGTCGCGAGTCTGGTGTTCCGAAACCGGCGGTTCGGCACCGCTCCACGCGTGTCCGACGCCCCTGCCAGCAGTTCCGAAAGCGGAGTGGGCTCGGATACGACCTGGTTGCTCGGGGGCGATCTGATCGACCCGCGGCATCGTTCACTGATTCTCGAAGTCACCACTCGCCTGGTCTTCCCGACGATCATGGTGATGTCGGTGTACTTCTTCTTCGCCGGCCACAACGCGCCGGGTGGAGGTTTCGCGGGCGGTCTGACGGCCGGTCTGGCGCTCGTACTCAGATACCTTGCCGGTGGGCGATACGAACTGGGTGAAGCGGTGCCGATCGACGCAGGCAAGATCCTCGGTCTCGGGCTCATCTTCGCCGCGGGCACTGCCGTGACGTCGTTGTTCCTCGGTGCCCCCGCATTGTCCTCCGCCACCTTGGAATTGACCCTGCCGATCCTCGGTGACATCAAAATTGTCACTGCCTTGTTCTTCGATCTCGGTGTCTACCTCATTGTCGTCGGTCTCGTACTAGACATACTGCGCAGTCTCGGCGCTCGTCTCGACGCTCAGGTGGAAACCAAGAAGCAGGTGAACGCGCGATGACCGCAAATCTCGGAATGCTGATCATCGTCGGAGTACTCGTCTCGTGCGGGGTGTATCTACTCCTCGAGCGTTCGATCACCAAGATGCTACTCGGGCTGCTTCTGTTCGGCAACGGAGTCAACATCCTGATCCTCACCGTCGGCGGCCCCCCAGGCAATCCACCGATCGTGGGGCGCGGCACGGCCATTCACGAGCAGATGGCAGATCCGTTGGCACAGGCGATGATTCTGACGGCGATCGTCATCACGATGGGCATTGCCGCGTTCGTGTTGGCGTTGGCGTACCGCTCGTTCACGCTCAATACCAAGGACGACGTCGAGAACGACCCAGAGGACACCAAGGTCTCCAAGCGTCGATCGGTCGCCGACGCACCGGACCGCGACCGCTCCGACGACCCCGTCACCGGCGAGCCGAGTTTCAGCGGCGACGCCTTCGACTCACAGGGAAACCCGATACCCATCGACGAATTGAAGAATATCGAAGATCTGGAATGTTACGAGGACCTGCACGAAGGCGATTTCGACGATGATGACGACGAACCCGAGGTGCAAGGTCTGGACGGGATCGACAGTGCCGTCAAAGATACGACCCCAGTAGAGAAAAGGACGAAGAAGAAGGGGAATGCAACATGACCCTTCCCGCGGGCACAACCGATGTTCTCACCCCTCTCCCCGTCCTCATCCCCATGATTGCTGCGGCCTTGACGCTCGTGCTCGGCCGTCGTCCACGGGCCCAGCGTTTCATTACCGTCGTCGCATTGACCGCGGTCGTCCTGGTTTCCGGTGCACTTCTCTATCTAGCCGATCGAGACGGAGCCACCGCGCTGCAGGTCGGTGGCTGGGATTCGCCCATCGGAATATCGCTGGTGGTCGATCGATTGGCCGCGATGATGCTGGTGGTCAGCTCGATCGTGTTGCTCGCCGTGATGGTGTACTCGATCGGTCAGGGTATTCGTGACGGCAGCGACAACCAGCCGGTGTCGATCTTTCTGCCCACCTACCTGGCGTTGACAGCAGGAATCTGCAACGCTTTCCTCGCGGGCGACCTGTTCAATCTGTATGTCGGATTCGAGGTTCTGCTCGCCGCCTCGTTCGTGCTGTTGACCCTCGGTGCCAGCGCGGACCGCGTCCGCGCCGGCGTCTCGTACGTCATGGTCTCGATGGTGTCTTCGTTGATCTTCCTGGTCGGAATCGGGCTCGTCTACGCCGCCACCGGCACGCTCAATCTTGCCCACATGGCGACTCGTCTCGAAGACATCCCCACCGGAACCAGAACTGCGATCTTCGCCGTCCTCCTCGTTGCCTTCGGGATCAAGGCCGCGGTATTCCCACTCTCGACATGGCTTCCCGATTCGTACCCGACCGCTCCGGCCCCGGTCACCGCGGTCTTCGCCGGATTGCTTACCAAAGTCGGTGTGTACGCGATCATCCGCGCGCATACTCTGCTGTTTCCCGACGGCAGTCTCGACAATGTGCTCATGGTGTGTGGTCTGCTCACGATGCTGGTCGGCATTTTGGGCTCGATTGCCCAAAGCGACATCAAACGTCTGCTCTCGTTCACGCTCGTCAGCCACATCGGATACATGATCTTCGGTGTCGCACTGTCGACTCAGTCAGGCCTGTCCGGCTCGATCTACTATGTAGCGCACCACATTATCGTGCAGACGACGCTGTTCCTCGTAGTCGGGCTCATCGAGCGTCAGGCCGGATCCTCGTCGCTACGACGGCTCGGCGGACTGGCTGCGGCGAGCCCCGTGCTGGCCATCGTCTTCCTGGTCCCGGCATTGAATCTTGGTGGCATTCCACCGTTCTCGGGCTTCATCGGCAAGGTCGCATTGCTGCAGGCGGGTAGCGCAGACGGCAGTGTTCTCGCCTGGATACTTGTCGCGGGTGGCACGGTCACCAGTTTGCTGACGCTTTACGTCATCGCTCGTGTCTGGACGAAAGCATTCTGGCGAGCGCGGGCCGACGCACCCGAAGGTGACCTGGCCGATCACAGCCCTTCGGCGCTACTGGACGACTCGACGGATATCGCTTTCGGTGACCGCGAGGATGTCGGACGCATGCCGGCGTTCATGCTCATCCCGACGATCGGTTTGGTCATCGTCGGTTTGGCACTGACAGTGTTCGCCGGTCGGATCATCGACATCAGCGATCGTGCGGCAGCGGATCTACGAGACAGGTCGGTGTACATCGACGCGGTACTCGAAGCAGAATTCGTGGGCGATCGCGCTGCCGAAGCAGCGGAGGGCAAATGAAGTACATGAATCGCTTTCTGCTCCTGCGACTCTGGACACTCGCCTGGCTGACCTCGGTGTGGGTCCTGCTGTGGGGCAGCCTCTCTCCAGCAAATGTGCTCGGAGGAATCGTCGTCGGACTCGGCATCATGCTGCTCTTGCCGCTCCCCAAGGTTCCCGTCGAGGGCCGCGTTCACGTCCTGTCGGTGTTCAAGCTCATTTGCGTATTCTTCTATTACGCAATCGCATCGAGCTTCAGTGTCGCGTGGCTGGCAATTCGACCGCAGGCCCCGCCCATCACCGGCGTCCTACGGGTCCGCATCGCGATCAAGTCGGATCTGGTGCTGACACTGTGTGTGGACGCACTCAATCTCATTCCCGGAACGATGGTTCTCGAGATCGATCAGACGCGCAGGCTCGTCTACGTCCACGTCCTCGACATGGGTAGCCAAAAGGCAATCGACGCCTTCTACCGGTCCGTTCGACTACTCGAAAAGTTGTTTATCGCTGCATTCGAGCGCGACTCCGATTGGAAGCCGAGCCCCTTGCATTTTCAGGAGTACCAGCGGTATCACGGTGTTCTCGGCGATGACATCGCTACGCCGGTGGAAGTTCGGGACGACAAGCGGATCGATGACGAGAGAAAGGGCGACTGGTCATGAACGTGGTTCTCGTGATCGCGGGCGTGCTGCTGATCTCTGCAGCCGTCATCACCACCTATCGACTTCTCGACGGCCCCGGCACTCTTGATCGCCTCGTAGCGATGGACTCGATTCTGGCGGTGTCGATGTGTGGGCTGGCCCTGTGGTCGGTCCACAGCCTCGACACCACGATCGTGCCGGCCATCGTCGCGCTGTCTCTGGTGAGTTTCATCGGGTCGGTCAGCGTCGCGCGATTCCGAGTGAGGGACGAATGAACGCATTCTTCGAAGTAATTTCGGCTGTTCTGATCTTGATCGGGTCCACGCTGGCGTTCACCGCAGCGATTGGGATCGTTCGGTTTCCGGATACTCTCTCGCGCATGCATGCTGCGACCAAGCCGCAAGTCGTCGGACTGATTCTCGTACTGACCGGCGCTGTCATCCAACTGCGCGGCAATGTCGACATCTGGATGCTCGTTCTGGTCGGCGTGTTCACCTTGGCGACCGCTCCGGTCATTGCACACATCGTCGGTCGTGTTGCCTATCGCGAGCAGCGTGGCCGCGACGGTCTGCTGGTCGTCAACGAGATGGAGCCCGACGAATCGGATCCTCGCTAAGGCTGCGTCCACCCCAGTTGGCCATCGCGGTACCGGGCGCGGCAAAGAAGGTCGCGTAGAACATCACGACAACCGAGCCCATCAGCAGCAGGATCAGCGGACCGAACAACTCCGGATACGTCGCGAAGGGGACGGCCAGATAGCGGTAGCTCGACAAGAGCACCAGCAAGGTCACCGTCCCGTACGAGACCAGCCGGGTACGGCCCCGGTCCCAGCCTCGTTCGGGGTCACGCAGGATCGTTTCGAGAATCAGACACAGAACGACGCCTGCGACGAGGTCGACTCCGTAGTGATAACCGAAGCCGAGCGTCGCGGCCAGAGTGCCCACCAACCACGTCGTGCCGCCGAGCCGAAGCCACCACGGGCCTCCGCGTGAATGAATGAACAAGCTCAATGCCCAGGCCGTGTGGAGGCTCGGCATGCAGTTGCGCGGTGTCGAGGAGTCGAACGGAATGTCGGACGGTGAGGTGTCCATTGGAACTATCGTCGGCCAGAAGTCCCCGATTTCGAAGCCTTGCCCGGCCGAACCGTAGGCGAACATCGGACCCACCACAGGGAACACGATGTAGATGATCGGCCCGACAAGGCCGATCAGCAGAAACGTGCGAACCAGATTGTGCCTCGGCCATGGGCGTCCCGTCGCAACACCACGTAGTTGATAGATCGCGATGGCGATCGCGGCGACCGGGAGTTGGATATAGATCCAATGGAGGACCGCATACGCGGGTGGGCCGAGTGCTGTGAGGGCAGTACCGACGACCCACGACGGGTTTCCGAGCGCGTGATCTGCCAGCTGGGCGTACTCGTCGAGTACGTTCGGCCGGACGAGAGTGGTGATCTGTAGCCAAGCGTCTCCGGCCTTCGAGGCGAGGATCAGCAAGCCGCCGAGGCACACGGATTTGATTCCGTGACTGTCCCGGGTCCACACCGTGTAGACCGCGAGGCCGACCAGGATTATCACCGCGCCGTTGCCGACGGAGAATGGAAGCCCGGATTCGGCCCTGCCGACAGCGAAGACGATGTCGATAGCGACCGCGAGCGCCAACGACCATAATCGGACCCGATTGTTCACACCGACGAGTCCGAGGATCAGACCGGCCCACGGTAGTGACATCGATTTGGGCGTACCGGCGACATCGTTCCAGATACTCGCGAACGGGCCGGGGAATCCGTTGTGGGTTGCAGCGAGCTGCAGAAATCCGAGGAACGCAGCTACCGCCGCCGCACCGACACCATAGAACCGTAAGGAATTCGGTACCGCCCCGTGGGCGGAGCCGTCCCCCTCTTCACCCGCACGCACGCCGCTAATAGTAAACGGTGAATGAACAACTATTTACAGTGAGCTGTCACGCTCGGAGATCGGCGACCAACGACGCCACGACGGCTCTGAGATCTCCACCGGATTCTGCGGCGATCCGGCGTTGCCGTTGATACGACGCTCCCAGACGTGGAATGTCGGCGACAGCGGCCAATTCGTCGGCGCATCCGAGACGCACCGCGGTCGGGGTCAACTTCTCGAGCAAATCGTGCAGATCGTCGGTGACCAGTCGCTCGTTGCTGTCCGCATCGAGAATGATTTCGGCGTCGAGGCCGTACCTCGCTGCCCGCCACTTGTTCTCCTGTACGTGCCACGGCGGCATCGTCGGGAGCGTCTCGCCGGCTTCGAGACGTTCGTCGAGGTTCACGATCAGACAGTGCGTCAGCGCTACCAGTGCCGCGAGTTCACGTTTGGTGGCCGTCCCGTCGCACACCCGTACCTCGATGGTTCCCCACTTGGGGGCCGGTCGGATGTCCCAGTGCATTCCACCGAGCTGCTCGATGACACCGGTTTTCATCTGGTCACGGACGAAGCCCTCGAATTGCCCCCAGTCCTCGAACTGGAATGGCAGTCCTGCCGTCGGAAGCTGTTGGAACATCAGTGCCCTGTTGCTTGCATAACCGGTATCCGAACCGGCCCAGATCGGTGACGACGCCGATAGTGCCAACAAATGTGGATATTGCAGGAGCAGCGAGTTCAGGATCGGAAACACTTTGTCGGGCGAGGACACTCCGACGTGAACGTGCACTCCCCAGATCAACATCTGACGGCCCCACCACTGGGTCCGCGCGATCAGTTCGTCGTAGCTGGGTGAGCGAGTGAGCACCTGTGTCGACCACTCTGCGAACGGGTGCGTCCCTGCGGAGAACAGATCTATGCCGAGTGGGTCCGCCGCCCGGCGAACGAGATCGAGGGATTCGCCGAGATCGTCCATGGCCTCACCGACGTTCTCGCACACTCCGGTGACGAGCTCGACGGTATTGCGCAGCAACTCCTTGGTGACGCGTGGCGTCCGATCACCCGACAGCTCCGTGACACCGTCCATAACCTCCTCGGCCGAGTTGACCAGGTCGAGAGACTCCTTGTCCACGAGCGCGATTTCCCATTCGACGCCGAGCGTGGGTCGTGGGGAACTCTCGAAGTGGATGGCAGGAGCGGAGCCTGCGGAGCGACCGGATACTGCAGGAGCGGAGCCTGCGGAGCGACCGGAGACTGCAGGAGCGGAGCCTGCGGAGCGACCAGAGAGGTTGGGTGTCTTCGGAGAAGTCACCTAGTCGATGACCGCGCAGGCCACACGACCGCCGGCGTCACCGGTCATCAGTGTGTTGGTATCGGGCACCGCAGCGCCGTCGGGCAGGGTGTATCGCGATGGAATGTTGGCGAAGTTGTCTGCCCCGGCGTGGATGACGACTGCGCGGCCGCCCTCTGCCTGCAGATCTTCGAGTGTGACTGAGTCCGTCGTGGTGACCAATTCGGCGGTGCCGTCTTCGCGGACCTGCAGTGAGGTCAAGTCGCCGCTGGAAGGGTGCTCGGTGCGGCCGTCGACCTGGAGGTGTCCACCTGCGGAGAGGAAGTTACCGGGTTCGCCGCCGGTAGGCGCCACGGAGTTCGCCTCGCATTTGCCGACGGTGTGAATGTGCAGACCGTGAAATCCTGGTGTCAGGCCTTCTGCGTCGACGGTGATGCGGAGGTGGCTTCCCTCTTCGACGATCGAGACGGTGCCGACATCTGCGCCGGACGCGTCCTTCAGCGATGCCTCGATATCCCCCGACCCGACGGGCGCATCTGCTGGGACGGCCTTGGCGTTCGGATCCTCTTTGCCGGTCCACACGGCGGGCGTCGTGCCGGGGACGTCGGAGGCAGTCTCGGGAGCACCGCATGCAACCAAGCCGAAAGCCGCGAGGGCTACAACTGGGGTCGCGAGGCGCCAGGTTCGGCTCACTGGCCGAGCGATACGAATCGGTGCCATGAAATTGCTCCTTCGAAGGGCAGGCTGGGCGGTTGTGTCGATCATAACTATGGCCGGTAGTACTACCGGCCCAAGGGTTGACACTTACTCGGTCACGACGACGATGACACCTTCACCGAAACTCGACAAAGTCGTCGGTCGGGGGAATGCAGCGACGCCGAGTTCAGTCGATATCTGTTGGGCAGCGGCCTGCGCACCCGGCGACTTGTCGTAGTAGACCGTGGTTTGTGCAATCTGCGACTCTGAGAAATTGCCGGTCTCCGCGATATTCCAGCCTTCAGCGGTGAGTGTGGCAGCTGTTCCGGCGGCGAGACCGGATACGTTGCTGTTGTTGAGAACGCGAACTTCGACGTCGGTCGGTTCGCCGGTGGGAGTCGGCGCGGAGGAAGCTGGGGCCTGTGCTGCGGCGGGAGGCTGCGCTGCGGCGGGAGGCTGCGCTGCGGCGGAGCTGGCCGGAGCCTGCTGCGCGGCGCTGCTCGTCGCCTGTGCCGCTGGTTCCTCGGTCTCGTCCGAACCGGTCAACGACAGTGCCCCGATTGCTGCGAAGAGAATCGCCAGCGAAATCAACACCATTGCCAGAGCGCGGAGCGGAGGGCCGGACGATTCCGGATTGGGACTGCTCACACTCGAAGACACTAGTTGATCGCGGCTCTACCTCTAGACTTCGAAGCCCAGTCTGCGTGCCGCGCGAGCCTTCTGCCTGCTCGCGCGCAGGCGCCGCAGCCTCTTGACCAGCATGGGGTCGGCTGCGAGGGATTCAGGACGGTCTACAAGTGCGTTGAGGACTTGGTAGTACCGGGTGGCGGACATGGAGAAGAGTTCCTTGATCGCCTCTTCTTTGGCGCCGGCGTACTTCCACCACTGGCGTTCGAAGGACAATATGTCGTGCTCGCGACGAGTCAGCCCGTCTGCTCCGACCTCGTTCAGATCTTCGGAGCTTTCGGATTGCGGAGCCTGGTCCGAGTCACGCGCTGCTGCGCCGTCCATCTCACTCCTCGACTTCATCTTTTACCCGCATCGGCTGCGGATCCACGTTCGGTGCCGCATTGCCTGCCAAGATTCAACGGGCTCGCCCGACTTAGCGTCACCCATCTGGCCTGACAGACGGAGGCCCAGCGAATTACACACGTGTAGTTCGGTACTGATTCAACCATGGTAGGCGTGCCACACGCCGTGTACGGTGTCTGCGGCGAGTCGCGTGGGTGGCGGCTCCGGCTCACCGTGTGTCGGCGACTCTGCACGGGGACACTATTCTTCTCGACCATGGCAATTCTTCCCATCCGGATCGTCGGAGATCCGGTTCTACACACCCCGACGGACGCTGTCACGCAGACACCTGCCGAGCTCGCAGACCTTATCGCGGATATGTACGAAACGCTCGACATCGCAAACGGTGTCGGCCTAGCTGCCAATCAGGTCGGCATCCCGCTACGCCTATTCGTCTACGACTGCCCTGACGAGGGGGCCGACGGCAAGCTCGTCCGCCGAAAGGGCGAGGTGATCAACCCCGTGCTCGAGACTTCGGCCATCCCCGAGACCATGCCCGATCCCGAGGACGACGACGAAGGCTGCCTGTCGGTACCCGGCGAGCAGTACCCAACCGGGCGTGCCGACTGGGCTCGGGTCACCGGCACCGACGCGAACGGCGAACCAGTCGACATCGAAGGAACCGGTTTCTTCGCGCGCATGCTTCAGCACGAGGTCGGTCATCTGGATGGGTTCCTCTACGTCGACGTTCTGGTGGGCCGCAACGCCCGCGCAGCCAAGAAGGCCATCAAACGTGCAGGCTGGGGCAAACCGGGCCTGAGTTGGATACCGGGAACCGTCGAGGACCCGTTCGGCCACGAGGACGATTGAGCTCGTGACCGTCACGCCCGGCACCCGCATCATGTTGCGGTATCGGCTTCCACCGGGTTACAGCCATCCGATGACCGACGTCATCGGTGAACTGGTCGAGGCAGACGACGCCGTCGTAGCCGTTCGGGCCGGGGACGGTCGCGTCATACGGGTGGCCCGTGATCGCGTCGTGGCGATGAAGGCCCTCGGTCCGCGACCGATCAGAACCTCGGAGATCAGAGCACTCGAACGTGCTGCTGCCGATGGGTGGCCGGGCCTGGCGCAGGCATGGATCGGCGGATGGCTGCTGCGGTACGGCCGCGGGTTCACTGGCCGAGCAAACTCTGCCGTTCCGGCCGAACCGCACGCCGACGAGTCCTCACTCGGTGAGATCGCCGCATGGTTCCGCGACCGCGGACAGTGGCCGAAGTTGTTGTTGCCCGATCGTCTCGGCGCAGTGCCCGCAGGTTGGACAACGGGCTACGAGGTCATGGTGATGGCCGCGGACATCACCACCCTCGTGGTGCCGTCCGACTCGTCAACAGTCATCACCGCCGCTCCCGACGAGGACTGGCGGAAGTTTTATCACTACCGCGGACGTCCCGTCCCCGAGGATGCAATGGACGTCGTGTCGGCCGTCCGCGACGGGGTTGTCGGTTTTGCGCGGATCGGCAGTTCCGCGACGGAAATGCTGGCCATCGGACGTGCAGCCGTCACCACGGCCCCCGATCTGCGACGCTGGGTCGGATTGACGGCGATCGAGGTCTCCGAGGCTCATCGACGACACGGGGTCGGGACGCGCATCTGCGGTGAACTCCTCGCATGGGGAGTGGGTCAGCGAGCAACTCACGCCTACCTGCAGGTGGCGACCGACAACCTCGGGGCCCTAGCGATGTCTCGGGAGCTCGGATTCGTCGAGCATCACCGGTATCGATACGCCGAGCCACCTCGATGACCCACACACACACACACACACACCGCACACCGCTGGGCCGACGGTCGGCGCTCGGTTAGGGTGTGTGCCGTGCGACTGGCTACTTGGAATGTGAACTCTGTCCGCTCTCGGCAGGACCGAATCGTCGATTGGCTGCAAAGATCCGATATCGATGTCCTGGCTATGCAGGAAACCAAATGCAAGGACGAGCAGTTTCCGTACGAACGATTTCGCGAAATCGGGTACGAGGTCGCTCACGACGGCCTGAGCCAGTGGAACGGCGTCGCGTTGCTCTCCCGCGTCGGCCTGGAAGATGTGCAGATCGGTTTCGAGGATCAGCCCGGTTTCAGCAAGGATCCGGAGATCGAAGCGGTGCGAGAAGCTCGCGCAATCGGGGCAACGTGCGACGGCGTCCAGGTGTGGAGCCTCTACGTTCCCAATGGCCGGGATCTTGCCGATCCGCATTACACGTACAAGCTGGAGTGGCTGGCCAAGCTACAGGCCGATGCGCAGGCATGGTTGTCTGTGGATCCGGAGGCTCAGATCGCGTTGGTCGGAGACTGGAACATCGCCCCCACCGACGCAGACGTGTGGGATCCGGAATTGTTCGAGGGCAAGACTCACACGTCGCAGCCCGAGCGCGATGCATTCGAGGCGTTCGTCCAAGCCGGATTCGCCGAGGTCACACGGCAATTCACATCAGAGCCGCGAACCTTCACCTACTGGGATTACACGCAGCTGAGGTTCCCGAAAAAGCAGGGACTGCGAATCGACATGGCGCTGACCTCCCCCGCGCTCGCATCTCGCGTCTCCGGCGCATCCATCGATCGCGAAGAGCGCAAGGGCAAGGGCGCCAGCGATCACGCGCCCGTCATCCTCGACATCTCCTGACCCAGGGCTAGTCGACCAGCCTGACTCAGGACTAGTCGACCCGGCCTGACTCAGCGCTAGGCGACCAGGTCGAGAAACTCGGGATTTCGCGCGAGGTATCGCCTCACGTACGTGCAGATCGGGACTATCCGCCATTGGCGGTCGCGTGCGGTGTTGAGAGCCCCACGAACAAGCACAGCTGCCCACCCTCGATCACTGAAGTCTTCTTTGACCACAGTGTGCATGAAGGCGACGGCGCCTTCGTTCGCGTCTCGATACCCGAGGATTCCGACGAGTTCTTCGCCGACGAACAGGTCGAACCGATTGTGCGCTGTGTTGTCTTCGATGCGCACCGCCGCGGTGACGGCGGCCGCAGAAGTCAGGTCGATGCGACTGTGATTCATATCACCATGAGACCAGTAGTCGGGCCGATTGGGGACGGAACAGAGTAATTCGACTCAGGCAAGGTGAAACCGTTACCGCTACAGCGGAACGACGACGTCGGAGTAGTCGGGGTTGGCGGTGACGAATCTTTGTACATAAGTACAGACCGGCTTGACCTTCCAGCCGTAAGACCGAGCGCTGTCGAGCGCCCTGCGAACGAGAACCGCTGCGAGGCCCTGATGTCCGAAGTCTTCAGTGACCACGGTGTGCATGAACGATACGACGCGAGTGCGAGAACCACGTTTGAACGATCCCTCGACTTCGTAGTAGCCGATAATCCCCACCAAGTCGCCATTCAGCCTCAATTCGAATCGATTCTGGTCCGTATTGATGGACACCTCTGCACTGGGTGAGCTGGCGAGCATAGGTCACCTCCTTTGCTGTGTAAGACGTGAATGAAAAGTTCGAGTTGTTACTAAGATGTGACCTGCACCACTATTAAACAGGTCCACACGAGGCTTGTCATCCTTTTGCGCGAACAGACCTTCGGTTACGTAGGTATGCAACGCCGTCACAACACCCCGGCTGGTAGCCGTCATATAGGCAGCCACTATCTCATTGTGAATCAACAACATTCATGCCCATGGGCACATCTACGACGACCGCGTGGGCCGTTGCCGGTACTGTCACCTCTCGTGAAGCTCCTACCGCTGACGCCCGACGGATCCACCCCCGTCCGAGCGCTGACGATCGCCGGCACCGATTCAGGCGGCGGGGCGGGTATCCAAGCCGACAGTCGGACGATGGCACTGTGCGGCGTCCACGCCTGTGTTGCCGTGGCCGCGGTCACCGTCCAGAACACCGTCGGTGTTTCCGGTTTTCACGAGATCCCACCGAGTGTCGTCGCGGATCAAGTTCGCGTCGTGGTCGGTGATATCGGAGTCAGCGCGGCAAAGACAGGGATGCTCGCCTCCACGGCCATCATCGAGGCCGTCACCGCTGTCTGCACAGAGGTAGGAATCGGCCGCGATCGGCCGGTGCCATTGCTGGTCGACCCGGTCTGCGCGTCGATGCACGGTGATCCGTTGCTGCACGAGGAAGCCCTCGACGCAATCCGCACGACGCTCTTCCCCATTGCCACGATCGTCACTCCCAATCTCGATGAAATCAGGTTGATCACCGGGATTGTCGTGGTCGACGACGACTCCGCACGTCGCGCAGCCGAGGCTCTGCACCAACTGGGCGCCCAGTGGGCCCTCGTCAAGGGTGGCCATCTCCGCACTTCGGACAAGAGCACGGACATCTTGTACGACGGCGACACATTTCTCGAGTTTTCCGGCCCTCGCATCGACACCGGAAACGACCACGGTGGGGGCGACACACTAGGAGCGGCCATCACCTGCGCGTTGGCGCACGGGTACTCCGTGCCCGATGCCGTCGCGTTCGGCAAGGAATGGGTCACTCGGTGCCTCGAGGCGGCCTACCACCTCGGCGCGGGTCACGGCCCGGTGTCACCGCTGTGGCGACTGCACCACACGGAGAATGCGTAGATCTTCGGGGACACCGCTGAGCTTGGGTGCGAAGAAGCCGCGGCGATAAGGCCGAGTAGCCAGTCCCAGTCGCTCCAGCGTCTCGGGGGGCATCGCATCGACCGACGGTTGCGAGATCATCAGATTCCCGTCTCCGCCGGTTTGCATCACGCGAGCGGCAACTGTGACGTCGACACCGAGCCAGTCGGATCCGATCTGCCGCGGGCTACCGGTATGAATACCGACGCGCATCGTCGGGGTGTATCCGTCTACGTCCACCTCGGCGAGGGCTGCACGTGCCGCTATCGCAGCTTCCAGCGCCCTCTCGGGCCGTGAGAACACGGCCATGACTCCGTCGCCCAACCGCTTGACGACGTGCCCACCGGCGACCTCGATGGCGGGTTCGATTGCCTTGGACACCTTGCGCAGTAGCGTCAGAGTGCCGGTATCGCCCGCCACCAGCGACCACGTCGAAAACCGGACGAGGTCGGTGAAGAGGATGGTCATCTCGCGCTCGCCACGGCCGTGGCCGGTTCGTTCGAGCACTGCCTGCCACAGTTGAAGTGCACCCAAGCCGACCTCGCGGGATGCTCCAGGTTCGTCGTCGAGAAATTTGTCTGCGACGCGTGCCACCGCCAGCGCAGATCCGGGCCCCGTGATCGACAGCGGATCGCCGAAGGACGGATCACCGGGAAGTAATCGCCGTACTCTGCGCACCACGTCGACCACAGCGGGGCGTCGGTTGACGCCCCGGATCCACTCGGCGGTCGACGCCACGTACGGATTCACGAAATCAACTGTAAACGATAGTTATACATACTTCATTCGCCCGACCGCGCCTCGGTACGTGCCGCACCGGATGGAACACCGTTCGGGCCGTCGATCTCCTGCGCGAAAGTTCCGATACCGAACGCGACCGCCGATGCATTCGAACCCAAAGCAGCTCGGTCGATATTGGCGAGGGTGTCTTCGGCGGTGTGGTAATTCTGGTCGAACGTTTCCTCGGCCGTCCCACCCCACTTGGCCGCCTGCTCGGCAGACTTCGTCTCGTCCGCACCGCTGAACACTCCCCCGGACGGAATGCCGACGTCGATGAACGGGCCGTAATCGGAGCGGCCGTCGAAGTCGGTCCCGTCGGCGGCGATGCCCTCTTGCTGCAGACGCTCGAGGAATACCCGCTCGATCCCTTCCGATCCCGGCGGTCCCGCCGGAGCGCCGACCTTGTCCGAGTCGTCGCCGTCGTAGGCGAGGTAGCCGGCGTTGTGCGAGGCGATCATGTCGAAATTGAGATACAGCGCAATTGCCGCTTCTTCCTCCTCGTTCAGCCCCTCGACGTATTTGGTCGACCCCACGAGCCCCGGCTCCTCGGCCCCCCAGAACGTGAAACGCACGGCGTTGGTGATGTCCGGTTCGCTTCCCATCTTCAGGGCCGTCTCGAGAACCGCAGCTGTGCCACTTCCGTTGTCGTTGATGCCCGGCCCCTCGGTAACACTGTCGAGGTGAGCGCCCGCGACGACGACGTTCTCGGTGCTGCCCGTCTTGGTTTGCGCAATGATGTTGCGACTCTTGGTGGTTGTAGTTTCGGTGTCGAGAGTGAGCGTCAATTCCGGCGCCGACGCCACGATCGGTCCGTCTTCGGCGCTGACGCCACCGGCAGGAATCTTCGCGATGTCGGCGCTACCGAGCGTGCCGCCGTCGAGCGGTCCTGGCTCGTTGTTCACCACGATGATCGCGACAGCACCCAGCTCTGCTGCGACGGTCTGTTTCGCGCCGAACGGACACACGCCCCGGTCGACGACGACGATGGCACCGGACACCTCGAGACCGTCGTAATCTGTTGCTTCGCAACCAGGTGAACCGTCGGCCGGGGCGAGAACCACCCGTGCGGTGATGCCGTCGGATGGAGACGACGGTGAATAGGTCAGAGCGCTGACCGAGAGCTGCTGATCGCCTGCAGAGAGCCGTTGGGTGTCGGCGGTGAATTGATCGAACTCGAATTCGGGTGTCTCCACCGCGAATCCGGCGGACTCGAGCTGATCGACGACGTAGTCGACACTTGCGTCGTATCCAGGAGTACCCGCTGCGCGATTCCCGTTGTTGTCGGTGGCAATTCGCTCGAGTTGTTCCAGGTGAGCGATGACGCCCTCCTCGGTGACTGCGTCGGCAAGCCCCCGGCCGTCTGCTGTCGCAACCGGGGTAGGAGCAGCCATGGCCGGTTGATCCTCATCCGAAGACGAGGAACAACCGGCCACCACGAGCATGCCTGCTGCGAAACCTGCCAGAAGGGTTGTCCGTCGCATGCATGCACCTTAACTGCACAAAGGTCAGGCGTCTCGGCGATTCGTCACCAACACTGCAGCACCGAAGATGACCGCGGTGAACACGATGAAGTAGATCAGACTACCGATGGGCCCCCAGTGGAAGTCGATGCCACCGTCCTGACCGAGGAAGTTGCTGGTGTTCGCCCACGGCAGGAACGGTTGAACCGCACGACCGAACGAGCCGAACAATCCGAACAGATTCTCGATGACCAACGGCCACAGCAGCAGTAGTGCGATAGCGCCCGCCGACTGTCGAAGCAGCGCACCGACGCCGACCGCGATGATGACCTGAAGGAACGCCAGAATGGCCGTGCCGTAGATGACGCGCCAGGTGCCGTCGGTGTCGAAGCTCAGCAGTCGCCCGGCGTCGGAACCTGCGGTCGCCTTGGCCAGATAGAACGCGCCGAGGCCGAGGACCAAGCTGAGCAAGAAGCCGAACACCCCGATCAGCAGGGCCTTCGAGGTCAGTACTGCGGCTCGGTTCGGGATGGCCTGAAAGGTAGTCCTGATGACACCGAAGCGGTATTCGCTGGTGACTGTCAGTGCCGCCAGAATCATGAGCACCAATGCTCCGAATCCACCGACACCGCTGCCTACTGCCTCGAACGCGGACGGAAAGAAAGGTTCGAAGTCGGGCTGATCACCCTGTGCGAGTTGATTGTTGTAAGAATTGACACCCAACTTGGACGTGATGCCGACGATCGCCGCCAAGCCGAGTCCGAGCACGATGATGGCTATCGTGCACCACCACGGTGACTTGGTCGAGGTGATTTTGATTCGTTCCGCTGCCAGGACACCCATCAGAGTGAACCACCCATCGCTTGCTGAATGTTCGGATCTTCGGCACCTTCGCCGTGGAATTGCACATCGTGTCCGGTGAGCTTCATGAACGCTTCCTCCAACGAGCCACGCTGCGAGGACAACTCGTGCAGCACGATGCCGGCCCGGCCTGCGATGTCACCGATAGCATCGGTGGACGAGTCTACGACGACGAGCGAGGGCTGCAGCTCCTCTGCCGAATCCGGTTCGCGCACGGTCAATCCGGCGGAAGTCAGCGCACTGCGAAGGGCGTCGAGCTGTGGGCTTCGAACTCGGACCGAGGCCTCGGACGCGTGGTCGATGAAATCCTGGACCGACGAGTCGAAGATCAGCTTTCCGCGACCGATCACCACGAGATTCTCTGCTGTCTGTGCCATTTCGGACAGCAGATGACTCGAGACGAGGACCGTTCTGCCTTCGGCTGCGAGGCGCTGCATGAATTTGCGAATCCAGACGATGCCTTCGGGGTCGAGCCCGTTGACCGGCTCGTCGAACAGAAGGACTTTCGGGTCACCCAGAAGCGCACCGGCAAGGCCGAGTCGCTGTGACATACCGAGCGAGAACCCGCCCGCGTTCTTCTTCGCGACGTCGGTGAGGCCGACGAGCCGAAGCACCTCGTCCACTCGAGACTTCGCGATGTCGTTGGACGCGGCCATCCACTCGAGATGTGCCCGCGCAGACCGGTTGGGATGCACCCACTTCGCATCCAGCAAAGCACCGACCGTCCGGAGCGGTTGCTTGATCCTGTTGTAGGGCTTGCCCTCGATCAGCGCCACCCCACTGGTGGGGCGGTCCAATCCGAGGATCATGCGCATGGTCGTCGACTTGCCCGCACCGTTTGGTCCGAGGAAGCCCGTGACGATGCCGGGCTTCACCGTGAAGGTCAGGTCTTCGACCGCCTTGGTGTTTCCGAACTGTTTGGTCAGTCCTTTGACTTCGATCATGGGACTCACTGTCCACTACCGAACTGCCCCGGCACATCACCCCTGAGTCGCGACCTGAGGTCATCCTTTGGGATGACGTGCAGCTACATCGGTGAACTCGCCTGAGCCCAGAAACGTTTCGGTATCCGGCCGGCCCGGCGGGCCTGGTAACCGGCCACGACGGCATACTTCATCGCCGATGCCATGAGCGCAGGGTCTTGTGCCCTGGTGACCGCCGTTGCCAGTAGGACGGCGTCGCAGCCGAGTTCCATCGCCAGCGCCGCGTCGCTTGCCGTGCCGATGCCCGCATCGAGGATGACGGGCACGGTCGCTGCGTCGACGATCATCTCGATGTTGTGCGGATTCGAGATGCCGAGGCCGGTTCCGATAGGTGCACCGAGGGGCATGACGGCGACGCAACCGATGTCTTCGAGTCGCTTGGCCAGGACGGGGTCGTCCGTGGTGTAGGGCAGCACGTTGAATCCGTCGTCGACCAGTTGTTCTGCGGCCTTGACCAATTCGATGGCGTCGGGCAGCAGGGTTCGCTCGTCGGCGATGACCTCGAGTTTCACCCAGTCGGTCTCGAGCGCCTCGCGTCCGAGTTGCGCGGTCAGTACTGCCTCGGCGGCACCGCGACATCCGGCGGTGTTGGGCAACGGTGCGATGTTCAGCCGTCGCAACAGGTCGAGGACACCGGTGCCACCCGCGGCGTCGACGCGACGCATCGCCACGGTGGTCAATTCGGTACCGGAGGCCACGAGGGCTTCTTCGAGAACCGCGAGATTGGCCGCTCCACCGGTGCCCATGACGAGCCGCGAGTCGAACGTCCTGTCCGCGATCTTCAGAGAATCAACCACCCTGCACCGCCGTCAGTACGTCGATGGTCCAGCCTTTGCTCACCGTGGTCGAATCCCAACGGCTCTTCGGTAGCACCACGCCGTCGACGGCGACGGCGATTCCCTTCGGTGGCATCGAAAGATGTTCGAGCAGTTGACGCATTGTCATCTCTTCGGTCAGGAGGTGGTCCTCACCGTTGACGGTGACACCTATTGCCAGGGCAGTCATTGTTTCCTATCTTTGGTGAATCGGGCCGGGTCTGCGGCCTTCGCTTCGATGAGTGCGTCGTCTTCCAGTAGTGCAGCGACGGCGTCTGCGGTGATGGGCATCAACAGGATTCCATTGCGGCCGTGGCCCGACGCGACGATGACGCGGTCGGAGATCTTGCCGATGAGTGGCAACCCATCGGGGCTCATCGGGCGCAGGCCTGCTGCGCATTCGTGAAGTTCGTATTCGCCGAGGCCCGGCATCAACCGCTCTGCGTCGGCGATGAGGTCTCGGACGCCTGCCACGGTGACCTGGGTGTCCTGACCCGATTCGTATTGTGTGGCCCCGAGAACCAGTCCGTCTCCGCGCGGCACCAGGTAGATCGCGCGTCCGTGGACGCTGCCGCGGATCGTTCGGGTCGGGGCGGGTGTGGCACTGGGTCTGCGTCGTAGACGAAGTATTTCGCCTTTGACTGCCCGGACCGGTACATCGGCGAGGAGCGCGGAGGTCTGGGCGCCTGCTGCCAGCACGATGCGGTCGGTAGTCAGTGCGTCGAGATCGGTGACGGTGTCGGTAGAGAATTCGACGCCTGCGTTCGCCGCTGCGGTGTGCAGTGCCTCGAGCAGCATACGGTTGTCGATGGCCAGTTCGGTGGGTGCCAACAGCCCGAGGCGAATGTTCTGGGCAAGGGAAGGCTCGAGCTCCCGGATCTGTGCCCGACCGAGGATCTCGAGCTCGTGCCCCTGCTTCCCGACCCAATCGGCAATGGTTCGCAGATCGGTTGCGTCGGCTGCATCGAGGGCCACTGTCAGTGATCCGGTGGCGGAGAACACCGACGGGCCAGGGAGCGCTCGTGCAAATTCGGGCCATCTGGCGAGGGAATGAGCGCCGAGTTCGAGCAATTCGTGTTCGCCAGGCCACCCCTCGGACAGCGGCGCGAGCATTCCCCCGGCCACCCACGATGCACCGGTACCGACCGACGGATCGTGGAGCCGCACGGACCAGCCGTCGCGCGCCGATCGTGCGGCCACTGCCAGGCCGATCACTCCGCCGCCGACCACGGAAAGACTCTTGGGCACTTCTCTCACCACCTCACTCCCTGCGCCGGCATGATCCGGGTCAGGTATTGACGGTAAGGACGGCGTGTCCACTCTCAGCCCCACGTACCTGGGACTCCCGTGTATCGACTCTCGCCAACAGACTACCGTTGCCGGTGTGCAAAGCGATCGGATCATCCGCAACCCGGAAGCGCGTGAGCGTTTGACATCAGCTCGGCTGTATCTGTGCACCGATGCTCGACGCGAACTCGGCGATCTCGCCCAGTTCGCCGAGGCCGCACTGTCCGGTGGCGTCGACGTCATTCAACTTCGCGACAAGAACTCCGAAGGCGAGCGCACGTTCGGCCCGCTCGAAGCCAAGGACGAGTTGGCTGCGCTGGCAATTCTGTCGGCCGCCACCAAACGTCACGGTGCTCTCCTCGCAGTCAACGACCGCGCGGATCTTGCCCTCGCATCGGGCGCCGACGTGCTGCATCTCGGCCAGGGCGATCTTCCGGTCCACTATGCACGCCAGATCCTCGGCCCCGACGTCGTCATCGGGCGGTCGACACAGAATCGAAGCCAGGCCGCTCTCGCTGCCATCGAGGACGGCGTCGACTATTTCGCTACCGGGCCGATCTGGGCCACACCGACCAAACCGAACCGGAAAGCAGCCGGTCTGGACCTGTTGCGCAGCACCGCGGAATCCGCTCCGACGCGGCCGTGGTTCGCCATCGGCGGCATCGACGCCGAGAACGTCCACGAAGTTCTCGCCGCGGGCGCGAATCGCATCGTCGTCGTACGGGCCATCACCAAAGCTCGAGATCCACAGGCAGCTGCACGGGAGCTCAAGCTCGCGTTGCAGGGCTGACCCGGTAGATCCGAAATGCACGGCTGGCTAGCCGAGCCATCCCAGCACGGTCGACGGCGATAGCACCTGCACCGACGTCGGGATCCGTTGCTGCAGTCCGCGGTCCGCGGTGACCACAGCAGTGAGTGTCGTCGACGCCTGTGCCTGTGATGCGAGCTCGTCGTCCCCGCTGCCGGCGGCGTGGATCACGGGGACTCTGATGTCCTCGAACTGCGCTGCTCGTGCTTCACCTTCGAGTACGGCCTCGATCCGGGTGAGCCAGCCGAAGCCGACACCCGGCAGCTCGACGGTTCGCGGAAGGGTGCCCGCCAGCGAGCTCAGCAACTTGCCTGTTGCGCCGCTGCGATCACGCCACCAACCGTCGGGCCTCGAGCCGAGTACGTTCGCGGTGTCCAGCAGAACCCGTAGCGGGCTGATGCGCAGGGAGGCCCAGCTGGCGGCGAATCCAGGATGTAGGGGCAGTTGATCGACCAGGCTCTCCGGAACCCACCGAAGTTCGGTGCTCTCACCGTTCATTGTGGTGTCGAGTTGGGTGGCCGCGTCGGCGACGACGGTCGTGTAGGACCATCCGCTCGCCATCCGTGCCGTCTCGACTTCGCCGCGTACGAAAACGTTGTCGGCACCGATTCCGGCTTCCTCGTCTGCTTCGCGAACAGCGGCGTGCACGTTGGTTTCGTGCGAGTCCTTTGCGCCACCCGGCAACGCCCACGTCCCGCCTTGATGGCTCCAGAGCGCCCGGTGCTGCAGAAGGACCGTCGGCTTACCGTGCGGCGAAGGCGCCCGCAGTAGTAGCCCCGCCGCGCCGTGCTTGCCCCAGTGCCGCGTGCCGTCCTCACCTACAACCCACCCGTCACCGTCGCCACGCATACCGACACCCTAGGTGAACCTTCCGGTAGGCGTACGGACGGTGGCTCCGGCTTATATGCTCGGTACTGTGATTGTGGTCGGCACTACGCCCTCGGCTGCCGTACCTCCTACGACGGCTGCCGTGACGTCGGAGGCCGATTCTCGACGCGAACTGCAGCGTCTGATTCGGTCGACACCGGCGCGCATGATCGCTCTGGGACTGATACTCATCATCGCGTTCGTGGTCACGGGCACCGTTACTTCCATCTCGGTATCCGAGAGAGCTCGGACTCTGGACACTCTTCTCGTTCGGACCGAGCCACTCGCCAACTCGGCACAGAACCTCTACGGCGCACTGTCCGTTGCCGACGCGGCTGCCTCGACTGCCTTCATCGCCGGCGGGTTGGAGCCCAAGGACGTTCGCGATCGATACACCCAGGCGATCGGAAATGCCGGCACCGAATTGATCCGGGCATCCGACGGGCTCGCGGTTTCGGACGACGAAGCGCGAAGGGTTCTCATGGAGATCGGCGCGGGCCTGCCGGTGTATACCGGACTGGTGGAAACCGCTCGTGCCAACAATCGCAGTGGCAATCCCGTCGGTGCGGCGTACCTGGGTGAGGCGTCGACGCAGATGCAGTCCTCGCTGCTGCCCCGTGCCGAACGCCTCTACGCCGAGCAGGCAGCTCGAGTGGCCAACGACCAGGAACGTTTCGTCAATCCACCGTTCGTGTCGATCGGTCTCATCGTGGTGTGCCTGATACTGCTGGTGCTCGCACAGATATACCTCTCTACCCGCACCCGCCGGAAGCTCAACGCGGGATTTCTCGGAGCGTCCCTGGCGATCGCGATCCTGCTCGGGTGGATGTTGGTGGCGGGGCTGATTTCTTCGATAGCCACCGACCGCGCACTGGACCGCGGTGTTGCTCCGTTGCAGAAACTGACCTCAGGTTTCATCCTGGCGCAGCAGGCCCGCGCCGATGAAACACTCAACCTGATCCGACGCGGAAGTACCAGAGAGTTCGACGCGGAGTTCGCGCAGAACACCGACCGCTTGACCGAACTGTTTGCAGACAATGCCGAGATGACCGGCTCGGTCGCCGCGTGGAAGGCCTCGCATGAGCGGATCGACCAGGCACTCGCTGTCGGCGACTTCACTACTGCGGTCACCGTGGCCACCGGTAACGGTGTTCAGGATTCCTCGACCCAATTCCGCTTGCTCGACACGATGCTCGACGACGGAATCGACGATGCACGTGCTGAACTGCGCGGCAACGTTGTTCGCGCCAAGTCTGTCCTGACCGGACTGGCCTCCGGTGCGATCGTCCTCGCCGTCGCCGCTGCCGCAGCAGTCGGAGCGGGGCTCATTCCGAGGTTGCGTGAGTACCTGTGAAAAGTTCGGTGTCCCTTCGTTTCTCGTTCGCAATCCTCGCTGTCGTCGGTGCACTGATCGCGGGATGCGCAACCGAAGATGCGGTACCGGATGTTCCGGCCGTCAGCTACACCGAACCACCGCTGCCCGACGGCGCAGGCCCCGCTCCCACCGCTTCCGAGCCGTCGATTCCGGATCCCCAGTGCGATCGCCCCACCTCCAGCCTGCGGCCGATACCGCCCGGAGCAGCCGGTGAGAACGCCCCGCCGATGCCGACCGTCGACGCGATCAAAGAACGTGGCCGGTTGATCGTCGGGCTCGATGCCGGTAGCAATCTCTTCAGCTTTCGCGACCCGATGACCGGCAAACTCGTCGGATTCGACGTCGACATCGCGAGGGAGATCTCGCGCGACCTGTTCGGCGATCCGGATCGGGTGGATTTTCGGATAATGTCCTCCGCCGAACGTATCGAGGGACTGCAGGATTCGACGGTCGACATCGTGGTGAAAACCATGACGGTCACCTGTGCCCGCAAAGAGGACGTGTCGTTCTCCACCGTGTACTTCCAAGCGCAGCAACGTGTTCTGGCAGTCAAAGGATCGGGGATCAACGGAGTCGCCGATCTTGCCGACAAGCGAGTATGCGCGGTGGACGGCACGACGTCACTGCGCAGACTGCAGCGCATCGTGCCGACGGCGCAGATCGTCACTGCCTCGATGTGGTCGGATTGCCTTGTCGTGCTGCAGCAACGCCAGGTCGACGCGATCAGCACCGACGACGCAATTCTTGCCGGTCTCGCCTCGCAGGATCCATATCTCGAGATCGTAGGCGCCAGTTTGAGCCCTGAGCCTTATGGTGTCGGAATCAAGAAGGAGAGCGAAGACTTGGTCAGATTCGTCAACGGTACCCTCGAACGGGTTCGCTCGGACGGCACGTGGAATCGGTTGTACAACAAGTGGCTCACGGTGATGGGTACTTCGCCGGGTCCTCCCGCACCTACGTACGTCGACTGATCATGGGCGATCCCGACACACCTACCGGCCCGGCGACGGCTCCGACCGCGGAACCCGATTTCACGGACCGCACCCAGGCCGTCGAGAGACCGTCCGCAGCGGACCGGACCCAGGCAGTGGAGCGAACCCCTGCCTCCGTCCGGCGGTCCGATCGGACGTCGGGGCGTGTGCGATCCGGTCGCACGCGCGGTACCGGGATCAGGCGGCGACTCGGCGCCGGGTTGGTCGAAGTCCCTCGGGTGGATCCGGTGGATCCCGCTACGGCCGTCATGCAAGATCCCACGGTTCCGCAGCGAAAAAGATTCTGCTGGAAATGCAATGCACCAGTCGGCCGAAACGCTGAGGGAGAACCGGACAAGCCGGCCGGAACGTGCAATCGCTGTGGTTCCCACTACGACTTCTCACCACTACTCGAGCCCGGTGATTTGGTGGTCGGGCAGTACGAAGTACAGGGATGTATCGCGCACGGAGGGCTGGGGTGGGTCTATCTGGCGATCGATCGCAATGTCAGCGATCGATGGGTGGTGCTGAAAGGTTTGCTCCATTCCGGCGACGACGAGGCGCATGCCGTTGCGGTGGCCGAGCGTCAGTTCCTCGCCGAAGTCGCGCATCCGGGCGTGGTGAAGATCTACAACTTCGTCGAGCAACCGCGCGCCGACGGCACGAATATAGGTTTCATCGTCATGGAATACGTCGGTGGACGCTCGCTCCGAGACATCCTGCCGACGCAGGACGAGCACAAACGCATGCCGGTAGAGCAAGCGATCGCCTACATCCTCGAGGTGCTGCCGGCGATGGCGTATCTGCACTCCATCGGCTTGGTCTACAACGATCTCAAACCCGAGAACATCATGGTGACCGACGATCAGATCAAACTCATCGATCTCGGTGCCGTCTCGGGAATCGAAGACTTCGGATACCTGTACGGCACAGCCGGGTATCAAGCTCCCGAGATCGCCAAGACCGGGCCGACCATCAGCTCGGATATTTACACCGTCGGCCGCACTCTTGCGGTCCTCACGCTGGAGATGCCCTCGAGCGGGGGCAGGTACGAAGCCGGCATTCCTTCCGCCGACGATCACGAGTTGTTGCGCACCTATCCGTCGTTCCATCGATTACTGCAACGTTCCACCAATCCCGATCCTTCACAACGCTTTTCGACGGCAGAGGTGCTGGCAAGCCAGGCCACCGGGGTGTTGCGTGAAATTTTGGCGTTGAAGACGGGAACCGAACGACCCGGGCTGTCGACGGCGTTCAGTCCGCCGCGTACTACGTTCGGCACCGAGGAATCGGTGGGCCGAACCGACACGTACGTCGACGGGAAGCTCCGTGGCGAGAAGATCAACGGCCGCGAGATCGTCACCGCGCTGCCTGTACCGCTGGTCGATCCCGCCGACCCGAGCGCACCTCTGCTCGCCGCGTCCGTACACAGCGAACCCCAGCAGACACTCGATTCGCTGGCGCATGCACGTCGCAACGGCATCGAGCGCTTCGCCGACGGCTCGTCCGGCGGTCTGGAGATCACGCTCGCCGAGGTCAAAGCACACCTCGACCTAGGTGATGTCGGAGTTGCGAGTTCGGTTCTCAAACAGGTCCGCACCGACGGGAACGATCCCTGGCGGGTCGAGTGGTACGCAGGCCTCATCGGACTGCTTCGTGGCGAATTCGGTTACGCCTCGATGCATTTCGAGAAGGTTCTCGACGCACTTCCCGGGGAGCTCGCGCCGAAGATAGCCCTCGCTGCCACTGCCGAACTCATCAGGGAAGGTACCGAGAAGTTCGACACCGACGAGCGTGAGAAGTGGCGAGCGTATGCCGAGTCGTACTACCGGACAGTGTGGCGAACCAACCGCGCAATCGTCAGCTCGGCATTCGGTCTGGCGCGGCAGATGATGTACCGCGGAGATTTCGAAGGCGCGGTAGCCGCTCTCGACCAGGTACCGATCAGCTCACGCCACTACGCCGTCGCGCGGATGACCAGCGTCCTGGTGATTTTAATGGATCGATCATCGAAAGACCTGGAGGAGAAAGACTTTCGCGAGGCAGCGCGTCGCGTTGCCATGTTGCCGCGTGGGGAGAGCCGTACCCTGCAAATGCGTACGTTGGTGTTGGCGATGGCCGTGGACTGGGTGCGATCCGGGCACGCCGTCGCTGAGGAACGCGAGCCCATCCTCGGCTCTCCGTTCACCGAGTCAGGCCTGCGTACCGGTACCGAAGCGGGTCTACGCGCGCTTGCCCGCAATGCGACCGACCGAGCCCACCGCTACACCCTGGTGGATCTGGCGAACGCCATCAGGCCGCGATCACTATTCTGACTGCACCAGCTGAGCTGCCGCCCGCGCGATAGCCAGTTCCTCGTTCGTCGGCACCACCAGCACCTTCACCGCCGACGCATCGGTCGAGATAACCCGAGCCACCTTGCTGCGCAGCATATTTCGCTCGGCGTCCACTTCGATCCCGAACCCACCGAGGCCGGCCAGTGCGGACGCACGGACCGCTGCGGCATTCTCACCCACCCCGGCAGTGAAGGTGATGGCGTCGAGTCGGCCGAGGTCGAGCATGTAGGCACCGATGTACTTGCGCAAGCGATGGATGTAGACGTCGAATGCCAGGGTGGCGTCGGCATCACCGTCGTCGATGTGTTGCTGCAGTTGCCGGAAGTCGTTGACACCTGCCAAACCCTTCAGCCCCGACCGTCGGTTGAGCAGCTCGTCGATGGCGTCGACCTCCATGTTCGCGCTGCGCCGCAGATGCATGACGACGCCTGGGTCGATATCGCCACTTCGCGTGCCCATCACCAGGCCTTCGAGTGGCGTCAGCCCCATCGAAGTGTCGATCGGCGAACCGCCCCGGATCGCCGAAGCGGATGCCCCGTTGCCGAGGTGCAGAACTATCTGATTCAGATCCTCGCGCCCCAAGAACTCCGCCACCTGTTGCGACACGTATTCGTGAGAGGTGCCGTGGAATCCGTATCGGCGAATGTCGTGCGCTTTCGCGACGTCACGGTCGATCGCATAGGTCGATGCGGCCGCGGGAAGTCCGTGAAAGAACGCGGTGTCGAACACTGCGACGTGCGGCACGTCGGGCAACTGCTGCCGCGCAACCTCGATACCGAGCACGTTCGGTGGGTTGTGCAATGGCGCAAGATTGGAAAGATCCGATATCTGCTTCAGCACACAGTCGTCGATGAGGGTTGGCCGGTAGAACACCTCACCGCCGTGCACCACCCGGTGCCCGACGGCCATGACATCGGACCCCAGTTCCACACCCGCGGCGGCGAGCATGTCGAAAGCGATCGCGAGACCGACCCCGTGATCGGCGATCTCCTGCGTCTTCTTCGTTTCCTCATCGAGGTAGTCGAGGGTCACGTGCCCCTCTGGTTCACCGATCTGCTCCACGAGCCCCGACGCGATGGAGACACCGCTCACCGGGTCGAGAAGTTGGAACTTCACCGAGGACGAGCCCGAGTTGACGACGAGCACACTCATTGTTCGATCTCCTGGGCTTGGATGGCCGTAATGGCAACGGTATTGACGATATCTTCCACCAGCGCACCACGAGAAAGATCGTTCACCGGCTTGCGCAGACCCTGCAGTACCGGCCCGACAGCGATGGCACCCGCACTCCGCTGCACAGCCTTGTACGTGTTGTTCCCGGTATTGAGATCGGGGAAGATGAACACCGTTGCGCGTCCGGCCACCTCGGAATTGGGAAGCTTCGACTTGGCGACCGAGGGTTCGATCGCAGCATCGTATTGAATCGGCCCCTCCACCAGCAGTTCCGGGCTCCGTTCGCGGACAAGAGCAGTGGCTGCGCGCACCTTGTCGACTCCCGCGCCGGTGCCGGAATCACCGGTCGAATACGACAGCATCGCCACCCGCGGTTCGATACCGAATTGTGCGGACGTCTGCGCCGAGGAAATGGCGATGTCGGCCAACTGCTCGGCCGTCGGGTCGGGAACGATGGCGCAATCACCGTATGCGAGAACTCGATCCGACAAACACATCAGAAAGATCGACGACACCGTGTTCACCCCTTCGGCCGTCCTGATGATCTCGAACGACGGCCTGATCGTATGCGCTGTGGTGTGCGCGGCACCGGACACCATGCCGTCGGCGATTCCCTTGTGCACCATCATCGTTCCGAAGTACGAGATATCGGTCATCACTTCGCGGGCACGCTCGATGGTCATGCCCTTGTGCTTGCGCAACTCGGTGTACTCCGCGGCGAATACTTCCGCGTAGTCGGAAGTTGCCGGATCGAGCACCTGCGCGTCGTCGAGTTGGACGCCCAGTTCCGCGGCCCGACGACGGATCGGCCCCTCTTCACCGAGGAGCGTCAACTGCGCCACCCGCCGCTGCAACAAGCGACCGGCCGCACGCAGAATCCGATCGTCGTTGCCCTCCGGCAACACGATGTGTTTGCGATCGGTACGGGCGCGGTGAATGAGCTGGTACTCGAACATTTGCGGGGTCGTGACCGCAGGGATGGTGAGTTCGAGGCGGTCGATGAGTACCTTGGCATCGACCCGCTGTTCCATGAGGGAGATCGCCGTATCGACCTTGCCCTGCGAACCCACCGCCATACGACCACGGGTGTTCGCCGCGGCCGACGCTGTGTCGAACGTTCCCAGTCCGGTCGTCAGAATCGGAAGCCGCGGGCCCAGTCCGGCGACAAGACGCGCGATAGCCGGATGCGGGGAAATCCCGCCATTCATGATGATGCCCGCGAGCGATGGAAAACCCTCTGCCTCGTGCGCATTGACCATGGCCAGAAGAACATCGGACCGATCTGCGGGCGCGATCACGACCACACCTTCGCTCAACCGCTCGAGGATGTGTTCGGCCGTCATGCCGCCGACCATGACCCTCAACGCTTCACGGCGCAACAGCTCGGGGTCGCCGCTGTACATTTCGCCGTCGATCGCCGTCAGCAATTCCGCCATCGTCGGCGCAACGAGCAATGGAACTTCCGGCAAAGTCCACGCAGGCACACCGAGCGGCTCCAGTGCTGCCGCGATCTCGTCGAGCTTGCCGGGATCACACCGGTTGGCCACAATTGCTGCCAGATGCGCATGGTGCGCGCGGAGTTCGGCCTTGCACAGCTCGGCGTACTGCGCGACTTCCGTGACAGTTCTTCCCGAGCCTCGCAACGCCAACAGCACCGGGGCACCCAGATTGGCGGCGATGCGCGCGTTGAATCCCAGCTCACTCGGGCTACCGACATCGGTGTAGTCGCTGCCGACGATCACCACGGCATCGCACTGTTCGGATACCTCGTGGAACCGCGAAACTATCTCACCGAGCGCCATATCCGGATCGGCATGTACTTCCTCGTATGTGACCCCCAACGACTGCTCATACGTCAGATCCGCAGTGGTGTGATCGATGAGCAGTTCGAGGATGTAGTCGGTCTCGGTGGTGGAACGCGCAATCGGCCGGAACACACCGACCCGCGCCGCCGAAGCACACAACATCTGCAGCACCCCGAGCGCAATCGTCGACTTACCGGTGTCGCCCTCGGGTGAGGCGATATAGATGGAGGAAGCAGACTCGGCCATGCCAGCCAGACTAGTCGGTGCTGTATTGACACACTGTTACCCGCAACGGGCATCATGGGTTATGACCCAATCACCATTCCCAGACGTCCGCTGGGGCAGCGAGAGCAGTATGATCCGCAAGCCCGCCATTGCATTCGCGGCAACGAAACCGGGATCGTGGGTCATCCGACACCTCGCCGGGGTGGACCGTCGGCTCCTCGAACGCACCGACGGCAGGTTCACGATCCTCGGGCCCATCGCCGCACCCGTCGTATTACTGTCCACGACCGGCTGCAAGTCCGGCAAGATTCGAAGCAGCCCACTGCTGTACTACCGGGAAGACGATCGACTCTTCGTTGTCGGCAGCAACTTCGGCCAAGAACATCACCCGGCCTGGACGTCGAACCTTCTGAAAGAACCTCGCGCCACCGTTGCTATCGGCGGCCAGCGGATCCCGGTGACAGCAACACCGGTCACCGGCACCGAGAAAGTTCGGATCTACGCCGCGTTCGCCGACATGGTCCGGGCCTACGGTGAATACCAGACCCGGACCGACCGCGATATGCGGATGTTTGCACTGTCGGCTGACGCTGCTTCCTGACCGCTTCAGCCCCACCCACCGCTTCAACGGTCCATTCATACGATCAGATAGCTTGAAGCGCACATTCAAGCAGCCCACATTCAAGCGGCGGACGGTCAGCCCAACTTGCGAAGCCTCGGCGCCAAATCCTTTTCGAACAGTTCGAGGAACCGCTTCTGATCGTGTCCGGGCGCATGGAAGACCAAGTGATTCAGGCCTGCGTCGGTGTACTGCTTGACCTGTTCGACGGCGTCGTCCGGGTCGGAGGCGACGATCCAGCGCTTCGCGACCTGCTCGATCGGCAGTTCGTCGGCTGCCTTCTCCATCTCGATCGGATCTTCGATCGAGTGCTTCTGCTCCGGGGTCAGTGACAGCGGCGCCCAGAACCGGCAGTTCTCCAACGCCAACTCGTGATCGGTGTCGTAGGAAATCTTGATCTCGATCATCTTGTCGATCTCGCCTGCGTCGCGCTCCGCTTTGCCTGCGCCTTCCTCGACGGCCGGGAGCAGCTTGTCGGTGTAGAGCTCCATGCCCTTACCCGAGGTACAGATGAAGCCGTCGCCCGCTCGTCCTGCATATCGCGCTACGACGGGTCCGCCTGCCGCGATGTAGACCGGGATTCCGCCGTCGGGGACGTCGTAGATCGATGCACCCTTGGTGGAGTAGTAGTCGCCTTCGAAGTCGACGCGGTCGCCGAGCCACAGTTCACGCATCAGGCGCACCGATTCACGCAGCCGCGCGAACCGTTCTTTGAAGTCCGGCCACTCGCCCTTGTATCCGGTTGCGATCTCGTTGAGCGCTTCGCCGGTACCGACACCGAGCATGATGCGTCCCGGGTAGAGGCAGCCCATGGTCGCGAAGGCCTGTGCGATGACCGACGGGTTGTAGCGGAATGTCGGCGTCAGCACCGAGGTGCCGAGCTGGATGGTCTTGGTTCGTTCGCCGACCGCGGTCATCCATGCCAACGAGAACGGTGCGTGTCCGCCTTCGTGGCGCCACGGCTGGAAGTGGTCGCTGACTGTCGCCGAGTCCATGCCGTGTGCCTCGGCGAGAACACCGAGTTCGACGAGATCTCGTGGGCCGAACTGCTCGGCCGACGCCTTGTATCCGAGCTTCAGAGCCTGTGCCACGCGCTACTCCTTCGTTAAATGTCACTAATGCCTCGATTGTGCCCTTCCCGCCGTGGCGACGACCACACCGGTCCTTCTCCTACGTGATACCGAGCACGGTGACGACCGCGGCGAGGATTGCGATGGCTCCGATTCCGACGGAGAAAATCCACAACTCTGTCGCCTCGGGCATCGGCGCTCCTCGCTCGAGGGCATGCTTGACCTGCATCCAGCGTCGCAAGCCGACGAAGGCTGCGGCTCCGCCCATCAGGATCAGCGTCAAGCCGAGACCGGTCCGCACCCATCCGGTACTGAAATCGGGAACCAGATGTACGACGGCGATGCCGCCTGCGAGCAAGCCGAGAGCTGTGCGCATCCACGCGAGGAACGTGCGTTCGCTGGCCAGGGTGAAGCGCTCGTCCGGGCGGTCGGGTTGGGTCATGCCCCCCATCGTGCCCCAGTCACCTTGTATTCGAACTCTAGGCAGGCGTGCGCGCCAAGGTCAGCAGAGATTCCTCTCGGAGGACGAACCCGATCGACAGATACAGCCTGATTGCGCCGACGTTCGCCGCCGACGCGTGCAGAAACGGTGTCTCGCCGCGCTCGCGGATACCGTGCCCGACTGCGCGGACGAGCTGGGTAGCAAGCCCTCGTCCGCGATATGCCGGATCCGTACAGACCGCGCTTATTTCGGTCCATCCCGGTGGATGCATCCGTTCGCCTGCCATGGCGACCAGCGCGCCGTCTTCGCGGATGCCCAGGTAGGTGCCTAGCTCGTACGTCCGCGGCAGAAACGGGCCGGGCTGCGTACGAGCGATGAGGTCTTCCATGTCGGCGACGTCGCCGACACCGAGCCGGACAGCCCCCGGCAACGGACGGGTCTCGAGACCACTGCCGTCGAGCTGCACGATCCCGAACTTGTCGATCAGCTCCCAGCCGTCGGGAAGGGTGTGCCCGGTACCTCGAAGCGATACGACGGCGTGAGGCCCGAACAGCGTCCGGATGTCCTTCCAGTCCTGCTCCTCCATCGGCAACGGGTGTCCGAGGAACGGCGCGACCTCGGGGTCGAATCGCGAGACGCGTCCCAGCGTGCGGGCGAACCGCCGGTGCTTTCCGCGCAGCGACGCGACTACCGGATCGTCGAGAGGGTGCACGCTCTGCGTCTCCTCTACTTCCTGTGAACTCACTCGTTCGCCCTTTCTCCTGGTGCTACGACGGTGCAACGTTTCGACGGGCAGTCTCCATCCCGAAAGCCGAGAAACTCCCGATCGCGCCGGAACGGAATCGGCGGTTTTGGTTTGGAACCGTCGGGCATCGGAGAACATGGGTTCAGGACGTGTTGCCTAGCGAAACGAGAGAACATGAGCGACAACATCTACCGCATGACCGAGATCGTCGGAACCTCGACGGAAAGTTCCGACGACGCCATTCGCAAGGCCATCTCCCGCGCTAACTCCACGTTGAACAACCTCGATTGGTTCGAGGTCGTGGAGACGCGTGGACATATCGAGGACGGCGTAGTCGCTCACTTCCAGGTCCTGATCAAGGTCGGCTTCAAGCTCGAATGATCTGACTTGGGCCTGGATATCCCCGAGGACGCACACCCAGTGATGCGTCCTCGGGGACTTTCCGGCTTCGGCCATCGACAGCGGTCACGACTTCCATCGCTTTGCGTGTTCGGCATGCGTCCGCAGATACGCCCCAGGGACGAAATGTGTGTCGTAGAAGTCCAAGTCGATGTTCTGAGCCTGCAGATACATCAGTACATGCACGGTGGGAACCGTGCCGGGCAGCTTCCCGAACGTATCGTAGATGTACGACGCTTCCGCCGTCACGAGTTCCTGCACGGCATCGGCGGGCAGCGCTGCCGACCGCACTGTCGGGGTGTCGGCCCACGGCCCGGGGGTGTCCGGATGGAAGGGACCACCGGGGCCGTACTTGCGGTCGATGTACCGCGCGACGCCGTCGGCGACGGTCGATACGTGCGGCGGGGACAGCGTCTCGAAGTAGCCGGCCAGGCCCGTGGCGTTCGGGAATGCCCAACGCGGATCGGAATCGGATCGAAAGCCCAGGCCAGGAGCGCGCGGATCGCCGGATCCGCCCAGTACCGACAGCCGGTCGAGCCCGTCGAACATCCATCCACCCAGGCCGAGTGCTTGGAGCAGCAGTACGCCGTTGTGTGTGGCCGTCGCCAGCTCCGCGCTCGCCTCGGTGAGCGTGTACTGCTCGACGAACGACAGCGGAACCGGATCTTCGTAATGAGCGAGGTGCGAGAACGACTCGAGTCCTGGGATCGGGCGGTCGTTGACGTCGTCGAATACGACGTATCCGTTGGCTGCGAAGAACGACAGGTTCGCGATCAAGTGTTCCGACAGGTCCGCGACCGGAAAGGCGAGAAGGCTGCCTGGATGGTTCGCGATCCAGGTGTTGTGGCCTTCCATGTACGGCTCCTCGCGGGGAATCTCGAGCCTGGTGTCGGAGAGCCGGACGTAATGATCGACGGTGTGGTTCAGCCAGTTCTCCAGATCGAATTCGCCTTCCAACGGCGGAAGGTCTCGAGTGGGCAGAATGTACGTTCCGGAATCGTCGGTGAAGAACAATTGGCTCGTGTGGAAGCCTGCTGCCGACGGAAACGTCCGTCCGACAGCAGAACCCGAATAGTTGGGAAACTTCGGCGCATATCCCCCGTGCCGGGTGATCCCGTAGTGCCATCCCGTCACCCCGCCGACCACCGAGAGCACCAGCGCCCGCTCGACCTCGGACAGAGGTGTCACGGGATGAGAACTCTTGTACGCCAACGGGCCGTCGGGAATCTCCCCACCGAGGGGAAATCTGCGGGAGCGGCGCCCGGCTATGGCGTCGAGCAGCGGGAAAGAGGCTGCGTCGGCCAGTGCGGCGCGTTGGGAGTCGGTGATGGTCAACCGAGCCATGCCCGGTCCTCCTCTTCGGTCGGTTCCGTTTGTTCGAGTACGAAATTCGCGATCGACGCTGCGGTCCGCCGATGCCCGGTCTCGTTGAGAACGTCGTGGCGAGCACCGGCGATCTCCCGCAGTGTCAGGATCGGGCAAGCGAAGTCAGTGCCGTTGCGTCGTCGCCCATTTCACGAAGTGAGCCGAAATTTCCGCGATCACCGGGCGAGAGTCCGTGACCGAGATGATCGAGCGCCCAGAACTCGACTCCGTCCGAACTCGATGAGTCCGCGAGACGGTGGTACAGGCCGGAATGCTCGCCGTACCCGTGCAAAAACACCACCGACACCCGTGGGACCTCCGCAGCCCACTGTCGGTAGTAAATCGGACCCGATACCCCGTCGAAGAATGGCACGTCCACAACTTCATCACTGCCTCATGCGCGCGTCAACGGTTCGGATCAGTGTGCAGCCGATCCGACTTCGATCAGTAGGACGCCGCCGATGATGAGCGCAATTCCAGCCGTCATGATCCAGGTGAGAGGCTCCTTGAACAACAGCCGGCCGGCAATGGCCGTCAACGCGACCCCGCATGCGGCCCAGACTCCATATGCGACGCCGATGGCCATTCCCGCGGAGAGAGTCAGTGACAGCAGCACGAATGCGGCGACGTATCCCAGCACAACCGGGATCAGCCATAGTTTCACTCGCCCGCCCTCCGACGCTCGTAGTGACAGCGTCGCGGCCACTTCGGTGGCAATCGCACCTGCCAACAACCACCACATCAGAGGTCGACCTTGCGTGCTGCACGTCCTGAGCCGACTTCGACGAGAACCACTCCCCCGATGACGAGGACGATGCCGGCGACCATGGTGACGGTCAAGGGTTCACTGAATACTGCAGTGCCGAGTATCGCGGTCAACGCGATTCCAGCTGCCGCCCAGATGCCGTAGGTCTTGCCGATCGGCGCTCCGGTCCGGAGGATCATCGACAGCAGTACGAACGATGCGCCGTATCCGGCCACCACCACCGCGTACCAGGCTGGGGCATCGAGTGCTGCCTTCAACGACAGGGACGCCGCGACCTCGGTGGTGATGGCAGCCGCCAACAGCGCCCATACCCGTGTACTCACTTCGTTGCCTGCATACCGATGATGGTCCCACCCCGCCGAACCAGCGCCCGCAAGGTGACCTTCGACGACAGTCTCGACCTACCCTGATCGCCGTCTGTGCACATCGGACTTGCTACCGGGTTCGATGTCCCGGATTGACGGATTGAGTCATGTGAATTAACTTCGGTCAGTCACCTGATTTAGAAATTTTTGTTCTATTACCTATATGCCGCGGAGGCACGATGTCCCCACGCTCGGCCGGCACCGCGCCCGCGGTCTCTGATTCCGCGAAAGGCGCCGGCACGGGTCCGATAGTCGCGGTCCTGGCATTCGCGGGCGTCGTCGTCGCACTCATGCAGACCTTGGTCATTCCACTGATTCCCCAACTCCCGACGCTGCTGGACACCTCTGCGACGAACACTGCATGGGTGATCACCGCGACGTTGCTCGCGGGAGCTGTAGCGGTCCCCATGATGGGCCGACTCGGCGACATGTACGGCAAGCGCAGGATACTTCTCCTCGGCCTGGCTCTGCTCGTCGTCGGATCGGTCATCGGTGCGCTGAGCGCGACCGTGGTGCCACTCGTCGTCGGCCGGGCTTTGCAGGGTTTCGCAGCCGGCGTGATCCCACTCGGAATCAGCGTCATGCGCGATGTCCTCCCTGCCAAGAAGCTCGCAAGTTCGGTGGCTCTGATGAGCGCCTCGCTCGGCGTCGGCGGTGCCCTCGGGATTCCTGCGGCCTCACTGATCGCCGAGTACGCCAGCTGGCACTACTTGTTTTGGGCGGCCGCCGCTCTAGGGGTCTTCGTCACCGGCCTGGTCATCGCAGTCGTCCCCGAATCCAAAGTTCGTTCCGGTGGACGCTTCGACTTTGCCGGAGCGGCGTCCCTGTCGGCCGCACTCATCACTTTGCTCCTGGCGATATCCAAAGGTTCGAGTTGGGGATGGACCAGCGCTCTGACGCTGGGAATGCTGATGGTCTCGCTTGCCGCATTCGCATTCTGGGGATGGTGGGAGCTCCGCACCGCAGAGCCGCTGGTCGATCTCCGCGTCGCCGTCGGTCGGCAGGTGCTCTTCACCAACCTCGCGTCGATTTTCGTCGGATTCGCGTTCTTCGCGATGAGCTTGGTCTTTCCCCAGGTTCTTCAGTTGCCGACTGAGACGGGGTACGGGTTGGGACAGTCGATACTCGCTGCCGGCCTTGTGATGGCTCCTTCCGGTCTGGTCATGATGCTCGTCGCACCGATCTCCGCTCACATCACCACAACGAGAGGCCCGAAAGTCACCCTGATGTTGGGGGCGCTCGTCATTGCCGTCGGTTACCTGGTAGGCGCCGTCACACTCGGCTCGGTGTGGCTTCTGGTTCTCATTTCGATCATCATCGGCGCCGGAATCGGTCTCGCGTACGGAGCTATGCCCGCGCTCATCATGGGCGTCGTTCCCGCCTCGGAAACCGGTGCAGCCAACAGCTTCAACACGCTGATGCGCTCTCTCGGAACATCTTTCGCCAGTGCAGTGGCAGGCGTCATCCTTGCGCAGATGACCATCAGCACCGGAACGGTCAGTGTCCCCTCCGAAGCAGCCTTCCATGTGACGATGGCAGTTGCAGCAGGAGCTTCCGTTCTGGCCTTCGTACTCTGCATCTTCATCCCGCGATTCCAGAGTCCGACTACTTCGACAACGGTCGAGTCGGCTGCTGAGGCATTCGAGCCCGCCACCGCGGGGAACTGACGCTCAGCAGGTCCTCCAACAGCCGGGTAGAGCACAATGGTGATGTGAGCTCACCTGAGGAACCGCAGCGTTGGACCTATCTGATGGACATGGACGGCGTCCTCGTGCACGAGGACCACCTCATTCCTGGTGCCGACGTGTTCGTTGCCGAATTGCAGTCGAACGAGATCCCGTTCGTCGTGCTGACGAACAATTCGATCCGAACTCCCCGGGATCTGCGGGCCCGTCTGGAAAGAACCGGACTGGACATTCCGGAGAAATCGATCTGGACTTCCGCGCTTGCCACCGCGAATTTTCTAGGAAATCAGCGACCGGGTGGAAGTGCGTACGTCGTCGGTGAATCGGGCCTGACGACGGCACTGCACGACATCGGTTACGTCCTCACCGACTCCAATCCCGATTATGTGGTGCTCGGTGAAACCCGGACCTACTCCTTCGAAGCGATCACTACGGCAATCCGCCTGGTCGAGAAGGGCGCACGCTTCATCGCGACCAATCCCGACGCCACGGGCCCCTCTCGCGACGGTTCGCTGCCCGCCACCGGATCCGTCGCCGCACTCATCACCAAGGCAACCGGGAAAGAGCCCTATTACGTGGGTAAGCCGAATGCGCTGATGATGAGGTCCGCGCTCCGAAAGATCGGCGGCCATTCCGAGAGCACCCTCATGATCGGCGACCGCATGGACACCGACATCGTGTCCGGACTCGAAGCGGGGCTGCAGACCATCCTGGTGTTGACCGGTATTTCGACCGCAGCGTCGGTGGAGCAGTACCCGTTCCGCCCGACCAAAGTCATCAACTCGGTGGCAGATCTGGTCGGTCGCACCCAGACTCCCTTCTGATGAACCGAGCTACCCCGGACCATTCAGCCGACCTGAACAGTGGCAGGTTCGTGTTGTCCCGCAGCGACTACAGCGTCGAAGCCAGGGGAACCGATCGTTGTTATCCGTCAATCCAGGACGCTGTCGACGCTGTGCGCGCCGGGTACTCCGTCGTCGGGGCGCTACCGTTCGATGTCGCCGACCCAGCGGCACTGGTCGAGCCGCTCGAACTGACCCGGCGGCAGGGTCCGTGGCAGCCATCGGGGACCGTCGTTCCACTGCCGAGCGTGCACATCGGTGGGCAGATCCCTTCCTCGGCGGTGCACGTCGAGCGGGTACGGGCGCTCGTGGAAACGTTGCGAGCGGGCGCCGCACAGAAAGTGGTGCTGGCTCGGTCACTGCAGCTGCACGCGGACGGACCGATCCCCCCACTCTCGCTTCTCGACGCGTTGGTGCGTGCGGACCGACTCGGCAACGGTTTCGCCGTCGACCTGTCCGCGGCCGGCGGTGACTACTCGGGAAAATATTTGGTCGGTTCCAGCCCAGAACTGCTGGTACGACGCCACGGCACCACGGTCACCTGTCACCCGTTCGCCGGCACCGCAGCGCGTAGCGAAGATCCCCGGTTGGACGCGGAGATCGCAGCACAATTGCAGGCGAGTACGAAAGACCACGCCGAACACCGTTTCGTAGTCGAGGAGATTCGAGCGGCGTTGGAGCCGCTCTGCTCAGACCTCGATATCCCAGAACTGCCGCAGCTCAGCAGCACTCCGCAGCTATGGCATCTCAGTACGCCGATCACCGGAGTTCTCCGAGAAGAAACAACAACGGCACTCGAGGTGGCACTCGCCCTGCATCCGACTGCCGCCGTCGCCGGTGTTCCCCGCGGAGCGGCCATGGAGGCGATCGCACGTATAGAAGGTAAGCGCGGCTTCTACGCCGGCACGGTCGGCTGGACGGACGGCACCGGAAACGGCGAATGGATGGTCGCGATCAGAGGGCTCGAGCTTGCAGCAGGCGGACTCTCGGCCGTCGCAACAGCCGGCGGCGGGATCGTCGAAGCATCCGATCCCGACGCCGAACTTGCCGAAACGACTGCAAAGTTCCGGACGATTCTCGCTGCCCTGGGCCTCTAGCCGAACCGACAGTGACGTGCCGAAGAGCAGCTAGCGCAGCGCCTGTTCCAGATCTGCGATCAGGTCCACGGTGTCTTCCAGCCCGATCGAGATACGCACCACGCCGTCGGTAATACCAACTGAGGCACGACCTTCCGGGCCCATAGCGCGGTGAGTGGTCGTCGCCGGATGAGTGATGAGCGATTTCGCGTCGCCTAGATTGTTCGAGATATCGACGATTCGTAACGCGTCGAGGAATTCGAATGCTCGTTTTTTCCCCTCGCCCTCTGCCGCGTCGAGCTCGAACGTGATGACGGTGCCGCCACCGCTCATCTGGGACTTCGCCAGTTCGTACTGAGGGTGCGATTCGAGGTAGGGGTACTTGACCCACGACACCGCCGAATGCCCTTCGAGGAACCGCGCGATCTCCAGCGCAGCCTGCGTCGAGTGCCGCACTCGCACCGGCATCGTCTCGAGCCCCTTGAGCAGAGTCCATGCATTGAACGGACTCAGTGCAGGGCCGGTGTGGCGCATCAGCGTCTTCACCGGTCCGTCTATGTACTCGGCAGACCCGAGGATCGCGCCGCCGAGAACTCGGCCCTGGCCGTCGATGTGTTTTGTGCCCGAGTAGACCACGACGTCGGCACCCAGATCAAGGCTCTTCTGCAACAGCGGAGTCGCAAAGACGTTGTCCAACACCACAGTTGCGCCTGCGGCGTGCGCAAGCTCGGACACTCGCACGACATCGACGAGCGACTGCATCGGGTTCGACGGCGTCTCGAAGAACACGGCAGTGGTCGGAACCGACAGCGCCTCTGCCCACTGATCGTTGTCCTCGCCGTCGACGAAGACGGTCTCCACGCCCCATCGCGGCAGAATTTCGTTGCACACCACGAAGCACGATCCGAACAGACTGCGCGCCGCTACCAGTCGGTCGCCTGCTTTCAACAATGCTCCGAGCGCGGTGAACACTGCCGACATCCCGCTCGAAGTACCGAAGCACGCCTGCGCGCCCTCGATCAGCCGCAGTCGCTCCTCGAACATCTTCACGGTCGGGTTGCCGTAGCGCGAGTAGACGAAATGATCGATCTCGCCCGTGAATGCCTGCTCGGCTGCACCGGCACTTTCATAGACGAATCCGGAGGACAGGTACAGCGCCTCGGAGTTCTCGTCGAAGCCCGAGCGCATCAAACCACCGCGGACCCCCAAAGTTCCCTGACCGACACCCGTGGGCAACGGCTTCTCGAAGCCGCCCCCCTTCGGGATACTCGAGCCCTGCCCGCCACTCATCCGATTCCCCGTCTCGCTCACGACTGCCTCCAAGGCAAGCCTGCCGCACGCCACCCGGTCGCGCCGCGATGGCCTTCGGCGTCGGTTGCGCCCTCGAACCCGTCGAGAACGTTGTACGACGGGCCGATACCGGCAGCGGTTGCGGCGATGGCAGCCCCGATGGATCGCTGCCCGGATCGACACAGGAACACCACCGGACGGGAGCCGTCGACACCGGATTCCTTCAATTGTTCGAGGAAGCGCTCGTTGCGCGCACCATCCGGGTAACCGACCCACTCGATGAGATGCGTCGGCCGCTCGATCGTCGAGGTGTCCGGCACGCCGACATATTGCCATTCCGCGTGGGTACGCACATCCACCAACACTGCATCGGGATCGCTGCGAAGCAGCTCCCAGGCGGCTCGAGGGGTTATGTCACCTGCATAAGTCACGGGTCAAGCCTTCCATATTCGATGGATTCGACATCTCTCATACGTTGCACACCAGCCATTGATCGCCGGAGCGAACGAACTTCCACTGATCGTCGGCCGTGGCTCCGGACTTCGCTTCCTTCGTCGGCACCGTCGCGACGCCTCGGTCACCGTTGACCTGGTAGTCGGTAGGTACGCCGTCGACGGTGGTCTTGCCGTTCTCCTGAACGTATTCGGCCCGGTCGGATCGGTACTGGTCGTCAGTGCCGTTGATGAGCTTCGCAACCTGGTCCGAACACGTCGCCGATCGCAGCAGCTCGGCATCGCCGGTGTTCTGCGCGTCGACGAAATCGGTGATGCTGTCCGTCATCAACTGGGCCTGGGTGATGTTCTCCTCGGCAGGCGCAAACTTGGCGGATAGAAAAATAGCAGCAAGAATCGCAACCACTATCCCGGTTGCCAGCAGGAACGGCCACGCCGACGCCGGACGGCGCCCGTCTGCCTCGCTTGCCGCCTCGGAGGCGTTGTTCTGCGCTTCCTCACGAGAATCGGCCCACTGTTGTCTTCGTTCACGCCACGACGCCATACGAACAATCTTCCTTGTCTTTACGCGCCGAGGTTCGGCCGGGGTTGTCCTGTTGCGGGGCCGATCGGAATGTCACCGCGCAGGGTGATTCGGTGCATCACTCGACGCTCGGTGCCGTAGTCGCGATTTGCATAGTGCGAGGTGCTGCGGTTGTCCCACAACACGACGTCGCCGAGACGCCAGCGGTGGCGGACCACATGCTCGGGCTTGGTGAGGTGCGCATAGAGAAAGTCGAGAATTCCGCGACTCTCGGCCTCGGACACACCGACGATGTGGGAGGTGAATCCCGGATTGACGAAGATGCCTTTACGGCCGGTCTCGGGATGGACCCGTACTACCGGATGCTCGACGGGTACCAGCGCCGTCACCTCCTCGCCGTCCCAGATATTGCCCTTGCCGCCGCGGTTCTGCGCGAGGTAGTAACCGAACTCGCGGTTACCGTCGTGGACCGCAGTCAACTGATCGATCATCTGCCGCACCGGCGCCGAGAGCGATTCGTAGGCAAGCTGACTGTCGGCCCAATTGGTGTCACCGCCGTGCGGAGGTAGTACGACGGATCGCAGAATCGAACCCATCGGCGGACGAGCCATGAACGTCACGTCCGTATGCCAGACGTCGGAGAACCCGTTGTCCTGACTGTCGAGGGCATAGACCTCTTCTGCGACGTCACCGCTGTGGTGGACCGGGTGCCCAGCGGTCAACTCGCCGAGCCTACGACCGAAGTCGATCTGAGCCGAGTCGTCGAGCGATTGTCCGCGCACTACCAGAACTTTGTGCTCGACGAGTGCCTGCCGGACCGCCAGCACCTCGGTGTCGGAAGCCGAGACGATATCGAGTCCGATTATTTCGGCGCCGAAACGCGGACCGAGTTTGTCGAGGGTGAGAGAGACGGCCGTACCGATGGTGGTCATGACTTCCTTGTCTTCTGCGCTGCGGAGTCTTCTACGCTGCGGACCGCGTCATCGGCGGGCTCAGCGAGGCTCTGACCTGGCGGATGTCTACCTGCAGTCTCTCACGCATCAGCGAGTGTGGGAGAGCAGCGAAGGATCCTGGGCGGAGCCGACATGGGTGCTGGATATTCGAACGAAAGGAGAATGGCCGAAAAGGCTCACGAGTCGGGTGTGGTCACCGACAGCACATATTGGTGCAGACACGACAGAAGTCGACGGCTATCCGCCGGACCAAAAATGTCGTGTGCACAGTGCAATTCCTACCTGGAACTGGGCAATAGCGCAATTTCGAAGATTACATGCCGCTGACAGCACAGTGATGAGTACCACCGACCGAGCGAAGTCATGCCTAATTTATGCTGGGGTATCCGTACTTCCCTCGACGAAGGTAGTTCGCTGCACATGACTGATCAGACCCGTCCACTTCGCGTCGCTATCGTCGGCGCCGGACCGGCAGGCATCTACGCCGCCGACGCACTCATGAAGTCCGACTACAACCTCGCCGGCCGCGGCGTCAGCGTCGATCTGTTCGAACGCATGCCCG
>NZ_JAPVLQ010000004.1:282722-513274 GCF_027158005.1 Rhodococcus sp. H36-A4 | reverse complement strand
CCTTCTCCAGCTCAGCGTCGGCAAGCAGTCGCTTGAGCTTGCCGTTCTGCTCCCGCAGCTCCTTGAGCTCTTTCGCGGCGTCGGTGTCCATCCCGCCGTACTGGCGGCGCCAGTTGTACAAGGTCGCTGCCGACACCTCAAGCTCCGCCGCGATCTCCTCCTGCGTCTTCCCTGCAGCGGTGAGCTCATCTGCTCGTCGCAGCTTGCGCACGATGTCTTCCGCGGAGTTCCGCTTCCGTCCAGCCATGTTCTCCATAGTCCTATCCGCCCAGCTCATGGGCAACAAGACTCTAAAACATGATGGCCCCGTTCGCCGGGGACACGCCAGAAACACTGACAGGGACATTTTTTGTTGTCCAATTTTCGGTCTGGTCGCGCCGCGGGTGCGTTGAAATGCGGTTCTTGGCAGGCATGTCGTTTCTGCCGTGGATCAGCCCATAGGTCGCTGGATCGAACGACCTGCCGGGGCCGGTGTTAGCAGCTGAACGGACTTTCGTTGTTCCTGGATGGAACGAACTGCGGCAATGTTGAGACAGCCCTAGCGCGAGTTGGCAAGCCTTTGGACCTCGGCGGGGACTGGTCGGCCTGTCTTGGCGCTTGCAGCGACTGCGGCTCGGGCGGCGGCTCGGCGTACGGCGAGGCTACGGGTGGCGGGGGCCGTTTGGTTCTTCGGTGTCGCTGTTGTCATCCTCTGCCTCCTCTTCGTATGAGGTGTCGGTGTCGCCAAGGGCGATTTGTTCGGCGATGACTTGGACGATATCGGAGTCGCTACGTGTGGCCAGTCTAGATGCGACGAGCGTTTCGAGCACCCGCCATCCGAGCTGGGCTTCGGCGTCGGTGTTGCCATAGGTGCGTTCGAAGGCCCAGGTCGTTCGTCGCCACCATTCGGACCGGCGGTCGGCTGAGTTCTTTTGTTGCCAGGTGACGATGACGCCGGAGCTGGCGACGAGTCCGACGAGGAGTGTCACCCACGCCTGTGCTGGCACGGTGCGGAACCTCCTGAGCGTGAATGGTTGAGTCCGCAGAACCATAGGTGTCCAATACGACAAGATGGGCGGTGTCACCGGTCGAGAGCGCATTGCGTGCTTGGGGTTCTCGTGTTTGCCCCGAATCGGTGTATAGAAGCTTTGGCTGCCTGACGCGAGGTGGTCATTCGGGAAGCTGGAGCGAGCGAGGCAGATATCTTTTTCAGTCCGCATCACCCACGCTGTTCGGATTCACCGACCTCGGCTTCTCGACGGCACGTTCCAGCCATCCGGGCACCGCATCGGCTCCGCCCGGATCGTCCAATTCGGCGATGGAACCAGGCGGAGCTGCGTGACCGCACACTGACGGTGCGCCAGATGCGTGAGTGTCTGGGAGGCAGCCAGCGCTGCGCCCACCCCTACTCGGATCGAACGCAGTACCGGGAGGAGTGAGTTGGCCCTAGATTTCGTGGGCGCGTAGGGAACTATCGAGAGTACTCATGAGCTGGCCGAGTCTGCCTTTCCCAGCGGGTGCAGCCGGGTACCGCCCGAGGACATCGAGCAGCACGGAGGTAGCGCGGTCACGTGTCGACTGTATGGATTGTGCTGCGGCGGCTTCATTGCCACCTGCATTCAGCTCGGCTACCCGGGCGGCACACGCCGCCGCTCGCAAGATGTGGCCAACTTGCGTCGCTCTGGCGATGGGGTGCAAGTAGGCGGCGGCCGCGGCGTCACCGCACGCTCGCGCTGCGAGCTGTCCGGTTTCGGTCCTAACATCCCTCGCGGCCCGATGCGCATCGAGAGCGGTGAGGCGCTGCAAGTTGGTTCTCGGGGCTCCGTCGACAAAAATCCATGCAGCGTCGAGTGCCGCTCGTGGGCGTCGATCGTCAGGTGCAACGGCCTCGAATGCTGACAACAATTGTTGTGCACTCTCGGCGGCGAACCTTGCGACGGTGCGCAACTCGGCCATCGTCAGTTCGAAGTCGTTGGGTGCCTGTGCCATCGGTTTGATTCTCGCAGGTGACTTGGCGGGAAATTCACAGCGGTCCGAAACCGGTCGCTTCCTGGACCAACTGGCTCGACATGAGCTACGGTCGAGGTCACGTCGCGTGCCGGTGGCAGTCTGTGTCAGGCATGGAGGCGTCGAACACGGGAGCTGCACGATGATTTCGGCGCACCCTTCTTGCTCGTGTGACTAGCCGCGATCTGCGCTCGTCCGGCGCACGATTGACCGGCGCATTCTCACCCTCAGTGAGCCTGGCGATGGTGAAGTTTTGCGCGATCTTGCCAAGCACACGAGCTGGCCGGAATCAGCTATCAGATTCATCGCCTCGACCAAGAGGCCCACCTCGCCGAGATCTAGTGGCCAACTCTGACCTCGATGACAGGAAACTGATGACTGCCAAATTCAACCACATGATCATTCCCACCAACGACGCCAAAGAATCGGCGACGTACTACCGGAGCCTTCTCGAAACTGTGGATGCTCCCTCGTGGGGACCATTCGCCAACCTGATCATGTCTGACGGTGTACTCCTGCAATTCGCCACGCCGCCGACGACTTTCGACTCCTTGCACTTCGCGTTCTTGGTCGACGAAAAGCATTTCGATCGAATCGTTGCCTGGCTGATTGAGTCCAGCACGGACTACTGGGGCGACCCGCAACGCTCGCAGCACAACGAAATTCGACACGAAGACGGTGGACGAGCACTCTACGTCCTCGATCCGGCAAACCACCTGGTTGAATTTCTGACTCGACCGTACGTGTGATGGCGCGTCGAGGTCATCGGGCGCACGCGGTGCGAGATCCAATGTCGTTCTACCCGATGGCCTCGACTCCGCGCGCTGACGAATCTCGCCGAATTCGCAGGCGTCCGATTCGACAGCTGCAGAGTGATGGAGGGACTACCAGATAGAGATGATGCCCACCTCTACTCGCCGTCGATTCTACGATTACGTCCTGTTCGATCAATCTTAGATCACAGCTGGGATGACAGGGTGGACAACGCGTTGCGTCACAGAGGGGAGTTCGGTCTGCTGATCACCGAGCGGATGGAAAGCTCGAAGCCCGCAAGTAGCTCGAGCCTTCCCGTCGCCAGTTAGGGGAAGAAGGCAATCGGCGGAGTTCCAGTGCCGCACGCCGTGTTTCCGATGGCGGCGGATCCGCACTGAGCGAATGCAGCCAAGATGGTCGACCAGGACGGAAGCGCCCCATAGAACGGCCCGCCCATTTCGGCACTGCCGGTGCCTATCGGTGCTGCGATGGCTGCGGCGGGAGAGCCGAGCGCAGCGGCTCCGACGATGAGGAATACTGCGGCGAACCTTTTCATGTGAATAACCAATCGGTTGGCGGATCACGCGACCCAATGTGCAGGCTATCTCACCATTCTCGCAGTTGGTCGATGACGCACGAGAAGCCCGCTACACGCAGGCTATGCCCCGTGATGATCACGCCCGGTCTGCCGAAGTACCCAATGAGCCAATCGATTTCGCTCTCTGGCGGCAGTGGAACGAACTTGGCTGGGCCTGGGTCAAGGGTTGCCGAAGGGGGCGTCTGATCGAGAACGTGCAGTAGGCAATGACGCTGGTGCCGCTCTACTCGAATGTCCAGGGCACCAACACCACCAGCCACCCGTCCGGGTCCTCGAACAGCACGGCGCCGTGGTCCGTCCAATATGGGTTGGCGGTTACAACCGGGGTATGACCGTGATCGGTGAATCGCTTGCATGCGGCCGCCAAGGCTTGCGGCCCTTTGAGGTAGAGGACCAGCTGATTCTCGTGGTCCCGCTCAGGAATACGTGGCGGTTCGCCGAACTGTAGTAACTCCATCTGAACGGGGGAGCCCGGCAAACCGAATACGACCCCGTCGTATCCGCTGTGATTTCGCCACTGCGCCAGAACCCGTAGTCCGACAATGTCGCGGTAGAAAACGAGTACCTCTTCGTAGTTTGCGGTGGGACGCGCAAATCGAACTGCGCCGACATCAAGATGAGCGGGCCAGGGCGGAGACATTTGAGTACTATTCCGCTGGTCGTTGCCGAGCACAGGGGCAAACGATTTTCAGGCTGTGATGAAGAGTCGGTTGAGAACTGGCGATGTGCGGATCCCGATGAGTTTTGCCCGCCGGTGCAGTCTTCAGTTGCATGGGACAACTCAGCTATAGCTTCAACGTATCGGTGGATGGGTACATCGCCGACGCGCAAGGCAGCATCGACTGGTCCGATCCGAGCGAAGAACTGCATCAATACTGGAACGATCTCGAGCGGGAGACTGCCTTGTCGTTCTATGGGCGCCGGCTCTACGAATTGATGTCCGCGTTCTGGCCGACCGCCGACAAGTCCCCGGACGCTGGCCCGACTATCGTCGACTTCGCCCACATCTGGTGCAACATGCCCAAGGTCGTGTTCTCGCGCACCCTGGAGTCCGTCGACTGGAACTCTCGCCTCGAACGCGGCGACCCGGTCGAGGTGGTGAGGAAGCTGAAAGCCGAAACCGACGGCAGATTGGCGGTGGCCGGGGCGACTTTGGCCGCACCTATTGTGCAGGCGGGACTGGTGGACGAGTACCGGATCGTGATCTCGCCGATCGCAGTCGGCGGCGGCATACCGTTCTTCCCGACACTGCCGTCCTGGATCTCGCTGCGACTGGTGGAGAACCGCACCTTCCCCGGAGGCGCGGTCTTGCTGCGCTACGAGGCGAAGTAGCTGAAGACTCCGCCGTCATCGGGTGAACCGTGCGACAACCGATCTGGCCCGCGACCCGGAACTCTTTCATCGGGAGTGGTTGAATCGTCTCCAATGCTGGGTGGATCCGTCCGCCCTGAATCGAGAGGTCGCATCATGCATGTTGGCGTTGACAGCTTCGTCTCCTCCGTGACAGATCCGACGGACGGTCGGGTGATCGGGCCGGCCGAGCGGATGGGGCATCTGCTGGAAGAAATCGCCCTTGCTGACCAGGTCGGGCTGTACTCGTTCGGGATCGGCGAGCATCACCGCAGCGAGTACTACGACTCGGCACCGTCGATCATTTTGGCCGCCGCGGCCGCTCGGACGGAACGGATCCGCCTCGGCAGTGCGGTCAAGGTGCTCAGCGCAGATGATCCGGTGCGGGTGTTCCAAGAGTTCGCCACCCTGGATCTGATCTCGAAGGGCCGGATCGACCTGGTCGTAGGCCGCGGGTCCTTCACCGAGTCGTTTCCGCTGTTCGGCCTCGATTTTGCCGACTACGACTCTCTCTTCACCGAGAAGCTGGAACTGTTGCTGCAGATCCGCGACAACATCGAGGTCACGTGGTCCGGTCGGCATCGCCCACCATTGGTCCAGCAGAGCATCTACCCGCGGCCGGTGCAGGATCCTTTGCCGATCTGGGTCGGCGTCGGTGGAACCCCGGAGTCCTTCGCCCGCGCAGGCATGCTGGGGCTGCCGCTGATGATTGCGATCATCGGTGGTGAGCCGCGCCAGTTCGCCCCGCTCGTAGACCTGTACCGACGCGCGGGAGCCCAGGCCGGTCACGCCCCAGAGAAGCTGCAGGTAGGGCTGCACGTATTCGGCTTCGTCGCCGAGACCACGAAGGTGGCAGCAGACACCATCTACCCCGGCTGGAATGAAATGTTCACCAAAATCTCCCGAGAGCGCGGTTTCGCCCGGCCGACCCGCCAGCAGTTCGACGCCACATCCGGGCCTGACGGTGCCTTCTTCATGGGAGACCCGCAGACGGTGGCCGAAAAGATCCTGCGGGTCGGGGAACAGCTAGGCGGCGTCGACCGGTTGTCGCTGCAGATGACGAATCCGAGGCTCGCCCACGGCGACCTACTTCGCGGCATCGAGTTGCTCGGCACCGAGGTTGCCCCTCTGGTGGCGAAAGCCTGACTTCGGCGCTGATAGCTACCGGCGGCACATCACTGATCACGCCGATGTCGTGCTGCCGCCTCGGCGAGTGTAGAGCGGACTTCTTCATCGGTGGTCTGCTCGAATCGTGCATACGACGCCCCCACCCCGAGGAACCGGCGAGGCGTGGAGACGCACACGAGTGCGTCGACCAGTTCTTGGAGTTCAACGCGGCTCGACGCCGGAGCCACGGGCACGGCGGCAACGACGTGGGTGGGGTCGTAGCGATGCACAACCTCGAGCGCCACTCGCATGGTTGCTCCGGTCGCGACGCCATCGTCGACGACGATCACCGACCTCCCGTGGATCCGGGCAGGCGGTGCGTTTCCGCGGTAGAGCTGCTCGCGACGCTGCAGCTCACGTTGTTCTTCGGTGATCACCTGTTGTAGCTCAACCGAATTCACTTTCTCGGCGCGGATCACGTCTTCGTTGACCACCATCGCTCCACCGCCGGCGATGGCTCCCATGGCCAGTTCAGGCTGTCTGGGGACTCCGAGTTTGCGAACGACGAGAACGTCCAACTGCGCGTGCAACGACGTAGCGACTTCGGCGGCGACCGGCACTCCGCCACGCGGCAAGGCGAGCACCAGCACGTCTTCGGAGAACTCTTCGGCGTCGAGAAGGACCGACAACGCCTGCCCGGCGTCGGCTCGGTCGCGGAACGTTCTCGTCCCCATGTCGAACAGTTACCCACGGCATCGAGGCACAAACTCCTCGAACCCGCGGTTCTTTCCGGCGCTCAGGCCGTGGACTTCCTGAGCTCGAATTTCAGTATCTTGCCCGTCGGCGTACGGGGGAGGTCCAGTGGAAAAACGATCTCGTCTGGGACTTTGAACTTCGCGAGACGGCCGCGTGTGTACTCGATCAATTCTTCGGCGCTGACGTCGGCGTCCTTCTTCTTGATCACGAATGCTTTGGGGCGTTCTCCCCACTTCGGGTGCGGGACGCCGATGACGGCGGCTTCCAACACCGCTGGGTGGGACATGAGGGCTTGTTCGATTTCCACGGTCGAAATGTTCTCGCCGCCCGATATGACGATGTCCTTGGCGCGATCTTTGACCTGGATGTAGCCGTCCAGGTGCATTACCCCGAGGTCGCCGCTGTGGAACCAGCCGCCGGCGAACGCTTCCGCTGTGGCTTTCGGATCCCGGTAGTAGCCGAGCATGACGTTGTTGCCGCGAAGGACGATTTCACCCATCGTCTGTCCGTCGGCTGCGACGTCGTTCATTTCGGGGTCGACGACGCGTGCGTCCTCGGCTTGAATCATCCCGACGCCCTGTCTGGACATCAGCTCGGCGCGCTCGTCGGATTTCAGGTCGTGCCAGTCGTCCTGAACTTCGCAGATTGTGTACGGCCCGTATACCTCGGTCAGCCCGTACACGTGGACGACGGTGATTCCGAGTCCTTCGAGCTTGGCGATGATGCTCGGTGCTGGTGGCGCTCCGGCGGTGGTGATGTGCAGGGCGTCCACGTGATGTGCTTGGGGTGCTTCGGCGATGGTCGAACAGACAACCGGTGCGCCGCACAGGTGCGTGACGCCGAGGTTGTCGATTGCATCCCACACTGCGTCGGCGCGAACCGCGCGCAGACAGACGTGGGTGGCGGCTGCCTGAGTGACGGCCCAGGGTGTGCACCAGCCGTTGCAATGAAACATCGGGAGGGTCCACAGGTATTTTGTCGAGCCGGTGAAACCGTTGTGGAACGTCTCGCCGAGCGAATTGAGGTAGGCGCCACGATGTGTGTACATCACGCCCTTGGGCTTGCCGGTTGTTCCGGAGGTGTAATTGATTGCTATGACTTGCTGTTCGTCCTCCACGCCCCAGACCAACGGGGGTGCATCGACGAGGTTGCCGGCCTCGGCGAGAAGGTCTGAATACTGGCCGGTGACAACGCCTTCCGGAACGGTGGGGGGATCGATCGTAGAGTCGGGGATCTCGATTATTTCCTGCAGCGACGGCACTGCCGCGCGGGCACCGGAGGCGGATTCGACGAGCTCCGAATCGACGAACAAGATCTTGGTGCCGGAGTGGTCGAGGATGTAGTCGAGCTCGCTGCCGGTCAAACGTGAGTTGAGGGCAACGAGGACGCCACCTGCCAGAGGAACGGCGAAGTGCGCAAACAACATTTCCGGGGTGTTGGGACTGAGATATGCGATGCGGTCGCCGGGTTCGATGCGGCTCGACAGGACGCGGGCGAGACGGTCGACTTCGTCACCGAATTGCTTGTAGGTATAGCGGCGGTCGCCGTGAATCACAGCCACCCGATTCGGGAATACGCTCGCCGAACGCGCCAAGAAACGCAGCGGGCTCAAGGGCGTGTTGTTGGCGGACGACAGTCCGGCGGACGACAGTGTCGAATCGAGCATCGGGTGAGACCTTTCGAAAAGCGATAGTCTTGTGACGCGCACTACACGTTACCGTTGACGCTAGTTACAGCAGGGAGAACACCGCTACCCCCAAGAGTGGGTATCGAGCGGGCATGAGAGGGATCGTGAGTCGACATCTGAGGCCGAGCGACCGTGATGCGTTGCAAGCCGAATTGCGGACGCTGAAGGCGACGACTTCTTTTCCGGTGCTGTTCGGCGGCACCGTCGAACACGGGAATCTCACCTTGTCCGGGTTCCTGGGTACGCGTAGCACCATTCTCCGCAACCTCGTGATCGACGTGCGGTGCGGCGTCGGTGGTCGCGCGATGGCCGAGCAGCGGCCGATCGGCGTGCAGGGCTACGCCACATCACTGTCGATCACTCACGAATACGACTATCAGGTCGGGGCGGAGGGGATCGAGACCCTGCTGGCGGTGCCGGTGGTCGTGCGCGGACGGACTCGCGGAGCGTTGTACGGCGGGTTGCGGGTGAATCAACCCCTCAGTGACCGCCTGACGGACATCGTCGTAGAGCGTGCGCTGGAACTGGCACGGGAAATCGACATTCGTGACGAGGTCGACCGCAGGCTTGCCATGTTGGCGTCCTCGGGAAGGGTGGAAACCCCGACAGCTCGGGACGACCGCCAGATGGATGCCATCATCGAGAGCTATCTCGCGTTGCGATCCATCGCCGACCGCATGGAAGACACTGACCTCGAAGCAGAAGTGACGGCCGTCGAGCACATCCTGCGCCGTATGCTGCCGACGGATCGACGAACCTCCTCGGTGACCTTGTCGAAACGCGAAATCGAAGTTCTCGAGTATGCATCGCTCGGTTGCCGCAACGCCGAGATAGCGGCGCGACTGTCGTTGAGTGTCGACACCGTCAAAACGTATATGCGAAACCTGATGGGCAAGTTGGACGTAGCCACCCGGGCGCAGGCTGTGGTCGAGGCGCGTCGGCACGGACTACTCGGTTAGAGCACAATGAATTGCGTTGGTGCGACCAACATCTACATCAGAGGACTTTGTGCTCTCGTCTACGTACCTCAGCCGTGCAATCGTGGTGATCATCGGCGGTAAGTCGCCGCACCCTTTTTATCTGTCGGGAGGCTGGCATGGTCTTGGCGAATCATCAGGAAGTCGTTGTCGGAGTGGATGGTTCACCCAGCAGTACGGGTGCGGCTCTGTGGGCTGCAGGTATGGCGGACCGTCTGGATTCTCCGCTGCACATCGCGTGCGCGGTTCAGGAACCGACGTGCTACATGGCCGAGTCCGTCATGGTGATACCCGAGGAAGTGTGGGACCAGCAGCGTCGCACCGCCGAGGAGATTGTCGACGAGGCAACGAAAGCCATCCTGGAGCGGCATCCGTACCTCAGTGTGAGCGCACATGTCGACGCCGTGCCGCCCGCGGAAATGCTGGTCGATCTGTCGGCTTCGGCACGGTTGATGGTGGTCGGTAGCTCTGGGACAGGCCTTGTGTTGTCGACATTGCTCGGTAGCACCGCCAAGGTGGTGGCTGACACCGCAGCGTGCCCTGTCGTCGTGTGGCGCGAAGGCGCACAGGACCCGAATTCCCCGATCGTGGTCGGAATCGACGGCAGCGCTACTAGCGCCGCCGCGATAGCGATGGCATTCGAAATAGCCGCGCGGCTCGAGGTGCCGCTCATTGCTGCGCATGTTTGGAGCGCCGCATCACAGGCGGGAGGCGTGACGTTGCCTCTCCTCATCGACTGGGCGGCCATCGAGAAAGAGGAGTCGGTCCTCCTCGCGGAAAGCCTGGCGGGGTGGGTCGAGAAGTACCCAGAGGTAGTGGTCGAACGTGTTCTCCGACAGAGCAACCCCGCGCACGCGCTCGTAGACTTGTCCGAGCACGCCCAACTCGTCGTGGTGGGAAGTAGAGGACGAGGTCCGGTGAGAAGCGCCTTATTGGGATCTACCAGTAGCAATCTCGCACACCACGCGCGCTGCCCCGTCATGATCTGCCGCGTGCGCTCGTGAGACCTCGTGGTGGATCTCCGTCGGTCGATCACGAGGAAAGAGCAGGCACCCCATAGGGTTCCGCGTGGCGGTCGTCGATTCGGGTATCGAGTCGCCGTGAGAATCCAGGGACGCCGGGTCGATGCTGTCCTGTTCGATCTGGACGGCGTCGTCACCGACACGGCTGTGATTCACGAGCAGGCCTGGAAAACCGCGTTCGATGCGCTACTCGAAGCTGCCGGACAAGGGGACCGGCCATTCACACACGAGGACTACCGGGCCTACATCGATGGACGGGATCGACTCGATGCGGTGCGCGGATTCGCGCATGCACGTGGACTGACTCTTCCCGAGACTTCGCACGGCGACACGGCATTGGGGAGCGTGCGGCAATGGGCCGATCGCAAGAATGAGGACTATCTCCGCACGCTGACTTCTGAAGGTGTTCGTACGATTCCTGGAACGATCGATGTGCTTCGCCAACTGCGGCTTGCAGGCATTCCGACAGCAGTGGTGTCGGCCAGCAGGAACGCGGGGGAGGTGATGGCCCTTGCCGGCGTCGGGGGACTGTTCGATGTGCGGGTCGACGGCACCGATGCACTGCGTCGAGGCCTGGCAGGTAAGCCCGCGCCGGACTTGTTTCTCGAAGCAGCCCGCAGGCTCGGAGTTGCACCCGAGTTTTCTGCCGTCGTGGAGGATGCGGTGGCCGGTATTCAAGGCGCGCAAGCCGGAATGTTTGGACTGATCATCGGACTTCAACGGGCATCTGCGGCAGTCGAGTTGGATGCGGAGGTGGTTGTCGGCGATCTCACTGAACTCGATATCGACATCGGTCCGGACAGTCCCGCTGAATACAACGGTGCTTGTGAGTTGTGCTCCACCGACGCGGAATCGACGTGGGTGTTGCATTACCGCGGCGCGATAGCCTCGAATGAGGGAATCCGTGAGAGCCTCTGCACCCTGGGGAATGGATACTTCGCGACCCGTGGCGCCCTGCCCGAGGCAAGCGCCGACGGCGTGCACTACCCGGGTACGTATCTCGCCGGATGCTACAACAGACTCACCTCGACGATCAGCGGCGTCGACTACGAGGACGAATCAATTGTCAATTGGCCGAACTGGTTGGGCACCACATTCGATATCGACGACGGTGAATGGCTCAGCAGCCACAATCATCTCCTGCAACACCACCACATCGCCTTGGATATGAGAGAAGGCGTTCTTCGACGCGAAAGCCTCCTCGAAGATTCGCAGGGACGTCGCACCTGGCTTCGGCAGATACGATTCGTGTCCATGGCATCGCCGCACCTGGCGGCGCTCGATACCAGAGTCGAGCCGGAGAACTACACCGGAACGATCACCGTGCGCGCGACCTTGGACGGCGATGTCACCAACGGCAACGTAGCCGAGTTTCGTGCTTTGAACAATGCTCACCTGACTGAATGCGAAACAGGTTCTGCGGCAAAGAATCAGGTATGGCTCCAGGCGCATACTCGGCAATCGCGGATCGCACTCACGCTCGCTGCCCGAATGGATTCTGCCGCTCCTGTCCTCGGCGCAACCAGCACCCCGACGAGCATCTTTCAGGAAACCTCGGCTGACGTCTCACAAGCCGTCGGCGTGCAAGTATCATCGATCGTCGCACTGTATTGCTCCCGTGATCGAGCCATCTCCGATCCGCTCAGCGCTGCACTGTCGTGCCTCGACGAATCGGGATCTTTCCCCGCGCTTCTCGACGACCACCGACGGCAATGGAAACGGTTGTGGCATCGATACGATCTCGAGGTCGAATGCTCCGACGACGAGACCGTCCGAGCGGTTCGACTTCAGCTCTTTCATGTCGTCCAGTGCCTGTCTCCGCACACTGTGGATCTCGACGTCGGGATTCCGGCGCGTGGACTGCATGGGGAGGCCTATCGCGGGCACATTTTCTGGGACGAGTTGTTCATATTGCCGCTACTGAATCTGCGCATTCCAGAGTTGTCGAGATCTCTGTTGCTCTATCGCTATCGACGACTGTCCGAGGCGAAGCGCCGAGCGCGTGAAATCGGCTGTAGCGGGGCCTTGTTTCCGTGGCAGAGCGGTAGCGACGGTCGCGAGGAGACACCGCACGTGCTGTTCAATCCACGATCAGGACGATGGATGCCCGATCACTCCAATCGGCAATTCCATGTCGGTTTGTCGGTTGCCTACAATGTGTGGCACTACTGGGAAGTGACAGCGGACTTCGGCTTCCTGGCCTCCTACGGAGCCGAGATGTTGGTCGAAAATGCACGATTCTGGACCAGCCTTGCGGTGTGGGACGCCGCCGACGACCGGTTCGATATTCGGGGCGTCATGGGACCCGACGAATTCCACGATGGATACCCCGGCCATCCCGGTGAGGGAATCGATAATTCGACCTATGTGAACGTGATGGCCTCGTGGAGCATACGACGCGCGCTGGACGCTTACGCGATCGTCGGTCGTGACGACGGTGTGGGCCTGTGGGCTCTGCTCGATGTCAGCTCGTCGGAACTTCACACATGGCACAACCTGGCATGCAGGCTGCGCGTGGAGTTTCTCGACAACGGATTGCTCGCACAATTTCGTGGGTACGGGGAACTTCGAGAACTCGACCTCGATGACTACCGACAGAGATACGGAAACATCGGCCGGCTCGATCTGATCCTCGAAGCCGAGAATGACTCCTGCGCACACTACAAGGTGTCCAAACAGGCCGATGTTCTGATGCTGCTGTACCTGTTCACCGCGGAGGAGCTCACCGAACTACTCGCGGGGATGGGGTACGACTTCGAACCGAGCACGATTCCGGCAACCGTCGACTACTACCTCGCTCGAACGACCCATGGCTCGACGCTGAGCCGAGTCGCGCACTCCTGGGTGCTCGCGAGAGGTAACCGTCGAGACTCCTGGGACATGCTGCGGGAGTCGTGCACGGCCGATCTTGCCGACAGTCAGCAGGGCACGACGCGGGAGGGAATCCATCTGGGCGCAATGGCGGGAAGTGTGGACATCCTGCAGCGCTGCTATACCGGAATCGAAGTGCGCGGCGACATCCTGAGGCTTCATCCGCAGTTGCCGATCGAGCTTCGATCACTCGAACTCGATCTCCGGTACCGCGACCACTGGGTTCACATCAGATGCGACGGTGCAGCGACCACTGTTACGACGAGCCCATGCAGTGCACCGGCAATTCGGATCAGCATCGACGGGCAGGAATTTGTGATGAACGGCGGTGAATCGGTTTCTGCTGCTGCCTACTTCGCCTCGTAAAAAGCTACGAAGTGAAGTGTGAAGAATCTATGCCTGCGGAACAACCTCAATCTTCTATCCGCGGATACTGCTCTAAGGTTGGGTTCAGCCCGCGTCTACGGATGTAAGGGGCCACTGAATCGGTCTATCGAGGGAGCATAGTGAAGAACATCTACGGGCGGCTCGCAGCAGTCCTCGCCATATCTGCAGTGCTGGTTACAGGCTGTTCGAGTGGTGAGCGCGGTAGTGATTCGACGGCGCCGGAGTCCGGTTCCACTGCTCCAGGTGAGGTCAGCGGGAACATCACCGTCTTCGCAGCCGCGTCGTTGAAGGCAACCTTCACTCAGCTCGGCACCATGTTCGAAGCGGCCCATCCGGGGACCGATGTCGCGTTCAACTTTGCCGGTTCTTCGGATCTGGTCACTCAGTTGACGCAGGGTGCACCGGGAGACGTTTTCGCTTCCGCAGACACTGCAAACATGACCAAGGCACTCGACGCGAACTTGATCTCCGGCGAGCCCGAGAACTTCGCTACGAACACCCTGATCATCGTCACCCCTCCAGGGAATCCGAAGGGCATCGCTTCCTTCGACGACCTCGCCGATACGGGCAACAAGGTCGTCGTCTGTGCACCGCAGGTGCCGTGCGGCGCCGCTACCGCGAAGGTGGAGAAGGCGATCGGAGTCGATGTCGCCCCGGTGAGTGAAGAGTCGTCCGTCACCGACGTGCTCGGCAAGGTCACCTCCGGTCAGGCCGACGCAGGTCTGGTCTACGTGACGGACGCGTCGGGCGCGGGCGAGAAGGTCACCTCGGTCGCCTTCCAGGAGTCAGCCGGTGCAGTCAATACGTATCCGATTGCGGTGCTGTCGGATTCGCAGAACCCCGCGGCGGCAAAGGCGTTCGAAGCGCTGGTCATGAGCGCCGAGGGGCAGGAAATTTTGGCTGATGCTGGATTTGCGGCGCCCTGACGAAAGTGAGATCGCAAGCAATCGAGACTACAGTCGCGCGGGTGATCTACTCCTGTTAAGGCACGTGCTTTAATATTGTCCGGTGGGATAGTTCACTCGACTATGTGTCCGGTTCGAGAAGCGATGGTAGCGAAGGGTGGACCCCGAGATGACGAGTAGCGGCGTGCGTTCGACGCGTACTGCGGGGACGCGCGAGTCGATCTTGCTGATGGCGGAACGACTGTATGCCGAGCATGGACTTCATTCTGTGTCCAACCGGCAGGTGAGCGAGGCTGCAGGGCAGGGCAACAACGCGGCGGTCGGGTACCACTTCGGTACGAAGACGGACCTCGTACGCGCGATCGTCGAACGTCATTCGGTCGTGATCGAGGAGAATCGGACCACGCTCGTGCTTCGAAACGGGGATTCGGAAAGGCTTCGCGACTGGGTCTCGTGCCTCATCGCGCCGTACACCGATCACTTGGCGACGTTGGGACAACCCAGTTGGTATGCGCGATGTGCAGTCCAGATCATGACCGATCCAACGCTGCGGCCGGTGATGTACGAAAAGGCAGGGGTGTCGTCTTCGCTGAGTAAGACCCTCGTCGGCCTCCATGGATGCCTACCGGATCTACCGGCAGAGGTACGTCGAGCACGTAGCGACATGGCCCGAAATATGATGATGCATATCTGCGCCGAGAAGGAACTCGAATTTGCACAGCATCCCGAGCGTCCACCGAACTGGGCCGACTGCGGAACCGATCTGATCGACGCGACGGTAGGTATCTGGCAAGCCCCGGTATCGCCGCGACGCTGACAGAATGAAATGCGATATGTCGAAGTTCCCGGTATCAGGGGAGCCTGACCCACACGATGGAGTTCCTGCCATGACTATGCTCGCGAATATTTCTCGATGACCACGACAGTCGACGTCCTCATCATCGGCGCAGGCCTGTCCGGAATCGGGGCCGCGCACCATCTTCATTCGACGTTGCCGGGAAAGAGCTACGCCATCCTCGAGAGCCGAGGCGCGATCGGCGGAACGTGGGATCTGTTCAGGTATCCAGGGATTCGATCCGACTCGGACATGTACACCCTCGGCTACAACTTTCGCCCCTGGGTCGGCGACAAATCCATCGCCGACGGCGCATCCATCCGCGAGTACATCGAGGACACTGCGCGTGAAGCCGGGATCGACCGACATATTCGGTTTCATCACACAGTGGTGTCGGCCGAATGGTCTACTGCGACCTCGACATGGACGGTCGAGGCGAAGGTGGGTCAATCAGGCGAGGTTGCAGTGTTCACTGCCTCGTTCTTGATGTGTTGCAGCGGCTACTACGACTACGCGCAGGGGTTCACGCCGGATTTCGAGGGCCTCGAGGACTTCGGCGGAACCGTCGTACATCCGCAGTTGTGGCCAGAGGATTTGGATTACGCCGACAAGAAGATCGTCGTGATCGGAAGCGGTGCCACCGCGATTACGTTGGCGCCGAACCTCGCCCGTGACGCCGACCACGTGACGCTTCTTCAGCGCTCACCCAGCTACATCATGTCGTTGCCGTCGAAGGATCCGATTGCGTTGGCGTTGCGCAAGTACTTGCCGTCACGTGCGGCCTACGGGGTCACTCGAACGAAGAACGCCGTCACCTCGATCGGGATGTACGTGCTGTGTCAGCGCTACCCGAATTTCATGAAGGAACGGATTCGCAAACTTCAGGAGGGTTGGCTTCCCGACGGCTACGATCTCGACACCCACTTCACACCTAAATACGATCCTTGGGATCAGCGGCTCTGTCTCGTTCCCGACAGTGATCTGTTCACGGCCATCGGAGAGGGAAAGGTCGACATCGTCACCGACCACATCGAGCGCTTCACCGAGAAGGGGATCGCGCTGACGTCCGGGGAGAATCTCGACGCTGACATCGTCATCACTGCGACGGGTCTGAATCTCGTCGCCCTCGGCAACGTCGCCCTGCGGGTCGACGGCAAGAAGATCGACATCACCGAGTCGATGGCCTACAAGGGCATGATGCTCACCGATGTGCCCAATTTCGCATTCGTCATCGGATACACAAACGCCTCGTGGACGCTCAAGGCCGATCTGGTGTGCGACTACATCGTGCGGCTTCTCGCACACATGGACAGCAAGGGCTACCGGGAAGTCCGCCTCGAACGTGATGCAAACGTCGGAGAGGAACCGTTTCTGGATTTCGCTGCCGGCTACGTTCTGCGTTCGGTCGACACCTTTCCCAAGCAAGGTTCGGTTGCACCGTGGCGCCTGCGGATGAACTATTTCAGAGACCTTCCCTCGTTGCGCTTCGGCAAACTTGTCGACGACAACATGCGAATGCGCTGACTGGTGATTCCTCACCGATCTCACCGGTGCGATCGGTGAGGTAACACGAAGCCGACACAACGCGATTGGTTATTCGAACGTTACTCGAGGTGCGGCATTTCGAGTGGATAGCCGGGCTGTGACCTGGCAGCATTCAATCGTGACTTTCGGGCCGAGTACGTGCCCCGAATCGGTGTGTGGAAGTGGAGCGTTGATGAGGTTCTCTCGAGGAATTGGGACCGCCGCGGTCGCGATATTGACTGCAACTATCGTCCTGTCGGGATGCACGACCTCGACCACGGGTTCGACGGCCGCAAGCGCTCCGATCGACTCCAACCCCATTGCCGAACTCATGAAACCCAAGGTGAGTTCGAGCGTCGCCGATGGGGCAGTCGGGTTCTCTCCCGCAGATCCGGTGACCGTCTCTGTCGCGGACGGCAAGCTCGCGGACGTCACGGTGATGGATTCGGACGGCGTGCCGATCGAAGGCATTCTCTCTCCCGATGGCCTGACCTGGTCGAACACCGAGCAGCTCGAGTACAGCAGCCGGTATCGCGTGCAAGCAGATGCGTACGGAATCGGTGGTGCGACCCGAACGGTCAACAACTTCACGACCAATCAGCCCGGCAACTTCACCAAGGCCTACGTATTGCCGAACGAGGGTGCGGTCGTCGGTATCGGTCAGCCCGTCGCGGTGCAGTTCGACGAGCCGATCGCCGACAAACTCGCTGCGCAGAACGCCATCCAGGTAACGACGACGCCTCCCGTCGAAGGCGCGTTCTACTGGGTCAACAGCAAAGAGGTTCGGTGGCGTCCGCAGAACTACTGGGCGTCCGGCACTCGCATCGATGTCGCCGTCAACGTCTACGGCCGTGATCTCGGTGACGGCATCTACGGCCAGGAGAACTCGTCGACGTCGTTCACGATTGGTGACGCCGTCGTAGCGACCGCCGACGACAACACCAAGCAGGTCACTTTCTCGGTCAACGGACAGAACGTCATGACGATGCCCACCTCGATGGGGAAGGACAGTACCCCCACTGACAACGGCGTCTACATCATCGGCGACCGATTCGATCACCTGGTCATGGACTCATCGACCTACGGCGTGCCGGTGAATTCGTCTTCCGGCTATCGCACGCCCGTCGACTGGGCGACCCGTATGTCCTACAGCGGTATCTTCTTCCACTCGGCGCCCTGGTCAGTGGGCCAGCAGGGGAGCTCCAACACCAGTCACGGTTGCCTCAATCTGAGTCCGGCGAACGCAAAGTGGGTCTACGACAACACCAAGCGTGGAGACATCGTCGTCGTACAGAACACTGTCGGCGGCACACTGTCCGGCACCGACGGCCTCGGCGACTGGAATATCCCCTGGGGCGACTGGAAGGCCGGCAACGCCAACTCCATGTGAGGGGTCGTCGATGCCGAACCTGGCGTCACCCCACCCGATGGACTCAGCGTGCATCCAGGCTCTGGTACCTCGCTGGATCTACTCCCAGCGTCTTCAGGTAGGCAACCGGTTCGACGCTCGAGCCGTTGTTTCTGACCTCGTAATGAAGATGGGGTCCAGTCGAGTTGCCGGTGCTGCCGACCTCACCGATTTGATCGCCGGGCGCAACGGTGTCGCCGACGTCGACGTTCATCACGGATTGATGCCCGTAATAGGTCACCGTGTTTCCGCTCTTGACCCGTACGAGATTGCCGTAGCCGTCTCCCGCATCACCCGCTTGTTCGACGGTTCCGCCGTTCACGGCGTAGATCGGGGTGCCAGACGGGGCAGCGAAGTCCACACCCTGGTGGAATTGGCCGCCGTTTCCGGTCGGGTTGTTCCTGCTGCCGTAGTCCGAAGAAAGTTCGTAGCTGCGCGCGGGCAAGGGCAGGATCGCTCCGCCCAAGCCGACCGACGGGGGAGCGAGAACGACTGCGGGAGCGGACGGCGTGCTCGTGTCGGGTGCCGGCCCGAAGTCGGAATCGAGAATCACCGCAGCGACCTCGTTGATCAGCACGCCGGTGGCGTCGAGTACCGCTGAGAGGATTGCTGCTCGCTGCTGAGCGTCGGGTTGCGGGATGGGGAGTACGGGCAGGTCGATGGTCGGCTGCGCCGTAGCCGTGGCCGGATCGATCAGACCCGCGGAACCGATGCACAACGCCGCCGACAACACCGAACCCGCGATCGCTCTGTGAACTTTTCGACCCACTGCAACTGCCTCCTAGTCTCTGCCCGGCTGGTATCCCTGATGGGCTTCGAACGACGGGTGGCACGTTTCGGGGCGCGTCGAATCAACGGTTTAAGTCACAGCTTTCACGTTGGTACTTTTCTTCCCCAAAAGTGCCATTTGCAACCGTACGTCACATGAACCCCATGCGACACTCGAAAGATGAATTACAACAACGTAATTCGCTACTCGTTCGATGCACTTCCGCCGCGACTTCGTGATGAACGCAGAACAATTGGATGCAGAACGCACAAAAAAGCCGGCCTCCGTGTGGAGACCGGCTTTCGTGCTTCTATGGGGTGAGTGACGGGACTCGAACCCGCGACACCCAGGATCACAACCTGGTGCTCTACCAGCTGAACTACACCCACCATAGCTACCGGACCGAACCCTCCCGGGTTCTGTTTCAGCAGCGATGACAATACTAGCGGTTCGAATCGTCGGTTGCCAATCGGTATCAGGACTGCGTGTCGAGTCCCTCTACAACTGCAGCAATGTCGCTGGTAGAGGGCCCAGGAGGCGCTACGAACACGGTCTGGCGGTAGTACTTCAGTTCCTTTATGGACTCTTCGATGTCTGCCAACGCACGGTGGGCCAGACCTTTCGTCGGCTGACCGAAATAAATGCGCGGGTACCACCGACGGGCGAGCTCCTTTATGGAACTGACATCGATCATTCGGTAGTGGAGGTAGGTATCGAGGTCACCCATATCGCGTGCGATGAAGCCGCGATCGGTGCCGATCGAATTTCCGGCCAAGGGAACTGTCCCGGCAACGGGGACGTGCTCGCGGATGTACGCGAGTACTTGACGCTGCGCCTCTTCCAGCGTGACCGAGGATGCACGCACCTCCTCGGTCAATCCGGATTTGGCATGCATCTTCTTCACCACGTCCGGCATCCCGGCCAGCGCGTCGTCGTCGGCATGAATGACGATATCGACACCGTCGCCCAGTACGTTCAACTCGCTGTCGGTGACGAGCGCCGCAATCTCGATGAGCTTGTCCTTCGACAAGTCCAGCCCGGTCATTTCACAATCGATCCACACAAGTTTGTCCTGCACCAGACACACCCTAGTGCGGGCATCGTCACCGCTAAGGTTTGCGGTGGTGATCAACTGCCAGATGCGCTGTGTCAAGGAGGACGAAAGATGACGGTCGATCCGAATGCGGCGGGCGGTGGGGTGCCCTCGACGCCTGCAGAGAAGGCGAAGGCAGCCAAAGCCGTCGCACTCGAAGCAGCCCGAATTGCTCGAGAGGCTGCCGCAGCAGCGGACGCCGCCGAGAAGGAGGCGATCGAAGCAGCGGCAGCAGACGCGACTGGGACATCCCCGACGGTGGGCGTGACCTCCTCGATCGCGGCGGGCTACGCATCGCACGGCGCAGTGCTCGAGCTGGGATCGGTGATGCTCGACGGCGTCAGCGACCCGTCGGCTCGCATCGCAATTCCTCTGGCGACACTCAATCGTCATGGTTTGGTGGCCGGCGCTACGGGCACCGGAAAGACGAAGACCCTTCAGGGCATCGCCGAACAGCTCTCCGCCGCGGGAGTTCCGGTGGTGATGGCCGACGTGAAAGGTGATCTCTCCGGGTTGTCGGTACCGGGAGCAGACAACGAGAAGATACGCAGCCGCGCCGTCGACTGCGGAGAATCGGGCTGGGTGCCCACGGGCTATCCCGTGGAGTTCCTTTCTCTCGGAACCGGTGGTATCGGTGTCCCGGTCCGTGCAACGATTACCGCTTTCGGGCCGATCTTGCTCAGTAAAGTGCTGGAGCTGAACAAGACTCAAGAGTCCACCCTGGGACTCATTTTTCACTGGGCCGACAAACAAGGGCTGGCGCTGCTGGACCTCAAGGATCTGCGATCGGTCATCACACACCTGACCTCGGACGAAGGGAAGGCCGACCTCCGGGGCCTCGGTGGAGTCTCGGCGGCCACTGCCGGAGTCATCCTCCGCGAGCTCGTCAATCTCGAGGCCGCCGGCGGCGACACGTTCTTCGGTGAACCCGAACTCGAGACCGAGGACCTGTTGCGTGTCGACAGTGACGGCAAAGGGATTGTGACGCTGTTCGAACTCGGCGCTCAGGCGTCGCGACCTGTCATGTTCTCCACATTCCTGATGTGGGTTCTTGCCGACTTGTTCCAGACGTTGCCCGAAGTGGGGGACATCGACAAGCCCAAACTGGTCTTCATCTTCGACGAGGCGCACCTGCTGTTCGCCGATGCGTCCAAGGCGTTTCTCGATCAGGTCGAACAGACAGTCAAGCTCATCAGATCCAAGGGTGTCGGCGTGATCTTCTGCACCCAACTCCCGACGGACATTCCCAACGAGGTCCTCTCTCAGCTCGGCGCACGAATTCAACATGCGTTGCGCGCGTTCACACCTGACGATCAGAAGGCTTTGAACAAGACTGTCAGGACCTATCCAACTACCGATGCCTACGATCTCGAGAAGGCCCTCACTTCACTCGGTACCGGCGAAGCGATTGTGACTGTGCTTTCCGAGAAAGGTGCCCCGACGCCGGTGGCGTGGACAAAGATTCGCCCACCGCGCTCAATGATGGACACTGTCGGCAACGACGCGATCTCGGCCTCCGCCGCGGCCAGCACGTTGTCCTCGAAATACGGTGCGACGATCGACCGCGACTCCGCCTACGAGCGCCTTCAAGCGCGCGTGTCCGACGCCCCGAACTCGGACCCGGTCCTGGACATACCGCCACTCCCGGTGGACCTACCGGACTTGCCGCGAGTGGAACCGCAAGGGCCGTCGGCCGCCGAGCGCATCATGGACAATCCGGCAGTGAAGAGCTTCCTGCGATCTGCGGCGTCCGCGGCAGGCCGCGAGATATCGCGGAGCATCTTCGGTACCGGGCGGCGGCGTAAGCGCTGACGTCCGGCATCGTTGCGGGAGCTGCAGCCTTCTACCCGCCGAGCTTCTTGTAGAAGCCTCCGATGATCGGAGCGGAAATTGCACGCGGGCTATATTGGCCTGCAACTGACATGGCCTTGCTGAGGAGTCCAGGCACTACGCGCATTTTGTTCGTGGCGAGCGAATCGAGCGACAACTTCGCGGTGTAGGTGCTGTCGATCCACAGGAAACCCGGGACCAGCTTGTCGACAATGGACGCTTCCGCGGGATCGGGTGTTTCGGTGCGGACGGGCCCGGGGGCCAGGAGTGTGACGTGCACTCCGCTGTCTTTGAGTTCGAGGCGCAGGGATTCGGAGAACGTGTTGACGAAGGCCTTCGAGGCCGCATAGGTAGCGTTGTTCGGTATTGCCATATTACCCGCGGCTGAACCCGTCATGAGAATCCCGCCGCTGCCGCGCGCGATCATTCCGGGCAGGACGGCGAGCGTAAGATCATGCACCGCAACGGTGTTGAGCTCGACCTGATCGCGCTCGTACTGGGGGTCCAGCTGCGCAAGGGGGCCGAACGTCGCTATTCCAGCGTTGTTGCACAGGACGCTGATCGGACGCCCGGACAGCTCGGTCGACAGGGACGCACGAGCGACACGATCCGCGAGATCGACGACGCGAACGTCGACCGTCACGCCGTGGTCGGTGCGAAGCTTCGTCGCAAGCGCTTCGAGCAACTCACCGCGACGAGCAACGACGACAAGCGAGTGTCCTCGCCTCGCCAACTCGGTGGCCAGGGCCTCTCCGATTCCGGAGGAGGCGCCGGTGACGACGGCACGGGCATCAGGGGAAGGACTGGGCAGGCTCACGATGAGACAGGCTAGCGCAGCGGCGCCCTCGGCTCGTCAGATGCTCATCGCAAGCCGGGTGGCCTGCTCGATTGCACGTTTGGCGTCGAGTTCGGTGGCGAGGTCCGCGCCACCGATGACGTGCGTCGTCATAGCCGACGCGGCCAATTCGTCTACCAGGTCACGGACCGACTCCTGGCCTGCGCAGACAACGATGGTGTCCACCTCGAGAGTTCGAGGCTGTTCGTGCTTCTCACCGAAGGAAATATGTAGACCGTCGTCGTCGATACGTTCGTAGTTCACTCCCGACAATTCGTGCACGCCCTTGGCCTTCAATGCTGCGCGGTGAACCCACCCGGTTGTCTTGCCCAGTCCGGCCCCGATCTTTCCGCTCTTACGTTGCAGCAGATACACCTCGCGAGGGGACGCGGCCGGAATCGGGGTTGTCAGCGCACCGGGCGCGGCCTCGGGTTCGGTCACGCCCCACTCCTGCTTCCACTCCTGCACATCGAGCGTCGGCGAGACGTCGGTGGTGAGGAATTCCGATATATCGACGCCGATACCGCCTGCACCGATCACGGCCACCCTCTTACCGACGTGCATGCCCTCTTCGACAACCTCGGCGTAGGACAGGACCGACGGATGGTCGATACCCGGGATGGACGGGATTCGCGGGACTACGCCGGTGGCTACGACGACCTCGTCGTATTCGCCGGCGAGGAGCTCGGTTGCGGTGACCTTGCGCCCGAGGTGTATCGCAACGTTCTGCTCGCGGAGGGAGTTGGTGAAGTACCGAATAGTCTCGGCGAACTCTTCTTTGCCGGGGATGAGCGCGGCGATGCCGAATTGCCCGCCGAGTTGCGGGCGTGACTCGAAGAGACTGACTTCGTGGCCACGTCGGGCCGATTCGAGAGCCGCGGACAACCCTGCAGGCCCGGCACCGACGACGGCGATCTTCTTCGTCTTTCGTGCCGGTAGCAACTGCAATTCGACCTCGCGCCCGGCTCGGGGATTGACCAGGCACGAGACGGTCTTGCGGGCGAACGCGTGGTCGAGGCACGCTTGGTTGCACGCGATGCACGTGTTGATGCTGCCGGGAGCGTCGGCCTCGGCCTTGCGCACCCAGAACGGGTCGGCGAGCATCGGCCTGGCCATCGAGATGAGCTCGGCCTCCCCGCGCGCAAGAATCGCTTCGGCTGTCTCCGGCATGTTGATGCGATTGGATGCGGCCACCGGGATCCCGACGTGTTTGTCGAGTTTTCCTGTGATGTCCACGAATGCGGCGCGGGGTACCGAGGTGACGATGGTCGGGACCCGCGATTCGTGCCAGCCGATATCGGTATTGATCATGTCGACTCCGACATGTTCCAGCTCCTGCGCGAGTGCGACGATGTCGTTCCAGCTCTGCCCGCGCTCGACCAGGTCGGCCATCGACAGGCGGAACACGACCAGGAAGTCCGCACCCACCGCGGCGCGTATCTTCTTCGCTATCTCCACGGCTATCCGTCGGCGATTCTCCGGGCTGCCACCCCATTCGTCGCGGCGACGATTGGTTCGCTCGGAGAGGAACTGATTGATGAAATAGCCTTCGCCACCCATGATTTCGACACCGTCGTACCCCGCCGACTGTGCCAGGACCGCGCAGCGTACGTAGTTACGGATCTGCCATCGAACCCCTCGCGAAGATAGTCTTCTCGGTCGAAACGGGTTGATGGGAGCCTTGATCGACGACGCCGATACGGAAAAGGGCTGGTAAGAATAGCGGCCGGCATGCAGGATCTGCAGGGCGATCTTCCCACCTTCACGATGCACTGCGTCGGTGATGCGTCGGTGCCGTCGGGCTTCGATCCGATTGGTGAGTTTGGCTCCGAACGGCAACAGCCAGCCGGTTCGGTTCGGTGCATATCCACCGGTGATGATCAGTGCGACGCCGCCTCTCGCGCGCTCGGCAAAATACTCGGCGAGCCGGGCCGTATCGCGGCGGCGATCCTCCAACCCGGTATGCATCGATCCCATGATGACGCGGTTCTTCAACGTCGTCGTACCGACCCTCAACGGAGACAACAGGATTGGGTACCGACCGGTTGTATTCACAGCTTCTCCAACACTTCTTCGCACCATTCGGCAAAGCCTTCCTCGACTCGAATTCCACCGCGGAGCACCAGGTACTGGTGCAAGGCCGCTCCGACAAGACTTGCAGGAGCGGGGAAATCACGTTTTTCGATCAATCGATACAACTGCAGGCGCTCGACGTGCACGTCGCGATGGCGTCGTACTTCCACCTTCAGTGCCGCGACGTCACCGAGGGCGGCGCCGCGGATCTTCACAGCCAGCTCGTCTCGGAGAACTGCGGGGTCGGTCGGCTCGGCGATCCACCTGTCGAGTTCCGCCTTCCCTTCGGCACTGACGGAATAGACCTTTTTGTCGGGTCGTCCTTCCTGGGCCACCGCGGTGCCGACCACCCAACCCACGCCGTCCATTCGCGTCAGTACTCGGTAGATCTGCTGATGGGTCGCACTCCAGAAGAAGCCGATCGATTTGTCGAATCGGCGCGCGAGCTCGTACCCCGATCCCGACAGTTCGGTGAGGGAGACCAGTAGTGCGTGTTCGAGTGCCACTCACGGAGTATGTATGCAACGAAGTGCTTATGCAACTAAGTGCATAGTTGATGCACTTTCGGCCGGACGTCCCACATGGACTCGATACCCGAGTGGGACGCCCGACGCGGCATGCTCGCCTAGGCTTCCGCTATGAGTGCACAGGCGAATGCCGCCGTCGTCGGCGTCGCGACGACCCGAAAGCAGGTATTCGCCTGGGGGATATGGGATTGGGGATCGGCCGCGTTCAATGCGGTGATCCTGACCTTCGTGTTCTCGGTCTATCTCACCGACGCGGTCGGCGATGACTTGCCGGGTTCCATTTCGGCGACCTCGTGGTTCAGTTGGTCGATCGGCCTGGCTGGGGTGTTCATTGCGGTCCTGGCCCCGATCTCCGGGCAGCGGTTCGACGCCCGAGGGCGAAGAAAGCGGTCCCTCGGAATTTTCACCGGTTTGACCGTTCTCAGTATGGTGGGCTTGTTCTTCGTGAAGGACGACTACCACTATCTGTGGCTCGGTTTGGTACTGCTGGCTTTCGGTTCGATTCTCTTCGAATTGGCCAGTATTCCGTACAACTCGATGCTTCGTCAGGTCTCGACGCCGCAGAACATCGGTCGGGTCTCCGGATTCGGTTGGTCCATGGGTTATTTCGGTGGCATCGTGCTGCTGCTGATCTGCTACTTCGGTTTCATCACCGGAGATGGAGACACTCGCGGCCTGTTCGGTCTGACGACCGACGGCGGGCTGAACATCCGTTTCGTCGCCCTTCTAGCAGCCGTGTGGTTCGCCATATCGGCCATTCCGGTTTTCCTCGCGGTGCCGGAACTGCCGCCCACCGGTGCTGATCCGGACGCTGCCAAAGCAGGAATTGCCGAGTCTTACAAGGTGCTGTTTCGGGATCTCCGTGAACTGTGGTCGGTGGATCGGCGCAGTGTCTATTTTCTTGCCGCAAGTGCGTTGTTCCGTGACGGTCTGGCCGGGGTCTTCACCTTCGGCGCGGTGCTCGCAGTGAGCGTGTACGGCATCGGAACGGCAGACGTGTTGTTGTTCGGCGTCGCGGCCAACGTGGTCGCTGGACTAGGGGCGATCAGTGCCGGACGGTTCGACGACAGGGTGGGCCCGAAAACGGTCATCGTCGTCTCGCTCGCGTCGATGATCTTCGCGGGCGTCGTGCTGCTCTTCGTGTCCGGCCCACTGATGTTCTGGGTTTTCGGTCTCGTCCTGTGCCTGTTCGTCGGACCCGCGCAATCTTCCTCTCGTACCTACCTGGCGCGATTGGCCCCGCCAGGGCGGGAAGGACAATTCTTCGGCCTTTACGCTACGACGGGCCGAGCAGTGTCGTTCCTAGCGCCGACCTTGTTCGGACTCTTCGTATGGCTCTTCGATTCGGACCGCGCCGGGATCGGTGGTCTGCTCGTGGTTCTCGCGCTCGGCCTCGGTGCGCTTCTGGCAGTTAAGGCGCCGGACAAGGTCTAGTTCGAGGAGACGCGTGCGCAGATCTCGTCCGCAAGCCGCTCGGGAGCTTCCTCGGGTACCCAGTGCGAGATGCCGTCCAGTTCGACGAAGGTGTAGTCGGCGTCGACGAACTCTGCGCACCGTTCCGCGGCAGCGCGGCCGATCGCAGAATCCTGATTGCTCCACACGTAAGTAGTAGGGACCTGGACGGATTCGAGACGACCGAAGTCGCTCGTCATCGCGCGGTACCAATTGAGGGCTGCAGTCAGAGCGCCGGGTCCACTGAGGTGCTCGACATAGCTGTCGACAGCACAGCTGCTGCCGAACATGGCACGCAATCGAGCGGCGTCGTGCTCCATGAGTACTTGTTCGGCTTTTCCTTCGACGCGAAGCAATTGCATATAGCTCGAGCGCGCCTTCTGATCCTCGTCCTCGCGCAGAGCCCGACCGAACGCGGCTGTGTGCGGCACCGAAACTGCAGTGAGAGAACGTACTCGCTCAGGATGTCGCGCGGCCAGCTGCCATGACACGGCCGCGCCCCAGTCGTGGCCGACGATGTGTGCCGACTCTAGATCGAACGCATCGAGCAACCCGAGAACATCGGCGACAAGTTTGTCCGAGGTGTATTCCGCGACACCCGATGGCCTCGCTCCAGGGGAGTACCCACGCTGGTCGGGGGCGAGTGTGCGCATACCGGCGGTATGCAGGCGAGGCGCTACCTCTCGCCAAGAGAGCGATGTCTGCGGAAACCCATGCAGCAGGACGACCGGTGTTCCATCGTCGGGACCCTCGACCCGAACGTCGAACACGAGGTCTTCGATCGGGACGGTCTCCATGGTCATCGGTTTCCTTCCGCTCGGTGTCGCGGATTCCACGATCCCATGCCGAGCACGATGAGGCGAACTTGCTGCTCGGTGCGGCGCACCAGTTCTTGTTCTTTCGGGCTTCCCGGCCGGTCGATCTCCAACAGGCCTACCGTCGCGGTCAACATCGTGGAGACGATGAGGTCCGCGGCCATCTCCAAGTCGGTTGCGTCCCAAGTCGCGAGACCTGGCATGCGGGCGAGATCGACGGTCAGCTCGCTGACGAACATCCGCAGTTCGGTCGCGAAAGCTTGTCGTACTGCGGTGACGCCGCCGTATCGTTCGCGTGAGAGGAATCGGAACTGCTCCTCGTGGCTACGCATCTGCCGAACCAAGATCGCGAACGACTCGGCCGCATTCTTGACGCTCGGATCCTTCCGCGCGTCGCGCAACATCTGTCGCAGCATTCGCATCGAATCCTCTACCAGGGCGACACCCAAATCGTCCATCGATGCGAAGTGGCGATAGAACGCAGTAGGAACGATCCCCGCAGATCGAGCGACCTCGCGCAGACTCACGCTTGCGAAGGAGCGATCTCTCAGCAGTTCGAGAGTGCCGTAGATGAGCGCCTGCCTGGTGCGTTCCTTGCGTTCGGCTCGGGTGCCCGGTTCTGTCACGGGTTCGAGTTTATGGCTGTCCACTGAGCGAGTACTCCCGGTCCTGAGCCCGTCTATTCAGGCGCTTGTGATCCACGTCATATTACGACTGTTTGTGTTGGTGCCGTCACATTGACGTTGACAGCTCGGGGTGCCGATCTGCCACACTGATTCTAGTGCACAGCCGTACACCGAAATGGTTCTGCCGTTTCGACCGCTATCGGGAGGCGAGATGACACTTCACCAGAAGTCGCGAAGACCGCGACTGCCAAGCACCTTCTCTCTGTTGTCCTTGTTCGAGGCGATGGCGACCCCGCACGCGCTCGATCGCTATCTGGAACTGGTCGACCCGATGACCACGGTTCGCGATCTTCGCGCCGAAATCACCGCGGTGCATCGTTCCACCCGAGACACGGTGACCCTGACGATGCGCCCGACGCAGCAGTGGCGTGGTTTCGAAGCAGGTCAATTCGTGCAGGTCGGGGTCGTCATCGACGGTGTCCGCCACACGCGCTGTTACTCGCCGAGCTGCTCCCAGTATCGCGATGACGGTCGAATCGAACTGACTGTGAAGGCGCATCCGGAGGGGCTGGTCTCTCAGTACCTGCATCGGAACGCGCGGGAGGGTCTGGTTGTCAGTCTTTCCCAGGCCGACGGGGTATTTCACCTCCCACGGCCTCGGCCGGCCGGCGTGCTTCTCATCAGCGGCGGTAGCGGAATCACCCCCGTGCTGGCGATGTTGAGGACGCTGCTGGACGAGGGGTACAGCGGCGACCTCACCTTCTTGCACTACGCGTACACCGAAAGCGACGTCTCTTATCGGAGTGAGCTCGACGCCATTGCAGCAGCACACGACAACATCCGCGTCGTGTTCGCTTACACCGGTCAGGAGCGGGGCGGCGATCTGCACGGCTTCTTCGGCGCCGAGCACCTCCGATCCGCCGCACCTTGGTACGCGGACGCCGAGACGTATCTGTGCGGTCCGCCCGGACTGATGCGTGGCGTCGAAAACGTGTATGCCGACCTGGGTCTCGAAGACCGTCTTCACCTCGAAGAATTTACGCCGCCCCTGGCAGTGGTCACCGGCGACGTCGGAGGCGAGGTGTCCTTCACCGAGAGCGGCAAGGTCGGTGACAACTCCGGTCTGACACTGCTCGAGCAGGCCGAAGAGGTGGGTCTGACCCCCGCATACGGATGTCGGATGGGGATTTGCTTCACCTGCACCTCGGTCAAGACATCCGGATGTACCCAGAACATCAAAACCGGTGAGACGGACAGTGAACCGGACAAGAAGATCCAGCTGTGCGTCTCGGTGCCGGTCGGTGATGTCGCCATCGAGATCTGAGCTGTTCACCGCGCATGCCGCTACACATCGATCCGAAACGGAGAGTGTTCAATGTTCGGAATTCCATCACCATCGTTGTCCCTGTTGCCATTCATGAGTACTTCGGACTCGCCCCACGAGCAACCCGTGCCCACAACGCTCTCCTACGCACAAGTCCAAGAGCTCGGCCGCGAGCTGGACGAGATGCGAGCTCGCACCGTCGCGAAGCTCGGTAGCGAGGACCGGGAGTACATCTACAAGGTCATCAAGGCGCAGCGCGGGCTCGAAATCACTGGCCGCGCCCTGATGTATCTACCGTTCCTGCCGCCGGCATGGCTGGCCGGAGTCGGTGCACTGGGGCTGTCGAAGATTCTCGACAACATGGAGATCGGGCACAACGTCATGCACGGTCAGTACGACTGGATGCGTGAGCCGGAGTTCAACTCACAGGTCTTCGAATGGGACACGGTATGCCCGGCCGATCAGTGGAAGCACTCGCACAACTACATGCACCACACCTTCACCAATATCGTCGGCAAGGACCGCGATATCGGATACAGCCTGCTTCGCATGGACGAGGGGCAGAAGTGGAATCCGTACTATCTCGGTAACCCGGTGTATGCGTTCTTCCTGATGCTGCTCTTCGAATGGGGCGTGATGCTCCACGATCTGGAGATCGAGAACGTTGTCCAGGGCAAGCGCAAGTGGCACGACGTCAAGCCCTTGCTTGCGGGCATGTGGCGTAAAGCGGGCAAACAGGTCCTCAAGGACTACGTCATCTTCCCAGCGCTGAGCGGGCCATTCTTTGCCTCCACGGTCGTGGGCAACCTCGGGGCGAACCTGATGCGGAACCTGTGGACCTACTCGATCATCTTCTGTGGACACTTTCCCACCGGGGTACAGACCTTCACCGAGGACGAGACGTCCGACGAGTCGCAGGGTGAGTGGTATGTCCGTCAGATGCTCGGGTCCGCGAACATCGAGGGCAGTCCGCTGTTCCACATCATGTCCGGCAATCTGTCGCACCAGATCGAGCACCACCTTTTCCCCGATCTACCTGCGCACCGATACCCGGAGTTGGCCCCGGAGGTCGAAGCGCTCTGCGAAAAGTACGGACTCCCGTACAACTCCGGTGGGTTCTTCAACCAGATCGGGTCCGTCTGGGGCAAGATTTTCAAGCTCGCTCTGCCCAATTCACTCACCGGTTCGAAACCGACAGTCGGTGTTATCGTCGAGCGCAAGAAGGTCGCTGCATAGTGACCGGAGTCGAATCTCGACCGAATCAGGGGTGGCCAGAGGTGGTAGGGAAGTTCGAGCGCAACAAGGACACAGTTCAAGAATTGACGGAGTCCGCAGCCACGCACGTCGGCAAGATCGCGGTCATCATCGCCGGGGCAGTGCGCGATGTGACTCGCGAGATCGGCGACTGGGTCTCCGACGGTGTCGAAATGCGTGAGGCTGCACGCAAGGCCCGAGATGATTCACCGGGCGGCACCGTCATCAACGGAGAGTTCGAGAGCCGCTGAGGGTCGCTCCCTACGTGAAACCTGAAGTACACGTAGGGAGGCCACCAGGCCACCAGGCCGCACGACCACACCGCACGCGCGGCGGTACTCGGAAAATTTCGGCAATGGCCTACACGGCGGGGTGTGGGTACTCGGGACTGCGATGTTGGAACGCAAGGATATTGGGGTTGGCAATTACGCCCTCGCGAATCTCGATTGCCTTCCTTATCGTTTCGTCACTGTCCCACGACGCAGGCCCGTCCAAAACGATACGAAGATAGGGGAGAAGCGATTCGCTGACTTCCCATGTAGCGGAGTCCCAAAGATAGGACGGACTGTGGTCGACTGCGTAGTACCGAACGTTGTCGCCGACGGTGAACATGGGATCGGTGAACGAGGTCGGCCGGGCCCATTCGAACCCCATTCCCTCGTCGCACGACACGTCGACAACGAGCGTTCCCGGATTGATCGACGGTAAGTCGTCGTTCATCAGGAATGTCAACGGCGCGTTGGTGTCCTGCAGTACGCAGTTGACGATGATGTCGTGATCGCCAAGGAACTCGGACAGTGGCACCCTGCCTGTTTCGGTCAAGGCGCGGCTGCGGCGCGGATTGTCGCCGTCCAAGTCGAAGTTGACGATGCGTGCGGAATGAATGGGTGAGCTGACAGCGGTTACTCCGCGCTGGGTGAGGACGTCCACATCGTGAATGCCATGCGCGTTGAGTGCCGTGACAGCGCCGCGAGCAGTTGCTCCGAAACCTATGACTGCAGCGCGAAGTCGGCGGCCGTAGTCCCCGGTCACCCCGACGAGCTGCATCGCATGAAGGACGCTGCAGTATCCGGCGAGCTCATTGTTCTTGTGGAAGACGTGAAGATTGAACCAGCCCTCCGAGGTCCAATGATTCATCGCCTCGAACGCGATGAGGGTGAGCTTGCGATCGATAGCGATCTGCGTCAACTTCTCGTCTTGCACGCAGTGCGGCCACCCCCACAGAACTTGACCGTGTCGCAGCGTCTCGAGGTCCTCGGCAAGTGGCTTCGGGAGCAGAATCACATCGCATTCGGCGACGAGTTCTTCGCGAGTACGAATGCCGGCAACGAGAGTGCCGATATGGTCGTCGGAGATTCCGAAAGGCTCACCGTACCCAGCTTCGAAATACATTCGAGCTCGGAGGTCGGCGGCGATGCGATCGAGGTGGAGTGGGTGGATCGGAAGTCGGCGTTCGTTCGGCTTACTCGACCGTGACGTGACGCCGAGGGTGAGCTGGTGCACTATGGCCCCTTCGGTTGAGCTCAGTCAACCACAAGCCAACGTGCCCACTCCTCGGCTGGAAGTGCCCCCGGCAGGATTCGAACCTGCGACCAATGGATTAGAAGGCCATTGCTCTATCCCCTGAGCTACGGAGGCGTGGTGCGGACAGCGGAAAGGCATCCGTCCGAGCACGGTGCATGAGTCTACATTCCGTGTTGCACCGTGATCCGCACGGAGGGGTTCGATTGCGTGGTGCAGGCCACATGATCTACGACGGCTCGTAGCAGTTGCGGGCGCTGGCGTTCCCGCCGCGGCGCGGACCTCCTACTCTGGAGGGCATGGCAGCACCGGAAGTGGATCGGACCGAAACCGCGAGCACGGCTGGAGCCGCGGCAGTGGCCGGGTCCAAAGATGTCCCGGGGTCGGCGACGACGTCCGTCTTCGTTGCCGCGGGCGCGATAGCCGGCGTTGTCGCGGCGCTGGTAGTGACCCTGTCTGCGTCGGACGCGTTGGTTCTGCTCGGCATTCCGGATCCAGGACCGGCCACGGTCTACGGACTTCCTGCGGTGCGAGCGATCGGTGAGGTCGCCGTATCCATTGCTATCGGGTCGTTCTTGCTCGCGGCCTTCTTGGTTCCGCCCCAGAAGAACGGGGTGCTCGACGTCGGTGGCTATCGGGCGGTCCGTACGGGATCTGTGGCAGCGATCGTCTGGGCCGCATGTGCCCTGGTACTGGTCCCGCTGACCTTGTCCGATACCTCGGGTCAACCGTTCACCACGGCGATCCAACCGAGCAACTTGTGGGTCGCACTAGAACAAGTCGAGATCGCCAGTGCGTGGCGCTGGACGGCGATCCTCGCGGTGCTCCTGGCTATCGCGTCGCGGGCCGTGCTGAAGTGGTCGTGGACGCCTCTACTTCTCGTGTTTGCGATCGGCACGTTGATGCCGATCGCTGCCACCGGCCATTCGTCTTCGGGTGGATCGCACGACTACGCAACCAACAGCCTGATCCTGCATCTCGTTGCGGCGACGCTCTGGGCGGGCGGGCTCTTCGCAGTGCTGACCCACGCGCGGCGTAAGGGCGCGCACACCGATGTCGCGACTCGAAGATTCTCCACGATCGCCACCGTGTGTTTCGTGGTGATGGCCGTCAGCGGTGTCATCAACGCGCTGGTCCGAGTATCGGTCTCGAACCTGTTCGACTCCACCTACGGTCTGCTGATCCTCGGGAAGATCACGGCGTTGACCGTGCTCGGCTTCTTCGGGTGGATCCAGCGGCGTAGGTCGCTTCCCGCCCTGGCTGCCGATCCCGAGTCTCGTGGAGCACTCATCCGATTCGCGGGTGGTGAGGTGCTCGTCTTCGCTGCGACGATCGGCCTTGCCGTCGGACTCGGCCGCACACCTCCGCCTTCGGATATCGATCCGAATCTTTCGCTCACCGAGGCGGCGCTGGGTTACAACCTGGACGGACCACCGACCTTCGCCCGTCTGGCGTTCGACTGGCGATTCGATCTGATCTTCGGTACTGCGTCGATACTGCTCGCCGTGATGTATCTGCTCGGTGTCCGTCGACTGCGGAAACGAGGAGACGCGTGGCCGATGGGCCGCACTGTTGCGTTCATGCTCGGCTGCCTGACCCTGTTGGTTGCCACATCGTCGGGGGTCGGCAAGTACTCGTCTGCGGTGTTCAGCGTGCACATGGGTGGGCACATGGCGCTGTCGATGCTTGCTCCGGTTCTGCTGGCGCTAGGCGGCGCACTGACGCTGGCGTTACGCGCACTGCCAGCAGCAGGAAAGAACGGAATTCCTGGGTTGCGGGAATGGCTGCTGATCGGTCTGCACAGCAAAGTGTCCCGATTCCTCACCCAACCGATAGTTGCCGCAGTGCTGTTCGTCGGCGGCTTCTACGTGCTGTATCTCGGCGGGATCTTCGGCGCCGTCCTCGACAACCACACAGCTCACTTGTTGATGAACGCACACTTCATCCTCAGCGGCTACCTTTTCTACTGGGTGGTCATCGGAGTCGACCCCTCGCCGAGACCGATTCAGCCCATCACCAAGCTCGCGATGGTGTTCGGGTCTCTGCCGTTCCACGCGTTCTTCGGCGTGGCGCTGATGAGCGAGGCCACGGTGATGGGCGGCTGGTTCTACCGCTCCCTCGGCCTCGACTGGAACGCAGATCTGCTCGGTGACCAGCAGTTGGGCGGCGGCATCGCCTGGGCGACGGGCGAAATACCGCTCGTCCTGGTCATGCTTTCGCTGCTCATCCAGTGGTCCCGTAGTGACACTCGCAACGCGACGCGTTCCGATCGTGCCGCCGAACGCGATCACGACGCCGATCTGGCCGCCCACAACGCCATGTTCGCCGAGCTGGCGAAGCGTGATCGCGAAAGCGGACTCTGACTTTTCTCGAGCTCACCAGGCCGCGGTGATCTTGTCGAGGATCCGAGCCAACTGCTCGCGTTCTTCGGCATCGAGCGTGTCGAACAGTTCGGTGGCGACAGCCCGACGTGCGGAGTCGATGGCGTCGAGCTGGGTGCGCCCGGAGTCTGTCAACGAGACCAGTACGGCACGTCGGTCCTGCGGGTCCGGTTCACGGATCACCAGGGCCGCGGCTTCGAGCGAGTCGACGATGTCCGTCGCCGAGCGTGCCACGATGCGTAACCGGTCGGCGAGAGCGCGTAAACGCATCGGTTGCCCTTCGCGGGCAAGGACATGAAGGGCCCGAGATTGCGATGGATTGAGACCGAACGGCTCGAGCGCATTCATGTGGGTGTGGCGTATTCGCCGTGCGACTGCCATGAACGAATCGGCGATGGTCGGGCTGTCTCCCGTAAGCATGACCGAAGCATAGCTTCATTGCTGACAACCTCATAATGAGGTAGCCTCTGTATTATGTCGTTCATCGAACTTGGAGGTCCTCTTGGTACGCCCACTCACGAAATCGAATCCAACTGCCGCCTCATCACCTGATCTGGGGCCTGCGCCCGATCCAGCTCCCGTCGGCCGAGTGCTTGCACTCTTCCATCCCTACCGAGCACGAATCGCTGCCGTCACCGCGATCATCGTCTTCAGTGCAGTCATCGCACTGGCCTCACCTCTACTTCTCCGCGAACTGCTCGACCATGCCATCCCTGATCGCGACGTCACACTCGTCACGCTGATCGCAGTCGGCATGATCGCAGTCGCCATCATCACCAACACACTCGGCGTCGTGCAGACCTGGATGTCCAACGGCGTCGGCCAGAAGCTCATGCACGATCTGCGCGTCTCCGTCTACGCACATCTACAGAAGCAGTCACTCGGCTTCTTCGCCCGCACCCGCACCGGCGAAGTACAGTCTCGGATCGCCAACGACATCGGTGGAATGCAATCCGTCGTCACCAACACTGCGACGTCGATAGCCCAGAACGCCACCACCGTGGCAGCAACAGTCGTCGCTCTGTTTCTGCTCGATTGGCGTCTGGCCCTGTTTTCCCTGGCGATCCTGCCGGTCTTCGTCCGGATAGCGCGTCGTATCGGCAACGAGCGCCGAAAGATCTCCATCACCAGACAGAGACTGCTCGGCGAACTCTCCGTCCAGATCGAGGAATCCCTGTCCGTCAGTGGCATCCTGCTCGGCAAGACCACCGGATCCGCGCACGTTCTGACCGATCGGTTCGCCAGTCGGTCCGACGAAGTCGCCGAAGTCGAACTCAAAGCGATGATGGCCGGCAAATGGCGAATGGCCAGCATGCAGATCAGCTTCGCGATCATGCCCGCCCTCGTGTATTGGTTCGCCGGCGTGACCATCGGAAACGGAAGCGCACTCACCGTGGGCACACTCGTCGCGTTCACCACATTGCAAACCCAACTCTTCCGCCCCACCATGCAGCTGCTCGGCACAGGCGTCGAAGTGCAGAGCTCGCTGGCATTGTTCGGCCGGGTATTCGAGTATCTCGACCTCCCGATCGACATCGCCGAACCGAAGAACCCGAAGGTTCTGTCAAGGCAAGACGTACGCGGCGACGTCGCATTCGACAATGTTTGCTTCTCGTACACCGTCGCCTCGCAACCGACACTGACCGACATCGACCTCGTGGTCCCGGCAGGGAGCACGTTGGCCCTGGTCGGATCGACAGGTTCTGGTAAAACCACGCTCGGGTATCTCGCTGCGAGGCTTCATGACCCGACGTCCGGACGCATCACCATCGACGGCGTCGATCTTCGGGATCTGCAGACCACGGCCGTGGCCGAACTCGTCGGCGTCGTATCGCAGGAGACGTACCTCTTCCATGCATCGATCCGCGAGAATCTCCGGTTCGCCAAACCTGAGGCAACCGATGCCGAGATCGAACACGCAGCCCGTGTAGCCCAGATCCACGACTTCATCACCGCGCTGGACGAGGGATACGACACGCTGGTGGGGGAGCGCGGATACCGGTTCTCCGGTGGAGAGAAACAACGACTCGCCATCGCCAGGACCGTCCTGCGCAACCCACCGATTCTCGTACTGGACGAGGCGACCAGCGCACTCGACACTCGGACCGAGCGTGCGCTGCAGGACGCCCTCGACGAACTCATGGCGGGACGCACCACGATCCTCATCGCGCACCGACTCTCGACCGTCCGATCCGCGGACCGCATCGCAGTTCTCGGCAGCGGTCGAATCCTCGAATCCGGTACCCACGACGAGCTCATGGCGTCGGACAGTCACTATGCCGAGCTCGTCCACGCATCGGAAGCCGCGAACTCGGAGCAGGTTGCGGCGTAACCCGTCGCGACCCCCGATTGCGAAGGCGAGGAATGCATTGTTTTTCACAGTGGAACGTGGCGCAGAGGCGCTGATCGAGATCAAGCGATCGAAATTCCTCGCGGTGGTCGAACGCGCACCGTCGGAAGAAGCAGCGCGAGCTGTGATCGCGACAGCCCGTTCGGCCAATCCGGTTGCTCGACATCACTGTTCGGCATTCGTTGTCGGTGATGTGCCACGCAATCTGATCCTTCGGACGAACGACGATGGAGAACCGAGCGGTACTGCGGGTGGCCCGATGCTCGACGTCCTCCTCGGGCGTGAGATGACCAATGTCGTTGCCGTCGTGACTCGTTGGTTCGGTGGTGTCAAACTCGGCACCGGCGGGCTGGCCCGGGCCTATGGAGACGCGGTCACGCACGCACTCGAGAACGCCCGACTCCTGCAGCGCGAGCGTCGTGAACTGTTGCAGGTCCAACTGGACTACACAGAGGTCGGCCGAGTCGAATCGGAACTACGGGCGCGGGGGGTCGGCATCGTGTCCATCGATTATCGCTTTCGTGCGGTGATGACGGTTCAGGTCGAGGACGTCGACGCAATGATCGGCATGCTGGCCGGCCTGACCGGGGGAACGGCCCGTCCCGAGGTCGTGGGGCACACCTATGTGGAGTCCGCGCTCCTCTAACACGCTCGACCGACACACTGACGCCCGAAACCCCGTCGGAAACCGCCTTGTCCACAACCGGGACATCTATCCACAGATGCCGATTCCCACCACATTTCACTCGGAGCTCACGGCAAAGTCGGTGTCCTCGGATCGGCGCTGCCGAACCGGATCGTCGAACAGACGGATCACCGAACTGACAAGGGGACAGACGATGTACGAGGCGCAATGTGCGGTTGTGGGGACAGTCATCACCAATCCGATCAAGAGACAGACCGCGTCCGGTGACGAGGTACTGAACTTCCGGATGGCCAGCAATGTGCGACGGCAGGACCGAGCTACCGGCGAATGGAGCGACGGCGGCACGCTGTACCTCGGTGTCACCTGCTGGCGACGGCTGGTAAAGGGCGTCGGAGGATCGCTGATGAAGGGCGACCCGGTGGTGGCCTACGGGCAGCTCAGAACGAACGAATACACCACCAGAGACGGTGCCGAACGGTCCGATCTAGAGATGACGGCCAGCGCCGTCGGCCCCGATCTCGCCCGATGCATCGTCAAGGTCGAGCGCGCACGGCCCGTGGCGGTACCGCAGGAGGAACCGGACGAGACGCACGACGAAGGAGTCGACACCTTCGACGAACGCGAGGAAGTCGACGTCGACGAAGACTCCATCCCCGAGACGATCGAACACGCCGCGGCGGTGTAGCCGAACATCGCCCGCGCCGGGCCCGAGCGGAACCCATTCGGGCCCGGCAGTTCGTTCGATCGCTATCGTTACCGCATGCGGGCCGACACACGCGCGTGGACGCGACTGTTACTACCTGTGCTGCTCTCGATCATGCTGGGCATCGGTGCCGGGGGAGTCGCGACAGCACATCCAGGGAGAACACAGAATCCCGTCGACTCTGCGCCCGGAACGGTGCAGTCCGTGCAGCCCCTCGCGACGGAAGCCGGGCTGCCCGGCACAGCCAGAGCCCACCTCCTCACCTACTGGACTGTGGGTCCGACGGGTAGGCCCGCGCTCAGTTCCGGAACGGTCTTCGTACCGAACGGTCGAGCCCCCGCCGATGGATGGCCGATCATCTCGTGGGCACACGGAACAGTCGGTGTCGGAGATCAGTGTGCGCCGTCGCGTAATCCGTATCAGGGACGTCACCTCGAGTATCTGAGTCACTGGATCTCCGAGGGATATGCCGTCGTTGCGACCGATTACGCGGGCCTGGGCACACCCGGGCCACACGCCTACCTCGAGAAGGACTCGGCCGCACGCAGCGTCGTCGACATGGTTCGTGCGGCACGGTCCGTGGAATCGGTTCTGGCGGATCGGTGGTTGGCGATCGGGCAGTCCCAGGGCGGCCACGCAGCATTGCAAGCCGCCGATATCGCGACCACCTATGCGCCGGAACTCGACTATCGCGGAGTCGTGGCCACGGGAGCGCCGTCGAACCTCGAATACGCGTTTCAGGTCGGTGGGCCGTGGATTCCAGACCTCGGTTTGGACGGTCTGAACGTCTTCGCGGCGTACGTGCTCGCGGGGCTACGTGAATCGAGGCCCGATCTCGATGTCGACAGTTACCTGACGGACTTCGGGCGTTCCGAGGTAGACAACGTCGAGGCGACCTGCCCGGGGGACCTACGAACGCAGCACGGGTCGGTGGGCGCGATGCTCTCGCGTCCGGTGGCGGGAACCGAGATGTTCGACGCTCTGTCGGAGTATCTCTCGGTACCGGTCGACGGTTACGACAGGCCGATCTTCCTAGGCCAGGGAATTATCGACACTATGGTGCCTTCGCCGTTGTCGGTCCCGCTGGCCGCCGGACTCATCGGGCACGGTCAGGACGTCACGTACGTTCCGTACCTGTATTCGGGGGGTGAATTCGTCGGTCACGAAGGGTCGATGATCGCCTCCATGGCCGACTCGACGCCTTTCGTGCACCGTGTGCTCGACCCTGTGCAAATGGGCTAGCTTCCTCTCGGATCGGGCGATGATGCCTAGACCCGTTCGCACCGATAGGCTTGCGCACATGGCGGAATTCATTTACACCATGAAGAAGGTGCGCAAGGCGCACGGCGACAAGGTCATCCTCGACGACGTAACGATGAGCTTCTACCCAGGAGCGAAGATCGGCGTCGTCGGCCCCAACGGTGCCGGCAAGTCCAGCATTCTGAAGATCATGGCCGGGATCGACCAGCCCGGCAACGGTGAGGCTTTCCTGGCTCCCGGAGCTTCGGTCGGCATCCTCATGCAGGAGCCGGTACTCGACGACACCAAGACTGTCCGTGAAAACGTCGAGGACGGTCTCGGCGAGACGATGGTGCAGCTCAAGCGCTACAACGAGATCGCCGAGCTCATGGCGACCGACTACTCCGACGAACTCATGGAGGAGATGGGCGAGCTGCAGGAGAAGCTCGACCACGCCGACGCCTGGGAAATCGACTCTCAGCTCGAGCAGGCGATGGACGCCCTCCGTTGCCCGCCACCCGAGTCACCCGTCACCAACCTCTCCGGTGGTGAGAAGCGTCGCGTTGCGCTGTGCAAGCTACTGCTCAGCAAGCCCGATCTGCTCCTCCTCGACGAACCGACCAACCACCTCGACGCCGAGTCGGTTCTGTGGCTGGAGCAGCATCTCGCTGCATATCCCGGCGCTATCCTTGCCGTCACTCACGATCGTTACTTTCTCGATCACGTGGCGCAGTGGATCTGCGAGGTCGACCGCGGCCGCCTCTACCCGTACGAGGGCAACTACTCCACGTACCTGGAGCAGAAGGCCGCTCGCCTCGAGGTGTCCGGCAAGAAGGACCAGAAGCTGCAGAAGCGACTCAAGGATGAACTGGCCTGGGTCCGCTCCGGCGCCAAGGCTCGTCAGGCGAAGAGCAAGGCTCGTCTGGATCGCTACGAAGAGATGGCCATCGAGGCGGAGAAGACCCGCAAGCTCGACTTCGACGAGATCCAGATTCCGGCCCCTCCGCGTCTGGGCGACGTCGTCGTCGAGGTCAAGAACCTCGACAAGGGCTTCGACGGTCGCGTCCTGATCAAGGACCTCTCGTTCACGCTTCCGCGTAACGGAATCGTCGGCGTCATCGGCCCCAACGGTGTCGGTAAGACGACGCTGTTCAAGACCATCGTCGGTCTCGAAGAGCCGGACGGCGGCGAGGTGAAGATCGGTCAGACGGTCAAGCTGAGCTACGTCGACCAGAACCGCAGCGGCATCGACCCGAAGAAGACGGTCTGGGAGACCGTGTCCGACGGACTCGACTTCATCGTCGTCGGCCAGACCGAATTCCCTTCGCGCGCCTACATCAGTTCGTTCGGATTCAAGGGTCACGATCAGCAGAAGGCAGCCGGCGTTCTCTCCGGTGGTGAGCGCAACCGGCTGAACCTGGCAATGACGCTCAAGCAGGGCGGCAACCTGATCCTGCTCGATGAGCCGACCAACGACCTCGACGTCGAAACTCTCGGTTCGCTGGAGAACGCTCTCGAAGAGTTCCCCGGTTGCGCCGTCGTGATCTCGCACGATCGCTGGTTCCTGGACCGGACGTGCACGCACATCCTGGCCTGGGAAGGCGGCTTCGGCGACAACGAAGCTGCTTGGTACTGGTACGAAGGCAACTTCGAAGGCTACGAGGCCAACAAGATCGAGCGACTCGGCGCCGACGCCGCACGTCCGCACCGCGTCACGCACCGCAAACTGACAAGGGACTGACGCTTGTCCGGGAAAACGTTCGAGTACAGCCTCCAGGTTCGCTGGAGTGACTCGGATCGACTCGGACACGTAAACAACACGCGGTTCGTCGAATATCTGCAAGAAGCCCGCGCGCACTTCATCACCGAGTGCATGCAGGCTGCGGGGGAGGCGCGGGGAGGGTCGGTCGTAGGGAAACTTACGGTCGACTTCCTGCGCCCGATCTTCGACGCGTCCGGGCCGTTGCAGATCGAGGTGTCGATCTCCCGTATCGGCCGAACGTCCTTCGCTGTTCGGCATCTCGTTCGTGACGTCGAAGGCGTCCTGTGTGCCGATGCGGAAGCCGTCATGGTCATGTTCGACCTGACAGCGCAGGCTCCGCGTCCGGTGACGGATCAGGAGAGGGCTGTCTTCAGCGACTACCTCGACGCGTCCGAAGATCGGTCCGAATCCGAGTAGCCCACTCCGAATCCGATTAGCCCACAAGGGCACCGCCTCGACTTGTTCCCCGATAGGCTCGTGTTGCGGGGCGGCTGCACGGCCGCGCCGGCGATCCTCACAAGGGAGTGGTTCAACACATGCCTGACGCGGCGGGAACAACGGACATCGACTGGTCGAGCGGACTGCCCGCAGAGTTGGTGACTCCCTTGCCCGAAGTGAAGGCAGTCTATTTCGTGCACGTCGACACCGATGAGCCCCACAGCCCTGCTGACGAGGCCGAGCGCTCGATCGTTCGTATGCACCTGCAGCTGGCGGCGCGCAGAACTCCGGGGGATGCCAAGATTCGCCTGCATCGCGTCGTCGAGGACGCCGAGGGCAGAGTAGTTGGGCCTTCGTTGCAGATCGTGACCGACGACATGCCTCTGCTGGTCGAATCCGTTATGTCGCGACTGTCTCGACTCGATGTCGACGTCACCGACATGGTCCACCCCATCGTGGGTGTCGTTCGAGACAGCGATGGAAATCTGACCCGTGTGGGACCAGGCAACGGCAGTCTCGGCGGGGCCCGGCGTGAGTCGTGGATGTACATTGCGCTGCATCGCTCGACACCCGGCTCTCTTCTGGACGTGCTGGAGGACGAGATCGCCGTCGTTCTCAACGACGTCCGCGTGGTCATCGCCGACACCGAAGCCATGCGCGGGCTCCAAGCTTCGGTGGCCCGTACTCTCGCAGACTCGGCCGACGGATGCGACGATGAACGCGCAACGGAGCTTCGAGACGCGGCAGACCTGCTCGGTTGGTTGGCCGAAGGTCACTACACACTGCTCGGCTATCGCCGTTACGACGTGCAACCGACGCAGGACGGATCGCTGCTGACCCGGTCCGTATCCGGGAGTGGACTCGGGGTGTTGCGCCAGGATCATGCATTGGATCGAGAGTCGCTCGATATCAGTGAACGTACCGACCTGCTGACTCTCACACAGGGTTCGAGCCCGGCGACTGTGCATCGCGCGGTGTACCCGTACTTCGTCACCGTGATGGATCGTTCGGCTCCAGAGCTCGGCGAGCATCGCTTCATGGGTGTCTTCACCGTGACTGCGCTGCACGAGAGCGTGCTCGACATCCCGGTCATCGAGCGGCGCGTACGTTCGATCATCGACCGAGCCGGCTATGATCTCGACTCGTACTCAGGCCAAGCGATGCTCGAAGTATTGCAATCGATGCCGCGATCGGAACTGTTCGCCTCCGGCACGGAAGCGCTTTTCGAGAATGCGACTGCGGTGCTCGCTATCGGACGTCGCCGCAAGGTCAAGGTGTTTCTACGTGAGGACTCCAACTGCGCTTTCGTTTCGGCGTTGGTCTACCTTCCGCGTGATCGCTATACGACGAGAGTCCGCCTCGCCGTTCAGGATTGCTTGTTGCGTGAACTCGGAGGTTCGGGTATCGACTACACCGCGCGGGTCACCGAGTCCGATATGGCCTTGTTGCACGTCACCATTCGACGCGACGATCGGAACCAGGTCGGTGCCGATCTCTCTCGAGACAATGTTGCTCGTATCGAGTCACTTCTCACCGAGACGATCAAGACGTGGGAGGACGGGCTTGCGCTGGCAATCGTGGATGACGCCAGTGTCGAAGCGATCTCGGCAAGTCGGTACACCGATTCGTTCCCTGAGGCGTACAAGCAGGATTTCGGGCCCGAACGTGCCGTGTTCGATATCGCGCGGCTAGAAGCTCTTGCCGACGGAACGATCGACATGCAGCTCTATCGCAACTCCGACTCCGCGGTCGGGAATTGGCGGTTCAGTTTGTACATCGGCGGGGGTGGTGTGTCGTTGAGTCAGGTCTTGCCGATCCTGCAGAGTCTCGGAGTCGAGGTAGACGACGAGCGTCCGTACCCGATCGGTCGTCCGGATGGAATGCAATGCTGGATATACGATTTCGGAGTCTCTGCCTCACGAGAGATGCTTCGTACAGCGATCGACAGTGATCTGGACTCCGACCTTCCCAGCGCAGGGGCTCTCGATGACGAAAGCCGCGTGCAGCTGAGATTCACCGACGCATTCACTGCCGTGTGGAACGGACATGCCGAGGCAGACCGATTCAACGAACTCGTCATGCGCGCTGGACTGAACTGGCGGCAGGCGCACATCCTGCGTGCGTATGCGAAGTACCTGCGACAGGCCAACTTTCCTTACAGTCAGTTCAATATCGAGGGTGTTCTACTCTCTCATCCGAGAACCGCGCAATTGCTGGTGACCTTGTTCGAGTCTCAATTCGACCCCGAAGGTGATGCCGAGGAACAGTCGGCTGAACTCGACAAGGAATTGCGGATACTCATCGATCAGGTGGTGAGTCTCGACGCCGACCGCATTCTCCGTGCAATCTTCGAATTGATCCGTGCGACAGTGCGAACCAACTTCTATGTAGTCGATGCTGTCGGCGCACCACGCGATTTTCTGTCCCTCAAGTTCGACCCTCGGTTCATTGCCGAGCTGCCGAAACCGAAACCGAGATTCGAAATCTTCGTGTACTCCCCGCGAGTCGAGGGTGTACATCTGCGATTCGGCGAGGTGGCGCGTGGCGGGCTTCGCTGGTCCGATCGACGTGAAGACTATCGCACCGAAGTCCTTGGGCTGGCCAAGGCACAAATGGTAAAGAACGCTGTCATCGTGCCGGTCGGCGCCAAAGGCGGATTCGTCGTCAAGCGCCCACCGGTACCGACTGGAGACGCGGCGACGGATCGGACGGCGACGGCCGAGGAGGGGCGGGCGTGCTATCGACTGTTCATCGCCGGTCTACTCGATGTGACCGACAATCTCGATCGTGCGACGAGCGCAGTTCTTCCGCCGGACCGCGTCGTACGTCGCGACGGGGACGACACGTACCTCGTTGTGGCAGCGGACAAAGGGACGGCCTCGTTCTCCGATCTTGCGAATGAGGTTGCCGGTGAATACGACTTCTGGCTCGGGGACGCCTTCGCGTCGGGCGGGTCGGCAGGCTACGACCACAAGGCTATGGGCATCACCGCAAGGGGCGCATGGGAAAGCGTCAAACGTCATTTCCGTGAAATCGGCATCGATACCCAGTCAGAGGATTTCACGGTCGTCGGTATCGGAGACATGAGCGGTGACGTGTTCGGAAACGGCATGCTGCTCAGCACACACATCGGCTTGCTCGCCGCATTCGATCATCGACACATTTTTCTCGACCCGAACCCGGATCGCGCGGCGGCATTCGCCGAACGTGCCCGACTGTTCGAGCTTCCTCGATCGTCCTGGGCCGATTACGATTCGGCACTGATCAGCGACGGCGGTGGCGTGTGGGAACGGACGGTCAAGTCGGTGCCGATCAGTCCTGCGGCCCGCGTGGCTCTGGGTCTCGACGAGTCGACAACCGAATTGGCGCCACCGGACCTGATCCGCGCAATCCTGAAGACACCCGCTGATCTGCTATGGAACGGTGGAATCGGCACCTATATCAAGGCATCCACCCAGTCGAACTCCGATGTCGGTGACAAGTCCAACGACGCAATCCGGGTGGACGGAAGTGAGCTCAGGGCCACCATTGTCGGTGAGGGTGGCAATCTCGGTGCCACCTCGCTCGGACGTATCGAGTACGACATCGCCGGGGGCCGGATCAACACCGACGCTGTGGACAACTCTGCAGGTGTCGATTGTTCCGATCACGAGGTCAACATCAAGATTCTTCTCGATTCTGCCATCGCCGACGGCACCCTCGACCCCGCCGACCGCGATGATCTGCTCGCGTCCATGACCGAGGAGGTGAGCAGGTTGGTGCTCTGGGACAACATCATGCAGAACGAGCTACTCGGAACGTCCCGCTCGGATGCGCCTGCGCTGCTCACCGTCCACCGACGTGTCATCGAGGACCTCGAGGTTCGCAGCGGATTGGATCGCGAACTCGAGGTGTTGCCGTCGGATATCGACATTCGCAAGCGTGCGCAGGACGAGCGAGGTCTGACCTCACCCGAACTCGCTACGTTGATGGCCCACGTCAAGCTGGTCCTCGAGAGCGACCTGCTTGCCAGTGAATTGCCGGACAGCGACGTGTTCGCGCCGAGACTGCCCAAGTATTTTCCGGAGCCGCTACGTGAGAAGTACTCCAACGCAATTACATCTCATCCGCTGCGGCGCCAACTGGTGGCGACGACGTTGACCAACGAGACCGTCGATCGGGGCGGGATCAGCTTCGTCTATCGCCTTGCCGAGGACACCGGGGCGAGCGGTACCGATGCAGTGCGCGCATTCGCTGCCGCGACCGAGATCTTCGACCTGGAGGAGCTCTGGCAGGAGATTCGTTCGGTCGACATGTCGACTGCATCGTCCGATGAACTCCTGCTCGAATCCAGACGCGTGCTGGACCGCGTGGCCAGGTGGCTGCTCATCAACCGGCCCCAGCCACTTGCCGTAGGTGCCGAGATCAGCAGATATGCATCCAAGGTCCGTTCCCTGAGGATCCGGGTAGCGGGTTGGATCGACGGGCACCAGGTGCGAGATCTGAACAAACGGGTGACAGCGTCGGTCGAGCGAGGCACACCGAGAGAATTGGCAAGTTCGGTCTATGAACTGCTGGACGTGTTCTGTTTGCTCGACATCATCGATGTCGCCGACATCACCGAACACGACCTTTCCGAAGTTGCGGAGTTGTATTTCGCGTTGGATGCGCACATCGGGATCGATTGGTTGCTGACATCGGTGTCGAGACTGCCGCGTGGCGACCGTTGGCATTCTTTGGCCCGGCTGGCCTTGCGCGACGACCTCTATTCCTCACTCCGAGCGATCACCAAAGAGGTTGTACTGGGCGGAGAGCCACACGAGAGCGCCGCCGAGAAGATCGCCGAATGGGAAGCGATGAATTCATCCAGGCTGACCCGGGCACGAACAGCGCTTGCCGAGATCGCGGACTCGGGCACGCTGGATATTGCCTCACTGTCGGTGGCAGCCCGTCAGGTCCGCAGCATGGTTCCCTGAGCGTTACCCATCATCCCTTAATACGAAATACCGATACCAGAGAGAGAAACCGACTTGACTGTGCCCAAGAATCATCTGTCGAACGAGCTGGAACCCAAGCAACGAATCGGGTTCCACACCAGCGTCGAGGTTCGTTGGTCGGATATGGATGCCTACCAACACATCAACCATGCCCGTATGGTGACGCTCCTCGAGGAGGCACGTATTCCGTGGCTGCTGGTCGACGGTAAACCTACAGCGAACCTGCGTCACGGTGCCGTCATTGCGGACTTGCATGTTCGATACCGTGGTCAATTACGCCACGAGGATGGCCCGCTGGACGTATTCATGTGGGTGGACAAGGTCCGGGCGGTGGATTTCGTCGCAGGTTACGAGGTTCGGGCGAGGGGTAGGTCTCTCGATACGCCCGCCGCGATCATTGCGTCGACGCAAATAGCGGCATTCGACATGGATACTCAGGGGCTGCGGAGATTCACGACCGAAGAGCGGACGTATCTGGAGAGCTGGCAACGTGTTTGAGCGTGTTCTCACCATCCCTGATCCCGTCGAACGCAAGAACCTCGTGGCCTTTCTGGAGAAGGCGGTTCGGCTCGACGAGGCTGCTGTCGTTCGTATGAGAACGCGTACCGACGGCCGCGTATCGGTTTGGGCTGCAACCGGTTTCGATGCACTCGCGGTGCGGGTCATCACGGGAAAGATCGTGCCCGACGACACTTCGGCCGCTGCCGATCAACTGGTGAATGCCTTGCAATCGGCGTTCGACGGCGTGGTGGATCCGGGATTCTCGATGGACTCGGCCTGGCGCGGTGCGCTGCCCCCGGACAGCGGTTTTCACCACGTGGACGACGTTCCGGCACGCGTCCTGATCGATCTTGCTCAGCGGGGTGCAGCCCTGGCCAAGGAGCACGGGAGTAGTCACGGTCCACCGGTATCGCTCCTGGACCAGGAGGTTCTGCACGTCGAAGGCTCAGGCGAAGATGTGTCGATCGCTATGCGTACCGTGTTCGCTCTTACCGCAATGGGATTCGTTCCCCATGCGGGTGTGGACCCGTTGACCGCCGACGTCGACCTGAGCCGAATCGACGTCGACGAACTCGTGCGCGTGCGGGCCACCAAGGTGTGGTTGCGTCTCGATGGACGCTACGGATCGGTCTTCTGTAGGCGCGGGGATCCGTTGTCGCTCAGCGTCGAACGTTAGCCTCCGCCGAATCAGCCCGCTAAATGTTCCGTCAGACGAGCCATGCGGCGGCATCGGCGGGGAGCTGTCCGTCGACGAGCGGTGCGCTCGACATCAGCAGCTCACCGGGTGGAAGTGCAATGGCGGCATCGGTGGCATTGAGGGCGCAGATGAGTCCGCCACCCCGACGGAACGCGAGGCAGCCGGGGGGGCTCCCGTACCAATCGACTCCGCTTCCAGCGAATTCGGGTCGCAGCTCACGAAGCTCTAAGGCTGCCCGATAGAAGTTGAGCATCGAATCGACGTCTTCCAACTGTTCCTCGACGGTCAGCGGTGCCCATTCGGGTGGAATGGGTAGCCATGTCTTCGGTGAGGTGCTGAAGCCGAACGGGGGCGCCGGGGACTCCCAGGGCAGCGGCACGCGGCAACCGTCGCGGCCTCGTTCGGCGTGCCCGGAGCGTTCCCAGACCGGATCTTGAAGGACCTCGTCCGGTAGGACGGCGTTCGGTAATCCGAGTTCGGATCCGTTGTAGACGAACACCGTTCCGGGAAGTGCCAACTCCAGGAGCAGCATCGCCCGTGCCCGCCTGGTTCCTCGGATTCCGCCGCCGTATCGGGTCACTTCGCGCTCGATGTCGTGATTGGAGAGCGTCCACGTAGGTGTTCCGTCGACCCGCGCGACCGCAGCGAGCGAGTTGGTGACGGCATCCCGAATCGTGGCGGCATCGAAATCGGCTTCGGCCAAGCGGAAATTGAACCCTAGATGCAGTTCGTCCGGTCGGAGGTAGTCGCCGAACCGTTCGTTGTCCTGGACCCAGATCTCCCCGATGGTGACCTTGTTCGGGTATTCGTCCATCACCTTGCGGATGCCGCGGTGAATCTCGTGGACGCCCTCGTTGTTGAATCGCGGATCGTCGTCGTCGTTCTTCATCAGGGTGTTCAACTCGAGGTTCATGTCGTGCAACTCGGCGGGCTTGGCCATACCGTGCGCGACATCGATGCGGAAGCCGTCGACACCTCTATCGAGCCAGAAGCGCAGCGTCTTCGCCAGATCCTCGGCCACCTCAGGATTCGTCCAGTCCAGGTCCGGTTGCTCCGGCGCGAAGATATGGAGGTACCACTGCTCTGGATGCCCGTCGGAATCGGTGACGCGAGTCCATGCCGGCCCGCCGAAGATGCTGGGCCAGTTGTTCGGTGGCTCGGAGCCGTCCCCTTTACCGTCGCGAAAGATGTAGCGAGCACGCTCGGGGCTTCCCGGCGTGGACTCGAGGGCCTCGCGAAACCAGGCATGCTGATCGCTGGTGTGGTTCGGCACCAAATCCATCGTGATCTTGATGTCGCGAATGTGTGCTTCTTCGATGAGCGCGTCCATGACGGCCAAGTCGCCGAACAGGGGATCGATATCTCGTGGATCGGAGACGTCGTATCCGTGGTCGGCCATCGGGGAGCGCATGACCGGGCTGAGCCACAACGCGTCGACACCCAGTAGTTCCAGGTACCCGAGTTTTTCTCTGATGCCACCGAGGTCACCCACTCCATCACCGTTGGAGTCGGCGAACGATCGTGGGTAGATCTGGTAGAAGATCGCGTCCTTCCACCATGTTTCTTCGGGCGCGTGGAGCGTCGGATCGTTCACAACTGGCAAGTGTGCCAAACGAAACCCACTCGTCTCGACCCAGGGAGTGTGATTGGTCCGATTTCACAGACCGGAACCCCGGTTTTCCTGCGCAAACAGTCCTGTTGTCCGAAATGTGCGGTATCTTTCCACCCAGCCGCAATGAAGGAGTGCCCCCGTAATGACCGATATGGCTATCGAGGCCGTGCGTTTGAGTGAAGTTCAGTTGAATGCCAGCCCGATCAACCCGGACTGGATCCTTCACGGCGAGCCCGTCGCGCGATCCGCTGAGTGGACCCGCACCCTCGATGGGACTACCACCTTCAATGTCTGGGATTGCACTGCCGGCCGATTCAATTGGTACTTCCACGTCGATGAGATCGTGCACATCATGGACGGATCGGTGACAGTCTCTGCAGCAGGCTCTCCACCGCGGACGCTCGTTGCCGGGGACGCGGCACTGTTCCACGCAGGTACGTGGTCGGAGTGGGATGTACAGGACTACGTCCGCAAACACGCGATTCTGCGTAGTAGTCTGCCTGCTTCGGTGTCGCGTGCACTCGACTTGGCACGAAACCTGCGTGGGGCACTGCACAAGGCCTCGGGGTTCGGACGCGGAAGAAGCGCTCCGATCCCACGAGGTCTGTGACGGACTCAGAGTGCCGAGTTGACCATGGAGTTCGCCGCCATCTCCATGTAGTCCACCAACTGTGTGCGGTGCGCGTCGTCGAGAATGTTGGAGTCGATCGAAGCGATGGCGATGTGCATGCACCGCAACCAAGCATCGCGTTCGATCGGGCCGATCTTGAATCCCGCGTGCCGCATGCGTAGCCGCGGATGTCCACGCTCGTCCGAGTAGGTGCGAGGGCCGCCCCAGTACTGCTCGAGAAACATACGCATCCGGCGCTCCGCCGGGCCGAGATCCTCCTCCGGGTACAGCGGCCGGACGATCTCGTCGCGCGACACCTCGTCATAGAACACGGCGACGAGTGTTTCGAACGTCGCCGCGCCGCCGACAGCGTCGTAGAACGTCTGCTGCGGTTCGGTCATGGTTGCTCTTTCTCTACTCATACGTGTGCGGGCCTAGGTCACCAGTATCTCTATACGGTCATATCGGACTGCATGCCGCCCTGCCGCCCTTGCGGGTACGGGGCTTTCACGCCCGCGTCGTCGAATGCCTGCAGGATTTCTCGATGCACTCGCCGCTGAACCGCCCACTGACGGCCGGGACGGGTTTTGACGGTGATTCGAATGGTCACCGTGTCCGCGCTCACCGCGTTCACCCCGAGCATCTCGGGCGCGCCGAGCAAGTCGTCCTCGAAATCACCGGATGCAACGACGGCAAGCGTCGCCCTTTCGGCGACTGCGCACGCCTCGTCCAGGTTCGCAGTGTGCGCGACCGGGAGGTCGAGAACAGCGACCGCGAAACCTTGACTCATGTTCCCCACCCGTAGAACCTCACCGTTTCGGCAGTACCAGACCGTGCCGTTGATATCGCGGACGGTGGTCACACGCAGTCCGACGCTCTCGACGGTCCCGGTCGCTTCACCGAGATCGACGATGTCACCGACACCGTACTGATCTTCGAGGAGCATGAAGATCCCCGACAGGAAGTCTCGGACCAGGTTTTGCGCACCGAAGCCAAGCGCAACCCCGACGATGCCGGCCGAGGCAATGAACGGTGTGACGTTGATGCCGATGACGTCGAGCACCGACAGGACGAACCACGCCAAAATGACGACGGATACGCCGGACTCGAGAACCGAACCGATTGTCTTGGCTCGTTGCCTACGGCGCTCGGCCAGAATCGAACTCTTGAGCGTGGCCGGGGCCCTATCTCGTAACGGACGTAGCAATAACGGGCCCCTGTCCGATTCGCTGGCAGTGCGTCGAGTGAACCGGGCGATCAGTTTGTGAAGCACGAACCGAAGCACGATGGCGAGCATCAGATATCCGAGCACCTGTAGAGGCCGGTGCATCAGCCAATCGCGGCTTGTCTCGGTCAATTCGAATGCTCGCAAGTCGATCGCGGACGCTGCGATGTCAGGGCGTGGAAGAGAATTGAATACAGACACTCGAAGAGTCTACGGACGTTGTGAGATCTCGCCACCGCCCAGCGAACAGGCAACGAGTTCCCCGAAATTCACCTCGCTGCCACGTTGTTCCGTGAAGAAAAGGGGTGTGCATGCCCTCCTATTCGTGTTCCACTGTCTCTCGTGTTCCGCGCAAGCCATGCGCGGGCGCTGACTTTCCCTGGAGAACACATGAAGAAGAAGCAACATCGTCACCGACAACTCCGGCCCAGTGATGTCCACCATCCCGCAGACCAGCGGGAACGGGCATCCGGGGCGCCTGAATTGCAGTTGGTTTCATCCGAAGAAAGAGAAGTGGGCGAGGACAGCCTTCCCGCCTGGGTCAAACGCCGAGTGCTCCTTCTCAATGCCACATTCGAGCCGCTCACTGCGCTGCCGATGCGCCGAGCCGTGGTCCTCCTCGTCTGCAACAAGGCGGACGTCATTCATGACGATCCAACTGGACCGTTCATCAGATCCGCCGACTTTTCTGTACAGGTGCCCTCCGTCATTCGTCTGCGGACCTATGTCCGAGTGCCGTATCGAGCGCGCGTGCCGATGACACGGGCCGCGCTGATGCATAGAGATCGCTTCCGATGTGCGTATTGCGGATCCAAGGCCGAAACCGTCGACCACGTGATCCCACGCAGCCGCGGGGGAGAACACTCCTGGGAGAATTGCGTCGCGTGCTGCGCGCCGTGCAACCACCGCAAGGCAGACAAAATGCTCAGTGAGCTGGGGTGGACACTCCGAGCGCAACTGGTCCCGCCCAAGGGGCCGCACTGGCGACTGTTGGCCGGGAACAAGGAACTCGACCCGGCGTGGCTCGCTTACTTGGGCGAGGGTGCGGCCTGACTCGCGACACCGGTGGAACCCGGCGTCGACCTGCAGGGAAAAGTCGACTACCGTCTTGTCCTGTGAGCATTCTGGAGACTCTGCTGATATTCGGGGTGATTCCGATCGCGATTGTCGGAATCGTCGGTGCGTTGTCTTTCCTGGCGAAAAGGCAGCCCGGATTGGACATCACCCCCTACCGCCTGTCCGACCCGTGGGTTAGTGGCTCAGTGCTGTGGAGCGCAACGGACGAGGTGACGCCACACGGCGGTCACGGTTCGCACGCCGCTGCTACAGCTGATTCGATCGGAGGTTCGGCAAGTGGCAAGTGGTGAATTGACTCGCACGGATGTCGCTGTCACGGATGGCATCGTCGACAACCTGCCTTACGGTGCGGCACGGACGTCCAGCGGCCGCATTTCTGCGGTCCATCAGTTCGGCGACCCGAACCCTGACCAGCTTCCCTTCGCAACTCAGGACCTCGTCGCAATCGACGACGCGCTGGCCGAAGCCACTCGCGCAACCCAGATCCGCTTCAACATCTATGTCGGAGACTTGGGTGAGGATGTGGCCGCAGGCGCGGACGCCGTATTCCCCAGCACCCCCGATGCAGTTCGGTCACTGCTCATTGCAGTCGATCCCATCCGTAAAGCAATCGAGATCCGTACCGGTCGCCGCGTATCGGATCGCGCCACCGATCGAGTCGCACAGCTCGGGATCACCGCAGCGATCGGCCCTTTCCGTGAAGGCAACCTCATCGACGGACTCGTCAGCTCGGTGCGAGTCATGAGTGCGGCCATCGTCAGCCCGTAAACAGTCAGCCGGCCAGCCGGGCTTCCCGCCTCGAAGCACATGTGCCGTTCGATCGAATCAGTCGATCGAACGGCACATGTTTTCGTTGTCAGTGCCTCACTACTGGGCGTCGAACTCTCGCGCTGCGAGTGAACGCACGATCCCTGCGCGTCCCTCGATCACGAGACGGCGGAGAGCAGGTGGTAGATCCCCGCCCAAGAATCGATCCGCTGCCGCGACAGATTCGGCACTGATCGACCAAGATGGGTAGAGCCCGATGACCACTGTCTGGGCAACCTCACTCGACCGCCGTGCCCACACATCACTGATCGCATCGAAGTAGCGGTCCACGTACGGCGCTAGCAATTTCGACTGATCGGGCCCGGCGAAACCGCCGATGATCGAGCGCGCGGTGATGTTCGGGACCGAGTCATCGTCGACAACCGTCGCCCATGCCTGTTCTTTTACTGCACTGTCGGGCCTGACAGTGCGAGCTGCAGCGGCCGAACGGGCGCCCGCTGCGGTGTTGTCACGTGCAGCCTCGGCATCGATGACCGGGGATTCGAGACCGGTGTTGTCGATAGCCCCAGCGCCCGCCAGAGCAGAAATGAGGCGCCAGCGGAGGTCGGTATCGATGTCCAGCCCGTCGAGACCTTGGCCGCTCACATCTCCGTCGAGAAGTGCCTGCAGGAGAGCGACGTGGCGCTCGGACAGCGACGCACCCGTCAGTGAGTTGACGAATGCCAGCTGGTGATCGGAACCGGCGTCCGCGGCGCGGGCGAGCCCGAGTACCAAGTCTGCGAATTCTGACTGACCATGTTCCTTCGCCCACGCTGGATCCGCGTAGCTGTTGATCGCTGTCTGAGCCTGTAACAACAACCGCTGCACGACGCCGACCTCGGTCTCGGCGGAAATGCCCCGTTGGACGAGTGCAAAGAAGTCGCGAGCCTTCAGTTCGGCTGAGCGGGTCATCTCCCACGCCGCCGACCAAGCCAAGGTCCGGGGGAGTGATTCGGAGATGTCGCCGATGCGCGCGATCAGAGTTGCCAAGGACTCGGGGTCGAGACGCACCGAGCAGTACGTGAGGTCGTCGTCGTTGACGAGAACGATCTTGCCCCGTGACACGCCGATCAGGCTCGGGACATCGGTGCTTTCGGCCGCATCCACATCGAGCTCGACGCGGTCGGTTCGGACCAGCTTTCCGTCGACGTCGTCGTAGATCCCTACCGCAATACGGTGGATGCGGCGCTCACCGGCACCGGGAGCGGCACCGCTCTGCACGACTGCGAATCGAGTGAAATTGCCGTCGGCATCGACGTCGAAGTCGGGGCTCAGCGTGTTCAGTCCGGTGGTACGCAGCCACTGGTTGCCCCAATCCGACAAGTCGCGGCCCGAGGAGTGTTCGAGCGCAGCCAGAAGGTCGGCGAAGGTGGCGTTTGCGAATGCGTGGTCGACGAAGTAGCTGCGGAGACCGGCGAGAAATTCCTCCTTGCCCACGTAGGCGACCAGCTGCTTGAGAACGCTTGCGCCCTTGGCGTAGGTGATGCCGTCGAAATTGACCTCGACCGCAGCGAGGTCGGGGATATCCGCCGCGATCGGATGTGTGGACGGCAACTGGTCCTGGCGGTAAGCCCACGCCTTCTCGACGGTTGCGAACGTCGTCCACGCATTCGTGTACTCGGTCGCCTCGGTCTGGCACAGCACCGATGCAAAGGTCGCGAAGGATTCGTTGAGCCAGAGGTCATCCCACCACGTCATGGTCACGAGGTCCCCGAACCACATGTGGGCCATCTCGTGCAGGATCGTCTCCGAGCGACGCTCGTAGGAGTAGCGCGTGACCTTGGAACGGAAGACGTAGTCCTCCAGGAATGTCACCGCACCTGCGTTCTCCATCGCGCCGGCGTTGAATTCCGGGACGAACAGCTGGTCGTACTTGCCGAACGCATACGGAGTGCCGAAGTTCGCGTGATAGAAGCCGAAACCCTGCTTGGTCTCGGTGAACAGTCGCTCGACGTCCAGGTGCTCCGCAAGCGAGGCGCGGCAGTACAGACCCAGCGGGATCGTGCCGTGCTCATCGCTGTAGGTGTCGGTCCACTCGGCGTACGGCCCGGCGATCAGGGCGACGAGATACGTGCTCAACAGCGGCGTCGTCTCGAACGAGTGCTTGCCCGCAGTAGGTTCCGATGCGTGGGGGGCGTTGGAGATGATCTTCCAACTCTCGGGAGCAGTGACCTCGAGATCGAACGTGGCTTTCAAGTCCGGCTGATCGAAGCACGCGAACATCCGTTTGGCGTCTGCTGTCTCGAATTGCGAATACAGGTAGATCGAACCGTCGGAAGGGTCGACGAATCGGTGCAATCCTTCACCGGTGTGCGAATAGACACAGTCGGCTTCGAGAACCAATACATTTTTCTCGGCGAGATCCGTCAACGCAATTCCGGTCTCCTCGTCGTAGCCGGAGACATCGAGTGCAGATCCATTGAGCGTGGCCGACCTTATTCGGCCGGCAATGATGTCTACGAAGGTCGAGGCATCCGCGGTGGCGGTGAAGGTGATCGTGGTGGTCGACAGAAATGTCTTCTCGCTGGCATTGCCCGACCCGTCGGTCAGATCCAGCACTATCGAATACGCCGAAGTGCCGATGACAGTCGAGCGTTCGGCAGCTTGGTCGCGAGTCAGATTGGGAGCAACCACAGAATTGGCACCTTCTCGAGTAGGAATGAGTAGTGCCACCATCCCATCACGTCGAGGGTCGGGCATGCTGGTTCAGGCGTCGGCGGAATTCGTGGCTAGCCGCCGTCGTTTGACCCCACGTCAACTCGTCAACGAAACTTCGAAGGAGCCTCACGTGACCGATAGTGCTCAAAAGGACACCGCGGATTTCTGGTTCGACCCACTGTGTCCGTGGTGCTGGATTACCTCGCGATGGATCCTCGAGGTCCAGCAGGTGCGCGACATCGAAGCCAACTTCCACGTGATGAGCCTGGCAGTTCTCAACGAAGACAAGGATCTGCCCGAGGAATACGTCGAGATGATGAAGTCTGCGTGGGGACCCGTCCGCGTTGCGATTGCTGCGGCCCGCGCCGAAGGGGATCAAATTCTGCTCCCGCTCTACACCGCGATGGGCACTCGCATCCACAACGAAGGCAACAAGGACTTCACCGAGGTCATCGAGCAGTCACTCGCCGAGCTCGGACTGCCCGCGGAGTTGGCACAAGCGGCCGAAAGTACCGACTACGACGATGACCTGCGCACCAGCCACCACGCTGGAATGGACAAGGTCGGGCCCGACGTCGGTACTCCCACCATCCACGTCAACGGTGTCGCATTCTTCGGCCCGGTCCTCTCACGAATCCCGCGCGGGGAGGAGGCAGGCAAGCTGTGGGACGCCTCGGTGATCTTCGCTTCGTACCCGCACTTCTTCGAGCTCAAGAGATCTCGTGACGAGGATCCGCAGTTCGATTAGAGGTCAGTCCTACGGCGCGTGGTCCGGATCAGTAAACGATGCGATCCGGACCGTGCGTCGACCCGAAAGTGCGGTGTTTTCCCTGGCTGTACCGCCACGCCGACCACGCGGCTGCAGCCGCATCCAACGCGTCGTCGAGCGCGGGGCCTGGCGGTAGCTCGGCGAGGCCCACGGCAAGATTGTGTGGGTCGATCCAGGTCGACAATACCGCCATTCGTTGACCTGCACCGCGTCCGGTCTTCTTCGACGCGAAAGCAGTCGTCGGCGCCATTGCACGGAACGAACATTCGGGATGAACCTCGACGACGCGATCGGGGTCGAACTCAGCTGCCCGCCACGCCCGCACCGAAGGCAGTAGGTGCCAGGTCTGTTTACTGATCGCCTTGCCCGTGATCCGACGCGAGATGTCGCATGCCTCGCGGTAGTCCTCGGCGTCGAGTACCTCAGATACCGGCGTGTGGAAGATCGACGACCGCGCCGGGCCCAGAAATGCCTTCGCCGCGAGCTCACTGATCCGATACGACTCCTCCGGCATCGACAGCGGCATATCCACCGCGACCACCGAGCGTCGCGCGGTCGTCTCGAGAACAGCATCGACATCGGCCGCGACACTCCACTCGACGACTGTGCCGTCGAAAATCGCGACAACCCATTCGCCCTTTGCGCCGTCGACTCCGGCAACCGTTTTTTCAGCGCGCACTCCCACCTGTCAGACTCTAGGCATGCGCGTATACCTGGGGGCAGACCATGCCGGTCTCGAATTCAAAAATCAGATCATCGAACATCTCACCGCGAGCGGGCACGATCCCGTCGATTGCGGCGCATTCGAATACGACGCCGTGGACGACTACCCGGCGTTCTGTATCGACGCCGCTCGCCGCGTAGTCGCCGACCCGGGGAGCCGTGGTCTCGTCCTCGGTGGTTCGGGTAACGGCGAGCAGATCGCAGCCAACAAAGTGCCGGGCGCACGATGCGCATTGGCGTGGAGCGTCGAGACCGCGAAACTGGCGCGCGAGCACAACGATGCGCAGCTCATCGGTATCGGTGGGCGCATGCACACACTTCCCGAGGCTCTGGCGATTGTCGACGCTTTCCTGTCGACACCGTTCTCCGGTGAAGAACGTCATCAGCGTCGCATCGACATCTTGTCCGAGTACGAGCGCAGTGGAGTAGCTCCGGCAGTACCCGGGGGCGAAGCCCTCGGCGGCGATGTGAAGCCTGCGTAACTGTGCCCGAAGGGCACACGTTGCACCGACTGGCTCGGTTGCATCAACGACGATTCGGCGGGGCGCCGGTCGAGGTGAGCAGTCCTCAGGGACGGTTCGCCTCGGGCGCCGCGCTGATCGACGGCCTTGTTCTCCACGCGGCAGAGGCGTGGGGCAAGCACCTTCTTCACCGATACGAATCCGACTTGATCGTGCACATTCATTTGGGCCTGTACGGGAAGTTCACCGAACAGGCCGTGCCGCTGGATGATCCGGTCGGGGCAGTGCGCTTGCGCATGGTGGGGGAGCAGTACGGGACCGACCTGCGGGGCCCGACCGCATGCGAGATATACACCGAGCAGCAAGTCGACGCACTCAAGGCGCGGCTCGGACCGGACCCCATCCGAAAAGACGCCGACCCCGAACGCGCGTGGGCACGAATTGCGAAGTCGCGCACGGCTATCGGCACTCTGCTGATGGATCAGAAGGTCCTTGCGGGAGTGGGTAATGTCTATCGTGCCGAGATTCTTTTTCGCCACGAGATCAATCCGATGCGTCCTGGCAAGGATCTCGACCATTCCGAATGGGACGCGCTGTGGTTCGACCTCGTCGACCTGATGAACATCGGTGTCCGACGCGGGAAGATCATCACCATTCGGCCGGAAGACGACCACGGCGACGTCGGATACGACGCGAAACGGCCGCGCTCGTACGTCTATCGCCAAGCGGGACGTCCGTGCCGTGTGTGTGGGACCGCGATCCTGCATTCGGTGATGCAGGCAAGAAACCTGTTCTGGTGCCCGGTCTGTCAGGCGAGTTAGCAACCACCTCGCTCTCCACCGTCGTCCAGACGAATCGGACGCATCCCAGAGGTGCGGCGGATACGCGCGCGGAGATGTCCTGTGCGAGGGAGAATCGCCGCTATGACTTCAGTCCCGCAGTTCGAACTTCTGACCCGTGAGTGCGAGCGGATGGCATCGCTGACCCTCGACGACCTCGCGTTGCCGGTTCTGTCGATGCCCGGTTGGACCGTGGAAAAGCTGATCCGCCATGTCAACTTCGTGCACCGGATGGCGGTTGCTGCACTCGAAACGCCTGCATCCGATGGAATGGCGAAAGTTGTTGGATCCGTTGCAAAGCCGGAGCGTGGACCGCAAGTCCTCGATGACTATCGAGAGTCCGTCGCCCACATGCTCGCGGCGTATCGAGCCGTAGATCCAGCGCAGGAAGTTGCCACGTGGGCCGGGATCGATTCGGCCGACTATTGGATCAGGAGGCAGCTACACGAGGTGACTGTCCACAGATTCGATGCCCAGGATGCGGTGCACGAGCGCGGGGGCCCACAACCCGAATCGGCCGACCCAGTCGGTGCTGCGGACGCAATAGTCGAGTGGGCGGAGCAGTTTCTCACAAGGTTTCCCGTCGAGAAGGTTCCTGCCGTGGCGGGACGAACAGTCCATGTGCACACCGATGACGGGACCGATGCGGAGTTGTTCCTGGACTTCACCGGAGACGAGGTCGCAGTATCTCGCCTACACCGGAAAGGTGATGTGGCGCTGCGTGGTTCTGCGCAGAACCTGATGCTCACTCTCTGGCGTCGACGACCGTTGGACGGCCTCGACATCGTCGGCGATCGTGCAGTGGCGCAGGCGCTCTACGACGGAATACGTATCTGAAGGGGACTTGCAGAGTGCAGATACAAAAAAGCCCGGTCCATGAAGAACAGGACCGGGCTTTTTGCTGGAGCCGATGACGAGAATCGAACTCGCGTAGCCTGTTTGGAAGACAGGGGCTCTACCATTGAGCTACATCGGCATGCGAGCGACTCGATGGGATCGCCATCTGCGCCGCTTGCGTTATGAGACTCTACAGAACCTCGGTTCGAGATTACAAATTGGCTGTACTCACGACCTGTGGACACCGTAACAGTGGCCCGTTGACGACCCAAGATAGTGCATACTGTTCAATGGGTCCTGCACCTGCTGTTCCAAGGTCCATGTATTTGCTGTTCAATGGTGCCTGTAGGTTTGTGCGGTAGACGGGGTGTGGCGCAGCTTGGTAGCGCATCCGCTTTGGGAGCGGAGGGTCGCAGGTTCAATTCCTGTCACCCCGACAAGAGAAGCCGGATCCAATGCGGATCCGGCTTCGATCAAGGAATCACCGCCGGGTCGCCCGCTAGTTCGGTGGACCAGACACACGGTGATCCAGGCAGACGATGATCCAGACAGCAAGGTAAGACCACCAAAAGGAGCATGTCCCGTGAAGAGCACCGTCGAGCAGCTCAGCCCGACGCGAGTCCGGATCAACGTTGAGGTGCCCTTCGAGGAGCTCAAGCCTGATTTCGACCGCGCCTACAAGGCTCTCGCTCAGCAGATCCGCCTGCCGGGGTTCCGCCCGGGCAAGGCTCCCGCGAAGCTGCTCGAAGCTCGAGTCGGACGAGGAGCAGTGTTGGAGCAGGTCGTCAACGACGCCCTTCCCACTCGCTATTCCGAAGCCGTCTCTGCGGAGAACATCAAGGTCATCGGACAGCCCGATATCGAGATCACCAAGATCGAGGACGGCGAGGAGCTCACTTTCACCGCCGAGGTCGACATCCGTCCCGAGATCGCCCTGCCGGACTACTCGACCATCGACATCACGGTCGATCCCCTCGAAATCACCGACGAAGCGGTAGACGAGCAGCTGTTGTCGCTGCGCCAGCGCTTCGGCACGTTGACCGGTGTGACTCGTCCCGTGCAGTCCGGAGACTTCGTCTCCATCGATCTCTCGGCCACAGTCGACGGTGAAACCGTCGAAGAGGCTTCGGCCAGCGGCTTGTCCCACGAGGTCGGTTCGGGCCAGCTCATCGAAGGCTTGGACGATGCCATCGTCGGAGTGTCGGTAGACGAGTCCAAGGACTTCACTTCCACGCTCGTTGCGGGAGAGTTCGCAGGCAAGGAAGCAGTGGTCTCCGTCAAGGTCGTCTCCGTCAAGGAGCGCGAACTTCCCGAGGCCGACGACGAGTTCGCACAGCTTGCCAGCGAGTTCGACACCCTCGAAGAGTTGATCGCCGATCTGAAGACTCGCGTCGAACGAGTGAAGAAGGTCGAGCAGGCCGGTCAGATCCGCGACAAGGTGTTGGAGACGCTTCTCGAGACCCTCGAGATCCCGGCTCCGGAAGCTGTCGTCAAGGCCGAGGTCGACTCCCAGCTTCACGAGGCCATCCATGGACTCGACCACGACGAAGCCAAGCTTGCCGAGATGTTGGAGGCGCAGGGTTCTAGTCGTGAAGAGTTCGACAAGGACGTCAAGGAAGCCGCCGAGAAGTCGGTGCGCACGCAGTTGCTCCTCGATGCCATTGCCGAAGCAGAACAGACTCAGGTCGGTCAAGACGAGCTCACCGAGCGGATCATCTTCCAGGCGCAGCGCTACGGTATCTCGCCCGAGGAGTTCATCCAGCAGGTGCAGCAGGCAAATCAGCTCGGCGCCATATTCGCCGATGTACGTCGTGGGAAGGCTTTGGCCTCGGTCGTAGACCGTGTCAATGTGACCGACACGGCCGGTGCGACCGTGGACACCGCAGAGCTTTTCGGTAGTCCCGCGGACGAGGAAGAGCCTGCAGCAGGCGATTCTGCCGAGGGTGAACAAGACAAGTAACGCTTACAGCGAACGACGGCGGTTCCGGGACTCCGGAGCCGCCTTCTTTCGTTAGTGTCTGTATCAGGAACCAACGATCGTATGGAAAAGGCAGGTACCGTGACTGTTCAGAATTCGGCGGCTTCGCGTCAGCAGAGTCCCGTCATGACTTCGGCCTCCTCCGGCCTTAATCTCAGCGACTCCGTGTACGAGCGTCTGCTTCGCGAGCGCATCATCTTCCTCGGTACTCAGGTCGACGATGACATCGCCAACAAGCTGTGTGCTCAAATTCTCCTTCTGTCTGCTGAGGACGCCACCCGCGACATTTCGCTCTACATCAACTCTCCCGGTGGCTCCGTCACCGCGGGCATGGCAATCTTCGACACCATGGAATTCGCCGAGTGCGATGTAGCTACCTACGGAATGGGTTTGGCTGCATCCATGGGGCAGTTCCTGTTGTCGGCAGGCGCCAAGGGAAAGCGTTACGCACTCCCGCACGCCCGGATCATGATGCACCAGCCCTCGGCAGGAATCGGCGGTAGTGCCAGTGACATTGCCATCATGGCCGAGCAGTTCGCGCACACCAAGCGTGAGATGGCCGAACTGATCGCGCTGCACACCGGCCAGACCGTCGAGCAGATCACCGAAGACTCCGATCGTGACCGCTGGTTCACCGCCAAAGCGGCAAAGGAGTACGGGTTTGTCGATCATGTCGTCAGCCGTGCCCGGCAGGCCGGCGGAATCGGCGACTAGATCCGCCCGGACCGGCGATCCCTCGATCACTTACATCTTGGAGAAATGATGACAAACCTGTTCGATCCCAATCAGATGCCGTCCTCGCGGTACATCTTGCCTTCTTTCGTCGAGCACTCCAGCTACGGCATGAAGGAATCCAACCCGTACAACAAGCTGTTCGAGGAGCGCATCATCTTCCTCGGCGTCCAGGTCGATGATGCGTCGGCCAACGACGTCATGGCCCAGCTGCTCGTGTTGGAAGGTCTCGATCCCGATCGTGACATCACGATGTACATCAACTCGCCTGGTGGTTCGTTCACCTCGCTGATGGCCATCTACGACACCATGCAGTACGTCCGTGCGGACGTGGCGACGGTCTGCCTCGGACAGGCAGCATCTGCGGCGGCCGTGTTGCTCGCCGCAGGTACACCGGGAAAGCGCGCCGCTCTGCCGAATGCGCGTGTGCTGATCCACCAGCCATCGAGTGGTGGCATCCAGGGCCAGGTCTCGGACCTCGAAATTCAGGCTGCGGAAATCGAGCGCATGCGTCGTCTCATGGAGACCACACTTGGACGGCACACCGGTAAGGATCCCGACGTCATCCGTAAGGATACCGATCGTGACAAGATTCTGACCGCCGCGCAGGCGAAGGACTACGGAATCATCGACACGGTTTTCGAATACCGAAAGTTGTCGGCACAGAAGTAGTGCCAGCAGGTCTCTCCGCGAGACCTCTCGTTGTCGGGCGTAGGTCAAGCTCTTCTACGTCCGACAACCCCGTCCGACAACCCTGTTCAGCACGAACGTTCACACGCTTCGGCTGTCTTCGACCAGCAAGACGTTGGGGTCGGAATAAGTTGGGCAGCGAATCACCGGAAACATCTCACCCATGGTCGTCGAACACGGGTACGGTCGCTTCAGGGCATGAACGAGTTGTGGATCGAGAAGTTGCCGAGGACTGGGCCGACATCGTGATGGTGTCCACCGGCCGGACGCGAACAAGGAAGTAGGAACCTCGAATATGGCACGCATCGGTGACGGCGGCGATCTGTTGAAGTGCTCCTTCTGCGGTAAGAGCCAGAAGCAGGTGAAGAAGCTCATCGCAGGGCCTGGTGTGTACATCTGTGACGAGTGCATCGACCTGTGCAATGAGATCATCGAAGAAGAGCTCGCGGAGTCGAGCGAGGTCAAACTCGACGATCTGCCGAAGCCGGCCGAGATTCGGGACTTCCTCGAGAACTACGTGATCGGTCAGGACACTGCCAAGCGCACGCTGGCCGTGGCCGTCTACAACCACTACAAGCGCATTCAGGCCGGGGACAAAGCTCGCGATGCGCGGGGTGAGACCGTCGAGTTGGCCAAGTCCAACATCCTGATGCTCGGACCCACCGGATGTGGCAAGACCTACTTGGCCCAGACACTTGCAAAGATGCTCAACGTGCCGTTCGCGATAGCGGATGCCACAGCACTCACCGAGGCCGGCTACGTGGGTGAGGATGTCGAGAACATCCTCCTCAAGTTGATTCAGGCAGCAGATTACGATGTGAAGCGAGCCGAGACCGGCATCATCTATATCGACGAGGTCGACAAGATCGCTCGCAAGAGTGAGAATCCGTCGATCACTCGGGATGTGTCCGGTGAGGGTGTGCAGCAGGCGCTGTTGAAGATTCTCGAAGGAACCCAGGCGAGTGTGCCTCCGCAGGGCGGTCGCAAGCATCCACACCAGGAATTCATTCAGATCGACACGACAAACGTGCTGTTCATCGTGGCCGGTGCTTTTGCAGGCCTCGAGAGGATCGTCTCGGACCGGATCGGTAAACGCGGTCTGGGCTTCGGTGCGGAGGTTCGGTCGAAGGCCGAACTCGACACCCAAGACAACTTTGCCGAGGTCATGCCGGAGGACCTGATCAAGTTCGGTCTGATCCCCGAGTTCATCGGGCGTCTCCCGGTTATCGCCTCGGTGACCAATCTGGACAAGGAATCCCTCGTCACCATCCTGTCGGAGCCGAAGAATGCGCTGGTCAAGCAGTACAGTCGACTCTTCGAGATGGACAATGTCGAGTTGGAGTTCACTCAGGACGCTCTCGAAGCTATTGCTGATCAGGCAATCCTGAGAGGTACAGGGGCTCGTGGGCTCCGCGCCATTCTCGAAGAGGTCCTCAACCCCGTGATGTTCGACATTCCGAGCCGCGACGACGTTGCCAAGGTCGTCGTGACTTCCGAGACCGTCAACGACAATGTGTTGCCGACAATCGTTCCACGCAAGCCCGAACGCCCCGAGCGTCGCGAAAAGTCTGCATAGCTCGCATATTCACGAGCGAAGCCCCGATCAGATGATCGGGGCTTCACTCGTCTTCGGCTCGTTCGGTGGACTTTCAACGCAGGATGCGCTCGGTATGCGAGTACAGATTCATGTTCTCGCCGCGAAGGAACCCGACGACCGTCAGTCCGGATTCTTCCGCGAGATCCACGGCGAGCGAAGACGGCGCCGACACTGCGGCAAGAATCGGGACGCCGGCCATCACTGCCTTCTGCGCCAATTCGAACGATGCCCGAGCGCTCACCATCAATATGTGGCCTCGCAACGGTATGAGTCCCTCACCGGTCGCCCATCCGAGTACTTTGTCGACGGCGTTGTGCCGACCCACGTCCTCGCGAACAACGAGGACCTGACCGTCGCTGTCACACAACGCCGCGCCGTGCAGGCCGCCGGTGGTATCGAAGATCTTCTGAGCCTGACGCAACCGGTCCGGTAGCATCGCCAACACCTCGGACTTGACGCGAACGTCGTCGACGACAGGGGAGTACGTGGTCTTGGAGCGGACCGCCTCGAGTGATCCCTTTCCACACACACCGCACGAAGAGGTCGTGTAGAAATTGCGTTCCACTCCAGGCTCAGGCGGTGCGACTCCCTCCGCGAGTTCGATGTCGAGCACGTTGTATGTGTTCTGTCCGGTGTCGTCCACGCCGTCGCAGTAGCGCGCGATCCGGATATCGTCTCGGCTCGTGATGACGCCCTCAGTCAGCAGAAAACCGTGGACGAGGTCCACGTCATGTCCGGGCGTACGCATCGTGACAGCCAGTGCGGTGCCGTTCACGCGGATCTCCAACGGCTCCTCGACGACGAGGGTGTCGGGGCGAGTCGTCTCGACCCGACCCCTCAGCCGAACCACGGGCCTGCGGGTTGTGATGCGTCCCATCGGTCAAGCACTCTTGGTGGGTTGGTTCATTCCTCGATTGTGCACTCTCGGTGGCGGACCGCGGTCTACCCCCGTCTCAGTGCGGCTACTAGGGCCAGCATCCGTGGATGATCGACAAGTTCGTCGACCCAGACCGCCTTCCCGTTGTAGTCGGCCAGTGGAACCCGCCAATTCTCGTATTGAGTCTCATCGGTGCCGGGCTGGTTTTGAATTCTGTTCTCGCCCACTGCATCGACGAGTGCAACTCCCAGCAGGCGCGAAGGGGTCCGAACGATGAGCCGATACAACGCTTCGATGGACTCTTGCTCGGAGGCACCTGGCGCGAGCAGACCCCGCTCACGGGCGAGATCGAGCACTGCCTCCCGGCCTGCGGTGTCCTGCTCGATCTCGGCGTCGAGATCTCGTTCGAGTAGTCCGAGCCGATCGCGAAGGGCGATATGTTCTCCCCTCAGATATCCGAGGGTGGGCGGGAGATCATGTGTGGTGACCGACGTGAGGCACAGCGTGCGGTAATTCTCCGGTGCAATCGGTGCTCCATGATCATTTTCGAACCACAGAATCGAAGTACCGAAAAGCCCACGTTGCCCCAGATATTCCTGCACGCGTGGCTCGAAAACGCCCAAATCCTCGCCGACCACCACAGCCCCGGCACGCTCGGCCTCGAGGATGAGGATTCCGATCAAAGCCTCGTAGTCGTAGTGGACGTATGCTCCTTCGCCCGGGGTTGCGGAGCCCTCTGGAATCCACCACAGTCGGAATAGCCCGAGTATGTGGTCGACACGTACGCCGCCGGCATGACGAAGCACCGTTCTCAGCATGTCGCGATACGGCGCATAGCCCAGTTCGCGGAGTCTGTCCGGGTTCCACGGCGGCTGGTTCCAGTTCTGGCCTTGCTGATTGAAGTTGTCCGGTGGTGCCCCGACGGTGACGCCTGCGGTCAGGGCATCTCCCAACGTCCAGGCGTCGGCTCCCTGTCGATGCACCCCGACCGCCAGATCGTGCATGATCCCGATGTCCATTCCGGATGCAACGGCGACGCGCTGCGCACGGTCGAGCTGTTCGTCGCAAATCCACTGCAACCATTTGTGGAAATCGATACGTTCGGCGAGGGCCCTGCGCTGGCCGGTGGCGAAGTCGGTGTTCGGATGCGCCGCTGTGCTCGACCAGACCGGAGAATCAGGTCGATATTTCTCGGCCAGTGCGCACCACAGGGCGAAGTCGTCGAGACCCTTTCCTTCCCTCGCGACGAACGCGTCGAAGTCGTACTTCCGTGCAACTGAACGCTCGACGCGGTGAATACGCTTCAAGGCGCGAAGTTTGGCGCGGAAGGATGGGTCGCGGTCGATGCTGCGGGTGCGCTTGTTCGCCTTGACGAAACTGCGTGCCGCTTCGCGAACCTTGGCGTACTGATCACGGCTCAGGTACGCGGTTTCCGCGATGTCCTCGACCCTGATGTACATCGGGTCGAAAAAGCGCCTCGTGGTGGGCAGGTAAGGGGATGCCTCCACCGGTGGGGCGGGACGCTGGGCGTGCATCGGGTTGACGAGGAGATAGTCGAACCCATGGGTTCCTCCTGCCACGGCGGCCAGATCGGCCAGATCGGCATAGTCACCGACGCCCCATGACCTGTTCGAGCGGACGGAGTACAACTGCGTCAGAAGACCGGTTCGCTGTGTATTGGTCAATGCATCGTTGGTCGAGAGTCGCTTCGGTGTCACCGCGATCGGACACTGCGCTGTCGTCGCGTGGTTGGAATCAGGCGCACTCACCGCGGTCAGGGTGTGCCAGCCGGGAGGGATATCGCCGGGAATATCGAAAGTGGCGCGGCCGACTCGCTCGCCGTCGATGTCGCGTGGTTCGACCCAGATCTGAACCTGCTGCAGCAGAACCAGCTCACCGGTTTCTGTCGTGATCGTGACGGTGACGGGATCTCCATGGGGCACATGAATTTCCACGGTTTGCGGTTCACCGAAAATCGTCACGACGACCGGTGGGACCATGCGGCGCCACGGTCCCTCGTCGAGATCGACAAGGGACCGGGCAACCTCCGTTTCGTTCTCGGCGGCGATACCTCGTGCTCGGAGTATCTGCTGCAGGGTCTGCTCGGATACCTCGTGCTCGGCCTGATCCCAGCCCCGATAGGACGTCGAGATACCGGATCTTTCGGCGAGTTCGGCCAACTGCACTGTGTAGTCCACAGCTTGATCGTGCCAGTACCGACAGTTCACGTCACCTGCTGACACACCACAGCCGCCGATCGACGCGAGAATGAACCTCGCGCCCGAGCGCTCCACCGTCGGGAAAGTTGCCGTTCACGGTCGGGGTCTGTGCTGTCTCGTGCCGAAATCTACCGGCGTGGGAAACGAAGCGACTCGCAAGGATTGAACTTGGTCGACCCGGGTACTCTGACTCCGGCCGATGCAGTTGCGTTCCTAAGGGGCCACATGATTTCGACCGACAGAGACTTTTGGACGACTGATAGGGAGAGCGGATGACTGGCGTCGGCAAGATCGAAGAGCTGGAGCGCAACTCTGGCGCGCCGGTCGAGCTGCGCGTTGTCGCGGACGCCGAGCAATTGCCGGTAGTACGTGCGGTCGCCGAAACGCTTGCGGTCCTTGGTGATTTCACCCTCGACGACATTGCCGACATCAAGTTGGTAGTGGACGAGGTGTGCTCGGAACTGATCGCCGGGGCGCTACCCGGTGCAGAGCTAACCTGTGCCTTCACCGTGAGCGAGAGCGGCATACGGATTTCTTCGAGTTCGGTCCTGGTTCCCGATCAGGTGCCGAAGTCCGATAGCTTCGGCTGGCACGTTCTGCAGACATTGACCGATTCGATCGCGATGAGCGAGCAGTCCACACAAGACGGAATGTCCGTGTCGGTGGACGTGGTCAAGCGGAGGAGCAACACCTAGTGCCTGCGCCGTACGAAAAGACCGCGCGGCGTCAGTCCGACGACTACAGCGAAGTAGTCCCACTCATCCAAGAGATGCAGTTGTTGGACAAGGATTCACCGCAGCGGCAAGTTCTTCGCGATCGCATCATCACTCGATGCCTGCCCCTCGCGGAGCACATCGCGCGACGCTTCGGTGGTCGCGGTGAAGCTCACGAAGATCTGCTTCAGGTCGCGAGGCTCGGTCTCGTCAATGCCGTCGATCGGTTCGACATCGAACGTGGATCCGACTTCGTTTCCTTCGCAGTGCCGACCATCATGGGTGAGGCGCGTCGGTACTTCCGAGACGCTGGTTGGTCGGTCCGCGTCCCGCGGCGGATGAAAGAGCTCAACTCTATGATCTCGGGCGCGGTGGGGTCGCTGTCGCAAAAGCTGGGCCGCGCGCCGACGGCCAGTGAGATAGCCGCTGAACTTGGCATCGATGTCAAGGAAGCATCGCAGGCACTGCTGGCTCGCAGCGCCTATCAGACGGTATCCGTCGACTCGGTAGTGAGCGAGGATCGCTTGCCGCTGATGGATACCCTCGGCGACTACGACCCGGAACTCGAGAAGATGGAAAGCTACCTCACCGTGCGGCCGGCGCTCGAGAAGCTGCCTGAGCGTGAGCGGCAGATCGTCGTTCTGCGATTCTTCGGTTCGATGACGCAGACCCAGATTGCCGACCGCATGGGCATTTCACAGATGCATGTGTCGAGAATTCTGTCGAGAACGCTCACCCAACTGCGCGAGGAACTCGGGCCGAGCTGACCGCGAGTCGGCTCCGCGCCGTAGCATCGGGCGACGATGTCTTCAGCCTCGAGGAGTGCCCAGGTGCCACCTGCAGTAGCCACAGTGTTCGACGACCTGGATCGATACATGGCGGCGCCGCGGGTGTCGGATATGGCGATGTCCGTGGACGGATCGAGAGTCGTCGTCGTCGTTTCAAGGCTCGACATCGACAAGGTGGCCTATGTCGGCGCTCTCTGGGAAATCGACGTCGAGGGTTCGGCTCCCGCCCGGCGTTTGACGTGGAGTGAACACGGCGAGAGCGGTCCCGCGTTCACCGCTGACGGAGACCTCTACTTTCTGCGTCGAACGTCAGAGGACGACGAGTCGGTAGCAGTGTGGTGCTTGCCTGCTGGTGTCGGTGAGGCCCACGTTGTTTCGAAGCGTGGCGCCGGTTACTCCGGTGTGGAAACAGCGAGCCATTCTTCACGTTTCGTGGCGATGTCCGAGGTCATGCGTTCTGCCGGGACCGACGAGGAAGACGAGCGCCTTCGTCAGTTGCGTAAGAACAAGAAGGTCGGCGCAATTCTGCACACCGGCTACCCTGTTCGCCATTGGGATCAAGACCTCGGACCGGCGACCCCGCATCTGTATGTCGGCGACCGTGACAGCGACCCCCGTCGTGTCACCGCGAACGCCGAAGGAGCTCTTCACGAGGCGTCCTACAGCATCAGCGCCGACGGTTCGTTCGTCGTGTCGACCTGGACGGTTCGAGGTGCGCTGGCAACGTCGCGCACTGTGCTGATCCGAGTCGACCTCGACACCGGAACGCGCACCACGATCGTCGACGACGATGATGCCGATCTCGGCTCGCCGTCGATCTCACCGGACGGTTCACGAGTGGCCTTCATCCGTGAATCGTTGTCGACGCCGGAACAAGCGCCTCGAATGACATTGCAACAGTATGTATTCGAAGATCGAACGGTGTCCGATCTGGCTCCTGGATGGGATCGATGGCCGTCGAATCCGGTGTGGTTGTCCGATGGCACCGGAGTGTTGGTGGTCGCCGACGACCGGGGTCGTGCCCCGGTATTCCTGGTGCGCGACGGCGGGGCCAACCCGGTGACCACAACCGATTCCGCGTACAGCCACCTCCACGTGGCGTCGACCGGGGTCGTCATGGCATTGGAGGCGTCGTACCGGCAACCCATGCATCCGGTTCGGATCGACATCGAGTCGGGTGTGGTGTTTCCGTTGGCACTCCCGGACCCATTACCGGCGCTGCCTGGAACATTGACCGAGGTCGAGACCGTGACCGAGGACGGCCGGAATGTTCGCGCGTGGCTTGCGCTACCGGCCGATGCGTCGGAGTCGGCACCGGCACCGCTTCTGCTCTGGGTGCACGGTGGGCCGCTGTCTTCGTGGAACACGTGGTCGTGGCGTTGGAATCCCTGGGTAATGGTCGCGAAAGGGTATGCGGTGTTGTTGCCGGACCCCGCGCTGTCCACCGGCTACGGCCAGAGTTTCGTCGATCGTGGCTGGGGGCGGTGGGGCAAGGAACCGTTCACCGATCTGATGGCCGTCACCGATGCTGCTGCCGCGCTCGAAGAGGTCGACGGCACACGCACCGCAGCGATGGGAGGATCGTTCGGCGGATACATGGCGAATTGGATCGCCGGCCACACCGACCGTTTCGATGCGATCGTCACCCACGCCGGCCTGTGGGCGCTCGATCAGTTCGGCCCCACCACCGACGCCGCGTACTACTGGCAGCGCGAGATGTCACCCGAGATGGCCTTCGAGAACTCACCGCACCTGTACGTGGCAGACATCGATACGCCGATGCTGGTCATTCACGGAGACAAGGACTACCGCGTACCCATCGGTGAAGGTCTTCGTCTGTGGTTCGAACTGCTCAGCGAATCCGGACTTCCCACCGATGACGAAGGAAAGACCGACCATCGGTTGTTGTACTTTCCGTCCGAGAATCACTGGGTCCTCACTCCACAACACGCCAAGATCTGGTATGAGGTCGTACTGTCGTTCCTTTCCGAACACGTACTCGGAATCGAGACGGAGATCCCCGAGATATTGGGCTGACCGGGCACCGGCAGTGGGGCCGGTAGTGGGCCTGTCGGTATCGAATCGGCTGACAACTAGAATCGACCGGTGACCAGTTCAGTGCCAGAGAACCCAGCCAACCCCGCCGACGCCCAGGACCGCAGCGTGGGTAACGACCCAGTCGGATTGCCGAAGAGCTGGGACCCGAGCGCGGTAGAGGCCGAGCTTTATCAGGGCTGGGTCGACGCAGGCTACTTCGAAGCCGACGCCACGAGCGACAAGCCTCCGTACTCGATCGTGCTTCCCCCACCGAACGTGACGGGAAGTCTGCACATGGGTCACGCGCTCGATCACACGTTGATGGACGCGTTGAGCCGTCGTAAGCGCATGCTCGGATTCGAGGTCCTGTGGCTGCCGGGAATGGATCATGCGGGTATCGCGACGCAGACCGTGGTGGAGAAGCAGCTCGCGGCCGAGGGGAAGACCAAGGAAGACTTCGGCCGGGAACTCTTCATCGACAAGGTGTGGGACTGGAAGCGTGAGTCGGGAGGCACCATCGGCGGCCAGATGCGCCGCATCGGTGACGGCGTCGACTGGTCTCGCGAGCGCTTCACTATGGACGACGGCCTCTCGAAGGCAGTACAGACCATCTTCAAGCGAATGTTCGACGACGGCTTGATCTACCGGGCGGAGCGGCTGGTCAACTGGTCACCCGTGCTGCAGACCGCCATTTCCGATATCGAGGTCAAGTTCGAGGACGTCGAAGGCGAGCTCGTTTCTCTGCGGTACGGCTCGTTGAACGACGACGAGCCCCACGTCGTCGTCGCTACCACTCGCGTCGAGACGATGCTCGGCGACACTGCGGTGGCAGTTCACCCGGACGATGCCCGCTACCAGCATCTGCTCGGAACGACCCTGGAGCACCCGTTCACCGGCAGACAGATCCCGATCATCGCCGACGACTACGTCGATCCCGAATTCGGCACGGGCGCAGTCAAGATCACCCCTGCCCATGATCCCAACGACTTCGAGATGGGGTTGCGGCACAACCTGCCCATGCCCACGATCATGGACAAGGCAGGTCGGATTGCCGACACCGGAACCGAGTTCGACGGCATGGACAGGTTCGAGGCCCGAATCAAGGTTCGTGAGGCGCTGGCCGAGCAAGGACGCGTCGTTGCCGAAAAGCGTCCTTACTTGCACAGCGTCGGACACTCCGAACGCAGCGGTGAGTCGATCGAGCCGCGTCTGTCGTTGCAGTGGTGGGTCAAGGTCGATGGGCTCGCAGCCGCTGCGGGTGATGCAATTCGCAACGGCGAGACGACTATCCATCCGGCGAGTCAGGAGCCCCGCTGGTTCGCGTGGGTCGACAACATGCACGACTGGTGCATTTCGCGTCAGCTGTGGTGGGGTCACCGCATACCTATCTGGTACGGCCCGAACGGTGAGACGGTGTGCCTCGGCGCCGACGAAACGCCGCCCGAGGGTTGGGTGCAGGATCCCGACGTCCTCGACACGTGGTTCTCGTCCGGGTTGTGGCCGTTCTCCACTATGGGTTGGCCCGATGCAACCGACGAGCTCGCCAAGTTCTACCCCACCAGCGTTCTGGTCACCGGCTACGACATCCTGTTCTTCTGGGTCGCCCGCATGATGATGTTCGGCACCTACGTCGCATCCGATCCGGCACTGGGTTCGGGGGAGGCCGGCAATAAGGTGCCGTTCAAGGACATCTTCCTGCACGGGCTGGTGCGTGACCAGTTCGGGAAAAAGATGTCGAAGTCCCGAGGAAACGGTATCGATCCACTCGACTGGGTCGACCGCTTCGGGGCAGATGCGTTGCGTTTCACCCTCGCTCGTGGTGCAAACCCGGGTGCGGACCTGTCGGTCGGCGAGGATCACGCGCAGTCCTCACGTAACTTCGCCAACAAGCTGTTCAACGCGACCAAGTTCGCCTTGATGAACGGCGCTGCGCCTGCGCCACTTCCGGCGCGAGCGGAACTGACGGACGCCGACCGGTGGATTCTCGATCGCCTCGACGAAGTGCGCGCCGAGGTCGACGTCGCATTCGAGCGCTACGAGTTCAGCAAGGCCTGTGAGGCGTTGTACCACTTCGCGTGGGACGAAGTATGCGACTGGTATCTGGAGATCGCCAAAGTGCAGTTCGGTGATACCGCACAGGCTGATTCGACTCGTACCGTGCTCGGCAACGTGCTCGATGCGCTGCTGAGGCTCTTGCATCCGGTCATTCCGTTCGTCACCGAAACGTTGTGGAAGGTGTTGACCGGTGGCGAGTCGATCGTCATCACATCGTGGCCCGTCGCATCCGGAGACATCGCGGATGTGGTTGCTGCACAGCGTGTTGCAGATATGCAAAAGCTCGTGACCGAGGTTCGACGCTTCCGCAGCGACCAGGGTCTCAAACCGTCGCAGAAGGTCGGTGCAAGGCTCGTCGGGATCACCGACGCCGATCTGTCCACTCAGGTTCATGCCACTCGCGCTCTCGCACGACTGATCGAACCTGCCGAAAATTTCACCGTTACTGCATCCGTGGAGGTTCGACTGACGAAGGCGACGGTGACGGTCGAGCTCGACACTTCAGGAACCGTCGACCTCGTTGCCGAACGCGCGCGGCTCGTCAAAGACCTCGCCGCGTCCGAGAAAGAACTGATGCAGACGACGAGCAAACTGAGCAACGAGGCATTTCTCGCCAAAGCCCCGGACGCCGTGGTCGAAAAGATCAAGAGCCGACAGCAGATCGCGGTCGAAGAGATTGCGCGAATCAATACACGGCTAGAAACGATGGGTCAGTAGTGTCCGAATCCTATTCAGCTCCTTCCCGACCCAGTCCGGTGGATATGGCCGAATTGGCGCTTGTCGAGGCGGAACTGGACAAGCGTTGGCCGGAGACGAAGATCGAGCCGTCGACCGCGCGGATCGCGGCGCTGATGGACCTTTTGGGTTCACCGCAGAAGGCGTACCCGTCGATTCACGTTGCCGGTACCAACGGCAAGACATCGGTGACCCGCATGATCGATGCCTTGCTGACGCATTTTCACCGCCGAACAGGCCGGACCACCAGTCCGCATCTGCAATTGGCGACCGAGCGGATCAGTGTCGATGGCATCCCGATCTCGCCGCGGTTGTACGTGGACACCTACAACGAAATCGCTCCGTTCGTAGAGATGGTCGACGCGCAGTCCGAGGCCGCAGGCGGACCACGTATGAGCAAGTTCGAGGTCACCACCGCCATGGCGTTCGCGGCGTTCGCGGAGGCGCCGATCGAGGTCGCCGTCGTGGAGGTCGGTCTCGGTGGTAGATGGGATGCCACCAACGTCGTCGACGGTGAAGTAGCTGTGATCACCCCGATCGATATCGACCACGTCGAGTTTCTCGGTGGTGATCTCGGTGGTATCGCCAAAGAAAAAGCCGGAATCATCAAGAAAGCACCGGAGCGGCTCGTGCCGCGAGACACCGTCGCCATCCTGGCCGAGCAGAAGCCCGAAGTTGCCGACGTGCTGTTGCGCGCCGCGGTGGAAGCCGATGCTGCCGTCGCCAGGCAGGGTTCGGAATTCAGGGTGCTCGCGCGTCGGATCGCCGTGGGCGGTCAACAACTCGAGTTGCAAGGTCTCGGTGGGGTGTACACCGACATCTTCCTACCGCTGCACGGAGAGCATCAGGCGACGAACGCGTCGTTGGCGCTCGCCGCGGTCGAGGCGTTCTTCGGCGCGGGCGCCGATCATCAACTCGACGTGGACATCGTTCGAGCGGCCTTCGCGTCCATCGTGAATCCTGGCAGGCTCGAACGCGTTCGCAATGCTCCAACGGTGTTTCTCGACGCTGCACACAACCCACACGGGGCCAGAGCTCTCGCTGCGGCTCTCACCGATGAATTCGACTTCCGGAAACTGGTCGGAGTTGTCAGTGTCATGGGAGACAAGGACGTCGAGGCCATGTTGACGGTGCTCGAGCCGGTGTTCGACGAAATCGTCGTCACACACAACGGATCACCGCGAGCCATGGACGTCGAGGAACTCGCAGGCCTGGCCGTCGCCAAGTTCGGCGACGAGCGCGTGGTCGTCGCCCCGACGCTCGCCGACGCGCTCGAGACCGCCATCGGGCTCGCCGAGGAAGTTGCAGATCCCGGTGAGGCCGTCTCGGGTGCCGGGGTGATCGTCACCGGATCGGTAGTCACCGCCGGAGCAGCTCGAACATTGTTCGGAAAGGAGCCAGTATGAGTGAGGCAGGGGAGGGCGGTAGCGAGTTCAAGCCGCCGGCAATCGATCCGTGGAAAGGCTTCCGCGGAGTCATGGCAGGGACGCTCGTTCTCGAGGCCATCGTCGTTTTGCTCGCGTTGCCCGTCGTGTCGACGGTCGGGGGCGGCCTCGGTTGGTTCTCCACGTTGTACCTGGTGGGGATGGCCGTGGCGTTCGTGCTTGCCGCAGGTATGCAAGGACGACCGCAGGCGATGCAGATCAATCTCGCTCTTCAGGTGTTCGTTCTGCTCGGTGGATTCATTCACCTGTCGATCGCAATCGTGGGAGTGGTGTTCCTCGCGGTGTGGATATATCTGCTGTACCTACGGCGGGACATCACTCGACGGATCGAACGCGGCATGCTCAGAGGTCAGCGGGACTGAGACTGCGAATCCCGCGAATATCGGCACTCCGCGGTGGGTCTGAGCGTAGGTCGTCGGGGTCCGTCCACTACTGTCTACTTTCGTGACCGAGCGCACCCTTGTACTGATCAAGCCAGATGGAGTTGCCCGCCGCTACGTAGGCGAGATTCTCGGCCGAATCGAGAAGAAGGGATTGAGTATCGCAGCACTGGAACTCAAATCCGTTTCCCTCGAACTGGCCGGTGCGCACTACGCCGAACATAAGGACAGGCCGTTCTTCCCAGCGCTACTCGAGTTCATCACCTCTGGACCCGTCGTCGCCGCGGTGTTGGAAGGACCGAGAGCTATCGCTGCGTTCCGCCAGATCGGGGGTGGCACCGACCCGGTCGAGAAGGCGGTTCCAGGAACCATCCGCGGAGATCTTGCCCTCGACGGACAGCAGAACCTCGTGCACGGATCGGACTCCGTCGAGTCCGCCGAGCGTGAGATCGCGTTGTGGTTTCCAGGCCTTTCCTGATTCTCGACACTAATTCGGGCTCGCCCGCCGTGCCGCCGACTACAAGATCGGTGCGGCGTGGCGGGTTCGCTTCACCCGGTGTGGGATACTCGTGAAGGTTGCTTTCACAACACGCTTTACCTCGACAAGTTTTGCCAGTAAAAAAATTTTGCCGTTACCAGTTTTGTGCAACACCGAACACGAGCGTCACGCAAGTGACGTTCTCGTGAAAGTGACCGGATGACACCCGCAGTGCGATGCCCGTCATCGCTGCCGAACACGTAGGAAGACCTCCCACGTGCGGCATGCTTGATGATCAGGCGCTCGGACTCGGGACACCATAGCCATCCAGCCAGGCACCGTGCATCCGTACGCCGACCACTCGCTGTGGACGGTGCACTCCGTGCGGAGCGCGACTTACGATCTGGCGTCAAACCGACGTCAGCACACTAGGATTGCTCTCGCGTGGCCGCGTCGCACCAGCTTCGACTCAGGTGGACGCGCCCGGGGGCCCGAGGAGACTTACGTGGCCGACCAAGCCCCGCCCGAAGATGTACAGAATTCGAACTCAGGAAGTTCGGTCGATGACGAATCGTCATCCAGCCGAAGTCCGGCGTTCCCCGAGCGCCTCCGAGTGCATGCACTTGCGAAGATTCTGGGCGTCACCAGTAAACAGGTTCTCGCCAAATTAGGTGAGCTCGGAATAGAGGCGCGCAGCGCGCAGTCGAGCCTGGGACGCGACGTCGCCGAGACGGTGTATTCCTCGTTTGCACCTGCGACCGAGACGCCGGCTGCAGCAGTGGTGAAGGCCGACGCGATTGTGGTCGAGACCGTGCCTGTTGTCGAGGAGCCGGCAGTGGACAGTCCTCCCGCGCGCCCTGCGTTCGCAACTCCGGTGTTCCTCCAGCCGGAAGCGATCGTCGAGGCTCCCAAGCGTCGACGAAGCCGGAAAGCCGCAGGTCCTGCCGCTGAGCTCACATCGACGCCTGCCGTCGAAGATCCATCGGTTCTCGCTGCCGATCCGGTCATCGAGCCGGACAAGGCTCCCGTTCGCGGTAAGCCCGCTGTCGAGGCCGCTCCGGATGCAGTCGCCGACCGCACTGACACAACCGACATTTCGGACACAGTCGACACCTCTGACACAGTCGACGCCTCGGACACCGTCGACAGCTCGGACACCTCCGAAGATGCCGACAATTCGGAAGACAACGACGATCAGTCGCAACCCAGGCGGCGTCGGCGCGGTCGCCGTGGTCGTGGCCGCGGACGTGGGGAACAGTCTGCCGATGGTAGTTCGGACGAAGATTCGGACGATGCCTCCGAGGGTGACGACGATTCGAGTGAGGACGCAGCGTCGTCGTCTTCGGACACGCACTCTTCCGAGTCCGATGAATCCGTATCCGGCTCGGCTGAATCCGACCCCGCTGATTCCGGCGTAGCAGACGCGCAGAGTGCCGATTCCGACAATTCGGATAGCGACTCCGAGAACGACGACAAGCCAGCGGGCGAGCGTCGTTCACGTCGCCGTGGTCGTAGTCGTTCGAACGCCAAATCCAGCGATACGGACGATGCCCAGAAGCAGGCTGCGGATACGGAATCGGAAGAGTCGGTCGATTCGCCGGTCGACTCTGCCGACGAAAACGACGACGACGAGGATTCGTCCGACGGTTCGAGCCGCCGCCGCCGCAGACGTCGTCGTCGCCGCAGCACCGGTGATGCCTCGTCCGAGTCCACCGAGACCGAGGACGACCCACCGAACACCGTCGTGCACGAGCGCGAACCGCGGAACAAGTCCCGTAGCAAGGACGAGGTCCAGGGAATCACCGGCTCGACTCGACTCGAAGCGAAACGTCAGCGCCGCCGCGACGGACGTGATGCCGGACGCCGACGGCCACCGATTCTCACCGAGTCGGAGTTCCTGGCACGTCGCGAGTCGGTCGACCGCGTCATGGTCGTCCGGGAAAAGTCGTTCCCCGACAACGGAGTGACCACACAGGTCGCCGTTCTCGAAGACGGCGTACTGGTCGAGCACTTCGTCACCAGTAGTGCGTCCGCGTCGATGGTCGGCAACGTCTACCTCGGCCGTGTGCAGAACGTACTGCCGAGCATGGAAGCTGCGTTCATCGATATCGGCCGTGGTCGTAACGGCGTCCTGTATGCCGGGGAGGTCAACTGGGACGCAGCAGGTCTCGGTGGCAACTCTCGCAAGATCGAACAGGCGCTCAAGCCGGGTGACCAGGTTTTGGTGCAGGTGAGCAAGGATCCGGTCGGGCACAAGGGTGCACGTCTGACGACTCAGCTGTCGCTGGCGGGCCGCTACCTGGTCTATGTGCCCGGTGGCAGCTCGACGGGTATCAGTCGCAAGTTGCCCGACACCGAGCGGAAGCGTCTGAAGGAGATTCTTCGCGATATCGTTCCTCCCGAGGCCGGGGTGATCATCCGTACCGCAGCCGAAGGCGTCAGTGAAGATGAGCTCGCGCGTGACGTGATCCGTCTGCAGACACAGTGGGCGACTATCGAAGAAGCGTCGGCCAAGGCGGAAACAGGCAAGGGTTCTCAACCGCAGGCACTGTACGAAGAGCCTGATCTGCTGGTCAAGGTTATCCGTGACTTGTTCAACGAGGATTTCGTCAAACTTGTCATCGAAGGTGACAAGGCCTGGGACACGACGTCTTCGTACATCGAGACGGTGGCAGCGGACATGCTGCACAAGCTCGAGCGCCACATCGCCGAGCCCGGTCGCCCGGACGTGTTCGAAGCGCATCGGGTCGACGAGCAGTTGGCCAAGGCGCTCGACCGTAAAGTCTGGCTACCGTCCGGAGGCACGCTCGTCATCGATCGCACCGAGGCGATGACCGTGGTCGACGTCAACACCGGCAAGTTCACCGGTGCAGGCGGCAACCTCGAGGAGACGGTGACGCGGAACAACCTCGAGGCCGCCGAAGAGATCGTTCGGCAGATGCGTCTACGCGACATCGGCGGAATGATCGTCGTCGACTTCATCGATATGGTGCTCGAATCCAACCGGGACCTGGTGTTGCGCCGGCTTACCGAGTCCCTCGGTCGCGACCGGACGCGCCATCAGGTGTCCGAGGTGACGTCACTCGGGCTCGTTCAGATGACGCGTAAGAAGATGGGCACAGGTCTCGTCGAAGCGTTCTCGACCACGTGCGAACACTGCCAGGGCCGGGGGATCATGGTTCACCCGTACCCGGTCGAGGCGAAGACCGATGACGGCTCGCGGTCCTCTTCACCGCGCTCCGATTCGAGTACGCCGCGCAAACGCCGCGGTCGCGACAGATCCGACAACGACAAGTCGGACAGCGACAAGACCGACAACGCGGCTGACAATACGAACAGTCCTGCACCGAAGAGCCAGCCCGAGGCGCACGAGCACACACCGGACCCGTCGGTGAAGCGTGCACACCCCGTGGCCCTCGCCATGGCTGCGCATCACGACGACGTTGTCGACGATGTCACTCCAGCCGAGGTGCTCGATGCACACTCGGATTCGAGTACGTCTTCGGAGCCGAGGATCATCGATGCCGCCGAGGTGGCTCGTGCTCGAGGCCGGGACATCGTGCCAGAATCGACCGAGCCAGAATCGACCGAGCCAGAATCGACCGGGACGGTGTCGTCCGAGGTACAGCCGGACCTGACGGTCCCGGAGAATGCTGTCGAAAAGGCAGCAGACTCGGCTGTCGCCGAGGAGTCGCCGGAACCGGTCGTCAAAGCGCGTCGTGGTCGCCGTGTTGCTCGCAAGGCAGCGGCACCGACGGCCGAGACTCCCGACGCAGCTGCCGTATTCGTGATTCCTGCTACACACGAGGAGCCGGCAGTGCCGCCGGAGCCTGCGGTCACGACGGCCGCCGAACCGGTTTCCAGTGCTCCCACCACGGACGAGGTGCCCGTGAAGAAGCCTCGCCGACGTCGGGCGGCGGCACGCCCGGCAGGGCCGCCGGTGGACGCGGATATGTGAGTCGACGGGCAGTTTGACCACGACTGCCCGTCTGCCGTAACCTGACAAGGTCGCTGCCGGTGACAATTTTCTGCTGTGCCTCGACGGCCTTTCGTTCGAGTGCGGCGGCGGACGCACCCGGTAGTAAGTAACACCGCAAGAAATACCGCAAGAATCACATGCACGATCCAGACCAGTCGTGTTGCCATGGGCAATGCGAGCAAGTTCGAAGAAGCAAGGGGTAGCCCTCCGATGGCAACGTACGCGATCGTCAAGACCGGCGGAAAGCAGTACAAGGTCGCTGTTGGTGACCTCGTCAAGGTCGAGAAGATCGAGGGAGCGCCCGGCACTGCTGTCTCGCTTGCTCCGGTCCTCGTCGTAGACGGATCCGATCTGACCACCGATGCCGACAAGCTGGCGAAGATCTCGGTAACCGGTGAGGTCGTCGAGCACACCAAGGGTCCGAAGATCCGCATCCACAAGTTCAAGAACAAGACCGGCTACCACAAGCGTCAGGGACACAGGCAGAAGCTCACTGTCCTGAAGGTCACCGGCATCAAGTAACCAGGTCTGTTCAGTACTGACTTTTCAGCGCTGACTTTCACCCCGAGGAGGGTATGCAACATGGCACATAAGAAGGGTGCATCAAGCTCCCGTAACGGTCGCGATTCGAATGCGCAGCGCCTCGGCGTCAAGCGTTTCGGCGGCCAGACCGTCAGCGCAGGCGAGATCCTGGTTCGTCAGCGCGGCACGCACTTTCATCCCGGCGTCAACGTCGGCCGTGGCGGCGACGACACTTTGTTCGCTCTGTCCGCAGGCGCAGTCGAATTCGGCGCCAAGCGTGGACGCAAGACCGTGAACATCGTTCCGGTCGCAGTAGAGGCCTAGTCTCCGCTGCACAATCTGCGTCTGGAAATTTTCGTGAGGCTTACGCCGCGAAAATCTCGACGCGCTCGAACTCGACGATGAGGGTGGACCAGGGTGAAAATGCCCGGTCCGCCCTTATCGTATTTGTGGGCATCGAAATATTTCGGTCGCATTCTCGACCGAGGAAGGATCGAAGGCAGTCATGTCACGATTCATCGACCGCGTGGTGCTGCACGTCAGCGCCGGTAAAGGCGGCAACGGCTGCTCTTCGGTTCACCGCGAGAAGTTCAAACCGCTCGGTGGTCCAGACGGTGGAAACGGTGGGCAGGGCGGCGGCGTCATCTTCGTCGTCGACAGCAATGTCCACACACTCTTGGACTTCCACTTCAATTCGCATGCCAAAGCCAGCAATGGAACCCAGGGCATGGGCGGCAACCGCGAAGGCTCCAACGGCGAGGATCTGATCCTCAAGGTGCCCGACGGAACTGTGGTGCTCGACAAGGATGGTCGCATCCTGGCCGACATGATCGGCGAGGGCACTCGATACGCTGCTGCACCCGGTGGTCGCGGTGGGTTGGGCAACGCCGCGCTCGCCTCGAAGGCGCGTCGCGCACCTGGATTTGCGCTGCTCGGTGAAGAAGGTATCGAGCGCGATGTGGTGCTCGAGCTCAAGTCGGTCGCCGATATCGGTCTCGTCGGCTTCCCGTCTGCAGGCAAGTCCTCGCTGGTGTCGGTGCTCTCTGCCGCGAAGCCGAAGATCGCCGATTACCCGTTCACCACGTTGGTTCCGAACCTCGGCGTCGTCTCGAGCGGTGACACCACCTACACGGTGGCCGACGTCCCCGGATTGATTCCCGGCGCGAGCGAAGGAAAGGGCCTCGGTCTCGAATTCCTTCGACATCTCGAGCGTACCGCCGTTCTGGCGCACGTCGTCGACTGCGCAACCCTGGATCCGGGTCGAGATCCCATCTCCGACGTCGATGCCCTCGAAGCGGAGTTGGCGGCCTACAAGCCGGCAATGTTGGGCGACGCGAGTCTCGGCGACCTAGCCGATCGGCCGCGCATCGTCGTGCTCAACAAAGCTGATATTCCCGAGGGCGCCGAGCTCGCCGAGATGGTGACGCCGGAGTTCGAGGCCCGCGGATGGCCTGTTTACACAATCTCGACGATCACCCGTGAAGGCCTCAAGCCCTTGATCTTCGCGCTGGGCAAAATGGTCGAGGACTACCGTCTCGCTCATCCTCCGGCCGAGAAGCGCCGACCGGTGCTTCGTCCTGTCGCACGCAACGAAGAGGGTTTCCAGGTCATCAAGGATCCCGATGTCGAGGGTGGGTTCATCGTTCTCGGCACGCGCCCGGAGCGTTGGGTGCTCCAGACACAGTTCAGCAACGACGAAGCAGTCGGCTACCTGGCTGACCGTCTCGCCCGCCTCGGCGTCGAGGATGCGCTGATCAAGAAGGGCGCTCAGCCGGGTGCATCTGTGACCATCGGTGATGTCTCCTTCGATTGGGAGCCACAGACGCCGGCGGGTGTGGAGATCACCATGACCGGTCGTGGCACCGATGCGAGGCTCGATCAGGTGGAGCGAATCGGTGCGGACGAGCGCAAACACGCACGTCGAGCCCGCCGCGGACTCGACCCCGAAGAGTGAAGTGTAGGTTCCGGTGAATTCTGAATCCTCTTCGGTTGCAATGGATTCGACTGGGGCCAGGACCGCTGTGGCCAGTGCCAAACGGGTAGTCGTGAAAATCGGCTCCTCGGCGCTGACCTCACTGGTCGGCGGACTCGACGTCGACAGGCTCGACCGATTGGCCGATGCTGTCGAAGCACGAATGCGTGCTGGATCCGATGTCGTGGTTGTGTCCTCCGGTGCCATCGGCGCCGGACTCGCACCACTGGGTCTGACGACCCGTCCGCGCGATCTCGCGACGAAACAGGCCGCAGCGAGCGTCGGCCAGCTTGCTCTTGCGCACGCTTGGGGTACCTCGTTCGCCAGATACGGACGAACCGTCGGCCAGGTGTTGCTCACCGCTGAGGACATTGCCCGGCGCACGAATCATCGCAACGCCCAGCGCACCCTCGATCGGTTGCGTGTGCTCGGGGCAGTGGCCGTGATCAACGAGAACGACACGGTCGCGACCACGGAAATCCGATTCGGTGACAACGACCGTCTCGCCGCGCTCGTCGCGCACCTCGTCGGTGCCGACGCGCTGGTGTTGTTGTCCGACGTCGACGGTCTCTACGACGGCGACCCGCGCAAAGGTGACGCCACCCTGATCCGCGAGGTCGCGAGCCCGGAAGATCTCGATGGAGTCGTCGCCGGTTCCGGAGGCGCGCTAGGAACCGGCGGGATGGCGTCCAAGCTGTCCGCTGCCCGATTGGCGGCCGATGCAGGCGTTCCGGTTCTATTGGCAGCCGCTTCCGACGCAGCGGAAGCTTTGACGACGGCTGCGGTGGGCACAGCTTTCACCGCACGTTACACTCGACTGTCCTCGCGCAAATTCTGGGTACGTCATGCTGCGGACGCCCGAGGTGAGCTATACCTCGACGCAGGTGCCGTACACGCGGTCGCAACGAAGCGGCGGTCGCTACTGTCTGCGGGACTCACCGCCGTCGAGGGTCGGTTCTACGGTGGCGACGTCGTGTCGCTGATCGGCCCGGATGGCGAACTCGTGGCTAGGGGAGTGGTGGCGTACGACGCGTCGGAGCTGAGCGGAATGCTCGGTAGGTCCAGTTGCGATCTCACTCCCGAGCTACAGCGTCCAGTGGTGCATGCCGACGATCTGGTGCCGGTCTGATCTATTGTCGACCGCCGCGACGCTTGTCGTTCAGAGGTGTGACGGCAGGGTGTCCACGAGTGCGGTGAGCGTTTCAGAGCAGCCGGCATTGCTTGTCAGAGTAGCGAATTCGTCGCCCCGGGTGATTCCGCGATTGACGATCACGATCGGGATCTCGGCCTTCGCCGCGCGTCGGACGAACCGTAGACCCGACATGACCGTCAAAGAAGATCCGACAACCAGAAGTGCATCGGACTGATCGACGAGGTCGAAAGCGTCGGCAACTCTTGGCTTGGGCACGCTCTCCCCGAAGTAGACGATGTCCGGTTTGAGAATGCCGGAGCAGTACTCGCAGTCGACCATCCGGAAGTGTGCGGTGCTGGTGATGATCGCGTCGGCATCGGGGGCGATCTCGACGCCTTCGGCCGGCGCGACGCTGTCGAGGAAGTCAGGGTTCTCGCGATTTAGGCGTTGTCCCAGAGCGAAGCGGGAAACCAGTCGCTCGCAGTTCAGGCACCGTACTCGCGCGTAAACGCCGTGGAGGTCGATGACTCTTCGGCTACCTGCTTTGGTGTGCAACATGTCTACGTTTTGGGTGATGATCCCGGAAACGATCCCTCGGCGCTCGAGCTGGGCCAGCGCGCGGTGGCCGTCGTTCGGTCTTGCCGCATCCATATGTCGCCAACCGACATGGTTCCGTGCCCAGTAGTGGCGTCTGAACTCGTGATCGCCGGTGAACTGCTGATAGGTCATCGGGTTACGAGGTGGTGAGTCCGGCCCCCGGTAGTCCGGGATACCGGAGTCGGTGGACATGCCGGCTCCGGAGACGACCGCGATGGATCTTCCCGACAACAGTGCGACCACTTGGTCGAGTCGGGTTGCCGCTGCGGCAGCTGAACGAGCGGGGGCAGGCACGTCACCAGGGTAGCGCGCAGGTGGACACAGGGGGTCGATGTCGTCAGCTGAAGGCTTGGAACCCACGAATTACGGCGCCGAGCCCTGCTGGGTCCCTTCAGCGGATCGGACTGCAGAAATAGCTCCGCCCCATTCGACTGAAGTCGAGTGGGGCGGAGCTATACGGAGTCCGTCTACGTGGACACCTCACCTACGTCAGGATTTCGACTTACGCGGGGACCTCGATGAGGGGGTACACACCGTTCTCGTCATGGGTTTCGTTGCCCACTACGGGAGGGTTGAACACGCACAACATGCGCATCTGCGTACGCGGCTCGACGGTGTGTCGCTCGTTGCCGTTCAGCAGGTACATCGATCCTGCACCGAGTTCGTAGGTTTCACCGGTTTCGCGATCGGTAAGGGTGCCTTCGCCTTCGATGAGCCACACAGCTTCGACGTGATTGGCGTAGTGGAAGTTGTTCACCGTCCCGGCCTTGATGGTCGTTTCGTGGAACGAGAATCCGACCCTGTCACCGCCGAGGATGATGCGCTTGCTGCGCCACTGTCCATCCTCGCTCTCGATGTCTCGATCAGTTCCGGTGATTTCCTGGGTGGTACGTACGATCATGCGGTGTAGCTCCCTTCAGCAAACATTCGACACGTGAGAAGTGTTCTACGAGCAGACTTTTGCTGTCGCAGCTTCGAGGATGTCGAGTCCGCGATCGAGCTCTTCGATCGTGGTGGTCAGCGGCGGAAGAAGTTTGACAACCTCGTCCTTCGGGCCGGCAGTTTCCACCAGCAGGTGCTCTTCGTAAGCAAGCTTGGCGACCTTGCCTGCTTGTTCTGCATCGTCGAATACGAGAGCCTGAACCATGCCGCGACCGCGAGTGGAAACGCCTTCGTACTTGGCGCACAGCGCGATGAAGCGATCACGAATGTGCTCGCCCTTCGCGAGGATCTCCTTCTCGAACTTGTCGTCGGACCAGTAATGGTCGATCGCGACCTTCGAGGTCACGAAGCCGGGATTGAATCCGCGGAAGGTGCCGTTGTGCTCGCCTGGGCCCCAGACGTCGAGTTCTGGCTTGAACAGTGTCAGTGCCATCGGCATGCCGTAGCCGCCGATCGACTTCGACAGGGTGACGATGTCCGGCGTGATGCCCGAGTCCTCGAAGGAGAAGAACTGGCCTGTGCGGCCGCAACCCATCTGAACGTCGTCGACGATCAGCAAGATGTCGCGCCGCGAGCAGAGATCGGACAGTGCGCGCAACCACTCCGGTCGCGCGACGTTGATGCCGCCTTCGCCCTGGATGGTCTCTACGATGACCGCTGCCGGGCGGTTGAATCCACTGCCCGAGTCGTCGAGAACGCGCTCGAACCACTGGAAGTCCTCGTTGACTCCACCGAAGTAGTTGTCATACGGCATCGGTGTGCTGTGCACCAACGGGATTCCGGCGCCGGCTCGCTTCATCGAGTTTCCGGTGACAGCGAGCGCACCGAGCGTCATGCCATGAAAAGCGTTGGTGAAGTTGATGATCGACTCGCGACCGGTGACCTTGCGAGCCAACTTCAGTGCAGCTTCGACGGCATTCGTGCCGGTCGGGCCTGGGAACTGAACTTTGTAATCGAGGCCGCGCGGGTCGAGAATATTCTTCTTGAACGTCTCGAGGAATTCACGCTTGGCCACCGTGGACATATCGAGGCCGTGTGTGATGCCGTCGCTGGTGATGTAGTCGACCAACGCGTCCTGCATGATTTGATTGTTGTGGCCGTAGTTGAGTGCGCCTGCCCCGCCGAAGAAGTCGAGGTAGTCGCGCCCGTTCTCGTCGGTCAGCGTCGAATTCTTGGCAGTTTTGAACACTGCCGGCCACTGGCGGCTGTAGCTACGAACGCCGGACTCGATGGTTTCGAATACGTCCGGCTTTTCGGTGGTGTCGGTCGTGTCTGTCATGTATTGCGTGTTCCTTTCGCTGGCGCGCACGTCGGCCGGCCCTACTGTGTAGAGTTCCTCTGCTTCGTGGCTGTCAGGAAAATCGTCGGGCGCGAACAGATCTGTTTTTCCAATGTCGGTCCCTCGTGTTCGAGCAAGGGCCGTGAACAGTGCGATCGACGCTTCGTTGTCCGGGCTGATCGTTGTTTCCAGGTGTGTGATGCCCTGTGGGGTAAGGCGATCGAGAAGTTCGTTCAGCATCCGGCCGGCAAGGCCCTTACCCCGTTGATCAGCGTCGACTGCGACCTGCCACACGAAGAATGTTGTGGGAGAATCCTGTCGGGTGTAGCCGGTGACGAATCCCACTGCGCGAGAGTCGACGTCGGATACGACCGAGGTTGCTGCAAAGTCTCGACACCACAAAACGTACGAATAGCTCGAATTGAGATCGAGCACCTTTGAATCTCTTGCGATTTCCCAGAGCCGGACTCCGTCGGAGATCTTTGGCTTACGAAACTTCACTGCGTCCGGCGCAGTGACTGTGGTTGCTCTCAGCTGTGCGGGTTTCATAGCAAAGGTAAACGTAACAAGGTGCCCTTGGCATTTCACGTGCCTCGCGAAATTGGTGTCGAAAACACCCGTCCTTTCGCAGGTGGCAGCGTGAATGTGATACTGGTCACAAACTGGGCTTGTTGCTGTTGCAACTGGTCGAGGAGGGTGCGATAACTCGGCCTGCTCCGGCCGATGCCAAGTGTGGTCTTACCGATATCGAGGACTACTTCGGAGTTGCCAGAGCAAACGGGAGTACCGCATCTGCACCTGCGGCGCGCAGGGCCGAGCCGGCGCAAGTGAAAGTCCAGCCCGTATCGGTGACCAGGTCCACCAGAAGGATCGGTCCGGAGACCCCGTTCAGGTCTGGAACGAGCCAGGAATCGACGAGGCCGGCCACACGGAATGCCGAATTTGAGGCCGTCACTCGCGGATGGTCCGGCCGCAGGGCGAGAGTTCCGAGATCGTCGAGCCGTCCGATGCGGGCCAACTCGCCTGCGATCGAACGAACCAGCGTCGGATGCGTCGACGATTCCAGCGCGATCACGGAGGTCGGTCTCTTCGCCCAGTCCCACGAGGCCAGTACCGCGATGCAGGCCTGCACGAGGGCGTCGGGAGCTGGACCGTCGGGTGCATCGAGGGCTGCTCGCAGGCGCCCACCCCAACCCAGGTCGGTGAGGCGGCCCAGAACACGGCCGGGCTCGGGGCCGTCGGTGATCTTGCCGGAGCGGGAGACTCCGAGCTTCTTCATCCCGCTTGGCCATTGCTTTCGCGGAGGCAGGTCGAGTCCCGGGCGATCGAGACGCTCACGCGCAGACTGGACAGCTGCGGCGTCCACCTGAGGTGAGTAAGCCTTTCCTGTGCAGTTGTCGCACCGGCCACACGGATTCGGCTCGGCGCCGAGGCCTGGATCGTCCAACTGTCTCCGCAGGAATTCCATCCGGCACCCATCGGTGCGCTGATAGTCGACCATTGCTTGCTGTTCTGCGTCCCTGGCTTGCTCCAGGCGTTCGTAACGCGGTGCATCGTAAGCCCACGACTGACCGGTCGAAATCCATCCGCCTCGCACGCGCTGAACCGCCCCGTCGACGTCGAGCACCTTCAGAACCATCTCGAGTCGGCTCCGGTTGAGATCCACCAACGGTTCCAACGCGGGGGTCGACTGCGGCTTGACGGGGTCGAGAGCGTCGATGACCTGCCGAACGACGTGTTCTCGCGGGAAGGCCACGGACGCGAAATAGCTCCAGATCTGCTTGTCCTCGTGGCCCGGCAAGAGGATGACTTCGGCGCGGTCGGTGGCGCGACCCGCACGGCCGACCTGCTGGTAGTACGAGATGGGGGACGAAGGTGCGCCCATGTGGACGACGAATCCCAGATCCGGTTTGTCGAAGCCCATGCCCAGTGCGGATGTGGCTACGAGGGCCTTGACCTCGTTGTTCAGCAGGTCCAATTCCAACGCTTCGCGTTCGGTGGGGTCGGTCTGGCCGGTGTACGCGGACACGGCGAAGCCCTGATCCGACAGCAGGCTCGCGAGGTCGCGTGCTGCGGAGACGGTCAGGGCATAGATGATTCCTGACCCCGGGAGTTCGGCAAGATGAGCTGCGAGCCACGCGGCGCGCTCGGTGGTGTTCTCGATCTGGACCACCGACAGGTGGAGCGATTCGCGTTCGAGTCCGCCGCGGAGAACGAGGGTGTCTCCGCCACCGACACCGAGTTGCGCGGCGACATCGGCGACGACACGGTCATTTGCGGTGGCAGTGGTAGCCAAGACCGGAATCCCCTCGCGCAGTTCGGATATGAGCGTTCGAATGCGTCGGTAATCGGGACGGAAGTCATGTCCCCAGTCGGAAACGCAGTGCGCTTCGTCTACGACCACGAGGCCGGCGTCTGCTGCAAGTGAGGGCAGCACCTGGTCGCGGAAGTCCGGGTTGTTGAGCCGCTCCGGGCTGACGAGCAACACGTCGAGTCTGCCCGCAGCGACATCGGCATGGACGTCTTCCCACTCGGTCATGTTCCCGGAGTTGATGGTTGCGGCCCGCACACCGGCGCGCTCGGCGGAAGCTACCTGGTTCCGCATCAGTGCCAACAACGGTGAGACAATGACTGTGGGTCCGAGTCCCTGAGCGCGGAGCAGTTTTGCGGCGATGAAGTAGACCGCCGACTTTCCCCAACCAGTGCGTTGCACCACCAGCGCACGGCGGCGATGAACAACGAGAGCCTCGATTGCCGTCCACTGATCTTCGCGAAGACCGGCAGTGGGCCCGGCCAGCTCCCGAAGGAGCCGCTCCGCATCTGCGCGCAGGTCTACCGTCGACGGTTCGGTGGTGCTCATCTGTTCATCGTGCCGCACGTGTCCGACAGTTCCACCGCCCGCAGGGCGATTACGCTTCATCGAACACACGAGGAGGTGCCCTTGTTGGAGGAAGACCTGCCGTTCGATCCAGATGTGGACGACGACGCGGCGCAGATGACCGCGCCTGCGAGGCCTCTGCATCTTCGTCCGAGGGCACTCGCTCTCGTCTTCGTCGGCGGCGTGATCGGCACTGCGATGCGCTATGGAATCGAGATCGCGTTCCCGCAGGTGATCCAAGGTTGGCCCGTTGCCACATTGTCGATCAACCTGCTGGGAGCGTTCATGCTCGGTGTTCTGCTCGAGAACATGGCACGACGCGGTGCTGACGCCGGTGTCAGGCAACGGATTCGCTTGCTCGCAGGCACCGGGTTCTGCGGTGCTTTCACCACATACAGCACCTTTGCGCTGGAAGCAGTACTACTCACCAGAGACGGCTACCTGGTGACAGCGCTTGCGTACGGAATATCGACGGTACTCGTCGGTGCGCTCGCCGCGTGGGCGGGGATTGTCGTCGGCGCCTCGATGCATGTCGATCGGTCGGCGAGATGATCGTCCTCCTGTTGGCGCTGGCAGGCGCGCTCGGAGCAGTCTGCCGATTCGTTGTCGATTCCTTCGTCAAATCCAAGGTGCAGGGAACGCTGTTCCCGTGGGTGACGATCTGCATCAACATTTCCGGATCCATGCTCGTCGGATTTCTTGCCGGGCTCGTCGTCCTCGCGCAAGGGGCGACCGATCTGCAGACGGTCATCGGCACCGGGTTCTGTGGCGGATACACGACTTTCAGCACGGCGAGCTTCGAAACTGTTCGACTCGTGCAGGTCGGTAAGCGTTCACTCGCGCTGGCCACCGCGGTCGGAACCTTGGTGGGTTCGGTCGGAGCCTGCGCCGCAGGTTTCGTGCTCGCAGGCATCGTCTGAAAAAAGGGCCGAGCGATCCTCGGCCGAGGATCTCGACCTCCTGAGCAATGCACCCGCGGCGGTCGGCTCCAGGTACTGAAGACGGGTCGGCGATCAAGTACGCGGTGAGGTGGCGATGTCCAGGAAGTCTCGGCGTGGGCCGCGAAGAGGTTCACGCAGATCCCACACCGCGCACAGTTCCCGCGGCATCGTCACGGCGTCGATGTCGATCCGTGTCAATCGGCCATCGCGAAGGTCGGCCGCGACCGCCAACGAAGACAGGACCGTCGGTGCGTTCGCAGTCACCACGGCCGATTTGATCGCAGTGACCGAGTTGAGTTCCAGCAGCGGCGGTACCGTCGGGTGAACGGTGCTCTCATAGGTGGTGCGGGAACCGGATCCGAGTTCGCGTTGGACGAGTGCTGTTGCGGCCAGTTCGTCGACGGTGACCGAGCCTCGTGACACCCACGGGTGCTGCGGTGGAACGACGACGACGAGTTCGTCGGTTGCCACGATGCGAATTCCGAGGCCGTCCGGAATTTCCGGTCCTTCGACGAATCCGATATCGGCTCGACCCGCGAGGACCTGGTGGGCAACCTCGGCCGAGTTCATCAACCGCATCTGCGTTCGTACGTCCGGAAACCTAGCCCGCATCAGGACGATCCAGCCGGGCAACAGATGCTCTGCGACCGTCATGCTCGCGGCCACGGTGAGGCTCGCATTTTCCTCCCGCAGGAGGGATTGGACACCCGTCGCAAACTTTTCGGCGGCGCCGAGAACATTCCCTGACCACTCTAGTACGGCGACACCTTCGGGCGTGAGCACCACGCCGTGGCTGGTGCGGTCGAACACACGGAGACCGATGTCGCGCTCGGCTGCCCGAATTCGTGCGCTGACCGCTTGCTGGCTCAATCCGTGTTCCCGTCCGGCTGCGCTCATACTGCCCAGCCGTGCGACCGAGACCATCACGTCGAGCGCGGCAAGATCGGGGACCCGCGGAGACAGTGTCATTGTCGTGCTGCATTCGCGATGAGCGCGTCGATATCCGATCGCGATCCCGACGATGCTCCGGTGCCACGACGTGTCGCGGCCAATGCCCCTGCTGCACAAGCCCATCGGACGGAGTCCTCGGGGGCCTGCAGCCAGCGTGCCGCCAATGCTCCGGTGAAGGCATCTCCGGCACCGGTGGTGTCGATGGCGTCGACCCGTGGTGCTCGAGCCTCGAACGTCGACGCCGGTCCGCGGTATCGAGCGCCGTTGGCGCCGAGCGTGATGACGACGTGTGCAATGCGATCGAGGACGCTTCCGCCGACAGTGTCGGCTTCGGACTCGTTGACGATCAGGACGTCCACGACGTCGACGAGGGCCTCCGGGAGTGGTCGAACGGGGGAGGGGTTGAGCATGACCACAGTGCCGTGGGCTCGGGCGTGAACGGCGCCGGCGACGACCGTGTAGAGGGGAATTTCCAACTGACACAGCAGGATATCCGCGGCGGCAATGGTATCGAGTTCACGATCGGTCAAGGTGGACATCGTGGCGTTGGCGCCCGGGACGACGACGATCGAGTTCTCTCCGTGACGGTCGACTGTTACAGCTGCGATCCCGCTCGGACCGTCGGTGCGTCGGAGTCCGGACACGTCGACACCGGCCTTCCTGACGCTTCGTTCGAGGTCGACAGCGAATGCGTCGTCGCCTACCGCCCCGAGGAATGCCGCGTCGGCGCCTGCCCGTGCCGCCGCGATCGCCTGGTTTGCACCTTTTCCTCCCTGTGCAGTGTCGAAGGAGTCACCCAGGACGGTTTCGCCGGGCTCGGGTAGGCGTCGAGTCGTTGTGGTCAGATCCATGTTGATACTGCCCAGGACAACGATGCGCGGAGTCGTCATTCCACGACGATATGCGGCGTCCACGATGGCCTACATGTGCGCATGGAGTTTGCATGTTGCAGATTGTTGACAATCTGCAAATGCTCCACCACGATGGATCGCATGACCGCGCCGACACGCACGCACCTCAGCCCCGCACTCAAGCAAGCGACTCCGGTTGTCGTGGACCATGCACTGGGTAGCTGGATCTACGGCACCGACGGAAAACGGTATTTGGACTTCACCACGGGCATCGGTGTGACCAGCACCGGGCATTGTCATCCGCGCGTCGTCGAAGCGGCACGTGATCAAGTAGGCAAGATCATCCACGCGCAGTACACCACCGTCATGCACAAGCCGTTGCTCGAACTCACCGACAAACTTGGAGAGGTCCTGCCTACCGGGCTCGACAGTGTCTTCTACGCCAATTCCGGTTCCGAGGCCGTCGAGGCCGCAATTCGATTGGCGCGCATGGCAACCAGTCGGCCGAACATCATCGCATTCCATGGCGGATTTCACGGGCGCACCGTTGCTGCGGCGTCGCTCACCACCGCCGGTACCAAGTTCCGGTCCGGATTCTCTCCGATCATGGGCGGGGTGCACATCGCGCCGTTTCCCCATGCCTTTCGCTACGGCTGGGACATGGACACCGCTATCGCTTTCGCTCTGCAGGAACTCGACTACCTTCTCGCAACCATTTCCAGCCCGGCAGACACCGCTGGGTTCATCATCGAACCCGTGCTGGGCGACGGTGGCTACCTACCCACTCCACCCGCGTTCCTCGAAGGGCTACGTCGACGCGCCGACGAGCATGGGATCGTCTTCATCGTCGACGAGGTCCAGGCCGGTGTCGGACGGACCGGAAAGTTCTGGGGACACGAGCATTCGACTGCCACCCCCGACATCGTGATCACAGCCAAGGGCCTGGCTTCGGGATTCCCGATCTCGGCGATCGCGGCATCCACCGAACTGATGTCCAAGGCGTGGCCGGGATCGCAGGGCGGTACCTACGGTGGAAACGCCGTCGCCGCGGCTGCCGCTGTGGCCACGCTCGACGTCGTCCGCGACGAAGGCCTCGTCGAGAACGCGCGCCGACAGGGCGACGTGCTGCTCGACGGCCTGGTGGCACTCCAAACGCAGTACTCGGCCATCGGCGACGCTCGCGGACTCGGTCTGATGCAGGCCCTCGAATTCGTCGACGAGAACGGCAAACCCGACGCCGCTGCTGCCGGCCGCGTCCAGCAGACCGCAATATCGGAAGGCCTGCTGTTGCTCACCTGCGGCGCATTCGGCAATGTCGTACGAGTCATTCCTGCACTTGTCGTCACCGATGACGAGGTGACCGAGGGGCTCGATGCCATCGCCCGAACGTTGAAGCGCGCATTGTGACGGTGATCAGCGGCGTCGGACCGGTCCTCGACGAACTGCGCAGGGCGGGCGTCGACGTCGATGTGACCTCGCGGCGCCTGGCCGAGTATTCGTACGACGCGTCGAACTATCGCGTGCCTCCGGTCGCCGTGGTGTTTCCTCGCAGCACCGCGGACGTGTGCGCAGTAGTGAAGTCGTGCGTGAAGGGCAACATACCGATCGTGAGCCGCGGCGGGGGAACATCGATGGCAGGCAACGCGATCGGCGAGGGTGTGATCCTCGACTTCTCGCGGCACATGAATACCGTGCTCTCGATCGACGTCGAATCGAAGTCGGCCCTGGTCGAGCCGGGGATCGTGCTCTCGGAACTCGCCGAGACCGTGTCGGGGGCGAGCGGCGGCGTGTTGACTTATGCACCCGACCCATCGAGCAAATCACGAGCAACTGTCGGCGGTGCGATCGGCAACGATGCCTGCGGCAATCATTCGGTCCGGTACGGCCGGACAGCCGACCACACGATCGCTCTCGACATCGTCACTGTCGACGGGGTGGTGCTGCGGGCGACACGTTCCGGCGTCACGGCCCTCGATCCTCACGACGCCGTCGCAGTCGCCGCAGCGGCCCGAATCACCTCCGAACTCCGTACTCTGGTGTCGGACAATCTAGCCGACTTTCGACTCGAACTCGGTCGGATTCCGCGGCAGGTTTCGGGGTTTCACTTGTCGACGTTGTTGCCGGAGAACGGCTTCGACGTCGCACGTGCCCTCGTCGGCAGCGAAGGTACATGCGCGATCGTCGTCGCCGCGACCGTCGCGCTCGTTCCGGTCCCGCCTGCTGCGCTGCTGTTGAGTTTGGGATACGCCGATGTCGTCGAAGCAGCCGAGGATGTCATGACAATCCTCGAATTCTCGCCGGCGGCGGTCGAAGGGATCGACGAGAAGATCGTCGAGACGATGCAGCACCGAAGGGGAGCGGACTCGGTTCAAGGCTTGCCTTTGGGAAACGCCTGGCTCTACGTCGATCTCGATGGCGAGAACCTCGCCGAAGTCGAGGACAAGGCTGGGCGATTGCTCGAGCGTTTACGTGAGCTCGGCAGGGTGATGGATGGGCGCATCGTCGCAGACCTCGTGGAACGAAAATCGCTGTGGCGTGTTCGGGAGGATGGTGCAGGACTGTCGGCGCGTCTTGCCGGCGGCGGCGAATCCTGGCCCGGCTGGGAGGATTCCGCAGTCGCACCCGAGAATTTGTCCGCGTACCTCGCAGACTTCCGTGACCTTCTTGCCGCGCATTCGCTCACCGGCGTGATGTACGGGCATTTCGGCGCCGGGTGCATGCACGTCCGTATCACTTTCGACCAACGCAGTGACGCCGGAAGAGCGGTGATGGCGACCTTCCTACGTGAAGCCGCCGAACTGGTAGTCCGGCATGGCGGTTCATTGTCGGGTGAACACGGAGACGGTCGGGCACGGTCGGAACTACTGCCGATCATGTACTCGACCTCGATGCTCGACGCATTCGCGCGGTTCAAACGCATCTGGGATCCTGCGGGCGTCCTGAATCCGGGCAGCATCGTCGATCCGATGCCGATGATGAACGACCTTGCATTGCAGGGTGTTCCGAATCGTGAATGGAAGACGACCTTCGAGCTGCATCAGATCGGAACGAAGCCGGACTTGGATCCGTTCGTGCACGCAACACAGGCATGCGTCGGCGTCGGGCGCTGCCGATCCACCTCCGGTGGCGTCATGTGCCCGAGCTATCGAGCGAGCGGGGACGAGAAGGATTCGACCCGTGGGCGTGCCCGCGTCCTTCAGAACATGGTTCGCAGTAGCGCGACTGTCGCGGCAGGGTGGGCTTCGAAAGATGTCAAGGAATCACTGGACCTGTGTCTGTCCTGCAAGGCCTGTTCAACCGACTGCCCCGTCGGGGTGGATATGGCGACTTACAAGTCGGAGTTTCTCGATCATCACTACGCGGGGAAGTTGCGCCCGATGGCGCACTACTCGCTGGGCTGGCTGCCACGCTGGTTGAAAGTGACGTCGATCCTGGCACCGGTACTCAACCGCGCGATGTCCCCGCGAACCGGCGTGATCGCTGCGAGAATCGGCGGTCTCACGACCAAGCGACCGCTCCCGCGGTTCGCCTCGCGACGGGAACTACGCACGCAGACAGCGGGATCGGTACCCGGAGGTGATGTCGTGCTGCTCATCGACTCCTTCACGAAGGGGTTTCGGCCGGACATCGTCGGTGCCGCGGTTCGCGTTCTCGCCGAGGGCAACCGGACAGCAGAGTGCAGGACCGACGTGTGCTGCGGGTTGACGTGGATTTCGACGGGGCAGCTGGCAACCGCCAAGAAGCAGTTGAGCAGAACTGTTGCCGCACTGGACGATGGCACCGATCGGCCGATCGTCGTCACCGAACCGAGCTGTGCGGCAACGCTCCGCAAGGATATGCCCGAACTGGTGGGCACCGAGGCGGCTCGGCGGGTCGCCGCACGGGTGCAGAGTTTCGCAGGCGCGGTGATCGAGCTGGCAGCCGCGGGGTGGAGTCCGTCGGCCGACGTCCCCGAAGCAGTCACCGTGCAGACCCACTGCCACGAGTACGCAGTGTTCGGCGAAGCCACACAGCGAAAGGCGCTTGCTGCCGTGGGGATCGGCGGAGTCGACGAAGCGACCGGCTGCTGCGGGGTGGCAGGTAACTTCGGCTTCGAACCGGATCACTACGACATGAGCATGAAAGTCGCCGAACAGGCCCTGGCACCAGCGGTACGACGTGCTGAGCCGACCACGCCGATCCTGACCGACGGCTTCAGCTGCCACATGCAGGTGCGCCAGCTGACCGGCAACCAGAACGCGGCGGCCTCGATGCACCTGGCGCAACTCCTCGATCCCGCACCTTCGACACGTTCGACCCAGACCCCCAGGAAGGGGCATCAGCTATGACGTCCATGACGCGCCCGGCCATCACCTCGCCGACCCAGCTGTTCATCGGCGGGACCTGGCGAACAGCGAACAGCGCGAGGAAGTTCGACGTCGTCGATCCCGCAACCGGCGAGGTGATCGCCGTCGTCGACGATGCCGACATCAGCGATGCCGAGGCTGCGATGGCAGCCGCCGTCGCAGCGCAGGAGTCCTGGGCGCAGACGGCACCGCGCACTCGAAGCGAGATTCTTTCTCGTGCATTCCACTTGATCATCGCCAGGACCGAGGAACTGGCGGCCATCATCACCGCAGAAATGGGCAAGCCGCTCGCCGATGCCCGAGGCGAAGTCGCATACGGTGCAGAGTTCTTTCGATGGTTCTCCGAAGAGGCGGTCCGCATCTCGGGCGACCACACGCTGACCGGCGATGGGAAGAACCGCATCATCGTCACCAGAGCCCCGGTCGGTCCTAGCATTCTGGTGACGCCGTGGAACTTTCCATTGGCGATGGGCACCCGAAAGATCGGCCCCGCGCTTGCTGCCGGATGCACGGTGGTGTTCAAGCCGGCCGAACAGACTCCGCTGACCGCGCTCGCGCTCGCCGCGATCCTCCTCGAAGCAGGGGTTCCCGACGGCGTAGTCAACGTGGTCCCGACGACCGACGCCGCAGGAGTCGTCGGATCGTGGATGGCCAGCGGCTCGGCGCGGAAGATCAGCTTCACCGGCTCCACCGCCGTCGGGAAGATTTTGCTGGCGCAGGCAGCTCCGACCGTGATGCGGACGTCGATGGAACTCGGCGGGAACGCCCCGTTCATCGTCGCCGAGGACGCTGATCTCGACCGGGCCGTCGACGGGGCGATGGTGGCCAAGATGCGCAACATGGGCGAGGCATGCACAGCGGCCAATAGGTTTCTCGTCCACCGCTCGCTCGCCAACGATTTCGCTGCCGAGCTCGCTGCTCGCATGGGTGCCTTGACAGTCGGTGCCGGCAGCCGGCCCGGTGTCGAAGTGGGGCCGCTCATAGATCGCAGCGGCCGCGCCAAGGTGCAACGCCTCGTCGACGATGCACTCGCGCGCGGTGCTCGGGCGGTGGTGGGTGGGCAAGAGGATCCTGGGCCAGGATATTTCTACCCTCCGACGGTGCTCGACGATGTCGACGCCCGATCCGATCTCATGTCGACCGAGATCTTCGGTCCCGTTGCCGCGATCGTTCCGTACGACACCGAGGACGAAGTGATCGCGCTTGCCAACGATACCGAATGGGGGCTTGTGGGTTACGTTTTCACGCAGGACATCGATCGCGCATTGCGTATGGGGGAGCGGCTCGAAGTGGGGATGGTGGGCATCAACACCGGTCTCGTATCGAACCCCGCTGCCCCGTTCGGCGGCGTCAAGCAGTCCGGACTCGGCCGCGAAGGCGGCAAAGTCGGTATCGACGAGTTCTTGGAATACAAATACTTCGCAATCCCTAGGTCCTAGCAGGAGGTTTGCATATGTCAGGTTCCCGAAGATTGACCCCGATCGATGCCCGAAATACGTCGATGGTGATAGCCGATCAGATTCGTGATCGCATCATCGACGGATCCTATGCACCGGGCGAGCAGATCAACGAAGCCAATGTTGCTGCCGAGCTGGGGATTTCGCGTGGCCCGGTTCGCGAAGCGCTCCAGCGGCTGAATCAGGAAGGTTTGTTGATCAGCTACCGAAATCGCGGTGTGTTCGTTGTCGAGCTCAGCGTCGACGACGTCGCCGAGATATACGAGGCCCGCGCGGCGATCGAAGTCGGTGCCGCATGGACGCTCGTCCACGGCGAGATCACCGTCCTGAAGGCGACGGCGGCAGAGTTGTCGGCAATCGTCGACCAGATGCAACCGTTCATCGACTCAGCGGATTGGTTCGGTCTGGCCGAGCGGGACCTGGCGTTCCACACGGCGATGGTTGCTGCGACGTCGAACAGTCGGATGTCGAGGATGTACGCCACATTGGCAGCGGAGGCGCGCATCTGTATGGCCAACTTGGAGACGGCCTACTTCCGGCCCGAGGCGTTGGTCGAGGAGCATCAATTGTTGGTGGACCTACTCCTGGGTTCGGATTGGGCTGCACTCGAAGCAGGTTTACATGAGCACATGGACACTGCGATTCATGATCTGAGTCGGTCCATGCAGGCCGAGGCGGCTGCCGATGGGTTCGGCGGCCGCGTCGGCGCCGTGGCCGACTGAGCGTGCACGTTGTGGACAGCGTGCGACTGATCGAAACGAAGAAGTAACACGAGTTCTCTTGCAGCACCTGGACTCTTCCGCATAGCCTGATTGTCAACAATCTGCAAAATGCACGGGAGGCCTCGAGCCTCCCGCGATGCCCCGAAAGGGGGTACGAGTGAACGAGTCCGGGCACCCAGTCGAACCGATCGATCCAGCCGAACCAGCAGTCACATTCACCAGCGCTGTCGGTCCACGCCACGCCCCCGGGCTGGCAGAGTATGCAGACCTTCCCAACACCACGCCGATCACGTTCACCGAAGACGAGTACTCCCATCGCCTGGCCACAGTGCGAGAGCGAATGGCCCGGCAGCATCTCACGGCGCTGATCGTCACGGACCCGTCCAATCTCTACTACCTGTTGGGTTACAACGCGCTCTCCTTCTACACACCGCAAGTCCTGTACGTGCCGCTCGAGGGCGACCTGTACTTCTTCGCCAGGGAGATGGACGCCAACGGCGCATTCCGTACCTCCTGGCTGCCTCAGGACCAGACCTTCGGGTACCCGGAAACATTCGTGCAGCGCAAGGAAACACACCCGTTCGTATGGGTTGCACAGAAATTACGCGAACTGGGAGTGGTCAACAACTTCTCCCACGGTCTGGTGGGCCTGGAGATGGATTCCTACTACTTCAGCCCCAAAGCGTTCGAAGCCTTGGTGAAGTCATTGCCCGAGTACCAGTTCACCGACTCGTTCGAGTTGATCAATTGGGTTCGCGTCGTCAAGAGCCCGGCCGAGATCGACCTCATGCGGGGTGCCGCGCAGGTGTGCGAATCAGCGATGGGGGCGGCCTTCGATGCGATCGGCGTCGGACTGCGGCAGTGCGACGCGGCGGCGGCGATCATGAATGCACAGATCAAGGGCACCGTCGACTTCGGTGGCGACCATCCGGCAATTGTGCCGATGCTGCCGACCGGAGCAGGTGCGGACACTCCGCACCTCACCTGGTCGGATCAGGTGTTCGTCGAAGGTGAGACCACTGTGGTCGAACTTGCCGGTGTATTCCGGCGATACCACATCCCGATGGCTCGCACGATTGTTCTGGGTAAGCCGAGCAAGCGGCTCGACTACCTGGCTCGTGCCACCGGTGAGGCGCTGAACGAGGTCCTCGATTCCGTTCGTCCCGGCGCCAGCACCACCGAACTTGCGCAGGTATGGAACGTCAGTCTTGCCAAGCATGGACTGCACAAGCCGTCGCGCATCGGGTACTCGATCGGTATCGCCTACGCGCCCGACTGGGGCGAGCGGACAGTGAGCATCAGAACCGACGACGACACGGTTCTGACCGAGAACATGACGTTCCACATCATCGGAGGAATGTGGATGGACGACTACGGATACGAGGTATCCGAGGCCGTTCGCGTGACCGAACGCGGCGTCGAGACTTTCACCGATTTCCCGCGGCAACTACTGACGAAGGAGTGAGACATGATCGCCACCACCATTCCGTGGTCCCTGCGCACCGACAAGCTGGTGGGATCGGTGATCGACTCGTCGACATCGCTTCTAGCCGCTCAAAAGCACGATATCGTCCGGTTCGCGATGGGTTCGCCTGCTTCGGAAACCGTTCCAGCCGAGATATTTTCGGAAATCGCCGCTACCGTTCTCACGGCCGATGCCATGGACTACGCGGCCACCGAGGGCGACCCGGGTCTACTCGACGCACTCCTGGGATATCTCGATTCGGTCGGTGAACCGTCGTCTTCTGATCGCATCGTCATCACGTCCGGTGGTATGCAGGGCCTCGATCTTGCATGCAAGCTGTTCGTCGATCCCGGGGATCTCGTGATCGTCGAAAGTCCCACGTACACCAACGGGACCGCCACCGTCCTGAGCTACGGGGGCGACGTGCTCGAAGCGCCGATGGATGCCGACGGCCTCGTGGTGGAGGCGCTGCCCGATCTGGTCGAGGCCGCAGGCCGGCTGCCCAAGATGATTTACGTCATCCCGAACTTTCAAAACCCCTCGGGCACAACGATGTCACTGGCGCGACGAAAGTTGCTGCTGGAATTGGCGCACAGATGGGGTTCGGTCATTCTCGACGACGATCCGTACGGTCTGCTCCGATTCGAGGGCGAACACATCCCGAGCTTCCAATCTCTGAGCCCGAACGATCCACTCCTCTTCTCGGTGCGGACCTTTTCCAAGATGATCGCCCCCGGGCTTCGAGTCGGTTGGGTCGACGCGGCGCCCGAGGCGCGACAGCTATTGATCAACTCCAAGCAGGCGATGGACACGTGCACCAACCTTCCGGGGCAACGAATGATCGCCGAATTCATCCGACGAGGACACCTCGCGACGCATCTGCGTTCGTTGAGTGCGGTATATCGCCCACGCAAAATCGCAATGCAACGCAGTCTCGACAAGTATTTCGGTGATCGGATCTCGACTACCGACCCGGAAGGCGGTTTCTTTCTCTGGGCGACACTGAGAGGCGACGCCGCCGCGCTGTCCACACAGGCGCTGTTCGAAGTCGCTCTTGCCGAAGGCGTTGCTTACATTCCCGGCCCGGCGTTGTCGGTCGGCGGCAAATTCGAAGATTCCCTGCGGCTGTGTTTTGCATCTTCCTCGCCCGAGCGTATCGACGAGGGCGTCAAGCGACTGGCAGCGGCAGTGGACAAGTCGCTCTCGCTTCGATCTCTCGATTCCGTGCCGCGGACTGCACATGCCATTCGACGAAATGCCGATTCCACTCGATGAGGGGAAGATCGAACAGTCGAGCCGAACTGGAGGCTCGGGTACTGGCTGCGATCGACGAAGGTGAGCTGGTGGCGCTGGCGTCGGCGCTGATCGATGCGGGGGGAGAAAACCCCGGTGGTACCGAGGAATGCGTGGCCGAAGTGCTGGCCGACACGTGCCGCGAGCTCGGATTCGACATCGAGATCGACGAGGTTGCACCGGGACGGCCGAACGTCATGGTGTCGGTCGGGGGAAGCGAAGAACCTGGTGTGTTGTTTCTCGGGCACTCCGACGTCGTACCGGCAGGAGGCGGATGGTCGAGGGATCCCTTCGCGGCAACAGTGCGCGGCGGGCGCCTGTACGGACGGGGCGCATGCGATATGAAGGGGGGACTAGCGGCCGTCGTAGTCGCTATGGCCGCCCTGAAGCGTTGCGGTGCAGTAGGTTCCGCGCCCGTATCGTTGGCGTGTCTTGTCGACGAGGAAGACAACGGACTGGGAATTCGGTCTTTCGTACGAACAGGCAAGCGCCGTAGCTATTCTCGGTGTATTGTCGCCGAACCTACGGATCTGATGACCATCATCGGGTGTCGAGGTGCAGCGAATCTCGAGATCACCGTACGGGGGCGTTCGGCTCATGCAGGGCGGCCGTCCAACGGGCGTAACGCAATCTCGGCGGCGGCGCAGATAATCGTAGTGATCGACGCGATAGGCGAGGAACTACGTGCCGGCGCTCACCCGGTGCTGGGAGCAGCAACGTTCAACGTCGGTACTGTCTCCGGCGGAACCGGGACCTCGATGGTTGCCGACTGCGCCGTGATTACCGTGGACCGGCGGTTGCTACCAGGAGAAGATGCTCATCTCGTGGCGGCCCAGCTGCATCGACGCATTGCCGCGGCCGGGATCATCGGCGACGGGATCGAGGTAACAGTGCACGTCTCGATGGAGATGCCCGGCTTTCTGACCAGCAAAGATTCCGATATCGTGCACTCTGCTCTCGCTGCAGTGGCCGACTCGGCCGGACCTTACGGCACCGACATCTGGACCGCGTCGTGCGACGGCGGTTTCATCGTGCGCGACATGGGTATTCCCACCATCGTGCTAGGTCCTGGCGAGATCGAAATGCAAGCTCACCAGCCCGACGAGTCTGTGTCCGTGCGCCAATTATGTGACAGCGCAGCGGCGTATGCACTCATTGCGTTCAGAAACGCGCAGTTACCAGGTGTTATGGCTACAACCTAGGGGTTGCACGAACCCGAGATGTATACGCAAGTAACGTGAACCGCTGCACAGGACCAACCCGCCGCTTCATTTTCATCACACAGCGAGAGGTATTGGACAGTGACACAGTCACCCAAAAGCCCGACAGCCGACGCAGATGGTCACCCGATCACAGGGTATCCGCCGAATACCAAGGAACTGACTCGGAAAGAAACCAAGACTCTCCACCTCGCTATCGGCGGTTCTGCCCTGGGCAACGCCGTCGAGTGGTTCGACTATGCCGTGTACGGCTATCTGGCGGTGTATATCGCCGCGAACTTCTTCCCATCCGAGGATGGGGGAGCGAGCCTGCTCTCGACATTCGCAGTCTTGGCGGCATCGTTCATCATTCGGCCGATCGGTGGGATCGTACTCGGACCTCTCGGTGACCGAATCGGTCGCCAAAAGGTGCTCGTCCTGACCGTGACGATGATGTCCCTGGCGACCGCGGCGATCGGCATCCTGCCTACCTTCGACAGCATCGGCATCTTCGCACCGATTCTCTTGTTGGTGTGCCGCCTGGTGCAGGGATTCTCGACCGGCGGTGAGTACGGTGGTGCGGCTGTCTTCATGGCGGAGTATGCGCCCGACAAACGTCGAGGTTTCTTCGGTTCGTTTCTCGAATTCGGTACGCTGGCAGGCACTGTCGCAGGCGCGACGCTGTGCACCCTGTTGAACCTCGGTCTCGGAGACGACACCATGGAGGCATGGGGTTGGCGAATCCCGTTCTTGTTGACTCTTCCTCTCGGCATGGTGGCGCTGTGGTTGCGTACCCGACTCGAAGATTCGCCGGTATTCGCCGAAGCCAAGGCCGACGGCGAGACCATCTCGGAAGGCTCGCAGGGCGGAGCGATCGCCTCGCTGAAGTCCACGATGACCCACTGGCAGCGAATCCTCATTCTGATGGGTTTCGTGCTGCTACTCAATATTGCGTACTACACGGTGCTCACCTTCCTGCCGTCCTACCTCAGTGACACGTTGGGGCACAGCACCACACAGTCGAATTTCACGCTTGTCGTCATCATGCTGATCTTGATGGCCATTATCAATCCGATCGGTGCCTTGTCCGATCGAGTCGGTCGAAAGCCGCTGTTGCTCACTGCTTGTGTCGGCTATTTCGTGTTCAGTGTTCCGCTGTTTCTGCTGATCATCAATACCGGCATCGTCGGCCAGACCGTGGGTCTGCTCGGGCTCGGAATTCTCCTCGTGATCATGTTGTCGTGCGTATCCTCGACGTTGCCGGCGCTTTTTCCGACACAGGTTCGCTACGGCGCCTTTGCAATCGGCTACAACGTGTCCACTTCACTCTTCGGTGGTACAGCTCCGCTCATTCTGACATTCCTCATCGACAGGACCGGATCGAACCTGATCCCAGGCTGGTACATGATGCTGGCCGCGGCTATTGCATTCGTACCGATTCTTCTGATGCCGGAGACGGCCGGGCGTTCGCTTCGCGGAAATCAGTGTCCCGGTGACAACGACGCCGAGTTGGCCGCTCGAGGCATCGAACTGGTCGGATACAAATCGAAATGACAAACCGGCCCGTCGTCGTGATATTTCACGCCGACAATGTCCCCGAAGGCTTCGAGTCAGTGGCCGCTGTGGCCGACATGCGCTACGCCACAGTGGACTCCCTCGGTGACGCGGTGCCTGGGGCGGACGTTCTGTTGCTGTGGGATTTCTTCTCGCCCGCCGTGCGGCAAGTGTGGGATAGGTTCGACAATCTGAAGTGGATCCACATAGCTGCCGCGGGCGTCGATTCCCTGATGTTCGACGATCTCGTGGCTTCGGATGTAGTGGTGACGAATTCGCGAGGAGTATTCGATCGCCCGATAGCGGAGTTCGTGCTTGCCCACATTCTCGGTTTTGCCAAGCATTCGTCCGAATCAGCCGAGCTGCAGCGACAGCGAGTCTGGAAGCATCGTGAGACCGAGCGCATCGATGCTGCACACGCAATGATCGTCGGCACCGGTGCAATCGGGCGTGAAATTGCCCGGTTGTTGTCGGCGGTAGGTATGACGGTCTCGGGCGTGGGTAGAACGGCACGCGCAGGAGATGTCGATTTCGGCGTCGTTCACGCCAGTTTCGACCTCGCCGACGTCGTGCACGACGTCGACTATCTAGTTTTGGTCGCCCCGCTGACCGCGGCAACCAGAGGACTCGTCGACGCGAGCGTTCTAGCTGCAGCGAAGCCGGGTGTGCGTGTGGTCAACGTCGGCAGGGGTGAACTACTCGACACCGATGCGCTGGTGAAATACATGCGCAGCGGACACGTCGCCGGTGCAGCGCTCGACGTCTTCGACAGCGAACCACTCCCTGCGGACGATCCCCTATGGACCACCGCGAACCTCGTCGTGACCCCGCACATGAGCGGGGATGCCACCGGGTGGCGGAGGCAGCTGGCCGAAGTCTTCGTGTCCAACTTCCACCGATATGCGCACGCGGAGGAGCTTCGGAACGTCGTCGACAAGAAGTTGGGGTTCGTTCCGTAGCGTCGAGCGGAGGATCTTCGCTTCACGGGGCACCGCATCGTGCTGGAAGAAGCCGCTGGCTACTGTGTAGGGCATGACGGTCACACCTGTTTCGGCGAACGCGACCATCGGTGAACTCGATACGCGTGAGCAGGTTCACACCGCGGCCCGACGCGCACGCGTGGCATCGAAGACCTTGGCGCTGATGACGACCGCAGCCAAGGACGCTGCGCTGCATGCTGCAGCCGATGCCCTGTTGGCGGCAGTTCCCGAGGTACTGGCCGCGAACACTGCCGATGTCGACGCCGCGCGCGCCGCCGGAACCGACGAAGGACTGCTCGACAGACTTCGACTCACCGACACACGTATCGACGGTATCGCTGCGGGCCTGCGTAAGGTCGCAGGGCTGCCGGATCCTATCGGCGGCGTCGTACGTGGTTCGACTATGCCCAATGGGCTGGAGATTCGCCAGGTACGGGTGCCCCTCGGCGTCGTCGGCATGGTCTACGAGGCCCGACCCAACGTCACGGTCGATGCGTTCGGACTTGCCTTCAAGTCAGGAAATGCGGCGCTGCTGCGGGGATCTTCGTCCGCTGCCCGTTCCAATGCCGCATTGGTCCAGGTGTTGCAGAATGCGCTGGCAGCAAGCGGTCTTCCGGTCGACGCAGTGCAACTGCTTCCGAGCGCGGATCGGTCCTCCGTCACGCATTTGATCCAGGCACGAGGGCTGGTAGACGTCGTGATCCCGCGCGGCGGCGCGGGACTGATCGCGGCCGTCGTGCGAGATGCGACGGTACCGACGATCGAGACCGGAGTGGGTAACTGCCACATTTACATTCATTCCGCGGCCGACCTTCTCATGGCCGAGAAGATCGTTCTCAATTCGAAAACTCGACGCGTCAGCGTCTGCAATTCAGCAGAGACCGTCCTGGTCGACGCGGCAATCGCCGAGACTGCCGTCCCGCAGCTCCTACAGGCTTTCCAGAGCCATAGCGTCGTCGTGCACGGCGACCTACCCGGGCTCGTGCCCGCCACCGAACAGGACTGGACCGAGGAATATTTGTCCCTCGACGTCGCCCTCAAGGTCGTCGACGGTATCGACGAGGCCATCGCGCACATCGACGCATACGGCACCGGACACACCGAAGCAATCGTCACCGCGGACCTCAGCGCGGCCCGCGAGTTCACCAACCGGGTCGACGCCGCGGCCGTGATGGTCAACGCGTCGACAGCATTCACCGACGGAGAGCAGTTCGGGTTCGGCGCAGAAATCGGAATCTCGACGCAAAAACTGCACGCTCGCGGGCCCATGGGCCTGCCTGAACTGACCTCTACCAAATGGACCGTCTGGGGCGAAGGACACACCCGCGCGGTCTGAGAAAAAGCATAAGGAGCAGACGTGGATCGAGCACTACCGACGTCGCCGCCGCTGTTCGCAAGCGTCGACGACGTCGTCACCCGGCTCGGCGAGACCGGCTACCTGGCGAACAAAGCCACGGCAACATCGGTGTTCCTTGCCGATCGACTGGACAAGCCTCTTCTGATCGAAGGCCCGGCAGGGGTCGGGAAGACCGAACTTGCCCGTGCCGTCGCTCAGTCGACGGACGCCGAACTGGTTCGACTGCAGTGCTACGAAGGTGTCGACGAGGCACGAGCACTGTACGAGTGGAATCACGCCAAGCAGATATTGCGCATTCAGTCGAGCTCGGCAGGCCATCAGGATTGGGACGAGACGAAGCTGGACGTCTTTTCCGAAGAGTTCCTGCTTGCCCGGCCATTGCTGCAGGCCATTCGACGCGAGGATCCAACCGTTCTGCTGATCGACGAGACAGACAAGGCCGACGTCGAGATCGAGGGTTTGCTGCTCGAGGTACTCAGCGATTTCGCTGTGACCATTCCCGAATTGGGGACCATCACCGCAACGCGGAAGCCGTTCGTCATCCTGACATCGAACGCAACCCGTGAGTTGTCGGAAGCGCTCAAGCGGCGCTGCCTTTACTTGCATCTCGACTTCCCCGACGCCGATCTCGAACTGCGAATCCTCGCCAGTCGAGTGCCGGAGCTTCCGGAAGCGATTGCCGAGCAGATGGTGCGCACAATCGGAGTGTTGCGCGCGATGCAACTGAAAAAGCTGCCATCGGTGGCCGAAACCATCGATTGGGGTCGCACTGTCCTCGCACTCGGCATGGACACCCTGGACGACGACGCGGTCCGAGCCACCCTCGGTGTCGTCCTCAAACACCAATCCGACCAGATCAAAGCTGCGGCCGACCTTCGGCTGAACTGACATGCAGTCACCTCCGCACGGTCTGCCCGGTCACCTCGTAGATTTCGTCACCGCGTTGCGTAAACGCGGGATCGCGGTCGGGCCGTCCGAAACCATCGACGCAGGTCGAGTGCTCTCGGTGCTCGATATGTTGGACCGCGAAGCGCTTCGCGAGGGGCTTGCATGCTCGCTCCTTCGTCGGCCCACTCATCGTGACACGTTCGACGCTCTCTTCGATCTGTGGTTTCCAGCGGCATCAGGGCAACGGGACTCAGGGGGGATCGACACTGCCCTTCCACGCACGGCCGACGGCGAGGTCGACATCACTGCGCTGCGCGAACTCATCACCGAGCTGCTCGTCGACGGCAGCCCGGAGGCGGTGAGCCTCACCGAAATGCTCGCGGCGCAGATGGTCGAGGAACTCGGGCAGTACACCTCGACGAACGGGCCGTCGTTCTCTGCGTATCAGGCGCTACGCGACGTCGCACCCGATACGTTGCTGAGCAAAATTCTGGAGGGTCTTCTCGGCAACGCGGAGACCGGTTCGGACCGGTCCTCCTCGCCGTACGAGGACGAGGTCGCCAAGCGCACCGCTGCGGCGCGTATCGCCGACCTCCGCAAGATGATCGACAACGAGACCCGGCGTCGCGCAGCGGAGCAACTCGGACGCGAGCGAGTGGCAAGTTACGGCGTTCCCAAGTTGGCTGAAGAAGTCGACTTTCTGCGCGCGTCCGACACCGAAATGGTGGCACTCAGACGCAGCGTCACACCGCTTGCCAGGCTTCTGGCCAGCAGGCTCGCTGCGCGACGCAGCCGAAGCCGCGCAGGCTCCATCGACCTGCGTCGGACCCTGCGCAAATCCATGTCCACCGGCGGCGTACCGATCGACCTCGTGCAGCGCAAGCCCCGTCGGGCCAGACCCGAACTGGTGGTGATGTGCGACGTGTCGGGCTCGGTCGCAGGCTTCAGTCATTTCACGTTGCTGTTGGTTCATGCTCTCCGCGAGCAGTTTTCGAAGGTCCGAATCTTTGCTTTCATAGACTCGACCGACGAGGTGACGCAGTTCTTCGATTCCAGTGCCGATCTCGGCGCTGCGATGTCGCGGATCATCCGCGAGTCCGATCTGATCACCTTCGACGGGCACTCGGACTACGGAAATGCGTTCCAGACTTTCGACGACAGATTCGCCCAATCCGTCACCTCCAGGACCTCGGTGTTGATACTCGGTGATGCCCGGACGAACTACCGTGATCCGAAGGTCGCCGCTCTGGCCCACACGGTGTCGGTCGCCAAGCATGCCTATTGGCTCAACCCGGAGCCGATCGGACAATGGGGGTCCGGCGATTCCGCCGCCGATGTCTATCGCGAGGTCATCAACATGTACGAGTGCCGTTCGGCGCAGCAGCTGGCCGACATCGTGTCGAGACTGCTCCCGGTGTGATCTTCGAGCCCACCGGGACCTCCGGACGGTGTCTGGCCGAAGACACGTTGCCGGGGCGAAGTAAGCTCGACAATCGTGCAGCAACCATCTCCGGCCGTAGCCTCCGATTCGGCAACGCGCCGAAAGCTGGGCGTGATGGGTGGAACCTTCGATCCGATCCACCACGGGCACCTCGTAGCGGCGAGTGAAGTTGCCAATACGTTCGATCTCGATGAGGTCATCTTCGTTCCGACCGGTGTGCCGTGGCAGAAAGAAGGTAAGTCTGTCAGCCCGGCCGAGGACCGGTACCTGATGACAGTGATCGCTACCGCCTCCAACCCGCGGTTTTCGGTCAGCCGAGTCGATGTCGATCGCGAGAAGCTCACCTACACCGTCGACACACTGCGCGATCTTCGCGCGCAGCATCCCACTGCGGAGCTGTACTTCATTACCGGAGCCGATGCGCTGGAGAGTATCCTCACCTGGCAGAACTGGGAGGAACTCTTCGAACTGGCGAAATTCGTCGGCGTATCGCGACCGGGGTTCGAATTGGGTGTCGAGCACCTGGCGGATCACCTGCAAGACTTGTCACCGGATGCGCTTACGCTCATCGAGATCCCTGCACTCGCAATCTCCTCTACCGAATGCAGGCTCCGAGCAAGCGAGAATCGCCCGGTCTGGTACCTCGTACCCGACGGCGTGGTGCAGTACATCTCGAAGAGAAACCTATACCGACCCAGGGGCGCACAGCGTCTCGACGGCTCCGTCACCATGTCGGAGCCTGCGCCACAAAAACAGCAACCGGCAAAGTCCGTCACAAGCGCAGTGACCGAGGACTCGAGCCTGAACAGTGGGAGAGAAGTCAAGTGACTGCAACAAACGAGGCCGTCGCAATGGCGCGAATTGCGGCACTCGCAGCCGACGACAAGCTCGCAACGAACGTGGTTGTGTTGGACGTGTCGGATCAATTGTTCATTACCGATTGCTTCGTGATCGCCTCGGCATCGAACGAGCGTCAGGTCAACGCGATCGTGGAGAGCATCGAGGACACCCTGCGCGAATCCGGTTTCAAGCCGGTGCGCAAAGAAGGCACCCGCGAGGGTCGATGGGCGCTGCTCGACTACGTGGACGTCGTCGTCCATGTTCAGCACGAGGACGAGCGCAACTTCTACGCTCTCGAGCGTTTGTGGAAGGACTGCCCGACCGTGGAGGTTCCGGGGCTCGGCGAGCGCGCGGAACCGGAAACGGAGCAGTGAGCGCTGCCGTCAAGCGGCATTTGATCCTGCTGCGCCACGGTCAGACCGAATACAACGCGACGAGCCGGATGCAGGGTCAGCTCGATACCGATCTGTCGGAGCTGGGGCGCACACAGGCCAAAACTGCGGCAGCGGAACTGACACTGCGTTCGCCGCTGAGCGTGGTCTCGTCGGACCTTGCTCGCGCTTTCGACACCGCCGTCGCACTCGGGGACGCCTCGGGACTGCCGGTCTCGACCGACGCGCGGTTGCGTGAGACGCACCTGGGTCAGTGGCAGGGGCTCACGCACCTCGATGTCGATGTGCAGGCACCTGGAGCGCGTCTGAAGTGGCGTGCCGACGCTTCGATCACACCACCCGGGGGTGAAAGCCGTCTCGACGTGGCCCGTCGCAGTGTGCCCGTCGTCGAAGAACTTCTGGAGCAGCTACCAGAGTGGGGGGCCGACGCCTCTGATCGACCGGTCGTGCTCGTCGCGCACGGCGGATTGATCGCCGCTCTCACCGCGTCGCTACTCGACCTTCCAGTCGATCGCTGGCCGGTTCTCGGTGGTCTCTCCAACACGAGTTGGGTACAGCTGAGCAGTCACGGGGAGGGCGAAGACCTCGGTTGGCGCTTGGATGTCTGGAACGCGTCGGCGCGAGTGGCCAATGACATCCTCTGACGACTACGCACCGCCTGTGGCCGAGAAGAATGCTCCGCCGGTACTGCTGGTGCTCGCCGATTCCCTCAGTTACTTTGGCCCCAAAGGTGGTCTGCCGGTTGATGATCCGAGAATTTGGCCGAACCTCGTCGCGGCCGAGCTCGGATGGCGGGTCGAGTTGGTTGCCCGAATCGGCTGGACCAGTCGCGACGTCTGGTGGGCTCTGACACAGGATCCGCGGGTCTGGGCTGCCATCCCGAAAGCGGGTGCAGTCGTCTTCGGTGTCGGCGGAATGGACTCGTTGCCGTCGCCGTTGCCGACGGCTCTTCGCGAGCAAATTCGTTACGTCCGCCCGCCTGCGCTGCGGAGGGTCGTTCGAGCGGGATATCAGTGGGTACAACCGAGATTCGCGCATTTGCGTTGGCCGGTAGCGCTGCCACCGAAGCTGAGTGTCGATTATCTCGAGCAGGCGCGCGCTGCTTTGGCATACGTTCGACCGGAGCTTCCCGTCATCGGCACACTGCCCTCAGTGCATCGCAGTGACGCATACGGCAAGGTTCATGCAGGTCGACCAGCGGCCGAGCGCGCACTACGCACCTGGAGTGAGAGCACGGGCGTCCCCTTGGTCGACCTTGCAGAAGCGGTCCGCGACAACATCTTCTCCGACAACGCCAACCCGGACGGGATCCACTGGGGCTGGGACGCGCACGTCGCCGTGGCCGAAGCGATGCTGGTCGAACTTCGCAAGGCACAGGGAACCGCGCTATGACCATCGCGGTAGTGACCGATTCTTCGGCGTGCCTCGAACCGGGTGCCGCGCGCAGTGCTGGTATCACGATCGCACCACTGCACGTCTTCGTCGGCGGCGTCGATCTCCGCGAAAGTGTCGACGACATTCCCACGGACTTTGCCGCGGGCGGGCCGGTGACCACCGCGGGCAGCTCGCCGGGCGAGCTGGTCGAACTCTACGGCGCGGCACTCGAGCAAAGTGGCGGTGCAGGAGTGGTGGCCGTCCATATCTCGAGTGGACTGTCGAGCACCTGGGATGGGGCGCGGCAAGCCGCCGCTGAACTGGGCGATCGCGTCCGCGTCGTGGATTCGGCTGCTGTGGCCATGGGACTTGGTTATGCCGCACTTTCGGCAGCGCGTGTTGCTGCTGGCGGCGGCACTCTCGATTCGGTCTTTGCCGAAGCCGTGGCGGTGTCGGCCCGGACGCGATGCTTCATCGTGGTCGACCGGCTCGATCATTTACGCCGCGGCGGGCGGATCGGGGCGGCGGCAGCGTTGTTGGGGACGGCGCTTGCCATGAAGCCTGTGCTCCACCTCGCCGACGGAAAGCTCGTGTTGAAAGAAAAGACTCGGACCTCGACGAAGGCACTCGGCAAGCTCGTCGAGGCGGTTGCCGCGGTATCGGGTGAATCGGGGGTTGCGCTCACCGTTCATCACATGCAGTGCGAAGCCCGCGCAGCGACTGTCGCTTCGATGCTCGCCGACCGAATCCCGCAGATCGTCACGCTCGAAACGCTGCCGTTCGGTGCTGTTGTCGGTGCTCATGTGGGTCCAGGCGCAGTGGGCGTCGCGGTGTGTCCCCAGGTGTGACCACCGTCCTCTCGCACGAGAGTTTCGGTTGTGCGAGGGGGGTTGTCCACAGGCGAGGCCTTGTTCCACAGGGCAATCGGTGACCACGCAATTCTGTGCCGACGTGATGTGGCCATCGTTAGTGTCCGTGAGATGGCGAGACCTGAAGAGCGACTGCGATCACTGACTGGTTCGGGTAGCGATCCCGAGTCCGTTGAAAGTATCGATGATGCTTTGGGACAAGATAGTTGGCTCGATGTAGAAGAAGGCCGTACGACGGCACTCTCGCCGTATCTTCCGGAGCGTTGGCGAGGTGCCAGGTTCGATCCGGGACGAAAAGGCATGTTCGCATTGTTCGCCGTCGGCCTTCTCGTCGTCCTCGTGGCCGGTTACGGATTTCTCCGTAATTCAGCGGAAGTCGTTCCGGTACCACCGCTTCCGGTGGTGACACCAGAGTCGGTGGCTGCTGCGACACCGCCGAAGTCCGGTCCGCCCAGCGAAGGATCGGAGCCGGTTCCTGCAGTAGACGTCGTAGTCAGTGTCGTCGGACTGGTGTCGTCTTCGGGTCTGATTAATCTGCCTCCCGGTTCGCGGGTGGCGGACGCGTTGGCTGCGGCGGGAGGTCCGCTCGACGGTGCGGACGTCTTGGCACTGAACCTGGCAGCGAAGGTCACCGACGGTGATCAAATCCTAGTCGGGGCGATCCCGCCGGATCCGCGGCCGCTGGTGAGCGGAACGGTATCAGCGGCTTCGGGAACCGCAGGCGGCCAAGCGAGTTCGACTACGGCGGAGCAGTCGGGATCGACCGGAGCGCTGTTGTCCGGCAGCCCCGAGGCCGGCACGGTGAATCTGAACACTGCGACGGTCGCCGAGCTGGATGCCCTCTCGGGAGTAGGCCCGGTAACCGCTGCGAACATCGTCTCGTGGCGTGAGGTGAACGGTCCGTTCACCGATGTCGCTCAACTAGGTGAGGTCGACGGTATCGGCCCCGTTCGTCTCGAGAAGCTCCGGAGCCAGGTGTTCGTGTGATCGAACCGGAGATTCGTCCCTACGATTTTCGGCTGGTCCCTTCGACTCTGCTGTGTTGGGCTGCGATGGTGTTCGGCGTGTTGGCCGGTGCCGCAGCAGTGACAATTCTCGCCGCTGCGCTCGGTGTTGCCGCCACCGTGCTCGGTGTGGCCGGCACTGCACGGGTTTCTGAACAGTCCGGCTCGGTTCGGCGCGTGGTGCCAGGCGTTGTGGCGATGCTCGTTCTGGGAGCGTGCTTCGCCGCAGCGGCCGCGATACACGTCGGAGTATTCGAGACAAGCCCGGTCGGTAGAGCCGCAGAACGGCAGGCCTGGGTCAGCGCCGCCGTGACCGTGCGTGAAGATCCGCGGTCGTCGCGGTCCGCTGGGCCCGAAACCGTGACGGTCCGAGCCGAGCTGACGCAGATGGATATCGCCGGCGCACCACACCGCGTCGGTGGACGTGTACTGGTCATCGCACCTGCCGACGGTTGGGACGACCTGGTACCAGGCCAAGAGGTGACGCTCCGCGGGCAGCTGTCCGTACCGGGCCGCGCGGACCTCACCGTGGCCGTGGTGCGAGTCGGGGGCCCGCCGACCTCGGTCTCCGAACCCGGACTGCTCGCGGCGGCCGCTCGGCATGTCCGATCGAATCTCGCCCTCGTCGCTTCGACGTCGTTGCCGCCCGACCGGGGCGGTCTCTTGCCGGGACTGGTGGTCGGCGACGTGTCCGCGTTACCGGAAGAGACAGCGAACAATTTCCGGGCTGCTGGTCTGACTCATCTGACGGCGGTCTCCGGCGCGAACTTCTCGATCCTGCTCGGTGCTGTCCTTCTGCTGGCCCGAGGAATCGGAACGGGGCCGCGCACAACGGCATTGGTATGTGCTCTTGTTCTGCTGATCTTCGTGGTGATCGCGCGTCCGTCCCCGAGTGTCCTGCGCGCGGCAGTGATGGGAAGCATCGGACTGCTCGCGCTCGTCACCGGACGCAGGCGCCAAGCGGTTCCAGGTCTCTGTACCGCGGTACTCGGACTGATCGCCTGGTGGCCGGAACTTGCCGTGGACTTCGGATTCGCGCTGTCGGTATCGGCGACGGCAGGTTTGGTCGTCTTGGCGCCGGTGTGGGTGGACTGGCTGCGCAGACATGGATGGGGGAGAGCGAGCGCCGAGATCGTGGCGGTGGCAGCCGCCGCCCACGCGGTGACGGCGCCAGTGGTGGCAGGGATGTCGGGCACGTTCTCAGCGGTCGGTGTGGTGGCGAACGTAGCCGTCGCTCCACTCGTGGCGCCCGTCACGGTGATCGGTGCGATCGTGGCCGTCGTAGCGAGCTTCGCCACCGGCGCCGCATCGCTGATCGTGCTGGTGGCATCCGCGCCACTGTGGTGGTTGATCTCCGTGGCGCACTGGGCCGCGTCGGTACCCGGGGCCGGGTTCGAGATCACCAGTGGCGTTCCCGGCGCCGCAGCGGTGATCGGTGCGCTCACCGTCCTGATACTCGGATTGCGCTTTCAGCTGGCCCGCTGGATCCTCGGCGGTCTCTGCGTAGTCCTCGTGTTGTTCTGGCTCACGGGACTTCGGTCGTGAGAGCTGCATGGAGTTCGGAAAAGGTCGGACCGGCATGGCACGATCGCACATGTGAATGCGAATACCTCACCTGCAGCCCTTCATCTCGTCCTCGGCGACGAGGAGTTGCTGATGGACCGCGCAGTGGCGTCGATCGTCGGGCAGATCAGATCGACTCAACAACCCGGTGAAGATCTCCCGGTGACGAAGCTTCGTGCCGGTGACGCCAGCGCCCCGGAATTGGCCGAACTGTTGAGCCCCTCGCTCTTCGCCGAGGATCGGGTAGTAGTGCTCGAGGCCGCGGCCGAAGCAGGTAAGGACGCAATGGCCATCGTGGTCGATGCGGCGGCAGACCCGCCGGCCGGCGCAGTGCTGATCGTCATGCACTCCGGCGGTGGGCGCGCAAAGGCTCTGGTCGGATCGCTGCAGAAGAGTGGGGCCGTGACCCACGAGTGCGTGAAGCTGACCAAGGCATCCGAGCGAGTGGACTTCGTCAAACGCGAGTTCACCGCCGCACAGGTCCGGGTCAGTGGTGACGTAGTCGACGCAATAGTCGAGTCGGTCGGTTCCGAACTCCGCGAACTAGCCGCTGCATGTTCGCAGTTGATTGCCGACACCGGTGGCAAGGTCGATGTCGCCGCTGTGCGTCGGTATTACTCCGGCAAAGCAGAAGTGTCCGGCTTCGACGTCGCGGACAAGGCAGTAGCGGGGGACCGTCCCGGCGCGTTGGAGGCCTTGCGCTGGGCGCAGCACCGGGGTGTGCCGCACGTGCTTCTGGCCGATGCGTTGGCAGATGCGGTACGCACCATTGCGCTGGTGGGGTCGGCAGGACGCGGAGATCCCTTCCGGATGGCGGGAGAGCTGGGCATGCCGCCCTGGAAGATCAAGAAGGCACAGGGGCAGGCCCGCACGTGGAACGGTCGAACGATCGCAGAAGCCTTGCAGATCGTGGCTCAGCTGAATGCAGACGTGAAGGGGCAAGCCGCCGATTTCGACTACGCCGTCGAGCGTGCAGTGTCAGTGGTGGCGGAATTGAGCAGCAGGTAGGTCACGCAAAAGAACCCGCTCGGCAATCCGAGCGGGTTCTTTTGTTACGTGAAGATCAGAGCTTGTTGACCGCGAGAGCCAGTGCCGACTTCTTGTTGGCTGCCTGGTTCTTGTGGATGACGCCCTTGCTTGCTGCCTTGTCGAGCTGGCGAGCTGCAGTGAGGAGCAATGCCGAGGCCTTGTCCTTGTCGCCGGTCGAAGTGGCATCACGGAAGGAACGGATGACCGTCCGCAGCGAAGACTTCACCGACTGGTTGCGCAGTCGCTGACGCTCGTTGGTGAGAATCCGCTTCTTCTGGGACTTGATGTTTGCCACGCGTAAATCCTTCTGTCTTCGTCGGTATTCCGGTCAGGGCGATCCATGCTGAAATGCCCGAAGTATGCTGCCGAGCTGTGAAGCCCAGCGCCGAAGATCGAGAATACCAGCACCGACAGTCATAACCGAAATCGGCAACGCTTGCGGTATGGATGCACGAGTGTGGAGGCCGGGAATCTCTCCCTCGGGAGTGCTGATCGGACGTCGATGCCGACGGGTCCACTGCCGAATGTGTGGTGTAGATCACATCGGTGGCGTATCCTACTGCTCGACAGAATGAGGCCGGGAATACCTTCTCAGCGAGGTGGGGACATGTCGACAGCACAGGAGTATGCGGAACCGGAAGTAATTTCCGACACGAAAAAGTATGTCGCGGAGGCGATCGGCACCTTCGTGCTCGTGTTCACCGCCGTCGGTACGGCAGTGTTCGCGGGGGATAAAGTCGGAAACCTCGGCGTTGCACTCGCTTTCGGTCTGACACTGCTGTTTCTCGTCTACGCGATCGGCCCGATCTCCGGTTGTCACGTCAATCCCGCCGTCACCATGGGGCAGTTGTTACTGGGGCGGTTGTCGATCGCCAAAGCGGGGCTCTACGTCCTCTCTCAAGTAATAGGCGGACTCATCGCAGGCGCGACGCTGTTCGCGGTCGCGAACAGTCTCCCGTCGTACGACCGAAAAGTGGACGGACTCGGCGCAAACGGTTGGGGCGCGCACAGCCCCTCTGCCATCAAGGGCCCGCTCGGGGGTGTGCTGGAGAACGGTTACGGCATCGGCGCCGCGATCGTCATCGAGGTGCTGCTGACCGCGCTGCTCGTTTTCGTGGTGTTGGCGTCGACCGATCAGATCTCCGACGTGCCACTGGCGGGGGTATCGATCGGATTCACACTCACCGTCATCCACCTGGTTGCCATCCCGATCGACAACACGTCGGTGAATCCCGCTCGAAGCCTCGCCGTCGCGGTGTGGCAACCCGGTGCGCTTTCTCAGGTCTGGCTCTTTGTCGTGTTTCCGCTGCTAGGCGGAGCGTTGGGTGCCCTCATCTATCGCGGCGTGTTCGGCCGGTACAACCGTCTCGACTCCTGAATCAGGTCCAGCTGAAGTCTGTGCGCAAACGTGACGCCACGATGTCGAACTTCGACTTGTGCAGTACCGCACCTTCGCGTCGAACCCCTGATTCGGGGACGTCGAGGACCCGATCGAGTCGAATCCAACTAGGCCGTCCCTCGCTGTCCCAGGAGCCCGAGCCGATGGCGACCCAGTCTCGTTCACCATCGCGCTTGCTCTGACTCGACAGCATCAAACCGAGCAGGACGTCGCCATCGCGTCCGACCACGAGGACGGGCCTGTCCTTGCCCTGATTCACGTCTTCTTCGTAGGTGACCCAGGTCCACACGATTTCACCGGGATCGGCTTTCCCATCGAGATCGGGGGAGTATTCGACCCGTCGTGCGCGATGTGCGGTCGGGACCGTGTGCGAGGCAACCGGACGCCCTGGATCGACGGTCGGGCCGGAGGAGGTTTTACTCGCCAGGGCATCGATGCCCTTCTGGAGGGCGCCCGAACTCTGAAGTTGACGGAACAATCTCGGGCCCTCGCGCCGCGCGATCCTGCTCAATTCCTTACCGAACTTGCTCCAGTTCCCAGCCATGCGACGACAGTCTAGTCATTCCGCGCGAACGGCCAGCCGGGGAAGTCTTCGAGCGCGAGACGTGGGAAGATGGGGTCTGTCCGTTCGCTCTTCTCCCCGGCCAAAGGATCGTAAGTGCCCAGCTTCGCCGACACGACGTTCACCGATCCGTCCAGGATCAGGAACTTCTGCATCATCGCCCACATCGACCATGGCAAGTCGACGCTGGCAGATCGGATGTTGCAGCTCACGGGCGTCGTCGATGACCGATCGATGCGGGCTCAATACCTCGATCGTATGGACATCGAGCGTGAACGCGGCATCACGATCAAGGCGCAGAACGTTCGCCTTCCGTGGTTGGTCGACGGCGAGGAGTTCGTACTCCACCTCATCGACACACCCGGCCACGTCGACTTCACCTACGAAGTCTCTCGTGCGCTCGAGGCCTGTGAGGGGGCAGTGTTGCTGGTCGACGCCGCGCAGGGGATCGAAGCTCAGACGCTCGCGAACCTGTATCTTGCGCTCGAAAAAGAGCTGACGATCATTCCGGTCCTGAACAAGATCGATCTTCCCGCAGCGGACCCCGACCGCTATGCCGCCGAGATCGCGCACATCATCGGTTGCGAAGCGGAAGACGTACTTCGCGTGTCTGGCAAGACGGGTGTCGGCGTCGAGGAATTGCTGAACGAGGTCGTCAAGCTTGTTCCCGCGCCAGTCGGGAATCCGGACGGGCCGGCGCGGGCAATGATCTTCGACTCCGTGTACGACACCTATCGTGGCGTCGTCACCTATGTCCGAGTGGTCGACGGGGCTCTCAATCCCCGCGAGAAGGTCACGATGATGTCGACCGGCTCGACTCACGAACTTCTCGAAGTCGGGATCGTCTCACCCGACCCGAAAGCGACCAAGGGTCTCGGCGTCGGCGAGGTCGGGTACCTGATCACCGGCGTCAAAGACGTTCGACAGTCGAAGGTCGGCGATACCGTCACCACGGCGCGCAAGGGCGCGACGGAACCCCTCACCGGTTATCGCGAACCCCGCCCGATGGTGTACTCCGGCCTGTACCCACTCGACGGTTCCGACTACCCGGACCTGCGTGACGCACTCGAAAAGTTGCAACTCAACGACGCTGCACTCACCTACGAGCCCGAGACGTCGGTCGCGCTCGGATTCGGTTTCCGCTGCGGCTTCCTCGGGTTGCTGCACATGGAGATCACCCGTGAGCGCCTAGAACGCGAATTCAACCTCGATTTGATTTCCACCTCCCCGAACGTGGTGTATCGCGTCGAGATGGAAGACAACGCCGAACATGTGGTGGTGAATCCGTCGTACTGGCCCGAGGGCAAGGTGCGCGACGTCTTCGAGCCGATGGTGAAGTGCACCATCATCACCCCGAGCGAGTTCATCGGTTCGATCATGGAGCTCTGCCAGGGCAGGCGCGGCGAGCTGGGAGGTATGGACTATCTGTCGGAGACGCGTGTCGAACTGCGCTACACGATTCCCATGGCCGAAATCATCTTCGACTTCTTCGACATCTTGAAGTCGCGTACCCGTGGCTACGCGAGCCTCGACTACGAGGAGATCGGCGAGCAGAGCGCAGCTCTGGTCAAGGTGGACATCCTCCTTCAGGGCGAGGCAGTCGACGCCTTCTCGGCGATCGTGCACAAGGATGCCGCGGCCGCGTACGGAAACAAGATGACCACCAAGCTCAAAGAGTTGATTCCGCGCCAGCAGTTCGAGGTGCCCATTCAGGCTGCTATCGGGTCCCGGATTATCGCTCGCGAGAACATCCGCGCGATCCGTAAGGACGTGCTCGCTAAATGCTACGGCGGTGACATCAGCCGTAAGCGCAAACTCCTGGAGAAGCAGAAAGAGGGCAAGAAGCGGATGAAAACGATCGGTCGGGTCGAGGTTCCGCAAGAAGCCTTCGTTGCCGCATTGTCTTCGGAGTCGTCGACGGACAAGCCGAAGAAGTGATTCGCTCCACGGTCATCCTCGACGGGCTTCGTGTCCCGGTGATCAGTGCGCCGATGGCCGGTGGGCCCTCGACCGTGGAACTCGCGTCAGCGGTGTCGAACGCGGGTGGACTGGGAATGCTGGGCGGTGCCCTACTCGACGTCGATAAGCTTGCCGCGCAGGTAGATTCGATGCGAGGCATCGTTTTCGGCGTCAACTTGTTCATCCCAGACGACCCGACAGGCGCCGATGTCGCTGCGTATGCGCGGCATCTCGAGTCATGGTTCGCGCGGTTCGACGTCGAACCGGGGGAGTTGCCGCGCCGCGACGACTACTATGCCGACAAATTCAGCTGGCTCGTCGAGCACCCGGTTCCCCTCGTGACGAGCACGTTCGGCACGTTCAGTGCTGCGGAGGTCGCTGCGCTGCACGAAGTAGGCACTGAGGTCTGGTGCACCGTGACGAGCGGGTCGGAGGCGCAGGAGGCGCAAGCCAACGGGGTGGACGCACTCGTGGTGCAAGGCCCCGAAAGCGGCGGCCATCGAGGAAGTTTCGATGGTTCGGCCCCGAATATTCCGTTGACCGGCGTACTCGAGGCCGTGCGGGTGGCGTCGATTCTTCCACGTATTGCTGCGGGCGGATTGATGGACGGACACGACATCGCACCGCTGGTGTCGTCAGGATTGGCGCACGCTGCGCAGCTGGGCACAGCCTTTCTCGACACCCCGGAGGCCGGTACCAGGGCGGTCCACCGAGAGCAGCTGAGGAAGGCGTCCGGCACCGCGGTGACCCGCGCGTTTTCCGGCCGTCCAGCACGTGGGCTCGTCAACGAGTTCATCTCGGAGAACTCCGACGTGGCACCGCTGGCCTACCCGGACGTGCACTACCTCACAGGCCCCATGCGGGCCAAGGCTGCCGCTGCGGGAGATCCGTCGGGGCTGTCGATGTGGGCAGGCACGGGCCACCTCAGAGCCAGGGCGGTCCCCGCTGCCGAGCTGCTGGCCGAATGGGCGCAGCAGCTACAGCGTTGATGGTCCGGCGTCGAGTGGCCGGTATTGAGGGAACTCAGTGGGCGTGCGCGGGCTTGAAGTGTCCGCTGGCCTGAGCTTCCTCCGCTCGAATGACGTGGACAACGGCATTGATGAGCGCTAGGTGAGTGAATGCTTGCGGGAAGTTGCCGAGGTGCCGACCGGTCTTCGCATCGAGTTCTTCGGCGTAGAGCTTCAACGGACTCGCGTATCCCAGCAAACGTTGGCACAGATGCTTGGCACGTTGTAGGTGGCCGATTTCCACGAGCGCCGACACCAGCCAGAAAGAACAAATGGTGAAGGTTCCTTCTTCGCCCGCCAGACCGTCATCGGTCGTGTCGACGCGATACCTGAGCACCAACCCGTCCTCGGTGAGTTCGTCGGCAATGGCCAACACTGTCGCCTTGATGCGTTCGTCGTCGGGTGGGAGGAATCTGAGCAACGGCGCCAGCAGCAATGACGCGTCCAGAGAAGAGTGTCCGTATCGCTGAGTCAGCACCCCGCGAGAGTCCACGCCATGCTCGAGGATATCGGCCTTGATCTCGTCGGCAATATCGTTCCATTGGTCGGCATAGCCGCTCTCGCCGTGAATTTCGGCAAGCTTCGAGCCGCGGTCGAGTGCTACCCAGCACATCATTTTGGACGAGGTGAAATGCTGCGGTTCGCCTCGCACTTCCCAGATTCCGCGGTCGGGTTTGCGCCAGTTCGCGATCGCTTCTTCGACCTGTCGCTTGAGTAGCGGCCACAAGAACTCCGGTACATGTTCGCGTGACTTCACATGGAGGTACACCGAGTCGAGCATCGTCCCCCAGATATCGTGCTGCTCCTGGTTGTACGCGCCGTTTCCGATGCGGACCGGTCGCGCGCCGTCGTAACCGGACAGGTGGAGCAGCTCGCTCTCTTCGAGAGTCTTCTCACCGCCGACGCCGTACATCACCTGGAGTGGGTTGGCATCGCCGTTCTCTGCCCTGGACACATCGGCCATGAACGAGAAGAAATCGTTGGCTTCGCGGTCGAGACCGAGCGTGTATAGGCCCCACAGAGCGAAGGTCGAGTCGCGTACCCAGGTGTACCGATAGTCCCAATTACGTTCTCCACCGGGTGTTTCCGGCAAAGATGTCGTCGACGCGGCCAACAGGGCGCCGGTGGGTGCGTAGGTGAGACCCTTGAGAGTGAGCGCACTGCGTTGCAGGTAGCCGCGCCACGGATGGTCGGGGAACCGTCCGATGGTGATCCACTGACGCCAACATTCGGCGGTACGCCACATTTTCTCGGAGGCTTCTTCGAATGTTGCAGGTGCGGCGAGATCGGACCATGAGAGCGCCACGAATATGTTGTCACCCTCTGCCATGCGGGTACGAGCACGAGCTTCTCGGCCCTCGATGCCGATACGAAGGTTGGTTGTCAGGGTCAGCGTCGGCTGGTCTCCGTCAGTACTGGCCTCGCATGTAGCTGTTGCTTGCTCGTAGACCTTGCCGGTGTACTCCCACTGCGCGGGAGCACGGTGGTAGTCGAATGCAGGCTCGCAACTCATCTCCAATTCGACGGTGCCGCTGACACATTTGACCGTGCGGAGAAGGATGTGCTCGGCATCCCAATCGGTCGGTGCCCGCTTGTGTGACCGGGAACGCTGATCGGTGTTGTGCCACGGACCCATCACCAACGCATCGCGGACGACGAGCCAACCGGTCTCGGTCTGCCACGTCGTCTCGACGATCAAGCCGCCGGGCAGATAGCGTCGGGCAGCTGGAACCGACTGGCCGTACGGGCCGACCCGAAAGTGGCCGGCGCTACGGTCCAGTACCGCACCGAACACGCTCGGGGAATCGGGGCGTGGGATACACATCCACTCCACCGAACCGTTCCTGGCCATGAGACAGGTCGTCTCGCAATCGGACAGAAACGCATAATCGTCGATCGGAGGGAATGCGCTTCGATAGGAGGTGAGGCTGGAGACCGGGGCATCCGTACTGGACAGAGCACCTTGAGAGTGGTGCCCGTCGGCGTCGGGTACCCCCGCTGCCAGGACAGTGTCGTCGGTTACGGGAACTACTGTCGACTCGTTCTCGAATGCCGTCATGATCCAATCATCATCGGTGTGGGTGCCCGTCGTCCACCGCCGAGCTTTCTCGGCGTGGCGGACCGATAGAGTGAGGGGCGTGGATGCAATAGCGACCTGGTGGGACGGGATCGAACTGTGGATCATCGCTCTCCCGTTCATTCCACAGTCGCTCGTAGTGATGCTGGTGGTCGTACCCATTGCATTCGGGTTCGCGGTTCTGTTCGACCGAGTTCTTGCAGCACTGCTGCGAGTGCTGGGTCGAGATGCTCACTCTCAGGCCGAGCTGGAAGCCCCATTTCAAGAAACGTCGAAAACGGAAGGCCACTGATGCCACGGTCGAGGGTCTCGCTAGCCCTGTTCGCTTTACTCGTTCTCGTTGTGATCGCTTGGTTTCTGACCAGGTAGTCGACACATATACGACGGGACTGATCGAGGAATTAGAGTCCACCAGGATCCTCTGCTAGATTTCTGTCCGTGTCTGCCGCTGCCGAGTACCGAGTCCGCCATGAGTTGGCGTTGATTGCGGTCGGCATGCTCGCAGTTGCCGATATCGACTGTTGTCCATAGACCTCCTGGCGATCCGGCCCCGTGACGGTCAGGCGTCATAGCCTGCTTGCTCGCTGCGACCTGTCGTTGGCTGCGCCGCTTGTTCGACGTAGATGCCGGACATCTATCCAGGCGACCGGCCGCCTCTCTTCTTTCGCCGCGCTGGTCTCTCGTTCCGCGCATGCGTGCCCGCACACCGTCCTCTCGTACAGCCGCGAATCGGCTTCGAACGGACTGAACAGATGAAAGGCTCCTTTTCGATGAGACACAGCTCTCGCTACCTGCTTACCACCTTCGTTGCGGTGGGAACTCTCGTTCTTTCCGCCTGCGGAGGTGGATCCAGCGACGTCGTCGGTGACTCGGGCGGATCCTCGGGTGGCACCGCACTGACCCTCGTCGGTTACGCAGTGCCGAAGAACGGCTGGGATGCGATTGGGCTTGCATTCGCGGGAAGCGAAGCGGGCGAAGATAGTTCGATCAACGCCGACTACGGTGCCTCGGGCAACCAATCACGCAAAGTGGTCGACGGTGCCCCGGCAGACATCGTGAATTTCTCCGTCGAGCCGGATGTGACACGGTTGGTCAAGGCGGGCAAGGTCGACGAGGATTGGAACCAGAACGCTTACGGCGGTGTGCCTTTCGGTTCGGTCGTCACCTTGGTCGTCCGTGAGGGGAACCCGAAGAATATTCGAACGTGGGACGACCTGCTCTCCCCTGATGTCCAGGTCATCAGCCCGAGCCCGCTCAGTTCCGGTTCGGCCAAGTGGAATCTGCTGGCGCCGTATGCGGCAATGAGCAACGGCGGTCAGGATCGGCAGGCGGGTCTCGACTACGTCCAGAAGCTCGTCTCGGGACACTTTCCGGTACAACCGGAATCGGGTCGAGCGGCGACCGAGGCGTTCCTGCAGGGGCAGGGTGACGTGCTGATCAGCTATGAGAACGAAGCACTCCTCATCGAAGAGCAGGGCGAGAAGGTCGAGCACATCGATGTGGCCGATACCTTCCGTATCGAAAACCCCGTTGCAGTGGTGAACACCAGCGGCCAGCTGGAACTGGCCAATGCGCTCAACGACTACATCTATACCGACGAGGGACAGAAGATCTGGGCGGAGGCCGGATTCCGACCCGTCGATCCGGACGTTGCAACCCAGTACTCGGACAAGTTCTTCACTCCGGAGAAGCTGCGCACCATCGACGATCTGGGTGGCTGGAGTCAGGTCGACGCAGATCTGTTCGGTGACAGCGGTGCGATCACGACCATCTACAGCGAAAACACCGAGTAGGAACCATGTCGACCACTATCGGCCGAGTCACGGTCAAGGCGCGCAATGTCGCGTAAGGGGCGCAAGTTCCGCGGTCCCGGCTCCGTCGGCCCCCTCGGCCTCGGAGTGGCAGTGCTGTGGTTGAGCATCATCGTGTTGCTGCCGCTTGCAGCGTTGCTGGTCAAGTCGTTCGACAACGGGCTTGCCGGCTTTTGGGATGCGGTAACCCAGCCGCGTGCGGTCGCGACATTCAAGGTGACGCTGGAAGTGTCGGCTGCCACCGCGGTCGTCAACCTCTTCCTCGGCACGCTGATCGCGTGGGTGCTCGTTCGGGACGAGTTCCCGGGCAAACGATTCGTCAACGCGGTGATCGACTTGCCGTTCGCATTGCCGACGATCGTGGCGAGCCTGGTGTTGCTCTCGCTCTACGGCCCCACCAGCCCCATCGGCCTGGTCTTCAATGCGACCAAGCCCGCCGTCGTCGTAGCGTTGCTGTTCGTCACCTTGCCGTTCGTGGTGAGAGCGGTACAACCCGTACTCATCGAGCTCGACAAGGAAGTCGAGGAGGCGGCGGCATCGCTGGGGGCAGGGAACTGGACGATCTTTCGGCGCATCGTGCTTCCGGTGCTGATGCCCGCAGTTCTGAGCGGCGCGGGCTTGGCCTTCGCCAGGGCTATCGGCGAATTCGGATCGGTTGTGCTCATCGGTGGCAACATTCCAGGGCAAACGCAGATCGCATCCCAGTACATCCGTGAATTGATCGAGTACGACCATCAGGTGGACGCAGCGGCGATCTCGGTCGTGTTGCTGACGTTGGCTTTCGTCGTGTTGTTCGTTCTTCGCATCGTGGGAAGTCGACTCGCTCGAAGAGAGGAACAGATCCGATGAAGCTCGGACTTCCGGTCAAACTCTCTCTGCGTGTCGTTGCGTTGTTCTATCTCGCTGCACTGGTGTTGTTTCCGCTCGGTGCCATCCTCTATCGGACGTTCGAAAATGGGGTCGCCGAGTTCTGGGGACTGATAACGACACCGGCCGCCCAGTCGGCGCTGCAACTGTCGCTCCTGATCGTCGCGATCGTCGTTCCGATCAACGTCGTGTTCGGAGTCATCACTGCCCTTGCACTCGTGCGTGGACGATTCCGTGGAAGGGGCGTCCTCGAGGCCATCGTGGACCTTCCATTTGCGGTGTCGCCCATCGTGACCGGCGTCGCGCTCATCCTGCTGTGGGGCGCAAACGGTTGGTTCGGCGGCATCGAGAGTCTCGGCTTCAAAATCATCTTCGCCCTGCCCGGCATGGTGATAGCAACGATCTTCGTGACGCTGCCCTTCGTGGTGCGCGAAGTGGAGCCGGTGCTCTACGAGATCGGCGAAGAGCAGGAAGAAGCTGCATCGACGTTGGGGGCTTCCTCGATGCAGACCTTCTGGAGGATCACCCTTCCTGCCATTCGCTGGGGCCTGACGTACGGAATCGTTCTGACCGTTGCGCGTTCGCTCGGCGAGTTCGGCGCCGTGATCATGGTGTCGACCAACTTGCCAGGCGTCTCTCAGACGCTGACGCTGTTGGTGAATTCACGATACGAGGACTTCAACCAAGCGGGTGCATACGCCGCATCCACCTTGCTCATGGCAATTGCCGTCATCGTATTGCTGCTGATGACTGCCCTCGACAAAAAGAGGACGAAGTAATGACCGGATCGAAGAACAACGAGATCGAGATCTCCGTTGTCGGCGCCAACAAGAAATACGGCGACTTCGCCGCACTCGACAACGTCAGCATCGACATCCCGAAGGGATCGCTGACGGCGTTGCTCGGGCCCAGCGGCTCCGGTAAGTCGACCCTGCTGAGGTCGATTGCGGGCCTCGAGCAACTCGACTCCGGTCAGGTTGTCCTGGCGGGCCAGGATGTGACGTGGGTGAGCCCACAGCGTCGTGAGATCGGATTCGTTTTCCAGCACTATGCAGCCTTCAAACACCTCAGCGTTCGGGACAACGTCGCATTCGGACTGAAGATCAGGAAGCGACCGAAACCGGAAATCAAGCGGAAGGTGGACGAACTCCTCGAGATCGTCGGCCTCGCCGGCTTCCAGACGAGGTTCCCGGCGCAGCTTTCGGGCGGCCAGCGGCAGCGGATGGCACTCGCCCGCGCGCTCGCGGTCGACCCGCAAGTGCTGCTGCTCGACGAGCCCTTCGGCGCGCTCGACGCGAAGGTCCGTGAGGATCTTCGAACCTGGCTGCGTCGATTGCACGACGAGGTGCATGTCACGACGGTATTGGTGACACACGATCAAGAAGAGGCCCTCGATGTTGCCGACCGGATCGCGGTGCTCAACAAGGGGAGGATCGAGCAGGTCGGTACTCCCGAGGACCTTTACGATCGTCCTGAGAACGACTTCGTGATGTCCTTCCTCGGGCAGGTCGCCAAGCTCAACGGACTACTGGTCCGACCGCACGACATTCGCGTCGGTCGGGATCCGAGCATGGCGCTGGCGCAGGAGAACGGGACAGCAGAATCTGCGGGCGTGACTCGCGCCATCGTCGAACGCGTCGTGCGCCTGGGGTTCGAGGTGAAGGTCGAACTGAAGAATGCTGCAACGGGAGAACCCTTCACCGCGCAGATCACTCGCGGCGACAGTGAAGCGCTCCAGCTCAACGCCGGGGAGACGGTGTACGTGCGCGCCACACGGATCCCGAAGATCCTCAATTCCAAGGGCACGGTGGCGACGGCCGCCGGATCTACCTATTGAGGTGATCGTTGTCTGCAGTGACGATCTGGTCGACTCGCGCAGGCCACGCCTCGATCTCAGGCATGGCGAGTACGTCCCCTACCGCCTGATGGCTTCCTCCGAGATAGACGCAGGGGAAATCGAAGTGGGCGACCATGCACCATGAGTGGTCGGCGGGCCACCAGATGTGCGGTGCAAGTGCACGGAAGGGCTGTGTGGCGCGTGCGCCGTGTCCTCTGAGCAGAAAGTAGTCGAAGCCGCCGATCGTAACGGTCGGTGCAGTCGTGCGTATGTCGTCGAGGGAGGTGTTGCCTTCCCAGAATGCGAACCAGCAGTCGTCAGGCGTGCTGGTGTGCTGGGCGAGCACCTGCACCACTCCCTCGAGTTGTTCGCGCCAGTCGAGGACTTGTGCAGCCGGGGTAGGGGGATCCGAGCGAAGGAACCCAGGTCCTGTTTTCGCTGTGAGTGCGTGGAGTTCCATCTCGGCGTGGGCGATCGTGCCGGTGTGACGTGCAATGTCGGACCAACGCACCAGGCGGCTGTCGCCGTCGGGATTCGACAGACGTACCGGGTACAAAATTCGGGCGTAGGCGTCGAATCCTGCGGGGACGAGGGAGCCCACTGTCGTAGTGGGGGCGAACGTTACGCTGTCGGCGACCCAACGCCCCTCGGAGATATCCTGTCGAAGATCCTCGTCCAACCACTCGTCGTCCATCTCGACAGTCTCGCAGGAGTGTCGGAAGACAGGTCGGGACCCTCAGCGAAGGACCGATCGGGCAGTCTGCGTCAGAGCGCAATCGTAACGATGGGACACCACCTCGGCCACCGACGAATGCGCACCGATGACGTCCGCTCGGACGACCTCGAAACCTGATGCGTCCACGACTGCGGATACCCGGTCGGTCAGCAACCCCGGTGCGAGGAACCAAGGCGCGAGCACCATCTTTCTCGCACCGGCGCTGTGCAGAAGCTGGAGAGCCTCGGCAGGGCCCGGATTCGGCACGGTCGCAAAACATGTCACGGCCTCGCGCCAACGAGTTCCCGTGAGAACGTCTCGAGCAATGGCACGAGTGCGTTCGTTGGCGGCACCGTCCGAGGATCCGACGGCGGCGAAAAGGACACCGACATCGGGGTCGCCGACGTCGACGCCTGCGTCGAATACGCGAGAGCGAACGGCATCGACCAACCGCTGGTCCTCGCCCAGTACGTCGGCCTGCACCAGCGACAATCCAGGGTTCCGCTGCCGTGCCTCATCGAGCATCGTCGGCAAGTCCACTCTCGCATGAAACGCGCTCCCGAGTAGCAGCGGAACGACGACTGCCGAGTCGGCGCCCGCCAGCGCGACATCGTCGATCACTCGATCGACGTGTGGCTCCGTGAGGTCCAGAAACGCCACTCTCACATCCACATCCGGGCGCCGAAGTCGGATTCTATCTACAACTGCGTGCACCGTACGAGCCGAGCGCGGATCGCGGCTACCGTGAGCGGTGGCAATCAGCACGCTCACACCGGTGTCGGCGTCCCGAGCTCGACGGCGGACAACGCGTCGCCGACCAGACCGGCAGCGAGGGTGTTTCCGCCGTTGGGGTCGATCAGCAGAAAGCTTCCGGTGTGACGGTTGACCCGGTAGTCATCCGCCACGATCGGCTCGGCAACACGAACTGAGATTCGACCGATGTCGTTGAGCTCCAGCGATTCCGGTGACGGCTCGGACGTCAAGTTTTGTTCGTCGAACCGCTCCACCAGCGAACCGACGATGGCCTGCGTGGTGCGCGTTCCGTGCTTGAGCAGCAGTCGTGCACCGGGCCGCAGAGGCTTCTCGGCGAGCCAGCACACAGTGGCGTCGAAGTCGCCGAGGGCCTCCGGCGCATCCTGCGGGGACGCGATGGTGTCACCTCGAGACACGTCGACGTCGTCGGTGAGAATCAACGTGACGCTGCGGCCGGCATGGGCCGATCCGAGTTCGCCATCGGCCGTATCGATGCGCTCGATGGTCGTGCGTACCCCCGAGGGCAACACGACGACTTCGTCACCGGGGGACACCGTTCCCGCTGCGACTTGGCCGGCGTAGCCGCGGTAGTCCGGAAATTCGGCTGTGCGCGGACGGATTACGTACTGCACGGGGAATCGCAGTCCGACTCGATGAGGTTCCGCGTCCACCGGGACGGACTCGAGATGCTCGATCAGCGTCGGGCCGTCGTAGTACGGGGTCTTGGTCGAGCGCACCGCCACATTGTCACCATGAAGGGCGGACACCGGTATCTCGGTGACATCCTCGGTAGCCCAGCCGAGTGAACTCGTCAGAGAGTTGAATTCTTCCGAGATGTCCGCGAATACCTGCTCCGGATTCTCCACGAGGTCGATCTTGTTGACGGCCAACACCAACTTGGGTACCCCGAGCAGTGCGAGAACCGCTGCATGCCTACGTGTTTGCGTGATGACACCCTTGCGTGCATCGACGAGAAGTATGACGAGCTGAGCTGTGGACGCACCGGAGACGGTGTTACGGGTGTACTGAACGTGGCCGGGCGTATCGGCGAGAACGAACGAACGCGCGGGCGTCGCGAAGTACCGGTAGGCAACATCGATCGTGATGCCCTGTTCGCGCTCAGCACGCAGGCCGTCGACCAGCAGTGACAGGTCCGGCGTGCTCAGTCCACGGTCGACCGATGCCCGAGTGACGGCATCGATCTGGTCGGCAAGAACAGATTTCGTGTCGTAGAGCAGTCGCCCGACCAGAGTGGACTTGCCGTCGTCGACGCTCCCAGCGGTCGCAAGCCGTAGAAGCTGTGTACCGGAACGAGAGTTGCTCATCAGAAGTATCCTTCGCGCTTGCGGTCTTCCATGGCAGCCTCGGAAACACGATCGTCTCCGCGAGTGGCACCACGTTCGGTGAGCCGAGATGCCGCGACCTCGGCAAGAATCGCGTCGTTGTCCGCGGCATCGGAGAGAACTGCGCCGGTGGTGGAACCATCGCCCACGGTTCGGTACCGAACCGACAGAGTCTTCAGCTCCTCGGATTCGCTCGGGCCGCCCCACACGCCGGGAGTCATCCACATTCCATCGCGCTGGTACACCGGGCGCTGGTGGGCGTAGTAGATGGACGCCAATTCGACATCTTCGCGGGCGATGTAACGCCAGATGTCCAGTTCGGTGAAGTTGCTCAACGGGAACACTCGAACTTGCTCACCCGGCGAATGCTTACCGTTGTAGAGGTTCCACAGTTCCGGACGCTGCTTCTTCGGGTCCCACTGGCCGAACGCGTTGCGAAGGGAGAAGATGCGCTCCTTTGCGCGAGCGCGCTCCTCGTCGCGGCGTGCACCACCGAAGATGGCGTCGAAGCGATTCTCTGCGATCGAGTCCAGTAGCGGAACGGTCTGAAGGGGGTTGCGGATGCCGTCGGGACGTTCGGTGAGCCGGCCGTCGGCGATGTAGTCCTCGACGCTGGCGATGTGCAGGCGGAGGTTGTACTTGGCGACTATGTAGTCGCGAAAGTCCAGCACTTCCTGCAGGTTGTGGCCGGTGTCGACGTGCAGCAGCGAGAACGGAAGTGGCGCAGGCCAGAAGGCCTTGATCGCCAAGTGCAGCAAAACGGTGGAGTCCTTGCCGCCGGAGAAGAGAATGACCGGGCGCTCGAACTCGCCTGCTACCTCACGGAAAATGTGGATCGCCTCGGACTCGAGCGCGTCGAGTGTATCGAATCGATCGCTGTCGAGCAGTGTTCGGTGAGTTTCTACAGCTGTCGTGTCCAGTGTCATGATGCGTGCAACCCACATTCGGTTTTGGCCTTACCGGCCCACCGTCCGCTACGCGGATCGGCGCCGGGGGCGGGCTTGACGGTGCAAGGTGCGCACCCGATCGATGGATAGCCTTCGTCGACAAGCGGATTGACGAGTATGGAGTGCTCGTCGATGTAGTTTTGCATGTCCTCGTCCGACCAGGCTGCGATCGGATTGATCTTCACCAGGCCGAAGCCGTCGTCGAAGGAGATGAGTGGCGCATTCGCGCGGGTGGGCGATTCGACTCTACGGATGCCGGTCACCCAGGCGCTGTAGTTTGCAAGCTCGTTCTTCAGGGGAGCGACCTTGCGCATGGCGCAGCATCGATTCGGCTCGCGAGCGAAAAGATCTTTGCCCTCTACTGCATCTTGTTGCGGCACAGTCAGTTCGGCGCGGGCGTTGACGATCTTCACACCGTAGACGGCCTCTACCGCATCGCGAGTGCCGATGGTTTCCGCGAAGTGATAGCCGGTTTCGAGGAACAGGACGTCGATGCCCGGGTGTACCTGGGCTGCAAGGTGTACCAGCACTGCGTCCTGCATGTTCGACGCCACGATGTAGTCGGTTCCGAATTCGCGTTCGGTCCATGCCAGCAATTCGTGTGCGTCGGCTCCGTCGAGTTCGCGAGCACCGCGCTCCGCGATCGCCTTCAGCTCCTCGACCGAAAGATTCATTCGAGTTCTCATCGCATATCCGCCTCGTCTGCTCGCACGGCCCATTCGGCGAAACGTTCGCCCTCGTTGCGGTTCTTCACGAACTGCCGTACGACGCGATCGATGTAGTCACCCATCTCGACGCTGGTGACCTTGTGTTGGCGTAGCTTTCGGCCGAAGGCAGTGTCGAAGCCTAGGCTGCCGCCCAGGTGAACCTGGAAGCCTTCGACCTGATTGCCTTCACCGTCGTCGACCAATTGGCCCTTGAATCCGATGTCCGCGACCTGCGAGCGGGCGCAGGAGTTGGGGCAACCGTTGATGTTGATCGTGATCGGTACGTCGAGCTGGGCGTTGATGTCTGCCAGACGCTCTTCGAGTTCGGGCACGAGAACCTGTGAGCGCTTGCGTGTTTCGGCGAACGACAGCTTGCAGAACTCGATGCCGGAGCAGGCCATCAGGTTCTTGCGCCAGTGCGACGGCCGGGCCGGGAGGCCCAGAGCGTCGAGGTCGGCGATCAGCGGCTCGAGAGTTTCTTCGGCCACGTCGAGGATGATCAGCTTCTGGAAGGGAGTGAAGCGAATTCGGTCACTGCCGGCCTTCTCGGCGGCGTCGGCAACCCGAGCGAGAATGGTTCCCGAAACGCGGCCCGCGATCGGCGCGAAACCGACTGCGTTGAGTCCGTTCTGGGTCTTCTGGATACCGACGTGATCGATGGGCCGCGTCGGCTTCTCGGGTGCCGGGCCGTCGATGAGGGGACGCTTCAAGTATTCGGTCTCGAGGACTTCGCGGAACTTTTCGATTCCCCAATCCTTGATGAGGAACTTGAGCCTGGCCTTGGCGCGCAGACGGCGGTAGCCGTAATCGCGGAAGATCGAGACGACACCTTCCCAGACGTCGGGAACCTCGTCGAGCGGAATCCAGGCGCCGACCCGCTGAGCGAGCATCGGGTTGGTGGACAAGCCACCGCCGACCCAGAGATCGAGTCCGGGACCGTGTTCCGGGTGGTTCACGCCGATGAACGCGACGTCGTTGATCTCGTGGACTACGTCCTGCTGGCCCGAGATCGCAGTCTTGAACTTGCGGGGCAGGTTGGAGTAACGAGGGTCGCCGATGTAGCGGCGCACGATCTCGTCGATAGCGGGGGTGGGATCGAGCACCTCGTCGAGGGATTCACCGGCCAGGGGAGAGCCGAGAACGACGCGGGGGCAGTCGCCACAGGCTTCGGTGGTCTTCAGGCCGACAGCCTCGAGTCGCGTCCAGATCTCCGGTACGTTCTCGACCTCGATCCAGTGGAACTGGACGTTCTCGCGGTCGGACAGGTCGGCGGTGTTACGGCCGAATTCTTGCGAGATGCCGGCGATGGTCCGCAACTGCTCGAGGTTCAGAGAGCCTCCGTCGCAACGCACTCGCATCATGAAGTACTTGGCTTCGAGGAGGTCGAGGTTCTCGTCACCGGTGAAGGTGGCGTCGTATCCCTCCTCACGTTGGGTGTAGAGGCCCCACCAACGGAAACGTCCACGCAGGTCGCTCTTGTCGATGCTGTCGAACCCCTGCTTGGAGTAGATGTTCTCGATGCGCGCCCGCACGTTCAGCGGGTTGTCGTCCTTCTTCGCCTGCTCGTTGGCGTTGAGGGGCTCGCGGTATCCGAGGGCCCACTGGCCTTCGGCGCGGCGCTTGGTGGGCCGTGCGGTGCGCTCTCTGGGTGCAACATCAGGCGATTTCGCGCCGGTCGCATCGGTTGTCGCGTCGGTTGTCGACGACATCAAAGGCTCCTGCATCTTTTCTCTGCCGGACGGTGAAAGGGTGGGGGCTGAATCTCACCGCTTGCACACGCGTTCGGTTGGTTCGGGGATTGTGAGAAGAAACGTGCTCAGTTCGAATTCCGAGCGGGAATGAGCGTGCGCATCGAAGGAGACGCAGAGCTCAGCTACACACTCTTACGGCATCGACACGAAGAACTGCAGACACGCTTGAGATCGACGTGGCGTCGCGCCACCAATCGGATCCCAGAGTCGTTCACGGAGCCTATTGTGCCACGTCATCTGGCAAGTGCCGACCGCGGCGACCTATTTACCTCGTTTTCGGGGTAAATAGGCTGGCAGAGCGCCTGGATCTCGGAACGCTGTCCGTGTGGTGAGTCGACTGTTCAGGTTCTGGGACACTGGAGAGCGTGAACCTTCCCGCCTCGCCCGCAGTCTCACTCGAACTGCCAGATGCGGCGTTCGACGGCGTCGGTTCGCGGCCATTCGGGATCTACGTGCACGTGCCCTTCTGTGCGACACGATGCGGTTACTGCGATTTCAACACCTACACCGCCGGGGAGCTCGGAACATCCGCGTCGCCGCAGTCGTGGCTGACCGGATTGCGTCGTGAACTCGATGCCGCCGCCGCGCTCATGAACGATCGCGCAGGATCGGTGCCAACCGCCGACACGGTCTTCGTCGGAGGAGGTACGCCCTCGCTTCTGGGTGGGGACGGCCTCACCGATGTGCTGAACGCCGTCCGTGGCAGCTTCGGGTTGAAGACGGGCGCCGAGGTGACGACGGAGTCGAATCCGGAATCGACGTCGCCGACATTTTTCGAAAAGCTGCGCGCCGCGGGCTTCACCCGGATTTCGCTCGGCATGCAGTCGGCCGCCCCGCACGTTCTCGCGGTGCTCGATCGAACGCATACGCCCGGACGTGCTGTTGCCGCGGCGAAAGAGGCCAGGGCAGCGGGCTTCGACCATGTCAACCTCGACCTGATCTACGGGACCCCCGGTGAACGCGCGGAGGATCTCGACGCATCCCTTGCAGCAGTTCTCGAGGCGGGCGTCGATCACGTGTCGGCCTATGCGTTGATCGTCGAGGACGGAACGGCCATGGCGCGCAAGGTTCGACGCGGCGAGCTACCGGCTCCCGACGACGACGTGCTGGCCAGTCGGTACGAGCGGATCGACTCGGTGTTGTCCGGCGCTGGGTTGCATTGGTACGAAGTGTCCAACTGGGCTACCGATGACGCTGCCGAATGCAAACACAATGTCGGCTACTGGGATGGCGGAGATTGGTGGGGAGCCGGTCCTGGCGCGCACAGTCACATCGGTGGAACCAGGTTCTGGAACATCAAGCACCCCGCTCGCTATGCGGACCGGTTGGAAGCGGGTGAGTTCCCCGTCGCAGGTAGTGAACTGCTCACGAGTGAGGACCTTCACTTGGAAGAGCTGATGTTGAAGATCCGTCTACGAACTGGACTGCCGGCCGATGTGCTGGCGAATTCCGAGCGCGCGGCAGCTGACCAGTTGGTGGTCGACGGCCTGATGGTGGTCGAGCACGATCGTTACGTCCTCACCGATCACGGCCGTCTTCTCGCCGACGCTGTCGTTCGCGCTATCGCTGCGTAATCGGTCGTTCGATCACCACGAGTCGAGCACTGGAAACTCGAACTCTGGAAACTCACGCACTCAGTGCGTCGTAGTCGAACACGCGGGCATGGAGGACGGTTCTGTTCCGCAGGGCCGCACGTACGGCTCGGTGTAGGCCGTCTTCGAGGTAGACCACCCCGCGGTAGTGGACCGCGTGCGGAAACAGGTCGCCGTAGAAGGTCGAATCCTCGGACAGAAGGCGGTCGAGTTCGAGAACCTTCGTGGTGGTGACTATGTCGTCGAGGCGTAGTTGACGAGGTGGAATTTTGGACCAGTCCCGCAGTGACAGGCCGTGCTCGGGGTACGGCTTTCCGTCGCGGACACCTTTGAAGATCACTGTGTGACCCTCGATTCGGTGTAGTTCGTCACAGCTATGTCCGTTGTCGCAGTCGAGTAACCCACTTGTCCACACTAAGGCCTAGCGGTGGGTAGTGCTCCACGGCCACTAGACTCGAAAGACGGGTCGACCGGGGGAGTGCGGTCAACCGGCTGTTCGCGCCCCGACCCGGTATTTGTCATGAACAGAGCAGATGTGGAGGTGGATACCGATGTCGGGCACTGATGACCGTCGGTTCGAAATTCTTCGGGCCATAGTTGCTGATTACGTCTCCACCCAGGAGCCTGTCGGGTCACGCGCATTGGTGGAACGTCACAACCTCGGTGTGTCCAGCGCGACGGTGCGTAACGATATGGCTGCGCTGGAGGCCGAGGGCTACATTGCACAGCCTCACACCAGCTCCGGTCGGGTACCGACGGACAAGGGTTACCGTCAGTTCGTCGACCGCATTGCCGACGTCAAACCACTCTCGTCTGCCGAGCGGCGTGCCATTCTCGAGTTCCTCGAAAACGGCGTAGACCTCGACGATGTTCTTCGCCGCGGGGTTCGACTGCTTGCACAGCTCACCCGCCAGGTGGCCGTGGTCCAGTATCCGACGTTGTCGGTGTCGTCGGTTCGCCACCTCGAAGTAGTTGCGCTCACGCCAGCCCGGTTGCTCCTGGTGCTCATCACGGACTCCGGACGCGTCGATCAGCGCATCGTCGAACTGGGCGATGTCATCGACGACGAGAACTTGGCGAAACTGCGCAGACTGCTCGGTGGAGCGCTCGAAGGAAAGCGGCTCGCCGCCGCGTCGGCGGCCGTGGCCGAACTCGCCGAGAATGCCCCCGAACCCCTGCGCGACGCGATGATCAGATCTGCCACTGTGTTGGTCGAGTCCCTGGTAGAGCACTCGGAGGAACGTTTGGTGCTCGGCGGTACCGCCAACCTGACAAGAAATGCCGCCGATTTTGCAGGTGACGCTGGATTCCCCGGTTCGTTGCGTGCTGTTCTCGAAGCATTGGAAGAGCAGGTCATCGTGCTCAAGCTGCTCGCTGTGACACAGGACACGCGAACCGTGACGGTGCGAATCGGTGAAGAGACGCAGGTCGAGGAGATGCGCGGAACCTCGGTGATTTCCACTGGGTACGGTTCGGCTGGCATGGTTCTGGGGGGTATGGGAGTGCTGGGCCCCACACGCATGGACTATCCGGGAACAATTGCATCGGTCGCCGCCGTTGCGAGGTATATCGGCGAGGTTCTCGCCGAGCGCTGATCACCGGACAACAGACATTGCTTGCCGCACCGCGAAGGCGGAGGTAAGCGCAGACCGGATCGACAAAAACGAAAGAGACTTACGTGGCACGGGATTATTACGGGACGCTCGGTGTGAGCCAGAAGGCATCGGACCAAGAGATCAAGCGCGCCTACCGCAAACTTGCGCGTGAACTCCACCCCGACGTGAATCCGGACGAGAGCGCGCAAGCCCGATTCAAGGACATCTCGACTGCCTACGAGGTCCTCTCCGATCCAGAGAAGCGACGTGTCGTCGACCTCGGTGGAGATCCGCTTCAGCAAGGTGGCGGGGGTGGAGCCGGTTTCGGTGGCGGCGGTTTCGGTGGCGGACTCGGAGATGTCTTCGAGGCCTTTTTCGGCGGCCAGGGAGGCGGCAGTGGTCGCGGACCCCGTGGTCGCGTTCAGCCGGGTGCCGACTCGCTGCTACGAACGAAACTCACGCTCGACGAGTGCGCGACGGGTGTCACCAAGCACATCACCGTCGACACGGCGATCCTGTGCGACCTGTGTACCGGTGCGGGTACCAACGGCGACTCCAAGCCCGTGACCTGCGAAACCTGCGGTGGCGCAGGCGAAGTTCAGTCCGTTCAGCGTTCATTCCTCGGTCAGGTCATGACCTCACGGCCGTGCCCGACCTGCCGCGGAGCCGGGGAGACCATCCCCGACCCGTGCCGTAAATGTGGTGGCGACGGTCGCGTTCGATCGCGACGAGACATTTCTGTCAAGGTCCCGGTCGGTGTCAGCAACGGCATGAGGATTCGACTCGCTTCGCAGGGTGAAGTCGGCCCGGGTGGCGGACCCGCAGGTGACCTTTACGTGGAAATCGTCGAGCAGCAGCACGATGTGTTCGTCCGCGACGGCGAAGATCTGCATTGCACGATTCGTGTCCCGATGGTCGACGCAGCGCTCGGTACCTCCGTGTCGGTCGACGCGATCATCGACGGACCGACGGACATCGTCGTCGATCAAGGTACTCAGCCCGGAGCAGTCGCGGTACTGCGTGGTCACGGTATGCCGAAGCTCCGATCCGGAATTCGAGGCGACCTGCACGCGCACCTGGAGGTCGTGGTGCCGTCACGTCTGGACCACAAGCAGACGCAGCTCCTCCATGACCTGAAGGCCCTGCGAGACCGCGATTCAGCCGAGGTCGTCACCATCGGTTCCCAGCACAGCGGTGGGCTGTTCTCGAGGCTCCGGGAAGCATTCAGCGGTCGCTGACGATGGCGGCCACCGTTTTTTACCTCGATCCCTTGCCACAGGTCGGGAGCATCGCTGTCCTGGACGGGAAAGAAGGCCACCATGCCGCTACAGTGCGGCGGATTCGAGTAGGAGAACGAATCTTGCTCTCCGACGGGCACGGCGGGGTCGCTCACACGGTCGTGATCTCCGCCGAGCGCGATCGCCTCGAACTGACCGTCGATGCTCGATCGAACATGCCGCGGCCTACACCAACTGTGGGGCTCGTCCAAGCGCTGCCCAAAGCAGATCGATCGGAGTTGGCTGTAGAACTGGCGACCGAAGCGGGCGTCGACTCCATCGTGCCGTGGCAATCCTCCCGATGCGTCGCGCGTTGGGAAGGTGCGAAAACAGCCAAGGGTGTCGCTCGGTGGCGCAGTACGGTTGCCGCCGCGGCCAAGCAGTCTCGACGGCCGTTCGTTCCGGACGTCGCCGAGCTCCATGACACGGCGGCGGTACTCGAACTCGTGCGTGGGGTCGTCTCCCGCGGGGGAATCGTTGCAGTGCTTCATGAATCGGCAACCGACAGGTTCTCGGAGTTGCCGCTGCGTTCGGTGAGCGAAGTGTTGTTGGTGGTAGGTCCTGAAGGTGGTTTGGACGACAACGAAGTAGAAAGACTGACTGCCGCCGGAGCGCGAACCGTCGTACTGGGCCCGACTGTTCTGCGGACCTCGACCGCTGCGGCCGTTGCCCTGGGTGCGATCGGTGTCTCGACCGACCGCTGGGCGCAGCAGCCTCTCGACTTCCGTGAGCCTTAGTGGAGCGAATCAGGATCGACTACGGCGAGCACGAGGAGCAGTACGGCCACCTGTATTTTCCGGAGCGCTCCGCCGCTGAAACCGGGACTCCAGTACCTGTCGTCATGATCGTTCACGGCGGATCCTGGAGTAGCCAGTACAGCTCCAGCCTCGGGACCCGGTATGCCGTCGAATGTGCGCGAGCAGGCTTCGCAGCCTGGAACGTCGAGTACCGCCGCGTCGGCGCAGGCGGTCTGTGGCCAGAAGTGAGCAGCGATGTCGGCGCGGCACTCGACGCACTGATCGGCATTTCTGCCGACCTCGATTCGATCTCACTCGATCTCACAGACATCCGAGTGCTCGGTCATTCTTCCGGGGGACACCTCGCCGCCTGGCTCGCAGGCAGACGCGATGGCGCGCTGACCCCGTCGCTGATCGTGACGCAGGCAGGTGTTCTGGACTTGGTGACGGGACCGGCGTCGGGAATCGTCAATCCTGCCGTCCGCGCATTGCTCGACGCCGACTACGAGGACGAGCCCGAGCTGTATCGGTCGGCGTCGCCCCTGCATCGCATTCCCACGTCGATACCGATGCACTGCATTCACGGATCGCTCGACACGCTGGTGCCAGCGTCGCAGAGCGAACTCTATGTGGCAGCGGCGCGCGCAGCTGGTGATTACGCCGAACTGACGATCGTTCCTGGTGAGGACCACGTCGCGTTTCTCGAGACCGGGTCGCAGAGCTGGCAGCGCTCGATGACCGCGGTGCTCGCCGGTGCCGGCGGGTAAATGGGAATGCTGTTTTTCGCACGCGCGTTAAACTCGAATCAGGCCCCGTCCATTTCATGCTCGTCGACATCGGAAAGCAGGCCATAGCCACCACGTGAGTGAACACAGCGAACTTCCCACCGAACGCATGGTTCGGTCCAGCATGGAGCTTGCGCCCGAGGCCGTTCTCCCGCTGCTGGGACCCGCCGACGAGAACCTGCGGACCCTCGAGCAGCTTCTGAGCGCCGACATCCATGTCCGAGGAAACGTAGTCACTTTGAGTGGCAAGGTCACCGACGTGGCGCTCGCCGAGCGCGTTATTTCCGAGTTGGCAGCCGTCGCCAAGCGCGCGCAGCCGCTGACCGTCGATGCGGTACGCAGGGCAGTCGGCATGATGACCGAAGGTGTTGCGGAGTCACCGGCCGAAGTGCTGAGCCTGGACATTCTTTCTCGTCGAGGCAAGACCATCCGGCCGAAGACGCTCAATCAGAAGCGCTACGTCGATGCGATCGACACCAACACCATCGTGTTCGGTGTCGGCCCCGCTGGTACTGGCAAGACCTATTTGGCGATGGCCAAGGCGGTCCAGTCGTTGCAGGCCAAGCAGGTCAGCCGGATCATCTTGACGCGGCCCGCGGTGGAAGCAGGCGAGCGTCTCGGCTTTCTGCCCGGCACGTTGCACGACAAGATCGATCCGTACCTACGCCCGCTACACGATGCACTGCACGACATGATGGATGTCGAGGCGATTCCGAAGCTCATGCAGGCAGGTGTCATCGAGGTCGCTCCGCTGGCGTATATGCGCGGTCGGACACTCAACGACGCGTTCATCATTCTCGACGAGGCGCAGAACACCACCGCCGAGCAGATGAAAATGTTCCTCACCAGGCTGGGATTCGGCTCGAAGATCGTCGTGACCGGCGATATCACTCAGGTCGACCTACCAGGTGGCGCACGTTCGGGGCTACGTGCTGCGTCGGAGATACTCAACGACGTCGACGACATTCACTTTGCACAGTTGACCAGTAGCGACGTGGTTCGACATCGCTTGGTGTCGGAGATCGTCGATGCTTACGAGCGGTTCGAGTCCACGAACAACCAAGATCTCTCGCTGAGCAATCGGGCACAGCGACGCTCTGGAGGGCCGCGCTCTGCTCGCCGATAGAATCTGCTCGAAAGTCCCTTGTCGAAAGAGTGAGCAGCAATGAGTATCGAGGTGTCCAACGAATCGGGGATGGAAGTCTCCGAAACGGATCTCGTAAGTGTGGCCCGGTTCGCTATCGCCAGTATGGACGTGCATTCGGCGGCCGAACTGTCGATGGTTCTCGTCGATTCGTCCACCATGGCTGACCTGCACATGCGGTGGATGAACTTACCGGGCCCGACGGATGTGATGTCGTTCCCGATGGATGAGCTCGAGCCCGGCGGTCGTCCGGATTCTCCCGAGCCGGGACCGTCGATGCTCGGCGATATCGTCCTGTGCCCGTCCTTCGCCGCAGATCAGGCTGCAGCCGCCGGCCATCCTCTCGAACACGAGTTGGCATTGCTGACTGTCCACGGCGTTCTGCATCTACTCGGCTACGACCACGCCGAACCGGATGAAGAAAAGGAAATGTTCGCTCTTCAGAATCGCATTCTGGCGGAGTGGTACGAGGATCTCCGTCTCGCAGAAGAAGCCGAAGTGCAGGCGGCCAGGGACAGTCGACTGCTCGGCAAAACCGGCTTCGTCGGCGGCGACAACCTGTGAGCGATGCGCCTGCGCTGATAGTGGCAGCAGTCGTTCTCGTACCGATCGCAGGTTTGTTCGCAGCCGTGGATTCGGCACTGAACACCGTCTCGCGGGCTCGTGTCGAGGACATGGTCAAAGATGGGCGCCCGGGCGCTATCGGCCTTCTCACCATCGTCGCGGACCGCCCTCGATACGTGAATCTGACGGTCCTTCTTCGCATCCTGTGCGAAATCGTTGCCACAGTTCTACTCGCGGGTGGGCTGATAGGTCTTCTCGACGAAACGATCGCGCTTCTCGTGACTGCCGTCGTGATGGTGTTGGTCAGTTACATTGTCATCGGTGTCGGTCCCAGAACGCTCGGGCGCCAACACGCGTACTCGATTGCACTGTTCGCGGCACTTCCGTTGAGAGGCCTCGGCTGGATTCTCGGTCCGGTGAGCCGCGTGCTGATCTTGATCGGCAACGCGATCACGCCGGGGCGCGGATTCCACAACGGCCCGTTCGCATCCGAGATCGAACTGCGTGAACTGGTCGACATGGCCCGTGAGCGTGGAGTGGTTGCTGACGACGAGCGCCGAATGATTCAGTCCGTCTTCGAACTCGGTGATACCTCGGCTCGCGAGGTGATGGTTCCGCGGCCGGAAATGGTATGGATCGAGTCCGACAAGTCAGCGGGACAGGCGACTTCGCTCGCCGTGCGCAGTGGGCATTCCCGGATTCCGGTGATCGGTGAGAACGTCGACGACATCATCGGCGTCGTGTACCTGAAAGATCTTGTGCAGCAGACGTACTACTCCACCGATGGCGGACGCGGTGTAAAGGTGACCGACGTGATGCGGCCGGCAGTATTCGTACCGGACTCCAAGCCGTTGGATAGTTTGCTCGCCGAAATGCAGCGTGACCGTAAGCACATGGCCGTGCTCATCGACGAATACGGCGGAACTGCAGGGTTGGTCACCATCGAGGATGTGTTGGAGGAAATCGTCGGAGAGATCGCCGACGAGTACGACGCAGGTGAAGTTGCCCCTATCGAAGACTTGGGTGACGGACGCTATCGGGTGTCTGCGCGCGTACCACTCGATGACGTCGGCGAGTTGTTCGGCATCGACATCGAATCCGAGGATGTCGACACCGTTGGTGGTCTCCTGGGTTACGAGCTCGGACGAGTACCGCTTCCAGGCTCGCGTGTGCAGTCGCACGGCTTGGCATTCACCGGTGAAGGCGGCGCCGATCAGAAAGGGCGAGTGCGAGTCACGACCGTTCTGGTGGAGAGGTTCGAGAACGATCGCGACGAGGAATCGTCGACAGAAGCGTCCGATGCCTGAGCTGTGCGGCAGAACGAATACAACCATCCCGGCCGCATCGCGCGGCGGGAAGAGCTGGGAGGTGCTCGATGTCTGATTCGAGCGAAGAAGATTTTCGGTCCGGATTCATTTGTTTCGTAGGTCGGCCGAACACCGGAAAGTCGACGCTGACCAACGCGCTCGTCGGTTCCAAGATCGCCATCACTTCATCGCGTCCGCAGACCACGCGCCACACCATTCGTGGGATCGTTCACCGCGAGCATGCGCAGTTGATTCTTGTCGACACCCCTGGATTGCATCGTCCCAGAACACTTCTCGGGCAGCGACTCAATGATCTGGTGCAGGACACGTATTCCGAGGTCGATGTCATCGGACTGTGCATCCCCGCGGACGAAAAGATCGGGCCGGGTGATCGTTGGATTCTCGAGCAGGTTCGCCACATCTCGCCGAAGACGACGCTGATCGGTATCGTGACCAAGATCGACAAGGTCAAGAAAGAACGCGTCGTACAGCAGCTCATGGCTCTGTCGAAGTTGCTGGGGGAGAGCAGCCACGTGATTCCGGTGTCTGCCGAATCGGGTGAGCAGGTGGAGAAGCTGGTCGCCCTGCTCGCCTCTGAATTGCCACCCGGCCCTGCCTTCTACCCGGACGGTGAACTGACGGACGAGCCAGAAGAAATCCTGATGGCGGAGTTGATCAGAGAGGCCGCGCTCGAAGGCATTCGCGACGAACTTCCCCACTCGCTAGCCGTCGTCATCGATGAGATCACTCCCCGCGAGGGCCACGACAACATGCTCGACGTCCACGCCATCCTCTACATCGAACGCTCGAGCCAGAAGGCGATCATCATCGGCAAGGGCGGTGCTCGGTTGAAAGAGGTCGGTACCAACTCGCGCTTGCAGATCGAGAAGCTGCTCGGTACTCGCATCTACCTCGACCTGCACGTCAAGATCGCCAAGGACTGGCAGACCGATCCCAAGCAGATGGGCAAGCTCGGGTTTTGATTCGATCGGGTCGAGCCCCCCTCTAGATCGCGCCCTCGGTTGGATCGAATGGTGCGCGAGGAGCGTCTGCACGTGGTTGCGCCGACGAGATCGGCAATTATGGTGATGCCTGTGCCGGGGTCCGCGCATCCGCTGCACGACGTGATGTAGCTCCAGGACAAGAGAACTCATGTGCGTCCCTTCCTTTTGTGGACCCCGGTCGCTGCAAGGCAATCAGCTCATTGCTTTGGCTTTCAACGCTTCGAATTCGGATTGGTTGATGGTGCCGGCGTCGAGCAGTGCCTTGGCGTCGGCGATGTGCTCGGCAGAGGACTTGCCCGCGACTTCTCGGATGTACTGATCGGTTGCCTCCATGGCCGACTGCTGTGCCTCGATGTGTCGAGTCGTCATGCCGCGACCGCGCACGATCACGTAGACGAAGGCCGTGAGGTACGGAATTACGACAAGCAGGATGATCCAAATGACCTTGACGAAACCGGACATGGTGCGGTCACGGAACAGGTCGCCGACAATTTGGAACAGGATCATCAAATACGCGACGAACGCGAACACGATCAGCGTGTACCACATCAGTTCCCAGAATGAATCGATCATGTTTCGAACTCCTTCGAACTTGGACATCGGTCTGCGAGACTCCGGCCGATGGTCGCGACTCGGGGTGACGGACAGCTGGTTCGAGCTCTCTCGACGCTTCAACTCTAAAATTCCTCGGGGGCCGTGGCGTCATCCGAGGCGGGTGAGGTCTGCGTCCATTTCAGGTCCTACTTCGGGGTCGACTTGCGTGCCCGCGCCCGACGCGGCGGATCGCGCTTCTCTGCCGGCGCGCTTTCGGCAGCCTCGGAAGGAGCGTCTCGCCAGCTGATCTCGATTTCGATCTCGGTTTCGTTTCCGTCCACTTCGATTTCGAGTTCCCACCGGACTCGATCGGCGACGACGATCGAGATCGAGTCGCCACCCGACCCCAACTCCACTTCCGAACCACTGGCGAGAGCGTGGCCGAGCGCGATGATTCGTTCTGCCACCTCCTTGCGGGAGATTTCGGATACGCGTTTGAATTCCAGCTTTGCCATCGTGACTCCTGACTTCGATGTGCATCGGATACTCGAAACTTCTCACTTAGACGGCCGCCACCAGGGCAGGACCGCTTCCTGATCAGTTGGCTCCGACCCTAGAACTTCACCGTCCCACGTGTGGGCGGACCGGAGGCGGATACCGCTTCTCGAAGAAGAATGTCACCCGATACGAATGATGCAGTTGGGCCCGGAGCCGCGCAAGGTCATCGATGAGGGAGCAGTTGCTTGGCCCTGATTGTGCCCACCGGAGAAGAGGCCGAACATGGATTCACCAGGCTCCGAACAACCACTCAGCGCGACTGAGCGGGGGGAGCTGGACAGTTTGCGGCGAGAGTTGGCCGAACTGCGCGAGGAGCGCACACCGACCGCAGTACCTCGAACCCGCGCCGGGCATTCGACAGTGCGCTGGATCGCAGCGATCCTGCTTCTGGTTTTGGTCGCAGTTCTGGGCTTCTCCGCAGTACTTGCCCGGTATGCGCGCAGCGAGATTCTCGATGCCGACCGTTATGTCGAGACGGTGACGCCGCTGGGTTCGAATCCGGTGCTGCAAGGTGAGCTGGCAGATCAAATCACGAACGAGATCATGACGCGTCTCGATGTCGAGTCGATCACCGCCGAAGCCTTGACCTCGATCACCGAGAACGCGCCCCGCGTGCCACCCGCGGTTGTCGGTCTCGCCCCGGTCATCGCGGACCAGGCCGAGTCGTTCGTGCACAAGACGGTGGACTCTCTGGTGTCCTCCGACGAATTCGAAATACTGTGGATTCAGGCCAACCGAGAGGCGCATCAAGCTCTGACGGCCGTGCTGACCGGCAACACCCGAGCGGCCGTCGTGGTCAGCGACGAAGGCACGGTGAGCATCTCGCTCACCCCGATCATCGACAAGGTGCGCGCCAAGCTGACCGAGCGTGGCTTCGCGTTCGCGGACAAGATACCGTCGATCGACAAGTCCTTCGTACTGTTCCAGGCACCCGACCTGGTCAAGGCGCAACGCGCAACATCGTTGCTGGACAAAGCATCCGGGGTGCTTCCATGGTTGACCTTGCTCGCAGCGGTTGGCGCGGTATGGGCTAGCCCGAAGGGCATGCGCCGACGGGCAGGTGCGCTCGTCGGAGTCAGCCTCGCTGTGGCCATGGCGCTGCTCGCCGTCGCGATCAGCATCGGTCGGTCGCTGTATCTCGATGCGATCCCCGCCGATGTGTTGTCCCCGCAAGCCGCTACGGTACTGATCGACACTGTCCTGGTGCCGCTCAGGACGACCCTGCGCGCGGTATTCGTGCTTGCGGTGGTGATCGCAATCGTCGGATATCTCACCGGTTCATCAGGATCGGCAGTGGCGGTTCGCTCCGCCTACGGCAAAGGCGTCGATGCGATCAGGGGTCGTGCAGGCGGACGGGCACCGAATCGGTTCGAGTCCGTGGTCGCGCAGTTGCGACTCCCTCTTCGTGCGGGAATCGTCGCGATCGCGGTGATGACACTGGTGTTCTGGAGGTACCCCTCCGGTGCTGTCGTGGCAGTGACAGTGCTCGTTGCCGTCGCAGCTCTGCTGGTAGTGGAACTGATTGCGCGGCCAGCGCTCGATGAGATTGCGCCGGACGACGCCCGATCGACATGATGCGGAACCTCCTCGAGGGCAGCGCGTTCGGGACGATATTTCCGGACGCTACCGAATGTTCGAGACAGTTCGCAGAGGTGCGGCCATGACATGGGCGGTGCCCGCCATCGCCGGTCTGCTGATTGCGTTCGCCGCGATCTCGGGACGCATCGACGGAACTCCGATCACTGCGCCGATCGTCTTCACCGTCGGAGGCTTAGCGCTGGGTGTAGCAGGGTCCGATTTGATCGAACTGGACTACGCCGGTGAAGCGGTCAAACTTCTCGCCGAACTGACGCTCGGGTTGGTGTTGTTCGTCGACGCCTCGCGCATCGATTTCGCCGCTCTGCGGCGCCAGCTTGCGCTACCTGTCCGACTGCTCGCGCTCGGGCTTCCAGGGACGATCGCGCTCGGAATTGTTGCCGCACTTGTAATTTTCGACGAGTTCTCGCTGCCGGAAGCGATTCTGCTCGCCGTGATTCTGGCCCCCACTGATGCCGCGCTTGGGAAGGCGGTCGTGACTCTGCCGTCGCTACCGACGATGGTCCGTCAAGGTCTCAACGTCGAGAGCGGGCTGAACGACGGCATCTGCGTGCCGATCTTCTTGGTCGTGCTTGCGATTGCCCACACGGAGACCGGAACGATCGGAGGTGGTGCCGCCGCCGTCCTGGTTCTCGAGCAGATCGGCTACGGTGTCGCCGCCGGCATCGTTGCTGGGGTCGTTGCGGGAACTGTGCTCGTCCTAGCCGGACGTAGAAACTCGATAGACCCGTTCTGGGTTCAGATCGTCCCGGTAGCGGCTGCTGCACTCGCCTATACCGCGGCCGTCGGAGTCGGTGGCTCCGGGTTCATCGCAGCATTCGTCGGAGGGCTGGCGTTCGGAGTCATCCGCAGGCGGGCCGGCGGCGACGTGTCATACCTGATCGAGGAATTCGGGGATCTTTCCAGCGCAGTGACATTCATCGTCTACGGTGCTGTCTTGCTCGGGCCCGCACTCGGTAGTCTGTCGTGGGCCGTACTCGGGTACGCCGTGGTGAGCCTCACCGTTGTCCGCATGCTGCCCGTCGCAGGGGCAATGATCGGTCTACACGCCCGGGCGCCGACCGTTGGGTTCGTCGGGTGGTTCGGGCCGCGTGGTCTCGCTACTATCGTCTTCGTCATCCTCATCGTCGAAGAACCTCACGAATTGCCCCACGAGAGTCTTCTACTGACCACCGCGGTGATCACGATCGGGCTTTCCGTTGTGGCCCATGGACTTACTGCGGCCCCGCTCGCCGGGCGATACTCGAGGTGGTATCGATCGTCCTCTCAGCGCACGTGACCGACTCGCTGCGGCGCAGCGAGTCGGAAGAGTCGAACCCAGTCCATCGCCGGTGTGGGCGGGCGAACTCCGGGACGAACCCGCGGTACGCGGACGCGGAGAGCGCGCGGGGTGATGGTGCAGCGCACCGGGGTCCCGAGCATGAGAGCCTCACCGTCGACTCCGACCGGAATCATCGGTTCGTCCGCGTCGACGGTGATATCGCCCGAGAGATGTTGAGTCAGTCCGTGTCGATGTGTACGGCGGAGGAGTCCAACGGCTTGACGTGCACTGCTCACCGAGATCGTCACCACGCCGAGAAGGCCGTGGTCCAATCGCGCCCGATGTCCGAGGCCGACCAAATCGTGAGTTCGATACGGTCCATTGCTCACCAGTACGGCTTGCGGTCCTTCGATCTCGAGATCGCCGAGGTGGGCGATCAATCGAGCACCGTCGTGGCCCGCGATCACGTCCGGCAGCATCTGCAGGATCGTTCCGGTTTTCGCGTCGCGGTACGCGGGGCTCTGCACTACCTGCGCATAGGCACCGAAGGAGGCGTTGTTGACGAAAGTTCGCCCGTCGATGGTGCCGAGGTCGACACGCAGCTCGACGCCATCGGACAGCGCGTCCAGACATCGGCCCGGGTCGGTGAGGTCCAACCCGAGATCCGACGCAAAGTGATTGCGAGTTCCAGCACTGATCACCAAGAACGGAAGGTCGTACTCGGCGGCGACACCGGCAACGAGAGCTTGAGTCCCGTCACCGCCGGCCACCCCGAGCAGGTCTGCGCCCCGCTCCACAGCTTTCCTGGCCACAGTTTCGACGTCGACTGTGTCCGGTCCTTCGAGTAGCACCACCTCCGCACCCAGGGCCTCGGCTCGCTTCTTCAGATCGAATCGTCCTACCTTCCCGCCACCCGATCGCGGATTCATGATCAGGAACGGGCTTTGCGGAATCGACGCAGCGTGCTCGGGCGTCGGCGCATCCTTGGTAGCGCCACCGAGGGCGGCCCGGGCGGACAGTGCGGCAAGTGCGGCAAGTCCGAGAGCTAGTATCGCCACCCACAACAGCTGCGCGCGAACAAGGTAGACGACGACCACGATCGGCGCGAGAACCGCGATGGTCAGCGAAATCCATCGGAACACACCTCGACTCGTGAGGAACCAGAACAAAGTCGCGACCCCGACGACGAGGGCAGAGACGGTCACCGCGAACAACGCCAGCGTCCGTGCGCCTGCGAACACGACGAGCACGGCCACCGCGCCGATCACCGCGCCGAATGCAGCCCGGGCCGACCAGCGCTGTCTGACGGAAGAGCGTTGTTCGTAGTGAAGACTCATAACGACACCTCAGTGATCAGCGTGCTTCTACATCGACCGTGTGCTCGACGCTAATGCCAGGTGCCCGCTGCGCGCGTCGCCCACCATGGGCGAATTTGCCCGCACCTACCTTCACGGATCGCCCGGGGTCGAGCGATCGGTGGACTCGGGAACCAGCGCGGGTTCCGGACCACGAAGAACCCGGCCGATCGGTCCTTCGTCGAGGGCAAGAGCTTTGGTGACAGCAGCGGCACCGACGATGATGACGGAATATCCGAACAGCCAGCTGATCGAAGTGAATACCAGACCCCACTGGCCGAATTGTGCTTCTGCTGTCTCGGTGATTCGGGGGAGGACGACGCGTCCTCCGGCGCGAAAAGCAGTGAGCCCCGCCGCGGTGAGAGCACCGGTCGCCCACAGCACTCGGCCGGATACCCAGCCTCCTGTGAGCAGATGCGGGGTGAGTACCCACACGAACAGCCATACGGCGAACTCCACCAAGAGTGCCAGGGGTCTGCCGACGAACCTGAGCTCGGCAACCGAGCGGGCGATTCCGAGCAGCGGTACCGACATGGCGACTATGAACAGGACCACCATCCACCGCCAGGCATGATTCAGACCGCTCGGCGGCATGTTCCAGATTTTCCCGTAGATCCGGGTGAGGGTGCGAGCGAACGAGGTGCCGCTGATGACGATCATCAACAGCCCCACTACGCCGAAGGTCGCAAACGACGGATCCGTCGCCTGGAGTCCACCACTTCCGCCGGGCCCCGAGGCAGGATTGAATCCGAACTGATCGTCTATTCCGTGGGCTACCAGGTCCCAACCGGAGAACATCGTGGCGGCAATGATAACGGGGAGAACCGACGTGAAGATCTTGGCGGCGAGCGTCATTGCACGATCGAAGAGTTCGATTGCCACGATCTCTTCGATCACCCGCCGAAACGTCCTGCCTGGTGAGGTTCTCTCGAACCAGCCATCTGCTTCGGTTCGCGCGTGGCGAGCCTCCCGGGCCAGAACCACGGACAATTTTGTCGGCCTCACCCCGTCGACTCAACTCCGGTTGGGTGGGTGTGTCTTCGTCCGTGGCAGATGAAGTGGGAGTAGGTCGACGGTGCCGCTCACCACCACTGTTCGGGTCGCTCGAGGTGCCATTGCAGCACGTTCTCCAGTTGTGCGGCAACGGAGACCAGCAGCGGTTCCGAGGATTCGTGGCCCATCAATTGCAGACCGATCGGCAGGCCGTTCGTGGTGAAGCCGGCCGGGATGTTCACACTCGGCCATCCAAGAACGTTCCACGGCCAGGTGTAGGGACAGTGTTCGGTGATGATGCGGTCGGTCTCGCTGTTGGTTTTGTCGTCGATTGCTTCGATCAGCGGCGGTGGAGTAGCCGTCGTCGGAGCCAGCACGATGTCGTATTCGTCGAATATTCGGCCGATACGACGCCGGATCCGCGGTTCCGCGGCGCGCGCTGCGCGCAGCGGGGCGCCGGAGAGGGCGCGCCCGTGTTTTGCGTTGGCGCGGGTCCGCGGATCGGCCAGCGACGCATCCGGGAGCTGATCGAGCCAGGCTGCCACTCCGGCCAGTGAACGGGGAAGGAAATTGAGCCCCAACGTAATTCCGTATTTCGGATCGTCAACGACGACGTGATGGCCCAATGACCGCAGCACCGCTGCCATCTCGTAGGCCGCCGCCGAGATCTCGGGGTCCAGTTTCGAGGGTGTCGGAATGAACGGCTTGCGCAGGCTCAGCGCGATCCTGAGCGGGCCTGGATTGCGACCGACCGCGTCCGAGACCTGCAACGGAGCGGGCTTGTGCACATCGCCGTCGTGACTACCCGAGACGATATCGAGCAGAAGTGCCGCATCAGCGACGGTCCGCGCCAGCGGGCCGATGACGGTGATGCCGTTGAAGGCCTCGGGCTGGGGCCACGTCGAGATGCGTTCACGCTGCGGTTTGATTCCGACGAGATTGGTCCACGACGCCGGAATGCGCACCGAGCCCGCACCATCGGAACCCAGCGCAGCCGAGACCAATTCGGCGGCAACCGCCGCCGAACTCCCGCCGGACGAACCGCCGGGCGTGTGCGTGCGACTCCAGGGATTTCGAGTGTGCCCGAACGCGCTTCCACCGGTGAGCGGCCACTGTCCGAGTTCTGGACTATTCGTTTTACCGACGATGACGGCACCGGCGTCGCGAAGTCTGCGCACCACCTCCGAATCGACGGTTGCCCGCGGGAACTCCCCGGCACATCCGAAGGCCGTCGGTTCACCAGTGACATCCACGTCGTCCTTGACCGCGATCGGCACGCCCAGCAGGGGAGCAGTGTGCCCTGTTGCACGTAGTCGATCGGCCTCCGAGGCCTCCCGCAGTGCGGCGTCACGTCGCACGATGCGGAACGCATTGAGAGATGGCTGACTCTTCTCGATCCGGTCCAGCGACTCGGTGACGGCCTGAACTGATGTGATGCGGCCTGCTGCGAGTGCTGCGGCCTGTTCGACGAGGGTCGCGCGAGAAAAGTCCACGCTGGCACAGTATCGAACCTGCGCGAGGGAGATGGGAAGCGCCGGACCAGCGTGGGAGTATGGAGGACGTGAGGCTCTATCGGGACAACGCAGTCGTGCTGCGCCAGCACAAGCTGGGCGAGGCCGATCGGATTGTCACGCTCCTGACCCGAGACAACGGAATCGTCCGTGCGGTGGCGAAAGGCGTGCGGCGCACCACCTCGAAGTTCGGTGCTCGCCTGGAACCGTTTGCACACATCGACGTGCAACTTCATCCCGGTCGTAACCTCGACATCATCACCCAGGTCCACACGGTCAATGCCTTCGGTGGAGACATCGTCTCGGACTACGGTTGCTACACCACCGCGTGCGCGGTGTTGGAGACCGCCGAGCGTCTCGCAGGCGAGGAGCACGCGCCAGCGAGGCGTCTGCATCAACTGACGGTCGGAGCCCTGCGTGCACTCAGTGACAGGGCGCGGCCACCGGAACTGATCCTCGACGCCTTCCTGCTGCGTGCAATGGGGTACGCCGGGTGGGCGCCGTCGTTGACCGAGTGCGCCCGGTGCGCCGCTCCCGGCCCACATCGGGCGTTCCATGTCGCGGCCGGCGGCTCCGTCTGCGTTCACTGCAGGCCGCCCGGGGCGGCGACCCCGATGGCCGGTGTACTCGACCTGATGATTGCCCTCGAGCGTGGTGAGTGGGTCTACACCGAGACGACGTCGGCTGTCGTGCGTAGTCAGACGAGTGGCCTAGTTGCCGCACATCTGCAATGGCATCTCGAGCGTCAGTTGCGGACGTTGCCCCTGATCGAACGATCGAAGCCGCATCAGGCCGAGGCTGAGTCGGTCCGAATATCCACCGTCGGGCAGGATGAAGATCGTGATTCGACGACGCGAACCGCGTACCCGGCCTGACGAGGAGATCGCTGTACGCCCACCGGACCCGCACTCGTCGGGCGCCCGGCCGCCGATCCTGCAACCCGAGTTGATCCCACAACATGTCGCGTTGGTCATGGACGGCAACGGTCGGTGGGCGCAGGACCGAGGCCTGCCGCGTACCGCGGGACACGAGCGCGGCGAGGCCGTGCTCATGGATACGGTCAGTGGCTGCATCGACATCGGCGTGAAATGGCTCTCGGCCTATGCGTTCTCGACGGAGAACTGGAAGCGTAGTCCCGACGAGGTGAAATTCCTGATGGGATTCAACCGCGACGTCATTCGGCGTCGGCGCGACGAAATGAACGAGATGGGCGTTCGTGTTCGGTGGGCCGGCCGTCGACCTCGTCTGTGGCGCAGTGTGATCAAGGAGCTCGAGGTCGCCGAGGAGTTGACGAAGCACAACACCGTCATGACGCTGACGATGTGTGTCAACTATGGCGGACGGGCCGAAATCGCCGACGCGACAAAGGAAATAGCGCGGCTGGTCGCACAGGGAAAACTCGATCCGGAGAAGATCACCGAAGCGACCGTCGCGAAGTATCTCGACGAGCCCGACATGCCCGACGTCGACCTGTTTCTGCGGCCGTCCGGTGAGCAGCGCACTTCCAACTTCCTGCTGTGGCAATCGGCCTACGCGGAGTTCGTCTTTCAAAAGAAGCTGTTCCCGGACTTCGACCGCCGGGATCTGTGGGCGGCATGTGTCGAATTCGCTTCCAGAGACCGCAGATTCGGTGGAGTCAAGTATGAGTGAACAGTTGTCCCTGCAATCCCGCGCCCAGATTGCGCTTACCCAGTTCGCTACCGTCACAGTGGCAGACGAGGGGTCGCTGGGGTTCGACTACGCGGGTGCCTTGTGCTCGTTGCGTTCGCTCGTGCTGTCGCCGGGCCTCGAAGTGCTTTCTCTGACCGCGGTTCTGGCGTGGGATCGCCCGGTGAAGGCCTCGCTGCACAAGAAGGTCGCAGACCGAAACGCCGAGTCGCAGTTCGGCTCGATCTCGGTCAATGTCAACGGAAAGATGGCCGACGTACTGCTGCGGTACACGTTCCCGGCCAGCGGCCTCGACGACGAACCGCTGATGACGATGCTGGTTCTCGTGCTCGCAGGCGTCGAGAAGGCACGGGTAGGGCTCTTGCCCTGAGGCTTACTTGTGAAGGGCTGAGCTAGGAATTGGCTCGGCATTCGCTGCAGGTGCCGAAAATTTCGACCGTGTGGCTGACCTCGCTGAACCCGTTGTCCTCGGCGACATCCTGCGACCATTTCTCTACGTCTACGCCCTCGACCTCCACGGTGTAGCCACAGAGCCGGCATACCAGATGGTGGTGGTGCCCGGACGAGCATCGCCGGTACACCGATTCGCCGGTGTCGAGGCGAAGAACGTCCACGGTGCCTGCGTCGGCGAGGGTCTGCAACGTGCGGTAGACGGTGGTGAGGCCGATGCCTTCTCCGCGCTTGCGGAGTTCGTCGTGCAGATCCTGAGCGGATCGGAACTCCTCGATGCTGTCCAGCAGGTCGGAGATCGCGCTCCGCTGTTTGGTGGCCCGCACTCCGGCAACGACGGGCTTTCGGGGACGGGCAGTATCGGTCGACGAACTGTCGGTCATGGGTGTTTTCAGCCTTCCTCGGCATGTGCGACGGCGTCGACGACGATGTGAGACAGATGGTCGTCGACGAGACGGTAGAGAACTTCGCGGCCGTTGCGCTCACCGCGGACGACTCCAGCAGCCTTGAGAACGCGCAGGTGCTGGCTGATCAACGGTTGGGTGACGCCGAGGGCGCCGACCAGCTCGTGTACGCAGCGCTCCGATTCGCGTAGTTGAAGCACGATCGCGATACGTACCGGTGCAGCGAGAGCGCGCAGGATGTCGCCTGCGGCTGCGAGGGTTTCCTTCGGCGGAATCGGTGCCGGGGGAGAAGATGCGAACGGGTCGTGGGAATGGTCGTCGAGAGCCTGAGATGGGGAATCGTCGGCAGCATCACCGCTCCGGTGTGACGGGTTCGTCTCTATCGTTGCCAAGAGGATCTCCCTACGTTTCGAACGTCTTTCGTCGGTGTCAGGCCCACGCACTTGGTGTTAATGCAAATCACTTCCATTTTGATATGCAGGAGTATGCATGTCAAACCAAATGGGGACCGTTCGGAGATACGCCGCCCGACCGATAGGCTGGCGCGAGGCCAAGCGCCTGCAACGACCCCCTCGAACACCGAAGATGGAGAGCTCCGCCAGTGGCACCCAAGTCCAAAGTCGACACCGTCGCCAACCTCGCCAAGCGTCGAGGTCTCGTATACCCCTGCGGCGAGATCTACGGCGGTACCAAGTCTGCCTGGGACTACGGCCCGCTGGGCGTCGAGCTCAAAGAGAACATCAAGAAGCAGTGGTGGCGAAACATGGTCACCAGCCGCGAAGACACCGTCGGCCTCGACTCTTCGGTAATTCTGCCGCGTCAGGTCTGGGAAGCGTCGGGTCACGTCGAGACTTTCAGTGACCCGCTCGTCGAATCGCTGATCACCCACAAGCGCTACCGCGCCGATCACCTTCTCGAAGCGTACGAGGAGAAGCACGGGCATCCACCGGAGAACGGCCTCGCCGATATCCGCGATCCCGAGACCGGCGACCCGGGCCAGTGGACCGAACCGCGCGCGTTTTCGGGCCTGCTCAAGACGTTCCTCGGGCCGGTCGATAACGAGGAAGGGCTGCACTACCTGCGGCCCGAGACCGCTCAGGGCATCTTCGTGAACTTCGCGAACGTGCTGACGACCTCGCGCAAAAAGCCACCGTTCGGCATCGGCCAGATCGGCAAGAGTTTCCGCAACGAAATCACCCCCGGAAACTTCATCTTCCGCACTCGCGAGTTCGAGCAGATGGAGATGGAATTCTTCGTCAAGCCCGGCGAGGACGAGGAGTGGCACGAGTACTGGATCGACTACCGGATGAAGTGGTACACCGACCTCGGTATCGATCCGGAGAACCTGCGCCTGTACGAGCATGCCAAGGAGAAGCTCTCGCACTACTCCAAGCGCACCGTCGACATCGAGTACCGCTTCGGCTTCCAGGGAAGCGCCTGGGGCGAGCTCGAGGGCGTTGCCAACCGCACCGACTACGACCTCTCGGTGCACTCGAAGGTATCCGGCCAGGACTTGAGCTACTACGAGCAGGCAACCGACACCCGCTACACGCCGTACGTCATCGAGCCGGCGGCCGGTCTGACTCGTTCCCTGATGGCGTTCCTCGTCGACGCGTACTCCGAGGACGAGGCACCCAACGCCAAGGGCGGCGTCGACAAGCGCGTCGTACTCAAGCTCGACCGCCGCCTCGCGCCGGTCAAGGTTGCCGTTCTGCCGCTCTCGCGTAATGCCGATCTGACGCCGAAGGCGAAGGATCTGGCACAGCAATTGCGTCAGTACTGGAACGTGGAATTCGACGACGCCGGAGCCATCGGCCGTCGATACCGTCGCCAGGACGAGATCGGTACGCCGTTCTGCATCACCGTCGACTTCGACACCCTCGACGACCACGCCGTCACCATCCGCGAGCGCGACACGATGGCGCAGGAGCGGGTCGCTCTCGATCAGGTCGAGGGCTACCTCGCGCAGCGGTTGCTCGGAGCCTAGAACGCCAGAGTCGAGGTGACCGAACGTCGTGTTCGGTCACCTCGACACAGGTTCGAACTTCTTCACCGACCGGATGCGCACACCGGCCTAGAACCGGCCGCCGCCTCCACCGAAACCGCCGCCGCCACCTCCGCCGCCCCCGAAGCCTCCGCCCCCGCCGAAGCCACCTCCACCGAAACCGCCGCCACCGCCGCGTAGGACGCTGTTGATGAGGATTCCGCCGAGGACCGCGCCGGCGACATTTCCCCCGCCACCGCCGCCGCGTGGGCGATTGCGATCCTCCCAGTCTCGGACGTCGGCCTGCGCGCTCTGAGATGCCTGCGTGGCCAATTGTGCTGCGGCCTGAGCATGCTGGAGCGCCTTCGCCGGGTCCGAGGATTCCAGCTGGCGAGAAGCCTCGAAATGACGTTCCGACTCGGCGAGGCGGGTTCGCGCTTCGGCTCCGACGCCGCCGCGTCTGGTCGATATGTAGTCCTTGGCGGCGGTGATCTGCGACTGAGCTCCGCCGATGTCACGCGCGAGTCGGGCGCGCAGAAGCTCCTCCTGCTCCTTCACCTCGGTTGCGTCTTCGATCGTTGCATCCAGTTGTTGATCCGCAGCAACCAGTTGGTTGTAGCTTCCGAGCGGATCCGACGCCTGCGACGCCTCGGCGTTGCGCAGTGCCTGTTCGGCCGCTGCGCGCGCCTTGTCCAAATCGGGCCCACCGTGCCGACTGAGCGTTGCGGCATCGGCGATGTCTTTACGCACCTCTTCGATGGCGGCCGGAAGAGTCGCTATCGCATTGCGGATATCGCTCTGCGCGTGGTCGACTGCGTCGAGCAATGCCCGTGCCTGTTCGGCTGCTTTTTCTGCGGTTCGGACGGCAGAGACCAGTTCGCCCTGTTTGCCCGCGGGTCGTGCAGCTGCCTCTCGGCCGACGGCGATGTTCGACTCGGCGAGTTCGATTGCCTCGCGAGCCATATCGACGTTGGCTTCGATCGATGCGAGCGCAGCCGGCGCAAATTCGGTGCGCAATTGTTCGAGAATCTGCTGCGATTCTGGGATTCGGACGGTCAAGCCGACAACGGTCTGAGTCAGCGAATCCAACGTCGAACCGGCGTTGATGAGCAGATCTCGCATCGATTCGAATTCCGCTACGCGAGAGTCGAGTTCGTGATCGGCTCGGCCGCACGAGGAAATGATATGAATGAGCATGGAGCGTCGTTGATCCGGCGTTTCCGGAATGGCGTCGTCGAGACGCTGCCGCATTTCGAACGCGGAAGCGAGTGCTTTTTTTGCTTCCTCGTATGCACTGATGAAGGGTGCTGCAGTTCGATCGCCGAACTCCGATCGCGCGATGGTCAACTCTTCCTCGCTTGCGCGCACGGCGTTGTCCGTCTCCACGAGCATCGAATGGGCGCGAGCATCGAGTACATCGAGCGGAAGCGCGCTGAGTGCCGCAGTATCGGTCGGATCGATGGTGTGCGCTGCTTCGATGCTCGCCTTGTGTAGCTTCTTTTTTCGCCGAGAGGAGTAGGCGACGGCTCCGCCGCCGGCGACGAGTACTGCGCCCGCACCGATCAGCCACGGTGTACCGGACCCGTCCGAGCCGGAGGAGGTGTAGGCCTCGTCGAGGCTTCCTGCAGTGGAGATGGCCGCACCGGACCAATCTCGCTGTGCCAACGCCGGCTCGATCTGATCGACGCGGATCGACTCTTGCTCCGCCGCGGTGATCTCCGTCAAGGACTTGTCGACGCCGAGGTAGTACGCCCGGCCGTCCGTCGCCACTGCAAGAAGTACGTCGCGCTGTCCGAAATCGCTCGCGGTGTACGTCTGTTCTGCCCAGCTCTCGGAGGACAAGTTGTCGAAATCGGAGACGAAAGTAACCCAGAGCCGGATACGGCTGTTGTCGTAGAGATCGTCGATCGCGGCCTGAATATCTCCGGTGCTCTGCTCGTCGAGCACCTGCACTTCGTCGGTGATCTGCGTGTCGAGGCGCGACGGAGGCTCGGCCGAGGCGGTCCCCGCGGCGCCGAACAAAGCGGTGAATCCCAGGACGGTGGTGAGTGCGCTGTATGCGAGAACTCTCCGGACCGCAACGAAAGCGGGCCGGTGCTCTGCCTGATCGACTGCCATAGGTACCGAACTTACCGGGAGGCCAATCCATGACACATGTCATGCCGAGAACATGACGCACGGAAGAGGCTCGACGCCCTCGACGCGAGCAGTGTTGTTCTCATGACAACGACACCTTCGGTGCATCTGGACCACCTGAGTAAATCTTTCGGAAATGTTCGAGCCGTCGCGGATGTGAGTCTGCGGATCGAACCGGGGGAAGTGGTGGCCTTCCTCGGCCCCAACGGCGCAGGGAAGACGACCACCATCGACATGATGCTCGGTCTGGTGCGACCGGACGCCGGGACGGTGAGCATCTTCGGTGAGACACCCGCAGACGCGATCAGCGCGGGGCGAGTCTCGGCCGTGATGCAGTCCGGCGGTCTGCTCAGAGACCTCACGGTGCGCGAAACGGTCCGGCTCACCGCTGCATTGTTTCCGCGGACACAACCGGTCGACGAGGTCATCGAACGCGCCGGAATCACCGCCATCGCCGACCGACGTGTCGCGAAGTGCTCGGGCGGTGAGCAGCAACGCCTGCGGTTCGCATTGGCACTTCTGCCCGAACCCGATCTGCTCGTCCTCGACGAGCCGACGACCGGAGTGGATGTGGAGGGGCGGCGTGATTTCTGGAACGCCATTCGCACCGACGCGAGAAGCGGGCGCACCGTTCTCTTCGCTACCCACTATCTCGACGAGGCCGATGCCTACGCCGATCGCATCGTGCTGCTTCGCCACGGGCGGATCGTCGCCGACGGCAGTGCCGCGGAGGTCAAGAACCTGGCATCGGGTCGCACCGTGTCTGCCACGGCGGTAGACGTCGACCAGCGAGCACTCCTGGCACTTCCGGGGGTCGACCGAGTGGAAACGCGGGGAGATCGAGTGATCGTCCACGGACAGGACTCGGACGCCGTCGCGCGCTACTTACTCGGCATCGACGCCGTCGACCTCGAAATTGTTTCTCGGGGACTCGAAGACGCATTTCTCGCACTGACCACCGACCATCCATCAGATCTCGCAGGGAGTTCGATATGACTGCAACACACACGACTTCACGTCCGACCCTGAAGCTCGGTGGATTCAGCCCCACCTTCCTCGGCCTGGAGATCAAGAGATTGATTCGTAACCGTCGGACGGTGCTGTTCACCCTCGTCATGCCGCCGGTGTTCTTCGTCATCTTCGGGACCGCGTCGGATTACTCGTCGAACTACGCGTTCGCACACGGCAACGTCACCGCGTTCATCGCCATCAGCATGGCCGTCTACGGGGCAATGCTCGCCGCAACCAGCGGGGGCGCAATGGTCTCCGTCGAGCGTGCACAGGGATGGAGTCGACAACTGCGTTTGACCCCGTTGAAGCCGGTCGCCTATATCGTCACCAAGATGGCAGTGGCGATGACCATGGGACTGGCCTCCATTGTCGTCGTGTTCGCGGTAGCTTCCGTCTTCGGCGCCGATATGCCGATCTGGGTGTGGATCTCGACGGGCGTCATCGCATGGCTCGGTAGTTCGGTCTTCGCGGCCTTCGGATTGTTCATGGGATACCTCCTGCCGTCCGAGAACGTCATGCAGGTACTCGGCCCAGTTCTCGCCGTGCTCGCGTTCGCAGGCGGGCTCTTCGTGCCGCTGGCCGACAGCGGCTGGTTCCCTTTCGTCTCCAAGTTCACCCCGCTCTACGGGCTCGCCACAGTGGCACGCGCTCCCTTCACCGATCCCAGCGCCGCCACCCTCGCGGTCGCCGTCCTCAATCTCGTGGTGTGGGCAGGCGTATTCATCGTCGGTGCGGCCGTGCTGTTCCGACGCGATACCCAACGTGTCTGATTCTTCGCTCACTCGTGCTGCCGACACCGATAACGTAGGCAGCATGAATGAGCCGGCGCAGGAGGGTGGCGACCGCTTCTGGCGGTTCGGGCCGATCTTCGCTGCAGCGTGGTTGATCTACCTGGCCTATCCGATCGGTGAGGTACTCGCCAAGCCCTCGTGGTTCGCTCGGGTCGCCGGTCTGACACTAGTGATCGGGTTCGCGCTGCTCTTTCTCGGTACGTTCTGGGCATTTCGCCGAGGACACCGCCACGATCGGCCGATGTCCTCGGCGCTGGCATGGGGTTCGCTCACCGCGATGCTCGCGATCACGGCCCTACTCTCGCTGATGCTGGGGACGACCGCATTCGGTCTGACCATCTACATCGCAGTTATCGCCGTGATGATCCTGCCTTCGGTGCAGTCCGTCACGCTCGTTGCTGCGATGCTCGCATCCGTCGAACTCCTTCCGCGATTCGTGCCGGACTGGGAACCGGACAGCTTCTTCGGATTCCAACTCATCGTCAGTGCCCTTGCCGCCTGGGGTATTACGCAGATCTTCCGGCGAAATCACGAACTCGCCGAAGCCCGACAACAATTGGCGGACCTCGCCGTCGTTGCCGAACGGGAACGCATGGGACGCGATGTCCACGACATCCTCGGACACTCACTCACCGTGATCACGGTCAAAGCCGAACTGGCCGGACGTCTGATCGACCTCGACCCTGCGCGAGCCGCCGTCGAGATCGCACAGGTCGAAGCACTTGCTCGGGAAGCGCTCGGCGACGTACGCAGCACGGTCAGCGGTGCTCGCCGCGTGGACATCGCGGTGGAGCTCGGTAATGCACGATCGGCGCTCGACGCCGCGGGGATCGGAGCGGACCTGCCTGCCGACGCCGACGACGTCCCTCTGCGCAACCGTGAACTGTTCGGCTGGGCATTGCGTGAGGGCGTCACCAACGTCATCAGGCACAGCGGGGCGCAACGATGCTTCGTCGCACTCGATCCGACGTCGATCGTCGTGTCCGACGACGGCCGCGGGATGGCTACCGATGCGGACTCCGGGGGCAATGGCCTTCGTGGGCTCGGTGAACGAGTGAAAGCTGCCAACGGCACCCTCGTGCTCGGCAGCGGAGAATCCGGTGGTTTCCGCGTGGAAGTGATGTCGCAATGACAATTCGACTGTTGCTCGCCGACGATCAAGCGTTGGTGCGCGGAGCTCTGGCGGCCCTGCTCGAGCTCGAATCCGATCTCGAGGTAGTGGCCGAAGTCGGCCGCGGCGATCAGGTCGTTGCCGCGGCGCTGGAACACGCTCCAAACGTTGCGCTCCTCGATGTGGAAATGCCGGGTATCGACGGGATCGCTGCCACCGCGGAACTACGCACCCAGGTGCCCTCGTGTCGAGTGTTGATCGTCACAACCTTCGGCCGCCCCGGCTATCTGCGACGCGCCCTCGACGCAGGCGCCGACGGATTCGTGGTCAAGGACACCCCGGCTCGGCAGCTCGCCGACGCGGTCCGACGCGTGAACATGGGCCTCCGCGTCGTCGATCCGACGCTGGCCACGGAGACACTGACCGCCGGAGTATCGCCGTTGACTTCGCGTGAGCAGCAGGTTCTCCGGGCAGCAGTCGCAGGTGGCACGGCTGGGCGGATGGCGGCGACGCTTCATCTGTCCGAGGGGACTGTACGCAATCATCTGTCCGCGGCCATCGGTAAGACCGGCACCACCACACGTGCCGAAGCGATTCGAATCGCCCTGGATCGCGGCTGGCTCTGATCACCGACGCCGAGTTCCCGCGCGCCCATACGACCCCGATCGCGCGCGACTGGCAAACTCGAGGAGTGAACTCGACTCTCGACCGCAATCCGTACGGCGAACCCGATGGGGATTCGTACGGTCGACCGTTGGATCAGCGCCCATCCGATCGGGATCGGCTCGGATTCGTCGGCACGCTAGGCCGGTGGACGACGCGGCTCATCCTGGGCGTCGTGCTGATGGGTCTCCTCGTCGTCGGCGGCACGGCCGTTCGAGTCTGGCAAGTGGCGCGGATCGACGACAATTCCCCGGCCGAGGCGATCGTGGTTCTCGGTGCGGCCCAGTATTCGGGTACACCGTCGACTGTGTTCGAGGCACGCCTCGATCAGGCCGCCTCCCTGTACGAACAGGGTGTGGCACCCGAGATCGTCACCGTCGGCGGCAAGCAGGAAGGTGACCTGTTCACCGAGGCCGCGTCGGGGCGCAACTATCTGATCGAGCAAGGTGTACCCGCGGACAAGATCACTGCTGTCGAGGAGGGTTCGGACACTCTCGAAAGCATCGAGGCGGTCAGCAATACTCTCCGCGAACAGGGAAGATCGTCCGTGGTGCTGGTCAGTGACCCGTGGCATTCGTTGCGCACTCGCACGATGGCCAGGGACGCAGGCCTCGACGCATGGACCTCGCCGACGAGGACGGGCCCTGCGGTGTACACCAGGGAATCGCAGGCCCACGGAATTGCTCGCGAGACCGGCGCACTGCTGTGGTATCAGCTCACCCACTTCACCGCCGACTTCTCCTACACGGCAGGGCAATAGCGGTGAGTTGCTACACCGATCACGACCTCGAACGGTTCGTCGCGGAACCGCGTAAGACGGCAGGGCTCGACGGCGCGCAGGAGAATGCATCCCACCGCAGCGCGTTCGCGCGCGACCGAGCACGAGTACTGCACAGCGCCGCGCTGCGGAGGTTGGCCGACAAAACTCAGGTCACCGGGCCGCGTGATGGAGATACCCCGCGTACTCGATTGACGCATTCGCTCGAGGTGGCGCAGATCGGGCGCAGCATCGCCGAAGGACTCGGCGCCGATCCGGACCTGGTGGACCTGGCGGGGCTCGCACACGACATCGGTCACCCGCCGTACGGGCACAACGGGGAGAGAGCGCTCGACGAGGTCGCCGAGAACTGCGGCGGGTTCGAGGGCAACGCGCAGAACCTACGAATCCTAACCGGTCTGGAACCGAAGACCCTCGACGCCGACGGAACCAGCGTCGGCCTCAATCTCACCCGCGCATCTCTCGATGCCGCGATCAAGTATCCGTGGCTGCGGCCGTCGCCCGGAGCGAAGTTCGGCGCGTACGAGGACGACGGTCGGATCCTCGATTGGGTTCGCGATGGGGCACCGGACCGGCGTAAGTGCCTGGAGGCACAGGCCATGGACTGGGCCGACGACGTCGCGTATTCGGTCCACGATGTCGAAGATGGCGTGATCGGCGCCAGAATCGACCTCAGAGCCCTCGGCGATCGTTCCGAACAGCGCGCATTGGCCGAACTCGGCATCAGGGAGTTCCGTGGTCTCGACGTAAACGAGCTGATCGAGGCTGCGGATCGACTCTCGCGCATGCCGGTTGTCGTGACGGCCGGTCGGTTCGACGGGACACTCGAAGCGTCGGTGAAGCTCAAGCACCTCACGAGCGAACTGGTCGGGCGATTCGCGACCGCAGCGATCAACGGCACCCGCGACAAGTGGGGCACCGGTTCACTGTCGAGATACGACGCCGATCTGGTCATCCCTGCCGTCGTCGCCTCGGAGGTGGCGCTCCTGAAGACGATGGCGTTGCGGTACGTGATGTCCGACGCCGGCCACAAGATGCGTCAGGAACGGCAGCGGGAGCGAATCCACCGCGTCGCGCAATGGTTGTTGCGCTCGGCGCCGGGGGAGTTGGACCCGATTCTCGTGCCGGCGTGGCACCGCGCCCAGGACGACGCGCAGCGCACCCGAGTCGTCGTCGATCAAATTGCGTCGTACACCGAAAGTCGGCTCGAGCGGATCGACAAGCGCAGCCTGGGCGCTCAGGCCAGTTGGGGCTGATCTGATTCTTCGCAGCCGATCCGCGGTACTAGACTGCCCGGTGTGGCCGGCCGAATTCCTGAACGAGACATAGCCGCCATCCGCGAACGCACTCGAATCGAGGACGTGGTCGGTGACTACGTCTCGCTCAAGCGCGCGGGCGGCGATTCCATGAAGGGGCTGTGCCCGTTCCACGACGAGAAGTCTCCGTCGTTCCACGTGCGCCCCAACCATGGGCACTATCACTGCTTCGGCTGCGGCGAGGGCGGTGACGCCTACTCGTTCCTGCAGAAGATCGAGCACATTTCGTTCGTGGAAGCCGTCGAGCAGCTCGCAGACCGGCTGAACTACTCCATCACCTACGAAGGTGGCGGGCCGTCGGTTCAGCGGGATCGCGGCACGCGCGCACGGCTGATCGCGGCCAACGCTGCCGCGCAGGAGTTCTACGCCGCACGGCTCCGCGAGCCCGACGCGCAGGCGGCGCAGGACTACCTCACCGAACGCGACTTCGACGGGCAAGCCGCACTCACCTATGGGTGTGGATACGCCCCCGACGGCTGGGACACCCTCACCAAGCATCTGCTGAGCAAAGGTTTCGAGGCCAAGGAAATCATCGACGCCGGCCTGGCCACGCCAGGCAAGCGCGGCACCCCGATCGACCGATTCCGTCGCCGCCTGGTGTGGCCGATCCGCAGTCAAAGCGGCGACGTCATCGGCTTCGGCGCGCGAAAGCTCTTCGACGACGACACCATGCCCGGCAAGTACATCAACACCCCGGAAACCATGCTGTACAAGAAGTCTCAGGTGTTGTTCGGTCTGGACATGGCGCGCAAAGACATCGCCAAGTCGCACCAGGCCGTCATCGTCGAGGGCTACACCGACGTCATGGCAATGCACCTGGCCGGCGTCAAGACCGCCGTCGCGTCGTGCGGCACTGCATTCGGTGAAGACCACCTGGCGATGCTGCGTCGACTCATGATGGACGACAGCTACTTTCGCGGCGAGGTCATCTACACCTTCGACGGCGACGCGGCAGGAAAAGCAGCCGCGATGAAGGCATTCGAGGGTGATCAGAAGATCGCCGGGCAAACGTTCGTCGCCATCGCCCCCGACGGGATGGATCCCTGTGAGTTACGCCAGAAATCCGGCGATCCTGCAGTGCGGGATTTGGTGGCGCGTCGGACACCGATGTTTGCGTTCGTCGTCAAATCGCTGCTGAGCGAACATGATCTGGACACCCCCGAGGGCCGCGTCGAAGCTCTGAAGCGGACGGTTCCCGTTGTTGCCCGCATCAAGGACGGCTCCTTGCGTGACGAGTACGCTCGCCAGCTCGCCGGCTGGACCGGCTGGGACGACACCGCGATGGTGCTCGCCAGGGTGCGGGACGAAGCCAAGAGGATCGCTCGGGGCGGCGCAGACGCCAACAGCAAGCGTGTGCCGTTCGAGAAGCGTCAGGAGCCGAAGCCGGAGACACCGGCCGGCCCACCGCGACCGCAACCGCGAGATCCCGCGCTGTGGCCGCAGCGCGAAGCCCTCAAGTCGGCGCTGCAGAACCCGTCGATCGCCGGGTCCGTGTTCGATTCGCTGCCCCCGGAGACATTCACACATCCCGCCTACGCCGCCGTCAGCGCGGCTGTCACAGCCGCGGGCGGCACCGCTGCGGGGCTCGGCGGAGGAGAATGGGTCGATGCCGTCGCCAAACGTGCCGAGGGACCTGTCGTGCAGTCACTCGTCATGGAGTTGGCCGTCGAACACATACCGGTCGCCGACATCGCGCTGACCCGCTACACCAACGGCGTGATGGCGCGCCTGCAGGAAGTGTGGGTCGGTGAGCAGGTCGCCGAACTCAAATCGAAAATGCAACGAATGTCACCGCAGGACAACCCGGACGAGTACTACGCACTGCTCGGCGACGTCATCGCCCTCGAACAGTACCGGCGAAGCCTGCTGGAGCAGGCCATCGGCAACGTGGAGGACGATTCGGCCGCCGGCTAGCTACTTCCTGCGGAGCTGATCCTGCGGGATGTACAGCTGCGATTCGTCGTCGATCGTCTTCATGGGCTCGAGCTTCGGCTGCGTATTCAACGAATCCGACAGCTTCTGCCTGCTCACATCGAGAACCTTCTTCGTAGCTGGACTGCCGGCGACGGCCGCAGCTGTCTTACGTATCTGCTCGTAGCGACCACGACCAGCCTTGGCTCCGAGTACGTACGCCGCTCCAGCAGCCAGAACCAAACGGATCATCAAAGTCCTCCCACAGTGTTGCTGGTCATCAGTGTCTTGCCGGTCAGCGAGGTAGGCACCACTCCACCTACTTCTACGCGCGTCCCACCATCCTGCCTGACTCGGCTCCACCAGGGCGATTTGGTACTCCCATGGGGGTGTGCGCTATGGTTTCTCTCGGCGCACACGAGAGTGTGATGCCACGAAGTAATCCCCTGTAGCTCAATTGGCAGAGCTTCCGACTGTTAATCGGACGGTTGCTGGTTCGAGTCCAGCCGGGGGAGCAGTGACAGGCCCTCTGACCAGCGATTTTATCGCTTGGTTGGAGGGTCTTTCTGCGTTTGGGGGCGATCTGGTCTGGGAGTGGTGCTTCGAGTCACCCCGGTGTGCCGATCGCAATCTCGGTTGGTCGGACGGTCGAAGTCCACCAAAGCAACTGGGCTCTGTTGTTCTGTCAGGGACCTTCATCTAGCTGCTGGGTGACGGGGCAACGCTGTGGTTGAGCACGACTCACACTCTGTTGCGTCAACGGTTACGTAAATTGCAACTAAGGTCACGCAGGTGACAAGCAACGTTCAATCGATCGTCGGTCCAGATCATATTGGACGCATGGGTGTGATGTACATGCGATCGGTGCTGACACAGGCCGGGGTGGCTCACGAGGAGTTTTCACCCGGCGAGGATTACTTAGCTGTTGACGGCAACATCAGCTTTGCAACCGGAACTGTCCGAGTCCAGATCAAGACCGGCACCACGAAACCAAACAAGGACGGAAGCATCACGGTTCCGTTGAGGGATGACTGGATACGCAAATGGGCGCTCTGCACGCTGCCGGTCTTTCTGGTCTACGTACGGCTCGAACGAGATGTTGGACCTGAATGGCTGGAACATCACGATCAACACACAGTAATGTACGCACGTGCACAGTGGATCAGGGTTAACCAAGTCACCGCAAAAAGCGTGCGGGTGCCGCGAGCGAATCGATTGACGGCCGACACCTTCAACGATTGGGCTGCCGAATTCGATGGTACGAGCGCATGGGGAAAGGCCGCCCGACTGTGACGACTTCAGTTCATAGCCGACTAGTCCGTTATCTTGCGGCTACAGGATGGCTTCCGCCGGACGACCTTGGACAACTCGGCGGTCTGTGGCGCCACGTTGAGACCCACGACCTGCTTCCAATACCAAACCAGCTCGAAGATGAAGGATTGGATTGGTCTGCGATCACTCATCGCTTGGCACAGATCGAACGATCGACTGTCATCGACGTACTCGCTCGCCTGAACGGATTCGCAGTCGATATTGCCAACCTAAGGGCTGCTAACGACATCGTCATCAAGGATACGATTCCCTACGCAGCAGGCGTCGCTCTGGTGAAGGAAGGATGGACGATGTTTCGGTCATCGGCGACCACCGCGCTCGGCCCAAAATCCTTCATACGTAGGTACCGCCGTGACGGGGACGAAATTTTAGCAGCTGCGCGGATGGCTCAGACCCGTCGAGGCTCGTACATCATACCGATCTATCTGCCAATACCGGAGGATGTCGACCCTCCAAAGGATGAACCGCATATCGACGGACTGCAGATGACCGCTGTACCCGAGCCGATGCAGAGACGGGTGATGCGCACCTTCGCCGAATCCCTTGCTGCCCTCGATATCCTTGCAGTTCAACCAGAGCGAGAACCATCTTCGGACGCCGTGCACGATCTAATACGAGCGGGCGTAAGTCATCAATTCGCCGCAGCGTTGCAGCGTCTGCTGGTTGACGATGCAGTTGACGAATTTAGTAGTACTTTCGAGTGGGCGCCGAGCGGCGGGCCCGCACCTCGGAATCTCGGCACAGTATCCATACCCTCTGCAGCAAGTCAACGGATCAAGTCGGTAGCAGTGAAGTTGCGGTCTGTACCATCACCTCGCGCCGAAGAACAGTTCGTCGGCCCAATAAGCAGGGTCGAGCGCGACCCGGACGGTGAAACCGGGGTGATCACGCTGCAGACGGTGCGGAATAAACGTAGTGCCCACGTTTCGGTTCCCGTCTCAGCTGGAGTCTTGGACCAAGCATGGGGTTGGGCACACGACCACAGAACTTTGGTCATTGAAAGCCGCGTCCGTCGCACTGGGGAGGGCCTGATGGCTGAAGTGACTGACGCCGTGTCGCCACTTATGCTAGACATCGCACCTGAATAGACGCAGCACCAGAAATCTCACTAAACTCAGAATTGAACTCAACCCGCCGCGCGACGGGTGCACACTCGTCCTTTCCCTCGTCATCCGGGCAGCCCTCGGATAGGTTCTGTTCCAGCACGGAGTGAGACAATCTCGCCATGACATCCCCATCCCTGAAGAGACTCCCTGTGTTCGATCCTCAATTTACTGAGGCAGTCTCGAATATCTTGGCTCAGACTGACTATCCAGGTCTGACGGGAACTGACATAGATACGCTGCTACAGCTAGTGAACGTCACAGATCAAGAGCCTGGCCCGAACAAACGAACGAGGCTTTATTTGACGCTTCACAACACCCAAGTCTCGCAGGGATGCGGCAACGTCCTTGGAGGGTTCGTCGCTCGCGCGATGAGACCCTCGCGGTACGTAACTGATCAACGCAGGTGGATGCAGTTGCGCGACCAGCTCAACGGAGTGTTAGTTCTATACGGGTACAAGATCAACGAAGAAGGCCGGCTGTCTACGGGCGCGAAAGCTAGCACTCTCACGGAGGCCGCGAGACTGGCGGGGGAGTTACAAACAGAGTTGTATCGAAGAGGTTGTCACGCCGAACTGTTTAATTACTGCGCGGAGGAAGTGATCGTCAACGATTTGTTCCACGCAATGAGCGAAGCATCGAAAAGTGCACCGAATCGGGTGCGCGCGCTAACGGGTCTGACCACAGATGGTCAAGAGCTGTACGATGCTGCATTCGGGACTAACACACTTGCGCCGATCGTGTTTATTAACCCTTATCGAACGGCGTCGGAAATTAGTGAACACAAGGGATTTAAGAATCTGCTCATTGGAGTACACGGTCACTATCGAAACCCAAGGGCGCACAAAACACGCGAAGGGACTGAAGAGCTACTGGCCGACTTCTACGACCTGTTCGCCCTGATTTCGTACGTACACAGACGCTTGGACGAGAGTCGCCGAACTTAGCACATACAGAGGGTTCTGGTAACCCTGCATATTCGATCTCTGCATATCCTCCTGGGTCCACAACGAAGCACACCTTCACCGGACGTGAAGCCGTGTAGTTGCGGCAGGTCATGCCTCGAAGTGACAAGGGTGTCATTTCAGAGTAATTTGGGGCCCTCGCTTGATGTCGAACATTCGGTGGAGTATTAGGAAGACTAGGCAATGAAAGTTGAACACCTCTTCGTTCACACACTGATCGACATGGATCAGAAGCTGAGGACCAATCCCAGCGAGTACGACCTGTTGAAGGTTTCCGCTCTGCTGCGGCCAATATTGCTGGATAAGCCGCCTCTTCTAGACACCGCGAGCGCCGCGACATCCCTCGCGCCGAAGTTCCGGGTCGTCAAGCCCGGACCGACTCCGATCCCGGCCGAGCTCAAGAAGCAGATGGACGAAGCGTGGGCGAAGCTTCACGAGTCGCGTCCTGAAATCAAGCGTGTGGATACCGCCATTGCCCTGCGCTTCGATCTCATGACCGGCCAACTCAGCGACACTGGTAATCCGGGTGACCAGGTAGTAGAGCTGTCGCGTCAAGACTTCCTCAAGGCCAACGTCGGCTTCATGCTGAACGACTTTGCTTACTCCGTTGAGAGCATGCTGCGTGTCGCGGCCAACTCTCTTGGCGGTGTCCATAACGACGGAAAGCCGAACCGCAACAAGCACGCTGAGGAACTGCGCCAGTACATGGAGAATGGCGGGGCAAAGTGGTGTGGTCGCACAATGCCCGCCGCCATGATCTTCGAGATAGCACGCTGCACCCTCCGAGCCTGCAAGCCGATTGCCGACGAAATGGCCCGCCTGGGGCTGTGTTCCGCTGAGTCGAACGACTGGGTATGGTCGATAGACGACGACGGCAACGGCATCGCCAGGGTCGAATCGGCGTGAGACGCATGTGGCATCCGAAATCACCGTAGCTGTCACGGTCGGTCGCAGTGGCTTTTTTGCGGGTAGGGTGGGATCACACGTCGCCCCTTCGGTCGGTGAAGCATCGTTTGAGGCAGCCGGGCGGCTCAGATCTTGACGGAAACCTTTGGCGAGCATGGGGTTTGAGGTGGGTTACGAAAGAGGGTGCGCAGCCGGGCCCTCATTCATCTGATCCAATATGCAGCGGTTTACTGGTAACCCTGCATATCAAGACTGGGCGTATTGCTCCACAGTTGGGTGGCGACCGCCTCATCGCCGCCATTTATGCTTCCGACGACTTGACGACCCAATAGCAAGCAGAGCCCGGAAAACCGGCCTCTTATCGGTAGCGAGATTGTCGATATCGCAAACACTTTGGGCTGAAACCGTTAGTAGCTACCCGGGTTCTGCGCCGGCTGCCCGTCAATCCCACGTTGCCGCCGGGCCCCGAGTTGATTATCCCCGGGCGTGCAGGGCCGGGTCGGTCACAGAAAGTCAATCTGTCCCGCCGAGGCGCGCGTGATGGTCACCGTTGTGCCCTGGAGGACGAAGTCGAGTACTAGGCCGCTCGCGAGCACCGCTGCGACGCCGGCATGATCAGGCGCCACGATGAAGCCGCGAACAGTGCGATCGTCGGCCAGGATCCTGAGTTCGTTACCGTCGTCCGAGGCGACGACGCTCACGGCCAACGGGAAGACCTGCTTGTCGCCGTTGACGAGAAGAGATTGAGCGGTGACAGCCCCCAATTCCATCATCTCGGCCAGCTTGTGCCGGTCTCTTCCCTGGACGTACTGGAGCAGGTCGAGAACATCCGTCGGGGTTGCTTCGAGATTGTCGCGCCATCCGCGAATGTGCTGCTCGCTCAGGTGTTCGCGTAGGCCTTCTTCATCCCAACCTGCTTCTCTTGACACTCGCCCTAGACGCTGCGCCAGCGTCCGGGACTTTACATCTCGTACAAGCAGGTTGATTGCGAGTGGTGAATCTACGCCGTAACGCAGGTGGGCAGAAGTGCTAGCGAAAAGAGCCGCTGAACCCAGGCTCAGCCGATGGATGTCGTTGGCTTGGGAGATGACCAGGCCGACGGTCCAGGACAGATAGTGCTGGATCCCCTCACTGATGCCGTCGACCATTTGCTCCAGTCGGAACGCCGTGTTGGGAACTTCGGAAAGATGGTCGTTGGCTAGCTCGGTGAGTGTGCGTCCTGCGATCCAGTCACGAATAACGGCATCGGTGTCGACGTCAATGTCCGCGCCTCTGGGTGACTTTCGGAATCGCCAGTATTTCCCTGCTTCGGGGAGTGCCAAGAGTTGGGTGTACACGGCCAGGCTGGTGAGGACGTCGAGCGTCTCCTCCAATGTCTGTTCTTCGATGCTGCCGAGTCCTTGCAAATGGTCGGCAACTGCTTCTGCGATTGTCTCGATGACTGCGGCTGATGCCAGGCTGGTTCCAGCTTCTGCCCAGCGCCGACGTGATGCAGGTGGTGTCAGCTCGTACTCGCTCTCGACGAGATCAGCGAGTGCCAGCCACCGCTCTTTGAGGTCGTCAGAGAGCTGGGTGAAGGCGAACAGGCGCTCGACGATTTCCCGCCAGGTTCGGGTGTTTGCGAGGGTGGGTACCTGCTCCAGGACGTGGAGGATGAACCAGACGTAGTTGACGAACCCTCCGGTCTCCTGATCGGGTGTCAACCGCAGAATTGCGTCTTGTGTCTCGGCTACCAATCCCTCAGCCTCGGCAAGCGCATCGAGAGCGGACGATCTGGCTACGGTCGAGCGAACTTCCAATTCTTCAGGGCTGGGGGTTAGCCGGTCGAAATCACTTACGGTCAGCGCCTTCTGAAGAGCCAGCACGATCCAGCCTTCCGACTCCTTCCCGGCTCGGCCTGCACGGCCGACGGCGTTCAGAAGCTGGGAGGCGCTCATCCGTTGGGCGGGGTTCTGACCCTCGTACTCGGTGGTTGCGATGATGACGGTACGGACGGGCAGATTCACACCGTCAGTGAGCGTGCTTGTTGCGACGACGGCCTTGATCGTCTCGCTACGGATCGCATCTTCGACGGCCTCTTGTACTTCGACAGGCAACCCGGCGTGGTGGTAGGCCACGCCCTTGCGGACTGTGGCAATGAGAGGATGGTCGTCGCCCAGGCGGGCTACGAGGGCGTCGGCAAGGCCCTGCGAGCGAGGGTCGTCTTCGAGTTCGTCGGCCATCACTTTCGCGGCGTCGCGGGCAGTGGCCCGTTGGGAGACGATCATGAGGAGACTTCCGGCGCGCAATAGCAGTGCGGCCGTCTTGGCGGTCATTGAGTAGGCGCTGGAGGAACCAGAGAGTCGCGTGCTGTCGGGGCCGATAATGAGCTGGCCGACAGGGGTGTCCTTGCTGGTGGCAAGGTCTTGCGCGGTGGCTCTGGTGGGCCGAACCGCGAGGCGCGCACGCAGGTCGTATCGGGTCTTGTTCTTCCCCCCTGCTCGGTTGGCGGGGATGTCTGCGCGGCTTTCCTCGATCTTCTCAGTATTCAGGAGGACATGGAGCCGACGCGGGGCTCTCCAATCGTCGGTGAACAGCACGTCTGCCTTGCCCTTGGATGTCCACGCGGCGAGAGATGCAGCGTTGCCGATCACGCCGGAGAGGAGGATGAGTCGTGCGCCGCTGGCGTCGAGCAGCGCCAACAGTCCTTCGAGCAGCAGTCCGCGGCCACCGGACTGGGCGATGAGGTGGACCTCGTCGATGACGAACAGACTGAACCGGCTCAGTACTTCGCCGGGGTTCTGCCGCAGGGCGTTCATGAGTCGTTCGGGCGTCATCACCTCGACCTGTGGCTGATGGACTGTGTTGTCCTCGCTTGCAATCGTGTCGTCGCCGAAGAGGTCCTGGGTGCCGAAGCCGTCGGGGAGATCTGCGCCGAGGCGGCGATCGAGGTATCGCAGGCGCGGCCGGAGCCCTTGACGCATTTCTCGTCCGAGGCTGCGCAACGGGGTCACGTAGCAGACATCGCGGTCGTCGCGGGCGGTGTGGGCACAGATGATGAGCTGTGCGAGCAGCGTCTTGCCGGCGCTGGTCGGGACGGAGACGAGCAACCTGGAGGTCGTTGGGCTAAGAGGGCTGAGCGTCGAATGAGAGATGAGGTCGCGCTGTGGCGGCCACAGGGTCAAGATGGGCTGCGGGTCGAGAGTGAACGCCTGCTTGACCGCTGGGGGGAGGTCGGGTGGTAGGACTGCCCAGATGCTGCTGGCCTCAAGCCCGTCAGCGAGGGCGACGAGGTGTCCTGCTACCCAACGGGTGTCGAGGTCACTGAGGCCGACTTCGTCATCGATGACGACGCGGAGGTGTCCGCGGGCGGTTTCAAGCGCCTCGCTGCTGCCTTCCCGCAGATACTGGACAAGGCCGGTGACACCGCGAAGGAGCCGTTGGGTCGGGCCGAACATCGTGCCGTCCAGGCTTTCGAGTTCGGCACTTCGGGTCAGGGAGGTCGCGGCGAAGCCCCAGGTGCTCAACCGCTGGTTGAGGGTGGTCATATCGAGGCCGAGGAACAGTATCCCGGCTTGAAGAGCGACGTCTGCGCTGTCGCTGAAAGCGGCCGGCACGTCGACGACAGGGCGCATCCTGCGGTAGATGGCACCGGCGTTGGGGCTCTCGTCGGCGCGGTGGTAACCAACCTGGGCTGCGAACGCGGTTGCCATGTGCTGAAGGCCCGTTTCGGTTGGGTCGTCGAGGAGAAGGTCGTGGACATGAGCGCTGACGGCGAACGCTCGGCGCCGCTGCTCCTGGGGGTACCGGCGACCGTCTGCTGTGGAGGCGATCCCGTGCAGATACCAGGCGGTGCGACGTAGTTGCGTGAGGTCTGCGCGGAACCCAGTGTCGGTGAGGCCGCGAACAAGTTCAATCTCGAGTTCGGCAATCAGGTTAGTGAGCTCATCAACGGTAGGGAGCTCAGTGAGTTGATCGTCGCCGAACGCGGCGTTGAGGTGTTCGGCGGCTAGAGCGCGGTCCACGCGTATCTCCGTACCGTTTCAGCGAGTTCTTTGTAGCAGCTGATGCTGGTGGCCAGTCCGCGTAGCTGACCGGGTTTGCTCAGCAGCGGCAGCTTTTCGCTCATTTTCTTGAATGGCTGCGCTGACAGCGGCTGTTGGGTTGCTAGAGATACCCCAGCGCCGACGAGCGCATCTCCTTGCACCCACGCGGCGGGTAACTGTTCGATCAAAGTAATTATCTCGGCACTGTGCGAGTCCCGCTGAAAAGTGCTAACAAGCTTCCCAACGTAACGCTGGCCCTCGTCGGTGATCTGCTTATACGCCTTGCTAGAGCTTGCAGACAGCGGCCCGTTGCCGGTGTTCTTCTTGCTTTCCCACAGCCGAAACCGCAGCGCGCCGGCGGAATTTTCGTAGATTGAGAACGCGTCGGCGCCGGCATCCGTGACGTCGCCTTTGGGGTCGGGTTGAAGCCGAACGGCTGCGTTGTTCTTCGTGAGCAAATGCAGGAGCCACTCGGCGATGTGTCCGTGCAGATGATCCGTACTTTTCGGCTTCGTCGGTAGCCCGAAGACCGGTTCGATGAACGCGGCGACGACTTTAGTGTCCCGTGGTGACAATTTGGTGCCATTGAGAGTGTGTTCGCGCCACGAGTCGTACCAGCCCATGGCTACGCCGAAGCGGGCACGCATGATCGTGTCGATGAGCACCCATGCGAGCGCGCCACCCTCCTCGGGGATAAGGCTGGTGCCGGTGTGCGAGCTCCACTCACACTTACCCGCCCCTGGACCACCGTCATGGGAGGTCCGGGGCAAGTAGTTGTGGACGTTGAGTCGGTGATGGGTGCGGGCATACTCTTCGGACTGCGCAGGGCACAGTCCAGTGAGCGCGGCCACCCATTCGTCGGCGGGCGCCTGGGCTGTGGTCACTGCTGCCTCCGGTGTGTACGTGCGCGGGTCGCCAGCACTAAGACATCCTTCGACCTGGATCTCTTGGCTGATCAGCAACGTCAATGAGATGCAGTTGCAACCGACACAGTAGTCACAGACCCCTGAAGGCACAGCAGCGCTGCTGCAATTCGTTGACACAGCAGCAATGGCTCAAGGCCGCCGTCCCAACCCCGACATAAGCCACCACTGGCACACGATTTCGCGCAAGACTATTCGCCGCAAGAGCCTTCATGACAGGTTGACTTAATCTAAGTATCGGCGACGCCGCGTTGAGGAGAAAATTTTGCAAGATCGTCAACACAGCTTGACGGTGCGATAACTGTCGTTTACGCAGCATCCGCGCCGGCCGAGGCCGTCCGCTGTTCGAATGACCCCAGCCGACCGATGTATACCGTTTGAACAATGGGACGGCATGTGAACAGCTCGCTGCATGCTCGTCAGTCCTAGCCGCCTCAGAGAGACAGTGGAACGGGAAGAACGGTGATGCCGGTGTCGCGTTTTAGTGCGTCGATAAGGTCCGGTCGTTCGGAGAGAGTGTCGGTCTCGGTCACTTCGTAGTTCCTTGGACCCTCACTCGTTGATGAGTGGGCGCCGGAGGTACCGAACAAGGCCATGCAGGCGTAGGTGTGCGCGAGGTCGTGCCGGGCCCAGCACCGGATCCCGGAAAACCCTGCACTACGAAACGCCTATGCCCGTAGCTGTGTCAGCTGATAGTTCCTGGTACTGAAAATCTCTGCGGTGACGCCGAATTGCGCGGCAGTGTTCGATGTCAGATCCGCGAGCGAACGTGAGTCGACTATCGCCAACCGTGTGACCGCGCGTGCGGTGAGTTCGGTACTGCGGTCAACTAGGTCAATCAAGGTTCGCTGGTGGTTTACGGTAAGGCATCGGCGTAGGCAGCCGGTTCTGTCCGCTGTTGCCGTTCGAGTCGTGCGGCGGGCTGAAGAATGCATCGGTCCGTCAAAATGGTTGCAGCACATGCGAAATAAACTCAGAACCATTGCCTATCTGCGTGGCGTTCGGCCCGCGGTTCGGCCAATCGCGGCCAAACCCGGCGCGCTTGCCAAGGGTTTTCCTATCGTCCTGTTGAGAAGTAGGGCGAGCGATTCCAACGGTTCGGGAGTCATGCGCATCGATGTTTACCGAGGTGTTGCTGATCCACGCGTTCGGAGATTCTGTCGGTCGTGCTGGCTAGGTTGTCCGAATGGCAGACTCCACCGAAAATGGCACTGGACCAGACGAAACGATGGCGGCTATCGCCGTAGCGAAGCAGACCGCGGGAGTGGCCGAGTGGCGCGAAAGGCTGCTCGCGCTGTGGGAGCGCGTCGGTGCCGGCGGAGATCCATTGCATCGATGCACGATCGGCCACTATTTGGCCGACGTGTGTGACGATGCGGCGGAGGCGCTGACTTGGGATATCCGTGCGTTGGACGCTGCGGACACGTTGACCGACGACCGAGTCAAAGCACACCATGCGTCGTTGAACGTCGCCGGGTTCTATCCCTCGCTGCACCTCAATTTGGCCGACAACTATCGCCGGCTCAGCTCGTTCGCCGCTGCCACGCGGCACTTGGACGAAGCGAAGCGCCGGCTGGGAGTGCTTTCCGACGACGGCTACGGCCGGATCGTCAGGGACGGTATCGACCATGTCACTGTTGCTTTGGTCGCCGGCTCGACCGAACGGTTACCGAGTCACTGAATGCGTTGAGCATCAAAGTGATTCGCGCACGGTGTAACCCACGTCCCCTTGGCTCTCGACCACCGCGCGCGAACGATGGCGGTCAATTCACAGGCGCCAACGCGTCGGCGAGCATGTGCATCGCCGCGGTGGTGGAAAGCGCACGCACGCTTGCGCGGTCGCCGGGGAGCCGGAGTGTGCGCGTCATGGTTGGTCGGTCGGCAGAGGCGATTGCGAAGCAGACAGTGCCGACCGGTTTGAGGTCGGTGCCACCCCCCGGTCCTGCGACGCCACTGGTGGATACCGCGATGTCGACGCCGAGTCTGCTTCGTGCGCCTTCCGCCATCTGGGCCGCCACTTTTTCACTGACAGCACCGTGTTCTTCGATCATCTCGGCAGGGACGTCGAGGAGGCCGGTCTTCGCCTCGTTCGCGTAGGACACGACCGCGCCGATGACGTAGGCCGACGATCCCGCGCGATCGGTGAGGCGTGCGGCGATCATGCCACCGGTGCACGATTCTGCGGTGGCAATTCGATGGCCGGCCAACCGGTTCGCGACGATGTCGTCAATGGTGGATCCGTCGATCGAAAAGACCTGCGAGCCATGATGTTTGTCGATGAGAGCAGCAAGATCCGCGAATGCGGTTGCGGCAGGCTCTGCATAGCGGGTCACCATCTCGAGCTCGCCGAGCTGCAGACAGGTGGTGATTTCGAGATCACCGAATCCCGTGATCTGGTGCTCCGCCGTCCGTAGCGTTGCAGCGAGGTCGGCTTCGGACAGCCCGTACGCACGTATGGTGTCCTGACGGATTCGAGTGCTTCGGGCCAGGACCTCGGCGACCGGCGCGGTATCGAGTGCCTCTGGCCACATCGCCTGCAGTTCGCGAGGCGGGCCGGGCAATATCATGACAGCGGGCAGTGCCCCGGAGTCTCCGGCAGGTATTGCGACACCGGGAGCGGTTCCGGTCGGTGGAATGGAATACGCACCGTGCGGAACCATTGCCTGCTTGCGAATACCTGCCAGCAACGGCTCTGGGTCGGTTGCAGAACTCAACCGGCTCCGCCATCGTTGCACGATTGCGTGGATGCGTTGTTCGAGTTCGTCGTCGAGGTGCAATTCGCGGCCGTACAGAGCAGCAACGGTTTCCACGGTGAGATCGTCAGCGGTCGGGCCCAAGCCTCCGGTGGTGACGATCAAGTCGACGCGCTGATCCGCGAGAAATTTCAGTTGCGCCGTCAGGTCCTCGGGGCGGTCACCGCAGATCGTGATGTGGGCAACGTCCACTCCCATCTCCAGTAGTCGCTGGGCCACCCAAGGGCCGTTCCTGTCGGTGACCCGTCCGGCCAGAACTTCGGTTCCCGTAACCACAACACCCGCACGCACAGTCATTCCTCGACCATACTGGCGACCGTCATATCTACGCGGATAGCCGTCTCCGGTGTAACGACGACCGATGTTCTCAGTAGGACCGGTCGCCTCGAGTTCAGCTGAGACGGCGGACCTGTAACAGTCCGATAGCACCTATGGCGACGCTGAAGGTAAGCATCAGCCCAGTTTCAATGGCTTGGAACCGCCAGAAGTCGTCCTCGGTGTAGTAGCGAATGTCGAAGCCCTCGACGCCTTGGTCCGTGAGACACGCATCGAATCGATCGGCACGGTTCTTTCTGTCGAGTCGCGCCCGCTCCGCGCGCTGCTCGTCCGACTCATCGGCACGCTTTTCTCCGGATCCATCCTGGTATTGCGGCTGACAGCGTGTGGTTTCGGGCCTTACAGTTGCACCACTCGCGTCGACATAGCCGGCGTCGATTACCCAGGTTCCGTCCGTGGTGTAGTACGGGTTCGGAGGGTATTCGGATTCGCGGTACAGACCGTCTATCGCCTCGCTTCGGACCGTGGGTGTTCCGTAGTGCTCACGTGCGATCCACGTGAAAGCGACAGGGACGAAAAGGAATACGAACAGCGTGGCGAGCATGGCCATGATCCCGCTGCGGAACACGAGTGCCAGAGTGCTACCGATGAGCAATACGACGAGTGTGTACGCGCCGAGAACGACACCGGCTGTTTCGAAGTGCGGAAAATCGAACAACGAGAACTTGACGGACGGCGTGCCACTCGTGCTCATTGAATCTCGTGATGGACCCGCGGCCCAGTGCAATGCCAACCCGAGACACAACATTGCACCCGAGATCGGCAAGAAGACCACAACAATGCGTGCGAAGTACTACTGAATTCTGCTTGTCGATTGCGTCAGCGACAATACGTGCATTTGGGAATCCACTTCACGGGCGAACGTGGGGACGCCGACGAACATGCCGAACAGTAACGGCAGCAGCAGCGCGAACAGCGTCGACAACGTCAATGCTGTTTCTGGCCTGCACGGCCCGACGTCGTTCCAACGCGAACAGATGCCCCCGAACGACCAGGTCCACTTCGGATAATCCGGAATGTAGACCCCCGCCGTCAACACTGCCACGATCAAGATTGCGATGAATGTCAGCGAGAGCAGCAGAGGCACCCGGTTGAGACGCCACGCCGACCAGATCACGGTCGCAACCGTCGAACCGCGAGGGTCGAACCTCCGGCGAGAGCAAACGAAAGAAGCAGGCACAGAGCAGCTTCGGTGAACTGGAACCGCCACAACATCCGGTCCTCGAACAGCAAGTGCTCGTAGTGGTCGGCGCCCAGCTCGGTCAGACATGCGACGCGCGCCTCTGAACGGGCGGTCAAGAACGCGTCCACTCGGTCGTTGTAGTCCGCGGTGGTCTCGTCCTCGCGCGGATCAGGCCAGATGTCGTCCTCGCTCGAACACGCGTCGTACGGCAGATCGATGCGCCTCCCTGCGACGTCGGCGTAATAGGAGTCGACCATCCAGCTCGCACGCTGCACATCGGATGGGGCCACCTCGTACGCGACGCTTCGACCGGATTCGCTCATCTCGAGGGCGAGGCGGTCCACCTCGGGCGTCGCGTAGTGCTCTCGAACCAGACTCGGAAAAGCAACGATGACAGCGACGGTCGCAACCATGGTGACCACCATCGCGCCGATCGTGTTGCGTAGCAACAGTGCTGCCGTGCTACCGATGGCCAACCCGAGTGCGGTGTAACCGGCGGGAACGACGCCTATGGTACCGAAGGTGGGAAATTCCAGGCGTGAATAGAACGCGTCGACGAAGCTGGACCCGAATGGACTTGTCCCGAACCGGGACCACAGCACTACGTAACCCAGAACCACCATCGCCAAGACGATCGGCGTGAATACGACAAGCACGCGCGTCCAATACCACCGCATTCGCCCGACTGCCTGGGTCAAACCCAGTACGTGAGTTCGGCGTTCGATGTCGCGAGAGAAAACCGTCACGCCCACGAACACACCGAGGACAACGGGCAGAGCAATGGTCGCCACACTTGCAAGAGTGAGTGAGGACTCCGTCAGGCACGTCGTGGTCGACAGACCGAAGCACCGGAACAACACATAATTCGACCCGATGCGGTCCGCGAGGAAAGTTACTGCCGCGATGGCAGCCGCCAGCAACAGCGGCGTCAAGACTCCCAGCAGGATAGTCCCGCGGAACTGCCTCCATGTCACCCAGATCACGACGCACTCCTGACTGTGAGGTGGGCGAGCACGACGTCGTCGAGCGAGGCGTCGTCGACCTGCCACCCAGGTGCCGCCGAGGGCCGAGGTCCGCGCACTACGAACGCAGTGCCGCCGGAACCTTGGACCTCGGCAATTACTGAGCCGACATTAGCGGCGGCTGCAGGATCGCCTGACCCGACCAGCACGTAATGGTCGTCGGTGACATCGTCGATTGCGCCGGTAAGTCGAATTCTGTTGTCGCGCAGCAGTAATAATTGGTCTGCGACGTCGACGAGTTCGGACAGAACATGTGAGGACAGGATGATGGTGGTGCCGTGCTCTGCGGCGTCACGCATCAAGGTCCGCGCGACGTCGCGTCGGGCAACGGGGTCCAGGTCGGCGAGGGGTTCGTCGAGCAGAAGCACTTCTGGTCGACGTCCGAGAGCGAGCGCAAGTGCGACGCGCGTGCGATGTCCGGGTGATAGCGATTTCACGCGCGCCGACATCGGGACTTCGGCTGCCTCGACAAGTTCGGTCGCGTAGTCCTGGTCCCAGGAAGGATTGGTACGTCGTCCGAAGCGGAGAATTTCTTTGACCGTGAACCGCGGATACAGTGGCTTGTGTTGAGCGAGGTAGGACAATCCGGGAGTGATCCCGCGTTGCCCGACGCGCTGACCCAGCACGGTGACGTCTCCTCGGTCAGGGGCGAGCAGCCCGACTGTGAGCGACATGATCGTCGACTTACCGGCTCCGTTCGGCCCCACAAGTGCTGTGACGGTGCCACGTTCGACCGAGAACGTGCAGTCGTTCAGGACAGTGGTGCGGCGAAACGATTTGTCGACGCCCGCCATGGACAGAACCGTGTCGGTCATTACTGCTCTCCTTCATTTTGGTAGCGGGAGTCGAGCGCAGAGGCAACCAGAGCTTCGAAGTCGGCTCTGTCCAAGCCGGCCGAGATGCCACGGTCCAACCATCGGTTCAGCTCTCGTTGCAGAGCGGTCTTCTCGGCCATGCCAGGTTTTGCGAGAGTGGCAACGACGAAGGTCCCGACCCCGGGGTGCGGCTCGACCAACCCCTCGCGTTCGAGCTCCCGGTAAGCCTTCAGAACGGTATTGGGATTGATCGTGAGTGCGCCGACTACGTCCTTCGCGGTGGGGAGTTGATCTCCGACGGCCAACTCGCCGCGGCGAAGTGCTTGTTTGGTCTGTAGGACCAGTTGCACATACGTGGGGATACCGGAACGCCGGTCGATCCGGTAGACGATCATGAGCCCCACATTCCACTAGTATGTTAGTTGAATAAGTATGACACACGTCGCCGAACCAGGATGGTCACGATGACACCGGACTTCGAGTCGGTGCGTATCCGATTGTCTCGCGACGCTCTGCCAGAACATCTCCGATCACGGGATTGTCGTGGTGAACGCGCAATCCTCTACCGCGGTCAGTCGATTCGCCTGGGGTAGGCGCTTGTTCTCAACGCCGGTGCTACCGGTCGTCCTCTGAGATAGCCCGATACGCTGCCCGAGTCGATTGCCCTGCGATACACCTTCAGTGCCGACCGCGTCGCTTCGATGGTGAGGTCTATGTCGGCGTCCGTGTGGGCCGCCGACGTCACGAAAGACTGGGCCAGCACCCCGTGGGACAGAATCTCTTGCAGAAATAGGGTTCGGTATTCCTGGGAGCGCTCGAGGTCGGGGCCACGGGTCACGAACAGCAGGCACGACGGCCTACCCGACACTTGGAAGTACTTGCCCAATCCCAATTCCTCGGCTGCGGCAGTGACACCGTCGGCGAGCCTTCGGCCGGCGCGCTCCATCCGTCCGATCGGATCCTCGTCGGCGTACGCGCGGACGACAGCACGGAATGCTGCCAGCGCACCGGTTTCGGGGCCATGGGTAGTGGACAGTAAGAACACGCGATCCTCGTCTGTTCTGAGGCCGCCGAGTTCCATGAACTCCCGCCGCCCCGCCAGCGCCGCTACGGGAAATCCGTTTCCCATTGCTTTTCCCCAGCACGAAAGGTCGGGCCGGACCCCGTACACGGACTGCGCGCCGTGCTCCGACCACCGGAATCCGGTGATCATTTCATCGAAGATCAACAGCGCACCGTGACTGTCGCACAGGCGGCGAACGCCCTCGAGGAATCCGGGAGCTGGTTCGGCTGTGGCCGTTGCAGCCTCGAGCACGACACACGCAACTCGATGCAGGGCCAACACACGAGAGAGGGACTCGAGATCGTTGAATTGGAATCGGACGGTCGAGCTCACCTGCTCGGTGGGAATCCCAGCGTTCATGGGAGTGGTGCCGATGAACCAATCGTCGACAGAGAAGAACGGCTGATCGCAGACCGCGACCACGGTTCGGCCCGTCACAGCGCGGGCGAGTCGCACTGCAGCGGTCGTCGTGTCCGATCCGTTCTTGGCGAACTTGACCATGTCGGCCCCTGGAACGAGTTCGAGGAAGTCCTCCGCTGCCTGCAGTTCCAGTTCGGTCGGCCGGCTGAAATTGGTGCCGTTGGCGATAGCGGCGGACACCGCATCGACGACAGGTCTGTACCCGTGGCCCAGGGTCACCGATCTCAGACCCATGCCGTATTCGACGAAACTATTACCGTCGACGTCCCACACCCGAGCACCTGACCCGCCCACCAGAATCGGAGCCATGTGCTCGGGATACTGATCGGCACCACGGGAATAGGTGTGGGCGCCGCCGGGAACCAAGTGGTGTAGACGCGACTGCATCGTGTCGGAGCGATCGAACGATCGAGGTGTGCCGGCGGGGGTATAGGTCATGGACGAGCTCCCAGCTCGAGGGGCGTTCGTTCCTATTCTGGCACCAGCGATACCGATCCCTGTGGTGAACCGGAGATGTGCCAGTGCGGAACATGCTTCCTGCGTTCGAACCGCGGCGGTTGGGCGAGACCTGCGGTATCTTCGAGTCGAGTCGTCGGAAGTCCAAGGAGTTGTTGCCATGGCGAGTAGCGAGGCTCCTTCGATGTCAGCGGATCAGCGCGAGCTGCGCATTCTCCTGGAGAACGGTGAGTATTGGCTCAGCAACAAGGGCGACCTAGCAATTCTCGACATCACAATTCGTAGGATCGCGCAGCGGTGGCCTTCTGCACGGATCGGCGTTCTCACGAGCAGGCCTTCTCTACTCAGAGCGTTCGAGCCCGATGCCGAACCCGTCAATTATCTGCCGGGTGGCGAATGGTCGAAATGGAATCGACTGGGACGAGTTCCAGGATTTTTCGGACCGACTGTGGCTGGGCCCGTCTTGCGTGTATCTGTCGCCGCGATGACGCGTATCGAGAGATTGGTGCGGACCGCAGCCGCTCCAGTGCGTGCAGTGAAGCCCAGTGCGAGCGAGTCGTCGAATACGAAAAATCCGGCCAGAGTTGCATTGAGCCGCGATGGTGGTCGGTTACCGAATGCGGTGGCCGACGCTTCTTTGGTGATCGCGATCGGCGGCGGGTATCTGGCCGACGTGGACAAGTTTCAGACCATGCGCACCCTGGATCTCCTCGAATACGCAGTCATGCATCGGATCCCTGCGGTGATGTTGGGACAGGGGATAGGCCCGATACACGACCCCGACCTGATCGAACGTGCGGCGGCAGTGCTACCCAAAGTCGACTTCATCGCGGTCCGCGAGGACCGACGGGGTCCGGATCTTCTACGTTCGCTCGGTGTACGGTCCGAGCACATCGTGGTGACAGGTGACGACGCCGTCGAACTTGCTTATTCCACGCGGAGACAGGAACTCGGGACAGACATCGGCGTGTGCTTGCGAGTTGCAGACTACGCACCGGTCGGCGCCTCGGTGCAGGACACAGTGGGGCGCATTGTTCGTGGTGTGGCCGCCGAAACAGGCGCTATGTTGGTGCCCCTCATCGTCTCCGAGCACGACTCGGAAGACCGCCGCTCGACTCTTCCCCTCCTTACCGGGTTCCCTGCGGTGGCACGCCCACTCGGGCGTTTCGCCCCGGCCCGCGCCGTCGCGCGTGAGGTCGGCAGATGCAGGATTGTAGTCACCGGTGCCTATCACGTCGCGGTATTCGCGCTGTCACAGGGAATTCCGGTGGTCGCGCTGTCGACGTCCAGCTATTACGACGACAAGTTCGGCGGCTTGGGCTCGATGTTCGGGAGCGGTATAGACGTCGTGAGGCTCGACCGGGAAGACGTCGACGATCTATTGACACGGGCAATGCGCAACGCCTGGGACGCGGCGCACGAGGCGAGGTCGGTGTTGCTCGCCCGTGCTGTCGAACAAATCGACGCGAGCCGTCTCGCTTTCGCACGTGCTGCCGAATTGGTCGAGCGCGACGCTACTGCCCCGAGGGAAACGAACCACCGCCGGATCGAACCGCCCACATTTCCGAAGTGATCGCCCACAGGTCGTGATCCTTGCGCTGCCCGCCGACGTCGAGGTAGCTCACCATCGTGCCCTCGCGGCGAAACCCGAACTGCTTCGCGCTGTGCGCAGCCAGTCGATTGTCGACACACACGGGAGCGGTGACTCTGCGCAGTCCGAGGGTGCCGAACACGTAGTCGAAGAGCAGGTTGCAGGCAGTAGTGGCCATTCCCAAATTTCTGCATTCCGAGTCGAGCCAGATTCCCATCTCGGCGTTCTTGGCACATCTGTCGATGTGATCGAGGTTGAGTTGGCCGGCGAATCGACCGTCGACTTCGATGACAAGAGATAGGGCGCGACCTGCACGAGCCTCCCGGCGCATATACAGCAAGTCGTCCACCCACGCGTCCACTGTGTGGCGTTCCGCCCAGGCGCGAGTCGATGACACCCAGAACGGCTCTATCGACTGCTGATCGCGTAATCGGAGGAATCGCCATGCCGAAGCGTCCGACAGGCGTGGGGACCGAAGAATCAACCGATGGCCCGGCGGGGTGCGCGGGCCGAGCCGAAAGTTCGGTCCCCGGCCGCCGTGGGATTCGGCCCAATGTCTGATCGGCCTCGAATAGAACTTGCAGACGGCGCCGAGTACAACCAGTGGACGGTAGGGCTTCATGCTTCACCTCTCGCCACAACGGGTCGGACTGAACAGGTGGTGCTGCATCGCGAACACCAACTGCAGTCGGACACTCACTGCAGTTATCTATCGACCGTAGAATCGAAGGGCAATTCCACCCGCAACGAGAACATAGTGTACCCAGCGGAGAAGGGACTTCGGACGCAATTTCGTCGCTTTCCGATTCCATCCGGTGCCGTGAAGATAGTTGCGTCCACGCTGAAGTGACGTGGTGAGCACTGTGTGCGGGTAATGTTCTCGGTGATGGTCGGGTACGTAATTCGAGAGGGATGGACGGCGTGCTTCCGACTGTCGGCTCATGCGTGCGGTGTACAAAATCACGGTGGAAGATATCGTCATCCATCTGCTGTGGCACCGGCGTTTTCGGTGCGCGACGATGACACCGCGTATCGCGTTGGTTCACGAGCGATTCACCGAAGTGGCCGGTTCGGAGAAGGTTGTCGAACAGTTATCGAAACAATGGCCGGAAGCCCGGGTACACGTTCCGATCGTTCGCGCTTGCGGAATCCCTGCGGGACTGCGAAGTACGCCGGAAACCGCACTTCTCAACCGGTTGTACCGTTGCTGTGGTGAGCGTTCGTACGCACCCTTGATGCCCTTGATGCCCAGCTTCTTTCGGCGGATCGACTTCGACGACGCGGAAGTTGTGATCATCAGCCATCACGCCTTCGCCACCCAAGCGGCCTTCGCGACTTCGGCTGCCACCATTGCGTATGTTCACAGCCCAGCGCGTTGGGCATGGAACGCATCATTACGGCGGGGAGAAGCAGGCGGAAGGGTGGGTGCAGCGGCCCTGACTATGTTGGCCTCATCGGCCCGTCGAGCTGAGATCTCTGCCGCCCCGCGATTGAGTCGCTTGGTGGCGAACTCCACGTTGGTCAAACAGCGCATCGAGCAGTGCTGGAATCGTGAAGCGGCCGTTGTGCACCCACCCGTGGACACCGAAGCATTCACACCCGACCCGGGTATCTCCCGTGAGGACTTCTTCTTGCTCGCCGGAAGATTGGTGCCGTACAAGCGGCCGGATATGGCGATCCTGGCAGCGAACAACGCAAGAATGCGCCTGGTGGTTGCCGGCGATGGCCGCAGCCTCGACTATTGCCGAAGTATTGCGGGTCCGACTGTTACCTTCCTCGGCCACGTGACGCATTCGCAGTTGTTGAGCTTGCATCGTCGGACCCGCGCGCTTCTCATGCCGTGTGTCGAAGATTTCGGAATAGTCCCTGTCGAAGCAATGGCTTGCGGTACACCGGTTATAGCGCTCGGCAGCGGGGGAGTCCTCGATAGTGTAATTCCTGGTGTGACAGGCCAATTCGTTCGAGGTGAATCCGATCATGAACTGGTCACGGAGTTCGCGTCGGCGATGCTTGCGTTCGACGGCTCGATCTATGACGAGGCCGTCATCCGTGCGCACGCCGAACAGTTTTCGCACCAAGCCTTTCGGCAGAAGATGCAGGCGGTCGTCGACGAGGTGTGTGGAACCTGACTCAACCGGACGGTCGTTGCTCGCCCAGGGGAGAGGTCTCGAGGCTGCCATCGGTCGATACCGATAGTCGCCAGTATTTGTTTCCCGAGTCTTTGAGGATCACGCCACTGTCGGGCCGTTCGCACAGCCACGCCCCATTCGCCAGAACCGCAGAAAGCACCGCACCCTGCGAGTCCTGGGCCTGTAAAAGGTCCGCGTTGTCCGACCCTGCGACTGTGGCCACGGTCCCGATGAATGTGGCACCGCTGATTCGTCCCCGGCCGGTGACATTCCACCCCTTGGGGAATGATGATGGATCGATGTCGGATGAGGTGCTGGAGAGCAGATTCACCGCCGTGCCCTCTGGGCACCCTTGGGAATCGATCCGCAATTCGATTGCGGGACTGTCGGTATCGGAATCGAATTGGATGTTGGCGAGATAAGGTTGTCGACAATAGACGAAGTCCACGCAGACCGTGCGGGCCGCAATTTTGCAATTGACCAACCCGAATTGCGCTGGTCCACCGCGTTCGATATCGCCGATGGACAACGCGACGTCGGCGCCTTCGAACCACACATTGGTGAGCCACCAATCGTTCGCGGCGCCGTCGACGAACACATGTTTGTCGGTTGTGTTCGGATCGGTGTCGGAGACGAACTCGACGTTGACCATCGATAGTCCCGCATTGTGATCGTTACCTGTTCCCAACACACCGATGTAGTTTCCTGCGAACCTCGAAGACGTGACGTAGTTCTGAATGCAACTGGTGGTGAGTCCGAAGCCGAAGTTGCTGATGTTGCAGTTGATAAATGCTGTGCCACCAGTGTTCTCGTCGAGAATCACCCCGCGCTGTTCGGCGAACTCAGGATAATTCTCACTGACGTGACCACCGCGCAGTACGACCGAATCGAACGAGCATCCGAAACACCCGGACAAGGACACCGCTGCGCCCTTCGTTCCTGTCACATAGATGCCGAGGCGCGCAAAACTCACTCGGTGTACACCGCGGAGGGTGATCAATGGGCGGTCGCCAGCATATTCGATCGTAGTCACATCACGACCGTCTCCGAGTATCGTTGCGTAGTCGACAAGTTCGGGCCATTCCGTTACTCGGTAGGTACCAGCGGGTATGTACAGGACCAAGGCCTCGTCGCCACCGGCGCATGCCCGTGCAATCGCCGCGGTATCGTCAGCCGCTCCGTCGCCGACGGCTCCGAAGTCCCGGACGTTACGCGCAGAGGGCGCATCCGTTACGTGCGGTGATTCGAACGCGTTGTCGGAATTTTCGTTTCCGGGCCTTGTGGACTGCGACGCACACGCTGCAACGAGCGGTAATGCTGCTGCGGCACCCAGCGAAGCCGCAAGCAGTCGTCGGCGCGAGACGATATCGTCGTTCACCGGTTCGCCGGAAACGTATCGACTGATTCCTGGTCGTCGCTCACGACCGATTCATGGTGGGTATCGGCGATCTTATGCGCTGCTCGCTGCCCTGATTCCGACCGTCGGAAACCCTTGCTGAACCACTTCGACGACCTTCTCGAGACCGCGACGACGCCGATCAGCCCGGAACCGCCCTGCTCGAATGTCGACAGGGCTCCCATCACCTCGGGTGACGTCGTATTCCCGAGTTCGACGACGGCAACTGTCGCGTCGCACAGTGCGGAGACCGAGAGTGCCCCTGCCGCAGCCGCTATCGGAGCGGTGCCGATAAATACGTGGTCGAACGTGCCTCGGAGGATGGTCAGGATTTCAGCGAACCGGTCGGATGCCAGCAGATCGCAGGTCTGGTCGTCGGCCGAGCCGAGGCACAGCACACTGATTCCGGGTATCGAGCAGGTCGACAACGCCTCGATCGGCGACGACGTCGTGCGAAGCAATTCCGCCAGGCCCGGATCCGTCTCCATGCACAGGTGTTCGGAGATTCCGTGACCCGATGTGTCGGCATCGATGACCACGACCTGCCGGCCGGTATCAGCGAATGACTTCGAGAGGTCCACCGCAATGTCCGGTTGGGAACGTGCCGAGAAACTCGTGAGCATCGTGGTCATACCTCGGATGTCACCCATCGCTCGCGACAACCGAGCGCGTAGTCGCCGCACCTCGCCGATCGCCCCGGGTTCACCCACATCGACGATAGCGAGAACGGGAACCGGTAGAACGTCCTCGAGCTGGTTCGAGGTACTTAGTCTGCGGTCGGTACGATCACGGACAAGCGCAGCCACGCAACCTAATACGAGTCCGGTGAGAAGCCCGAGCGCCAAAAGTCGTGTGGTGCTCGGGCCGGTGGACGTTATGGGCGTGGCGGCGGGATCGACCACAGAAACCCTCGCGGCAGGGGCAGCGTCCGCTTGTATGGTTTCCAGTTGACCGACCAGGGTCTTCAGCTCGGCCACGACCGCGTCGGTCAGAAGCTTGGCGCCCTCGGCTGTCGAGTCCGTGACATTGATGTCGAGAAGCGCTGTTGCGGGCGGAAACGAGGCATGGATCTTGCTCTGCAACTCGCCTACGGTCAGCGGCAACGACAGTGAATCGATGACCCGCTGGGCGACAATGGAACTGTTGACCAGGTTGACATAGGACGTGACGCGTTGCTGCGCTGCAAGCCCGCCCTGGTACACATCGTTCACCGACGTTCCGGTCGCCATCGTCACGTAGACACGACTCGACGACTGATATGTAGTCGGCTGGGAAGCGCTGTAGCCGACGATAGCGAGGGGACAAAGTAGCGTGATCGCCACAATGATCATCCAGCGCCTGCGGGCTATGTGCCAATAGTCGATCAATCGCATCGCTTACTCCTTCTCTCGCGTCGTATCGATGAGCTGTGTACCCGAATACGACGAGTGGTCGGTCGAAAATCGCTCAGGACGTCTTCGAACTTCCCCGACTGCTAGATAAACGATCCAGACCAACACCGCTGCTTGGACCGACTTCCCGAGCAGTTCCGCGCTGCCGAAAATTCCTCGTTCGAAGAAGACCGGAACTTCGATCATCAACAGACCCAGGGAGATGAGAAATATGTGTCGGGTCTGCAGCGCCCACACACAACTCAGCAGCAAGACGAACGTGAGGATTACGCCCACAACCACCCCCGGGTATCCGCCGAGGACGAATCCCTCGTTGATGTTTCCCTCGGCGAGCGAGACCGACACGTTCGTCATATCGACGGACGCGCCACGAACCTCGTTCGCCCACGCGGTTCCGGCATGAAACTTGTTTCCCCCGACCAGCTGTTCGGGCACGAAACTGAAGATCACATTGTGGGCGACTTCTGTCATGGTGAGCCATGGACGGCCGCCCATGTAGTAGCTGTCCGTCGCTGCCTCCAAGAGGTCGAATCGGCGCAGAATACTCAGAAACGGCTGCAAGATCGGTGGATAGCTTGCATCCAGGACCGCGGATTGTGATTTCGCCACATCAGATGCTTTGAAGGATTGAAGCCAGCCGAAGGCAGCGATTCCCACAACCGAAATCGCTGCGATCGCAGCAAGCTTGACCCTCGTCCACCCAGTGAGCGCGAACCGAACTGCGATCGCCAGGGCGGCACCCATGATCGGTGTCTTCGATTCGACTGCGACAGTCCACAGTAGCTCCATGACCGTCAGACATCCGATAACTGCAAAAGTCATCCTGGGATCGTCGAAGCGGAGGAAGACGATCAGGCCCAGGGTGCCGATGACTGCCATCAGCGTGATGAAACTCAGGATTGGGCTCGAACTTTGTGTCTGCCCGGCTGAGGCGCTCGAACCGGTTGCGTAGAGGAGCGCGCGTCCGACCATCCCGATCCCGAATACTGTCCAGAGGGTAGGGATGAAATTTTTATCCGCGAGGGATCGCGGCCGAGCGACTGTGTTCCGGTTGCTACCCGACCGTCGTCGAATCCAGAATGTGTATCCGACAACAACGGTCGCGTACGTCCACAATCCGAACACCACTGGTTGAAGGACCGACGAAATCCCATGGTCGTACCCGATCGTGGACAACCGCGGGTCGGCCACACTATCGCCGTACGTCGGCTGGGGTTGCACCCACAAGAGAACGATCGGTCGCACGACGTAGGACAAGCTCCAATACACAGCTTGTGCGATGAGAAAGACACGGACGATTCCCTTGATCCACATCGCAGCTACCGTGATCGTCGTCAGCGCTCCGGCTATGAGCAGTACGTCGTATACGGCATCGTTCATCGCTGGGGCCCCGACTTTCGGGCGCTGTCGAAGCTCCAGTCGCTGCCCAAAGTACTAGCGCTACCCGATCGCATCGACTATCTCCCGGGCGCGATCCACATATCGGTGACTGCCCCCCACGATGCGCCGGTAACCCGATTCGGCGATCTTGTGCGCTCGGTCAGGCCATTTTTCGCACATGTCCACGATGGCCCTCAGCTCGTCCTGGTTCGAGAAGAGAACGCATTCTGTGCCGTCCGCGAGAAGGTCTGCATGTTCTGCGGTTCGTTCACCGACGAAAAGGCCGCCCGACGCCGGGACTTCGAATGTCCTACACGTGTGAGTATCGCGATTGTTCGAGTTGAGAAGTACGAGATTAGCTGTTACGGAGGATATCTCGGAGGAGAAGTCCTCGCCGTACACCGGCCCCCCGACTCTGGCTCGCGTACTCTGCAACTCCGGAACACGTCGCCAACCCGGTCCTCGGACAAGCATCGCAGCGCCGTACTGTCGCGCGAGCGAAACAACGTGATCGCGACGATCGGGACGGCATGTGCCGATGAAGCCGATCAGGTACCGCCGCCGGTCATGGCGCGCGGCGAGGTGGTGCCACGCCGGGTCGTAAGCGCTCATGACGAATTTCACTGCCCGCGCACCGCGTTCGAGCAACTCGGGTGCGTTGTAACGTTTGGTCGTGACGATGAGGTCCCACTCGCCCTCGAACTCGAGGTAACCGGGAGTGGTGTTGCACTGGTTGAAAACGTCGTCAGGACTGTAATGGACGTGCAGTCTGGCCGGAATATCGAGAAGTCGTTGCTGGTCCAGATGGATCGCCTTGAAGCCGAAGACCATGTCCGGCCGGAATTCGTCAGCGATGTCGTCGATCAGGGAGTGAACTGCATCGACGCTCCACGATGCGCGTCGATGCTTGATCTTCGAGTAGATCCAGGGTGGCGACAATCGCCTTGGAAGTGTCACCGGCGTCGAGTCGATCATGATGACTTCATGGCCTGCCTGGCGAAAGCCGTTGGCAAGAGAACGCGCATTGCTCCCGACCCAGTCGTCACCGACATACAGGATTTTCATCGGAGATGCTCCTCGAGAACGGAGCTGTGGACCAAATCTGGCCCGGTTCTCCGCGCACTCCTGTCACGCACGACGAGCCTCCTCAACCTCAGGAGATACCAGCACGCGACGAGAAATTCGCAGCACAACGTGCCGTAGACCAGCGCCCAGACCGAGTGTGTTCGAAACGCGAAATACAGCGCGACAGCGGCTACGGAGGTTCCGATGATTGCGCCGATCAGTACACCGGAAGTGTCTTGTCGCACCGGCAGTATGGCGGTGGTGATGAATGAGGACACAGCGGTCGCGGGGAGAATGAGTACTTCGGCCCGCAGCAGCGGGACAGCGTCGGCGAAGGCGCTGCCGAAGACCATGTCGATCAGCGTCGGTGCGGCGATCCATAATGCGGCAGTCGCCAGGGCTGCTGCACATACGCACGCAAGTAGTGCTTGGACTGCGCGTCGCCAGAACAGAGTGTCTTGGCTGTTGCGTGCCATCCGCGGAAGCATCGCGAAGCCGATCGGATCGAGCAACGACTGGACTGCGCGTACGAGCCTGTCCCCGGCCGCGAAGAGTCCGAGCGAAGACGCGGCGAGTACGGACGAATACACCGCCGCAGCCCCCTGTCCGTAGCTCGTCACCAGCAATCGCGACGTGAGAACCGGTGCGCCAATTCTGAGAATCTTCTTGACCTGACGCGGACGCTCCGGACGACCGAACTTCTTGAAGGAGTCTCGCCAGGTCAGCGACACAGTAAGGGTGGATGAGGCAAGGAGGCACAGGATTGCGATCGATGCAGAGGGGAGTCGCGGCAGGAAGATCACCAGTAGAACGAGGTACCCGAGTCGTCCCACGCCCTGGTAAGCCATGGAGGCGCCGAACCGACCCTGCCCGATCAGAACCCAGTCTTCCGACATGGACCAGAACCCACCGGCGAACATTCCGAGCAAGACCATGTGAACGTGGATGTCGACGCCGATCACCATGCTCGTGATCAGGCCGAGTCCGATAGCTCCGAGGGTGCCCACTCGGATTGCCAGATAGCTACCCCGAAGCTGATTGACGTTTGCGCTGTTCATCATTGCGGCAAGAAATGTCGTGATGCCCAGATCGACGAGCATGGAACCGATGAAGTAGGACGCCATGCCGATTGCCAGCAAGCCGAGCCCTTCGGTGCCGAGCAGTCTCGCAGCCAGGGGGAGAGTCACGACCGTGACGAGATATTGGCCGTACTTCCCGAAGCTGACGAAACTGATGTCGCGCACGATTGCAACAACGCGGGTCAGGGTCCGATCCTCGCGCATCCCTGCCCCTCTCATGACGCCACGGGCGAAGCGATGTCCTCGAGGAACAGTCCCACTGCGCGAGCAGAGACGCAGACGTCGAACTGTTCGGCACGCAGTTGCCCTGCGACGGTCAGTCGCTGACGTAGTTCACGGTCTCCGATCAAGGCGTTCAGAGCATCGGTGAGTTGTTGCTGATCACCACCATCGACCAACAACCCGTTCACGCCGGAGTCGACGATTTCGGTAGTACCCCCCGGTTGCGTAGCGATGACCGCGCAGCCGGCGTGCATGCCTTCCACCACGACTTGCCCGAATGGCTCTGCCACGACCGAACAGTGGACCAGAATGTCGGCGCGTCCCATGAACTCACCAGGGTGGTCGACGTGCCCGGTGAACGTAACGGGCAGGTCGAGTTTCGTAGTAAGGCGCCTGAGTTCGTCACGGAATGCCTCCTCGCCGAAGAAGGTGCCCCCGACGAGGTAGACGTGTCTAGGACGCACTTTCACATCGGCAAGTGCGCGCAGGAAGAGGTCCTGACCCTTCCACGGTGTCAGGCGGCCCACCACGGCGATGATCGTTTCTGTCGGGTTGCGTTGACTTTCTCGATCGTCGAGATCGTCGAGAAGCACGCCGGGGTAGGCGACGAGCGATTTTCTGCGCCAGGTGAAGAGCAGACTCATCGTGGATCTGCTGTTGGCAATATATCCGCGGCTGACCACCCATCCGAATACCCGAATGAGGACGGACAGCATGCGCCCGAAGTACGCAACGGAAATCCGATCGTGCACGTGCCAGACAAGCGGTATGTGCGCACGTCGGGCCGCGACGGCAGCGACTACCAGTGCTTTGGTGCTCTCCGCAACCAAGACGGTCGCCCCGAAATCCCTGGCGGCTGCGCCGACCCCCCAGCCCACTTTGGCGAGACCGACAAAGCCGGCAACGAGGCGAAGAGGTGTCCGATTCGCGATTGTGATCGAGCGGCTGTCGAACGTGTTGCGCAGGACACGAGTGTCGATTCCCTGGGCACGCATGCGCGCGACCATCGGTCCGTCTTCGGTGAACACTGCACCGACGTCGATGTCGTGCAGCGAAATTGCCAAGCGAAGTGTGGCCAACTCTGCACCGGACGGCGCGGCAGTGTGGGTGACGAAAAGGACCTTGGTCATGAGCTCAGTTCCTTGTACATCGAAATGTGGCGCGCAGAGCTCGATTCCCACGAGAACGACTCCGCCTGGGCCCGACACTGCTGTGGTCCGGGAACCTGACCGTTCAAACCACGAACGATTCGATCTCCGAGCGCTTCCGCGTCTGAGGCGGGAACGATCAGGGAGGCGTCGAGTGCTCTGACCGAATCGGGAAGGCCACCGCACTCGGTCACGATCGGGGCGCGACCGGAGGCCAAGGATTCCAGTGCGAAGAGACCGAACCCCTCCAACGCGACCGAGGGGATGACGGTCAGGGCTGCTTGCTCGTACAACCGGGTCAGTCGTTCGTCGGTGGCATGGCCTTCGAACGAAATCGAATTCCCACAACCGGATTCCGTGGCTTGGGAGCGTAACGCGAATTCCTGAGTGCCGGTACCGACGATGACGAGGCGAGCATCGGGGTGTGCCGTCACGACCGATCGCCAGGCCCGGATGAGCACATGGATTCCCATCCTGCGCTCCAGGCGTCGGACGCACAGCACCGTCGGTGCGGGATTCTCTCGGTCGGTCGAGCGAAAGCGGTCGAGATCGACACCGGGTGGAATAACACTGATGTCGCCTGTTGGTACACCATAGTGCTCGACGAGCAGTTGCCGGAAGTGGTTGGACAGCACGACCACTCGGTCGGCTCCGGCGTATCGAACCCGCTCGATCATGTACTTGGCCCGCGCCGCGGTCTCCGTCGAACCCACCATTCGGCTTTCGTCTGCCCAAGGGCCGTGAAAATGCACCACGAGCCGATGATTGCCGGGGTACGTCTTCACCGCGCGCCCATAGAGGCAGAAGTGTCGATCGATGACAGCACGACGGGGTAGCGCCGTGCGGTCCAGAAAAGCTGCCGAGCAGCGGCGCAGTGTCGATCCGCCGACGCTGCCCCATGACCGCCCTCCTCGTGCGGGGCTACCGAACGCCACCGCAGAGACCTCGATGTCGGAGCGTCGATCCAGTGCGCAGTACAAGTCGGTGAAATATCGATTCAATCCACCGGGAACCGCCGAGTTCCACTCCGATCCAGTCATGTGGAGCCGGAGAATTCTCGAGGTCTGCGCGGAATACGAGTGAGGTCTCATCGGACGGCTGTCGTTGTCGGGTGCTGCAGTTTCGGTCCGTTCGGAACCGGATGATCGAACTCTACCGCGGCGCACTGGCGTTCGATGTCGTTGTGCGACATCCGTTGTAAACTTTTGCCACGCACTTTTCGAATGCATGAATGCGGCGGCGCGTGTTATCCTTCGGTACGATCTCGATGCGCAATCGGCAAGTGGGAGTAGCGCAATGGTTGCTTCGGTCTCTGTCTGCGTCCCCGCATACAATGCCGGCCGCACCCTCGATACGACCTTACGGTCGATTCTCGAGCAGGATGTCGATGTCGAGGTGGTTGTACTCGACAACGCGAGCCGGGACGGCACCGGCGTGATTGCGCATTCCGTCGACGATTCTCGCGTGCGAGTAATCCGCAACGATGTCGTGTTGTCCATCGGTGACAACTGGAACAAAGCCGTCGCGCTCTCCACCGGCAGGCTGGTCAAGGTGGTCTGCGCGGACGATATTCTGCTCCCTGGATCTTTGGAGTCACAGGTACGCGTGATGGAAGACAAAGGAATCGCGATATCGTCCGCCCGGTTCGACGTGATCGACGAGGACGGTGGAGTACAGGAAACGGGACTCGGTGTACCGGGCCTGGAGGGGCTCCAAACCCCGCGTTCACTCATGCGAGTCATCGTTCGTCGAGGCCCCGCCGACTTCGGTCCTACAGCTGCTGCGATGTTCCGGCGAGAGGACTTCGACAGTGTAGGTGGATTTCGCGGAGACCTTGTGTTTCCCATGGATGTGGACCTGTTTGCGCGAGTCTGTGTGTACGGCATGTTCTTCGGGATTTCGGAACGTCTCGCGGCGTGGCGCGACTCGAGGTTCAATCTGTGTAGCCAAACCTCGACCTACAGCAAGTTGTCGGATTTGCTGCGATTTCATCATCGCATCGCGCGCGAATACCCCGAATTCGTAACCGGTGCCGACGTAATGGCGGGTGACGTGCGTTTGTTGCGAGCCGCTTTCGCGCGGGTGGTGGTGCGAACCAACGCCCTCGTATCGCGTCACCCCGCAGTCGGTGTGTGAGTCGATCGCGCTCCGTCGATGCATTATCGACCTTTCATCATCAGGACCGCGGACAACGTCCGGAGCATGATCTTGACGTCCAACCACAGTCCCCAGTTTTCGATGTAGTAGTTGTCGTAGCGAGCGCGCTCCTCGATGGATGTATCTCCGCGGAACCCGTTCACAGCGGCCCACCCCGTCAGTCCGGCTGGTACCCGATGGCGGGCCGAATAGTTGGGGATGGTTCCACAGAACTTTGCGACGAAATACGGACGTTCCGGTCGTGGTCCGACCAGAGTCATGTCGCCGCGGACGACATTCCACAACTGGGGCAATTCGTCGAGCGAGGTCGCTCGCATGATCCGACCGAGGCGCCCGACGCGCGGGTCGTGGGCAATGCACCAGTTCGTCGCCGACTCATCCTCGTTCGTTGGTTTCATCGTGCGAAATTTGAGTAGCTCGAACTCGCGGTCATCCAGACCGATACGTTCCTGTCGGAACAAGATCGGTGCCGAACGGTCGGAGAAATAGACTGCGGCAGCGGTGGCGAGGAGCAGCGGCGACAACAACAAAAGCAGCGCTGCGCTCAGTACACGACTCGTCCACAGCTTCACGCCCCATGTCGGTGACCGATGCGCTGCTCTGCGAACTTTGGTCAATGGGATCGCGCCGATGCGGTCCATGTCACCGGATACTGCTGTCATCTCCCACAACCGGGGCACGACGAAGATGTCGCAGTCGATACGATCGCACGTCCGCAGAATGCTCAACATATCGCTGTCACGGATCGTGGAAAACGCGAGTACGACCGCCTCTACGTGTTCGGTGGTGAGGAACCTGCAGAGGTTGCCACGCAAGGGGAGGACCGGCACCGATCGCTTGTCGGTCATGATGTGTGGAGAGTCGTCGAGTACCCCGATCAGCTCCAGTCCGCAGGAGCGCTCCGCAACCATGTTGTCCGCAAGCATGGAACTGATCGAACCGCTGCCTACTATCACCGTGCGGTGTCTACGATTGAGCTTCCTCCTGAGGAATCGTTCTGCTCCATAGGTGAGGTTTCGCGAAAGTATCACCGCAGCAAGCACGAGGGCGGTCACCATTATCGCGTCCGTCAGCTCGGTCCGTGACGCCAACACCAATTGAGTGCATACGGCCGCCAATACACTGGCCATCGCGGTCCGCGGCAGGACGTCGAGAACCGACAGCGTCAGGTGTGTGCGGTACTCGCCCATCACTGCCATGGCCGACACCAGCACCACAGCTGCCGGCACGGGGTAATCGATCCGAACGAGCGAACAGACCAAGAAGAGGACGACTAGATCACCGGCCAGCGGGTAGAGGTCGACATGTGCACCGATCCGGCTGCTCAGTCGGCTGGGTGTGCCCGAGGCAATCGGGACGATGCCGGTGGCCCGGTGGGCTGGGGAGGTCGCAACGGTCCGGGCATGGGAAACAGGTGCACCGAGCGCTGTCCGGCGGGACGCTGTGGTCATGATTCCACCGCCATTCGGACACCGGTCGTACGGTATGCATCGAATCCATCTCCGACTGCGTGCGTCGGGGGGACCATCCATCGACCGGTGAGTGCCGGAATTCGACGTTGCACCTCGGGGAGGAGTTCGGGCAGGGTGAGCAGAACGTGGTCCGGGCGAGCTTCGACCAGCTGCTCGGGGGAGATGATCGGCACATCGGTGCCAGGCATCCGTCGCGTTTGCTTGGCGTGCGAGACGTCGGCGACGGCGGTGACGAGGGTGCGATCGACACCGGCTTTGGCGAACAACGGCACGGCGCGAGACGCGGCTCCGTACGCGAAGATGCGTAGATTCCGACGTGCCATCAGCGTCAGCCACTCGTGCAGCGCGGCAGTTTGCTCGTTCGCAGCGCGCTGCAGGGAACGAAGCACAACAGGGTCGGCGAGACCTACAGTGTGTTCGGCGGTGAGTATGCAACGAACGTCGGCCGACAGCGGTCCGTCAGGCCGGTGGCGGGCCGCCACCAAAACGGTGCCCCCGTACAGATCGAACTCCCATACGGCCGTGACAAACATTCCGACGTCCTCGAGCAGACGGCTCAGGACGGTCAGGGAGTAGTACGCGAAGTGACCGTGGCGCAGTGCATTCCACTGTCCGCCGCCGACGATCGCGCGTAGAGAATGGAACTGGATCAGAAGCACACCATCGTCGGCTGTGGCTGCGGCCCGCTGTCGGAAGGCCGCACGCTGGTCTGGTTCGTGCATCGCTCCGAAACAGTCGACTACCACCGCAGCTTTGGTGGTGTGCACCGGTGACCGAAGACCCCGCTCGGCGAGCAAGGGGAGCCAGCTTCCGCCGTGCGGGCTGCCGAATTCGATGACCGTATCGCCGGTGAGAGCGCCCGCTTCGCTGACGAGTCGAACGGCTTGGGCGGCCTGATCCTTCAAAGCTTGCGGTTCGACACCGCGTGGTTCGTCAGCTGTGGTGTCGTCGTCTGCAAGCTGCGCGAGACCGCAGGCCCGGCACAGCGCCATCGCGAGCGGATGTACCGATTCCTCCGATGAGATCGGAGTGGATGCGAGCGGAAAGCAATCCGTAGCCGGCACCCGTCCGAGGTCGAGTACGCGGTCGGTTTCGGTGCACGAGCAGCCTCTGCAGACCATTGCGTCACACTTTCGATGTCCGAACGGGCCGGATCTGCCTGTTTCGCCTGCTGAAATGCGGCAGAATGACGACATGCGTGTCGAAACTGTTGAACTCGCGGACGTGTTGCTGTTCACCCCTGAACCATTCAGGGACGAGCGTGGATTGTTCACCCGGACCTTCGAATCGCGTCTGTTCGACTCGGAACTCTCGAAGTATCAACGAGATCGGCGAGTGCCGACGCGCGCCGACGACTTCATCGAGGATTCGCAGTCGAGATCGAATCGGGGCGTGGTTCGCGGAATGCACGGACGGTCGGGACGCGGAGAGGCCAAACTCGTACGATGCGCGCACGGAACAGTATTCGACGTGCTGGTCGACATCAGAAGGGAATCGCCGACTTTCGGTATGCAGCAGGCTTTCACTCTCGACGATGTAGCGTTCGCGCTTCTCTACGTTCCCTCGGGGTTTCTGCACGGTTTCCAGGCGCTGACCCCGACCGCCGATGTCTGCTATCGGATCGATCGGAAGCATGACCCCCGGGAAGACATAGCGGTGGCATACGCCGATTCCGAGCTCGCGATTCCCTGGCCGTTGCCGGTAACGCATATCAGCACGCGGGATGCTTCTGCGGGCAGTTGGTCCCAGCTCATGGAGTCGGTGTAAACGTCGGCGGCCCCGCATGTCATTCACAACCCGCACCGATCAACTGAACCCGGAGCGATGCGTCGAGAACGCCTGCAGCCAAAAGTTTTTCGAGATGCACCAGGCGGGTGAATCGTTCCGAGAACAGGTATTCGGTGAGTCCCCAGCGCGTGTAATTCTCGTACAGTTCCGCGGCACCGTTCGCTACGGTCCACTGGGGGTCGTATTCGTCGAAGGCGGAGCGGATTGCGGAGAAGTCCACCCGGTAGGACCTCGGGTCAGGTCCGGTATCGCCTGTGACAAGGACCGTGGATCCGGGTACCGCGGCCGCCGCGGCTCTCGCAATCTGTTCCACCGTCATGTTGTTGACCTCGGTGCCGACGTTGTATGCGGCACAGTGAATTTTGTCGATCGGTGCCGCAAGGGCACACATGAACGCGGACGCGATGTCCTGCACATGCACCAGCGGTCGCCACGGTGTTCCGTCCGACAGCACTCGGACGGTGCCGGTCAACACCGCCCTTCCGACGAGATTGTTGAGCACGATGTCGGCGCGTAGACACGGCGAGAATCCGAACGCTGTGGCGTTTCGTAAGAACACGGGTGAGAACCCCGAGTCCGCGATGGCTGCGACGTCGTCCTCGACGCGAACCTTGCTCTCCGCATAGGGAGTCAAGGGGCGGAGTGGAGCGTCCTCCTTTACCAGGTCAGCACCCGCCGAGCCATACACCGAGCAGGTCGAGGCATACAGAAATCGCCGGACGCCTGCCTCCTTCGCGAGGTGGGCCAACCGGACCGACGCGTGATGATTGATGTCATGGGTGATCTGGGGGGCAAGCGACCCGAGTGGGTCGTTCGACAATGCCGCGAGGTGGATCACCGCGTCGATTCCTTGCAGATGGGCCTCGGTGACGTCACGGATGTCGACGTCGAATTCCGGGGGGCTGTCGGGCGGCGGCCCGAGTAGACACAAAGCGAACAACCCTGAATCGAGTCCGACGACGTCGTGGCCGGCGGCACGCAGGAGGGGAATCATGATCGACCCGATGTAGCCGCGATGGCCTGTGACGAGTACGCGCATGTCAGTTCCTTCCGAATCGGATGGTGGCCTTCTCGACTGTGAACGCCTCCGCGTGGATTTGCCGGCACTGCACTCCCCGCAACCGGGAGAGCCCGAGAAACGCTTCCTCGTCGAACCAGTCGTGGAAAGTCTGTGATGGATAGTGCTTCATGAGCAATCGCGCCTTCTCCTCAGCCGCCGTGCGTGTGAGGGGATGGAAGATCGTCGGTTGTGGGGTATCGGCCTCCCACTTGAGGATTTCGTACCCCAGCACCAGATGGTCACGGAACACTGTCGGTGCCAGTTCGGCCAGGAGTCGGTGATCCTGGTGCGCGTCGCCTCGGTGTGGGGTGAACACCACGTCAGGCTCGCAGGATCGTCGAAACCCTTCGAGCCCGGACTTGATCGGGTCCCAGTACGCGGGAGCGTGGCCATCGGGAATGTCGAGAATGGTGAACTCCAGGTCGGCTCCTGGACACAAGGCGGCCAATGCGTGCCGTTCCTCGATTTCGCGACGAGAATCACTGCCGGACAGAACGAAAGCGTGGACGCGGAGTCCGGGGTTGGTGGACGCCAGCATGAGCAGGGTTCCACCGAGCCCGATTGCAATGTCGTCGCAATGCGCGCCGAGCACCGCCACTTCGCTGAGCTCGGACGTGCGCAACTCGATCATGAGCTCGGCACCGGCAACGGGTGATCCCACACCATCCACGGATGAATACCTTTGGAGTAGTTGGCGTCCAGTTCGGCGCGTTCCTTGAAGGTGTCCGCAGGCTTCCAGAATCCGCCGTGTCGGTATCCGAACAGGCGGCCTTCTCCCGCAAGTGTTCCGCATACGTCCGCAACCAGGTCACCACCAGGTGGGAGAAAGTCGAAGATCTCATCGGTCAGGACGAAGTATCCGCCGTTTTCCCAGACAGGTAGTTGGCCGACCGGAATGATCTCTTTCACCTCGCCGTTTTCTGCTACGTGTACGCAGTGAAACGAGGACTGCGGCGGGACGACGAGCATCGACGCGGCGGCACCGGACTCGTGGAACTGCGCGATGACATCGTCCAGGGGAGCGTCGGTAAGGACGTCCGCATAGTTTGCAAGAAAGCACTTGTCTCCACCGAGGTGCTCCCTGACACGGCGGAGGCGTTCGCCTATAGCCGATTCCAAGCCGGTATCGACGAAAGTGATGGACCAGTCGGCGATGTCGGAGTGCAACAGCTCGATCCTGTTGCCATGCATCACGAAATCGTTCGATTCTGCTTCACGATAGTCGAGGAAGAAGCTCTTTATCGCATCCGCACCATAGCCGAGACACAGGATGAACTCGGTGTGTCCGAAATGGGCGTAATAGTGCATCACGTGCCAGAGAAGGGGTCGTGGCCCCACCATCTGCATCGGTTTGGGAATTGTGTCATTGCGATCATTGCGCATACGCATGCCGTACCCACCGCAGAACAGGACTACCTTCATTACGTCAGACTCCTTGACTCGGTGGGAGATTCGAATGAAGCGCGATGCAGTGAGGGGAGCGGAAAAACCAACTCCCCGCCCCACTCCGTGATGAAGCGCAGTTGTTCGGTCAATTCGACTTCGAGATTCCAGGGAAGCGCGAGCACGACGTCGGGTCGATCCTTTCGGATCATCCTCGGATCGAGAATCGGTATTCGGGTGCCGGGCGTGAAGCGTCCGTGTTTGTATGGGTTGCGGTCCACTGTGTACTCGAGTAGATCCGGGCGGATCCCGCAGTAGTTCAGAAGGGTGTTTCCCTTACCTGGAGCGCCGTAGCCCACGACGGTTTTGTTCTCGGTACGGCACTCGAGCAGGAACTGGAGTATCTCCTGCCGCACCGCGCGAGCCCGCGGTTCCAGTGCGGCGTAACCACCGACATCGTGCAATCCCGCCGACTCCTCCTGCTTCAGTACCTCGGCGACGCGTGGGGTCGGTATTCCCCGAGCAGCATCGGGACGTGCCCACACCCGAATCGATCCGCCGTGAGTGTCGAGCAGCTCCACGTCGACGACCGCAAGGCCCGCCGTCGCGAGTGCCCGGGAGGCGGACAACACTGTGTAGTACTGGAAGTGCTCATGGTAAACGGTGTCGAACTGTGCTTTTCCGACGAGATTCAAGGCGTGGTGAACCTCGATGCTCAACCAACCATCGTCGGCTAGCAGGGTGCGAAGTGCGCGTGTGAAGCCGAGCAGATCGGGAATGTGGGCGTAGACGTTGTTGGCGACCACCAGGTCGGCCGGTCCGTACTCGGCTCGGACATGACCCGCGAGGTCTTCGTCGAGAAATGCTGTGAGAGTGGGTACTCCACGTTCACGAGCAGCTTCGCTCACGTTGTGCGACGGCTCGATTCCAAGACAGCGGATACCGGTGTCGTTGCAGTGTTGCAACAGGTACCCGTCGTTACTGGCGACCTCCACGATCAGGGATGCACTGTCCAGGTGGAGGCGGGAGACCGAGGAGACGACGAACTGACGGGCGTGTTCGACCCAGGAATCCGAAAACGATGAATAGTAAGCGTAATCGGTGAATGTGGCCTCCGGAGTTATCAAGGCCGGGATCTGCAGCAGTAGACAGTCTTCGCACAACCGCAGATGTAACGGGTACGTAATTTCGGGCATGTCCAGGCCCGACTCTGTGAGGAAGAGTTCGCACGGCGGCGTAGCGCCAAGATCTAAAATGCTACGCATGCGGTCGGAATTGCACAGTCGGCAGCGCACACTGACCCCTCCCAGAGTCGACCCCCGACGGCCGTTTGAATGTGACTTCGATCACATTCGTTCTTCTGTTCACTAATGAACCACACTCGGGGTTGCTATTCAAGGCGTAAACGGGCAAATAGCCCGAGTTTCTGAAAAAAACTGAAACATGGCCGACTTTGGACTACTGAAGCGCGAGTGCACTATGTCCGTGCGATTCGGGCCGACCGCGAATTCCGGCTTCTCGCACTCCGAAGAACATGTCCTCGACCAGCACGTTGCGAACGTCAAGACTCGCCGGTCACACTGTGCGAATCGACCTGTGGCCGAACTGTTTTACTCGACACAGGTTTCGCTGGTGCCGATCGGTAAGCGCATGTCGAGTGACGGACCGAGGAACTGGCTCTCCATTTTCTCTGTCACCGTTTCGAAGGAGGCGCTGGCGAACGGACTGCCGTGCTGGCCTATGTTGGCGTGAATGCGCATTGCGGTGGTGGAGGACGACGACGGAGTCGGTGACGCGCTGTTCGACGCGCTGACCGAGGTCGGGCACGCGCCTGTCCGCATGCGCCGCGGCGCCGACCTGCTGCTCGGCTACCACTATATGGATGTCGTACTGCTCGATCTCGGTCTGCCGGATATGGACGGCCTGGAGGTTCTCCGCAAGCTTCGGACATTGAGTTCGGTCCCGGTGGTGGTGCTGACTGCGCGTGACGACGAACGCTCGGTAGTTCGAGCCCTTCGCGGTGGCGCCGACGATTATGTGGTCAAACCTGCTCGGTTGGGGGAATTGCACGCACGTCTACAGGTTGCGGCGCGGCGTCGAAGCGCGTCGAGCGAACCTGCCACCGACGGTCTGGTTATCGGCGACATCGTCGTCGATCTCGTCGGCCGGAGTGCGGAAGTCGACGGACGGGATATTGCGCTGACGACCAAGGAGTTCGAACTCCTCGCTCATCTTGTGACGCGACGCGGTGAAGCGGTCAGCCGGGAGCAGTTGATGGATGCCATCTGGGGTGACGCCTATGTCGCGATTTCGCGGACACTCGACGTGCACATGACGGCGTTGCGTTCCAAGCTCGGGCGACCCGGCACCATCGTCACCATCCGCGGCTTCGGCTACCGCTGGGACACGTGAGATGCGGCGCCGTGTCCTGGTGGTGCTGATGATCTATTCCACCGTCGTCGTCCTCGCACTGTCGGTGCCCCTTGGGTTGCTGGTAGGCCGCGAACGCGCGCAACGATTCGGAGAGAACCGAGCCGCTGCAGCAACGTTCTTCGCCGAACTCAGTTCACGAGAGGGCGCATCCGGCGTACCTCGGCTCCGAGAGTCTGTACAGCGCTACAACAGTCTGTACGACGAGGGGATCGTCATCGTCGATCGCACCGGAGAACCGCGTGCACTGGCGGGCGTGGACATCGAGCGCGCCGACGTGCAGCAGGCGGTGGCAGGAGCGTTGCGGAACCAACGTGGATACCTCCCGTCGAGTGTGACGCCATGGTCTCGGTCCTCGGTGTTGATTGCCGCTCCGGTCGGCGGGGGCACGCAGGTCGACGGCGCCGTAGTGATCGCCGCGTCCACCGATGCCGTACGCAGGGACGTCGCTGTGGCGTGGGTAGCCATCGCCTTCGGCGCTCTGCTGATTCTAGCTACCGTCGCGGTGATCGCCGCTGTCTTGTCGCGCTGGGTCGTTCGCCCATTGACCGCATTGTCCTCGCGTGTGCATTCGTTCGGCGACAGGTTCCACGATCAGCTGCCGACTGCAGATTCCCGCATGCCGAAGCCCGCCGAGTACGTGGGGCCGCCGGAAGTCCGAGAATTATCCAGCGCGTTCGACGGCATGGCAGACGACGTCGAAGCGGCGACGGCTGCGCAGCGCCGACTGGTGGCGGACACCGCCCACGCACTTCGTAACCCGTTGGCGGCACTGAGAATCCGATTGGATGTGTTGGGCATGAAAGTGCCGGATTCGGCAATCGGCGCACACCTCAAGACCACACGCGAAGTCGACCGGCTGACTACCGTCGTCGAAGATCTGCTCGTCCTCGCTGCCGCTGAGACACCTTTCGCTACGCAAACAGCAGGGTGCGACGTGGGCGCGACGATTGCCGATCGTGTCGAATTCTGGTCGAGCACAATGACAGTGGCGGGGATCGGTGTGCACGTAGAAAGCCCCGAGGAGAACACTCTTGCCGCGATATCGGAAGACGATCTGATTCGAATTCTCGACGCCTTACTCAGCAACGCGACGAAATACGCAGGCGCCGGTGCAGACGTCGAGATCGGCCACCGAACAGGCGAAGGCCACATCACCGTCTGGGTGTCCGATAGCGGGCCGGGCGTGCCCGCCGACGAACTCCCGAAAATCGTCGACCGGTTCTTCCGAGCGTCGAGCGCCCACGGTGAAGGCACCGGTCTCGGCTTGTCGATCGTCCAGGCGCTGACCGAGCGGGCCGGCGGAACCATCGAAGTGAGTGCGCGTCGACCCTCGGGCTTGAAGATAGAGCTCACTTTCCTAAGGGAGTGTTAGGAAAGTCGAAACAGCTTGGTTTCGGGCTGTGCCTGCGGTCACAGTATGGGGACTCCGGTTGCCGCTTCGCTCCATGGCAATCCGCCCAACAGCACTCTGTGGAAGGACCAGCCCATGGCCAACGAGGCCACCTCGATCGCCGATCCGTCGCGCCCGACCCCGCCTGTCTCCTCTCCCGCTGCCACTCGTCGCGCCGTGTACAACACGTTGCGGGGATCGTCGGGCAATCTCGTCGAGTGGTACGACGTGTACGTCTACACCGTCTTCGCGACGTACTTCGAGAATCAGTTCTTCGATTCGGCGGACAAGAATTCGACCCTCTACGTGTACGCGATCTTCGCGGTCACCTTCCTGATGCGACCGGTCGGCTCGTGGTTCTTCGGCCGCTACGCGGACAGGAACGGTCGACGCGCTGCACTCACGTTCAGTGTCTCGTTGATGGCCGCGTGCTCGCTGGTCATCTCGCTCACCCCGGGGCGGGAGAGCATCGGAGTATGGGCGGCGGTCATCCTCATTCTGAGCCGTCTGGTCCAGGGCTTCGCCACTGGCGGTGAGTACGGTGCGTCGGCGACCTACATGTCCGAGGCCGCCACCCGTGAGCGTCGCGGCTTCTTCTCTTCGTTCCAGTACGTGACGCTGGTCGGCGGACATGTTCTCGCGCAGGTGACCCTGTTGATCATGCAGGTGTTCCTCGATCGCGGGCAGATGGAGGAATTCGGCTGGCGCATCGCGTTCTTCATCGGCGGTGTCGCGGCCGTGGTCGTCTTCTGGCTGCGGCGCAGCATGGACGAATCGCTGACGAAGGATCAGCTCGACGCCGTTCGCAGCGGAGTCGACCGAGCCTCCGGTTCGATGAAGGAACTTCTCAGCAACCATTGGCGCGCACTTCTCGTCTGCTTCTTGGTGACGGCCGGTGGCACCATCGCTTTCTACACCTACAGCGTCAACGCGCCCTCGATGATCAGGACCGCGTACGAGGACCGGGGGATGACCGGAACCTGGATCAACCTCTTCGGCCTGGTCTTCCTCATGCTTCTGCAACCGATCGGTGGGATGATCAGCGACAAGGTGGGTCGCAAACCACTCCTCGTCTTCTTCGGAATCGGCGGCGTGCTGTACACCTACTTCCTCATCACGTATCTCCCGACGGCGACGTCCGTATTCGCATCGGTCACCCTGGTGTGCGTGGGTTACATCATCCTGACCGGCTACACCTCGATCAACGCGATCGTCAAAGCCGAGTTGTTCCCCTCTCACGTGCGCGCACTCGGCGTCGGTCTCGGCTACGCGCTCGCCAACTCTGCATTCGGCGGCACCGCCCCGCTGATCTACCAGGCAGCGAAGAACAGCGGGCAGGTCACCTGGTTCATCGTCTACGTGACGGTGGTGATCGCAGTATCGCTGCTGGTCTACATCTTCGTTCTGCGGAACAAGTCCGAGACCGTCCTCGACCGGGAGCAGGGTCGAGCGTTCGAGTGATCTGCCACGCCTTACAGTGACGAACATGGTCCCGCCCGCAGCGTTGCTCTCCCGCAGAGCAGCGCTGCGGGCGGGACTGCTGGCTGTGAGCGCCGCCGCGGTGGGCACTGCCTGCGCGTCGGATCCTCCACCGCAACTCCGTCTCGCATCAGGGGAGGTCGGCGGCTTCTTCTGGGAGTTCGCGGGCCTGCTCGCCGACGCGGCCGCCGCGACGGCTACTTCGGAAGTCGTTCCGCTGACGACGGCGGGCTCCCTCGACAACCTGGAAGCCTTGGATTCGCGACGTGCCGAGCTGGCACTAACGTTGGCCGACGCCGCCTACAGCCACCCGAGTCGAGATTTGGCGGCGGTGGGGTGCGTGTACGAGAACTACTTCCAGGTCGCCGTGCGAGCAGACTCGGGCATCGAGACGGTGGGTGATCTGCGGGGGCGGCCGGTGAGCGTCGGCGCCCCGGGATCCGGCGCCACGCTGGTATCCCAGCGCATTTTCGACGCGACGGGTCTGTCCGGTCCCGGTGCGGTCCGTGAAGTCCAGATGTCGATGAGTTCCGCGGCACATGCGTTGTCCGACAACGAGATCGATGCCGTGATGTGGGCTGGGGGATTGCCGACCCCGGCGTTCGCCGACCCGCCGATGGCGATCCGGTTACTCGATCTGGGCGCCGTGGTCGCAGACTTGCGGCGTGAGTTCGGGACGGCGTACGAAGCGGTGCTGGTGCCGGCGAACGTGTACGGCGAACATCCGGAAGTGACGACCGTCGGAATCCCGAACCTGCTGCTGGCCCACCCGGACGTGCCGGATCGGACTGTGGCGGAATTGGTGAGCCTGCTGCTCGATCAGTCGTCCTCGCTGGTACCTCGACAGGCGATCGGTAGCCAATTCCTCGACGCCCGGTCGCTCGTCATGACCGGCGCCATCCCTCTCCATCCCGGGGCCGAAGCGGAGTATCGCAGGCGGCACGGGTGAGATGACCAGGTCGGTCGGTCAGCGCGCAGCCAGCCGCCACAGCGAGGTCGTCTCGCGTGACCGGGCGGCGTGGAAGAGATCGTCGGTGTCGCGTGCACGGGAATGCGTCGGCGCGGTGTCCGCTCTGCCGAGTACGTCCAGGCCGGCGCGGTCGATTGCCGAGAGGAGATCCTCGCGTGTCGCGAGCCCGAGGAGTTCGGCCAGATCGGAGATCACCAGCCAGGCCTCGCCGCCGGGTTCGAGATGCTTGGGCAATCGATCCAGGAAAGCCCGCAGCATGCGGCTTCCCGGGTCGTAGATCGCGTGTTCTATCCCCGAGGTCGGCTTTGTTGGGATCCACGGCGGATTGCACACTACGAGCGATGCGCGTCCGGCAGGAAAGATGTCGGTGAGCTGCACATCGACGCTGTCGGCGAAACCCAGTCGCTCGAGATTGGATGTGGCGCACGCAACCGCCCGAGGGTCCCGATCCGTCGCGACGATGTCGGTGACACCGCGCCGTGCCAGGACTGCAGCCAAAACTCCTGTGCCGGTACCGATGTCGAAGGCCGTGGTCGTTCCGCCGGGAAAGGGAGTGTCTGCTACCAGCTGCACGTATTCGCCACGCAGCGGCGAGAAGACGCCGAAGTGTGGCTCGATGGTGGCGTCCAGCGCGGGAATGCGAACACCCTTGCGTCGCCATTCGTGTGCGCCGATGAGACTGAGCAGTTCTCGAAGAGACAACAGCGAGGGCGTCGAGGCCTCGCCGTAGACCTCACGGGCTGCGAGTGCGACATCGGGGGCTCTGCCGTAGTCCAAAACGTAGTTCGGATCGAGCTCGACCAGCAGCATTCCGAGAGTGCGCGCCCGCCGAGCCTGATCCTGGCGGTGGAGATGAAAGTCTTCTGCCGGAGTAGACGACGGCCGTCGTGCCCGGGGCTCGGCCCTGCGGGTGATCGCCTTCAGCAATTGGCGTGCATTGTTGAAATCGCCACGCCACAGTAAAGACTCACCGATCGACGCGCGTTTGTACGCAACGTCAGCGGTGATGTCGTCGCCGATGATATGGATGGCCTTGGGCGGCGGAGCGTTGTTCTCCGAACGCCACCGCGCCGAGCGTTCCTGCCCGTTCTCGGTCCACACGACCATCGGGCTTTCGAGCGGCCGCGTTGTGGCTGCGACGTTGAGCTGGTTCACAGGGCCCCTTCGGTTGAAAATCAAGTCAACCACAACGACCGGAATCGGCCGGGCCAGCGGCGCCGCGAACACGGGGGACATGGCCGAAGCCCGGGCACCGGCGCGTTCGTCTACCATTCCCGACGTAGATCGAACTCTGGACGGAAGGCGTCACGCTGTGATCACCGGAAGCATCGTTGCAATTGTCACGCCTATGACCGATAGCGGCGAGATCGACCATGCATCGTTCGCTGAACTAGTCGAGCGCCAGGTCAGTGGCGGAACGTCGGCGATCGTTGCAGCTGGAACAACCGGCGAATCGTCGACGCTCTCGGTGGCCGAGCACACCGAGATCATTCGAGAAACCATCAACGTGGTTGCCGGGCGTATTCCGGTCATTGCGGGGACCGGCGCGAATTCGACGTCCGAGGCGATTCATCTCACCAGGGCTGCCAAGGCTGCCGGAGCCGATGGTGCGCTTCTGGTCACTCCGTACTACAACAAGCCCCCGCAAGAGGGCCTGTACCGACACTTCCGTGCGGTCGCAGAAGCCGTCGACATACCTCAATACCTCTACAACGTGCCCTCGCGTACGGGCTGCGACATGCTGCCGTCGACCGTCTCCAGGCTCGCGGAAATCCCGAACATCGTCGGCCTGAAAGAGGCCGCAGGCGACCTGGATCGCGTCCGCGAATTGGTTGCTCTCGAACTCGGAGAATTCGCGTTGTATTCGGGTGACGACGGTACGGCCAGGGCCAGCATGTTGGCCGGGTTCCACGGCAACATTTCGGTGACCGCGAACGTTGCACCGCAAGCAATGGCTCGGATGTGCGCGGCAGCCCTGGCAGGTGACTCCGAGGGCGCGTCGGAAATCGATGCGAAGCTCGTCGGCCTGCACACAGCCTTGTTCGCCGAACCGAACCCCATTCCGGTGAAGTGGGCGCTGGCGGAGATGGGATTGATGCCCGGAGGCATCAGGCTTCCCCTGGTTCCGCTCGACGAGTGGCATTACGAGGACGTTCGGGCAGCGCTTCGTACTGCGGGTCTGCTGGCCTGACGCTCGATCGGCGTGGGTTGCAACGTGGAAGCAACCTGCGCGGATTTAGGTTCGGTGTCCGAGTTCCGAGCGTCCAGGAGGATGTAAGAATGGCCGACAACGCGACACTTCGCCAACTGACCGGAATGCCCGACGCGCCTTCTGCGCTCGCCAATTCGGCTTTGATCATGATCGATCTTCAAAACACTTACACCCAGGGTGTCTTGGAACTCGTCGGGGTTCAACCTGCACTGGATGCTGCTGCCGACCTGCTCGAGCGGGCTCGTAGTGCCGGTACCCCGATCTTCCACATCATGCACGACGCCGGGGTAGGAAGTCCGTACGACATCAGCGCCGACATCGGTCAGATCGTCGAGCGAGTCGCTCCCCGCGGCGATGAATCGGTGATCGTGAAGAACTACCCGAACTCATTCGTGAGCACCGACCTCGACGAGAGGTTGCGTGCACTCGGAATGGAAAATCTGTTGCTCGCCGGATTCATGACACACATGTGCGTCAACTCCACCGCCCGGGGAGCGTTCAGTCTGGGCTACAGCCCGACAGTCGTCGCCAGCACCACAGCCACCCGATCCTTGCCCGGTGCAGGCGGCGTCGACGCCGGCGCACTCCAGGCCGCGAGCCTGGCGTCGATCGCAGATCTGTTCGGCGTCGTCGCCCCGGACGTGGCAGCAATCCCGGACTGACGTTCAGCCGGTTCGCGTCAGAACACGACGGATTCGGTGTCGATCGTCCCTGCTTCCCGTCCCGGTGCGGTCTGGAAACTCCAGTACAGGTTGGTGTGCGAGACGACCTCTGCCGGGGGAGGGGCTCCCCACTTGGTGAGGTCTTCCGTCGCGTGCGCATCGCTGACGAGAATGGTGTCGTAACCGCGTGTAACGGCGCCATGCAGGCTGCTCCGAATGCACTGGTCCGTTTGCGCGCCTGCCACGATCAATCGTCCTACTGCAGCCTCGGCCAGGACGGACTCGAGGTCGGTGTCTTCGAACGCGTCCCCGTAGATTTTGTGGACCAGCGGTTCCGAAGTCTTCCGCACGAGTTCGGGGACGTACTCCCATCCAGCACTGCCCCGGGGGAGCTGATCGGAGGAGTGTTGCACCCAGACGACCCGAACATCGTGCGCGCGTGCCTTGTCCACCAACCTGACGATGTTGGCGATAATAGCCTCGGACCCGATCGAACTGGCCATGACATCGATCTGCACGTCGACGACGAGCAGTGCGGTATTGGGACGGCCGGGCAGCGTGGTCACGAGAACGAGGATAGTCAGTACACGTCCCGCACGTAACGCTTTTCTGCCGCCAATGCTTTGACGTAGGCCTCCGCGCTGGCGGGAGCGAGTCGACCATGTTGAGCAACAACGCCTTTCAGGGCATTGTCGACATCTTTTGCCATTCGTGAAGCATCGCCGCATACGTAGAAGTGCGCACCACGCTGAAGCCATTCCCACAGCTGCGCACCATGTTCGCTCATTCGATCCTGCACGTAGACCTTCGCGCTCTGATCACGCGAGAAAGCCAGATCCAGCCGGGTCAGCGACCCGTCGTCGAGCATCGTGGTCAGTTCCTCGCGATAGTAGAAGTCCGTGGAGGCATGCTGTTCGCCGAAGAACAACCAGTTCGGTCCGGTGTGTCCGCGTGCTCGGCGCTCGTGAAGGAATGCGCGGAACGGGGCGACGCCGGTGCCTGGCCCGACCATGATCATCGGCGCGGCCGGGTCCTCCGGTGGTTTGAAGTGCGCCGACTTCTGCACGAAAATGCTGACGTCTTCACCTTCGGCGTGATCGGCCAGATAGGTCGAGCAGACACCACGTCGAGGGACGCCATGGATGTTGTAGCGCACCGTGGACACTGTCAGCTGTACTTCGCGCGGATTCTCCTTAGGACTCGAAGAAATCGAATACAGTCGCGGCTGAAGCGGTTTGAGGACACCGAGCCATTCATCGATCCCCGCCCGCACCGGAAGATGCGTGAGGACGTCGACCGCCTGACGGCCCCAGATCCAATCCTGCAGGTCCTTCTTGCTCTCCGGCATCAACAAGCGTTCCAGATCGTCGTCGTGCGTGCGGGAATGGACGAACTTCAACAGATCCGGGGAGATCTTCGCGATCTCCAACCGCTCGCGTAGGGCGTTGCGAAGCGGCATCGCATCGTGCCCGGCAATGTCTACGACGCTGTCGCCGTCGAGCTCGGTCAATTCGAGCCACTCGTCCACCAGGGCAATGCTGTTGCGCGGCCACACACCGAGCGCATCGCCTGCCTCGTATCTCAACGTCCCGTCGGGAAGGTGGAATCCGAACTGGCGGACATCCTTTCGCGACCCGGTCGCCGTCAGAACAGTGTTGCGCACCAGAGCCGCTGCCAGCGGAGCTTTCTTACCGTAGGTCGGGACCATCTCGACCGTGGTTCCAGCGGAGGCGACGGGTTGCGCTGGCGGTGGCATGCCCAATTTGGACACCACGCGGTCCAGCCACACCGACGCCGCTTCCTCGAATTCCGGCTCGCAATCGACGCGTCCCACCAGACGCTGCGCACCCAGTTCGGCGAATCGACTGTCGAGACGGCGACCGTTCCCGCAGAAATCGTCGTAGCTCGAATCACCCAGGGCGAGAACAGCGAATCTGTTTCCGGACAGATCAGGAGCGCAGTCGCCGGACAGTCCGTCGAGGAAGGACGTGCCGTTGTCCGGGGCGTCACCGTCGCCCGTAGTACTGCTGATCAGGAGCACATCGCGGTATCGCACCAGCTCGGTTGGTGCGAAGTTCTCCATGACGTGCTCTTCGACGACAAGACCAGTCGACCGGAGATGCTCGACGCAGCTGGACGCGAATTCTTCTGCCGTCCCCGTCTGGGAAGCCCACAGTACGAGTACCGGTGGTTCGCCATCGCTGGCCGAGTCGAGGAGAACAGGTGTCTGCGGCGTCGCAGTCGTGGCGCTGCGTGAGAACAGGCCGGCGAGCATGCCGCCGATCCAGGCGTGAGTTTCTGCGGACAACGGCGTCGTCGTCGGCAGAGTGGGAACTCCTGCGGCACTGCGGCCGGCGTCCGTCCGTAATCCGGCCAACAGGCCCGCCACATAACGCTGCTCGATCAGCGGAAGGGGGAGCGAGGGCCCGGAAACTTCGCCCACGAGGTCGGCAAAGGCGTCGATCGGCGACATGGCGTCTCCTCCATGTTCTGGACCGGAATGTGACTGAGATTCCGCTGCAGGAACCTTGGTCAAAGTGACCGCACAGATCTTGAATTCCGGCTGCTGTGAGTACGGATCGACCGCGTCGTTGGTCACCGCATTGATCGAAAGGTATTCACCGAACGAATCGTTCCAGTGGAACGGTGCGAAGCAGTCACCCGGCCTCACCCGATCGCTGACGAGTGCGGGCAGTACTGCTCGCCCGCGGCGCGATGCGACCTCGACCCGGTCACCTGACTCGCAGCCGAGGAACTCGGCGTCGCGCGGATGGATCTCGACGAACGGACCAGGGTTGAGCTTGTTGAGCTTCGCCACTTTCCCGGTCTTGGTCATCGTGTGCCATTGATGTTGCAGGCGACCGGTATTGAGCAGGAAGGGATAGTCGTCGTCCGGCATCTCAGCCGGCGACATCGATGGTCGGGCGAAGAACTGGGCCCGACCGGATGGCGTGGGAAAGGACAGGCGCGGGGTACTACCATCGTCGAGCGTGCGCAGAGGTTGGCTGACGCCGTCGTTGAGGTATCTGATCGGGTGGCGATCCTCGTCGTCGTCCGGCGGGCACGGCCACTGCAGCGGCGTCGTACTGAGTCGCTCGTAGGTGACACCGCGTAAGTCGTATCCGGTCTTGGGGTTGGAGAACTCCTTGATTTCCTCGAATATCTCCTCTGCGCACGAATAGGTGAACGCATCGGAGTAACCGAGCTCGCACGCCATCAGCGCGATGATCTGCCAATCCGGAAGTGCTTGGCCGGGAGCCTCGACGGCCTTCTGGAACAAAGTGAGATTTCGTTCGGAATTGATCATGACTCCCTCGGACTCGGTCCACAGGGCCGCCGGAAGGATGACGTCGGCATAGCCGTTGGTTTCCGTGTCGGCGAACGCGTCCTGGGTGATCACCAATTCGGCCCGCTCGAGACCGGCGATGACCGTCTTTCGATTAGCAACCGACGCAACAGGATTGGTACAGATGATCCAACATGCCTTGATCTCTCCGTCTGCCATCCGGGAGAACATGTCGATGGTGCCGGCACCGACGTCGGGACGCAACGTGTCTGAGGGGAGGTTCCACTTGTCCTCGACGAATGCTCGATCCTCGTCGACCAACACGGTCCGCTGGCCGGGAAGCCCAGGTCCCATGTAACCCATTTCGCGGCCGCCCATGGCGTTCGGTTGGCCGGTGAGCGAAAACGGCCCGCTTCCACGCTTGCAGATCGCACCGGTCGCCAAGTGCACATTGACCAGTGCATTGGTGTTCCACGTCCCATGCGTCGACTGATTGAGTCCCATTGTCCAGCAGCTCATCCAGTTCTCTGCCTCGCCGATCCACCGCGCGACCGTGTACAGATCGGCCTCGGGAATACCCGTCTTGGCACTCACGCGAGACGGTGTGTAGTCGGCCAGGAAGTCCCCCATAACGTCCCAGCCGTCGGTGAACTCGGCGATGAACCGGTCGTCGGTGAGCCCCTCCGCGAGCAGGATGTGCAGCACTCCGTTGAGCAGGTCCAAGTCCGTCCCCGGAGCGAGCTTCAGGTGAAGATCGGCTTTGTCGGCAGTCGCGTTCCGCCGAGGGTCGACGACGATCAACTTCGCGCCGCGCTTGACGCGGTCCATCATTCGCAGAAACAAAATCGGATGACAGTCGGCCATATTCGCCCCGGTCACCAGAAAGACATCGGCATGATCGAAATCCTCGTACGACCCGGGCGGCCCGTCGGCACCGAGCGAGAGCTTGTAACCGGTGCCCGCGCTCGCCATGCAGAGGCGAGAGTTCGATTCGATCTGATTGGTTCCGATGAAACCCTTGGCCAACTTGTTGGAGAGATACTGCGCCTCGATGGACATCTGCCCCGAGACATACAGCGCAAAAGCGTCGGGACCGTGCTCGTCGATCAGCGCGCGCAGCTTCCGCGCCGTTCGCTCGATCGTTTTTCTCGTGTCCGCCGGTTGCGGATCATCGCCGCGATTGGCCCGTACACGCGCGGCGTCGAGGCGTCCGGGCGCAGCGAGCATGTCCGACGTCGTCGAGCCCTTGGTGCAGAGACGCCCGAAATTGGCAGGGTGGGACTTGTCGCCGACCGATGTGGTGACTGTGGACGGTTGGTTCTGGCGTTGTTCGATCTCGAGTTTCATCCCGCAACCGACGCCGCAATACGCGCACACCGTCTTGACGGTGCGCGTGACTACTGAGATATCGATTGGGGAGATATCGATGGGCGTCGGTAACACGACTCCCACGATGCGCATTGGACGATTCACGTCGATGACGCATCAGTTAGCCCGACGTGACGTTGTCCTCACAGAGACGGTGCAGTGATCGTGAAGCGGATTTTGACACCAATAAGTACTCGTGCAAGAGTACTCGCGTGTCTTCGATCCGATTGTTCATTCTCGGCTCGTTCGCGCAACGAGGCGAGATGCATGGTCACCAACTCCGTCTCTTGGCCGAAGAAGAACATGTGCAGATGTGGACAGATATTTCGGTGGGGGGCCTCTACGGTGCGCTGAAGAGACTTCATGCCGAGGGTCTGATCGAGGATGTGCGGACCGAGCAGGATGGAAACTTCCCGGCCAGGCAGGTGTATGCGATCACCAATCGTGGGCGCGAGCAGCTGCGAGCCTTGCAAAGCGAGGGCCTGTCCAATTTCGTGCTTCGCCCCGACCCGTTCGACTTGGCTCTGACCAGGCTCGACCCTGACCGGCTCGACCATCTACCCGAGGTGATCGCGGAACGGGTCCGACTGTTGAACGAACTACTTCGGACCACCGTCGATGCGAACGAGCGAGCGCATCCGCATCTGACGTTGACCGAAACCTACGCGCTCGAGCATCGCGAACACCGTCTGCGGGCAGAGATCGAATGGCACGAAGGGTTCGTCGCTGCACTACCGGGCATTCTCGCCGAAGAACGACATAGAATTCATCCCCCACTTCCCACCTGAACACAGAACAGCGAGACAAGATGACCGACAACAGCTCACGGGTATCGGCGCCTCCCGTCGAAGTGCCACGTCGCGCATGGCAGGCACTGATTGTCCTGCTGCTCGGGATGTTCATGGCATTGCTGGACACGACCATCGTCAACGTTGCGCTTCCGACGATCAGCACGAGCCTCGACGCCTCCGAGTCAACTCTTTCGTGGATCATCTCCGGATACGCTCTTGCTTTCGGGCTGGCATTGATTCCCGCAGGAAAAATCGGCGACCGTATCGGCCACAAGTGGGTCTTTTTCACCGGACTGGCACTGTTCACCGTCGCCAGTTTTGCCTGCGGCCTCGCACAGAACGACCTTCAATTGGTCATCGCACGAATCGTGCAGGGACTCGCAGGCGGAATCTTCGTCCCCGCCGTGACGGCCTTTATTCAACTCCTGTTCCCAGCTCAGGTGCGCGGCAAAGCCTTCGCGATCATGGGGGCAGTCATCGGTGTCTCGACGGCCTTGGGGCCGATTGCGGGCGGTCTCATCATCGAAGCCTTCGGGGATGAAAACGGCTGGCGTGGCGTGTTCTGGGTGAACCTGCCGATCGGAATCGTCGGACTCGTTGCTGCTGCACTGTTGCTTCCAGGACGCCCGGAGAACCGAACGGTCGCGGCCAAGACCGGGATTGACTGGATCGGACTAATCCTCATCACCGCAGGTCTGGTCGCGCTGTTGGTCCCGCTCATCGAAGGACAGGACCAGGGTTGGCCGGTGTGGACCTATGTCTCGATCGTGGCGGGTGTAGTTCTCATCGCAGTATTCGCTGCGTGGGAAGTGTTCTACACCAAGCGTCGCGACAACCCGTTGGTGCCGCCGAAGCTGTTCGCGCACCCCGCCTTCACCGGTGGGACAATCCTTGCGCTCGTCTATTTCGCGTCGTTCACCAGCATCTTCTTCACTATCTCACTGCTGTGGCAGAGCGGGCTCGGAAACTCTGCGCTGTCATCCGGCATCGTGATGCTTCCCTTCGCAATCGGCAGCATCATCGCCGCGTCCCAGAGCAACCGGCTCACAGAGCGGCTCGGTCGTACAGTTCTGTTGATCGGTACCTCGTTCGTGGCGATCAGCCTGATCTGGATGTGGCTCATCTTGGCTACCACCGACGCTGCCGATCTGACCAACTGGAAATTGTTGCTGCCCATGCTGATCGGCGGTCTGGGCAACGGCGCATTCATCGCGCCGAACGCTCAATTCATCGTGGCAACCGTCGACCGCGCAGATGCAGGCGCAGCGAGCGGCGTCATTGCCACGATGCAGCGAATCGGCAGCGCCGTCGGTATCGCGGTAATCGGCAGCGTTCTGTTCGGCAATCTGACCATCACCGGACCCGACACTGTGGCCAGCGGATTTATGCACGGGGCGTCGATTGCGATGTCTGTCAGCGCGGCCTTCGGAGTAGTGGCACTGCTGCTGGTGTTTGCGTTGCCCAAGCGCGTCGACGCTCCCGGGCCGATGGTTCCGAGCGAGTAACCCGCACGGGGTTGTGTGCAGTCCGGCGACTGGCCGCACACAACCCGAGCGGTCAGGCCCTCAGGGCTGCAGGCTCTGGGTGTGCAGGCTTTGGGTGTGCGACTCGATGACCGATCGTGCCAGCGCTGCAATCTTGACATTCATATCCTGAGAGGTCTTGCGCAGCATATCGAAAGCCTGATCGTCGGTGACGTCGTGCATGGCCATCAACAAGCCGATGGCCTTCCCGATTTCCCTGTTGCTCTCGAGACCGAGACGCAGAGTGTCGGCCTGTTCGCCTTTGATGATGGCGGCAACTGTGACAGCCGCGAACGCTGCGACCACGATGGCTCGGTCAGCGGTGTCGCTGTCGAATCGGCCGGCGGTATCGCTGAACAGATTGAGTGCGCCAACCTTCTTGCTGTCGAGCATCAATCGAAAACCCATGGCGCCACGCACGGGCGTCCGCGCAAGGACCCCGCGGGCAAGTGCGGGCCACGGCCCTGGAGTGTTGAAGTCCGGTTCGATCTGGGCTGCCTCACTGATGATTGCGTCGAGACAGGGTCCTTCGCCGGTAGCGCGCTCGATATCGTCGACGACCCGTGCGATCTGATCCGAAGCCGCAACCGTCACCGGCTTGCCCCGACCGGTCAGCATCAGGCTGGCATGATCGCACCCGGGCACCAGCAGCGTCGCCGCCACGCAGATGGCCGTGTAGACCTCCTCAGCTGCCCGACCGCGATAGACGATGTCCGCAAGTGCGGCGAAGACCGTAGCAGGGTCGGCCGTGGCCGATTTGTCGAGAATCGAGTCGTCGTTCATCTAGACTCCGTTCGAAAAAAAATAATGCTTTCCGTGCGCTGCCCGTTTCTCGAGGAGCCACATCCGACATACAAGGGTACCGACCGCACAGCTCCGATCCAGCGTCAGGTGGCTCAGGCGCACGGCGGAGCAGGCGCATCCTCTGCGAACGGCTTACCGGGAGGCTCGATGTACGCCGCGTACAGAACGACCGGAACAGTCCCGGCATTGATGCCCTCGTGTACGTGGTTGCTCCCGACATCCTCTGCGACGACGTTACCTGCCGGGGTCGACACCTCGCTGCAATCCGTCAGAATTCTGGTCAGGACACCGGACTCGACATACGCGTAGACCGGGCCGTCATGAAAATGCCATCCAGTAGTGCCACCGGGCGCGATCGTGATCTTGCGTGCAGTGAAGTCGGTTCCGGCCAGGTCGACACTGCCGGGGATGAGCGGAAAAGATACGTGTGCCAGCGTCTCGGCCGTGACACCCGACGGCGGAGTGGCATCGGCGAGCGCAGGAGACAGCGTCGCGGCAGCGATGAAGCAGAACCCGACCGTGGCCGAGCGGACGATCTTGGACATGAAAATTAACCTCTCGTCGGCGGGCCGGTAGCGGAAGTCCAGACTAGAACCCGGCAATGGAGTCTGGTGTAGGTATCAGCGAGTTACGTAGTGTTGCTGAGTAACCTGCATGCGTAGCTGAGTCAGCGGAAACTCGCGGTAATAAAGCGCACGCCTTCGAATACGGTGTCGACGGGCCGAAAGCAATTCTCGCCGGCATCGACGGGTCGGACTCCGCATGGAGAGCCGCCGCATACGCCGCGGGCCTGGCGCGACGCCAGGACTCCTTGCTGGTTCTCGCGTACGTTCAGCAGTTGTTCACAACCGGATGGGGTCAGACCGGCATCCCGCTCGTCGAGACGGGCAAACAGATCGCCGAAGAACTGCTCGCCTACATCAAAGAATCGACCTCGCGGATGGAATCGATTCGATGGGAGTTCCGTACCGCACAGGGGGATCCCTACAGCGGCCTTGTCGCAATCGCGGATGAACTACGGGTCGACGCCATTGCCGTCGGGGCATCCGAACATGCAGGACACCGGATGTTCGGGTCTGTCGCCGTGCGGTTGGTGAAGACTGGGCGCTGGCCCGTCACAGTGGTTCCGTAGATCGCTGTGAGTGAGGGCTGGTTCGAGAAATGGTGGGGCGGGCGGGGCTCGAACCCGCGACCAATGGATATGAGATCGAACCGGGGTGCAGGTCAGGTCGCCGAATGCCTTGTGAGCGGGGACTTTACCGACCGGTGTTACCCCTATACCCCCATTGTTAACTCGTTTTTGTGGGCAAAATGTGGGCAGAAAATAAGGCATCGCGAACCACACGCAACGCCGTCACCGAGGCAGTCGACGGACCCTCGATGCGATCCGCGACATCGTTTAGATCATCCTCGAACAAGCCCGCGTACAGATCGAGCGTCATCGCCGCCGAAGCATGCCCGAGCATCCGCTGCACGGCCTTTACATTCGCCCCGACCGAGATCGCAATCGAGGCCGCAGTGTGCCGCAGATCGTGAGGGGTGACCCGCGGCAGTCGGGCGTCGACGACGGCCTGATCGAACCAATATCTGCGCGCGTTCTTGTTGCGGAGAACTCCGCCTGATCGCGTCGAGAACAAGAGATCGTCCGGGCCCTTGCCTTCGACGCTCTCGGTGATCCGATCCGCGAGCCACGTCGGCACAGGAATCGTCCGTGAGGCGTGCGTCTTCGGCGTTCCCCAATTGGGAGTCCCGTTGATCTCGGTCACCGACTCCGCGACGGTGAGTCGGCGCCGTGCCGCATCCCACCGCCGAACCTTGAGCGCCGCCATCTCGCCCCATCGCAGCACGTTGAATCCGAGCGTCAACACGACCAGCTCGCCGGGGCCGGCCTTCTCGGCGAGCGTGAACACCTGGTCCCGAGTGAGGAACGTCGGCTCGTCGTGTCGTGAGCGAGGCAGGTTCAGCTTCGCCGCGGGGTTGGCCGCGATCCGATTGTCACGCACCGCGACGTCGAGGATCATCGACATGGCGTGGTGCGACTTCTTCATCGTCGACGGCGCACGGTCTGGTGAGAGCTTGTTAATCCACGCTTGAAGTCCAGCCGGGGTGAGCTTCGAGACGTTCCAGTTATCTCAGTGGGGGAGTATCTGTTGCTCGAGCGTCTGCCGGTATCGCTCCAGCAAGGATGGTTTCACGTCGATCTTGCTGTCGTACCACTCCTGCGCGAGTTGCCCTGGCGGTGACCAGGCCCGCTGCGGGTGAGACGTACTTGCCCGCCATCATGTCGACCTCGACGTGGTTCGCCCACTTCTCGGCGGCGTCCTTGGATTGGAATCCGCGCTTGTCTGTCGAGCGTCCATCTGGAGTGCGGTAGCGGACACGGTAGCGCTCGCCTTTGGCGGTCTGATATTTCGAAACGGTGGCCATCATCCCGCCCTTCGTTGTTTCGCGGCTGTCGCGGATCCGCCGTAGCCGTTTGACGAGCATCGGATCGAATTGAAGAATCTCGATTTGTTGTGGCGTCACGGTTGCCTCCGCGATAGTTCTCGGTCGATGAATGAGTGTTCGTCGTCGGTGATTCCGAACGTGTGTGGTGAGTGTGGGTAGGTCGACCCATAATTCTTCGGCGGTCTCGTCGTCGATGCGGTACCGATTCCATGCGAGGACGTAGACGAGACGATCGAGTTCTATGGAAGGCAAACCAGATCATCGTGTGGCGGTTCCTCGGCGAACAAGGACTCAAGACTTGGCAGACGACAATGCTGCCGCGCACGACATCGGCTGACGGCTGGGCAACCGACGCCGATCAAATCTTGGACCCCGACCGCTCCGCGAAGATCCACGAACTCAACCAGTGGCTTCGGGACCTTGCACCGATGTCGACCGCGTTCGTCGGTGCTGTCACGGGTGCGTCAGGTGGCGGCGTGATCCGTGCGGGCGATGCGGGACCCGATCAAAGGGAATCTTCGATGTCGGCATCCTGGCCGAGACGTCCCTCGGTTCCGGAAAGTGGAAGACAACCGGGACGACGACCCGGCGACCGACCGATGACGGTGTGCACGCCGACCGCTATGTCCGCCACACTCGTTCCGGCGATTGACACGAGCGTGTTCGTCCTGTGACAGAGGAACAGATGGTGGTCGCGTTCGCGATCAACTCGATATGCTGGCCGCTAGTTGATCGCGAGCCAGGCGGCGATGGCGTCGTCCGCATTGAAGGTCTCAGTCAGCTCCCACGCGATCTGTCTGACTGTCTCCGCTGCTGCATTGCCCAGGTAGGGCTGAAAGCCTTGGGAACTTTCGAGTCCTGCTGATGCGTCAAGGCTGAACATGCCCCCGTGCCCATCGGCCGAGAACTTCAGATAGTCGGCATCTGGACCCGTCGGTTCGACGTGTGCGCCGCCGTCCTTGTTGGCCATAACCAGGACGACTCGCCTCCGGGAGAAGGTCTTATGGCCGTCGGCGGAGTCAATGACTTTGTTTGTCCACCAAGCGTTGAATCCGGTGCGCAACTCGTGCCCACGCAGCCTTTTGGGAGCGACGATGACCGGGGAAATTCCGTCATCGCCTGGCACCACCTCAACGAGGCCGTCTTGCCCGGATGGGGCTTGTTTGATCTCACCGTCTTCGGTCTCGTACTCCAAGACCATCACGACGGGGCCACAGAAGACTTCAACCTCACCTACGACTGCTGTGTCAAGCAACTGAAGTTGGTCCTTGACGCCCATTTGCTTCAACAGCGAATGGCTCTTGGTGTGTCGTGCACGAGTACACGGATTGTCACGGCCAGCCGCATCGCTTCGTCGACGTCGCCTTCATCGAAGAGTCGGGACGAGGTCTCCAGATATTTCACTTGCCTTCGGAACTGATCACCCAACTGCGACATGAGCGGAATCATTGCACGGACGGGTGCAGCGAGCCGGTCACTCATTCGTTCGAACGACCACTCGGAGCCGACCGCGATGGAAGGATTTTGGCATGAGCGAAAAGCAGCAGTGGGAAATCGAGGGAGAACTACACCGTTACGCGGGGCGTGAGGTCGAAGCGATTTGCGTCGACGCCAACAACGCCGACGAGATCGTCGAGTGGCGCAAGGGTCACGGACTGCATTTGTTCAACCGGGAGGGTGCCGTCTCGCTTGGCAACTCGATCGCAGACAAGGGCGAGTGGTTAGTTCGTACCGCAGACGGTCGCGTAATGACGATGGATGACACCATCTTCGGGCTCACGAACGACCGGAAACCGCGCGTCTGAAAGCGGTACATCTACACCAAGCCGCGACGACTTGCCTCAGCTTCGTATTTGTCAACCTCCTCTTTATTGGAGCGCACGTAATCGCGCTCTTTGCGCGCTACTGCAACGCGGAGCCTCTCGCGCCAGAACCTGAGTTCGGTCATCAACTCGGCGTCCGTGAGTTCGTCCGGAGGGGGTCGCCCCATTGTTCTTCCCATCCGGCCCATTCTCCGCCTGTGCCCCCCGGGCCGGGTCGAAATTGAACACTGGACATAGAGAGGATTGGCCTTCTGCGATACTGGCGGCTATGCCAGATCAGCAAACGGACCGGACATGCGCGGAGTGCGGGAACTCGATCGGGTTTCGGATTGGCATCAAGCCCAAGGGGAGCAACTTCGACTACAGCGGTGTGGCGAAGTTTCAAGACCGGTGGGTGTGCGACACAACCGACCCGAAGTGCTCCCTGCCGATCCAGCCTTCCTAGACTTACGGTAAGGCCGACGAGCACGACCATGTCCCGTCCCGCGCCCGACGAGGGTCAAGCCGGTTGGGTCACCCTTGTCGACAGGGCAGCGCGCTTACCGGTATGACGGCTCCGACGATTTGATCTACGACCCGGGCACAAGCCCGGAGCAGGTTGCGTCTGAGTAGTTTGCTACCTAACAATCGACTGCAGATCACTGATCGTGGTCTCGATTACTCCGCGCGCAGCGCGATCAAGTGCATCATCGTCGATCTTGGCCATCGTCAACTTCGACTGAATGCGAAGGAGTCCGGCGAAGGCAATCAGAACATCGTGGCTCGCCTCCAGCCTGAGCCCCTTCAGAAGAAATGCTTTCATCTCCAGCTCGTTCGCAACTCTCGGCCAGGTGGATGCAACCGTGATCGGCTTGGCGCTCTGAGCAGCCATATTTTCGATGACGCCAAGCTGAGCGACGAAGGGCCTCAGCTTCACATGTACCCTGGTTACCTCCGCGTAAGCCTTGGCTAAAGCTCGCTGAGCTTGAGCATCTCGAACCTGCCGCAACACTCCCAGATAGGCGAACGACGCAGCTACAACGGCCAGGGCGCCGGCAGCCGCGGTGGCTTGCGGTTGCGTTAGATCCCATCCCTGCACCTGCCTCAACACGGCGCCGGGCAACCGCACGCTGGCGATTCCAATCCCGACGAAGAGTCCGAAAAGAAAGGCAGCGGTGGGGCGCCGTCGGATACGGCGGGCGTTCAAGGTGTTTGGATTCACGAGTGGACAGCATTCCGCAAGCAGCGAATTGGGCCATCGGCGGGTTATGTGCGCGTGACGCCACGGCCGTCGAAAGCGCTGTCTCGACACGGCAGTCCGATTGGCGGCGTATATGTGAGTTAATCGCATTCGCGGCAACGATGCGTCCGGTGATGATGGATCTCGCACGAGCAGACATGCGACCCGACAAGCATTCGGCCGCCGACGAGAGCGTGTCTGTTTACGCAATGCGACGGCGCCGCCTCCGCCCAGCCTCTGCTGTTGAAAGTGAGCCGGTTGTGGTCCATGCCGCCTCCTGAAAGCAAAAGCGGGACCCAGCTTCCCTCCGAGTGCCGCTGCTTCCAAGCTAACAGAAATCGAACGCATGTGCGAGACGCATGGGCCTCCTCTCATCCCGGAATAAAGGTGTTAGCAGATCCCCAACACACGGAGGTGTCACCATGTCATGGCCGTAGGATGTCCCGTCGAGCCTGCATCTCCTGTGGGCCGACTGCATAGCTATTTCTGCCACTAGACAAAAAGCGCCCCACCTCCTCTTGGGAGGTGGGGCGCTTTCTTGCGTCCAGCTGCCACGTGGTTTACAAACCGACGCTGTCAGCGCCGAACGCAGCCTGCTCCTGGGTGTAATTTTCGAATACCAACTGATCGATCAGGGCCTGCCGTGAGAAGCCACTGATGTCCAAGTAATTCTCAGCCGACTTCGCGGCCTGCTCGTTGTAGTCCGGTGCGATCTTGTCGACTGCGTAGGTCGCATCTTCGGTGGAGTAGTCCTCGAACTCGAGCTGGGTGATGAGGCCCTGGCGGGAGAACGGTCCGACGTCGAGGTAGTTCTCGGCAGATCGCACGGCGTTGCGCTGGGACGTGGTCTCCTTGGGCGCCTCCGGCTCCGCGGCAGGCTCTTCAGCGGGCGGGGGAACCGGTGCGTCGGCCCCGCCCGGCTCAACGGCCGCTGTTGTCGCAACAGTCGCGGTCTTCGAATCCGAGTCGTCGCTCCCGCCGCCTGCGAGAGCCGAGATCGCGATGATGACCACAACGACAGCGAGCAGAATCCACGGCCACTTGCGCTTCTTCTTCACGGGCGCCTGAGGGGCCCCGTAGGGCTGACCGGGCTGTTGGCCGTAAGGCTGGTTCGGATCATTGGGGTTTGTCATTGCCGACCTTCTTTGTTCGACTGGAGTGTCTCGGAATTCATATCAGTCCCATCGGACAATTCATTTCACGATCGATTCGCAGTCATCCGTTCGACTGACCCGAAATCGAGGCACGCCACTCCTGGAACTGGACGGGTGTCATCACCGTCCAATTAGGTATGGATGCGGAGGCACTGGCAGCGATCGTCGACGAGGGAGTACGACCCGGACGACCACGACGTCATCGAAGCGATAGAGCGAGTGCAGTCCTTGCCTGCATGAGCATCTGTACCTGTGGGCAAAGCGTGGACAAGAATTGCGATCGACAAATCAGCTGAGACTTGGATTATGCCTTTGAACTGAGAGATACAAGTGGGGCGGGCGGGGCTCGAACCCGCGACCAATGGATTATGAGTCCACGGCTCTAACCGACTGAGCTACCGCCCCATCTCGCACCGAGCGAGCCGTGACGAATGCTACTTCAAAGCATCGCCGACGTGTGCCCGCGGGGTCGGTCATGTCGGCGAGATCGTGACGGGCACTCCATTGAGGATCGCGTTGGCCGAGACCGCGTCGACCCGGTGTGGGTCGGTGACGTCGTTGGCGCTCGCTCCCACAACCGTCGTCGCCACAGATAATTCGACGCCGGGGCGTTGGTGTCCGAACCCGTGCGGCATGCTCACCACTCCGGGCATCATGCGGTCGGTCGCGAGTACCTCTATCTGCACCGATCCGGCGGTCGAGGCCACCGACACCACGGAACCGTCTTCGATGTTGCGCGCACGCAGATCTTCGGGGTGTGCCAAGAGTTGATGGCGCGGTTTGCCCTTCGTCAGTCTCGCAGAGTTGTGCATCCAGGAATTGTTGCTGCGCAGGTGCCGTCGGCCGATCATCAGAAGTTGGTCTCCGCTGGGCACCGCCGCCGATGTCATGAGATCGCGCAGAGCCGGTAGTTCCGCGATGATGATGTCCTGCAACAGATCTACTCGCTTGTTCCGGGTCTGCAGCTTTCCGGGAAATCCGGGGCGGAGCGGTCCGAGATCGGTGCCGTGCGGAGACTTCTTCAGCTTCGCCACCGATAGTCCGGCGCGGTGACTGCGGAGCAGTAGATCGATCGTTCGTCGTGGCGACAGGCGTAGCCGAGCTTCCGCGACAAGCGATTTCGGTGTCAGGCGCGTACGAAGGCGGTCGAAAATGGACGACCCGGCGAGCCGTGCCCGATAGCGAATACCGAGATCACGGAAGATCTCCCAATCCGATTTCGCACCAGGCTTTCTCGTCAGGATTGCCGGCATGAACTTCGCCGTATTGCGGACAGCGAAGGACTGAAAGATGAGGTCGTAGTGATCACGCTCGAGCGACATCGTGGGCGGAAGAATCACGTTCGCGTGCCGTGATGTCTCGTTGATGTAGAAGTCGAAGGACACCATGAACTCCAAGTCGGCGAAGGCCTGGTTCAACCTGGCGCCGCCCGGCATGGACAGCACCGGATTGCCGGAAAACACCGCCATGGCCCTGATCTGACCGTCGCCGGGGGTCGTCATCTCGTCGACCAAGGTCGAGCACGGAAATTCACCCGCGAACTCGGGCAGATCTCGAACACGACTGCGCCACTTGTCGAAATGCCCTTGGCCGACGATCTTCTTCGCGATGAGATCTACGGCCGGGTCGGTGAGCAGTGCACCACCGACCCGGTCGAGATTGCCTGTCACGATGTTGAGTACTTGAATCGCCCACTGACAGAGACTGCCGAACTGCTGTGTCGACACACCCATTCGGCCGTAGGCGACTGCGGATTTCGCATGGGCGAACTGCGTCGCGAGCGAGACGATGTCGGCGGCCGCGATGCCCACGACGGGCGCGACCGCGTCGGGAGTGAAATCGCGGACCAGATTCGCCACCTCCTCGGCGCCGTCGACGTAGCTCGCAACCCGGGTCACCCCGTCCGCCGTGACGACGTTGATCAACGCTAGGAGCAGCAGGGCATCGGTACCCGGCCGGATGAAGTGGTGAACGTCTGCGATGTCCGCGGTCTCGGTCTTACGGGGGTCGACCACCACGAGAGTGCCGCCGCGTGCCTGCAGATCGTGGGCGCGACGTGCAAAATCCGGCACGGTCATCATGCTGCCGTTCGAAGCCATCGGGTTGCCGCCGAGGACGAGAAAGAAGTCGGTGTTGTCGATATCTGGGATCGGTAGAGCCAGTTGGTGGCCGTACAGCAGGTGATTCACGAGCTGATGAGGGAGTTGGTCGAGCGAGGTAGCCGAGTATCGATTGCGGGTGCGCAGCATCGAGGTGAACGGAATTCCGTGAGTCATCGAACCGAGGCTGTGGACGTTCGGATTCCCCTGATAGACACCGACAGCATTGGACCCATACTGCTCACGGGTGGTAACCAGTCCGTCGACCACCAGTTCGTATGCTTCGCTCCATTCGATCTCCACCCAGTCGGCGCCCTCGCGTCGAACAGGCTTGATCAACCGATCGGGATCGGTGTGGAGATCGATCAAGGACAGTGCCTTTGGACAGATGTGCCCGCGAGAGAGTGGGTCTTGCTTGTCGCCTCGAATCGAGGTGACCGTATTCTCCTCGACCGTGAATTCGAGTCCGCACATCGCTTCACACAGATTGCACGAGCCGTAAGCGATCGTCATCGGGTCTCCTGTCCCTAGTGGCTCGACCGTATCGACGAGAGTCGTCCCTCTCACGGCCGAACCGACCGATAACCCGTCGAGATAGGTGTTTTCGGGCGTTCTATCAGTATGTCCTCCAGTGCGACACGAAGCCTGGCCTGCCGATATCGTTGCTGTCGAACACTTGTCGATCCCACCACAACGCTCACCTCGATTGGGGAAATTCATGATCTCTCGCTCGTCCACAACCAAGGTCGCAACCGTGCTCGGCGCTACTGCTGTCGGAGCTCTGCTCTTCGGAGGCGTCGCCACAGCCACACCCGCCGAGACCGTGGTCAACACACCGTGCTCGTTCTCGCAGATCGTTGCCGCCACGTACGCACAGGACGAAGAAGAGGGAGCGGCGCTCGCCACATCACCGATGGCGGGAAGTTTCGCGGCATTCCTGGCCGCACCAGTGTGGCAGCGCCAAGCGATTCTTGCCTCGCAGCCAGTCATCGTCGACAGGGTCAACGCATTCTTCGGAGGACCCGGTTCCGGTCTCGCTCGTACGGTCTTTGCTTCCTGTGTCGATTACTGACCAAAAATCTAGAACGTGTTCCAATTTCGCGTTCGTATGACTATCGTCGAACTCAACATCAAGTGGCCCGAACATCGGGTCTATCGGCGTGTGAAAGGCGAATCGCGATGAAAACCAAAGGCGCTGTGCTGTGGGGCCTCAACGAGCCATGGTCGGTAGAAGAAATCGAGATCGGTGACCCAAGGGCCGGCGAGGTTCAGATCCGCATGGAGGCTGCGGGGATGTGCCACTCCGATCACCACATCGTGACAGGTGCGACGCCGATGCCGTCGTTCCCGGTAATGGGTGGACACGAGGGGTCCGGTGTCGTCATCAAGACCGGCCCCGAGGTGAAGACATTGAAGGAGGGAGACCACGTCGTTCTCTCCTTCATCCCCTCGTGTGGGCATTGTCCGGCGTGCGCCAACGGGCACCAGAACCTTTGCGACCTCGGCATGGGCCTGCTCAGTGGAATGGCCATCAGCGACGGCACTTACCGCATTCAGGCCCGCGGGCAGGACGTGATCCCGATGTGCCTGCTGGGCACCTTCTCTCCGTACATGACCGTGCACGAGACCCAGGCCATCAAAATCGACGAACACATCCCGTTCGAGGTCGCATCTTTGGTCGGTTGCGGGGTACCGACGGGTTGGGGATCGGCGGTGAACGTCGCCAAGGTGACTCCAGGAGACACCGTCGCGATCATCGGTGTCGGTGGCGTGGGTATGAGCGCCCTCCAGGGTGCCGTGCAATCCGGTGCATCCAAGATCATTGCGATCGATCCTGTCCAGTACAAACGAGATCAGGCACTCAAATTCGGCGCCACCCACGTTTATGCCACGGCAGCCGAAGCTTTGATGCCGATGATGGAGCTGACCTGGGGGCTGATGGCGGACAAGACCATCATCACCGTCGGTGAGATCACCGGCGAAGATATCGAGGCTGCACTTTTGCTGACGGCCAAGGCGGGCCGCTGTGTCGTCACTGCAATGGGACGCATGGAGGACATGGACGTCAAGCTGAACTTGTTCTTGTTCACGATGCTCCAGAAGGACCTGCAGGGCGCGATCTTCGGCGGTGGCAATCCTCGTCACGACATCCCATTGTTGTTGAAGATGTACAAGAGCGGCCAGCTCAATCTCGACGATATGGTCACCAAAACCTACGCACTGGACGACATCAACACCGGCTACCAGGACATGCTCGAAGGGAAGAACATTCGCGGCGTCATCAAGTTCACCGACGCCGACCGGTAGTAACCGGATCGTTTGAATGACACATCCATACGATCAGATGGATTGACGGGACCATTCAAGCGCTTGGCCTCGGCAGACGAGTCGGTGCGGGCAGACGCCCCCACCCACACCAC
>NZ_JAPVLQ010000004.1:0-282712 GCF_027158005.1 Rhodococcus sp. H36-A4 | reverse complement strand
GGGGGGGGGGGCCCGCCCCCCCCCCCGACTCGTCTGCCTACAACTAGGCTCATCCGCGTGCACTCCTTGGATTTGATCGCTGGTTGGCCCGTCGACAATGCATCCGCAGCGGTGGTGTCGACGGAAGGTGTGAGCGAGCAGTACGGCGATGTCGACCGCGTGTACGAGCTGGCGTCGGTCACCAAACTACTGGTGGCCTACGCGGCACTCGTCGCAGTCGAAGAAGAAGCAATCGATCTCGATCAGCAAGCGGGCCCTGAGGGCTCGACCGTCCGTCATCTTCTTGCGCACAGTTCGGGGCTCGCCTTCGGTGAGAACAAGGTACAAGCAGCCCCCGGGACCAAGCGCATCTACTCGAGCGTCGGCTTCGAGCTGCTCGCCGCGCTGATCGAGTCCGAATCCGGAATTGCGTTCGATGACTACCTCGCCGAGGCCGTGTTCGCGCCGCTCGGTATGACCGCCTCGACGCTCGCGGGGCCGGCAGGTCACGGTGCGCGCTCATCAGTGCGCGATCTATCTGCATTCGCATCCGAACTCTTGTCGCCGACCCTGCTGGCGGAGGCGACCTTCGCGGCCGCGGTCAGCGTGCAATTCGAGGGGCTCGACGGCATTCTGCCCGGTTATGGATCTCAACGGCCGAACGATTGGGGCCTGGGATTCGAACTTCGCGACGGCAAAGAACCTCACTGGACCGGACAGCGGAATTCGACTCGGACGTTCGGCCATTTCGGACAGTCCGGAACGTTTCTCTGGGTGGACCCGGACGTCGGCCTGGCCACTGTCGTTCTCACGGATCTCGCGTTCGGCGAGTGGGCCAAATCACTGTGGACCGAGCTGTCCGATGAAGTGCTCGACAATAATCCCAGGTAGAGACCTCGGCACCGCTCAGATCATCATTGGAATCACTAGTACACTGGCGCAACAGGGGTAACTCGGGGCACACTAGTGCATGTACGTATGAGAGAGCTTCAGATACCAGTTCGTGTAAGAGGTCGTTGGGGAAGACGTCCCTCGTCGAAGCTGGAGGAGTAATCGAATGCGTGCATTGAATCAGTTCGCAGATGCCACGTCGGGTGTGGTCTACATTCACGCGTCACCTGCCGCGTTGTGCCCGCATGTCGAATGGGCACTATCCGACGCGTTGAACTGCCGTGCGAATCTCAAGTGGTCCGCGCAGCCGGCCGGCGGCGGGCAGCTTCGTGCTGCCAGTGACTGGGTCGGTCCCGTGGGTACCGGGGCCGCGCTGGCAGGCATTCTTCGGACGTGGCAGATGCTGAGGTTCGAGGTCACCGAGGACGCCAGCGAGGGCGTCGACGGTGAACGTTTTGCCCATGTACCAGGTCTCGGGCTCTGGCGTGGCTCGACGAGCGCGAACGGCGACGTGATCCTTGGCGAGATGCGACTCAAGTCGATGATCGAGGGAAATTCGGGAAATCTTGCCGCAGAGATCGAACACGCCCTGGGCAGCGCCTGGGATCACGCGCTCGAACCGTACCGGACCGGGGGAGCCGGGGCCGAGGTCACTTGGCTCAGCCGCAATGCGGGATGACCGGAGTCTCCCGGAGAATTCACCCTTCGGTAGTGTCGGAACTGTGCCAGGCTAGGCATGCGGGTTCGACGGTTTCTCGAGGGGTGGTTCTATGTTGTCGACAGGTAAAGTAATTCGCTTCGATGAGTTCAAGGGTTATGGATTCGTTGCGCCCGACGAGGGCGGTGAGGATGTCTTCATTCACGTCAACGACCTCGACTTCGACAAGCGACTTCTCGCCCCTGGGGTTCGGGTCGAGTATGTCGCCGAGCACGGCGATCGAGGCCTCAAGGCAGGCCAAGTCCAGATAGTCGACTCCGCAGCGCCGGTGCAACATCGACCAGCGCACCCAGTTGCACATACAGTGTCAGCGTCGACCGGGCACGAATTCGACGACGTCGTGTGCGATGTCCTCGCGCGCAGCGACTTCTCGACCGAATTGACCGAAGCTCTCCTGCAGGCGAACCGCGGTCTCACCGCCGAGCAAGTGCTCGACGTGCGTGAGGCCGTCATTCGGATTGCCGCGTCACACAAGTGGCTCGAAGGCTGACCTTGTAGCTCGAAGTACTCTGCAGCCCAAAGCAGTGCCCCGGTGTCCGAGACACCGGGGCACTGCTTTGTTCCGCTCCCAAGCGATTACAGCGGGATGTTCTTGTGGTTGCCGCGCGCTGCAGGCGCACCGGCCAACGCTTTTGCGATGGTCGAACGCGTGAGGGCAGGCTCGATGACCGCGTCGACGACGCCGATGGCCACGGCCCGATCGACCCCGCCTGCAATGGTTTCGTGCTCCACGGTCAGTCGATCGTGTAACGCCTCGCGCTCTTCTTCCGGCGCAGCTGCCAACGCCTTCTTGTGCAGAATCCCAACCGCTGCCTTGGCGCCCATGACAGCGACCTCGGAACCCGGCCAGGCATAGACCGCGGTTGCGCCGAGGGCTCGCGCGTTCATCGCGATGTACGCGCCGCCGTAGATTTTGCGAGTCACCAGGGTGACTCGCGGTACCTTCGCTTCCGCGAATGCATGGAGGAGCTTTGCGCCACGACGGACGACCCCCTCCCATTCCATGCTGACACCCGGCAAATAGCCCGGAACGTCGACGACCACCACGAGCGGGATGCCGAACGCATCGCACAGGCGGACGAATCGTGCTGCCTTCTCGGCGCTTTCGGAGTTGAGACACCCGCCGAGGCGAATCGGATTGTTGGCGATCACGCCGACGGTCCGGCCACTGAGGCGACCAAGACCGATGACGATGCTGCGAGCCCAACCACCCTGGAATTCCTCGAACGTCGACTCGCCCTCGACGTTGTCGAGAAGCTCGTCGATTACTGGGTGTACGTCGTAGGCGCGCCGATTCGACTCGGGCAGTAGTGCTTTGAGGTCGGTGTCACCGTGTTCGGCGGCGGCGATGTCGAATGTGCCTTGCTCGCTGAACATGGAGACCAGTCGACGGGCGCGCGTGAGAGCGTCGAGCTCGTCGTCCGCGACAATATGGCAGACGCCGGACTTCTTGTGGTGCGTGTCCGGTCCGCCGAGGGACACCATGTCCACCTGCTCGCCCGTCACGCTGCGCACGACATCGGGACCGGTGACGAATACACGTCCCTCGGGAGCCATGATGACGACGTCGGTGAGGGCCGGGCCGTACGCGGCGCCGCCGGCTGCGAAGCCGAGGACGACAGAGATCTGAGGGACAACCCCGGAGGCGCGGACCATGGCCTCGAACACGAGGCCGACTGCATGCAGAGCTTCGACGCCCTCAGCGAGTCGGGCTCCGCCGGAATGCCAAATTCCCACGATGGGGGCATTGCGGTCGAGTGCGATATCGATGGCCGAGACAATGTGCTTGCACCCATCGACACCCATTGCGCCACCCATGACGGTGGCGTCGGAGCAGTACGCGACGCTGTGAACGCCGTCGATGTCACCGGAGGCCGCGAGCAGACCGGATTTGTCACGGTCGTGGAGCGAAACCATCGTCCCCGCGTCGAAGAGCTTCTCGAGCCGCGCGACCGGATCGCGGGGATCGGTCGCGTTGTGGGAGCGAGTGGCGGGGGACAAGATGGTCATCGCGTTCTCCTTCTTGATGCCCGGGGCGGGCGATCCCCGGGAGAGGTCTGATAGGACCCCTCCCGGGGTTCGAGTGTGAGCTCGATCGTCACGAGTGAACTACTCGGACAGGATCAAGCTCTACCGAAGGCGAGCGCGACGTTGTGCCCACCGAATCCGAACGAGTTGTTGATCGCGTAGTCGATCTGTCCGACGCGGGGCTCGCCCTTGACGACATCGAGATCGATTTTCGGATCCTGATTATCCAAATTCAGTGTGGGAGGAATGATTCCCTCGCGCACTGCGAGCACCGTAAGCACCGACTCGAGTGCGCCGACGGCGCCGATCGAGTGTCCAAGTGCGGACTTTGGTGCATACACCGCTGCATGGTTGCCGACCGCCTTGTTGATTGCAAGCGCTTCAGCGGTGTCACCGATCGGTGTTGCCGTTGCGTGTGCATTCACGTGCGTGATGTCGGACTTCTGCAGTCCCGCTGTTTCGATCGCCCGGGTCATCGCCCGAGCCGCTCCGGTTCCTTCGGGATCGGGTGCCACGAGGTGGAATCCGTCCGAGGTGATACCGGCGCCGAGAAGACGTGCATGGATCGTGGCTCCACGTGCTTTGGCATGCTCTTCGGTCTCGATGACCATGAGCGCACCCGCCTCGCCGAACACGAACCCGTCCCGGTCTTTGTCGAACGGCCGCGACGCGCCCTTCGGATTGTCGTTGTTGGTGCTCATCGCGCGCATCATGGAGAAACTCGCGATCGGCACCGCGTCGATGAATCCCTCGACGCCACCGGTGACAACCATGTCGGCGTCGCCCATCACGATCATGCGCCACGCGTGAGCGATGGCCTCCGACCCTGAAGAGCACGCAGATACCGGAGTGATGACTCCGGCCTGTGCCTTGAGCTCCAAACCGACCACCGCTGCGGGGCCGTTCGGCATGACCATCTGAACTGCGAGGGGAGAGACCTTGCGGTACCCACCGGTCTTGAGCTTGTCGACGGCATCGATGAGCGAGTCACCACCGCCGAGACCGGTGCCGATGGAGACGGCGAGGCGGAGCGGATCCACCTCGGGGCTTCCAGCGTTCTTCCATACCTCGCGGCCGAGAACAGTGGACAGCTGCTCCACATAGCTCAGTCGCCGCATCTCCACTCGCGTGAGCAGGCTCGACGGACTGACCGCGAGGTGTCCGCCGATTCGAACGGGGAGGTCGTACTCGGCGATGAAATCATCTTCGAGTACGCCAATGCCGCTCTCACCGTTCAGCAGACCCTTCCACGTCGCGTCGACATCGCCCGCGATGGACGTGGTCGCAGCAAGGCTGGTGACGACGACATTCGGGAAGCGTCCGTTGGCTGTGGATGGGTTGGTCATGTTTTCTCTCACTCGCTCGCGGAGTCGTCGAGCTTGGCCTTGATTGCTTCGGCAGCGTCGGGGTTCTCTGCTTCGAGCTTCTGGATGTACGCAACTGCGTCACCGACGGTGCGCAGGCTTGCGAGGTCTTCGTCGGGGATCTTCACGCCGTACTTGTCTTCGGTCTGAACGGCGATCTCGACCATCGACAGCGAGTCGATATCGAGGTCGTCCACGAAGGACTTGTCGATGGTCACCTCGGAGGGTTCGATACCCGTGACCTCCTCGATGATCTCTGCAAGTCCGGCGATGAGGTCTTCCTGGCTGGCCACTGCGTGGCTCCCTTCATTGTGTCGGTGCATCGTGAATCGATGCGCCGAAGTTCGATGCTGATCCTGCGTGGTCTGCGGCGCGCTGTGTATCAACACGCCACGCGCGCATCTCTTACGAGACCGCACCCTGAACCCGTAACGAATCAGCTACGGGAGGTCTTGGTAGAGCTAGGTCAGTGCCGCAATATCCTCGGGCTTTTTCAATCCGAGGTTCGGAGTACCGCGCATCTCGCGCTTGGCAATTCCGACGAGTGCGCCTGACGGTGGCAATTCGACGATGGACGACACCGCGAGCTCCTTCAAAGTCGCAGTGCACAGATCCCATCGAACAGGTTTGGTTACCTGAGCGGCAAGCTTGGTCAGCGCGTCCGCGCCCGAGGTGACTGCTTTACCGTCGGAGTTCGAGAGCAGAGTCCGCGCCGGTTCCGACGGCGTGATCGCCGCTGCCGCTGTCGCAACCGCGTCTTGCGCCGGTGCCATGAAGCGGGTGTGGAAAGCTCCTGCGACAGGCAATGCGCGAACGCGAGCCTTCTCCGGGGGGCTGGCAGCGAGTTCGGCCAATGCTGTCAGCAATCCGGCTGCCACGATCTGTCCGGCTGCGTTGACATTGGCAGGTTCGAGACCGAGTTCTTCGAGACGAGCCAGGACCTCGGATTCGTCACCGCCGAGCACCGCAGACATCCCAGTCGGTTCGAGTGCGCAGGCTTTGGCCATCTCGGCGCCACGCACGGCCGCCAGCGTGACGGCCTCGTCAGCCGAGATCACACCGGCTATCGCTGCGCCTGCGAGTTCGCCGACCGAATGACCGGCGATGATCGCGTCATCCTGCAGCAATCCCCGGTTGGCTATCTCCTCGAAAGCGAGTAGCGCGGCAGCGACCACGAGTGGCTGTGTCACCGACGTGTCGGTGATCTCCTCCGCGGTGGCAGTGGTGCCCAGCCGAGCAAGGTCGAGTCCGGATGCCTTGGACCATAAAGCAACGCGGTCCTCGGCACCGGGTAGTTCGAGCCACGGCACGAGCATGCCGGGTGTCTGGGAGCCCTGTCCGGGCGCAAGCAACGCAATCACTCGTTAAGAGAACACTGTGAAGACCTGTTTGGGAGATGTCGCTCTCGATGAACTCTCGGCACTCAATTTGTGGGGAACCCACAAATTGCCTCGTGGAGCGGTCGCATCGCCGGCACGTGCTACTACGTTACGTAACTACCTCACCGAATGTTACGTGTGTGGTTTGTGGGACAGGATGCTGCGGTTCGTGATGAGTTCGAGCCAGTCGACCTACTGTTGCCGCAACACGAAGCACGTACGCATCACGCGATTGCGTCGGGTCCCGTCCCGTAACTTCGGCAATTCGCTTCAGCCGATACCGGACAGTATTTGGATGAACAAACAGCTGTCGCGCGCAGGTCTCGACGGCGCCACCGCAATCAAGGTAAGCATCGAGGGTGTCCGCCAAGCCGGAACCGGCTGCCGCCAACGGAGCGACCAGATGTTCGTTGAGCGTCGCGATGGCCGCCGAATCACCGAGCAGCGCACGCTCTGGCAACAGCTCTCCCGCGTGAACGGGCCGAGGGGCACCGCGCCATCCCGCCACCGCCTGCATGCCCGCGAACGCTTCCACCGCGCTCGAATGGGCCGCGCCCAACGTGCGAGTTGTCGGGCCGATGACAACAGGGCCCTCGGAGAAATTCTGCAACATATCGGTCAAGAAGGCCGTGTTCGCCGCACTGTCGATCAGCTGGCCGCTGACAACCATGACGAGCCGCGTCCCCTGTACGACCGCGAGAGCTGCGCGATTGTGCTTCTGCGCAACCATGTGCACCGTGCTGACCACGGACACACCCTGATCCTCCGGCGGAGTGCCGACCAGAACAGTCGCAGGCGCAGTGGCATCCCAGTTCAACGTGGCAGCTCGCGAAAGCATGTCGGACCCCGTGTCCCCTCGAACGACGGCATCGACGACCAGAGCCTCCAGGCGGGTATCCCACGCACCCCTGGACTCCGCGGCACTGGCATACACCGAAGCCGCCGCAAAACCCAGCTCACGGCCGTACCGAAGTACCGCCTCGGTCAGTGCAACCAACTGCTGATCATTTCGGGCAAGTGCCGGAAGCCACTGCTCGAAGAACTCCATCGCGACCCGCACCATGTCGACCGTCTGGCGCAGGGTCAACCGCCGCGCCAAATCCTGAGGAATGACCTGGAAAGCATCGAGGCTGAAGCGAATATCGCTCTGCGGATTCTTCAACCACTCCAGAAAGTTGTCCACCGCCGTCTGAATCAGCAACTGCACGCTCGCCCGCTGCGCCGCATCAAGGCCGCTGAAGAACGGCAACTGATCCTGCATCGTCGTCACAGCCTCGGTGGACAGACGACCCGAGAACTGCTTCACGCGCCGAAGAAGAGCGTCGGGAAGGGGGTCGCGCTTCTGCCTGGAAGGCGTCAGAGCCTTGACCGGTGGATGTACCTCGTTGTCGGTGATATGGCCGTCCTGGTCGTCCTTGTGGTGCGTCCCGGTCTTCGGTGCGCTTTCGTATCCTCCGGTCACTTCGCAGGCTGCGGTGCTGTGTTCTCCGGTCACTTCGCAGGCTGCGCTCTTGTGTTCTCCGGTCACTCCGCAGGCTGCGCTCTTGTCGTGGACCATAGGCAAAACCTACGCCCGCCTGCTCGCGTCCGAGGACATGGACACGAGCAGGCGGGCGTACAGGACTCTACGAGCTATGCGGAGCCGGTGTCGGCGTACGACGTGGGGGCCGCGAGGACATCGTCGATGCGGTACTTCTCGGCTGCCTCTACAGCCTTGGACCGATCGATCTCGCCCGACGCCGCCAGCGCAGACAGCACTGCGACGACGATGGACTCTGCGTCGACGTTGAACACTCGTCGTGCTGCGGGACGGGTATCGGAGAACCCGAACCCATCGGTCCCGAGCGTGACGTAGTCGCCCGGAACCCACTGACGGATCTGATCCGGGACCGCACGCATCCAATCCGATGCGGCCACAACGGGACCAGCAGCGCTCGACAGTGCCTGCGTGATGTACGGAATGCGCTTCTCGGCCCCTGGATCGCGCAGCGCATCCTTTTCCGACTCGACGCCGTCGCGGCGCAGTTCACCCCATGAGGTGACCGACCAGACACCCGAGCGGACGTGCCATTCGGATTCGAGTAGTTCGCGGGCCTTGCGGGCCGCGACGATTCCGACACCCGACGCGAGGATCTGCGCCTCCGGGCCGTCACCCTCTTGCGGCTTCTCGAACAGGTAGATGCCTTTGAGTAGCCCGTCGATATCGAGGTCCTCGGGCTGCGCCGGCTGCTGGTACGGCTCGTTGTACAGGGTGATGTAGTAGAAGATGTTCTCGCCGCCGAAGCCTTCTACCCCTTCTGTCCCGCCGTACATCCGACGCAAGCCGTCTTTGATGATGTGCGCGATCTCGTAGGCGAACGCCGGATCGTAGGCAACCGCGGCCGGGTTGGTCGACGCCAACAACAACGAATGGCCGTCGGCGTGCTGGAGACCCTCGCCCGTCAGCGTGGTGCGGCCGGCGGTGGCACCCAGGACGAATCCACGTGCCATCTGATCCGCTGCTGCCCACAGGCCGTCACCGGTGCGCTGGAAACCGAACATCGAGTAGAAGATGTACAGCGGGATCATGACCTCGCCGTGCGTCGCGTACGACGTTCCGACTGCGGTGAACGATGCCGTCGAGCCTGCCTCGTTGATGCCTTCGTGCAGGATCTGTCCGATCGAGCTCTCCTTGTAGGCGAGCATGAGTTCGGAGTCCACCGACGTGTACAGCTGACCGTTCCGGTTGTAGATCTTCAGCGATGGGAACCACGAATCCATACCGAAGGTGCGCGCCTCGTCAGGGATGATCGGTACGATTCGGTGGCCGATCTCCTTGTCCCGAAGCAGTTCCTTCATCACTCGCACGAGCGCCATGGTGGTAGCAATTTCTTGCTTACCGGAGCCCTTGATCAGCGTTGCGTAGGTCTTGTCCGCAGGCTGCGGCAACGGATCGGGACTCACCCGACGCTCCGGAACGAACCCGCCGAGCGCCTTGCGTCGATCGAGCATGTACGCGATCTCCGGAGAATCCTTTCCGGGGTGGTAATACGGCGGCATGTACGGATCCTTTTCGAGCTCCTCGTCGGAGATCGGGATACGTTGCAGGTCGCGGAAAGTCTTGAGATCGTCGAGGGTGAGCTTCTTCATCTGGTGCGTCGCGTTGCGGCCCTCGAAGAGCTTGCCGAGCGTGTAGCCCTTGATCGTGTGCGCCAGGATCACCGTCGGCTGGCCCTTGTGCGCCATGGCAGCCGCATACGCCGCGTGGACCTTGCGGTAGTCGTGGCCACCGCGCTTGAGATTCCAGATCTCGGCGTCGGTCAGATCCTTGACCAGTTCCTTGGTGCGGGGATCACGCCCGAAGAAATGGTCGCGTACATAGCCACCGTCGTTGGCCTTGTACGTCTGAAAATCGCCGTCGGGCGTGGTGTTCATCAGGTTGACCAACGCGCCATCGCGATCTGCGTGCAGCAACGCATCCCACTCACGGCCCCAGACGACCTTGATGACATTCCATCCCGCGCCGCGGAAGAAGGATTCCAGTTCCTGGATGATCTTCCCGTTTCCGCGGACCGGCCCGTCGAGACGCTGCAGGTTGCAGTTCACTACGAACGTCAGATTGTCGAGACCCTCCGTCGCGGCTACGTGCGCCAGACCGCGCGACTCGGGCTCGTCCATCTCGCCGTCGCCCAGGAATGCCCACACATGCTGGTCGGAGGTGTCCTTGATCTTGCGATCATCCAAGTAATGATTGAAGCGTGCCTGGTAGATGGCGTTCATGGGCCCGAGGCCCATCGATACCGTCGGGAATTCCCAGAAGTCCTGCATCAACCGCGGATGCGGGTACGACGGCAGACCGCCACCGGAATCGCTGTGGCTGTACTCCTGACGGAAGCCGTCCATGCGCTCGGCAGGAATGCGTCCTTCGAGGAATGCGCGGGCGTAGATGCCGGGGGAGGCGTGGCCCTGAATGAATATGTGGTCGCCACCGCCCGGATGATCCTTGCCACGGAAGAAGTGGTTGAACCCGACCTCGTACAACGCTGCCGACGATGCATACGTGGAGATGTGTCCGCCGACGCCGACGCCGGGGCGCTGCGCGCGGTGCACCATGATCGCGGCGTTCCAGCGGATCCAGGCGCGGTAGCGGCGTTCGACCTCTTCGTCGCCGGGGAACCAGGGCTCGTTCTCGGTAGGAATGGTGTTGACGTAGTCCGTCGACGTCAGTGACGGCAGTGCAACTCGCCGTTCACCAGCCCGCTCCAGCAGACGCAGCATCAAGTACCGGGCGCGGGATGGGCCCGACCGCTCCAGCAGACCGTCGAAGGATTCGATCCATTCGTTGGTCTCGTCACTGTCGATGTCGGGCAGATAAGACGCGACACCCTCGCGGATGACGCGTACTCGACCGTCCGAGCCTGTAGGCGCGGGTGTCTTGCCGGCAGCTTGTGTGTTCTGCCGGTCGTCCTGGTTCAACTCGGACAACGTGTGTACTCCTCAATGTGGCGGTCGCTCGGTGTGGCAACCGTTCCAGGCCTTTCGCCTTCTGTGACGGCGATCGACATTCCTCATTCCGGTGATTCTCATCAATCCTCCTACACATCTTCGCGGCAGGTGAAGGAGAGTCCCAATACCCACCAGTAGAAATTTATCTACGCAATTTCGGCGCGGTCAGCTTGCGGATACGGCCGAAACCCTGTTCGCTTGCACTACTTCACCCACTATGCAAGGAGGTCACCACCGTGGTCGCCGCGGCGGACGCTCAGAACTACGCTCAGAAACTTGGTATCACTCGCGACTTGGTCGTTCAGGAACTGGGCTGGGACGAGGACACATACGACGATCTGCGTGCGGATGTCGAGGACACCATTGGTGGTGAGACCCTCGACGAGGACTCCGACGAGGTGATCGACGTAGTGCTGCTGTGGTGGCGCGACGGCGACGGTGACCTTGTCGACGCCCTCATGGACGCGATCGGACCTCTCTCGGACGATGGTTTCGTCTGGGTACTCAGTCCTAAAACCGGACTTCCGGGACACGTCGAACCGAGTGAAATCGCCGAATCGGCACCGACCGCAGGGTTGACGCAGACTTCGGCGGCCAATCTCGGAGACTGGATCGGTAGCCGACTGGTTCAGCCGAAGACGCGGGCAACCAAGCGGTAGTGCCCGAGAACAGGAATCCGATTCGATGCCACTCGAGGTAGGCGCACAAGCGCCGGACTTCACACTCAAAGACCAGAACAATCAGGATGTGAGCTTGTCGTCGTATCGCGGCGTCAAGAACGTCCTTCTGGTCTTCTATCCGCTAGCTTTCACCGGTACCTGCCAGGGTGAGCTATGCAAGGTGCGCGACGAACTACCCAAGTTCGAGAACGATGATTCAGCAATCCTTGCAATTTCGGTGGGACCGCCTCCGACGCACAAGATCTGGGCAGCAGAGCAGGGCTACACCTTCCCGCTTCTGTCCGACTTCTGGCCACATGGTGCGGTGGCGCAGGCGTACGGCGTCTTCAACGAGAAAGCCGGTTTCGCCAACCGGGGAACGTTCGTCGTCGACAAATCGGGCACTGTCCGGTTCGCCGAGATGAATCAACCCGGCGAAGCTCGTGATCAGTCTGCGTGGAACGAAGCATTGTCCGTTCTGGACACGTAGACGAACTTCGCCTCTTGTGAGTGGAATTGCGCCCTACGGGACGCATTTTCACTCACAAGCAGGGCGTTGACATGCGGAATTGGAGAATTCGCTCAGACACGATAAATTTCTCCAAGCGTCACAAACGGCCTTGGCCCAACAGTGACTCGGGCGTATAGCTCAGCGGTAGAGCTCTGGTTTTACACACCAGCGGTCGGGGGTTCGAACCCCTCTGCGCCCACCACCTACTTGGCTTTCCCGAGCCTCGCACCTACTCCACACCAGCCGGTGCGACGAATTGGCCCGGGGTATCGATCAGACCGCCGTCGTGCCTGCGATGTGATCTGCGAGCTCTGCGCCGGATTGAATGAATGCGCGCCGGCCGAGCGTCGAGAACGAAGCATCTCGGGACAAGAATGCCGAAGCGAACGTTTCGATTTGTGCAATCAGAGCAAGGGCAATGATGCTGGCTTCCGCTGCAGGTAACTTCTCGCGTGTTTTCTTGGCCGCCCGTGCGAAGATCGGAATCAGCGAGCCGCTGTTGTCGCGTCGGATCGCCTCCACCTGCTGGCTCGCGCCCCTGGACTGCACGAAGTAGACAAGTGCGCGCGTTCGATTCTGATCCAGCCACGTCATGAACGGTTCGACGAAGGCGCCCATGCCCGCTGCCGGTAGGACTACCTCGGTCGCGATACGTTCGATTTCGGCGACGTAGCCGGTGGAGAACTCGCGAAGCCCTTCGAGCAGGATCTCCTCGCGGGAGGGATAGTGGTAGTAGATCGCAGCCGAGGTCATATCGGCGGCAGCCGCGATGTCGACAACGGTCACATTGTCGACCGGACCCGACGCGAAGAGTTCGAACGCCGCCTCGACGATGACTCCACGACGGGACGGTCGATGCGCAGGACGCCTCACTGTTGCTGACATTCACTCTCCTGGGACTCGGGTCATGCAAGACTAGTGCTTCGACTTACGGGGGTAAGGGGAGCGTTGATCGAGCAGGGGGCGAAGCAACACGTGGAGAAGAAGTCACCGCACCGACCATCTCGCAGAGAGGATATCGTCGACGCTGCCATTCGCGTCTTCGCTGCGAAGAGTTTTTCGGACGCCAGTATTCAGGATGTTGCCGACGAGGCGAATGTAGTGCCCTCGGCCGTGTACTACCACTTCGCTGGCAAAGACGAATTGTTCGAACTGGCGATGCGCCGGGTGCTGGACACGGTCAACGGGGTTGTGGCAGATGTTCGTGCAGAGGAAGATCCCAACTCGGACCGGTCACTCGAGGCAGTGCTCGTCGCAGTGTGGCACTGGGTGGAGGCTCATCCGAACGAGTCGCGGTTGGTGCACTATCAGATGCCGGGCGCGACGTCGGGGGCGGCGACCGTGCGTCGAGAATTCGAGGACCAGCACATTCAGCAGGCCTTCGAATACCTGTCGCCGAGTCCGGTACCCGCCACCAAACGTGCCGTGGCGATCGAGCATGCATCGCACTCGTTGTCGACCAGATCGCTCATCGAACTGCTGATGACCGTTCACTCATTACGGATGGACGGCGGTCCGCTGAGTAAGCATCCATCGAAGAGTCTTCTGCGCGCACTGGTTGCGGTGTCGTCGCGGATCGTGTTCGCTGATTGAGAGTTCGATCGATCTGCCCTCAACGATCTCGAAGATGCAACTTCTCGTAACGCGCCCGTTCGTCGTCGAGGGCAGCCCGCTTGCGGTCACTCTGTAGATCCGCAGGAAGACCGTGCAACTGAAGTCTTCTGGCGCGATTGAGTTCCATGAACGCAACTGTGTAGAACATTGCGAGAAGAACGGAAAGCAACACCATGGACCCGCGGAGCCACAGCGCGCCGGGAAACAGCACGAGAAATCCGACGAAGATCGGTAAGAACGGAATCATCGAACGTAAGAGGTGTCGCGGCACAGCACCTTTACCGACCAAGTCGTTCTTCACCCAGTCCTGCATCGACGGAGGCAGACGCCGGCCCGCGACGTAGCCGAGCCACTGCACGAAGTTCGGCTTCGTGGCGGTCGGTCGATTCTCGTTGGTTCGAAAAACCGGTGATGTCACGACAATGCTCCTGCTGTGATGGCAGCCCGGTTGATTCGTCCGAGCACTCGGTGAAGTTCTTCCAGTTCGGCGATGTCGACCCCCAGCTTCGCCACTACGGCGGGTGGAATCGCGACCGCTTCATCTCGCAGTGCGAGACCGGATTCGGTAAGGCGGATCTCGAGTTGGCGCTCATCGCTGCTGCTGCGGGTTCTGGAGACGAGGCCGTTCGCTTCGAGCCTTTTGAGCAGTGGTGAGAGTGTGGGCGAATCGAGCGAGAGTGCGGCGCCGATCGATTTCACGGACATCGGTGACTCACCCCAAAGAGCAAGCATCACCAGGTACTGCGGATGGGTGAGACCCATCGGTTCGAGAAGCGGGCGATACACCGACAGCACCGCGCGATTTGCCACGGCCAACGCGAAACATACTTGGCGGTCGAGCGCGAGGGGATCATCTTCGGTGGTGGACACATATTCGAGTGTACGCGAATAGTTCGTACACTAAGCAGTTGCTGGTGATCGGACGTCGTCATACGCGTAGCGCGGACAGTGCTCTACCAAGATCGGTTCCAGACCTCCACGCACTCTCGACGCGAGGCGGGCCGGTTGGACTCCACTGATCACCGGCGAAACTGATTGTGCGGCCACCGGATTCGATGATGGAGAAGCTGCTCGGATGGTGGTCGGCAGGTTTGCCGAAGGACCACCTATGTGCATGAGTCCATATCGGTGCAGGCGCGTCGAGCACTTCCCGTAGGGCCTTCACTACCGGTTCGACTGCACTGTCGGGGTTCAGCAGATGCGTTCGCGCACACTCGGGCGTCGTGTGGGCAACGAGCACCGGTGCGCCGTCGCCGCGTCGAGCACCGTCATCGGCGACGAATTGGATGGCAGGATGCTCGTTGACGAACGCTGCGTCTCGAAAAGGCAGCGTCAACGAATCGAAACCGAGGACGACCGCGATAACTGGGTCGTAATCGACGGCGTCGGGAACAGGGGTAAGCCGCTCGGCCTGCGGATCGGGCATCGCGAGCACGACGTCGCCCTTGGGAAGTTCGGTGATGTCTTCGTATTCCACGTCGATACCGTCGAGAAGTGCACGGACCAGGGACCTGAGACCGTCCGGTGTCGCCCACCGTGTGGGCCCGGAACTGGTGCCGGGATCTTCGCCGGGGACGAGCACCCCGAACGTGTCGGTCCACGGTCGGGCCGAACCAGCAATGTGCCACCGATCCACGACGTCGGCGAACTCCGGGTCACGAACCGTGAAGTATCCGGCTCCGACGTCGACCCGACGGCCGTGCAGCACCGGGGATGCCATTCGTCCACCGACAGCGCGGCCGCGCTCGACGAGACGAAACGGCACCTCGGCGGCTCGAAGTACTGCGGCACACGCAGCGCCTGCCATGCCGGCTCCGACAATGGTGACAACGTCCGATGAAGGGCTCACGCCCTCAGCGTAGGCGTCGGATACGACCACTCGACGCGTGTGCGTTCTTCCATCATGGGGCGGTGCGTGAGGTTCCTTCGACGCCAACCTCTTTCAGGTTCGGGCTTCAGTACGCGCTGCGGTACAGCTCGGCGATGTCGTCCGCCGTCGGCACCACCGGATTGTTCGACGGGGAGCCCGACGCCAGTGCCTGCTCCGCCATGAGCGGGATGAGCTCCTCCCAGCGTGAGATGTCGATTCCGTAGGTGCTGGGTGTGGGTACCTCGACGGTTGCGCAGAGGGTATCGATGAACTCGACGAGCTTCGCCGACGCAACCTCGTCGGAGTCGGAACGTTCTGCGGTACGGAGCTGGCGTGCACAATCTGCGTATCGATCTCGAGCGCCAGGGATGGAGAACTTGGTGACAGCAGGCAGGAGCATCGCGTTGGAAAGACCGTGTGCCACATGAAAATGTGCACCGATCGGCCTGCTCATACCGTGCACCAGGCAGACGCTTGCATTCGAGAAGGCCATTCCTGCCTGTGTCGAGGCGTGCATCATCGCATCTCGTGCCTCGCGGTCGGACCCGTCACGGTACGCACGTAACAGAAACAGGCCGATCGAATTCATCGCGGACAGTGCAAGTCCGTCGGAGATCGGGTTCGCCTTCTTGCTGACGTAGGACTCGATGGCATGCGTCAACGCATCGATACCTGTATCGGCCGTCAGGCGTGGAGGCATCGACATCGTGAGTTCCGAATCCACGATCGACGCGATCGGCAGAAACGACAATCCCGGACACAGCATCTTTTCGTCGGTCGCGAGATCGGTGATAATGGTGAATTGCGTTGCTTCCGAACCGCTTCCTGCGGTAGTGGGTATAGCAATGATGGGAAGTGCTGGGCCCGCGTAGGTACGCGGCGCCTTGTACTCGCGCATCGCACCGCCCTGCCCGGCCAGCACCGCCAGCGCTTTGGCTGTGTCCATCGGACTGCCGCCACCGAACCCGATGACGACGTCGGCGTCGTGGGCCTTCACCGCGTCGACGCCGGCTTGCAACGAGTCGGTCGTGGGATCGGGGACCGTGTCGGAGAACAGTGCCACCTTTTTGCCCGCCGCCTCGATGATGCGAATCAGTCGCTCGGCGGAACCGTTGCCGACCATGAATGCGTCGGTGACGAGTAGCGGACGTTCGACATTCAGGTCGACTAGAACCGACCCGAGTTCCTCGACGGCGCCGGGGCCGAGCTTCAGAAACCTCGGAAACGAGATGTGGGCAACCATGGTTCGACTCCTCTTATCGGTACAAGAGCGCAACTGATTGCACACTACTGTCCGCCTTCGGCGGGATCCCGCCGTTTCCGCCCTGTTGTGTGCAGTGAGGTGCAGGATCCGGAACCGTACAGTGGTGCGGGTGGATATCGGTCGGTGGCGCAGCAGGCTCCCGGTGACACGTCCGTCGGACGACGAGCTCGTGGGATGGACGTTGTCGGAGAACTACGACGAATACTCCGTTGATGCTGTCAATCCCGTTGGGCATCTCGTTGCGACCGGACTGCACGTGCTCGATGCTGCCGAAGTCCTCGTCACGGAGGGGCTCTCGTCACTGTCGGTGCCCTGTTGGGCGTTTGCGCCGATGCCGATTTCACGTGACACCGACCTGCGCAGCCCCGAACCGTCATGGCAGTGGCGCCGGATGGTGCTCGTTCAGCTGGATGACACTCGCGTATGGATTCGGCCGGGATACCCAAGCTGGGAAGAGCGCCGCGTCGAACTCCCCATTGTCATTCCGGCAGATGATGTGCTGGTGACCGATCCGCCTGACGGGCACGAATGACGCACGGCGATTCCTCGCCTACGGTGAGGGAATGACTGTGGAAGATTTCGGTGGCCGTCGTACTGTCGCGGCCGAAGAGCTGCTCGTCCAGGTGGGCGACTATTCGCTCGTGGATGAAGCGGGGGATTCGCGAGGGCGTATCGAGTCGGTCGGTCAGGAGGGCTTGTCGGTCGTCGTGACCGTCTCCGACGGTGGTGAACCGGTGACCTTGACGTTCGAACCGGAAGCGCTGCTGACTATCGAGCCTTACGACGGCGGGAAGGCACCTGTCGTTCCCTGAGCTGGGCCGGATTGGGCCGGGTTCGTCGTTGCTGCGTTCAGACGCTTTTGCGCTCGACGACGCTGCCCACGGACGACCACGAACGTCAGGAGCGCGAACAGTACGATCGCGATGACTGCACCGACCAGGCTCGCGCCCCGGAATCCGGGAGCTTCGGTGTCGAGAGTTCTTTCACCTGCGTGGGAAGCATTGTTGCCGCCGAGAACGATCGAGAGCGTCAGCAGGTTCGGAATGGCAGTTGCGACTGCCAGCACGAGGGCGATGATGGCGATGACTTTTCCGCCCCGGCGCTTTCGGACGGCCCATGCCACCGTGAACAACAGCAGTGGCACCAAGGTGCAGAGAGTGCCGAAGATCAAGCCCCAGAAAATGCCTTTGCTGAACGCTTGATCCGAAAGATTTCCGACGCGGATGCTCCACCATCTCGGCAGGAACGCGGCGAGGATGAAGTACGCAACCACCAACGCCAGCACGCCTACCGCTATGAGGATGCTCTTCTTGGCCCAGCTCGGCATGCCGGTCGTCGTCGTGGTGGTGGGGGTCGTGCCTTCGGCAGTCATACGGTCGATTCTAAGGGAGCACATGTTGGGCGAGTGGCTGGATGCTCTCCACGACCACGGTTCTCGAAGTGGACTCCGGTAGAGGCACGGGGTGTACCGCTGGCGCCGACCCGCCCACTGCATCTGCTCGGCCTCCGGCTCGCTACCGTCGAGTCATGAATTGTCGAGTCGTGAAGGATGGCGCGAGGGACCCCCGATCACGTGCCGCGGGGCTGGTACTCGGGCTCGTACTCGACCGAGTGCTGGGGGATCCACGACGGTTGCACCCTGTTGCTGGCTTCGGCCGGATCGCGGGAGGGCTCGAATCCAGTACCTATCGGGATTCGAAGTCGGCAGGTGTCGTTCACACGGCGACGTTGGTCGGAGGCACTATCGGATTAGGCGTGCTGGCAGCGTCGTTCGCGCGTCGACGCGGCGCCGTTACCGACACCGCCATGACCGCGGCCGCCGCCTGGGTAGCGCTCGGCGGGACGTCACTGTCCCGCACAGGATCACAGATGGCGCGTCACCTCGAGGCAGGCGATCTCGACTCTGCACGTGCGTTGCTGCCATCGCTCTGTGGTCGAGATCCGAGTGTGCTCGACACCGACGGGCTGGCGCGCGCATCATTGGAATCGATTGCCGAGAACACTTCCGACGCCACGGTCGGTGTCATGTTCTGGGGCGCTGTGGCCGGTGTGCCCGGCATTCTCGGGTACCGGGCGATCAACACGTTGGACGCGATGATCGGGTACCGCTCCACCAGGTACCTGCGCTTCGGTTGGTTCGCCGCACGTCTCGATGACGTAGTGAACCTGATCCCTGCTCGACTGACCGGCATTTCGACGGTGGTCGCGGCACCCTTGGTGGGCGGACGATCGGCGGAATCGCTGCGTGCCTGGCGTCATGATGCCTCACGGCACCCGAGCCCCAATGCCGGTGTGGCCGAAGCAACTGCTGCGGGCGCACTCGGGATCAGCCTCGGGGGCCGCACCGAGTACGCGCACGGCGTGGAGATACGGCCGAGACTCGGTCACGGACGTGCTCCGGCGCCGAGCGATTTGGATAGAGCGGCAACGCTGTCCCTCATCGTGCAGATCGGTACGACCGTGGTGTCAGCTGTTCTTGCCGTAGCGATCGGCCAAGCGAACATCGTTGGCCGATCGATTCGTTGACTCCGTCTTCGCCTTCGACTTCGAACGCCGTTCTCTACGAGTGGGCAACGTGAATTCGGGTTCCTCGTCGTGCCTGCTCGCCGATGGTGTCTCCGCGGGGGGATCGGCCGAGTCGACCGACGACGATGCTGTGTCGAGGATGTCCTGCTGTTTGGACTTGCGTCGTTCACGCCACTCGGCACGGGCGAAGTAAGCAAGCCCGAGTGGTGCCATGATGCCGAACGCGAGCCATTGCAGTCCGTAGGACAAGTACGGCCCGGACTCGGTCTGCGGGAGCTCGATGAGCCCGAGACCACCGGGTTGGGCGTCGTCGAGTTGCAAATACGCGTCGACGGCATCGACACCGACGGCCGTTCCGATCTGTTCCGGATTGATGTTGTAGACCTGCAGACGCCCGGCTTCCTCGATCGGCTCACGTGAGGTGCCCTCGGCCTGACGAAGTCGAGCTTCGAGGGTCAGCTCCCCGGTAGGCGGCGGGTCGATGGGTGGAGGTTGCGTTCCCTGCACAGGTAGGACGTATCCGCGATTGACGAGGACGATCGGCCCATCCTGGAGTTGAAACGGTGTGATGACTTCGTATGCAGGCTGCTCACGGATGCTGCGTAGACGAACCAGCGCTTCCTTGTCCTGAAGATACGAACCTGTGGCGACCACTCGCCGCCATTCGTCGTCCGAGGAGAATCCGGTCGAGCCCAGAACTTCGGAAATATCGACGGGCTCGGCATTCACCGACTGGTCGATCAGCGCGTTTCGTTGTGACGTCTCGGTGTTCTTACCCAGCTGCCATGGGGCAAGTACCGAAAAGCAGAAGTAGGCGAACATGGCAACCACAGCAGCCAGCGCCAACCAACCTGGACGGAGCAGAAATCTGAACCTTCGCACGCCTCTAGGTTAGCCTCAGCGACCAACCATGCCACTCGCGCCGGCTCAGAGGCGTCCAGTCACCCAATCCACGAGTCCGGTACAGCCGCCTCTATCGACCGAGCTATTCGGTGTTGTCATCGAGCACCTTTGCGAGCTCGTCCATCGTTGTCACGACGAACGACGCGTCATCGTCCTCGCCTTCGATTCCGTAGCCCCAGTCGACATAGACCGTCGGAATGCCGAACCGAGCTGCGCCGTGAACATCGTGATCACGATCGCCGACCATCAGAACGCCGGAGGTCCCGCCATCGGACACCTCCTTGGGAACGAGACCGAGACTGCGCAGCGAATGTGCGATCACATCGGGCTTCGATCTGCGTGCACCGTCGTTACTCGCTCCGCCGATGAACTCGAAGTACTCCGACAGTCCGAAGTGGTCCAGAATGCGGTGCGCGAACCGTTCCGACTTCGACGTGGCGACCCCGAGCCGGACGCCGCGAGCCTTCAATCCCGCCAAGACCGGCTCGATACCGTCGAAGACCGAGTTCTCGGCCCAGCCCTGCGCGTCGTAACGCTCGAAGTAAGCGGCGAGCGCCCGCTGCGCCACGTCCTCGGCAAGGCCCATCGTTCGGAACGAATCGAGTAGCGGTGGACCGATGACCAGAGCCAGCTGCTTGTCGGTCGGTTCGGGCGCTCCGACCGTGGCCAACGAATGGCGGAATCCGGCGAGAATCCCAGGTGCCGAATCGGTGAGGGTTCCATCGAGATCGAAGAGCACGACCTGGGCACGGGAAGTCGGTGGGTCGAGCTTTGTCATGACGAAAACCTTATCGGTGAGACCGCCGACTACGCTCACCGGCAATGAGAGCACTCCCCGAACTGGCGGCACTGTCACCTCTGCGTCACCACGGTGACGCAGAGGTCGGCGACGGAATGGTCGACTTCGCAGTCAACGTTCAAGGCACCGCTCCACCGGAGTGGCTACGGATGCGCCTCGCTGCGAGCCTCGGCAGCCTGGGTACCTATCCGACCGAGAAAGCTGATCGTGCGGCCCGCGAGGTGGTGGCGCGACGACACTGCCGGTCACCGGAAGAGGTCCTTCTGCTCGCCGGGGGCGCCGAAGGATTCGCGATGTTGCCGAGACTGAAGCCGCGTCTCGCTGCCGTCGTGCACCCATCGTTCACCGAACCCGAATGGGCGTTGCGAGAAGCCGACATCGAGACCGTGCAGGTTCTCCTACCTGAACCGTATCGGCTCGATCCCGACTTCGTCCCCGACGAAGCCGACATGGTGGTGGTCGGCAATCCCACCAATCCGACCTCGGTTCTACACGAACGCGACGCACTGTTGGCCCTGCGAAGGCCAGGGCGTGTGCTGGTCGTCGACGAGGCATTCGCCGACGCGATAACGGGGGAGGAGCATTCGCTGGCGTCGGCGAGCCTTCCCGACGTCCTCGTTCTGAGAAGTCTTACCAAGACGTGGGCGCTGGCGGGTCTGCGATGCGGTTACGCGTTGGGGCACCCCGATCTGCTCGCCAGGTTGACCCGCGGCCGAGCGCACTGGCCGCTGGGCACTCTCCAGATCGAGGCGATCACCGCGTGCAACGAACCCGCTGCGGTCGACGCGGCGGCGGCGAAGGCAATCACTATCGCCGCAGACCGGGCATCGATGACCGACCGACTGCGAAGCCTTGGTATCGACGTCGCCGACGGCGCCCGCGCCCCGTTCTTACTGTTGCGAATGCCCGGTGCCGCAGACCTGAGGATTCGATTACGCACCCAAGGCGTGGCAGTGCGGCGCGGCGACACTTTTCCAGGACTGACGACGGATCACCTGCGGGTAGCGGTCCGCGGGCGAGAACAGGTCGACATACTCGTCGACGCTCTGGCCAAAGCACGTGCAGAGGGAGAATCAGCATGACCGATCAGACAGTGAAGTTGGCCGACGTGGTGGCAGTGCTCGACGCTGCTTATCCTCCTCGGCTCGCCGAGAGTTGGGACTCGGTCGGCTTGGTCTGCGGAGATCCATCCGATCGTGTGCGCAAGGTGATGTACACCGTGGATGCGACCGCGGACGTCGTGGAGGAGGCACTCGAGTGGGGCGCCGATCTGTTGATCGCGCACCATCCGTTGCTCCTGCGAGGAGTCGACACCGTCGCGGCGAATACGCCGAAAGGTGCCCTGATCCATCGCCTCGTCAAGGCGGGATGTGCGTTGTTCACCGCCCACACCAACGCGGACTCCGCCGATCCCGGCGTATCCGACGCTTTGGCCGCGGTCCTCGGGGTCGCCGTTTCGCGTCCCATCGAGCCGATCGACGCGCCCGCTGTCGACAAGTGGGTCGTTCTCGTTCCGAAGACCCACAGTTCCGCCGTTCGCTCGGCGTTGTTCGGCGCGGGCGCAGGTGCGATAGGTAATTACCGCGAATGCAGTTGGACCGTCGAAGGCATCGGCCAGTTTCGTCCGGAGGTCGGGGCCGAACCGGCGATCGGTGCAGTCGGCAGACTCGCGCAGGTGGCCGAGGACCGGATCGAAGTGGTTGCCCCGGCGTCGGCGCGGCAGACCGTCCTCGCTGCGCTCACCGCGGTGCACCCTTACGAAGAGCCCGCATTCGACATCTTCGAGGAGGCCCGCCTGCCGACCTCGACCGGCCTCGGACGGATCGGCACGCTCGCGTCGCCGACCACGCTTCGCGAATTCAGCGAACGGGTGCGCCGTGCACTGCCGGATACGGCGTGGGGTGTGCGCACAGCCGGTGATCCCGACACCGTGGTGCGGACTGTTGCGCTGTGCGGTGGCGCGGGGGATTCGTTTCTCGACGCCGTTCGGGCATTGGGAGTCGACGTTTACCTCACATCGGATCTGCGGCACCATCCCGTCGACGAACATCTTCGCGCCGGTGGCCCTGCGGTGATCGACGTGGCGCACTGGGCGTCGGAGTACCCATGGTGTGAGCAGGCCCGCAGCATCGTCGACGCAGCATTTGCCGAGACCGCAGGATGGGGGAGCCGCGTCAGTGGAACGAGAACCGACCCCTGGACCCTCGGCGCGGCGCCGACCGCGTCCAAATAGTCCCTCGACCAACTCTTGTCCGCCGTCGGTGCGCGAGCCGGTAAGGTTCGACCGAATCAACTTCCATAGTCGCAGGAGTCATCACGCGTGAATGTCGACCCCCGAGTGCAGGCCTCACTTCTCGAACTGGCCTCAGTGGATACCGAACTGTCGCAGATCGCTCATCGGCGTAGAACGCTTCCGGAGCAGACCGAGTTCGAGAAGCTCGAGGCCGAGCGAGTCTCACGTCGAGACGCTGCCGTCACGGTCCAGATGTCGATGGACGATCTCGACCGCGATATCAAGAAACTCGAAAACGAAGTCGACGCTGTCCGTCAGCGCGAAGACCGCGACCGCAAGATGCTGGACAGCGGAACGATCGCACCCAAACAAATGTCGGAATTGCAGCACGAGCTCGCTAGCCTCGAACGACGCCAAGGCCTGTTGGAAGAGGAGCTTCTCGAGGTCATGGAACGTCGTGAGGCGTCCCAGACCGACTACAACCATGCCGGTGCGCAGGTGACGCAGATCGAGGACGAACTCATCGATTCGGGTCGGCGCCGCGATGATGCAGTAGCGGACATCGACGCCGCCGAGCAACGCGCGACTGCCCGCCGAACCGAACTCGCGTCAGGCCTCCCCGAAGATCTGATGGCGATCTACGAGAAGCAACGCGCGCTGTCCGGCCGCGGTGCCGCTCTACTTCAGGCTCGCCGTTGTGGCGCGTGCCGAATCGAGCTGGATCGTGGGGAGATCTCTCGAATCGCCGCCGCGCCGGCTGACAAACTCGTCCGATGCTCGGAGTGCAACGCGATTCTGGTGCGGACGAAGGAGTCCGGAATTTGAGTTCCGCAGCCCACACCCGTGTGATCGTAGAAGCTGACGGCGGCTCTCGGGGAAATCCAGGACCAGCTGGATATGGCGCGGTCGTGTTGTCCTCGGATCGCTCCGAGGTTCTGGCTGAACGTCGCCTTGCGCTCGGCGTCGCGACCAACAATGTGGCCGAGTATCGCGGCCTCATCGCCGGTCTGACTGCGGCCGCTGACGTCGGAGCCCGTGAGGTCGACGTACGGATGGACTCGAAGCTGGTCGTCGAACAAATGGCGGGTCGGTGGAAGGTCAAGCATCCGGATATGATTCCGCTCAATCGCGAGGCGGCCGCTCTTGTCCGCGGCTTCGATCGAGTGTCGTACCAATGGATTCCACGGGCCGAGAACTCCCATGCGGATCGACTCGCGAACGAGGTGATGGACGCGGCCGCGGGTAAAAAACGCGAGCCTACCGTGCATGTGGCCGACAGGCCGACAGCGCCGGTGGCCGAGAAGTCGGCTGCTCCGATTGCCGACAAGTCGGGTGGACCGGGATGGACCGGTGCCGTCGGTGCACCGACACGTTTGCTGCTGCTGCGTCATGGTCAGACACCTTTGTCCGTCGAACGCAGGTACTCCGGGCGAGGAAACCCAGTTCTCACCGAACTGGGTGCGCAGCAGGCATCAGCCGCTGCGGCGCATCTTGCGCAGCGTGACGACATTGCCGCGATCGTCGCCTCGCCGCTGGCCAGAGCACAGCAGACGGCCGGCGCCCTCGCCGCCAAGATAGGGCTTCCCGTCTCGACTCTGGATGAGCTGACGGAGACGGATTTCGGCGCTTGGGAGGGCCTGACCTTCAAGGAGGCAGCCGAGAATCATCCGGATGTGCACCGGAAATGGCTCGGAGATACATCGGTAGCACCGCCGAACGGAGAGAGCTTCGACGTCGTTCGCGACAGGGTCCAGTCGGCACGGGAGAAACTGATTTTCGCGCATGCGGGATCCACCGTAGTTGTGGTCACACACGTGACACCGATCAAGTTGTTGCTGCAGCTGGCGCTCGATGTCGGTCCGTCGATCCTCTACCGGCTGCACCTCGATCTGGCTTCCCTGAGCATCGCGGAGTTCTACCCGGACGGTGGGGCCTCGGTTCGCCTGGTGAACGAGACGTCCTACCTACACAAGTAGCACCAACCAGAGCGCGGTCGTAGAACCGAGAATGGTCAGCGGAGTCGTGACGAGGCCGAGTGTGGTGAAGGTCCTCAGGTCTGCCGGCTCATGATTGGCGGCCCCCACTCGACGCCACAACATGATGGCCAGCGATCCGACGTAGGTGAGGTTGGGTCCGAGGTTCACCCCGATGATCAGGGCGAGAAGTAGAGCGGGCGACGCCGACGGGCCGAACGCTGCCAACAACATCAGCGTCGCAGGCAGGTTGTTGACGACGTTGGCCGCGACGGCAGCGATAGCGGCCGCCGAGAGCAAGCCGAGGAACGTGGTCTCGGTCGGGAGGATATCTCCGAGCCACCGGCCGATGGGGCCCGAAGTGACGCCTTCGACGACGATGCCCAGCAACAGCACGAATCCGCAGAACTTCAGATCCGCTGCCCGCAGGATTCGCCGGGGACCGGTGAACCCATCGCGCAATGCCGGTACAGCTAGGACGAGCGAACCGGCGGCAGCTACCCAGAACGGTTCGATACCGAAAACTCCGGACACGCCGAAACCCACCAGAGTGATCCCCAGGACGACCAGCGTGCCGATCGGCGCAGCCACGTCGGGAGTCGGGTCCACTGCCTCTGTGCTCACCACTGCCTCTGTGCTCACCAAGTCCTTGCGAAAGAACACCCAGAACACAGCAGCTTCGATGACGATCGCCACAATCCACGGCAACGCCATGAGCGCAGCGAAATGTGCGAACGTCAACCCCGTCGCCGAGAACACCAGCAAGTTCGTCAGATTTGACACAGGCAGAAGCGTCGACGCCGAATTGGACAGGTGCGCAGTGGCATAACTGTGTGGACGAGCAGGCATCCGCAGTGCCCGTGCCGCACCGATGACCGCAGGTGTCAGGAGTACCACCGTCGCGTCGAGGCTCAATGCTGCGGTGGTGATTGCGGCAGCGAGGAATACCGACAGGAGGAGGCGGTGTGGGCTGCCCTTCGCGGATCGCGCCATGACCGATGCGACCCAGGCGAACAATCCGAGTGCGTCTGCCAGATGAGCCAGTACGAGAATGAATGCCAGGAATACGACCGTCGGCAGCAGTTCGAGAATCTGCTCGCGTGCATCGGCTACGGTCACCAGTCCCAGCAGGAGTGTCAGAACCGCGGCAGGGATTGCGATCGTGATCTCCGGTAGCGAACGTGGTGCGAAGATCGCGAAGATCAGCACTGCGGCAACGAGTGCCGCAGCGACAACGCTCACGCCAGCATCTTGACGAGCGTGCGCAGATTACGAGTAGTGGTGGTCGGCTTGTACTTCGCCTTGGCCAAAAGTTTCCCGACGCGGCTGTCCGTGGTGTGGCCCCGCACCACTTCCCAGTACACGACGCGGTGGCCCGGGGCGAGAGATTCCAGCTCCGGGTCGAGAGTGTCCGCTAGACCTACGACTTCGCGCAGATGGTCGGCATCGTTGCCGAAGATGACGTAAGGATGCCAGCCGTCCCGTTCGACGTCGAACGGGTAGCTTTCGATGATCGACTGCAGTGACGACACGTCCAGAACGATCACCCATGCCTCGTATCCGAAGGTTGCCGACAGAACCTTCTCGACGGTCTTCTTCACTTCGGGCGCAGGCAGCGTGCTTTCGAGCACGACGTTGCCTGTCGCGAGGATTGTTCGAACGTCGTCGAATCCCGCAGAGGTCAGCGCCGCACGCAGTTCGACCATCTTGATGTTGATGCCACCGACGTTGATTCCGCGAAGAAGGACGACGTGCTTCATGAGTGAAACTGTAGTTCGGAGCGATGACCCAGTAGAGTTCATCTCGCGAACGAGTCGGTTGGACGGCTGCGGCTCGGAGAACTGGTAGAGCGATTCTGCCAAGCTCCAGGCCGAGGAAAGTCCGGACTCCACAGAGCAGGGCGGTTGCTAACGGCAACCCGAGGTGACTCGCGGGACAGTGCCACAGAAAATAGACCGCCTGCGTCGAAGAAATCTCCTTCGGAGAGATCTCGACGCGGGTCAGGGTGAAACGGTGCGGTAAGAGCGCACCAGCACCCCAGGTGACTGGGGTGGCTAGGTAAACCCCGCCCGGAGCAAGGTCGAAGGCCGTACCTTCTAGCGAAGGTTCGGCTGCGCAGGTGCTCGAGGGCTGCTCGCCCGAGCCTGCGGGTGGACTGCTCGAGGTACCCGGCGACGGTGTGCCCAGATGGATGGTCGTCGCTTCTTTCCTCGTCTCGGCGAGGGGAGGATCACAGGATCCGGCTTATATACCGACTCGTTCGCACTCGTCGGGAGTGGAGCCTGCGGAATGACCCCTGCATTTGGGAGTGAAGCCTGCGGAATGACCCTGATAGCGAGGGGCCGGGGTCTTAGGCTAAGTCGGCTTCTTCGGGCAGACTGTGAACATGAGTAATGACGATGACGCGTGGTTCTACGACATCCGCACCAAGACCGTGGCTCAGGGCAAGGAGTCCGGCGCACTGGACCGGATGGGGCCCTACCCGGACCGCCAGACCGCCGAGCGCGCGTTGACGATCGCCGCCGAGCGCAACAAGGCTGCGGACAAGGCCGACGACGACTGGAAGAACTAGCCGGTGTTTCTGACCCGGCTGACCGCACCAGCTTTCGATTTTCGCGCGATCAGATCCGAGTTTCGCCTCCGCGACGAGTTTTCCGAGGTCGTTTTCGCGGAGGCTCGGTCGGCTACGGACCGTCATATCGGAGATCGCGTCGATCGCACCGACATCCCGCTGGTGACCATCGACCCGCCCGGGTCGATGGATCTCGATCAGGCCGTACACATCGAGAAGTCGCCGACCGGTTTCGTCATCCACTATGCGATAGCCGATGTCGGAGCGCTTGTCGTTCCCGGCGGCGCCTTGGATGCGGAGACGCGTGAACGCGGACAGACGTTCTATCTCCCGGACGGCTCGGTTCCACTTCATCCGCGGGTCCTGTCGGAGGGTTCGGCGAGCTTGTTGCCGAACGAGACTCGGCCGGTGGCGCTGTGGAGGATCGAGCTGGACAAATCCGGCGAGCCGACGTCGTGGACGGTGACCAGAGCGTCGGTACGGTCGATTGCGAGACTCGACTACGCCGGAGTGCAGGCCGACTTCGATGCCGCGAGTCCGCATCCGTCGATTGCATGTCTGGACGAGTTCGGGCGGCTGCGAGCGGAATCGTCGATTCGGCGGGGTGCGGTGGACATCACGCTGCCCGAACAGGAAGTGGTTCCCGACGGCGATTCGTGGCGTATCGAGCTTCAGGCCAGAACTTCTGTCGACGGCTGGAATGCCGAAGTGTCACTGTTGACCGGAATGTGTGCCGCGCAGATCATGCTCGCCGCCGACGTCGGTTTACTGCGCACACTTCCGCGGGCGACCGACACGGCGTTGGCAACATTGCGCAACACCGCCTCGATGCTCGGAATCGATTGGCCGGACGGTGTATCGGCCGGCGCAGTACTCTCTGCTCTCCCAGCCGATGCGCCCGAAACGTTGGCAATGATGACCCAGGCGACCGGCCTATTGCGCGGCGCCGACTACGCGGCGTTCGACGGCGCGGCGCCGAAACTCAGCGAGCACTCCGGTATCGCAGCTCCGTACGCCCATGTGACGGCGCCGCTTCGTCGACTGTCGGACCGGTTCGCCACCGAGGTGTGTTTGGCGGTCGTTGCGGGGACGGATGTACCGGAGTGGGCCGCAAGCGCCCTGCCTGACCTTCCGGCGACCATGCGGACGTCCGATTCCGTTGCTTCCAAGGTGGATCGGGCGTGCATCGACCTCGCCGAATCGGCAATTCTCACAGGCCGCGTCGGTGAACGGTTCGGCGCGTTGGTGCTTCGCGGGGCCGAGGACAAGCGCGAGGCCGAAGTCTTCGTCAACGACCCGATCGTCATCAGCAAATGCGCAGGCAATCCACCCGAAGGGGAGAAGGTGACGGTGCGGCTCACCGTCGCCGACACCGACTCCCGTCGAATCGGCTTCGCCTACGAATCGGGTAGTGACGCGAACTGATCGGTGGCCTCGATCAGATGGTGGACTATGCCAGGCTCGGCGGCCGAGTGACCGGCGTCGTCGACTATCACGAGTTCGGCACCGGGCCAGGCCTTGTGGAGTTCCCATGCGCTTGTCGCGGGGCACACGACGTCGTACCGTCCTTGGACGATGATTCCGTCGATGCCCTCCAACTTGTGCGCGTCGGCGAGCACTTGGTTGTCTCGAAGGAACCCCGCATTGCGGAAGTAGTGATTTTCGATTCCCGCAAATGCGAGCGCGAATCGTGGATCCTCGTTCTGCGCAATCTGATCCGGCCGAGGAACGAGGTAGCTGGTGGAGGCTTCCCACGCCGACCAAGCAACCGCGGCCGAGGTCGCGATGTCACGATCCTCGGAAGTCAGCAGGCGGTGGTACGCCTCGACCAGGTCCCCGTCGCGTTCGTTCTTCGGGATCGGTGCGAGGAACTTGTCCCACTGCTCCGGAAAGATATGGCCCGCACCGCCGTTGTAGTACCAGTCGATCTCACTGCGTCGAAGAAGAAAGATTCCTCGGAGGATCAAACCGCTGACGCGTTCGGTATGAGTTTGTGCGTATACGAGCGAGAGAGTCGAACCCCAGGAACCACCGAACACGAGCCACCGATCGATGGCGAGATGCGTTCGCAGCTTTTCCATGTCGGCGACGAGCCGATCGGTCGTGTTCACCGCCAGATCTCCGCCGTCGGCGATATGCGGCGTGGAACGTCCGCAGCCCCGCTGATCGAACAGGACGATGCGATACACCGCGGGGTCGAAGTAACGGCGCTGCGTCGGGCCGGTTCCACCGCCCGGCCCACCATGAACGAACACAACCGGCTTGCCCGCTGGGTTACCGCTGACCTCCCAGTAGATGTGCTGGGCGTCGCCTACGTCGAGGAGACCGCCGTCGAACGGCTCGATCGGCGGATACAGCTCTCGCAGTGATGTCGACGTCACGCGTCAGAACCCGACGAGACCGGATGCGAGATCAGGAATCTCGAGCGACCGCATGGCTTCTGCACGGGTATCCGGGCAGTTGGCGATGGTCACCTCGTCGACGATCGAGCGGTTCTGCACAACCTGAAGGTTGATGGTGCCGCTCTGCGCCGCCCAGGTCTGGACGACGATATTGAGACCTCCACGGCCGATCGTCGGGCCTTGAATTCTCCATTCCTGCAGCTGTGCATCCAGATCACTGCACAGTTGCCGGCTCTGCTGCTCGGTTATTCCGGCTGCACCAGAGGGGGAGGTGGCGCTCGTAGGTGTGTCCGTTGCGGTCAGGGTCGACGACGAACCGGTGGTCGTCGAATCCGTACCGCAAGCGCCGGTAGCAGCGAACACTGCTACCGCGCCCGCAACAGAAACGACGACTCGGGTTACTCGACGAAACCTGGACTGGGCCTGGGTAGCTGAGTTCATGGCAACGAGTGTGCCATCTCGATCGGCTCCAGCAATCAGCTCACGCCACCGAAGAACTCAGTAGCTGTGTTCGGGTCCCGGGAAGACACCGGAACGCACCTCGGACAGATACGACGCGGCCGCAGATCGGAGTTCGTCTCCGACATGGCCGAATTTCTTGACGAACTTCGCCGTCTTTCCATTGGTGTAACCGGCCATGTCCTGCCACACGAGTACCTGTGCATCACACTCGTTGCCCGCACCGATTCCGACGGTGGGAATGGTCAGCTTGCGGGATACCTGGCCCGCGATGTCGGCCGGAACCATCTCCATGACGACGGAGAACGCACCTGCCTCTTGGACGGCGATGGCGTCGGAGACCAGTTTGTCTGAAGCATCGCCGCGGCCCTGCACCCGGAATCCGCCGAGGCCGTTCACACTTTGCGGGGTAAATCCGATGTGAGCCATGACCGGGATACCCGCTGCAGTGATGGCGGCGATCTGATCTGCGACGCGCTCTCCGCCTTCGAGCTTGACGGCGTTGGCGAGCCCTTCCTTCATGAATCTGGTGGCTGTGGCCAGCGCCTGTTGCGCGGAGGACTCGTAGCTGCCGAAGGGGAGGTCTGCGACGACGAGTGCATTGGGGGCTCCACGCACGACTCCGCGGACGAGGGGGAGGAGTTCGTCGATGGTGATCGGAACTGTGGTGTCGTAGCCGTAGACGACGTTGGCTGCGGAATCTCCGACGAGCAGAACCGGAATGCCGGCCTCCTCGAAGATGCGAGCGCTGGAGTAGTCGTAAGCGGTGAGCATTGCCCAGCGCTCACCCTCGGCCTTCATCTGCAGAAGATGGTGGGTACGGGTCTTGCGAGTCAATCCGGATACGGATGCGTCGGATCCACCGTAAATCGTGTTGTCGGACATCTTTGTCCCTTTCGGTTCCTCGAGGCCCGATTTCGGGTCCCCGGGATGGGGTTGATGACGCCTTCAGTCTGCCACCCGTGTCTACTCGACCGAAGAGCACTCGGTAGTGCAATCGGTCACACCGTCTGTTCCGGGCACGAGCCATTCACGGGAGGTTCGGCTTCGCTGCTGTCCTGCGTGAGCAGTGCGCATACGAAGTTCTGGCACCATCGTGGGAATGAGAACGAGTCGCACTCCGCTGGTTCGGATGGCAGCCATGGGCGCGGTGGGGTTGATGGCCGCGGCGGGGTGCGCGCAGAGCTCGACAACCGAGGGCACCCCGGAAGCAGAGGGGCTTTCGCCGTCCGTCGAATCTTTCGGGCCCGGGGCCGGAATCGTCCCCGCCGGCCTCGCCGAGTTCTACACCCAGTCGCTCGAGTGGGGGCCCTGCGATTCCTACGACACCGACGGAACGAATTTCCGTAGCGATATGGAGTGCGCGAAGGTCACGGTGCCACTGGACTACGAGGAACCGAAGGGAGAAAGGGCCCAGATCGCCATTTCGCGGACGCAGGCGAACGGGGACAAGATCGGCTCGATCTTGTTCAACCCAGGTGGTCCAGGGGCGTCAGGGCTGTACATGGCCACGCAGGCGGACGGTTCCGGTTTATCCGAACGCTTCGATCGAATCGGTTTCGATCCGCGCGGAATCGGTGCATCGACTCCGGCCGTTCGGTGTTTGACTTCGCAAGAGATCGAAGAGGAGCGACGCGAGCCGGATGTCGACGTCTCGCCGGAAGGTATCGCGAAATCGGAAGCGGAGCATCAGGACTACGCCTCCACATGCGCAGAGCGGAGCGGCAAGGACCTTCTCGAACACGTGGGAACACGCGAGGTAGTCCAAGACATGGACGTGATCAGGTCGGTACTGGGGGACGCGAAGCTCACCTACGTCGGCTACTCGTACGGCACTCGAATCGGCACCGCGTACGCCGAGGCGTTCCTCGGGAACGTGCGAGCAATGGTGCTCGACGGCGCACTCGATCCAGAGCAAAGTCCCGTCGACGAGGCCGTCGAGCAGGGAGCAGCGTTCCAGGGCGCATTCGACGGCTTCGCTGCGGATTGCGCACGATCGACGTCCTGTCCGCTCGGCACCGACGTCGCCGACGCGAACCGACAGTTCCGTGCCCTCGTCGACCCACTCATCGAGCGTCCAGCCGAGACGACGGACCCGCGTGGACTGAGCTACGACGACGCGCTGACGGGGACCCAGCAGGCGCTTTACTCCGAAACTCTGTGGCGGCTTCTTCGAGCGGGTCTGAGCGAACTGCGGGACGGTCGCGGCGATACGCTCCTGCGATTGGCCGACACGTACAGCGGACGACTCGAGGACGGGTCGTACGCGAATCTCGACGACGCGTTCAATGCAATTCGGTGCGTCGATGATCCACCGGTCATCGACCGAGCCGAGGCCGACGAGGCAGACACACGTTATCGAGAGGCCGCCCCGTTCCTCGACGACGGCCGCGGGACCGGAATCGCGCCTCTCGACCTGTGCGCATTCTGGCCCGTACCGAATACCGGAAGTCCGCACACGATCTCGGCGCCGGGGCTACCGAAGCTAGTGGTCGTGTCCACGACTTTCGACCCGGCCACGCCGTACCAGGCAGGCGTCGACCTTGCCCGCCAGCTCGACGCGGACCTGGTCACCTACGAAGGGACCCAACATACGGTCGCCTTCTCCGGCGAGGAATGCGTCGACGATCCGTTGGTCGATTATCTCGTCGATCTGGTTCCGGCAGGTAACGATCTGGTGTGCTGACGCGAGCTTCACGTCCCCGATGTGTCCGCTGAGAAGTGTCCGACGTGAGACCGAGATCACGATGTAACACAGATTTAACGCGGTTTGCTTAGTCTCGCGGACATGGATCGCCAAAAGGAATTCGTGCTTCGGACCCTGGAGGAGCGCGACATCCGCTTCGTCCGCCTATGGTTCACCGATGTTCTTGGCTATCTGAAATCGGTTGCCATCGCCCCGGCGGAACTCGAAGGTGCCTTCGACGAAGGCATCGGCTTCGACGGAAGCGCTATCGAGGGATTCGCCCGCGTCTCCGAAGCCGATACCGTCGCCAAGCCCGATCCGTCGACTTTTCAGATCCTGCCCTGGTCGAGCAGCAAGGGGCACCAGCATTCGGCACGCATGTTCTGCGACATCGCGATGCCCGACGGCTCACCGTCCTGGGCTGATTCGCGCCACGTGCTGCGTCGCCAATTGAGCAAGGCCGCAGACCTCGGATTCAGCTGCTACGTGCATCCGGAGATCGAGTTCTTCCTGCTCAAGGACAGCCCGGAGGACGGATCGCCGCCCACGCCCGCCGACAACGGTGGATATTTCGATCAGGCCGTGCACGACTCGGCGCCGAATTTTCGTCGGCACGCCATCGATGCGCTCGAGTCGATGGGCATCTCCGTCGAGTTCAGCCATCACGAAGCCGCGCCCGGTCAGCAGGAAATCGACCTCCGCTACGCCGACGCACTGTCGATGGCCGACAACATCATGACCTTCCGATACCTGGTCAAGGAAGTTGCGATCGCCGAGGGCGTCCGCGCAACGTTCATGCCCAAGCCGTTCAGTGATCAGGCCGGCTCGGCGATGCACACGCACATGAGCTTGTTCGAGGGCGACACCAACGCGTTCCACAATCCGGACGACCCGATGCAGCTTTCGGAGACCGGCAAGTCGTTCATCGCCGGAATCCTCGAACATGCCAACGAGATCAGCGCCGTCACCAACCAGTGGGTCAACTCCTACAAGCGGTTGATCCGCGGTGGCGAAGCACCGACCGCAGCGTCTTGGGGACCGTCCAACCGCTCGGCACTCATCCGGGTTCCGATGTACACCCCGAACAAGGCGTCCTCGCGTCGCGTCGAGATCCGCAGCCCCGACTCGGCCTGCAACCCGTACCTTGCCTTCGCAGTGCTGCTCGCTGCCGGTCTACGTGGCATCGAAAAGGGCTACACGTTGCCGCCCGAGGCCGAAGAGGACGTGTGGGCGTTGACATCCGCCGAGCGTCGCGCCATGGGGTACAAGGAGCTTCCAGGCAACCTCGATCAGGCTCTGAACGCAATGGAAGGCTCCGAGCTCGTCGCCGAAGCCCTCGGTGAGCACGTCTTCGACTTCTTCTTGCGCAACAAGCGTCGGGAGTGGGAGGAATACCGCTCGCATGTGACGCCGTACGAGCTGAAGGCCTACTTGGGATTGTGATCTGCGCACTGTCATCGAACGCCGGCGTGATGGGCTAGATTTTACTTCGTTCGAGTAAGAGCTAGTTCCCGCCCGCGGTGAGGTGAACCTGTGTTACGCCAGAGTCGAGGTGTTCGCTGATGGTGCGTCCACCCACATCACGTTCGATCGTCCCAGGGCCAGGACGTCTGGGTCTGGTCGAGGCCACTGCGCCTGCAGATCTGCAGAAGCTCGGGTGGGTCGACGAAAACAGTCTCGAACTCCTGTGGTCGTTGTCGCGTGCGGCAAACGCGGATCTCGCGCTGCGGACACTCACAAGGTTGCAGGATTTACTTGGCGACGGCTTCTCCGAAGTCGACCAGGCCTTGCGTTCGGACAAGGGCCTTCGCGGTCGACTGTTGGGTCTCTGCGGTGCCTCGAGCGCGCTTGCCGATCACCTCGTTGCCGATCCGGATACCTGGCGTCTGCTCACCACCCCGGCAGGCCGCGCCACGGGTCCATCCGCGCGAGTGGAACTACCCAGCAAGCAGCAGCTCACCGACGAACTTCTGGCCGCAGTCGACGCAGTGCCCGAGACCGGTCCGAATGCCTCACCGGAGTTGTACCGGGCTGGTCTGACCGGACCCGATGCCGTTGTCGCACTGCGTAAAACCTACCGTGACCAAGTGATGGTTCTCGCCGCGGCGGATCTCGCTGCCACCGTGGAAAACGAACCGGTAGTGCCGTATCAGCTCGTGGGAAATCAGCTCTCCGACATGGCCGACGCAGCCTTGACCGCAGCCTTGGCCGTCGCTGTCGCGACAGTTTGCCCGGAGGATCCGATGCCGACCCGACTTGCCGTGATCGCAATGGGCAAATGCGGTGCACGAGAGCTCAATTATGTCTCCGACGTCGACGTCGTATTCGTGGCGGAGCCCGCCGATGCGGTTGCCAGTCGGATCGCGGGCGAAATGATGCGAATCGGCTCCTCGGCGTTCTTCGAGGTCGATGCAGCGCTTCGGCCGGAGGGCAAACGTGGCGAACTGGTCCGCACCCTCGATTCGCATGTCGCCTACTACAAGCGGTGGGCCAAGACCTGGGAGTTCCAGGCTCTGCTCAAAGCGCGTCCGATGACCGGCGACCTCGAGCTCGGTCACAGCTACGTCGCCGCACTCAATCCGATGGTGTGGTTGGCCTCGCAGCGGGAGGACTTCGTTCCCGAGGTCCGCGCGATGCGTCGGCGCGTCGAGGAGATGGTCCCTCCCGAGCTCCGTGAACGCGAGATCAAACTCGGTCGCGGAAGCCTGCGGGATGTCGAGTTCGCAGTGCAGCTACTGCAGCTCGTGCACGGCCGCACCGACGAAACTCTGCGAGTTCTCGGCACGGTGGACGCCCTGGTGGCGCTCAGCGACGGGGGATACGTCGGGCGCGACGACGCAGCGAATTTGTCCGCGTCCTACGAGTTCCTGCGATTGCTCGAACACCGTCTGCAGCTTCAGCGGATGAAGCGAACACACACTCTGCCACCGCCGGACGACGAGGAAGCGTTGCGCTGGCTCGCCCGTGCAGCGCACATGCGTCCCGATGGCAATCGTGACGCGCTCGGAGTGCTGAACGCCGAGATCAAACGCAACGCGCTGCGGATTCGCAGGCTGCACGCGAAATTGTTCTATCGACCACTGCTGGATTCCGTCGTACGGTTCGATTCCGACACTGTCAGATTGACTCCGGAAGCAGCCGTGCGGCAACTCTCGGCGCTCGGTTTCGCCGCTCCCCAGAACGCGATCGGGCATCTGCGCGCCCTCGTCGGTTCAGGCTCTCGGCGTGGCCAGATTCAAGCGGTTCTGCTGCCGACGCTGCTCGAATGGCTAGCGGATACCCCGGACTCGGACGCAGGCCTACTCAACTACCGCCGACTCTGCGAGGCCGCTCAGGACCACACCTGGTTTTTGCGGATACTTCGCGACGAAGGTGCCGTCGCCCAGCGGCTGATGATCGTGCTCGGATCTTCGGCATACGTGCCGGATCTGCTCATCAAGGCCCCCGAGGTCATCCGACTTTTCGCCGACGGCCCAACCGGCCCAAGGCTTCTCGACGTCGAACCACAGGAGACGTACCGAGCTATCCTGTCGTCTTCGGGCCGGTACGATGATCCGGTTCGCGCCATCGACGCCGCGCGTGCCCTGCGTAGACACGAACTTGCGCGAGTAGCGTCGGCCGACATCCTCGGCATGCTCGACGTGCCACAGGTCTGTACCGCTTTGTCCTCGGTATGGGCCGCGGTGATCAACGCGGCACTGGCAGCCGCCATTCGCGCGAGCGAAGCCGAACGTGGTGAGCCGGCTCCAGCCGCCCTGGCTGTGATCGGGATGGGCCGACTCGGCGGCGGAGAACTCGGCTACGGCAGCGATGCAGATGTGCTGTTCGTCTGCAAACCCGTCGAGGGCTCCGACGACAGTGTCGCAGTCAAGTGGGCCAACGGCATTGCCGATCGGGTTCGCAAGTTACTCGGCGCGCCCAGTACCGATCCTCCGTTGGAAGTGGACACCGGTTTGCGGCCGGAAGGCCGAAACGGGCCGGTCGTCAGGACCCTCGCGTCGTACAAGGCGTACTACGCGCAATGGGCTCAGGCCTGGGAGGTCCAGGCGCTGCTGCGGGCCCATCAGGTTGCCGGCGATCAGGATCTCGGCATCAAGTTTCTGCTCATGGTCGACAAGATCCGATATCCGGAAGGCGGCGTCTCCCAGGAGTCCGTACGAGAAATTCGCCGCATCAAGGCACGAATCGACTCCGAACGTCTGCCGAAGGGCGCCGACCCCGCCACCCACACCAAGCTCGGCAGAGGCGGGCTCGCCGACATCGAGTGGACGGTGCAGCTCATCCAACTCAGGCATGCGCACCATGTGCCGTCGTTGCACAACACCTCGACTCTGCAAACTCTCGACGCAATCGGTGCGGCCGAGTTGATGAGCGAAACCGACATAGAACTGTTGCGCGAAGCATGGATTCTCGCGACGAAGGCACGTAACGCACTCGTACTCGTGCGCGGAAAGCCGACGGACCAACTCCCCGCACCGGGACATGTTCTCTCCGCCGTCGCCAAGGTGGCCGGGTGGAAGAACGCCGATGCGGGGGAGTTCCTCGACAACTACCTACGTGTGACGCGTCGCGCAAAGGCTGTGGTGGAGCGGACCTTCGGGGCCTGACCACTCCACCGTCGTTCAGCCGGCGGTGACAAAACCTTCCGAGACGAGCCAGTCGCGGGCGACGTCGGCGGGCTCCTTGCCCTCGACGTCCACCTGGCGGTTCAATTCGGTCATGACCTTATCGTCGAGCTTCGCAGTGATGGGCGCCATGACTTCCTGCACCTCGGGATGGGCATCGGCGAAGTCCTTCTTCATGATCAGTGACGGGTTGTACTTCGGGAAGAAGGCTCGATCGTCTTCGAGTAGAACTAGATCGAGCGCGATGATGCGTCCATCGGTAGTGAACACCTCACCGAACTTGCACTGGGTGCCGTCGGCGGTGGCCTGATAGATGATGCCGGTCTGCAGAATCTGCCGAGGCGCAAGGTTCGGATCGAAATCGTACTTGGCGGCCATGCCGGGGTAGCCGTCCTGACGAACGTTGAACTCGGTCTCGACACAGGTGGTGGCGGCGGACGGGTTGGTTCGAACAAGGTTGGCGTAGTCCGACAGCGTCTTGACTCCAGTTTCCTCCGCAGTCTGCTTGTTCATCGCGAGCGCGTAAGTGTTGTTCATCGGGGCGGGAGGCTCCCACACCATGTCGTTTGCCGCGAGGTCGGCATCGCGCACAGCTTCGTACTGCTCGGTCGAGTCGGGTAGCGGTGTCTCGTTGCCCAGATAGTTGATCCACCCGGTGCCGGTGTACTCGTACGTCAGATCGATCTGACCGTTCAACTGGGCGTCACGTGTGCTGTTGGATCCCTGAATGTTGGTCAGATCTCGGACCTCGGCACCGGCGGCGACCATCGCGAACTCGATTATGTAGCCGAGCGTGATCTGTTCGGTGAAGTCCTTGGAACCGACGGTCATCTTCACGCCCTCGAGTTCGGGGACCGGTTGGATGCTCGCCGGCCCGACCGAGAGCGGAACGGCGCCGCCGGATTCGAGTCCGCAGCCGGCCAGTAGAGCGCCCGCCATGGCCAGTGCAAATACGGTCTTCGTCTTCTTCATCGCAATCCTTTGGGGCCCAGGAACTGCTCGGCCAAGGCGCCGAGCCAATCGACGAACAGTGCCAGGGACACAGCAAGTACGGCGCCGGTTACCAGGGTGACGTTGTCTCGCAATTTGTATCCGGTATCGATGAGAATGCCGAGTCCACCTGCACTCACGAGGAAACACAGCGTCGCCGTTCCGACCGCGAGGACCAGGGATGTGCGTAGGCCGGCGAGAATGTACGGCACTGCCATCGGGAACTCGAGCCTCCGGAGCACCGTCATCGAGGACATGCCTTGACCGCGGCCGGCATCGATGAGCGTCTTGTCGACCTCCTGGTATCCCAGAATTGTGTTGCGCAACACCGGAAGCAGCGAGTAGAAGGCGATGGGCAGTACTCCTATCCAGAAACCCGTCTGACGCGTTGCCAGGTAAAAGAGGACGAGCAGCCCGACTGCAGGTGCAGCCGCGCCGACGTTGGCGATGCCCACGAAAAATGGAGCGAGACGGGTGTATCCGGGTCGGGTGAGCAGAGTTCCGAGCGGGACGGCGATGATCACGACGATGATCACCACTGCTGCGGTAATCAAGATGTGCTGCCAGATGAGCGTTGCGAGGTTGCTGGCAGTAATGCTGCCCTGTTGAGTCGCGGTCAGGTCACGACTGAAAGCCCAGACGAGCACACCGACAACCAGAATCAGAACGACGGCGGGTTGCACCAGCAGGCGTAGGCGATCGGCGCGTTTCACAGCATTTCGCTCCGACGCACCTTTGTCGGGTGCCGCGTCCATCTCGGCCGCGAGGGGGCTTTCCACGGATGCGGTCATGCGGGCAACTCCCCACTGACTTCATCGGCATCGGCGTCATCGTCGTCATGATCGTGCTCATGGGCTTCGCGCATCTGCTGCAGATGGCCGACGAGAACATCGATCGAAATCAACCCGACGTACTCACCGCGAAGACCGGTGACGACCGTCGATGCGGTGCTCTCGGCGAGAAGCGCTTCCAACCCATCTTGAAGCGTGGACTGAATGGATACGAGCTCGCCGATCGGTAGACCGACTCCTTGCAGCGAGGATACGTGTGCCAAATGAGCGGGACCGACCCAACGCAGCGGCCTGTTTCGATCGTCCAGTATCAATCCCCACGGCCACTTGCGGGTCGCGATCTTCGCGCGGATCGCGTCCACCGGATCGCTTTCCTTCGCAGTGGGACATTGAATCAGGCGAACATCACGAATTCGGGTGAGTGTGAGCTGTTTCAGCGATGCATCCGCGCCCACGAACCCAGCCACCATGTCGCTGGCAGGGTTCGCCAGGATCGCCTCCGGAGTGTCGTATTGCTCGATCGTCGAGCGGTCACCCAGGACCGCAATGCGGTCACCGAGCTTGACTGCCTCGTTGAAGTCGTGGGTGACGAAGACGATCGTCTTCCCGAGTTCGGATTGCAGCCGCATCAATTCGTCCTGCAACAGGCCTCGGGTGATCGGGTCTACCGCGCCGAATGGCTCGTCCATCAACAGCACGGGCGGATCCGCAGCGAGCGCTCGTGCAACACCGACGCGTTGTTGCTGGCCGCCGGACAGCTGACGCGGATAGCGGTCTCGATAGGTATCCGGATCCAGTCCCACGAGGTCGAGCATCTCGTCCGTCCGAGCCGCGATCCGCTTCTTGTCCCACCCGATCAGCCCAGGCACCGTCCCGACGTTCTTTGCGATCGTCAGGTGCGGAAACAGTCCGGCCTGCTGAATCGAGTATCCGATTCCCCGTCGCAACTCGTCCGGGTCGATCGACAAAGCGTCCTTGCCGTCGATGGTGATTTTTCCCGAAGAAGGCTCGATGAGTCGGTTGATCATGCGCATCGTGGTGGTCTTGCCGCAGCCGGAAGGCCCCACGAAGACAACGATCTCACCTGCAGGAACGGTCAACGACACGTTCTCCACCGCTGCAGCCCTCTGGCCGGGATAGCGCTTGCTGACGGACTCGAGCACGATATCGACGCCAGAGACGTTCTGATTGTTCGCTGTTGGGGTCACGCGATGCCCTTCGAGGTTGTAAGACGGCCGACGAGAACGAGGATGCCGTCGACAATCAAAGCGAGAATGACGATCAGAACGGTGCCGACCAGCGCTTGCGGAACGGCTGTAGGGCTACCGACGCGGGACAGACCCGAAAAGATGAGGTTGCCGAGTCCAGGGCCCTTCGCATACGCCGCGATGGCGAGGATTCCGAAGATCATCTGTGTGCTGACCCGCATACCTGCCAAGATCGACGGCCACGCCAAGGGCATCTCGATCCGAGCAAGAATGCGCGCACGATTCAAACCGACCCCGCGAGCAGCATCGGTGACAGCGGGGTCGACCGCTGCGAGTCCGATGATCGTATTTCTGACGATGGGCAAGAGTGCGTACAGGACCAGCGCCGTGATGGTCGGAGCCACCCCCAACCCGAGGATCGGAATCAACAGCCCGAGTAGGGCGAAGGAGGGGATAGTCAGAATCGTGCTGGCCAGGGCTGTCGCAATGGCTGATCCCGCGGGGGATCGGTAGACCGCGATGCCCACGATGATTGCGATGATCGTGGCGATGATGATCGACTGGATGACGGCAGAGACGTGAAGATATGAATCTGTCAGCAGCTGTTGTCGTCGTCCGGAGACGAAATTCCAGAGCTCGTCCATTGAAGGTAAACCCACCAACTTTCCGTATACACGGTTTCTTTGGAGAATCCGGCCAGTCTCTTAGTTCGAGAATGGCTGATGTCGCTCGTATCCAAACCTGTTTTCGATAACTCGTTACCGTGCGTACACACAATTCTGCCCACAAACAGAGCCACCCGCCCTGCTCTATGGCAAGGGCGGGTGGCTCTGGTGAAGGAGAGCTATGTGTGGATCACACGTCAACGCTATGTGTGGATCACACGTCGTAGTACAGGTTGAACTCGTACGGGTGGGGCCGCAGGTTGATCGGAGCAATCTCCTGCTCGCGCTTGAGCGAAATCCAGGTCTCGATCAGGTCCGTGGTGAAGACGCCACCCTCGGTCAGGTACTCGTGATCGGCCTCGAGGCGGTCGATGACAGTCTCCAGCGATGTCGGTGCCTGAGGAATGTTCTTGGCTTCCTCGGGCGGCAACTCGTAGAGATCCTTGTCGACCGGAGCCAGCGGCTCGATCTTGTTCTTGATCCCGTCCAGGCCGGCCATCATCTGGGCGGCGAAGTTGAGGTACGGGTTGCCCGAGGAGTCCGGTGCGCGGAATTCTGCGCGCTTGGCCTTCGGGTTGTTTCCCGTGATCGGGATTCGGACTGCGGCCGAACGGTTCCGCTGGCTGTACACGAGGTTGATGGGGGCTTCGTAGCCCGGCACCAGTCGGTGGTACGAGTTGACGGTCGGGTTGGTGAACGCCAACAGCGACGGTGCGTGATGGAGAATGCCGCCGATGTAGTGGCGAGCCAGATCCGACAGTCCGGCATATCCGGCTTCGTCGTGGAAGAGGGGCTTGCCGTCCTTCCACAGCGACTGGTGCACGTGCATGCCCGAGCCGTTGTCGCCGAACAAAGGCTTCGGCATGAAGGTGGCCGACTTGCCGTTCTTCCACGCGGTGTTCTTCACGATGTACTTGAACAACTGCAGATCGTCCGCAGCAGCGAGCAGCGTGTTGAACTTGTAGTTGATCTCCTGCTGGCCGCCGGTGCCGACCTCGGAATGTCCGCGCTCGAGTTCGAAGCCTGCATTGGTGAGGTTCGTGGAGATTTCGTCGCGGAGATCCACGAAGTGGTCGTACGGAGCCACGGGGAAGTACCCGCCCTTGGCGCGGACCTTGTAACCAAGGTTGGGGCTGCCGTCGGCGTTCGTCTTCTTGCCGGTGTTCCACGAACCCGCAATGGAGTCGAGTTCGTAGTAGGCGCCATTGATGCTCGAGTCGTAATTGACCGAGTCGAAGATGTAGAACTCGGCTTCGGCGCCGAAGAACGCGGTATCGGCGATGCCGGTGGAGAGCAAGTACTCCTCGGCCTTACGGGCGACGTTGCGCGGGTCGCGGCTGTAGGACTCGCGGGTGAACGGGTCGTGAACGAAGAAGTTCATATTCAACGTCTTCGCGGCCCGGAAGGGGTCGACCTGCGCCGTCGACACGTCGGGCAGGAGCATCATGTCTGATTCGTGAATCGACTGGAAGCCACGTACGGACGAACCGTCGAACGCGAGGCCGTCTTCGAAGACATCCTGCGTGAATGCAGAAGCCGGGATCGAGAAGTGCTGCTGAATACCTGGCAGATCCGTGAATCGGATGTCGACGTATTCAATACTTTCGTCGGCGATGAATTTGATGACCTCTTCGGCCGTGCTGAACGCCACGCTGTTGCTCCTTTGTTGAGTCCGTCGACCAAACGTTATGGACCTGGTGTTGCCCGCCGGTCAAGCTTGTGTTTCGCCCGTGTTACACGTCGTCTCATCAATGCGCGTACCCGAGTGAGCCACGACACCCTCCAGGCGGGCAGAAGAAAAAGAATCGTACTCACCGCACACACTACGGTGACGGCTGATCCGCGCATTCACGTCGGCGCCTATCCTGGTGTCCATGGCACGAATGACAGGTTCTTGGTTGTCCGGACCCTCGGCTGCTCGATCCGAGGACGGAACCGAGCAGAAGTTCCCAGGAGAGCGACTCGGACTTCCGGCCGAAGGCCCGGGCGCGATAGCAGGGCTCGGGCGTCGTTCCGGCGCACTGTTGCTCGACTGGTTGATGTCGATGGGGGTGTCGGCATTGATCGTCGGCGCGACCGGGGCTGCGGTACAGGTCTCCAGCTTGACCCTGCTGGTCTGGTTCGTTCTCGGCGTCGGCTCGGTGAGTATCTTTTCGTTCACACCAGGCCAACTGGTAGCCGGAATTCAGGTGACGCGTGTGGATGCGCAGGCCCGCGTCGGATTCGTGCGAGCACTTGTGCGAACGTTCTTCATCATCTTCGTCGTCCCGGCCGTGATCTCGGACCACGACGGACGCGGTATGCACGACCGGGCGACAGGCACCGCGATGGTGCGGGTGCGCTGACGATCAGCGACGTTTGATCGTCCGCTGAACGCCCTTCATCTTCGCGCCACCGGGCAGCGGTCCCTTCGGCATCGCGGGGCCGCTCTTGGTACCGAGTGCCGAGAGTCTGGACTCGATGGTGTCCATCCGCTTGCTGTCGATGTTCTTGGGCAGCTTCGTCAGATACTTCTGGAGACCGGACAGTGGGATCTGGTTTTCCCCGTTGCCGACGACGATGTCGTAGATCGGGGTATCGCCGACGATTCGCGCGGTCTTCTTCTTCTCCTGGGCGAGAAGTGATTTCACACGCTGCGGCGCGCCTTCCGCGACAAGAATGATCCCGGGCTTGCCGATGACGCGGTGCACGGCGTCGAGTTGAGTCGTTCCAGCAATCGCGTTGGTCACGCGCCAAGATCCCTGCAGGTTGTCCAGAGCCCAAGCGGCTGCACCCGCCTGCCCGTCTGCCTTGGTGTACACCGACTTCTGGACCCGACGGCCGAAGATGATGAAGGCCACGAGGACTCCGACGAGTAGTCCGATGGGCAGCAGGAACCACTGCAGATCGAAGATCAAGCCGATGAGAAACAGCACGAGACCGATACCGACGATGGCGCCGATCATCAGCGGCAGAAGAAGCTTGTCTTCCTTGCGCTGCATGTTGAACGCCTGCCACAACTGGCCGCGACGCTCTTTCGATGCCTGCTTACGGGCCGCTTTCGCTGCCGCCTTTGCTTCTTTGCTGGGCTTACCTGCTTTGCCCGCTTTACTGCCGTTCGCCATGCTTCACAGGATACGTGTCGACACTGAAGTCACGTGCATCGCTAGCCGGTTCTATGCCTAGCGAGCAGCGAGACGAGCAATCAACGAACTTGCCTCCTGCGAGGCTTCGCCACCGTTCACCAAGTGACTCATGCTCTCGGGGAGTACGCGACCGTGATGCTGCATCGCTTGTGCGTACAGCCGCCCTGCCCGGTACGAAGAGCGGACCAGCGGACCCGCCAGAACCCCAGCGAAGCCGACCTCGGTGGCGTAATCGGAATGGTCGACGAACTCTTCGGGCTTGACCCACCGCTCCACGGGATGGTGGCGCGGCGACGGGCGCAGGTATTGGGTAATGGTGAGAATGTCGCAGCCTGCCTCGTGCAGGTCACGAATTGCCTCCTGCACCTCTTCCGGCGTCTCGCCCATACCGAGGATCAAGTTGGACTTGGTTACCAGACCGTCGTCTCGAGCTGCGGTGATGACGTCCATGGATCGCTGGTAGCGGAAAGCCGGGCGGATTCGCTTGAAGATACGCGGAACCGTTTCAACATTGTGCGCAAGAACTTCCGGTCGCGACGAGAAGACCTCGGCCAACTGATCGGGCTTGGCATTGAAGTCGGGAATCAGCAATTCGACGCCGGTGTTGGGGTTCAACTTCTTGATGTACCGGACCGTTTCGGCGTACAGCCAAGAGCCTCCGTCTTCGAGGTCATCGCGCGCCACTCCGGTAATCGTCGAGTAGCGCAGACCCATGGCCTGAACGCTTTCGGCGACTCGACGGGGCTCGTCGCGGTCGAGGTCATCGGGCTTGCCGGTATCGATCTGGCAGAAATCGCAACGGCGGGTGCATTGTTCACCGCCGATGAGGAACGTCGCCTCACGGTCTTCCCAGCACTCGTAGATGTTGGGGCAGCCGGCCTCTTCGCAGACGGTGTGCAGACCCTCGCGTTTCACCAAACCCTTGAGTTCGGTGTACTCCGGGCCCATCTTGGCCTTGGTCTTGATCCAGTTGGGCTTGCGTTCGATCGGTGTCTCCGCGTTTCGGATTTCGAGGCGAAGCAATTTGCGTCCGGGTGGGGCGAGTGGAGTGCTGGAGGTGAGCGAAGTATCGGGGGATGACCCGAGGGACGGCGCAGCGTTCGAGGGTGTTTCTGGAGCCACAGTCACATGGTCGATGCTACGCGCCGAACTTCGTCGTGGTGAAGTGCGGGTTACTGGAGACCGTCTCCAGCAAGGGGCGCACGACGTCGTGTTCGGTCACCGGCAATCCGCCGTCCAGAGCAGCCAGAACGGCCTCGGTGACGGCGGGTTCGACCTCGTCGACAGTGACGTCTTGTCCGAGTTCCGCGGACAGTGAGGTCACACCGGCGTCGGCGATGCCACACGGCACGATTGCGTCGAAGCCTGCCATGGACGCATTGCAGTTGAGTGAGAAACCGTGCAGTGTCACACCCCGCTGAACCCGTACGCCGATGGCTGCGATCTTCCGCTCCGGCAACCACGGCCCGTCATCGGTATCGCCCGCGACACTGCGTCCTGCGGCCAACCACACACCAGAGCGGCCATCGATGCGGCCACAGGTGATGCCCAGCTCGGTGCACACGGAAATCAGCGCTTCTTCGATCCGGCGCACATACTTCACGACGTCGATCGGCTGTGCGAGGCGAATGATCGGGTATCCGACGAGCTGTCCTGGACCGTGCCAGGTGATCTTGCCGCCGCGATCGACCTCGATAACAGGCGCGCCGTCGCGCGGCCGGTCCTCGGGTGCCGTACGCCTGCCGGCAGTGAACACTGGCGGATGCTCGAGCACGAGTAGCGTGTCGAGACCGTGCCCCTCAGCGCGCATGTCGGCGAGTTCGCGTTGACGTGCCCACGCCTCGAGGTAATCGATGCGACCGAGTCTTCGGACGTCGACCGGATCCGAACTCTCCCGTGCGGAGGTTCCCGCGTTAGTCATGCCAGGCACGCTACGCCGAGTCAGCTACCGACAGCTACTCGCAGTGCCTCGCCGATCGTGTTGTGAGCAAAAACGAATCCGGTGTCTTCCAACACCTTCGGGATAGCTCGAGGTCCGGTCAGAATTGCTTCCTGGGCAAATTCGCCGATGACCGCTTTCAACGCGAATCCCGGTACAGCCCATGGCGCAGGCCTATGCAGTGCACGGGCCATGGCGCTGTTGAACTGTGCGTTGGTGACTGGGGCTGGACCGACCATGTTGACCGGGCCCGATACCGACTCGTTCTCGATGCCATGAATGGTCGCTGCGATCTCGTCCTCGAGTGAGATCCAGGGAAAGTACTGTCGGCCGCTGCCGAGGCGTCCACCGAGCGCCATCAAATAGAGAGGCCTCAGCTTGTCCAGCATTCCGCCGCGTTGCGACAAGACCACGCCACTGCGCAACATTATGGTGCGGACTCCGCCGGCCGTAGCGGCCGAAGTCGCGTTCTCCCAGTCTCGGCACACTTCCGCCAGAAATCCCTCGCCGACAGGGGCCGTTTCGTCGACCGCCCGGTCGCCGGTGTCGCCGTAGAAGTTGATCCCGCTGGCATTGACCAGTGTCGGAACCTGGAACTTTGCGCAGTTTTCCGCCAGCACCTCGGTGGGAGTTATCCGGCTGTCGCGGACCTTCTGCTTGTATGCGCCCGACCATCGCTTGTCCCCGATGCCTACCCCACAAAGGTTGACCACAGCGTCTGCGCCACGCAACGCACGATCGTTCAACGAGCCCTGCGGCGGGTTCCACTCGAACTCGTCCGGACCGGCAGGTGCTCTTCGAACCAATCTGGCAACCTCGTGACCCTTACCTCGCAACGCGGCGACGAGCGCGGTACCGATCAATCCGGAAGAACCAGCAATGACTACACGCATGAATTCGAAAGCCTCCTCGACAGAACCGGGGCATCATCCGCCAAACGGATGATGCCCCGACACTGTTAGTTCGGTTCCCCGTTGATTCGAGGATCGGCCGAGCGCTGAACACTGCTCACCTGCAGTCCACAGTACAGACTGCTCGGCTTTCGACCTGCTCTACAGACCTAGGTCTGCTTCGAACGACGCGATCTCGAGCCGCTGCTTGATGGTGCTGAGGAAACGACCTGCGTCCGCGCCGTCGACCAGACGATGGTCGTAGGTCAGCGGCAGGTAGCACATCGACCGGACGCCGATGGACTCGTTGCCCGCGTCGTCCTTGACCACGACCGGACGCTTGACGATCGCGCCGGTGCCGAGCATGGCTGCTTGTGGCGGTACCAGAATCGGAGTGTCGAACAACGCGCCCTGACTGCCGATGTTGGTGATCGTGAACGTGCCACCGGACAACTCGTCGGGCTTCAGGCCACCGGATCGGGCGCGAGTGGCGATGTCGTTGATCGCCCGGGCAAGACCAGCCAAGGAGAGATCGCCCGCGTTGTGGATGACCGGGGACAGCAAGCCCTGCTCGGTGTCCACAGCGATACCGAGGTGAACCTCGGCGTGATAAGTGATCTCCTTCGCTTCTTCGTTGATGCTGGCGTTGACATTCGGGTGAGCCTTGAGGGCCTCGACAACTGCCTTTGCGAAGAACGGAAGGTACGTCAGGTTGACGCCCTCGTTCTCCTGGAACTTGGACTTGGCCTTGGCACGCAGACCGGCTACCCGGGTGACGTCGACCTCGAAGGTCTGAGTCAGCTGAGCAGAGGACTGAAGAGACTCGCGCGTCTTCTTCGCCGTGATCTGGCGAATGCGGTTCATCTTCTGCGTGGTTCCGCGTAGATGAGCCAACTCCGGTCGCACTCCGGCCGTAGCCGGTGCGGCAGGCTTCGACTCGGCTGCCGGAGCAGCAGCGGGAGCTGCCGGAGCCTTCTTCGCCTCGGCGGCCGCGAGAACGTCCTGTTTACGGACGCGTCCACCGACGCCGGTGCCCTTGACCGTGGACAAGTCCACGTCGTTGTCCGTTGCGAGCTTCCGAACCAGAGGCGTGACATAGGGGGATGCGTCAGCCGAGGGAGCCTTCGCAGGTGCCTGCTTGGGAGCTTCCTGCTTGGGTGCCTCTTGCTTGGGTGCCTCTTGCTTGGGAGCTTCCTGCTTGGGTGCCTCTTGCTTGGGAGCTTCCTGCTTGGGAGCAGGCTTTGCCGGCTCCGCAGCCTTGGCCGCAGGGGCGCCCGTGCCGATGACGGCCAACTGGCCACCGATTTCGACGGTGTCGTCTTCTTCTGCACTGATCTCGAGCAGTGTTCCCGCCACCGGGGAGGGAATCTCGGTGTCGACCTTGTCGGTGGACACCTCCAGAAGTGGCTCGTCAACGGCGACCTCGTCGCCCACGGCCTTCAGCCAGCGGGTGACAGTGCCTTCGGTGACCGACTCGCCCAGCTCCGGCATCTTGATCGGGGTACCCGAAGAGCCGGAGTCGGAGCCGGCGGCCGGCGCACTCTGAGCCGGTGCTTCTTCTTCGGCCTGCGGCTCCGGTTCTGCAGCAGCCACAGGTTCGGCCGCGGGCTCTGGCTCGGCGGCGGGCTCTTCGGCAGCAGGCTCGGGCTCGGAGGAAGACCCGGAAGCCTCGCCGGCTTCGCCGATCTGAGCGAGCTCGGCGCCGATTTCGACGGTGTCGTCTTCCTGTGCCACGATCTTCGTCAGAACACCAGCAGCGGGGGACGGGATTTCGGTGTCGACCTTGTCGGTCGACACTTCGAGCAACGGCTCGTCGACCTCGACGGTGTCGCCCTCCTGTTTGAGCCACCTGGTGACAGTTCCCTCGGTGACGCTCTCACCAAGAGCTGGCATCTGGACGGAGAAGGCCATGTCTGTTGACTCCTCGACAGTTGTGTGCGGGTAATTTAGTTCTTACGACTTGTGGTCGTAGACCATTGTGCTGGCGTGGCAAGGTTCGCGGACGATACTTGCGTTAATTGCGATCCTCGGCGCTGTCTGTGTCGGCGCCGAATCGAAGAAAACGTCTTTCCGCGATCCACGGACTTTTACTGCAGACACGTAGACGCCCTTTCGACGAGACCGGAAATCGTTCTCTACAACGAGAGAGTTGAACCCTCTATGTTCATCCTTCCATCCTTGAAGTGCTCACGTTCCGCGAGGGGCTGCCCTCGCACTGGCAAACTCATGAGTAACAAGGCTTGTGCGAACGAGAAGGTCAATCTTCACGCACCCGAGACAGGAGTGATTCAGTGAGCTTGTTCGATCGCCTCACTCGACGCAGTGGCAAAGGTAGAGGCCCCCGAGAGGGGTCGGTAGCGCAGTATCTCGCGGACTGGACGGCGGCGAGAATCGGCGTCGAAGCATTCGTGGAACCGAAGACGACAGTGACTCCTGTCACGGTCGTTCTGGTGGCACACGATGGTGAGTGGACTCGGCGCGTCGTGGATGAGAAACACATCAAAAAGCTTGGACCCGACCTCGAGATCCCGGTCTACGACGTCCGAAAGACGGGCTACCCCCAGCGGATGCGAGACCACGACGCTCGACAGAAAATCCTCGAGCGGAGGGCCCGCGAATAGCGGTGCATGATTCGAGTGCCCCCCGACGCACTCGAATCATGCACATGGTGTGAAGCGTCTAACCGTTCTCGACGATATCTTCGAGAACGGCGAACATCGTGCGGACCGGCACTCCAGTTCCGCCCTTGCCGATATAACCGAACGGGCCGCCGGTGTTGAATGCCGGACCGGCAACGTCGATGTGCGCCCACTGGACGCCGTCTGCGACGAACTCCTTCAGGAACAATGCAGCAGCCAACATCCCGCCCGCGCGTCCGTTGGTGACGTTGGCGAGGTCGGCGACTCTGGAGTCCAACTCGCGTCGAATCTCACCTGGGAGCGGCATGGCCCAAGCATCTTCGCCCACGGCCTGCGAAATCTCGGCGACGCGGTCGCGGAACTCGTCGGTGCCCATGACCCCCGGCGTCCGGTTGCCGAGTGCGACGACCTGCGCGCCCGTCAGCGTTGCGGTATCGATCAGGTAGTCGGGATCGTCTTCGCACGCGCGCACGATGGCGTCGGCGAGCACCAGTCGTCCTTCGGCGTCGGTGTTGATGACCTCGACTGTGATACCGCCGTACTGCGTCAGTACGTCACCAGGCCGTTGCGCGGTGCCGGACGGCATGTTCTCCGCCATGGGAACCGTGGCGACGACGTCGAGTTCGAGACCCAACTTGGCAGCGAGAATCACCGTCGCGATCACGGCTGCAGCACCAGCCATGTCGGAGGTCATGTTTTCCATGCCGGCCGCGGGCTTGATCGAGATGCCGCCGGTGTCGAAGGTGATTCCCTTTCCGACCAACGCCACCTTCTTGGACTTACGTTTACCACCTGAATGCGTCAGACGTACCAACCTGGGCAGTCGTGAGGAGCCCTTGCCGACGCCGTGGATTCCGCCGTAACCGCCCTTCTCCAAAGCCTTGTCGTCGAGAATTTCGACACTCAGTCCGGCATCGGTGCCCAGTGCCTTCGCGCGTGCGGCGAATTCCTCCGGGTACAGGTGGCTGGGTGGGGTGTTCACGAAGTCGCGGGCGATCGCGACGGCTTCGGCAATGGCAACAGAACGGGCCAGCTCGTTCTTGGCTTCGCGAGCGCGTGAGTCGCCTACCAGCAGTTCGACGCGCCCGAGAGGTCCCGCTTCGGGAGTGGGTGCCGACAGTGCAGATTTGAACTCGGTGAAGGTGTAGGCACCGAGGAAGAAGCCTTCTGCCGCGGCGCCCAGGTCGAGGGCAGAGAGCGTCGTCGCCGCGATCGAAGTTCCCGACAGCGCGCGAGCTGCAGTACCGGCGGACCGGCGGATGCGTTCGGTGTCGATGTCGGCCGACTTGCCCAGCCCGACTGCGAGGACACTCGTCACGTCCAGCGCTGCAGGGGCGGGAATGCGGGTGAGCTCGTCAGCCTTGCCTGTTGCACCGACAGCCTCGAAGGCATCGAGCAACTCGGCCGCGAGCGCATCTCCGGAGATGTCGTCGGTGATGACGAGCTCGAGTCCGTCTTCACTTGTGCTGAGTGCGACGACGAGAACGTCGACATCTTTTCCGAGGTGGCCGGCCAGCACCAGCTCGGGTCCGAGAGTGCGGGGTGAAGTCGATGGCACGTTGCAGCTCCTGAAGGATTGATTGTTCTCGGTCGTACACGATCGTAGTGACTCGGGCCCGACGTGCGGCCGTCCGCTAGCGTTGGCCGCTATGAGTGCAGAAGAACTTGCTCGCGGACCCGTGCACGCCGTTCACGTCGAACTGGGAGCGACGTTCGCGCCTTTCGGCGGATGGGAGATGCCAGTCTCCTACGTCGGAGTCGTGGCGGAGCACAAGGCAGTCCGTACCTCCGTCGGCGTCTTCGACGTCAGTCATCTCGGGAAGGCGATAGTCGAAGGACCCGGTGCGGCGGACTTCGTCAACTCCACGCTGACCAACGACCTCACCCGGGTGGGCCCAGGAAAGGCGCAATACACGTTGTGTTGCAACATGTCCGGGGGAGTGGTGGACGATTTGATCGCCTACTTCGTCTCACCCGAAGAGATATTCCTGATTCCGAACGCCGCCAACACCGCATCGGTCGTCGCCGCGTTGAGCGCCGAAGCTCCCGAAGGCGTCGTCGTTCGCGACCAGCATCGTGACTTCGGCGTGTTCGCGGTGCAAGGGCCCGATTCGCGAGCTGTGGTCGAGCAGCTGGGTCTCCCAGTGGAATTGGAGTACATGGCTTTCGTCGACGCGAAGTGGTCCGATGCCGACGGCAACGAGGCACCGGTCCGGGTGTGCCGCACGGGTTATACCGGTGAGCACGGTTACGAATTGGTCTGCTCGTGGAACGACGCCGAAGCACTGTTCCGTGCCCTGGTCGACGTCGTGAAGCTTTCCGGCGGTCAGGTGGCAGGGCTCGGTGCGCGAGATACCTTGCGGACCGAGATGGGCTATCCACTCCACGGACATGAGCTCTCGCTGGACATCTCGCCGCTTCAAGCCCGATGTGGTTGGGCGATCGGATGGAAGAAGGACCGATTCTGGGGCAGGGACGCTCTGCTTGCAGAAAAGGCAGCAGGCCCGGCGCGAGTGCTCCGTGGCGTCAAAGCACTCGACCGCGGAGTGCTGCGTCAGGGACAGAACGTCGTGATGGACGGCGGCGTGGTCGGCGTCACGACGTCAGGGACGTTCTCGCCCACGCTCGGGGCAGGAATTGGGCTTGCACTAATAGACGCCGCGGCGGGGGTGACGCCGGGTGGCATCGTCGAGGTCGATGTTCGTGGCCGGGCAATTCGATGTGAGATCGTCGCCCCGCCTTTCGTTGCAGCGAACACCAAGTGAGCGGGCCTCGACGCGTTCGATAAGCTCACTGCATGACAGGCGTTCCCGAATTCACTCGTGTGCAGCATCCTTCTCCGGCTCCTTCGGAGGTCAGAGAAGCAGTATTGGCTGCACCCGGGTTCGGGAAGTTCTTCACCGACCACATGGCAGTGATCGACTACACCTCGGAGAAGGGCTGGTTCGGCGCGACCATCGCGCCGTACGGGCCGATCGAGTTGGATCCCGCGGCGATGGTCCTGCACTACGGGCAGGCGATTTTCGAAGGGTTGAAAATCTACCGTCAGCCCAACGGGGATCTCTCCTCGTTCCGCGTCGATGCCAATGCCGAGCGATTCAAATCCTCGGCCAGACGGTTGGCGATGCCGGAGCTCCCCACTGAGCTGTTCATCTCCTCGATCGAGGAGATGCTTGCGGTGGATCGCGAGTGGATCCCGGCCGCCGGTGGCGAGGATGCCCTCTACCTTCGCCCGTTCATGTTCTCTACCGAAGCGGGGCTCGGTGTCCGGCCGGCGGACGCTTACCGGTACATGCTCATTGCCTCTCCTGCCGGCGCGTACTTCCCTCGTGGTGTCAAACCGGTCAGCGTGTGGCTGTCGACCGAATACGTACGCGCCGCTCCCGGTGGTACCGGAGCGGCGAAATTTGCCGGCAACTACGCGGCATCGCTGCTTGCGCAGGCGCAGGCCAGCGATCAAGGCTGTGACCAGGTTGTCTGGCTGGACGCGATCGAGCGTCGCTTCGTCGAGGAAATGGGTGGTATGAACCTGTTCTTCGTCTTCGGCTCCGGTTCCGATGCCCGTTTGGTCACGCCCTCACTGTCCGGGTCGCTGCTCCCTGGAATTACCCGCGATTCGCTCCTGGCGTTGGCGACCGACTCCGGAATCCCGGTGGAGGAGCGACGCATCTCGACCGAAGAGTGGCAGAAGAAGGCGGAGTCCGGCGACATCACCGAGGTATTCGCATGCGGAACCGCGGCAGTCATCACTCCCGTCGGCAGCGTCAAATCAGCGGACGGTGAGTTCACCATCGCCGACGGCGAACCGGGCAACATCACTCTTGCCCTGCGCGATACCTTGACGGGCATTCAGCGCGGCACCTTCGCCGACACTCATGGGTGGATGACCAAGCTCGGCTGAGTTCAGGATCCGATCAGCAAACCCACCACGGTGAGGGTTGTGGTGATTTCCAGAGCCGCGCCGAGTACGTCGCCGCTGAGGCCACCGAACCGTCGGACACAGTGGCGCACAAGAACTACGCCGATCGACAACACAGTTGCGACGACGGCGGGGCCTTGCCACCAGCGACCGTCCACGCAGCCGGCCGCTGCGACAAGCGCTGCGGCACAACAAATACCGATCACTGTGCGGCTTTGCGTGCCCGCAACGAGTGCTCCGAACCCGTGCTCGACGGCTGGAAGCGTCCCACGTCTGCACGCGAGTACGACAGCGACACGACCTACTGCGACGGCCAGCACTATCGAGGAGAAAGCCTGCTGCTCCGCCAGCAGGCCGAAGCCGGTGGCCTGAATTGCGAGGGTGAGGACGAGTGCAGCGACCCCGAACGGCCCGGCGCTTCCACTCTGCATGACTTCACGGGCTCGTTCAGGAGGGCCGTAGCAACCGAGACCGTCTGCCGTGTCGGCAAAGCCGTCGATATGCATGCCGCGTGTCAGCAGGGCAAGCGCGCCGACGACGAGCAGTCCGCCGAGCAGTCCGCCGAGCGAGAGTGCGTCGGCACACCACGAAGCGCCTGCCGCAAACACCCCGAGCAGCAGTCCGACGACAGGCGCGGCCGATATGGCTTTACGGGCAGCATCCCGATCGATGTGGTGTGGACCCCGCACCGGAAGGACTGTCAACCAGGACAGGGCCAGACGAGGGCCCACCCATATCGAATGCACTTCTCAGGCCTCGGACGGCGCTTCGGGATTGGAGGCTCGGTTACTCACACCTGCATCTGCAAAGGTCGACATGTCCTTCAGCGCCGCGATTGCCGCGTGCACCAACGGTAGGGCGGTGAGAGCGCCCGAGCCCTCGCCGAGTCGCATGTCGAGCTCGAGAAGGGGTTCGATTCGCAAGTGGCGCAGGGCAATCGAGTGTGCGGGTTCGGACGAGCGATGGCCGGCGATCCACCATTCACGTGCCCCTCGCGCCGACTCCTCCGCAACCAAGGCCGCAGCCGTCACGACGAGCCCATCGAGAATGACAGGCGTACGACGGTGCGCAGCTTGGGCGAGAAACCCGGCCATGGCAGCAAGATCCGCGCCACCGGCAACGCGTAGCAGCGCGACGGAATCCTTCACGACCGGACGGGCACGCCGCATCGCATCACGAATCGCTGCCGTCTTGCGGATCCAACCGGCGTCGTCGACGCCAGTGCCGCGACCTACGGCGGCCACCGGTTCGGTGTCGGTGAGTACTGCGATCAATGTCGTTGCCGGAGTGGTATTTCCGATTCCCATGTCACCGGCGATCAGCAAGTCGGCACCGCTGTCGATCTCCTCGTCGGCGATCGCACGACCGGCCTCGATCGCAGCCCGAACCTCGGACTCCGACAACGCATCCTCACGATCGATCGAACCGCTGGACCGTCGGACCTTGTATCGGCTGATCGTGGTGTCCGTATCCGAGTCGACAGCGATATCGACGACACGGACCGTTGCGCCTGCCACGGCGGCCAGTGCATTGACCGCGGCCCCACCGGCCGCGATGTTGGCCACCATCTGAATGGTCACCTCGGTGGGATAGGCCGAAACCCCGTGCGCCGCAACACCGTGGTCACCGGCAAACACAACTACCCGGGGTCGGACCAGCGCGTGGGGCGGACACTGATCTTGGCACGCCGAAATCCACTCACCGATCTCTTCGAGTCGACCGAGACTGCCGGCAGGCTTTGTCAACGACTTCTGTCGTTCCGACGCCGCAGAGCGGGTCTGCGGCGACGGCGGAGCGACCGGGCGCAACGGCGTCGAGTTCTCGGTTGTTTCGGACGTCACGGTTGCTGCTCAGCCTTTCGGGAAGGGGGAACCCCGGCACACTTGAGTGTGAGGGGAAGGCCGGCCACGACGAGTACGACGTCGTCGCACACCTCGGCGAGCCGGGAATTGAGCGCGCCGATCTCGTCTTGGAACAATCTGCCCGATCGAGTGTGCGGTACAACGGACAACCCCACTTCGGGAGTGACCAGCAAAAGGGTGCCCGTGCATTGCGCGACGGCCTCGACGAGCGCGTCGATCTCCGCCGCAATCGTGCCGCGAGGGCTGTCCCAGGCCGCCCGATCGTCGATGGTGTGGGTGAGCCAGGTGCCGAGATCGTCGACGAGCGTGACTCCTGGTGTTCCGTCGACGATCAGCTGGGGCAGGTTCGTGGTCGATTCCACAGTTGTCCAGGTGGCCGGCCGCCGTACTCGGTGTTCTTCGATCCGCGCATCCCAATCGGCGTCAGCGGGGCGCCTTCGTCCGGTGGCCACGTATCTGACGTCTTCTGCTCCTGCGGCGAGATGTTCGGCGTGGCCGGACTTGCCCGATCGCGCGCCACCGAGCAGCAGTGTGCGCCTGGGCAGCGTCATAGTGTCAGACAGCCGCGCCGCGGTTGACGCGAGGCTGTGGTGCACGCATCTTGCGGATCTGCGAAGCACGAACGAACGCGTACCACCCGAGCTTGAACCCACCGTCGGTGGTTTCGGGGAAGCGAGCCCGAACGCGATTGTTGATCTGGCGGCCGATGAAAATTCCCTCGCCGACCATGAACAGCATCATCACGAACATCGCCAGCGTGACGTACGCCTGAACAGCCGGATCGAGGAAGAGCGCGAAGATCAGCAGAAGCGCGAGCGGCATGAACAAACCGACCAAATTCCGGCGGGCATCGACGAGGTCGCGGGCGTACGCCCGGACGGGGCCCTTGTCCCGCGGAAGCAGGAACTTGTCCTCGCCGGCGAGCATCCGCGCGCGGCGGTCGGCGGAGGAGGCTCTGCGCTCCTCGGATGCCTTTTTACGGTCGACTTTGGTTCCCTTGTTCGCCTTGCGACGCTCGCGGGCCTCTTTGCTCGTCATCGGCGGTGGCGCGACCGGACCGCGGCGTCGGGCTTCGGCCTCACGTCGTTTCGGCGTGGGGCGACCTTTGCCGACGATCTCGTTCGGCGGCGACACATCCGTCGGTGCCGACTCGGTCGAGGCCGAATCATGCTTGTCCGAATTGTCAGAGTTTCCGCGGCGTAGCAACTTCACTCACCCAGGCTATGGGATGGAAGCGAATAGGTGAACATCGGCCACGCCAACTTACGTCCGCGAAGGCTCCTCGAGCACGGCGCCCTCGACATGCCGCATCTCGAGCATCGACCTAGACTTTCGACGATGCGAGTGATGATTGCCCCTGATTCGTTCGGAAACACACTGAGCGCGAACGAGGCGGCCGACGCGATCGCCCGGGGTTGGCGGCTCGGACGTCCGGAGGACGAACTCGTGTTGGCGCCCCAATCCGACGGCGGTCCGGGATTCGTCGACGTGTTGGCGGGCAAGCGTGGCGAAGTGCGCGAACTCGACGTTTACGGACCACTCGGGAAACGGGTTCGGGCGCGGTGGTTGCTCGACGGTCACACAGCGTTCATCGAAGTCGCGCAGGCCTGTGGATTGAGCCTCCTGGACGGTCCGCCGACCACCAGCAGCGCCTGGCGGGCAAGTAGCGACGGTGTCGGCCAGCTCATCGATGCTGCCCTGGGTGTCGACGGCATCGAGACGGTGTTCGTCGGTCTCGGCGGCAGTAGTTGTACCGACGGCGGACGGGGGATGATTCGTGCACTCGGTGGACTCGTCGATGCCGCAGCACGACTGCGGTCGGTCGAACTGGTCGCTGCCACCGACGTCGAGAACCCGCTCCTGGGCGAGCACGGCGCAGCACACGTCTTCGGGGCACAGAAGGGCGCGGATGCCGCCATGGTCGTCGTTCTCGAAGAGCTCAACCGCGAATGGGCAGTAATCTTGGAACGCGTGGCGGGAGTCGACGTCGCCGAGTTGCCAGGTGCGGGCGCTGCCGGGGGTATCGGTGCGGCACTGTTTGCGCTGGGCGGGCAGCGGGAGTCCGGCGCAGCCGTGGTGGCCGAACACACCGACCAAGCCGATCTACTCGAGTCGGTCGATCTCGTCATCACCGGTGAAGGAAAGTTCGACAGTCAGTCCCTTCGCGGAAAGCTCGTCACTCAACTTGCATCCGCGGGCGCGATATCCGGAGCGCAGACGATAGTCCTTGCAGGTCAAGTAGCTCTCGAGACCGCACAGTGGAAAGCAGCAGGTCTTTCGCGAGCGTATTCCGTAGCCGAATTCGCCGGTTCGGTGGACAAGGCGATGAGTGATGCCGGACCACAACTCGAGCATTTGGCCGCGTACGCAGCGCAACGCTTCGATCAAGGCACGCCGCCTTTACGCGGCGGGCTGTGAGGAATACCTGTACGCGGAGTACGGTTGAGTCGTTCACGGGTTGAGTACGACTGATAGGGAGAGCCCATGACCGTCTCGAACGAAACCATCACGCACAAGGTCACGATGACTGAAGCTGCATCATTGAAGGCCAAGGCGTTGCTGGACCAAGAAGGACGCGACGACCTCGCGCTTCGCGTCGCTGTGCAGCCTGGTGGCTGTGCGGGCCTGCGCTATCAGCTCTTCTTCGACGATCGCAGCCTCGACGGCGACCTCGCAGTGGACTTCAACGGAGTCACGCTGGCTGTCGACCGGATGAGTGCTCCGTACGTCGAGGGTGCATCCATCGACTTCGTGGACACCATCGAGAAGCAGGGCTTCACGATCGACAATCCGAACGCAACGGGCTCATGTGCCTGCGGCGATTCGTTCAACTGATCTGAACCACCAACTCTGACCGGTACTGCATTTTCGGGTACCGGTCAGAGTTGTGTTCGCACCAAGTTCCGGGGCGCCGCGCAGTAGCATGGATCTCGCTCCGACCACCATCGAAAGGCTCAACCACGTGACTCTCGCGGTATCGGGATCGATAGCTACCGATCATCTGATGCGTTTCCCGGGCAAGTTCGCCGAGCAGTTGGTTGCCGACCAGCTCTCCAATATCTCGCTGAGCTTCCTTGTCGATGATCTGGTCATCAGAAAAGGTGGAGTCGGCGGCAACATTGCCTACGCCCTGGGCGTGCTGGGCGGATCCCCGCTCCTGGTGGGTGCCGTCGGGCCGGACTTCGGTGAGTATCGGTCTTGGCTGGAGTCCAACGGAGTCGATTGCACCGCGGTACGCGTGTCGGCGACGGCCCACACTGCGCGCTTCGTCTGCACCACCGACGTGGACATGGCTCAAATCGCGTCGTTCTACCCAGGTGCAATGAGCGAAGCGCGCGAAATCTCGATCGAAGAGCTGTCCGCAGAACGAACGCTGGAACTGGTATTGGTCGGCGCCAACGATCCTGACGCGATGATCGCCCACACTCAGCAGTGCCGATCGCTGAACATTCCTTTCGCCGCAGATCCGTCACAGCAACTCGCGCGTCTGACCGGTGAACAAGCGGTCGATCTCATCGAGGGTGCGGCATACCTCTTCACCAACGAATACGAGTGGGGACTGCTGCGTCAGAAGTCGGGCCTGTCCGAGACGGAGATCGCGGCCAAGGTGGGAATTCGGGTCACGACGCTAGGCAAGTCCGGCGTCGAGATCGTCACTCCCGACGGCGTACGCACGCACGTGGATGTGGTTCCCGAGAACAGCAAAGTGGATCCGACCGGAGTGGGCGACGGTTTCCGGGCCGGCTTCCTCATGGCACATCTCGCCGGCGCTTCCGTCGAGCGGGCAGCACAGCTGGGCTCCTATGTGGCGGTCCTCGTCCTCGAGACCACCGGCACTCAAGAGTGGACTTTTGTACGAGACGACGCACTCAAGCGTCTGAGCTCCGCCTACGGAGCTACCGCGGCCGAGCAGATCGGCGCGCTGCTCCCGGCTTAGCCTGGCGTTGATCGCAAAGAAAGGGACCGTCACAACCGTCTGCACGGTTGTGACGGTCCCTTTCTGTAATCCAGCGGAACCTGTGTCCCGAGAGATCAGATTTCGACCGGGTAGGTCGGCTCGCTGATCTTCGGAACGATGCGCTTCTCCACGAAAATCCCGTGCCAGATCATGAAGATGAGAACGGTCCACAGTCGACGGCTGTGATCGGACCTGCCGTCGCGATGCTCGTTCAGCATCGCGGTGATCGCAGCCTTGTTCAGGATGTGATCCGTCTCGGACTCGGCGATTTGTTGGTGCGCCCAGTCGAACAATTCGGGACCCCGAAGCCAATGTCGGAGCGGAACAGGGAACCCCAGCTTGGCGCGATTGAGAACATGCCCCGGGACAATGCCCTGCAACGACTTGCGCAGTGCGTACTTCGTCGTGTCCTTGGTGATCTTCTGATCGAGCGGCAACCTCTCGGCGACGGCAAAAACCTCGGAGTCCAGGAACGGGACCCGCAGTTCGAGCGAGTTGGCCATCGTGATCTTGTCGGCCTTGACCAGGATGTCGCCACGTAGCCACGTGAACAGATCCAAATGCTGCATACGCGCAACCGGATCCCATCCTCGACTCTGCGCGTAGATCGGCGCCGTCACATCGGTGTGGGTCCACTCCGGACGGAAATCCCGAAGAACTGCACGGAGCTGAGCATCGCCGAAGCTTCGGGCATTCCCGTAATAACGATCCTCGAGCGTCATGGATCCGCGATGAAGCAAACTCTTGCCGCGCGTACCGTCGGGGATCTTGTCGCTGAGGGCACCTGCGGCACGACGCAATCCGCGTGGAAGATACTCGAAAGGCTTCAGGGACAGTGGTTCTCGATAGATGGTGTAGCCGCCGAACAATTCGTCCGCGCCCTCACCGGAGAGCACGACCTTCACATGCTTTCGGGCTTCCTTGGCCACGAAGTAGAGCGGCACCAGTGCGGGATCGGCCACCGGATCGTCGAGATACCAGACGATCTCGGGGATCGAGGATGCAAACTCCTCCGGTCCGACGACCTTCACGACGTGTTTGGCACCGATCGCCGCAGCGGACTCGGCGGCGACATCTACCTCGGAATAGCCATCGCGCTCGAATCCGGTCGTAAAGGTGATCAGATTCGGATTGTGGCGTATTGCCAGCGCTGCGATCGCTGTCGAGTCGATTCCGCCGGACAGGAAAGCGCCGACTGTGACATCTGCGCGCATGTGCTTGGCGACGGAGTCCTCGAGCGCGTCGGTGATCTCCTGATACCTCGCCGCCTCCGTTCCGGCTACGAACGGCTTCACCGGGAACTTCGGAGTGAAGTAACGAGTGATCTTCGGTTGTGTGCCGGGGGAGAGGGTCGCCGAACAACCCGATTCGAGTCGCCGGATCTCTCGGTGCAACGACTCGGGCTCCGGAACGTACTGCAGAACGGTGTAGTGCTGGATCGCACGAGGGTCGAGTTCGGTACCGATACCGATGAGATCGGTCAGTTCGAGCAGGCTCTTCTTCTCGCTCCCGAATGCAGTACCGCCGGGCCCGGTTGCGATGAACAGTGGCTTGATACCGAACGGATCTCTGGCCAGGAACAGCTCGCGAGTCTCGGTATCCCAGATTGCGAAGGCGAACATGCCTCGCAATCGGCGCAGAGCGTCGGGACCCCAGTAGTGGAATGCCGCAACGATCGACTCGCCGTCGCCCTCGGTGAAGAAGACAGCGTCGTGCTCGCGCGTCAACTCCTCACGTAGTTCAAGGTAGTTGTAGATCTCCCCGTTGAACGTCATGGCGTAGCGCGTCGGATTTTCGGCGGGCCCCCAGCGAAGTGGCTGGTGCGAATGCTCGATATCGATGATCGACAATCGGTTGAATCCGAAAATTACGTCTTCGTCGTGCCAAGTGCCAGGTTCGTCTGGCCCGCGGTGACGCATGCAATGCATGGCGGAACCGACGAGGTCGACTCCTGCGTCGTCCGTGCCGGCCGACGTGAGCAGGCCTAGTAGTCCACACACAGAGTCCACTACCTCTTTTCCAATTAGGGATCGGTTCAACCGACACTCGCCCGACGCGGGTTGGTAGTCGTAAGGCGAGCGCCCGGGTCCGAGTATGCCGCAGACGCGACGCGCTCGAAGGTAGTGACCCAACAGTGGTCCTGTGGCAGCTTTGGTCTACGCTGCGTAGTACTAGGGCATCTCCATGTGGAGGCCCTTATTCTTCAGTGGTGGGCGATCAGGAAGGCGTGAACGTGGCGCAGAGTCGGATCCTTCGGCGAGCCGGGCTGACAACAGTTCTCGGCTTAGCCGCTGTGCTGTTGTCGGGTTGTTCCATCGACAGTGAAGTTTTGCGCTTCGGTTTTCCGTCGGGCATCACTCCACAGAGCACACGTATTCGTGAATTGTGGACTTGGTCCGTGGTGGCGGCGCTTGTGATGGGCATCATCGTCTGGGCATTGATCTTTTGGGTGGTCATCTTCCACCGTAAGAAGAAGGACTCTCCAGAGTTCCCTCGGCAGACGGCGTACAACGTGCCATTGGAGCTGTTCTACACAGCCGTGCCGTTCGTCATCATCGCCGTGCTCTTCTACTTCACTGTGGTCGTGCAGAACTACGTTGGTGACAAGCAGTCGGATCCCGACGTCACCGTCGACGTGACCGCGTTCCAGTGGAACTGGAAGTTCGGTTACCAGACCGTCGACCTCAAGGACGGCGTCGTCAAGTACGAGGGCACCGACCTCGAGGCTCAGGCAGCAGCAGAAGCTGCAGCCACCCCACCCGAGGGTGAAGCCCAAGGCAGCGAGGACGGCGAGATCGCACCGGGAGCTATCCACGGTGTGAGCCCGCAGGATCTGTCGTACCTGCGCTACAACAAGATCGAGACAGTCGGCACCAGCGACGAGATTCCTGTGCTCGTGCTTCCGACCGGCAAGCGCATCGAATTCGTACTGGCCTCGTCCGATGTAATTCACGGCTTCTGGGTCCCCGAGTTCTTGTTCAAGCGCGACGTGATGCCGAACCCGGAGGAAAACCACTCCGATAACGTCTTCCAGATCTCGGAGATCGAACGAGAAGGCTCCTTCGTCGGTCGATGCACCGAAATGTGCGGCACCTATCACGCCATGATGAACTTCGAAGTTCGTGCGGTATCCCCGGACGACTTCCAGCAGTACATCGAATCGCGTAAGCCGAAGAGCGAAGGCGGCGAGGCTTTGACGAACGCGCAGGCGTTGGAAGCAATCGGTCAGTCACCGGTTTCGACCAGCACCATCCCGTTCACTACAGACCGCACGCAGAAGTCTGAATCCGTTGCTGACGGCAACTGACAAAGGAAGAATGCTGATATGAAAATCGAAGCCAAGATCTTTGAGATCCTGACTGTCTTCTTCCTTCTCGTTGGGATTGTGTACGCCGTATTCACCGGGTTCTCCCGCACCGGCGTCGAGTGGGCAGGCGTGACCGCAATTGTCCTGTCGTTCGGCTTGACCCTTATTATCGGGACATACTTCCGATTCGTCGCTCGACGCTTGGACACGCGTCCAGAAGACTTCGACGATGCGGAGATCAGCGACGGCGCCGGCGACTTGGGCTTCTTCAGCCCCGGTAGCTTCTGGCCGATCAGCCTTGCAGGCGCTGCAGCGGTCACGGCAGTCGGCTTTGCGTTCTTCATGCCGTGGCTCATGGCGTTGGGAATCGCACTGGTTATCGCCGCAGCGGCCGGACTGGTATTCGAGTACCACATCGGACCAGAGAAGCACTGACCTGCACGTAGTCGGTCTCTAGACTCGAGCCAAGGCGCTGATCGTCCCTACAGGGACGATCAGCGCCTTGCTTTGTCTGCCTGCCCGAACCAATCTCGATCCGGCGCTGGGAGCGGAGGGAGCCACCTGGGCGGCTCGTAAGCGCCGCGTCGTTCGCCCTACGCTTGCTCGCCAGAACCGCCGAACAGCAGAGTTTTTGGGACGGTTCGATGACCTCTACTGTTGGCCCTCCCGGTGTCGAGCGATCGAGGGCCGCTCGAATCGAGCCGATGTGATCCCAGTGGCGTATCTGTCGATGCACCTCGCTCAGACCCACTGTGAATACCCACCGGACGCTTCCCGTCGTGTAGTCACCGTGGTGCTCGCTCGGATCGAACTCGACCTCTCCGAGCCCACCCCAGGTGAACCGGGAAAACCTGGGGCGAAGCGGTGCTCGAAGACCGTCTCGAATACGAGGTAGTCACCGTTGAACTGATGTGCCACCCCGGAGTCGTAGAACGGGCGAGCGATACCGGCCCCCGTGATCACCGGATCCGCCAGATCGAATTAGAGGGATCAACCCAGCGGGCTGCGCGCCCAGCCGCAAGTTGGCGAAGAACTTTCATTGTTGGCAATGCCTTTCGGATAGCAGGGTTCTGGCAAGCGGGTAGCGCGAGTACGAGCATCGGGTAGCGGTGCCGGTGGCGACGCTTCCAGGTGCTGTTTGGCTGACGCCTTCCGTTCGTGCAGCAGTGCCCCAACGGGCCCTTCGCTGGCAGCGACCCAGGCCGTGCCTCAATTGACGACCTCGTAGTCCAATACCGCCAGCCGTTGCCCGGCGGCTCGCATCGTGGGGGGCTTACCATTAGTACCTTGCAGAACATGCTAGCGGCAGCTAGCATGTTCAGCATGATAGCTACCGAGAGGCGAAGCCTCGTTCTTCGCGGGGTTTTGGACTTGTGCCTTCTGTCGCTATTGCGGCTGCGGCCGGTGTATGGATACGAGCTCACTGAACGGTTGGCAGAACAGGACCTGTTGGTGTCCGGAGGGTCCGTGTACCCGCTCTTGACGCGGCTGGAAAAGGCCGGGCTCGTGGTCTCGGAGAAGAGGCCATCACCGGCCGGGCCACCGCGTAAGTACTACTCACTGACCGAAGGCGGCATCGACACGCTCGAACGCGGGACAGCGGAATGGCTCACCGTATCCACGAGCGTCACCGCGATTTTGCAATCCAAAGATTCGACCCACAGCGACCAGAAGGAAACGGCATGAGCAACGCGTTGACAGACCACGACCAGTCCGGCCAGACCGAGGACAGTACCTTCTTCGGCGACATCCTCACCGAGGCAAACCGACGGTGGCGCCGAATGGGGGTCCGTAGAACCGACCGCCAGGAGATGCTGACCGAGCTGAAAGACGAACTCAGCGCAGCGGACGCCGACGGTTAACAGTCCGACCGCAGTACTTGGCAACGACCGACCCGAGATGTTCAGACAGTGGGCACACGATCGTGGAGTATCCGGTCAGGCGCTACGACTGCACCTGGTCATCCCAGCAGCACTTGTTGGAATCGCCGTAGCCTAGGATTCGTGGTGAGCGCAGTATTCCTGATGTTTTCCGGAAGGACTGCCTTCGACCCGGGCGAGCTCGTCCTCCCGCTTTACGCAATGTCAGGTGTTTTCGCATACCTCTGCGCACTCGCATTCAGTCGCGGGGCACTGGCCGCTGCAGGCGACCCGCATGCTGGGATAACCGTGAAGTGGCTTGCCGCACTGCTACCGCTTGGCGCCGCGCTCACCACTGGCGCCGCAGTCGCCCTCGCGTGGTGGAGAGACTTCAACCCCACCACGAAGGTCTTCTCCGCTGTCATCGTCATAGTCCTCACCGGTCTGGTGATGACCATCGGGCTCGCTCGCTACGCAGCGATCAAGAAGGCGCACGACCGCCGTCAGGAAGTCGCTGGAAAGCCAGAACCCGCCGAGTGAAAAGGACCGTCTGGACCGCGGTCGACGCTCGCACGTTCGCGGAACACAGTTCGGGCCCAGCTTATTTCGGGCCGCCAAGTATCCAACCCTGACCAGTCTCGCCATCTCGAATACCTACAGTTTTGCGAGACTGCGGGCACCTACCTGGGCGCGTGACAATCGGGCTGCGCGTGAAACCGAACAGGAGGCACGGGTGACTGATTGCCGATTGGTGATGTCGCACCAGAACGGCGGGGCGTAAGCCGACGACAGGGCCGGTACGAGCTTTTCAAGACACTGCGGGACCTCGAACCTGTGCCCGGTGGGGGAGGGGAGGGGCGCTCTTCTGATCAAAGCCCCCCTGGGACTTGGGGACTGGAGACCGCATTCGATACGGGCCTGTGACGCAAAAAAGGGCGGCACCCGATGGGTGCCGCCCTTTTCATGTTCGTCGAGAACTTCTAGGTCTCGCTCTCACTGTCTTCACGATCGACAGCATGTTTCGCGGAGCCGTTGCCGTTGGCATGGCCGTTCGAATGGCCGTTGGTTCCGTTGCCGTTGGTTCCGTTGCCGTTCGTTCCGTTGCCGTTGGTTCCGTTGCCGTTCGAGTGACCGTTGCCGTTCGAGTGACCGTTGAGCTGGAGCTGATAGTTCTTCAACATGTTCAGCTGCTCGACCTCGCCATGGTGGAGAGCCTCTTCCAGAGCCTTGCTCTCGGCAACCGGATCTGGTCGGAAAAGCGAACCTGATCCAGGCTTTCCAGCAGAACCGAGCTTGTTCATCTTCTTCGGAATTGCTGCACCCTGATATTCGAGCGGGATCGGGTGTCCGTGGCTGTCGACCGGCCCAAGTGGCTGGTGGACCTCGACGTACTGACCGTGCGGTAGACGCTTGATGATGCCCGTCTCGATGCCGTGATCGAGAACAGTGCGGTCACTGCGCTGCAGTCCGATGCAGAACCGGTACGCAACGAAGTACGCGATCGGAGGCAGAATCAGCATTCCGATTCGACCGATCCACGTCATCGCGTTGAGCGAGATGTCGAACTTGTAAGCGATGATGTCGTTCACGCATGAGATGGTCAGGACAAGGTAGAACGCCAGGACCATCGCGCCGATCGCAGTTCGGACCGGTACGTCGCGCGGACGTTGAAGCAGGTTGTGATGTGCCCGGTCGCCGGTAAGACGCTTCTCGATCCACGGGTACATGATCATCACAGTGAAGACGAGACCCATGATCAGCGCGACAGCGAAGACTGCGGGGATCGTGTAGCGACCCGCAATGTAGATGTCCCAAGCGGGCCACAGTCGTGCCAAGCCGTCGGTCCACATCATGTAGAAGTCGGGCTGGGAGCCGGCCGAGACCTGAGATGGGTTGTACGGTCCGATATTCCAGACCGGGTTCACCTGGATGAGGCCACCCATGAGTGCAAGGATGCCGAACGTGACGGCGAAGAATGCACCGGACTTGACGGCGAAGACCGGCAAGATGCGGACGCCGACGACGTTGGTCTCGGTGCGGCCGGGTCCGGGGAACTGCGTGTGCTTCTGGTACCAGACGAGAGCGAGGTGTGCTGCGATCAACGCCAAGATGATGGCGGGGAGCAACAGAACGTGAGCGACGTACAGGCGCGGAATGATGATCGTCCCTGGGAAGTCACCGTCGAACACCAACCAGTGCAACCAGGTTCCGATGACAGGAACACTCATCGAAATACCGGAGAACGCGGCACGAAGACCGGTGCCGGACAGCAGGTCGTCAGGAAGCGTGTAGCCGAAGAAGCCCTCGAACATCGCCAAGATGAGAAGCAAGCAGCCGATGACCCAGTTGGCTTCACGCGGCCTGCGGAAGGCACCGGTGAAGAAGATGCGCATCATGTGAACGATGATCGAAGCAGCAAACATCAGTGCTGCCCAGTGGTGGATCTGTCGCATGAACAGACCGCCGCGGACCTCGAACGAGATATTCAATGCTGTTTCGTATGCCCGAGACATCGTGACGCCGCGGAGCGGTTCGTAGATGCCGTTGTACTCGACCTCGCTCATCGAGGGGTCGAAGAACAGCGTCAAGAATGTGCCTGAGATCAACAGAATCACAAAGCTGTAGAGCGCGATCTCGCCGAGAAGGAATGACCAGTGAGTCGGAAAGACTTTATTGATCTGTCGACGTATGCCCGGTGCCAGATGGTAACGACTGTCGACGTCGTCGGCCTGCTTGGCAGCGAGGGCTTGCAGTGAAGGACTCATGAATCAGTCTCCGGTCTACGCTCCCAGAAGGCGGGTCCGAGGGCTTCGATGTAATCCCCGTCCGCTACTAAGAAACCTTCTTCGTTAACAGTGATTGGCAGCTGCGGCAAAGCGCGAGCAGCCGGTCCGAAGATCGGCTTGGCATACTCGAGTGCGTCGAACTGCGACTGGTGGCACGGGCACAGAATCCGATTGGTCTGCTGCTCGTACAGCGACGTCGGGCAACCCAGGTGGGTACAGATCTTCGAGTAGGCGAAGTAGTCGCCGTAATTGAAGCTTTCCTGGTTCTTGCGCTTGATGACCTTGGCCGTGTCCTCAGAGCGGAGACGGATAAGCATGGTCGCGTTGCGGATTCCACGAAGCGATTTGAGCAAGGCGTGATCGTCGTCGCGGTCGGCCTCACGGAACGGAAATACTGTCTCCATGGCTCCGGCATCCATATCCTCTGGGCGGACCAGAACGACGTCGTGGGGACGACCGGTATCGCGCCGAAGGTAAATCGTTTCTCCAGGGTAGCGCGGAGTCCAGCCGGAGACCCATAGAGGAGATTTGTCACCCTCGGCCCACGGGTTCTTGATCAGACCACCGAGGGGCAGGATGGCCATGATTCCGAGCGCGCCGCCGCCGAAGAACAACGAGCGCTTGATTACCTTGCGTCGTCCGATGGTCGACGTGTCGAGCGAATCACTCAGCTGGGCAACGACAGTTTGTCGATCCACCTCGGACGAAGATCCGTCGTGGCGATCCTGAATGGATACCTCTTCGGGAATGAACTTCTTGGTGAACTGGACAGCGCCGACACCGACACCGAGGATCGCGAGACCCATGGTCAGGCCGATCAGCGGGGTGTAAAGGGTGTACTTCCAGTAGCTCTCTTCACCGATTCCGGCATATTCCCAAGGCCAGAACAGGTAGATCGCGATGAACGCGACAGCCGAGACGCCTGAAAGAGCGAACCAGAACGCAACGTTGCGTTCGGCGCGCTTCTCAGCGCGGGTGCCTTGGACTGCCCATCGATCTCTACGGAATGCAACATCGACGTGGTCGAGATTGGTGCCCAGCTTCACCAGCTGGTCACGCGTCATTCCGGCGAGTTCCTCGTCGGAATACTTTCTGTTCACATCCACATCGTTCCCACCGGTCTGCCCGGCGTCCGCGCGTCCGGAATCACCGTCACTCATGACCTCGCTCCGATCCACAACGTTGCGCCGACAACGGCACCGATTCCTATGATCCAGATTGCAAGGGCTTCTGTACCCGGGCCGAAGCCGCCGAGTCCCCAGCCGCCCGGTGCAGTCGTATCCTGCGCTGACTTCACGTAAGAGATGATGTCGATCTTTTCTTCTTGCGTCAGTTGACGGTCCGAGAACTTGGGCATGTTCTGCGGGCCCGTGACCATGGCCGTGTAGATCTCCTGCTCGGAAGCAGGTCCGAGCGAAGGTGCGTACTTGCCCGAGGACAACGCGCCACCTTGGCCGGTGAAGTTGTGGCATGACGCGCAGTTGAGACGGAAGAGCTCGCTGCCGCGGGCAATGTCACCGCCGGTAAGCGAAGACTGCGCAACCTCGCCGTTGCTGTCGAGGAGCACGGTCGGGCCGCCACCGTTGGCCTGGACATACGCACCGAGCGCGTCGATCTGCTTGTCGTCGAACTTCGCCGGTTTGCGTTCAGCCTGCGCTTCATTACGGACCGCGGGCATCCGACCCGTCGAGACCTGGAAGTACACAGCGGCTTCACCGACACCGATCAAGCTGGGCCCGCGGTCTTGCACACCCTGCAGGTTCACACCGTGGCAGGTGACACACGATGTGTCGTACAACTGCTTGCCTTCGCGGATCAAAGCGGCTGAATCCTGATCGGCCGTCGCCACCTGTGGGGTGGGGGTCAGAGCCGACGCAAGAAATCCCGCGCTGATGAGACCCATCATCAGTACTACTGCGCCTGTCACACGGCGGCGAACCTTGCGCTGCCGCCGACTCTTCACTGCTGAAGGAGAACCGGCTGACGGGATATCTGTGTTGTCGCCGGGTGATGCTGGGGGAGATGAGCTCATCTTCTATCCCTTGTCGTGTCGGGACGGACTGAACGCCTGGGGCTGATTCCTGACGTTCATTGTTGTCGACGAAGTCGAAACACTTGCTTGGCCGATATTCATCAGCGGATGAAGTAGATGGTCGCGAACAGCGCAATCCAGACGATGTCGACGAAGTGCCAGTAGTACGACACGACGATCGCAGCTGTTGCCTGAGCGGGCGTGAACTTACTGACCAGCGTTCGCGTGATCAGGAAGACGAAGGCGATAAGTCCACCGATCACATGGAGGCCGTGGAATCCGGTCGTGATGTAGAAGACCGAGCCATAGACGCTCGAAGAGATCGTGGTGCCCTCTTCCACCAAGTGGTAGTACTCGTACCCCTGGCCGGCGACGAACAACGTCCCCATAACCAACGTGATGATGTACCAGCGTCGCAGTCCGAAGACGTCACCGCGCTCAGCGGCGAATACGCCTAGCTGGCAGGTGAAGGAGGATGCGATCAGAACGGTTGTCACCGGTACCGCGAGACCGAGGTTCAGCTCGGTCGGTTCCGGTGGCCAGATGCCGTCTGCCTGCGCCCTCGCGACGAAGTACATCGCAAAAAGTCCAGCGAAAAACATTAGTTCGCTCGACAACCACACTATGGTGCCGACGCTGACCATATTAGGACGGTTCAGCGAGTGCACGCGTTGGGTGATTGCCGATCCCTGAGTCCCTACAGCGCTCGTCACAAAGAGAAGTATGACTGCCCGTAGTACCGATTGCATACCCGGGTCCTGTGTTGGCGCGTCGCGACCATCGGTACAGGCTCTTTCCCCCGTCGAGGTGCTGGTCGGCGGCACCAGTCGCGCTCGGGTAAGGGCTTCGTGGAAGGGTTACCTCATGTCAACGAACGGTAAGACGGGTTGGTTCCGACGATGGTTTTCGCGCGCACGGTCGATCCCACTCGACCCAGCCAGGACCGATTTGCTCGTCGTGGCATCGTCCTTCGACGACGCCGAGCCATGTTCTGCGGCATTGGAACGCGGCGCACAACAGAATGCATGGGTTGAGGACGAAGAGATAGTCCTCCGGCACCACCTGATCCTGCCGCCGGACATGATCGACGACGCGGCGGCGATCGCTGCCCAGGACGGTTACGAGCGGGCCCGCGGTTCGATGACGATGGAAGCGCCCGAGATCACCGGATATCAGCCTGCCGTCGATGGAGGAATTCCGATAATCCTGCAGCGCGTTCAAGTGCTGGACGCGCTGCACTGCTCACAGGAGCGTTCTCGTATGGCTGGGCTCGCGCAACGCCGCGGCGGACTCGTGCTGGGGTGGGACGCCCTGCAGCCTGATTCCGACGCAGGCCGTGTCGCTGACTAAGCTGTCGCCACATCCGTCGGGCCACACTGGTGCCGGAGAGATGGCCGTCAGTTCAGGAAGGCACGGGAAAAGATGACCACACCGATCAACGACGAGTCGAGCAGGACCTGGAAGAGCATTCTGGGGGCATTGACGTCGTGGGTCGATCTATCGAGTGCCGATACGGCTTGGGCGATGGACGAGATCATGTCCGACCACGCCACATCCGCGCAGATTGCCGCCTTCGGTGTGGCCCTCAAGATGAAGGGGCCCACTCCGGCCGAGGTGGGAGGGCTCGCCGACTCAATGCTCGCGCATGCCTCGCTCGTCGACAGTGAACCGAAATCGGTGGACGTCGTCGGTACCGGTGGCGACGGCGCAGATACGGTGAACATCTCCACGATGGCCGCGATCGTGGCTGCCGCGGCGGGTGCTCCAGTGGTCAAACATGGGAATCGAGCGGCCTCGTCGCAGAGCGGTACCACCGATGTTCTGGAAGCGCTGGGAGTGAAATTCGGTCTCGGACCGAGTGGAGTTGCCGAAAGTGTGCGCGATGTAGGTATCGGTTTCTGTTTCGCCCCGGTCTTTCATCCCGCGCTGCGGTTCGCAGGCCCGCCGCGGAAGGAAATCGGCATTCCGACGGTCTTCAATATTCTCGGCCCACTCACCAATCCCGGTCGGCCACGATCAGGGTTGATCGGGTGCGCATTCGAAGCTTTGGTGCCGGTTGTTGCAGGGGTTTTCGCCGGCCGTGGCACGAGCGCTCTCGTGGTCCGCGGTGACGACGGCCTCGATGAGATAACGATGTCCACCACGACCAGCGTGCACGTCGTCTCCGGAGGCTCGGTTACTGCTACCACGATCGATCCGAAGGACTTCGGGTTCGACTACGAACCGCTGTCGGCGCTCAAAGGCGGTGACGCTGCGTTCAACGCGAGGGTGGTGCACGCTGTTCTAGCCGGAGAGACCGGCCCGGTGCGCGACGCAGTTCTGCTGAACGCGGCAGCCGCACTGACTGCTCATGCCGGAATAGACGAAGGAATCGACGCCGGCGACATCATCGGTGCGCTTTCTGCAGGGTTGGTGCGCGCAACGAAGGCCGTCGACTCAGGTGCGGCAGCCGCACTGCTGGCTCGATGGGTGACCCGGTCGAACGAGCTGGATTGATCCGACCGGCTCAGGCGCGGAAGTGCCTCACTCGCCGATCGAAAACCCCGCGTCGATATCGGTGCTCGAATACGACTGGAATGCAATGTGCGTCGCGGTATTCAGGACGCCGGCCACCTTGTTGATCCGTTGCGTCACTACCTCGGCGATCTGCTGATGGTCGCGGACCTTGACGATGGCGATCAGGTCGACATCTCCCGCACACGAATAGACCTCCGAAACACCGTCGACGTCCGCGACTGCTTGCGCGGTCTCAGGTATGGCACTTGCCTCGGCGTCGATCATGACAATGGCGTGGATCATGGGTCTCCCTCATTGGATGCGCGAACACGCGTACGTTTCGACTCCCCGCGAGCTTAGAGTGCGTGCCGGTCCGGGTACGGCGACGCGCGGTACTCGTGACGGGATGCGGCGCGAGAGATGCTGCACCAGTCTTTCCAGGCGCCAGCGCCGTATGCCGGCTCGGCGTACCCGTCGGTGGTCCTGACTATGCGGACGCCGTCGGAGTCCAGCCACCGGGCAATGAGGCCCACCTCCTCGGGTGATGCGCCGCGCAACGTGGTGGTGTCCGGGATGACGGTCTCGGCTGCGGTGGTGATGGCCTCCACGACCGGCATCGGGTGCACGCGACGCGCGGTCGTAGCCGCGCCCGCCAGCCGCCCGTTGCGAATCACTGCGAGTTCCCATCCTCCTTCCGTAGTTCTTCTGGCGGCTACGAGTTCGGTGATTGCTGCAATCGCGGCGAGACGGTGCATTCTTCGGATCATGTCGGCGAGAACGGTGAGTCGATCACGCAGACGGGCTGCCGATTCGAAAAGCTCGGTGTCGGCGAGTTGTACGATCCGTGCTCGCGCCGCGTCCAGCATGGAGTTGTCGACGCCGTCGATCAAAGCGTGGAATCGCGTGGGATAAACCGAGTATTCGTCGGACGACAGCACACCTGCTGTCGCTGCCGCGCAACCACCTACCGCGGTCGGTGGGCAGCTCTGTCCGTGTGTTCCGGTGCGTGGGATGCGAGTGGAGCAGGTACGGATCGAAGCGAATTCGGCGATGAGCGCCGCAGCGTCTGCGGCATCACTCCGCGCTGTGAAGGGCCCGAGTGAGCTGGCTGTCGGTGTTCTCACGATGGAAAGCCGGGGGAATGCTTCGACCGTCGTGGTGATCCACCATCCCTTTTTGGGGAACTTCGATCGGCGGTTGTACGGCGGGATGTGCGCGCTCAACAACCGGAGTTCGCGTACGCCTGCCTCGAGGCCGTGAGCACACTCCACGTAGTCGACATCGACAGCAAGGCCGACCATCTCCTTCATCCGTCCGCGAGTTTCCGAACCGGTGAAGTAGGTCCGGACTCGACGTTGCAGATTGGTCGAGGTACCGACGTACAGAACCTCTTTGCCGGGGCCCTTGAACAGGTATACCCCCGGGGTTCGGGGGAGGTGGGCCGCGAGAGAACGTTTCGCGCGCTGTCCGGCGGATACGTTCGGGAGATAGTCCACGAGTTCGGCGTAGCTGTGCACACCCTGATTTCCGACGCGCTCGATCAGCGCGTGCAGCACGTCGACCGTCGCGCGGGCGTCGTCCAGGGCGCGGTGAGTCGGCGTGGTGCCGACGTCGAACAACGATGCGAGAGCCGACAACTTCACTGATGGTGCTTCGTCGCGGGTAAGCACACGACGCGCCAGTTTGACGGTGCACAACACTTGGAACTTGGGCCAGGCGATGTCCAGTCGGCTGGCGGCGGCTCGGAGGAAACCGGTGTCGAACCCCGCATTGTGGGCGACCAGGACTGCGCCCCGGGCGAATTCCAGGAAGCCGGGAAGTACACGCTCGATGCGCGGGGCGTCGATCAGCATCGCGGACGTGATTCCGGTCAGCTCGACGATGTAAGGCGGAATCGACCGGCCTGGATCCACGAGTGTGGCGAACTCTCCGATCACCTCACCTCCACGGACCTTGACCGCCCCGATTTCGGTGATTGCTTCGGTATCGGCGCTGCCACCCGTCGTCTCCAAATCGACGATCACGAAAGTCGTCTGATGCAACGGTGTGTCCAGTTCATCGAACGTCAGCTGGATCGGAAGAGTCACGGAACAGGACGGTAGATGGCGGTACCGACAGAATCGTGTGTTGCCTCCTCAGCGGAAGGCGTGTCGTACCCCGTCGCTACGTTCACCCGAAACGGGTCGGAATTTCGAGCCGAAACACAAAAGAGACGAGGATCACATGATTGTGGATTGCAGCGATTGCAAGGTTCGCGACATCGCGTGCGGAGACTGCGTCGTAACTGTCCTTCTGGGGCCTCCGGGAGCGGCCGGTTCGGTCGATGTCGGAGTCGGTCACGAAGGCTCGAAAATAGACATCGACCAGGCGGAACTGGGCGCAATCGGGGTTCTGGCAGACGTCGGTCTCGTCCCGCGTTTACGTCTGGTCGTGGAAGCAGGCGACGCTTCCCGAAGCTCGTCGTTACCGTCTTGTGATTCAAGCGCGGATCTACGTGCGATGTAGTCCGATTTTCAGATATTCGTGACTCTTCGGCGCGTTGGGGTCGACACGGAGCTATGCCATTTCGTAACCTTCCTGAGACCTTGCGGAGTCTCGCCAGTCCAGACAGGAGTGGCGTCGCAAGTCACCGCCTAATCGGGCACTCGACAGAGTGGCCGTACCGGGAACCCGATTTCTACTGGGGTGAATCCCGCCGGATCGCAATTATGCGAACGGTGGGTAGGGCTGATCTTCCCAGCCCGAACCCGTCAGCTAACTCGGTCGGCGGATGAGTGGAAGAAACGGAGCACAACCTCTCGTGGCGTCACATACTTCAACCCGCCAATTGCGTCGAATACTCGTAGCCGGCGCGATCACTGCCGGCGCGGTCATCCTGCCCGCTGCCCCCGCAATGGCGGCCCCCATCACGATCCCGGGTGTCGGTACGTTCGAAATACCAGAGATCCCGGGCATGCCCCCGCTGCCGGCCGTCCCCGGGCTACCCGGCGCGCCGGCACCTATCGCTCCCCAGGTCACGCCTGCTGCGAAGGCTGTGCAAGCCGCAGAGTCCAAGGTCGGTTCCCCGTACGTCTACGGTGCATCCGGTCCTGACTCGTTCGATTGCTCGGGTCTGGTGCAGTGGGCATACAAGCAGGCCGGTGTCAGCTTGCCCCGTACGAGCTACGACCAGGCGTCCGCTGGTGTTTCGGTATCTCAGTCCGACCTCCAGCCGGGAGATGTCGTCTCCTTCTACGGTGGGTCGCATTCGGGTATCTACGCAGGCGGCGGCAACGTAATCCATGCATCCACCTCAGGTGTTCCCGTCAAGGTTGCACCGGTGTCGTCGATGCCGTTCGACGGAGCTCGTCGATACTGATTCGTGTGATCGGTGCGCAAACAGCATCAGGACCCGGTCGCGTCGGCCGTGGACCTGATGCTGTTTCGTCGTTTCGGAGGGCTCGAGACGTGCGTGTCCGCACCTTGATTCGGTCATGGTTGGACACAGGCGTGATGATTCCGTAATCTTGCCGAGTCCTGACTGTGCAAAAAGTCCGAATGCTTGAAAAGTTCCGCTGTATCCGACTTCATTCTCGCCCATGTAACGAAACTGATGGGTAGAGTTTGTTATCAGTCAATCATGCGCACTTCAGTCGTTTGTGCACTGGTGAGCGAACGTCGCAGCAAATCTGCACTGCGCCATTGCTTCATCGACACACCTGCAAGAACGGAGAGTCACCTTCTGTGGCGACACCGACAGTCAAGAACGTTGTCCGATCCAAGCGCAGCGTCCTCGCCGCTGCAGCGTGTGCGCTGTGTCTACTCGTGGCGCCGGCCGCAACAGCCCAGGCGCAACCTGGCATCGACAGCGCATCCGATGCTCAGACGCGGTTGTCGGACCTTGCGCGTGAGTCCGAGCAAACGACCGAAGCTCTGCACAACGCGCAAATAGATCTCGATGCCAAGACCGCAGTACAGCGTGAAGCAGACGCCGCCGTCGAGGCCCATCGGAGCGCGCTCGCGGTCGCCGAGGCGGCGTTGGCCGAGCTGAAGCCCGCCGTGGACAAAGTTGCCAACGTCAACTATCAGGGTGGTCGGACAAACAGGCTGTTCGCCGTGATGGTCAGCGATTCACCGCAGCAACTTTTGGACCAAATGTCGGCCCTCGACATCATTTCCGCGGAGACTTCCCGGCAGGTGGGGCAGTTCAAGCAGGCGACGTCCGATGCCGCTGCGGCCGAGGAAGCCTCACGTTCAGCTGCAGACGAGGCGCGCACGGCTGCAGATCAGGCGAAGATGGTCAGCGATGATCTGCAGGCCAAGCAGAGCGAACTTCAAGGGCAAACGGCAGAGGTGATGGCGGCGTTCAGTGCGCTGTCCGGCGCCGAACGGAGTGACTACGCAGGCAGCCCGCTACCTCCAGGATTCGATCTGTCGAAGATAATCGCGGGTTTGGTTCCGGGGTCGGGGTCCGGTGCTCTGCAGGCAGGTTTGACGCAGATAGGTAAACCATATGTCTGGGGCGCTACCGGGCCCGATGGCTTCGACTGCTCAGGGCTGGTCGTGTGGGCCTACAAGCAGGTCGGCAAGACGCTTCCGCGGTCCAGCCAGGCACAGGCGGCCGGCGGAACCCCAGTCGATCAGAAGAGCCTTCAGCCAGGCGACGTCGTTCTCTTCTATCCGGACGCATCCCATGTCGGTCTGTATGCCGGCAACGGCAACGTGCTGCATGCATCGACGTTCGGTGTGCCGGTGAAGGTTCAGTCGATGGCTTCGTTCCCGTTCTACGGTGCGCGCCGGTACTGATAGCGCCAGCTTGATTCACTCGATTACTGTCCGCCGCTCTTTGTCGGCGGCAGTCCTCGTCGGTGCCCTCGTATGGATGTCGGGGTGTACAGCGTCCGGCCCGCCGGCCGAGTCGACGCCGCCGATGCCCTCGAATCCGTACGAGGATCAGCGTCAGGCGGGCGTAGAAGAGCTTCTGGCGGATTGGGCGGATGCGGTCTCCTCCAACGACGCTGCCGCGCTCGAAGCTCTGGTCGACCCGGCAGCATCACCTGAGTTCCTGCAATCGCTGATCCGCACCGCATCCGACCTCTCGGATGTGCCGCTGTCCGAGTGGGGCTACGAGATCGTGGACGAGCCGGAAACGCCCGTCCCGTCCGAGGTAGCCGAGCGAGTGGCGGCCGCCGATGTGTGGGCGCCGTCGGTGGTTCTTCGGTATGGCGTCGACGGGCCGGATGATCTACCGACCCGCAGACCCATTTCGCTGCTGGTGGCCGAGCGCGACGACAGATGGCGACTGGTGTCCGACACGGACATACCCGGTATCGACCGGCATACCTGGCGAGGACCGTGGGACTTCGGGCCGGTGACGGTCACGCCGATCGCGACGGCCGGGGGAACATCGATGGTGTTGGGAAAACGAGAGCAGGATCTTCTCACCTCTCGGCTTGCCACCGAGTTGCCGGCCGCTGTCGAGGCAGTGGCGGACTTCGTGGGTGACGACTGGCCGCGCAAGACGCTGGTAGTGACGACGAGTTCCACAGACGAGTTCCTCGCTTCGGCAGGGGGAGTTGCAGGTCCGGACGTGGCGGCTGTGTCCGTCTCTGATTTTGTCGTGCCCGGCGATCCGGTGACTGGGCAGCGTGTCATCTTCTCTCCCTCCGCCGCAGAGCGATTGACCGACTTCACTACTCGCTCGGTCCTGCGTCACGAACTCACGCACATCGCCGCTCGCGCGAACACTGTCGACGGATCCCCGACGTGGATGCTCGAGGGGTTCGCGGACTATTCGGGATATCGCGGATCGGGTGTCGACTTCGCCACGCTGGCGCCGACCCTGAGTCGTGCAGTCCGGGCAGGTGGACCGCCCACGGTTCTCCCGGCAGACTCCGATTTCTCGGCAGGTGGGCTCCGTTCCACCCTCGCCTACGAATCCGCATGGTCCCTGGCAGCGTTCGTCGCCGAGCGGTACGGCGAGCAGGTGCTCCGAGATCTTTACGCGCAGTTGGCAACCGGTCCGCACGCAGACGCCGAGATCAGCGCGGGTCTCGAAGCGACTGTCGGGTCGAGACCCGACACGTTCATCGCGGACTGGGGGGCTTGGGTTGCGCAGAATGCGAGCTGACCTACGGTAGTGCAATGGGTCGGACGCTCTTGGTAACGAATGACTTTCCCCCGCGTCCCGGAGGTATTCAGTCCTATCTCCAGAGCATTGCGGATAGGTTCCCACCCGAAGAACTGGTGGTGTATGCCCCCCGATGGCGGGGCGATAGTCATGTCGCGTTCGATGCGGGCCAGCCGTACGAGGTAGTTCGGCATCCCACGACGTTGATGCTCCCGACGCCGCTGGTGGCGCGAAGAGCTGCGCGGCTTGTGAAGTCGCACGATTGTGACAGTGTGTGGTTCGGTGCGGCAGCGCCGCTCGCTGTGATGGCTCCAATAGTCAGACGCGCCGGGGCAGAGACGATCATCGCCAGCACCCATGGTCACGAAGTGGGATGGTCGATGATTCCAGGTGGTCGCGGAACGCTGCGTGCGATCGGCAACTCTGTCGACACCGTGACGTATGTAAGCAAGTACACGCGAGGACGGTTCGCGTCGGCTTTCGGTCCGCAGGCCGCGCTCGAGCATGTGCCGCCGGGTGTCGACACCGATAAATTCAAACCGGATTCCGCTGCGCGAGCAGAACTTCGGGCTCGTTACGGGTTGGGGGATCGCCCGACGATTCTGTGTCTTTCCCGCTTGGTGCCGCGCAAGGGACAGGATTTTCTCATCCGGTCGATGCAGGGGATCAGAGAAGCGATCGACGGTGCGGTTCTGGTCATCGTCGGTGGCGGGCCGTACGAGGGCACCTTGCGCGGGCTGGCCCGAAGCTGCGACGTGGAGGAACACGTGATCTTCACTGGCACAGTCCCTTCGGCGGAGCTGGCCGCGCATCACACGATCGCGGATGTCTTCGCGATGCCGAGCAGAACTCGCGGCTGGGGGCTCGATGTCGAGGGCCTGGGAATCGTCTACCTGGAAGCATCGGCGTGCGGCGTGCCGGTCGTCGCCGGCATGTCCGGTGGCGCACCGGAGACGGTGCGGCAGAACGAAACCGGACTTGTAGTCGATGGTCGTTCGGTCGAGCAGATCACCGAGTCGATCGTCCGAATTCTGTCCGATGCGACGCTCGCCGCATCGATGGGCGCGGCCGGACGTGAGTGGGTCGAAAAGAACTGGCGCTGGGACACTCTCGCGCACAAGTTGCGCGGACTGCTCTGACCCGCGGCCTGTTCCCTTGTGCGCGTGGTCGGCACACAAGGGAACAGGGCGGTGACTACTTGGAGTAGATCGCTTCGACGTCGTCCGCGTAGGACTTCGTGATCACATTGCGTTTGAGCTTCATCGTAGGTGTCACCTCGCCCGCCTCCTCGGTGAAGTCGTTCGGCAGGATCCGGTACTTCTTGATCCCTTCGGCGTGTGAGACCGACTTGTTTGCCTCAGCGATCGCCGCATCGATCTCTGCGATCAGGTCCCGGTCGGTGGTCAGGTCGGCAGCAGATGAATCTGCGGGTTTGGAGTTGCGCGCCTTCCAGCCGGTCAGAGCGTCGGTGTCGAGCGTCAAGAGCGCGCCGATGAATGGCTTCTGATCGCCGACGACGATTGCTTGACTGATCAGGGCATGCGCGCGCAGTTGATCTTCCAGACCTGCGGGCGAGACGTTCTTCCCACCTGCGGTGACGATCAATTCTTTCTTGCGGCCGGTGATCGTGATGTACCCGTCGGCGTCGAGCGAACCGAGGTCGCCGGTACAGAACCATCCGTCGTCCAGGGACTCGGCAGTCGCTTCTTCGTTTCGCCAGTAGCCGGCGAACACAACAGGGCCGCGCAGCTGAATTTCGCCGTCGGGGGCGATACGGACGGTATTGCCGGGGAGGGGTCGACCGACACTGCCGACGTGTTGATACCCGATCGTATTCACCGCAAAGGCAGCACTGGTCTCGGTCAGTCCGTATCCCTCGTAGATCGGTACCCCGATTCCGCGATAGAAGTGGCCGAGTCGTGCGCCGAGCGGAGCGCCGCCGGAGATTGCCAGCTTGCAGTTGCCACCCAGAGCCGCACGGAGTTTCGAGTAGACGAGTTTGTCGAACACTGCATGCTTGACCCGAAGAACGATTCCGGTGGAGCCGTCGTCCTTCGACTGGCTCCACGCGACAGCTGTGTCGGCGGCCGCGTCGAAGATCCTTCCCTTGCCGTCGGCGTGTGCCTTCTGCTTCGCGGTGTTGAACACTTTCTCGAACACTCGAGGAACCGACAGGATGAAGTCGGGTTTGAACGACCCGAACGTCGCGACGAGGTTGGGTATGTCGTTCGTGTGGCCGACTGTGGTCCCCGCATCGAAGGCCGCAATCGTGACGGCGCGGGCCAATACGTGCGCGAGCGGCAGGAACATCAGGGTCCGCGTGCCGCCCCTCAGCAGTGTCTTCAGCGTCGTCTCGCGGATTCCCTTGGACTCCGCAAGGAGATTGGCGTGGGTGAGCTGTACGCCCTTGGGGCGGCCGGTAGTACCGGAGGTGTAGATGAGGGTCGCCGGATCGGACGAACGTAGGGCAGCGACACGCGCCTCGACCACGCCATCGGCAGTGGCCGCGCCGAGTTCGGTCAATTCGTGGATCGCGCCGGTATCGGCTGTTGTACCGTCCACCTGGAACGTCCTACGTACCGTCGTCGACGCTGTGACGACGTCGGCGGTTTCGTCGCGGTGCTGCCCGTTTTCCAGCACGAGTAGAACCGGCTCGGCGTCGGAGAGAATCCACTCGACCTGATTGGCAGATGATGTCTCGTAGACCGGAACCGTCACGCCGCCTGCCGCCCAGATCGCATAGTCGAGTACCGACCATTCGTAGCGCGTCGAGGACATCAATGCGACGCGATCACCCTGCTCGACACCGGAGGCAATCAGTCCTTTGGCAACCGATACGACCTGAGTAGCGAACTGCTCGGCAGTGACGTCGGTCCAGTTGCCGTTCTCTTGGCGGAGAAACGCCACGGACTCGGGTGCCGAAGCCCGGCGGGTGAAAACGGAATCGACTGCCGATTCCCCGTCCTCGATTTCGAATCGGGCGGGCACAGTGAACTCACGCACGGGGGTACCTCCAACAACGGATCGGTTAGCTCTACTCACGAGTAGCTCGGATTGTTTGTACTGTAGTCCGGCTTCAAGTAGCAGTTCGACCGCCTCAGGTGCAGCGCCGCGAAAGATATATGTGAAGCTCTTTCGATGAGCAGTATCCAAGTAGCGGATCAAACTTTCATTGCTGTTCCGGGCGCGCGCGTCTCCGAGGCGATGGCGCCGAGAGATCGTTGGCGGTCGTGGTGGCCTGACCTGCGGATCGAGGTGTCCGAAGATCGGGGCGAGAAAGGCATCCGTTGGACGATCGACGGAGCGCTGACCGGGACGATGGAAGTGTGGCTCGAGGAAGTCCCGGTCCTCGACGGCGTGATCGTCCATTATTTTTTGCACGCAGAGCCACCCGCTGGACGAGAAGGACTAGACCTTGTCGGCGAGAACCGTAGGCGAAGGATTGCAGGAAAATCGATGGCATTCGCGCTCAAGCGTGAATTGGAGGCAGGCCGCGCTGCGGGCGAACGTCCGGATCACGCACGAATCTAGAGGCGAAGCGCGCTCACTTGCGGTCCCCGTTGTGCGGACAGTAGGCGATCGTGTGTGATGAGGGGCGTCGACGGCGAGCGCCGATGCCTGGGTGAGACAAGCCCATCGACACCGAATGAGAGAGGAAGCGGACCAACAGCATGGCCGAGAAAACTCAGAGGTCGATCACCGTCGACGCTCCGTCCTCACAGGTAATGGACGTGATCGCAGACTTCGACGCGTATCCGTCCTGGGTCTCGGCAGCGAAGTCAGTGGAGGTGCTGGCTACCGGCTCGAACGGTCGAGCGGACCGCGTCAAGTTCGTCCTCGACGCTGGAATGGTCAAGGACACCTACGAACTTCGTTACGACTGGGCACCGGATGGAATGGCGGTGGCATGGGAGCTCGTATCGGGTGAAATGCAGAAGTCGCAGTCGGGGTCCTACACGTTGAAGGCCACCGGTGACGGACGGACCGATGTCGTCTACGAGTTGACGGTAGATCTGAACATTCCGATGATCGGGTTGTTCAAGCGCAAAGCGGAGAAGGTCATCACCGACACCGCGCTCAAAGAGCTGAAGAAGCGGGTCGAAGGCTGAGCGAGCCTCGCACCGACGCCCGCACCATGGTCCGACTGTTCGTCGGAAAGGGCGGAGCGGGAAAGACGACGCTTGCTGCCAAGGCTGCGATCGCGGACGCCAGGTCGGGGCGTCGAGTGTTGGTGGTGTCATTCGATCAGGCACATTCGTTGCTCGATGTTCTCGGACGCCCACCTTCGGATGATTCGACGTCACCGGCCGGTAATCGGCCCAGGTCGGTCGCCGAGGGACTCGATGTTCTCGAGTTGAATACCTTGGCGCTACTGGAGGCGAGCTACCGATCGATCTCGGCCATCGTGTCGTTGGCAGGAACGGGGCACGAACACGGCGTTCGTTTCGGCGGTATCGACCCCGAAGAGATCGTGGGCGCGCCGGGAGCCCAGGAACTCCTCGGGTTGCATCGGCTGGTCGAACTGGTGGACGAAAGAATTTGGGACACAGTGTTCGTCGACCTTCCGGCAACCGCTGATGCGTTGCGCACCCTGGCGCTTCCAGACCTGCTGTGTGGCTATCTGGAACGCCTCTGGCCCCAACACGATCGGGTCGTCGCGGGTACCGGGACGGACCCACGTCTGACTGTTCTGGTCGCAGCGATGGAACGCGTCCTCGCAGACGCCGACGCAGTTCGTGAGCTGTTGTTCGATCACCGGCGAACGACGGCGACAATCGTTCTGACGCCGGATTCGGTCGGGGTCGCGGAGGCACGTCGGACGATGTCGGCGGCTGCATTGATGGGCTTGCCGGTCGCCGAGGTGATCGTCAACAAGGTTCTGCCAGACCTCGAGTCACCGTCGATGGGGCTGGTAGGTGTGCACCCGGCGGTATTCTGGTTCGAGAGTTGGCGCGCAGCCCAGCAGGCCCGCCTTGCCGACGTCGAGCAGCTTGCGCGGGGTTGTTCGTTGCTGGTCGTGGAACAAAGTGCAGACGAACCGGTAGGGTTGGCATCTCTCCGCGCGCTGGAGACTCGGGTGGGTGTCGTCACAGTGAATAACCGAGCGGGGTCCGGGCGATCGGGTGGGGCCGAGGTCGCCGCACGCCAGTTCGATAAACCAGTGGTGGCGCACGAGTCGGGATCGGGGTTGGAATCGGTGTACACGATGACGCTGCGTCTCCCGGTCGTCGACCCGTCGACGGTCAGTCTCGGGCGAGTGGAGGACGACGTGATCATCGGTGCCGACGGAACCCGCAAGCGGGTCCGCCTGGCTTCGGTGCTGCGTCGTTGTGTAGTTTTCGGCGCCGAGTTCGAATCCGGAAATCTCGTGGTCCGTTTCCGGCCCGACCCGGCCCTGTGGCCGGCCTGAAAGGTGACGCTGTAGATGACCACCGAGCATTCCGACGTCGCAGCCGAGCTGTGGGCGTTGGCCGAAACCGTGCTCACACGCGTCGAGCCGATGCTCCGCCAAGCCGTCGCCGATCAGCAGGAGCGCCCACGTCAGGGATGCAGTTGGTGCCCGGTGTGTGCATTGTCTGCGTTGATCAGGGGCGAGCAACACGATCTACTCACAGTTCTCGCGACCGAGGGTGCCACCGTCATCGCAATGATCCGGCAATTGGTTGCCGAGCACATGGATGGTCCGGCTGCGCAAGCGACGCACGCCTCGACAGTGACAACCCAGGACCCAGGAGCCGACACCGCGACCGCCACCGACGGGCATGGTCCGGATCACCCGGCGGGTCAGGCTGAGGCACAGGACACGGAAGAGCCGGTAGTTCGACGAGGCGGATTCGTACCGATTACCGTCACTGTCAAGGATCCGGTGTAGTCCGATCGGGACAGCGGCGAGATTCGAGATCTGAAAGATCCGGTGAGAATCGGTAGATGCGTCGATGTCGTTTTTCGGGGGCTGGCGGCACTGGAAAGGTCAGTAATGAAGCGGCGTCGAGAATTGCTCACCATCGGCATCGATGTCGGTGGCACCAGCCTGCGTGCCGCCGTCGTTGATTCGTCCGGTCAGGTCATCGATTCCGCCCAGTCGCCCACGCCTCATTCGGCTGCGGCCCTCGAGCACGGTCTCGATCGAGCCGTCCAGGAACTCGCCGCCCGTCATCCTGTTTCCGCGGTCGGGCTTGCGGTCGCAGGTTTCATCGACTCGGACCGAACCTCGGTAAGATTCGCGCCGCACCTGCCGTGGATCGACACGCCGGTGGCCAGTCGGATGAGCGAGCGCATCGGTCTGCCGGTTCTTCTCGAACACGATGCCAATTCGGCCGCATGGGCCGAATATCGTTTCGGTGCTGCGGCAGGCGGTCGAAACGTGGTGATGGTGTCGATAGGCACGGGAATCGGGGCTGCACTCCTGATCGAAGGTCGCATCTATCGAGGTAGTCATGGTGTTGCACCGGAGCTGGGGCATATCCAGGTCGTCCCCGACGGTCGTGCCTGCCCGTGCGGAAAGCGCGGATGTTGGGAACGGTATTGCAGCGGAACTGCGCTCGTCGACACGGCCGTCGAATTCCTCGCTGCCGACCAACCGTCGTCCACGATTCTGGCGCGCGAGGTTTTTCTCGATCCGGGATCACTCACCGGCCGCCGTATCGCCTCCGCCGCGCAGGACGGCGATGAGATCGCGCGACGTACTATGGCCGACTTCGCTCGTTGGCTCGGGGTCGGTCTTGCTTTGGTCAGCGATGTCTATGATCCGGATTTGATCGTCATCGCAGGCGGGGTGGCGACTTCCTCGGGTCAGTTCTTGGACGAGGCGCGGGGGCACTATGCGCGACTCATCACCGGTGCTGGTCACCGGCCGCTTGCGCGGATCGTGAGCACACAACTCGGTGAAGCGGCTGGCATGATCGGTGCGGCGGACCTTGCGCGTTCCGGATTTCCTATCGATGCGCGTTAGCTGCGTGTGACCTCTGTCGCGGCTGCCGAGTTGTTGTGGTTGGTGTCATAAACGGTGGGTAGAGTCAACGTCGAATCCGCGGGGACAGACAGTCTCGAATCAGGAAGGACCCCATGTGGTACTGGTTGGTCAAGTACGTGCTTATCGGTCCCATTCTGATTGCGATGGGCCGACCGACAGTAGAAGGCGCCGAGAACATCCCGGCGCGGGGGCCGGTAATTCTGGCGAGTAATCATCAGGCAGTTCTCGATTCGTTCTATCTGCCGTTGAAAGTGCAGCGAAGAATCACGTTCCTGGCCAAGAGTGAATACTTCACAGGTTCGGGACTCAAGGGTGCATTCCAGAAGTGGTTCTTCACAGCGGTCGGTCAGGTGCCGATCGACCGGACGGGTGCCGATGCTGCACAGGATGCGCTCAACGCCGGCGCTCGGGTGATCGCCAAGGGCAAACTGCTCGGCATCTATCCGGAGGGCACACGCTCACCGGATGGAAGGCTGTACAAGGGCAAGACCGGTATGGCCCGACTGGCTCTGGAGACCGGAGTACAGGTGGTGCCGGTGGCGATGATCGGAACCGACAAGATGAATCCCATCGGTTCGAAGATCTGGAAGCCGTCGAAAGTCACTATCAAGATCGGCAAACCTATCGATTTTTCTCGTTTCGAAGGCATGGCGGGTAATCGGTTCGTCGAGCGAGCGGTGACCGACGAAGTGATGTACGACCTGATGTTGTTGTCCGGTCAGGAGTACGTAGATGTCTACGCCGCATCCCTCAAGAACGCCCCGGTAGCGCCCGTGGCCGGCATCGACCCCGAGCGTCTCCCGGACTCCAAAGCGAGCTGAGCTCACCGATGCGAGTCGGCCGGTGTCGGCTCGGTCGGCGGGAGTTCGTGTGAGCTGTTCGTGGCCTTCCGCCGTGAGGTTTTCCAAGTGGAGAAGGCCACCGTGGCTATTGCCACAATTCCCCACCAGACGTACGACGACGCTGCCAACTGGTCCCACAGTGGCCACCCGAGGCCCGAGGAGCGACCTGGCGCGAGGCGCCAGTGTGGCGCGAAATGGAACAGCACGAGGCCGATGCCGACCAGGAACACCAGCCAGGCGCTTCGCTGACGATAAGCAGAAGTCGCAAGTGCAACGAGGAACGGCACGACCCACACCCAATGGTGTGACCACGAGATCGGCGAAACAAGTAGCCCGAGAACGGCGTTCACGCCGAGGGCTATGGCAGTGAGATCGGCCTCGAACGCCTTCCGCATAGCGAGCGCGCTGAGTGCAAGCGCACCGAAGGACAGCGCGATCCACAACACCGACCGCATCGAGTCGTCGAGTCCTAGCCGTGCAAGAACTCCGGTGATGCTCTGGTTCGCTGGGTAGGCAGGTTTGCCGATTCGGTCCGAGTCGACGAGGGTGTGCGTCCAGTATTCGACCGAATCGGACATTGTTGCCAGGAAGCCGATGGCGGTGAACGCGGCAAAACTCACGCCCGAGATGACGGCCGCCCGAAAGTCCTTGCGAATCAGGAAGAAGAGGACGAACACAGCGGGCGTCAATTTCACGGCTGCGACGAATCCGATGAGGACACCACGAGGCCATGGGGTCTTCTTCGGCAGACAATCCGCAGCAACGAACACCATCAGGATGATGTTGACTTGTCCGTAGTCGAGTGTGGAGAAGACGGGCTCGAGAATCATCGACATCGCGAAGATTGCGCCGGCTGCCCACAGCAACAAGGTTTTGGGAGAGTACCCGAGAGAAACCAGCGTCAGTACGATTGTGGTCACCAGCAGCGCCAAAGACAGTGCAGTCACCACGATGCCGGCCCAGTAGAGCGAGATCATCGACAACGGGCTGAAGAGGACCGCCGCGATCGGGGGATAGGTGAACGGGAGAGTGTTTCCCAGCGCGGTCGCGGGCATCTCACCGTACAGCGGTGAGCCTGAGGCGAAGATGCCGCCGCCGATCCGATAGACGTCCAGATCGATCCTGTAGTAGTCACCCAGAACGTCCAGCCCACGAAGACCGGGAAGCGTGAACAAGTTGTAGGCGATGCCCGCAGCGACGCCCGCAACGACCACGATGCACGAGATCGCCACGGCTGTCCTTCGGGCAACCGGCGCCGTGGATCGGACGCCGTTCGCCGGCGTGGCGGTGTCGTCGACGCCGATATCGATCGGGTCGGAGGTCTCGGGAGGTGTCAACGGGTGTTCCTTCTGATGGCGGGCGATCTTTGTCGGCGCTACCGCCGGGGCTAGTGTGTCCTGCGTGCGCTACTTCTACGACACCGAGTTCATCGAGGATGGTCGCACAATCGAGCTCGTCTCGATCGCTGTGGTCTCCGAGGACGGCCGTGAGTTCTATGCAGTCTCCTCCGAGTTCGATCCCTCCCGCGCCGGCAAATGGGTCCGGCGAAACGTCCTGCCCAAGCTGCCACCGTACTCGTCGCCGCTGTGGATGGGCAGATCCCGAATTCGCGACGAACTGCTCGAGTTCCTGGTGCCGTATCCAGGTGCCGAGGTGGAGTTGTGGGCTTGGGTGGCTGCCTACGACCACGTCGCACTGTGCCAACTCTGGGGATCGATGACCGAACTACCGAGGTCGCTGCCGAGATTCAGCCGCGAGCTCCGGCAGCATTGGGAAGATCGGGGGAGCCCGGCATTGCCTGCGGTCCCCGATGATGCCCACGACGCCCTCGCCGACGCGCGGCACAACCTGGCTAAGTTCACCGCTATCGAGGCTGCGTCGGCCTGATTCTGGCTGAATATGTGTTCCCGACGGCACGGACGGACAACCCGTCGGAGACCACGCTGCGGCCAGCGAATATCCTAGGTACGTGAACTGGACTGTCGACGTACCCATCGACCGCTTGCCCGAACTTCCTCCGCTGTCTCCGACGTTGCGCTCTCAGTTGGACGACGCGCTGGCCAAGCCTGCGGCGCAGCAGCCGCAGTGGGACCCCGAGCAGGCAGCCGACATGCGCAAGGTGCTCGAGAGCGTCCCTCCGATCACGGTTGCGGGCGAGGTAGAGGCGTTGTCGGACAAGCTCGCCGCCGTCGCGCGTGGTGAGGCGTTCTTGTTGCAGGGTGGCGACTGCGCGGAGACTTTCGCAGACAACACCGAACCGCATATCAAGGGCAATATCCGCACGCTTTTGCAGATGGCCGTGGTTCTTACCTACGGCGCGAGCATGCCCGTGGTCAAAGTGGCGCGAATCGCGGGGCAGTACGCAAAGCCGCGGTCTGCCAATACCGACGCACTCGGACTGCTGTCCTACCGCGGAGACATGGTGAACTCGTTGGTAGCCGACGAGGCAGTGCGAGGCCACGACCCATCGCGACTGGTCCGTGCATACGCGAACGCAAGTGCTGCGATGAACCTCGTGCGAGCGCTGACCGGTGCCGGAATGGCGGATCTGCACAAGGTCCACGACTGGAACCGTGAATTCGTCGCCAATTCGCCTGCAGGTGCGCGCTACGAAGCCCTCGCAGGCGAGATCGATCGAGGCCTCCGCTTCATGGATGCGTGTGGCGTCAAAGACCCGAACCTGCACACCGCGCAGATTTATGCGAGTCACGAAGCGCTGGTGCTCGACTACGAGCGCGCGATGCTGCGGCTGGACAACACCGACGATCACCCCAAGCTCTACGACCTTTCGGCGCATTTCTTGTGGATCGGCGATCGCACGCGCCAACTCGACGGTGCCCACATCGCACTGGCCGAACTCATTTCCAACCCCATCGGCTTGAAGATCGGGCCGAGCACTACCCCCGAGATGGCCGTGGAATACGTCGAACGACTCGACCCCACGAACAAGCCGGGACGGTTGACTCTCATTTCGCGCATGGGCAACGGCAAGGTGCGGGATTTGCTGCCCCCGATCATCGAGAAGGTGCAAGCAACAGGGCACCAGGTCATCTGGCAGTGCGATCCGATGCATGGCAACACTCACGAGGCGTCGACCGGATACAAGACACGTCACTTCGACAGGATCGTCGACGAGGTTCAAGGGTTCTTCGAGATCCACAACGGGCTTGGAACACATCCAGGCGGTATTCACGTCGAACTGACCGGTGACAACGTGACCGAATGCCTGGGTGGCGCACAGGATATCTCCGACCTCGACCTCTCCGGTCGCTACGAGACAGCATGTGATCCCAGGCTGAACACGCAGCAGTCGCTCGAGCTTGCGTTCCTGGTTGCGGAGATGTTGCGCGGCTGAGCACTCGCATGAGCGTCTCCCTGCTCACAGTGCGATCAGCTCACTGTCCGATCAGGGGAGGGAGACGACGGACACCGAAGAACCCGGGGCCACTCTGGACCCTGGGCTCGGGTTCTGGGTGATGACCAGTGACCCGTCGGTGTCCACGACTTGCCGAACCTGGACACCCAGTTCGAGCCGTTCGAGTGTGCCGCGAGCAGATCCTACCGAGCGTCCGAGGAGCGACGGCACGGTGATCGCATTGGACACCTTCAAGGTCACCGTGCTGCCGGCGTTGACGGTGCCCCCGATTGCTGGGTCGGTGGCAATTACTTTCCCGCCGTCGGTGGACTTGTCGAAGGCCAACTGAGTCGCCGAGACGGATATACCGACGGTGGCCAGCTCGGCAGTTGCCTCCTCCGTGGACCTGCCGGCGACGTCTGGAATCGTCACGGGGGGAGCACCTTTGGATCGCAGTACCTTGACGGTGTCACCGACGGACAGGACGGTGCCAGGTGAGGGGTTCAGCGCCGCGACGGCACCGACCGGCGCGATGGTGCTGAACGTTTCTCCTCCGTCGGCGGGCACAAAGGTGCGATCGCGGAGCTGGCGCTGCATATCGCCGACAGCGGTGTTCGGAGCGATGTCGGGGACGGTCGGCGCGCCGAGGGAGACGAGTAGAGAAACTTCCTCACCCTTGGTGATCCGTGAGCCGGAGCCCGGATCTGTTCCGATGAGGGTGTCGAGCGGCGCACTGTCGGAATACGTGCCGCGAATAGTGCTCGTCAACCCGGCGGATTCGAGCGTGTTCGTGGCGGCCGCGATGTCCAATCCCTCCACTACGGGTACCGAGGTGTACCGTCCGGAACCCATCCACCATCCGCCGAACCCGACCAACACCGCCAGCAATGCCACGATGGTGAGCCAGATGACAATAGTTCTTCGAGACCGGTGCCTGTCCGCGTCGAAATCCGGAAACTGGTATTGGCGACGGCCTACCGCAGCGGGCTGCGGGGTGTCTTCGTAGTCGTACTCCGGCCTCGACGTCGGTGCCGTCTGGACGCGGGTGTGATGGACAGCCTCGGCCTGAGGGAGGGCTACTACCTCCGTGGCAGGGGCCTGCGGCTCGTGACGCTGTCCAGCGAATGTGGTCGGAGCACCCATCGCGGCGGCGCTGCTGTGTTCGGCAGAGCGCCTGGGTGCGGGGACCCGATACGAAGGCAGTTCGAGCTTTGCGCAGACGCTCGCCAACGCGCGGGCCATCTCGTCGGCGTTCTGGAATCGGCCCGCCGGATCGCGGATCGTGGCGTGGCGGACCAGATCGTCGAATTCTCCCGGTACCCCGGCGATGATCTCGCTGGGGCGGGGGACATCGTTGTCGATGCGTTGGTAGGCGATGGACAGCGAGGTGTCCCCAGTGAAAGGCGTCCGGCCGGTCAGTAGCTCGAACAGCACGACCCCGACACCGAAGACATCGCTGCCGGCATTGGCCGAACCGGTGGTCACCTGCTCGGGAGACAAGTAGGCCGCCGTGCCGAGAATGACACTGCTGGACGTCGTATTCGACGCTGCGACGGCCCGCACGAGCCCGAAGTCGGCGATCTTGACGTCACCGGAGTCCGAGATGAGTATGTTCTCGGGCTTGACGTCGCGGTGGACGAGTCCGGCGCGATGCGCTGTTCCGAGCGCCTCGAGTACCGGCCGTACGACGGCAGCTGCGGCATGCGGGGGCATCGGACCGCGTTCACGGAGCAGTTCGCGCAGCGTTCCGCCTTCGACCAACTCCATGACGAGAAATGCGAACTCGCCGTCGCGTCCGTGATCGTAGACGGCGACGAGGCCCGGATTGGTCAGCCTGGCCACCGCTCGTGCCTCGAACTCGAAGCGTGCGACGAACTGGGGATCCGCGGCGAATGCGGGGTCCATGATCTTTACCGCCACCGGCCGATCCAGGCGTGTATCGAGCGCTCGGTACACCGTCGACATTCCACCGCGGGCGATCGGTGCGTCGATTCGGTAGCGCCGGTCCAGCAATGAACCTACCGACACGGACCCTCCGGTCATCACCGTGGAGCACCTCATTTCACTTTTCTTCAAGACGGAATCGATGATAAACAGCGTAGATATCGACACTGTCTCGCAGCACGACGTGTCGCCTAGCGGGATTCTCTGCGGGCGCCAGCCCTGCAGCAGTGCTTTTCGTATACGAGCTCGAACCCGTTAACGTTACCGGAGTGAGCACAATCCCTTATTCCGACGATGTCCTCGACCCGTCCGTCTCCCTGCTGCAGCTGGCGGATGTCAGCAAGGTTCTCGAAGTGCCGAAGGCCAGAGTCGAGCAGATGCTCCGCGACCGCCAGCTCCTCGCAGTCAAGCGGAACAGGGTTCCCGGCGTCCCCGAAGTGTTCCTCGACGCCCGAAGCGGTCAGATCGTGAAAGGTCTGCCGGGGCTCCTGGCGGTATTGCACGATGGCGGGTATCAGGACGAGGAAATCTTGAAGTGGCTGTTCGAGGAGGACTCCAGTCTTCCCGGAACTCCCGCCGAAGCACTGCACGGGGATTTGATGCGAGAGGTCATCAGGCGCGCTCAAGCGATGGCCTTCTGAGCCGTGCCCTTTCGCGAACCATGGTCCATCCGGTGGCAGCCAATCTCGGCGCCGCAACCGATACTCGACGCCATTGTGGAACCCGGGCGCGTTCGATGAGCACCCGGTAGCCGCCGTCTTCGACTTCACGAAGGATCCCTCCGTACAGCAACAACGCGGTGCGCATTCCTGGTTGGACGGACGGTGCCAACATGTCGATTCCTGGTTCGGCGTCTCGATAGACCGCCCGGGTGTGCGCGATGAGGTGTGCCAACGCTCGATTGATTCGGGCGTCGGTGCGACCTGATTGCCGACACTCTCGCAGTAGCTCCTCGTCGACGCCGAATGCCTCCAGTTCGTCTGTCGGAAGGTAGATCCGGTCGCGGTCGAGATCCTCACCCATGTCCCGAATGAAGTTCGTCAGCTGGAAAGCTTCACCGAGTGCCGCGGCGGGACGTACTGCGTCGGCCATGTTCGTCGAGGTGCCGAGGATCGGGAGCATCTCCAGACCGATCACTGCGGCGGAGCCGTACATGTATTCGTCGAGCTCGGCTATCGTCCGATAGCGGGACTTGAACATCGGTGTGCCCGGGATGTCCATGCGCATGGAGTGAAGAAACGCAAAGTAGTACTCGTGTGGGATGGAGTATCGCGCTGTGGTGTCCGCCAGCGCTTGTAGAACTCTGTCCGATCGGCTCGATCCCAAGACTGCGCCGCCGAGAGCATTGCGTACCCGTTGCTCGAGGACGTCGAGTTTGGCGGCAGCATCGCGATCGGATTGCGACACCGTGGTGCCGATCGGGGCGGCGGTCGTCGTCTCGAGCTCGACGTCGGCCGAGTCCACGTCGACATCGACGATGTCGTCGACCATTCGAGCAAAGCCGTACAGTGCGTGCACTCCTGCCCTCTTGTCGCTGGGAAGCAGGCGCGTCGCGAGGAAATACGTCTTTCCGTGCTGCGCGTTCAGGTCACGGCACAGGCGATACGCGTCGTGCAGGGCCGGGTCGATAGCGTCTAGTTCACCCATGGTCCGCTTTACTCACTTCGGTGTTCTCGGCTGGAGTGTCGGATTCGATCTTCGGCTTGCGGTCGGTGTGTCCGGCACGCAGTCGCAGAGGGTCTACTCGGGTGAGTGAAAGCCCTGCCACGACGGCCGCGAACGTTGCGAGCGCGACGTGAGCGAAAGTGTAGAGGCCGATGGATCCATCGGGTCTGAATACAAGCATCAGCCACGTCGACAGACCGACGAGAATCATCAGCGTTCGTGTCGACAGTGCGAAACCAGCAGCAAGCGCGAGTGGCCACGAGTAATACCAGGGCAGCGCAGCAGGGGAGAGCACGACGATCGCAACCAGCGCGATGACGATCCCCTTGACGGCGTCGCGCTCGGTCTTGCGGTAGAGCCACCAGGTGCCGACGATGATGACAGCAAGGGCGATGGCACACAGCATGCGAGTCACGTCGAGGACAGGTCCGAGGCGTACATCGAGGAACCAGGACGTGCTGACCGTGGTGAGATGGGCCAATATCGTAGGCAGAGAAAGCCAGTTGATGATCTTTGCCGAACCGGACAGTGCGGTGAGCCAGCCTATTCCGACTCCTGCGACGGCGGACGCGACAACGAAGACTGCTGCAAACACACCTGCGCCGATACCTGCAGTCTTCGCGAATGCGGCAATTGGTGACAGCGGTGTCCGATTCTCTTGGATCGCACGCTCGCGTTCGTGAATCATCCAGATCCACACCATGAACGGCAATGCGAGACCTGCTGTGGCTTTTATCGCAACGGCCAAGGCGACGAGTGCGACACCACCGACGTGATGCCGTTCGAGAACGAGCACGATGCCTGCGGTCATCAAGCCGACCATCAGCAACTCGTTGTGGACTCCGCCGATCAAGTGGACCAGAACGAGAGGATTGAGTACCGCCAGCCACAAAGCGAGTGGTGCCGAGCCCCCGAGGTGCCGGGCTAGCCGGGGGACAGCCCACACCATCAGTGCCAGACCGGGGAGCATCGTGATGCGTAGCAGCATCGTGCCGGCAATGACGTTGTCACCGGTGATGCTGGTGATCGCCTGACCGAGGAGGAGGAACAGTGGCCCGTAAGGAGCGGTCGTCGTGGTCCAGACGTTACTGACGTTATCGAGGAGAATGCCTGGGTTGGCAACGGGTCCAACGCCATACGGGTCGAAGCCGTCGCGCAGCAAGGCACCCTGCGCAAGGTAGGAAAACGCGTCTCGGCTGAACATGGGCACTGCGAACAGAAGAGGGGCTGTCCAGGCGGGGACGATCCAGCGGAGTTCGCCCAGTGTGGTGCGACCACCGAGCGTGGCACGACCCAGACGGACCCACGCGATGATCATCAGCAGGACGCCGATCCAGACGATGATGCTCGACAGAACGAGGCCGTGGCCGAATCGAAGCCAAGACAAATGCATCGACTCGAGCAGCGGATCGCGTCTTCGCACACTGCCTGCACCGAATCCACCGAACGTGATGAGCACGGAACCGACCAAACCCAGGATGGCCGAGTGTCCTTCTGGACTCCGAAGGAACAGCATCACCGTGTGAAAGCGAGAGGCATGCAGTCCGGTGCCGACACGGACGGTATCGGCTGAAGATTGCCCAGTTGCTGCGGGATCTTCTCCCGCGGTACCCGAGGCGGTGGAACTCGACGAGACCGAAGACATAAGTCGGGTCACTCTCCTCTCGGGGACTAAGTTGCTGGCGTGGCGGGTGCGAACGCTGAATCCGCGCTGGACCGGAGTCAGTTTAGAGCGTCGGCGGCCGTGCTCCGAACTACGGCCGATCCAGCCGACGCGTCAGCGGGGGTTCCGAGGATGCGTTCGGCCGCAAGTTTGCCTGAAACGAGAACTGTGGGCACTCCGACACCCGGGGTGGTTCCCGACCCGGCCAGCACCACGTTGTCGAGCCCTGCCACGAGATTCTTCCGTCGGAACGGGCCCGTCTGCCTGAACACGTGTGCCGAGGAAAACGGACTGCCGTGCAGCATGCCTTTATCGGCCCACGTCTGCGGAGTGTCGACATGGTCGATCGTCATATCGGCGGTGAGACCGTGATAGCCACGTTGTTCCAATTCGCCCTGCAATTCGCGCACGTACGGCATAGCCAACGCCGCCCAGTCCAACGGCGCTCCGTCGAGGTTCGGGCACGGTGCCAGTATCGACACCGGTTCGCACTGCACGCCGTCACGGACCAGCTGTAGTGATGGGTCGCTGACCCCCGGACGGGTGATGAGCAGTGACGGATCCTCCATCAGCTTTCCGCGTCCACTGCGCGCGGTGATTCGTTGGAACGTGCTCGCCCACTGGGCTCCGAAATCGATCGTGTGATGTGACCTACTCGGCCACGACGCGGTGGACGAGATCGGGACGGTGCCGTGAAAAACGACCGCCGAGGGTGACACGACACCGTAGCCGCGTGATCTTCCCTTGGAGGTAACTCCCGCTCGATCCAGCAGTGCGTCCACTACCGGTAGATCCGGTGTGAGAACCACCGCGTCGCACTCGTAGGTTTCACCGTCCGCAGTCGCGACGCCGGTGACTCGATTGCCGGCGACGATCAGAGTCGATACTTCTGCGCCGGTGCGAACCGAACCACCGTTCCGGGAAAGTGCATCGGCCATCGACGCGGCGATCGTGGACATCCCACCGACCGGGAAGTAGACGCCGAGCGAGGTATCCATATGTGCGATCGCGCCGTAGACAGCGAGAGCCTTCGCCGGCGCCATGCCTGCATAGAGTGCCTGGAAAGTGAACACCCGTCGAAGTCGCTCGTCTTTCAGGAACGATTCGACGCGGGGTCCGAGTCGGCCGAATCCACCGAGCCTGGTGAGAGTGGCCGTGTCGCGGAGCGCTGCACGCGAGGACACCAGATCGAGCGGCGAATCGAAGTTGGAGTCGATGAACCGGTCGAATTCGGCCTCGAAGATGGAGGCGAGCCACTCTCGGAGTCGCAGGTAGCCAGCGGCTTCCGTCGATCCGCACGTGCGCTCGACTTCTGCTGCCATTGCGCTCGGATCGGCAAACACGTCGATAGCGGTGCCATCGGCGTAGCGGGAGTGGTAGCTCGGAGACAGCGCGCTCAGCTGGATTGCCGGTGTTGTCGATTGGAAGGACTCACCGACTGCCGCCAGCGCGTTCTCGATGAGGTTGGGCATCGTCAGGACACTCGCACCATTGTCGATGTCGTAGAGACGACTCCCGTCGGTGTCGCGGACCGTATAGGTTCCCACTCGACCCCCGACCGAGTCTTCGCGTTCCAAGACCATCACCTGTTTGCCTGCGCCGGCGAGATGCAGAGCAGCAGACAACCCCGCAAGTCCTGCACCGACCACCACGACGGTCTCGATTTGACCCGGTACGGTCCGGAGGCGATTTCGGTTGCGTGGCTGCTGAGACAATGTTCTCTACCGATCTAGTAGGTGCGCTGCGTGGCGGCTATGGACATTGCGCGTAATTGCGCGGCGGCGTGCGGTTCGACTGCACTCGCCTTCAGCGTGTCGAGTGCGCGGTCGGTGAGTTCGGAAATTCGGCGTTCGACGTCCGCGACTGCTCCCAGTTCGATCAGCAACGTACGGATGATCGCGATCGTGTCCTCGGTCAGATCGACTACTCCGAGGCTCGACCTGAGCAGTGATCCCGCCTCCGGCCTGTCTCGGTCGGCGAGCTGTAACGCCACTGCCATCAGGACTGTGCGTTTGCCTTCTCGGATGTCGTCGCCGGATGGCTTGCCGGTGACTGCCGGATCGCCGAAGACACCGAGGAGGTCGTCACGAAGCTGGAAGGCGAGGCCGATATCGGTTCCGAAGGATCGATATGCGTCGACGAGGCTCTCCGGTGCCCCGGCCAACACGGCACCCAGCTGGAGCGGGCGTTCGACGGTGTACGCCGCAGTTTTGTAGCGATTGACCTGCATCGCTGCCTCCACGGATTCGTCGAGACCGGCTTCGGCTTCGATGTCGAGCAACTGACCGCCGAGCACTTCGGTGCGCATAGCCGACCACACCGGAGACACTCGCCCCATCGCGTCGTGTCCGATTCCGGATTCTCGAAGCATGTCGTCGGCCCAGCACAATGCCAGATCGCCGAGCAAGATCGCGGCAGATTCACCGAAGCGCTCTGAGGAGCCGGACCAGCCCGCCGCACGATGCCTCTCGGTGAAACCGACGTGCACGGTGGGAAAGCCGCGGCGGGTGAGCGAAGCGTCGATGATGTCGTCGTGAATGAGCGCGCACGCTTGTATCAATTCCAGAGATGCGCAGGCACGGAGCACGGATGCGGCCTGCGGGCTACGGTGATCGCCGCCTGCTCCGAGCCAGGCCATCCAGCCGAACGAGGGCCGGATTCGCTTTCCACCACGCAATACGAAGTCTTCGAGGTCTGCGACGGCAGAACGGTAACCGCCGCCGACCCGGGCCACCTGGTCGCGTCGGGAATGGAAGAACTCGGCCAACGCGGACTCGACGAGTGCAACCGGCGCAGTGATCGCTTCTCGTAGGGCTGGGTCGGGGTCACTCGTTCGACGGGGAGCGGGAAGAGTCGAGTCTCTGGACAGGGGATCCTCCAGTCGAGTGCGGGGTGGGGATGTATCACTTTCACACTAGCCGTCACCGCTGATCGATCCCGCTATCGTGAGCCTCCTGTCACCGGAGTTTCGCACGAAACTATGATGTGCCCGTGACATCAGATGCCGTCAGGGGGCGGTCTAGTGAGGGGTGGGTCACCCGAACCCCATCGATAGTCGATCGTCTGAGGACATCGACGGAGTCGAAGATTCCATTCTCGGTCGAGTTTTCTCCACCACGGGACGAGGCCGCGGAAGCGAGGCTGTGGCGTGCTGTCCGCGAATTCGAGCAGATGCAGCCGGCATTCGTGTCCATGACGTACGGCGCAGGCGGCTCGACCCGAGACCGGACAGTCCGAGTAACGGGAGAGATCTCCGAAAACACGACGTTGCTGCCGGTGGCGCACCTGACCGCGGTGTCTCATAGCATCGATGAGCTTCGATCCATGGTCGGCGCATACGCAGACCGCGGGATCTCCAACATTCTGGTGCTTCGCGGCGATCCGCCGGGCGATCCGCTCGGCGACTGGACCAAGCACCCCGAGGGTGTCGAATATGCAGAGGAGCTCGTCAGCCTCGTTCGAGAGCTCGGAGACTTTCACGTCGGCGTCGCATCGTTCCCCGAGGGGCACTACCGGGCAGTCGATCTCGAACAGGACACCCGTGTTCTGGTGAACAAACTTCGTGCCGGAGCCGAATACTCGATAACGCAGATGTTCTTCGACGTCGAAGACTATCTGCGGTTGCGCGACCGCGTTGCGGCGTTCGACCCCGAGCAGGCGTGCAAGCCCATCATTCCCGAGATCATGCCGATCACCTCGCTCCGTACGGTTCGTAGGGCTCTGTCGCTGTCGGGCTCGGCGCTTCCCAGCGAGATCGACGAGCGCTTCACCAGAGCGGCCGGGACCGGGGCCGAAGAAGACCGAGCTGCGGTTCGCGAAGTCGGAATCGAATTGGCGACGTCGACATGCGAGCGTCTCATCGCCGAGGGCGCGCCGGCACTGCACTTCATCACCCTGAACTTCGCGCGTGCGACGCGGGAAGTGCTGACCAATCTGGGACTCTGCGCAGCACGCGTGTGATCTGGACCTGAAACCGGTGAGCGTCTAGGAACGTCCTTCGACCGCTTGGGATTGGTCCTCGGCGATCAGTGGGCGCTGCTTCCACATCAGGTTTCCGCGGGCGTGCGACCGATGCGAATCGATCATGAGCCAGATGTAGGTGGCCACGGACAGCGGTTGGGCGCTCGACTCGACAGCACAGCGAAGAACGTCGGTCGATCGACCGGGCATGTCTGCATATTCGGCTTGCGCTGCAGCGAATCTCGACACCACGGCTGCGACGTAGCCGATCCGGCCCCACCTTCGGACGGAACCAGATCCCACCAGGGCTGCGACGGGTGGAAGCAAATACATCACCGAGACGGCGGACAACACACCGATCGAACCCCCGGTACCGCCGAAAGCGTTCCACAACCAGCGCGAATATCCTGCGCGTAGATCGTTCACACCGTCGTACATACGGCATTCGACCAGACCGGCCCCCGAGACGAGAATCGTGCGCCGACCACTACGACGCAAGGTGCGGGCAATGTCGAGATCCTCGGTCACGCTGGCTGCCACCGACTCGTGCCCACCGATGTCGCGGTACGCCGCCGCGTCGAACATCATGAATTGACCGCACGAGACGGTAGTCGACGGACGGAGCGAACCGTTGGCCAGCCGAATCGGTAGCGTCGACATCCACGAGAAGCCAAGTAGCGGTTGTACCAGGTGTTCTACGACGCTTCCGCTGATCTGCTTCGGCCATGGACACACCAATGCAGCATCGAGGCCGCGCAGTGCCGACGCTGCTGCTGCGATCGCGTCCTGGGCGAGACGAACGTCGGCGTCGACGAACACGATTGCGTCGAGGTGATCGTTCATCTCGAACGCGAGACCGGCAAGGGTCCGGCACGCTGCTGCCTTGCCTGTCCAACCTGGAGGTGGCTCGGCGCGCGATTCGACGATGCTGACGCGGGCGTCGTCGCCGGCAGCTGCTTGGGCCGCCGCGAGGGTGTCATCCGACGAACCGTCGTCGAGTATCAGAATCCTAAGATCACGGCACCGACGCTGAGCTCGAAGGTCGGCAATGAGCAAGGGGAGTTGTTCTTGTTCGTTGCGGGCGGGAACGCAGACCACGATCGAGTCGTGGACGTCGGAATCGGTTGCGCGGGACAGGCGAGGCACTGTGACGGCGTTGAAGATAGAGATGGCCGCCGTCGATACCGACAGCACCGCACCGGCAGCAGTCACCCCGGCGATCACTCGGCCGGCGGTAGTCACGATCGATTCCTTGCTGACGAAGATGCTCACGGTGTGGCGTTCAGCGTCTGCGGTCTACTTCTTCGACTCGACCTACTTCTTCGACTCGACGAGGCGCACCGGCGGGTTTCTGGTCACCCAGGCCATGGCTCCGACGATCGCCGCAATACCTACAGTGACACCGCCGACTATGCCGGCCCAGCCCGCGAAACTTCGGGTGTTGGGATCGGGATAGTTGACCTCGGCTCGCATGCTCGTCACCTCGCCCGCGGGCAACTTCCAAGTGATGATGTTGTCCCCTTCACGGGTACCGTTGGTCGTCCCGATTCGAGCGGGGAATGCGATGGTGAACTGAACATCGGTGCCCTGCTCGGGGACCGTCTGTAAATCGGCCTTACCTTCGAGCGTTACGGTGTCGCCCGCTCGCTGCATCACGAGCTGGTAGCTCCCGGTCGCCTGATCCGACATGGAACCGAGGGTTTGAAGGTCGCCGAAGGAGAGATCGCTGAAACGTGCTTGGGTGCCGACATATCCGTCCTGCCTGTATTCCGCTACACGGATCTTGCTGGCGAGCGAAGACGGAGGCGTGAGCACCGGGCCGGTGTCGGTATCGGACGTCGGTATGGTCGCGGCCACGATCTGCCCCGACACTCGGTCGTCTGCAGAGACACCCATAGACACCTGTACCCGAAGGCAACCGGCCAACATCGGCGCTACGAACAGCGCTAATGCAAGAGCGGACATAATTCGACGGTTACGGGTTCCTGCACGGAATGTCGACTGCACGTTCGACATCGTGCCAGACGTAGGACACCGTCTGTGCCAGGGAGCCGAAAGAACGTCACCGAGTCCGCGTGCGTCCTCGCGGTTCAGCGGTCGGTTTTCCCGAAGTGGTCCATCTCGACGTCGCCCAAGTCCATGCGAGCGGAACTCCGACGACCGCCATCGCGAAAAATCCGTAGACGGCCGAGTATCTGAGTTCCGGTCCGGTCAGAAGCGCGGCGTGAGCAAGCGCCGAGCCGAGCCACGTCCAGGTGAACAGCACCAGAGGAGCGGTGTCGGAAATCGGCGACAGCGTGGTGCGCTCAGTTTGGAACCGGCGCCCCAGAGTATCGACGATCAGCGCCATAATGGCTGCGGTGACGAACCACCCCAGATAGTTGCTCACCGGAATCGAAGGAATTCCGGGTAGTCCAGCGATCGGCGACGTCCAGGTCCACTGCCCATCTGTCACCATCTGTGTGTCGAGGTAGAGATCCCATCCGACCATCCCGACCGCGGTGATCACGACGCGGTGGATTCTTCGACACTCCGGGGAGGTCGAGGATCGTTGCAACACATAGGAGACTGCGCACCAGATCGGATAAAACCCTGCGGTCCACGCAAGTGGGACCACCGCGGGCACGCCCAGGATGTCGGGGCCGAGTCGATCAGCTGCATATCCGTAGCTTCCAAAAGGGAACCCCGTTGCGGTCCCGACTATTTCGGCGATCAGGCCGAGTCCGGCAGTCGTCACGAACAGCATCAGAGCCCACCCGACACCGCGGGACAAGGCGGCGTGTACGAGCGCGGACAACGCGAGGAGAACGACGACTGCGACGGTGACGATATCGCGTCGCGAACCGGTCACGAGGGGGTACGAAATCTGGGCCAGTATTGCGGCACCCACGAGTGCCATGACCAACCTGTTCATCGTCTGCGGTTCCCGATCCAACGGCGGAGTCTGCCTGCTCGCGCATCGGCCAGCGCGATTCGCGCCGCGCTGCGCCCACTCGCCGCGGACACTCCGCCACCCGGGTGGGTCGAGGCGCCCGTCAAGTACATTCCTGGAGCTCCAGGTACTCGATATCCGGCGAGTTGGGGGACTGGTCGCCACATCATCATCTGATCGAGTGACATCTCTACGTGCATGATATTTCCCCCGATCAAGCCGAGCTCGCGTTCGATATCGACGGGTGACTGGACATGTCGCTCGAGCACAGACGCACCGAAGCCCGGTGCGTAGGACTCGAGCTCGGCAACAATTCGGTCCGCCTCGAGCTCAGCGAGATCGTCGGCGCGTACCTGGTCCGATTCACGCCACTGGCGTCCTCCGGACAGGGTGTGGGGCTGCCACTGCGACCACAGTGAAATCTGATGTTGGCCTGCGGGTGCAACGGTGGGATCGATCGCGGTGAACGACATGCCGAGTACCGCCGGCCTCGGTGGGAGTTCACCTGCAGACGCGGACCCATGGGCCAGACGAAGATGTGCACGGTCGCGAACCAACATCTGTAGACCCGTCGTCGCGTCTGAAGCGTCCGCTGCGCTCGAATACTGCGGCAGCGAGTCGGTGGCCAGACGAACTGCCATCCCGATACCGGGGCCGACCCGAATATGTCGGCGCCAGGCTTCGATCGCGCGAGGATCGTGGCCGCCTGCCGCGAGAAGATCGAGAGTGGTCAGAATGTGACAGCCTGCAATGACCATTCGGCTACGGATCGATCGTCCAGAAGACGTCGTGGTCGTCCACTGTCCATCTCTCGGCGAGACTGCTTCGACCGCGTCGCCAAGGGAAACCGACCCGCCCGTAGCCGTCAGCCGAGCAACGAGGGCCTCGGTGAGTGCACCACTTCCACCGATCGCACGCCCGGGCGGAAGCGTGTGCATCAACGCCGCGAAGCCGACCATGGGGGCAGTGCCCGGCTCGGACATGGGTGGTCCCGATTGCGCGCCGAACCACGCCAGTGCAGCTTTCAGGCGCTCACTCGTGAACAACGAATCGAGCAGTGCGTCGCCGGTAGTGAGGAATTCCCGGGACAATGCGCTTCCGCCGTCGGGGGCGTCGAGACCCCAGAAGGAGCGAAGCAAGCCCGGGCCGGTGGGTGCGGAGGAGAACGCCCGCATCGTCCTTGCACTTCGTGGGCCCCACACCGCAACGAACTGCCGATAAGCGATCGCATCGGCGCTCCCGCAGGACCGCGCGATCGACTCGCATGTTCGATCCAGGTCGCGGTGGAACACCAGGGCTTCCTCGGTGGAGTTCGGAGCTCCTGGCGCGAAAGCCCACGGATCACACTCCGCATAGCGCAGTCCGTAACTGGGGAGCTCGAGTTCTTCGATCACTCCCGTATGACGCACCATGATGTGCGCAGACGACCCGCGATCCACGCGGTGTCCTGGGAATCTCTCCACGGACGAGACCGCGCCGCCGGCGATGGTGTCTCGTTCGAGCACCTCGACGGACAGTCCAGCTGCAGCTAGATAGCAAGCCGAAGTCAGAGCATTATGGCCGGAGCCGACTACCACAGCGTCGATCACCGGTCCAGGCTATAGGTCGTTCTTCATTCGAACGGCAGCGCGTGACCCAGCACGGCGAAGGGCCGTCGATCGCCAGAAAACGTGAAGTTGCGCAGCACGTCCTCGAATCCGAGTCGGCGGTACAACCGCCAGGCGCGATTTTCCTCGTGCTCGACCTCGGGGGTGGACAGCAGCACGCTTTTTTCGGGTCGATCCAGTAGCAGTCTGCGAGTGAGTGCTCTGCCGAGTCCATGGCCCTGGGCGCTCGGTGTGACGTGCAGCTCCGTCAACTCGAAGTAGTCGTCGAGTACTCCGTCGATGTACTCGCCGGTGTGTCCGGACCTGCGCAACCCGTCGCGCACCTGCTGGTACCACCAGTGACTGCGGGCACCGTGATAGCCGTACGCCACGGCGACCAGGGGTGCATCGGGGGTGGGGAGCACTGCTCCGACTCCCCGCCAGCCTGGCCGCGACACATGCTCGATCCACATGGGTGCGCGGTGGTACTCGGTGCCCTTGGGGTAACCCATGGCCTCGACGTAGATAGCCAGAGCTTCGGGGAGGCGGCGACGAATTTCCTGAGAGGAAAGGTCGACGAGATAAGGGGTCGTTTCCGCATCGGTAGCGACTGTTCTCAACCTTTCCTTGACTACTTGTCGGTGGGCGCAGTTATATTGAATATGTCGAACGAATGTTCGATGTCGGCGATCCGGCGAAGAGCTCGAGGGAAGCGAGACTCGCCGGGTTCCGACTTTAGAGCTTCATCGTTGTCCGGGCGTGTCGGTAGTACCTAATCCGTACCACCGAATCCGAAGTGTCAGATCGGACGACCACGTGAGGCGAATCGAACGGGAGGTGTTCGAGTATGGCTACCAAAGTTCTTCGTGCTGACGTGCGTCCGCCGGTATCGCCTCGCGCCAGAGCGTTGCTCGGCCGAGCGGATGCTCTGCTGTCTCGGTCGGTCGGCGCCGCGGATGCCGCTGAGATGTTTCTCGACTGCTACATGGCGGCTCTGCGCGGCGCGGCATCGGTCCTGGAGGCGACGCCGATCGCCGCTTCGCGAGCGCGCTCGCGAAGCGCTTGGGTGTTGATGGCCAAGGCGGCCCCCGTGCTCGATTGCTGGGCCGAGTACTTCTCTGGCTTCTCGGCGACCAGAGCGGCGGTCCAGGCGGGCCTGTCCCGACCGATCGACGAGAACGATGCTGATGAGTTCTACCGCGAAGTAGGTCGATTCCTTCAGGTGGTGGAGGAGTACATCGGAGCCGATTCGCGACTCGACAGACTGGGAGTCGGCCCGCATCCGATATCTGCTTGAGCGCCGTGTTCGGTCGCCGGTAGGCGTCCCGATGCCTGTGGCAGCTGCTGCAGATCAGCGACTTCCGAGTGCAGATTGTGGCGTTGGGCTGGGAAACTTTGGACATTCTCAGGAACGCATATCGCGAGTAGGTGGTAAGCAGGCGATTCTGCTCGTATTATCGACAGTAGGTAGCCGCCAAGGTCAGCTTCCCGTCGTTTCGCACCCGAAATGACTTTCAATTTCTGTTCAGGGGGAGGTACCGTGCCACTCTCCGAGCACGAGCAGCGCATGCTCGATCAAATCGAGAGCGCTCTCTACGCCGAGGATCCCAAATTCGCCTCGCACGTACGAAGCGGACGCATGCGTACGGCATCGAGCAAACGCCGTTTTCAAGCGGCCGCATTGTTCGCGTTGGGGCTTGTTCTTCTGATCGCCGGGGTGGCTCTGCCATTCAAGCCCGGCGGTTTTCCTGTGATAAGTCTCGTTGGCTTCGTCCTGATGTTCGGGGCAGGCGTGCTGTTTCTTCTCGGCGGATCACGCAAAGCTGCAACGCCGTCCGACGGCGACGCATCGAGTGTGAGCGGATCCAATTCCGGGTCCGGTCCGAGAAGCTCGGGGCAGAAGTCCAAGTCTGCCCGTAAAGGCGGAGGCTTCGCGTCGCGCATGGAAGATCGGTTCCGTCGGCGGTTCGAGCAGGAGTGAACACTGTGCGCGCGATTGCAGTCCGATGGACGTGATCGTCGCCCGCAGCGGTTGACGACAGAGATCGCGCGGCACTAGCAACGCGCGATGCTGAAGAACGCGAAAGCGGTGTTCCACCGAAAGGTGGGGCGCCGCTTTTTTGCTGTCTACATCGCTTTCGCCAACGGGCCGACGCTGAACCGGGGAATCCCCACTTGGACCCACCACCGATCGTTCGACGATCTGTAGTGCTCGTGACGGGGATCCGATCTTCAGTTTCTTGGCCTCTGCTCACTGATCAGAGTCCGGGACCCGAGCTGGGCGCGCCGCAGGCAGAAATCCTCCCCACAGTCTTCCACCGCTTTGAGCTGGGTTTTTCTGAAGAAGACAGGAAATGAATCCTCGCTTGGGATTGATAGTGGGGGGAAGTGGGGTAAAGTGGTGGACAGCGAAGGGTTGAGGTAGGAGGTGTCGAGTGTTCCTCGGTACTTACACGCCAAAGCTCGACGACAAGGGTCGGTTGACGTTGCCGGCGAAGTTCCGCGAAGCGCTTTCTGGAGGTGTGATGGTGAGCAAAGGGCAGGATCACAGCCTCGCTGTCTACACCCCGGAAGAGTTTGCCGAGCGGGTTCGCAAGCTCACCGAAGCCTCGCGGTCGAATCCCGTCGCACGTGCATACATCAGGCAGTTGGGTGCCGGCACCGACGAGCAGCAGCTCGACGGGCAGGGGCGGATCATGATCAGCGCCGACCATCGGCGCTATGCGAATCTTGGACGCGAAGTCGTCGTCAACGGCTCCATCGAGTTCATCGAGATCTGGAACCAAGAGTCCTGGACTCGCTACTCGGCGGAAAGCGAGCAGAGTTTCTCCGACGCCTTCGACGAATCCCTCGGAGGGATTATGTAGCCCTTCGAATCACCGCCGAGTGCCGCGAGGCCTCTGCCCGATCAGAACCCTGACGTTCTTCCCCAACGCCAGGTTTCACAGATCAGGAACCTGACGTTCTTCCCCAACGCCAGGATCCCTATCGGACAGGGACCTCGAAGCATTCGACACCGTTCATCTCTTCCATCCGCTCGCCGAGCACAAGGTGCGCCAAGCAAGACCGGGAGGAATCATTGTGGAAGGCGAGTCTCAGCCGCCCGTCCCGGACAACCCTCCTGACCGTCCTGGAAATACCGTAGGACCGTCGCAGGGATCCAATGCATCGAATACCCCACGTGCCAAGCATATTCCGGTTCGGTTAGGCCGAGCCGACGAACTGCTCGGTCCCGCGTTGACCGCAGTAGGCCCCGGTGGAGAAGGCAGCGTCATGATCGACGCCACCCTCGGGCTCGGGGGCCACTCCGAACACTTTTTGCGCACCTACCCCGGTGTCCGTCTGATCGGTCTCGATCGGGATCCGGCCGCTCTCGATCTCGCGAGTCGGCGCCTGTCCGAATTCTCCGACAGGACAACCTTCGTGCATACGACATACGACGGAATCGGTGCCGCGCTCGAAGAGGCAGGTCTGCCCGAGTACGAGTCGGTACATGCGATTCTGTTCGACCTCGGTGTTTCGTCGATGCAGTTGGACGAGGCCGAACGTGGATTCGCCTATTCGATAGACGCGCCTCTGGACATGCGGATGGACTCGACGGTGGGAATTACTGCCGCGGACATCCTCAATACCTACAGTCATGGCGACATCGCGCGGGTGCTCAGTACCTATGGCGAAGAGCGGTTCGCGGGTCGTATCGCATCGGCGATACTTCGTCGTCGAGCGATCACACCCTTCACCACGAGCGGTGCCCTGGTGGAACTTCTCTACGAGTCGATTCCGGCAGCGACGCGCCGCACGGGCGGACATCCGGCGAAGCGTACTTTTCAAGCTCTGCGCGTCGAGGTGAACGGTGAGCTCGATTCGCTGGAGAAGGCAGTGCCTGCCGGTCTGGATGCACTCTCGATCGGCGGACGAGTGGTGTTCATGTCCTACCAGTCGCTCGAGGATCGAGTAGTCAAGAAGGAACTGGCTCCGCGCGTCAAATCGCGCAGCCCGGAGGGCCTTCCGGTCGAGCTCCCCGGGATGGGTCCTGAGTTCGCCCTGCTTACCCGAGGGGCCGAACGCGCTTCGGATCAAGAAATCGAAGACAACCCGCGTTCGGCGCCTGTGCGCCTGCGTGCAGCCGAGCGCATCGCAAGGAGAGCGGCATGACAATCACCGCGGGTTCGGCAGGAACTCGGCGCACGCGTCGAACACGAGCGACCTCGACGGAGACTGGCGCTGCACGCTCCGGTGCTGCGCTGCGCGCCTACGAGCGTCGTCAGCAGCGAGCCACGGTGCACTCCGGGGACGGAACGGCCACCAGTCACGGTGCTGCTCGCTTATCGCTGTCCGGGGCGTCGATGACGGCCCGTATCCCGTTCGTCGCTCTGATCATCGGGCTGTTGTCCCTCGGGCTCGGTCTGACGCTGCTGCTGACGACTCGATCGGCGGGGGATTCTTACGACCTGTCCGACGCCAAGGCATACAACGAGGGACTTGTTCAGGAACGTGCCTCGCTTCAACGCGACGTCGAATTAGCCGACTCGGCACCAGAACTCGCGAGGCGTGCCGCTGAAATGGGGATGGTACCCGCAGCGAATGTTGCGCGTCTCGTCGTCGCGCCCGATGGTTCCGTGCAGGTGATCGGGACGCCGGCTCCCGCGGAAGGCAAGCCGGTCGCGCCCTTGGATCCTCCGGATTCGCAGAGTGTTTCGCCGACACAGTCATCCCTATCGGTCACTCCGCGCTCCGCTTCCTCTCCCACACGTCCAACACCCGCCACGCCGAACACTTCCATTGACGCTCGTGCCGGGTCTCTCGGTGAACAATTGGTTCCCATGAGTACCCAGTCGGAAAGTCCGTCGCCGGAGAGCGCGTCGGGTAGTCGGCAGTGACACGGCCGACCACCGGAACAGCTGGACGTCCACGGTCGACACGTCGAGCACCGGGGGTCGGCGCGCGAGACGGCGCCAGGAGGCCCGCGACTCGACCATCAGGATCGTCCCTGCCGCCTCGAAACCCTCGCCGAGGGCGGTTCGACGCGTCGTCGTTCGGCTTCCGGAGCGGCTTCGGCCGAGTTCTGATGTTCGGTGTGCTCGCAGTCGTTGCGTTGCAGCTCTTGTGGATCATGGGGATCGATGGGTCTCGGCTGTCGGCAGAGGCGGCGTCGCAACGCACGACCACGCTGGTCGATCCTGCTACCCGAGGCGCTATCACCGATCGCAACGGCAAGCCGATCGCGTTCACGATGGAGGCCAAAGCGCTGACGTTCCAGCCGGTCCGTGTTCGTAAAGAGTTGGACGAGGCGCGAGCCAAGGATCCGACCAAGCCGGGAACCGACGATCGTCTGAAGGCCATTGCTGCCGGACTTCACGATGAACTCGGTGATATCGCGAGCGAAAAGGACATCCTCGCGAAGCTGAAGAGCAACGAAGAATTCACCTACCTCGTGCGTGGAGTCGATTCGACGGTCGCAACCAAGATCAGCGAGGAATTCGAAGAAGTAGGACTGGAAAGACAGGACATCCGCGAATACCCGGGTGGATCGCTCGCCGCGAACATGGTGGGAGCAACGGGTTACGACGGACACGGTCTGCTGGGGCTGGAAGATTCGCTCGATTCCACACTCGCAGGAACCGACGGATCTCAGACGTACGACCGCGGGTCCGACGGCGCGGTCATTCCGGGTAGCTGGCGTGACAAGCAACCCGCCGTCAACGGCTCGAGTGTCGAATTGACGATCGACGCCGATCTCCAGTACTACGTGCAGCAGCAGGTGCAGTTGGCAAAAGATCTGTCCGGCGCGAAGGATGCTTCCGCTTTTGTGCAGGATGTGCACACCGGCGAGGTTCTCGCCATGTCGAACGACAACACCTTCAACCCAGGTATAGGGGTCGGCAACAACGACAAGAACAAGCAGATGGGCAACCTCCCTGTCACGACCCCCTTCGAGCCCGGTTCGGTGAACAAGATCATCACCGCGGCAGCCGCGATCGAATACGGTCTGACCACACCCGACGAGGTTCTGCAAGTACCTGGAAATATCTTCATGTCCGGCGTTTCGGTCAAGGACGCATGGGAGCACGGCGTGGCTCCGTACACGACGACGGGAGTGTTCGGAAAGTCCTCCAACGTCGGGACTCTGATGCTCGCCCAGCGTGTGGGCGAGGATCGATACTCCGACATGTTGTCCCGTTTCGGGCTCGGTCAGCGTAGTGACGTCGGTCTGCCGGGTGAGAGTGCCGGCAGCGTCCCGAGCCGCGACCAATGGTCGGGCGGCACATTCGCCAACCTTCCTATCGGGCAGGGTTTGTCGATGACACTGCTCCAGATGACGGCCATGTACCAGGCCATCGCCAACGACGGTGTTCGGATTCCACCACGGATCATTCGTTCGACGACGGGTCCGAGCGGAGATACGACCGAGACCGAGCAGCCGGAGGGTGTATACGTCGTCAGCCCGCAGACTGCCTCGACCGTCCGTGACATGTTTCGCTCCGTCACTCAGGACGACACCGGTAATCAACGGGGAACCGGAGTTGCGGCCGGTGTGCCCGGCTACCAAATCAGCGGCAAGACCGGTACAGCGCAGCAGGTCGACCCGGAGTGCAAGTGCTACTCGAACTCGAACTACTGGATCACGTTCGCGGGGATCGCGCCCGCCGACGATCCGCGGTACGTGATTGGAATAATGCTCGACGCACCGTCGCGGAGTGCCGACGGATCGGGTGGTCAGTCTGCCGCGCCGCTATTCCACAACATCGCTAGCTGGATGCTTCAGCGCGACAGCGTGCCACTGTCGGCCGATCCCGGACGCAAACTGGTTCTGCAGGCCGACTGACATGATTAGCGTCTGGTCTGTGATCGCGATCGACGAATCGGGCCAGCTCCCGATTCGGGTCCGGGTGCACTCGCCGGTAACCTGACTCGTCGGCCTCTTCCACACATTCGGGGGTTTTGATATCAGTGTCGACGACCGCGCCCCCGGCGGAACCGAGACATCCTCGCAGCCGGGCAGAAAGGAGCACAGTGACCGTGCCAGAAGTGCCGCAGCCTGCTCCGACGGCGTTTCGCCCGTCGAAGCCGCCCCACACGTCGGTCGAGGACCTTGCCGACGCGTCGAACGCGGTGGTCGTAGACGGTGAGGTGACGCAGCGAATTCCTGTCACCGGCATCGACCTGCGCGCTCAGGGCATCGAGCGCGGCGACCTTTTCGCGGCGCTTCCTGGATCGTCCGTACATGGTGCGACGTTCGTCGAGGACGCGCTGGACCGGGGTGCCGTCGCGATCCTCACCGATTCCGAGGGCATGGGCATCGTGCGTGGCAAGTATCCGCAGTTGCCGGTGCCGGTCTTGCTTCACGAGAGTCCGAGGATGATCCTCGGAACCGTCTCGGCACTCGTCTACGGCAATCCTTCCGAGAACATGACGGTCATCGGTATTACCGGCACGTCCGGAAAGACGACGACGGCGTATCTTCTCGAGGCCGCCTTGGTCGCTGCAGGCAGGGTGACGGGGTTGATCGGGACCATCGAGACGAAGATGGCCGGCTCCAGGGTCCCGAGTGCCCTCACCACTCCGGAAGCCCCTCAATTGCACGCGTTGTTCGCGGTGATGCTCGAACGCGGCATCGACACGGTGGTCATGGAGGTGTCCAGTCATGCCTTGGCGCTGGGCCGCGTCGACGGCACGGTGTTCTCGGTCGGCGCTTTCACCAACCTGTCACAGGATCATCTGGACTTCCACGGTTCCCTCGAGGACTACTTCCAGGCGAAGAGTCGACTGTTCACCGCTGAGTCGCGTGTCCGAAGCCGCTCGGCCGTCGTGTGTATCGACGACGATTGGGGAAAGCGGATGGCCGAGATAGCTCGTGCGGCCGGCACGAGCGTCGTGACAGCCTCGGTCGCTGCGCACTCCGATTGGACGATCTCAAACTGGTCGAAGGAAGCCAACGGAACGCAGACTTTTTCGATCGTCGAACCGGGCGGCGCGAGCTACCCCGCCGAAATTCGGCTACCCGGCCGATACAACATTGCCAATGCGGTACTTGCCGCTGCAGCATGTTCGGCGGCAGGGGTAGATGTCCGCCGCGCGATCCGCGGTATGTCCGAGGTCGACGTCCCCGGCAGGGTGCAACGCATCGTTCGCGGCCAGGACTTTCTGGCGGTGGTCGACTACGCACACAAGCCGGCCGCAGTGGAAGCCGTCATCGAGACATTGCGAGAACAGACCTCGGGGCGAATTGCGGTGGTCCTCGGTGCAGGCGGTGATCGAGACAAAGCGAAGCGCCCGTTGATGGGCGCCGCCGGAGCGCGCGGGGCGGACCTGCTGGTGATCACCGACGACAATCCACGCTCGGAGGACCCGTCGGCGATCCGAGACGCGATGTTCGACGGGGCGCTGGCCGTCGACCCGCAGTCGCGCGGGGAGGTCCGAAACGTAGCCGGTCGAGAATCCGCCATCACCGAGGCTGTGAAGTGGGCCAGGGCGGGCGACGTCGTTCTGGTCGCGGGAAAGGGCCACGAAACCGGACAGGACATCGCGGGTGTGAAGTATCCATTCGATGATCGGGTGGTTCTTGCTGCCGCCATCGACAGCAGGATCGACGCAGAAGCAGGAGATCCATCGTGAAAGCGTTGACACTCGACCAGATCGCGACCATCGTCGGCGGAACCCTGCACGAGGTGCCGGACCCGTCGCGGATCGTCGACGGGTCGGTCGAGTTCGATTCCCGCAAGGTAACCCCGGGAGGTCTGTTCTTGGCGTTGCCGGGAGCAAAGGTCGATGGACACGACCACGCAGCCGCAGCAGTGGCCGCGGGTGCCGTAGCAGTCCTGGCTGCCCGTCCCGTCGGGGTGCCCGCAATCGTGGTCGAACGCGTTGCGCACGACGGTCGAGCCATGGCTCTCGAGCACGATAGCGATGGATCAGGAGCCGCGGTTCTCGGCGCGTTGGCTGCATTGGCTCGTGCCTCTGTTGTCGACCTGGCGAATACGACGTCTCTGACGGTCGTCGGCGTGACCGGATCCTCGGGAAAGACATCGACGAAGGATCTACTCGCCTCGGTACTGGCACCGCTGGGTTCCGTTGTTGCGCCGCCCGGGTCGTTCAACAACGAACTGGGCCATCCGTGGACGGCCCTTCGGGCCGACGAATCCACGAAGTTCCTGGTGCTCGAGTTGTCCGCGCGTGGTGTGGGGCACGTGGCCGCTTTGGCCTCGATCGCGCCTCCGCGAATCGGCGTCGTACTGAACGTGGGAACGGCCCATCTCGGCGAGTTCGGATCGAGAGAGAAGATCGCGCTTGCCAAGGGCGAATTGATCGAAGCGCTTCCGGATGCCGCGAACGGCGGAGTGGCGATTCTCAACGCGGATGATCCGCTGGTGTTGTCGATGAGGTCACGGACGTCGGCTCGAGTGGTCACTGTCGGGCATTCGGCAGAAGCCGATGTTCGAGCAACGGACGTCGAGCTCGACGCCGACGCCCGTGCGAGCTTCACTCTCGTTACCTCTACCGGGAGCGTCGGCATCGCTCTCGCCGTCCACGGTGAACATCAGGTAGGCAACGCGCTGGCCGCGGCCGCCGTGGCCCTCGAATGCGGCGCGAGCCTGGAGACGATCGCAACCGCGCTTGCCGGTTCCAATGCCACCTCGGTTCGCCGAATGGATGTTCGTACCCGTCCCGACGGGGTGACCGTCGTCAACGATTCGTACAACGCCAATCCCGACTCGATGCGGGCGGCGCTCAAGGCACTGGTGTCGATGTCGCGCTCGGGCAGCGGGCCGCGTCGACGGACGTGGGCCGTATTGGGTGAAATGGGTGAACTGGGTCCAGAATCTGTCATCGAGCACGACGCGATCGGCAGGCTTGCCGTGCGACTCGATGTGAGTCGTCTGGTGATCGTCGACTCCGGTCGTCCGACACGAGCGCTCCACCAGGGCGCGGTGATGGAAGGGTCGTGGGGTGAGGAGTCGATGCTCGTGTCCAGCGATGCGGAGGCAATCGCGGTTTTGCGACGAGAGGTGTTGCCCGGTGACATCGTGCTGGTGAAGGCTTCGCAGTCGGTCGCGTTGTGGTCGGTGGCCGATGCGTTGCTGGAAGCGCCGAACGAGGCAGATGGAGAGAACGAGACGATGACACCGGAGGAATCGCAGTGAGACAGATCCTCTTCGCCGGAGGCATTGCACTCGCTGTGGCGATCCTGCTCACGCCTGTGCTGATCAAGGCGTTTTCGAAGCAAGGATTCGGGCAGGAGATTCGGGTCGAGGGGCCCGCAAGTCACCAGTCCAAGCGCGGGACTCCCACGATGGGCGGTGTTGCGATCCTCGCCGGGCTGTGGGCCGGGTACTGGGGTTCGCATCTCATCGGTATCGGTTACGAAGCGGACGGGCCGTCGGCTTCGGCCCTTCTGGTTCTGGGTTTGACCACGGTGCTGGGCCTGGTGGGTTTCCTCGACGACTTCATCAAGATTCGTAAGCAGCGAAATCTCGGCCTGAACAAGACTGCCAAGCTGGTGGGTCAACTTTTTGCCGCAGTAATTTTCGGCGTCCTTGCCCTGCAGTTCCGAGGGCCGAACGGGCTCACCCCCGGAAGTACCCAACTGTCCTACGTGCGTGACATCGCCACCGTCAGCATGGGTTCGATCGTCTTCATCGTGTGGTGCTACTTCCTGGTGACGGCCTGGTCCAATGCGGTCAATCTGACCGACGGACTCGACGGTCTGGCGGCGGGTTCGATGACGTTGGTTCTCGGTGCGTACACGGTCATCACGTTCTGGCAGTACCGCCAGGCATGTTCCACGAACCCCGGGCCCGGTTGCTACGACGTTCGCGATCCGCTCGACCTTGCACTGATCTGCGCGGCGGCGGCGGGTGCGTGTATCGGATTCCTGTGGTGGAATGCCGCGCCCGCAAAGATATTCATGGGTGACACCGGGTCCTTGGCGTTGGGCGGTCTGCTTGCCGGATTGTCCATCGTGACGAGGACCGAGCTGATCATGGTGGTCATCGCTGCACTGTTCGTTGCCGAGGCAGCGTCGGTCGTGATCCAGGTTGCAGTCTTCCGCTCCAGTCGACGACGAGTGTTCCGAATGGCCCCGTTCCATCATCACTTCGAGCTCGCCGGGTGGGCGGAAACCACGGTAATCATCAGATTCTGGCTTCTGGCCGCCATCGCGTCGGCCGTCGGGTTGGCGCTGTTCTACAGCGAATATCTCGCTGCAATCGGAGGGTAGATACACGTGTCCGAGACTGCCGACGCGACCGGATACGACGAAGATCTTTCGTGGCTACGGGGACGGACCGTCCTTGTCGCCGGCTCTCGCGTGTCCGGCTTGGCGACGGTGCCGCCGCTTCTCGAGTTGGGAGCGGCGGTTCTGGTCACCGACTCGGATCCGGGTGCGCTGGACAACGCTCGCGCACTCGGAGCGAGCGTCGTGTTGCAGGACGAGCTACTCGCAGACACCGACCGAATCGGTGCCGTCGCACTGGTGGTGACGAGCCCTGGATTACGAGCTGATTCGCCGGTGTTGGCGGCGGCGGCGAACCACAGTATTCCCATCTGGGGCGACGTGGAGTTGTCGTGGCGGATCGATCGTGCCGGAATCTACGGCCCGCCGACGCGATGGCTGGTCGTCACCGGTACCAACGGCAAAACTACGACAACGTCGATGCTGGCGTCGATCTTGAAGTCCGCAGGGATCGACAGCGTCGCGTGCGGGAACATCGGTCTGCCGATACTCGATGCCCTTCGGCTCTCGCCGCATCCGCAGGTGTTGGCAGTCGAACTGTCGTCGTTCCAGTTGTTCTGGGCGCCATCGGTGCGTCCCGCCGCGGGGACAGTGCTCAATATCGCGGAAGACCATCTCGATTGGCACGGTGGCATGGATGGTTACGTCGAGTCCAAGGCCCGGGCGCTGAACGGTGATATCGCTGTGGTCGGTCTCGACGACGCCCGCGCCGCCGCGCTCTCGGCGACATCGACGGCGGACCGTGTGATCGGATTCCGACTGTCCGAGCCTGCGGCCGGCGAGTTCGGCATCATCGGTGATCACTTGGTGGACAACGCGTTCGCCGATCGTGAGCAGATCGTGCCGGTGACGGCAGTGCTGCCCGCAGGTCCCGCCGGGTGGATGAACGCGCTCGCAGCCTCTGCTCTGGCCCGCGCGATCGGCGTCGGTGCGGAGCATGTGGCCGACGGTATTCGTACTTACGAGGTCGGGCCCCATCGCGGCGCCGTGGTTCGCACGACGAACGAAGTGAAGTTCGTGGACGATTCGAAGGCCACGAACCCGCATGCTGCGCGGTCTTCGCTCCTCGCGTATCCCCGCGTCGTGTGGATCGCAGGGGGGCTGCTGAAGGGCGCTGCCATCGACGAACTCGTCGTCGAGATTGCTCCGCGTCTCGTCGCCGCACTTGTCATCGGCCGCGATGGGACGCAGATCGCAGAGGCGGTGGCGCGACACGCGCCGGATGTTCCAGTTGTGCGGTATCCGGCGGGAGACGATGCTGATGTGACTCATGTTGCTGAAGATGCTGACGTAGTGATGCGGGCGGTCGTCCAGGAGGCAGCACGTCGAGCGCGGCCGGGCGACGCCGTGTTGCTGGCCCCGGCAGCGGCGTCTCTCGACATGTTCGTCGACTATGGGCATCGCGGTCGCAGCTTCGCCGAGGCCGTAGTCGATCTCGACTCCGCGGATATCGGTCGCGGCGTCGGGCCGGTAACGTGAGTACCGCTACCGGTCGATCTCGACCCGGCTCCGGCCCGTCCAACGCCGGACCACGGACCAGAATCGGCTTGTGGATGCGCCGACCGCTTGCGTCGTTCCATCTGATCGTCACCATTGCGGCCCTGCTCACCATCCTCGGGCTGGTCATGGTGCTGTCCTCTTCCGCTGCCGAGGCCTATGCGACGGACGGCTCCGCCTATTCACTCTTCACACAGCAGCTGATCGGCGTCGCACTCGGTGTCGTTGCGTTCTACATTGCGCTGCGTATGTCGGTTCGGATGCTTCGAAAGCTGTCGTTCCCGCTGTTCTGCATCTCGGTGGTCATGCTGATGCTCGTCTTGATTCCGGGTGTGGGATCCGAAGGCGCGGACGGTGCGCGTCGATGGTTCAACATCGCTGGAGTCTCGTTCCAGCCCTCCGAACTAGCCAAAGTCACGCTCGTCTTGTGGGGTGCACATCTGCTGGCCTCGCGGCGCAGCGAGCATGCCAGCTTGAAGTCGCTACTCATCCCATTGGTACCTGCATCGTTGTTGATGTGCGCGCTGGTTGTGCTGCAGCCGAACTTGAGTACGGCCATTGCCATCGGCATCATCCTCGTCTCGCTCTTGTGGTTCGCCGGGCTCAATGCTCGGTTGTTCGGAATCCTGGTGGTCGGCGGAATCGGCGCCGCGACCGTGCTGGCATTCACTGCGGGCTATCGCTCGGACCGGATCAAGGGATGGCTCAACCCGGGGGACGATCCGCAGGGTCTGGGATATCAGTCCAAGCAAGCGCGGTATTCCCTGGCCGACGGTGGACCCTTCGGTGTCGGCCTCGGTCAGAGCCGCGCCAAGTGGAGCTATCTTCCCAACGCGCACAACGACTTCATCTTCGCGATCATCGGCGAGGAGCTCGGCTTCATCGGGTGCCTGGCAGTATTGGGTCTTTTCGCCCTGTTCGTATACACCGGCCTCCGCATTGCCATGCGATCCGTCGATCCGTTCCTTCGTCTTCTGGCGGCCGGTTCGACGACCTGGATCTTCGCCCAGGCGATGATCAATATCTGCTATGTCGTCGGGCTGCTTCCGGTGACGGGTCTGCAGCTGCCGCTGGTGTCCTACGGTGGATCTTCTACCGCGATCACGCTGCTCATGTTCGGTATCATCGCCAACGCTGCGAGACACGAACCCGAAGCGATCGCGGCGTTGCACGCAGGCAGGGACAGCCGGCTCGATCGAGTGCTCCGGCTTCCGATGCCCGCATCGTTCTCGCCTCTGCGCGCAGCCGCCGCTCGATCCAAATCGACCAGGCCTGCCCTCGACCAGGAGGACCGCCGTCGGCTTGCGGCACGTGCAGAGAGCGGTCGTTCGGCCGCGCGTGAACACGCGCAGGTAGGCGGGGCAGCGAATCGAGCACGTCGTGGGGCCCCAGGTGAACAACGGTCCGATCCTCGCCGTCGGGTCCCGAGGCAACCCGGCGCGCGGCGCAACCACCCCGATGGGCAAGGATATCGACGGTGAATGCACGAACTCGACCGCCGGTCACCAGAGCACTGTCCGTAGTCGTAGCGGGCGGAGGGACTGCAGGACACATCGAGCCTGCCCTTGCCGTCGCCGACGCACTACGCGCCCTCGATCCCGAGATGCGGATCACCGCGCTCGGAACCGAACGTGGACTCGAGACCACCCTCGTGCCGGCGCGTGGATATCCGCTTGCACTGATTCCTCCTGTTCCGCTTCCGCGCAAACCGACACTCGATTTGCTGCGATTGCCGGGAAAACTCGTTCGATCGGTCCGTAGGACCAAGAAAGTGTTCTCCGAGACCGAAGCGGATGTGCTCGTGGGATTCGGCGGATACGTCGCTCTCCCCGCCTACATCGCGGCGCGGTGCGCTCGTGACAGTCGACGCATACCGATCGTTCTGCACGAGGCCAACGCCAGTGCAGGGATTGCCAACAAGGTCGGTGCCCGTCTGGCTACTCGGGTGCTGGCGGCAGTGCCGGGATCGGGCGTATCCGCTCGCGGCGCGCAGGATGCAGAGATAGTCGGAATACCTGTCCGACCCACGATCACCGGGCTGAACAGAGCGTCTCGCCGTGGAGAAGCGCGAGCCCACTTCGGGTTGCCTGCGGACGGCCCCGTGCTACTGGTGTTCGGCGGATCGCAAGGTGCACGCTCGCTGAACGACGCAGTGTCCGGCGCCGCAGCCGAACTCGCCGCCGCGGGGGTCTCGGTCCTGCATGCACACGGCCCGAAGAACACCGTCGACGTCGAGTCGATCGAAGGAGCAACGACTGCGTATATTGCGGTTCCGTACCTCACCCGCATGGATCTGGCTTACGCGGCCGCGGATCTGGCGATGTGCCGCTCCGGTGCCATGACCGTGGCCGAGGTGTCGGCGACGGGGCTGCCCGCTGTGTATGTACCGTTGCCGCACGGCAACGGCGAGCAAGAACTGAATGCTCGGCCTGTCGTGGATGCGGGGGGCGGGATACTGGTGCAGGACGCGCAGATCGACGCCTCCTACGTCGGTAGCGTGATCGTGGACTTGATCACCGACACCGAGCGGATCGCTGCCATGTCCATCGCAGCGGGGAGTGCGGGTCATCGCGACGCTGCAGCTACGGTTGCCGAGATCGTGGTCGACGTCGCCTCGGCTCGACCAAACGAATCGTCACTGTCGTGACGGGTGAAAGGACGGACATGTCCGAGCTTCCAGCCGAGCTCGCGAGAGTGCACATGGTCGGTATCGGCGGTGCCGGTATGTCGGGCATCGCACGGATTCTGCTGGCTCGTGGCGGCCAGGTCTCTGGATCCGATGCCAAGGAGAGCCGCGGTGTTCTTGCGCTTCGTGCACGTGGTGCCCAAGTCCGGGTAGGGCACGACAGTTCAGCGTTGGACATGCTGCCGGGTGGACCCACAGTCGTCGTCACGACGCTCGCTGCGATTCCGAAAGACAACCCCGAACTCGTCGCGGCCGAGGAGCGGGGTATTCCGATCGTGCTGCGGCCTGCGGTGTTGTCCTCGTTGATGGACGGGTATCGGGCCCTGCTGGTGTCCGGGACCCATGGAAAGACCTCTACGACGTCGATGCTCGTGGTTGCGCTGCAACATTGCGGATTCGATCCCTCTTTCGCCGTCGGCGGTGAGCTCAACGAGGCCGGTACCAACGCGCACCACGGCAGCGGCGACGTGTTCGTAGCCGAAGCGGACGAGAGCGACGGATCCCTGCTGCAGTACAGCCCGAACGTCGTGATCGTCACCAATATCGAGGCCGATCATCTCGACTACTTCGGCACGACCGAGGCCTACGTACAGGTATTCGACGATTTCGCGGCTTTGCTCGAACCCGGAGGGGTGTTGATCGCCTGCATGGACGACCCGGGGTCCGCTGCCCTCGCTCAGCGAATTCACGCACGCGCTCTGTCAGGGGTTCGGGTGCTCGGCTACGGATCGGCGAACGTCGATGCGGGCGAGGTCGAGATGGCGGTCCGTCTTCTGAATTGGGAACCCGAGGATGTCGGGGGTGTGGCCCAGTTGTTGGTCGAGGGTGAGGAGAAACCTCGGACGTTGCGTCTTGGGGTTCCCGGTCGTCATACAGCGCTCAATGCTCTTGCCGCGTTCAGTGCAGGATGTCAGGTAGGGGCCGGGGTCGATGAACTACTGGCCGGACTCGCCGGATTCGGTGGCGTTCATCGCCGCTTCCAGCTCCGTGGTCGCGAACACGGCGTTCGTGTATTCGACGACTATGCGCACCACCCGACGGAGGTCCGTGCAGTACTGACTGCGGCACAGCAACTCGTCGCTGGAGTCGCGGGCCCAGCCGAGCGTGGACGGGTGATCGTGGTCTTCCAACCTCACCTGTATTCGCGGACCGAAACTTTCGCTTCCGAGTTCGGTACGACGCTGAGCCTTGCCGACGAAGTGGTTGTACTCGATGTGTACGGCGCGCGCGAAGAACCGCTCCCCGGGGTGACCGGCGCGCTGGTGGCAGCGGCGGTGACCGTTCCGGTGAACTATCAGCCGGATCTGTCTTTGGTGGCCAAGCAGGTTGCCGCGCTGGCCGGCCCCGGAGATGTGGTCATCACCATGGGAGCAGGCGACGTCACGATGTTGGCCGGACCGATTCTCGATGCGTTGCGGTCGAAGACCGACTTCAGGATCGGGCAAGGTCGGGCATCGGAGTGACCGGTCGGCCCGAGCGGGGGAGTAGACGCCGGGCCGCCAAGCCCGACCGCACGTCCAAGACAAGACCGAAATCCGTGGTCACACCGAAGAACGCCGAATTCGATGGTAGGTCGAATACCGGTGTGAATTCGGCGGCCGCATCGCACGAGGCGAAGGACCGTGAGCGCAGGCGCGAGGCTCGAGAAGCGGAACGTCTGCGTGTCTCACGGTCGCGTCGCAAACTGGGACTGATCGCGGCGGCGGTGGTGGCCGTGATCGTGGCGGGATTTGCACTGGTGTACCTCACTCCAGTGTTGTCGGTCCGCCAGATCGAGGTCACCGGAAACGTGACGGTTTCCGAGGAAGAAATTGTCACGGACCTCGGCATTCTGCTGGGGGAGAAGCTCGTTCGGGTCGATGTCGGATCAGCTGCACAGCGTGTGGCGGTTATCCCGGCAGTGGCTTCGGTTCGCGTTCAACGGATGTATCCGTCGACCGTGCGGGTGACGGTGACGGAACGAGTGCCTGTGGCGTTCGTGGACGAGCCGGACGGAACTCACCTGCTCGACAAGGACGGCGTCGACTTTGCGGTCGGTACGCCCCCGCCGGGAGTTGTGCGCTTGGTGACCGATACACCCGGTCCAGGGGATGCAGCTACGACAAGCGGACTCGCCGTTCTGGATTCGATGCCTGACGCTCTGCGTGGTCAGGTCGGCGAGGTTCGCGCGAGCTCGATATCGGAGGTCTCCCTTTCGTTGCTCGACGGAAGGACACTCGTGTGGGGGAGTAGCGACAATTCGGAGCGCAAATCCGCTGTGGCGCTTACATTGTTGTCTCAGCCTGGACAGGTTCTGGATGTATCGAGCCCAGATCTACCGACCATCAAGTAGCTGTTCGAGTGACCGGCAGGTACGGTCTGAAGCAAAATCTTTTCGCGGTGCCCGGCGCGCCTAATGGCAGAAGGTTGCACCGATCAATAGCGTTCATCAAGTCGGGTACTTGACATAACTCTAAGCCTATGGTTCAGGTTGAGACTATCCCGCACCCGACAGCCCAGACAAACAACCACGGAAGGCGAGAGCCCATGACGCCCCCGCACAACTACCTCGCCGTAATCAAGGTCGTCGGCATCGGCGGCGGCGGCGTTAACGCGGTCAACCGAATGATCGAACAGGGACTCAAAGGAGTCGAGTTCATCGCGGTCAACACCGATGCTCAAGCACTTCTCATGAGCGACGCCGACGTCAAACTCGATGTAGGTCGCGAGCTGACTCGCGGACTCGGTGCCGGAGCGGATCCCGAAGTGGGTCGCCGCGCGGCAGACGATCACAAAGACGAGATCGAGGAGGTCCTCAAGGGGGCCGACATGGTTTTCGTCACCGCGGGTGAAGGCGGTGGCACCGGCACCGGTGGCGCGCCCGTCGTCGCGAATATCGCCCGCAAACTCGGTGCTCTGACTGTCGGAGTCGTCACGCGACCGTTCTCGTTCGAGGGCAAGCGTCGCGGCGGCCAGGCCGACACCGGAATTCAGCAGCTTCGTGAATCCTGCGACACGCTGATAGTGATCCCCAATGATCGGCTGCTGCAGTTGGGAGATGCGGCCGTCAGTTTGATGGATGCATTCCGAAGTGCCGACGAGGTGCTGCTCAACGGCGTCCAGGGAATCACGGATCTGATCACGACTCCAGGGTTGATCAACGTCGACTTCGCAGATGTCAAGGGTGTCATGTCCGGCGCGGGTAGTGCTCTGATGGGAATCGGCTCCTCACGCGGTGAGGGGCGGGCCATCAAGGCTGCGGAATCTGCCATCAATTCGCCGTTGCTGGAAGCGTCGATGGAAGGCGCCCGAGGTGTACTCCTGTCGATCGCCGGCGGATCAGACCTGGGCCTGTTCGAGATCAACGAGGCTGCATCGCTGGTGCAAGAAGCTGCTCACATCGACGCCAACATCATCTTCGGCACGGTCATCGACGATTCGCTCGGTGACGAGGTGCGGGTCACCGTCATCGCCGCCGGGTTCGACGGTGGCACCCCGACCCGTCGACCTGTGGAAGCTGCGCCCGGAAATGCACGCGGATCCGTCGGATCGGCCCGGTCCGGCGAAGTGTCCTCGTCGAGGCCAACGGATTCGACCAGTTCGGCGGGAGTCTTTCGTGATTCCGCGGGCACTCCGAGTGGAAGTAGTCTTCCGCCGCTGCCGAATTCGGAGTCGCGCAGTGCGCCGTCCAACAGTGTGCCCGGGACCGGGCGACGTGTCCCGGTGTCCGAAGAAGAGGGCGAAGACGAGGTAGACGTACCGTCGTTCATGCGTCGCTGATCCGACCATCCCGAGAAGGATTGCACCTACCGAGAGGAATGTCGCGCTGAACGGCAAAGTCCGCAGGGTTACCACCACCAGAGCAGGTGGGGTGTCGGCGCCGCCGTTCGACACTTTCAATCTCGGCGACCACGTGGGGGACGCTCCGGCGGCCGTTGCGGCGAACCGAGAACGGTTGGGTCGGGAACTGGGCCTGGGCGTCGACGGCCTGGTGTGGATGGAGCAGGTACACGGTCGTACCGTCACGGTGGTGGACGGCCCGGTCTCCGAGCCCGTACCGGTCACCGACGCACTCGTGACGACCGCTCGCAATCTCGGCCTGGTGGTACTGACTGCAGATTGTGTTCCGCTTCTGCTGTCCGACGACGAGGCAGGTGTGATCGCTGCCGTCCACGCAGGGCGGGTAGGAGCCCGAATCGGCATCGTGCCCAAGGTGCTGGAAAAGATGGTTTCGCTCGGGGCGGACGTCTCACGTATCGGTGCTTTTCTGGGTCCGGCAGCAAGTGGCCGTCAGTACGAAGTGCCTGCGCATATGCGGGCCGACGTCGAGCGTCATCTACCCGGTAGTGCGACGACCACGGTTCGTAATACGCCGGGCCTCGATATCCGAGCGGGTATTCGGAGGCAACTCGAGTCTTCCGGTGTGTCGGCGGTGGTGGTCGATCCTCGGTGCACCATCGAGGACAGAACCCTGTTCAGCCATCGGCGGGGAGCACCGACCGGTAGGTTCGCCAGCGTGATCTGGATGGACACCGAGCCTGCTTGACTGGTGCCATGACTATTGCAAGTGACAGAGCCGTAGACATAGAGCACGCACTGCAGTCGGTGCGCGATCGGCTGCGTGCGGCGTGTATCTCCGCCGGCCGTGCCGAAGAGGACGTGACGTTGCTTCCGGTCACCAAGTTCTTCCCCTCGAGTGACGTCGAAACTCTCTATCGACTGGGCTGCCGTGAGTTCGGTGAGTCGCGGGAGCAGGAAGCAACGGTGAAGGCTCAGGAGACGACCGAGCACTTCGCCGACTCTCCCGCGAAATGGCACATGATCGGGCATCTGCAGAGAAACAAGGCGAAGTCGGTTGCGAAGTGGGCCTATTCGATTCATTCGGTGGACAGTGCGCGATTGGTTCAGTCGCTTCAGAACGCAGTACAGCGTGCGCTGGGCGAGGGCGAGCGGACAAGCCCTCTGCGGGTGCTGATTCAAGTGAGTCTCGATGGCGATGTTCACCGGGCCGGCATCGAACGCGAACAGCTGGACGAACTGGTCGACCTCGTCGCATCAGCAGAGGATCTCTCTCTTGCGGGTTTGATGGCGGTCCCGCCGATCGAAGCCGACCCCGATAGTTCGTTCGCCGATCTTGCCGAATTGCACCGGCGTGTTCTCGTCGATCATCCCGAGGCCGTCGAACTGTCTGCGGGCATGACTGGCGACCTGGAAGCCGCTGTGCGACACGGATCGACGTGCGTGCGTGTCGGTACCGCAATACTCGGTTCGCGGCCGATAACCTCGCAATAGAGACCACGGTTCACATCAGTAACAACTGACCCAATGTGAAACCTGGTGACGACACGCTGAACACCCGCCCGGGAGTGAAGCCCGAATGGCCAGTTTTGAAGGAAGGCAAGGATCGATGAGCACCCTGCACAAGTTCAAGGCGTACTTCGGCATGGTTCCACTCGCGGACTACGAAGACGACTACCTCGACGAACCTGACAGTCATCGGGTTTCGCGGGGGCGCGACCCATATGCCGAACTCGACGAGCGCGGCGACCGTGAATTCGGCGGCCCTAGCTTTACGTCTCGACGGCCCGCGCATGCCAATCTGGACGACGCCGAAGATTACGACGACTTCGATGCGCCTCGCTCGGCTCCGACTCTGGCACCGATCGGGGGCAGGAGTTCACGCGGCGCATCCGGCGGCGGTACTCGGCCGACGGCGACTCGCGGAAACCTCGCCGTCGATACCAGGATGGATGTCCGTGCGGAGACTCGTCGAAGCCCGATTGTCGACGACGGAGGCCCCTTGTCCAAAATCACCACGTTGCGCCCGCGCGACTACAGCGAGGCGCGCACCATCGGTGAGCGCTTTCGTGACGGAACTCCCGTCATCATGGATCTCGTCGAGATGAGCAATGCCGACGCGAAGCGGTTGGTCGACTTCGCAGCGGGACTGGCGTTCGCACTGCGTGGTTCCTTCGACAAGGTTGCGACGAAAGTGTTTCTGCTCTCGCCCGCTGATGTCGACGTATCGCCTCAGGAGCGTCGCCGGATCGCCGAAACCGGCTTCTACAGTCAGCAATGACTCGGACGAGTTGTGCGATAAGTCCGCGGCTCGATCGAGCGTCGGGGGTCTCTGACCTGCTCGCTTTGATCGAGCCGCTTTTTTCGGGCACAGTATGAGACGTGGCCTTGTTTGCGGTTCTCTATTTCGTACTCTTCATGTTCTGGCTGCTTCTCATCGGCCGCATCATCGTCGAATTCATCAGAACGTTCGCCCGCGACTGGCGTCCCACTGGAATTGTGGTGATCTTGCTAGAAGCGATTTTCACGGTGACCGACCCGCCGGTCAAGCTGCTTCGCAGACTGATACCGCCGGTGAATCTCGGCGGAGTTCGACTCGATTTGTCGATCATGGTGTTGCTCTTCGGGGTATTCATCCTGATGACTGTCGTGAGAGGGCTGGGGTCGTAGGGTTCGATACGTTGGTACAAGACTTCGGGGACGCGGGCGACCAGCGCGACCGATGTGACAGAATGGACGCCAGTTACAGTTTGATTGTTCCGGACCGTATGGAATGGGATATAACTGAATGCTTGCTCTACCGCCTCAAGACGCGTGAAGGGATCCTTCCATGCCGCTGACTCCAGCTGATGTGCACAATGTCGCGTTCAGTAAGCCGCCGATCGGAAAGCGCGGCTACAACGAAGACGAGGTAGATGCATTCCTCGATCTCGTCGAGCAAGAGTTGTCGCGACTGATCGAAGAAAATGCTGATCTGCGCCAGCGAGTGGGCGAGCTCGATCAGGAGCTGTCCGACTCCAAGAGCTCTGCGCGCCAATCCGGCCCCGGCCAATCTGCACCCGTTCAGCAGAAGGCGCCAGAGCCGCAGCGAACTCCGGAGCCGCAACGCCCGGTCGAGCCTCCCAAGCCTGCACCTGTGGTGGCCCCGGCTCCGGCTCCCGTTGCTGCGTCGCCGAGCGCCGATTCCAACATGCAGGCAGCCAAGATCCTGGGCCTCGCTCAGGAAATGGCAGATCGTCTGACGAGCGATGCCAAATCCGAGTCGGAGCAGTTGCTCGGCAACGCGCGGACCAACGCCGAGCGCCTCGTCACCGATGCGCGTACGCGCTCGGAGGCAATGGTCACGGATGCTCGTCAGAAATCCGAGTCGCTACTGTCGGATGCACAGACACGGTCGGAGACGCAGCTCAGGCAGGCGAAGGAGAAGGCCGACGCACTTCAGGCCGATGCCGAACGCAAGCACACCGAGATCATGGCGACGATCAACGAGCAGCGGTCTGTGCTGGAAGGTCGCATCGAGCAGCTCAAGACGTTCGAGCGCGAGTACCGGGTCCGTCTCAAGTCGTACCTGGAGTCGCAGCTCGAAGAGTTGGAGAATCGCTCCTCGGCCTTACCTGTGGACAATGGCAAGGACGGCTTCAGCCAAGAGGGACAGTCCTCCGGTTACAGCCAGTCGTACGCCAAAGGCAACAACTAGAGGTTGTTTGCTTCACGCATGGCGCGCGACGGCTCGCTCCGGATCTGACGATCGCTTGCCGGCGCATCCGGAACGAGGTGTGTTGTGCTTGTACTGACGCTGTGTGCGGCGGCAGTGGGGTTTGCCTTGCTGGTCATCGCTTTGATGACCGGCTCGGTGATCTGGGCGTGGGGCTGTATCGGAGTATGTGTAGTGGGTGCGGTTCTGTTGCTGGTGGGCGCGTTGGCCGGTAGGAAGTCTCCTCCCGATCCTCTCTCCCCGCCCAAGCATTAGTTCCCTAGCACCAGCTGGTCTGGAAGTTCGATCGAAAGAAGTCAGGCGTTGATCCGGCAATCACCGGGGAGTCTTCGGAAGAACGGTGAGCCTTTGACGCGCTTGCTCAGTAGAACCGAACGGGTGGGCCCGTCACAGCCCGCGTGAGTGGCATCGGATCGTTTCCCTTGCGGGCGAATCCGATGCAAACGGGGTGGTACCGCGGTACCGACGTAAAGACACGTCGGACATCGTCCCCGTGCCGACTACGTTCCGCTCGTACGAGCGGATGGCACGAGGAGTCACCATGACCGACGATTACACATCGACACGCGATTCCTACCCGCTCGTCGACATCTACGGCTCGAAAGCCGGCAGCGTATCGTTCCCCGATCTCGAGAAGAAGGTCCTCGACGCCTGGGCTGCGGATGGAACCTTCCGCGCCAGCGTGGACAACCGTGAAGGCGCCGAGGAATTCGTCTTCTACGACGGCCCCCCGTTCGCAAACGGACTGCCGCACTACGGCCATCTTCTGACCGGATATGTCAAGGATCTTGTACCTCGCTTCCAGACGATGCGGGGTATGAAGGTCGAGCGGCGATTCGGCTGGGACTGTCATGGGTTGCCGGCCGAACTCGAAGCCGAGAAGCAACTCGGGATCAAGGACAAGTCCGAGATCGACGAGATGGGTCTAGCGAAGTTCAACGCGTACTGCAAGCAGTCGGTCCTGCAGTACACCGACGAATGGCGTGACTACGTGACCCGTCAGGCTCGCTGGGTCGACTTCGACAACGACTACAAGACCCTCGATCTGGACTTCATGGAGTCGGTCATGTGGGCATTCAAGACGCTCCATGACAAGGGGCTGATCTACCAGGGCTTCCGAGTGCTTCCGTACTCCTGGTACGAGCAGACACCGTTGTCGAACCAGGAGACGCGCCTCGACGACGCATACAAGATGCGTCAGGATCCGGCCGTCACCGTCCGAATGGCACTCTCCGCGCCGGGTTCGCCACTCGACGGCGCCGATGCACTGATCTGGACGACGACACCGTGGACGATCCCGTCGAATCTCGCGATGGCGGTGCGTCCGGACATCGACTACGTACAGGTCGAGGACGGAGAAGGTGGACGCGTCGTACTCGCTCGTGATCGTGTGGCTCATTACGCTCGGGAGCTGGGGGAGAACCCGACGGTGTTGTCCGAGCACACCGGTGCCGATCTCGTCGGGCTGAAGTACACGCCTCCTTTCGACTTCTTCATCGGACATCCCAACTCGCATCGCGTACTGTCCGCCGACTACGTGACTACCGATTCCGGTACCGGAATCGTGCACTTGGCGCCCGCATTCGGTGAAGAGGACATGGACGTGGCGACGGCCAACGGTATCGAGGTGGTGCAACCGCTCGATCCGGGTGGAAAGTTCACCTCGATGGTGCCGCCGTACGAGGGCCTGATGGTGTTCGATGCGAACCCCGTCATCATCAAGGATCTGAAGGCCTCGGGACGGTTGCTGCGTCACGAGACGATCGAGCACTCCTACCCGCATAGCTGGCGAAGTGGTCAGCCGCTCATCTACATGGCGGTTCCGTCGTGGTTCGTGGCGGTGACCAAGTTCCGCGATCGCATGGTCGAGTTGAACCAGGAGATCACGTGGGTCCCCGAACATATCAAGGATGGGCAGTTCGGTAAGTGGCTCGCGGGTGCGCGTGACTGGAACATCAGCCGAAACCGCTACTGGGGCAGTCCTATTCCGGTGTGGACCTCGGACGATCCGGCGTACCCGAGACTCGACGTCTATGGCAGCCTCGATGATCTAGAGCGTGATTTCGGTGTGCGTCCGACCGATCTTCATCGTCCCTACATCGACGATCTGACGCGGCCGAATCCCGATGACCCAACCGGCAAGTCGACCATGCGTCGTGTTCCGGAGGTGTTGGACTGCTGGTTCGAGTCCGGTTCGATGCCGTATGCGCAGGTGCACTTTCCGTTCGAGAACGAGGAGTGGTTCGCCACTCACAACCCCGGCGATTTCATCGTCGAGTACAACGGTCAGACGCGTGGATGGTTTTACACGCTGCATGTGTTGGCGACGGCCCTGTTCGATAGGCCGGCCTTCAAAACCGTTGCAGCACACGGGATTGTCCTCGGCGACGACGGCTTGAAGATGAGCAAGTCCAAGGGGAACTATCCGGATGTGAAGGAAGTGTTCGACAGGGACGGTTCCGACGCCATGCGGTGGTTCCTGATGTCTTCTCCGATCCTTCGAGGCGGAAATCTCGTCGTGACCGAGCAGGGCATCCGCGAGGGTGTTCGTCAGGCCTTGCTGCCGATCTGGAACGCGTGGAGCTTCTTGCAGTTGTACGCGGAAAAGCCGGGCGTGTGGCGTACCGATTCGCCGCATGTTCTCGATCGGTACGTGCTTGCGAAGCTGGCTGCGACTCGCGATGCGATCACCGATGCGTTGGAGGGAAACGACATCGCAGGTGCGTGCGACGAGCTTCGCGTGTTCTGTGATGCATTGACCAATTGGTATGTGCGACGCTCGCGTTCGAGGTTCTGGAGTGAGAACGTCGATGCGATCGACACACTCCACACAGTGCTGGAAGTTCTGACGCGGATCGCGGCGCCGCTTCTGCCGTTGATCAGTGAAGTCGTCTGGCGTGGCCTTACCGGCGGGCGTTCGGTGCACCTGATGGACTGGCCTGACGCGGGTGAGCTGCCTTCCGATCCCGAACTCGTCGAGTCCATGGACGAGGTTCGAACCATCTGTTCCACCGTGCTCGGTCTACGTAAGGCGCAGAATCTTCGAGTGCGCTTGCCGCTGCCCGAGGTCACCGTCGCTGCCGAGAACGCGGAGCGGTTGCGTCCATACGCCGACATCATCGCGGACGAGGTCAATGTCAAGAAGGTGGATCTGACCGACGACGTCGCTGTGCACGGCAAGTTCGAACTTGTGGTCAACGCTCGTGCGGCAGGTCCTCGCATCGGTAAGGACGTTCAGAAGGTCATCAAGGCCGTCAAGGCCGGGGAATGGTCCGAGGACGCCAACGGAGTTGTCAGCGCGGCTGGGATCGAGCTGCTGCCCTCCGAATACACCCGCAAATTGGTTGCTGCCGAACCGGATTCGACGGCTGCGTTGCCCGGAAATGCTGGACTCGTCGTGCTCGACTCGAATGTCACAGCCGAACTCGAAGCCGAGGGTTGGGCGAAGGATCGTATCCGCGAATTCCAGGACGCGCGCCGTAACCTCGGGCTGGAGGTGTCGGATCGGATCGATATCGTCGTCGAGGTACCGGCTGATCGACGCGACTGGCTCGACACCCACCGGGAACTCATCAAGGGTGAGGTCCTTGCGCTTACCTTGGTCGATGGGGATCCGGGCCCGGACGCGATCGAGATGGGCGAGGGTGTGCGCGCGTTGGTGAGCCGGGCGCGATGACGGCAGCCCCATCGATGGAAGACGTTGTCCGCGAGATTCTCTCTTCGGCTCGCGGTGGCGTCGTGAAGATCGTGGTCGTCGGCGAACCTGTGCTTCGGGCTCCGGCCGCGCCGTTGATCGATCAGCTCGAGGTCCGGACACTCGAGCTGCTCGTCGAGGTCATGCGGGCGACGATGCATGACGCGCCGGGCGTGGGATTGGCTGCTCCGCAGATCGGTATTCCGCTGCGGATAGCGGTGATCGAGGACATGTACGAGGTGGACCCGGAGATGGCGGAGGCGCGCGAGCGCACTCCGCTGCCGTTTCGGGTTGTCGTCAATCCTACTTACACCGCTATCGGGGATGCTCGCCGCTCGTTCTTCGAGGGGTGTCTGTCGGTCCCCGGGTATCAAGCAGTGGTTTCGCGTCCTGCTGCCGTTCGGCTCGAATGTGTCGATTCGAACGGAATGGAGATCGACGAGATTTTTCGCGGGTGGCCGGCACGGATCGTGGCGCATGAAACCGATCACCTCGACGGCACGGTATATATCGACAAGGCCGTCACCAGATCCCTGGCATCGAACGAGGTCTACGGCGCACTGTGGCGCGATCCGTCACCACAGCGGGCGGCAGCATCGTTGGGCTTCGAGCTCAGCCAAGAGTGAGAGACCGGCCGGGGGAGACAACGGTGGAGTGTCGTGATCCGCGCGAGGTTCATCGCTCATGACGAATTCTCGCAGCGCGCGGTGGGTCCTGCATCTCGACATGGATGCGTTCTTCGCATCCGTCGAGCAGCTGACCCGTCCCACGTTGCGGGGTAGGCCGGTCCTGGTGGGTGGGGCCGGTGGCCGCGGGGTCGTTGCCGGATGCAGCTACGAGGCGCGAGTTTTCGGTGCTCGTTCGGCCATGCCCATGCATCAGGCACGACGGCTCGTCGGGGGAGGTGCCGTCGTGTTGCCCCCTCGGGGTTCCTTGTATCAGGCGCTCAGTCGCCGAGTGTTCGACGCTCTGCGTACTCCGATGCCGATCTTGGAACAGTTGTCCATGGATGAAGCGTTCGGGGAGCCGTCCGAGCTTGCGGGTGCGACGTCGGCGGAGGTACTCGACTTCTGCGAGTCACTGAGGACTCTGGTGCGCGAGGAAACCGGCTTGGTTGCGTCGATCGGCGCGGGTGCCGGAAAGCAGATTGCGAAAATTGCATCCGGGCTGGCCAAGCCGGATGGTGTCAAGGTCGTCACTCCGCGCGAGCAGACAGAGTTGATGGCGGCATTGCCCGTGCGCAAGCTGTGGGGGATAGGTCCGGTGGCGGAGGAGAAGCTTCGCAGGCTCGGGATCGACACGATCGGCACCTTCGTCTCCACTTCGGAATCGGAGGTTGCCTCGATTCTTGGGGCGACGGTCGGGCCGAGCCTGCACAGACTTGCGCGGGGAATCGACGATCGCGCGGTGGCCGAGCGAGCCGAAGCGAAGCAGGTCAGCGCCGAGACGACGTTCGCGCACGATCTGGTGACGCTGGCCCAACTGCGCGCTGCGGTGGAATCGAGTGGCGACGCCGCCCACCGCAGGTTGTGCAAGGACGGCCGAGGCGCTCGAACTGTGGTTCTGAAATTACGTAAAGCAGACATGAGTATCCTCACGCGCTCTGTGACCCTTCCGTACGCAACCGTCGACAAGCAGACCATTGTCGCAGCGGCCCAGCGCCTGGTGCTCGACCCGGTGGAACTTGGCCCTATTCGCTTGGTGGGAGTGGGTTTGGCCGGGTTGTCGACCGTGCAGCAGGGCTCTCTCTTTCCTGAGCTGGACTACCACTCAGGCGATGTTCTCGACGATGCGAGTATGACACCGAACCCAGCGCCTGCCGCGACGGAACCGAGCCCGAGGTGGCACCCCGGGATGGATGTAAGGCATCCTGAGTACGGACACGGATGGATACAGGGGGCAGGCCATTCCGTGGTGACTGTTCGTTTCGAGACCCGATCTTCCGGACCGGGTAGGGCTCGTACTTTTGCCGAGTGGGATGAGATGCTCCGCCTAGCGGATGCGCTCGACAGTCTCCAATGACGCGATTTCCTACCGGTCGGTACCCGAATCTGGCCGTGTGAGATTTCGAATGGCATAGTGGGGCACCCGAGACGAACGATGACAAGTTGACCCCTCAGTGATCGACAGTGATCGCTGGCGATCAGAGTGAAAAGGACAAGCACTTGAAGCTTCGTAACACCCGTAAGGCCATGGTTGCAGGCATCGCGATCGCCGCAGCGTTCACGATGACCGCGTGCGGATCGGACGATGGCGGCGACGCCGCAACCACCACCACTGCCAAGGCATCTTCCGCTTCAGCCGCACCCGACGCGAGCGGCGACTACCCGCCGGTTCCGACGCCGGAGGAACTCAACGCGGAACTGCTTCGCGGGCTCGACCCAGCGGTGCCGGTGGAGGAGAAGGCCGAACTGATCCAGGGTGCAGAGGCCGATCCCGACCTCATCAACCAGGTCGCGGCCGCAGCCGTACAGAACGGTGCAGCGATTCAGCTCACCAGCGTCGACGACTTGGGTGACGGCACGCTCAACGCAGGCGCAACGCTGACCATCAACGGTCAGGCCAACCCCGGTAACTTCACCTTCGTCGCCGAAGACGGAAAGTGGAAGCTGTCGAAGGAGAACGCGTGTGGCCTCGTACAGCTCGCGCAGCTGACTTCGCCCGCGTGCGCTTGATTTCGTAGCACTCGATCGGATCAATGCCGGTGTCGTCCTTCTTGGGACGGCACCGGCATTTGCGTGTCCGGGGTGAGGTGGTCGAAGAGGTAGCGCGCACGCGTCGTTCTATACGCCTCGGTCGGCGCCTCTGATCCGATCCACCGCCGTCGTGGCCAACTCGGTCATGAGTGTGGGATCGAACGCATCCTGGCCGGTCCCGACAAGTTGTACGACCGTCGAATCGACAACAGCAATGACGACGTCCGAGACCAGTGTGTAGCCGCCGCTGTCGATGGTGAGACGCACCGAGATCGAAGCGTCGCCGATTGTGTTCTGCTCGCGACCTTCGAGTCGGTAGTCCACACGCACCCCGTCCGCATCGGTACCGGTGTACTCGGTGCATTTCGCGAGGGTGTTTTGAAGTGCAGTAAAAGCCTCGGCGGCCCCGCGGCCGGGGTAGCTCGCCGCGTCCTCGTCGAGCGAGGAGAAGTTCGGACCCGAGTAACGCACCTCGGCCCCAGCAGATGAACCGGGAAGCTGTTGCTCGATCGGTGCAAGGACGTCGCCGCAGGCTTCCGGATCGGTGCCCGATCGGTCCGGTGCGTCGTACTCGGGCGCCGGATCCATGCCGAGATCACGGACCGGGTCGGGAATCGGCGCAAACCCGTCGGGCAATAGATCCATGCTGAGCATCGCGGACTGTAGCGCCGCCGAATCGGTGATCGGCGATCCCAACAAGGGATCGGGTGCGGCGACAAACGGGCCGAGAGCGACCTTCGGTGCGGCATCGGGCGCGGTATCGGACCCACCGCACGCGGCAGCCGACAACGCCGTCGCGACGGCCAGAGCGGTGAGCAGAAGTGGACGCGACATCATGGCGCGGTCCATCGAACGGTGTCGCTGATGTCCTGACGCAGCACGGTCGACCCTTCGGGGTCGCTGTACTGCTGTTTGCCACCGACGGTGACCTCACCCGACAACGGGAGCGGTTTGTCGGCGTCGACCTCGAGGGTTCCCGTTCCCGTCATGGTGTAGGAATCGATGGCCAGCGAACCGGCGTTGTCGGGCAGTTCCAGCGTGGTCGTCTCGGGCGTCTGGTCTATCCGCAGGTCGATGGTCAGGCGGTCGCCGTCCCGTGATCTCAGCGTTGCGGTCGTCACCTGGTTGAGCGTCACTCCGCTGATGACCTGCTGTTCTACGGTCCACACCGCGCCGACGCCGATCTCGGCGTCCGGATACGAGACCGACCGGTATACGGCCTGGTTCAGCGCCTGTTCGATAGCCGCACGCGCTGCATCCTGCGTCTCGTCCGACGGTGTGATCGTCAGGGCAGTGATCGCCCCGGCATCGGTCATGGTCAAGCCGGCAGCCGAACCTTCCGCGGGCGCCAACGCGTCGGTGAGTCGTTGGTCTGCTGATGTCGCCTTGCCGAGGCGAAGGTTCACCGTGTCGGAGGAGGAGTCCATGTCCGTCGCGGTCAACGGCAGGGTGAGCTCGGGGGTGGAGAAGTCCTGCACAGCCTGGTCGTCGATCTGCTGAGTCACCGTCGAACGGGTGGACAGCTGAACCGACTGATTGCCGCTGCGCACAGAGGTCACGGTCGATCGTGGTTCCGCACCCGGGTCCAGCAGAGTTGTCGTCACCGGAGTGACGGGCAGCGAAACGCCGGAGGTAGGGGACGAGCTCGTCGCGGTCACCGACGAGTCCTCTCCGGAGGAGGTGCATGCGGTCACGAGAGCGGCGATTGCGGCGGCGGCGGCAAGTCCGCGTAGACGTCGTACGGAGGTTTCGGAAGTCGAGATCACGGCACCCAGATTACGGACACGGCTCCCGCGAGAGCGGTCGCCGCCGGTCCGGATGTGTGGTGCGGGGTCCCGATGCGACATGATGGGGGTGTGAGTGAAGACCGCCCGACCGATCCGACCGGCCCCGACAGCACTGCCGAGAAGCCCGAAGCCGCGCAGGTAGGCGCGAATATTCCTGCGGAATCCACGAAGTCGGACGGCGTGCCCGACAAGCCGCTGCGTACCCGGATGCTCGTTGTGATCGCGGTGGTCGTGCTCGCCTTCGACCTCGCTACCAAGATCGCCGTTGTCCATTGGATTTCGCCGGGCAGACCGGTCGAGATTTTCGGCGACGTCGTCACCTTGCGCCTGGTGCGTAACCCCGGCGCCGCGTTCTCCATGGCGACCGGCATGACCTGGTTGCTCACCATCGTGGCAGTGTGCGTCGTGATCGGCGTGATTCGGATCGGACGGACGTTGCGTTCGCCATGGTGGGCCCTCGGCCTCGGTCTCGTTCTCGGTGGTGCGCTCGGAAACCTCATCGATCGTTTCTTTCGTTCCCCAGGGCCGTTGCAAGGGCATGTAGTCGATTTCGTGTCGGTGGGGTGGTGGCCGGTGTTCAATGTCGCCGACTCCTCGATCGTGTGCGGCGCAATTCTTCTGGTCGTGTTGAGCCTGTTCGGGCTCGAACCGAACGGTCGACGTACCGAGTCGAAGAAAAACGCCACAGCGACGAAGGCAGTGGAGAAATGAGGGAATCGCGTTCGATGCCGGTTCCCGACGGACTCGACGGCATGCGTGTCGACGCCGGCGTCTCTCGGCTGCTCGGCTACTCCAGAACCGTGGTGGCGACGCTCGCAGAAGAGGGCTCGGTGGTAGTCGACGGTGCCAAGGTCGGTAAGTCCGACCGCCTGTCGGCAGGCACGTGGCTCGAGGTCGAACTGCCTGAGCCCGCCCGTGAGTTGACGGTCGTGGCGCAGCCGGTCCCGGGAATGGCCATTCTCTACGCCGACGACGATATTGTCGCGGTGGACAAGCCGGTCGGAGTGGCTGCGCATGCAAGCGTCGGTTGGGCCGGACCTACCGTGATCGGTGGACTGGCCGCCGCAGGGTACCGAATCTCGACGTCCGGGTCGCACGAGCGTCAGGGCATCGTGCATCGTCTCGACGTCGGTACATCGGGTGTGATGATGGTTGCTACGTCGGAGCGCGCGTACACGGTCCTCAAACGCGCGTTCAAGGAGCGCACCATCTCCAAGCGGTATCACGCTCTGGTGCAAGGACATCCGGACCCGAGCAGCGGGACGATCGATGCCCCGATCGGCCGCCACGGCAGCAACGATTGGAAGTTCGCTGTACGCGCCGACGGCAAAGCCAGTGTGACGCACTACGACACGATCGAGGCATTCCAGGCTGCGAGCCTGTTGGACGTGCACCTCGAGACCGGTCGCACTCATCAGATTCGGGTGCATTTCTCGGCGCTTCGGCATCCTTGCTGCGGCGACCTGACGTACGGGGCGGACCCGAAACTCGCGGCACGGCTCGGGCTCGAGCGTCAGTGGCTCCACGCCAAGTCGTTGGGGTTCACGCACCCATCCGACGGCCGATGGGTGGAGATCGAAAGCGAGTATCCCGCCGATCTTCAGCACGCGATGGAGGTATTGCGCAAGGCATGAGACGGTTCGGCGGGGCACTCGAGGCGGGCGTGCTGGTGGCAGTCGTTGTCGGACTGCTCTGGTTGGTCGGTGCTCTGAATCCGCTTCCACGACCCGGGGTCAACACCGATCGACTCGGGCCGGACAACGGTGAGATGGTGTCGGATTACCTGGACAGGGCGCGCGGAACCCTGCGTGGTGTCGATGACGGCAATCCGCATTGGGCTCTCGTTTCTTTCGACACGCCGCTTTCCCCGCAACGGCTGGTCGCAATTGCTGACGGTGAACGGATTGCGCGGGTACTTCTGAGAGTGCCGATGGACCGCGTGCAAAGCCAGGTGATCGACATCGGTGTCGCGGGGAGCGAGCAATCGGTGCTGGGGGCCGAAAGCGTCGCGGCGTCGAGGCTCGGGATGAGCGCCGGGCAGTGGGATCGTCAATCTCAGATCGACTCCACCTCGGCCGCGCGGCTCGGCTCCGGCTGCGACTGTGTCGTCGGCGCGGTGCTCCGTGCCACTCCGTCGGCATTGCTTGCCATCGAGAACACCGAGGGAGTACGAGCCGTCGAAGCGCTGCCTGCCGACGCGATCGCCGGTCGCTTCGCAGTGCGAGTGTTGCTTCCCGAATTCGTTTCCGTCGTCGCGCCCCTTCCCGACGACGGGCCCGTACCCCCGCCGCGATGACTTAGAGTGGGTGGGCTTCGGTATAGATCCTTCCAGCTGGCGCGATTGGCACTGCCCGAGACTTTCGGGCCGAGATTCACACACAGTTCGACCTTCAGGAGACATGTTCGTGGCTGACTCGTTCGTTCATCTGCATAACCACACCGAGTACTCGATGCTCGACGGGGCCGCGAAGATCGCGCCGATGTTCGCCGAGGCCGGACGCTTGGGGATGACCGCGGTTGGAATGACCGACCACGGCAACATGTATGGCGCGAGCGAGTTCTACAACGAGGCCAAGAAGGCGGGCATCAAGCCGATCATCGGCATCGAGGCATATGTCGCGCCCGAGTCGAGATTCAACAAGAAGCGTGTGCTCTGGGGTGACCGGAGTCAGAAGTCCGACGACGTCTCCGGCAGTGGCGCGTACACCCACATGACGATGGTCGCCGAGAATGCCACCGGTCTGCGCAACTTGTTCAAGTTGTCCTCGCTGGCATCCATCGAGGGCCAATTGGGCAAGTGGGCACGGATGGACGAAGAGCTCATCGCCACACATGCAGAAGGCATCATCGCCACCACCGGGTGTCCGTCGGGTGAGGTGCAGACGCGACTTCGGCTCGGTCAGGATCGCGAGGCGATGGAGGCTGCCGCCAAGTGGCAGGAAATCTGGGGCCCGGAGAACTTCTTCGTCGAGTTGATGGACCATGGGCTGTCGATCGAGCGCCGAGTCCGCGAAGGGCTGCTCGAGATCAGCAAGAAGCTGTCGATCCCGCCACTCGCCACGAACGACTGCCATTACGTCACGAAAGACGCAGCGGTCAATCACGAGGCGCTGCTGTGCATTCAGACGGGCAAGACTCTCAGCGATCCCACCCGCTTCAAGTTCGACGGCGACGGTTACTACCTCAAGTCGGCAGCAGAAATGCGCGAACTATGGGACGACCAGGTTCCTGGCGCCTGCGACAGCACGCTTGCCATCGCCGAGCGCGTCCAGCCTTACGACGACGTGTGGGCGCACCGTGACCGCATGCCGATCTTCCCAGTTCCCGAAGGACACACCCAGGGAACGTGGCTTCGGCACGAGGTCATGACCGGGCTGGACCGCCGTTTCCCCGATGGCCCGACCGAGGAATACCTCGCCCGGGCCGAATACGAGATCGGCGTCATTCTCGAAATGGGGTTCCCGGCGTACTTCCTCGTCGTCGGAGACCTCATCAACCACGCAAAGGCCGTCGGCATCCGAGTAGGGCCAGGCCGTGGCTCGGCTGCAGGCTCTCTCGTGGCGTACTCGATGGGGATCACCAACATCGATCCGCTTCCGCACGGACTGTTGTTCGAGCGGTTCCTGAACCCCGAGCGCGTGTCGATGCCCGATATCGATATCGACTTCGATGATCGCCGACGCGGTGAGATGGTCCGTTATGCAACCGAGAAGTGGGGCAGCGACCGCGTCGCTCAGGTCATCACCTTCGGAACCATCAAGACGAAGGCCGCGATCAAGGATGCTGCGCGTGTTCAGTTCGGGCAGCCGGGGTTCGGTATCGCCGATCAGATCACCAAGGCGCTTCCACCTCCCATCATGGCCAAGGACATCTCGGTTGCCGGGATCACCGATCCGGCGCACGAGCGGTACAAGGAAGCCACCGAAGTCCGTGCGCTCATCGATTCCAATCCCGACGTGGCGACGATCTACAAAACGGCCAAGGGTCTCGAAGGGCTGATCCGTAACGCCGGTGTGCACGCCTGCGCGGTGATCATGTCCTCCGAGCCGCTCACCGACGCGATCCCGGTCTGGAAACGTGCACAGGACGGCGCGATCATCACCGGCTGGGACTACCCGTCGTGTGAGGCGATCGGTCTGCTCAAGATGGACTTCCTCGGGCTGCGAAACCTCACCGTCATCGGTGATGCAATCGAGAACATCAAGGCCAACAGGGGTATCGACATCGACCTCGATGCGTTGCCGCTCGATGATCCGGCGACGTTCGAATTGCTCTCGCGCGGTGACACTCTCGGCGTGTTCCAGCTCGACGGCAGTGCAATGCGAGACTTGCTCCGACGCATGCAGCCCACCGGTTTCGAGGACATCGTCGCAGTTCTCGCGTTGTACCGCCCGGGCCCGATGGGGATGAACTCGCACAACGATTACGCAGATCGTAAGAATGCTCGACAAGAGGTCAAGCCCATCCACGCCGAACTCGAAGAACCCCTCAAGGTGATTCTCGGCGAGACCTACGGACTGGTCGTGTACCAGGAGCAGATCATGCAGTTGGCGCAGAAGGTGGCCGGGTACTCGCTCGGTCAGGCCGACCTGCTGCGTCGGGCGATGGGTAAGAAGAAACTTTCGGAGCTGGAGAAGGCGTATGCCGGTTTCCGGCAGGGCATGCTGGACAACAGTTTTTCCGAGGCAGCTATCAAGGCGCTGTGGGATACGGTTTTGCCGTTCGCCGGTTACGCGTTCAACAAGTCGCACTCCGCCGGTTACGGTCTGGTGTCCTATTGGACGGCGTATCTGAAGGCGAACTACCCCGCCGAATACATGGCAGGGCTTCTTACCAGTGTCGGCGACGACAAGGACAAGGCTGCGCTGTATCTGGCCGACTGCCGCAAGCTCGGTATCACCGTGTTGCCACCGGACGTCAACGAATCCGAACTCAACTTCGCCTCCGTCGGCACGGATATTCGCTTCGGTCTCGGCGCGGTGCGCAACGTCGGAACCAACGTCGTAGCCTCCATCCTTCGTGCGAGGGCGGAAAAGTCGAAGTACACCGACTTCTCCGACTATCTCCAGAAGATCGATGCTGTTGCATGTAGCAAGAAGGTCACCGAGTCGCTCATCAAGGCGGGCGCCTTCGATTCACTGGACCACCCTCGAAAAGGGTTGATGCTCATTCACGCCGACGCTATCGATGCGGTGATGGGCACCAAGAAGGCCGAGGCGATCGGGCAGTTCGACCTCTTCGGTGGCGAGGACGCCGACGAGTCGATCTCAGCGGTCTTCAATGTGCGTGTTCCGGACGAGGAGTGGGATTCGAAGCATCGTCTGGCACTCGAACGAGAAATGCTCGGTCTGTATGTGTCCGGTCACCCGCTGCTGGGTGTCGAGCACATGCTGAATGCGCAGTCGGACACCAACATTCCGGCGATTCTCGAAGGGGACGTCAAGGACGGCACCCAGGTCACCATCGGCGGAATTCTCGCCTCGGTCAACCGGCGCGTCAACAAGAACGGTCTTACCTGGGCATCGGCGCAACTGGAAGACCTCGTCGGCGGCATCGAGGTGCTGTTCTTCCCGCAGGCGTATTCGGTCTTCGGGGCAGATGTGACCGAAGATTCCGTGGTACTGGTCAAGGGTCGAGTATCGGTGCGTGACGACCGGATTTCACTGATCGCCAACGATCTCGCGGTACCGGATCTCTCGGCTGTCGGAGTTGCGAAGCCATTGGCCGTCAGCCTTCCGACCCGTCAGTGCACGGCCGACAAAGTCGGTGCACTGAAGAAGATATTGATGTCTCACCCGGGTACTTCGGATGTGCATCTGCGTCTGGTGAGCGGAGACAAGGTGACCGCAATGAAGCTCGACGACAGTCTGCGGGTTACCCCGACGTCGGCGTTGATGGGTGATTTGAAGGCACTGTTCGGTCCTGGCTGCTTGGCGGGCTGAGCGCTTCCGCGAGCCTCAGGGACCACCAGGCGAGGACCGTCGCGCATGCGCTACCGAGAACGGCTACCTGCAGTGAAGTAGTCAGTGCCAATGCGCCGAGCAGCACCAGAACGCCTACGGCGAGAGCTTCGAGCTTGTACACCGGCCACGGTGTGCCGGCGATATCCACTGTGCGCAAGCGCGTACGCGTACCGGCTGTCGTCTCGGCGTGTGTCATCTCGGTGCTCCAATCGGAGGTAGCGCATTCTTGTTCAGGTTATACGTACCCAAGGTTTCGGGCTACCGAACTTCGGTGTCGGGTATTCCGTGTCATCGCGCAACGGGAAGAAAGTCGGCACTGGTGGCATGGGGGCCCGAGTAGGTGTTGACTGGACGCCATGCCGTTGACAGGGGAATACGAACCGAGCACCTCCGACTGGGCCCGTAAGCAGGCCGAACTTCTCGAGGAATCGGGGGGCACGCAAGGCACATCCATGAATGGGATGCCGGTAGTTCTGCTGACCACCAAGGGGAACAAGACGGGCAAGCTTCGTAAGACACCGTTGATGAGGGTCGAGCACGACGGTGAGTACGCGGTCGTCGCCTCTTTGGGCGGAGCTCCGAAGCATCCGGTGTGGTACTACAACGTGGTTGCCGATCCGAATGTCGAATTGCAGGACGGTACGGAAAAGGCCGACTACGTGGCGCGGGAGGTCACCGGCGAGGACAAAGCGGTGTGGTGGGAGCGCGCTGTTGCGGCGTATCCCGACTACGCGGACTACCAGAAAAAGACCGATCGCGAAATACCAGTCTTCGTGCTGAGCAGAGCCTGAAACGCGCCGGTGGCAGTTCGTATTTCGCCGTGGAGTCCCGTTCATCGAGAGCGATTCATTGTCACGGTGCAAAGCGAATTATCGTCTACTCGTGACCCGCAACCAAACTTTCCCGCACCTGCTCGCCCCCGGGACCATCGGCCCTATGACCGTTCCGAACCGCGTCGTTCTGCCCGCAATGGACATGAACCTATGCCACGACGGTGAAATCGAAAAGGGTGACATCGACCACTTCGTTGCTCGCTCGGCCGGTGGCACAGGGCTGATCATCACCGGTTGCTGCGCTGTTGCCTACCCGGTGGGATGCACCAGCCGCAAGGAACCGGGGCTCTCGGAAGACCGGTTCATCCCCGGAATCAAGGCGCTGGCGGACGCGGTGCACGCCACTGGCAGCAAGCTGTGCGTGCAGATGACGCACCACGGCAAGGTGGCGCGCATCGACACCCTCGACGGCCGACCGCAGCTGGTGCCGTCCATGCCGAAGCCGCCGAGTGACATGAGTGCGATGATCGATTGCACACCCGAAGAACTGGGCAAGATGGGTGCCATCAACGAGGGCAAGAAGGCGACGTACCACGAAGCCACCAAGGAAGATCTGGATTGGCTGGTCCGCATGTTCGCCGAGGCTGCCGGACGGGTGAAGGCCGCGGGTGGCGACGCCGTCGAGATTCACTGTGCCCACAACTACGTCCTCGGCGCCTTCCTGAGTCGGTACACGAATCAGCGCAGCGACGAGTACGGCGGTTCCATGGAGAATCGGGCTCGCCTGACTTGTGAAGTTATTCGGGCGGTCGAGGCGGAGGTCGGCGATTCGCTTGCCGTCATCGTGCGTCTGGCCGGTCAAGAGTACGGCGAAACCGACGGGCTGACCGTCGACGAAGCCGTTGCGGCCGCAAAGATGTTCGAGGAGGCCGGAGCTGACGCCATCCACGTCACCGGTACCGCACTGAACGCTTTCGCCAACTTCACCGACGGGCCCCTGCCCGACAAGGTCGGCTTCTACACTGATAATGCAACGCGAATCAAGCAGGCGATATCGATCCCCGTGATCACCGTCGGACGTATGCTCCCCGACGTCAGCGAGAAGATGATCGCGGAAGGACGCACGGACTTCGCGGCGATGGGTCGCCAGCTGCTCGCTGATCCGGACTTGGTGAACAAGCTCGAGGCCGGAACGCCGGAGCGCGTCCGTCCCTGCATCAATTGTTATGTGTGCGTTCAGGAAAACTTCTGGGACGAGACTCCGCTGTGTGCGGTGAACCCCGCCCTGGGTAATGAAGCAATGCTTCCGCTCGTGCGCACCGCTACTCCCAAGCACGTTGTTGTTGTCGGCGCGGGTCCCGGCGGACTCGAGGTTGCTCGCGTGGCCAGCGAGCGCGGACACCGAGTTACGGTGCTGGACAAGTCCGATCGTCTCGGCGGCACACTCTGGTTCTCGAGCCTTACGACTCCGGACAATGGGCGTCTGCTGAAGTGGCTGAAGGTCGAGGTCGAGCGTTTGGGTGTTGACATCCGGTTGAATACCGAGGCCACCGTCGCCTCGATCAAGGCGTTGGATGCGGATGTGGTCGTGGTGGCCACCGGCGCAGTTCGTGATCGGCCCAGCGTTCCGGGTGGCGACTTGCCGCACGTACACACCGGTGACACGCTGCGCGCCTTGATGACCGGTGCCGGTGACACCTCACAGGTACCACCCTTCCTTCGGATCATGGCCAAGCTGGGCAAGCTCTCCGGCATCACCAAGAGCCCCGCCGCAATCCGCACCGTGACACGTAAGTTCCTGCCGATGGGCAAGAACGTCGTCGTGGTCGGTGGCTCGCTCGTGGGGCTCGAGCTCGCAGAGTTCTTGGCCGAGCGTGGACGGAATGTGACGTTGCTCGAAGAAGGGCAGCAGCTCGGCGTGCCGATGGCGATGCCGCGTCGCTGGACTGCGGTTCGCCATGCGAAGGAGCACGGTGTGGTGATCCACCGCAACGCGACCGTGCAGCGAATCACCAAGGACCACGTCGAGTTCCGAGTAGGTGACCAGACGTTGACCGCGCCGGCCGCCATGGTCGTCGTCGCTTCGGGTGTTTCGGCGCAGGCTCCGCTCGCCGAAGCGCTGGCGGGTGTAGTTGCCGATGTGCAGGTTGTGGGTGACGCTGTCTCGGTCGATTACATCGAGGGTGCGATTCATACGGCCTGGAAGGTCGCCACGGCTCTGTAAGCCATAGGCTGAGCCCACAGGCTGCGGCCGACTCCGAGACGCTCGGGGTCGGCCGCAGCAGGTCTTCGATGGCGCAATGCACGCCCGGTTCGAATCGGGAACTGTGCTGGTGGCAGCATGAACGAGTGTCCAACTCGCCTGACGTAGTCGTAACCAACAGTCACACGTTCGCAGTCACTGCGGACGATATCGACACGGCTGCGCGACGAATTTCGGGCGTGGTGTCCGCGACGCCGCTGCAATACTGCGAACGACTCTCTGCTGTTACCGGTGCGCAGGTCTATCTCAAACGCGAGGACCTGCAGATCGTTCGCTCGTACAAGATCCGTGGTGCCTACAATCTGATGGCGCAGCTGAGCCCTGAGGAGTTGGCGGTCGGGGTAGTGACTGCCAGCGCCGGGAACCACGCGCAGGGTGTGGCGTTCGCGTGTCGATCGATGCAGGTGCACGGCCGGATCTATGTTCCTGCCAACACTCCCAAACAGAAGCGTGACCGTATTCGCGTCCATGGTGGTGAGTTCGTCGAACTGATCGTCACCGGGGACACGTTCGACGCTGCCAGTGCTTCTGCCGCGGCCGATGTCGCGCGAACAGGCGCAACGATGGTTCCACCGTTCGACGATGCGCGGACAGTAGCAGGGCAGGGAACAATTGCAGCCGAGATCATCGAGCAGCTCGGTGCTGCTCCGGACACCGTGGTCATGCCAGTGGGTGGTGGTGGCTGTATCGCAGGCATCTCGACGTACCTGCGCGAGCGCTCCCCGGCGTCCGCATTGGTTGGGGTGGAGCCCTCCGGAGCCGCATCGATGACGGCCGCTCTCGTCGCAGGCGGGCCGGTGACGCTGGCGGAGATCGATCCCTTCGTCGACGGCGCTGCAGTCCGTCGGATCGGTGACGTACCGTACGCGGCTCTGCAGAACCTGGGCGCCGAGGTTGTCTCGCATGCGTCGTTGCCGCTCATGGCTATGCCTGCTTTTCGGCCGGGAACCCTCGACGCCGGTCCGTTTCTCGTCACGCAGATCGACGAGGGGGCCATCTGCACGGCCATGCTCGATCTGTACCAGAACGAGGGTGTAATTGCCGAGCCGGCCGGCGCATTGAGTGTCGCTGCGCTGCATCAGATTTCGGTTGCGCCCGGCAGTACTGTGGTGTGCTTGATCTCGGGTGGCAACAATGATGTGTCGCGATACGGCGAGATACTCGAACGTTCCCTCGTGCACCTCGGACTCAAGCACTACTTTCTCGTCGACTTTCCGCAGGAGCCAGGCGCACTTCGTCGTTTTCTCGACGACGTTCTCGGCCCGGACGACGACATCACCCTGTTCGAGTACGTGAAGCGAAACAACCGTGAGACCGGCGCGGCGTTGGTCGGTATTCAACTCGGGGTCGCGTCAGGACTCGGTTCGCTTCTCGAACGTATGCGTTCGTCTCATCTGCAGGTTGAGCAGTTGGAGCCCGGAACACCCGCATATCGCTATTTGACGTGATCGGATCCGAGTAGCCGTTCCACGACCTGTTGATGCAGTGTCGGGTCCACCGGCGGCAGATTCAATAGCGCGCCCAGGTAGATGCCGTCGCCGACGAGTCTCACGATCTCGGCGTGCACCGGGTCCTCGATCTCGGCCTGGAGGCTCTCGTCCCAGAGTCGCATCATGTCGATGACGGCTTGTTGTATCTCTCCAGGCTTGCCGTCGACGCTACGCAGTACGGCGAGGGTCGAACGGTAGAGGGCCGTCTCTTTGTCGGAGATCGTTCCCGGTGGTTGCAGATACCAGTGGGCGACGGTGGATCCTCCGCGTTCGGCTTCGGCCCGTTGCGTGTCCGAACGCTCGCCGAGTCTGCGGACCATGGCGGCGATCATCGCGTCTTTGGTATTGAAGTGGTAGAGCAATCCTCCTTTCGAAACCCCCGCCGACGCGGCGACACTCTCGAGTGTCACTTTCGTGGATCCTTCGTCGAGTAGCAGCATCTCGAGGGCGTCGAGTATTCGATCACGTGTGTCAGACGACATATCCAGCACTGTACCGACTGGACGGTGAACTGCTATTCTGGATAACTGTACCGTCTGGACGGTCTAGTAGAAGACTGTAGAACCGAGGAGAAGTTCGTGAACGAGTCGAGCATGCCCAGCATGCAATCCACCCCTGACCGCCGGGCCACCACACAGGACTGGCTCGGCCTGGTGGTGCTCGCGTTCGCGGTGCTTCTGATCGCAGTCGACGGCACCGTGCTCGACCTTGCGCTGCCGTTCATCAGCGCCGACCTTGCGCCGACCAGTAATCAACTGCTGTGGATCATCGACGTCTATTCGTTCGTGTTGGCAGGTCTGCTCATCACGATGGGCACCCTCGGCGATCGGATCGGCCGTCGTCGGCTTTTGCTCATCGGTGCCGCTGGATTCGGCATCGCATCGATCATCGCTGCCTTCTCCGTCAGCCCCGAGATGCTCATCGCAGCGCGGATACTTCAGGGCGTATCCGGTGCGACATTGATGCCCGCGACTCTCGGCCTCATTCGGACGATCTTCACCGACTCGCGTCAACGGGTCATGGCGATCGGGATCTGGGGCGCTATGGCGGGCGGCGGTGCTGCCGCTGGTCCGCTCGTGGGCGGGTGGCTTCTGGAGCACTTCTGGTGGGGATCTGTGTTCCTCATCAACATTCCGGTCATGCTCGTGCTGATTGCGCTGGGACCGCTGGTGATCCCAGAATCGAAGGATCCGAACCCCGGCAAATTCGACCTAGTCAGCTCTGCGTTGTCTCTCGCTGCCCTCGTGCCTTTGGTTTTCGCAATCAAGGAGACCGCGACGCATGGTTTCGATACGGTCAACGCCGTCGCTGCAGCCGTTGGCATCGCTGCAGGTATCGCATTCGTGCGACGTCAGCGAACGTTGGAATCACCCATGATCGACCTTCGTCTCTTTGCCAAGCCTGCATTCTCGACGGCGGTGTTCACCAACTTCCTGTCGGTGTTCGCACTTGCCGGAGTCCTGTTCTTCGGCGCTCAATATCTACAGCTCGTCTTGGGCAACAGCCCGCTCCAGGCCGGTCTGCTGCTACTACCCGGCACTGTCTCGAGTATCGTGACCTCGTTGATCGCGGCCTACCTGGTTCGCATCTGGTCACCGGGGACGGTGCTCGGAGCCGGGTTGGCCGTCGCCGCAGTAGGCGCGGCTCTGCTGATAGGACTTCGGGCCGACGGTGGACCTGGACTGTTCATCGCAGGATTCGTCCTTGTCGGTGCCGGCGCAGGTACAGCGCTGACCCTCACCTCGGACCTGGTCGTGAGCGCGGTCGAGCCCGAACGTGCAGGTGCTGCGTCCGCAGTATCGGAGACAGCGTACGAGCTCGGCATCGCGCTCGGCGTTGCGATTCTCGGAACGGTCGTCATGTCGTACTTCCGTCGAGGCCTCGACGTGTCCGGCCTCGATCCGGTTCAGGCGTTGTCCGCCCAGGAAACGCTCGGCGGATCGGTTGCCGTCGCCCGCACGCTTCCTGCTCGAACCGCTGAACTTTTGTCCGAATCCGCTGACGCGGCATTCATCAGCGGCATGCACGTTGCGTCGGTGGCTACCGCTGTTGTCATGGCTGCTACCTCGATTGCGGTATTCGTCAAGCTGCGAGGCACCACAACGGATGCATGACCGGGTCGGCTCAACCGTCTGCGGTCTCGTTCACGACTTCGTAGCCGCAGGCGCGTTGGTTGCGAGGATGGTGAACGAATGGCCGGGGATGGTTGTGGCCGAGCCTGTTTCGTTCGAGGTCGGCGGACTCCAGGACAGGAGAGGGGTGCCGCCGACCGGGACCGTAACCTCGTCCGGTGCAAGGTTGCAGGCCAGTCGTAGCGATCCGCGGTGCAGTACGATCCAGCGCTCGTCCTCGTCGTAGTCGACGGAAAAGTTCTCGAGCCACGGATCGGTCAACTCTGGGTATTCACGACGTAAGGACAGTAGATCGCGGTAGATCTGGAGTAGCTGCGCGTGGTCGCCGGCGCCGAGTTCGGACCAGTCCAGTGTCGATCGCTGGAATGTCTCCGGATCCTGAGGGTCGGGAATGTCCGCGCGGTCCCAACCATGCTCGGCGAACTCCGCTTTGCGGCCATCGGCAGTCGCCTTACCCAGCTCGGGTTCGGGGTGTGAGGTGAAGAATTGAAACGGTGTCGACGCGCCCCACTCTTCACCCATGAACAACATCGGTGTGTAGGGGGAGGCCAACACCAATGCGGCCTTGACTGCCAACTGACCGGGATCGAGATAGAAGCCCGGTCGGTCACCGGTCGCACGGTTGCCGATCTGATCGTGCGTCGTGGTGTACGTAACGAACGAACTCGCCGGAATTCGGCGGGTGTCGATGGGACGGCCATGCGTCCGGCCTCGGAAGCTCGAGTATGTCCCCGCATGAAAGAATCCGTGGCGCAGGGTATTCGCCAACGTCTGCAGCGAACCGAAATCTCCGTAGTACCCCTGTCTTTCACCGGACACCGCAGCATGGATCGCATGGTGAATGTCGTCGTCCCACTGCGCATCCAGGCCATATCCGCCGCCGGACCGCGCAGTGATGAGGCTGGGGTCGTTGAGGTCGCTTTCGGCTATCAGAGTCAGTGGGCGTCCTAGATGAGCCGACAGTCGACGCGTGTCCACAGTCAATTCTTCGAGCAGGTGGACGGCAGTGTGGTCGACGATGGCATGGACTGCATCGAGCCGGAGCCCGTCGATGTGGAACTCGGAGAACCATCGAAGCGCGTTCTCGATTGCGTAGCGCCGCACCGGCCCCGAATCGGCCTCGGAGTAGTTGATCGCTTGGCCCCACGAATTGGACCCCTGAGCGAGATACGGTCCGAAGCGGTCGAGGTAGTTGCCGGATGGGCCGAAATGGTTGTAGACCACGTCGAGTACCACTCCGAGTCCCCGTCGGTGACAGGCATCGACGAAGCGCTGCAAACCTTCCGGCCCACCGTACGGCTCATGAACGGTGTACCAGAGCACACCGTCGTAACCCCAGTTGTGGGTGCCGTTGAACCCGTTGACCGGCATCACCTCGACGAAGGTGACACCGAGGTCGACGAGATGGTCGAGCTTGGTGATGGCAGCGTCGAATGTGCCTTCGGGAGTGAAGGTTCCGATGTGCAACTCGTACAGTGCGCCACCTGGCAGTTGTCGGCCCGTCCATGTCGAATCGGTCCACTTCGACTCGTCCACTCTGTACAGCTGTGAAGGAGCGTGCACCCCGTCCGGTTGACGCGGCGAACGGGGATCCGGAATCACGGTGTCGTCCTGGTCGACAAGGAACCCGTATCGGCTGTCCGGCTGAGCTTCCTTCTCGGTGAACCACCAACCGTCGGCCTGACGATCCATGTCATGAACGTCGCCGTCCAGATGCAGTCGAACCTTCTCGGGGGTCGGTGCCCACACTTGGAAACGGTGGATCATGGGTGCAGCTCCTCAGTTCTCGCGTACCAGCAATGCCACGGGCAACGAAGCGAAGAGCACCTCCGCTGAAATCTCGCCCGTGAACACGGAATCGGTCAGACGATCGCGCCACTGTCCGTCGGGGAGTACCACCGCTGTCGATCCCCAACCCTGTGATGCGAGCGTCAGCGAATGGCGGGTGGCAAGGGCTATCACATCGGGTTCAGCGAGTACCGATCCGCGGGCGAATCCGAGGACGTGCGGCGCAGCGGATCCGACGGCGTAGATGGGCGCGTAAGTTCCACCGACGAAACTGTCCGGCCGTTCACGCCGGAGTCGGAGCGCAGTGCGGACGAGATGGAATTTCGCCGCACCGCTGCCGTCGACGACGGGTATGCCGGTATCTGCGAGATGTTCACGTCGCACCGAGTAGTCGACGGGGCGCCGGTTGTCCGGGTCGACGAGCGAGTCCTCCCACAGTTCGGTGCCTTGGTAGACGTCGGGCACACCAGGCCCGACGAGGTGCAGAAGCTTCTGTCCGAGTGCGTCGCTGCGGCCGTGGGGATCGAGCCGCGAGACCAGCATGCTGACCGATTCAGCGATCGACCCCGCCGTGATGGAGTCGAGCCAATCGTGGACAGAGGATTCGAACGTCGTCTCGACGTCGTTCCATCCGGTGCGGAGACCGGCTTCGCGGACGGCTTTCTCGGCATAGGCGTGAAGCCGGGCTCGAAATTCTTCGGTGATCGTGCCGTCAGCGGGCCATACCCCGAAGACGTTCTGCCACAGGAATAGTCCGGTTGCCCCGTCCGGGCTCGGCGCGAGCAGTTCCCAGTCGGTCAGGCAGCGCGCCCAGAGTTCGGGCGTCTGCGACAGCACGCCGATGCGGGCACGAACATCCTCGCCGCGCTTGGTGTCATGAGTGGACAGTGTCGTCATCGCGGCGGGCCACCGTACGGCTCGGTCCGCGGATGCGAGATGGAACTGCGCTGGGCTGATGCCGAATTCGGCGGGATCGCCGCCGACCTCCTGCAGCGAGATGAGCCGGGTCGCGCGATAGAACAGGCAATCCTCGACGCCCTTGGCCGTCACGGCCCCGCATACCTGCTCGAACCGCGCGGCTGATTCGGTGCCACGAATGAGCGCGGTTGTCACCGCATCGAGGCCGGCTCCGAGGGCCGGGTCGTTCGCGCGTACCTCGCCGACGACTCTTGCGACAGTGCCGGCGAGAGGGGCGTAATCGGATCTGTAGTACGGCATCCGAGACACCAGTGCGACCACCGCGGCAGCAATGCCTTCGTGAGAGATGGCCGCTGAGGACTCCCGCGCGATCGCACGGCTCAGGCGAGAAACCTCGGGCGCCAGATCACCTTGTGCGACAGAGACTTTCAAGGCCCGCTCGGTCTCGTGAAGCCATCTCGTATCGTTGACTACACCCGTGTAGACCCGCGACAGCTCGCCGAGGGCCTCCGCACCGTTCGGGTCGATGAACACCCCGCCGAGATCGGCTAGAGCGTCGTATCCGGTGGTTCCGTCGACCGGCAGAGATTCGTCCAGGGGTTCGCCGCGCGCGAGGATCTTTTCCACTACCAGCCAACGGTCCGGACCGATCACCTCTCGGAGTTCGGTCAGGTAACCGGCCGGATCGGCGAGGCCATCCGGGTGATCGACTCGCAGACCGTCGACGAGCCCGTCCGACATCCAGCTGCTGACCTGCTGGTGCGAGGCGGTGAAGACGTCATAGTCTTCTTGGCGAAGTCCGGCAAGGCCATTGACCGAGAAGAATCGTCGGTAGCCGACCAGGCCCGCCTTCCAGCTGACCAAACGGTAGGCCTGACGGGCATGTACCTGCTCGGCGTCACCGTCCTCGGTTCCCTCGGCGATCGGAAACCTGTGGTCGTAATACGCGAGCAGAGGCTTGTCACCGGACCGGTCGATCGCCAGTTCCCTTGTGTCCTCTTCGGATCCGAGTACCGGGAGGGCGATCTTTCCATCGGTGCCGTTGTCGCTGCGCCAGTCGATGTCGAACCAGTCGGCGTGTTCGGAATCTCTGCCACGAGCGAGAACATCCCACCACCACGCGTTCTGCTGCGGGTCTTCGACACCGACGTGATTGGGCACGATGTCGACGATCACACCCATTCCCCGTGAGTGAAGCTCGGTCACGAGTGCCTCGAATGCTGCCCGACCACCGAGAGCAGCAGAGATCGTCTGCGGATCCACGACGTCGTACCCGTGCGTCGAGCCTTCGGTAGCTGTCAGGATTGGAGACAGGTACGCATGGGTGACGCCGAGATCGTCGAGATAGTCGACGAGGTCTCGGGCGTCGTCGAGAGTGAATCCATCCCCGCGCAGTTGAAGTCGATACGTGCTGGACGGGATCGGCATAGGTCAGTCCGTCTTTCGTAGAACGAGGAGCGACCGGGCGGCCACCTTGACCGGTGTACCCGCTTCGATGACATTCTCACTCACCCCGGTCGGCGTGGCAGTGTCGAGCGCGACGGTCCATTCCTTCGCGTAGTTCCCATCGGGTGTGACGAACTCGATGCTCTCGTGATGGGCGTTGAAGCACATCAGGAACGAGTCGTCGACCACTCGTTCCCCGCGCTGATTCGGTTCGGGGATGCCCTCGCCGTTCAGGAACACCGTCAGGCTCTTGCCGAATCCGCTGTCCCAGTCCTCCGGCGTCATCTCCTCGCCGGAAGGTGTCAACCACGCGATGTCGCGTGCCTGCTCACCGCTACGAATCGGGCGACCCTCGAAGAATCGACGGCGGCGGAACACCGGATGGTCGTTGCGCAACGCGATGGCATTGCGGGTGAACTCGATGAGATCGGCATTGGTCTCGGCGAGCGACCAGTCCATCCACGCCAACTCCGAGTCCTGGCAGTAGACATTGTTGTTGCCTTGCTGCGTTCGGCCGAGTTCGTCGCCGTGCGCAATCATCGGCGTGCCCTGGCTGAGCAACAGCGTGGCCATGATGTTGCGGACTTGGCGACTGCGAAGTTCGAGGACCTCGGGATCGTCGGTCGGGCCTTCGACGCCGCAGTTCCACGAACGGTTGTGACTCTCACCGTCGTTGTTGCCTTCGCCGTTGGCCTCGTTGTGTTTGTCGTTGTAAGACACGAGGTCGTTGAGCGTGAAGCCGTCGTGCGCGATGACGAAGTTGATGCTCGCCCCTGGGCGGCGTCCTGTCGCCTCGTACAGGTCCGAGGATCCGGTCAGTCGCGATGCGAACTCACCGAGGGTGGCGGGTTCGCCGCGCCAGTAGTCGCGCACGGTATCGCGGTACTTGCCGTTCCATTCGGTCCACAAGCCCGGGAAGTTTCCGACCTGATATCCGCCTTCGCCGATATCCCACGGCTCGGCGATCAGTTTCACCTGACTGACGACCGGGTCCTGTTGCACCAGATCGAAGAACGCGCTCAGACGGTCCACGTCGTGGAGTTCACGAGCCAGTGTCGATGCGAGGTCGAATCGGAAACCGTCGACGTGCATCTCGGTGACCCAGTAGCGCAGCGAATCCATGATGAGCTGCAGGGTGTGTGGATGCCGGGCGTTGAGGCTGTTGCCGGTGCCGGTGTAGTCCATGTAGTGCTTTTCGTCGCCGTCGACCAATCGGTAGTAGGCGGCGTTGTCGATGCCGCGAAAGCTGATGGTCGGGCCCATATGGTTGCCCTCGGCGGTGTGGTTGTAGACCACGTCGAGAATGACTTCGATGCCGGCGTCGTGGAACGCCCGAACCATCGCTTTGAACTCCGTCACTGCGCCACCTGCGGTGGGGTTGGACGAGTAGTCGGCGTGCGGTGCAAGGAATCCGAAGGTGTTGTAGCCCCAGTAGTTTCGTAAGCCTTGATCGAGCAGGGTCTGGTCCTGCATGAATTGATGGACCGGCATCAATTCGATCGCGGTGATTCCGAGGTTCAGCAGGTGGTCGATGATCGCCGGGTGCGCCAGCCCTGCATACGTGCCGCGAAGCGACTCCGGGATGTCGGGATGTGCCACCGTCATACCTTTGACGTGGGCTTCGTAGATGACCGTCTCGTGGTACGGCCGCTTGGGCGCTCTGTCGGACTGCCAGTCGAAGAACGGGTTGATGACGACGGTGGTCATCGTGTGGCCCAGCGAGTCGTACTGCGGGAAGTCCTCGCTCGGTGACTCGTCGTGCGCGATCGGGTCTTCTTCGACTACTTCACCGTCTGGATCGTCGAGATCGGTCTCGTCTTCGAAGACTGTGCCGACGCTCTCTGCCGCCGGTTCCGCGGGAGCTTCGGCTTCGGGTTCGGGTGCGTCGAGGCTGTAGGAGAACAACGAGCGGTCACCGTCGAAGTCACCTTCGAAGGCCTTCCCGTACGGGTCGAGGAGTAGTTTGCTCGGATCGCACCGGTGCCCGTTGCTCGGATCCCACGGTCCATGAACGCGGAATCCGTACTGCTGCCCGGGTACCACCGAGGGCAGATACCCATGCCAGACGTAACCGTCGGACTCCTCGAAACGGACTCGAGTTTCGGTGCCGTCGTCGGCGATCAGGCATAGATCGACAGCGTCGGCGACCTCGGAGAAGAGTGCGAAGTTGGTACCCGCCCCGTCGTAGGTTGCTCCCAGTGGATAGGCGGAGCCCGGCCAGACTGCGATCTCGAGTGTTTCGGTGGGAGCGTCCTCAGGCATGGGACAACCTTACTGTGGCCCGGTGTAGCCGGCTCACCACCAACCGGTCGCCGACGCAATCTGCCGACTCAACTCGGTTGTCAGAGTGCGAACGTACGTTGCGGTGAGGTGATGCTCGTCGCGATAGACGAGGACGTTGCCCTGAATCACCCGGCATACCGGACCGTCGCACAGTGCGTTGGAAAGGTCGAGTAGATGTACGCCTGGGTAACGGAACGACGCGGCCAGCGCCGGGTCGAGTGGGGAGAAAGCGTTCTGGCGGGGCACTCCGCATGACGTAGAGGTTCCACCTTCGGCCAAACAGTCGGCCGCTCGGTACGCAACGCCGTCGCGATCGAGCCATGGATTGTCGCGGACGCCGAGAACCGGTACTCCGTGATCGGCCAGCTGGGCCCACACCTGTACGTACGAATCCGGGGTGACGTCGCCGTGGTCGTCGGGATGTGGACGCGTGGAGTTGGTGAAGACGTAGTCGGGTTTGTTCCGCTCGATTTCGCCGAGAACGGAGTCGGTCCAGTCGAGACAACCGGGGTATTCGCTGTCACCGAGCATCGGCATGCTTCCGACGGTGAGTGGACACCCCATCTTGAGATAGGTGACTACACGAAACCCTTTCTCGCGTCCGAGTTGGTCCAGGGCGGTAATCCACTGCTCGGCGTGCGAACCTCCAGCCAGGGCTATGGTCCGTTCGGAACCTTTGTTCCCGTACTCGCAGCTGATGACGTCACGGGTATCGAAGTCCGCGATGCATCCCTCGATCGTCGTGATGGGGAGGTCTGCAGGCGCGGAGAACAATGCGGGTACTACCTCGGCGTCCTCGGCGAGTGCGCTGTCGGTGAGAACGAGTGCGCCCGGATGCGTAGATGTATCGACGATGCCGCCGGCCTGCAGGTCAGCGACGGAGCGTTCGATGTAGTAGTTCCATCCGAGAGAACCACAGACCACGACGGCTGCTGTCACCGTTGACACGACGGTGATCAACACTTTGGGGGCCGATGTGTCAGGCGATTGCAATGGCTTTTCGACCAAGTGAACTGTTGCCATTGCGAGAAGTACCGACAAGACGATAATGACCGATCCCAGAGTCGGGCCGGCGGATGGCTCGCCGGTCAAGAACAACGCGAAGATCAGGATCGGCCAGTGCCACAGGTACAGGGGGAAGGCAATCGAGCCCAGCCACACTCCGAACCGTGTGCTCATCAGCTGCGCGACGGGGGTCGCCGGGCCGGCGAGAATCAGCGCGACGGTCGCCGAGACGGGCAGCAGCGCCCACGGGCCAGGGAACTCCCGGACGCCGTCGAGAACGAACCCGCACAGGGCGATGGCCGTCAGTCCGGCGACGGCGAGCAGCGTGCGCGCCCACCGACCGACCCACGACTGCCCGTCCCGCCATCGGTGTGCCGGGCGGTCGCGGGCTTGGCGGGCCGCGAACAATGCTGCGATTGCCGCTCCGATCAGGATCTCCCACAAGCGTGCTCCGGTGTCGTAGTAGTTCCACGACTGCATTTCGCTGGTGCCATCTGCGGCGTAGACGAAGGACAGAAGCGCGGCACCTGCGAACAACACGAGGTAGAGACCGGCAGGCGGGCTCATCTGCCGCCCAACCCTGGAACGACGGACGATCCAAGCGAGGCCGAAGACGACAGCCATCGCGAGCAGATAGAACTGGAACTGCACGGCTACGGACCAGAGATGTTGAACCGGGCTGACACTCTGGTCCGCTGCCAGATAGTCCTGTGCCGTCCACGCAAGTTGCCAGTTCGTGTAGAAGAACACTGCAGATATCAGCTGATCGCCTACGTCTGCCCATCGAGTGCGGGGCAGAAGAGCCAGGGCGGCAAGGGCGACAGCAGCCAGAACCACCATCAGTGGGGGTCCGAGCCTGCGTAGAATTCGTCGAACCCGCGTGATCGGATCGATACTTCCGCCGGACTGCGCGGTGCGAAGGAGCGAGGCAGTGAAGAAGAAGCCGCTCAACGTCAGGAAGACGTCGACGCCGCCGGAGACCCGTCCCATCCAGATGTGGAAGACGACGACGAGGGCGATAGCGATCCCACGGAGTCCGTTGAGATCTACCCGTACTTCGGAGGCCGAGGTCGGGCGCGGTGGGGCCGTCGCCTCGTTCTCGTCGCCGGCGAGAAATTGGGGCTGGACATGCATGGGAAGTTGAATGCTCCGACTTTTCGGCGGTACTCGGTCGTTGATCGTCGATGAGGCCTGCTGGCGCCCACGATACTGGTCCACCCCACGGGACGAGCAATCAGCGGACCGTCACCGGGATCTCGAGTATTGCCCCGAACGAGAAGTGGCCCCGAGCTCGAGCTCGGGGCCACAACACGTGAAGATGCGCTCGTCAGCTGGTGGCGGCTTCGCGGTGTGGAAGCTTCCAGCCGGGACGAACGAAGTGACACGTGTAGCCACTCGGGTAGTTCTGCAGGTAGTCCTGATGCTCGGGCTCTGCCTCCCAGAACGGTCCGGCCGACTCCACCTCGGTGACGACCTTGCCCGGCCACAGACCCGACGCATCTACATCGGCGATCGTGTCGAGGGCGACGCGCTTCTGCTCCTCGCTCGTGTAATAAATCGCCGAGCGGTAGCTGACGCCGACATCGTTGCCCTGACGGTTCTTCGTGGAAGGGTCGTGGATCTGAAAGAAGAACTCCAGGATGTCGCGGTAGGAGATCTGCTCCGGATCGAAAACGATTTCCACGGACTCGGCGTGGGTTCCGTGATTTCGGTAGGTCGCGTTGGCGACGTCACCCCCGGAGTATCCGACGCGAGTAGAGGCAACACCCGGCCGATGCCTGATCAGTTCTTGTGCTCCCCAGAAGCAGCCTCCGGCGAGGATGGCGGTCTCCGTAGATGTAGTCACTTCTGCGCTCCTTCGTCTGAACTATCTTCGATGCTGTCGACCTGTGCGCGATAGTCACCGTAACCCTCGGCCTCGAGGCGATCGACGGGGATGAACCGCAGCGCTGCCGAGTTCATGCAGTACCGCAAGCCACCATCGACCTTCGGACCATCTTCGAAAAGGTGTCCCAGGTGAGAGTCCCCGTTCGCGGACCGTATTTCGGTGCGAACCATCAGGTGGCTGAAATCTCGCTTCGCAACCACATTCTGCGGCGCGACGGGCCTGGTGAAGCTCGGCCACCCAGAGTGAGATTCGAATTTGTCCGCCGAGGAGAACAACGGCTCGCCCGTTACGACGTCCACGTACAGACCACGCTCGTGGTTATCCCAGTATTCGTTGTCGAAAGCTCGCTCGGTGCCGTTTTTCTGAGTTACTCGGAACTGCTCGGGAGTCAACCGATCGAGTGACTGCTCGTCCTTGCTGTACGAATGCGACATCTTCTCGTCCTTCCTGCGGTTCTCTTCGCTGAAGAACCCAAATGAATCAACAACTGTCTCTTTGCATAATTCCCGTGTCATCCGGTTCATCCGGTCCAGCTTGTCGCTTCAGTAGGCTGGGAGAAAGAGGTACTGAGGCACCGTTGATTTTTCTTCGCAAGTAGGGATTGGTAGATGGCATTGGGTTCTGATCGACTCTGGCGAGTACTCGGCCGTTCGGCGCAGAAGGGTCAAGCTCGCTCCAGAAGTCGGGTGGACCTGGCGTCCGAACACGAGGACTGGGCGCGTGGTCTCACCGACTCCGAGCTCACCGCGGCGGCGACATCGCTTCGCGTCGACAGAAGCGAAGACCTCGACGCTCCGCGCTACCTGGCGCTCGTTCGTGAAGCGAGCGATCGTGCCGTCGAGCTGCGGCCTTTCGACGTTCAGCTGCTCGCGGCCGTCCGGATGATGGCGGGCGACGTGGTCGAGATGGCAACCGGTGAGGGAAAGACGATTGCGGGCGCGGTCGCGGCAGGCGGCTATGTGCTCTCCGGCCGTCGTGTGCATGTCATCTCCATCAACGACTTCCTCGCCCGACGCGACGCCGCCTGGATGGCACCGTTGTACGAGATGCTGGGGCTGACGGTCGGGTCGGTCACCGAGTCCTCGACGTCCGAGGAACGACGAAAGGCATATGCCTGTGACGTCACGTACGCCTCGGTCAACGAGATCGGATTCGACGTTCTTCGTGATCATCTGGTCGACGACATCGCCGATCTGGTAGCGCCGACTCCTGACGTCGCGCTGATAGACGAGGCCGATTCGGTACTCGTCGACGAAGCACTCGTTCCCTTGGTCCTTGCAGGATCGGTACAGAAGGATGTGCCCACGTCGAAGGTGTTCGAGGCCATTCGAGGTTTGACGGAGAGCACCGATTTCGACACCGATGCCGACAGCAGAAACGTCTTTCTCACCGACGAGGGCGCAGCCCGGTTGGAGAAGGAATTCGGCGACATCGATCTGTACTCGGAGGAGCACGTCGGGACCACCTTGGTTGCGGTCAACGTGGCGCTGCACGCTCAGGTGCTGGTCCAGCGCGACGTGCATTACATCGTCCGGGACGGGAGGGTCCAGTTGATCAATGCCTCTCGTGGGCGCGTTGCCGAGTTGCAACGGTGGCCGGACGGCCTCCAAGCTGCGGTGGAGACCAAGGAAGGACTGAAGCCGACGGAGACTGGGGAGATTCTCGACACGATCACCGTGCAGGCTCTGATCGGTAGATATCAGACGGTGTGCGGAATGACCGGTACTGCGCTGGCCGCCGGCGAACAGCTCAAGAAGTTCTACGGGCTTGGTGTCTCGCTGATTGCGCCCAACCAGCCGAACATTCGAATCGACGAGCCCGACCGTGTCTACGACACTGCCTCGAACAAAAATGCGGCGGTGGTGGCCTTCGTGAAGGAGGTTCACGAGCGAGAACAACCGATTCTCATCGGCACTCACGACGTTGCCGAATCCGAGGACCTGGCCGAGCAGCTTCAAAAGCAGGGAGTTCCGGTCGTCGTGTTGAACGCGAAGAACGACGCCGAGGAAGCCGGCGTCATCGCGGCTGCCGGCGTGATCGGAGCGGTCACAGTGTCGACTCAGATTGCCGGAAGAGGAACCGATATCAAGCTCGGTGGACCCGGTTCCGATACGAAAGCCGCCAAGGACCGAGTGGCCGAACTCGGCGGGCTCCTCGTGGTCGGAACCGGTCGGCACACGACCGAGAGGCTCGACAATCAACTTCGTGGCCGCGCAGGCCGCCAGGGCGATCCGGGACGCTCGGTGTTCTTCTCCAGCTGGGAGGACGACGTCGTGACGGCGAATATCGGACCCAAGGAGCAGCCCAGGAAGCACGACGACACCGGGCTGATCACTTCGGCGGGTGTTGCCGGAAAGATCGATCATGCGCAGCGGATAGCCGAGGGCACGATGCTCGAAGTGCATTCACGCACGTGGCGGTACAACCAGCTCACCGCTGCGCATCGCGACATCCTCGACCGTAGACGTGCGACGCTGCTCGCTGGCACTGAAGCGCTCGAGCTTCTCACTTCCGCTGCACCCGAACGTGCTTCGGAGCTCCGCGCCGAGGTATCGGAGGACACACTGGTCGTCGTGTCCCGTCGAATCGTGCTGTTCCATCTGGACCGGGCGTGGTCGGACTACTTGGCACACCTCGCCGATGTACGCGAGAGTATCCACCTGCGCGCACTCGGTCGAGAGAATCCATTGGACGAATATCACCGAATCGCAGTCGAGGCGTTCAAGACCGTCTCGGACAAGGCGATGGAACAAGCTCAGGTGACGTTCGAGACGGCCGAGATCACGTCCGAGGGAATCGATCTCGACAATGCGGGTCTGCAACGTCCGACGTCGACATGGACGTACATGGTGCACGACAATCCGTTTGCCTCCAGTGCGGGCAACAGCGCCGGACTAGGGGCCGTCTTCGGCGGCTAGAGCCGCGCAGAGGCACCTAGATTGTGCCGTACTCCGTCGATGAAAAGGCCCAGTCCGAACTCGAATCTGCTTGTCGAATCAGGACTTTCGAACAGCGGGGACGCTTCTTCGGTGAGGGCGCCGACGGAGTCCATCTGCATACGTGACTGCTCGTCGACAGTCTGGCCAAGTACGTAATACAGCAGCGTGTCCGCAGTGAGCTCGGCGTCGCTGCGGCTCGAACCTGCTCGGATGCAGACTGCGGCGATGCGCTCGCGAACTCGGTTGGTAGTCAGTCTCGATGCATAGGTCGCGGCAACCAGTTCGGCGCCGTCTCGACGTGAAAGCAAGGCATCGCGTAGGCGGTGGGCAAGTTCGCGCACCTGCTCATCCCATCCGGTACGGGTCGGGGGTGCATCGACGTCGGTGAGAAGGTGATCGGCGATCGCGCCGAGGAGTGTCTGCTTGTTGGGAAAGTGCCAATACAGCGCGCCGGGTTGGACGTGCAGAGACGTTGCCAACCTGCGCATCGTCAGATCGCCGAGCCCGTATTCGTCGAGGATCGATATCGCGCCGTCGAGGACGTCCGCTCTTCGCAGTTGCACTCGGCACTCCTGTTCTTCGGTTCGGCTTTGACAGTATCCGACCGCCAGCATAACCTGAACGCCGTTCAACTTGAACGGTGTTCAATTATGCTCGTGCGACCGAAGGAGTAGTTCGTGACCCAGATATCTGTGCAGTCCGACATTGTCGACAGGGCGCGTGCGCAAGTGCTCGAGAACGGTGAGGGGCTTACGCAGAGTCAGGTGCTCGAGATCCTTCGGCTGCCGGAGGAACGGTTGGAGGAAGCGCTGGCGCTGGCGCACGAGGTGAGAATGGCCTGGTGCGGTCCCGAGATCGAGGTCGAAGGGATCATCAGTCTCAAGACCGGCGGTTGCCCCGAGGATTGCCATTTCTGCTCGCAGTCAGGCCTGTTCGAGTCGCCGGTTCGCGCTGCGCGCCTCGACATTCCCTCCCTCGTGGAGGCTGCCAAACAGACGGCCAAGTCCGGAGCCACCGAGTTCTGCATCGTCGCTGCAGTTCGTGGTCCGGATGAGCGACTGCTCGCTCAGGTGTCAGCAGGCATCGAGGCGATTCGCAACGAAGTCGACATCGACATCGCCTGCTCGCTCGGCATGTTGACCCAGGAGCAGGTCGATCAGCTTTCTGCGATGGGAGTTCATCGCTACAACCACAATCTCGAAACTGCCCGCTCGTATTTTCCGCAGGTTGTCACCACCCATACGTGGGAAGAGCGCTGGGGCACATTGGAGATGGTGCGAGCGGCAGGAATGGAGGTGTGCTGCGGAGGGATTCTCGGGATGGGGGAATCGCTGGAGCAGCGAGCGGAGTTCACCGCGGATCTTGCTGCCCTGGAACCGGACGAGGTGCCACTGAACTTCCTCAATCCGCGACCGGGAACTCCGTTCGGAAACCTCGACGTACTACCACCGTCCGAGGCGCTCCTGGCTGTTGCCGCATTCAGACTGGCTCTGCCAAGGACGATTCTGCGATTCGCCGGTGGGCGCGAGATCACCTTGGGTGACCTCGGCGCGCAAAAGGGCATTCTCGGCGGCATCAATGCCGTGATCGTCGGCAACTACCTGACCACTCTGGGACGGCCTGCGGAGGAAGATCTGGATCTCCTCGGCGAGCTTCGGATGCCGATCAAAGCCTTGAACTCGACCATCTAAGGTGGAGGCGTGACTACCGATCAGCGCTACAGCCTGCACACGGGAAAGCCGCTGGTGCCCGGTGTGGACGAGACCGTCACCGAGGCGGCTCGGCTCGGTCTGGAACCGCCACGGTTCTGCGCCGAGTGTGGTCGACGCATGGTCGTGCAGATTCGTCCGGACGGATGGACCTCGAAGTGCTCGCGTCACGGATCGAACGACTCCGCGACTTCGGGAAGGCGATAGGGCCAGTGGAATCGACGATGGAATCGGACCGCGGCGCCTTCGACGGTGACGCGGCACCGATACCTCGGTTCCGGATCTTGGCAATAACTGTCGCCGTTGCTGTCGGGGTCGGAGCACTCGCCGGCGTGTGCTGGGCCCTTCTGGCCCCGGCAGAACATCTCGTCGTTCTCGCGCCCGGACGGGGTGCGCCGCTGACCGGTGAGAGTCTGCACCGGTTCGATTCGGTCGCCATCTTCTTGTGCATCACCCTCGTCGCAGGGGTACTTCTCCCGGTCGGATTCTGGATGTGGACCGAGCGCCGCGGCCCGGCAATGGCCCTAGGGTTGGTGCTCGGTTCCTTCCTGGGGTCGGCAACGACGCTGAGCCTCGGGGTGTGGATCTCCGGAATCCTGCACAGCCGACCGGACGATCCCGCCGTCGGATCCGTTGTCACGCGGGCTGCAGGCGTGGAATCTCCGCTGGTGCTGATCGTGCAGGCACTGGCGACCTCGTTCGTCGTGCTGCTACTTGCAGCGATGAACCCGCACGACAATCTTCGATTCACGCTGGACGACGAGGAATCAGAGCCCAGTGCGAATTCTGTCGCCGAGGACGGAAACAGAGCCCGAGGTCCACTATGGAACGACGAACATTCTGATCTAACTGGGCGGACGTAAAGCGGCGAACTCGTCGGTGACGCGCAAGGAAGCGTCGGCGAATCTGTAGAGAGCGGGTGGGCGACCTCCTGCCTTGCCGGACGGTGAGGTCTTGCCCGTCGCCTCCAGCACTTTTCGACGCCCGAGCACGCGTTGGAGATTTGTCGCATCCACCTGGTAGTCGAGGGCAGCGGCGTATATCTCGCGCAGCGTGGACATAGCGAATTCGACTGGCGCAAGCGCGAATGCGATGTTGGTATAGGACAGTTTCGCTACCAATCGGGTTCGTGCGTGTCGAATGACGGTCCGGTGGTCGAAGGACATGTCGGGAAGCCGCGCGACCGGATGCCACTCGGTGTCTACCGGCAGTTTCGGGTCCGTGGAGATCGGGACCAGGCCCAGGAAGGTCGAGGCGATCCGTCGGTCTCCGGGTACCCGATCGGGGTCGCTGAAGACGGACAATTGTTCGAGGTGGGCGACTTTTCGGACGTCGACCTTCTCGGCGAGCTGGCGACGAGCGGAGGAGGGGAGATCCTCGTCGGATTCGAGGACACCGCCGGGAAGCGACCACGAACCCAACTCCGGCTCGAGTGCGCGCTGCCACAGCAGGACTCCGAGTTCGGGGCTCTGGCCTGCGGTGAAGGTCCGAACCTGGAACACCGCGATGAGTACTTCGTGGACGGTGCTACGATGAATCATGTTTTCGATCATAAGTCGAAAACCCCATCATAGGAAATCCGGACTTTTCGGGCCGGATAATCGGCGAAGGAGTACCGCCATGGCGAGCAGTGCAACCGGCTACGAGACCAAAGGCTCTACGGCCACTGCTGCGACGGTCGATGTGTCGACAATGAGCGGTTCCATGCAGCTGGAATCGAGCTGGGCTGGAGTGTCCGACATCGTCGACGGACCGGGAGGATATGGCGGCGTGGAGCCGACGCAGGAGTGGGCGGCCGAGATCAAACGGCTTGCGCGCCTGCGGGGAGCCACCATTCTGGCTCACAACTACCAGGTTCCCGCCATCCAGGACATCGCCGATCACGTCGGAGATTCACTGGCACTCTCGCGTCTGGCCGCGGAAGTTCCAGAAGACGAGATCGTTTTCTGCGGCGTGCACTTCATGGCAGAGACTGCCAAGATTCTGAGCCCGAACAAGACCGTCCTCATTCCGGATCAGCGTGCCGGCTGCTCGCTTGCGGACTCCATCACCGCCGACCAGCTCCGCGAGTGGAAGTCCGACTACCCGCACGCCGTCGTCGTGTCCTACGTCAACACGACCGCAGAGATCAAGGCACTGACCGATATTTGCTGCACCTCCTCCAATGCCGTGGAGGTAGTCGAATCGATCGACCCGAGCCGTGAAATTCTGTTCTTGCCGGACCAGTTTCTCGGTGCGCATGTCAAGCGGATCACCGGCCGAGAGAATCTCCACATCTGGGCAGGCGAATGCCATGTCCATGCCGGCATCAATGGTGACGAACTCGCCGAGAAGTCTCGAACGCATCCTGACGCCGAACTGTACGTCCACCCCGAATGCGGTTGTGCCACATCGGCTCTCTACTTGGCAGGTGAAGGTTTCGTCACGCCGGACAAGGTCAAGATTCTCTCCACCGGAGGGATGCTCGACGCCGCGCGCACTACCGGGGCCAAGCAGGTACTCGTTGCAACCGAGATCGGGATGTTGCATCAACTGCGGCGCGCAGCGCCGGACGTCGACTTTCAGGCAGTCAACGATCGAGCATCGTGCGGGTACATGAAGATGATCACCCCGGCTGCATTGCTGCGCTGCCTCGTCGAAGGTAAGGACGAAGTGCATGTGGATCCCGAGACCGCACACACCGCGAGCAAGTCGGTACAACGGATGATCGAGATCGGTAACTCTGGCGGCGGCGAGTGACGCTGTCCTTCGGGGGAGGGACCACGCCGGTCTCGATCACGTGGGAGGCTTCGGCCGATCTCGTGGTGGTCGGCGGTGGCGTCGCGGGCCTCAGTGCAGCAATTGCAGCCGGCCGGCGGGGACTGCGCGTCATCACCGTGAGCAAGGGCGGTTCGGCGGACACGGCGACGCAGTACGCCCAAGGCGGGATCGCAGTCCCAGCTTCGGACGCCTCCGGTGATTCCATCGACGATCACGTTGCCGATACCTGCGTGGCCGGAGCAGGCCTGTGCGACGAGCCTTCGGTTCGTTCCATCGTCTCCGGGGGTCCCGACGCAGTAGCGGCGTTGGAAGCATTGGGTGCGGTCTTCGACCGAGGTGCCGACGGCACGGTGGCGCGGACACTCGAAGGCGGACACTCGAGAAGTCGGATCATTCATTCGGGAGGCGATGCGACTGGCGCCGAAGTGCAACGGGCACTTGATGTCTCGGGTCAACCTGTATTGTTCGGCACTGCTGCCGTGTCCGTGCTCACGGCGCGAGGCGAGGTCAGCGGACTGCTCGCATCCTCTGCCGAGGGAATGGGCGTGATCCATTGCGCTGCCGTACTGGTGGCCACTGGTGGTGTGGGCCAGTTGTACTCGTGCAGTACCAACCCGCCGGGCTCGACTGCCGACGGAATTGCGCTCGCGCTCGCCGCTGGTGCTCAAGTGTCGGATCTGGAGTTCGTACAGTTCCACCCGACGGTGCTGTTCGCTCCAGGTTCGGAGGGACGACGACCATTGGTCAGTGAAGCTGTACGCGGCGAGGGCGGGCACCTTGTCGATCTCGACGGCATCCGGTTCATGGACGGTCTCCATCCGCTCGGGGACCTGGCTCCACGCGATGTGGTGTCGCGAGCTATCGCCGAACGACTGCGTATCACCGGTACCGACCATGTCCTGCTCGACGCACGTGCGATCCCCGGGTTTTCCAGACGGTTTCCTACCGTCACCGCCTCGTGCCTTGCAGCCGGAATCGATCCCGTCGAGCACCTGATTCCAGTCGCCCCCGCGGCGCACTATTCCTGCGGTGGCATCGTCACCGATGTGTGGGGCCGCACAACTGTGCCGGGACTTCTCGCTGCCGGCGAGGTGGCGCGAACCGGTCTTCACGGCGCAAACCGATTGGCATCGAACAGTCTTCTCGAGGGACTGGTCGTCGGCAGACGTGCTGGAATTGCAGCCCTGGAACGACTCGGCAGCCCCCGCGTCGATGCCGAACCAATCCTGCCGTCGATGCGCACAGTGCCGCGGCGCGATCTACAGGCTCTGATGACCGAGCACGTGGGAGTTGTCCGTGATGAAAACGGCCTGGCCCACACGGCGTCCGTGCTGGGCTCGGCAGTGGACCTGGCATGGCTGGACACCGCACGGTCGCACGATGTCGTCACTCTTATCGAGGATGCAGCGCTGACCGTGACCGCGTCCGCAGTGGTGAAGGCAGCATCTGCTCGACCCGAGAGTCGTGGGTGCCATACCCGCAGGGACCATCCAGCACCTTCGGACGCACTGCGGCACAGCACGCGAATTCGTCGGGCCGAGGACGGTTCACTCGAATTCGTGTCGTCCTCCAACAAGATACGGCCACCGGCCATGACAGGAGTGAGTTGACAGTGAGCGCACTGACCGAACAGGGACTCGACCCACACGAGGTGCGTGCACTCATCCGAACCGCCCTCGACGAGGACCTGCGCTACGGGCCGGATGTGACCACCATTGCGACCGTCCCCGCCGACGCCGTCGCGTCGGCATCCGTCGTCGCCCGCCAGGCCGGAACTGTGGCCGGGATCGACGTAGGGCTGCTCGTCCTCGACGAGGTCATCGGTGAAGGGGCATACGAGCTCGTCGATCGAGTTGCAGACGGAACCGAAGTCGAAGCCGGACAGTCGGTTCTGAGCTTGACAGCGCCGACGCGTTCTCTGCTGACCGCGGAACGGACGATGCTCAATCTGATGTGCCATCTGTCCGGCATCGCAACTACGACTGCGGCTTGGGTTGCCGAGGTCGCAGACAGTGACGTGAAGATCCGTGACAGCCGCAAGACCTTGCCCGGTCTTCGTGCCCTGCAGAAATACGCCGTCCGCGCCGGGGGAGGAGTGAACCATCGCATGGGCCTCGGCGACGCTGCTCTGATCAAGGACAACCACGTCGCCGCTGCGGGCTCGATAGTCGCCGCGCTGCAGGCAGTTCGCGCTGCCGCGCCCGATATCGACTGCGAAGTCGAGGTCGACAGCCTCGAGCAGTTGGACGCAGTACTCGCCGAGGGCGTCGAACTGGTGCTACTCGACAACTTCGCGTTGTGGCAAACCCAGATGGCGGTTCAGCGACGCGTGAAACTCTCACCGCACACCAAGCTCGAGTCCTCGGGTGGACTCACCCTGGATGTAGCGCACGATTACGCGAAGACCGGTGTCGATTTTCTTGCGGTCGGGGGTCTCACCCATTCGGTGACGGTTCTCGACCTCGGACTCGACATGTAGGTTGTGTTGTCGATGGTCGAAACACAGAGTGTGCGGGTCGACAGCTGGGTCTGGGCGGTCCGCCTGTTCAAGACGCGGTCGGCTGCTGCGGCAGCCTGCCGATCCGGTCATGTCCGCGTCAACGGCACCCCAGCCAAGGCAGGGCAACGTATCGGTCCTGACGACGAGATCCGCTTGCGAGTCGACGGCGCCGAGAAGATCGTTGTGGTTACGCGTGCAATCGCCAAACGTGTCGGTGCCGGTGTCGTGGCGGAATGCATGATCGACCGCAGCCCACCGCCACCGCCGAAGGAAGTTCTCGCCTCGCAACCGCGGCGAGACCGCGGCGCAGGCCGACCGACCAAACGCGAGAGACGCGACCTCGACAAGCTTCGAGGTATGTGAGCGGGACTATTTCAAGTTGTGTTCGAACGATGTGGTTTGTCTACGAAACGGCACCAGAACGTGGAGGTCGGGCACCGGACGTCCCCAACGAATACGTCGGGTCGACGACGATCGAAGCCAATCTGTGTGGCGTGTCGATCCCCCTGTCGGACTTGCGCGTGGTGGGGAATGACGGGCCGTACACGGGGCGCGCCCTGAATGTGACCGCCGGGGCGGTTCGGGTTAGCGCAGCACCGAGCGCTCGACAAACCGCGCTCGGAGTTGACCGAGTTCTCTCTGCTGTGTGAGTGAACGAGTTATCGCCGGGGTGAGTGAACACCTTTTTTATCGAGTGAACTCCCAAGCTCTTCCGAGAACAACCGGCCCCGGTTACCAAAAACGGTGCGCGGTCAGCGCGACGGCGGCATATGCACCGAGACAACTCGACCACAGGTGCCAACGGGACTGCCCCGGGTTCAGTCGACTCTCCGTCGACCGCACCGGGGCAGTCCCTACCCTCTCTACGAAGGCGCACGAATTCGAAGTGTCCTCGGGGTCCCTATTCGATCCATGCCTGGTCGAGCAACATGATGGCATCGAGCGACGGGACTACGCCGTAGACGTTGTCGGTCCATGGCACGAAACTGTGACCAGCCGCGAGCGGCAGGAACGGAGCCGTCGAATTGACCTCGGTCTGCAGGTCGGCTAGTGCCGCGCGCTTCGCATCGTCATCCTTCGCTGTCTGGACATCACTCAGGATTTTGTCCATCTTCGGGTCGTTGACTCCGATGATGTTGTTACTCGAGGTGCTGTTCAAAGCGCTGTACAGGCGCGTGAATGGGGCTGGATCCGCGATGCTGTACGAGCCGGTGGAAATATCGAAGTCTTTGTCGACGTAAAGGCGCTTGACGACATCGGTGACCGATGCGCCGTATTCGATGGTCACGTCGATACCGACCGGCTGCAACATCGCCTGAATGGAAAGAGCCGTGGCCTGTCCGGACTGCGTCTGAGTTGTGAAGTACGTGATCTTCCCGTCGAAGCCGTCTGCTTTTGCCTCGTCGACGAGTGCCTTCGCCTTATCGGTATCCAGCGGCACAGGGGCGATGTCGTTGTGCCACTTGGACCAGGACTGGAACATCTCGGTGCCGGGCATGCCCTCACCGTTCTTGGCGCGCGTGTCGACGACGGTTGGGTCGATGGTCATTTGCATCGCTTTGCGCACCCGTACGTCGGCACCGGGACGGCCCTCGCGCTGGTTGATCTGCACAACGGAGTTGCCGAGGCTGACGGTCTCGAGGTACCCGGGCAGGGTGGCCATGGCAGTGTCCACGGCGTCGTCGTTGATGAGGAACGCCATCTGGATGCCCCCGCTGTTGAGCGCGTCGATCTTGGGTTGGTCATCCTTGATGGCTACGAACTTGAGGGTGTCCAAGTTAGGTTTGCCGTTCCAGTAGTCCTCGCGGGCTTGAAGTACCAGGTCGGCACCGGGGGTGAGGCTCTCCATCGTGTACGCGCCGGCACCGATCGGCTTGAACGTGCCGTCTGGCTGATCCGAGCCGGCGGCGACGATCATGCCGTGGCCGAAGGCGAGCATGGAGGGGAACTCGGTCCATGACTGGTTCATCGTGTAGGTCACGGTGGAAGCGTCGGTGGCCTCGACGGACTTGACGCCGGCGGTGAACGCCTGGCTGTTGCCGCCGCGATTCGTGTTGAAGCGATTGGTGCTGGCGACGACGGCTTCGGCGTCGAGCGGGGTGCCGTCGCTGAACTTGACGCCGTCACGGAGCTTCAGGGTCCAGACCGTCGCATCGTCGTTCGCGTCGAGTGATTTCGCCAACTGCGGCTCGAAGGCTTCGGTGGTTGCGTCGTAGCGGACAAGTAGGTCGTAGACCGCCGCCATCTCGGTGCCGCCCGTGGAACCCGCGGGCTGGGTCTTGGCGGGATCGAGCGTGGAGACTGGGGAGTAGCCGGCGAAGCTCAGCGTGCCGCCCTCAACCGGATCGCCGCCCTTGCCTTGATCGCCGACAATGCCGATAGACCCGGGCGCGGACTGGGCGTCGGTCGAACCAGAGCCGTCGTTGTCGCTATTACTCGTGCAGCCTACGAGTAACAGGCCGCTGGCCATGGTGGCGATGGCAATAGTGCCAAATCGTCGTTTGCCAGGAAATAGCATCGTGCTCCTCCAGCTTGTTCGGGGCGGTCCATCACGTGATTTCCACTTGATCAAGCGCTTGATTGTCTTGTAGCAGCAGAAGGCTACCAAAAACAGTGGGATGCCGAGGGATAAACGAAATCCTACGGATAGCATCCGGACGGAGGCGTGCGCACGAACTGATGACCGTCCAACTTCGGCATGAGTGGCTACGAGCAAACAGCTCTCAACTTCGTTACCGCCGATGGCTACTATCGTCAAGATGAATGCCAACTGAACTTGCTGCGCCGCTGGATGGCGCTGGGGCATCTCAGGACGTCGCCCACCGAGGCTTCGCCCCGGACAGGGTCGCGTAGACGCTAGGCCCCACGTTGCGGTTGGCCGTAAGACATAAGTGGCTCCGAGACCAATGGTCTATTACCAGCAAGAGGACAAAGCATGCAGAACATCGATCTTTCAGGCCGCTCTGCCATCGTTACCGGGGCAGGGTCGGGTTTAGGGCGGGCCGAAGCGTTGGGCCTGGCAGCACTGGGCGCAAGCGTTGTGGTCAATGACGTCGGCCCAGCGGGCGAAGCTGTAGCGCGCGAGATCGAGACATCGGGCGGTCGGGCCGTCGCTGTGCTCGGCGACGTAAGTGATTGGTCACTCGGAGAGCGACTCGTCGAGGCCGCGGTAATGAACTTCGGCAGCTTGGACATCGTGGTCAACAATGCTGGCATTACGCGCGACACGATGCTGTTCAACATGACCGAGAAGCAGTGGGACGACGTGATCGCCGTCCACTTGAAGGGACATGCATCGGTTTCCCGCGCCGCAGCTGTGCACTGGCGATCAGCCTCGAAGGCGATTGGCGGACCGGTGTACGGCCGTGTGATCAACACTGCGTCGGAGGCGTTCCTCTTGGGTGGGGCCGGCCAAGCCAACTACGCTGCGGCCAAGGCCGGTATCGTTGCGTTGACGCTGTCGACCGCCCGTGGGCTATCGCGCTACGGGGTGACGGCGAACGCGATTTGCCCGCGCGCTCGCACCGAGATGACGGCCGCAGTCTTCGGCGAGGGCACGGAACGCGACGGTCTGGACATCATGGCCCCCGAGCGGGTCGCCACGTGCGTCTCGTTCCTCGCCGCCCCGGCCGCTGAGAAGGTCAACGGCCAGGTCTTCATCGTCTACGGCGACATGGTCGCGCTCATGGCACCACCTGTCGTGCAGGAGAAGTTCGTGGCTGCGAACGGGAGTTTCTCGGTGGCTGAATTGGCAGAGCAAGTCGTCCCGTACATAGAGGATCTTCCGGAGGGACAGAGCTACGCGGCGACCAGTATCAACGCGCTGGATACCACTGGAGCGATCGCAGGGGGCCAGTAGCACGGGCGACCAGCGCAGTCGGCCTTTCGGCAGGCAGTATCCGCCACCTCGGAGCGACTTGCCTCGGCGGAACTAGCTCCGGGGATCAGGGGTCCAGCGGCCGATTGGTCCATGTCCCGTTCGGCCGCGCGAACCAGCCACCAGCGGCATCGCTGCCGCCATCGACGTGCAGGGTGGTGCCCGTGACGTACCGGGACATCTCCGATGCCAGAAACAGTGCGGGCCCCGCAACGTCGTGCGGGGTACCCGGGCCGCCCAGTGGGGCCCACCGGGGCCAGCGGTGCCGATCCTGTTCGGCGACCAACTTCGTGTAGGGCACCTGCGGGGTTTCGATGAGGTCGGGCGCAATGTTGTTGACCCGGATGCCATGAGGGCCCACCTCCAGTGCGAGGCTGCGGGTGAAGTGCCGCAGCGCCGCCTTGTAGGTGGCGTACACGGTGTGGCCAGGGATGCCGCGGTGTGCTTCGACGGTGGTCAGGTTGATGATGGACCCGCCTCGTGCACGCTCGATCATGCCCGGCAGTACCGCGTGTGTAGCGCGCATGGCGTGGCCGAGATTGATCTCACCGAGCTGGACCCACTCGCTGGGGTCGGCCTCGACGAAGGTGATCGGGGGCCGCAGGAAGTGGCCGACGTTGTTGACGAGAATGTCCGGCTGATGCGCGGCGAGATCGAGCGCCACGGCCGGGTCGGTGGCGTCCGCGATGACGGCCGTGATGGCGGGCACTTCGCGGGCCAATTCGGCGGCCGCAACATCGTTGTCGACCACCACCACCGCCGCCCCGTGCGCGGCGAACAGCCGGCTGATTGCGGCCCCGATTCCTTGTGCCCCACCGGTAACGATGGCCGACTTGCCGATGAGCAGCGGCCCGAGCAACGCGTCGGTATCGGTCATGCCAGGCCCGCGCGGGTCTGGGCGACCATTTCTGCGATCGCGCGGGGGGCGTCGCCCTGGGTGTAGCCGAGCGCCGCGGTCTGGACCGGATCCGTCTCGTAGGAGATCGTGTTGCCGCGGCCCTGCACGATGAACGCGTCGGGCAGCATCGGGTGCTCCTCATCGCGCGCGACGAGCGTGATGGTGCTGCCCGCCGCGTCGAAAATCATCTGGAAGTACTCGCGGAAGGCGAGGTTCGCGTCGCCCAGCAGATACGCCGTGCCGGTCTGGGCGTTGCGCAGCGCACCCCCGACCGCCTCGGCGAGTGAGCGCACCGACATGTAGTTGGTGCCGCCCGCGGGGGTGAAGTTCGGGATCTCGGGCTTTTTGCCGTCGGCCCAATCGAGGAATCGGCCGATGCGTGCCATCGAGGGGCCGGGGGTTACGCCGAGGATGTTGGGCGCGTTGAGGGTGGAGACGGTGAACTGGTCGTCGCCGAGAGCTCGGGCGCGCTCGTCGGCCAGCGCGCGGGCGCGGACGTAGTCGTCGGTCTCGACTAGCTTCGGTAGGACCTGGTGGTAGTAGCTACCGAGTTGGACGAAGTTCGGGACGCCCGCCTTTTTGGCTAGTGCGGCGAACCGCGGCACGCCACCGATCTGCATCTTCTCCCAGAACTCGGCACGGTCGGCGTCTGCGGGGATGTGTCGGATGTCGTTGCCCGCGGCGAAGACGATGCCCTCGAACTGGGCGAGGTCCGAGGCGGTGAAGCCGCCCTCGCTGTAGTCGCCGAGCAGGGTAGGGAATTCGCTGGCCACAGTGCCGGGCGCGGGTGCGGTGCGCGCGGCCACTGTCACGTCGTCGCCCTGCTCGCGCAGGTGTGCGGCGGTGGCGGTACCGATCATGCCGGTACCGCCGATAATCAAAACCTTCATCAGTTTCCTTCGGATTTCAACGATTCGACAAGGTCACTACGTGCGCAACGCTGTTTGGCGGATTCGGCTGTCGAGCGGGGCTGTCCGACGATGCCCCGCTCCACCTGCGACTATGTCAGTTCTTTGATGGCGCGGCTTCGGGTAGGTGGGCAGGCAAGAGTGCGGCGCGGCCGTGGCTGAGGAAATCGGCCTCGATAGCTGCCCGCTGAACGTCATCGAGTTTGCCGTAGGAGCTGGTCTTGCCGACCCGGATGTAGACGGGGTCGTGGGTGTTCCACGCGGCACTGCGAAGCGGTGCCTTGTTGACCTTGCCGCTGCCGGTCAACGGGATCTGGACGATCACCCGCACATAGGTGGGCCACCACTTGACACCCATCTCCGGCTGCTCTGCGAGAAACGCTCCGAAGTCCGCGGCATCGAACTGCTCGCCCGCGGCCATCTCCACCGCGCACATCACTTGATCACCCGTGCTGGGGTCGGGCACCGCGAATACGGGTGCCGCAGCAACACCGGGGACGCGCTGAAGAACTCGCTCCACTGGTGCTGCGGAGAAGTTCTCGCTATCGACCCGTAGCCAATCCGAGGACCGTCCGGCGAAATAGAAGTACCCCGCCGCGTCTCGGTAGCCCAGGTCACCGGACCAGAAATCCTCGCCTCGGACGCGGTCGCTCATCGCCTCGGGGTTTTTGTAGTAGCCCTCGAACGTGTGGGCAAGGCCGACGGCGACCATCTGGCCTACCGCCGCGGGATTGGTGAGCCGGCCGCTCTTGTCGAACTCCGCCCGCGGGCACTCCTCCCCGGTCTGCTCATCGAGCACCCGGATATCGAGGTCGCCTTGAGGAATACCCAAAGAATAGGCCGGGGAATCGGGAGTGCGACCAAGGCGGAACACTCCTTCGCTGAGCCCGTAGCCCTCCATGACCTCGCAACCGAACCGCTCGGTGAAGCGTGCGACATCAGCTTCCGAGGCCTCGGTGCCGAAGGCAAGCTCGAGGGTGCCCGTCCGGTCGCGGGGATTCTCCGGCTGGCTGAGGACGTAGGACAGTGCCCGACCGACGTAGTTGACGTAGGTTGCCCCGAAGCGGTGGATATCGTCGGCGAACCTGCTGGCGGAGAACTTTCTGGTCATGCCCACCGTCGCGCCGACTCGCATGGCGACGGCGAGGTTCATCATCACGGCGTTGCCGTGGAAAAGCGGCATGCACAAGTAGGTGACCGAATCCCTGCGCATCGACACCCGGTCGACGAGTACCTCGGCCAGACGGCCCAGTCTGCCCTGGCCGACGATGACAGCTTTGGGCGCGCCGGTCGAGCCTGAGCTGAATAGGAGCAATGCCAGCTGATCCGGCGTCGTGATGGATTCGGGCAGGCCTGCGCCCCGGTACGGGGCCAGCGTTTCCAGGTAGGACGGCTGGTCGACATTGAGGACCAGCTCCGGCGGTACACCGTGTCCGGTGCCCTCCACCAGGTGCGCGAGCTTGTCCTCGGTGATGATGATGTCGACGTCGGCGTGCTGGATGTCGTGCGCCAACTCGGGCCCGCTGCGGCTGGCGTTGATGCCGACGACGGCCGCGCCGGCGAGCGGCCCCGCGGCGAGCCAGAAGGCGAAGTCCGGCACGTTCTCCAGGAGCACGCCGATGTGGATTTGGCGGTCAGCCGGCGCGGGCGAGACGAGACCCACGAGGGCTGCTGCGCGGTCGGCGCCTTCCTGGACGACCTCGCGCCATGTCCACGACTGTTCCTCGAACCGGAGCCCGACCTTGTCGTCTTCGGCGCGAAGCCGGACGATTTCGGTGAATGTTTCCAACGTGCACTCTCCAAGATGATTGTGGCGCTCGCCGCCAGGGATGGGGCGGCACCAGGATTGAACAAATTTTCTGGGGCTAGGGTCAGCTCCCTGCTAGGCCTTCTCGAGCAGGCCCTCGGGGACGGAACCTGGGGGGTTGAAGTTCAGGTAGGGCAGCAGGAATCCCTCCTCGTCGAGGTCCGCGGGCTGCCAGCCCTCGAGCAGGCCCGAGCCATCGACGGCCTGGACCGGGCGGCCGAACTCCTCGAGCAGCGGGAGGCTGTAGGCGACGCGGCCGGTTACCTTGTCCAGGTTCTCGCTGGCGAGCAGCAGCGCGGCCTCGGCCATGGTGTCCTCGGGCTCGGAGGGCCAGCCCGGCACCGCGCCGGCGGCGTGCTCGGTGGCGACGCCGCGGTTGGGGGCGAGCGAGCTCACCGCGATGTTGTCCTCGTAGAGCTCCATCGCGGAGCCGGTGCTGATGCGGTCGAGCATGGCCTTCGTGCCGCCGTAGAGCACGGAGCCGGCCAGCGGGTGGAAGGCGAAGGGCGGCCCGACGCGGGGGCCGGCCTGGCGCGAGGAGATGTTGACGACCCAGCCGGCGCCGCTCTCGCGCATGCCGGGGATCACGGCCTTCATCAGGTCCCACGTGTTCCACAGGTTGGTCTCGACGGAGTCCTGGAACCACTCGCGTGACATGTCGGCGAACAGCGTGTCGTAGCGGCGGGCCGCGGCCACGTTGTTGACCAGGGCGTCCACCCGACGGCCGAACTTGTCCTCGATCTTCTCGATCAGGGCGGTGCGGTCGAGGTCCGGGTTGCCGAGGTCGACGGCGAAAGCCGCGGCATGGCCGCCGCTGGCGGTGATCAACTCCACTGTCTCCTCGAGTGAGCCCTGCAGCGCGCCGTCGCCCGCCCGTAGGGTGCGGGACACCGCGGCCACGGCGATCCCCTCGGCGGCGAAGCGCCGGGCGATGGCCCTGCCGATGCCGCGGCTGGCTCCGCTGACTAGCGCGAGTCCGGGCTTGTTTTCCTGTGTTGAGCTCACGAGATGCACACCTCTCAGTTATGTGGTTGGCGGTAAACGATGTTTCCAGGAAGTCTCACTGCCGCAGCGCGTCGGGGAGCTCGCCGATCTGAATCAGCTGCTTGCCCTGGCTGCGGCCCGTCAGGACGTCCGCGAGGGCACGTGGGGCGTTCTCGATGCCGGCGATCACGTCCTCGCGATACCGCAGCCGGCCCGCTGCGATGTGGCCGAGGGCCAGCTCGCGGTAGATCGGGTATTGGTCGTAGTGGTCGTGCACCACGAATCCCTGGATTCGCAGGCGCTTGCGCAGCACCGGCCGCAGCGCGGGACCGTGCTCTGCCTCGGCAGCGTTGTACTCGCTGGCCATGCCGCAGATCACGACCTGGCCGAAGTCGTTGAGGCGCTCGAAGACGCGGTCGAAGGCGGGGCCGCCGATATTGTCGAAGTACAGGTCGACGCCGTCGGGGCACGCTCGGTCGAGGCCTTCTGGGATGGTCTCGGCGGACCGGTCGACGCAGTCCGCGAAGCCGAGCTCGCGCACCACATAGCCGGGCTTGTCCCCGCTGGCGATGCCGACGACACGGGCGCCGGCCAGCGCGGCCAGCTGGCCGGCCACCATGCCGACGGCGCCGCCGGCCGCGGAGACGAGCACCGTGGCGTTGGGCCGGACGGTGGCGGCGAACTCGAGTCCGCAGTACGCCACGAATCCTGGCCGCCCCAACACGCCGAGCTCGGCAGCCAGCCGGAAGCCGGGGACGGGAGTCAGCTTGTCCAGCAGGTCGCCGGCCACGGTGTGGTAGGTCTGCCAAGAGTTTCCACCGCGCACCAGGTCGCCAGGCCGGAATCGCGGGTCGCGCGACTCTACGACCTCTCCTACCAGGGCGCCGTCGAGGCCGTTGCGCGGCGGCACTACGCCGGCGAGCACCACATCGCCGACCCGAGCGATCTGGCCGAGGGGGCCAGGCCCGGAATCTGCGGCGGGTAGCCGGCGGCGCGCGCTGGGGTCGATAGAGAGATAGCACGCCCGGAAGACGACTTCGCCGTCCCGGGGTGTGCTTGTCTCCACTGGCTCGACCTGAAAATCCCCCGGCTGGGGGAGGCCTCGCGGTGCGCGCAGCACGCGCACCGCGAGGTTCTCGGGCCTGGTCACTCAGGCGAGCCGATCGACGCGCCCTTCTCCAACGCGTCGCCCAGCTCGGTGCCGATGGCTCCCGCGCTGCCGAGGCTGAACGCGATCTGCCGGCCCCACAGGAAGTAGCGGTGGATCGGGTAGCTGATGTCCGCGCCCATGCCGCCATGCAGGTGTTGGGTGGCGTGTACGGCACGCAAGCCGCCCTTCGAGGCCCAGTACTTCGCGACGAGGGCCGCGGCCTCCGCCTCGTCCTCCTTGCCGAGGTCCATCAGCCAGGCGGCGCGCTGGGTAGTGAGTCGGATGCTCTCGGTGTCGAGATAAGCATCTGCGGCGCGCACGGCGACGGCCTGGTTCGTCGAAAGCGGACGACCGAACTGGACCCGCTGCGAGGTGTAGGCCGCGGTCTGCGCGAGCGCCTCCGAACACACACCAATGGCGATCGACGCGAGTGCGACCCGTGCACGGCGGACCGTCCACGCCAGGATCTGCGCGCCGTCGCCGGGAAGAACGCCGCCGGCGGCCACGGAGACGCCGTCGAAGCTCACCGCTGCGCTGCTCTCGTAGCTGGTGACGCTGAGCGGGGTGCGGGCCAGGCCGTCGGCGTCGGTGCGCACCAGCACAACGGCGACGCCGCCGTCGGGTAGTCGGACCGGCACCAGCAGCGCTGCGGCCACGTCGGCGGCAGGCACTGACGCGATCTCACCGTGCAGGCGCCAGCCGTCGCCATCGGCCTCGGCGCGCACGGGGATGTCGGATCCGAAACCCGTCTCGAGCGCGCCGGTCACGATGTGTGAGCCCTCGATCAGACCCGGCAGCCAGGCCGACATCTGCTCGGGGCTGCCGAACTCGGCAATGGGCAGCGCCGCGCCGGCGATCGAAGACCAGAGGGGCACGGACGCCACGCGGCGACCCTGCTGCTCCAGCACGGCCATCAGCCCGAGCATGCCCATGCCGGCACCGCCAGCTTCTTCGGGCAACGCGATGCCCAGTAGGTCGGAGTCCGCAAGGCTCTTCCACAACTTGGCGTCGTGGCCGCCGCTCTGCTCCACCGTCCGCAGGTGCGTCACATCGGCCTGGGCGGAGAAGATCTGATCTGCCAGGCCGCGGACGTCGGACAATTCCTCATTGAATTCGAATTCCATGTTACTTCGCTCCCGTTGTCGTCTTGGTGGCGTCGGTCTTGGCGGCGTCGGGGCGGCGACGCGCACCCATCGTCATGCCGAGGGTCTTGCCCGCGACGATCTCCCGCATGACCTCGTTGGTGCCGCCGCCGAAGGTGTTGTTTTGCGCACGCCGGCCGAGTTGCTCGACGCGGCCCTCGAGGGCCGCGCCCGGGGTGCCGGGGCGCAGCAGACCCTTGGCACCAAGGACCTCCTGCAGCATGCCGTAGGCGCTGACTACGCCCTCGGTACCGAAGACCTTGGCGGCCGCGGAGTCGCCGCCGCCCAAGGTGTTCGAGGCTACGTCCGCGACGAGGCGCAGGTTCATCAGGTCCGCGGCGCTGAGCAGCGCATACACCTCGGCCATCTTGTCGCGCACCCAGGAGATATCGAAGACGACGCCTTCGCCGGCGGGCTCGGCCTTAGCCCACTCGAGGACCTCGGCGAACATCTCGTTGGCGATGCCGCCGCGCGCGGCCAGTGCCACCCGCTCGTGGTTGAGCTGGTTGGTGATCAGACCCCAACCCTGGTTCAGCTCGCCCACCACGTTGGACAGCGGCACTCGCACATCCTCGTAGTAAGTGGCGGAGGTGCTGATGCCACCGACGGTGTGGATCTCGGTGACCGAGAACCCGGGTGCGCTGGTGGGGACAAGCACCACGGAGATGCCCTTGTGTCGGGGCGCGTCGGGGTCGGTTCGCACGGCCAGCCACACCCAGTCGGCGAACACTCCGGCACTGGTGTAGATCTTGTTGCCGTTGATGACCAGTTCGTCGCCCTCGACTCGCGCCCGGGTCTCCAGAGCCGCGAGGTCGGTCCCCGCGTTGGGCTCGGTGTAGCCGATCGCGAAGATGAGCTCGCCCGCCAGGATCGGCGGCAGGAAGAAGTCCTTCTGCTGCTGGGTGCCGTTCTTGATCAGCGCGGGGCCGACCGTGTTCAGCGTGACAAGCGACAGCGGGGCGTTCGCGCGCACGACCTCGTCGTAGAAGACGTAGAGCGCCTCGGGGTCCTCGCCCCGGCCGCCGAACTCCTCGGGCCAGCCGAGGCCGAGCCAGCCGTCGGCACCCATCTTGCGCAGAATGCGATCGAAGGTCGGTCCGCCCTCCGTCTGTGTGACCAGGTCGCGGCGGTCCTGTTCGTTGATGTTTTCGGCGAAGTACGCGCGCAGCTCCGCGCGGAGGGCCTTCGAGTTGTCGGACAAGTCCAAGTACATGTAGGTGTCTCCTGTTCAGGAATTTCTACGGAGTTTTCATGGGGTTTGTGAAGGGTGGGTCGTCAGCGTGGCAAACCCAGCACTCGTTGTGAGATCACATTGAGCTGGATCTCCACGGTGCCACCGCCGAAAAGGACGGCGGGCAGACCGATGTGGTCGATCACGTGGTCGGCGTCCGGATCCAGGACCGCAGCCTGTGGGCCCAGCAGCCGAAGCAGTTCCCGCGAACCCTCGCGCTGGGCGAGTGCGTTGTAGACCTTGGCGACGCTGATCTCCGCCCCAGGACTCTGACCGGAAAGCCGAGCCAACACACCGCGCAGATTGAGCGCAGACAGCGCGAGCTCGCGGCTCGTGCTGTAACCCAGGGCACGTACGGCGTCCTCACGGGAGCAACTGTGCGCGCCCTTCGCCAAGACATCGCGGAAGCGGTTGCTCGAGCCGTGGTCCAGGGCTCCGCCCATGCTCAGCCGCTCGTTCGAGAGTGTTGTCACCGCGAGGCGCCACCCTTTGCCCGGTTCGGAGACCAGGCACTCGTCGGGCACGAAGACTTCGTCGAGGAAGACCTCGTTGAACTCGGAGAACCCGGTGGCCTGCCGAAGTGGACGCACATCGACACCGGTGCTGCGCATGTCGACCAGGAAGTACGAAATACCCTTGTGCTTGGGCGCATCCGGATCCGTCCGCGCCAGGCACACGCCCCAGTCGGCCTCGTGAGCCATTGAATTCCATACCTTCTGGCCCGAGAGAATCCAGCCACCGTCGACTTTGCGGGCCGCGGTGGACAGCCCTGCAAGGTCCGAACCCGCGCCGGGTTCGGAAAACAACTGACACCAGACGATCTCGCCACGCAGCGTCGAATGAACGAACCTCTGCTGCTGCTCAGCGCTGCCGTATTGGAGGATCGTGGGCAAGACCCACTCACCGATCACGGTTGTCGGTTGCTTCAGCCCGCGCACCGCGAATTCCTGCGCGATGACGGCCTGCTGTTCCGGGCCTGCGCCGAGACCGAACGGCTTCGGGTAGTGAGGCGCCACCAGGCCCGCGTCGGCGAGTAGAGCGCGCCGACTGCCACCACGCTCCGGCGCCCAGCCCTCGCTGCGCACAGCGTCGTCGGGCAGTGCGTCGAGTTGGTCGAGCACGGCGGCTACCTCTGCCCGGAGTGCGGGCAAGGTGTCCGCTCCGATGAAGGAGAAGTCCCGTGTCGTGGTGATAGCGAGTCCGCCGAGTCGCTTGGCCCACATCTGATCGGAACCGGCGAGGGTGGCCAGGCTGATCGCGCGACGCCAATACAGGTGCACATCGTGCTCCCAGGTGAAGCCGACCCCACCCAGAAGCGTCACACATTCGAGGGAGTTGTCGATGCCTGCCGCCAGCGCGGCGACCACCGCCTGCGCGGATACGAGCGCACGCTGGTCGGCATCATGCTCCTGTGCGCGGGCGGCATCCCATGCCGCAGCACACGCCACCTCCGCCCGCACCAGCATCATCGCGGACTTGTGCTGGACGGCCTGGAAGGTGCCGATGGCCTGGCCGAACTGCTCACGGGTTTTCACGTAGTCGACGGCTGTCGATAGCGTCCACGACGCGATACCACTCGCTTCGGCAGCGAACAGGGTGTTACGCAACCACTCTGCATCCGCATCAGTGATGTCACCCAGCACGTCGGCCTGCGCAACCTCGTGCCCGTCGAGGGTGAGTACCCCAATGGCACGGGTCAGGTCGACGCCTTCCTCGGCGGTGACAGCAGCAGTCTCGCCCGAAACCAGCCGGAACCATACCGACGAACCGTCGGAGTCGAGTGCGCGGACCAGCACGATTGTTGCACCGGGCAGGCCCAGCGTGGGCTCGGACGCACCGTGCACGAGCCAGCCGGCGTCGGTGCGCTCAGCGGTCAATCCAGAGCCGAAGGCGGTCGCGCCCGTAGCGCCGTCCGCAAACTCTTCGAGCAGCCCAACCGAAATTCCCGAATCCCCCGCGGAACCAAGGGCGCGCGTAAGAATGGCGCTCGTGATCACGGTCGGCAGGAACGGCCCCGGATACAGGGCTTTGCCCAGCTGCTCGACGACGACGGCCAACTCGGTGATACCGGCCCCATCCCCGCCGTTCTGTTCGGATAAGTGGATGGCATGCAGGCGCTGCTGCACCAAATGATCCCAGGTGTCCGGTCGCTCACCGGCCGCAAGCCCGGCGGTGTTCGCGCGGCCGTGCGCGACGGCGTCGGCGCGCACGCAGAACGCAGCCACCGAGTCGGCGAGGTGCCGATGTTCTTCTTCGAGTGCTAATGCCACGATGTGCCCCTCAGATCCGCTCGAGAATGAGCGCGGTTGTCGACGCGGAGGCGCAGATGGCCACCATCGCCGTGGATGCGTCGCGGCGCTCGAGCTCGTCGAGTGCCGTCGCGAGCAGCCGGATGCCAGTCGCACCGGCGGGGTGACCGACCGCAATCGCGCCCCCGTTGACGTTCAGCCGGTCCTCGCTCACGCCGTGCACCTGGGCGAAGGACATCGGGACCGACGCGAAGGCCTCGTTGATTTCGAACAGGTCGATATCGGCGATGGTCATGCCACTGCGCTCGAGCACTTTGCGGCCTGCGTCGATCGGGCCGTCGAGCAAGTACTCCAGATCACCTCCGATGATGCACTGGGCAACAATCCGTGCCCTGGGTTTCACACCGAGGTCGCGAGCTCGCGCGGCGGACATCAGCAGGGCAGCGCTGGCACCGTCGGAGATCTGCGAGGAACTGCCCGCCGTATGCAAGCCACCATCGAGGACGGGTTGCAGGCGTGCCAGCCCCTCCAGGGTGGAATCGCGCAGACCTTGGTCGCGGGTGACGCGGACCGGCTTCTGACCCGGCTCGAGACTCGGGACCGTGACGGGGATGATCTGCGCATCGATCCGGCCCGCGTCCCATGCCGCCTTCGCGAGCTGCTGCGAGCGCAGACCGAACGCGTCGAGATCCTCTCGTGTGAACCCGCGGTTGCGGGCTATGCGGTCCGCACCCGTGTACTGGTCGGGATACTCGACCGACCAGGATTCGGGCCGCGGCGTGCCCAGGCCCGTGCCGACCTTGGCGGTCAGCGGTGCACGGGTCATCAGCTCGACGCCGCAGGCGACGCCCACATCCGCTGCCCCGGCAGCGATTTGACCAGCCAGTAGCTGCACAGCGCGCTGCGCGGTGCTGCACTGGGCGTCGATTGTGGTCGCGCCGGTATGCGGGGGTAGACCGGCGTGCAGCCATGAGGTGCGGGCGATGTTGCCGTACTGCTCACCCAGGGGGGTAACGCAGCCGCCGATGACCTCCTCGACGATCTCCGGATCGATCCCGGTGCGCTCGAGCACTCCGCGCTGCGCCAAGCCGAGTAGTTCGGCAGAGTGGATCGTGGACATCCAACCGTTGCGCTTGCCGAACGGGGTCCTGGCAAGGTCGACGATCACCGGTGTCATGACAGCTCCTCAATTTTGTTCAAGACGTTCCGTCGAGGCTCATCCGAGACGTTCCGTCCGGGGTTGTCCCAAGGCTTACCGTCCAGCCCGCGGGTGGTCAGGTTCCACTGGTCGATCAGGTCCAGGCTCACGCACACTTGCCCCGTCACGTCGGCGGCGCAGTCACAGAGCGCGAGAACGCCCTCGACCATCTCCTCGATGGCCTCGATCTGGTCCGGACGGACAGTGGCACCGACCAATGCGGTGGCGCCCTCGCTGAGAACGGCGGCACGCGGCTGGACAGTATTGACCCGCACCCCCGTGCCGTAGAGCTCCGCGCCCATGCCGTGCGTGATCCGGTTCAGGGCGGCTTTGGATGCGCCGTAGACCGCCATCGAAGTGCCAGGGGGCACCAGTTCGAATGGCGGACCCTCGTGGTGGCGGGCCGTTGCGCTCGAGACGTTGACGATCCAGCCTGCGCCGGCCTCGACCATCGAGGGGATCGCAGCCTGCATCAGGTCGAGCGGAGCGTGCACGTTCGCTTCGAACGTGAGTTGGCGGCGCCGCAGCGGGTAGTCCACGAGCGGCTGGTAGATCGCAGCTGCCGCATTGTTGACCAGAATGTCGATCGGGCCGCCGAGCAACTCGGCTGCCTTGGTGATCACCTGCGAGCGGTCCTCGGGGTCGGTCAGGTCGGCGACGACCATCTCGACTCTGCCGCCGTATCGGCGCAGCCGTTCGGTGGTCTCCTCCAGGCTGCCAGGAAGCTGCCCGCCGGGCGCGAGAGTGCGCGCGACGAGAACCACGTCGGCACCCTCGGCGGCAAGCCGCTCCGCAACGCCCGCGCCGATCCCGCGGCTGGAACCGGTGACCACCGCGCGTCGTCCCTCGAATCGCATGCCCACCATTTACTCGAACTTCGAGGCGAAACGGTGGATGCTCTGACCGATGCGAACTACCTCTTCATCGGTGAGACCGTGGCTCATGCCCAAGGTCATGCCGCGGGCGAACACCTCGTCGGCCACCGGCAACCCCTCGGGGGGCTGACGGAACTCGATATTGTTCATCATCGGGTGTCGAGTGATGTTGCCGCTCCAGACGGTGCGGGTGTCGATGCCGTCGCCCTCGATGGCCTCCTGCATCTGGCTGCGAGTGAAGGGTGCGTCGGCGTTGATCATCACCGGATAGCAGAGCCACGCGGTGTCCAGGCCTTCGAGCTCGACGGGCGTGGTGAAGAACTTCGGGAACGCGCTGTAGGCCTCGGTGTAGGCGGCCCAGGTTGCCTTACGGGTCTTGTAGTTGTCGGCGAGCTTGTCCAGCTGCACGACACCGTACGCGGCACCCAGCTCGGAGGGCTCGAAATTCCAAGGCATGACGGCGTCGAAAATGAAGTCGTTGTCGTAGTCGACACCGTCGAGCTGCTCGCGGAAGACGCGGCCGACATCCTTGCCGCTGCCGAACAGGTTCGGTTCGCTGCGCCGGCCCCAACGACGCAGGAGCAGCGCCTTGTCGCGGCTTGCCTCGTCGTCGACCAGGACCATGCCGCCGGTGCCTGCGCACGTGATGATGTGCGCCATCGAGAAGCTGGTGACACTGATGTCGGCGCGGGCGCCGGTGGGGGTGCCACGGAGCGTCGGGCCGATGGCGTCGCAGCAATCCTCGACGATCTTGAGGCCGTGGCGATCGGCGATCTCGCGGATCGCGTCCCAGTCAGGACAGTTGCCGGCGAGGTTCGGCAACAGGATGGCACCGGTCTTCTCGGTGATCATCGCCTCGATCTTGCTGACGTCGATGTTGACCGTGTTGGGCTCCACGTCCACGAAGACCGGGACCATACCGGCGCGAACGATGGGCGCGATATCAGTGGAGAACGTCAGGGGCGAGGTGATGATCTCGCTGCCCTTGGGCAGGTCCAGCAGTTCGACTGCGACATACAGGCCCGAGGAGCCCGAGTTCACCATCACGCCGAACTTCTTGCCGCTGAGTTCCGCGATGCGGCGCTCCATCTCGGCGACATTCTTACCGATACGCAGGCCCTGGTGGCCACTGCGCAGCACGTCGACGACTGCCTGGATCTCTTCCTCGCCGTGGGTCGCGCGGGCGTAGGTGATGCGGTCGGTCATGGGAACTCCTAAATGGCTGATCGTGAAACAAGAAGGTGGGAAGTGCTAGCGGTCGGCCGAGAGCACGAGAGCGCTGTGGGGCACGGGGGAGCCGCCGGTGACCAGGACGTTGTCCAAGGTCTTGGTGGGCTGGTTCACAGATGTGCCGCGGATCAGGCGCACGCCCTCCGCGATGCCGTTGACGCCGTGGATATAGCCCTCGCCGAGCTGGCCACCGTTGGTATTGATCGGCAGGCGGCCACCAAGTTCGAGGTTTCCGTCGGCAATGAAGTCCTTCGCCTCGCCCTTGCCGCAGAAGCCATACTCTTCGAGCTGGAGCAGCACCATGGGAGTGAAGGCGTCGTAGAGGATCGCGGCGTCGATCTCGGCGGGGCTGAGGCCGGACTGGCTCCAGAGCTGCTGGGCGACGAGTTCGACTTCCGGCATGGAGTCGATGTCGTCACGGTAGTAGCTGCTCATCGAGATCTGTTGCGGGCCTACGCCCTGCGCCGCGCCCGTGATCATGGCGGGCTTGTGCGGCAGGTCGCGCGCACGCTCAGCGCTGACGATGACCAGCGCAACGCCACCGTCGGACTCCTGGCAGCAATCGAGCAGCCGGATCGGATCGGCGATCAGGCGCGAGTTCTGATGGTCCTCGATGGTGATGGGCCGCTCGTGGAACCAGGCCTTTGGATTGTTCGCCGCGTGCTTGCGCGAGAGAACCGAGATCGCCCCGAAGTCCGCGCTGGTGGCACCGTACTTGTGCATATACAGCTTGGCCAGGAACGCTTCCTGCTGGGCAGGGGTGAGTAATCCGTAGGGATTGATCCAGTTGCGGTACTCCTGGTCCGTGTTCTGGTTGTACGCGAAGGCGGGCGGGCCTTGGCCGAATCGGTGTCCCGACCGTTCGTTCATCGCGCGGTACACCACGACGACGTCGGCCACCCCGGTCGCGACCGCGAGCGCGGCCTGCTGCACGGGCGCACACGCGCCACCACCGCCGTGCGGGATGCGGCTGAAGAACTTGAGCTGAGGAATGCCGAGCGCGCGGGCGACGGCGATCTCGGGGTTGTTCTCCATGGTGAAAAGGGAGAATCCGTCGACCTCCTCGATTCCGATCTGTGCGTCCGCGAGTGCGGCGACGACCGACTCGCAGGCCAGCTGCCACTCACTGCGTCCGGAGTTCTTGGAGAACTCGGTCGCGCCGATGCCGGCGATGGCGGCGGCGCCTGAGAATCCGCGGGTCATGTGATCTCTCCTTGTTGTGGGGTCGGCTCCACGGTCACCGTGGCGGTCACATGGGGGCCCCGCGCGTTGCTACCGATCACCTTGACGGTCACTGCGTCGCCGTCGACCGCGGTGACCTCGCCGGTGAACGTCATGGTGTCGCCGGGGAAGTTCGGCACGCCCAGGCGCAGGGAAGTCCTCTTGATGCGGGAGGCGGGCCCGGACCAGTCGGTGATGTACCGGTCGATGAACCCGTTCGTGGAGTTGATGCTCATGAAGATGTCGGGGGTGCCGCGCCCCTGGGCCGCGCCCGGGTTGTGGTGGACATCCTCGTAGTCCTGCGAGGCCATCGCGGCCGCGACGATCAGCGTCCGGTCCAGCGGAAGATCGAGCTCGGGCAGCTGGTAGCCGACCTGGCACCTTGGCATGCTCATGACTGGGCCTCCCCGTCGAGACCGGCTGCGCTGCGGCGGCGCAACTGCGGCAGGATCTCCCCGTGCGCGTGCTCGGAGAACGCGACCTCGAGGTCCATACCGAACTCGAGTTCGTCGTGGTCGATGCCGGCGATATCGGCAACCAGCCGTGTGCCCTCCTCGAGATCCACCAACCCGACGGCCAGTGGGTACTCGAACGCGGGGTCCTTCGGGTGGTGCAGCACTGTGAAGCTGTGCAGCGTGCATTTACGCGTCGACTCCACGGTGTCCCACTCGAATGACCGGCACGCTGGGCATGCCGGGGCTGGGGGGTGGCGCAGCGTCTGGCAGTCGGCGCAACGCTGGATCTCCAGTCGACCTTCCTTGGCCGCGGTGAAGAAGAAGTCGTTGTCTTGCGTCACGGTCAAGCGGGGGACCGAGGTGTGCCGATCCTGTTCGGTGCTTTCGCTCACGAGTGGGTCTCCTGACTGTTGGGGTTGAAACGGAGCAGTCGGAACCGCTCCTCTACCAGCGTGTCGCCGACATCATTGACGTAGTTCTTCAGCAGAGTGATGAAGCATCCATGCCCGAGGCCCGTCTTTTTGAACGGCGAGATCGATTCGATAGTGAAGTAGGCCGTCACGTGATCGCCTGGGTGCAGCTCTGCGAAGTACTCCTGCTCGACGTTGGTAGCTACCACCGAGGTGAAACCGGCGTCGTCGAGCAAGGCGAGCAATCGCGAGTAGGCGAAGTCCTCGATCGCGCCTTCCGCGCGCAGACGCTGCACCTCGCGGTAGCGGCGGTATCCGGACATGACCCAGGTGGAGATCATCGCGGGTGGACAGATGACATCCCTACGGCCGGTTGCGCGCGCAGCCTCAGGGTCGACGTAGATCGGGTTGTAGTCGTCGTGAGCCTCGGCCCAGTTGCGGATCATGGCGGCATTGACGTCATAGCGAGCCACACGGGGCGGCTCGGCTTCCATCCCGATGAAGTCGGCGAATTGTTTTTCCAAATTTTCCACTGATGCCCTCCGCAGTTCCATACTTGAGCAAGCGCTTGATTTTCAGAGTATCAGCGCCTCTTGGAAATGAAAACAATGGTCCGAGCGAGGGGCCCGCGGGGCAGATCAGCCCGTCCAGTCGGTTACGCTGAGCCCACGTCGCAGGCTAGCGAGGGGTGATTTACCTAGCCACGGAGTTCTTGCGGCCGAAGTCGTGATGATGCTGTGCACGGCCACTGCCAGGGGGCATCTCGCTGGTACTAGGGACCAAGAATTCATGACGCCGAGGCATCGGCGTGATTGAGTCCGACAACAGACAAGAAGTGATGACGTGACAACAACTACCCCGGACCGCAGGGCGCAGATCCTCGATAGTTCGGCGGAGTTATTCGCCAGGAAGGGCGTCGCGGGGACCACAGTGCGCGATATCGGTGAGGCGGCCGGAGTCTTCTCAGGGAGCCTCTACCACTACTTCAAGTCCAAGAACGCGATCGTGGCCGAATTACTCGCTGATTTGATGGGTGATATCGCAGCGAGGTTCCAACTGATCGAGGCGACGGCATCGAGTCCCGTCGAGATCGTTCGGGGGTTGATCCGGGAGACGCTTACGGTGATAGAGCTGCATCCGTACGCGACCGCGATTTACCAGAACGATCGAAATTATCTTCGTGAACACGAACTACTGGAACCGGTAGACCGTGCGTCACGAGGGATCCGCGAGCACTGGCTCGAGGCGATCAGGCGGGGCACGCAAGAGGGCGCGTTCCGGGTCGATATCGCACCGGAAATCTTCTATCGGACCGTGCGAGACACCCTGTGGTCGACCACGCATTGGCCGGACCGAAAGCAATACACTCTGGCAGAGTTCTCCGAGCTGATGGCGACACTATTTTTCAGCGGTTTCTGCCTCGTACTGGACGAGTAGCTCGGACGAGACTCCGAGCGCGGCGGGAGGCTCCGTGTCTCGTCCAGCGAGATCGGCACGATGGCGCGCCCTTCGCCGTGGTTACAGTCGCCGTTGATGCAAGCGCCCCTGCTTTCATCATTGATAGGAGGCCTGATGGGCACCCCCGTAATTGTCGATGCTGCCCGATCACCCAGTGGCAAACGCGGCGGTTCGCTGTCCAGCTTGCACGCGGCACAACTGCTCGGTCAGGTTCAACGTGCGGCGCTGGAGCGCGTCGGTGTCGAATCCGAACTGGTGGAGCAGGCTATCGGTGGCTGCGTCACCCAAGCTGGTGAGCAGGCCTCCAATGTGACCCGCACGGCCTGGCTCAATGCCGGGCTATCCGAGCAGACCGGCGCAACCACCATTGATTCCCAATGCGGCTCGGGCCAACAGGCCGCGCACCTGATCGCCGGTCAAATCGCGCTGGGCGCAATAGACGTGGGTATGGCGTGCGGGGTCGAGATGATGTCGCGGGTGCCGCTGCTGTCGAACATCCCCGAGGGTCTCGGCGGGCCGAAGCCAGCCGACTGGACGCTGGACGTTCCGAATCAGTTCGTCGGTGCCGACAGGATCGCGCGCCGGCGCTCCTTCGCCCGTGAAGATTTGGACTTGTTCGGGCTGCGTTCGCAGCAGCGCGCGGCTGCGGCGTGGAGCGAGAATCGCTTTCATCGTCAGATCATTCCGATTACAGTGCCCGGGCCCGACGGCTCCGCTGTCATCGATCGCGACCAGGGCTTGCGAGAAACCTCCATGGACGCACTGTCCTCGTTGCGTCCGGTGATCGACGGTGGACTGCACACCGCAGGCACCGCCTCGCAGATCTCGGATGGTGCAACTGCGGCGATCCTGATGGACGAGTCCCGCGCCCGGCACCTCGGACTTCGTCCGCGCGCCCGCATGGTGAGCCAATGCCTGATCGGTGCCGAGCCCGAGTTCCTGCTGGACGGGCCTGTGCAAGCTGCCCAGCGCGTGCTCGATCGGGCCCGGATGAGCATGTCCGACATGGATCTTGTCGAGGTCAACGAGGCCTTCGCCTCGGTTCCCATGTCGATGGCGCAGATGCACGCGGTGGACCCGGACAAGCTCAATGTCAACGGCGGCGCAATCGCGCTGGGCCATCCGGTGGGCTCGACCGGCATCAGGTTGATCGCGGCGATAATCGACGAGCTCGAGCTTCGCGATCAGCAGTTCGGGTTGATCGCCGTCTGCGCGGGCGGAGCCATGGCCAGCGCCGCGATTATCGAGCGGCTATGACGAGCGGCGTGCAGGCGAGCGGGCTCGCGGGCAAGGTGGCGGTGATTTCGGGTGCAGGCCGCGAAAGATCCATTGGCCGCTCCATCGCGATGGAGCTCGCGCGCGAGGGTTGCGATCTGGTGCTCACGGGCACGGGGCGCACTCCCGACCGGTACACGGAAGAGGAACGGGCCAGCGGATGGCGCGACATCGAGTCGGTGGCCGGGGAGGCGCGGAGCCTCGGGGTCCGCGCGCTCACCGCGGTACTGGATGTTTCCGACGAGGCCGCAGTCGACGGGTTGCGGGATAGGGTGGTGGCGGAGTTCGGCAGAGCCGACATCCTCGTGAACAACGCCGCGGCCGCTCGCGCTGGGGACCGCGTCCCGGTCACGGACCTGGCGGCGGACATCTGGGACTTCGTGATGCGGGTGAACGTGCGCGGGACCTTCTTGATGAGCAGGGCATTCGCTCGCCAATTCGTTGCGCAGGGGCGCGGCGGCTCCATCGTCAATATCTCCTCCCTTGCCGGCAAGATCAGCGGTGCCAACGCGGCGGCATACTCTGCCTCGAAGGCCGCGGTGCAGTCCCTGACCTCGTCGATGGCCAAGGAATTGGGAAATGACCAGATTCGGGTCAATGCGCTGTGCCCGGGGATCGTGTCTACTTCACGTCTGGACGATCTGACGGCCGACCAGTGGGACGTGCTGATCGCGGAGCGAGTGCCGCTGGGCCGCGCCGGCACCCCGCAAGAAATTGCGTTTGCCGTGGCATTCCTGGCCAGCGACAAGGGACGGTGGATCACCGGGCAGTCGTGGAACATCGACGGCGGCCAGATGACGATTCGCTGACCGTGCTGCGCAGCTGACCGCGCTGCGCGTGAAGCGGATGATCACCAGTGAGCTGCGGCTTCGTCGATCCCATGACCTTGCTGATGTCCTGAAAGGCCTGGTCCTGGTCTTCAGGGTGTGGTTCCACTCATCTCCGCGGATCGACGTTCCGCACTCTCGATGACGAAGAGGCACACAAACATGCGGCTGTGACTGGTTTCACTTCAATCGCCTCATTTTCGGCAGACTGCTGTTAGGGTCGAATCAAGCGCTTGCTCAAGTAGTGCTTTGGTAAGGGCCGCTGAAGGCTGATCGGACTGTGCTCTCAGTGCCCGATGTCGAGGTGCAAGTCACCTAGACCGCGCCGCCGATGCTTATCGCCGCGCTCAGCACGTTCCGAGAGCTTTCCGGTCGAGCGTTCCGCGGTTTCGCACCGCCGCAGAGCGATCCCACAGAGAGAAACTCACCATCGAGAAAGTAAGGAAGCCCTCTATGTATCGCAACAAGAAATTGCTGTGGAAGTCGATCGCGGTGCCCGTCGCGGCCGCGCTGCTGCTTGTCGGCTGCGCCAGCGGGGCCGACAACGGTAGCGGGGCCGCCACCGACGAGTTGAGCGAGGGCATGAGGGGGGCCACCGACAGTGGTGATCCCGTCTCCGGCGGCACCCTTTCCTTCGGGGCGTACTCGGAGCCGGCGGCGCTGGACCCAGCAGTGGCGATCGCGGCGGTCACCACCGGTGGCGTAGAGATGCTGAACATCTACGATTCACTGCTGCGATTCGACACCGAGTCCAACGAATTCGTTCCGCAGATGGCGCAGAGCCTCGACCACGACGACGACTTTCGAACCTGGACCCTGACGTTGCGGGAAGGCGTGAGTTTCTCCAACAACATGCCAGTAGATGCGGCGGCGGTGAAAGCGAGCCAGGAACGCTATGCGGCCAAGCCGGCTCCGGAGGCAGCGCTATGGAACGACAGCGTGGAGAGCATCGAGACATCGGGCGATCGGACCGTCACCTACACACTCAATAAGTCCTGGTCCGACTTTCCCGGGTTGCTCACAACCGGTCCGGGCATGATCGTCTCCACCGAGTCGGACGGTCCGGACGGAAAGTTCACGCCGATCGGGGCAGGACCCTTCACCCTTGCTGCCTGGGCTCAGGCTGACAGCATGACGTTGTCGGCACGAGACGACTACTGGGCAGGGGAGCCGAATCTGGATGCGCTGCGCATCGTGTACCTTCCTGGGACGCAGGTCGGACTGGAAACCATGTACAACGGTGGCATCGACTCGACGTTCGTCCGCGAACCCGACGAGGTCAACGAGGTCGTGGAGCGCGGGATGAGCGGCTATGTGAACATGACCGCCGCCGGAAACGCCGCGCTCATCAATGCCTCGGAGGGCCGTCCCGGAGCTGACCCACGCGTGCGTCAGGCGATGCAACTTGCCGTTGATCCGCAGATCATCACCCAGCGCGCATTCGACGATCCCGACCTGGGAAACGGCACGATTTTCCCGGAGTACTCGCGCTGGCACACGCAGACCCAGTCCACGCCCGTCGCCCCTGAAGAAGCCAAACAATTGCTTGCGGAGGCGATGGCAGACGGCTACAACGGCAAACTCGAAGTGATCGACGCATCAGACCCGGCCTCGCAGCAGACTGCGCTCGCCGTCGAAGCGCAACTGGAAGCAGTTGGCTTCGATGTCCAGGTCAACTTGATGCCGACAATCGGTGACCAAGTCCGCACTATCGCCAAGGAACGGAACTACGATCTCGCGGCGTGGGGTCTGTCCTATCGCGAAGCCGACCCATTTCCAAAGATGCAGGCGACGATGCACAGCGAAGGCAAGCAAACCTACGGGATGTACACCAGCCCAGAAATGGACTCGCTGATCGACAATCTGCAGTTGGCCTCCGACAAGGACAAGAAGGCCGAACTGATCGACCAGATCCAGCAGCAGGTCAACAAGGACGTGCCCTTCTTGGTCTACAGTTCCTTCGCTGAGTTCGTCGTGTGGAACCCCACCGTGCACGGAGTGGTGGGCTCCTCCAATTCGATGGCGCTCTTCGGGACGGCGTGGAAGTCGTAGTAGCCCCGCGAAGAAGGTAGTCGGCCCAGGTCATCGGGTTATGCAAATAGCCCGATGACTAGGGCCGCCTCGGGCGCTTGCCGGAAGGGTTCTTCCTGCTTCCGCGCGCGCCCTTCGCCGGCTGGCTCGACTTCGCGGCCAGTTGCTGTTTCTTCTTTGCCGCACTGTTGTTGCGGTTCGCTGCACTGGTTGGTGGCGTCGGAGTTCCCCGCGAGCTTCGGACCGAGCGTCCGCGGACGATGCCGACGAAGTCCTCGACCTCTTCGGTGGTCTTGTCTATGAGCCATGCAATGGCGATGGGGGAGCCCGCTACGCCGTCGATCGGGCGATACACGAGGTCCTTGCGGCTGTGCAATCGAGCGATCGACTGTGGGAGAACGGCGATGCCCAGCCCAGCGGCAACGTACTCGACCAGTTCGGCATGTGAATTCACCTGCGGCGGTGCCAGTCTCGTGCCGTCCGCGATTTCGGTGGCAATCGACGCCCACTCGGGTACCGCCGACGGTTCCTGCAGCAGGTGCTCGTCGGCGAGGTCTGTCACGGCGATGCGATCGAACGCGGCGACTGGGTGATCCTTGGGAACGATCACCACCGCCACTTCCTCGTAGAGGCTGATGACGCTGAGATCGTTCCGGTCGACCGGGAGTCGTACGAAACCGACATCGATGACGCCCGATCGAAGCGAAAACTCCTGTGTGTCGGCTGTGGTGGGGATCAGTTCCAATGCGATGTCGGGAAATCGCTCGGACCAGATTCGGGTCCACTTGGTCGGCGTGACGCCTTCGGTGAAACCGACGGTGAGCGTGGCGGACTGCTCGTTCGACGCATCGGCACGCAGCAGTTCGTCTTCTTCGGCGACCATCACGCGTGCGGTCTGGAGAAATTCGGTGCCGCGATCGGTGAGCTCGGTCGGCGACGCGCCGGGAACGAACAACGAGTAGCCGAGTTCGGTTTCGAGTTCGATGACCGCGGCACTCAACCGTGTCCGGGCGATGTTCAAGGTTTTGGCAGCGCGGGCGAAATGCAATTCTTCCGCGACAGCGATGTACCAGCGGAGGGACTGCACGTCGAAATTCACATCTCAACAGTAGGCGACTCGGGCCGTTGTCCTGGACAGTGGCGTCCGGCCCAACTGTGGGCAGATAGGCTATCGGGGTGAGCCCGGAGAATAAACCACAGCAGATGAAGCCCCTTACCGCGGCGAACAAGCTCGGCATCTACCTTCCCGCAGCGCCGGAAGAGTTTCAGGCCGCGTCCATCTCCCGCACCGAACTGGACGCATTGCGCAAAGAACCGCCGCAGTGGCTTGTCGACCTCCAAGAGAACGGCCCGTTCCCGAAGGACGTTATTGCGCGCAAGCTCGGGGTGTCCATCGCGGGTCTTGCGCGAGCCGAGATCACCGGCGCTTTGACCGAATCCGAGATCGACAAGCTTCTCCACGAGCAGCCCGAGTGGCTGGTTCGAGAGCGTCGTACACAGGACGAGGTCCGTGCGGAAGCCGCGCGGGTCAAGGCGAAGGACGAGGCTCGACGGGCCGCTACCAACCGGCCTCAGAAACAGCGGTAGTCCATGCGCTTACTGCGCCAGGACGCCGTCGAGGTAGACCCATCGGTTGTCCTCACGAACGAATCGAGAAGATTCTCTGAGCACCCCATTGCCCTCGGGATGGCGGTAGAACGCACTGAACTCGACCTCACCTGTCGGGTCCATCAGCCCTCCTTCGGCGGTTCTGTGGATGTCCAATCGGTACCAGCTTTGCTTCGGGTCGAGCGTCAACTCGGCCGGGGCGCTCGAACTGTGCCAGGTGTTCAGCAGGTATTCGCCGTCGCCGACGCTGAAGGCGCTGTAGCGCGATCGCATCAAGTGCTCTGCCGTCGGGGCGGTCGCTGCTCCGATCAGGAACGGTTCGCAACAGCGGTCGAAGGGCTCGCCGCGCAGACATGGGCAACTGCGACTCATATTTCGAAAGCCTCGATGTACGTCGCCACTCCGTTGATTTCGCCCTGATCGATGGTCTTCGCTGCGGTCATCGGTCCATTGAACATCCTCGATCCGTCGCGGCTCGCATGGATGGGCCGAATACGGGTATGAGCACGTCATGGCTTCCACACAGAACGTCGACCAAGGACATCGCATCGTTGCTCGTCGGATCGAGGTACGAGCGCCCGCCGCCGATCTCTTCGCGATTGTCGCGGACCCACATCGGCACGGTGAACTCGACGGCTCGGGCACGGTGAAAGATACGGTCAAGGGACCGGTGCGGTTGAAACAGGGCGCCAAGTTCTCGGTCGGGATGAAGCAGTACGGCGTTCCGTACCGTATTACCAGCACGGTGACAGACTTCGCCGATTCCGGCACCAGCCAGGCAATCGAATGGCGGCACCCCCTTGGGCACACGTGGCGGTGGGAGTTCGAGGAGAAGACACCGGGTACGACCACGGTCACGGAATCGTTCCGCTACGCAACCGCCATGGCGCCGAAGATGCTGGAGATGTTCGGGATGCCGCGGAAGAATGCGGACGGCATCAGCGCGACTCTGAACAATCTGGCACGTCAGTACTCCTGACCTGCTCGTCGGGTGGCATGTATGTGAGGACTGCACCCGCAGCGGTTCCGGGTCGTTGATTGTCGGTATCGCGCGAAGTCGTAGTGATACTGTTCGCCGAACTAACGTCAAAGACATCGCCGGAGGGCGGACGCGTGAAGATCAAGAACACAATCGTGACATGCACAGCAGTGATGTTGTGTGTGTTGACACCGTCCGCAGTAGGCGTGAGCGTCGCGTCCGCCGAGGATTTGCCCGTGACATCGGCGATATCCGGCGACGGTTCGCGCATCGTGTCGGCCACCCGTATCGATGATCGGCAGTCGAGGTTGGAGATCTACTCGGCGGCCATGGACAAGAACATCCCAGTCCAGGTGATGACCCCCGCCGACGGCTCCGTCCCACGGCCCGTCCTTTATCTGTTGAACGGCGCGGGAGGGGGCGAGGACTCCGCAACGTGGCAGTCCCAGACAGACGCGACCGCATTCTTTGCCGACAAGAACGCCTTCGTAGTCACGCCGCAGGCCGGGAAATGGTCCTACTACACCGACTGGATAAGCGATGATCCAGTCCTCGGTCGAAACAAGTGGCAGACCTTCATCGGCGAGGAACTACCACCGTTGATCGATGCACAGTTCGATACCAACGGAACCCAGTCGATAGCCGCCCTTTCCATGTCCGGCACCTCGGTTCTGAACTTGGCCATTGCCTATCCAGGTCTCTACAAGGGTGTGGCTGCCTACAGCGGATGTGCGCAGACATCGGACCCGCTCGGGCAACAGTTCGTGAAGTTGGTTGTCGAGTTGTACGGCGGCGGAAACGTCGAGAACATGTGGGGACCGCTCGACGGACCGGTATGGCGTGAAAACGACCCACTGCTCAACGCTGAAAAGCTGCGTGGCACCGAGATCTACATGAGCACCGGTACCGGGCTACCCGGTATCCCCAACGACACTCCACTGAATCCTCGATTCGCGGAAGACAAGGCCACACTGTTCCCGGACCAGCTACTGGTCGGCGGAGGCATCGAGGCCGTCGTGAATTTCTGCACCTCGAACATGGCCAAGGAGCTGTATCGACTCGGAATTCCTGCCGAGGTGAATTTCCGTCCCGTCGGAACTCACTCCTGGGGTTACTGGCAGGACGACCTCCACGCGTCGTGGCCGATGCTGGCGCATTCGCTCGGCATCTGAGCTCGGCACCTGAAGACACGACTTCTATTGCTCGGTGCTGCCGTCGGCCATCGAGGTGTTCGACAGAAATCAACTCGCGGTACAGGTTCTCCACGCTCTAGGGTCGGGCTTATCCGAGGGTGCTCGACACGAAGCTGTAGTCGAGTCCGGACGTGAAGTAGTAGCCGAATCCGGGGGAACTATCCTGGAGGTTCGCAACCGAAATCTTTCGACCCTCGAAGGGAAACACTATGTCTGCCCGCATCGAGCTCGCTCGCGTGGATCTACGCGGTCGAACTCCATCCACCGCCGAACTACGCGGCGCTCTCCCACGAGGTGGAGTGGATGTCGATGCTGTTCTGCATCAGGTGCGCCCTGTCGTGGAGGCAGTTCGCGATCGTGGCGCCGACGCCGCACTCGACTACTCCGAGCAGTTCGACGGCGTCCGCCCGGACCGTGTTCGCGTCCCTGCTCAGGCACTCGTCGACGCTCTTGCCGAGTTGGACCCCGCAGTGCGCGAGGCACTCGAAGTCGCCATCGCGCGCACACGATTGGTGCATGCCGAACAACGGCGCACCGACACCACCACCACTGTGGTCCCCGGTGGAACGGTCACCGAGCGGTGGATCCCGGTCGACCGTGTCGGCCTCTATGTTCCCGGCGGCAACGCCGTCTATCCTTCCTCTGTCGTCATGAACGTCGTTCCCGCTCAGACCGCGGGTGTCGGTTCCCTGGTCGTGGCGTCCCCACCCCAGGCCGGGTTCGGCGGGTTGCCGCACCCGACCATTCTGGCCGCCGCGCAACTGCTCGGCGTCGAGGAAGTCTGGGCAGTCGGCGGCGGGCAAGGTATCGCGTTGCTCACCTATGGCGGTACCGACACCGACGGAACGGAACTGGCACCGGTGGACTTGATCACCGGACCCGGCAACATCTACGTCACTGCGGCCAAGCGGCTGTGTCGCGGACTCGTCGGAATCGATGCCGAGGCCGGCCCCACCGAAATCGCAATTCTGGCCGACGATTCCGCTGACCCGAAACACGTCGCCGCCGACATGATCAGCCAAGCCGAGCACGACGTCATGGCGGCGAGTGTTCTCGTCACCACGAGTCCGGAGCTCGCCGACGCCGTCGATGCAGCTCTGGAGACACAGCTCGCGTTCACCAAGCACGCCGAGCGAGTGGCGACAGCACTGTCCGGCCAGCAGTCCGGAACGATCCTCGTCGACGACATCGAGCAGGGCCTTGCGGTCGTGAATGCGTATGCGGCCGAGCACCTGGAGATTCAGACGAACGATGCCGCTGCTGTCGCTGCGAAGGTGCGCAGTGCGGGCGCTGTATTCGTCGGGGCCTGGTCTCCGGTCAGTCTGGGTGACTACTGCGCGGGCTCGAATCACGTTCTCCCGACGGCGGGTTGTGCCCGTCACTCGTCCGGACTCAGTGTTCAGACGTTTCTGCGTGGAGTCCACGTCGTCGACTACTCGGAAGCTGCGTTGAAGGATGTGGCGGGTCATGTGATTGCGCTTGCCAATGCCGAGGATCTTCCAGCGCACGGTGAGGCAGTCCGGCTTCGTTTCGAAGGGTTGTCCTCGTGAGCCGTGTCGTCGTGAGCGGTGTCGCTGGGCAGTCGATCACCGTCGACGATCTGCCGTTACGGGCAAGCTTGCGCGGACAGTCGGCGTACGGCGCGCCGCAGCTGAACGTACCGGTGCAGCTCAATACCAACGAGAATCCGTATCCGCCTACCCAGGCCCTGGTGGACGATGTAGCCGAGTCGGTCCGTGCTGCAGCTGCTCAGCTGCACCGGTACCCGGATCGCGACGCGGTCGCCCTGCGTACCGCCCTTGCCGAGTACCTGACCTCGCAAACCGGAATTGCGGTGGACACTGCCAATGTCTGGGCTGCGAACGGGTCCAACGAGATCCTTCAACAGCTACTGCAGGCATTCGGCGGGCCGGGGCGAACATCGCTCGGCTTCGTGCCGTCGTATTCGATGCACCCGATCCTCGCGTCCGGAACTCAGACCGATTGGGTCGAGGCGAATCGGCGAGACGACTTCTCGCTCGATATCGACTACGCCGTCAGTGTGATCGGCGACCGTAACCCCGATGTCGTCTTCGTGACGAGCCCCAACAATCCGACCGGGCACAGCATCGGCGAAGCGGATCTACGACGGATACTCGACGCTGCGAACGGCATCGTCATCGTCGACGAGGCGTATGCGGAGTTCTCGGCATTGCCAAGTGCGCTGGGTCTGATCGGGGACTATCCGAGCAAGCTCGTGGTCAGTCGGACCATGAGTAAGGCCTTCGCTTTCGCCGGTGGCAGACTCGGTTATCTTGCTGCAGCGCCGGCCGTGGTGGAGGCAATGTTGTTGGTGCGCTTGCCTTATCACCTTTCTGTCATCACCCAGGCCGCGGCGTTGGCCGCTCTTCGGCATGCAACGGAAACCCTCGGCAGTGTTGCGCGTCTGTCGGCCGAACGCGATCGGGTCATGGCTGAGCTGACCGATATGGGATACCACGTCATTCCGAGCGACGCCAATTTCGTTCTCTTCGGCCGGTTTGCCGACGCAGCGGCGACGTGGCACCGCTATCTCGACGACGGGGTGCTGATCAGGGACGTCGGCATCGCCGGCTTTCTGCGCACCACGATCGGCCTCGACGCCGAAAACGATCGATTCCTCGAGGTGAGTGCGAGACTTGCACGCGCCGAACTGCAGACCGAAGAAGAAGTGGAGTCCACCAGATGACCACGGCGCCCAGGATTGCGCGTATCGAACGCGCGACGAAAGAGTCCGATATTTCGGTCGAACTGAATCTCGACGGCACCGGTGTCGTCGACATCTCCACTGGGGTGCCGTTCTTCGATCACATGCTCACCGCCCTCGGCACACACGCCCGGTTCGACCTCACAGTGCACGCCAAAGGTGACATCGAGATCGAAGCCCACCACACCGTCGAGGACACCGCGATAGTGCTCGGTCAGGCACTCGGTCAGGCGTTGGGTGACAAAGCGGGGATCACCAGATTCGGTGATGCGTTCATCCCGATGGATGAGACGCTCGCACATGCGTCCGTGGATGTTTCCGGCCGGCCGTATTGCGTGCACACCGGTGAGCCCGACTACATGGTCCATTCGATAATCGGCGGCTATCCCGGAGTTCCCTATGCGACGGTGATCAATCGTCACGTCTTCGAGTCGCTGGCGATGAACGCGCGCATCGCGCTGCACGTGCGTGTGTTGTACGGACGCGATCAGCATCACATCACCGAGGCCGAGTTCAAGGCCGTGGCTCGAGCGTTGCGTGAAGCAGTCGAGTACGACCCGAGGATGACCGGAATTCCATCCACCAAGGGCACTTTGTGATGTCGGTTTGAGTTCGTTGTTCGCGATCCGCGGGCTACCCGCAGCGATGGTGATGGGCGCAGCGGCGTTCGGCGGATTCGGTCTTCTTCTGCCCGTAGTTCCACTGGCGATTTCGGAAAACGGCGGTTCGGATGCGTTGGCCGGCGCTAGCACTGCGATCTTCATGGCCACCACCGTGGCTACGCAGTTATTGGTTCCTCGGCTTCTGCGGCGCTTCGGTCATCGACTCGTCCTCGCTGCCGGTTGCGCACTGCTGGGTTTGCCGGCGATCGTGTTCGCTGTCTCCGTCGCTGCTGGACCTGCGTTGGCTATTTCTGCCGTGCGCGGTATCGGCTTCGGAATGTTGACGGTTGCGGGTGCAGCCTTGGTCGCCGAGCTTGCTCCGGCGTCGCAGTTGGGTCGAGCAACGGGTGCTCAGGGAATTGCTGTTGCGTTCTCTCAGATGGTTACTCTCCCCATGGGTCTTGCTGTCTTCTCCGTTGCCCCGACGCTCGTGTACGTCATCGGGGCACTGGTACCGATGCTGGGATTGATCGGGATCGCATTTCTGCCTCGAATTCGTCCGGTACCTCCGTCGAGAGGGGCCCATGCCGAGGTTCGAACCAGCACAGTGCAGTTCGTCATCCCGTGCCTCGCCATCGCAGCGGCGTCGGCGTCGTTCGGGGGACTGACGACTCTGTTGCCGATCGCCGAATCCGAGCGCGCTTCGTTGATCGGCATCGCGCTCTCGGTTATCAGTGGGGCGATGCTCGTCGGTCGTTACGGGGCAGGCTGGGTAGCCGATCGGATCGGAATCGGCCGGTCGCTTGCGCCCGCATTGGTGGCAGTTGCGCTGGGCGTGGCGGTCTTCGCCTTCGCGGTGTCGGGCAGTACGCCCGCGGCGGTGTTTCTGATCGCCGCCGTCGTTTTCGGTGTCGGATACGGAGCCACTCAGAACGACAGTTTGGTGATGGTGTTCCGCGCTGCCGGACCGGAGCGTTACAGCCAAGCCAGCGCGGCCTGGAACATCGGTTTCGATGCCGGTACCGGGGCCGGGGCATTGGCGCTGGGGCTCATCGTCGGAACAGCCGGTTACTCCGCCGGTTTCGGGATGGCCGCAGCCGTGGCTGCGATCATGGCGGTAGCGGTGGCGATATCGGCTCGAAGAGCGACCGATAGACTCGCGCCATGAAATCTGTGGTGTTGCTCGACTACGGCTCGGGCAATCTGCACTCCGCAAAGCGAGCGCTGGATCGAGTCGGTGCGGACGTCACCGTCACTGCAGACCCGAAGGCCGCGCTCGCTTGCGATGGCCTCGTCGTTCCCGGGGTCGGCGCGTTTGCGGCGTGCATGGAAGGCCTGCTGGCGGTGAAGGGTGATCGGATCATCGGTCAGCGGTTGGCCGGTGGGCGCCCGGTGCTCGGCATCTGCGTCGGGATGCAGATCATGTTCGAACGGGGTGTCGAATTCGGGATCGAGGCGGCAGGCTGCGGGGAGTGGCCCGGCACCGTCGACCGGCTTGCGGCACCGGTTTTGCCCCACATGGGATGGAATACCGTCCGCGCTCCCGAGAAGAGTGTCCTGTTCGACGGTATCGATGCCGAGACTCGCTTCTACTTCGTTCACTCGTACGCGGCGCAGCGTTGGGAACTCGAGCCGTCGGAGGTCTTGGCAGCGCCGCTGCTGACCTGGGCCGACCATGGTGGCGACTTCCTCGCCGCGGTCGAGAACGGGCCGTTGTCGGCCACCCAGTTCCATCCGGAGAAGTCTGGGGACGCAGGGGCTGCACTGCTGAAGAACTGGGTCGATTCGCTGTGAGCAAGCGCGATCGCGAGTTCTCGTTCGGACGTCTCGCGATCGCGTCTCTCGGCAGCGCCACTCTGATGTTGGTGATCACGACAGTGGTCGTCGCGCTGCTTCGTCCGGGCCCGGGGTGGGGTCTGCTCATCGTGGCGATCGGTATTGCGGCAGCCATCACGGCGATGGGCGTCGTCTCGACACGGATGACACGGAACGGGCTCGGCCCCGACGAATGAGAGTCGCGGGCCCGACGCGGCTCTGGTCCGCCCCGACGTTCGGGTGAGCCTGACGAACCAGTAGTATAACCGCACGTGAGCCTGGTCCTATTGCCTGCTGTAGATGTCGCAGGCGGCGAAGCTGTCCGTCTCGTTCAGGGAGAGGCGGGGAGCGAAACCAAGTACGGATCCCCGCGGGATGCCGCACTTGCGTGGCAGAGGGACGGTGCCGAGTGGGTGCATCTCGTCGATCTCGATGCAGCCTTCGGCCGTGGTTCCAACCGCGAGTTGCTCGCGGACGTCGTCGGTGAGCTGGACGTCAAGGTGGAATTGTCCGGAGGCATCCGCGACGACGAGTCACTGAGAGCCGCGCTCGCCACTGGCTGTGCACGGGTGAACCTCGGCACTGCGGCGCTCGAGGATCCCGAGTGGTGTTCGCGTGCCATCGGCGAGTTCGGTGATCGTGTTGCAGTCGGCCTCGATGTGCTCGTCGTCGACGGTTCGAACCGGTTGCGAGGCCGCGGTTGGGTCAGCGACGGCGGTGACCTGTGGGAGGTTCTCGAGCGGCTCGAGCGAGACGGATGTTCGCGGTACGTCGTTACCGACGTGACCAAAGACGGAACGCTCACCGGACCGAACCTCGAACTGTTGAGCCAGGTGTGCGCAAAGACCGACGTACCCGTCATAGCCTCCGGCGGCGTGTCGACCATCGATGATCTTCGCGCTATCGCGGATTTGGTCGGCATCGGTGTCGAGGGTTCGATTGTCGGAAAAGCTTTGTATGCAGGACGTTTCACCTTGCCGGACGCCCTCGCGGCAGTATCCGGATAGCAGCATGAGTCTCCCTCTGGACCCGCAGCGACTGCTGAGGATCGCAAGCGGATTGCTCGACGGCACACACGATCGGTTCGTCGCCGGTGTCGGTGCCCCCAGCGCCATCCAGAAGGGGCCCGATGATTTTGCCACGGCCGTCGATCTCGAGCTGGAACGACGGCTGAGCGCAGAGCTGTTCGAGCAGACCGGGATTCCGGTTCACGGCGAAGAGTTCGGCGGCCCAGACCTCGATGATGGCCCGGTCTGGGTCCTCGATCCGATCGACGGTACGTTCAACTACTCTGCCGGGCTTCCCTCTGCCGGAACATTGTTGGCGCTTCTCGACGACGGTGTGCCGGTGCTCGGTTTGACTTGGTTGCCGCTGACTCAGCAGCGTTTCACCGCTACCGTCGACGGGCCGATTCACCTCAACGGCATAGCTTTACCGCGCCTGGAGGAGCGATCGCTCGGGGACTCGATGATCGGCTTCGGCGCGTTCAACATCGCGAGCCGGGGGCGGACGCCTGGGCTGTACCGGGTCCGGATTCTCGAAGAGCTCTCCCGGGTGTCCTCTCGCATTCGAATGCACGGGGCCACCGGAATCGACTTGGCCTACACCGCCAGCGGGGTGCTCGGCGGGTGCGTCGTGTTCGGCCATCAGGCATGGGACAACGCCGCGGGTGCGCTACTCGTCAAGGCAGCCGGGGGCGTGGTCACCGACCTGGCCGGCGAACCGTGGACCATCGAGTCGAAGTCGGTCGTTGCGGCGTCGCCGGGTGCGCACGAAGAATTGTTGAACGTGATCAGTGCATTGGGAGATCCAGCTGACTTTCTCGAAGGGCGAGTTCGATGACCGTGGCCGTGCGTGTGATTCCGTGTCTGGACGTCGACGCCGGACGCGTCGTCAAAGGTGTGAACTTCGAGAATCTTCGCGATGCCGGTGATCCGGTGGCACTCGCCGCGGCATACGACGCACAGGGAGCTGACGAACTCACATTCCTGGATGTAACGGCATCCACCTCCGATCGAGGCACGATGCTCGATGTCGTCAGTCGAACAGCCGAGCAGGTGTTCATCCCGCTCACCGTCGGTGGCGGTGTGCGGACCGTGGACGACGTGGATCGTTTGCTGCGTGCAGGAGCGGACAAGGTCAGTGTCAACACCGCAGCTCTTGCTCGTCCAGAATTGCTACGCGAGTTGAGCGAGCGATTCGGATCGCAGTGCATCGTGCTCTCGGTGGACGCACGAACCGTTCCCGACGGGCAACCCGATACTTCCTCGGGCTGGGAGGTCACCACGCATGGTGGAAAGCGTGGGACCGGGATCGATGCGATCGAATGGGCAACGCGCGGTGCAGAACTCGGAGTCGGTGAGATTCTGCTCAATTCGATGGATGCCGACGGCACGAAGGCCGGCTTCGACCTGCCGATGATCGCGGCTGTTCGCGCAGCTGTGCACGTCCCGGTCATCGCGAGCGGGGGAGCGGGCGCGGTGGAGCATTTTTCACCGGCGGTCACTGCAGGTGCAGACGCAGTTCTCGCGGCCAGCGTATTTCACTTCGGTGATCTGACGATCGGTCAGGTCAAAGCCGCAATGCGCGGCGACGGCATCGTTGTTCGCTGAAAGGTATAACGGAGAAGATGACTCTCGACCCGGCAATCGCGGCCCGTCTCAAGCGAAACGAGGCGGGCCTGTTCAGCGCTGTCGCCCAGGAACGCAGCACGGGCAGCGTGCTCATGGTGGCGTGGATGGATGACGAGGCGCTCGCACGCACCCTCGAGACCCGCAAAGGCACGTACTACTCCCGCTCACGTGAGCAGTACTGGGTCAAGGGAGAGACGTCGGGACATACGCAGTACGTGCATGAGGTGCGCCTCGATTGCGACGGGGATACCGTCCTGCTGGTCGTCGATCAGGAAGGCGCAGCCTGCCATACCGGCGATCACACGTGCTTCGACTCGGACGTGTTACTGAGCTGACTGCTGCTGGGCTGGCGACTTGCTGGGCTGGCGTCTCAGGCTTTGCCTGTTCCTTCGGCAATTCCTTTGTCGAGTTGCCGAAGCATGACTTCGCTGAGTGCGGCTAGTCGAGCGACTTCGGAGTCCCCGAGCCCTTCGAACAGCAATGCTTGAACTGTGGCCACGTGAGCGGGCGCGGATTCGACGACCTTGTCCATCCCGCTGTCGGTGAGTACTGCGTACGAACCTCTGCTGCCGGGGATGCTCTCGCGGCGCACCCAGCCCACCTTTTCGAGTTTGGTGACCACGTGCGAGAGGCGGGACAGGGAAGCGTTGGCGAACTTGGCCAGATCTCGTAGCTGGATACGCCGATCCGGATTTTCGGATAGTACGGACAGTACGAAGTAGTCGAAGTGAGTGAGTCCCGAATCTCGTTGCAGCTGAGTATCGAGGGCGGCAGGGAGCCGTGTCAGGAGCGCTACCAGCGATCGCCACGCAGTTTGCTGATCGTCGGTGAGCCAACGAGGTTCGGCGTCCTCTGCCCGCACGTTCATCGACCTGTCCATCGCGGTGAGCCCTTCCTTCGAACACGATCACTCGTCGAGACAAGTCTGTCACTCTTCGTGAAAACAGAACGTGTCCGCCACAGCTCTTCGGTGCCGGCGGCCTACTTCTTCGCTCGAGCTCGTAGGAATTCGAGGGCATGGTCTGCGTGCGCTCCGAACCGGAATTCGCTCGAGAAGACCTCGAGCAGGGTGCGGTCGGTGTCGATGATGAAAGTGGACCGCTTCACCGGAGACAGCTTGCCGAGAAGTCCGCGTTTCACGCCGAAATGCGTTGCGATGGAACCGTCCTCGTCGGACAGAAGTGGGTAGTCGAAGGATTTCACATCAGCGAATTCGGCCTGCTTGGCAACGGTGTCGTTGCTGATTCCGGCTCGTGAAGCACCGACTTCGGCAAATTCGGCTGCGAGATCGCGAAAATGGCATGCCTCCGCTGTGCATCCGGGAGTCATTGCGCCCGGGTAGAAGAACAGCACCAGCGGACCGTCCTTCAGCAGGGTATCGAGCGAACGGGGCGTGCCGCTCTGGTCCGGAAGTGTGAAGTCGAGGACTTTGTCGCCTGGTTTCATGCACGGAGGCTACCGTGCGGCGAGAGTCGAGTGCAGCACCTGAGAAGATGGGGGTATGCATGGCGAGACCACGACACTGCCCGGTGCTCACGACGGCGTCGACAGGGGGGCGACGACCAGTCGAGCGGAATTCCGAGCGCTTGCCGCCGAACATCGCGTCGTTCCGGTAGTTCGGAAGGTTCTCGCCGATTCCGAAACTCCTCTGTCCGCCTACCGCAAGCTCGGCGGAGATCGTCCGGGCACCTTTCTGTTGGAGTCGGCGGAGAACGGTCGTTCGTGGTCGCGCTGGTCGTTCATCGGTGCCGGCACGCCCGCAGCTTTGACCGTCGAAGACGGAGAAGCACTGTGGCGTGGCAACGTCCCCGCCGGCGTCCCGTCGGGTGGTGACCCTCTGGAGGTCCTCGGTAGGACGCTCGAGCTGCTCCGTTCCGAACGCTTGCCGGATCTACCGCCGCTTACCGGTGGAATGGTGGGGTACCTCGGGTACGACGCGGTCCGCCGGATCGAACGACTCCCCGAACATGCCCAGGACGATCTGCACGTACCCGAGATGGTCATGCTGCTGGCGACCGATATCGCCGCGGTCGATCATCACGAGGGTGCGATCACGCTCATCGCCAACGCGGTCAACTGGGACGGCACCGTCGACCGCGTGGACGAGGCGTACGACGACGCGATCGCCCGGCTCGATCGGATGTGTGCGGATCTGGCAGCGCCCGCCTCGTCCACGGTGTCGACCATGGAACGCCCGAAACCCGAGTATCGGCGGCAGCGCACGTCCGAGGGCTTCGGCAAAGATGTGCATCGGCTCGTCGAGGAGATCGAGGCCGGTGAAGCTTTTCAGGTCGTGTTGTCACAGCGCTTCGAAATGGATACCGACGCGGCCCCCATCGACGTCTATCGGATGTTGCGTGCCTCGAACCCGAGTCCTTACATGTATTTGATGCACGTACCCGGTGCCGACGGTGAGACAGCGTTCTCGATCGTGGGTTCGAGCCCCGAGGCGCTTGTGACCGTCGTCGATGGTCTGGCGACGACACATCCGATCGCGGGAACCAGGTGGCGCGGCGACTCCGAGGAAGAGGACGTTCTTCTCGAGAAGGACCTGCTGGCGGACGAGAAGGAGAACGCCGAGCACCTGATGCTCGTCGATCTGGGACGCAACGACCTCGGCCGCGTCTGCACGCCCGGCACCGTCCGGGTCAGCGAGTATCGGCATATCGAGCGGTACAGCCACGTCATGCACCTGGTGTCGACTGTTGCCGGGAGCCTCGCGGAAGGCAAGCAGGCACTGGACGCGGTCAAGGCATGCTTCCCGGCGGGCACGTTGTCGGGTGCTCCCAAAGTTCGAGCCATGGAATTGATCGACGAATTGGAGCCGACCAGACGCGGCGTCTACGGGGGCATCGTGGGGTATCTCGACTTTTCCGGTGACGCCGACACTGCCATCGCCATTCGTACCGCGCTCATCAAGGATGGGACGGCCTACGTGCAGGCGGGTGCTGGTGTCGTGGCAGATTCGGTCGCCGAGTACGAGGACACCGAAGCCAAGAACAAGGCGATGGCGGTACTCGGTGCCGTCGCGGCCGCGCAGTCGCTCCGCCCGGTCGGAGGTACAGACCGTTGAGTGAGGACGCGACACCCGGCAAGGCGAGCTCGGAATCGGACTCGGACTCGGACTCGTCGAGCGTGAATCCCATCGATTCGGACGCTGCATCGCCCAAGGGCGGTCGGTCCCGCTCTGCAGCGGTGGCCGTCGTTTTCCTGCTCGTCGGTGCAGCTTGCCTGTGGGGAAGTTCGAGGATGACGTGGGTGCACGTCACTTCGTTCGATGGGCTGGGGGAGGAACGATCGACGGATCTGCTCGGTAGTGCGTGGGCTGCGGCATCCACACCGCTCGCACTAGCACTTCTGGCGGCCGTCGCAGCGTCCTTCGCGGTCAAGGGGATTGCGTCGAGAGTCCTCGCAATTCTCGTTCTGCTCGTTGCCGTCGGCGCGGGCCTGCCAGCACTGGAATCTCTGCTGGGCGAAGTCTCCGATTCCAAGGCGGCCAGTATCGCCGAACTCCCGGCACGTGCGGAAGTGACCTCGACGGTTGCTTTCGCTTTGCCCGCTGTCATTGCTTTGATCGGCGCCGTGAGTGCCCTGTTCGCAGCCGTTGCGCTGTTTCGGAAACCAACCACGCGGAAGGGGTTGTCCTCGAAGTACGACGCCCCAGCCAGTCGCCGCGAGGAAGTTGCACGTCGAGCCAAGTCGGCGGCAGACGGCACTGGGGCGAACGGGGAGGGAGAAGACTTGACCGAACGAATGCTGTGGGATGCCCTCGACGCGGGCGAGGACCCTACCGACGAGTCCGGCACCCGGAGTTCGTGACACAGAAACCGCCCTCTACGCTAGAGAAGACCTCGATGAGTTTCCTCACATCAGGTCACGGATGGAAAGGACTCGGGTCACCATGACTGTTCTCGATTCGATTCTGGACGGTGTTCGCGCCGATGTCGCAGCACGTGAATCGGTCGTCGATTTCGCTGCTGTGAAGGCTGCCGCTTTGAAAGCGCCTGCACCGCTCGATGCGACCGCAGCACTGCACGAGGACGGAATCGGCGTCATCGCCGAGGTCAAGCGCGCGAGCCCGTCGAAGGGTGCACTGGCCGACATAGGGGACCCGGCCGTGCTGGCTCAGGCATACGAGCTTGGTGGGGCAAGAATCATCAGCGTTCTCACCGAGGAACGCAGGTTCAACGGTTCGCTGGCCGACCTCGACGCCGTGCGCAAAGCAGTGAGCATTCCGGTGCTGCGCAAGGACTTCATTGTGGGGCCCTATCAAATTCACGAGGCGCGTGCCCACGGAGCCGATGTCATTCTGCTGATCGTCGCAGCGTTGGAGCAGCAGGCGCTCGCGTCTCTGCTGGATAGGACCGAGTCGCTCGGTATGACAGCTCTCGTCGAGGTGCACACCGAAGCAGAGGCCGATCGGGCTCTCGAGGCGGGCGCCACCATCATCGGGATCAACGCCCGCAACCTCAAGACCCTGGAGATCGACCGAGACAGTTTCGGCCGAATCGCTCCCGGACTGCCCAGCGAAATCATTCGAGTCGCCGAGTCCGGCGTCCGCGGGACTGCAGATCTTCTCGCCTACGCAGGCGCAGGTGCCGACGCTGTGCTAGTGGGCGAGGGACTCGTCACCAGCGGTGATCCGCGTACTGCCGTATCCGATCTGGTGACCGCAGGAACTCATCCGTCCTGCCCTAAGCCTGCGCGCTGAATCACGACCGACCGGCGCTTGTTTGCGCCGGTTCGTCGTGTAAGGCGGGTAAGTAAAACCCCGAATTTCGGTCGTAGCGGTCGCTGGGGCAGACTGGACGGGTGACCAGCCACCTTCAGAGCCCCCGTTTCAAGGGCGGAGATCTACCCGAGAGCAGCCTCGGGTTGACCGACCGCAGCAAACACGATCCCGATATCGGCGGGCACTTCGGTGTATACGGCGGGCGGTACGTTCCGGAGGCGCTCATGGGCGTCATCGAAGAAGTCACTGTCGAATACGACAAGGTGCGCAGTGACGAGAAATTCTTGGCAGAGCTGGATCGACTCCAGCGCGATTACACCGGGCGACCTTCCCCGGTGTTCGAGGCCACTCGGTTGTCCGAGCATGCTGGCGGCGCAAGAATTCTTCTCAAGCGAGAAGACCTGAACCACACTGGTTCTCACAAGATCAACAATGTCCTCGGACAGGTGCTACTTGCCAAGCGAATGGGCAAGACGCGGGTCATCGCGGAGACCGGGGCCGGGCAGCACGGTGTCGCGACGGCCACGGCGTGTGCACTGTTGGGCCTGGAATGCGTCGTATACATGGGTGAGGTCGACACCGAACGTCAGGCTCTCAACGTTGCACGAATGCGGTTGCTCGGATCTTCCGTCGTGGCTGTCACCTCGGGGTCGCGGACGCTGAAGGATGCGATCAACGAGGCCTTGCGCGACTGGGTCGCGCATGCGGACGATACGTATTACTGCTTCGGAACAGTGGCTGGCCCGCACCCGTTTCCATCCATGGTCCGCGACTTTCAGCGGATCATCGGACTCGAAGCGCGCCAGCAGGTTCAAGCGTCGACCGGACGCCTTCCCGACGCCATTGCCGCCTGCGTCGGCGGCGGTTCGAATGCTATCGGCATTTTTCACGCGTTCATCGACGACCCGTCTGTTCGTCTCGTCGGATTCGAAGCTGCAGGGGATGGCGTCGACACCGGCAGGCACGCTGCCACCATCAGCGGCGGCTCCCCGGGCACTTTGCACGGGACGTACTCATACCTTTTGCAGGACGAAGACGGCCAGACCACCGAATCGCACTCGATTTCAGCGGGATTGGACTACCCGGGCGTCGGCCCGGAGCATTCCTACCTGCACGACATCGGGCGTGCGGAGTATCGGGGTATCACCGATACCGAGGCCATGGATGCGTTTCGGCTGCTGTGCAGGACCGAGGGCATCATTCCGGCGATCGAATCTGCGCATGCGATCGCCGGCGCTTTGAAGCTGGGACGAGAACTTGGCAAGGACAAGATCGTGCTGGTCAATCTCTCCGGGCGCGGCGACAAGGACGTCGATACCGCGGCCGAATGGTTCGGTCTGGTGGATGCAGACGGTGAAGCGCACGTAGACGGCGAAAAAGGTGACCCCGCATGACCGAACGACCTTCCAGGCTCGGCGCAACGTTCAGAGCGTGCAAAGACGAGAATCGGGCCGCACTGATCGGCTATCTCCCGGCGGGATTCCCGACGGTCGAGAAGTCGATCGAGGTCTTCGAGACCATGGTGTCCTCAGGCTGTGACATCGTCGAGGTCGGTATTCCGTACTCCGACCCCGTCATGGACGGGCCCACTATCCAAGCAGCGGCAGATACCGCACTTCGTGCTGGTGCCCGGGTACGTGACGTGTTCACGGTCGTCGAGAGAGTCTCCGCGAGCGGCGGTAAGGCCATCGTGATGACCTATTGGAATCTCGTGATGCGATACGGCATCGACGCTTTCGCCCGGGATCTCGCGAGTGCAGGCGGACTCGGCATCATCACTCCCGATTTGATCCCTGACGAAGCCGACCAGTGGATCGCTGCCTCGGATGCACACGATCTCGATCGCATCTTTCTCGTTGCACCGTCTTCGACCGAAGAGCGACTGGCCAGCACGCTGAAGGCCAGCCGCGGGTTCGTCTACGCGGCGTCGACCATGGGTGTCACCGGTGCTCGTGATGTTGTCAGCTCGTCCGCACCTGAACTTACTGCCCGGATCCGCAAGCATTCCGACATTCCGGTGGGTGTCGGTCTCGGTGTGCGCTCGGGTGCGCAGGCCGCCGAGATCGCACGGTACGCCGATGCAGTCATAGTCGGTTCGGCTCTGGTGTCCGCAGTGGACAAGGGTCTTGATGCCGTCGCGGCTTTGACCAGCGAACTCGCCGAGGGTGTCCGTTCGGCTAACGTAGCCCTGTGAATTCCGTCGTAGGACCCTCGACTGCAGTTCTCGCGTATATTCCCAGTCCGCCGCAAGGTGTTTGGTACATCGGGCCGATAGCGCTGCGTGCATACGCTCTCTTCATCATCATCGGGATCGTCGTTGCCGTCGTATGGGGTGATCGCCGGTGGGTGGCCAGAGGTGGAACCAAGGGCACCGTGCTCGACGTCGCAGTGTGGGCAGTCCCGTTCGGCCTGCTCGGTGGCCGCATCTATCACGTCATCACGGATTGGAGCACCTACTTCGGGCCGGGTGGTGATCCGGTTCGCGCGCTCAAGGTGTGGGAAGGCGGGCTGGGAATCTGGGGTGCGGTTCTTCTCGGAGGGGTCGGCGCCTGGATCGCCTGTCGTCGTCGCGGAATCCCGTTGCCCGCGTTCGGCGATGCAGTCGGACCGCCGATCCTGCTCGCCCAGGCGATCGGTCGTATCGGTAACTACTTCAACCAGGAACTGTACGGGCGAGAGACCACGCGAGCATGGGGTCTCGAGATCTTCGAACGCGTCAACTCCGCCGGCCGCCTCGATCCTCTGACAGGGGTATCGAACGGTGTGATCGAAAAAGTGGTTCACCCGACGTTCTTGTACGAGCTTCTGTGGAGCCTCGCCATCGTTGTGCTGCTGGTGGTCGTCGATCGTAGATACGCCGTCGGACACGGGCGCTTGTTCGCTCTGTACGTCGCCGGATACTGCGCCGGAAGGTTCTGGGTCGAACTGCTACGCGACGACTACGCCACGCATATCGCGGGAATTCGGGTCAATACCTTCACCTCGGCCATCGTGTTCGTACTGGCGGTCCTCTACTTCGTACTGGCTAAGAAGGGCCGCGAAGATCCGGCAAGCCTCGCGTCCAAGGACCACACGAGCGCCTCCGCAGATACTGAAGAGACCGAGACCGAGACGGAAGAGTCAGAGCTGGCATCGGACCAGAAGACGGATTCGGCGGTCGAACCCGAGAAGGACTCTGCCCCGACGTCGGGGCAGGAGAAGAATTCCCCGGACAAGTGAGGCCCGCGAACCGCAAAACTCGGCGGGCGCCGAGAGCTGAAGGACCTTACGGTATGGACGTGGCAGGCTGTGCTGGCTGCTATCGATTTCGAGCAAGGAGTAGCCGGTGAGCGAGCCCGACAAGAAGCCCGAGAGTGGATCCTCCGATGAGGGATCCAACAATGAGACGGAACGAATCGAGACGGAACGAATCGAGACGCCCCCCGATTTCGGCACGCCGTTCGACTATGACGCGACGGCCGAAGCGTCGTTGTCCGAGCAGCCTGCAACCTCGGAGACGGGACCGATGACCGGCGCAATCGGATCGGGATCGGGTTCGGGCCCTGGATGGGCCGTACATTCGGGTATCGGCAACGGTCCGGGATGGGGCGAGTCGCCGAGCTACCCACCTCCCACCGCCCCCGACCCCGCCTCCGACAACGGGCCAGGTTCCGGTGTCAGCTTCGACAAGCCGAACACGGCACCGTCGTACGGCGACACTTCGCCCGAACAGAGCTTCGGCGCATCTCCTTACGGTCAGCCGGGCCCGGTGTACGGGGCTCCGGACCCTGGCTACCCGCAGCCGAACCCCAACGATCAGTATTACGACCAGTACCAGGGCGGCGGCTACGGTCCACCGCCTTCGGGCCCGCCACCGGGAGGATTTCCACCACCGCCCGGGTATCAGCCGCAGCAGGGATATCCACCACTGCCCGGTTATCAGCCGCAACCTGCATACGGGGGTTATCCCGGAGCAACATACGGAGTCGATCCCATGGCGCCGTACGGTAGGCATCCTGTCACCGGTGAGCCGTTCTCGGACAGGTCCAAACTGACGGCCGGTTTGCTCGGAATTCTTCTGGGTGCTTTCGGCGCCGGACGCTTCTACCTCAATCAGCCGGGCATGGCGGTCGCGCAGATCGCAGTTACGTGGTTGACCTGCGGAATCGGCGGGATCTGGCCGCTGATCGACGGGATCATGATGCTGACCGGAAGCGTGCGAGATCAGCACGGTCGGCCACTGCGGGACTGATGCTTCGCACGATGAACCGCGTATTGCTACGGCCGGGAACGGGCAGTCGACGATTCCGGCCGTAGCAATATGCGGACCAAAGTACGGCAACAAGTGTCATTGGGCCGCCCCACCGCTCGCTCGATATCCTCCGTGAGCTCGCCATGTTGGTTGTGGCCCTGCCGCCTCACTCTCCCTGGTCTCGCGCTGGCGACGGTTTGTTTCGCACTTGATGCTGCCGCGGTTGCGACTCTCTTGTTGGCGCCACTTGCATTGGTGTTCGCGAGCATCGTGCAGGCGAGTGCGACGGCGCGACGTACTGTCTTGGCCGCCGTGGTGGGGTTACCGGTTCCTCCGGCGAACCGGCCCGCGGTGTCCTCGCGGCGGAACCCGTACGTCCTGGTTGTCGCCACGCTTCGCTTCGGTCGGATGTAGCGGAACCTGGGTTCACACCTGACCTCGCTGCTCGCGGCGGTTCTGACGATCGGGGTGGTGATAGGGACTATGGCTCTGATCGCGCGTGCCGTGGTGTGGCCGGTGTACGCCGTAGGGAACCCATCGTTCTACGAATTGGCATGGGGCGGGCCAACACTCGCTGGAGCGGTAGCGGTTCATCGCGTGCCGGGTGTAGTTCTGTTGGTCGCCGGGCCGTGGTTGTTGCGGCGACTGACCCGACTGTCTCTGCTCGCCGCTGGTGTCGAACGGGTCACCGTGCATCCGGCCTCGGTCGGCAGGAAAGCTGAGAAGTGCAATTGGGGCAAGCGGCACCGGTCTCTGAACCGATGCAGGTGCTCTGAGCACTGCCTGAGTCTTATTACTCAACGGTAGATTTTCGTTGGTCACCTCTGCCGACTAGCAGAAGCGACGCACCGACTACGCTCTTCTTCGTGAGCCGACGTACGAAGATCGTTTGCACCCTTGGACCTGCGACCGCTACAAGTGAGCGAATCCGTGAACTCGTAGAGAGTGGAATGGATGTCGCCAGACTGAATTTCAGCCACGGTGATCACCCCGATCATCAGGCGAACTACGAGAGGGTTCGGGAGGCATCGAATCTCACCGGCAAAGCCGTGGGCATTCTTGCCGACCTCCAGGGCCCGAAGATTCGTCTCGGTCGATTCGCCGAGGGTAAAACCACCTGGGCCGCCGGCGAATTGGTGCGTATCACCGTCGACGAGGTCGAAGGCACTCACGATCGGGTGTCGACGACCTACAAGGAGTTGGCGCAGGATGCCAAGGAAGGTGACCGCCTGCTGGTCGACGACGGCAAGGTCGGGCTCGTAGTCACCGGTGTCGAAGGCAACGACGTTCTCTGTCGGGTCACCGAGGGCGGACCGGTCAGTAACAACAAGGGCGTGTCCCTGCCGGGTATGGATGTATCGGTTCCGGCGCTGTCGGAAAAGGACATCGCGGACCTCGAATTCGCGCTGGATCTCGGTGTCGACTTCATCGCACTGTCGTTCGTCCGTTCGCCTGCCGACGTCGAATTGGTCCACTCCATCATGGACCGAGTCGGCCGCCGAGTGCCGGTCATCGCCAAGATCGAAAAGCCCGAAGCAGTCGACAATCTCGAAGCCATCGTTCTTGCATTCGACGCTGTGATGGTCGCTCGCGGCGACCTCGGCGTCGAGTTGCCGCTCGAACAGGTACCGCTGGTGCAGAAGCGTGCCATTCAAATCGCTCGCGCCAACGCCAAGCCCGTCATCGTCGCGACTCAGATGCTCGAGTCGATGATCGAGAATTCGCGGCCTACGAGAGCAGAAGCGTCCGACGTGGCGAACGCGGTTCTCGACGGAACCGATGCAGTCATGCTCTCCGGTGAGACCTCCGTCGGTAAATACGTCATGGAGACCGTGCGCACGATGGCTCGGATCGTCGAAACAGTCGAGACCGAGGGTGACGGCGTTCCACCATTGACACACACGCCGCGCACCAAGCGTGGGGTCATTTCCTACGCCGCCCGGGACATCGGCGAGCGTCTCGATGCCAAGGCGCTTGTGGCCTTCACTCAGTCCGGCGACACCGTACGACGCTTGTCTCGTCTGCACACCTCGCTCCCGCTACTCGCGTTCACCTCGATTCCGGAGGTACGTAGTCAGCTTGCGTTGAGTTGGGGGACCGAGACGTTCCTGGTTCCGGAAGTCGAAACCACCGATGCAATGGTGCTCGAAGTCGACAAGGCCTTGCTCGAACTCGGCCGGTACAACAAGGGCGATCAGGTCGTTATCGTCGCCGGTGCGCCCCCCGGCACAGTAGGCTCGACCAACTTGATCCATGTGCACCGAATTGGGGAAGAGGACCGGTAAGTGGCAGATGTGGGGGGACCCGGTGCCGCAGCATTACCCGACACCGATGTGAAGACGGATCTGCAGACGCTTCTGGAGTTACTCGACCTCGAGAAGATCGGTGACGGTGTGTACCGGGGGGTGCATCCACGCCAGGTGGGTAGCCGCACTTTCGGCGGCCAACTCGTCGCGCAAGCTCTGATCGCGGCGGGTAAGACGGTCGAGGGCACCACCCGCGACGTGCACGCTGTCAACGCACACTTCATCCGTGGCGGAGACGTCAAGAAGCCCATCGACTATCACGTGTCCATCCAGCGCGACGGACGCGCCTTCGCCAACAGGCAGGTCACCGCGGTTCAGGACGGCAACGAGTTGTTCGTGATGTTGGCCGCGTTCCAGGACTTCGGTAAGGGGCTCGAGCACAGCGTCGAACTACCCGACGTGCCGTACCCGGATGCATTGCCTCCGCTCGGCGATCACTTCATCGGATACGAAGATCGCCTGCAGATGTTCGTCAACGCACTCAAGCCGATCGACATGCGTTACGCCAACGACCCGACCTGGATCATGCAGGGAACCGGTGAGAGGCTCACGCACAATCGTGTGTGGATGAAAGCCGACGGCGAACTTCCCGATGCGTCGATCTACCATGCGGCCACGATGGCGTATGCGTCGGACACGACAGTGCTCGACTCCATCATCACCACTCACGGGCTTTCATGGGGGTTCGATCGGATCGTTGCGGCGACCGTCAATCACTCGATCTGGTTCCACCGGCCGTTCCGATTCGACGAATGGGCGCTCTATGCCACCGAATCACCGGTAGCTGCTGGTTCGCGGGGTTTGGCCACCGGTAGGTTCTTCTCGATGGACGGGCTGTTGTTGGCCACCGTCGTCCAAGAGGGCCTGATTCGACACTTTCCCAAGAAAGAACGCCTACCCACGTAGATCGTCAGGCTGTGCCGAGAGCCGCGGTCTCCGTGCCGGACACCGTGATCGCGTCAGGCGTGGTCCTCCACGGGCAGGACAAGGTCCCCGAGGGTGCCCAAGGGCTGACACGAACGGTAGGTGATCCGCCAACCCTCCTCCGTGCGCAACCACTTGTCGTCGTATATCCCTACGAAGTCCCAGTGCTGCACCGGACGCCCAGGCGCGGAAAAGTGTATGGCCCGGATGTAGCTCGTCGAAGTGGCCCGGTCTCCATCGACCCGGACGCGGTAGTTGCCGGTCAGGTGCTGGGTGGGCCCGCAGCGGCCGAGGTAGCGGATGGTGTTGGCGGTGATCGCAGGCAGACCTTGCTGGCCGTAGCCTTCGGCGTCCTCGGTGAAGATCTCGCCGAGGCGGTGCCACTCCTTGTGGTCGAGGATCCAGGCGATTTCGGTGAGCTGCTCGACGATCTCCTGGTGGTTCTCATTCATTGCATGCTCCGTTGGTGGGTGGGATCGTTGTTCTCTCACCGAAGATATAACCGCACAGACGACCTGAAATACCAACGACGGCCCAGCGCAACCGAGTTCATCGGCCGACGACCGCCCACGCAGCGAGCTTGGTCTCGAAATTCATGGATGCGTGCGCCGGACTCGTCGACGGGAGCAGGGCCGTCGTGACTTCGACGGTGCGCACCGTCGTCGGCGCGTACCGACGATAGCTGGCTTCGGCCTTGGCGCCGTTGAAGAAGATGCGGTTGATCGACGGGTGAGATTCGAGGAGCGCGGCGATGTCGTTTATCTCGATGGAGGATTCGACGATCGCGGAGTCGAGGCTTCCTGTTCGCGTGCACAGCTTCAGCACGTCCCAGACGGCGATACCGTGGCGTCGTAGCGCGGCAACTCGATCTTCGTAGGCTAGGTTCGGTCCGGCCTCGAACAGTTCTCCCATGATCTGCCAGAACGCATTTCGTGGATGTGCGTAGTAGGCCTGGGCAGTCAGTGACGCGATTCCCGGCATCGATCCGAGTATCAGCGTGTGCGCATTGTCCGAGACTATCGGCGCAAAGCTGTGGATGGTGGTCATGATCGAAACAGTCTCACGTTGCGAAAGCGCTGCACGGGTAGCAGTGGCTGACGGACAATGGTCATCATGTTGGACCCACGAGTACTCGACAACCATGAGCTCGACGCAGAACTGGCTGCACTCCGGCGGGGGCGTGACGCCTCGATGGACGAAGGAGCAGGAGACGACACGTTGGCCGAGGCAGATCGGCTGATCGAGAGGTTCGAAGCGGAGATAAAGGCACGACACCAGGATTCCAGCCTGCAGGACTAGATGGAGGGCTGACATCTGACGGCGATCGTCAATGCGACGCAGGCTGCTCCGGCTGCGCCTGTGCGTGCGTGGTTCCACGCGGTCCAGCTGTCCAGGTAGTCCGACCAGACCTGAGCGCCGGCCGGGGAGTCTGCACTTGCTGCCGCCAACGTGTCATTGAGCGGGACGTTGACGACCATCGTGACCACGACGCAGCCGAGAACATACAGAATTGCGCCGACCACTACGAGGCTCTGCGATTCGGTGCCGATCCAGATGGATCCGGCGGCCGCGACGATCGCGGCAACGGCACTGCCGATAAACAAGGTCAGGAAGCTCGGTGACACGATCGAGACGTTGATCTGCTGCATCGTCGCGATTGCCGCCGACGGTGGTTGATTCTTCAGTGCAGGCATGACGCAGATCGAGAATGCGAGCATGACTCCAGCAATGAGGCCGCAGCCGATAGCAGCAACCATGGTTGCGACGGCGGTCGTTCGTTCGATCACGAAGGGCTCCCCGCTACGGACAACGACGCAGCGAACGCTTCGATGCTCGTGGCCGTGGTGTTCGCGGATGTGCGAGGTACCGGCTCGGTCAGTTCACCGCTGTTGAACGCCCGGGTCATGTCTACGTAGTGGTGGGAGTACTCGAGCGAAAATCCGATGGTTGTCAGAACCGATGCCATGTCGGCGTACGGCAGTTGGACATACCGCGGATCGGTGATGCCGAGGTGCCTACCCAGAATGGTGGTGGCTTCGATGTAGCTCACGTCACGTTCACCCAGGAGTTCTCGGACGACATAACCGTCCCAATCGGGGTCGACGAGCGCATGTGCTGCGGCGGCCGCGATATCACTGGTCGAGATCATCGGGATAGGTAGATCCGACACGATCGAATCGACGTGGCTGCCTTGCTGGACAAGCTGGTCGACGGCTGCCAGCAGATTCTCGAAGAAGGACACCGGACGCAGGGCCGTCACGCGAACGCCGGTGAGGGCACGAAGTCGTGCCTCCTGGCGATGCAGCGCGCCGATCACTCCCGGTGCGTCTAGTCGGTCGGCGCCCAGGCTGCTCAACGTGACGACTGTGGGTACTTTGCTCACGGATATGGCCGATGCAATCGACGCCCCGAATCGGTCCTGTTCGGCCGAATAGTTCTCGGTGAACGGATTGCTCGGGACCATCGCGAACAGCGCGGAGCCCTCGTGTAGCAGCTCAGAGAGCCGAGTGGTGTCCAAGAGATCGCATTCCTGCACTTCCGCTCCGCGCTCCGCGAGATCATCCAGCGTCCTCGCGCTTCTTCCCAGGGCTCGAACAGGTAGGCCGTCATCGAGTAGGAAGTGTGCGATCTTGTTGCCGACGTGTCCGCGTGCACCCATCACCGTGATCATGAGGTTTCCTTCGTTGCTATTGGTTGATGGAATCCAGTTTGATCTGCCGGTCCAGGACTTTCTATGACTCAGGATCGCTGTTTCATGCTCGATCGTCCAAGTTGGGTTACGGTCGGTGTATGCGAGGAGAAGATCCGTGGAGATCGTCGGACCCGTTGGGTGAGGCGCTGCATTTTCTCCGGATGACGGGCACGTTCTACTGCCGATCCGAGCTGTCCGAGCCTTGGGGCCTCGAGATGCCGTTGATGGAGGACTGCCTGTGGTTCCATGTCGTCACCAGTGGAAGATGCCTGCTCAGCGTCGAAGGTACTCAACCACGTTATTTGGTTCCCGGTGAGTTCGCTCTGATACCACACGGTCTCGGGCACATGCTGTCCAGCGATGTCGATGCGGTGAAGGATGCGCCCATGGTCCATGACCTACCGCACGACTACGTCAGCGATCGGTACGCGGTCATTCAACACGGGAGTGGGGGCGCGGCAACAACATTGGTCTGTGGTGCAGTACGTCTCGACCACCCGTCGGCGGCTCGATTGATCCGATCGCTTCCACCTCTGGTCGTCGTCGAATCCGCGCCGTCGCTACACCTGTCGTGGATGTACAGCACGCTCGGTTTGGTCGCTGATGAGGCGCGGCAATGTCGGCCCGGGGGAGAGGCAGTCATTACTCGGTTGTCGGACATCCTTGTCATACAGGCACTTCGGTCATGGATCGAACATGATTCAGCGGCGAAGGTCGGTTGGCTCGGTGCACTGCAGGATGTAAGCATCGGGCCCGCATTGGCTTTGATTCATCGAGAACCCGACCATCGATGGACGGTCGCGTCTTTGGCTACAAGGGTGTCGATGTCGAGGTCGGCATTCTCAGCGAGATTTACGTCGATGGTCGGCGAATCGCCTATGCATTATCTTGCGGAGTGGCGAATGCGGAGCGCTCATGATGCTCTTCGGTCCCATGATGTCTCCGTGGCGGAACTGGCCAAACGTAGCGGCTACCAATCCGAAGCAGCATTTTCGAGAGCATTCAAACGAATGCTCGGCGTCTCGCCGGGAAGCGTTCGACGCCGTGTCGACGTCTCGCTGGTGCCGTGACCGATTCGACGGATCAAAGTCACGAAATGCCTGTCCTGAGTCTGATCCCGGCGAACGCAGGCGCGCTCGACGAACCTGAGCTCGGTCAGTCGGTCACCGGGCGGTCGACATATCCGGTGGTGTGTTGTGTGTCCGCACTGCACTGGTAGTAGACCCACTTGGCGTCCGAGGTACCGGCGGGATCATCGAACCGGTGAGTGACACGCTCCGCACATAATGTGCCTGCGCCTCTGTCATGGCAACGAAGATTGCTAGGTATGTACATGGCCCCACCATAAGCCCTATCCGCAAGCCCGTTTACCAGGCGTTTTTAGGTATGGCTTATTCGTCTCGTCCCTGTGATCACGCACAGGTCGGGTTGCACGAAGGGGAGCAGCGCTACGTTCGGGCTGCTGTCTCCTTCGATCTCGAGGATTCGTTCGATCAGGCCGCGGTGCACCGAACACACCACTTGTGGATGCGCCGTCGCCGAATCACGAAACGGACAGGCTCGCAATTCGATCGTTCCCTCGGCGTCGGTGTGAGGGTCGAAGCCGAGTTGATCGAGGACCGTCAGCAGATCGGCGCTGTTCGTTCCGGGCGCCGTGTTCTGAGCGACGAGGTCGTCCGCCCACTGTCTCCCTGCATCTTCCGCACTCGCGCGGCCACCGTCCGCGTGCGTTGCCAACGCCTCGGCCAGTACGTCGATCAGTTGTACTTGCGAACTCTCGCTGCGCACCACTGGCGTCACTGTGTAGAAAGTTCGGGGTCGTCCGCGACGCTTCTCCGAGACCGGCTGGCGCCGAACCATTCCAGTGCCTTCGAGATGGTCGAGATGAAACCGAACAGTGGTGACATGTAGGTCGATGCTGGTGGCTATGCTCAGCGCGTCGAGAGGAACGCAAGACTCGACGAGCATGTCGAGTATCTGCCGCCGCGTTTCGGATGCGAGCGCGGCGTGATGGGCGTTGTCGCTCCGATCAGCCATTGTTTGAAAGTATCACTATCCGCTAAATTCAGACATCACCGACCCGCTTGGACGCTGCGCGTACTCACGGATTCGTTCTCGCGACGTGAACTCGCTTGAAGCCGTCGATGAATCGAGTAGGCGATCCGGCGCGCCTGGGTCTTGGCTGCCTCGGCCTTCTGTCCGGCGAAGCTCTCGTCTACGTTGGCGACCCAGATTTCGAGCCACCTGTCGAAGTGTTCCTGCTCCAGCGGGAACTTGTCGTTCAGTGCAACGTGAAGTTGGAACGCGTTGCGCTTGTACTTGCCCGCGCGAAACAGCACTGTTTCCCAGAAGTCGCACATGATCGGCAGGTGATGGTCTAGATCCATCACCGCGATCTCGGTGAATATCGGACCGATCAACGGATCGGCGAATGCTCGTTCGTAGAACTCGCCGACCATGGTCTCGACGTCGTGCCGGTCTTTCAAGTCTCGCATCATGCTGTCGATCCTAGGTGATTAAAAAGCATTGTGATACTTTCTATTCATGGAAGCGGCAACCCACACGTTGGTAACCAAAAATACCGATGACGCGCAGCAGGTGCGTCCGGTCGAGAAGGACAAGGTCAAGACTCGCCGTGTCTTCAAGGGGCCGGGAGTGACGATGATTCGTTTGAGCATCGATTCCGGTGCCGTGATGACCGAGCACACTGCGGCGGTACCCATTGTGTTGCAGTCTATTTCAGGAAATGCCGTGATCGAGGTCGGTGGCGAACGGATCGACATGTCGGCCGGGGCGATAGTTCATGTCGATGCACACGTACCGCACTCTGTCGAAGCGATCACCCCAGCTCACCTACTGCTCCTCTTGCTCGAACGGGCTCCGTCCGAGAAGGCGAAGACACCAGACGCCATCCAGGAGCCGGCGCGATCCGATGTGGTCCTCGCCAGCACCGGTGCCGATGCCGCCGCCATCGAAGCAGTCCTGGATCGGCACGCTGAAGTATCCGGCGCGCTGTCCGGCTACGCGACGCGTGTGATCGACGCCGCGATCGCGGGGGATCAGGGCTCGGCCGTCGGGACTCGTATCGAACTCCTCGCGTGGTGCAGCGGTCCGTTGGCCGATCTCCTCGACGCCGAGGCAGCAGATTTCGGTCGGGCTTTGCGCGAGATCGACGAGGCATTGGCAGATCGAGTCGTCCACGAGCGCGACGCGGTCGTTGCATCGAGCCTCCGAGTAGCGCAAACGCAGTCCGCCGCGGAGGGCGCTGCCGAGGTCGCAGGTCTGCGGGTACACCTCGGCCAGTACCTGCGTACCTATGAAAGTCGCGTGCTGCCTGCTCTCGCCCAGTCGAAAAGGGCATTGGCGGCTCTGTGGGCGACGGTCGAAGCCCAGACGTCGACTGTCGCTGCAGGAGAAGGCCATGCGGCAACCGATCATGTCTGCGAATGCGGTGTCGTGGACGAGCCGGAGTTGCCCGAACTCGATGTGCGCACCGTTCCACATGCCATCCGTCACGCTACCGTTTTCGGCGCCCTCGATGCCCTCCATGCCGGGGCGGGGATGATTCTGATCGCGCCACATGATCCGCTGCCCTTACTCGCTCAGATCGAGCAACGGACGCCCGGGCGGTTCGAGGTCAGTTACCTCGAGCGTGGACCGCAAGCGTGGCGACTGCAGCTGTCCAACACGGCCTCGCACGACAGATGAAGGTAGACGCCCTACGTGTCACTTACGTTCTGGGCGTGTGCTTCGTCATCGCCGGTGGGCTCGTCGCTGCGGTGACGGGCCCACTGGACCTGGAGCGAGGTAGTTGGCTCGCGGCGTATTCGGTATTGGTGTGCGGTGTCGCACAATGCGCGCTAGCGGTCGGCCACACGGTAACCGGCGCCCCCGCTCCGACGTCGCAGCTGTCATGGATTCGGCTGGTCGGCTGGAATTTGGGCAATTTGCTGGTGATTGTCGGTGCGCTACTTCAGGTTCCGATCCTCGTCGATATCGGGGCGGTCCCGTTGGTGATCGCGTTGGTGCTCACTCTTCGGTCGACCCGGAACGCTCGTCGGTGGATACCTGCGGTGGGCTATCGCCTGGTACTTCTCGTACTGATCGTGAGCATCCCGATCGGAGTGACTCTGAGTCACGCTCGGGCTGCAACGGCGTCTGCCGAACCCGCTCATGCCGCGATGGAATCCTGGTAATCGGTATGGCACCCGGTGCGGGGAAAGGCACTGGGCGAAACACGACACCCGGGCGGGTGTCGGTTCACAATCTATCTTCGACCTGTACTACGTGGTGCCCTCGGTGAGACTCGAACTCACACTGGACGGGTTTTGAATCCGTTTCCTCTGCCAATTGGGATACGAGGGCTGGCATCTTCGAGCAACGATTGACGAGTCTAGAAGATGCGCCGCGCGGGTGTTGCACCGGTACCCTTCAAGGGCTCGAGCACTGACGGGCGATGACTGTCGAAGGAGACTGGTACGTATGAATGCTCCTGTTGCGCAAGGTAGTGGCAAGCCCGCACTTCGTGTCGTAGTTGCCGAGGACGAATCTCTGATTCGCCTCGACCTCGTGGAAATGCTTCGCGAGGAAGGATACGAGGTGGTGGGTGAGGCGGCCGACGGTCAACGGGCGGTGGATCTGGCCATCGAACTTCGACCCGATCTGGTGATCATGGATGTGAAGATGCCTCGTCGCGACGGCATAGACGCTGCCTCGGAGATTGCCGAGAAGCGCATTGCGCCTGTGGTGATCCTGACTGCATTCAGTCAGCGAGAACTCGTCGAGAAGGCGCGGGATGCGGGTGCCATGGCATATCTGGTGAAGCCGTTCTCGAAGGCCGATCTGATACCGGCCGTCGAACTCGCGGCCAGTCGATACACGGAGATCTCTTCGCTGGAGAGCGAGATCGTCGATCTGCAGGAGCGACTCGAGACGCGGAAGCTGATCGAGCGCGCGAAAGGCAAGTTGATGGAGTCTCAGTCGCTGACCGAGCCTGCGGCGTTCAAGTGGATTCAGCATGCGGCGATGGACCGTCGTACGACGATGAAAGCCGTGGCGCTCATCATCATCGAGACTCTTGACAGCACGGCTTAAGCGGAGGTTTTCGGCTTCGGTGGAGTGCTCAGGCTACGGCCACGTAAAACTTTTGACCGTCAGGTCACAGTAAGGTCACGAGCCTCGTTCTCGCTGATCGCAAATCGCTTCGGACAGCTAGCGTCTGATCCACACAAGAGCCTCATATGACTCAGGTGTGCTTCATAGCGATGAGCAAACCAAGGAGACCCTAGATGGCAAAACGGACCTACGTCCGCACGGCTGCGGTGTTGGGCGCTGCATCATTGGCACTGTTCGGATGTTCCTCGAACGACGATTCGAGTTCGAGTGACAGCATCAGCGCCGCCGGTGGCGGAAGCTCGGCAGCAGAAGAGACAGTCTCGACCGACTGCACGCCTGAAGTGGCCACTGCGGGCGCAACGCCTGTCACCACTCCGCTTGTCGTGGGAACTCTGCTCCCGGAGACCGGAACTCTAGCGTTTCTCGGGCCGCCTGAGGTTGCAGGTGTCCAACTCGCCATCAACGACGTGAACGAGGCCGGTGGAGTGCTCGCCCAGCCCGTCCAGCTCATCCCAGGCGACTCTGGTGACACGACCACCGATACTGCAACGACGACCGTCGACCGTCTGCTCGCTGGCGGCTCCGACGTCATCATCGGTGCAGCGTCGTCGTCGGTGTCCCTCAAGGTCATCGACAAGATCGCCAGTGCAGGCGTCGTCCAGTTCTCACCGGCCAACACATCCGATCAGTTCGTCTGCTACCCCGACAAGGGGCAGTACTTCCGTACCGCACCGACCGACGTGCTGCAGGCACAGGCGCTCTCGAAGCTCATCGCCGAGGACGGCGCACAGCGCGTGTCCATTCTCGCGCTGAACGATCCCTACGGAACGGGCCTCGCCAGCAACACCGTCGATAACCTCGAGGCTGCAGGTATTCCGTCGGATCAGATTCAGAAGATCATCTACGATCCCAACGCACAGTCCTTCAACGCCGAGGTCGACGACGTCAAGACCTTCGCACCCGATGCCGTGGCCATCATCGGCTTCGAGGAGTCAGCGAAGATCATCACCCGTATGCACGAGGTCGGCATCGGACCGTCCGACGGAATGGCTGTCTTCGGCGTCGACGGCAACATGGGTAACGCACTCGGCGAATCCGTGGCAAAGCCGTTGCTGGAGACGATGAGAGGCACGACGCCGCTCACCGACGTCGGCTCTGCATTCCAGGACCGACTCAAGGCCATCAACCCGGCCCTGGTGGACTTCAACTACGCAGGCGAGTCCTACGACGCGGTGGTGATCTCGGCGCTGGCAGCCGAGGCCGCAAAGTCGACCGCAGGTACCGATATCGCGGCGAACATCAACGCAGTCACCAAGGGCGGCGAGAAGTGCACGACCTTTGCCGAGTGCCTTCCGCTGGCAAAGGCCGGAACCGACCTCGACTACGACGGAATTACCGGTGCGCTGAACTTCACCGATGGTGGCGAACCCGCCACCGGTTCCTACGGCAACCTGGTCTTCGGGCCGGACAACACACTGACCACCGATGGATTCATCGTCGTTGGTGAGTGATCGGTAGTACTTTAGAAAAGAGCGACCAGGCAACGAGTTTCAACTCGGCGCCTGGTCGCTCTTTTCGCGGCGTCGGCATGGCGAGCACTGCACCCCCGTACCAGAACTTCGAGTACGGGGGTGCAGTCGAATGCGGGTGTGTGTGGTTACTTCTCCTTGCTTCCTGCCAACGTTCCGAGGTACAGCTCGATCACCTTCGGGTCGTTCATCAGATTGGTCCCGGTGTCGGTGTAGGCATTTCGGCCCTGATCGAGGACATAGCCGCGGTCGCAGATCTGAAGACACCGTCGCGCGTTCTGCTCGACCATGATTATCGAGACGCCTGCCGCATTGATCTTCTTGCAGCGGATGAACACTTCGTCCTGGAACATCGGCGACAGGCCCGCCGACGGCTCGTCGAGCAGCAGTACCGATGGTTCCATCATGAGCGCGCGACCCATCGCGACCATCTGGCGTTCACCGCCGGACAGTGCGCCTGCCTTGACCCTTTTGCGCTCACCCAGGAGTGGGAAGAGTTCGCTGACGAACTCGAAACGTTCCGCGAACTTTTTGGGACGCAAATAGATTCCCATTTCGAGATTCTCTTCGATGGTCAGCGACGGGAAGACGTTCTGCGTCTGCGGAACATATCCGACGCCTTTCGTCACCAGGACGTGCGCTTGCGCCGAAGTAATGTTGTCACCGCGTAGCCTGACCGAACCTTCGCGAACGGGAATCAGCCCGAACAAAGTCTTCAGAAGTGTCGACTTACCTGCCCCGTTGGGCCCGATGATGCCGACGATCTCGCCGTCCCGAAGGAAGAAGTTGCAGTCGCTGAGGATGTTGACGCCGGGAATGTATTCCGCAACCAGATTGTCGGCTCGCAGAAGCGCGCCTTCGGCCAGCCGAGCATGCTCTGCCGGGGTTGCGGCAAATTCTGCGGCGGTCAACTTTTGCGTACCGGGTTCGCTCATGTGTCGTCTTCCTCCTTGCCATTCTTGCCAGCGGCAGCAGAGCCCGGAACGACGTCCGGAGCGAAAAATTCGGGTTCCGACAGGTCACCGCCGGCCTCGAGCTCTTCGGCCTCGGCCTGCGCGAGTGCTTCGGCCAGTTCGGCGGTCGCACCGACGGGATTGCCGTTCTCGTCGAATTCCAGCGCCTGGTCGTGGTGACTTCCCAGATACGCGTCGACGACCGCGCCATTGTTCGACAGCTCCTCGGGCGTCGATTCGGCGATGACGCTGCCCTGTGCCATGACGACGACCCAGTCGCTGATATCTCGGATGACGTCCATATCGTGTTCGACGAACACCACGGTCATTCCGTCGTCGCGCAATGATTTGATATGCCCCAACAGGCTTTGTGTGAGAGCAGGATTGACACCTGCCATCGGCTCGTCGAGCATCACCACAGCCGGGTCGGTCATGAGCGCGCGGGCCATCTCGAGCAGTTTGCGCTGCCCGCCCGACAATGAGCCGGCGAGATCGTCTGCCTTGGCGTCGAGCTTGAATCGAGCCAAGAGATCCTGGGCGCGCTCGGTGATCTCCCGTTCCTGGGCTTTCCACGTCCATGGCATCAACGTGTTGAGAATGCGTTCCCCCTTCTGACCGGTAGCGCCGAGGCGGACATTGTCCAGGACAGTGAGCTTCGAGAGCGCCTTCGTCAGCTGAAATGTGCGCACGACGCCTTTGCGGGCAACCTGATGCGGATGCATCTTCCCGAGCGACTGGCCATCCATCGACCAGGTGCCGGTGTCGGGTCGATCGAAACCGGTCAGCAGATTGAACAGGGTGGTTTTACCTGCGCCGTTCGGACCGATGAGTCCGGTGATGCAGCCGCGCTGAATCTCGAGGTGGGCAACATCGACCGCCTTGAGCCCGCCGAACGTCCGTGAGACGCCGTCGACGACCAGGGTTGGGTCGGGCTTCGGTGCGCCGGGAGTGCTCGGTACGCCTGCGAACAGTGCCGTTCGTTCTTCGGAACTGAGAGCTTTGGCAGCGCGTGCGGCCAAAGTCGATGAGGTGTCAGGCATTGAGTTGGACCTCTCGCTTGTTCCCGAGAATACCCTGGGGTCTGAAGACCATCAGTACGGCGATCAGGATCCCCAACAGCACGAATCTAGTCGCACCGACCTGCTGCTCGCTGAGGTCGAGCAGAGGATCGGGGCCGGTGATCGCCTGGCGAAGGATGGCGTCGGGGATCGATAGTAGGAACCAGAACAGCATGGCACCGAGCACCGGTCCGAACACCGTCGCGGCACCGCCGAGAATCAGAGCTCCGAATGCGAAGAATGTCTGCGCGGTGGAGTAGAAGTCCGGGTTGATGGATTTGGTCTGCAATGCGTTGAACACACCACCCATGCCGCCGATGACACCGCCCATGACGAGGGCCTGCATCTTGTAGACGAACACGTTCTTACCCAATGAACGCGCAGCGTCCTCGTCTTCGCGCACGGCCTTGAGGACGCGGCCCCACGGGCTGTGTGTCAGCAGGTATACGAAGCCGCACAGAACGAGTACGAGCGTCCAACCCACCACCATCGACCACAGGTCGTCGCCATAGAATTTGACGCCCAGGAACGAGTACTGCTTCCCCGAGTCGAAGGGGCTCAGCGATGTGAACGGATCAGCGAAACCGAACAGTCCGTTGGTCGATGCGGTCACCGAATCCGTTGCGGTCGAGCGGAAGACGAGTCTGAGTATCTCCGAGGCCGCGATCGTGACGATAGCGAGATAGTCAGCCCGCAGCCGGAGCGTCGGGATACCGAGGACGAGAGCGAGAAGTCCGGCCGCACCGAGACCGACGAGAATACCGACCCACAGCGGCTGCTGATAGGTGACCGTCATGATGCCGACGCCGTATCCGCCGAGCAGGGCGAACCCGATCTGGCCGAAGTTGAGAAGTCCCGCATAACCGAAGTGCAGGTTCAAGCCGATGGCAAGTAGTGCATAGAAGATTGCGGACGGACCGATCAGCTGCGCGAGTGAAACTTGAAGAGCCGCGAGAATATCCATCAGTTCACCCGATCCTTTGTCGCGAGCCGAGTATGCCCTGAGGTCTGACGACGAGGATGAGAATCAAGACGAGCAGGCCTCCGATGTATTTGAGATCGGGATTGATGAACATCGTCGACCACTGCACGAGCAGCCCCACGATCACGCAGCCGAGGAGCGCCCCGTATGCAGTTCCGAGCCCGCCGAGGGTGATGCCTGCGAACATGAGGAGTAGCAGCTTGAAACCCATCTCCCATTGCACGCGACCGCCGAGTTCGGACAATCCGAACAAAACGCCACCGAGAGCAGCGAGCCCGCCGCCCATGCACCAGACGAATGTCACGACGCGTTCTACATTGATGCCCGACGACGCCGCGAGGTCGCGGTTGTCCGCGACGGCGCGCATGGCTTTGCCGATACGAGTGCGTTGCAACATGAGCGCGACGCCGACGAGCACGACGATGCTGATGATGATGCATGCCAGATTGACGTTGGTGATGGCGAACGGACCCCATTCGTTCTGAGTCTGAGCCTGGTAGTCGTCGAAGGGCTCGGCGCGGTCGGAGAAGAAGATGAGGATCAGGTACCGCAGCGCGATCGCAAGGCCGATGGACACCACCAGTTGTGCGATCAGACCGGTCTTGCGTTTTCGCAGTGGTCTCCAGATGGCCGCGTTGTTGAGCCATCCGATGGCGACGCCGACGATGACGGCCAGGATCGTGGCATAGATCAGTTGAATACCCACGCTGACGTTGAACACCCAGGCAGCTACGGCCCCGAGAGTGACCAGTTCGCCGTGCGCGAAGTTGGTCAGGCCGGTGGTGCCGAAGATCAGACTCAGACCCACTGCAGCGAGGGCGATGACGAGACCGAAACGGAAGCCGTCGACCGTAGTCCTGATGAATTTCTCGTAGAAGGGAAGCTCATTGGAGGTGCGGGCTTCACCGAACGAAAAGATCACGGCGTTCGTGCGTCCAGCTGCAATCTCGCGCTGCACCTCGCCCTGAACGCTGACCCCGTCGGGAAGCGTCTCGGAGTCGACCTCGAAAGTGTATGACCCTGGGGATAATTCGAGGGTCCAGCGGCCACCTTTCTCGGATGTCGTTCGAGCGACCTCGTCGCCGGTCGAATCGCGCGCCAGCACGTCGACATCGGTCAGGCGTTCGCCACCGTTGTTGAGGCTGCCACTGACCGGAACGGCGTCGGCTGCAGTTGGTTGAGATACCGACGACGGTGGGGGAGTCGGCGTCGGTTCCTGGGCCAGCGCGGTGCCACCGAACGTCACGGCGGCTATGGATCCGAGGATCGCCAGGAGGAGGGCTTGTTTGATGAAGCGAAGCGGGGTTCGGCTGCGATGCCGAAGTCGAATCTTCCTACGGGTCCATCGAACAATTGGGGCCACGCACGTCCTCCGGACGGTTGTCGGTTGAGCCTCGAGACCTCGGCTGCTGCAATTGTGGGACTTTAACTGTTGAAAGCGCACGAAATCGGAGTCTTGAATTTCCGGAAAGTATCGTTTGTGTTTCGAACTACCCGGTCGGTGGTTCGGGCCGGGAGTCGCATCCACTGACGCGGTGTCGGAGCCTCTACTTAGACTGGTCAACCGTGAGCCCCATAACCGAGCACAGCGCAGCATCGAAACCCTCGACCGGCAGTTCCGCCGACGGTGAGCAGCCGACGCTGTTGCTGATCGACGGTCACTCCATCGCCTTTCGCGCCTTCTTCGCGCTGCCTGTGGACAACTTCAAGACCACCAGCGGCCAGACCACCAACGCGGTGTACGGGTTCACCTCCATGCTGATAAACCTCCTTCGAGACGAGAAGCCGACGCATATCGCGGCGGCGTTCGATGTGTCTCGGCAAACGTTCCGAGCTGAGCGGTTCCCGGCCTACAAGGCGAACCGAAGTAAGACGCCCGACGAGTTCGCCGGTCAGGTGGACATCACCAAGGACGTCCTCGGTGCCATGGGCATCCCGGTGATGGCTGAAGCCGGGTTCGAAGCAGACGACATCATCGCGACATTGGTGACTCAAGCGGAAGCACTCGGTTATCGGATCCTCGTGGTGACGGGTGACCGAGACGCGCTGCAGCTCGTCACCGACAACGTGACTGTGCTGTATCCGAAGAAGGGTGTCTCCGAGCTCACTCGGTTCACCCCGGAAGAGGTCACCACCAAATACGGCCTCACGCCGGCGCAGTATCCGGATTTCGCTGCACTGCGTGGAGACCCCAGTGACAACCTCCCCGGTATCCCCGGTGTCGGCGAGAAGACGGCTACCAAGTGGATCGTCGAGTACGGCTCGCTGGAAGAGCTCGTCAACAACGTCGACAAGGTCAAGGGCAAGGTGGGTGACGCGTTGCGGGCCAACCTGTCCGGCGTGGTGCTCAACCGCGAACTCACCGAGATGGTGCGTGACGTTCCACTTCCGTATACGCCGGATCAGTTGGAGCTGGCGCCGTGGGATCGCGAGAGGATCCATGCACTGTTCGACGATCTCGAGTTTCGAGTGTTGCGCGATCGGTTGTTCGACACCCTGTCCTCCACGGAACCCGAAGCCGAAGAAGGCTTCGACGTGCGTGGTGGCACCGTCCCAGTGGGTGAGCTCGCACAGTGGCTCGCGACTCACGCCTCCACGGGGGAGCGTCACGGCCTCTCGGTCGTCGGCCCGAGACGACCGTTCGACAGCGATGCGCTGTCGATCGCGATAGCCGCATCCGACGGCGAAGGTGGCTTCGTCGATACCAGCTCTTTGGATCCATCGGACGAGCAGGCACTTGCGGCATGGTTGGCCGATGCCGGTCAACCGAAAGCGCTCCACGAAGCAAAATGGGCAATCCACGCTTTGCGTGGTCGCGGTTGGACCTTGGGCGGCTTGACCAGCGACACGGCACTTGCCGCGTACCTTGTCCGACCGGGTCAGCGGTCGTTCAACCTCGACGACCTGTCGCTGCGGTATCTCAAGCGCGAACTGCGCGTCGAGGATTCCGTCGAAGGCCAGCTTTCACTGCTCGATACCGAGGATGTCGCGGAAGCGGCTGTCGCAGAGGGCGAGATACTGCGCGCGCAAGCGGTTCTGGATCTTGCTGCCGCACTGGACGACGAGTTGGCGGCGATCGAATCGAGTTCACTGCTCTCGGAGATGGAACTACCGCTTCTGTCCTTGCTCGCAGACCTCGAGGCGACCGGCATCGCTGTCGACGACGCGCACCTCGGTGAGCTGCAGAGCCAGTTCGCGGACAAGGTGAGTGAAGCCGCCAATGCTGCCTACGAGGTCATCGGCAAGCAGATCAACCTCGGTTCCCCGAAACAGCTGCAAGTGGTGCTGTTCGACGAGCTCGAAATGCCGAAAACCAAAAAGACCAAGACCGGTTACACCACTGATGCCGATGCGCTGCAAGGACTGTTCGAGAAAACCGAGCATCCCTTCTTGAAGTTCCTGCTCGATCACCGTGATGCGACACGCATGAAGGTCACCGTGGACGGGTTGCTCAAGTCGATCGCCGACGACGGTCGAATCCACACCACGTTCAATCAGACCGTTGCAGCCACCGGCCGGTTGTCCTCAACCGATCCGAACCTGCAGAACATTCCGGTTCGAAACGAGGCCGGACGCCACATCAGAGACGGGTTCGTCGTGGGCGAGGGGTTCAGCACTCTCCTGACCGCTGACTACAGTCAGATCGAGATGCGAATCATGGCCCACGTGTCCGGCGACGCCGGCCTCATCGAGGCGTTCAACACCGGTGAAGACCTGCACAGTTTCGTAGGCTCGCGCGCGTTCGGCGTGCCCATCGAGGACGTCACCCCCGAACTACGCCGACGTGTGAAGGCCATGTCCTACGGACTTGCGTACGGACTCAGTGCTTTCGGCTTGGCCGCGCAGTTGAAGATTTCGACAGAAGAGGCCAAAGCGCAGATGGAGGCCTACTTCTCGAGATTCGGTGGGGTTCGGGACTATCTGCGAAACGCCGTCGAAGAGGCACGAAAGGTCGGGTACACATCGACGCTCTACGGCCGCAGGCGTTACCTACCCGACCTCAACAGTGACAACCGTCAACGTCGTGAGGTTGCCGAGCGCGCTGCGCTCAATGCGCCGATTCAGGGAACTGCAGCTGACATCATCAAGGTGGCGATGATCGACGTTCACAACTCTTTGGCGGAATCGGGTCTGCGATCGCGAATGTTGTTGCAGGTTCACGACGAACTGGTCCTCGAGGTCGTCGAGTCCGAGCGTGAACAGATCGAGCACTTGGTTCGCGACAAAATGTCCTCGGCCATCGAGCTTTCCGTTCCGCTCGAGGTGTCTGTCGGCACCGGAGCGAGCTGGGACCAGGCTGCGCACTGAATAGTCGACTGCATGCAGGAACGATAAAAGCCGGTCGCGTAAGCGACCGGCTTTTATCGTTCTTCCAGGAATGAGCTATTCGGCCGGAGCGTCGGCTTTCTGCTCTTCTACCTGTGCTTTCACCACGTCCATGTCGAGCGCCTTGATCTGTACCACCAGATCTTCCAGGGCTGCTGCAGGCAGTGCACCCGGCTGTGCGAACACCAGAATTCCCTCGCGGAACGCCATGATCGTGGGAATCGACTTGATGTTGGCAGCAGCGGCGAGTCCCTGCTCTGCTTCGGTATCCACCTTGGCATGCACCACGTCGGGATGCTCCTCGGAGGACTTCTCGAAAGTCGGTGCGAACTGGCGACACGGGCCGCACCAGGACGCCCAGAAATCGACGAGCACGACGTCATTTCCTCCGACGATGTCGTCGAAGTTCTGCTGAGTCAAAGTCTGTGTAGCCACGCCTGCCCTTTCATCGGTGTTTTCGTTCTCTAGAGTCCCTCAACGCAACACTGTGCCGAAAGCTTCCCGAACCTGCAGACCGGCCCCGCAGTCAAGCCGGTTGTGGTGACGCGCGGAACGTTCGACGATAAGAATTGGGTGTCGTGCACCGCACACGCACGAAATGCTGACGCATCACCGCTGCGTTGCCGAACCCGACGCGTTCGGAGATGACGTCTATCGACAGATCCGAATCTTCGAGTAGGTGCTGAGCCGCCAGAACACGTTGGTCGTTGAGCCACCGGGCGGGAGTGGTCCCGGTCTCGGCTTGAAACCGGCGCGCGAAAGTCCGGGCGGACATGTTGACCCGCGCAGACAGTTTCTGCACCGATAGGTCGTCGCCGAGGTTCTCCGTCATCCAGTCCAGCAGCGGAGCAAGCGTTTCGGTCTCGGTGGTGGGCAGCGGAGTGGTGACGAACTGGGCCTGCCCGCCGTCACGGTGCGGTGGTACGACCATGCGGCGAGCTATCCCGTTGGCAACCTTGCTGCCCTGCTCTTTGCGAACGATATGGAGGCACAAGTCGATTCCGGCTGCGGTGCCTGCGCTGGTGAAAACATTGCCGTCGCCCACATAGAGAACGTCCCGGTCGACCTCGGCAAGCGGATACTCGGCGGCAAGCCTGGCCGAGGTGCGCCAATGCGTCGTACATCTTCGTCCGTCGAGAAGCCCAGCCTTGCCGAGCACGAATGCGCCGTTGCACAGGCTGGCGACGCTGGCACCGCGTGCAACCGCGGCACGCAACTTGACGAGCAGCGGCTCGATCGAGGCGTCGTACTCGCTGGTGCACAGGTAGCTGCCGTCCTCCGACGGGTAGGTGCCCCCAGCCGGAACGACGATCAGATCGGCCTCGTCGAGCTGTGACAGGTCGTGGGGAACATCGATGGTGAAGCCGAAACGGGTCCGGATGGGTTCGGCCACACCGGCGATGATCGAGAAGTCGTAAGTAGGTAGACCCTCGTCGGATCTGTCGAAGCCGAAGACCTCGCATGCCACTCCGAGTTCGAACTGCTCGGTCAGCGGCAGGAGTGGTACGACTACTCGTTTCAGCACAAAACCAAGTATGGCAGAAAACCGAGGTAACGTGTCATAACCGCCACTGTTGTACGAGATCGCGTGGCAGCAGGCTTGCCGCATGACCATTGCACTGCTCATCCTGGCTGTTCTGGCGGTGATCCACGGGGCGATATCCTTCGGATACTCTCCCGACACACACCGGGAGGAGAGCCAATTCGGTGACTACCGGTTCTGACGGACGATCCATTCGCGCTTCTCTTCGCCGTCCCAACGTCTCAACGCCGACGTGGTCCCGACGAGATCGGGCTGCGCAGAATCGAGACGAAGCAGAGCCTCGGCCAGTTCGATGCGAGTCATACGTCGTGCGAGCGTGACGTGCGGAGTCCATTTTCCGGGTGCGGTATGCGAACGAGAACCGTCCGCATCGCCTACCACCTCTGATGCGCGCGCGTGAAGATCGATGAGTCTCCTCGACGGCACGACCAGTCGAGCCAACGTCGCGTGTCTGCCACGGAAGACCACGAATGCACCAAGTCTGACGGGCATGTCGACCAGAAGGTATTCGTCGTGCACCCGGGTGTCGAACTCGTTCATCTCGTCGGCAACCGACAACGTGATGTGTGGACGATTCGAGATGCCCTTGTGCCTGCCTTGGCTGGGTAGGTCTGCGTCGAGCAGCAGTTGCCATTCCCGTCTGACGGCGGCGTCGAGCGTGTCGTCGAGGAGCAATTCCAATGACTGGACCATAGTGAGTCATGATGTCTCACATGGCGTACGAAGAGGCTCGGACACTGCGAATCGGGTCGATGCTCGGCGACGGGATCGGCCACGAGATCGTGCCTGCCGCGATGCGCGTCGTCGACGCCGCAGTGGGCGCGGAGACGTCGCTGCGGGTCGAGTGGGTCGAACTACCTCTCGGACGTGAGGCGATCGACTCGCACGGAACACCGATCCCGGACTCGACACTCGAAGAGTTGGCGACACTGGACTCGTGGATTCTCGGGCCGCACGACAGTGCGTCCTACCCGGAGCCCTTTCGTTCGCAGCTCACGCCCGGTGGGGTGGTGCGCAAAAAGTTCGATCTGTTCGCCAATATCCGTCCTGCGCGTGCGTACCCGGACGTTCGGGCGCTGTCACCGGAGATGGACCTCGTCGTTGTCCGCGAAAACACCGAAGGCTTCTACGCCGACCGAAACATGTTCCTCGGTAGCGGGGAGTTCATGCCGACACCCGACGTTGCACTCGCCGTCGGAGTCTTCACCCGTACCGCCTGCGAACGGATTGCGCGCGAGGCTTTCGCGTTGGCGCGCACGCGCCGCAAGCACGTCACCATCGTGCACAAGACGAATGTTCTGTCGATGACGACGGGTCTGTTTCGCGATGCCTGCCGAACCGTCGCCGAGGACTTCCCGGATGTCACCGTAGACGAGGAACACATCGACGCCCTGGCCGCTCATCTCGTCAGGCGGGGTGGCGATTTCGACGTGATCGTCGCCGAGAACATGTTCGGTGACATCCTTTCCGATCTTGCCGGAGAGCTGTCCGGGTCCCTGGGAATGGCGCCGTCACTCAATTCCTCGGAGTCCAAAGCAATGGCCCAAGCCGCCCACGGCTCGGCTCCGGACATCGCAGGCAAAAACGTCGCGAATCCGGCCGCGTTGTTTCTCTCGTCCGCGATGCTGCTCGATTGGCTCGGCGATCACAGCGGCGACAATCGGCTTCGTCATGCCGCCAAGCGCATCCGACATGCGGTAGAGGGCACCCTCGGCTCCGGCGTAGCTACGGCAGATCTCGGCGGCAGGGCATCGACGAGCGAGTTCACCGAGACCGTGGTCGCCAGAACCTTGCGTGTCTGAGCGACGCACAAGAGAATATGGCCGAACGGAAACGACGCCGTACGCTCGACCCCCGCGTTACTGTTCGATTACCTGCACTACATAGGTGACAGCTGTCGTCTAAGTTCGTATCTCTGGCAACATCGCACGCCGCGATGTCCTGTTTCGATTTCTGGAGGCATTCTCTTGTTTGCACGCTCGTATTCGAGGCCCGCGCGAATCATTCTGGCGCTCAGTGGTGCCGGGGCCCTTCTGCTGACGGCATGCGCTCAGAACACCGAGGACGGAGGCGCTCCGGCCGCCGACGAGAAGACAGCGGTGGAGATCAGTGAGGTGGCCGAAGTTGCCGCGACGCTCCCGCAGAAGAACCAGGACTCCGGCAAGTTGGTCGTCGGCGTCAACGTTCCTTACTCGCCTAACGAGTTCAAGGACGCCTCCGGCAAGATCATCGGATTCGATGTCGACCTGATGGATGCCGTCGCAGGTGTTCTGGGAGTAACCGCCCAGTACGAGGAGGCCGACTTCGATCGGATCATTCCGTCGGTGCAGGCCGGAACCTACGACTTGGGTATGTCGTCGTTCACCGACACCAAGGAACGTGAAAACTCCGTCGACTTCACGACGTACTTCAACGCCGGCACTCAGTGGGCGCAGCAAGCGGGCGGCAAGGTCGACCCCACCGACGCGTGCGGTCTCAAGGTGGCAGTCCAGACGACGACGATTCAGGACCAAGAAGAAGTTCCGGCCAAGAGCGAAGCGTGCGTGGCAGCGGGGAAGCCCGCCATCGACATTCTGAAGTTCGACAGCCAGGACGACGCAGTCAACGCACTTGTGCTGGGCCGTGTCGACGCCATGTCCGCGGACTCGCCTGTAACCGCCTACGCAATCAAGCAGACCGGTGACAAGCTCGAAGCTGCAGGTGAGGTCTTCGACTCCGCTCCGTACGGTTACCCGGTTGCCAAGGGTTCACCGCTTGCCGCTTCGCTGCAGCAGGCAGTCCAGTACCTCATCGACAATGGTCAGTATCAGACGATTGCCGAGAATTGGGGCGTCGAAGCAGGCGTATTGGAAACGGCGCAGATCAACGGCGCAGTCAACTGACGCACAACGTGGCTTCACTGTCTTGTCGAAAGGACTTCGTGTGACTGACTCGGCCTCGTCCGGCTCACCGATCGTACTGAGCAGGGAACCGACGCCGATCAAGGCGATTCCGCTGCGCCACCCGGGACGATGGGTCGCCGCGATCATCGTCATCGTTTTGTTCGGGCTCTTTGTGTACGGCGCCGCGACCAACTCCGCGTATAGCTGGGGTACCTACGGTCGCTACCTGTTCGATAGCAGGATCGGCAACGGTGTGTGGATCACAGTTCAATTGCTGGTTTATTCGATGGTGATCGCTGTAGTCCTGGGCGTCGTGATCGCTGTGATGCGGTTGTCTCCCAACCCGGTTCTCCGAAGTGCTGCATGGATCTACCTGTGGATCTTCCGCGGAACGCCGATCTACGTTCAGCTCACCTTCTGGGGCCTGGTGCCGGTCATCTACAAGAACGTCGCTCTGGGCATCCCGTTCACCGTTCAGGTTGCCGAATTCAACCTCCAGTCGCTGTATTCCGCATTTTGGTTCGCAGTGATCGGCCTTGCGTTGAACGAGGCCGCCTATATGGCAGAAATCGTACGGGCGGGCATCAATTCGGTGGGCGAGGGCCAGTTCGAAGCGTCGAAGGCGCTCGGCATGACGTGGTCCCAAACCATGCGTCGGACGGTCTTACCGCAGGCTATGCGCGTGATCATTCCGCCGACCGGTAACGAGGTCATCAGCATGCTCAAGACCACATCGCTGGTTATCGCTATTCCGTTCACCGGTGAACTGTACGGGCGGGCGCGTGACATCTCGGGCGTGAACTTCGAACCAGTCCCTCTGCTCCTAGTCGCGTCGACGTGGTACTTGCTGATGACCAGCATTCTGATGGTCGGTCAGTATTATCTCGAGCGTCACTATTCGAAGGGCGTGTCGCGAACCTTGACGAATCGTCAACTGCAGGCTCTCGCTGATGCCCAAGGCGGCAAGCCGCTGATGGCGCCGCGTTCCTCCGAGGGTGGTGCGATGTGAGTCCCATGGTCAAGGCCGACCAGGTGTGCAAGAGCTTCGGTGCGCTACGGGTTCTCAACGGGATCTCGCTCGAAATCGACAAGGGCCAGGTCCTGTGCATGGTGGGGCCTTCGGGTTCGGGAAAGTCGACATTTCTGCGGTGCATCAATCACCTCGAGCAGGTCAATGCAGGCCGCCTCTACGTGGACGACGAACTGGTCGGGTACGAGGAGAAGAACGGCAAGCTCTACGAACTCCATCCGAAGAAGGCCGCCAAACAGCGCAGCGACATCGGTATGGTCTTCCAGCATTTCAATTTGTTTCCGCATCGAACGGCGCTCGAAAACATCATCGAAGCTCCGACTCAGGTCAAGAAGATCAAGAAGAAGGACGCGACCGCACGGGCAATGGAGCTCTTGGACCGGGTCGGGCTCAGTGAGAAGTCGGGCGCGTATCCGGCTCAGCTCTCCGGTGGCCAACAGCAGCGCGTTGCCATTGCGCGGGCCCTCGCCATGGATCCGAAGCTGATGCTGTTCGACGAGCCGACCTCAGCCCTCGATCCCGAACTGGTCGGCGAGGTCCTCGGTGTGATGAAGCAACTCGCCAAGGACGGTATGACGATGATCGTCGTCACCCACGAGATGGGTTTCGCACGGGAAGTCGCAGATCAGCTCGTCTTCATGGACGCCGGAGTGGTCGTGGAAACCGGGGAACCGCGGTCGCTGCTCGCGAACCCGCAACACGATCGCACCAAGCTGTTTCTGTCCAAGCTGCTCTAGTCGGGCTTCCTGCAGCTGAAGATAGCGGTGCCCGGAAAAAGTTGTCCACGGAGCGGACTCCACTGTCCCCACTCCTGATCGAGCCATTCGGGCCAGTCGGGTTCGATGATGTCGCGCACTTCGAGGCCTGCTGCGACGATCTCGCGGACTCGATCGCCGATCGTGCGGTGGTGCTCGACGTACGTTGGTGTGCCCTCGCTGTCGAACTCGACATACGGCGTTCGGTCGAAGTACGGGATGGATGCGGTCAACCCGGCTTCCCCCGGGTCATCCGGAAAGATCCATCGCATCGGGTGGTTCACGGCGAATACCCAGATTCCACCCGGTGCGAGGATTCGCGCGACCTCGGCCATCACGTTCGCTGAGTCGGCGACGAAGGGCACCGCCCCGAACGCAGAGCAGGCAATGTCGAAACTTTCGTCCGCGAAGGGTAAAGACTCTGCGCTCGCCTGGATCAGCGGCACAGATGTGCCCCCGGCGGCCATCGCGTCGAGTCCCCGAGCAAGCATTCCCGCGGAGATGTCGAGACCGACGGCATGTGCGCCGTGCGCGGCAAGCCAGCGGGCGCACGGCGCTGATCCGCAGCCCACCTCGAGGATGCGCTTGCCGGATATCTCACCGAGGAGGTGGACGTCGCCCTCGTGTAGTCCTTCCGGGCACCAGACGAATTCGCCCTGCTCGGTTCCGACACCGAGGAACTCGCCGTGCGTGCGGTGATACTCGTCCGCATCCGAATCCCACCACGAGCGGCTTGCTCGATCGCTGGCCTGGGAGCTGAGCCTTCCGCGACCAGGGTGAATCGGTAACTGTGGTTCCGCCGGTGGGGTGTTTGGAGGGAGCGAACTATCGTTCATCGACGACACGTTAGTCGGGTTTGCCGCAGTGTGATCATCTCGCGTACCCTGTTGGACGCGAGTGTGTACATGCTGCGGGCCAGCGCTGTTCGAGCGTCCGATTCTCGGACTCGAAAACAATGCCGGGTGCAGCGGTTCTGCAGAACCTTTTCGGGAACATTCTTGTCTGCCGTTTGTTCCACTGACTGGATCCACAGTTCAGCACTTGTTCCAACACTCGTTTCACAGTCCGACCGAACATCCATCAACCGATACCCAACCCGTCCGGAGCAACTCAACACATGCCCTCAACTACAACCTCACCGCAGGTGGCCGTAAACGATATCGGCTCCGCAGAGGATTTCCTCGCGGCGATCGACGCCACGATCAAGTACTTCAACGATGGTGACATTGTCGAAGGCACCATCGTCAAGGTCGATCGTGACGAGGTTCTGCTCGACATCGGTTACAAAACCGAAGGTGTCATTCCTTCCCGTGAGCTCTCCATCAAGCACGACGTCGACCCCAACGAGGTCGTCTCCGTGGGAGATGCGATCGAAGCACTCGTTCTCACCAAGGAGGACAAGGAAGGCCGTTTGATCCTGTCCAAGAAGCGAGCTCAGTACGAGCGCGCTTGGGGCACGATCGAAGAGCTCAAGGAGAAGGACGAGGCCGTCAAGGGCACCGTCATCGAGGTCGTCAAGGGTGGACTCATCCTCGACATCGGTCTCCGTGGCTTCCTTCCCGCCTCGCTCGTCGAGATGCGTCGTGTCCGCGACCTCCAGCCGTACGTCGGCAAGGAGATCGAGGCCAAGATCATCGAGCTCGACAAGAACCGCAACAACGTGGTCCTGTCGCGCCGCGCATGGCTCGAGCAGACTCAGTCCGAGGTTCGCAGCGAGTTCCTGCACCAGCTCCAGAAGGGGCAGGTCCGCAAGGGCGTCGTCTCCTCGATCGTCAACTTCGGTGCATTCGTGGACCTGGGCGGCGTCGACGGACTCGTGCACGTGTCCGAGCTTTCCTGGAAGCACATCGATCACCCGTCCGAGGTTGTCGAGGTCGGCACCGAGGTCACCGTCGAGGTTCTCGACGTCGACCTGGACCGCGAGCGCGTTTCTCTCTCGCTCAAGGCGACTCAGGAAGATCCGTGGCGCCAGTTCGCTCGCACACACGCGATCGGTCAGATCGTTCCCGGTAAGGTCACCAAGCTCGTTCCGTTCGGTGCGTTCGTTCGCGTCGAAGAGGGCATCGAGGGTCTCGTGCACATCTCCGAGTTGGCCGAGCGCCACGTGGAGGTTCCGGACCAGGTCGTGGGTGTCGGCGACGACGCACTCGTCAAGGTCATCGACATCGATCTCGAGCGTCGTCGGATCTCGTTGAGCCTCAAGCAGGCCAACGAGGACTACGCAGAAGAGTTCGATCCGTCCAAGTACGGCATGGCCGACTCGTACGACGAGGGTGGCAACTACATCTTCCCCGAAGGCTTCGACTCCGAGACCAACGAATGGCTCGAAGGTTACGAGAAGCAGCGTGAAGAGTGGGAAGGCCGCTACGCCGAGGCTGAGCGTCGTCACAAGATGCACACCGCTCAGATGGAGAAGACAGCCAAGGACGAAGCTGCCGAGGCTGCCAACACCAACTACTCCTCGGAGTCGGGCCAGGCCCCTGCCGAAGCAGAAGGCGATGCTCCCGCAGCATCGGCTCCGGCTTCGACCGGTGGATCGCTTGCCAGCGACGCACAGCTTGCTGCGCTGCGCGAGAAGCTGTCTGGCAACGCCTGATAAAAGTAGTCCACCCGTAAGGGTGTGAGAGTATGCCCCGGTTCTGTACTTCAGAGCCGGGGCATTTCTTCGTTGATGGCGCGGGTCGAGTTACATCGGGACCCGGTATGCGCACGCAAAAATAGACCCGATCCGGGTGGATTCGGGCCCATTTTCGAATTCGATGGGGTCTGGCTCAGCCTGCGACGGCGGGACTCCACTGACCGACGGTGGACGTCCGCTTGCGCATGGTGGCGAAGCTGTGTCGAGCAGGGCTCAGCAACGTGGTGAACCAGTTTCGCCGATGATCAGCCAACGCCAGGGCAATCTCGGGAATGAGCACGCAGTGAACACCCAAGTCCGTGCCGAGACGGTGCCGACCCTGGTGGATCTGATTGCTTCGCATCGAAGGGTCCTTTTCGCTAGCAGTGGGTCGGCAGATATTTATCTCGCACGTCGAAGATAACGGACATGACGGTAAAGCTGGTGCATTTGGGGCTGGTGTGCTTCGGCGTGTTCGGTGACAGACTGGACACCATGTTGAGACTCGGCCTCACCGGAGGCATCGGAGCAGGGAAGTCCACAGTGTCGAAGATTCTCGCCGGGCTCGGTGGTGTTTTGGTAGACGCCGACGTGATCGCGAGAGAAGTAGTCGAGCCAGGGACTGAGGGCCTGGCGCAACTCGTCGACACCTTCGGCGAGGACATTCTCGGGCCGGACGGATCACTCGACCGTGCTGCACTCGCGGCCAAGGCATTTCGCGACGACGAATCGCGAGGGAAACTGAATGCGATCGTCCACCCTCTGGTGGGGCAGCGAACCTCCGAACTCGTCGAGGGTGCACCCGAGGACGCAGTGATCGTTCAGGACATTCCGCTGTTGGTCGAGGGCAAGATGGGTGCGCTGTTCCATCTCGTTGCTGTGGTCTACGTCGACTCGGAAGAGCGTGTGAATCGTTTGGTCGGGCAACGGAAGATGCTCGAGCAGGACGTCCGGGCACGAATCGCGGCCCAGGCGACCGATGATGCACGACGTGCCGCGGCCGACGTATGGATAGACAACAGTGGTGCGCCCGGTGACATCGAAGATGTGGCGCGCCGCCTGTGGTTCGACCGGCTCGTACCGTTCGAACGCAACATCAGTGAGGGCACCGTCGTTACTACCCATCCGACCCTCGCGGCATCGGATCCAACATGGGCGGACCAGGCAGGAAGGTTGTTGGCCCGCATTGCTGTCGCCTGTGGAAGTGCAGCCGTAAGAATCGATCACATCGGATCGACAGCTGTTGCCGATATGGAAGCAGTCGACACCATCGACATCCAGATCACGGTCACCAGCCTGGGTATCGCCGACTCGCTGACAGAACCGTTGCACCGGATCGGCTTTCCTCGCATCCAGCACATCGAATCGGACGATCCAAAGCCCGCGTACGGCATCGGGGGAGAAGCAGATCCTGCGGTGTGGGGCATGCGATTTCATGGAGCTGCCGATCCGGGCCGAACGGCCAACATCTACATCAGGGTCGACGGCTGGCCGGCTCAGCAGTTCGCGCTCGTATTTCGCGATTGGCTCCGCGCTGATTCTGCGGCCGCTGCCGAATACCTCGATATCAAGAGAAGAGCAGCCGCAGCCGCCGAGGGGATTGCCGACGATCAGGAAGCTGTCACCGCGTACACGGATTCGAAGGCGCCATGGTTCGATCGCGCCTACGTTCGTGCGTGGGAATGGGCCGAAAAAACCGGTTGGCAGGCCTAACGGGCAGCTTGCGGGCGCCACGCGGTCGGCATCCCGATCGATGCCAACCACGCGTCCAGGTCGTAGTCGAACCGAGCAAGTCCATCGATGGCCGTCACGGCACGGTGCATCGCAAGCTCAGCCGTTTCCGCGTCGAGGTGATGCTCCACGCGTGCCTGCAAGAGTTCGTCCGCGTCGAGGAGGTCGAATCCGCGCCCGGTTCTCACCGTGATGTCGAGGTAATGGTCGGTCGACGTCCAGATGTGCGGCGCAGCGACGAATTCACCGATGTCGACATAGTAATTTTGATCACGTCGGTGACCCGGTAGGTAGTGAAATATCGATGCACGTATTCCGAGGCTCGGGAGCAACCAGGACTGCAGATAGTCGAACTGGGGATGGTCGGACGGCCTGGCCATGTACAGACCCCAAGGCTCGGCCCGGTACTCGTCAACGGGGCGAACGAAGCCCTTGGGGTCGGTGTTCGTCGACGCGTCGAGGTCGAAGTATTCGACTTTGGGAGCGTGCACGTGCACTCGAGTAGCCTCTGCGGCGTGTCCGTCCATGACTGACCAAGTTACCCGGTCGGTTCGAATCTGCACGGTCGAACGCAACATCGCCTCGAACGTGTCAGTGGTCGCGTCTAACCTGTAAGGCATGGCCTTTGCATCCGAACATCCCGTGGTGGCTCACTCGGACTTCCGCCCCGTCGGAGACATCGAACGCACGGGGCCCGCATTCGAGGTCGTCAGTGAGTACGAGCCGGCTGGAGACCAGCCGGCCGCCATTGCCGAGCTCGAGCGCCGGATCAGGGCCGACGAGAAGGACATCGTGTTGCTCGGTGCCACCGGTACCGGTAAGTCTGCAACGACGGCGTGGCTCATCGAGAAGCTGCAACGCCCCACGTTGGTGATGGCCCCGAACAAAACCTTGGCCGCACAGCTCGCCAACGAGCTACGAGACATGCTTCCCAACAACTCGGTCGAGTATTTCGTGTCGTACTACGACTACTACCAACCCGAGGCGTACATCGCTCAGACGGATACCTACATCGAGAAGGATTCCTCGGTGAACGACGACGTCGAGCGCTTGCGGCACTCTGCCACGGCCAGCTTGCTCTCGCGGCGCGACGTCGTGGTTGTCGCGTCGGTTTCCTGTATCTACGGTCTGGGCACTCCGCAGTCTTACGTAGATCGGTCCATCGAGCTGCAGGTAGGTGTCGAAGTTCCGCGCGATGCTCTGTTGAGGCTTCTGGTGGATGTGCAGTACACCCGCAACGACATGGCCTTCACTCGTGGTTCGTTCCGGGTTCGAGGTGACACGGTCGAGATCATTCCCTCGTACGAGGAATTGGCGATTCGGATCGAGTTCTTCGGAGACGAGATCGAGGCGCTGTACTACCTGCACCCTTTGACCGGTGATGTCGTCCGTCAGGTGGACTCCGTCCGGATCTTCCCTGCCACGCACTACGTTGCAGGCCCGGAGCGTATGGAGAAGGCAGTCAAGAACATCGAGGCGGAACTCGAGGATCGGCTCGCCGAGCTGGAGGGCAAGGGCAAGCTGCTCGAAGCTCAGCGACTGCGCATGCGCACTCAGTACGACCTCGAGATGATCAAACAGGTTGGTTTCTGTTCCGGTATCGAGAACTATTCACGGCACATCGACGGCAGAGGCCCAGGCACAGCGCCCGCGACGCTCATCGACTATTTTCCCGAGGATTTTCTCATGGTGATCGACGAATCCCATGTGACCGTTCCCCAGATCGGTGCGATGTACGAGGGCGATATGTCCCGCAAACGCAACCTGGTCGAATTCGGTTTCCGGTTACCGTCGGCGACGGACAACCGGCCATTGACGTGGGAAGAATTCACTCAGCGGATCGGGCAAACCGTGTATCTGTCGGCGACGCCGGGCAAGTACGAACTGGGGCAGACCGGTGGAGAATTCGTCGAACAGGTCATTCGTCCCACCGGGCTCATCGATCCCGCGGTGGTCGTCAAGCCGACCAAGGGTCAGATCGACGATCTCGTTCACGAGATTCGCATTCGTGCAGACAAGAACGAGCGCATCTTGGTCACCACACTGACGAAGAAGATGTCCGAGGACCTCACTGACTATTTGCTCGAGCTCGGCATCAGAGTCCGATACCTTCACTCCGACATCGACACTCTGCGAAGAGTGGAGTTGCTACGCCAACTGCGGCTCGGGGAGTACGACGTTCTGGTCGGTATCAACCTCCTACGTGAGGGGCTCGATCTGCCGGAGGTGTCACTCGTTTCGATTCTCGACGCGGACAAGGAAGGCTTCCTCCGTAGCGGCACCAGTTTGATTCAGACAATTGGCCGCGCGGCTCGTAATGTGTCCGGCGAGGTTCACATGTACGCGGACAAGATGACGGATTCGATGAAGTACGCCATCGAGGAAACCGATCGTCGCCGCGAGAAGCAGGTGGCATACAACAAGGAAAAGGGCGTCGATCCGCAACCACTTCGAAAGAAGATCGCGGACATCCTCGATCAGGTGTACGAGGAGGCCGACGACACCGACGAGTCGGTGGAAGTGGGTGGTTCCGGGCGTAATTCGAGTCGGGGTCGTCGGGCCCAAGGCGAGAAGGGGCGCGCCGTCAGTTCCGGCGTATACGAGGGGCAGGACGTCAAGTCGATGCCGCGGGCCGAGCTGGCAGCCCTGGTGAAGAACCTCACCGACCAGATGATGAATGCGGCCCGCGAGTTGCAGTTCGAGCTTGCAGGCAGGCTGCGCGACGAAATTCAGGACCTGAAGAAGGAATTACGCGGGATGGACGCAGCGGGTCTGAAGTAACGCGAATCCGGCCATGCGGTAGCCAACACGCCGCGACCATGCCCTAGTAACGCGCCGCAACGAAGGGTCTGGGCGTTCGCTACGGTTTAGGACATGGACGCATCCACTGCCGGCCGGAGTGCTCGCGCACTCGAACTTCTTCATTCGGTGGCGTACTTCGTCCCAGAGACTCAGGACGGGCTGGTGGAAGCGGGCCTGGCTGGGCGTGCCTGCTATTTCGCTGGACGTGCTGCGCCACTGGGCGCGGTGGGGGCTGGAGTCGTGACAGCTACTTTCTACAATTTCAACCGTGAGCTGATTGCACCGTTGATTCCCGCTGCGTGGTCGATATGTGCCCCGGAGAAGATCATGCAGATCCGCTATCGCGCGTTGGACGCCGCCTTCACCAGGCTTCTGAGTGCCGACGTTAACTCTTCACACGAGATGAACGAAGCTGCCGAACTTGCTTCGATAGCTGCTCGCGGAATTCCCGGGGACGATGGACGACCGCTGTATTCCGCGTACGCCGAGCTCGAATGGCCTACGGCACCGCACCTCGTTCTGTGGCATGCGCTGACGCTGCTTCGCGAGCACCGAGGGGACGGTCATATCGCCGCCCTGCAGACCGCCGAATTGAACGGCATCGAAGCCTTGATCACCCACACCGCAACCGGGTACGGCTTCGAAAAGGAGTTCGCGCGTAAGCGTCGTGGCTGGTCCGTCGAGCAGTGGGACGAGGCCGTGGAGGCACTTGCCGACCGTGAAATCCTCGACACGGACGGTGCTTTGACCGAGCACGGGCAGGACATTCGCACCCTTGTCGAGGACATCACGGACGATCTGGCGCTCGCTCCGTGGGCTTCGTTGGGTGAAGACGGCGCCGCACGTCTGGTAGAGCTCGCGTCGCCATGGCGAGACGCACTTCTCGCTCAGAACGTGTTCCCGGACGGCATGTTCGGGACGGCCGTCAAAAAATAGCGAGTCGTTCAGGTCAGCTGGTGATGTCCTTGGAGGCGAACACCCGCCAGGCGATCACGCCGAAGACGGCCGCGTAGGCAAGCGCGGAGAACGATCCGACGAACATGTCGTTCCAGCTGATCGTCGGTTGCAGCGCATCGGTCCACGAATTTGCGTAGTGCCCGGGCAGATAGTTGCGAAGCGAACCGAGCGCAGTGATCTGGTCCAAAATCTGTAACAGAATCGATGTCATCACTGCTCCGCCGACCGCGCCGAGTGGCGCATCGGTCAGAACCGAAAGAAGCATCGCCAGGCCCGCCACCCACAATAGGTTGACTCCGATATACGCCACAGCAATGGCAAGTCGACCGAGTGCGTCGACGTAGGGCAGTCCGTCACCGAATGGGGTGACGAGTGGTTCTGCGCCGTAGAGCGCGGTGCCCAGAATCAGCGATACGAGAACCAGAACGACTACGGCGGCGATGGACAACGTCGCCGACACCAGAGCTTTTTGCACGAGAAGCCGGGTGCGCGGCACCGGAATGGCGAGCAGATATCGCAGCGAGGACCAGGACGCTTCGCTCGCGACGGAGTCTCCGAAGAACAACGAGACGACGACGATGAGCAGAAACCCGACCGACATGAACAGTGCGAACACTGTGAAGTTGACACCGCCCCGGGTCCCGAGTTCTATCAGGCCACCCGTGTCGGAATCGCCCGAGGAACTTCCGACGGCGAATGCGATTGCCAGGATCACCGGCAACAGCGCAAGAAATCCGATAGCAAATTGTGTGCGGCGCCGACCGAACTGTCGACGCAATTCGGTGCGGAAAGGAAGGGTCTTGCCCGCGTGATATCCGGGCGCCCGCCCGTCTGTGTGCGTCGTACTCATTCGTGTTCTTTCGTCGATACGGTTCCACTGGCTTCAGCGTCGATTTCGGCTAGCTGTGTCAGGTGTTCGGTGTCGCGATGTACCAGATCGAGGAAGACATCTTCGAGCCTCGTGGACTGGGCGAGCCCGCGTACTTCGAGGCCGGCGTCGAAGAGTGCCCTGATCACGATCGCGGGATCGATGCTTCCGATGTCCACACGGACCACCGACTCGTCGACGACGGTCGGCGAACACCCCAGACCGCTCAGCACTGCCGATGCCTTCTCCGCGTCGTCGACTCGTACTTCGGTCATTCCGCCTGCAGCAGTCAGTTCCCGGACAGTGCCCGAGCTGATGACCGACCCACGGTTCATCACTACGACGTGCGTACAGGTCTGCTCCACCTCGGCCAGCAGGTGACTCGAGACCAAGACGGTCCGGCCGGTCTTGGCGTAGTTGATCAGAACCTCACGCATGGTGCGGATCTGTGGTGGATCGAGACCGTTGGTGGGTTCGTCGAGGACCATCAAGTCCGGCAGCCCCAGCATTGCTTGCGCAATCGCCAGGCGTTGGCGCATCCCTTGGCTGTACGACTTGACCTTCCGTTCGACCGCGGTGCCGAGGTCGGCGATCTCCAATGCTTCTTCGAGGTGTGCGTCTTCGAGTGGACGGCCGGTGGCCTGCCAGTACAGGCGCAGGTTTTCGGTGCCACTCAGGTGGGGGAGAAACCCAGAACCCTCGACGAACGACCCCAGCCTCGACAAGACTGGGGCGCCGGGCGAGACCTTGTGCCCGAAGACCCGGATGTCGCCGCTCGTCGGGGTGATCAGACCCATGAGCATCCGCAGGGTGGTTGTCTTGCCTGCTCCGTTCGGGCCGAGCAGGCCGAGCACCTGCCCCTGACGGACTTCGAAACTGACGTTGTCGACGGCCTTGAATCCGTTGGAGTACGTTTTGGCCAAATCGGTGATCACCAGTGGGGTGTCGATGAGATCTTCGTCCACTTCGGCGATCAAGCGTCTGCGTGATCGAATGATGTTGACCGCGATCAATGCACCCAGTGCGGCGACGATGACGCCGATACCGACGATCGGGCCGAGTGGAACGGTACTCGTGCCGCTCGCCACCCCCGCCACGGTCGGCACTCGTAGCGTCGAATCGTCCAGTGCAACAACGAACTGCGCCGGCTCGAGGGGAACTGCGTATGCCTGGTCGGTAGTGGACACCGACACTTCGACGTGATGTCCCTCGGGGACTACATAACTGATGCCGGGCAGAACGACCGACACCGGAACGGGACCCGAATCGACGGTGTTCGGTAGTCGCACCGGGGCGACCGCGCCGCCGGGAAGGGTGCGCTTGCCGTCGGGGCCGACGTCGTACAGCTTGACGAACAGGACCGCCTGCTGTGGTTGCGCGAATGCTCCGATCCGTAGGTCGATGCGGGATGCGCCCGTGATGGTGAGCGGTTCGGTCAGTGGATCGCCTGTGAAGGTTGCAGCTTGGCCGGAGAGGTCCGCGGACAGCTGCGAACCAGCTGAGGTGGCGCCCAACGTGGCCAGCACCGAACCAAGGCCCGGAACGGAAGAGATCGCGGATGGGGACGCCCCTGGCGGTCTGATGATGGTTTGCTCGTCCGGGGCTCCCGATTGCTCCGAGATGGACGAGGTGGGACCCGAGGGTCGCAGCTCGACGGGCACTTCTGTGGTTGCGCTCGGCGCGCCTGCGGCGTCGGAACCGGAAAGCCCGGGGTATTCCGGCGCTGTCATTCTGCGCCCGCGAGTTCGATTCTGTTCGATCGCAGGGGTCTGGAGCGAATAGACGAACGGACGCGGCTGATCTGCAACATCGACGGTTGTATCCGACATCAGTTGTGTACGAAGGAAATCCTTCATTGTGTTCTCGGCGCCGCCACTTGTTCCACCGTCGTCGTGACCGCCGTTGAACCAGCGAACTTGGACATCACCACCGGCGTCGGAGATCTGCCTCGCCGTGGTGTCGGACTGATCCAGCCCGAACAGGGTGTCCTGCATGCCCTGTACCAGGAGCGTCGGTGCCTTGATGTTCGACGCGACGGCCGCGGGGGAGTGCGCCGTCAGTAGCGCTGACAATTCCGGCGATGGCTCACCGGTGACCGCCGATTGCGCGTATGCGGAACAGAACTCGGATGCGAACCGCCCGCATCCCGCTGCTGCGCCGGGCTCACTGCCTCCAGGGCGCGAGGCTGCTCCAGCTCCGAAGAAGACTCCTGCCCATCCGCGTTTGAGTACTCCCTGTCCGCCGTAGACCGTAGCCGCAGGAGTTTTCGATGCATCCAAGCGAGCGCGGTCGTCGTCGTTCGTGACGCCGTAATTGGGGAACAGTGCTTGCCCCAGGTCGTTCCAGGTGATGGCCGACGCGACTGCGTCGATCCGCTCGTCGGTTCCGGCAAGGCTCAACGCCAGTGCGCCACCGTAGGAGCCGCCGGCGACACCGACGCGGGGATCGCCGGGTCCGTCTAGTCGGACTTCGGGTCGACTCGAGAGCCAATCCACCAGCCCGCGGCCGTCCGCGACCTCCCGATCGGGGTCATTGATCGATATCGAGCCTGTACTCAGTCCGAAACCGCGAGCGCTGTAGGTCAACACCGTGAACCCGTCGTCGGCGAGCGCTCGTGCCTGTCCGTCGACGGAGAATTTGTCGCCGCCGAATCCGTGGGCGAGAAGGACAGCAGGGGCCGGGGTTGTCCGAGGTACGTAGAGGCGTGTGTCGAGTGCCACGGTCTCGGTACTCCCCGGACTCTCCGGTAGCGTCACCGTGGTATCGACGGTGGTCGACTCATTGTCTGCGCTGGGGGAGCGGGTGACGAAGTAGACCGAGACACCTGCAACCAGTATCACCAGAAGGATCGCAAAGGTGGAGGTCTTCACAGACCGTCTCGGCCAAGGGGTGCGCATACAAGCCAATGTAGGTGAGACCGCGAGATCGTGTTGTCGGCGATCTCCGCATGACGACTGACAGTTACCGATAGTGTCATCGCAACGATCTTCGAGGCCCGGCATGTCGAGCCTTGTAGAGATTCATGAAACAGCGGACGAAAGCGTCACGAATATGTGTGACACAACCTACAACTGGAGGAATGAATGAGTGCCTACCGCACCGTCGTCGTCGGAACCGATGGCTCCGAATCGTCTTTGCGGGCTGTGGAGAAAGCCGCCGCGTTGGCGGGTGACGCCGACGCGACACTCGTGATCGCGTGCGCCTACTACCCGTCGGATCCGAAGGACAACGCCAAGGCAGCCGATGCCCTTCGCGAAGACGCCTACCAGATCACCGGCTCTGCACCCACCCATGACATTCTTCGCACCGCTCGCGAGCACGCGATCAAATTCGGCGCCAAGAAGATCGACGAGCGAGCGATCGTCGGGGCCCCCGTCGAATCGCTGCTGGAATTGGTCGGCGACGTCGAAGCCGACCTTCTGGTCGTCGGTAATCGCGGGCTCAACTCTTTGACGGGCCGTCTACTCGGATCTGTTCCGTCCGACGCCGCACGCAAATCCACGTGCGACGTGCTTATCGTTCACACGGTTCGCTGAGCAGCCTGTCGCTGTTCGACGACTTCGCTTTTCGACGACTATGGCAGCCGACCCGTTGTGGGTCGGCTGCCATAGTCGTTCCCGTTTGCCTCGCTGCCGTTTCAGTGCGCCGATACGGCGAACGAGGCCAAGCCCGACAGTTCGCTCGGCAACGTCTCGGCATGAACGACGCCCAAGCGTTGCGTCGCACGAGTCAGTGCAACGTACAGGTCGCCCATACCTCGCGGAGACTCCGCGAGGATCTCTGCAGGTTCGACGATGAGCACCGAATCGAATTCGAGTCCCTTCGCATCCTTGACTGTCGAGACGGTCACGAACTCCGATGTCAGATGAGATAACTCGGCGAGAAGTCCGTGCGGCACCAGTACGGCGCTGAGACCGGGTCGCGGGTGCTCGGAAACACGCTCGGTGACAACCTTTACGAGATCGGCGCTCGTGACCTGCTGTGCCCACGGTAGATTGCCCGATTCACGGATCGACCTGGGAACCGACTGAATTGGGTCGATGGCAGCCAACACATCCCGCGCAACGACCATGATCTCCGACGGCGTCCGGTAGTTCACGGTCAACTCGGTGCGCTTCCACCGCTGCGCGACATACGGTTCCAACACTTCGCCCCACGATGTGGTGCCTGCTGGATCTCCGGTTTGGGCGACGTCGCCCACCAAGGTCATCCAGCGGTTGGGGATACGACGCATCACCATTCGCCACGCCATGTCGGACAGCTCCTGAGCTTCGTCGACGATGACATGGCCGTACGTCCAGGTGCGGTCGCCTGCAGCTCGCTCGGCTGTGGTGAGTCGGGCGCCGGAGTCCTGTCTGGCTGCCAGTTGGCTGGCGTCGATCAAGTCGTATGCCATCAGGATCTCAGGGTCCAGTTCGTCTTCCAGGTCCTGAGGTGCCGAGCCTGTCAGAATGTCCAACGCGCCTTGTGCATCGGCAATCTGACTGCGCCACTGCCGATTTGCCCGTTCCCGTTCGGCCGCATCGTCGATTCCGAGCAACTCGGCCAACTCGTCGAGCAGAGGTGCATCTCCCGCGCTGAAACCGCGCCCCACTCGGAACAGGGAGTTCCGTTCGGCCTGCGACAGATCCGGGGTCGCAGATTCGATCCTCTCCGGGGATGCGAACAGTTCCAGCAGAACTTGCTGCGGTGACAGGTCCGGCCACAGTGCGTCGATAGCTGCCATTACCTCGGCGTCTTCACGCATTTCGTCGCGCATGTCGGCAATATCATCGCGGCTGAGTAGACTTCCACCGTCGACGAGGTTCTCGCCCAGAGTTGCCGCGAGCTGTTGTGCAAGTCCGTCGATCGCCGAGGACACGAACAGCGGTCGCGCCAAGTTGTGTGGTCGTCGCGAGGATCGTGCGCGTCCGCGAGCCCGGGAGACGATTTTCTTGTCGAGGACGATGTCGTAGGTGTCGAAGCGTAAGCGCGTCGGCTCCGCCGGAATCTCTTGGCGATCGCGCACTGCCTTGGTCAGAACGGCGACCATCGAGGTCGAGCCCTTTACCTCGGCTGCGGTGATCGAATCCTCCACCGTGGACCTCACGCCCGGATACAGATTTCCGACCGTCGACAACAGGACACCGGTTTCGCCGAGCGAGGGTAATACCTGGCCGATGTAGTCGAGGAACGTTGCGTTCGGACCGATGATGAGAACGCCACTCTTCGTCAACTGCTGTCGATAGGTGTACAGCAGGTAAGCGGCACGGTGCAGGGCTACGGCCGTTTTGCCGGTACCTGGACCGCCCTGTACGACGAGCACACTGCGGTGCTCTGATCGAATGATTGCGTCCTGCTCGCTCTGGATGGTCTCGACGATGTCGTTCATATGCCCGGTACGTGCCGCTTCGAGTGCGGACAACAGCGCGCTCTCACCTGCAACTCCGGTCGCGGTCGCGTCGCGTCGCGCGTGCTGGGCCGCCTCCAGATCGAGGTACTCGTCGGCGATCGAGGTGACGCGACGACTGCGGGTGCGGATGTGCCTGCGGCGAACTATGTCCTCGGGAGCAGCGGGCGTCGCAAGATAGAACGGACGGGCCATCGGTGCACGCCAGTCGAGCAGAAGCGACTCGTAATCGTTTGCCTCGTCCAGAATTCCCACCCGACCGATGTAGCGGACACCATCCTCCTCGGATTGTGGTGCGAGGTCGATGCGGCCGAAGCAGAGTCCGTTTTCGGCGGCGTCGTACTTTGCGATGTCGTCGTTGTACATCTGGCTGAACGATTCGCGCTCACTGCGAGCCTGCGGGGTTCCGCCGGTTGCCAGGAGTACTGCACTGAGCCGTGTCCTTGCGTACTGACGGAGCGCGTCCAACTGGTTGTAAAGCATCGTGACGTATGTCTGCTCACGATCCTGGTCGGACAGGGTGTCTTCTTCTGACTTGTCGGCGATTGTGGGGCCGTCGTCCGGCAAAGGGTCTCCTCGGGAGTTCGGCAGCGAAATTTCGGTGAATCGAAATTCGCCCAAGAAGTCTACGACAAAAAAGGACCCCGCCGCAGAACCGCAGTTCAGGACGGGGCCCTTTTCGATCAGCCTGTCGAATTGGCTACTTGGAGTACTTCTGAACGCGCTTGTCCAGCTCTTTCCGAGTCTTCTCGACCTTCTTCGCGAGCTTGGCCTGAGCCTTCTCGGTTGCCTTGTCGAACTCCCGGCTCTGCTGTGCTGCGCGCTTGCGGGCGCGCTTGCTGAGTGTTTCTGTCCGATCGGCGGCGACGTCGGCCCACTTACTGCCGCGGTCCTGTGCTAGTTCGGCAAATTCCGATGCCCGCTCAGTGGCAAGATTGGCCCACTTGGTGCCGCGATCTTGGGCAAGCTCGGCCAAAACTGCACCGCGCTCGGCTGCCGTATCGGCGAGCTTCGAACTCCGGTCGGATGTTTTGTCGGCGAGCTTGGATCCGCGCTTCTGTGCGACCTTTGCGAGCTCGGTGCCCCGGTCGGCTGTCTTGTCGGCAAGCTTGGATCCGCGCTTCTGTGCGACCTTCGCCAGCTCGGAACCACGGTCTTCAGCCTTGTGCGCCCAGCGAGAGAGGACCGGCTGCGCGGCGTCGGCGAGTTCCGAGCCCTTTTCCGCTGCGACGTCGGCCCACTTGGATACGACGGGCTGTGCGGCGTCGGCGAGTTCCGAGCCCTTTTCCGTAGCGACGTCGGCCCACTTGGATACGACGGGTTGTGCCGCGTCGGCGAAGTGCGAGCCACGCGTCGCAGCGACCGAAGCCAACTCTTTCACTCGGTCGGAAGCGCTACCGAGTCGGTCTGCGGTGTCATGGGAGCCGGGCAGCGCGGACTGAACGGATTCGGACGCCTTACGTGCGGCACGGCGACCCCGCCACGCCAAGGATGGCTTGCCCTCGGTGTCGACCGCAGCGATGAGCAGGCCGCCCAGCAGGCTGACGTTCTTGAAGAACTGAGTGCGCTGCGCAGCTTTGGCAGCGGGATCGGTCTCGTTCCAGAAGGCATGGCCGACGTATGTCGTCGGAATCAATGTGCCCGCCAGTGCGAGTGAGGCGATCCGCGGTGCTTTACCGGTGGCAAGCAACAGACCGCCGCCGACCTGAATCGCTCCGTTGATCCGGACCAGGGTCTCAGGATCGCTGGGGAGATTCGAAGTGACGCTGTCCGGCAACGCGTCCTGGCCCTGTTCGATCAGCGGTGTGGCGGCTTGCGCCCTGCCTGTTGGGTTCCGGAGCGCGTCGATGCCCCCCGCGATGAAGATGGTCGACATCAGCGGTCGGGCGATACGGCGGACAAGCATTGACAGCCTCCTGCGTAGTTCGTGAGTGAACGAAGATGTTCTACGCGGCGCAGCACAGGAGTATGCCCCCATACCGACCACGTTGTTCCAGCGTAGTCATACCCAGGCTTCGTAGGTTTCAAGCGTGACGGTGTTTCACCATCCGCGTTCTCGCCATTCGCCGAGGTGAGGGCGTTCGGCACCGAGTGTCGTGTCCTTGCCGTGGCCTGGGTAGACGATGGCATCGTCACCGAACCGGTCGAACAGCTTCGTGCTCACGTCGTCGAGAAGTTGGACGAAGTTCGCGGGCCCCGACGTCTTTCCGACACCGCCTGGAAAGAGCGAGTCACCGGTGAAGAGGTGAACGAGGCCGTCCTTGGCGTCGGTGTGAGCCAATGCGATCGACCCAGGCGTATGCCCACGCAGATGGATGACATCGAACGTGAGTTCACCCACGTCGATGCTGTCTCCGTCTTTCAACAGGCGGTCCGGTGTCACCGGTAGTGGTTCGGCGTCCAAACTGTGTGCAGCAGTCGGCGAGGCGGTGCCTGCTGCGATGTCTTCCAATGCCTGCCAGTGATCACCGTGTTGGTGCGTAGTGACGATGAGTGAAAGTCTTGGCGCGTTCTCGTCGATCAACTGCGCCAGGCGTGGTGCTTCGTTCGCTGCATCGATCAGCATCGATTCCCCGGTGGTGGAACAAACGATGAGATATGCGTTGTTGTCCATGGGGCCGACGGACATCTTGGTGATCGTCCCGTTCGAGATCGTGCGCCGCGCAGGTGCTGATCCTGGGGAGACTGCGCCGGTGTAGTCGTCGTCGATGGCCATAAGGTGCTCGTCCATCTAGGGGACGCTACCGTCGGCGCGACTACAAACCCTGTTCGGCCCTCCGAGTCAGAAGAACGTGTCAGAGGGTCGGCCTAGCATTGCTACTGCGTGAGGTTCGCCCTTACGTATGCATCCATGGAGCGACGGTTCGACTGTTCAGGCCGGTGGTACACGAGCCTGACAGCCTGGTCGTTCGACAAGAAGGGAAGACAGTGGCGGATCGCCTGATAGTGCGGGGTGCGCGTGAACACAACCTGCGAGGGGTCGACATCGATCTGCCTCGGGACAGCCTCATCGTCTTTACAGGCCTCTCGGGTTCAGGCAAATCCTCGCTCGCTTTCGACACGATCTTCGCCGAAGGCCAGCGCCGTTATGTCGAGTCGTTGTCCGCGTATGCGCGCCAGTTTCTGGGACAGATGGACAAGCCGGATGTCGACTTCATCGAGGGATTGTCGCCCGCTGTCTCCATCGATCAGAAGTCGACCAACCGGAATCCGCGGTCGACTGTGGGCACCATCACCGAGGTATACGACTATCTCCGTCTGCTCTTCGCTCGTGCTGGAACGGCCCACTGCCCGGTCTGTGGCGAGAGGATCGCCCGGCAGACCCCTCAGCAGATCGTCGATCAGGTGTTGGCGATGGAAGAGGGGATCAAGTTCCAGGTCCTCGCACCGGTCGTTCGTACCCGTAAGGGTGAGTTCGTAGACCTGTTCGATTCCCTCAATACGCAGGGTTATTCGCGTATTCGTGTCGACGGCGTTGTCCACCAACTCAACGATCCTCCGAAGCTGAAAAAGCAGGAGAAGCACGACATCGAGGTCGTGGTCGACCGACTCACGGTCAAGGCCGGCTCCAAACAGCGTCTAACCGACTCCATCGAGACCGCGTTGCGCCTCGCCGACGGCATCGTGGTCCTCGACTTCGTCGACCGTGAAGAAGATGCCCCTGATCGAGAACGTCGATTCTCCGAGAAGCTCGCATGCCCCAATGCACACCCACTCTCGATCGACGACTTGGAGCCACGGTCCTTCTCGTTCAACTCCCCTTATGGCGCATGTTCCGAATGCCTCGGTCTCGGCGTGCGCAAGGAAGTGGACCCCGAGCTGGTAGTTCCTGATCCGGATCTCTCGCTTGCCGGCGGTGCGATCGCCCCGTGGTCGATGGGCCAGACTTCGGAGTACTTCGGCCGCCTGCTGTCCGGGTTGGCCGACGCCATGGAATTCGACCTCGACGCGCCGTGGAGCAAGCTGCCCGCCAAGGTCAAGCGTGCAGTTCTCGAGGGCAGCGAGCATCAGGTTCACGTCAAGTACAAGAACCGCTACGGTCGCACCCGCTCCTACTATGCAGAGTTCGAAGGCGTCATGCCTTTCTTGCACCGCAGGCTCGAGCAAACCGAGTCCGAACAGATGAAGGAACGCTACGACGGCTACATGCGCGACGTTCCTTGTCCTGCCTGTGGGGGAGACCGGCTGCGTCCGGAGATTCTGTCGGTCACCATCGAAGCGGGCGATTTTGGTGCGAAGTCCATCGCTGACGTCTGCAAGCTATCCATTTCCGAAACTGCCGACTTCTTGAACAGCCTCACGCTGGGATCCAAAGAGGAAGCCATCGCCGGTCAAGTGCTTCGAGAAGTTCAAGCGCGTCTCGGCTTCCTTCTCGACGTCGGTCTCGAATATCTGTCACTGTCCCGCGCAGCGGGCTCGCTTTCCGGCGGGGAAGCACAGCGCATCAGGCTCGCCACCCAAATCGGGTCCGGACTCGTCGGAGTGCTGTATGTGCTCGACGAGCCGTCCATCGGGCTGCATCAGCGCGACAACCGTCGGCTCATCGATACGCTGACCCGGCTTCGCGATCTGGGCAATACCTTGATCGTCGTCGAACACGACGAGGACACAATTCGAACTGCAGACTGGGTCGTCGACATCGGACCGCTCGCCGGTGAACACGGCGGCCGCGTCGTACACAGCGGTTCCTACGAGGATCTACTCACCTCGGAAGAGTCGCTGACGGGCGCATACCTGTCGGGGCGTTTACAGATTCCACTGCCCGATGCGCGACGGGTTGTCGACAAGAAGCGTCAGGTAACAGTTGTGGGTGCTCGGGAGCACAATCTGCGCGGCATCGACGTCAGCTTCCCTCTCGGAGTTCTGACTGCAGTGACAGGCGTGTCGGGTTCGGGAAAGTCGACTCTGGTCAACGACATCTTGGCAACCGTCATGGCCAACAAGCTCAACGGGGCGCGGCAGGTACCGGGCCGTCACACTCGCATCAACGGCTTGGACCAACTCGACAAACTCGTGCGAGTCGATCAGTCACCGATCGGGCGTACGCCGAGGTCTAACGCGGCCACCTACACCGGCGTGTTCGACAAGGTTCGTACCTTGTTTGCATCCACTACCGAGGCGAAGGTTCGTGGCTACCAGCCCGGGAGGTTCTCGTTCAACGTCAAGGGCGGTCGATGCGAGGCGTGCTCCGGCGACGGAACCTTGAAGATCGAGATGAACTTTCTTCCTGACGTCTACGTTCCGTGTGAGGTGTGCGAAGGCGCTCGCTACAACCGAGAGACGCTCGAGGTTCATTACAAGGGGAAGACGATCGCGCAGGTCCTCGATATGCCCATCGAGGAGGCAGCGGACTTCTTCGAAGCCATCACCTCCATCCACCGGTATCTCAAGACGCTCGTCGAGGTCGGTCTCGGATACGTCCGACTCGGCCAGCCCGCCACGACGTTGTCCGGCGGTGAGGCGCAGCGCGTGAAGCTAGCTGCCGAACTCCAGAAGCGGTCGACAGGACGGACCGTCTACATTCTCGATGAACCGACCACCGGCCTGCATTTCGAGGATATTCGGAAGCTGCTCGGCGTGGTCAACGGTCTCGTCGACAAGGGCAACACCGTCATCGTCATCGAGCACAATCTCGATGTCATCAAGGTGTCCGACTGGGTGATCGATATGGGACCAGAAGGCGGCAATGGCGGTGGAATCGTTGTGGCAGAAGGAAATCCAGAGGAAGTAGCAGCAGTTCCGGAAAGCTATACCGGAAAATTCCTGCAGGAGGCGCTGGCCCGTGAGCCCGCGCCGGAGCCAAAGAAGGCGCCGGTAAAGAAACGCCGGCCACGAAAGGCCGCTTCGGTCTGACCGTCCTCAGGGTTGTCCAGACGAAGCGGGCCGAAGGTGGCCGGCGAGTGGAGAAGGCGGAGGAAGCGGATCAGTACACCGGGCCGGTGTACTTCTCTCCGGGGCCTTTGCCTGGCTCGTCAGGATGCGCGGACGCTTCGCGGAATGCCTTCTGTAGCGCCTGAAGCCCTTCGCGGATCGGTCCGGCGTGCGGTCCGAGGTACTCGACCGATGCAGTGACGAGTCCTGCGAGTGCGGTGATGACTCGGCGCGCTTCGTCGAGATCGAGGTAGGGGCTTTCCGACGGGTCCGGCTCGGAGAGGCCGAGCTTCTCGGCTGCGGAGCTCATGAGCATCACGGCGGCGCGGCTGATTACTTCGACAGCGGGAACGTCTGCGAGTTCGCGGACTTCTGGTTCGCGGCTTTCATTGACAGGTTCGGGAGTGCTCGTCATGCTCACGAGGATGGCACGGCGGCGCGAGCCGCTGACATCAGGTGTACCGCGGCAATGCCCACACCGCTCGAATGGTTCATCCATACGATCACTTGAGATTGCCCGCATCGCTTGAATGCTTCATTAACGCTCTCGGCTCGCTCCCGCCGGCGCCGATTTCTCTGAACCCCTGGGTGGCTGGTACTGTTCCTCATCGACCGTCTCCGGCGTGTTCTCTCTCACGAGAGTGCACAGTTCGGAGGCAGCAAGTGGAGCCCGACTCCCACCGGTACCCAGTGTTCAAGCTGGTACCGGTCCGGTCGCCCGCAGTAGCAGAGATGCCGCTCGGGCTTCCTCTTCGGAGGAGACGATATTGCGATGTATGCGGTATTTGTCGATCGGTCGACATCGGGCCCTGCACCAGCGGAATGCTGGAGTAGGGTTTTTTCGTTGTAGGAGAGAGTGTTCTCCGACAATGAGTGTCGAAGGACCCGGGCAGGCGGGCTGTGCCAATGGCGGGCGGTCGCTAGACCCCTCACCGCACTACCTAGGAGGCCCCATCAGCACTGAGACTCGCATCAACGATCGCATTCGTGTTCCCGAGGTTCGTTTAGTCGGACCTGGCGGTGAACAGGTTGGCATCGTGCGTGTTGAAGATGCACTCCGCTTGGCTCTCGAAGCCGATCTCGATCTCGTAGAAGTGGCTCCCGACGCTCGTCCGCCGGTCTGCAAGATCATGGACTACGGGAAGTTCAAGTACGAGGCAGCGCAGAAGGCGCGCGAATCGCGCAAGAACCAGACCCTCACCGTGATCAAGGAGCAGAAGCTCCGCCCGAAGATCGACGCCCACGACTACGAGACCAAGAAGCGCAACGTTGTTCGCTTCCTCGAAGCCGGGTCGAAGGTCAAGGTCACCATTATGTTCCGTGGTCGCGAGCAGTCTCGTCCGGAGCTCGGATTCCGTCTGCTGCAGCGGCTGGGCGCAGACGTTGCAGATCTTGGCTTCGTCGAGACCTCGGCCAAGCAGGACGGTCGCAACATGACGATGGTCTTGGCTCCACACAAGGGTGCCAAGACTCGCGTCAAGGCACAGGAAAGTGCGGCGGCTCCGCCCGCTCAGCGTGCTCCTGCTCCGGCACCCGCCGCTGCAGAGCCGGCACCGACTACTTCGGCTCCGGCTGCTCCGGCACCCGCCGCTGCAGAGCCGGCTCCGACAGATGCTCCGGCAGCAGCAACGCCGCCGAGTAACTAGAGACTGCGCTACCGAACCGTCTACGACCCGTAAGACGTTCTTTGCCGACGAGATCGGCATGGACGTGCCGAGCAAGACCGAAGAGCAACACAGAACTGAGGACTCCATGCCCAAGCAGAAGACTCACAGTGGCGCCAAGAAGCGATTCAAGGTGTCCGGCAGCGGCAAGATCATGCGCCAGAAGGCTGGTCGTCGCCACTTGCTGGAGCACAAGTCCAGCAGGAGAACCCGTCGTCTCGACGGCGTTGCAGTTGTGACCAAGGCCGACGTGCCGCGGATCAAGCGCCTGCTCGGCATCTGATCTGGACTTCGTAGTCGACCGTCTCGGTCGGCGCCATCCCATTACCATTCGGGGTTTCTAGAAGCCCCCAGATCGACAGGATTTACCAGTGGCACGCGTAAAACGGGCGGTCAACGCCCAGAAGAAGCGCCGTTCGATTCTCGAGGCATCCAAGGGATACCGCGGACAGCGCTCACGTCTGTACACCAAGGCCAAGGAGCAGCAGCTCCACTCGCTCACCTATGCATACCGTGACCGTAAGGCACGCAAGGGTGACTTCCGTCGGCTGTGGATCACGCGTATCAACGCAGCAGCTCGCGCCAACGACATCACGTACAACCGCTTGATCCAGGGCCTGAGGCTCGGGGGCGTCGAGGTCGACCGCAAGATCCTCGCCGAGCTCGCTGTGTCGGATGCACCGGCTTTCGCCGGCCTGGTGGCCATCGCCAAGGCTGCACTGCCTGCCGACGTCAACGCTCCTGCTGGAGAAGCAGCCTGAGCAAGCTGACGCACGACGATCTCGATCCTGAACGGCCCGTGGATATGCTCACCGAGCGGACTCCACGGGTCGTTTCGGCTGTGAAGCTATTGCGTGCGTCGGAGCGTCGCAAGTCGGGGCTGTTCCTGGCCGAAGGAACCAATTCGGTGACCGAGGCACTCGGTGCGGGTGTCGTCCGAGAGTTGTTCTATGCGGAGGATTCCGTCGACCGCAACGGCGGCGTTCTCGATGCAGCCCGCAGCGCGGGAATTCGCACCCATGCCATCAGCGCTCGAGCGGCGAAGAGTCTTTCCGACACGGTGACACCGCCCGGGATCGTCGCGGTCTGTCGACTTGTGGATGTTGGCCTCGGCGATGCGCTCGGAGTCGATCCCACTTTGATCGCCGTTCCGGTGGAGGTATCGGAGCCGGGTAACGCTGGCACGGTCATCCGGGTCGCCGACGCTGTCGGTGCCGATGCAGTCGTACTGCTGGGGGACTCGGTCGATCCGCACAACGGCAAGTGTGTCCGAGCGTCGGCAGGGAGTCTTTTTCACTTGCCGATCGCTCGTGAACGCTCGGTCGAACAGGGGCTCGATGCCCTGCGAGCGAGCGGAGTGAAGATTGTTGCCACCGCAGCCGATGGTGAGATCGATCTAGATGATGCCGACGAGCTGCTGAGTGGCCCGACGGCGTGGTTGTTCGGCAACGAAGCTCACGGATTGGACGCGGCTGTGGCGGCTTCGGCCGATCATCGCGTCAGGATTCCCATTCATGGTCGTGCCGAGAGCTTGAACCTCGCCACAGCGGCAGCTATCTGCTTGTACTCGAGTGCCCGCGCTCAGCGCAGGTCCCGCAATAATTGACTCGACCTTCTCGCTTAGGATCGGCAGGGTCGTTCGAACGACATCAACCACCATCAAGGAGTTGCACCTCTCGTGGCGAAGAAAGATGGCGACAACGCCCAGCCTGTCGATCCGAGCGTGCTCGAGGAGTCCGCACTGGGTGCTGCAGTCGACGGTGCGGAGAAGGCATTCGCCGACGTACATGATCTGGACGAGTTGTCGAAGGTGAAGATCGAGCACATCGGCAACCGCGCGCCGCTGGCCCTGGCTCAGCGAGCTCTCGGCTCGATTCCGGGGGATCAGAAGGCTGACGCCGGCAAACGAGTCAAGGTCGCGCGCGATCGTGTGCAGAAGGCGTTCGACGCGCGCCGCGAGGTTCTTCTCGCCGAGCGCGATGCGGCGATTCTCGTGGCGGAGACGATCGACGTGACGTTGCCGTCGAATGTCCGCCCGGTGGGCGCGCGCCACCCCATCACGATCATTTCCGACCAGGTCGCGGATGTTTTCGTCGCAATGGGATGGGAAGTCGAGGAGGGTCCGGAAGTCGAGGCCGAGCATTTCAACTTCGACGCTCTCAACTTCCTGCCTGATCATCCTGCGCGCACCATGCAGGACACGTTCCATATCGCACCTGAGGGTTCACGTCAGGTGCTTCGGACTCATACCTCGCCTGTACAGGTGCGCTCGATGCTGTCGCGCGAGCTGCCGATCTACATTGTCTGCCCAGGTAGAACCTTTCGCACCGACGAGCTCGACTCGACGCACACCCCGGTGTTCCACCAGGTGGAAGGTCTTGCGATCGACAAGGGGCTGACGATGGCTCATCTGCGTGGAACCCTCGACGCGTTTGCGCGAGCACTGTTCGGTGACGAGACGCGCACGCGTATGCGTCCCAACTACTTTCCGTTCACCGAGCCTTCGGCGGAGGTGGACGTGTGGTTCCCGAAGAAGAAGGGCGGAGCCGGCTGGGTGGAATGGGGCGGCTGCGGAATGGTCAATCCTAAGGTTCTTCGTGCCAGCGGGATCGATCCGGAGGTGTACTCGGGATTTGCGTTCGGGATGGGCTTGGAGCGGACTCTGCAGTTCCGCAACGACATTCCCGATATGCGCGACATCGTCGAGGGTGATATTCGTTTCACTTTGCCCTTCGGCGTCGAGGCCTGACGGGACGCAACGTTTCTTTACCGACTGCCCGCGAGGCACCACCGTTTTCGACATGCAGAAAGAGCTGAGCAGACGTGCGAGTTCCACAATCCTGGTTGACCGAGGTTCTACAGCGCACGGCGCCGGAGTGGAAAGTGACGCCGGAAGAACTCGACGAGGGCTTCGTTCGGGTCGGCTTCGAGGTCGAAGAGCTCGACTCGCTCGACCAGGTGACGGGCCCCCTGGTCGTCGGCCGTGTTTCGTCGATCACCGAGTTGACGGAGTTCAAGAAGCCGATTCGGTTCTGTTCGGTGGACGTCGGGGCAGAGAAACCGCAGGAGATCGTGTGCGGGGCTCGTAACTTCGCCGAAGGTGATCTGATCGTCGCCGCGTTGCCGGGCAGCGTGCTTCCGGGTGGCTTCGCTATTGCTGCGCGTGAGACGTACGGCAAAACGTCGAACGGCATGATCTGCTCGACGTCAGAGCTCGGTCTCGGCCGCGATCATTCCGGTATTCTGGTCCTGCCCGAGGGGACTGCTACACCCGGTGACGATGCCAAAGTAGTTCTCGGTCTGGATGATTCGGTCATCGAGCTCAACGTGACGCCGGACCGTGGCTACGCGTTCTCGGTGCGCGGTCTCGCGCGTGAGCTTGCGAGTAGCTTCGATCTCGAATTTGCAGATCCTGCCAGTGGCCCGGTGCAGAACAACGAAGGTGAAGTGTGGCCTGCGACGGTCGAGACCGAGTCGAAAGCCGCTCGGTTTGCGTTGCGGAAGGTCAGCGGGATCGATCCGGCTGCAGTCACGCCGTGGTGGATTCAGCGTCGTCTGCTTCTCGCGGGCGTCCGGCCGATTTCGGCGGCGGTCGATGTGACGAATTACGTTCTGCACGAGCTGGGGCAGCCTTTGCACGCGTTCGACGCCGCGAAGTTGTCGGGTGACATCGTCGTCCGTCGTGCAAAGGCGGGGGAGAAGCTCACGACTCTCGACGACGTCGAGCGAACTCTGGACGCGGAGGATGTCGTCATAGCCGATGATTCTGGTGCGATTTCGCTGGCCGGAGTGATGGGTGGGGCATCGACCGAGGTCGGCGTCGACACCGTCGATGTGATTCTCGAGGCTGCCTCGTTCGATCCTTTGGCGGTGTTTCGGACCGGTAGGCGTCACAAATTGGTGAGCGAGGCCAGCAAGCGTTTCGAGCGGACGGTGGATTCAGCGCTGCCTGTCGCTGCGCTCGATCGTGCCGCTCAGCTGCTCGTGGACATCGCTGGTGGCCGAGTCGAGCCACTCCTGACCGATGTCGGATCAGCAGTGATGTTCCCCCCCGTCCGCATGGATTTCGACCTACCCGACCGCGTCGCCGGGGTGGCGTATCCGAACGGCGTCGCGGCGCGCAGACTCACCCAGGTCGGGTGTGAGGTCGAGGTCGGAGTCAGCGAGTCGGGTCACGGTGAACTCGTCGTGACGCCGCCGACCTGGCGGCCGGATCTGCAGGAACCAGCAGACCTCGTCGAGGAAGTTCTGCGGCTGGAGGGTCTGGAGAAGATTCCGTCCGTATTGCCCTCAGCACCCGCGGGCCGTGGACTGACCCCCGCGCAGAAGCGAAAGCGCGCAGTCGGCAAGTCGCTTGCATTCGCCGGTTACGTCGAGGTGTTGCCGACGGTGTTCCTTCCGACCGGGGTCTTCGATACGTGGGGCCTTCCGGCTGATGATGCGCGTCGACGAACCACCACGGTGCTCAACCCGTTGGAAGCCGATCGGCCGGAACTGGCGTCGACCATTCTTCCCGGCTTGCTCGAGATTCTCGCGCGCAACGTCTCTCGTGGTCAGCGTGATGTGTTGCTGTTCGGAATAGCGCAGGTCGTTCTGCCCGGCGACGACACCGTCACGGTGGAGCCCATTGCCGTCGATACTCGGCCGTCGGACGCGGACATCGCTCACCTTCGTGGGTCACTGCCGGATCAGCCCGTTCATGTCGGTGCGGTCCTTACCGGTCACAGTGTGCCGGCGGGCCCCTGGGGTCCGGGCCGACCAGTGGAGGCGTCGGACGCTTTCGCCGCGGCGAGAACCGTAGCGACTGCAGCGGGGGTCGAGATCGAGTTGAGGGCTGCACAGAAGTTGCCGTGGCATCCGGGGAGGTGCGCGGAGTTGGTTGTCGAGGGCGTCGTAGTGGGTTATGCGGGGGAGTTGCACCCGGCAGTGCTCGAGCGGGCGGAATTGCCTGCGCGTACGTGTGCGGTCGAGATGAATCTTGATGCATTGCCGATCGTCGAGTCGTTCCCGGCGCCGGTGGTCTCTCCGTACCCGGCGGTGATGCAAGATGTCGCTGTTGTGGTTGCCGACACCGTCCCAGCCTCCGAGGTGGAATCGGCGTTGAAGTCCGGCGCGGGTGAATTGCTCGAGGACATTCGGCTCTTCGACGTCTACGAAGGCGAACAGGTCGGCGAGGGGCAAAAGTCGCTGGCTTTTGCGCTCGTCTTCCGCGGTCCGGACGGAACATTGACCGAGGCGCAGGCGTCAGAGGCTCGTGATGCAGCAGTTGCTGCGGCGGGAGACGCAGTCGGAGCACGCTGGCGGAGCTGATACATCCGCTGTCGCTCTTCCGTAGCGTGGGGGCACGGACTCGAGGACAGAGGAGGAATCATGGTCACCGGTAGCGCAGAGGATCGATCCGATGTAGCGGTGTTGCGGGAGGTGCTTGCTTCGGTTGGCGGCCGTCCGGCTCTTGCGCCCGTTCATGCCGCAGCATCGGCGGTACTGGCCGAAATAGTTACGGCCAGTGGTGGTGTCGAGCCGGGCACGGTTCCGCCAGGCGATGTTCCGGACGTCGACGTTCCGGGTTTGACGCGACCGCGAATCGACCAACCGGTCGGTGATCTGCCGGTGGGGATTCTGGATGCAGAAGTTGTCGGTGACAGCGACGGCGCTCAGTCCATCGGGGGAGTGAGCTCTGGTTACTCGGCCCAGGAGTCGCCGACCGGATACAGCGAAGAGGGTGTTCCCACGTGGGACAGCGTTCGGGACAAGGTCGAGCTTCGGACGGGTACCGCGCTGGGCGCCGAGGAACTCGATCACCTCAGCCCGGCTGGTCGTACGCTGGATGAACAGTGGAACGAACGCCAGGAGTCGGGGCGAAAGAAGCTCGAGGAGATCCGGCGGTCGATGAAAGATAGTTGAGCCGACAGTCGCCCCAACTATGAATGAGCTTGCATGATGGTGCATAATCAAACGTATGGTTGATGCAACGAATGACGGTGAGCGGTCAGCTCCGCTGAAAATCGCAGTCGCGGGGGCAAGCGGATACGCAGGTGGCGAGATTCTGCGATTGTTGCTCGGCCACCCGGGCGTGCGATCAGGGGCGCTCGTCATCGGATCGTTGACCGCCGGAGGTAATGCTGGCGCGGAGCTGGGTGACTTCCATCCCCATCTACTGCCACTCGCGGATCGCGTGCTGTCGGAAACGACCATCGACGAACTTGCCGGACATGACGTCGTATTTCTGGGGCTTCCGCACGGCAAGTCCGCAGAAATCGCCAATCAGCTTCCCGACACCGTCGTCATCATCGATTGCGGTGCCGACTTTCGACTCACCGACCCATCCGCATGGGAGAAGTACTACAAGACTCCGCACGCGGGAACGTGGCCTTACGGTTTGCCCGAATTACCGGGTGCACGGGAGAAGCTCGTCGGTGCCACGCGCATCGCTGTGCCGGGTTGCTATCCGACGGTGTCTAGTCTTGCGCTCGCTCCGGCCGTCGCTGCCGGCATTATCGAACCGCGCGTCAATGTTGTTGCCGTGACCGGAACTTCGGGGGCGGGACGAGCCCCGAAAGCAGACCTGCTCGGGTCCGAAGTCATGGGATCTGTACGGGCTTACGCAGTCGCCGGTGCCCATCGGCACACTCCGGAGATCATTCAAAACCTTTCTGCGCTGTCCCCGGTCCCGGTTTCGGTGTCGTTCACTCCCATCCTCGCTCCCATGCCCCGCGGAATTCTCGCCACCTGCACGGCCGTCTCGACGGCGACGCAGGAACAGGCGATCGAGGTGTACGAAAAGGCTTATGCAGCTGAGCCGTTCGTGCACGTACTAGGTGGTGGCAGGTTGCCTCAGACAGGTGCTGTGATCGGGTCCAATGCAGTGCAGCTCAGTGTGTCGGTCGATGTCGATGCCGGTTTGCTCGTCGTCATCGGTGTGATCGACAACCTGGCCAAAGGCACCGCAGGCGGCGCAGTGCAATCGATGAATCTTGCCCTTGGAATACCCGAGACCGACGGTCTCTCGACAGTGGGAGTTGCACCGTGATCAGTCTTGCTGATGCACATGCTTTGCCTGGCAAGCTCGTTCGGACACAGGGAGTGACGGCCTCCGCTGGTTTTCGCGGCGCTGGAATCGCCGCAGGCATCAAGGTCAGCGGTAGAACCGACCTTGCATTGGTCTTCAACGAGGGCCCGGATCTGACCGCGGCAGGCGTCTTCACCCGCAACAAGGTCAAAGCTGCACCCGTGCTGTGGTCGCAACAGGTGTTGAGTACCGGAAAGCTCCGTGCGGTCATCTTGAACTCGGGTGGTGCCAACGCCTGCACCGGTGCGCCCGGCTTTAGGGATGCGCATCGCACTGCGGAGGAAGTTGCCGGCGCGCTGAGCAATTGGGGGACTGAGACCGGGGCCGTCGAGGTCGCAGTCTGTTCGACCGGGTTGATCGGTGACAGGTTGCCGATGGACAAACTGATACCCGGTGTCACCGAGGTGGTCCACGAGCTCGCCGGTGGGATTTCCGGCGGTACCGATGCGGCACATGCCATCATGACGACCGATACCGTGCCCAAGCAAGCTGCGGTTCATCATGTCGACAAGTGGAATGTCGGTGGAATGGCAAAGGGCGCAGGGATGCTCGCACCCTCACTCGCGACGATGCTGTGCGTCGTCACGACCGATGCCGTTGCCACCGCAGACCAGCTCGACACCGCGCTGCGCAACGCCACACGGTTGTCCTTCGATCGGCTCGATGTCGACGGCGCGACGTCCACGAACGACACCGTGTTGCTTCTGTCCTCGGGCGCGAGCGGGGTGGCGCCGTCCCAGGAGGATCTCGACGCCGCAGTACTTGCTGTCTGTGATGATCTGGCAGATCAGCTGATGGCCGACGCAGAAGGCGTCACCAAGAGAATTCTCGTGAAGGTGTCCGGTGCCGTATCGGAGGACGACGCACTGATCGGTGCCCGAACCGTCGCGCGTGACAGCCTCGTGAAAACTGCGTTGTTCGGTTCGGACCCGAACTGGGGCCGAGTGCTGGCCGCAATCGGTATTGCGCCGATCGAGCTCGATCCCGACCGACTCTGCGTCTCGTTCAACGGACATCCGGTGTGCATCGATGGTGTCGGCGCTCCCGACGCACGCGAGGTGGATCTGTCCGGAGAAGATATCGAATTGACGATCGATCTGGGTGTGGGCGACGCGTCGGTGGTCATCCGCACGACCGATCTTTCACATGCGTACGTCGAAGAGAACTCGGCGTACTCCTCGTGACCGGGTCGGGTTTGTCTGCTACGCAGAAGGCGCACACGCTTGCGGGTGCGCTGCCGTGGCTGCAGAAGTTTCACGACAAGATCATCGTGGTCAAGTACGGCGGGAACGCCATGATCGACGACGATCTCAAGCGTGCGTTCGCCGAGGACATGGTTTTTCTGCGGACCATCGGCATCCATCCGGTCGTCGTGCACGGCGGCGGACCACAGATAACTGCGATGCTGTCGCGCTTGGGCATGACCGGGGAATTCCGTGGAGGATTCCGCGTCACCACCCCTGAGGTCATGGATGTCGTGCGGATGGTGCTGTTCGGCCAGGTCGGTCGTGAGCTCGTCGGTCTGATCAACAGTCACGGCCCCTACGCCGTGGGCATCTCCGGGGAAGATGCACATCTTTTCACCGCGTCGAAGCGCACCGTCATGGTCGACGGCATCGAAACCGACATCGGCCTCGTCGGCGACGTCACCTCGGTCAACCCGGACGCCGTGCTCGATCTCATTGCCGCGGGCCGGATTCCGGTGGTCTCCACCATCGCACCCGATGCCGACGGCGTCGTACACAACATCAATGCAGATACTGCTGCGGCAGCGCTCGCGGAAGCCATCGGGGCCGAGAAATTGGTTGTCCTCACCGATGTCGATGGGCTGTACACCGATTGGCCCGATCGTTCGTCTTTGACGTCGAAGATCGATGTCGACGCATTGTCAGCGCTTCTGCCGTCCCTCGACGCGGGCATGGTGCCCAAGATGGAGGCCTGCTTACGCGCAGTTCTGGGTGGTGTTCCGTCGGCACACGTCATCGACGGCCGAGTGCCGCACTCGGTTCTCGTCGAACTCTTCACGGGCGAAGGAATCGGCACGATGGTGCATCCCGCCCAACAAGCAGAAAAGGAAAACCAGCTATGACCGACCATGTCGCAACCGCCGATCTCCAGGCGCGGTGGTCGAACTCGCTGATGAACAATTACGGCGTGCCGCGTGTCGCTCTGGTCCGCGGTCAGGGCGCTGTCGTCACCGACGCCGACGGCAAGGAATACCTCGACCTGTTGGCTGGGATTGCTGTCAACATCCTCGGTCACGGGCATCCCGCCGTCATCGAAGCGGTGACCACGCAGTTGTCGACGCTGGGTCACACGTCGAATCTGTATGCGAGCGAACCGGGTATCGCCCTGGCCGAACAGCTGCTCGCCAATCTCGGTGCGGAGACGTCGGGTCGCGTGTTCCTGTGCAACTCGGGCACGGAGGCAAACGAGGCTGCCTTCAAGATTGCCCGGTTGACCGGTCGTCCGAACATCATCGCGGCAGAGAAGTCGTTCCATGGGCGCACGATGGGTGCCTTGGCGTTGACAGGGCAGCCGGACAAGCGTGTGCCGTTCGAGCCGATGCCCGCAGGCGTTCAGCACGTGCCGTACGGCGATGTCGCGGCACTCGAGGCTGCTGTCGATTCCGATACTGCAGCGGTGTTCCTCGAACCCATCATGGGTGAGGGAGGCGTTGTCGTTCCCCCCGAGGGGTATCTCGTTGCAGCTCGCGAGATCACGGCCCGTCACGGCGCTCTGTTGGTTCTGGACGAGGTCCAGACCGGAATCGGCCGCACCGGGTGGTTCTACGCGCACCAGGCCGTGGGAATTGTGCCGGACGTCATCACGCTCGCCAAGGGCCTCGGTGGTGGATTGCCGATCGGTGCATGTATCGGTATCGGCGAGGCGGCCACCTTGCTGCACCCGGGAAAGCACGGCACGACGTTCGGTGGCAATCCCGTGTGCGCGGCCGCTGCCCTCGCTGTCCTGCGCACGATCGCACAGGACGATCTGATCTCGCATGCAGATCGGATGGGGAAGCTGCTCATTCATTCGATCGAGGAATTGAACCACCCTCTCGTCGACCGAGTCCGCGGTGCAGGCCTGCTGCTCGGCGTGGTGCTGACCCAGCCCGTCGCACCTGCCGTCGAGTCGGCCGCACGTGAGGCCGGATTCCTGATCAACGCGGCGCAGCCCGATGTGCTGCGTCTCGCTCCACCACTCGTTCTGACCGAGGACCAAGCTGCATCGTTCGTCGCAGCGCTTCCCACACTTCTCGATTCAGCACAGGAAACGGAATAGCCATGGCAATGATCAACTTCCTGCGGGACGACGACCTGACTCCGCAGCAGCAGGGCGAGGTTCTCGCCATCGCCGCCGAACTCAAGCGCGCTCCGTTCTCGAAGCGACCACTCGAGGGGCCGCAGGGCGTCGGAGTCATCTTCGAGAAGAATTCCACTCGAACTCGTTTTTCCTTCGAGATCGGGATTGCACAGCTCGGCGGTCATGCTGTCGTCGTCGATGGCCGCGATACTCAGCTGGGGCGTGAAGAGACTCTGCAGGACACCGGCAGGGTGCTCTCGCGCTACGTCGAGGCGGTCGTGTGGCGCACGTTCGGGCAGAAGCGACTCGAACAGATGGCGTTGGGTGCCACCGTCCCGATCGTCAATGCGTTGTCCGACGAGTTCCATCCGTGCCAGGTGCTCGCCGATCTGCAGACTCTCGCCGAGCAGAAGGGCTCGTTGACGGGCCTGGAACTCGCGTACTTCGGTGACGGAGCGAACAACATGGCGCATTCGCTCCTGCTCGGCGGCGTCACCGCAGGAATCAATGTGACGATTGCTGCGCCGAAGGAGTTCGCACCGCTGGATTACGTGCTCGAGGCGGCTAGGGCGCGCGCTGCGCAGACGGGGGCCACGATCACGATCACCGACGACCCCCAGGCCGCTGCGACGGGCGCAGACGCTCTGGTTACCGATACGTGGACGTCGATGGGTCAGGAGAACGACGGACTCGATCGCGTCGCACCGTTTCGGCCGTACCGGATCGACACCGAGTTGTTGGCACTTGCCAAGCCCGACGCCGTCGTACTGCATTGCTTGCCCGCACATCGCGGGGAAGAGATCACCGACGAGGTTCTCGATGGGCCTCGCAGCGTCGTATGGGACGAGGCCGAGAACCGGTTGCATGCGCAGAAGGCGCTGCTGGTCTGGCTGCTCGAGCAGGCGCGACGGCCGTGAGCGAGCAGGTGTCGTCGATGCCACCGACGCAGTCGATGCCGTTGACGGCGTCTACGCGGGCAGGCAGGCAGGCACGCATCGTGTCCCTGCTGTCGACACACCAGGTGCGCAGTCAGCCGGAGCTCGCATCGTTACTGGTCGCCGAAGGTATCGATGTCACCCAGGCGACACTCTCGCGTGATCTCGACGAGCTCGGAGCCGTCAAACTTCGTGCGGCCGACGGCGGCGCCGGGGTCTACGTGGTTCCCGAGGACGGTAGCCCTTTTCGAGGCGTATCCGGCGGAACGGACCGACTCACTCGTATGCTCGGCGAGCTGCTGGTTTCGACGGACTGGAGCGGAAATCAAGCTGTTCTCCGAACACCGCCGGGCGCTGCGCACTACCTCGCCAGCGCGCTCGACCGGGCCTCTTTGAGGGAGATTGTGGGAACGATTGCCGGGGATGACACCATTTTGGTGATCGCCCGCGAACCACTCACCGGACAAGAGCTCGCGGACAAGCTGGAAAGATTGGCCAGACGCGCGGATTAGCAGTCCCGCCGACGGCAAAACCGAGAATTACCCACAGCTACAAAGGAGCGCATACATCATGGCCGAACGCGTCATTCTCGCCTACTCGGGCGGATTGGACACCTCCGTCGCCATCAGTTGGATCGGCAAGGAGACCGGCAAAGAGGTCGTCGCCGTCGCCATCGATTTGGGTCAGGGCGGTGAGGACATGGAGGTCGTGCGCCAGCGCGCCCTCGATTGTGGTGCTGTCGAGGCCGTCGTCGTCGACGCCCGGGACGAGTTCGCCGACGAGTACTGCCTGCCGACGATTCAGAACAATGCGCTGTACATGGATCGCTACCCGCTGGTGTCTGCGATCAGCCGTCCGCTGATCGTCAAGCATCTCGTCGAGGCTGCTCGCTCGCACGGTGGAACAGTCGTCGCACACGGTTGCACCGGTAAGGGCAACGACCAGGTTCGCTTCGAGGTCGGGTTCAACACACTCGCACCCGAGCTCGACGTCCTCGCTCCCGTTCGCGATTACGCCTGGACGCGGGAGAAGGCGATTGCGTTCGCCGAAGAGAACAAGATTCCGATCAACGTCAGCAAGAAGTCCCCCTTCTCGATCGATCAGAACGTGTGGGGCCGTGCAGTCGAGACCGGCTTCCTCGAAGATCTGTGGAACGCCCCGACGAAGGACGTCTACGACTACACCCAGGATCCATCGGCCAACTGGACAGCCCCGGACGAGCTCATCATCGGCTTCGAAAAGGGCCGTCCGGTCAGCATCGACGGCCGTCCGGTGTCGGTTCTCGAAGCGATCCAGGAACTGAACACGCGGGCGGGCGCTCAGGGCGTCGGCCGTCTCGATGTAGTCGAGGACCGTCTCGTGGGCATCAAGAGCCGCGAGATCTACGAGGTTCCAGGCGCGATGGTCCTGATCCGCGCGCACGAGGAACTCGAGCACGTCACCCTCGAGCGTGAGCTCGGCCGTCACAAGCGGCACACCGATCAGAAGTGGGCCGAGCTGGTGTACGACGGTCTGTGGTATTCCCCCCTCAAGGGTGCGCTCGATACGTTCAACGAGCACACCCAAGAGCACGTGTCCGGTGAAATCCGCCTTGCGCTGCATGCGGGTTCCATCAGCGTCAACGGACGCCGCAGCGACAAGTCGCTGTACGACTTCAATCTCGCGACGTACGACGAGGGCGACACTTTCGATCAGTCGTCCGCCAAGGGGTTCGTCCAGCTTCATGGGTTGTCGTCGAAGATCGCCCACAAGCGGGATCTGGGATTGTGAGTTCGTCCGGCGCTCATGGCACCAACGAGGGGTCACTGTGGGGCGGACGCTTTGCGTCCGGCCCCGCAGCGGCCATGGCGGCACTGAGCAAGTCCACCCATTTCGATTGGGTCCTTGCGCCCTACGACATTCGGGCGTCGATGGCACATGCCCGCGTCCTCAACGGCGCAGGTTTGTTGACGGCTCAGGATCTCGAGACGATGCTCGCCGGCTTGCAGGGTTTGGCCGACGATGTCGCATCCGGCGCATTTGTAGCAGCGGAGTCCGACGAGGACGTCCACGGTGCACTGGAACGGGGTCTGATCGATCGGGTGGGAGCCGAGGTAGGTGGACGTCTTCGGGCAGGCCGCTCACGCAACGACCAAGTCGCGACTCTGTTCCGTATGTGGCTACGTGACGCTGTTCGTCGGGTATCGACGGGCGTACTCGATGTAGTGGATTCCCTTGCACAGCAGGCTGCGTCGCATTCGAGCGCGGTCATGCCTGGGAAGACGCATTCGCAGGCGGCGCAGCCGGTACTTCTTGCACATCATCTCCTTGCCCACACTCATCCGTTGTTGCGAGATGTTCAGCGGTTCGTGGACTTCGACGTCAGGGCCGCTGTGTCGCCCTACGGGTCGGGGGCGTTGGCTGGTTCCTCGCTCGGGCTGAGCCCGGAGAAGATTGCTGCGGAGTTGGGGTTCGAGTCCTCGGCGGAGAACTCGATCGATGCAACTTCTTCACGTGATTTCGCCGCTGAGGCAGCGTTCGTCCTGGCGATGACGGCTGTCGACCTCTCGCGTCTGGCTGAGGAGATCATTTCGTGGAGTACGCCGGAGTACGGCTACGTGACGCTGGCCGACGCGTGGTCCACCGGAAGTTCGATCATGCCGCAGAAGAAGAATCCCGACGTCGCGGAGCTGACGCGTGGTAAATCGGGTCGGCTGATCGGAAATCTCACGGGATTGTTGGCAACTCTGAAGGCTCAGCCTCTGGCGTACAACAGGGACTTGCAGGAGGACAAGGAGCCGGTCTTCGACTCCGTTGCCCAGTTGGAGTTGTTGCTTCCAGCTCTTGCCGGTTTGGTGCAGACCCTCGAGTTTCATGTCGATCGTCTGGCAGAACTGGCGCCGGCAGGCTTCACGTTGGCCACCGATATCGCCGAGTGGCTGGTTCGTCAGGGCATTCCGTTCCGGGTGGCGCACGAAGCTGCAGGTGCTTGCGTCAAGGCTGCCGAGGCACGCGGTGTGGGCTTGGCCGAACTCACCGATGAGGAGTTGTCCTCTATCGACCCGGCTCTGACGCCGGAGGTGCGCACCGTTCTGACCGTCGAGGGATCCATCTCTTCTCGTGATTCACGAGGTGGGACTGCTGCGGTTCAGGTCGTCAAGCAGTTGAACGGAGTTCGTTCGACGGCGGAGCGTCTTCGGAATTGGGTCGATTCGGGCATCCGAACGCACTGAGACGCAAAACAGTCATGTTCGCCGGATTTCGGACGGGCGTATGGCAAGCTTGCGGAAACGTGGCAAGTGGGCGGTCGGAGTCCATATCCCGAAATGCAGGGGATCGAACCGGGAGTTGTAGTTGTGGGACTGAATGCAGACGCGGTCCGCGGACCGTTGCGACGTGCGATCGCAACTGCACAGAACGGACTGGAAGTCATCCGTTTGGGCGGGCTCGAAACCGAGGTCGATTCATCTCCCTTCAAGATCGTCGATCGAGAACCGATGTACAAGTTGCGTCGCTACTTCCCCGACGCCCTCGGTACCGATTCCAGGCCTCCGGTCGTTCTCGTTCCGCCGATGATGGTGTCGGCGGACGTATACGACGTGACCACCGACCATGGCGCCGCCGGGATTCTGCACAGGATGGGCCTCGATCCATGGGTCGTCGATTTCGGTTCCCCCGACACCGAGGAGGGCGGATGGAGTCGTACCCTCGCCGATCATGTCGTAGCCATCAGCGAGGTCATCGACAAGGTTCACGAGCACACCGGACGTGACGTCCACCTCGCCGGCTATTCCCAGGGTGGGATGTTCTGTTACCAAGCGGCTGCCTATCGCGGCGGACGAAACCTGGCCAGCCTCATCACGTTCGGTGCTCCGGTCGACACTCTGGCAGCGCTGCCGCTCGGTATTCCAGCCGGTGTGGCTACGCGCGGCGCCGAGTTCCTTGCCGACCACGTATTCACGCGGCTGGCAGTATCCGGGTGGATGGCCCGTACTGGATTTCAACTCCTCGATCCAGCCAAGACCGTGCGATCGCGGCTCGATTTTCTACGACAACTCCACGACCGCGAAGCGTTGCTCCCGCGCGAACCACAGCGTCGCTTCCTTGCTCTCGACGGCTGGGTCGCGTGGTCGGGTCCCGCTGTAGCGGAGCTTTTGAAGCAATTCGTGGTGCACAACAGAATGATGACCGGCGGTTTCGTCATCAAGGATCGCTTGCTCACATTGTCGAATTTGACGGTTCCGGTTCTCGCGTTCATCGGCGAGGTCGACGACATCGGGCAGCCACTGGCCGTGCGCGGCATCAGGCGGGCGGCGCCGCGCGCAGAAGTGTACGAAAGTACGCTTCGTGCAGGGCATTTCGGGCTCGTAGTCGGGAGCTTGGCCGCGTCGCAGACGTGGCCGACAACGGGGGAGTGGGTTCGTTGGCGTGAAGGTCTTGGAGACAAGCCCGAAGCCGCGCACGAGATGATGTACGGCGAGCACCAGGACACCGAGAGTGGTGTATCGGTGAGCAACCGGATCATCCACACTGCAGCCTCGATTGCCGAGGTTGGAGTAGGGGTCGGTCGTGGACTTGCTTCGGCTGCCGCCGGCGCGGTGCGTGGCACTCGCGAGATCTCCACCGAGGCCGTTAGAACCTTGCCGAGGTTGGCGCGACTCGGTCAGATGCAACCCCACACTCTCGTGTCACTGGGACGACTCATCGCGGAACAGGGTCGAAAGTCGCCCAACGGCGAGTGCTTCTTGTTCGACGACCGTGTCCACACCTACCGGGCCGTCAATGCTCGTATCGACAACGTGGTCCGAGGTCTGCTCGCGTCGGGTGTCAGGCCGTCCGCTCGCATCGGTGTACTGATGGACACTCGCCCCAGCGCGTTGGCGGCCATCACAGCGTTGTCGCGTATCGGCGCTGTCGCAGTACTCTTCCCACCGGGGGGAGATCTGGAGAGCGCACTGCGGGCGATCGACGTGGACACCGTCATCGCTGATCCCGAGAACATGAAGGCAGCGACTTCGGTGGCCGCCAACGTACTCGTTCTAGGTGGCGGAGACGTTCGAACTCTCGACATTCCCTCGGGTTCCGATGTCGTCGATCTCGAACTGATCGACCCGGACTCGGTGCGATTGCCCGCGTGGTACTCACCGGATCCTGGCCGTGCCCGGGAACTGGCAGTGGTGCTGTTCAACCCGACCGAGCGTGGGTTGGAACCGCGCTTCATCACCAACCATCGTTGGGCCCTGTCCGCGTTCGGCACTGCAACAGCAGCGGCTTTGGGTAGTGGCGACACAGTGTATTGCCTTGCCCCTCTTCATCATTCCGCCGGATTGCTGGTCAGCGTGGGTGGCGCACTTGCCGGTGGTTCGCGCATAGCGCTTTCGCGTGGTCTCGAACCGACCCGATTCGCCGAGGAAGTATCTCGGTACGGGGTCACCGTCATCAGTTACACCTGGGCGATGATGCAGGCGATACTCGACGACGAGCTCTCGGCTCTGGACATGAGTCATCCGGTTCGACTCTTCATCGGGTCCGGAATGCCCGTCGGTCTCTGGAAACGCACGCTGGAGCGGTTCGCGCCTGCACGGGTGCTCGAATTTTATGCCTCCACTGAGAACGACGTCATCCTCGCCAACGTAGGCGGTTCGAAGATCGGCTCCAAGGGGCGACCGCTTCCGGGGAGCGCCAGGGTGGCACTTGCCGCCTACGATCCGATCAACGGCCGGCTCGAGGAGGACGAAGATGGCTTCGTTCGCATGTGCCGAGACGATGAGGTCGGCCTTCTACTCGGACGTCCGGGAAGCGACGGCGAGGTCACCAGTCCGCTGATGCGCGATGTCTTCCAGCCAGGAGACTCGTGGATTCCGACGGAGAATCTATTTCGACGCGACTCCGACGGGGACTTCTGGCTCGTCGATCGCAAGGACACCGTCGTGAAGACTCGACGCGGACCGGTCTTCACTCAGCCGATCATCGACGCGTTCGGTGACGTCGAGGACGTCGTGTCGGTTGTCGTGTACGGCGTCGATCCGATCGGTTCGAGCAGAGAACATCACCGTTCGGATCGACGTGTCGACGAGATCGCAGTATGCGGGGTGTCCGTGCGGGGGGACAACTCGCTGCCGGTCAAAACCGTAAGCGATGTGATGGCAGTGTTACTGCCGGCTCAGCGCCCCGACATCGTCCACATCGTCGACGAGATTTCGCTTTCTCGCGCGTTCCGGCCAAAGATGACCGAACTGCAGAAGGCCGGGGTTCCGGTTCCGGGTGTCAGGTCCTGGTACTACGACACCGACTCGGGGTCTTACCGACGGTTGACGAAAGCGGTTGTCGCCGAACAGTTCACGAAGAGCTGACAGGCCCTCGTCAGGCAGTCGAGGCTGCGATGGATCGATCATCGGATAAGTTGATCGCACGGACTTCGCTCCGGCCAGGTAGGACAAACACCGAGAGAAGGACTTCAGTGGCTATCGATCAGACGCTCCTCAGTATTCTTGCGTGCCCCGTGGACAAGGGGCCGTTGCTACTTGTCGATGACGAACTGCTGTACAACCCCCGGCTGCAGCGCGCTTACCCGATCGAGAATGGGATTCCGGTGTTGCTGGTAGATGAGGCGCGCGACGTGGATCAGGCCGAGCACGAGTCCATTGTGGCGCGGGCACAGTCCTAGTCGCTACTTTTCGGGCATGGGCCCGGTGAGGTACTGCTGCAGGATCGGGGCTACCCAGTCGACAACCCGAGCGACGGGCATCGACGCCAGCGGTTCGAGCGCGAGTATGTGACGGGTGAGCAGCAGTCCAGCCATCTGTGACGCGACGAGGTTCACGCGTTCGAGCGCCGAACCGATCGGGCTGTCGACTCTTTTCGCAACGTCGCGGAGTGCGACCTGCAGGAGAAATGTACCGATCAACGTCGTATCCCCGGATGCGATCATGGATCGGAACGCTGCGATGACGGCTTCACCGTCTTTCGAGTCCCACACGCCCAGAATTGCAGTAGCCAGGGCGCGACCAAGGTCGTCGTTGTCGGCAACTGCGACAGGTTCCAGAACGTCGGCTGGGTCAGCGGGGAGTGCAATTGCTGCAACGAACAGGCCTCGTTTGGTGCCGAAGTAGTGGTGGACGAGTGCAGAGTCGACGCCTGCATCGGCAGCGACGCTGCGGATGGAGGTCGTATCGAAACCGGACCGCGCGAACCGGGTGCGAGCGGACGCAAGGATCGCCTCCCGGGTTTTCGATTGCCCTGGCCTTCGCCCTGATTTGCTTCCGACACCGTTCGCTTCGGTCACGGGGTTCTCCGTCGCAGCGTTGCCGCTCCAGCACAAAGAGCAAGCACGGTGAAGCCGGCGACCACCGCTATGTCGGCCCCCATTCTCCCGGTGACACCGGTGTGCAGCGAGACTTCTTGCAGTGCGTCGACGGCGTAGGTGAGTGGCAAAAAGTTACTGATGATGTGCAGCCAGTCCGGCATCTGATCACGCGGCACGAGCAGGCCACACAGGAAGAACTGCGGAAGCACTACCAAGGGCATGAATTGAACTGCCTGGAACTCGGTTTTCGCGAAGGCACTGCACAGTAGACCGATCGACACACCCAACATCGCCACGAGCACAGCAATGACGACAACCCACACCGCTGGTCCGGCCGTCGTCAATCCGAGTGCCCCGAAAGTTACCGCGCAGGCGAGCAGGGCCTGACCGAGTGCGGCTACGGAGAATGCCGACCCGTAGCTCCCCAATAACTCCAGCTTCGACATCGGAGTCGTCAGTAGTCGTTCGAGGGTTCCCGAAGTTCGTTCGCGTTGCATCGCGATGGAGGTGATCAGGAACATCACGACGAAGGGGAGGATGCCGAGCATCGTGATTGCTATGCGGTCGAACAGCGACTGCTGGCCGGCCGGTGTCGGAACATTCGCGTACAGGAAATAAAGCAACACCATCAGTAGGGATGGGACCAGCAAGATCATCGCGACGGTTCGACGATCGGCCCGCAGTTGTCGCAGGATCCGCCCGGTACCCGCGGCATAGATGCGCGCGCTCATGACGCCGTCTCGATCGGTGCCGCGGAGAGGATCAACGAGAGAAATGCTTGTTCGAGGCTGGTTTCGCCCGTCCGGGAGCGGAGTTCGGCTGGACTGAGCTCCGCCAGCACTCTGCCGTCGCGCATCAAGATCAGTCGACTGCAGTGATCAGCCTCTTCCATGGCGTGACTGGACACCAGAATTGTGGTGCCGGATGCGGCGAGGTCGGCAAATCGTTTCCACAACTCGGCACGGAGTACAGGATCCAGTCCGACGGTCGGTTCGTCGAGGACGATGAATTCGGGCTCGGCGACCAGTGCACTTGCCAGCGACACCCGACCCAGCTGACCGCCGGACAATTCACCCGCCGGCGACGATGCGTGGTCGGTCAGCCCGACGGACTCGATGGCAGAGTCCGCAGAAGCGACTGTGCGCCCGAACAGTGCGGCAAAGTATGCGACGTTCTCGCGGACAGTCAGATCCCCGTAGACGCTGGGGGCTTGCGCGACGTAGCCGACTGTGGCGCGTAGGCGTTTGGATCCGGCACGTAAGCCGAGCACTTCAACCGTTCCGCTCTGGACTATCTGAGTACCGACGATGGCCCGCATCAACGTTGACTTTCCGCATCCGGAGGGTCCGAGAAGCCCCGTGATGGTGCCGCGTGGGATGGACAAGTTCACATCATCGAGAGCCACTCTTTTTCGGCGTCGAACGGTGAGGTTCGTTATCTCGACGGCATTCACCGAGTCGACAGACATAACAGTGCCTCCTGGATCTCATCATTCGATGATTTCATCGCATGATGAATTTATAACCCCGGTGATGGCCAGCGGTCAAGGGGCGGCATCATAGGACGCGTGGGCCTGGCAGAACTCGAATACGGTGATCCCCCGGAGATGGCACGACGGATACTCGGTGGCACTTTGACCGCCGGCGGCGTCGTGGTTCGAATCGTCGAAGTAGAGGCATACGGCGGACCGATCGACGGTCCGTGGCCGGACCCGGCCGCGCACTCGTACCGCGGGCAGACGAACCGCAACGCGGTGATGTTCGGACCCGCGGGTCGCCTGTACGTCTACCTCAGCTACGGAATGCATCTCTGCATGAACGTCAGCTGCGGTCCCGACGGGACGCCCGCCGCCGTGCTTCTTCGGGCAGGTGAGGTTGTCGACGGCCACGACATCGTGGCTGCCCGGCGCCCAGCAGCAAGATCGGCTGCTTCCTTGGCGAAGGGGCCGGGAAATCTCGGCAGCGCACTCGGAATCGGTCTCGCGGACAACGGAACAGCGCTGTTCGACGCAGATTCGCCGATAACTCTGGCAATGCCTCTGTTTGCTGCGTACTCCGATGAGATCGCATCCGGCCCGCGCGTAGGAGTCAGTGTTGCGGCAGAAAGGGAATGGCGATTCTGGATTCGAGGGTCTTCGTCGGTATCGAGCTACCGGCGCAGTCCGAAGGCTCGACTCGTGGGTGAGCCGGAGGCCTGACGATGGCGTCGTAACGCACATGCGGGAGAATCGAACGCGTGAGTGAGAACATTATCGACGAATTGACCTGGCGAGGGCTCATCGCGCAGTCCACCGATGTGGACGAGCTGAAGAAGGCGACCGAGGCGGGTCCGATCACTCTGTATGCGGGCTTCGATCCGACCGGCCCCAGCCTGCATGCCGGTCACCTGGTTCCCTTGCTCGCGCTGACACGATTTCAGCGAGCAGGCCACCGCCCCATCGTCATGGCGGGCGGCGCGACCGGACTCATCGGCGACCCCAGGGATGTGGGGGAGCGGACCATGAACTCCTCCGATACCGTCCGCGACTGGTCCGATCGCATCCGTGGTCAGCTCGAGCGTTTCGTCGAATTCGATGAAACTGCGACCGGCGCAATTGTGGAGAACAACCTGAACTGGACCGGCGAGCTGTCGGCGATCGATTTCTTGCGGGACATCGGCAAGCATTTCTCCATCAACGTGATGCTGGCACGGGACACGGTGAAGAAGCGGCTCGACGGCGACGGTATGTCCTACACCGAGTTCAGTTACATGCTTCTGCAAGCGAACGACTACGTGCAGTTGAGGCGCACGTACGGGTGCTCGCTCCAGATCGGTGGGTCCGATCAATGGGGGAACATCGTTGCAGGGGTGGAACTGAACAGGCGCCAGGACGCGGAGTCCGTGCATGGGATGACGGTCCCGTTGGTCACGTCTGCAGATGGAAAAAAGTTCGGCAAGTCCACCGGTGGGGGAAGCCTGTGGCTCGACCCGGAGATGACCAGCCCGTACGCCTGGTACCAGTACTTCGTGAACACCGGCGACGCCGACGTGGTGAAGTACCTCCGCTGGTTCACCTTCCTGGATCGAGCCGAGCTCGATGAGCTGGACATCGCCACCAAAGAGCGACCCCATGCCCGCGAGGCGCAGCGTCGCCTTGCGGCCGAGATGACGACGCTGGTTCACGGTGAAGCGAACACCCGTGCGGTGGAGCTCGCCAGCCAGGCGTTGTTCGGCCGCGCGGAACTGGGAGAGCTCGACGAGACAACTCTCGCCGCGGCACTGCGCGAGGCGTCGATTGCACAGATTCACGAGGGTGATCCCAAGACGATTATCGATCTCCTTGTAGCCACCGGGCTCTCGGATAGTAAGGGCGCGGCGCGACGGGCCGTAAAGGAAGGCGGCGCTTCAGTGAACAACCAGAAGGTCGTAACCGAGGACTGGACACCGACTAGCAGCGACCTTCTTCATGGGCAATGGCTGGTGGTACGCCGTGGAAAGCGAAACTTTGCCGGGGTACAGATCACCGGAACGTTGTAATCGGTATCGTGGTGGCCGGAGTCACATGCGTGTGATTCGCGCGGAAGCGCTAGCAGCAAGAGCTCGGACCGCCTGCCACCACGGAGTTTGGCCGGCGGACTTCCAGCGACCTGGGGATTTGACGCGTTGTTCTCCTGCGCGTAACTTTATCCAAGTCAGAGCGAGCCGGACACCGACCTGGTCTTCACGGACCGGGACACGAGGTTGTACGGGGTTTGCACTGAAAATCCTGGTTCGGCAAGATCATGTTGTCGTGTGAGGGTGGTTCGATGTGACGGGGTTATTGACTCGGTCGCTTGGATTAGCTAGGCTGGAACGGTTGCCCCAGGCGCTGCGAGAACATGGTTTTCGTGGGTGTGTGGTGTGTGCGTGTTCTTTGAGAACTCAACAGTGTGTCGATGAATGTCAGTGCCGAATTTTGTATTTGGTGAAAGCATCCGATGTCGATGATCATCCGCTTGTGGTGGTTATGGTTGGGTGTTGTTT
>NZ_JAPVLQ010000003.1 GCF_027158005.1 Rhodococcus sp. H36-A4 | reverse complement strand
TGAATTTCTACAACACTCGCCGTAGGCACTCAACGATCGGGATGCTCAGCCCTCACAGTTACGAACAGTCACTTATCGCGCCCATCATGGCCGCGTGACCACTGTCCACTTTTCGGGGGGAACCTCACAGGTCTGTTGTTACCGATCTTGAGACCTAACGACTTACTATCCACTCCCTTGGCAGAGAATGAGAAGCCGTTGGACTGTTGAATCATGGTGTTGGATTGAGCTATGTACCTCTTGACTCCCCCGCCCATCTTCGGAGTGCATAATTCTGGATAGTCTTTCTTCAGTAGCTCGTTCGTATCCAGCTCGTTCTTAAACGACTGTAGGTGTCGGCTGGCCTGGTCCTCGGAGTCACTGAATGCTGCTATGAACTTCTTATGTCCGTGAGCTGCTGCCCATAATGGCAACAGGGTAAATAGCCATGTTGATTTACCGCTCGATCTAGGTGCTATCCAACAGTCTCGTCTGCCCTCGTTGGTGGTCCAGCTCTTCGCATAGTCGGTTATATCGATATGGAACTGAGCTAGTGATGCCTCGGTGTCACCCTGTCTAATCAGATGATGAAGTTCATATACGATTGCAAACATCATTGGATCGTTACGAGTCAGTACCTTACGACCGGCAGTAGATGTGAGTAGATCCCTCGGTACATCTTGTATGTAGTCGTATGGTGTCACGAAGCACCATTGGTTGAATCGTCAACCTTAGTCTTCTGGTATTTATCGAACATCTTTAGAGCGTCCGACTCTAGGCTGTCTTCCTTGGCAGTAAACGATGTGGCCTTACCGCGTAGTGCCTGGATCGAGTCGGTAGCTTTCTTCATGGCTGAAGCGACCTTGTCCAGCTCTACCGGTGTCAGGCCCCTGTTCTCCAGTAGCTCCAGGGATCGAGACAGTAGATCCTGTTGAGCTATCCGTAGCTCCGTCTCTTCGTAGAAGCTGTTGTACTGAGCTGCCTTGGACTTCAGCGCATCTAGTTCTATGACTACCCCGAACTCTTCGCACCACTTCTTCCCGGTAGCCCATGACTCTGGGTAACCGAGTTCCCTCTTCGCCTTGGCTAGTCCTGTGTCTCCGGCTAGCTCGGCAAATGTCCTACGTTCCTCTTCTGTGTACTTAGCGATGGTAAACATTCCTTTCTTGAATATGAATATCGTTGTCGAATCGAGGCCGGCGAGAAGCCAAGCTAACGACCCGCTAAACCTTGCTTCGCTTCGGTTTAGCATTGCAATCGAATGTGCCTTTAAGTTTAGGCGCTCGTTTGCTATATATACATTCAGTTATACATTTAGTTTTTTTGCATAGTAACTTTGTTCTTTTGTATATCGATCTAGCTCTATTGCGTACTTACATTCTAGCTGCTATCTGTGCTTTGCATATCTTGCAGATGATTCTGTTGTTGTATCTATAGTTGTTAGAGCTATTCAGCTCATGCCCGCCCCGGCAAAATTGCTTCTTACGACCTTCCCGGTCCTGTATGTTCTGCTGGTGTGTTCCTAGTAGTAGGTGATCTATGTTGATACAGCTAGGGTTATGGCATGTATGTCTTACCTCCAGTCCCCAGCCGATTTTACCTTTGTTCTGCATATAGCTGAATCGATGGGCTAGGTAGTTCTTACCCTGGTACTTGAGTATGCCGTAGCCGTCTGGGTTCTTTGCTCCAGACCATATCCAGCAATCGTGCGTATCTATCTCATATCTGAGTTCTTTGTCGTATTTCATATAGGTTCATCTACTAGTCACTACGTCAATGCAATGTAGTGACTCAATTGATTATACCTAAATCTGTACATTCTCGTGTACAGGAACTACAACAACGGCGAAGTCCTCGACGGGAGAACCGTCCGGTATGGTTCTCCCATGTTGACAGCGATCCTGCCTGGTCTACGCGACCTACGGACACCACTAGCTACTGGCTATTTATGGTTGGTAGCAATGTTCCTTGCTTTTGCGGATATCCTGCCCACCGCAGAATCAGAAAATGCTATGATCGCTCAGGTTTTTGATATCGCTAGCGGACTCGGTACAACGGCTATACTCGCCGTTCTGTCCTTTGTGGCGTATCTCATTGGATCGGCGCTTAGCTTGGAGGACCTCAATCTGGACTCAATGACAGCGGCCTTACGCCGCTATCCAGTGAAATTCATTAGAGAGAAGCACGTAAGAAAACAACCTCGTCCTACCATAGACGTCCCGTATAGCGAACATCTACTAAGTCATTTTGAAAAGTTTGCAAACGACACAGTGACTAACTACGAGACTGCTTTGAACGCTTACGAGATAGATACTAACGGTCACGACTATGAACTTGCACCGTTCAGAGGCTTCTTCCACGGCAAAGGATCATTAGGCAATGTCGATATGATGCACCGCGAAAAACTAATCCAGTTCCAGTCTGCCATCGACGACGAAAGCGCGATCATCGCGAATAAGCTACATAGCGACGAGTCACCGCTTTGGAATGACTACGATCGCGAATTGGCCGAGGGTAACTTTCGTGTCAGCGTCACGCCTCCACTATTTGTAATCGCAATCTTCTTGTTCATTAGATACTGCTTCGAAGCTGGGATTTCTTGGCAGTTACTGTTAGGGTTTATCGCAGTCGTTATCTCGCTAACACTTGTCTACACAGTATTTGTACGCGGAATCAAACGGCTGACAGCAGCATCCGACATCATTCAGTTGGCCGTTGTAATCGACCCCTCACGATCGCCCTTTTGGGTCAGCGTGACCCAGTACGCTGATGATATGAGAAAGATTTCCAAATCCCGTCGATAAGTAGATATGTATTCAGAATCCAACTAAGCTCCTGCGTATTTTCCCGACCAGTACCGCATAGCCATCTTTATCCTTAGCGGGTCTACATCTCTAGTTCGGTAGCTACTTGTAGCAATTGCTCGATGCTCTCGAAGACGCTGTCTAGCTGTCGCTGATTGGGATTGGGAACTGCTATGACGTTAATCTTAGGCAACTTCTTTATCCTCCTGCCCCGACATATCGGCGGTACTGTCTTCGTTCGGTGTAGTGGCTATATGGCTATCAGAATCGATAGGTCTAGGTACTACTGCTCTGTACTCTTCAAGACTGGCAGAGTTGGATACTGTCAGTTCGTCTACTTCTCCCGCGCTGCTATCAACTGCTCTGTTGTACGAGTGCGTACGGGTGTTGGTTCTTTTTCACCACTTTAATCCTTTCGTTTGGTTTATGCTTTGTGTATTGCTATATATTTGTCCTTCGGACGGTATTGCTTGCAGGGTTCATAACTAACTCTTAGTGTTCCGACTCGTTCCTCGTCGGTAGACCTTGTTTACAGAAGGACAACAACTTGTAAATATCTCAGTGTTTTGTATTGCAGAGAAAGATTCCAAGGTACAGCCCCGGCTTGCCGGGGAGTGTTAGAGACAACATCCTTAATGCCAACAACTCAATAACTTTAGCTATGTTCTCTGCAATTGAAGAAGTACCTACGGGGCGAAGCCCCGCACCTTCATTTCAACAATTATCGTTCTTTGCTAGAGTTATCTAGTTGTTGTGTATTAGGAATGATCTACGAGGCTATGTCTCGCTCGTACTTTTCAAATTGACTTGTCTTTGTTAAGTTTTCGTACTTATTTCTGCTATTCAATTTTTGTGTATTATTTCTTTATATTCCCGATCCCCTTAAGGGCACATCTATGGGTAGAGAGAACATAGTTTGCCTATGTCGCCTCTGGTTAACTTCCCTTAGATTGTTTGTATCCTTCTCAGTGCAAAGGAACCTATTACCCGTTAGCCTCTTCTCACAGCACCACCGGCGATTCCACTACCAAACTAAGTTCTCAGGGCTGACTTAAACCCTCTCGATCGAACAATCCTGATACACATGCTCGTCATGCGTACTGATAAATACAGGCTCACCCGGTGCCCCCTGGAGCATCGAGACCATCTGACTAGTCCATACAAAGAAAGACACTTACTAGTAGCCTGGAAGTCCCTAGTAAGTGTCTTTACGATAATGTACAAGATTAGGTAGATTTCCAGGCTACTAAGCTCTTTTTCGTACCTTAGTAGTATACCATTTTACGGACATTCTTCGCTTTGACGAAAGTGCATCTATCTGGTTTTGCTTGTTTATCCAGAGGCCCTTTATTGCTTCCCTAGAAGTATGACAGATAGGGCGCAATGAATGCTACTGCCTACGAGCTGGTGGATATTATATGGATTGCAGACTACGGTTATCTACTAGTGCATGTAACGCTTCATCGAGCCAAACCGACTACGCAGTATGAACAAACTGAGAGTTGCCGCAGTCGCCCTGTCCGTCCCGCTGATCCTGTTTGTAGCCTTGGGAGTCGCCAATGCCTCCCCCCCTAGTCCCTACCCGTATCCGTGGGCACCTGAGTGGGCTAGGCCGGGAGTCGAGGCAGTCGGGTTCGTGATCTCAGACTTCCTGGTCAATGTCCTGCAACCAATCCTGAATAGCATCGGTATCTACTACTGATAGAACAGTGCCCCAGGATCTCCCCTAGGGCACTGTCAGCCTATATTGCCGGGTAGGACTACGGCTTAATGTGGCAGAATGATTGGTCGTAACCTATTTCATTCTGACATTCAATATTATACTCCGACTTCATGACTTTTTCACGAAATAATATTCGATTGCCACTGGAACCGGGTCGCTACTGATTTTCTTCCGCTCCTCAACTGTTGCTTCGTAGACGTTTTTCTTGTCCACGATGTAGCCCTTCATCTCAATCTCGTGGACTAGACTAAGTGCTTCATCGTTTTGCGTGTCGTAGTCGAATGTCTGAGTATCGCCATCCGGTACGTAGACTCTGACCTCGTGTTCATACATTCAATCTTCCCTTCGACTGAGTAATGGTGTCATCTGCATTATATCGCCTCGACACGGCAGTACCCGACAGGCTCGGGTAGTTCGAGCTGCTTTATATTGAACTTCACTCCTCTACCGGCAGGCTTGATACCTATCGCCGGAAAGAATCTGCGGATTGTCTCGCGCTTCTCGTCCATCGGTGACCGTTGGAACTGTCCTGCCCTTCCGGACAAGGTAGAGAGCATTACGTCGTTAGCGAGTACTACTGCCAGCTTAGATCGTTGCTTCTGTAGTGCCTCGTTCTGATCCAAGAAAGTGACCATATCAATTCTATTTGCTTTTCGAGCCTCTGACAGTAGTTCAATGTCAGATTCGATTTTGTCCAGCTCGGTTCGATCTGCTGCCTTCGGCATAATCGGCAATCTACGAATTTGAAGCATAGTCAACATTTCGATTGTGTCATTGATCGGCTTACGGCTACGACTGACCTTGCCACAACCTTTAGGTGTCGGACAGATATAGCTTTCGTATTTACCGTTCTTCCCTGCCGCTAGCTTCGTATGACAGTTGGCGCAGTAGAGTAGACCCGATAGCAGATGTGAGGCTTTGGTGATCCTCTGACGACCCTTACGGCGCTTCAATTCGAGCTGTAGTCGGTCCCATAGATCCCGTTCGATAATCTTCGGCCATTTACCCTCGGCCACTATTTCACCCTGAAAAGAACGCAGTCCGGTGTAGGCAGGATTGAGAAGTAGACGACGAATATCCTTAGGTTCCCATGTAGCACCGGATCGTTTGGGTATGCCTCGACTATTCAGATCCACGGCTAGGGCATACAGCGGCAGACCTCTTAGGAAGTCATGGGCTAGCTGAACTACGACTTTGGCCTCGGCAGGGTCGATCTCTTCCCGCTTCTTGTCGGCATACCCGTACAGACGGTATCGGCCTGGTGCAACCATCCCCTGTTGGGCTTGGTATCGCTGCTTGGCTACAACCCGCTCGGCTGTCTGCTCACGCTCGTATGCACCGAATATCCCGCGTATACCTGCCTGCATACGACCCGCTGCCGTATCCAGATCGATCCTGCCACCCTCGGACACTGAGTGACTGGATACGCCGTGTTGGGTTATCAGTCGGTTGAATACCAACATATCTAGCGTGTCTCGGCTGAGTCGGTCGCTCCGATAGCAGACAACAGACTTGACGATTCCTCGGCCTATATCGGCCTTCAGTCGCTCGAACTCAGGACGATGTACACCAGACTTCCCTGATAGGGCATCGTCGGTGTAGTCGGCTACAGGGCCTAGGTTCTGATCTAGTGCGTACCTACGGCAGGCATCGGCCTGGACCATGACAGACGGTGCCTGGTCCTCGGTGTCCGTTTTGGTGGACTTACGGCAGTAGATAGCAGTTGACACGGTATTCCTTCCCTCGGCTCGGAGGTATCCCTCAAGATACCTTTAGAGTCGAGGAACGGATACGGATACCAGTCGACGATGGGGCCGCGGATCAGAGTGTAGATCCCGTAGGCGAAGGGAAAGGCAAGCCAGATCAGCGACTGCGCCTCGGAAATTTTCCGACGCGACGGCACCACGATCCAGTCGATCAGAATCACCACCGGCATGATTCGATGAACCACGTTGTTGGTCCACGGATCCGCGACGCCGACGTCGATCCCGGCGAGAAGAACGGCGTAGATGATCCCGGTGATCACCATGTACAACGTCACACCCCCGCGGAACAACTGCCAGCGCTCCCCCTGCGGGTCTGCCACCCCGCCCACGGTAAGCACTAGGACAGTCAGAACATTGCTGAGCACGGTGAAGTAGCTGAAGTAGTTGGAGAGCGAGAACGAGCTACTGTCCAGGCCCTGTGCGACGATCCACGAGAGCGCGGCGAACGTGAGCGCAGCAAACAGAAGTCGCAAAGCCCTCACGGGCACGGGTGTACCGAGTACAGCGGGGGCTTGCCGCGAGGTCGTCATAGTCGATCTTGGCACGGCCAGGAAGTGATTTCCCCACGTTTGCGTCGGGCAGTCCTGCTCTCGCGCCACCGGGCAGATACCCTGGTGGGCAGCATGTCCACATCAACATCCCCGTCTTCGAGTCTCAGACGCACCCTGACCACCCGACTTTCGTCGGTCTCCGTGCGCGACGCCCACCGCCTCCGCCGCAAGCTCGAACGTGCCCGCACCGACGATGCCCTGGCAGCGATCGAACCCGAGATCACTCGCGCCGAGACTCTGACCGCCAACCGGCGGGCCGCGCTCCCGACGATCGAGTACCCCGAGGCGCTTCCGGTCAGCCGTCGCAAGGACGACATCGCCGCCGCCATCGAGCAACATCAGATCGTGATCGTCGCCGGCGAAACCGGATCGGGCAAAACGACACAGATTCCCAAGATCTGTCTCGAACTGGGCCGTGGGATTCGAGGATCCATCGGACACACCCAACCCCGTCGACTCGCTGCCAGAACAGTTGCCGAGCGCATCGCCGAGGAGGTGGGCGAGACTATCGGACAATCAATCGGTTACAAGGTCAGATTCACCGACCAATCCTCGGACTCGACACTGGTCAAGCTGATGACCGATGGAATTCTCTTGGCCGAGATTCAACGGGACCGGATGCTTCGGCAGTACGACACACTCATCATCGACGAGGCTCACGAACGAAGCCTGAACATCGACTTCATCCTCGGCTACCTGGCTCAGCTACTCCCCCGCCGGCCCGATTTGAAGGTGATCATCACCTCCGCAACGATCGATCCGGAACGATTCGCCCAGCACTTCGCCCGGGACGGTGTACCGGCCCCAATCATCGAAGTGTCCGGCCGCACGTTCCCCGTGGAGATGCGCTATCGGCCCCTGACGGTCGACGCAGGCGAGACCACAGTCGACCGAGATCCCGTCGACGCGGCATGCGATGCCGTAGACGAACTCATGGCCGAAGGTGAAGGCGACATTCTCGTCTTCCTCTCCGGGGAACGCGAAATCCGCGATACGGCCGATGCGTTGCGCGATAGGCAACTACGCAACACCGAGGTCGTACCCCTTTACGCTCGCTTGTCCGCCGATGAACAGCACCGAGTATTCTCCTCGCACACCGGCCGCCGCGTCGTTCTCTCGACCAACGTCGCCGAGACGTCACTGACGGTTCCCGGGATCAGATACGTCGTCGACCCCGGTACCGCGCGAATCTCGCGCTACTCGTTGCGCACCAAGGTCCAGCGACTCCCTATCGAGCCGATTTCGCAGGCATCGGCCCGTCAGCGGGCAGGTAGGTGTGGCCGTGTGGCCGACGGAATCTGCATCCGTCTGTACTCCGAAGACGACTTCGATGCACGGCCACCGTTCACCGAACCGGAGATCCTCCGCACCAACCTCGCTTCGGTAATCCTGCAAATGACCTCCCTTGGCCTGGGCAAGATCGATGCATTCCCCTTTGTCGAGCCGCCCGATCCGCGTAGCATTCGCGACGGAATCGGTTTGCTCGAAGAGTTGGGGGCGTTGAAGCCGTCCTCGAACACCGGCGAGTCCGAGCTCACACCGATAGGGCGCGAGCTGGCTCAGCTTCCAGTCGATCCGCGCATGGCCCGCATGCTCGTGGAAGCGAACAAGACGGGCGCGCTCGCCGACGCTCTCGTCGTTGTTTCTGCGATGTCCATCCAGGACGTTCGCGAACGTCCAGCCGAACACCAGCAAGCAGCCGATGAGCAGCACGCAAGATTCACGGCTCCGAACTCGGACTTCCTGTCGTACACAGCACTATGGGAATACCTTCGCGACCAACGAAACGACCTGTCCTCGAATCAGTTTCGAAGAATGTGTCGAAACGAATTCCTGCACTATCTCCGTGTGCGCGAATGGCAGGATCTGCACGGTCAACTACGTCAGATCACCAGAGGTCTCGGCTGGACTGTGCCCGACGCGCCGAGCTCGCACGATTCGTTGCATCAGGCGCTCCTGGCCGGCCTCCTTTCGCACATCGGAGTCAAAGAAGGTGACAAACGCGAATTCCTTGGTGCCCGCGGAACCCACTTTGCGATATTCCCCGGGTCCGGGCTGTTCAAAAAGCCTCCACGCTGGGTGATGGCGGCGGAACTGGTCGAGACCGGACGTCTGTGGGGCCGGATGGCGGCCCGAATCGAACCCGAATGGGCCGAACGACTCGCCCCACATCTGGTGAAACGAACGTACTCAGAGCCACATTGGTCCACGAAACGCCAATCTGCCATGGCGTACGAGCGCGTTACCCTGTACGGACTTCCCCTCGTGACCGGCCGACCGGTCGGGTACCACAGCATCGATGCAGAAGCGTCACGCGAGCTGTTCATCAGACATGCACTGGTACAAGGTGAATGGACGACGCAGCATCCGTTCTTTCACAAGAACCGCGCACTGCTCGACGACGTCGGCGAACTCGAGAATCGGGCCCGCCGTCGCGACATCGTTGTCGACGACGATGCACTCTTCGAGTTCTACGACGCCAGAATCGGGGCGGAAGCCGTTTCCGCTCGCCACTTCGACACGTGGTGGAAGAAGACGCGACGCACGACGCCGGATCTACTCGACTTCACGGCATCGACCGTCGTCAATCCGGATGCTGCATCCGTACTCGGTGGGGAGTATCCCGATGCGTGGCGCCAGGGCGAGGTCCAGTTTCCGCTGACTTATCAGTTCGAGCCCGGTTCTGCCGCCGACGGAGTCAGCGCCCGCATCCCGATCGCCCTGCTCGCGCAGGTTCAACCGGTCGGATTCGACTGGCTGGTCCCGGGCATGCGAGCAGAACTTGTCAGCACACTGATCAAACTGCTGCCCAAGACTTTACGACGCAACGTGGTGCCCGCTCCCGACTTTGCCGTCGCCGCACTGAGGGCGATGAAGCCGAGATCGGAACCCGTTCTCACCGCGCTGGCTCGTGAACTCTCACGGTTGGGTTCATGCCGGATCGATCCGGCAGACTTTCAGGTTTCAGAGCTCCCCGACCATCTCCGGATGACGTTCGTCACAGTAGATACCAACGGAGAGGTACTCGGATCGAACAAGGACCTGACCGCCCTCCGACAGACCCTGTCTCCGCGAGTGAACCGCGAAGTCGCCAGTGCGGTCGGCCAAGCCGAGCGGGCGGCAACACTGGCGTGGACGTCGTCGACTCTGGGGACTCTCGAGCAGACAGTCTCACGTTCCGTCGGCGGCCAACGAGTCACCGGATATCCCGCACTCGTACCGGAAAACGGCGGCGTCGCAGTCCGCGTACTGAGCACGCCGGCCCAGCAACGTGCCGCAATGCGCAACGGCACCCGGGCTCTGTTGAGCGAGCGTGCACCGCGCGGCACCAAGGCCCTGATCGCTGGAATTCCGACCAAAGAAAGAATCGCACTCGGACAGAATCCGTACGGCAGCATCGAAGCACTGCTCGAGGACTGCCGCACGACAGCAATCGACGAGTCGATGAGTACTCACGGCGGTCCCGTACGCTCGCCGGAAGATTTCGAAGCACTGGTCAAGTCGGTGAATGCCGAGGTAACCGAACGCACGTCTCGGGTACTCGCACTGATTCGACCGATTCTGACTGCAGCTATGGAGCTTCGAGCTGCACTCGAGCGAGCCAACGGCGACGCCGCCGATGACGTCCGCGAACAACTAGCCGGTCTGGTGTTCGATGGCTTCGTATTCGAATTCGGCTCTGCCAGGCTCACTGAAATCCCCCGGTACCTCACCGCCGCCACTCGGCGACTCGGCTCACTACCCAGCAGCGCGAACCGGGACGAAACCGGTCTGAACGTACTCGATCGAGTCTACGAGGCATACGACCGACTGCTGAAGTCGCTTCCGGAAGCCAGACAGCAGAGCAAACCAGTGCAGGAGATCTTCTGGATGATCGAGGAGTTGCGAATCCAACTTTTCGCACAAGGAATTCGTACGGCGTACCCGATATCGGAAAAAAGGATCACAAAAGCAATCCAGGCCATCAGCCAACAGTGACGGCCTCGCGTCGACCACATTCACGCCCGTCCAACGCACGCGGTCGTCAGTCGACAGTGGCAGCTGACTGTCGTTGCTCGCGAAGATCCTGAATTTCTTTCTCGAAGTCCTCGGCCGAGCTGAAAGACTTGTATACCGACGCGAACCGAAGGTACGCAACCTCGTCGAGATCGCGAAGCGGACCGAGAATGGCCAGTCCGACCTCGTTGCTCGGGATCTCGGCCGATCCGGATGCCCGAACTGCATCCTCGACCTGCTGAGCCAACAGATTCAGGGCGTCGTTGTCGACATCTCGGCCCTGGCAGGCGCGACGGACACCTCGCACCACTTTCTCGCGACTGAAGGGCTCGGTCACTCCGCTGCGCTTCACTACAGCCAGGACAGCGGTTTCCACTGTGGTGAAGCGGCGTCCGCACTCCGGACATGAGCGACGACGACGGATCGCCTGACCTTCGTCGGCCTCGCGAGAGTCCACCACGCGGGAGTCAGGGTGCTTGCAGAACGGGCAATGCATGTAAGAGCCTCCGTCGTAGCCGTCACACCATCTCGTAGGTAGCGCAAGAGGTGCAGGAACCGAGGATACTCGGACTGCTACCGGACCCAGTGCCGCGTACCTGGCTAGATCCCCGAGGAGTGCTTCGGGCACCGACCTTCGAGGTGGCAGGTCTGCGGAAGGAGGCACTGCTGCATCACTGGCCTGAGTCGGTGGCCGTGGCGAGGTCCTGCACGGTAGTACCGAAGAAACCACCGTGCTCCACGACCGCAACATCCCCCGCTGCGCCGCTGTCGAGATGTCCGGCGCGTAGATTGGCCAGCCCAACCAAGCCCAGAAGAACTATGACCGTGAGCAGCACTCCCGCGATCGTCGCGGTCCATGAAATCGTCTGACCTGACGTCTCGTCGTCGAAGCGTCGATCGGCGGAGCTCTGATCGACGAACCGGTTCCCGCCACTCTGTGGCGCGGCGGTGTGAAGATAGTGCCGACGCTCGAGTGACGCGCATGACGTGCGCGGCCGAGAAGTACGGACAGACGACGCCGAGCGTGCTGTGCGATCGAGGGTGTCGCGATCGAGGGTGTCGCGACCGCCTGCACTGCGACCGCCTGCACTGCGACCGTCTGCACTGCGACCGTCTGCACTACGACCTGCTGCTGCGAGACTGGTGAGAGCTCTTGGGCGCTCTGTCGTGATGCTCATCGGAACCTCCACTGCGGTGTACAGATCGACCGTGACGATGCCCGCGGGTGCCGCGATATTCACCTTTGTTCGATCAGGCGTTCGATGAACGCTTGTTCGAAGTTCTATCACGCGACTCGGACAATGTCAGCAGAAGTTACGACACGGATCGAACAGATGTTTGATCGAACAGGGATTTCGGGCTAGATTCGTGTCAGAAACCACACGTCACATCCACACCACGCGTTCGGGCCACTCGAGCACTCGAGAAGTCCCGGCAGGGGAAGGCGATGCAGGAGGATGAACGAATGAAAGAAGAGACCTCGTCAGGGTCACCGAAGTCCACAGGCAAAGCAGTCGGGAAGGCACCCGGGAAGACGAAGGCTACGGCACCGAGCGCGAAATCACGCGGAAGTGCCACCGGCGGAAAGACCGACGCGCCGGTCGCCAAGATTGCCGGAACTGCCAAGGCAACCGCAACCGCCAAGGCGACCTCGGTGCCGACGGCGAAGGCGTTCGAAGGTGAGGGCACCGACATCAATGCGGGTCTGACCGAACGTCAGCGCAAGGTTCTCGAGGTCATCAGAGCATCGGTGACCGAGCGTGGCTACCCGCCGAGTATCCGGGAGATCGGGGATGCGGTCGGGTTGACCTCTACGTCGTCGGTCGCTCATCAACTTCGAACGCTGGAGCGCAAAGGCTTCCTCCGACGTGATCCAAACCGCCCACGCGCAGTCGATGTACGCGGCCTCGACGAGGTACAGGCAGACCACGCTGCAGCCGTAGCCGACGGGTCGGCGCCTGCGGAAGATCAGCTGCCGACCCCGACGTTCGTTCCGGTATTGGGACGAATCGCTGCCGGCGGTCCGATTCTTGCCGAGCAGGCAGTCGAAGACGTTTTCCCACTCCCCCGCGAACTGGTCGGCCAGGGTTCCCTGTTCCTGCTGAGAGTAGTCGGCGAGTCCATGATCGAAGCAGCAATCTGCGATGGCGACTGGGTGGTGGTTCGACAGCAGAGCGTCGCCGACAACGGCGACATCGTTGCGGCCATGATCGATGGCGAAGCCACGGTGAAGACGTTCAAGCGCACCAAGGGTGAGGTATGGCTGTTGCCGCACAACCCTTTGTTCGAGCCGATCCCGGGCAATGACGCAGCCATCCTCGGCAAGGTCGTCACGGTCATGCGCAAGCTCTGATCAGCGAGTTCGTACAGATTAAGGGCCGCAACCTCTCGTTTCGAGGTTGCGGCCCTTGATCTGTATCGGTTGGAAGGTGAGTGTTAGAGATTCAGTCCTCGCCCGATGATTTCCTTCATGATCTCGGTCGTTCCGCCGTAGATCGTCTGCACCCGAGAGTCCATGTACGCCTTGGCGATCGGGTATTCCTTCATGTATCCGTATCCGCCGTGCAGTTGCAGGCAACGGTCGATGAGACGCACCTGATTCTCCGTGGTCCACCACTTGGCCATAGCGGCTTCCTGGACCGTCAGCTTGCCGTCGTTGAGCAGTTCGATGAATTTGTCGACCATGATCCGTGAGGCCGTCGTCTCGGTTGCCAACTCCGCCAGCACGAATCGTGTGTTCTGGAATTTGCCGATGGACTTACCGAAGGCCTTGCGATCACGGCAGTACTGAATTGTCATGTCGAGCGCCGACTCCATAGCGGCTGCTGCGACGACCGCAATGGACAGTCGTTCCTGAGGCAGGTTCTGCATCAGGTAGATGAAGCCCATCCCCTCCTCACCGAGTAGGTTCGCGGCCGGCACGCGAACGTCGGTGAAGCTGAGCTCAGCCGTGTCCTGCGCCTTCATCCCGATCTTGTCGAGATTGCGTCCACGTTCGAAACCAGGCATGTCGCGCTCGACAACGAGCAAGCTGAATCCCTGCGCACCCTTGTCGGGGTCGGTGCAGGCTACGACGATGACGAGGTCGGCATTGATTCCGTTGGTGATGAACGTCTTCGACCCGTTGAGGACCCATTCGTCACCATCACGAACGGCCTTGGTCTTGATTCCCTGCAGGTCGCTACCGGTACCGGGCTCGGTCATCGCGATCGCGGTGATCAACTCACCGGAACTGAATCCGGGTAGCCAACGCTGCTTCTGTTCTTCGTTCGTCAGATTGATGAGGTATGGCGCCACGACGTCGTTGTGCAGCGTGAATCCGATTCCGCTGTAGCCGCCGCGGGTCGTTTCCTCGGTGACGATGGCGTTGTAGCGGAAGTCCTTGACACCGCCACCGCCGTACTCCTCCGGCACGTCGGTGCCGAGGAATCCCTGCTTTCCAGCTTCTACCCACACCCAACGATCGACGAGATTCTGCTCTTCCCACTTGGCGTGGTTCGGCGCAACGTGTTGGTCGAGGAACTTGCGGTACGACTCGCGAAACATGTCGTGCTCGGAATCGAATATCGTGCGTTCCACTTCGGTCTCCTTCGAATTGCCAACCGGCGACACAATTTTTCACCGCCGGTGAACTGACGTCATTCGAGCCTACGGCCGAATTGGTAACACGGTCGATGACCGAGCCGCGCGGAATCGGTGACCGAAGACAGTGCTGCTATCGGCGCTGTGTGCGAGAAAGGGCGCGCAGCACGGGATAGCCGACCAAGATTCCGACCGATCCCCAGGCGATACCGCCGAGCTCCACCGACCCGACCGTCAGCGTCAGATCGCCGATACCGGCAACGATGGCCGCAGCAACGACAACGAGGTTGACAGGATCGGTGAAATCGACCTTGCTATCTGACCAGATCCGCACACCCAGCAGGCCGATCAGTCCGTACAGAACCAGTGTCGCGCCACCGATGACTCCGTCCGGGACCGTGAACACCAACGCGCCGAACTTCGGCGAGAACGCGAGCACGACGGCCGTCACCGCGGCCACCCAGTAGGCCGCGGTCGAATACACGCGGGTCGCCGCCATCACGCCGATGTTCTCGGCGTAGGTCGTCGTGCCCGAGCCACCCGCAGCACCTGCCAGCGTCGTCGCCAATCCATCTGCGATGAGTGCGTCTCCGGCGAGGTCGTCGAGTTTCTTACCCGTCATTGCCGACACTGCTTTGACGTGGCCGACGTTCTCGGCCACGAGAACGATGACAACGGGTAGTGCGATGAGGACGACGGACAATTCGAACGTCGGTCCGCGGAATTCGGGAATACCGATCCATTCTGCAGCCCTCATCGCGTCGAGTTTGACGTCGGAGATCTGCCCGGACAGTGCAGCGAAAACCCATCCGACGATGACACCGACGAGGATTCCGAGGCGGCCGAGCAGTCCCGGGCCGGCGACGGTCACCAGCAGAATCGCCGCGAGAGTCACGGCGGCCACGAGCGGCTGCGCCTCGAACGACGACGTCGCTGCGGGAGCGAGGTTGAGTCCGATGAGAACCACAACTGCACCTGTGACGACCGGAGGCATCACCGCTTCGATGAGTCGTCCGCCCGCGAACTTGACGATGACGCCGACGAGGGTCAGCACGACGCCCACGGACATGACGGCGCCGAGCTGCGCGGCAGGGCCGCTGGCCTGTGCCGCGCTGAGCGGTGCGATGAAGGCGAACGAGGACCCGAGATAACTGGGAATCCGCCCCCGCGTGATCACGAGGAAAAGGGCGGTACCGATGCCCGAGAACAACAGTGTCGTGGTGACGGGAAATCCGGTCACTGTGGGGACGAGCAACGTGGCGCCGAACATGGCGATGACGTGCTGCATACCGATACCCACGGTTCGCGGCCAGGACAAACGCTGGTCCGGTGCTACTACCGCCCCTGGCTCGACGTTCTTGCCGTTGCCGTGCAGGGTCCATCCGAATTGTAGTCTCACGGCTTCGAATCCTAGAGCCCGTCGCTTAGTCACTCGTTCAGGATCGACGCTGCCGCCTCACGTGCCGCGGTGGCACTGTCGGTCTTCGACGCGGCCGCGGCCGCGCGCCGGCATTGCTCGAGCGTGACCGTGGACAGTTTCGCCCCTACGTGTGCAACTGCAGCCGACGCAGCGGACAGAGACGTGACACCCAGGCCGACCAGTACACACGCCAACAGAGGGTCGGCGGCGGCCTCTCCACACACTCCAACCGGCTTGCCCACTGCCATACCGGCCTTCGCGGTGTGGGCGACCAACGCGATGACCGCTGGCTGCCACGGATCGGTGAGCGATGCGAGTTGGGAGGACATCCGATCGGCAGCCATGGTGTATTGCGCCAGATCATTCGTTCCGATCGACAGAAACTCCACATGCTCGAGAATGTGCTCGGCGAGCAGCGCCGCGGCCGGAACCTCGATCATGACACCCGGAGTCAAACCCCTCTCGCGGACGTCGGCGGCGAACGCGGCGGCTTCGGCCGCGGTGGCAATCATCGGTGCCATCACCCAAGGCTTCGAATTGGTTGCTGCAGCAGCCGCGGCGATCCCGTCGAGCTGACGATAAAGAATTCCTCTGTCCTGCTCGGCGATTCGGATGCCTCGAATACCCAGTGCGGGGTTTGCCTCGTCCGGATGATTGGCGAAACGTAGGGGCTTGTCCGATCCGGCGTCGAGGGTACGAACGACAACCTTGTGCCCGGCGAACGCATCGAGAACTTGACCATAGATTTCGGCCTGCTCATCGACGGTCGGTTCCGAGTCGCGGTCCAGGAAGCACAGTTCGGTGCGAAAGAGTCCGATCCCGTCGGCGGCAGTCTTCCGCGCTGCGCGAGCTCCCGCGCCGTCCTGAACGTTGGCAAGGATGTCGACTCGGTGACCGTCTGCTGTAACTCCGGGCCCTGCCCAGTGGGACACCCGATCCAATTCGGCTCGAGCCGAGTCCACCGAGGCTTTCGCGAGGGCAGCATCGGGCTCGAGCACGATATCGCCGGTGATTCCGTTCACCAGAGCGGGAGCACCTTCGGCTACGTCGTCGAGCCCCGTGACGGCCACGACGCACGGGATGCCGAGCTGACGCGCAATGATTGCGGTGTGGCTTGTCGGTCCACCGAGTGATGTTGCCAGTGCGAGAACCAGACTCGAGTCGAGTCCAGCCGTGTCAGCAGGCGCCAAATCGTCGGCGAAGAGTACCGAGGGTGTCTCGGGAGTCGGAACCCCCGGCTCGGGGATCCCCAGTATTTCGGCGATGACACGGTCGCGGATATCACGGAGATCGGTCACGCGCTCGGCCATCAGACCGCCGAGCTTGGTGAACATTGCGATGAACTGCTCGGTTGCGGCGACGGTTGCCGAGGTGGCAAGAGCACCCTTCCCGATAAGTTTCTCGGCGGCGCCGATCCAGCCTCGATCCTGGGCCATCGCCGCATTTGCCGAGAGCACTTCCGACGCTGCTCCGGTGGCCAGTTCCGCACGTGCGCGCAGTCTCACCGAAACATTCGCCGCGCTCGAACGGAATCGTTCGAGTTCGGTTCCTCGTTCCGCCTCGTCGACGACAGTCGTGTCGACCGGGACGTCCGGACGCTTGCCCGGGCGGATGACCGGGCCGTACCCGACACCCGGGACTACCGGCGTTCCATGCAGAACCGACGAGCCCGACAACGTCAGGGCTTCTCCTGCAGCCGTGGCACCTTCTCGTGTATCGGCTCGAAGCGATCCCGCCATGCGTCCTCCTCGGTTTCTGGAACAAGTGTGGTGTGACTCGTAGAACTACCTCTGATGTGACTGAGATTACTCTTTGCTCTTGACATGTCAACACATACGGGCGTAAAACAACATAAACCAACAATAGTTCGGAGGGAGGCGCAGGTGTACGCAGAAGAGCGCCAGCAAGCAATCGCCGAGGTAATCAGCAACCGCGGTCGAGTCTCCGTTGCAGATCTGTCGACCACATACGGCGTGACGACCGAGACCGTTCGACGCGACCTTGCCGTCCTCGACCGCCTCGGGGTTGTCCGAAGGGTCCACGGTGGAGCAGTTCCAGCGTCGGCCTTGACCGCCGCCGAACCGGGCGTCGGCGAGCGCGAGTACACGCGGGCCGAGCAGAAGGACGCAATAGCGGCCGCAGCTCTCGCCTACCTCCCGCTCAACGGTGGTAGCGCCGTGTTCGATGCCGGAACCACCACCGGTCGACTCGCCGCCCTTCTCGGCAACGAACGCGAGCTGACACTCATCACCAATTCGATTCCCATCGCTGCTCGTGTCGCACCACTGACGGGGGTGAGTCTTCGTGTTCTCGGCGGTCGAGTCCGTGGTACGACACAGGCTGCCGTGGGCGAGGAAGCGTTGTCGGCGTTGGAATGGCTGCGCGTCGATGTGGCATTCATCGGGACCAACGCACTCAGTGTGGGGCACGGGTTGTCCACGCCCGACAGTGACGAGGCCGCCGTGAAACGAGCGATGGTGCGCACCGCAAACCATGTCGTCGTGCTGTCGGATTCATCCAAAATCGGCCGCGAGCACCTCGTCAGCTTCGGTCGCCTGGACAACATCGACGTTCTGATAACCGACGACGAGATCGACGAGATCGATCGTAAGAGTTTGACCGACAACGGAATCGAGGTCGTGATCGCATGATCCTCACACTGACAGCCAATCCGAGCATCGACCGGACAGTCGTGCTCGACTCCGAACTCGTCCGCGGCGGGGTGTATCGAGCGCGGGCATCGGTCAGCGATCCAGGAGGAAAGGGCGTCAACGTGGCCCGGGTCCTGACCTCGTCCGGAGTGCAGGCGATGGCCGTCCTACCTGCAGCGCCGACGGATCCGCTCCTCTCCGCGTTAACCACGAAAGGCGTCCGTTACTGCGCTGTACCGACGAGCGGACAGGCTCGAACCAACATCACCATCAGCGAACCAGGTGGAACTACGACCAAGATCAACGAACCGGGAGCAAGCCTGACCGTAGCCACTCGGGAGGAATTGTTCGACGCTGTTCTCGATCTGGGCCGGGACGCCGCATGGGTCGTACTGTCCGGATCGCTTCCGCCTGGCATCCCCACCGACTGGTACGCAAGCATCGTGCAGGCGCTACGCGATACACCGTCGAAGGTTGCCGTCGATACTTCCGACGCGCCGCTCCTTGCGCTCGCTGCCTCGTTCCCCGAATCTGCTCCCGACTTGGTGAAGCCGAACTCCGAAGAACTCGCTCAACTCACCGGAGCGAATGCCGAAGAATTGGAACGCGCTGCTGCGGCGGGCGATCCGACGGCTACGGTCACCGCCTGCCGGATACTCCTCGATCGGGGAGTCGGCGCAGTACTCGCGACGCTCGGCAGCGCGGGAGCGGTACTCGTCTCCAACGAGGGCGCATGGTTCGCGACCCCACCTCGGATCCAGGCCCTCAGCACCGTGGGGGCGGGCGATTCCTCGCTTGCCGGCTACATCCTCGCCGATATCGAACGATGCTCGGGTGCGGACAAGCTCCGCCGAGCCGTTGCCTACGGCACAGCGGCTACCGCTCTGCCCGGCACAACGTTGCCGACGCCCGAGCAAGCGCACCCTGAATCGGTGACGGTACGGGCGCTCGATTCACCGCATACCAGCTCGCCTATCCCCCCGACCTCATCCCCCACCCGTTCGTCGACACACTCCTAGGAGCGAAGTCATGTCCACACCAACCAGCGATCCCGCGATCATCGCGGAGGAGCTCATCCTCCTCGATGCCGATCTCGGTGCCTCCAAAGATGCTGTCATCGAACGACTCTCGGAGCTACTCGCCTCAGCCGGTCGTGCCACCGATGCGGCCCCGCTCCGCGAAGCAGCCCTGGCTCGCGAGGCTCAGTCTGCTACCGGCCTACCAGGCGGGATCGCCATCCCGCACTGCCGTGCAGAGGCAGTCACCTCGGCATCCCTCGGTTTCGCACGGCTCGATCCCAAGGTCGACTTCGGAGCACCCGACGGTCCGGCCGACCTGGTGTTCCTGATCGCCGCCCCCGCGGGTGCCGGCTCAGCCCATATGAAGCTGCTCTCCAGTCTGGCTCGCGCCCTGGTCAAGCCAGAGTTCGTCACCGCGCTTCGAGATGCCCCTTCGGGGGCCGACATCGTCGCGCTGGTAGAGGGTGTCATCAACCCGGCGGCGAAGGCCCCTGCAAAGACTCCCGCGAAGGCTGCGGCGACTTCCGTTCCAGAAGCCTCGGCCCCGGCGGCCACTCCTACTGCCAAGCACATCGTGGCGGTGACGGCATGTCCCACCGGAATTGCCCACACCTACATGGCTGCTGACTCTCTCGTCGCCGCCGGTGAGCGCGCTGGGGTCACCGTGCATGTGGAGACGCAGGGATCGAGCGGTAGCACTCCCCTCGATCCGGCTCTGATCGAGGGCGCCGAGGCCGTCATCTTCGCCACCGATGTCGGCGTCAAGGGCAAAGAGCGATTCGCGGGCAAGCCCGTCGTGTCCTCGGGTGTCAAGCGCGCGATCAACGAACCCGACGTCATGGTGACCGAGGCATTGCGCGCCGCCGAAAATCCCGATGCCGCACGTGTTTCCGGAACCGCGGCAGCAGCAGGATCGGCCAGCACCGGCGCAGGAGAACTGGGCTGGGGCACACGCATCCGACAGATCCTGTTGACCGGCGTCAGTTACATGATTCCGTTCGTCGCGGCGGGTGGTCTGCTGATCGCTCTCGGCTTCCTGCTGGGTGGATACGAGATCAAGGATGTCGCCGAGGACATCGTCGTCAACAACTCCCTAACCTCGCTTCCCACCGGCGGGCTGACCGCCTATCTCGGCGCAGTGCTGTTCCAGATCGGCGCCCTGTCGTTCAGCTTCCTGGTGCCTGCACTCGCCGGCTACATCTCGTATGCCATCGCCGACAGACCCGGCCTGGCGCCTGGCTTCACGGCAGGCGCTGTGGCCGTGCTGGTCGGTGCAGGCTTCATCGGTGGTCTCGTCGGCGGTTTGATCGCGGGCTTCGTCGCACTGTGGATCAGCAGGTGGAAGATCCCGACGGTTCTCCGCGGTCTCATGCCCGTCGTCATCATTCCGTTGTTCGCCACGTTGATCGTCGGCGCCATCATGTTCCTCGTGCTCGGCAAGCCGCTTGCCGCCATCACCAGCGGACTGACCAACTGGCTCAACGGTCTGACCGGCAGCTCGATCATCATCCTCGGCATCATCCTCGGACTCATGATGTGCTTCGACCTGGGCGGACCGGTCAACAAAGCTGCTTACGCGTTCGCCACCGCAGGTCTGTCCGTCACCGACACCGCGTCGCTTCGAATCATGGCCGCAGTGATGGCGGCAGGAATGGTCCCACCTCTTGCTCTTGCCCTGGCGTCGGCTGTCCGCCCCAAGATCTTCACCGAGGCGGAACGCGAAAACGGTAAGGCTGCGTGGTTCCTCGGTGCTGCATTCATCTCCGAGGGCGCCATTCCGTTCGCCGCAGCAGACCCGCTGCGCGTCATCCCGTCGATGATGGCAGGTGGAGCGGTCACCGGCGCACTGGTCATGGCAATGGACGTGACGCTCAGTGCGCCACACGGTGGAATCTTCGTATTCTTCGCCGTCGGCGGAATCCTGTGGTTTTTGGTCGCCCTCGCGGCAGGCACGATCGTCTCGGCAGTGCTGGTCATCGCAGCGAAGCAGTTCGTCAAGGGCAAGAACTCGCCCACCGAGGCAGAGCTCGACCCCGATCTCGTCACAGCCTGATCGACAACCCTCGCTACACACAACCAAGGAGCACTTCATGCCCAGCACCACAGTCACCGTCGGATCGTCCATCGGCCTGCACGCTCGACCCGCAGCTCTCATCGCCGACGCCGTTGCCGAAGCAGGCGTCGACGTCACCCTGGCGGTCGAAGACCAGGAGCCGGTCGACGCCGGATCCGCGCTGATGATCATGACCCTCGGCGCCACCAAAGGGACCGAGGTCGTCGTCGAGAGCGAGGATCAAGCAACACTCGACAAGATCGTGGCGCTGGTCGCCGCAGATCTGGACGCCTGACGTCCTGTCGCGTCACCTGCGGCGTGCAGTCCTGACGCCGTAGGCGACCGACAACAGAACGAGAACACCCGCGACGGCCATCGCACCGAGTACCCATCGGCTCTTCGATTCGGACTCGGCGCCGGCCGTCGCGAGTTGTGTATCGGTACGTTCGGCGACCACCAGATCGGTTGCACCACGAAGCATCTGGATAGGGGGTAGCGGAACAGCCGCTGCCCCCGACGCGACTGCCCCTGACACGACTGCCTCCGACACGACTGCCTCCGACGCGACGAGAAGGTTTCCATCCAAATCGAAGGCAAGCGCCTCACCCTGGGGTTGCTGGGGTGCCGCGACAACGACAGGATCGCTGCCGAGGGCCTCCACGATATCGCCGTCGTGGACACCGAACAGGTAGACATCGTTGTACGTTCGGACCGCGACGACGGTGCCGTCAGCACTGATCGCCCCTCCGGTGGCCAAAATCGAACCAGCGACGAAGGGCGGACCACCGGGAGTTGCGGTGCGATGGAAGGTCAACTCGCCGACCTTCTGCAGTGGCGTCGGACCGGGTGAAGGCAACCGATCGACGGTGGCGTCGCCGACAGGGATGTAGATCCCGCTGACTCCGGAAAGCTCCTTGGTCACCACGATCGGCCGTCCTGACGGCTCGATCAGCAGAGTCTCCGCGTCGTGTGGTCCGTCCGGATACGTCAGACGATGCAGTTCACCCGCACCGGTCGAGGGGTCCATGCCGGTGATCGCGACGGTGTCGCGGCGCGCACGGTTGTCCCCGGTGTCAGACAGCCATAGGCGTCCAGCGTGCGAGGCAAGATCTTCGACATCGTAGGGATCGACAGGAAGGTCGAGCCAACGGGCGACTGCACATTGCTCGTCGAGCACAGCCAACCGATGATCGGTACCGCTGTCGCCGATCGCATAGAGCACACCGTCGATCGAGGTCAGACCGGAAAGCTCTTCGAGACCCGGATCCACGGGGCTGCAATATGTTTCGAACTGCACGCTGCGAACCTCGGGTGCCGCACTCGCCGGTGCGGCCCCGAGAAGTACACACGTGAGCGCCCCTGCAACCACAATCGATCGCATCGACTCAGGCAGGTGCTACTGCAGCGCCGACGGCGAACTCGGCGAGCACCGAGGCAAGCGCCGTAGGCACCCGAGCCTCGACGCGTGTGCCCTCGGCCTCGTGCGAAGAGTGTGTGATCCGGCCTTCGGTGTGGATCCGAGCGACGAGATCGCCACGCGTATACGGCACCATTACGTCGACCTGGGCTTCCGGCCAGGCAAGGACGTCTCCGAGATGATCACGCAGTTCTCCGATTCCCTCGCCCGTCCGTGCAGATACGAAGCGCGCTCCCGGGAACAACCCACGAAGCTGGGTCAACTGCACCGGATCTGCGGCATCGATCTTGTTGACCACGATCAGTTCCGGCGGCATCTTGGACTCGCGTTCCTTGACGACGTCCATGATCACTTCGCGAACTGCGGTGATCTGGTCCACGGGAAGCGGATCGGAACCGTCGACCACGTGCAGCAACAGATCGGCGTCCGTCACTTCCTCCAAAGTCGAACGGAAGGCTTCCACCAGTTGGGTCGGCAGATGTCGCACGAATCCGACCGTGTCGGTGAGCACGATCGCGCGGCCGTCTTCGAGCGTCGACCTGCGAGAGGTCGGGTCGAGGGTGGCGAACAGTGCGTTCTGTACGAGCACACCCGAACCGGTAAGTGCATTGAGAACACTCGACTTGCCTGCGTTCGTGTACCCGACGATCGCGATGGACGGCACAGTGCTCTCGAGGCGACGCTCACGCTTGGTGTCGCGAGCCTGCTTCATGCCTTTGATCTCCCGCCGAAGCTTGGCCATACGCTCACGAATGCGTCGCCTGTCGGTTTCGATCTTCGTCTCACCGGGACCACGAAGCCCTACCCCGCCATTGCTTCCCGCCCGACCACCAGCCTGCCGGGACATGGACTCGCCCCAGCCGCGAAGCCGAGGAAGCATGTACTCCATCTGTGCGAAGGCCACCTGCGCCTTGCCCTCGCGGGAGGTTGCGTGTTGAGCGAAGATGTCGAGGATCAACGCCGTCCGGTCGATGACCTTGACCTTGACGACCTTCTCCAGTGCATTGAGCTGAGCCGGGGTCAATTCACCGTCACAGACCACGGTGTCGGCGCCTGTCGCCACGACGACATCGCGGACCTCTTTGGCCTTACCGGAACCGATGTAGGTCGCCGCATCGGGCTTGTCGCGTCGCTGCACGAGCGCTTCCAGTACCTCTGATCCTGCAGTTTCGGCCAACGCAGCCAGCTCGGCCATACTGGATTCCGCTTGTGCTGCGGTGCCGCTGGTCCACACGCCGACCAAGACGACTCGTTCGAGCCGCAACTGCCGGTACTCGACCTCGGTGACGTCCTCGAGCTCGGTAGACAAACCTGCCACACGACGCAATGCAGTGCGTTCTTCGAGCTGCATGTCTCCAGCGGACGGAGAAGACTCGTCAGCGGGGAGCGGTGATCGGGCGAGTCGACGCGACCAGGCATCGGACTCCTGCCGAGTCCACGACGAGCTTTGCTCTGCTCCACTGTCCTGCGGGGCGGCAGACTCAGTCGTGTCGCGCTCAGCCGTGTCCGGCCCTGAGGAGAGCTGCCCAGTGAGGTTCTGCTCAGTGAGGTTCTGCTTCACTGAATCCTGCTGTTCTGAATCCGTTATATCGTCATTCCTCGAGTCGGAATCGCTATCGATTCGATGTGTGTTGGTCATGCACCGTCAATGATCCACTAAATCACCAGCGCATGCACATGAGATTCACGCACGCTCGCGCCACCACTGGTCATCGATGGTGCCGTTCGCCAACAGCACAGACGGCCCGCGCAGCGATGCTCCCTCGTCATCGATCGACACCGTCACTTCGCCTCCTGGCACGCCTACCACCACTCGACCGGAGTCGAGACCCTCGTACGACAACGCTGCCGCTGCTGCTGCCACCGTGCCGGTCCCGCACGAACGCGTCTCCCCTACCCCGCGTTCGAAAACTCGCATGTCGACGCGACCGGATTGCAGTCGGGTGAGGATTTCGACGTTTGCCCCCGCGGTGAAGAAACCGCCGTCCAGTTCCGGCGGTGTCGACAGATCGAGCGCACGTAGTGAAGCGATGTCGGCGACCGGGTCAACGCACGCCAGGTGGGGATTTCCGACGTCGATTCCGATGCCGTCGTACTGATGACCGCCGAGGGTCGTACTGCTGGCACCCATCAAGCGGACTTCGCCCATGCCGACGGTGACGTCTGCGCTGGTGTCATCGAAAGCGTGCACCGTGACCGGTCGCGCGCCGGCCCTGGAACCGACCACGAAAGAATCGCTCGATTCGAGGCCGTTCGCACGCAGGTAGTGCGCAAATACCCGAACGCCGTTGCCGCACATCTCGGCGATACTGCCGTCAGCGTTTCGGTAGTCCATGAACCAGTCCGTGGGCCCGACGCCCGAGGGCAGGCGGTCGAGGACGCCTGCCTCGCGAAGACGCCCTGCGCGTGAGACCCGCAGCACTCCGTCTGCTCCAAGGCCCTGTCTACGATCGCACAGGGCCGTCACGCGGACACGAAGTAGCTCGATCTCGACATCAGGATCGAGCAGCACGAGAAAGTCGTTCTGCGTTCCGTGGCCTTTGGCGAAATGCATAGCGCGAAGTCTACGGGTGCGCTGATTCTAACCTCCGACGATGGCCAGCGCCGAGTCGCGCAGAGCAGGATCGGCGCCATCGAGCCAGTCGACGCGCGGATCCCGACGGAACCACGATCGCTGACGACGGACATAGCGGCGAGTTCCGATGAAAGTCCGTTCGCGCGCGAAATCCAGATCGCACTCCCCCGCAAGGTAGTCGAGTACCTGGGCGTACCCGATCGCGCGCGGAGCAGTGACCCCCTCACGCAAGCCGATGTCGACGAGGTGTTCGACCTCACCGACCAGGCCGCCAGAAAACATCAGGTCCGTCCTGCGCGCGATGCGCTCGTCCAATTCGGTCGCGTCGCGGTCGACACCGAGAAGTTTCGTCCCCCAGCGCGGTTTTCCGATCTTCGGCGCGGACGCGGCGAAAGGCTTACCGGTGATCTCGACTACCTCCAAAGCACGGACGAGCCGACGGCCGTCGGTGGCCAGGATCGATGCGGCGGCTTCGGGGTCTCGTTCTACGAGCGCTCGATACACTGCATCGGTTCCGCCGTCCGCCAGGATCTGCTCCCATTTCGCCCGGACCTGCGGATCGGTGGCCGGGAACGCCCACTCGTCCAGCAAGGATTGGACATACATCATCGAACCTCCGACGATGATGGGAACGCGGTCGCGCGCCAAGATGGCGTCCACCTCCAAGGCTGCGGCATCCTGATATCTCGCGACTGTGGCTGTCTCGGTCACATCGAGGACATCGAGCAGATGGTGTGCGATGCCGCGCCGCTCGCCCACCGGCAGTTTTGCAGTGCCGATGTCCATTCCGCGGTACTGCTGCATGGCGTCGATGTTGACGATCTCACCGTCCAATCTCTCGGCCAGATCGAGGCCCAGATCGGACTTCCCCGTCGCGGTTGGGCCGATCACGGCGATCGGAATCCTCACAAGGACTCCCAAGTACCGACGAAATAGCCGACGCCGAAAGGAGCGCCTCGGTACAGCGTCTTCGGCCGCAGCTCGCCCCCGCAATCGCCCACGATCCCTGCCAGGGTCTGCCACGCAGCAACGCCTTCCACGCCGACGCCGGCACACAACTGTCGATCGAGTCCGGCGAGCGCATCTACATCGGCGTTTGCCAGCGCATCATCGATCTGGGTCTGTATCTCTTCCGCGCGTGGGTCGAAGGATCCGGGGGCTTTCGCCGTCAGCATCGTCGACCCGTCGGCCACCACCAGCAATCCCCACGGCTCTGCGCTGTCATCCATCGACTTCCGAAGTTCGCGGCCGATGCTCACACAACTCTCACTCGATGCGTCGCGCCCCACCAGGTGCACATCGACTACCGCGCCCGGGGCACTGTGGTCCCGAATCCATCCCGCTACCAGCGCGGCCAAGGGAATGGTCGAATCGATCTCCGTCGTGACGTCAGCGGGTGAGAACGCGACTTTCACATCGACGCCGTAAGCGGCAAAGCTTCCACGTGAGCCCGAAGGAACGGTACGGGCTTTCTCGTGCACACCCAGCGCAATCCATCGGTCCGCGAGCGCACCCAGAATGCCACCGGCTTCGAGGGTCGCGGCTCGAACCGCGAGCGCTTCCGTGACCGAGCGTCCGGTCAGTTCGGGAACCAGAATCGGGGGCGACGGCACGATGGCTACTGCAGACAACACGGCGCCAACGCTAGTCGCTCGTATCCAAGCACCGCCGACACGGCAGCGAAATGACGGACGGCGACGCGTAGAAGCGTCTGACCTGTTTGAATGGTGAGCACGGTAGGCATCGAGTGTCCATGATGTCCACTGCGTCGACGGTGGCACCGGATAGTCGGAGTGGTCCACCGTGACTTTCAGCGCGATAGAGGCAGCCGTGACGCGCGGCAGAGATGAGGAACAATGTCCGATCTTGGCGACACCACCAGCGGATCCACCGAGCAGCCCGCCCAGACACCTGGAGCGATGGCCCCAATGGCCCCAACACCGGCCGCCCCAACACCGAGTGTCCCCAAACCCGGGGCACCCAAGCCTGGCGGTCCGAAACCGGGAGCACCCAAACCAAGGCTCGACGGCGGGGTTGCCAAACCTCATCCGGTGTCGTCCCACGTCCCGTCTGTCGTTCCGACGATCGCGCCGCCGAGCGATCCCAACAAGTTCGGCCGAGTGGACGACGACGGTACGGCCTGGGTGAAGACCGCGGACGGCGAAAGACAGATCGGATCGTGGCAGGCCGGAGACGCTGCCGAAGGTCTCGCACACTTCGGACGGCGCTACGACGATCTTTCCACCGAGGTGGCTTTGCTCGAAGCCAGGCTCACTGCGGGTTCCGGAGATGCGAAGAAGACGAAGGCAGCGGCCTTGGCCTTGCTCGAAACGCTTCCGACAGCCGCAGTGATCGGAGACATCGCTGGCTTGCACGACCGCCTGGAGATCGTCGTCGAGCACTCTGAGGCCGCTGCAGCCGTCGCGAAGCACGAGAAGGAGATCGAGCGCGCCGCACACACCTCCCGCAAGGAGGAGTTGGCAACCGAGGCCGAGCAGATCGGTAGCGAATCCACGCAATGGAAAAACGCCGGCGACCGTCTGCGAGAAATTCTCGACGAGTGGAAAACGATCCGCGGAGTAGATCGCAAGGTCGACGATGCTCTGTGGAAGCGCTACTCGAAAGCCCGCGAGAATTTCAATCGACGTAGAGGTGCTCACTTCGCCGATCTCGATCGCGAGCGAGGTGCCGCGAAAACTCGCAAGGAAGAACTGGTCGAGCAGGCTCAGGCCCTCTCGTCGTCGACCGATTGGGGTCCCACAGCCGCCGCATTCCGCGATCTGCTCGTCGACTGGAAAGCTGCCGGCCGCGCGCCTCGCGATGCCGACGATGCGCTGTGGAAGGACTTCAAAGCTGCCCAGGATGTGTTCTTCGCTGCACGCAATTCTGCGGCGTCCGAGCGTGACGCGGAATTCGAATCGAATGCAACCGCGAAAGAAGAATTGCTTGCAAAATACGGCAACATAAATCCGAGTAGCGACCTCGATGGGGCGCGTGCGGCTCTGCGTGACCTTCAAGAGAAGTGGGACGCACTGGGCAAGGTTCCGCGAGAGAAGATGCAGGAACTCGAAGGTCGCTTACGCGCCCTGGAAAAGTCGGTACGGGACGCGGTGGACTCACAGTGGCGACGCACCGATCCGGAGGCGTTGGCCCGTGCTGCTCAGTTCCGCGAGCGCGTCGCTCAGTTCGAAGAGCAGGCCGCCAAAGCTCGAGCGGCAGGCAAGGACAAGGACGCCAAGCGTGCGCTCGAGCAAGCGCAGCAATGGCGCGAGTGGGCCGAAGCGGCAGAGGGCGCCGTCGGCGAGATGTAAGTCGAAGTCAGAGCTTACGGTCGGTCGGACGCCCGAGAATGGGTCCGCCCCACCGTGAGTTCTGCTCGTTCTCGGCCGCGGCGACGCGGCGACGTTCTTGTGCGGCCAATTGCGCGTTGGTTTTGTTCCACACGGCCTTCAGCCACTGGAACGTCAGGACGACCACCGCGATCCACGCGATGATGAGACCGATTCCGGGTCCACCGCCCGTAGAGTCCGTCGGCAGTGTCTGTCTCGACCAGATCGACAGCATTCCGAATACCGACGCCACGGCGCAGCCGCTGAGCGCTATCCACGCGAGTGCCCACACCCTGGTCACGAGGGCGAGGACCGAGAAGACCACGCCGAACACTGCGACGAACCCGACGAAGATCCGGGACGGCAACGCAATGGATTCGCCGAGCCCTTTGTCACTGCCGGACAGGACGTCGAGTCCGGTAGCAGATCCGGCATGTGGCAACACGAAAGTGACCAGCAGCACGAGAACCAGTACGGCGACCACCACCGCCCGCGCTCCTGGGTCGATCTCCGAATCGATCTTCCGCTCCGCGGTGTCGTAATCGGGTGCGCTGCCGTCTTCGCTGCTGGGCCTCGACTTGGTCATGCGCTGCATCCTGTCACTACGGGCGCTGGAGCCGGGACGCCGACAGCCGGCAGGCCCAACCCGACGCCGATGGGGGCCGTCTTCGGGAGTATTCCGCGTTCGTACGCATCACCGGCAGCGGTGCGACGGTGCGAGACAACGCCGGTGTCGGCGATGAGATGGTAAGGAGCGGCCGCGGTGATCGTCGTGGTGACGACGTCACCGGGTCTGATGGCCGCAATCTGGTGGTCCTCGGCTCGGAAGTGAACGAGTCGCCCGTCCCGGGCACGACCACTTTTGCGATGCGTGGCGGCATTCTTGCGACCCTCGCCGGTCGCAACCAACAGTTCTACTTCGGTCCCGATGAGTTCGCGGTTGGATTCGAGGACGATCTCCTCCTGCAGGGCGATGAGCCGTAGGTAGCGCTCCTGAACAATCGCCTTGGGTATCTGGTCCCCCATGTCAGCAGCCGGTGTACCGGGGCGCTTGGAGTACTGAAAGGTGTACGCGTTCGCGAACTTCGCGCGGCGCATGACCTCCAGAGTCTGCTCGAAGTCCTCCTCCGTCTCACCGGGGAATCCGACGATGATGTCGGTTGTGATCGCCGCGTGGGGCATCACTTCACGTACCTTGTCGATGATCCCAAGAAACTTGCTCTGCCGATACGACCGCCGCATCGCTTTGAGAACTCGGTCCGAACCCGACTGCAACGGCATGTGCAACGTCGGGCAGACGTTCGGTGTGGTAGCCATCGCATCGATCACGTCGCCGGTGAACTCGGCCGGATGCGGCGATGTGAAGCGCACCCGCTCGAGGCCTTCGATCTCGCCGCAGGCCTTCAACAGTGCGGCGAACGCGCCGCGGTCACGTGGGAGTGCCGGGTCCGCGAACGAAGCCCCATAGGCATTGACATTTTGACCGAGCAGAGTCACTTCGAGAACGCCTTGGTCGACGAGTGCCTGCACCTCCGCAAGAATGTCCCCGGGTGAGCGGTCGATCTCCTTGCCGCGCAGCGCGGGGACGATGCAGAACGTGCAGGTGTTGTTACAGCCCACCGAAATCGATACCCATCCCGCGTACGGGGACTCACGCTTCGCCGGCAGAGTCGACGGAAATGCCTCCAGAGATTCGAGAATCTCGACCTGAGCTTCGTTGTTGTGTCGGGCGCGCTCGAGCAGGACCGGAAGCGAGCCGATGTTGTGGGTTCCAAAAACCACGTCCACCCACGGGGCCTTCTTGACGACCGTGTCGCGGTCCTTTTGTGCCAAGCAGCCACCGACCGCAATCTGCATACGAGGATTGCGCGTCTTGGCGGGCCGAAGCATGCCCAGATTTCCGTAAAGCTTGTTGTCCGCGTTCTCTCGAACAGCGCAGGTGTTGAAGACCACGAGATCGGCATCGGAACCTACATCGGCCGGCACATAGCCAGCCTCTTCGAGCAGACCTGCCAGTCTCTCCGAGTCGTGCACGTTCATCTGGCACCCGTGCGTGCGGACCTCGTAGCTCCTCTGGGTCATCTGGTCACTCGTTTCCACACTGCCAGGGTACGGCCCGGCGCGACCGTCCGTCGCCGGGGATACGCCACTTTCTCGATCCGTCTCCTCGGCCTGAGTGCACCGACAGTAAAGTTTCCATTACATAATCGAAGAATGTTGCGTTAACGGCGTTGTCGACGACCAAACTACGAATAAGGTTCTGCCCTATGACGCATGCCACCGACGCGCCGGCTTCCGGAGCAGTTGCCGACCGACCCTCCATGATCTCCCTGAAATCGGTAGACAAGCATTTCGGTGATCTGCACGTCCTCAGGGACATCAACCTCGAGGTCCCTACCGGTCAGGTCGTCATTGTCGTTGGACCGTCCGGGTCCGGGAAATCGACGTTGTGCCGAACGATCAACCGACTCGAACCCATCGACTCCGGTTCCATCGAGGTCGACGGCTCGATCCTTCCTGCCGAAGGCAAAGCGCTCGCCGCGCTTCGCGCCGACGTCGGGATGGTCTTCCAGTCGTTCAACCTTTTCGCCCACAAGACCATCCTCGAGAACGTCATGCTTGCGCCTCTCAAAGTGCGCAAGCTCAAGAAGGACGAGGCACGTAAGTCGGCCCAGGCGCTGCTCGAACGTGTCGGTATTGCAAATCAGGCCGACAAGTATCCGGCTCAGCTTTCCGGCGGACAGCAGCAACGGGTGGCGATTGCTCGCTCACTCGCCATGAACCCCAAAGTGATGTTGTTCGACGAGCCGACGTCCGCTCTCGATCCCGAAATGGTCAACGAAGTTCTCGACGTGATGACATCTTTGGCCAAGGAGGGAATGACGATGCTCGTCGTCACCCACGAGATGGGATTCGCGCGCAAAGCCGGTGACCGTGTCATCTTCATGGCCGATGGCGCAGTCGTCGAGGACACCGACCCCGACAGCTTCTTCACCGCACCGAAATCCGAACGTGCCAAGGACTTCTTGGGCAAGATTCTCGGTCACTGACCGAAAATTGTTCTTTCTCGCCACGCTCTCGTCGCACGTGACAACACGTGAAATCAACATGGAGGATTAACCAGTGAGAATCACTCGCTCGATCCGTCTAGGGGTCGGCATCGCCGCACTCGCCGTCGTCGCTACCGCCTGTGGCGGGGGCGAAGAAGCCCGCAACGTCAGCAGTAGTGCTGAGAACGGCAACCTGATCGTCGGCATCAAATTCGATCAACCCGGTCTGGGCCTCCGCAACCCGGATGGTTCCTTCAGCGGCTTCGACGTGGAGGTGGCCAAGTACGTTGCGGGCCAGCTCGGAGTGTCGGAAGAGAACATCGAGTTCAAAGAATCCCCGTCGGCTCAGCGAGAGACGTTGATCCAGAACGGTGAGGTCGACTACATCGTCGCTACCTACTCGATCACCGATACGCGCAAGGAGAAGGTCGGCTTCGCCGGACCGTACTTCGTCGCCGGCCAGTCTCTGCTGGTTGCCGACGGCAATACCGACATCACCGGGCCCGATTCACTCAGCGGCGGTAAGAAGCTGTGCTCGGTCACGGGGTCGACGCCTGCACAGAACATCGCCGACGAGTACCCCGGCGTTCAGCTACAGCCGTTCGACACATACTCGGCGTGTGTGGAAGCACTGCGTAACGGTGCCGTCGACGCAGTGACGACCGACGACATCATCCTCGCCGGTTACGCCGCCCAGTACCCGGGCGAATTGAAGGTTGTCGGTGAGCCTTTCACCACCGAGAACTACGGAATCGGCTTGTCCAAGGACGACACCGAAGGACGTAACAAGATCAACGACGCCATCGAGGAGATGGTGTCCAGCGGGGCATGGAAGACTGCGTTCGAGGAGACCGTAGGACCTTCCGGTTACCCGCTTCCGGCACCGCCGACCGTCGACCGCTACTGACGCTCGCCGACGTCGGGGCCCGGGCAACTGCAGTTCGAATAGCTCGCCGCCCCGACGCCGGTCGAACCGCCCACGCCGATAGGACATTCCTCCATTGAACTTATTGAGCAAGTACGGCGATCAACTCGTCGACGCGTTCATCATGACGATCAAGCTGACGGTTCTGTCCGCCGTGGGTGCATTGATCCTCGGCACGATCATCGCGGCGATGCGCGTTTCGCCTATCCCTGTAGCACGCGGCATCGCGGTCGCTTACGTCACGATCTTTCGTAACACTCCATTGACGCTGATCATCCTGTTCACCTCGTTCGGCTTGTATCAGACGATGGGTGTCAATCTTGCTCCGGAGAATTCGCCGACATTTTTGGTGGACAACAACATCAGGCTCGCGGTTCTCGGCCTGAGCGTCTACACCGCGTCGTTCGTCGCAGAGTCGTTGAGGTCCGGCATCAACACCGTGCCCGTCGGCCAGGCGGAAGCTGGCCGTTCTCTGGGCATGACGTTCACGCAGAACATCACGATCGTCGTTCTCCCCCAGGCATTCCGCGCCGTCATCGCACCGCTGGGCAGTGTGTTGATCGCGTTGACCAAGAACACGACCATCGCCTCCGTGATCGGTGTCGCGGAAGCATCTCTGCTGATGAAGACGATGATCGAGAACGAAGCTGCGATCTTCGTCGTCGGTGGAATCTTTGCGCTCGGCTTCGTCGTCCTGACGCTTCCGACCGGACTCCTGTTCGGGTACCTCAGCAAGCGATTGGCGGTGAAGTGATGAGTGATGCTGTAGCTGTTCTCTACGACGTCCCGGGGCCGAAGGCGAAACTGAGGTACCGGATCCTCTCCGGTGCCGTTCTGCTCGTCTCTCTGGGCATCGCGTATCTCATCTACTTGGCACTCGACTCCAAAGGCCAGCTGACAGCTGACAAATGGGATCCGTTCGTCACTGCCAGCACGTGGACTACGTATCTGCTTCCCGGCGTCAAGGGAACTCTGATCGCGGCGGCGATCTCGATCGTCTTCGCGTTGGTCCTCGGCGCTGTTCTCGGTATCGGAAGACTGTCCGACCATCGCGCCATCCGCATCGTCAGCGGTGTGCTCGTCGAACTTTTCCGCGCAGTTCCGGTGCTGATTCTGATGATCTTCTTGTACGCGGTCTATGCCGAGTACCAAGTTTTCAAAGTCAGTTACCTCGCTCTGGCTGCAGTGGTGACCGGTCTTACGCTCTACAACGGCTCCGTCATCGCCGAAATCGTTCGTGCCGGTGTCAATTCGCTCCCGAAGGGGCAAACCGAAGCGGCCGATGCTTTGGGCATGCGCAAGAACCAAGTCATGCGGATCATCTTGCTACCTCAGGCGATCACAGCGATGCTGCCGGCGATTATCTCGCAGATGGTGGTTGCACTGAAGGATTCGGCGTTGGGCTACATCATCGGCTACGTCGAAGTGGTGCGAGCCGGTCAGCAGGTCGGTGCGTTCTATGGCAATTACCTTCCCTCGCTCGTCCTCGTTGCGGTCATCATGATCGCTATCAACTCGCTGCTCACCAAGCTGGCAACGGTTGTCGAGCGTCGATTGCGTCAGAAGAAGCGGAAGACAGGTGGGACTGTCCTCGCAGCGTCGGACTTCGGCGGGGGTCCCGCAGGCGCAGCCTGAATTGTTGGACCGCGCTGGCCACTGGACCGGCCGGTCTCGGACCGAGAGAAGAAGCCCGCAACACGTTTCGGTGTTGCGGGCTTCTTCTGTATCGACGGTGACGAGTTCGGGTGGACGATCACCCGAACTCGTCACCGTCGAAGTCTTGGGTATCGAAATGATCAGCGTTCGAGTCCTCGGTCCCAATCCGCGCAAGCTCGGCTTTCACGATTGCGTACGCCATTCCTGCCGAGTAGCCACGCCGAGCGAGCATTCCGACTAGTTTTCGTGCAATCTTGTCTCGTTCGGCACGGGCCTCAGCACCGGATCCATCAGGCACTGTCAGATTGCGGCAACGCTTGTGAACAAGTTCGGTTGCCCGGACACGCTCGTCCTCGGTGTCTATTTGATCGAGCGCGATGAGAGCATCCTCATTGCTGACACCTTTGGCACGCAGCTCGACGCTCAGGGCCCGCTTGCCTTTGCCCGAGTAGGTATGGCGTGAATGCACCCACTGCTCTGCAAAGGCCTGATCGTCTACAAGGTTCGCGGCTTCCAGCCTCTTCAGGACTGCATCCGCGACTTTCGGACTGAACCCCTTCTTGCTCAGGCGAGTCTCGAGTTCGTGTCGGCTTCGCGCACGATCGGTAAGGAGCCGAAGGCAGACATCTTTCGCCTGCGCTTCGGTGCCCCCACCGTCGTTTTCCTGTTCTTGTTCGGATCGCTGTTTCACAGCGGGTCACCCGTGTCAGAACTCGACCGGAGCAGCCTTATCGTCATCGACTGCTGTGACGTCGGCACCGATCTGCAGCTTCTCCATGATCTTCTTCTCGATCTCGTCACGGATATCGGGATTCTCGAGCATGAACTTGCGGGCGTTCTCCTTGCCCTGCCCCAGCTGATCCCCGTCGTAGGTGAACCAAGATCCCGACTTGCGGATGAATCCGTGCTCGACACCCATGTCGATGAGCGAACCTTCGCGGCTGATGCCCTTGCCATAGATGATGTCGAATTCCGCTTGCTTGAACGGGGGCGCAACCTTGTTCTTGACGACCTTGACGCGGGTGCGGTTACCGATTGCCTCGGTGCCATCCTTGAGCGTCTCGATACGCCGGATATCGAGGCGGATAGAGGCGTAGAACTTGAGAGCCTTACCACCCGTCGTAGTTTCGGGTGAGCCGAACATGACGCCGATCTTTTCGCGCAGCTGGTTGATGAAGATGACCGTGGTGCCGGAGTTGCTCATGGCACCGGTCATCTTGCGTAGCGCTTGGCTCATCAGTCGGGCCTGAAGACCGACGTGGCTGTCACCCATTTCGCCTTCGATCTCGGCTCGGGGGACAAGAGCCGCCACCGAGTCGATGACCACGATGTCGAGAGCGCCCGAACGAACCAGCATGTCCGCAATTTCGAGCGCTTGCTCACCGGTATCCGGCTGCGAGACGAGCAATGCGTCGGTATCGACACCGAGCTTCTGCGCATAATCGGGATCGAGAGCATGCTCGGCGTCGATGAAGGCAGCGATTCCACCGGCACGCTGAGCACTGGCTACTGCATGCAGCGCGACAGTCGTCTTACCTGAGGACTCCGGACCGTAGACCTCGACGACACGGCCACGCGGCAACCCACCGATACCGAGCGCGACGTCCAGGGCAATAGAACCGGTGGGGATGACAGCAATAGGTTGGCGGACCTCGTCGCCGAGGCGCATCACCGATCCCTTACCGAAATTCTTGTCGATCTGCGCAAGTGCGAGATCGAGTGCTTTGTCGCGATCGTATGCAGCCATCGTGATCTCCTCAGTGTGGTCTGTGACAGCGTGGTCTCGTTGAGAGTGTTGTCGGTAACGGTAGAGCTGGGTACCGACAAGAACTGCCCGAGACCGCTGTGTAACCGAATGACATCAGCATAGGGGAACACCTGTTCGATTGCATCAGGCGGCTCCCGGACACGCCGGGGAGAATCACCACCGGGATTTGGGCACGTCGAATTCACTACACAGTGCACGCCATACATCGCGGGGATCGACACCTGCTTCGATCGCTTCCGCTCCCGTCATACCGTTAAGGCCAGTGATGACGTGATCGACCAGCATCGAGTCACCACGCATCCGGCCGAACTCCTCGACTAGCAATTCCTGGAACTCGGTCAATCGCACCGGACAACCGTAACCGAGGACGCGTCACCGCAGAACGTCGCGGCACACCTCTACGGGATCTTCCACGTCGGCGGCACTCGCCGAAGCCGAGCGTGCAGCGTCGGTGAAACTCTCGCCCCCGAGCACACGGAGGACGGCGTCCGCGATTGCTCCAGGGGTCGGCGGGCGAACAATGACCGCGCTTCCCTGCCGTGCCGCGCGATTGGCCAGTTCCCATTGGTCTCCGCCACCGGGGATCGCGACGACGGGGACTCCGTGGATCAGTGCCTTCGCCAACAACCCGTGCCCGGACCCACATACGACGACGTCTGCGTGGTCAAGGAGATGGTCCTGCCGGCCGAGCCCCGCTGTAGCCCAGTTCGGTAGTTCGGCCGGGGGCTCGTCGAGCATCGAGGCGACCAACCGCACCCCGCTCCCCGCAAGGCCTTCCACGGTCGCCTCGAGCATTCCCTGGGCGCCGGTGAACGCAGTCGAAGGAGCCACCATGACCACAGGACCGTCGCCAGACGGAATCGGCAGAGCTTGTGTTGTCGGCTCCCACAGCAGGGGTCCGACGACGTGTGCCTCGATCGGCCAGTCCGGCCTCGGAACCTCCAGGGCGGGAATGGTGGCGATCAGACGTGCAGCGGGCCCCGGATCTTCGACAGGCAAGCCGACCCCGACACGTGCGGCTCCGCGTTGGGACTTTCCCTGGGCTATGGATCTGCCGGTCGCAGCTCGCATCAACGTGTCACGTAAACGACCCCGAACACCTGTCCCCGGGGCAAGGCCGCTCCCGATCGGAGGCAATCCCTTCGACGGTGCGTACAACGGATGCGGTGACAATTCGACCCACGGGATGCCGAGCCGTTCGGCGGCCAACCCGCCTCCGGCGGTAAGGATGTCGGATACAACCAGATCGACGTCGGCATTCTGCAGATCCGGCAATAGTTCGGTGGAGATGAAGGCTGCCCGCGAATGAATCCGCTGGCCCGCATCCATATCGTCGTCCTCGGGCCGCGGTGTCAGGCCTTTGAGCAACCGGGTGTCGATACCCACGGCGGTGGCCGCGTCGATCCACCTCGAACCGGTGAACAATATCGGCACATCACCTGCGGAGGCGAACAAGTGGCACAGCGCAATAGCGGGAAAGGCATGCCCTGGGTCGGGGCCGGCTACCACAGCTACTCGCACGCCGCTCAGAGTGCCATACCCACGTGATCGACGAGTACCTGCCTGCTCGAAGCCGAGTCGACGTCGGGCATCACCGATCGAGCGGACGCAGGTACGAGTCGACGGCGTAGGCGAACTCGGCGACCAGATCGTCACCCGGGATCCGACCCGACACCATCTCTGCCGACTGCACGGCGGACTGGACCATCAATAGCAACACGGTCGCCATATGGCTCGGCAGGCCATCGCGAATAGACGAGTCCCGTTGTCCACCTTCGATGATGGGCACCAAACCGTCGATGATCAGCGATTGGCTCTTGCCGAGGCGATGCAGGATGTAGGTCGCGAGGATCTCGGGATCGGAACGAAGAATTTTTACGAATAGTGGATGGATACGTATGCCGTCGGCCACCGCCGAGACAGAGGACGTGATCTGCCTCCGGGCAGAGGCAGCGGGATCGAACCTTGGCATCACGGCACCGATCTCGCGGGTCAGCAGGCTGGAGACGACCGCTCGGGTGTCGGACCAACGCCGGTAGACGGTCGGCCTGCTGACTTTTGCCCGACGGGCGATTTCGGCGAGAGTAGTTCGGCGGACCCCGTATTCGAGAATGCACGATCGAGCAGCGTCGAGCACCTGATCTTCGACCGAGGAAATGGCGATGTCATCGGCGGAGATCTCGCCCAGTTCGGTCTGCTGGCTCACTCCTGCACCCCGTTCATGTCCGCGATTCGTAGGCCGATCCAACGCATTCACCGAACAGTGCACCGCTCCCGGGTTGCACACGTCATCGATCTGCAAAATTGTAGTTCATGGCCGGCGGCCGGACCGTCGAGCTACCCAGCTCGTCGCCGCCGATCTAGAGTTTGGTCAAGTCTCGATTTTCCTTGCCGGTCACTGCCTTGAACAACCAGTACAACCCGAAGACGATGGCGCCCGCGACGGCTATCGCGAACAGACCTTTGATCACTGCTCCGAAAACTGCGAATGCAAGCCACACCAGAACGATGATGCCGAGGATTTTCCAGAACATTTCTTTCATCTCCCTTTCACTTGTGTCGATACCGATCCTGACATGCCGGATAGACGAAATCACCGGGTCGGCAACGAGATCAGGGAAAGATGGGTGATGACCCCGACACGGTCCTGTTCAGGAGTGACGGCGCCGGATCTCGGCTAGTTCCTCCAGCGCGAAGGCCCAGCCCTGGAGTTTGTCCGTAGCGGAGGAAAGCTCTGCGCGCCGGGTAGAGACCGCACTCGACGGCATTCCCGTCGGAGAGGTCAGCCGCGCGGCCGCTTCTACGAGTTCCTCGTATTGGTTCACACCGGCTTCGAGTTCCGCGGCAGCCCCGCTGATCGAGCTGGTCAGATGGATGCCGGCTCGTGTGTTGGACTCCGCTGCACGCTCCATCGCGACTATGTCGGTTGCCATGTCCGTCAACGCAGCGGCCGCAGCGTAGGCGACCTCGGTGGTGTCCAGAATGTCCTCGGAGGCGATCGAATCGGACCTCTGCAGAACTCCGATCAACTCGTACAGGCTCCGTTGTGCACCTGCAAGGCGGTTCATCGCCGTGTAGGCCGACGAGTGCCGCGAGGGAAGCATATTCTTCCCCGGCTTGCGGGCCGGAAGTGGCTCAGCCTTCAAATGCTTGTATCGGGTGATGGCAAAAACGGTGGGTACGGCGAGAAGGGCGGCTCCGCCGCCGGCCGCGATCATGGTCCATTCCGGCGCAGACGCCACGGCAAGCCCGGCTGTCGACAGCGCGGAAGCGCCGGTGGCTCCGCCGAACCACGATCCACGACGGCGCGCTCGACGAACTCGCCGAATTTGCTTCTGACGAGGATCGTTCCATTTACTTGCAGCCTCGACGACGGACTCACCGATGCGGCGTGCCGAGTCCGCAGCATCCTTGGCGGCCGAGATCGTGCTGGAAACAGACATGGCCGACCACGTAGGTGGTCGGCCATGGTGTTGTTTCGTCATACTTGCAGATCCAAGTCCTCTACGCGTCAGTGCTGCGCAGGTGGTTCCGGGGTTGCATTCGGTGACTTGGCGATCGACGGCTTGGATGTTCCCGTCGCGTTGCCGGACGGGAGCGCGTCACCTGCCATCGAAGCACGGATCTGCTCCAGACGGCTGTGCCCGGCCATCTGAACCGACGCCTGCTGCACCTCCATCATCCGACCCGACACAGTGTTCTGCGCCAGTTCGGCCGAGCCGAGGGCATCTGCGTAGCGACGTTCGATCTTGTCGCGAACTGCATCGAGGCTCGGGGTATTACCGGGCGCGGACAGCGTGCTGTCCATCGATCGGAGTGACTCGCTGACCTTCTCCTGCATCTTCGCCTGCTCGAGCTGGCTGAGCAATTTTGTACGTTCGGCCACCTTGGCCTGCAGAGCCATCGCATTTTGCTCCACGGCCTTCTTCGCCTGCGATGCGGCCTGCAAAGACTGGTCGTGTAGGACCTTGAGGTCCTCGACACCCTGCTCGGCAGTGACGAGCTGAGCTGCGAATGCCTCGGCAGCATTGGTGTACTGCGTCGCTTTGTCGATGTCGCCTGCAGAGGACGCCTGGTCGGCAAGCGTGACTGCCTGGCGAGCGTTCGCATTCAGCTTCTCGACCTCGTCGAGCTGACGGCTCAGCTTCATCTCCAGCTGACGCTGGTTGCCGATAACCGAGGCCGCCTGCTGGGACAGCGCCTGGTGCTGCCGCTGCGCATCCTCGATTGCCTGCTGAATCTGAACCTTGGGGTCGGCCTTCTCGTCGATCTTGGAATTGAAGAGCGCCATCATGTACTTCCAGGCTTTGACGAAAGGATTAGCCATGGGTTGATCCTGCCTCCATCTTTGGCGCCGCGTTACACGCGTAGTGGGTGAACATGCACGTGTCGAAAAGGATACTGGTTGCGGCTATCCTGCGTCAGGCTGCTGCGAGTGCACGTGCGGGCGCTGGGATGACGACGCGAGTCTCACCCGCAATACGTGGCGACCCGCTACCGCTCTTCTTCGGCCCGTTGTCGGCGGTTGGAAGCCCGGTGCCGTCGGCCGTCGAGGCGGGGCCGGTGGACACGAGCAGCGAGTCACTGACGTCGCTCATCACGTCGGACAACGGAACCGCCAACGCGGTGCAGATGGCGGCCAGCAGTTCGCTCGATGCCTCTTTCCTGCCCCGTTCGACTTCCGACAGATATCCGAGGCTCACGCGCGCGGTGTTCGAGACCTCGCGCAGTGTGCGACTCTGTGCAACGCGAGTGCGCCGCAGACTGTCGCCGAGTGCTTCACGCAATAGCAGCGCCATCTCGCTCCTCCTCGTTCGAATCAATGTCGTTCGAATCAATGTCTCGTTCGTTTTCAGCTACATCGACCATCTTCAGCTACAACGCTGGGTGGGGCCCGATTGGTTCCCGACCCTATACGTCGCCGCGCAGGCTCACCCGTCGAAACAGCTCCGAGATCGCACTACGGACTGTATCGCGTCGGATCGTCCAACGTTCGCCCGACAGTCGGAGTTTCTGCACCTGAGTCCCCTCGGGACCCACGACTGCGACGAAGTCCGTCCCCACCTCGTGTCCGTCCCGACCCGTCGACGCACGGATCGGTCACGACTTCACCCGCCGGCGCAGGCGAATGGCCTGGACCACGTAGTCGAGTCCGGTGTAGACAGTCAAGAACACCGCCAGGCCCATCAGCGCGACGGATACCCCTCGCATCTCGTCGGGCAAGGGCAGGAGATACATTCCGATCGCAAAACTCTGCACCAAAGTCTTGACCTTGCCACCGCGTCCTGCCGGGATCACGCCATGCCGGATCACCGCGAATCTGACTAGTGTGATGCCCACTTCGCGTGCCGCGATCACCACGGTCACCCACCAGGGCAGGTCTCCCAGGATCGACAGTCCGACGAGTGCTGCACCGATCAACGCCTTGTCTGCGATCGGATCCGCAATCTTTCCGAAATCGGTGACCAACCCGTATTTGCGGGCGAGCTGCCCGTCGATCCGGTCGGTGATCGCCGCGACCGCAAATACCACCGTCGCGGCCATTCGCCATCCGCTGTCGTGACCGTCTCCGACGAAGAGCACGGCGAGAAACACCGGAACGAGAGCAATTCGAAGCATCGTCAAAATGTTGGCGATATTGACGATGGGAGCAGGTTCGACGTTCCCGGTGCTCGAGTTGCTGTGTGGCAGATTCGGGCCGGGAGCCAGGGGTTCGCTCATACCGCCGAGTCCCTGATGCCGATACGCCGACAAAGGTGTCCAGATTCATTTCGGACCAGTTCGGTTACGGACACACGAAAAGAATATCCGTTGCAACGTTGACTACTGTTCACCACATGACTTCTGGGCCGAACCGGGCGAGTCGACACCACGTCGACGAAGCAACCGACAACGCACTCCACACGACTTTCGATCGCCGCGAGACCTCCCGTTCCAGCGACGACGTGGTCGTCCGCCGTGCTCGAACGTCCGACATCCCGGAGATCAAGCGACTGATCGACATCTACGCCGGGAAGATCCTGCTCGAAAAAAACCTGGTCACGCTGTACGAAGCGGTTCAGGAGTTCTGGGTCGCCGAGCAAGGTGACAGCGTCATCGGTTGTGGTGCGCTCCACGTCTTGTGGGCAGACCTCGGCGAGGTACGTACGGTCGCGGTGGACCCGGCTGCCAAGGGCCTCGGTGCCGGCCGTCTCATCGTCGACACTTTGATCCGAGTGGCTCGTGACCTGGCACTCCAGAAGCTCTTCGTACTCACCTTCGAGGTGGACTTCTTCACGCGGCACGGATTTCTCGAGATCGAGGGAACACCCGTCACTGCCGAAGTCTACGCCGAAATGTGCAGGTCGTACGACACCGGTGTCGCGGAATTCCTCGACCTGAGTTACGTGAAGCCGAACACCCTCGGCAACACGCGAATGCTGCTCCCCCTCTGAAACAATCCCCTCTGAAACAATCCAGGCTGAAACAAACCAGGGCGAACTCGATTCGCATACTCCGAAAGATGAAACTTCATGGCACTGTTCGCCGTTGTCTACTCCTACTCCCCCAGTACGGCTGCCGGGCGAGACACTCATCGCGCCAACCATCGTGCCTGGCTCGCCGACCTGCTGGAGAAGAAGACCCTCGTCTCCAGCGGCCCTTACACCGATGGCAGCGGCGCTTTGATCATCGTCGACGGAACCGACGTCGACTCGGTGAAGAACTTGTTCGCGCAAGACCCGTTCGCCACCGAAAACTTGATCGAGACGTCTGACGTCACCGAATGGAAACCTGTCATGGGTGCGTTTGCCTAGTCATCGTCGGCAGGCGTCTCGTCCGGGTCGCCACCTCGAATAGACCACAGCAACCCGTCTAGCTCGTCTGGCTTGATCAGAACCTCGCGAGCCTTCGAGCCCTCACTGGGCCCGACGACTCCTCGGTTCTCCATCAGGTCGATCAATCGCCCGGCTTTGGCGAACCCGACGCGCAACTTTCGCTGCAACATCGACGTCGAACCGAACTGGCTGGTCACCACCAGTTCGACGGCCTGGAGCAGGACATCGAGATCATCGCCGATGTCGGGATCGACGTCCTTCTTCTCCGACGCCTTTGCCGCGGTGACTGTCTCGTTGTACTCCGGCTCTGCCTGGTTCTTGGCGAAGTCGACTACTGCCGAGATCTCTTCGTCGGTGATGAAGGCGCCCTGTAGACGAGTCGGTTTACCTGCACCCATCGGCAGGAAGAGTGCATCGCCCATACCGATCAGCTTCTCGGCGCCGGGCTGGTCGAGGATGACTCGGGAGTCGGTGAGCGAGGACGTCGCGAACGCGAGACGTGAGGGCACATTGGTCTTGATCAGACCGGTTACGACGTCGACAGAAGGTCTCTGCGTGGCAAGGACGAGGTGGATTCCTGCCGCGCGGGCCTTCTGGGTGATGCGAACGATGGCATCTTCGACGTCGCGCGGTGCGGTCATCATCAGGTCCGCGAGCTCGTCGACGATCGCGAGAATATATGGATACGGCCGGTAGACACGTTCGCTTCCGAGCGGCGCGGTGATCTCACCGGATCGCACCTTCTTGTTGAAATCGTCGATGTGCCGGACTTTGTTGATCTGCATGTCCTGGTACCGCTGTTCCATCTCCTCGACCAGCCATGCCAATGCAGCCGCCGCTTTCTTCGGCTGCGTGATGATGGGGGTGATCAGGTGCGGAATACCTTCGTACGGTGTCAGCTCGACCATTTTCGGGTCGATCAGGATCATGCGAACCTCGTCCGGCGTCGCGCGTGCGAGTAGTGAGACGAGCATCGAGTTCACGAAGCTGGACTTACCGGATCCGGTGGAACCGGCAACGAGAAGGTGCGGCATCTTGGCCAGGTTGGCGCTTTGGAAGTTTCCTTCGATGTCCTTACCGAGTCCGATCACCAGCGGATGATGATCCTTACGGGTCGATGTCGCGGTGAGCACATCGGCGAGTCGGACCATCTCGCGGTCCGAGTTCGGCACCTCGATGCCGACTGCAGATTTTCCTGGGATCGGCGCAAGTAGGCGCACGTTGTCGGTTGCAACCGCGTACGCGATATTGCGCGCGAGCGCGGTGATCTTCTCGACCTTGACACCGGGTCCGAGTTCGACCTCGTACCGGGTGACGGTGGGTCCACGGGTGAAGCCCGTTACTGCCGCATCGATCTTGAATTGGTCGAGAACCTCGGAGATAGCCTCGATCATCGTGTCGTTGGCCTGGCTACGAGTCTTGGGTGGATCGCCGTCGATCAACAGTGACAGCGGCGGCAGAGTGTAGTCCCCGTCGACGACGCGGTCGACGACGATCTTGTCTTCCTCGGCTTCGGGCTTGGGCTCCGCAGCCTTGACGATCGGCTTGGGCTTGGGGCGAGCAGGAGGTGCGGTAGGCGCCTGTGTTGCAGGCTCCATGACCTCGGTGGGCTCTTCGACCAGGGGCGCTGCTTTTCGTGTACGAGTCTTCTTGACCGGCACATATTCTTCGGTCGGGTAGTTACCGTACGGATCGGCGTTCGGTCCGTCGACGGGGTATCCGTCGGCGTCGAATCCGGAGCTCTCGTGGTCGCCGTAGTCGTCGCTGAAGTCGGCCCCGAAATCTGCTGGGTCGTAGTCTCCGTATTCATCGCCTCGACTGTCCGTGCCGAACAACGATCGAAGACGATCCGGGATGTCGCGCACCGTGGTTCCGGTCAGCAGAAGCACACCGAACAAACCTGCCAGCAGGAGGAGCGGTACAGCGAGCCAGACGGTCAGACCGTCGGCGATCGGGCCTCCCGCGACGTACCCGACGAAACCGCCGCCCTCGGAGCGGCCGGTCGAGTCGGACGGTGAACCTGCAGCCAGATGCCACAGACCCAGAATGGGAAGCGCGAGCAGGATCGACCCGAGAACCAGTCGCGGGCGGATGTCCGGATTCGGTTCCGAGCGCATCAGGATGACCGCGATCGCGACACCGAGTGCCGGCACGATGTATCCGGCTCCACCGATGACGGCGCGGACCGCGATCTCGATTCCGTCCCCTACGGGCCCACCAGCGCTGAACCACACGGCTGCGGCGACGACGACGCACAGAGCGATCAGACCCAGTGCGATCCCGTCGCGTCGGTGGCCGTGGTCGATGTCCTTGGCCTTGCTGACGGTTCGAGTCGTCGCGCCGACGCCTTTGGCCGCCATCGACCACGTCGAGGAAATTCCGCGTCCGACGGCAGAAACCACACCACCGGTGTTCTTCTTGGCCGGTCGACGAGCACCCCCACGAGAACCAGTACCTCCACGCGCCGGTGGCGACTTGCGTGCCGTAGGTGCCGTGCGGGCCGATGGTGCCGTGCGTGGGGCTGTGGGTTTACGTGGTGTGCTCACCGTGCGCCCCCCGGAAGACTTGCGTGATCCCCCCGAAGCCCGCGACGTCGACGAGGTACCGGAGCCGCCGGTACCCGAACTTCGAGTGCTGGTCTTTCCTGCCATACCCCTAGGTTAGTCGCAAGGGCACCTTCGAAACCATCCGCAACACGAGCAACAGGGCTCAAAGGCTCCGATCGAGCGCGTCGAGCGCCTCGACATCGCGAGGATCTCCTTCCTTCTCGAGACGGACAGCGCTCCGACCGAACGCATGCAGCAACAGTTCCGAAGGTGGTCCAATCAGGGTGACCTGACCTCGTGAGCTCTTCTTGACGGTCACGGACCGTCCATCGGTGGTACGCAATTCCACCCCGACCGGAGCTCGGCGATAGGACTTACGCCCGATCAACCCCACGGTCGAGAACAATTTGTCTTCCATCGCTCGCGGCAACGTTCGCGGTGACCACTCGGGCTGCGCGCGACGCAGGTCTTCGTGATGAACGAACATTTCGCCGACGTTGATCAACGGATCGAGGATCTTGAACGGTGACCAGATGGGCGGTCCCGTCCGAATATCCTCGACCAGCTCGCCGAAAGGCTTGGCAGCCACCTGGCTCTGGACCTTCTCGGTGTACCCGGCGAGGAACGGAATCAGAATCCCAGGTGCAGCATCCAACCGACGCTCCCGAACGACGAGGTGCGCGGCCAGATCACGGCCCGTCCACCCACCGCACAATGTCGGTGTGTCCTCCCCCAACTCTTCCAATGTACGTACTAGGGCTGCGCGTTCATCCTGTGCAAGGCTCACATCGAACCACCGTACGTGCGTACGTGCCCCGTGCACAGTCTTCGGCGCGGCGTCCGTAACCTCGGTTCGGTGCCTGTATCGGAAATTCTCGTCATTCTCGTAGCGGGCTTCGGTGCTGGAGCCATCAATGCCGTGGTCGGTTCCGGAACTCTGATCACCTTTCCGACTCTCGTCGCCTTCGGATATCCCCCGCAGATCGCGACGATGTCCAATGCGATCGGCTTGGTCGCGGGTAGCGCCTCCGGCACGTGGGGATATCGACGAGAACTCGCCGGGCAGTGGCACCGGTTGCGTTGGCAGATACCCGCATCGTTCTTCGGTGCGCTGCTCGGCGCGTGGCTGCTGTTACACCTGCCGCCGTCCGTCTTCATTACGGTGGTTCCAGTACTTCTCATCGCCGCCTTGGTTCTCGTAGTTCTCCAGCCCCGCATCCAGGCGTGGGCCAGACGCCGTTCGGAGGCGGCCGGTGAAGCCGCTGACCACGTCAGCCGGGCGAAGCTCATCCTGCTGACCGTCGGGACATTCGTGGTCGGAATCTACGGCGGCTATTTCACTGCAGCGCAGGGGATTCTGTTGATCGGCGTCATGGGGGTACTGCTACCCGAGTCGATACAGCGAATGAACGCGGCCAAGAACTTGCTCTCGCTCATCGTCAACGTCGTCGCGGCGCTCGCTTACACGATCTTCGCGTTCAACGAGATCAGCTGGACTGCAGCAGGTTTGATAGCCGTCGGATCGGTCCTGGGCGGGTCGGTGGGTGCGCGATACGGACGACGTCTCTCACCATGGGCACTGCGGAGCGCAATCGTCGTCCTGGGCCTCATCGGACTGTGGCGGCTGGTCTTGGCCTAGTCTCTTCGCCTATTCCTGGGCCTTTACTCGGAAGTGAAAGCAGACGACTCCGCCCCGCAGCGCTCGTGCTTCTGCGGGGCGGAGTCGGTCCAAGACGAAGAAACTGTCAGTTCACTGCCATGACTGTCGGAACGATCATCGGCTTACGGCGGTACTTGTCTGCAACCCACCGGCCGACTACGCGTCGCACGGCCTGCGCAATGCGATGGGTGTCGGTGACACCGTCGGTCGCAAGGCGCTGCAGTTCGGCCTCCACGAGTTGAACGGTGGCTTTGAGAGCAGTCGGATCGTCGGAGAATCCGCGACCGGACACTTCGGGGGTCGTGACCGCCCGCCCTGTTGTCGAATCGATGGCGACGGTGATGGCGATGAAGCCGCCTTCGCCGAGAACGAGCCGGTCCGACAGTGTGGAATCGCCAACGTCACCCACGGACAAGCCGTCGACGTACACGTGTCCGACCGGGACCTGACCGACGATACGAGCCAAACCATCGACCATGTCGACGACGACGCCGTCTTCGGCGATCACGACACGGTCCTCGGCAACACCGGTGGCCTTCGCGAGTGCTGCGTTCGCACGGAGGTGACGCCACTCGCCGTGCACAGGCATGACGTTCGTGGGACGGACCGCGTTGTACAGGTAGAGCAGTTCACCCGCAGACGCGTGGCCGGACACATGGACCTTCGCGTTCTGCTGGGTCACGACAGTCGCTCCACGCTTGGCCAGACCGTTGACGACAGCGAAGACGGAGTTCTCGTTGCCGGGGATCAACGACGATGCCAGCACGACGAGGTCGTTGGCCTTGACGTTGATCTGCCGGTGTTCGCCGCGAGCCATCCGTGACAATGCCGAGAGCGGCTCACCCTGAGAGCCCGTGGAAATCAACACGAGTCGGTCGTCAGGAAGCGTCGCGGCAGTGTCGACGTTGACCTCCAGGCCTTCGGGCACACGGAGGTAACCCAGATCCTGAGCGATCTGCATATTGCGGACCATCGAACGGCCGACGAAGGCGATTCGACGGTTGTACCGCTCTGCGACATCGATGACCTGCTGGATTCGATGCACGTGACTTGCGAAAGATGCCACGATGACACGCTGCTTGGCCTTGCCGATGACGGTGTCGAGCACACCACCGATCTCGCGCTCGGGTGTGACGAATCCGGGAACCTCAGCGTTGGTGGAGTCCACCAGGAAGAGATCTACACCCTCGTCACCGAGACGTGAGAAGCCTGCGAGGTCGGTCAACCGGCCATCGAGCGGCAACTGGTCGAGCTTGATGTCGCCAGTGTGCAGAACGACGCCGGCATCGGTACGTATCGCGATGGCCAACGCGTCGGGAATCGAGTGGTTGACGGCGAAGTACTCGCACTCGAACGGTCCGTGGCTCGTCTTCTGGCCTTCGACGACCTCGACGAGGTTCGGGCGCAGACGATGCTCACGGCACTTTGCTGCGACGAGAGCAAGCGTGAACTTCGAACCGATGACAGGAACGTCCGGCCGCAGCCGCAGCAGGAAAGGAACGGCACCGATATGGTCCTCGTGGCCGTGGGTGAGAACTACGGCCTCGACGTCGGCCATTCGGTTCTCGATGTGCCGGAAGTCGGGAAGGATCAGGTCGACGCCAGGCTGCTGATCTTCGGGGAAGAGCACGCCGCAGTCGACGATCAGGAGCTTGCCCTGATGCTCGAAGACGGTCATGTTCCGGCCGATTTCACCGATGCCCCCCAGGGCAACGATGCGTAGCCCCTTGGACGGCGCCTTCGGAGGCAATCCGAGGCGTGCTGTCGGGTCGATCGCTTTACGGGTATCGGGGCGTTGGGTCTTCGCCGAGTTCTGCGCCACGGGACGTGACGACTGAGCGGGTCGTTCTGCCGGAGGTCCGGCATTTCGGGTTGCGCGGCCGCGTGATCTGGGTGGTCTACTCATACAAGCACTCCTGCTGCTCGCAGGTCAGCTGCGAGCAATTCGATTTGGTCGATGCTCGGTGGCACCTGGGGAAGTCTGGGTTCGCCGACATCGATTCCGATGAGGCGTAGACCCGCCTTCGCTGCACTGACCCCGCCGAGGCGGGAGACCGAGCGAATGACGGGGATGAGGCTGGCATTGATGGCCTGCGCGCGCGCAATGTCACCAACCATGAATGCGGTGTGCAGTTCGCGGACGCGAGCCGGGACAAGATGGCTGATGACGCTGACGAAACCGGTAGCTCCGACGGACAGCCACGGGAGATTGAGTGGATCGTCTCCCGAAAAGAACTGCAGACCAGTGGACGCTATCAGTTCGGCGCCGGCATTGAGATCGCCCTTCGCATCCTTGACGGCAAGAATTCTGGGATGCTCCGCCAACCGGCGTAGTGTTTCGGTCTCGATCGGGACGACCGAGCGCGGCGGAATGTCATACAACATGACCGGCAGATCGGTTGCGTCGGCAACAGCGGTGAAATGCGCATACAGACCGACCTGCGGTGGACGGGAATAGTACGGCGTCACGACGAGAAGGCCGTGTGCGCCTGCCCGCGCGGCATCACGAGCGAGTTCGACGCTGTGTGCTGTGTCGTTGCTGCCCGCACCGGCAATGATCCGGGCGCGGTGTCCGACAGCTGCGATGACCGCCCGCATCAATTCGAGCTTCTCGTTCTCGGTGGTGGTCGGTGACTCTCCGGTTGTTCCAGCCAGAACCAGGCCGTCGTTTCCCTGTTCCACCAGGTGATGAGCGAGACGCACTCCCGAATCTATGTCCAACTTTCCGTCGGCAGTGAATGGCGTCACCATAGCGGTGAGCACCGTGCCGAACGGTGGCTGGATGGGAGGAGCGGCGTCACCGTATGTCATGGTCAGCAAGGTTACCCGGTGCTACCGGCGGTCCTCACAACTCGGTCACGAATGGGCTGTGCGCCACCTCTGAACCATCGGCCAATGTCGATATCTCGAAATCACCGAATACATCCGGTGCCACTTCCGCCAACTGGCGCAGACATTCCACGGCAAGTCGCCGGATTTCGATGTCGGCATGTTCGGAGGCTCGCATCGAGACGAAGTGACGCCACGCCCGGTAGTTGCCGGTGACAAGCAGGCGTGTCTCGGTCGCGTTCGGCAACACCGACCGGGCGGCCTGACGAGCCTGCTTACCGCGCAACGCCGAGTTGGTGACGCCTTCGAGCTTGTGATCGAGAGCATCCAGAAGTTCGACGTATGCGGCCCGACTGGCGTCGGTAGCTCGTTCGAAGAGCGCCTCCAGATGCGGGTCACCCTCGATCGCGGGGGGAACGATGACTTTGGCGTCGTTCTCGGGGACGAATCGCTGCGACAGCTGCGAGTACGAGAAATGCCGGTGTCGGATCAGCTCGTGGGTGCACGACCGAGAGATGCCGGTGATGTAGAAGCTGACGCTCGCGTGTTCGAGAACCGACAGGTGCCCGACATCGAGAAGGTGCCGCAGATACGACGCATTGGTGGCGGTGCGCGGATTGGGCTTGGACCAACTCTGATAGCAGGCACGACCTGCGAACTCGACAAGGGCCTGCCCGCCATCGGCATCGGTCTCCCACGGGATGTCGGGCGGCCCCGAGAATTCGGTCTTGGCAACCAATTGCACGTTCAGTGACACCGTATTCGGCACCGCAATTCCTCCACTCGAGCTGGCCCGTCCGTCGGTGCAGCCTATCCATGAACACCGTGACACCTTGCATGACGTCAAACATGGCGTCACACTGACGTCATGGAACTGAACAAGCACACCGCCTCGCTGCGCGCCGATCTGCTCGCGGCCGCCGCACTGGGTGACGAACACACGAGACAGACCGCGGAGGCACTCGGCGCAGCTGCCGAAGCGTCGGCCAAACTCATGCTGATGGGCGCGCTGTCGGATTTCGTCGGCGAACTGAACGAGCAACTCGGCGACCGTTCGGTCCACGTCCGCCTGGACGGTGCCGATGTCTTCGGAGAAGTCCGAATGTCCCCCACAGCCGCAGATTCGGCAGCCTCGGAGAAGGACAGCCCTTCCGAGGACTATCCGACCATGGACGAGGTCACCGGCGAAATGCGCCGGGTGACCCTTCGCATGGTCGAACACATGAAGGATCGCGCCGAGGAAGCAGCCTCCACCAATGGGGTGTCGCTCAATTCATGGCTCTCACAAGCAGTCCAAGGCGCATTACGCGATCAAATACGGAAGGATCGCAGCGGCTTCTGACGTCACTTCTTCTCGCGCCACGCACGTTCGAACGGCAACCGCCACGCGTGCGGGGCGACGAGTTGATGAATGGCATTGGGTCCCCACGAGCCAGGTGAATACAGTCGCACCGGCGGCGGATCGGCAAGGAGAGGCGCAGATACCTCCCACAGTCGCTCGATGCCCTCTGCCGTCGTGAACAAGGTGTGGTCTCCATGCATGGCGTCGAGAATCAAGCGCTCGTACGCTTCGAGAACGTCGCCGACCCGTTCGGTGTCCTGAATGGAAAACTGCATGGACAATTTGTCGAGCCGCATCCCTGGGCCCGGCCGTTTGCCGTAGAACGACAGCGACACCTTCGACGCGTCTGCTAGGTCGAACGTCAGGTGGTCCGGCCCCTGCGCGCCGACGCCCGATCCTGCCGGGAACATCGATTTGGGTGGCTCACGGAAAGCTATCGAGATGATCCGTTGTCCTTCGGCCAACCGTTTACCGGTCCGTAGGTAGAACGGAACGCCCGCCCACCGCCAGTTGTCGATTTCGCATTGGAGTGCGACGAAGGTGTCGGTGTCGGAATCGTCAGCCACCCCGGACTCCGACCGATAGCCGGAATATTGTCCGCGCACAACCTTTTTCGGGTCCAAAGGGATCATCGAGCGGAAGACCTTGTTCTTCTCCTCGCCGATCGCTCCGGGTTCGAGGGCGGTCGGTGGCTCCATTGCCATGAACGCGAGAACTTGAAACAGGTGGGTGACCACCATGTCTTTGAAAGCGCCGGTGGATTCGTAGAAGTTCGCGCGACCGTCCAGTCCCAACTTCTCCGGAATATCGATCTGGATGTGGTCGATGAAGTTTCGGTTCCAGATCGGCTCGAACAGGCCGTTGGCGAATCGGAAAGCCAGGATGTTCTGTGCGGGCTCTTTTCCGAGGAAGTGATCTATCCGGAAGATCTGATCTTCCTCGAACGTCTCGTGCAATGTGGCGTTGAGGGCTATCGCACTGTCGAGATCGGTACCGAACGGCTTCTCCATGATGATGCGCGATCGTTCGACCAGATCGGCGGCACCGAGCATTTCAACCACGGCAAGAGCAGCTTTCGGCGGAACACTGAGGTAGTGCAGGCGTCTGGTTCCCGGACCCAACTCCATCTCGGCGTGCGCAACAGCGTCGGCGAGCGCCGCAGGCCCGGCTTTCTGCGATACATAGGTCAGCTTGCGTGCGAACTCGCTCCAATGCTCGTCGGAGACCGTGCGGGTGGAGAATTCGACGACCGATTCCAGGGCCATCTGGCGAAACTCGTCACTTGTCATCTCATCCAACGAAGTTCCGACGACACGTATACGTGGAGCGAGGTCGGACAATGCCAGGTGCATCATCCCAGAAAGAAGTTTGCGGCGAGCCAGGTCGCCTGTTGCTCCGAAGAGCACCACGACCTGTGGGGGCAGTTCACTGTCGGATACGGACACTCGTGAAGTCACACTTGCGATGTTCGCACCATCGAGTACATCCCGCTGCCCGAACAGACGATTGATTACACAGCGCTTGCGAGGGCGGGCGCGAGGTCGCCGCGTTCACCGATCACGATGGCGTCGAGCCCCAGCCAGTCCGCCATTTCACGCAGGGCCTGCGCCAGCGCAACGGCGATGGGACCGGCGGCGCGTTCACCTTCGACGAACGCGCCGAGCACCTGCAGTTCCGAGCGCGCCCGATCACCCTTGAGATCGAGCCGCGCGACCAACTCGTCCCCCATCAGAAACGGGAAGACGTAATAGCCGTGTACCCGCTTGTGTTGTGGGGTGTAGATCTCGATGCGATAGCGAAAATCGAAGATGCGCTCGACGCGCGGACGATAGAAGATCATCGGGTCGAACGGACACAGCAGCGCACTCCCCCGGACGGACCGGGGAATGCGAGCGTCGACATGCAGGTACGCGGGCACGTCCCAACCGCGTACTTCGACGGGTTCGAGGACACCGTCCTCCACCAGTTCGGCGACAGCGGCTTTCGATTGCTTCTGCGAAAGTCTGTAGTAGTCACGAAGATCGGGTTCGCTTGCGATACCGAGCGCCACCGCCGACTTCCTGATCAATTCCCGCACTGCATCGGCCTCGTTCACCGTGCGAGAAAGGATATCGGGCGGGATCACCCGCTCCGTCAGGTCGTAGTGCCGAACGAAACCGGAGCGAGTGGCAACCGAAACAATGCCGGCCGCGAACAATTGCTCGCACACGACCTTGACGTCACTGCGGTCCCACCACGGCCCCTTGCGTCCAGGACGTTCGACCTCGAGCGCACGCTCGATGTCACCGGCACTCGACGGCCCGAGATCTCCGATGACAGCAAGAACATCATCGGCCAGCACCGGGTTCCGTTCCAGAACTTTCGCAGCTCCTCCCCAACGACCATGCTCGTACAACCTTGTGCGCCAACCCATCAGCGGCCAATCCTCGACCGGTATCAGCGCGGCTTCATGACCCCAATACTCGACGAGCTTGCGAGGGCGTCGAACAGTATCGGTCCACGCAGCCCGATCGATCACCGTTCGGTCGTATTTGCCGATTCGACTGAACACCGGCGCGTAGTGGGCGCGCACGAGAACCGACACCGAGTCGATCTGGAGCAACTGCGTCTGTGCAATCGCCTTGTGCACCGCGCGTGCGGACGCCAGCCCCTCTGTCACGGAACGCGCAAACGCCAACCCCTGCGCAGCCAGGGCGGTGCGGCGTGCCATCGATGCACTCATCTCACGCATGACGTCACTGTGCCACGAGGGTCCGACGACTCCTCGCTACGGAGTCCACCCATGGGAGCTGGCGATCTCCTCCATCGTGGACGCCAGCTGAGACAATCCAGGTTCCTCGATCGGAAAGTGACCGCACCCGTCGAGCATTACCAGCGATGTCGGCGCGGCGATCCTGTCAAGAAATCGAATGCTCAATTCCGCCGGGGTCCACGTGTCTTCTGCAGGATGTGTCAATGTCACTTTCGGGCCTTGATACTTCTCGGGGGCCACGTGTTCGAATGACATGAAACTGCTGAGAAATCCGAGCGGTAAGGACACTCCACCGCCGAGTGGATCCGTCGCGCATGCTTGCGACAGCTCTCGATTCGCACTCATGTTGTCGATATCCATCAACCACCGCACGGGCACACGGACGCTGCCGAGCACCGCCGAACCTGCCTTCAGCAATCGGGGGGATATTGGGCCGAGAACACCGAAACGCGCAGCGGCAGATCGAGCATCGGGATCCGATGGATCCAGAAGACAAGTAGCAATGACGTCGGCAACCTGACCGGTTCGAGCAGCAACTTCATACGCCAACATTCCGCCCATGCTTGCGCCGAACAGAACTAGGGGACGCGGATCGCCACGCCGCTCCGCTACTACAAGATCGCACAGCATCTCGACCCAGTCTTCGTATCTCACCGCCCCTCCGTTCGCCACAACTGTCCTGCCGTACAGCGGCATATCAGGAAACAACACATCGGCTCCACGCTTCGCAGCGACTGCCGCGAACGGCCACAGTGCGCCTGAATGCCCACCCGCACCATGAATCGCCAGAACTTTGACAGCCGCTTCACTGCTGCGCGCTCGAGCAATGTGAATTGAGTTGTCACGCCACTGCCAGGTTGTCGAAACCGGTTGGAGGAAATTCCGGTACCCGGCAGGAAGGAACTGTGCATACGCATCTGACGTCATGGGAGCGAGACTAGACGGGCATCACCATCGCTGCCGGAGCCAAGAGGTGAAGAAGATCCCGACTTGGCAAGTGGGCGTGTGACTGTGGACCTTCAAAACATGTCGGTGCGTAGGAATACACTCGCAAGTATGTTCGAATCAGGGGGTTTCGGAGCCGGCACCATCGACGGCAACAGCTGTGTGGCAGGACTGCTCGCAGTTGCCGGCCGAGATCGATATCAAGAGAATGTGTGCCGAGTACGTGTGGTGGAATCGGTCTGCAACGTCGTAGAGATCCGCCTCGCCGATGCCGATGACCGCGGCGGCGATCCCTCCGACGCGTTGCGTGATGCGGTGTGCGAGGCAGCAGGAGCACTACGCATGTCGTGGCGTCAGATCCGTTCGTTCACCGACACCGGCTTCGCATTGGACCGATTGCCTTTGACCGCCATTCGATTCAGTTGCGGAATGCTCGACTGGTCTCACGTCACGGTGATGACCTCGGTTCTCGGTTATGCCAGTGATGAGACGATCAAGGCCATCGAATTCGACGCAGTTGCTGCAGCCGCACGCTTCAACGCACCGTCACTCCGCAAAAAACTGTGGCGGCTGTGGATGACGTACAACCCCGACGAGGCCGCGGTAGCTCGGGCAATGTCCGCTCGCACCGGCAGAGAGGTGTCGGTCCGGCAGGAAGGAGACGGAACAGCGATCTTGCGCGCGCAGTTGACCGACCTCGAAGGTGCCGAAGCCGATGCGCTGATCGAGGAGATCGCCGGGACCGTGTGCAAGTCCGATCCGAGGTCGCTACGGCAACTGCGTGTCGACGGACTGTTGGCCCTCCTACACAGCGAAGAAGTTCTCGAATGCCACTGTCACCGCGGTGAACAGTGCCCGGTATTCGGCAACACCGATGCACCGCCTCCGCGACGTGGTCATCTCGTTCAGATCCTTGTCGATGTGCAAACCGTGTTGGGTCTGACCTCGAGCCCGGCTGTCCTGGCGGATGGGACACCCCTCGACGCCGACCTGGCTCGGCTGGTGGCCAAGGATGCTCAGTGGCAAGCGCTACTGACCGAACTCGTGACCGCCATGACCTCCTCGGGTGTGACTGTTCCACCCAGCGTCACAGCACCACCCAGCGTCACAGCACCATCCAGCGTCACTCCCCCAGATGGTGGGGGTATTCGACTCCCTGATGCTGTGTTGTCGAATTCGCCTGTCGATCAACCCCTCTCGGAGCGCCTGATCGGACGCGGTCGGGTGCGCCGAGGTGGCATTGTCCCCCGCGCCTTTACCCGAACATTAGGCCCTGAACGACCGGAAATCAGCGAATCGGTCCGAGCAAAGTTCTCCGCCGAGCTACTCGCCACCATCGAGAACGACCCAGCACTGGCCGCGGGAATGTTTCCCGATGGACACGGTGGTCTTACTGCCCACCGCCAGGCGCGCTGACGTACAAACCCTCGACCGAGACCGCAGCACGTGTACGGATGAGGCACCGGACATGCACCTTCGAACACTGCGATGTCCCCTCCACGAAGTGCGAACTCGACCACATCGTCCCGTTCGACCACAACAACCCCGAGCGCGGCGGGTGGACTATCGAGACGAACCTGCACCCGGTCTGCACCTGCCACCACCAGGCCAAGACATCGCGTAGCTGGACCGTCGCCCTCCTGCAGGGCTGCGCGATCCTGTGGACGAGCCGCTCCGGACACCGCCGGATCTCCCTCCCGGATCCGGGGGTGCTGGGCTTACCCCGAACCCGCCGACGCGGAAAACGGGGTTCGGAACCCGAGCCCGATCCGGTCACCGTGACCTGGTGGGAAAAGAACCAATCGCCCGGCACGCAACCACCTACGACCAAGGACCTCCGAGACGCCGCGACCGATGTCGCGCGGGCGCGAATCCGAAATCTGCGATGCCGCTTCCGCGAACACAGCGCGGTCGTTCGACTACGCGAACGCGCCGAACCCCCACCGTTCTGAAGACACAGCGGTTCAGCTCATGAGAGTTGCTGCCAGCGTGCCGCCGAGTTCGTAGCATGAATCCTTGGCGTTCTTGTCCGCTGTGGTCAGTTCCAGTGCCGCGGACACATTTTCCAGCGCCCATCCGGTGGCGATCTTCGTTATCGCCGACACTGCGCCGACGGTGTCGTTGTTGCCGTGAACCCACATGCCGTACGGGCGGGAGGCGACTGCGTCGAGACACGGATAGTAGGTGGTGTCGAAAAAATGCTTGAGAGCACCACTCATGTAACCGAAATTGGCCGGTGTTCCGAACAGATAACCGTCGGCGCCCAGGACATCGGAGATGGTCGCGCCCAGCGCGGGAACGCTCCGAACGGTCACACCCTCGATGTCGGGATCCCTAGCACCCGCCAGGACCGCTTCGAGAAGCTCACGCGTCACCGGCGACGGCGTGTGGTGAACGACGAGGAGAGTGGCGGTCATCGGTCGGCGGATTCCTGCCGTTCGAGTTCTACTGCCCGCTTCATCGTCTCGCGGGCTCTGCCTCGGTCGCCTGCGTAGTCGTAGGCTCGCGCCAATCGGTAGGAGTTGCGCCAGTTGTCCGGATCTTTCTCCCACTCACCTTTGATCTGTTGGAAGAGTTCGTCGGCAGCGTCGCGGGCAATCCGACCCGACGGCATAGTCGGCAGATCGGAGACGTCCAGTTCGAGGTTTTCCTCCCGCATCCGGCTGGCCAGATGCTGATGATCGAACCCTGCCTTGAGGGTGGCGCCGACAATCCATACCCCGAGGATGGGCAACAGAATGACGCCTATTCCGAGACCGATGTTGACCGGGCCGCCGGTCTGAATCAGCGACAGTCCGCGACTTCCGAGAAGGTAGAAATAGAAACCCAGAACCAGCACCATGACGCCGATGATGAGCACAACTTTGGTGGCCTTGTTCATCGCAACCTCGCTACAGATCCAAGAAGGGGTCGAGTCCGACCGTCAACCCGGGTCGTCCGGAAATTTCACGCACACCGAGTAGGACCCCCGGAGCGAAGGACGAGCGGTCCATCGAGTCGTGCCGGATGGTGAGCGTCTCCCCCTGCGTTCCCAGCAGAACTTCCTGATGGGCAATCAGTCCAGCGAGCCGAATGGAGTGGACCCGAACGCCGTCTACTTCAGCGCCTCGGGCACCGTCCAACTCCGTGGTCGTGGCATCCGGACTCGGGCCTACGCCGGCCTTCTTCCTCGCATCGGCGATGACCTGGGCCGTGCGGTATGCAGTTCCGGACGGCGCATCGGCTTTGTTCGGGTGATGTAGTTCGATCACCTCGACCGAATCGAAGAATCGTGCGGCCTGCTCGGCGAAGCGCATCGTCAATACGGCACCGATGGCGAAGTTCGGCGCTATCAGGACACCGGTCCGGGGCGAACCCGCCAGCCATGACCGGACGGTGTCGAGGCGTCCCTCGTCGAAGCCGGTAGTTCCGACAACGGCATGAATACCGTTCTCCACGAGGAACTTCAGGTTGTCCATCACCACGTCCGGATGCGTGAAGTCGACGACGACCTCGGTGACTGCGTCGACAAAGTTCGAAATCGGGTCGCCCTGATCGACCGTGGCAACCAATTCGAGCCCGTCTGCTGCCGTGACGGCGTCACAGATGGCTTGCCCCACCTTGCCGCGGGCCCCGAGGACGCCGACTCGAATAGGCGCTTGTGCACTCACGACTGTTTCCACTCTCTTTCGCTGACACTGCTTTCGCTGACACTGCTTTCGCTGACACTGCTTTCGCTGACACTGCTTTCGCTGACACTGACGGCTTCGGCAAGCCTACTGACTTGCGAGGTACCCGTACTACGCCGGTTGGAAATCGGTATCAGCCGGGCAGGCCGCAAATCGGACTCGGTGTCAAGATACTGTCGACCGGTGATTACGGAAAGTGTCGTGCGCGCCCACAACGTCGACCTGGTCAGAGGCGGACGACATCTGCTGCGCGGCGCATCGGTGCAGGTCGAGCAGGGGCAGCACTGGGTGCTGCTAGGTGCCAACGGAGCAGGTAAGAGCACGTTGCTGAGCCTGCTCGGCGCGTTCGTGCACCCAACCAATGGCACCGTGCATGTCCTCGGTCACCAACTGGGCCGTGTCGACATGCGCGAGCTGCGCACCCACATCGGTCATGTCGATCCTCGACTGCGTATCGAAGCTCCTTTGACGCTGTTCGAGACCGTGCTCACCGGGCTCACCAACACCCCCGATCTGATCCCGCGATGGTCGGCCACTTCCGAGCAGAAAGACCGGGCCCGATCGCTCATCGCCTCCCTCGGTATCGAGGATCGCAGCGACTCACCTTGGCGCACACTTTCGCAGGGTGAACGTGGCCGCGCGCTGATCGCGCGGGCACTCCTGTCCAACCCTGCGCTTCTGCTTCTGGACGAACCTGCCACCGGACTCGACCTCGCTGCTCGCGAGCAACTTCTCTCCGCACTCGACAATCTCCGCGCAGAGCACGAATCATTGTCGAGCATCCTCGTGACGCATCATCTGGAGGAGATTCCAAAGTCCACGACGCATGCCGTGCTCATCCGCGACGGCCACATCATGGTCGACGGCCTCGTCGAAGACGTACTCACGACCGAGAACATCAGCGCATGCTTCGACCATCCCATCGAAATCGGACGCAGCAACGGCCGCTGGGTTGCTACTGCTCGTCGAACGTGATGACCTGACGGATGGCTCTGCCGTCGGCGAGTTCGTCCATGCCGTAATTGATGTCCTCGAGCCGGATTCGCGAGGAGATCAGCTTCTCGACCGGTAGCCTGCCCTCGCGGTAGAGCTGCGCATACTTCGGAATGTCACGCTCGGGCACTGCAGAACCGAGATAGCTGCCGATGATCGTGCGCGCTTCGGCGACGAGTCCGAGAGGCGATATCGAGGACCTGGCGTCGGGAGCGGGAAGGCCGACGGTGACGGTCCTACCGCCTGGTGCCGTCGCTGCGACGGCCGCTTCGAAGGCGCGCGCGTTTCCTGCAGCCTCGATCACGATGTCTGCTTTGATACCCAGCTCATGAAGCTCGGCAGGCGAATACGTCCGATTCGCACCGAGTTCGCGAGCGGTTGCCAGCTTCTCAGCCACTGCATCGACGCCGATGACCTCACCGGCGCCCACCGATACAGCCGTCAGTACAGCGGCCATTCCGACGCCACCGAGACCGACCACCATGATGGACTGGCCGGGCCTGGGCGCACCGGCGTTGAGAACTGCGCCACCACCGGTCAATACTGCACAACCGAGCACCGCCGCGACGTCGGCCGGAATATCGTCGTCGACGGCTACGACCGATTTGCGGCTCACTACCGCGTGTGTCGCAAATCCGGAGACCCCGAGGTGATGTTTGACTTCCTGGCCCGCGCGCGCCAATTTTCCACCGCCACCGAGTAACTTACCAGCGTTGTTCGCCGCGCTGCCTGGCACACACGGCATCTGCCCGTCGGTCCGGCAACCGGCGCATTCTCCGCATCGAGGTAAGAAGGTCATCACCACGCGGGTGCCTGGTGCGATGTCCTCGACCCCGGACCCGAGCGCCTCGACGCGACCGGCCGCCTCGTGCCCGAGCAACATCGGAACCGGACGTACGCGATTGCCGTCGACCACGGACAGATCGGAATGACACAGGCCGGCCGCCTCGATGCGGACAAGCAATTCGCCCTCGCCGGGCGGGTCGAGATCGAGTTCCGAAATCGTGATCGGCCGAGATTGGGTAAACGGCCGAGACCGTCCGATTTCCTCCAGCACTGCGCCGCGAATCTTCATTTCTCCACTCTAGGACGCTCCGCGACTACAACGGCAGACGCGGCCTCAGCAGATGCGCCACCAGACCCGTCCATCCGGTTTGGTGGGATGCTCCCAGTCCTTCCCCGGTGTCACCGTCGAAATACTCGTTGAAAGTGGGGTGCACGCTCCACAACGGGTCATCGCTCGCCTCGATTCGCGCTCCGTCCGCCGGACGCTTACCGTTCACCGGCCGAAACAGCGACGCCAACCCGCTGTCGATCAAATCTGCTGCCTGCGTCAATGTGCGGTGATTGCCGGAACCGGTGGGAATCTCGATGGTGAAGGATCCGCCGTAGTGACGCCCGTATGCGCGCAACTTGTCGGCCAACAACACGTTGACCGGGAACCAAATCGGGCCACGCCAGTTGGAGTTGCCGCCGAACATGCCGGTGCGTGATTCGCCTGGTTCGTACTCGATGGACAGACTGCGACCGTCGACATCGAACGTGACGCCGTCCCGGTACGACGCCGACAACGATCTGATTCCGTACTGCGACAGGAACTCTTCCGAATCGAACATCCTGGCAAGCACACGCTTGAGTCGTTCCGGTTCGACGAGGGTCAGCAACACTCGAATTTCGTCACCGTCCTTCCGAGCGAGCAACGGACTGACCATGTCAGGTCGACGATGCTGCACCCACCGCAACCGCGCGGTCAGATCAGGGCATTCCTCCTCGACCCATGACGGAATCTCGGTCGCCCCGAGAATCGGGAGCAGACCGACCATGGAACGTACCCGCATCGGTACCGCGTCGCCCTCTGGAGGCACGAGGACGTCGTAGAAGAACCCATCCTCTTCGTGCCATAGTGAAATATGTTGCGAACCAAATGATTTGACAGCTTTCGCGATCGACAGAAAGTGCGAGAAGAACTTCGTCGCGACGTCGTCCCAGGCATTGTCGTGACGCGCGAGCTCGAGCGAAATCTTGAACATCTGTTGGCAGTAGAACGCCATCCAACTCGTGGCGTCGGATTGTTCGAGCCGAAATCCTGGCGGCAAGGGCGCAGAGCGGTTGAACAAGCCGATATTGTCCATTCCGAGGAAGCCACCCTCGAAGATATTCGAGCCCGCAGAGTCCTTTCGATTCACCCACCACGAGAAATTCAACAGCAGCTTGGTGAATACACGCACCAGGAATTCTCGGTCGCGGTATCCGTCGATTCGGTAGACGTGCCACGCCGCCCACGCATGGACAGGTGGATTGACGTCACCGAACTCCCACTCGTAAGCGGGGAGCTGACCGTTGGGATGCATCGCCCACTCCCGGCACATCAACACCAGCTGCTCCTTCGCGAAATCCGGATCGACATGTGCGAGCGGAATGGTATGAAATGCCAAGTCCCACGCGGCAAACCACGGATACTCCCATTCATCGGGCATCGAGATCACGTCCGCGAGAGCAAGATGACGCCAGTGGGTGTTTCGCGCCTTGGCATCGAGCCGTGACGGCGGTGCGGGCTCCCCAACCGGGTCGCCTTCGAGCCATTGCTCGACGTCGTAACGGTAGAGCTGCTTCGTCCACAACAGCCCCGCGTACGCACGCCGAGCAATATGGCGATCATTCTCGTCCAGATCGGATCCGATCACGACGCCGTAGAAGTCGTCGGCTTCCGAACGTCGGTCGGCAACAATGGCGTCGAACCCACGTCCGAAGGTCTGCGCGTCCGGCTCGTTGTGAGACAGACGGAGCTTGACCTCGACGGTAGCGCCGGGTGCGATGTCGTCGAACCGAAACCAGAACGCCGACTTCGTGCCCGTCTGTTCAGGGTTCACCGCGCCGGTGTCCCCCTCGACGACGCGGCGGCCGATTCCGTCCTTGCAATATGCGCTGACATTCTCCTGACCCCAGAGCTGCGCCGAGTTCGTTTCGTTGTCGCAGAAGAGGACCTCTGGTTCTCCTTCGGCGCTCAGGTAGTACTTTCCGAGAAAGCCATGTTCGGCCGCGATTGCGCGCACCCGGCCGGACTGCAATTCGGGAGCAGTCATCTGCGAAAGGGAGCCGCCACGGTCGTCGCGACCCCACGCCCAGGTGTTGCGGAACCAGAGATGCGGCAGCAGATCCACCGAAGCGGCCTCTGGGCCATGATTGGTGATCGAGATGACGATGGCGATGTCGTCCGGGGCGGCCTTGGCGTAGGTGACCTGCACGTCGAAGAATCGGTTCTCGTCGAGAATTCCGGTATCGGAGAGTTCGTACTCCCGCTCGTCTCGTCCTCGTTGCGCGTTCTCCTCACGAAGCTTCCGGTACGGGTACTCGGCGTGGGGATAGCGATAGAGCCATTGCATCCAGCTGTGGCTGGGTGTGCCGTCGACGACCCACCAGTATTCCTTGACGTCCTCGCCGTGGTTGCCTTCACCGTTGGTAAGACCGAAGAGTCGTTCCTTGAGGACGGGGTCCTTGCGGTTCCACAGCGCGAAAGCGAAGTTGAGAAATCCGAAACGATCGCAGATCCCGCCCAATCCGTCTTCTCCCCACCGGTAGGCCCGTGCATGCGCCTGATCGAAGGGAAAGGACTGCCAGGCGTCCCCATCGGTCGAGTAGTCCTCACGGACCGTGCCCCACTGACGGCCGGCAAGATAGGGACCCCACTGACGCCATGGTCCGGACACACCGGGCGACTCGGCGAGCCGCGAATGCTCTGCGGTCCTCGGCTTGGGCAGTGGTTCGGTGGCATCGGTCACGGCACCAGTCTGCTACCTCGATGGCACGCTCGCGTACCGATGAGTTTCACCGGGCCCACAGGTCGAACGAGAAAAGCCCTGACAACCACGAAAAGAGAAGATCGATGCGCACACTGACAGCAGGTCTGTTTCACTCCGTCGACGGCGTGGTCGAGTCCCCCGATCAATGGCAGTTCGATAGTTTCGACGAAGAAATGGGGGGTCTGCTGGGGGCGATGATCGAGCGAGTGGACACGGTGATTCTCGGACGAGTCGGATACGAGCAGTGGTCGAACTATTGGCCGACCGCAGGGGACGAGGACGGCTTCGGGGGCTTCATCAATTCGGTTCCCAAGCACGTCGCTTCCAGGACGCTTGCCGGTCCACTTGCCTGGGCGAATGCCTCACTCATCGACGGGGATCTCGATGACTTCGTTCACGATCTGAAGGCATCGGAAGGAGGAGAGATCGCCGTGGTCGGCGGCATTTCCATCGTTCGCCACCTGTTCTTCGCCGGACTCCTCGACTCACTGACGCTGATGACGCACCCCGTGATTGCAGGTTCGGGTCGAAGGATGTTCGAACCCGGTGACCCGCTCACCAAGCTCGAGTTGCGCAGTTTGCGCAGGACGTCCAAGGGCAACGCAATTCTCGAGTACGCGAGAACCTGATCAGGCGCGACAGACTCGCAGCAGTGCAGCGACATCCGTGCCGTCGAGGCCTTTGGGGGGTGGATCCTGCAGGAGAATCTCGCGCAATCGGGCCATGAAACTCTGCCGACTCACACCGAACTCGGTCAGCACGTCCTCTGCCGGACCGAAGACGTGCGGAAATTGCGGGGCGTGCTGATCCTGCATCGAAAGTTCCTTTCGGCCGCCTGCCGCTCGGTGGCGACTCTGTTCGACGATCTATCCCCGACAAGCGAGGAACGTTACACTTTCACCCCAAGTGGAACGTTCTTGGAAACATGAATCGCCCACTTCTCCCACGTCCCCGGTCGTAGCATCAGATCTCGTGACCCCTGCTCTCCGCATCCTCGTGTACAGCAGCAACTCCGACACGCGCGCATATGTGACGACGGCTATCGGCACACGCCCGAAAGCGACACTCGGCGCGTTCGACTATCTCGAAGTCGCATCGGCCCCGATGGTGATTCACCATCTGGACGCCGGGGGCATCGACCTCGCCATACTCGACGGGGAGTCGGCGCCGGCCGGGGGAATGGGCGTAGCGAAGCAACTACGGGACGAGCTCGCACACTGTCCACCATTGGTGGTTCTGACCGGGCGACCGGACGACAGATGGTTGGCGGATTGGTCCGGCGCAGACGCCGCAGTGTCACATCCACTGGACCCGTTCGTGTTGACGGAAACGGTCGTGAAACTACTCGAAAACCTACCGAAAGTGCCACCGTCCCAAACTTTTCCCGAGTAACGGACCCGACACTCTCTCCGCACAGTCCGAAACCGAGACACGTCGGGGCATCGCACCGGTAGGCTGTGTTTCAGCTCACATTCCTACAGGCTGTCCACAGGGCATGCACGGAGGCGCGAACAGCATGAACGAGTACATTCCCATTCTCGTCCTCGGTGCTGTCGCCGTCGCCTTCGCTCTCGTCTCCGTCGTCATCGCCTCGGTAGTCGGACCGAAGCGGTACAACAGGGCAAAGATGGATGCTTACGAATGCGGTATCGAGCCGACAGCTCAACCGATGGGTGCAGGTCGCTACCCCGTGAAGTTCTATCTGACGGCGATGCTGTTCATCATTTTCGACATCGAAATCGTTTTTCTTTATCCCTGGGCCGTGCATTTCGACGCACTCGGCGTATTCGGGCTTCTCGCAATGGGACTGTTCGTCGTCAGCGCTGCAGTCGCCTACGCCTACGAATGGCGTCGCGGCGGGCTCAGCTGGGATTAGGTTCGCGACTTTCAGATACGTTTCGCCACTTTCAGAAACTTTGGATCGGAAGGGTCAGATATGGGTCTCGAAGAGAAGCTACCGAGTGGCTTCCTGCTGAGTACGGTCGAAGGCCTCGCCGGATACGTCAGGAAAGGCTCACTCTGGCCCGCCACATTCGGTCTCGCCTGCTGCGCAATCGAAATGATGGCCACCAGTTCCGGCCGATTCGATATCGCCCGATTCGGTATGGAGGCCTTTCGCGCCTCCCCGCGGCAGGCGGATCTGATGATCGTCGCCGGCCGCGTCAGTCAGAAGATGGCGCCCGTGTTGCGTCAGATCTACGATCAGATGGCTGAGCCGAAATGGGTTCTGGCCATGGGGGTATGCGCCTCCTCGGGCGGCATGTTCAACAACTACGCGATCGTCCAAGGCGTCGACCATGTGGTTCCGGTGGACATCTATCTGCCCGGGTGCCCGCCCAGACCGGAGATGCTGCTCGATGCAATCCTCGAACTGCACAAAAAAATACAAGAGATGCCGCTCGGCGTGAACCGCGAAACGGTCGCCCGCGCAGCGGAAGCCGCCGCATTGGCGTCGACACCCACTTTCGAACTCAAGGGGTTGCTGCGGTGACGTCCGATCGACGTGGAATGTTCGGGGTGAAAGGTACCGGTGACACATCCGGATATGGGAGGTTGGTACCACCTGCGCTGCTGCGGGAGAGTGCATCCCGTCCCTACGGCGGGTACTTCGATGCCATCGCCGATGAATTGGAGCGCACGCTTCCCCTGCTCGACACGACGTTCGACGAAGCAGTGGAGGCGGTCGTGGTCTTCCGCGGCCAGCTCACCCTGCATGTTCGACGCGAACACCTTCTCGCGGTAGCGACGACCCTCCGCAACGAACCGGAACTTCGATTCGAACTGTGCCTGGGCGTCAGTGGCGTCCACTATCCCCAGCAGGTCGACCGAGAACTACACGCGGTGTTTCCCTTGATGTCGATAACCCACAATCGTCGAATTCGTCTCGAAGTATCGGTCTCGGATGCCGATCCGCATCTGCCGTCGCTGGTAGAGGTCTATCCGACCGACGACTGGCACGAACGTGAAACATACGACTTCTTCGGAATCCAGTTCGACGGTCATCCTTCGTTGACTCGAATTCAGATGCCCGACGATTGGGAAGGCCATCCACAACGCAAGGACTATCCACTCGGAGGAATCCCGGTCGAGTACAAGGGTGCGAGCATTCCTCCGCCGGACCAACGACGGGGATACAAGTGACGAGCGAACGATCGTTGACCGTCTCTGGGCAGGACTGGGACGACATAGTTGCTGCTGCAGCAGAATCGGCCGCTGGCTCCTCCGAGGAGCGCATCGTCGTCAACATGGGGCCGCAACACCCGTCGACGCACGGGGTGCTTCGACTGATTCTCGAGATCGAGGCCGAAACCGTGACAGAAGCTCGATGCGGAATCGGCTACCTGCACACTGGAATCGAAAAGAATCTCGAGTTTCGAAATTGGACGCAGGGTGTCACCTTCGTGACCAGGATGGATTATTTGTCCCCCTTCTTCAACGAAACTGCGTATTGTCTCGGTGTCGAAAAGCTGCTCGATATCACCGAAGAAATACCCGAACGTGCGACCGTCGTCAGGGTTCTGTTGATGGAACTCAATCGCATTTCTTCGCACCTTGTCGCTCTGGCTACCGGCGGAATGGAATTGGGTGCAGTTACGGCGATGCTGTTCGGGTTTCGTGAGCGCGAGTTGATTCTCGACGTATTCGAGATGATCACCGGATTGCGGATGAACCACGCGTTCATTCGACCCGGCGGACTCGCCCAAGATCTACCCGAAGACGCCGTGGCAAAAGTACGAGAGTTGCTGAAAACTCTGCCTGTTCGTCTCCGCGATATGTCGAATTTGCTGAACGAGAATTCGATCTGGAAGGCCAGGACCAAAGGGATCGGTTATCTCGACCTGACGGGCTGTATGGCTCTGGGAATCACCGGTCCGATGCTTCGATCCACCGGTCTCCCTCATGACCTCCGCGTCTCCGAACCCTATTGCGGATACGAAAACTACGAATTCGAGGTATGCACGGACACCGGTTGCGACGCCTACGGTCGATACCTCGTGCGGATCGACGAGATGAAGGAATCGCTCAAGATTGCCGAACAGTGCCTCGACCGGCTTCGACCAGGACCGATCATGGTGGACGACAAGAAAATAGCGTGGCCTGCCGACCTTTCCGTCGGACCGGACGGTATGGGTAATTCTGCCGAACACGTCCGCGAGATCATGGACACCTCGATGGAATCGTTGATCCACCATTTCAAGCTCGTCACCGAGGGCTTTCGGGTCCCACCGGGTCAGGTGTATGTCGCGGTCGAATCGCCGCGCGGTGAACTCGGCGTCCACATGGTCAGCGACGGCGGTACGAGACCGTTTCGGGTGCACTACCGAGATCCATCTTTCACCAACCTGCAAGCGGTTGCAGCCACCTGTGAGGGCGGCATGGTCGCTGACGTCATCGCCGCTGTGGCCAGTATCGATCCGGTGATGGGAGGTGTGGACAGATGAGCGAACCCGTGTTCGTGCAACTGACCACCCGGGCGGCCCCGTACCCACCGGACACCGAAACTCGGTTGTCTCTGGACGCCGACAGGATCGTCGCCAGGTACACCTCGCCCGGGGATGTCGATCAGGAGATGGCGCGGTCGGCACTACTGCCGCTGCTGCATCTGGTCCAGGCCGAGGACGGGTACATCACTGCGACAGGTATCGAGTTCTGCGCACATCGGCTTGGACTGACCGGCGCCGAGGTCACCGCGGTAGCAACTTTCTACTCGATGTATCGGCGCGAACCAACCGGCGACTATCTGGTGGGAGTGTGCACCAACACGTTGTGCGCGGTGATGGGCGGCGATGCCATCCTCGAAGCTCTCGAGGACCACCCCGGAGGCGTCGACGACCCCATCACGTTGACTCACATCGAATGCAACGCTGCCTGCGATTACGCACCGGTGGTGATGGTCAACTGGGAGTTCTTCGACAATCAGACTCCCGAGTCTGCGCGCACCCTGCTAGACGACTTGCGTTCGGGACGCGAGGTCGTTCCGAGCAGAGGTGCGTCGCTCTGCACGTTCCGGGAGACCGAGCGAATACTTGCGGGTTTCCCCGACGAACGCCCCGGCGCGGTAGAGACCGGTGGTACTGCGGGCGGCCCGACCCTCGCCGGCCTGCGAGTCGCACGCGCACTGTCGATGACTGCCCCGACGGTGCACGAACCCTCCGACGAGGGTCCCGCACCCCTCGGGTCGGCGGATTCCGCCGCAGAGGAAACGACCAAGGACAAGCCCGCGCCTGCACCTGGCGAATCGGTACCTCCCGAGAAGGGAAATTGACGTGCCCCTGACTCCAGTTCTGAGCGACTACTGGGACGACCCGCAATCGTGGACCCTGGAAACCTATCTGCGCCATGGCGGCTACGAGGGCCTGCGTCGAGCGCTGTCGATGCCCGAGGACGACGTCATCGCGACAGTCAAGGATTCGGGTCTACGAGGTCGCGGCGGTGCAGGCTTCCCGACTGGAATGAAGTGGAGTTTCATTCCGCAGGAGGACGGTCAGGCGCACTACCTGGTGGTCAATGCCGACGAGTCGGAGCCCGGAACCTGTAAGGACATGCCACTGCTCCTGGCGACCCCGCAGGTACTGCTCGAGGGAATCGTCATCGCTTCCTATGCAATTCGAGCGCATCGTGCATACATCTACCTTCGAGGCGAGGTGGTACCGGTACTGCGGAGACTTCATGCCGCGGTTGCCGAGGCCTACGCGTCGGGATATCTGGGACGCGACATCCTGGGCAGCGGTTTCGATCTCGAGGTGATCGTGCACGCCGGCGCCGGCGCCTATATCTGCGGCGAGGAGACTGCTCAATTGGATTCGCTCGAAGGCAAACGCGGGCAGCCGCGCCTCCGACCACCGTTTCCTGCCGTCGCCGGTCTCTACGCGCGTCCGACTGTGGTGAACAACGTCGAGTCGATCGCGAGTGTCCCTGCGGTACTCCGCAATGGCGTCGACTGGTTTCGTTCGATGGGGACCGAAAAGTCGCCGGGCTTCACCCTGTACTCGTTGTCGGGCCACGTCACCCAACCCGGTCAGTACGAGGCTCCGCTCGGAATTACGTTGCGCGAGTTGCTCGATTACGCAGGCGGAGTTCGCGCGGGTCACACCCTGAAGTTCTGGACACCGGGCGGGTCCTCGACGCCGATATTCACCGACGAACACCTCGACGTCGCCTTGGACTACGAAGGTGTCGCCGCCGCCGGTTCGATGCTAGGAACCAAAGCTCTGCAGATCTTCGACGAAACCACCTGTGTGGTCCGCGCGGTGAGACGGTGGACCGAGTTCTATGCGCACGAGTCCTGCGGCAAGTGCACGCCATGCCGGGAGGGCACCTACTGGCTGGTCGGGATCTACGCGCGGCTCGAGACCGGACAGGGCACACTCGCCGACCTCGATACCCTGCTCGACGTCTCCGACAGCATCCTCGGCAAAGCATTCTGCGCGCTCGGCGACGGCGCTGTCAGTCCGATCACGTCCTCGCTGAAGTACTTTCGCGAGGAATACCTCGAACACCTGGGTAAGCCGTGCCCGTTCGACCCACATCGTTCGACCCTGATGGCGGGAGCACTCACCTCATGACCACCGCAACGGAGACTGTGACGGTCAGCATCGACGGCATCGAGGTCCGTGTGCCTGTCGGCACGTTGGTCATTCGAGCGGCCGAACTGAACGGAATCCAGATCCCTAGATTCTGCGATCACCCGCTGCTCGAACCTGTTGGCGCGTGCCGTCAGTGTCTCGTCGAGGTGGAAGGTCAACGTAAGTTGCTCGCCTCGTGCACCACTACGGTGACCGAGGGCATGGTGATCCATACCCAGCAGAGCTCGCCCGTCGCTGCCAAGGCACAGCGAGGTGTCATGGAGCTACTGCTCATCAATCATCCGCTCGATTGCCCGGTCTGTGACAAGGGTGGTGAGTGTCCGTTACAGAACCAGGCGATGTCCGCCGGTCGTTCCGAATCCCGATTCATCGAGGTAAAACGTACTTTCCGGAAGCCGATTCCGCTGTCCTCGCAAGTGCTGCTCGATCGTGAACGATGTGTCCTGTGCGCACGGTGTACTCGTTTCTCTCAGCAGATAGCTGGGGACCCGTTCATCGAGTTACTCGAGCGCGGCGCGCTGGAGCAGGTCGGAATCTACGAGAACGAGCCGTTCGAATCCTATTTCTCGGGAAACACCGTTCAGGTGTGTCCCGTCGGGGCGCTCACCGGCGCTGCATACCGATTCCGAGCACGTCCCTACGACCTGGTCTCCACGCCCAGCACCTGCGAGCATTGCGCGAGCGGGTGCGCCCAGCGCACCGACCACCGTCGCGGAAAAGTGCTGCGCCGCTTGGCCGGTGACGATCCTGCAGTCAACGAGGAATGGAACTGTGACAAAGGCCGCTGGGCATTCGCGTACGCAACCGAACGCGACCGAATCACCACTCCCCTGGTTCGAAATGACGACGGCGTGTTGGAACCGGCGTCGTGGTCCGAAGCATTGGCAGTGGCCGCTCGTGGGCTGGCAGTTGCAGGCCGGGACGTAGGAGTTCTAGTCGGTGGGCGGGTAACCCACGAAGACGCGTACGCGTACTCGAAGTTCACTCGAATAGTGCTTGGGAACAACCACATCGACTTCCGAGCGAGGACTCATTCGGTGGAAGAAAGCGAATTCCTTGCTGCATGCGTCGCCGGGCGGTCGTTGTCGGTGACATACGAGCATCTCGAGCATGCGCCTGCAGTTCTCCTGCTCGCCTTCGAGCCGGAAGAGGAATCGCCGATCGTTTTCCTACGTTTGCGCAAGGCCGTACGAACCCGCGGCCAACGAGTGGTCTCGATCGCCCCGTATGCGTCCGCAGGCGTGAAAAAGCTTGGTGGCCAGCTGTTACAGTGCGTTCCTGCCGACGAGGTCGGAGCGTTGGCGGCACTGTCGAACCGCGAAGAGATCGACCTCTTCCGGCAGGCCGGCGCAGTCGTGATCGTCGGCGAACGACTCGCGAGTACACCCGGCGGACTGTCTGCAGCTCTCCGTTTCGCGGAGTCGACAGGCGCGAAACTTGCCTGGATTCCCCGTCGGGCCGGCGATCGCGGCGCTGTCGAGGCCGGCGCGCTGCCGAATATGCTGCCGGGCGGGCGTCCGGTGATCGATGAGGCAGCTCGGGCAGAGATGGCCGCCAAGTGGGGCGTGAGCGGGCTACCCGATGCCGTCGGACTCGGCTCGAGCGAGATACTCGACGCGGTATCCACTCGGCCCCTTCGTGCGCTCGTGATCGGCGGCGTCCAACTGGCCGACCTTCCCGACCCGGCCGCAGCTACCGCGGCCGTCGACGAGGCCTCGTTCGTCGTCAGTCTCGAAATTCGAGCCAGCGACGTCACCGAGCGTGCAGACGTCGTGTTTCCCGTTGCGTCAGTGGCCGAGAAGGCCGGATCCTTCCTCGATTGGGAAGGACGGGCGCGGCCGTTCGAGGCGGCACTGACCGACGTCAGGGCTCTGCCAGACAGTCGGGTTCTGCATGCTCTGGCCGCCGAAATGGGTGTCGACCTCGGCGCCCCCGATGTCGCGACCATCAGAGCCGAGATTGCGGCATTGTCGACGTGGAAGGGTGAGCCGGCCTCCCCGCCGGACCATCGTGCCGCTCTCGATGCGCCCCTTACTGCTGGCATCGGCGAAGCGGTCCTCGCGACCTGGCGGATGCTCCTCGATTCAGGACGAATGCAGGACGGGGAGCCGCATCTCGCCGGTACCGCACGTCGACCCGTCGTGCGGCTCTCGGTCGGGACTGCGCGAGAGATTTCAGTCGGCGACGGCGATCTCGTCACTGTCCGATCCGAGAGGGGCACGGTGACACTTCCTTTGACGATCACCGATATGCCCGATCGGGTGGTGTGGGTCCCGATGCGTTCTACCGGATCCCACGTGCACACCCAGTTGGGATCCGGCATCGGAACCGTCGTGCATATCGAAGCAGCGAACGAGGTGATGTAGGTGATTCCCGGAATCGGGCTCGACCCCTGGTGGCTGGTCATCGCCAAAGCGCTGGCCATCTTCGTCTTCCTCATCCTGACACCGTTGATGGCAATTCTCATCGAGCGGAAGGTGATGGCGCGCATGCAGATGCGCGTCGGACCGAACCGTGTCGGACCAGGCGGCATACTGCAAAGCTTGGCCGACGGGGTGAAGTTGGCCCTCAAGGAAGGGATCGTCCCCAAGGGCGTCGACAAACCGATCTACCTGCTGGCACCGGTCATTGCCGCCGTCCCGGCATTCATGGCTTTCGCGGTCATTCCGTTCGGCCCCGAAGTCTCGATATTCGGCCGACTGACACCGCTACAGCTCACCGACCTACCCGTCGGCGTGCTGTACATCCTGGCCGTCACATCGGTGGGCGTGTACGGAATCGTGCTGGCCGGATGGTCGTCCGGCTCCACGTACCCCCTCCTCGGCGGACTTCGGTCCACCGCTCAGGTCATTTCGTACGAGATTGCGATGGGGTTGTCTTTCACCGCCGTGTTCCTCCATGCGGGCACCATGTCGACGTCGGGAATCGTGGCAGCACAATCGAACACCTGGTACATCTTCCTGCTGTTCCCATCGTTTCTCATCTATCTGACCTCGATGGTCGGCGAAACCAACCGCGCCCCTTTCGATCTTCCGGAAGCCGAAGGTGAGCTGGTGGGCGGCTTCCACACCGAATACTCCTCGCTCAACTTCGCGATGTTCATGCTCGCCGAATACGTCAACATGGTCACTGTGTCGGCTCTAGCGACGACCCTGTTCCTCGGCGGTTGGCATGCGCCCTTCCCGCTGAACCTGTGGGACGGCGCGAATTCCGGTTGGTGGCCCGTGCTGTGGTTCACCCTCAAGGTGTGGGGATTCCTGTTCCTCTTCATCTGGCTCCGCGCGACACTTCCGCGACTTCGATACGACCAATTCATGAATCTCGGCTGGAAGGTCCTGATTCCGGTGTCCCTGGTATGGATCATGCTCGTCGCGACCGTCCGAGCTTTGCGGATCGAAGGCTACGGATCGTGGACGGTTGCATTGTTCGTCGCAGGCGCAGTAGTTGCCGCCCTCGCCGTCGTCTCTCTTGTGCGCCGACGGCGACGCAAGCCGCCACCGCCGACCGAGGCCGCTGGTACCTCACCGTTCGATCCGATGGCCGGCGGCTTCCCGGTACCACCGATGCCCGGACAGCATCTTCCGACCGATGACAAGGAGCGAAGCGATGCCTGAATTTCTAGGCCCCGTAGCCGGATTCGGCGTGACGTTTGCGACGATGTTCAAAAAACCGGTCACCGAGTTCTACCCGGAGGAGAAAGTTCCGACCGCGCGCCGCTACCACGGTCGGCATCAACTCAATCGGTACGCCGACGGTCTCGAGAAGTGCATCGGTTGTGAACTGTGTGCCTGGGCGTGCCCGGCCGATGCGATATATGTCGAAGGCGCCGACAACACCGAGGAGGAGCGATTCTCTCCTGGTGAGCGGTACGGCCAGGTGTATCAAATCAACTATTTGCGCTGCATCGGATGCGGGTTGTGCATCGAAGCGTGTCCGACGAGGGCATTGACGATGACCAACGAATACGAACTCGCGGACGACAACAGAGCGGATCTGATCTACGAGAAGGATCGCCTGTTGGCACCGTTGGAGCCTGGAATGGAGCCGGCCCCTCACCCCATGGCCGACAATGCAACGGCCGCGGACTACTACCGCGGCACGATCCAGTGACCACATCGACCGCCGAGGCCGTCCAATTCTGGCTGCTCGGTGGGTTGGCCGTCCTCGGGGCACTCGCGATGGTGTGCGCCTCCAAAGCGGTGTACTCGGCTCTTTTTCTGGCCGTGACGATGATCATCCTTGCCGTCTTCTATATCGCTCAGGGCGCGATCTTTCTCGGTGTCGTCCAAATAGTCGTCTACACCGGCGCCGTCATGATGCTGTTTCTGTTCGTACTGATGCTCGTCGGTGTCGATTCCGCAGACTCGTTGGTCGAGACACTGACAGGGCAGCGCCCTGCCGCCATCGCTGCAGGAGTCGGGTTCGGTCTCGTACTGATCGGCGCTATCGGCAACGCATCGGTTGAGTCGGGCAGACCCGATTTTCTCGGACTCGACGCAGCCAATTCGGGTGGCAATGTCGAGGGCCTGGCCGAGCTCATCTTCATCCGTTACCTCTGGGCTTTCGAATTGACGGGCGCACTACTGATCATCGCGACGGTCGGGGCGATGGTGCTGGCCCATCGAGAGCACTTTCACCCTCGTAAGGGCCAACGGGCGTTGTCCGAGCAGCGATTCCGCGACGGCACACATGTGACCCCCATGCCCAGCCCCGGTGTGTATGCCAGGCACAATGCCGTCGATTGGCCGGCTCGATTGCCGGACGGATCGCCTTCGGAGCTCTCGATCAACCCGATGCACCGTGGACACCGAGGTGAGGCGCCATGAATCCGGAGAACTACCTGTACCTCGCCGTGTTGCTCTTCACGATCGGCGCTGCGGGAGTACTGCTTCGACGCAACGCAATCGTGGTCTTCATGTGTGTCGAGTTGATGCTCAACGCTGCCAATCTCGCGTTCGTGACCTTCGCTCGCATGCACGGCAATCTCGACGGCCAGGTCTTCGCGTTCTTCACCATGGTTGTTGCAGCTGCTGAAGTCGTCGTGGGGCTCGCAATCATCATGACGATTTTTCGTACTCGCCGATCTGCCTCTGTCGACGACGCGAATCTGCTGAAGTACTGATATGTGGCTACTACCGACCCTCCCGTTGCTGGGCGCGGCCATCCTGCTGCTGTGCGGGCGCCGCGGTGACCGATGGGGACATATCTTCGGCACCGCCGTGGCCTCGGCGTCGTTCGTCGTCGGGGTCATCCTCTTCGTGGAGATGCTCGGCCGAAGGGCCGAGGACCGCGCCGTGAGCCAAACTCTGTTCAGGTGGATTCCCGTTGCCGACCTCCAGGTCGATTTCGGTCTGCAACTCGATCAGTTGTCGATGTGTTTCGTATTGCTCATCACGGGAGTGGGTTCGCTCATCCACATCTACGCGATCGGTTACATGCGCTACGACCCCGATCGTCGACGATTTTTCGCATACCTCAATCTATTCTTGGCCGCGATGCTCTTGCTGGTCATGGCCGACAACTTCCTCGGCTTGTACCTCGGGTGGGAGGGCGTGGGCCTCGCGTCGTATCTGCTCATCGGATTCTGGCAGTACAAGCCCTCCGCGGCAGCAGCAGCGAAAAAGGCGTTCATCGTCAATCGCGTCGGTGACATCGGATTGATGATCGCGTTGATGATCATGTTTTCAACGTTCGGTGGCGTGTCCTTTTCCGAGGTCCTGACGGGGACAGATACGGCAAGTGAGTCGGTGCTGACCGCACTCGGTTTGGTGCTGCTTCTTGCGGCGTGCGGAAAGTCGGCCCAGGTGCCGCTTCAATCCTGGCTCGGCGACGCCATGGAAGGGCCGACGCCGGTGTCGGCACTCATCCACGCAGCGACGATGGTGACAGCAGGCGTGTACCTGATCATTCGGTCGGGGCCGATCTTCACCGCGGCCCCGACGGCTCAGACCGCGGTCGTCATCGTGGGCGCCGTGACGCTTGTGTTCGGTGCGATCATCGGGTGCGCCAAGGACGACATCAAGAAGGCATTGGCCGCGTCGACGATGAGTCAGATCGGATACATGGTGCTCGCTGCCGGACTGGGTCCGGCCGGATACACCTTCGCGATCATGCTCCTACTCGCACACGGCTTCTTCAAGGCCGGTCTCTTCCTCGGTGCCGGGTCCGTCATGCACGGTATGAACGACGAGGTCGACATGCGCCGGTACGGGGCGCTGCGGAAGTCGATGCCGATCACCTTCGTGACGTTCGGCCTCGGCTACCTCGCCATCATCGGTGTTCCACCTTTCTCCGGCTTCTTCGCCAAGGACAAGATCATCGAGGTCGCCTTCGGTGCAGGTGGCGTGGCCGGCGTCGTGCTCGGCGTCGTCACCCTGTTCGGGGCCGGTCTGACGGCGTTCTACATGACGCGAGTGATGCTGATGACCTTCTTCGGCACTGCGCGGTGGGCCCCCGATGCACACCCCCACGAGTCGCCCTCGGTGATGACCGTTCCGATGGTCGTACTCGCGATCGGGTCGGTCGGCGCGGGGGCACTGTTGACCGTTGGAGGTTCGTTGGCGTCATGGTTGGAGCCGGTATTCGGCGAGGTCGAAGAGTCACACACACTTCCGGCCTGGCTGGTGACGTCCATGGCGCTTGCTGTCGTCGCGGTCGGAGTACTCGTGGCGTACCTCCGCTATGCACGATCGCCGATACCGGCCACAGCGCCTGAACCGGTCTCCGTGGTGACGACTGCAGCACGACGGGATCTGTACGGCGACGCCTTCAACGAGGCCACTCTGATGCGTCCCGGCCAGAAGATCACCCAGGCCGCGAAGGTATTCGACGACACCGCAATCGACGGCGCCACCGTCGCCCTCGGGTCGATCATCGCAGCGGTATCAACCCGAATCCGCCGCGTGCAAACCGGTTTCGTACGTACCTACGCGCTCACGATGTTGCTCGGCACGGCTGTGTTTCTCGCGATGATGGTGGCGGTGATGGTGTGGTGAGTTCCTTTCCCTGGTTGACGACATTGTGGGTGTTGCCGATCATCGGTGCGGCAGCTGCGCTTGCCATGCCGAAAGCACGGCCAGGGTGGGCCAAAGTGGTCGCGCTCGTGGCGTCGCTGCTCACACTCGTCGTGGCCGTAGTCGTGGCGGTTAGGTTCGAGCCTGGAGGTGAGCGGTACCAATTCGTCGAATCCCATTCGTGGATCGAGGCATTCGGTGCCCGCTACGAGCTGGGTGTCGATGGCATTTCGGTGGTGTTGATCCTCCTGACCGCGGTTCTGCTGCCACTGCTTCTGGTTGCAGGGTGGAACGACCCACGGATCGGACGATCGGCACACCTTTACGTTGCGCTGATTCTCGCTGTCGAATCGATGGTGTTGATGTCGTTCAGTGCCCTCGACATTTTGCTGTTCTACGTCTTCTTCGAGGCGATGCTCATTCCGATGTACTTCCTCATCGGTGGTTTCGGCGGAAAGCACCGCGCATCCGCAGCAGTGAAATTCCTGTTGTACAACCTCCTGGGTGGACTCGTCATGCTCGCGGCCGTCGTCGGGTTGTATGTCGGTACAGGCACATTCGGCTTTGAAGAGATAGCTGCTTCCGCGGCAGCCGGCGATCTCGGAATGTCACCTGGACTGCTCAATGCACTGTTCCTCGGCTTCATGTTCGCCTTCGCTGTGAAAGCCCCACTGTGGCCGTTCCATTCGTGGCTGCCGGGAGCCGCAGTCGAATCGACACCTGCAACGGCGGTGTTGATGATGGCCGTCGTGGACAAAGTCGGAACATTCGGCATGCTCCGATACTGTCTACAGCTCTTTCCCGATGCGTCGAAGTATTTCGCACCGTTCGTCGTGACGCTGGCAGTGATCGGAATCGTCTACGGCGCAATCCTTGCCATCGCTTCGACGGATGTCATGCGGTTGATCGCCTACACGTCGATCTCTCACTTCGGCTTCATCATCCTCGGGATCTTCGCTATGACCAGTCAGGGCCAGACCGGTTCGACGCTCTACATGGTCAATCACGGAATCTCCACGGCCGCATTGTTCCTCGTCGCCGGGTTTCTGGTGTCGCGCCGCGGCACTCGCGCGATCGACAGCTACGGCGGAATCCAGAAGGTCGCACCCGTCCTCGCCGGCACCTTCCTCGTTGCCGGTCTGGCTACTCTCTCGCTCCCCGGGTTGGCGCCCTTCGTCAGTGAATTCCTCGTGCTGATCGGAACGTTCACCCGCTACCAGGTTGCCGCAGTCGTCGCGACATCAGCGCTCGTTCTGTCGGCCGTCTACATCCTGTGGCTCTATCAACGGATCATGACCGGTCCACTCGAAAAAAAGAACGCCGCTGTGCACGACCTCGTTCCACGCGAGCTGGCCGTGATGGTGCCCTTGATAACGCTTCTGATCGTGTTGGGGCTGTACCCGAAACCGATCCTCGACATAATCTCGCCCGCGGTAGCGACGACGGTGACCTCGGTCGAGTCCGATGATCTCACCGCTGACGGACAGGCAGGAATCAGATGACCGGCGACGCAGTTGTGGTGGCTCCGAGTATCGAATACAGCCAGCTGGCGCCGATGCTCATCATCTTCGGTATCGCGGTTCTCGGAGTTCTCGTGGAAGCATTTCTTCCCAGGTCCGCCAGATATCCGGCACATGTCGCGCTCGCGATCAGTGGTATCGGCGCAGCTCTGGCAGCGGTTGTCTTGCTTGCGTTGTCCCTGGACGGAAGCGATTCCGCCGGCAGCCTCGCCATGATGGGTTCGGTTGTCATCGACCGCCCGGCATTGTTCTTGCAGGGAACCCTGCTGTTGATCGCGATCCCTTCGGTATTACTGATCGCCGAGCGAAGGGTCGAACCGAGCCTGGGCACCGCGCCAAAAAATGCGCCACCTCGTGCGGATTCGTTTGCGCCACAGGCCTCGATTGTTCCAGGATCCCTTGCCGAGCGGCAAGCAACGCACGCCGGCGTCGCCCAGACCGAAGTGTTCCCGCTGACGATGTTCGCGTTGGGGGGCATGCTGCTGTTCCCAGCTTCGAACGACCTGTTGACCATGTTCGTTGCTCTCGAGGTCTTGTCGCTTCCGCTCTATCTTCTCTGCGGCCTCGCCCGGCGAAGGCGGTTATTGTCGCAGGAAGCGGCAATGAAGTATTTTCTTCTCGGCGCATTCTCTTCGGCCTTCTTCCTGTTCGGATCGGCGTTGCTGTACGGGTACGCCGGCTCCGTCACGCTGGGTGATATCGGTGATGCTGTGTCCTTGGGCACCGGGAACGACGCCCTGGCGGTACTCGGTACCGCACTGGTGGGAGTCGGTCTCCTGTTCAAGATCGGTGCTATTCCTTTTCATTCGTGGATCCCCGACGTCTATCAGGGCGCCCCGACGCCGATCACGGCTTTCATGGCGGCAGCAACGAAGGTCGCCGCGTTCGGCGCTATGACGAGGGTCTTCTACGTAGCGCTACCGGATCTCCGTTCCGAATGGCGACCAGCGCTGTGGGCTGTGGCAATCGCAACGATGCTGATCGGCGCCATCCTGGCCGTGACACAGACCGACATCAAACGCATGCTCGCGTATTCGTCGATTACGCACGCCGGCTTCATTCTGACCGGATTCATCGCCGTCGACGCTGCCGGACTGTCCTCGACGCTGTTCTATCTGTTCGTCTACGGATTCAGCACTGTCGCGGCATTTGCAGTGGTTACAGTTGTCCGGGACGAGTTCGGTGAGGTCGGCGACATCTCACGCTGGGCGGGCTTGGGCAAACAGTCACCGTTGCTCGCTGGAGTCTTCGCACTGTTGTTACTTGCGTTCGCCGGAATTCCGCTGACAAGTGGATTCTTCGGAAAGTTCGCCGTCTTTCAGGCAGCTGCGCAAGGTGGTGCAGCGCCACTCGTCGTGGTCGGTGTCGTGAGCAGCGCCATTGCTGCTGTGTTCTATATCCGGGTGATCGTGCTGATGTTCTTCTCCGAACCGGATTCCACCGATAGCAGCCGAGCGACTGTAGTGACTCCGAGTGTTGCTACAACCTTGACGATCGGAATCGGTGTGGGCGCCACCGTCGCCTTCGGAATTCTTCCCGGCCCCCTACTCGACCTTGCAGACCGAGCAGCGGTCTTCCTGAGCTAGGGCGGTGTGCCTGCGCACGGTGCGGTTAAGATCCGCACAATGTGGACAACAGTTACAAGATTGGTGGCAGGGCTCTGCCTGTCGATCTCGGTGTTGGGGTTGCTTGCCTACTTTTCACGGGTCGACAACCGGTATGTCGTGGCCCTCGCATCGTTCACACCATTCCTTGTCTCTGTGTCGGTGATCGGCGCTGTTGTAGCCGCATTCGGACGAAGATGGATCCTCTTCGCAGCGTCGGCGGCTGCTCTCGCGACGGGGGTCGGGCTTTTCGCTCCCTTGTACGTCCCCGGCTCGACCGCCGCAGCATCGGAGGATTCCACTGGCCCGACTCTGCGAATCATGCAGTCGAACCTCATGCTCGGGCTGGCCGATCCCGATCAGATCGTCCGCGAGGTCATCGATCGTGACATCGACATCCTTACCGTCCAAGAACTCACGAGCAGCGCCCTGAGTGGCCTGGACGCCGCGGGCCTGGAAGATCTGCTGCCCTACAAGTTCACCCGTCCCACCGCCGAAGGCGGAGGCGGCGCCGGCATCTACAGCCGCTTCCCGCTTGCGAACGAACGAGAGCTACCTACTTTTCTGCTGTGGAATCTGTCCACCGATATCGACGTCGGCACAGGCCCGCCCATCCGGGTGTACTCGGTGCACCCCGTACCGCCCTACCCGTCCCCCACGCCGATATGGGCCTCGGAAATGGAACTGCTGAAGCAAGAGGTGACGGCATCCGCGGATCTACCGCGAGTGATAGTGAGCGGCGATTTCAACTCGACCTGGTCGCACAGCAGGTTTCGAGACATCGTGGATGTGGGTTACACCGACGCGGCAGAGAGCACGGGCGGCGGTGTTGTCCCTACGTATCCAACAGACAAGGCCTACCCTGCACTCGTCGGGATCGATCACATCCTCAGCCGCGGAATGCAGGCGACATCACTCGAACGGATCACCGTCGACGGCACAGACCATCACGGAGTCGTCGCCGAACTGAAAACGATCGGTTAGCCCTGATGGTCGCGATTGTTGTCGACGGCACCGTTGAGTGCATGATGAACCCATGAGTTCGAACGATCTCTTCGGAGGACCCAAGCGGCTGCTGATCGTCGTCGCCGTGGTTGTCGTGGTGACAGTTCTCGCTGCACTCGTCACCTTGATCGTGCGGCAGATACTCGGTCCACCCGAAGGGCCTTCCCCGTACGACACCCCCGAATCCATGTCGTATGTACTGCAGATCACCTCACCTCCCCCGCTGTGACCTGAGCTGGTGAATACCGCGCGCTATCAAATTTCGTACGACGTCCGATTCGACCGGCTAGTACGAGGCAGCGACGCGATAGCTAGCGGATGGCCAGTCCGCGAGGGTGAAAGAGGTAGACACCGGCTACGCCGCTCCGGCTCTCCGATCCGGCGTTTTCATCGACGTCGGACGACTGTGATTTGGTTCTTGCTACCCCGATCACGGATCATACGAGCGTGACTTATCCAAGCGTCGCCCAGAAGACAACCGTTGTCGTACCCACGTACAACGAGCGCGAGAACCTTCCCAAGCTGGTAGGGCTGCTCGCGGATCTGGGCATGGAGAATCTGCACGTTCTCGTCGTGGACGACAACTCACCGGATGGGACCGGCAAGGTTGCCGACGAACTCGCCGAGAACGGCCTGCTCCCCCTTACCGTTCTTCATCGCACCGAGAAGAACGGACTCGGTCGCGCCTATGTGGCAGGTATGTCCAAGGCATTGGACGACGGTGCGGACATCGTCATACAGATGGATGCCGATCTGTCCCATCCGACCGAAGTGATACCGGCAATGATCGAGACACTGACCACCACGGACGCTGCGGTCGTGCTCGGGTCGCGATATGTGCCGGGCGGTGAAGTGGCGAGCGACTGGCCCTGGCACCGGAAGGCTCTCTCGGCCTGGGCAAACTTCTACGTCAACACAATTCTGCGCTTGAAGGTCAAGGACGCGACGGCTGGCTTCAAAGCTTGGCATGCGAAGACTCTCCGGGCAATCGACGTCTCGTCGGTCGAGAGCAACGGTTATGCCTTCCAGGTGGAGATGAACTATCGCACCGTCCGACGCGGACTGAAGATCGCCGAGGTGCCGATCAAATTCGAGGAGCGCAGCGACGGCGAATCGAAGATGAGCCTGGCGGTACAACTCGAATCGGCACTCGTGCCGTGGAAGCTACTCGCCGGCCGGGCACGCCGCTGACGTGAGCCCGGCAAGTCCGACTAGTGCGCAGGCATTGTCGCGGCTGAGCTTCCACACGCCGTTCTCGGCCACGAAAATCATCGTCGTCGGATTCGGCTGACCACCGATCGTCAATGTGGCCCCGGCGCTCAGTGTTCCATCGCCTAGATCATCGACGCCGGTAATCTCTACGATCGCGTCGTTCGTAACGGCTGCAGTGACGACTTGTTCGATCAATGCGGGGTCTTCTTCTGCACCCTGAACGAATACAGCCTTCTCTGCCGATGGAACCGCTGGATCGAAGCCCCGCTTCAGTTCCTCGTTCAGATCTGCGGCGGACGGTACCGGCGGATACGCGGAAGCTGTGGGGATGGCGGTGGAGGGAGCCGAAGGGCTCTCGCCGTCACCGCCATCACTGCATCCGGAGACGAGAGCGGTTACTGCCGCGGCAAGAAAGAAAGGCCCAATGGTGAGTTTCATTCACCGAAACTAACGCAGGAGCGGTCGAATGAACTGATAGACAGCATGATTCACAGAGCTGTCACCGAGGATTCTCACCAGCGTCTTACATATTGCTCGATCAGGTCGCCTTCGCGGCGGCAGCGTAGATATCGACACACCCCTGGCCAGGGGAATCGACACCTTCACGCTTCAGCGTACGAGCGACTTGACCGAGGCCGGTAGTTGGCGCACGCTCTTGTACGGTCCGACGACGGCTGCCCCGAACGGCCTGGACAGCAGCACCCGAGCAACCTCGCGTACCTCGTCGTTGGTGACCTGATCGATCCGTGCGAGTGTGTCGGTGATGTCGTGATGGTTGCCGTAGTTGAGTTCACTTCGCCCGATACGGTTCATTCGCGATCCGGAATCTTCCAGTCCGAGAACCAATCCGCCACGCAGAGAGCCTTTCGCCCTGGCGCACTCGTCGTCACTGATTCCGTCGGAGGCAACGCTTGCGAGCACCTCCCGCACAACCGTCGTCACTTCCGCAAGATTCTCCGGTTGGCATCCCGCGTATACCGAGAACGCGCCCGAGTCCGCGAAGGTATCGACCGAGGAGTACACCGAATACGCCAACCCTCGTTCCTCACGAATCTCCTGAAACAATCGCGAGGACAAACCGCCGCCCACAGCGGTGTTCAGGACCGACAGTGCCCACCGATGACCCTCGTGTCGACCGAACGCCCGAACCCCGAGGGACAAGTGCGCTTGCTCACTGTCCCGAGCGATGAATCTCAACTCGGGCCGAGTACGCAGCCGCATTCCCCCTTCACGCCGGGGCACCGAGGTGACTCCCGACTCGAGGTGACCGGCGAATGCCCGCTTGGCCATAGCCACGGTCCGACGATGATCGACATTTCCCGCTACTGCGACGACCATGCGCTCGGGTGTGTAACGACGCGTGTGGAACGAGCGCAGCTGAGATCGAGTCATCGCCTCGATCGACTCCACGGTTCCGATCACCGGTCGCCCGACGGGATGATCGCCGAACATTGCTTCGAGGAACAGATCCCCCAGTAGGTCTTCGGGATCGTCGTCGCGCATCGATATCTCCTCGAGCACCACTTGACGCTCGACATCGACATCGGCTGTGCGACAACGCCCCCGCAGGACCACGTCGCTGACCAAGTCGATGGCCATACCGAGGTCCTCGTCGAGCACGTGCGCATAGAAGCACGTACTTTCCTTCGAGGTGAACGCGTTGAGTTCGCCGCCCACGCCATCCATCACTTGAGCGATTTCGAGTGCTGATCGTGTGGGCGTCGACTTGAACAACAGGTGCTCGAGAAAGTGCGCTGCACCGGCAACGCTGGGCTGTTCGTCGCGCGAACCGACACCGACCCAGACACCGACGGACGCCGAACGTACGCCGGGAACGAATTCGGTGACTACGCGAAGACCACCGGGCAGCGTTGTTCGCCGAACGCCCTGCGACTGCTCGGTGTGATCCGAAACGGCCGAACGGTACGTCCCGAGGGGACGTACCGTTCGGTCCTGAGTCTTCTTACTCAGCGGGTGACTCCGTCGGGACGTCCACTGCCACAGCGGCGTTGTCGTCCTCGACCGGTACGAGGCTGATCTTGCCGCGGTTGTCGATGTCGGCGATCTCGACGCGAAGCTTCGAGCCGACGCTGACGACATCTTCGACCTTGTTGATCCGCTTGCCACTACCCAGCTTGGAGATGTGAACAAGGCCGTCGCGACCCGGAAGCAACGAGACGAATGCACCGAAAGCTGTTGTCTTGACAACAGTTCCGAGGAAACGCTCGCCGACCTTCGGCAGCTGCGGATTGGCGATGGCGTTGATCATATCGATCGCAGCCTGCGCGGACGGGCCGTCCGCTGCACCGACGTAGACAGTGCCGTCATCTTCGATGGAGATGTTGGCACCGGTCTGCTCGGTGATCGAGTTGATCATCTTGCCCTTGGGTCCGATGACCTCGCCGATCTTGTCGACGGGGACCTTGATCGCCGTGACACGAGGCGCGTAGGGGCTCATCTCGTCAGGGGTGTCGATGGCTTCCGCCATGACCTCGAGGATCGTCGTACGAGCATCCTTGGCCTGCGACAGTGCGCCGGCGAGGACCTTAGACGGGATTCCGTCGAGCTTCGTGTCGAGCTGAAGCGCCGTGACGAAGTCCTTGGTTCCGGCGACCTTGAAGTCCATGTCGCCGAAGGCATCTTCGGCACCGAGGATGTCGGTGAGCGCAACGTAGCGAGTCTCGCCGTCGACCTCGTCGGAGACGAGACCCATGGCGATACCGGCAACCGGCGCACGCAACGGCACACCGGCGTTGAGCAGCGACAGAGTCGCGGCACATACCGAGCCCATCGACGTGGAGCCGTTCGAGCTCAGCGCCTCGGATACCTGGCGGATTGCGTACGGGAACTCCGCCTGGCTCGGGAGCACCGGCAACAGTGCACGCTCGGCGAGCGCTCCGTGTCCGATCTCGCGACGCTTCGGCGAACCGACGCGTCCCGTTTCACCGGTCGAGTACGGCGGGAAATTGTAATGATGCATGTAACGCTTGCTGGTCTCGGGCCCGAGGGAGTCGACCTGCTGCGCCATCTTGACCATGTCCAGCGTCGTGATGCCCAGGATCTGGGTCTCGCCACGCTCGAACAGGGCACTGCCGTGTGTGCGCGGAACGATCGCGACCTCTGCCGACAACGAACGGATGTCGGTGACACCGCGGCCGTCGATACGGAAGTGATCGGTCAGGATCCGCTGGCGGACAGACTTCTTGGTGAGGGCGCGGAACGCGGCGCCGATCTCCTTCTCGCGGCCTTCGAACTTGTCGGAAACCTGCGCGAGGATCTGAGCCTTGACTTCGTCGAGCTTGGCCTCACGCTCGGCCTTGCCTGCGATGGTCAATGCTTCGTTCAGGGGGATCTTCGCAGCGGACTCGACGGCCTCGAAGACGTCAGACTGGTACGCCGGGAACACCGGGTAGTCGCCGGTCGGCTTGGAAGCATTGGCTGCCAGCTCCTGCTGCGCGGTGCACAGAGCAGCGATGAACGGCTTGGATGCTTCGATGCCCTCGGCAACGACTGCCTCGTTGGGGGCGGTGGCGCCACCTTCGATGAGTTCGATGACGTTTTCGGTTGCTTCTGCCTCGACCATCATGATCGCAACATCGGCGTCAGCACCCGAGCCCGAGACGATGCGGCCGGCGACGACCATGTTGAACACGGCCTTCTCGAGCTGCTCGTTGGTGGGGAATGCAACCCACTGCTTACCGATCAACGCGACGCGGACGCCACCGATCGGGCCGGAGAACGGCAGGCCGGCGATCTGCGTGGACGCAGACGCAGCGTTGATCGCGACGACATCGTAGAGATCCGCCGGATTGAGGCTCAGGACGGTGATGACGACCTGGATCTCGTTGCGGAGTCCGTCGACGAACGTCGGACGCAGCGGGCGGTCGATGAGGCGGCAGGTCAGGATCGCGTCCGTCGACGGGCGACCTTCGCGTCGGAAGAACGATCCGGGGATGCGTCCTGCTGCGTACATGCGCTCTTCGACATCCACCGTCAGTGGGAAGAAGTCGAATCCTTCGCGGGGGTGCTTGCCTGCCGTGGTGGCCGACAGCAACATCGTGTCTTCGTCGAGGTACGCCGCGACAGCGCCTGCTGCTTGCTGCGCGAGCCGACCGGTCTCGAATCGGATCGTTCGCTTGCCGAACGTGCCGTTGTCGATGATGGCGGTAGCTTCGAAGATGCCCTCTTCGGCATCCAACGTTGTGGTTTCGGTCATTCTTTTCTTCTCGTCCTCTCGTCTTTGCCGTGCCTACTGAACCTTCTGTCGATTTCTCGGGAACCTCGTGTTCCTTCGAACTCCGACAGCGGTGCGAGCGGAGGCGGCCATCGATCGAAGCCGGCCGGACACTTGCCCGACAGGCCACTACCGAAGACCGACGCCACGTCGCCTCAGGCGCACACGGCGATATGCGAATGCCCATGCACTCGCAGTGTTGCTGGTCTATCTGTACTTCGGGTCATACAACTTCGGGTCATACACAGATAGCCAACGAGGACAGTCTAAGCACTGCCTCGTTGGCTTCTGCACTATTGCGGCGACCGCGCACTAGAGCGGGCACGTCGACGTCGAATTAGCGACGCAGACCCAAACGCTCGATCAGCGAGCGGTAGCGGGTGACGTCCACCTTGGCGATGTACTTGAGCAGGCGACGACGACGTCCGACCAGCAGCAACAGGCCGCGGCGGGAGTGGTGGTCATGCTTGTGCATCTTCAGGTGCTCGGTGAGATCGACGATGCGCTTGGTGAGCATCGCGACCTGAGCCTCGGGTGAACCCGTATCGGTCGGGTGCAAGCCGTACTCGCCGAGAACGGTCTTCTTCTGTTCGGTGGTCAATGCCACTGGTACTACTCCTGATCACTGACGTCCGCGTGAAAGGGAATTCGAGTGCTCTCGCATGCGAGATACCGAATCGGGTGCAGCCACCACGGACCGCAGCATGCACCAACGTAGGAGACTACCAGGGCTCGAGTTGCGACAGAATCGAGCGGGCTCTATCGGAGTCTCGTCCCATTTCCGCGATCAAGTCCTCGACCGAATCGAACTTCTCCATACCTCGGAGTCGTTCGACGAAATCCACTGCCACATGCTGGCCGTACAGGTCCGCGTTGCTGTCGAGAACGAATGCTTCCACGGTGCGCGTTCTCCCCGAGAACGTGGGGTTGGTCCCGACGGACACCGCGGCCGGTTGCCGTTTGCCCGGCGTCACGGTACCGATCATCGCGCCAGGACCGAGGACGGTGAACCAGGCTGCGTACACACCGTCGGCGGGAATCGCCGAATGCATGGGGGGTGCCACGTTCGCGGTCGGGTAGCCCAGCTGGCGACCTCTGCCGTCGCCGTGCACGACGACACCTTCCACCCGATGCGCACGACCGAGGGCCAGCGAAGCCGCAGCGACATCGCCGGCATCGACGCACGAGCGGATGTAAGTGGACGAGAACGTGACCGCGTGTTCCGCCAGAAGGCTCACGCCGTCGACCGCGAATCCAAATCTCTCGCCGACCGCACGAAGCAGATCCACATTGCCCAACGCCTTCTTGCCGAACGTGAAGTTGTCCCCCACGACCACCTCGGCGACGTGAAGGCGCTCGACCAGAATTTCGTGGACGTAGCGCTCCGGGGTGAGCTTCATCAGTTCGGGCGTGAACGGCATGACGAAAAACACGTCTACACCGAGCTCCTCGGCAAGCTCGGCCCGTCTGGTCAGCGTCGTCAGTTGCGCGGGATGCGTCCCAGGCCGGACCACTTCCATCGGATGTGGATCGAATGTCATGAGCACACTGGGAATTCCGCGTTCCCGCGCAGACTTCACCGCGCGGCTGATCAGTTGCGCGTGCCCCCTGTGCACGCCATCGAAAACACCGATCGTGAGAACACAACGGCCCCAGTCGGCAGGTACATCGTCGAGACCTCGCCATCTCTGCACGAGGGGAAGCCTACGGGCCCCCGAGTTCGGGGTCACTTTCGGATCGGTGTGTCGCTCGACTCAGGTATGGACAAACATATCCGCGTTCTGTCAATATTTCGGTGTGCCAAACTTATTTCTTCGCCAGGGGAGATTTTCGATGATGCCCACGTTGAGCCTTGTCACAGCCGTGGTCATGTCGGTCGGCGCGCTCGCGGGATGCGCTAGAAGTGTCGGTGACGAGAACACTGCCATCACCGAGGACTCCCGCCCGTTGGTCCTCACGACATTCACTGTTCTCGCCGACATGGCTCGCAACGTGGCAGGCGATCATCTCCTCGTCGAGTCGATCACCAAGGTGGGCGCAGAAATTCACGGCTACGAACCGACCCCCGGCGATCTCCGTACCGCCGAACAAGCCGAACTGATCCTCGACAACGGTCTGGGATTGGAATCGTGGTTCGAGAAGTTCGTCGAACGCGTCCCCGCCCCACATGCAGTGGTGAGTGACGGCGTGGAACCTGTCTACATCCGTGCCGACGCATATGCGGGGAAATCCAATCCACACGCGTGGATGTCACCGAAGGTCGCGGAGGTCTACGTCGACAACATCGCATCCGCATTCGTCGATCTCGACCCACTGCACGCCGAGGACTATCGCGCCAACGCCGAGTCCTACAAAGCTCAGCTTCGAGAGGTCGGCAACCGACTCCGCGCCGACCTCGACACACTGCCGCCCAACGAACGCGCAGTGGTCTCGTGTGAGGGCGCATTCAGCTACCTCGCACGCGACTTCGACCTTCAAGAGGCATATCTATGGCCGGTGAACGCCGAACAGGAGGGCACCCCCAAACAGGTCGTCGCAACCATCGACTTCGTTCGAGACAACGACGTACCGGCGGTGTTCTGCGAGTCGACGGTGTCCGACAAAGCGCAGCGACAGGTCGCCGAGGACACTGGTGCGCGATTCGGCGGCACCCTCTTCGTCGATTCGCTGAGCGAGGAGGGTGGACCCGTTCCCACCTACCTGGACCTACTGACCTACGACGCCCGCACCATCACCGATGCGTTACTGGGGACACGACGATGAACACGAAGCCCGCTGCACTGACAGTCACCGGCGTCGGCGTTCGGTATCGAGACATCACCGCACTAGTCGACGCGTCGCTGACGCTCGAGGCCGGTCGCGTCTGCGGCCTCGTGGGAATGAACGGGTCCGGGAAGTCGACACTGTTCAAAGCCGTCATGGGTGTAGTGCGACCGGACACCGGCACCATCTCCATCTTCGGCGGAGCCCCTGCCGATGCACGCAAGGCCGGCACGGTCAGCTACGTGCCGCAGAGCGAGACAGTGGACTGGTCATTCCCGATCAGCGTCCGCGACGTCGTCATGATGGGCCGCTACGGGAAACAGAACTGGATGCGAAGTCCGCGCAGCCGCGATCGCTCGGCGGTGGAGAACGCGATCGATCGAGTCGACCTGACCGAACTGGCCGACCGCCAGATCGGTCAACTGTCGGGTGGCCAGCGCAAGCGGGCGTTCGTTGCCAGAGCCATCGCCCAGGAAGCCTCGCTACTGCTCCTCGACGAGCCTTTCGCCGGGGTCGACAAGCGAACCGAAGCCACGATCACCAGATTGCTGCGTGAGCTCACCGCGGCAGGCGCTTCGGTACTCGTGTCCACGCACGATCTCCACGCGCTGCCGGACCTCTGCGACGAGGCGGTCCTGCTGCAGCAACGAGTGTTGATGCACGGAAGACCTGAGGAGGTGCTGAAACCGGAGAACCTTGCATTGGCCTTCGGCATCGATCCACTTTCACGCACTACTTCCCGCACGTCGGAAGCGAGCTGATCATGGACTTCGTCGACTTCTTCGTCGAACCATTGCAGTACACATTCATGCAACGGGCCATGCTCGTGACGGTCACCGCGTCCATCGTCTGTGCCGTACTCAGTTGCTGGTTGGTGCTCATCGGCTGGTCGTTGATGGGCGACGCGGTCTCGCACGCGGTTCTGCCTGGCGTCGCACTCTCATATCTGCTCGGCGCCCCCTTCGCAATCGGGGCACTGTTGTTCGCGCTCGTCGCCGTCGGCGCTATCGGTCTCGTCCGCAACACCACTCTGGTCAAGGAGGACGCGGCCATCGGCGTCGTCTTCACGACATTGTTCGCACTCGGAGTCGTGCTGATCTCGAAGTTCCCGAGCCAGATCGACCTGAACCACATCCTCTTCGGCAATCTCCTCGGGGTATCGCAATCGGACATGCTGCAAGTGTTCATCCTCGGCGGTCTCGCGCTGCTGGTGATGGTCCTCAAGCGTCGCGACTTCACGCTGTTCGCCTTCGATCGGACGCAAGCGCGTGCGGTGGGTATCTCGCCCACAGTCATCTCGGCGACGATGCTGACTTTGCTCGCGTTGACGACGGTCGTCGCACTCCAAGCAGTCGGCGTCATTCTCGTCGTCGCGATGCTGATCACACCGGGAGCGACGGCATATCTGTTGACCAATCGTTTCCGTCGGATGCTCGTTGTCGCACCGAGCATCGCCGTCGGCTGCGCGATAGTCGGCATCTATGTGAGCTTCTATCTCGACGTGTCCTCGGGCGGCACCGTCGTGTTGTCGCAGGGCTTCGTGTTCATCCTCGCCTATCTCTTCAGCCCGTCGCAGGGGTTGATCACCCGCTATTTCCGACGCTCCGACGACGTGGCGGCGAGCCAACCGGCGGGAAGCTAAGCTCATCGCGTGGTGGAGCGAATGGTCAGCCCGAACACCGGCGGCAAAAACACTGCGGGTAACAAGAGCACTGCGGGTAACAAGAGCACTGCAGGTAACAAGGCTGCAGCAGACAACCTCGCGGAAGAACTGCAGCTGTCGGCTGTCGCGCAGGACTATCTCAAAGTGATCTGGACTGCCGGCGAGTGGACCGAGGACGCCGTCAGTACCAAGATGCTGTCCGAACGCATCGGCGTCTCCGCCTCGACAGTGTCCGAGGCGATCCGCAAGCTGGCCGATCAAGGCATGGTCGACCACGCTCGTTACGGGGCTATCTCTCTCACCCCTAGGGGACGCACCGCGGCCATTGCGATGGTTCGACGTCACCGACTGATCGAGACCTATCTCGTGCAAGAACTCGGCTACGGCTGGGACGAAGTGCACGACGAGGCAGAAATACTCGAACATGCGGTCTCGGACCTGATGATGTCGCGGATAGACGCGAAACTGGGCTTCCCTGAACGTGATCCACACGGTGACCCGATTCCGTCGGTGGACGGCGACATAGCGTCACCCGAGGCCACACGCCTGAGCGACTACGCAGACGGCCAACGCGGGCTGGTCGCCCGGATTTCCGATTCCGATCCGGCGATGCTGCGCTACTTCGACTCGGTGGGCATCACGCTCGATCTGCCGATCGCCGTCCTCGAGCGACGCGACTACGCAGGAACGGTGGAGATCGAATTGGACCATCACGGTGCCGACAAGGGTGTCATCGATCTCGGTCAACGTGCAGCCGAAGCGATCTGGATGATCCCGACCCGCTAGTGACCGCGCAAGGTTGCCGGGCGAACGACCAGCACCGAGCTTGCGCGCTTACCTTTTTCCTGCAGCAGAGCGATCGTGTGCCCCGATGGGTCGATTGCTGCATACACGCCATCGATCCCCACGGGATCCAACCATCTCCCCTGGCTGACCGATTCCGCTTCTTCGGCGTCGAGCTGCCGGTGCGGAAAAGCAGTGCGCGCAGCCTCGTCGATGTCCAGGCTGACCCCAGGGTTCTCCGCGAGCTGGTCGAGGGTACGAGCATGCTCCAAAGTGAACGGGCCCACTCGCGTGCGCCGCAGCACGGTCAGGTGGCCGCCGACACCGAGAGCGGCACCGAGGTCGCGCGCGAGCGCTCGAATGTAGGTTCCAGAAGAGCATTCGACGTCGACATCGAGATCTACGAAACCGGTATCGGGCACGTCTCGCCGGGCAAGTAGGTCGAACCTCGTCACGCTGACCTTTCGAGCAGGCAAGGTGAACTCTTCACCTGCACGTATCAGCTTGTGGGCACGTTGCCCATCCACCTTGATCGCGCTCACACTCGCCGGAATCTGCTCGATGTCACCGGACAGTAGCGCGATCTGCTCTCGAAGCGCCGAATCGCTCACCTCGTGCGCCGACGCATCCGCGATGGTCTCACCCTCGGCATCGTCGGTGGTGGTACTACGCCCGAGTCGGATCGTTGCCGTGTATTCCTTGGTGGTCAACGCGAGAAGCCCCAGCATCTTCGTGGCGCGTTCGATCCCGAGGACGAGCACACCGGTGGCCATCGGGTCGAGCGTGCCCGCATGCCCCACCTTCCGAGTGTGCAGAAGTTTGCGACAGGAGGCGACGACGTCATGGCTGGTGACCCCTGGTCCCTTGTCCACGATCAACAACCCGGCACCGACGAGGCCGGAGGACAGCTTTCCGCGTGAAGACACGAGAGTTCATTGTGCCAGGCGGCTTCTGCGCCGCGTGGATCGCTAGGTCACTGCGATGGCGGTGACGATCAGACCGTCGGAGACGAGCCATCGGCCATCGAACGAAGTCAGTGGCGGACCGTCGATGGTTTCACCGGACACGAGGAGTCGAGAATGGAAGGTTCCGGAGACGTCGCCCCCGGAACCGGTGCGATCGAACGTGATGTGCGCATCCTCGAAACCCAACCATCGACCGGTCAATGGTTCCCACGCCTTGTACGTCGCTTCCTTGGCGCAGAACAGCAAACGATCCCAGTGCACGTCCGTATCGGCGGACGCGGTGCGTAGCCATATTCGTTCGGCCTCGAGACTGACGGCATCGAGAACCCCGTCGGGTAGTGCATCGTGTGGTTCGGCATCGATTCCGACGGAACGAACCTGCATCGAATACGCCACGACTGCACCACGGTATCCGTCGCAATGCGTCAGGCTCCCGACCACTCCCCTCGGCCATTGCGGGGCGCCCGAACTCCCTCGCATGATCGGCGCTGGATCCACACCCAGCTTGCCCATCGCCAGGCGGGCGCAGTGGCGCGCAGAGCTGAACTCACGTTTGCGCTTGTCCACGGCCTTGGCGACCAGATGAGCTTCGAGCGGATGCGGTTCCAACCCCGGCGGGTCGGCGAACAATTCGGCGGCGACGACGCCATTGGGAAGAATCGACTCGATCACTGCTCAGACCTCATCTTCTCGACTTCGGCTTCCATCTCGGGTGTCACCGTGAAGTGTCCGCCCCACTTGTTCAAGGTGCCCTCGGGATACTCCGGCACGGGGAGTATCTGTCTGAGCACGTTGTCGGGCAACCCCCGCCGCTGCCATTCGCGTGGATATCCGACCGAGACTTCCTCGAAGCGCACCCCGTCGTAGTACGTCGTACGAGGGATATGAAGGTGCCCGTACACCGCGCACAGGGCGTTGTAGCGCGTATGCCAGTCGGCGGTCAGAGTGGAACCGCACCACAACGCGAACTCCGGATAGAAGAGCACCTCGGTGGGCTGTCGCACCAGCGGAAAATGGTTGATCAACACCGTAGGGATCGACGGATCGAGGGCGTCGAGTCTGGTCCTGGTGCTTTCGATGCGAGCTCGACACCATGCGTCTCGGCTGGCGTACGGCTCACACGAGAGCAAGAACTCGTCGGTGGCGACGACATTCTTCTCTCGCGCGATCGCAAGCCCGTGTTCCTTGTCCACGGCCCCACGAGGGAGAAACGAGTAGTCGTACAGCAAGAACATCGGCACCAGCGTCGCCGGTCCGCCTTCGCCCTCCCACAGCAGATAGGGGTCCTCGGGCGTGACGACGTCGATCTCACGGCACAGATTGACCAGGTACTCATAGCGCGCAGCACCGTGAATTTGCACTGGATCTTTGACCGTCGTCCACAGTTCGTGGTTGCCGGGTACCCAGATGACCTTGGCGAATCGACTTCGGAGCAACTCGAGTGCCCACTTGATGTCGTCGGTTTTCTCCGAAACGTCTCCCGCGACGATCAACCAATCTTCTGGTGACTCGGGATGAATATCCTCGGTGACCGGACGATTTCCTCGGTGACCGATGTGGATGTCACTCACTGCCCAGAGCTTTGCTGTCACAGGCCGTGTTCCTTCCCGATGAAATGATCTTCTGATCTGGTTGTCGATTCGGTCGACAACCAACACCTCATCTTCCCTTCGGATTCCCGAGCGGTATCGGACAGGGTGCCGGATGAGACACTGTCGACCTATGAACAACTTTTCCGCATCCGAGAAATCCGGCCTCACAGCAGGGCTGGTCCTCACTGTTATGGCCTCCGTTCTAGCGGGGATCGCCTCGGACAACTTCGTCTCTGGTTTTGTGATCACCGCAATCGTGTGTGCGATCGCATTACTTGCGGCAACGCTCCTCGCTCGTTTCGTCAATACCCGTCGACGTCGATAACTCGCGTCGATCCCTTACGCGCCTGCTGCTCTAGAGTTCTGTTCATGCCGCATTCACGGATTCGAATCAAAGACGCGGCCGCGCTCCTCGGCGTCAGTGACGACACCGTGCGTAGATGGATCGACAACGGAACACTCGTCGCGTACAAGGACAACTCCGGTCGAAAAGTAGTCGACGGTGCCGCCTTGGCTGCATTCGCCCGCGAGCAGGCAACTCCTCCCCCGGATCCGACGGGCTCGGGAAGTTCGGCCCGCAATCGATTGGTCGGGCTGGTGACTGCAGTGACGTCCGACACCGTGATGAGCGAGGTCGAGATGCAGTGCGGACCGTTCACCGTCGTCTCGCTCATGAGCACCGAATCGGTGCGCACCCTGGGTCTCGAGCCGGGCAGAGTTGCGGTGGCCGTGGTCAAGGCGACAACGGTCATCGTCGAAGCAGGACTCGAAGAACAATGAGCGCGACTGTCGAGGTGAAACCGACGCGCTCCGGAAGGGGAATACGCGGCGGCAACGAGGTCCGAGTCGGTCTACCCAGGTGGATCTTCGTCCCCGCAGCGTTGGGTGCGTTGTTCGTCGTCACCCCGTTGCTGGCCATTCTGTTGAAGATCGATTGGCCGAACTTCATCGCCCTCATCTCCTCGGAGTCATCACGAACGGCATTACTCCTCAGCCTCCGGACGGCAGCTACGAGCACCGTCGTGTGCATTGTCATCGGTATACCGATGGCACTGGTGTTGGCCCGATCGGAGTTTCCTGGTCAGTCCATCCTCCGAGCGTTGGTGCTGCTTCCCCTCGTCCTTCCACCGGTCGTCGGCGGCATTGCCTTGCTTTACACCTTCGGTCGACTCGGCCTCCTCGGCGAGCAACTGGAGGCGTGGGGCATCGGCATCGCATTCTCCACGACGGCAGTGGTGCTGGCCCAGACCTTCGTCTCGCTTCCCTTCCTGGTCGTCAGCCTCGAAGGAGCATTGCGCAGCACGGGACGCGGATACGAGACCGTCGCCGCCACCTTGGGTGCGCGTCCGACGACAGTGTTGCGCCGGGTGACGCTCCCGCTCGTTCTGCCTGGACTGGTGTCGGGGGCCGTTCTTGCATTCGCGCGCGCCCTCGGCGAATTCGGTGCGACGTTGACCTTCGCTGGATCACTCGAGGGAGTCACGCGAACCCTGCCATTGGAGATCTATCTGCAGCGTGAAACCGATCCCGACGCCGCAGTGGCGCTCTCGCTCCTGTTAATCGTGGTGGCGACAGTAATCGTCGTTGCCGCCCGTGGGCGCCGGTTGGCCGGGGCGCTGTGAGCTCCATCCGCCTCATCGCCGAAGTCGCCGAACGTAACCTCGACTTCACCCTCGATGTCGACGACGGCGAGGTCATCGCGATTCTCGGACCGAACGGGGCCGGCAAGACTTCGTTGCTTTCGCTCGTGGCAGGTCTGCTCCGGCCCGACTCCGGACGAATCACCATCGGTGACGACGTAGTCACCGACACCGCCGGACGCACGTTCGTTCCAGCGCATGCCCGTGGCGTGGCCACGCTGTCACAGAACGCCCTTCTGTTTCCTCATCTCGACGCCGAAGCCAACGTCGCGTTCGCGCCCCGCAGTCGGGGGGTCGGTCGTCGCGAAGGAAGGGAGATTGCACGAACCTGGCTTGACGCAGTCGATGCACTCGACCTTGCGGATCGACGGCCTTCGCAGCTCTCGGGTGGGCAAGCACAACGCATAGCTCTCGCTCGCGCGCTCGCAGCGCAGCCTCGAGTACTACTCCTCGACGAGCCGATGGCCGCATTGGACGTAGCTACCGCACCCGTTCTGCGCCGATTGCTTCGAACCGTCCTGCGTGAGCAACGACGCACCGCACTCATCGTCACTCACGACCTCCTCGATGCGCTCGCCTTGGCCGACACGATTGTGGTCGTGCAGGCCGGCCGAATCGTCGAGCGCGGACCGACCACAGACATTCTCACCTCACCACGCAGTGAATTCGCCGCTCGGATCGCCGGAGTGAACTTGGTTCTCGGCGCTGCAGATTCTTCAGGTTCGTTGAGTACCGCGCAGGGCCTGACGATTCACGGACACAGTACGACGCCATCGGGTGCCGACGCAGTAGCTGTCTTCAGCCCGTCCGCGGTAGCAGTGCATCTCACCGAACCGCATGCCAGTCCGCGCAACGTACTACCCGTCACGATCGCCGCGATGGACGTGTACGGCGCAACGGTTCGTGTTCGGGGTACCCACGGCGGCCAGAGTCTCGTGGCGGACGTGACGGCAGCAGCGGTCTCGGAATTGGACCTGTCGCCTGGCATGGAGGTCTACTTCGTCGTCAAGAGCCAGGAAGTTGCTATTCATCCGGCCTCGCGTTGAATGTCGGCGCCCCCCAGCGCCCACCGACCCGAGAGCGTCCGTAGCACCACCGCGATCGCCCGCAGCGACACGAAAACTCCGAGACCGACCCAGATTCCGGTCAATCCCCAGTCCAGCACCAGCGACAACCAGATGAAGGGTAGAAAACCCAGCAGGGCACATGCCAGTGTGGCGGTCCGGAGGAAGGCTGCGTCGCCGCTACCCAACAGAACTCCGTCGAGGGCGAAGACGATTCCGGCAATCGGAATGATGGCGACGAATATCCACCAGATCGCGTGCATCTGACCCACCACGGCTGGGTCTGCGGTGAACAGCTCGGGGATCACCGGCATACCGGCCGCGAACATCGATGCCAGGACGATCGCGAACATGGTGGACCACGCGGTCAATCGCCAACCCAGCTTGGTGGCGCCACGGACGTCGCCTTTGCCCAGAGCAGCACCGACCAGTGTTTGAGCCGCAATGGCCAAAGAATCAAGAGTCAACGACACGAGATTCCACAGCAGCAGGACAACCTGATTGGCAGCGACAGCGGCCGCTCCGAACCGGGATGCCACTGCTGCAGCAGACAAGAAGCACGCTTGAAACGCCAAGCTACGCAGGACGAGATCGCGACCGAGAATCAACTGCACTCGCATCACCGACCACCTGGGCCGAAGCGGAACCCCCGCACGCGAAATCGCGGCGATGAACAGACACCCAGCGATCGACTGCCCCACCAGATTCGCCACCGCAGACCCGAGAAGTTCCATCCGCGGAAACCCGAGCAGACCGTGTACCAACATCGGGCACAGCACGCCCGAGACCAACAGCCCGAAAACTACGAAACGGAGCGGCCTCCTGGTGTTCTGGACACCCCTCATCCACCCGTTGCCCGCCATCGAAATCAGGATGAAAGGAACACCGAAGACAGCGACCCTGAACCACGCGGTAGCTTCATCGGCAATCTCGCCGCCGCCACCGATGACAGAGAGAATCGGAGCCGCCAGAATCTGCATCACGGCAACGATCGCCACACCCAGCGCAACGGCGAGCCACGTCGCTTGGACGCCCTCACCGACCGCGTCCTCCTCGCGTCCTGCACCGTGCATTCGAGCGGCACGCGCAGTTGTGCCGTACGAGAGAAACGTCAATTGCGTGCTGACCTGAGTCAGAACCAGACCGCCGACGGCCAGTCCAGCGAGCGGAAGCGCACCCAGCCTGCCCACCACTGCCGCGTCGAAAAGCAAGTACAGCGGCTCAGCCGCAAGGACACCGAGCGCCGGGAGGGCCAAACCGAGAATTCTGCGCGGAGACGCCTCCGCCGAAGCAGTGGATTCGACCAAGATCGATCAACCGAGTGCGGCGATGAGGGACGCGACGACGTCGGACTTGGAACCAGTAGCTGTGTAGCCCGAAGCTTTACGATGGCCGCCCCCACCGAGAGACGTCGCCACAAGGGAAACGTCGACCTGCGTCTTCGCGCGCAACGACACCGTCCAGTCGTCACCACTCTGCTGTTTGAGTACCGCCGCCACCTCGGCTTCGGTCGCAGTGCGGACGATGTCGATGACGCTCTCGATCTCTTCCGAGCGGAGGCCGGCGGAATCTTCGCGCAGGATCGCGGTATAGACGAGCCCGCGTCCGCCCGCCGCGTCCGGAACCAGCTCTGCCGCTCCGAGAACCGATCCCAACATCGGCAACCACGCGAACGGATGCGTATCGAGCAACTTCCTCGTCAGCGCAGCCCCGTCGATACCGGTCGCAAGAAGACGTTCGGCAAGAGTATGGGAGCCGGGCTGAACCCAACGAAACGATCCGGTATCGGTGACAAGACCGGCAAACAGACATTCGGCCAGATCTCGATCGATGTCGACATTCCATGCGTCGAACAGCCGAGCGATCACCGCGGTGGTCGACACCGCGTTCTCGTCGACCACGTTCCAGGTGCCGAACCGAGTATTGGACCGATGATGATCGATAACGAGAGTTGCGTGTGCAGCATCGATGCGGTCGGACAGCGCCCCGAGTCGCCCCTTGCTCCCGGCATCGACCGTGACCACGAGATCGACGTCGACTCGGACGTCGCCGGCCGGTACCAAAAGCTCGCGGCCCGGTAGCGCGTCCATCGACCCCGGCAGCTCGGCAGGTGTCGCAAACGACACCTGCACGTCCACTCCACGACGCGAAAGAACCAACCCCAGTGCGAGACCGCTACCGATGGTGTCGGCATCCGGCTGGATGTGACACAGCACGGTGACGGATCGAGCAGCCTCCAACAGTTCTATCGCATGAGCGAATTCGTCCTGCGTCTCTGCCACAGGCCGGGCCCCCGGAGTCGTCGTCACCTCTATCAGTCCACGTCGGTCGACTCGGAACCGTCGACCGTCTCCCGCGGCGCCTTGTACGGATCGGCCTCACCCGCAGGCTTGGCCGAGGCTGCCGCCCTGGCGACTTCGCTGTCGGCGAGGCGTGCACGCTCGAGGAGGTTTTCCATATGACGCGCAGTGTCCGGAACAGTATCGGTCACGAACGTCAACGACGGTGTGAAGCGAACACCGGTCCCTGCACCGACTTTCGACCGAAGTACACCTTTGGCCTTCTCCAACCCCGCAGATGCAGCCTGAAGATCCGGGGCGGTATCCAAGTCTTCGCCCATCACCGTGTAATACACGGTTGCGTCGTGCAGATCCGCTGTCACCTTGCAATCGGTGACGGTCACGAACGCCAGACGGGGATCTTTGATCTCATGATCGATCGCCGTGGCGACGATGGCGGCAATTCGCTTGGCGAGCTTGCGAGCTCTCGCTGGATCCACCATGTCAATCACGCTCCTCATAGGGTCCGAGTCAGTCCTCGGGACCGAAAATTCTTCTTCTGACCGCCAACAATTCCAGATCTTGTCGCTCCGCGATATGCCGTTCGCATTCGTCGAGCTTGTCGTGCAACCCGTCGATATCCGACCCGGCAGCCGCAATTCCGAACAACGACCGCCGAAAACGCCCGAGCTCACCCGTCTCCGCGGCCGAAACCCCGAAGCGGTGTAACTCCGTGAGAACAGGATCGACCTTCGAACGCTTCTCAACGAGCGAACGAACGTCGCCCAACAACACGTCCAACTCGAGCGCCCCCAGATACACGCGGCCATCCTTACTCAGGTTCGAACGAAGAGCCGGCGGCGGTACTGACATACCGCCGCCGGCTCCTCGATCTAGTGCAGTGTTACTCCCCAATGCTCCACTACGGCACTACTGCTGCGAATCGACTAGTCGCGAGCCTTTTCACGGAGCTCGTACGCCTCGACGACATCGCCAACCTTGATGTCCGAGTACGTCACCGTGAGACCGCATTCGTAGCCCTCACGCACCTCGACCACGTCCTCCTTTTCCCGCCGAAGCGAGGAAATGGTGACGGTCTCGGCAACCACCTTGTTGTCACGCAGCAGTCGTGCTTTCGCATTGCGACGGATGGTACCCGAGGTGACGAGACAACCAGCAATACTTCCGACCTTCGAAGAACGGAACATTGCACGAATCTCGGCCTGGCCGAGCGCAACCTCTTCGTAGACGGGCTTGAGCATGCCCTTGAGCGCGCTTTCGATCTCGTCGATGGCCTGGTAGATCACCGAGTAGTACCGGATGTCGACGCCTTCACGGTTGGCCAGCTCGGTGGCCTTGCCCTCCGCTCGAACGTTGAATCCGATGATGATCGCGTTCGATGCCGACGCCAGGTTGACGTTTGTCTCCGTGACGCCGCCGACACCGCGGTCGATGACGCGCAGTTCGACCTCGTCGTCGATCTGGATACCGACCAGTGCCTCTTCGAGAGCCTCCACGGTTCCCGAGTTGTCACCCTTGAGGATCAAGTTCAGCTGTGAGGTCTCCCTCAACGCTGCATCGAGATCGTCCAGGCTGATGCGCTTACGAGACTTCGCGGCAAGCGCATTGCGCTTGCGAGCGTTGCGTCGATCGGCGATCTGACGGGCAATGCGATCCTCGTCGACGACCAACAGGTTGTCGCCTGCACCGGGCACCGACGTGAAGCCGATGACCTGCACCGGACGGGACGGCAATGCCTCGATGACATCTTCGCCGTGCTCGTCGACCATTCGACGGACGCGACCATAGGCATCACCGGCGACGATCGAGTCACCGACACGCAACGTTCCACGAGCGATGAGCACGGTCGCAACCGGTCCACGACCACGGTCGAGGTGCGCCTCGATGGCGACACCCTGAGCGTCCATGTCCGGGTTGGCACGCAGATCCAGTGAGGCATCTGCTGTGAGCAACACAGCTTCGAGAAGTGCGTCGATGTTGGTGCCCTGCTTCGCCGAGATCTCGACGAACATGGTGTCGCCGCCGTATTCCTCGGCCACAAGTCCGTACTCGGTCAGCTGCTGCCGGATCTTGTCCGGGTTTGCGCCTTCCTTGTCGATCTTGTTGATCGCCACCACGATCGGGACATCTGCAGCTTGCGCATGGTTGATCGCTTCGACCGTCTGCGGCATGACACCGTCGTCGGCTGCAACAACCAGGATCGCGAGGTCGGTTGCCTTGGCACCTCGAGCACGCATGGCCGTGAAGGCCTCGTGACCAGGCGTATCGATGAAGGTAACCAAACGCTCGTTGCCTTCGAGTTCGGTAAGCACCTGGTAAGCACCGATGTGCTGGGTGATGCCACCGGACTCGCCTTCGCGGACCGTGGTGTTTCGGATCGAGTCCAGCAGTCGCGTCTTGCCATGGTCGACGTGACCCATGACCGTGACGACGGGAGGCCGCTGCTCCAAGTCCTCTTCACCGCCGGCGTCCTCGCCGTAGGTGAGGTCGAATGCGTTGAGCAGTTCGCGATCTTCGTCCTCTGGGCTGACGACCTGAACGACGTAGTTCATTTCGCCGCCGAGCAGTTCGAGGGTCTCGTCGTTCACGGACTGAGTGGCAGTGACCATCTCGCCGAGGTTGAACAAGGCTTGTACGAGTGCTGCTGGGTTCGCATCGATCTTGTCCGCGAAATCCGACAGCGACGCGCCGCGGGCGAGACGGATGGTCTCACCGTTGCCGCGTGGCAACCTGACGCCGCCGACAGCGGGTGCCTGCATGCTCTCGTACTCGGCGCGTTTTGCCCGCTTCGACTTGCGACCGCGGCGAACTGCTCCGCCGGGACGACCGAAAGCACCTGCAGCTGCACCACGCTGACCTGGACGGCCACCGCCGCCGGGACGACCGCGGAAGCCACCTGCGGGAGCTCCACCTGCGGGAGCTCCACCTGGAGCACCCGGTGCGCCGCCACCGCGGTAACCGCCGGCGCCTGCTCCACCTGGACGACCACCTGGAGCACCGCCGGGACGGCCGCCGGGGCGGCCTGCCGCTGGGCTCGGACGTGCCGAACGGGTCGGCATCGCGCCGGGGTTGGGACGAGGAGGCATGGAACCCGGGCTCGGACGAGGTCCGCCCGGGCCCGCTGGGCGAGGGGCGCCCTGACCAGCCGCGGCCGGACGTGCACCGCCCGGTGCTGCCGGACGAGGTCCACCCTGACCCGGAGCAGGTCGACTGCTACCGCCCGGGCGTGGTGCGCCCGATGCGGGACGCGGGGCAGGACGCTCGGCGGGAGCGGACGAATACGGGTTGTTACCGACACGCGGAGCCTTGGGGCCCGGCTTGGGGCCGGGTGCGCCAGGCTTGGGACCTGCCGGGGCAGGCGCTGCTGTGGCCTCTGTAGTGGCGGCGGCCGGTGCTGCAGGAGCTTGTTCTGCCGGAGCAGCTGGAGCCGGGACGGATGGTGCCGGAGCGGCCGGTGCGGGCGCCGGGGTCGATACTGGCGCTACGGGAGCCTCGGCTGCGACTGGTTCCTGCGCCACGGGAGCAGCAGGAGTCGGGCGCGGGGTCGGCTTGGGTCCGGGGCGAGGTCCGCCGGGCTTGGCAGCCGAAGCAGGCTTCGGCGCGCTGCCACTGGCCTGTTCGCCGCCGCCACTGGCCTGTGCGCCGTTGGGAGCACCGGTGTCCGGCTTTCCGGCCGGGAAGGATTCACGGACGCGACGCGCTACTGGCGCCTCTACCGTGGACGATGCGGATTTGACGAACTCGCCTTGCTCTTTGAGCCGTGCGAGTAGTTCTTTACTGGTGACACCGAGTTCTTTAGCCAACTCGTGTACGCGGGCCTTACCTGGCACTGCTCTCCTCACTGAGAGGCCGAGCGAGGAATGGTGCCCGCACGACCTCGGGTTAACTCCGATGGACGTTCATCGTTGGTGCTTCACGGTGTGCTCATCAGTGCTGTTGCCTGTTCTTCTCGAGGGGTGAATCTCTGTCGTCGTCTCCTTCGAGAAAGGAGACGACCGCTGACGAGTCGGTAGATCCCGACACGCGTAGCGCTCTACCGAATGCACGGCGCCGTTCTGCATTCTCCAGACATCTCGGGTCGAGATGCAACCATGCACCTCTACCGGGAAGCCTGTGGTCGACATCTGGCACGATCACCGATTCCGTGGAATCTCGATCACGAACCACAACTCTCAGCAGACCGGCGGCCGGAGCTCGCTCCTTGCACCCGACACATGTTCTCACCGGCTGACGGACTGCCGCCGAACCGATGCTCTCATGACTCAGGGCAGAGAGTTCATTCCGAACCATCGACCACTCTACCGCTGTATTGCCTCGAACTCCGCATTCCACCCTTACGCGCTGGTGGACTCGGGTGCCGTGGCCGCGTCGCTGCGGATATCGATGCGCCAGCCGGTCAGCCTCGCTGCCAGCCGGGCGTTCTGTCCTTCTTTACCGATCGCGAGCGACAGTTGATATTCCGGGACGACCACACGCGCGGCACGAGCCTCGGCATCCACGACCGTGACCGACACAACCTTCGACGGAGACAGCGCATTCCCGACGAAGGTCGCGGGATCATCGTCGAAGTCGATGATGTCGATCTTCTCACCGGCCAGTTCGCTCATCACGTTGCGCACTCGCTGACCTATCGGCCCGATGCACGCACCCTTGGCGTTGAGACCCGACACCGTGGATTTGACTGCGATCTTCGATCGGTGACCGGACTCGCGCGCAACAGCGACGATCTCGACCGACCCGTCGGCGATTTCTGGAACCTCGAGTGCAAACAGCTTGCGCACGAGGTTGGGGTGGGTACGCGAGAGGGTGATCTGCGGTCCGCGCTGCCCCCGGGCGACTCCGACCACGTAGCACTTGATTCGTTCGCCGTGCTCGTAACTCTCACCTGGCACCTGCTCTGCAGGCGGCAGCACGCCGTCTGCGCCGTTCGCATCGCTGCCGATCCGCACGATGATCGTACCCTTGGCATTTGCTCTGGTGTCCCGCTGAATGACCCCGCCCACGATCTCACCCTCGTGCGTCGCATACTCGCCGAACGAGCGCTCGTGCTCGGCGTCACGCAGACGCTGCAGGATTACCTGCCGGGCCGTCGTCGCAGCGATACGGCCGAACCCCTGAGGGGTGTCGTCCCACTCCGAGATGGTGTTGCCGTCACCGTCGATCTCTTTCGCCATCACTCGCACCGAACCTGTCTTGCGATTGACGTCGATCCACGCATGGGGCTGATGGCCCTCGGTGTGCCGGTAAGCGGTCAACAGGGCGGACTGAATCGTCGAGATGACGGTTTCGATCGACACCCCCTTGTCCGCTTCGATGGCGCGTAACGCCGCGATGTCGATATTCACTTGTCGGACCCTTCTTCCGGTGTTTCCACGTTCACTATCTCGTCGTTGTCAGCAGGAGCAGGCCTGCCGTCGACAACGCCGCCCGCCAGCTCCATCTCGTCTGCCTTCGGCTTCGAGAATTCTACTTGCACAACAGCCTTCACAACATCATCGAGCTCCACGACTCGGGTCGCGAGAACACCCTTGTCACGAGTGACCACAGTGAGCGATCGGCCTTCGAGGTGACCGACACGTGCGTCGAACTTTTCGTTCTCCAACTTGAATCGGACCACCCGTCCGCGTGCGCGCCGCCAATGGCGATCCTCGGTGAGCGGACGATCGACTCCAGGAGTGGTTACCTCGAGGGTGTAAGGAGCATCACCGAAATCCGACACCGCGTCGAATATGTCGGAGATCTCACGGCTGAGCGACGGCAACGTGTCGAGGTCGATCCCCTCTTCGCGATCGACCATGATGCGTACGGCACTGTGCTTACCTGCCGAGACCACGTTGACATCTTCCAAATCGAACCCACGGCTGGTCACCAGGTCGGACAGGAGTGCGATGACCCTCTCCTTGGACGGAACAGGCATCGTTGCGAAAACTCCTCGTTCAGTTGTGGTCGGACCCCACCAGCAGTGTGATCGAATCCGTAAGTGGCGAACGCACAGCCTAACGCCAACGGGAAGCGTTCGTGACCAGCCTGGGTGCACGAGATGCAGAATGCACCTGGCACGATGTTCCCGTGTCGACGTTCGCTCTCCCCCGCACCCTCAGCCGCCGTGGCGCACTGCGCTTGACCGGTGGCGCCGCTCTCACCGCAGTCGGGCTCGCCACGACTGCCGGATGTTCCTCCGACACCGACCCCGGCCCGCAACTCGACACTCTCACCAGCCACCTCCGACTTGCGCGTCGCGACGCAGCCGCCGCAGGCGCCCTGATCGCGCTGAGCCCCACCCTGGCCGGGCCCTTGAGCGTCGTCCAGACGGAACGAACGGCACACGCCGACGCCCTGTCCGCTGAAATCGATCGCGTGGCGGGTCACACCGCGGAAGAGAGCGCAACCACGTCGACCACATCGACGCAGGTTGCAGTGCCGCCACCGACCTTGGAGGAACTCGAGGCCGATCTCAATGAATCTCAACGGGGCGCAGCGGACTCGGCGAAAAGCGAATCCGGTTATCGCGCAGGCCTGCTGGGGTCGATCAGCGCAGCCTGCGCCGTCGAACTGGCGGTGGTGTTGCCATGAGCGATCTCGGCATCGAACAGCAAGCACTCGTCGACGCGTTGAACGCCGAATACGCCGCGATCTTTGCGTACGGCGTCGTCGGCGCATTCTCGAATCCGGCCCGTGGGGGCCTCATCGCGGCGGACGCTGCAGCGCACCGCGCACGTCGAGACGCAACCCTCGATGCGTTGCGCGCCGCGAGCGTCACCCCACCGCTTGCCAGCCCGGCATATTCCATCCCGTTTCCGGTCAACGATCCCGTCACGTCGGCGCAGCTTGCCGCCCAGGCCGAGATCGACACTTCGATCGCGTGGAGGTCGGTCATCGAGCGCAGCGAGTCCGGCCCCACGCGGGAGACCGGAGTCACTGCGCTCACAGAAGCCGCGTTACGACTGGCGAACTGGCGTGAAATCCTGGGTGTAGCTCCGCCGACCGTCCCGTTCCCCGGGCAACCGTGAACCGCTGCCGACTCGGCTGAGTCAGCCCCTCATTTCGTACGCGCCGTCGTAGGACACTACTTCGGACCACACTGCGTCGAAGCGAGCGAGATCGACCACCGGCTTGCGGATCGCGGCAAGCGCCCACGCCTGCTGCGCCTCGGTAGAGGACGGCTTACCGTGCAGAGCAACTGCGTAACCGGAGAAGTCACGAATTTGAAAGTCGAAGATCTGATCGAGCAACTCGGTGGAGACCTTCTCGGCCGATTCCAGAATCAGGTGGCCGTAGACGATCAACGAGAACAGGTGCCCCACATTGAGTAGGAAGTCCAGATCCTTCTGCTGGGCTTCATCCGGTGCGGTGTCGGTCAGGAACGTCTTGAAGGCCGAAGCCTGCTCGTAGAACCGTGCCACGTTGGGAACATGTGAAAATTTTTCGTACGTCGACTCCCAGTCGTGGAATCGCACTTTCCCCGCTCCGCGGGCGGGACCCTGAGCGAAGAAGAACGCGTCGTCGGAAGCGTCGTCACGTGTGTCGACGTCGGGGTAGACCAACGGGGCGAACATGTATGCCGGCATGAACTTGAGCATGAGCGCGACGTTGACGTGCACCGTGCCCTCGAGCTTGGGAAGGGTTCCGATCATCTGTGCGGCCTCACGAAAGTACGTGTTCTTCTCGTATCCCTTCGCTGCGATCACATCGTGCAGCAACCTGACCACGGTCTCGCCTTCGGAGGTCACCTTGGCCTTGGTCATCGGGTTGAACAGCAGGTATCGCCGATCCTCGAGGCTTGCGGACCTGAAGTAGTCGACTGCCCGCCCACTGAAGAGCTTCATCGCGATCAGTCGCGAGTAGGCGTCGACGAAACTTGCACGCACATGCGGAAATTCGGTAACCCGGTTGCCGTAGAGAACCCTGTTGTGCGCGTGCGTGATCGATTCGTAGAACGCGTGCTCGGTGATGCCGATCGAACCCGTGCAGAGGTTGAACTTACCGACGTTGACGGTATTGAGAGCGGCGGAAAACGCGTCTGCACCAATGTGCAAAATGTCCTCGGCTCGGACCGGGTAGTCCTCGAGGGTGAACGTGCTGACGAACATTTGGCCGTGAATCACGTTGTCACGTAGAACATATTCGGGATGACTACTGTCCGCGACGAAGAACACGTAGGCATCCGCCCCATCCAGGTCGGTGCGGCGACCGAACACCGAGACCATGCCTGCGACGTTGCCGTTGCCGATGTAGTACTTCTCCCCCGACGCCCGAAACGTGACGCCCTCTTCGTCCGAGGGCCGCAGCAACATATCCGTCGAGTAGACGTCGGCACCATGGGCGCGCTCGGACAGCCCGAACGCCATCACGGACCCGCCGTCCAGCGCTCGCGCTGCACGGCGCTTGGCCTCCTCGTTCTCGCTCATCCAGATCGGTCCGAGTCCGAGTACGGTGACCTGCCAGGCATACCAGTAGGACAGTCCGTAGAAGCCGAGGATTTCACTCAGGGCAGCATTACGAGAGGCATCCCATCGCTTGTCGGAGTCGCCCGCGGCATATGCCGCCGGCGTCGAAAACGTCGCGAACAACTTCTCCTTGGCAACGAAGTCGAGGAAGTCGCTGGTCCAGACGGCTTCGAGGTCGTCGGCGAGCAATCTGGCCTTACCTCGATCCTCGAACCAGTCGATCAGCGATCGCAACTGGCGCCGCGTTTCGTCGTCGAACTGGGTCGGATCGTACGTCGCGGGATCGAACAACGTGAGGTGGGCCATGTGGTCACCTTTCCTAGTCGGCTGCCCCGAAGCTACCAGTCAGTAACAGACCCGAACCGCCGAACCACACGATCACAATTTTCCACGTACCGTTTCGACGATGTCGGCGACAGCGGTCTCGGTATCGAGGTCACGGCTCTCACCGGTGAAGCGGTCACGGAGTTCGACCTTGCCCTCGGCCCATCCCCTACCGACGACGACTACGACCGGCACTCCGATAAGTTCGGAGTCCTTGAACTTGACACCCGGCGATGCCTTCCGATCGTCGAAAAGCACGTCGAGGCCCTGCGCGTCGAGTGCCGCCGCAATGGACTCGGCACCGGCACGTGCCGCTTCGTCCTTGTTGGCGATGACCAAGTGCACGTCTGCCGGAGACACTTCTGCCGGCCAACGCAGCCCCTTGTCGTCGTGCATCTGCTCGGCGACGACGGCGACCAGACGCGAAACGCCGACGCCATAGGAACCCTGGACGAGGCGAACGGGCTTGCCACTCTCGCCGAGTACATCGACCTTGAAAGCGTCGGTGTACTTGTAGCCGAGTTGGAAGATATGGCCGATTTCGATTCCGCGCGCACTGACCAACGGGCCGCGGCCGTCCGGCGACAGGTCACCGTTGCGTACCTCGGCGGCTTCGATGGTGCCGTCCGGGGTGAAGTCTCTTCCGGCCACCAGGCCCACTACATGCTTGCCCTTGATATCAGCACCGGTGATCCACGACGTACCGTCGACTACACGGGGGTCGACGAGGTAGCGAACGCCGTTGGCCTGCAGCGCACGTGGTCCGATGTAGCCCTTCACCAGGAACGGATTGGCCTCGAAGTCCGCGTCGGTGAGCAGCGCGAATTCGGCAGGCTCAAGGGACGCTTCGAGGCGCTTCTCGTCGACCTCACGGTCGCCGGGCAGGCCGACCGCGAGCAACTCCCACTCCCCTTCTGCGTTGCGCACCTTGAGCAGAACGTTCTTCAACATGTCCGCGGCGGTGACTGTGCGGCCGAGATCGACCGAATTGGCCCACTCGACCAACGTGGCAATGGTGGGTGTGTCACCCGTCTCGTGATCGACGGCGGCAGGCTGCCCCTCGATCGGCAACGATGGCGGCGCGGGAGTCGTGACGGCTTCGACATTCGCCGCGTAGCCAGATTCGATGCACCGCACGTATGTGTCTTCACCGATGTCGCTCTCGGCGAGGAATTCCTCGGATGCACTTCCGCCCATCGCGCCGGATGTCGCCGCCACGATGACGTACTTGACCCCGAGCCGAGCAAAGATCTTCTGGTAGGCCTCGCGGTGTGCCGCATAGGACCGCTTCAGCCCGTCCTCGTCCATGTCGAACGAGTAGGAGTCCTTCATGACGAACTCGCGTCCGCGCAGAATGCCCGCGCGCGGGCGTTCCTCGTCGCGATACTTGGTCTGGATCTGATAAAGCGTGACCGGCAGGTCCTTGTACGAGTTGTATTCACCCTTCACCATCAAGGCGAAGAGTTCCTCGTGGGTGGGACCGAGCAACATGTCGTTGCCCTTACGGTCCTTCAGCTTGAACAGTGCGTCGCCGTAATCGGTCCATCGATTGGTGGTCTCGTACGGCTCGCGCGGCAGCAACGCCGGTAGCGAGATCTCCTGCGCACCGATCGCGTTCATCTCTTCACGAACGACTCGTTCGATCTGGCGCAGCACTCTCAGGCCGAGCGGCAGCCAGGAATACACACCCGGCGCGATACGACGAACGTAACCTGCACGAACCAACAGCTTGTGGCTGTCGACTTCGGCGTCGGCGGGGTCGTCACGAAGAGTGCGGAGGAAGAGCTGCGAAAGACGGGTGATCACGGGGTACGAGCGTAGTCGGTGCTCCGCGGGTGGGTAACGTTGCTCCCCGTGCTGATTCTGCTGCCCCCATCCGAGACCAAATCGGACGGCGGCGACGGCTTGCCCCTGGATCTGGAAGTTCTCTCGCTACCCGAGCTCGATCCGCTCCGACAGAAGTTGGCGGACGCGCTCGTGGAGCTGGCCGCCGATCCCGAGGCATCGGCGGCCGCGCTGGGTCTGGGACCGACCCAAACCGGAGAAAGCGAACGTAACGCCGCCCTGTGGCGTTCCCCCACGACACCCGCGCTGAGCCGCTATACCGGCGTCCTCTACGACGCTCTCGACGCGCGTTCGTTCACGAAAGCCGGTCGTGCTCGGGCGGCGGCAAGGTTGTGGATCGGATCTGCATTGTTCGGGGCCATACGTGCATACGATCCGATTCCGTACTACCGACTGTCCGGTGGATCGACGATCCCTGGCTTCGGCACCCTTCGGTCGTATTGGAAGCCCGAGTTGGCGGACGCGGTGGCTTCGCAATCCGATGGACTGGTCGTCGACCTTCGTTCGGGTACGTACCAGCAACTCGGCCCGGTGCCGGGGGCCATCACGGCAACGGTGCTGACCGAGAAACCCGATGGCAGCAGATCTGTGGTGAGCCACTTCAACAAGCATCACAAGGGCGTGCTGGCGCGTGCGCTGACACTGACCACTGCTGAGCCGAAGAACGTGCGTGCGGTGGCCCGAGTCGCATCGCGGGCCGGCTTGAGCGTGGAAGTCGCCTCGGCGACCGAACTGATCGTCCTCACCCGATGAACCCGGTCCCGGATTTACTTCGGCAAGGCGCCGACGTGTCCTATGGCAAGAGTCGGGATCTGCGGCGCGTGGACGAAGTCGTCGATCGTCTGATCGCGTTGGAGGACCACGACGCCTCGGCACTGGCTTCGTTGGCGCTGACGAACATGATCGAGACGATGTACGAGGCGGGCTGGCAACCGTTCGACCTTCTGCATATCGTCAAGCGTCAGCAAACGCTCCCGGTGTCCTCGCTCGCCGCTAGTGTCCTCCTTCACCAATCGGATCTGACGAACGCGCACGAACGGGCGCCCGAGAACTGGGTCGACCAGCTCTCCGACATCTGCGCGGCCTATCCGAAAGCTGCAGGGCCACTGACAGCCTCACCGAGTTTTCTTGCTGCACTGCTGAAGTCGAGTGGCAAAACGGATTACATTGCTGCCAACGATCAGTGGATTGCGGTACTTACGCTGCTGGGCCAATGGCAGACGCTCCCGCGATGGCCCCGAATCGGACCCTTTCCGTCGCAGTGGCCGGTTCGGCGGGCCGGCCGAACCGCGAAGTCCGGGCCGGCGAGCGGATCTCCCAACACCAAGATGCTTGGCAAGATCCGCGGCCTGCTCGCCAAGGCCGACGCCACCGATTTCGAGGAAGAGGCAGAGACACTCACCGCCAAGGCGCAGGAGTTGATGACCAGATATTCCATCGATTCGCTGTTGCTGACCGAAGGAAATGTCGATGTGATCAGCAGACGTCTGCATGTCGACAACCCCCATGCACCGCCCAAAGCCCAACTGCTGCATGCGGTGAGCACGGTCAACCGAGTCAAGAGCATCTGGGATCCGGAGTACGCGATTGCAACTCTGGTCGGTTCACCCCTCGACATCGAGCAGACGGAGATCATGTTCACTTCGTTGCTGGTTCAGGCGACGCGCTCACTGTCGCACTCCCCTATAGCCAAACGACGTAAAGGTTCTGCCTCGGCAGCATTCGGCAAGGCCTTTCTCTATGCATACGGGGTCAGGATCGGCGAACGACTCGGTGAGGCCGATGCGCACGCGGTGGAGGAAGCGTCGGAACAATCCGGCAACCTACTACCGATACTGGCGGCTCAGACGGTCGCTGTGGAGCAAGAATTCGACCGACTTTTCCCACGGGTGCGGACCATGCGCGGTCCGAGGTTGGATGCCGAAGGATGGGAGTCGGGGCACGCGGCAGCGGACGACGCGGATTTGGTGTAGCAAGACGACATTCGTTTCACGAGTACCGCGTACAGCAGGCCGTCCGAGCACCGGGTATAGCCTCGGTTCGGTAGGCAGGTACCGGCAGGCAGAATGGCCTGGTGTCCTCGAACTTCGACCATACGATCAACCGCGCATCCGACCTGCTTCGGCCGCGAGGGAACCAGACTTGACCGCGCCAGGAGTCCTCGGCATCTAGCCGCGGACTGCGCATCGACGGCTACGTCGACAGCACATCTTCCTGCGCAGCCTGGGCTTGAGCAACCTGCTGCGGGGTGAACTTGATGAAGAACGCGGCGAGTCCCGCGACGACCGCAGCCACTGCACAGCAGAACAGGGCGAACATGTAACCGGAGCTCAGTGCATCGAGTTGGGTTTCGTTCATCAGGGTGGCCGGGCCGGTGGTTCCGCCGAGGGAGATTGTTCGCGAGGTGACCAATGCACCCACCACGGCCAGTGCAACGGGACCACCCAAGGTCTGAGCCACCAGAGCGATTGCTGTCAGTGGGCCGATCTCGGTCGCTCGGACCCCGGCGATGGCACACAGCGGTAGCGGTATCGACGCCATCCCGACGCCGAAGCCGATCCCGATGACCGGGAAGAAGATGCCGGGGAAGTACGACGAGTCCGCGTTCATCGTCGCGACCGAGAACAGCAACCAACCCACCATGATGGCGCTGCCCGACATGACCAACCATCGCGGCTGTATTCGAACTACGAGCTTCGAAGTGATGAACGCTGCAGCGCCCAAGCCGAATGCGAACGGAACGAACGCCAGACCCGCATTGAGTGGGCTGTAACCGAGGATGTCCTGGACGAACAGCGCGACGAACGCGGCGAGGCAGAACATCACTCCGCCTGCGAAGAAGATCGCGACAAAGGTGGCCACGCGGTTCTTGTTCGCGAACAGGGAGAACGGCAACAGCGGGTTATCGGCCCTCCGCTCGACGACCAGGAACAGTCCGAGCAGTATCAGTCCGCCGAGCAGTGAGCCGACGACGAGCGGGCTCGACCATCCCAGTTCGGTTCCCTCACTCAAGGCAAGCACGACACCCGTGCAGCCGAGCGTGCCGAGGATCGCCCCGGGGAAATCGAGGGCAAGCCGAACGCCCGCAGTTTCCTTCAGCGACACCATGGCCAGAATGGCGATTGCAATGCCGATGGGCACGTTGATGAGGAAGATCCAGCGCCACGAAACCTGGGTCAAGGCGCCGCCGATGATGAGGCCTGCGATGGATCCGACGCCGGTCATCGCCGCATAAATCGCAATTGCCTGATTCCGAACCGGTCCTGGCGCAAAGGTCGTCGCGACCAAGGCGAACGCCGTCGGCGACGCTACTGCCGCTCCAACCCCCTGCAGGGCACGCGCAGCCACCAACGTTGCCTCGTTGATGGCCAACCCACAAAGAAGAGATGCCACGGTGAACAGGACGACGCCACCGAGGAACATTTTCTTTCGACCGAACGCATCACCGAGTCTTCCACCGAGAAGCATCAGTCCGCCGAAGGCCAATGCGTACGAGGTGAGAACCCAGTTGCGGCCGGCATCGCTCAAGCCCAGATCCGCCTGAAGTGGCGCCAATGCCAGGTTTGCCACCGTCCCGTCGAGAACCACCATCAGCTGAAGGCCGCTGAGCACGATGATCGCCAGGCCGAAAGCCCTGGTCGTCACCGGGTACACGATGTCCGTCGTGGGCGCTGCGGGCTGCGATTGGTCAGGCACGGGAGTTCACGTTACCGAGGGTCTACGGAGAAACCCGCAACGGTTCCAATTACGACAATTGCCGGTGGGCGAATTCCCTCTTCTTTCACGCGTCGGCCCACCGTCGCGAGATCGGCTCTGACCTCACGCTGAGTGCGCATCGTCCCCTCCTGCACTACCAGCACCGGCGTCGAGGCAGGTCGTCCACCTTCGATGAGCACCGCAGCGAATTTGTCGATGCGTTCGACCGCCATCAGGAGCACGATCGTGCCCTTCAATCGTGCGAGCGCTCCCCAATCGACCAGTGAGTCGGGGTGTTCAGGGGCGAGGTGGCCGCTCACGACCACGAACTCGTGGGTGACGCCGCGGTGCGTTACCGGAACGCCTGCCGCCGACGGCACCGAAATCGCGCTCGTAATTCCGGGGACCACCGTCACCGGTATCCCGGCCTCGGCGAGAGCCTCCAATTCTTCGTATCCGCGACCGAACACGTACGGGTCGCCGCCCTTGAGGCGGACAACGAACTTGCCGGCCTTGGCTCCATCGATCAATGCTTGATTGATCGCCTCCTGTGCCATTGCGCGGCCATACGGAATCTTCGATGCATCGATGACCTCGACGTGTGGGCCCAATTCGGCAAGTAGCTCCGGTGGCGCCAGACGGTCGGCTACCACGATGTCGGCATACGCCAGCAGTCGGCGGCCGCGGACGGTGATCAGATCGGGATCTCCCGGACCTCCGCCGACGAGGGCCACGCCGGTCAGTGGAACGTGCGCCGAATCGGTGATCAGCCCCGACTGGAGAGCTTCGAGAACTGCGTTGCGCACCGATGCCGAGCGCCGGTGCTCACCGCCGGCCAAGACGCCGAGAGTGAGTCCGTCGTAATCCGCAGATGCCGGGGTGACGGCGGTTCCGTCTCGAGCGATGTCGGCGCGAACGCAGAAGATCCTCGACTTCTCGGCTTCGGCCACGATCGCTGCATTCGTCTCGGCCTCGTCGGTGCAGGCGATGGCGTACCAGGCTCCATCGATGTCGCCAGGGGCGAAGTCACGCAGTTCCATCGTCACCTGACCAGCGGTTGCCATCGCTTCGACGGCCGGAGTCGCAACCCGGGTGATGACGTGCACTTCGGCGCCGGAAGAGATCAACAGGGGCAGTCGCCGCTGCGCGACGGTCCCGCCGCCGACCACAACGACGCGTTTGCCTGACAGATTCAGGCCGACGAGGTAGGGAGAATCAGTCGCATCCACGAGAGCAAACGCTACCGCGCCCGCGCGACTCGGGTTTCGTCCCATACTGGCTCGTCGGATTCGTAGACGTGACCGTCGGATCCGAAGACCAAGAACCGCTCGAAGCTGCGGGCGAACCAACGGTCATGGGTGACCGCGATGACGGTCCCCTCGAATGCCGCGATGGCGTCTTGGAGGGCGTCCGCCGACATCAGATCGAGGTTGTCGGTGGGCTCGTCGAGAAGCAAGAGCGTCGCACCGGACAGCTCGAGCAACAGGATCTGAACGCGCGCTTGTTGGCCACCGGACAAGTTGTCGTAGAGCTGTTCGGCAGCACGGGCGAGTCCGTAGCGATCGAGTGCCCGACTCGCCGCCTCGCGACCCATGCCGTCACGATGCTCGTTGCCCAGGTGCAAAATGTCGAGCAAGGTGTTGCCGTTCAAGTCGGGGCGGGTGTGGGTCTGAGCAAACAACCCGGGGCGCACGCGAGCGCCCAGAACTGCCGTGCCCGTGTGAGGGACCGGATCGAGGACGAGTTCGGTGACCGGTTCGTGCTCCCGTTCGGGATCGGTGCCTCCTGCGGCCAGCAACCGCAGAAAGTGCGACTTACCCGAACCGTTGGACCCGAGAACCGCGACTCGGTCACCGAACCAGACTTCGGCGTCGAACGGTTTCATGAGCGACGTCAGCTCCAGAGCGGTGCATACCAGCGCGCGTTTCGCGGTGCGACCGCCGTGCAGTCGTACCGTGACCTTCTGCTTGACCGGCACTGCTTCCGGTGGGCCGACGTCTTCGAACCGCGCAAGCCGCGTCTGGGCCGCGTGATAGCGGGCGGCGATACCGTCGTTGAACTTCGCTTTCTCCCGAAGGCGCAGGACGAGCGCACGGAGTTTGATGCGCTCTTCGTCCCACCGACGACGAAGCTCGTCGAGTCGGGCATTTCGATCCTCGCGAGCGTCGTAGTAAGTCTCGAACCCGGCACCGTGCACCCATGAGGTCGCGCCGTTGACTCCCGGCTCGAGCGTGATGATCCGGGTAGCGGCGTTGGCGATGAGTTCACGATCGTGGCTGATGAAGAGGACCGACTTGTCGGACTCGCGAATGGTCTTCTCCAACCACCGTTTGCCCGGTACGTCCAGATAGTTGTCCGGCTCGTCGAGCAGTAGCAACTGATCCGGTCCTCCGAACAGGGCTTCGAGAACGAGACGCTTCTGTTCGCCGCCACTGAGAGTCGAAGCGGCACGCCACTTCGCCCGGTCGAACGACATCCCGAGCGCGGCCATCGTCGCCTTGTCCCAGAACGGCTCCAGGTCGTACCCGCCGACGTCGCCCCAATCCGACAGCGCGCCGGCGTATTTCAGTTGAGTCTTCTCGTTGTCGACGTCGATCATCGCGTTCTCGGCATCGTCGAGTGCTTTCGCTGCGGCACGGACCCCCGGCTGCGAAACGGACAACAGCAGATCCTGCACCGTCGAGTCGTCGCGCAATTGACCGACGAACTGGCGCATCACTCCGAGCGAACCCGAGCTGGCAACGTTTCCGTCGTCGGGTGCGAGATCTCCGGCCACGATCCGTGTCAGCGTGGTTTTTCCAGTGCCGTTCGGACCGATGAGAGCGGCCTTCGCGCCGTCTCCGACTCGAAAACCGACCCCGCTGAGCAATTGTCTGCCGTCGGGAAGAAAGTAGTCGATGTCGGTGAGTTCGAGGTGAGCCACGGGGACAAATCCTATGTCACGGCGCCAATACGATCTTTGCCGTTGTCGTCAGGATTTGCTTTCGGGCCGAATCGAGATGCGCATGCTCGACGCGGAGCCGCGCTGAATCTCCTTCCGTGGTGAGCAACATGACTCCGTTGTCGAACCATGGACCGGCCTCGGCTTCCCAGTGGACATCGTCCGGCCCCACGTGGGCAGCGCGGGCGAGCTTCTCCATCAGGATTGCAACGGGCCGTTTGATGGCCAACCGGTTGACCGCCCGAATCGGCAAATTCAATGGGTTACGGAACGGCGACATCGTGAGTTGGTAAGTGGCCGGGACCTTCTTCCCCCCGACACCGAAGTCTGCACACGCTACATAGGAACAGTGCACGTCACCCGACAACCATAGGATGCTGGCCGGTGGATTCGTCGACCTGGACAGCTCGCGCGTCAAAGTTGCCATGTCCGAGAAAGAATTACCGAACGCTGCCCAGTGCTCGAGATCGAGCGCGATCCGCAGCTTCTCTGCTACCCGCGCCGCCCTCTTGCCCCAACTCCCCTGCGCTACAGCCTCGTTCCACTGTTCCAGGTGATGCAACGCGGGCAACATCAAGAACGGCAGGGAAGATCCGAACAGAAGATGTTTGGGCGAGCCTTCCAGCGCGCGCTCTCGGACCCAGGTCCATTCGGCTTCGTCCACCATCGCCCGGTCGTTCGGGTCGAGATTGCGCGAGCAGCGAGAATCGATCATGAGCAGTCGGGTGTCGCCGAAGTCGCGGTAGAAGCTCCACCGTCCAGCCGCCGGGTCCCGATCGACCAGCAATGAGAAGTCCGCAAGTAGGCGTTCACGCGTGGCGTCGTCGGCGGCCGTTCGTACGGCCTCGTACAACTCGTCGCGCGCGAGTTCTTCGGGTGAGAGATTGCCCAGATGCTGATAGACCCAGTACGAGGAGAATGCACCGACCACGCGATCGTTCCACCACGGCCGGGTTTCTATGTCCTTTCGCCAGGACGCAGACGAGTTCCAGTCGTCACGCAGATCATGGTCGTCGAGAATCATGCACGACGGGACGCTGGCCAACAGCGTGCGCACCGGCTCGGCACCCCACGATTCGTGGTAGAGCCAGGAGTATTCCTCGAAATCGCAGATCTCGTTCTCGGCATCGGTACCCCGTGCGCTGTCGGGCCCTTGGCCGCCTTGCCGCCGCGCGTGGAGTCTTTCCAAGATTTCGGGTGACGGATCGTCTGCGTACACCTGGTCACCGAGTAACAGCAGGGCTTGCGGCCATTCCGAGGGATCTTGGGTGGACATTCGATTACCCAGACCGGCAAGCGCGTCGGCACCGATTCGACGGAGCGAGTCGTCACCGTAATTGTCACCCCGTCGACATGATCCGAATGCGAAGGTCACTGGGCCGACTGGATCTCCGGTGTGAACAGCCGAGGTCGCGCCCGATTCGGGCCAGATCCTCATGTCGTCGAACGTCACGTCGTACGTGATCGCGGTGCTCGCCGGCAGACCTGTCAGTGCGACCAATGCGTAGTGGTGGCCGTACACGCCCCAGGTGCGCGCTTCCCCCACCACTCCGACGGCGGTACGCACAGCTACTGTCCCGGGCACATCGAATTCGAACCAGAACGTCGCCGAGTCGACACCGACATAACGGACGAGTGGGCCGAGTACGAGCGAAGAAGACTTCATAGTGCCTACAGTGCCTGTACTCGGACGCTCACGCCACCGCTTACGGTCGCTACGGGCATCTCAACTGTCCGCCGGGCATCTCAACTGTCCGCGATGGCCAATCGATCGGTCAACTTCACAGCGAGACGCTCGAGATATGCGAGGACCTCGGGCTCGGATCTGTCGGGCATTCCGTAGACCACTTCACTCACGCCCATTTCTTCCCATCTCGCCAGCTTCTCTGCGTCGGGCTTGAAGTCGAGCACGACTATGTATGGCGAACCGTCCCTACCGCCGTCGCGCCACAGCTGCTGGAGCCGAACGACCCTCGACTCGATATCCTGCTCACCGGGTGTGGTGATCCAACCGTCGGCCGACCGAACGATCCACGCAAAGTTCTTGTCGGTACCGGCAGCACCGACGAGCGTCGGGATATGGCGTCCTCCAGCGGGTTTCGGCCATGCCCAGCTCGGACCGAACTCGACGAACTCACCCGAGAACTCCGCCTGCTCCTGTGACCACAGTGCACGCATCGCGTCGAGATATTCACGGAGCATGGTCCGTCTCCTGGCAGGGGGCACTCCGTGATCTACCAATTCGTCGACGTTCCAACCGAACCCGACTCCCAAAACCACACGGCCACCACTGAGATGGTCGAGCGAGGCAATGGTTTTGGCAAGCGTAATCGGGTCGTGCTCCACCGGTATTGCGACAGCGGTGCCCAATGCGATTCGGTTCGTCACCGCAGACGCTGCGGCCAGCGCCACCCACGGATCGAGAGTTCGGGAGTATCGATCATCCGGTAACGAAGAATCACCCGTCTGCGGATGCGCCGCTTCACGCTTGACGGGAATGTGTGTGTGCTCCGGTACGTAGAACGAGTCGAATCCCAATCGCTCGCCCGCCGCGGCCGCGGCCGCAGGCGTTATTCCACGATCGGAGGTGAACAGAACGAGACCGAAGCGCATGCAACATTAGAACGTGTTGCAGTCGGCCGCGCAAGGCTTCTATTCCTCGGGCACCGGTGCTAGCGCCACCGCAATGGTCACCGAACCCACCTTCGTCTTGCCCAGAATCAACGGACCTCCGCCGCTTCCCAATAGTGCTGCGGCCTCTGCCACGCTCGGGGTCCCGACGGCGTCGTCGACCAGTAAGGACGGAGCCGGCACGACAACGGAAGCCAATTGGGCGGCCGTCCACACACTTAGCGGCACTGAAAGCGAACGAGCAAAAGACTCCACTACAGAATGCTTTCGATCCAGGGTCGCCACCGCGACCACGGTCCAGTGCGGCCTGGCGACCGAAGCGAACCCGACCGCGATATCGGAGCCCGTCGCAGCCGCCGTCGTGCCGACTCCGACGACGATCGATTCGGCGCGGCCCGATTCAGACATCGACAGGCACGAACCGGTCACACGCCTCGACGAATCTCCGAACCGATCGAGGACTCCCCGCAGCGTGTGTATGCAAGTACGATGCATGAACACGGCCGTGGACGAACCCCTCTCGAACGATGCGTTTGCCGGCAGCTGTGCTCGGGTTCTGCCAACCCCACGCCGGTGTGAGTTCGGCCGCGAAGTCGACGAGCGCAGTCCGATGAAACTCGTGACCCGTCACCCGAGTCCCCGCCTCGAACAACACCGAATCACCCAAGGCGACCGCATCGCGGTAGCCGAGTGTGAGCTGCGATCCGAACCGCGCTTCCGCATCGATGACTCCGGCCATCGCGTGGCCGTCGAGGGATCTCGCCAGGTACAGCAAACCTGCGCATTCAGCATGGATCGGCAATCCGGCAGCCGATGCCCTGCGGATATCCGCCAGCAGAGACTCGTTCGACGCCAACTGCTCGGCATGTTCCTCCGGAAACCCGCCCGGTAGCACGACACCCGCCGTACGCTCCGGCAATCCGTCGGTGAGGGGATCGAACACCACCACCTCCGAACCCGCAGCACGCAGCAGTTCCACATGCTCGGCGTAACCGAATGTGAAGGCGGGCCCCCCGGCCACGGCGACGACGGCTCCCGACCCGCTCGGCTCACCCACTTCGTCGATCGGGTTCCAGGCGGTATCGGTGACCGACGATCTTGCCAACGACCGGACGGCAGCCAGGTCGACATGGCGTGTTACCAGTTCTGCCATTGCGTCCACTGCTGCGCCGGCTCGGCTCCCGTGTTCGAGCGCCGTGATCAGTCCCAGGTGCCGTGACGGGACCGCCAGTTCCGACATCCGCGGTAGTGACCCGAGAACGGGAACACCGACACGCTCACACGCCTGACGCAGAACTTCTTCGTGCCTCGGGCTGCCGACACGATTCAAGATCACTCCACCGATCCGCACCGACGGGTCGAACGTCGAGAAACCGTGCAGCACAGCGGCAAGACTTTGACTGTGGCCGCGTGCATCGACGACGAGGACGACCGGTGCGCCGAGCATCGCGGCCACCGCTGCGGTCGACCCCTCCGCGGAAGCCTGTCCGGCACCCGTCATGTCGATCTTGCCGTCGAAGAGACCCATGACTCCCTCGACGATCGCGATGTCGCATCCGGCACTCCCATGGAGGAAGAGTGGACCTATGCGCTCTCGCCCCACCATCACTGCATCGAGATTGCGACCCGGCAAACCCGTTGCGAGAGAGTGGTATCCAGGATCGATATAGTCCGGACCCACCTTGAACGGCGCTACCCGGTCCCCCATGGCACGAAGAGCAGCCATCATCCCGGTGGCAACCGTCGTTTTTCCGCTACCCGATGCGGGCGCAGCGATCACGACGGCGGGAGCGGGACGGCTCACCATTCGATACCGCGCTGACCTTTTCGGCCTGCATCCATCGGATGCTTGACCTTGGTCATTTCGGTGACGAGATCGGCGGCGTCGATCAGCGCCTGCGGTGCATCACGTCCGGTGACGACGACGTGTTGGTTACCCGGTCGGTTCACGAGCACCTCGACGACCTCGTCGATGTCGACCCACCCCCACTTGAGTGGGTAGGTGAATTCGTCCAACACGTAGAAGCGGTGTGTCTCCTCGCTCAATCTCCGAGAGATTTCGGCCCAGCCTTCAGCAGCTGCGGCGGCGTGGTCGACGTCGGAACCCTTCTTACGCGTCCAGGACCACCCCTCGCCCATCTTGTGCCACTCGACGGCCCCGCCAGTGCCCTGCGTCTCATGCAATTCGCCGAGCAGTTTGAACGTCGATTCCTCGCCGACCTTCCATTTCGCACTCTTCACGAACTGGAACACTCCGACGTCGAATCCTTGATTCCACGCGCGAAGTGCCATTCCGAAGGCCGCCGTCGACTTGCCCTTGCCCGGACCGGTGTGCACTGCGAGAAGTGCTTGATTACGGCGCTGACGCGTCGTCAGGCCGTCGTCGGGAACTGTTCCCGCAAGTGGTACTCCCTGTGGCATTACTCGTCCTCTCAGGCCGCTGCGCGGACGACGGCAGCAACGTGCTCTGCAGAAAGGTCGGCGAGCCGCACGTAGCCACCCTGTAAATGCCCGGCGAAATCGGCTGCCAGTCCGAGGCGAACCATGCCCGATTCGCAATCCACGACGACCGAAGCAGTGCCATCGGCGGCCAGACGCGACGCAGCGATACGTGCGCGCCCGACCGGATCGATACCGCCCGTCGCTCGCCCGTCCGTCATCGCGACGACGAGCGCACGGCGCAACGGATCTCTGACCTTCTCTCGAAGGACGACCTCGCGGGCCCGCAGAAAGCCTTGCGCCAGCGGAGACTTGCCACCGGTCTTCATTCTGCGCAAGCGTGTGACTGCGACGTCGACGCTCGACGTCGGCGGAAGAACCAACTCGGCTTCGCGCCCTCGAACGGTGATCACCGCAACCTTGTCGCGCCGCTGGTATGCATCGCGCAGTAGCGACAGCACTGCTCCAGTCACGGCGGACAACCGATCGCGGGCGGCCATCGATCCAGATGCGTCGACAACGAACACGATGAGGTTGCCTTCTCGACCTTCACGAATCGCCCCGCGTAGGTCCGCAGGCTCGAGTCGGAACTTTCCGGATGTTCGTCCGCGCGCGACTTGATCCTCGGCTGCCGCGAACAATGTCCCGATGAGGTGAAGTCCCCTTCCACGCTCGGTGGTCGGGCGCACGACCCGCCCCTGCGCAGCTCGCGACCGGGAGCGACGCCCGGGTGCTCCCTCGCCGACGCCGGGAACTTCCATCAACCGCGCGCGGAACTGCGATCCGGGCGTTGCGGCATCTCGGTCACGAGATCCGTTGCCGGACGGTGGATCCGCCTGGTCCGGTGTCGGTGCACCGCCGCCGTCGTCATCCGGGTCCGGTCCTGAATCGGTTGGTTCGGGATCGGTTGGTTCGGGATCGGTTGGATCGTCGGACTCCTGGCCGGAATCCGCTTTCGGGGAGTCTGCCTGCGCGGAGTCTGCCTGTTCTGCAGCGTCGCGCATGGCATCGTCGAGTGCACTCTCGTCGATACCCGGCTCGTCGAACGGGTCACGCCTGCGCCGATGGGGCAATGCCAATTCCGCAGCGACCCGCACGTCCGACTCCTCGACCTTCGGGGAACCTCTCCATGCCGCGTGTGCCGAGGCGGTCCTTGCGACTACGAGATCCGCTCGCATGCCGTCGACGTCGAACGACGCACACAATGCCGCAATCCGACGAAGTTCGGTGTCGTCGAGTTCCACCTGATCGAGTACGAGTCGAGCCGCCACGATGTGTGCGGCGATGTCCGCGTCCTCGTCGGCGTAGTGCGCAGCAAACGCACGGGGGTCGCGCTCGTAGTTCAGACGCCGCCGCACGACGTCCATTCGGATGTCCACGTCACGAGAGGCAGTGACCTCTACGGCGAGCCCGAAACGATCCAACAACTGTGGTCGAAGTTCGCCCTCTTCAGGATTCATGGTTCCCACTAGGACGAATTGCGCGGGATGTGAATGTGAAACCCCATCGCGTTCGATATGGACGCGCCCCATCGCAGCGGCGTCGAGCAGAACGTCGACCAGGTGATCGTGCAGAAGATTCACCTCGTCCACGTACAGCACACCCCGATGAGCGGCGGCCAACAGTCCTGGCTGGAACGCACGTTCTCCGTCTCGCAGCACCTTTTCCAGATCGAGCGATCCGACCACGCGGTCCTCGGTCGCGCCGACCGGAAGTTCTACCAGTCGGGCCGGCCGTGTAACGCCATCGTCCTCGATGTCCGGAAGCAGCGTCGCGAGTGCACGTACGACAGTGGACTTCGCCGTCCCCTTTTCACCGCGGACGAGAACACCGCCGATTCCCGGGTGCACCGCACACAGGATCAACGACAATCGAAGCTGGTCTTGGCCGACTATCGCGCTGAACGGATAACCGGGTTCTGAAGATCCAACGGCCTGCTGCACTTTCGATCCCCTTCATTCCTCGGTTTCCGCGCCGAGGACTTTCGATGCCCACCGAAGAAGTGGACAAAGTAGTTTCGATGCTGTGCGGTGATCTGGCTCACGAGGCTGCCGACAATCGGCCTACTCGTACACAGTGGCGGGACCGCGCCTGAATCACACAGGACTTCCCCGCATCAGCTCCGTTGGTCGAACCCTACCGTCGTTCGACGTTACTGCCGCCCGACGCCTCGCCCCAGGGGGTTCCGCCGCCACGACGCATGGGCGTATGCGGAATTCCGTCTTCGAGAACTTCCTCACCGTCGGGCAGGAAGCCGTGTTTCGCGTACATGTCCACCAGGTAGCTCTGTGCATTGATACGACACGGAGAGGAGCCGACCTCGGCAAGTGCAGCGCGCAGGATGCGCGTGGTGTGCCCCTGCCCCCGCGCCGACCGCTGCGTGCACAGCCGCCCGATGCGGAAGGCCTTCTCGCCGTCGTCGTGCTCCTCGAGCAGACGCAGTGTGCACACCACTTCGCCGTCACGTTCGAGCCAGAAATGCCTCGTCTCGGTGAGCAGGTCTCGACCGTCGAGTTCGGGGTAGGCGCACGCCTGCTCGACGACGAAAACCTCGACACGCAGCTTCAACAGGTCGTACAGGGTCTTGTTGGACAGGTCCAAAGCCCAGGAGCGCTTGAGGGCAGCAGCTTGCGTAGTCATAGGCCTGTTGCTATCACACGCCGGTGCGCTGTGCGAGTTGGGAGGACTCGTCCAGCTCGAGCGCACGCGAGGTCCAGTCGAAAATCTCGCGGAACAGTGAACGATCCTCGGCCAACTTGACTCCGAGTGAAGGCACTATCTCCTTGAGCTTGGGCTGCCATGCCTCGTAGCGGTCTCCGAAGCATCGCTGCAACACATCGAGCATCGCCGGTACCGCAGTGGAAGCACCAGGCGATGCACCGAGCAGTCCCGCGATCGTCCCGTCTGCAGCGTTGATCACCGCGGTGCCGAACTCGAGAACTCCGCCGCGGCCCTTCTTTCGAATCACCTGGACTCGCTGCCCGGCGGTGACGATCTCCCAGTCCTTGTCGAGAACCTTGGGTGCGAACTCGCGAAGCGTTTCCACGCGATCGGCCTGCGACTGCGACAGTTCGCTCAGTAGGTACTTCACGAGTCCGAGCTCGGTGACGCCCACGCCGAGCATCGACATCAAGTTCCCCGGCTTGACCGACGAAGGTAGATCGGTCAGCTTTCCTTCCTTGAGGAACTTCGGCGACCATCCTGCGTACGGACCGAAGAGCAAACCGGGCTTGCCCCCGATGACACGTGTGTCGAGGTGTGGCACCGACATCGGGGGCGCACCGACCGAGGCCTTGCCGTACACCTTGGCCGAGTGCCGCTCGATGAGCTCGGGGTTGGTGCAGCGCAGCCACTCACCGCTGACCGGGAACCCTCCGAAGCCCTTGATCTCGCTGATGCCCGACTTCTGGAGCAGATGCAAAGCACCGCCACCCGCGCCGACGAACACGAACTTGGCGTTGACCGTCTTCTTGGAACCGGTGCGAAGGTTTGCCACCTTGACGTCCCACGTCCCGTCCGACTGCTTAGAGATGTTCCGCACGTCGTTTCCGAAGTGCACGGTGGCACCGGCCCCGGAGAGGTAGTTCAGAAGTTGGCGTGTGAGTGCACCGAAGTCGACGTCGGTTCCGTTGTCGCTCCAGTTGAGCGCGACGGGATCGGAGAAGTCGCGACCCGCACCCATGAGCGGAAGTCGACGCGTGAACTCGTCCGGACTGTCGATGTACTCCATACCTTCGAACAGTGGATTCGAAGCCAGGGCGTCGTATCGAGCCTTCAAGTACTTGGTGTTGTCCTCACCATGAACGAAGCTCACGTGCGGGATCGGATTGATGAAGTTCTTCGCGTCGCTCAGTATGCCCGTTTCCAGGCTGTGCGCCCAGAACTGACGGGAGACCTGGAACTGCTCGTTGACGTTGAGCGCCTTGGCGATGTCGACGGAACCGTCTTTGTTCTGCGGCGTGTAGTTGAGCTCACACAGCGCGGAATGGCCGGTGCCGGCGTTGTTCCATGCGTCACTGCTTTCGGCGGCAGCGGCGTCGAGTCGCTCGTACACATCGATCGACCAATCGGGTTCCAACTGTCGAAGCAGTGCCCCGAGAGTTGCGCTCATGATTCCGGCGCCAACGAGCACCACATCGGTTTTCACTCGCTTGACCTGCTCTTGATTCGAGCGCTGTTCATTTGACACTGGAGATCGACTTCCTTGTTCGTGAGTACTCGCGTGAGGAAACTCTGCTCAGGTGACGGCTACATTACCCGGCCGTAGATACCCGACTCGAAGCGCTTTCAAGCCCTTCTTCGATTGTGCTCTCGAAGTGCGCTTTGCACCTGCTACTACAGTTGTGATCTGTGACTACCTGGGTACCCGATGTCCTCGGCGACGGCTACGAGCAGACCACCATCCGCCTCGGTGAAGATCCGGACGGTGAAGGGCAGGTCGAGGCGACTCTCGTTCGATACCAACCCGCAGATGCTCCGTCCTTCGATCGAGCGGTGATCTACGTCCATGGCTTCACCGACTATTTCTTCCAACAGCACCTGGCCGAACATTTCGCAGCCAAAGGTTATGCGTTCTACGCGCTGGACCTGCGTAAGTGCGGAAGGTCTCTGCGTGAAGGCCAAACACCGCACTTCGTGACGGATCTGGCGTTCTACGACGACGAGTTGAACGAAGCGCTCTCGCTGGTTCGCAGGGAGCCGAGCGGCAAGTCGGTGTTGCTCCTCGCTCATTCCACGGGCGGGCTGATTCTTCCTTTGTGGCTCGATCGCTTGAACCGTCAGGACGGCGGCACCACCGGCCTCGGTATCGACGGTGTCATCCTGAACAGCCCTTGGTTCGACCTTCAGGGCCCCGCGGCGGTTCGTAGCGTCGGCACAACCGCGATCGGCGTCATCGGCAAGGTCAAGGCCAAGACTGCGTTGCCCGGTATGGGTCTGGACACCTATGGCCTCTCGCTTGCTGCCTCCGAGCACGGTGAGTGGGACTACAACCTCGACTGGAAGCCGCTGTCCGGCTTCCCCATCACGTTCGGCTGGATCCGCGCGATCCGTCACGGGCATGCAAAGCTGCATCGAGGTCTCGACATCGGCATTCCTTCGCTGATTCTGCGATCGAAAGTGACGCACTTCTCCCGCAAGTACAGTTCCGAGATCGACGCTGCCGATGCGGTGCTCGATGTTCGTCAAATCGCGCGCTGGGCAGGCTGCCTGGGCGATCGTACGACGATCGTCCCCATCGAGGGCGCCCGCCACGACGTCTTTCTTTCACAGGACGTACCGCGGGCCCGGGCACTCGACGAGGTCGACGAGTGGCTCGAGTGGTTGCATCGAAGTGAGCACATCGAACGAGATTCCGGACGAAACCACAACGAGCTAGGGACAATTTCGTGAGCAGTCAGGCAACCGGTCGTCATTTCGACATCGCGATCATCGGATCAGGTTCGGGCAACTCCATCGCCGACGAGCAGTTCTCGGACAAGACGGTGGCAATTTTCGAAGAGCATTCACCGTTCGGAGGCACCTGCCTCAACGTCGGTTGCATCCCGACGAAGATGTTCGTCTACGCGGCCGAGGTCGCGCAGACGATCCGAGATTCGGCACGCTACGGAATCGACTCCTCGATCGATCGCGTCCGCTGGTCCGACATAGTCGGCCGGGTGTTCGGTCGTATCGACCCCATGTCCGAGGGCGGCAAGAACTACCGCGAGAGCGGTAGCCGGAACGTCACCCTGTTCTCCAGCCACGCGTCGTTCGTCGGGCCCCGCACGATCGACACCGGCGCCGGCGAAGTGATCACCGCCGACCAGGTCGTCATCGCCGCTGGATCCAGGCCGGTTGTGCCTCAGCAGATACTCGACAGCGGCGTGCCGTTTCATACCAACGACGACGTCATGCGACTGCCCGAGTTACCGGAGCATCTCGTCATCCTCGGATCAGGCTATATAGCAGCAGAATTCGCGCATGTGTTCGGCGCGCTCGGATCCACAGTGTCGATCGTCGCCCGCAAGGGCGCACTGCTGCGCGGTCTCGACACAGACATATCGGATCGATTCACCGAACACGCCCAGAAGAACTGGGACGTCCATCTCGATTCCGGCGAGGCAAAAGCGATCTCCGAGGGCGACAACGTCGGTCTCGAACTCTCCGACGGCACCCGAATCCTCGGCGACGCTCTACTCGTCGCCGTCGGACGCGTGCCCAACGGAGATCGCCTCGACGTGGAAAAGGCCGGTGTCGAACTCGAAGAGGACGGTCGAGTTCGAGTCGACGAATACGGTCGCACGAGTGCCGAGGGCGTCTTCGCACTCGGTGACGTCTCGTCCGCTTTTCAACTCAAACACGTTGCAAACCACGAAGCGCGCGTAGTGCAACACAACCTGCTGCACAATGCCTGGCAGGACACGACGAACCTGTGGAAGCACGACCACCGGTTCGTGCCCGCGGCCGTATTCACGCATCCTCAGATCGCCGAGGTCGGCCTGACCGAGGATCAAGCTCGTAGTGCAGGGCTGGACATCACCGTCAAGATCCAAAACTACGGTGACGTCGCGTATGGCTGGGCAATGGAGGACCAAGAAGGCTTCTGCAAGATCATTGCGGAAAAGAAGACCGGCCGCATACTGGGCGCTCATGTCCTCGGCGCTCAGGCACCGACGGTCATTCAGCCGCTCATCCAAGCCATGAGTTTCGGAACGTCCGCCCTCGATATGGCTCGCGGGCAGTACTGGATTCACCCCGGACTGCCCGAAGTGGTCGAGAACGCACTGCTCGGCCTCGACGTGTGAGAGTGCTCCCCATCACCAAGGGTTGGTGCGGAGCGCGATTTCGGTAGCAAGTTCGGCTGTTGCATCGCTCGGGATGTTGCCCACACCGTCCAGCTGGACGACCCTGAAGTCCGAATAGACCAACCTCCCGCTGCCGTCCGCACTCGCTCGTTTCAGCGAACTGCCGATCACGATCGTGGTCGGCAGTTCGACGGGCGAGCAGTCCGAAGCGCGAACGACCCCATCCTGATCTGCGACGGCCGGGTGCCCGCGGTCGCATGCGACAAGGCTCGCGAATCGGCCGAATGTTCGGGCCGCCAGCGTCCACGCCAGTTCAGCGCCCTCTCGATTGCCGACGAGGTGCACCCAGGGCAACGACAGTTCGTCGAGTATTGCCACCATGGCATCGCCGTCGAGTCCTCGCACATCCTCCACTGCAACGGTTTTCAGGTCGGAATTGTGCAGACGCTCGGATACTCCGTCGAATACGTCGGGGCGATCATCCAGACCCGGAAGCAACAGCACGACATGCCTGGATTCCGGTCCGGCGATACGCACCGTGCGAGTCCCGCCGGCCGTCGATACCTGCTTGTACTCCATGAGATAGGACGCTACTGCACGTCCGATCGGAGACATTCGCAACCGCCGAGGCATTGCGCTCGCATTGCCGAATCTCTATGGTTAGTTACATGAGTAATGAACCACAGAAGCAACGAAGCTCGTGGAGACACCATTGATGGACGAGGGCCGACCTCTCTTCATCCAGATTGCCGAGATGGTCGAGAACTCGATCATCGACGGGACCCTCGTCGAAGAAACCCAGGTGCCCTCGACGAACGAGTTGGCGGCATTCCATCGCATCAATCCAGCGACAGCGGGCAAAGGCCTGGCAAAACTCGTCGCCGACGGCATCCTCTACAAGAAGAGAGGCATCGGCATGTTCGTCACGAACGGCGCACGGGATGCGCTTCGATTTCGACGACGAGACGACTTCGCACGACAGTTCGTCGAACCGCTCATCACCGAAGCGAACAAGCTCGGCATAGACCTCGACGAGTTGAAAATCATGCTCGACAAATGGGAGGAAGCAACATGATGGACCGTCATGATCTCAGCGTGGTCGACGACACCCCCGTCATCGCCTCGGCCCGAAATCTGACGAAACGATTCGGCGACTTCACCGCGGTCGACGGCGTCAGCTTCGACATCCGAGAAAACAAGATCTACGGACTTCTCGGACGAAACGGGGCAGGCAAGACGACCGTGATGCAGATGCTCACAGCGCAAAGCCGCCAATCATCTGGCGACATCGAAATATTCGGCAGTCGCCCGTACGAGAATGCATCCGCACTTGCGAAAGTCTGCTTCGTCAAAGAAAGCCAGAAGTACCCGGAGGACTTCAAGGTTCGTCATGTTATCGACTGTGCGGCAAGGCTTCTCCCACATTGGGATCGACAGTTCGCAAAGGAGTTGATGAACGACTTCGATCTACCTGCCGGCCGTAAGGTCAAGAAGCTCTCACGCGGCATGCTTTCCACGCTCGGGGTCGTAATCGGATTGGCGTCGCGAGCACCGCTTACCTTTTTCGACGAACCGTATCTCGGACTCGATGCCGTTGCCCGCCACATGTTCTACGACCGACTTCTCGCCGACTACTCGCAGAACCCTAGAACGGTCATCCTGTCCACACACCTTATCGACGAGGTCAGCGATCTTCTCGAACACGTGCTCTTGATCGACAAGGGCACAATCGTGATCGACGCTGACGCGGAGGACCTACGCCAGAGCGCGTTCGCTCTCTCCGGAGCCGCCGATGCAGTGGACCGATTTCTGGGCGACCGCCGTGTATTGCATCGAGAATCGTTCGGGACCTTCGCACGAGTGAGCATCGAGCGTCAACTGTCCTTCGAGGATCGCTCACGAGCAACATCACTCGGGATCGAGATCGAGCCGTTGTCTTTGCAGCAGTTGATCATCCGCAACACCACCGCACCCGGCAGCGATTCGATGAAGGCATCGGATCCGACCGACAAGGAGTCGGCATTGTGAAACGAACTCTGAACGTCGCTCGAATGCACGCCATCGCATGGCCTTTGATCATCGGCTGGCCACTGGTAGTGCTCGCCATTTCGTTCGTCATCAGCTACACCATCTTCGCCCTCGTGCCCACGACAGACAACGAATACAACTTCACCGGATCCGTCTTCTCGATGTACGGGTTCGCCATCGGGTTCTACATCCAGGCCGTTACCCAGACGTTTCCTTTTGCGCTCGGAATAAGTGTCACTCGTCGAGAATTCTTCGATGCCAGCGCACTGGTAGCCCTCGTCCAATCAGCAGTTCTGGCAACGCTGGTGTACGTTCTCTCGATCATAGAAGCGGCGACAGGAGGCTTCGGGGTCAAACTCCGAATGTTCGGAATCTTCCGCTATGCGACGGACGATCCGGCTCTGCAATGGCTCGGCATCTTCACCACTGTCTTGCTCGTCGCTGCGATCGGGCTTGTGGTCGGTGCCGTCTACCAGCGATATCGTGTCACCGGGATCTTCGGGCTCGGCCTGGCCTCGATCGTTCTCCTCGGAGGAGGCGCAATTGTGGTCACCTGGCAGCGGTGGTGGCCCGAGGTCGGCGACTTCTTCGTCGACACGCCCCGAATTCTGCTCCTGGTCGTCATTCCACTGGTGCTGACCGCAATCTTCGGGCTTGCAGGGTGGGCCGGACTCCGGCGAGCGACCGCATAGATCTCGCGCTGCTAGTTCGCGTCGACGCCGCGTTCGATCACGGTCATCACGGCGTCGACGTCGACGTTGTTCTCGACCAGATCCGCCAACAGGTCGAGTTGCTCCTCACGCAACCCAGCCACCGAAGTGTCCGCTGCTACGACAAAATCATTGCGTCCAGCACGAGCGGCCGCCCATCGGAGGAATTCTCTACGGAAACAATCGGATTCGAGCACACCGTGCCAATGCGTACCCATGACAGCCTCCCGCACACTCCCCTCCGGTCGGCCGTCACGATACCGAAACAGTGGCGTGTCGCCACTGTGCGCGACGCGTCCGTGATGAATCTCGTAACCCGTGACATCACGGACGCCGAAAAACGGTGATTCCCCGTCCACGCCCGCAAGAACCTTGTCGCTCTCGAACTCGATATCGAGATCGAGTAATCCAAGTCCCGAAGCCCGAACATCCGCGGATTCGATTCCATCCGTAATCGTTCGACCGAGCATCTGATACCCGCCACAAATTCCGAGAACCGGGCGTCCAGCCTCCACCCGGTCGCTGATGGCCTCGGCCAGGCCAGTTTTCCGCAACCACTGCAAATCCGACAGTGTCGCTTTGCTGCCGGGAACGATGACCAGATCGGCGTCGGTCAATCGCGACGGCTCGGTCACCCAGTTGACCGAAACCCCAGGCTCGCACGCGAGTGCCTCGACATCAGTCGTGTTGGAAATCCGAGGTAGCCGCACGGCAGCGACACGCAACCACTGCGACCCCACCGGCGGACGTGGCCTACCCACCGGGGCGTCCGCGACGACACCGAGCGAGTCCTCGGCATCCATCCATAGACCGTCGGCGTAGGGAACCACCCCATAAGTGGGCCTACCCGTCAAAGTTTCGAGCTGGACGAGTCCAGGAGCCAGCAACGACGGATCGCCGCGAAACTTGTTGATCACGAAGCCTGCGATCAACGCCTGATCAGCCTCGTCGAGTATCGCCACCGTGCCGTAGAGGTGGGCCAACACTCCCCCACGATCGATATCCCCCACCACTATGACCGGAAGCCGTGCAGCCGTCGCCAACCCCATGTTCGCGAGATCCGTCTCGCGCAGATTGATTTCCGCCGGAGATCCAGCCCCCTCACAGATCACGAAATCGAAATCCCTGCGAAGCGACTCCAACTCGGCAGCGACCACAGCACGAAGCGACTGACGATGCTCGACGTAACTCGACGCCGATACATTCGCGACAGCGCGACCCCGAACCACCAATTGCGACGTCCGATCGCTGCCCGGCTTCAACAACACCGGATTGAAACGAACACTAGGTTCCAGACCACAGGCACTCGCCTGAAACGCCTGCGCCCGCCCGATCTCTCCACCGTCCAGCGTCACCACCGAGTTGTTCGACATGTTCTGTGCCTTGAACGGTGCAACCGACATACCTCTGCGTGCCAACAACCGGCACAAACCGGCGACGAGAACACTCTTACCCGCATCCGACGTCGTCCCAGCCACCAACAACGCGCCGCCGCGCCCCGCTCCACTCACAGCAGTCGGCTCATTCCGCAAGCTCCACTCACAGCAGTCGGCTCATTCCGCAAGCTCCACTCACAGCAATCGGTTCATTCCGCAAGCTCCACTCACGGCAGCGTGAGGATCTCACTACCGGTCTCGGTGACCACCAAGGTGTGCTCGAACTGCGCAGTCCACTTCCGGTCGTGGGTGACCACCGTCCAGCCGTCGTCCCACATTTCGGCGTTGATCCCGCCGAGATTGATCATCGGCTCGATGGTGAAGGTCATGCCGGGCTCGATGATCGTCTCGACCGACGGCTGGTCGTAGTGCAGAACGACGAGACCGCTGTGGAACGTGGTACCGATGCCGTGGCCGGTGAAGTCCTCCACGACGCCATATCCGAAACGGTGCGCGTACGACTCGATGACTCGGCCGATCACATTGAGCGCCCGACCCGGCTTGACTGCCTTGATGGCCCGCATCGTCGCCTCATGAGTCCGCTCCACCAGCAGGCGTGCCTCCTCCGACACATTGCCGGCGAGGAAGGTCGCATTGGTATCGCCGTGCACTCCGTCGATGTATGCCGTGACATCGATATTCACGATGTCACCGTCCTGAATTACCGTCGAGTCGGGGATACCGTGACAGATGACCTCGTTGAGAGAGGTGCAGCACGACTTGGGAAAACCCTTGTAACCCAACGTCGACGGGTAGGCACCGTGGTCGATCATGTACTCGTGGGCGATCCGGTCGAGTTCGTCGGTCGTGACCCCGGGCGCTACCGCCTTGCCCGCCTCCTGCAGTGCCCGCGCAGCGATCTTGCTGGCAACACGCATCTTTTCGATGACCTCGGGTGTCTGAACCCAAGGTTCGTTTCCCTCGTTCGCCGTCGGCTTCCAGGCGTACTCGGGGCGTTCGATCGAATTCGGCACGGGCAGTGTGGGCGACACGACGCCTGGCACGAGTGGCTTACGGGGCTTGCTCTCGGCTGTCACAGACATGGCTTCAGCGTATGCGCTGTACATCGGTGTATGCGTAGTCGGTCCCCGGACCGACCGCGCATGTACCGACCTCGATGCGCCATCTATGATTCAGATCACTGACGTTCGGAAAAGGAACTGATGTTTTGCGAAAGAGGTGATTATGCCGACCACCGACGTGCTGCGCCCGCGAGACGGTGACGCGCTTCGCGCAGAACTGCGGCAGATCGTGGCATCGTCCGGAGTGCCGGTGGTATTCGGCGGTGAAGTGTCCGCCGGCAACACCTTGTATCTGAGCGAATTCCACGGCACCCGAACCAAGGGACTGGATGGACTGTTGATCCCGAGTAGATCCGGCCTCGGCGGTCGCGTCCTCGACCAGCAACAACCTGCGGCTGTCAGTGACTACGGAAGCTCGCAGTACATCACGCACGACTACGACCGACCCGTTCTCGGCGAGGGCTTGCGCTCGATCCTCGCTGTTCCGGTCGTCGTCGCAGGCGCCTCACGCGCAGTCATGTACGCAGCTGTCCGCGAACGCGGCCCCATTGGCGACCGAATTGCCGAGATGATGGTGAAGGCATCTCGACGGCTGAGTCACGAGATCGCTATCCGAGACGAGGTGGACATTCGCCTCAGATTGCTCGATTCCAGTGCCGGCGCGCAAGCCGGCTTCACCGGGCACTCGGCGGCCACCGCGGAATTGCGCGACATCTACGCGGAACTGAGGACGCTCGCGAGTACGACGTCCGATGCGTCTACTCGGGCCGAGCTGAGAATGCTGTCGGACCGAATGTCGGAGTCGCTTCGATCGACGGACCAGCAGCACGACACCGAGGTCCGACTCTCGGTTCGCGAGATCGACGTCCTGGCCCAGATCGCCCTCGGATGCACCAATGCCGAGACAGCGCAGCGGTTGTCACTCGGTCCGGAGACAGTCAAGTCGTACCTTCGCACCGCCATGAACAAGACGGGCGCCAGGACCAGACATGAAGCAGTGGTCACCGCGCGGCGCCGCGGGCTACTGCCCTAATAGTCCCCCCTAATAGTCCATGGGCAACTGCTCGAACATTTCCCTGGTGACCGCCACCGCGTTGTCGGAGCTTCCGCCGCGAACGACGAGGGTAGCGAATGCCAGGTCACCGCGGTAACCGACGAACCACGCGTGCGAACCGCCCTCGACCTCGGCCTCCCCCGTCTTGCCGTACACCTCGCCTTGATCGGCGATCCGCTCGGCGGTACCACTGGTGACGACCGAGCGCATCATCCCTCGAAGCCCGTCGACCATCAGCGGCGAAATCGGTGGATGGTCGCCCTCGATCCGGGTTTCCCGGCCCACGATCAGATTCGGTTCCGGCGTCGACCCGCGCGCTACGGTGGCAGCTGCAAGCGCCATTCCGAACGTCGAGACCACGACCTTGCCTTGACCGAATCCGTCCTCGGTGCGCTGGACCAATTCTTCGGCCGGTGGCACCGACCCGGAATCGGTGGGCAAACCCACGACGTCGTAGTCCGGACCGACCCCGAACTGTGACGCTGCCACGGTGAGCGCGTCAGGTTCCATTTCGCTGGCGAGCTTGGCGAAGGACGTATTGCAGGAGCGAGTGAATGCGGTTCCCATCGATACGTTCCCGAGTGAGAATTCGTTGTAGTTCGGGATGCTGCGTTCGCCGATCTCGATGCGCCCTGGGCACGGCACCGTCGTGTCCGGCGTCGCGAGTCCCGACGATATGGCTGCGCCGGCTGTGATGATCTTGAAGGTCGACCCGGGCGGGTACAGCCCGGCGGACGCAACAGGACCGTCACGATCGGCTTCCTTGTTCTGGGCAACTGCGAGAATCGCCCCCGTGGACGGCTGAATTACCACCATCATGGCTTGTTCGATCCGCGCGTTCACCGCATTCTGTGCTGCCACCTGAATGTTGCGATCGAGGCTGATGGACACCGAGGGCGCGGGTTGCGAAGGAGTGTCGGTCAGTACGTCGACGTCGACCCCGTTCCGGTTCACCGTGACCACGCTCCACCCGGCTTTACCGTCGACCTCGTCGATGACGGTTTTCTTCACCTGAGAGATCAAATCGGGGGCGAACGTCGGATCGGTAGTGAGCAGATCGGACTCGCCGGAGACGGTCACTCCCGGAAGTGCTGCCAGCGACGCCGAGACGGTCTCGTAGTCCTCGGCGCGGAGCAGCGCAACTGGATAGTCACCCTTGGTCGATGTCGCCGACTCTACGATGCTTTGCGCCGAAATACTCGAATCGAACGGCGCGAGAATGGATGCCAGCCCGGTCGCGGACGACACGATGTTTTCGGATTCTTCAGCGTTCACCTTGACGCGGTGCACCACACCGGGCACCAGGACGTCCGACCCCGACCGCTCGTTGACGCGTGCCCGCGGTGGCGACGTCGAGCGCAATTCCATGGTCTGAGTGTCACCGAGCCCCGGGTGAATATCGGTCGACGTCCACCGCACTCCCCAATTGCCATCGGCACGGCCCATTTGCAGTTCTCCGTCGTAGGACCAGACTCGGTCCTTGGGAAGGTGCCATTGGTAGGTGTAGCCGACCAGCGCTGTGTCACCGTCGACGCGCACCGAAGTCGTGCGGGCATCCATGGATTCGGCTTGCAGGTTCTGCCAGGTATCGGCCAACGCTTCTGCCGCCGATTCGGGAAGATCGGTCTTCGCCGAGGCCGCTTCGATGTCGTTCGAAGCGAAGGCCGCCAGAAATTCCTGAGCTGCAGGTTCGGGACCATCCGGTGCGGGGGTACACCCAACTGCAGTTCCGACGACGAAGACACACACCAGTGCTGCCACCGCGGGTCGTCGAACGCGCCGCATATCCGAGAACCTCATCGCGCTCATCGTAGTTCGGCGAGAGCGCGCGCGAGCGTAGCGAATCGCGCTCTAGTCCAGAAGGACTGTGGTGAACGTGGCGACCTGCTCGAGACCGATACGGCTGTACGCGCGGCGCGCGGGCCAATTGAAGCTGTTGACGTACAGGCTGGCGATACGACCGCTGCGCACCACGGAGTCGACGACGGTGGCCGTACCCGCCGATCCGAGGCCCTGCCCACGGTAGAGCGGGTGCACCCACACACCTTGAATCTGACCGACCGATGCGGACTGCGATCCGACTTCGGCCTTGTAGATGACTTGTCCGTCCTCGAATCGCGCCCAGGCTCGGCCAGCGGCGATGAGACTGGCGATCCGACGGCGATAACCCCTACCACCGTCGTTTGCCTGTGGATCGACACCGACTTCCTCGATGAACATAGCGACGGCCGCACTTAGGTAAACGTCGAGTTCGTCGGCGTGCACAAGTCTGACCAGTGGATCGGGCGGAAATACGGAATACGTCGATGTCGCCAGCAATGGTTGCTCGCTGCGCAACTCGCGCGGGGCACCCCAGTCGGGTTCGAGCATCTCCCATAGCGGCAACGTCAGTTCAGCGCGGCCGACAAGCGAAGAGCACATTCGCGGACCACGACAGGCGCGGTCGGCGAACGATCGCAGATCATCGACCGAACCCAGAAGTGGAACGAGATTGGCACCGTAGAAACACAACGACTCGTCCGGGCCACCTCGACTCCACATCTCGCCGTGGAACGATCGCGGGTCGAGCCCCGAATCCTGCACTCGCGCGGCGATCATGCACGAGGCAACCGGGTCGGCGTCGAGGACACGGAGAACTTGCGCCGTGTCCTTCCCACTCAGCGGCTTCGCGCCCAGGAGTTTGAGCACTTACGCCACCTCCTCGACCAACGCATCCACTGACATAGAAGACCAGATTGCCAGACTTACGTGCAGAAGTGTGACAATCAGCTGACCGTCACGACAGGGGTGCCTGCATCCGCACTCTCATCATCTTCGAATTCTTCGGCGATGCGCATTGCTTCCTCGATCAAGGTCTCGACGATCTGAGCTTCGGGAACCGTTTTGATGACCTTGCCCTTGACGAAGATCTGCCCTTTGCCGTTGCCGGACGCCACGCCGATATCTGCATCCCGAGCTTCACCGGGTCCGTTCACCACGCACCCCATGACCGCAACCCGAAGTGGGATCTCCATGCCATCGAGCCCGGCGGTGACCTCGTCGGCGAGCTTGTATACGTCTACCTGAGCGCGGCCGCACGACGGGCAGGAGACAATCTCCAGCTTGCGTGGGCGGAGGTTGAGCGACTGAAGAATCTTGTTTCCGACCTTGATTTCCTCGGCCGGTGGCGCGGAGAGCGACACTCGAATCGTGTCGCCGATCCCACGAGAGAGCAACGCCCCGAACGCCACCGCAGATTTGATGGTGCCCTGGAATGCGGGCCCGGCTTCTGTCACTCCGAGGTGCAGAGGATAGTCGCACTGCGCAGCAAGTTGTTCGTAGGCAGCGACCATCACGACGGGATCGTTGTGCTTGACCGAGATCTTGATGTCTCCGAAGCCGTGCTCCTCGAACAATCCCGCTTCCCACAACGCCGATTCGACGAGCGCCTCGGGTGTGGCCTTGCCGTACTTGTCCATCATCCGTTTGTCGAGCGATCCAGCATTGACGCCGATTCGGATGGGAATGTTGGCCTCGCGGGCTGCCTTCGCGACCTCTTTGACACGCCCGTCGAACTCCTTGATGTTGCCGGGGTTCACACGAACGGCCGCGCAACCGGCATCGATCGCCGCAAAGATGTACTTGGGTTGGAAGTGGATATCGGCAATGACCGGTATCTGGCTCTTCCGGGCAATGATGGACAGCGCGTCGGCATCCTCTTGTGTGGGGCATGCCACGCGAACGATGTCACACCCCGACGCCGTCAACTCTGCGATCTGTTGCAGTGTGGCGTTGATGTCGTGGGTCTTGGTTGTGGTCATCGACTGCACCGAGATCGGGTGGTCACTGCCGACACCGACGGTGCCGACCTGCAGTTGACGAGTCTTACGTCGAGGAGCGAGTACGGGAACCGGCGGCGCCGGCATTCCCAATCCGACTGACACAGTCACTTCGTTGCCTTCTTCCCTAGCTATGAGCACGAGTGTATCTAGAACAATCGGATCGGGTTCACGATGTCCGCCGTGAGAGTGAGCAACATGTACGCGCCACCGATCACGATCACCACATACGTGACGGGCATCAACTTCATGTAGTCGACAGGTCCACCATTCGGCAGACCACGACGCCTGCGGAAGAAATTGCGAATCCGCTCGTAGATGGTGACGGCCATGTGTCCACCGTCGAGAGGGAGCAGCGGCAGCAGGTTGAAAATGCCGAGGAAGAAGTTCAGGCTCGCGAGCAGCAGTACGAATACCGGCCACAACGACCTCTCCACCAGTTGCCCACCGATCACGCTGGCCCCGACCACACTGATCGGTGTTTCCGGGTCTCTGACCCCTCCGGTGACCGAGGTCCACAGGTCCGCGACCTTGCTCGGCATCTGCACCAGCCGGTGTGCAGTCTCGACGAACATGTCGCCGGTGAACGCGAACGAAGCAGGTATCGCCGCGAGCGGGTTGTACTGGGTCGGATAGAAGTATGCGAGTTGAAGGCCCACCGCGCCCACGGTTGTCGACTTACGCCCGGTCTCGGTGCCGTCGCGTACCCAACGCTGGACTTGCTGGATCTGTACCGGGAACGTCAGCTCACGCCCATCACGTTCCACGACGAAGTCTGCGGTTCCGGATAGAGGCTGCGTGGCTGCGACGACATCGGAGAAGTCTGCAGTCGGAGTGCCGTTCACCGAAACGATGACGTCACCTTCACGAATACCCGCGGAATAGGCCGGACTGGGTCCACTGCACTCCGGGTAAGTGAGATCTTCGTTCTGGGTCGCTGTCACACAGGGCATCTCGCCCACCATCGCGTCGCTCGGCTGATTGAGATTCGGCAGTCCCCAGCCCACAGCGAGCGTGAAGATGAGCAGGAAACCGAGAACGAAGTTCATCGCTATTCCGCCGAGCATGACGACGAGACGCTTCCACGTCTTCTGCCGATACATCGCACGCTCGACCTCGTCCGGCGCGAGCTCGTCGATCGCGGTCATCCCGGCGATGTCACAGAAACCGCCTGCCGGTATCGCTTTGAGTCCGTACTCCGTCTCACCCCGCCGAAAAGAGAATACCTTCGGACCGAAGCCGATGAAGAAGCGTCGAACCTTCATGCCCGTAGCGCGGGCGGTCAACATGTGGCCGGCCTCGTGCAGGGCGATGGACACCGTGATTCCCAGGGCGAACAGAATGACGCCGAATGCGAACACCATCTACGTTTATTCCTTCTGATTCAAGAGTGTGCGGGCCTGAAGACGAGCCCAGGAATCGGCTTCGAGTACCTCGTCCACGGTAGTGGGAGTGGCAGTCCACTCGCTTCTGCCTGCCCCGAGGACCTCCTTGACGGTGTCGACGATCCGTGGGAATTCGATACGGCCGGCGAGGAACGCCTCAGCGGCGACCTCGTTCGCGGCGTTGTAGACCGCCGTCATGCAGCCCCCGAGAATCCCCGCCTCACGCGCCAGTTGGACAGCCGGAAACACTCGATCGTCGAGCGGTTCGAAATCCCAGGAAAACGCGGTTGTGAAATCGAGCGGGCGGGCAGCATTCGCCACCCGGTTCGGCCATCCCAATGCGAGCGCGATCGGCAGACGCATGTCGGGCGGGCTCGCCTGCGCGATCGTCGATCCATCGAAGAAGGTGACCATCGAATGCACGATCGACTGCCGATGAACCGTGACGTCGATCCGCTCGTATGGGATGCCGAACAGCAGATGGGTCTCGATCAGTTCGAGCCCCTTGTTCACCATCGTCGCGGAGTTCAGCGTATTCATCTGCCCCATCGACCAGGTCGGATGCGCCGCTGCCTGCTCGGGAGTGACGGATTTCAACTCCGCCTCCGACCAACCGCGGAACGGGCCGCCCGACGCAGTCAACACCAGGCGCTCCACCTCCTCGGCTCGGCCACTTCTAAGGCACTGCGCAAGAGCAGAATGTTCGGAGTCCACTGGGACTATCTGCCCGGGAGCCGCAGCCCTGAGGACGAGCTCCCCGCCCGCGACCAACGATTCCTTGTTCGCCAGGGCCAGCGTCGCTCCGGATTTCAACGCCGCGAGTGTCGGCTCCAGCCCTCGCGAGCCCACCAAAGCGTTCAACACGACGTCCGCCTCGACCGACTCCACGAGTTCGGTGACGGCCCGATCGCCGGTAAGGACGTTCGCCAGTTCCAATTCGGCACCCGCATTCGGGTCTGCGACCGCGACGAAAGAGACACCGGTATCGCGGATCTGACGTCCGAGCAGGTCTATATTGCGACCGCCGGCAGCGAGCCCGACCACCTCGAACAATTCGGGATTGGCAGCGATCACCTCGAGGGCTTGGGTTCCGATGGAACCGGTGCTGCCCAGGAGCAACACCCGGACAGGACGCGAGACTGGAGGTGTTCGATGCTCGGGCACTCGTTCATTGTTCCTGATCGACTCTGAGAGTCACCTGTGCGGCCGCCATCCGTGGCACGCTGGGCTCTCATGGAGCTCACCTATCCCGAGATCGGCGGCACCAAGGGCCAGATGCCCGCCGGCTACCACCATCTCGATCGTCGAGTACACATCGGCACCGGACGCGACGCATTCGAAGCAGCAGCCGACGCCCTGTCGGGGTGGCAGATGCATCGAAAGTCGGGACTCGGGGTCGACGCGTCGACCCCGACAGCTGAGGCGGACACCGTCGTCGTGCTGACGCTGGGTCGGATTCGGATTCCCTGCCGCGTCGTTTACCTGATCGACTCTCCCGATCGACGGGGTTTCGCATACGGCACCCTGCCTGGGCACCCGGAGCAGGGCGAGGAGTGCTTCGCCGTCGAATTCGATCCCACGAACGACGCCGTCTTCGCGCACATCCGCGCGTTCTCACGACCCGGTCGCTGGTTCACTGCACTCGGTGGACCTGTCGGAAGATGGGTCCAGAAACTCTTCACCGACAGGTACCTGGCCGCGTTGCGCACGTACGCAGCATGACTTCTTGACCGCGTCAGCTACTCGCGCCCCTACTCGCTACTACTGCCGGTCGTATGCCAAACTAGGTGCGCACACGCATGCCGGACTTTCGGCTGCACCCTGACCCGAGAGGATCGACCGGTGGCACAAACCGAACTGGACCCCGCTTCGTACGACCCGGTCGAGTACACCCATGAGGACATAGCCGAGGTGCCCTCGGCCAATTGGGGCTGGAGCGGCGAGTCGAACAAGGCGATGCGGATCGCCGCGATCGGCGTCGCGGTCTTCCTGCTGCTCATGATCCACGGAAACCACACAGGCGAGATCGAAGACCTGTACCTCATCGGCTTTGCCATTGCGCTCGTCGGCATCGTGGTTCGCGACATCATCGTTCGCCGGAAGCCGCGATAGCACGCAAAACCAAAAGAACCCGATAGCTGCGCCGAGCAGCTATCGGGTTCTTTTTTGCGCCACTCGTCAGTTCTCAGCGGCGAGCTGACCGCAAGCGGCAGCGATCTCCTGACCGCGAGTATCACGGACGGTGCACGAAACACCCTGCGCAATAACTCTTCTCACGAATTCACGTTCGACGGGCTTCGGGCTGGCATCCCACTCGCTGCCCGGGGTCGGGTTGAGCGGTATGAGATTGACATGCACTCTCGATCCGAGAGCCTTGTGTAGCTTCTTGCCCAGCAGGTCCGCGCGCCACGGCTGATCGTTCACATCTCTGATCATCGCGTACTCGATCGACACTCGACGACCGGTCTGATCCGCGTAGTATCTCGCCGCCGACAGCACTTCGGCCACCGACCAACGGTTGTTCACCGGTACGAGGGTGTCCCGCAACTCGTCGTCCGGAGTATGCAGCGACACTGCAAGCGTGACGGACAAGCCCTCGTCGGCGAGTTTGCGAATAGCAGGTGCAAGACCAACGGTCGATACAGTCACCGACCGCTGCGACAGGCCGAGCCCATCGGGCGCAGGCGAGACGATCTTGCGCACAGCGGAGACGACGCGCTTGTAGTTGGCCAAAGGCTCACCCATCCCCATGAACACAACGTTCGACAGGCGGCCTTCGCCTCCGGGCACGGCGCCGTCACGTATATCTGCCGCTGCCGATCGAACCTGGTCGACGATCTCGGCAGTGGAGAGGTTGCGATCGAGTCCAGCCTGCCCGGTTGCGCAAAACGGGCAGGCCATCCCGCAACCGGCCTGACTGGAGATGCATAGCGTCGCCCGATCCGGGTACCGCATCAAGACGCTCTCGAGCAGCGTGCCGTCATTGGCCTTCCACAGCGTCTTGCGGGTGTCGCCGTCGTCACACGACAAGTGCTTGATTGCCGTCAGCAGTGGCGGAAACAGGTCTGCTCCGACCTTTTCCCGGATCGCTGCAGGAAGGTCCGTCATTTTGGTCGTATCCGCTTCGAGCCTGCCGTAGTAGTGGCGTGCAAGTTGGTCGGCACGAAAGGCAGGCAGCCCGAGATCCTTGACTGCCGATTTCAATCCTTCGCGATCCAGGTCAGCGAGGTGTCGTGACGGCATGCCGCGACGGCGATCCGCGAACACCAACGGCAGTGTCGGCCTCGTCCGCGGGCGGGCGCTCTCGGCTGTGGATTCGTCGGCGGTCATAGCAGAATCACTCATAATAAATCCAGTGTCCCACTACTGGGCACTTCTCTCCTATTCAGCGCGCAGTTTCCAGCCCCACAGCGAGGGGTAAGCAAACGGCAGCAGGTGGACGCATTCGACAACCCGTGGGCAAACGAATCTCACAAAGTCCACACCCAGAGGCGACGGCACCGACGGAACGTTCGCAGACAAGTTCGCAGACAAGTTCACAGACAAGGAAGCCGTCCCCACGACTCTCGGCGAGACCTCTCCCACAGCGCACCCGACCCAGAAGCGGGGTTCGCGACACCTGCCCGCCGGCGGGGACCTCACCGGACGCTGTTTCGCATACGAAAGCGGGCGTCGGCCTGCTCCTATCCGCCCTCGCCGTGGGCCTTGGTCATGGCTCTCGTGGGATGGGTTCGCATCCTCGAGGTCAGGCGTACAGCGAAACGCAAGTAAAGTAACCCGCGGTGAACAGAATGCACAGAACATGGCAACGCCGTACTGAATCGATAATGTCGGTCGTGCCCGATCTCACCGCAAGGAGCCCGACGTGACCACTTTCATGGAGACCCCAGTGACATTTGGCGTAGCACCGGAACGAGCACGCTCGTGGTTGCTGGTACCCGCTACCCAGCCCGAGGCATTCGCGACCGCAGCCGCATCGGAGGTGGACGCGGTGATTCTCGACATCGAGGACGCTGTGGCACCGCATGCAAAGCCTGCGGCACGCGACGCCGTCGTCGCGTGGCTCGAAGCGGGCAATTCGGCTTGGGTACGCATAAACGACGCGACCACGCCGTTCTGGGCAGACGACCTCGAAGCACTCTCCGGCTTTCGCGGCTTGGCAGGCATCATGCTCGCGAAGACCGAGAGCGGCGGCCAGGTCGATGCCACGGCCGCACGAGTAACAGCTGGGACACGCATACTTGCTCTGGTGGAATCTGCAGTCGGCCTCGAGGCGACGCCCGAGATCGCTCGCGCGGAGTCCACTTTCCGACTGGCCTTCGGCAGCGGCGACTTCCGTCGCGACACCGGGATGAGCGACGAACCGCTCGCCATGGCGTACCCACGCTCACGGCTGGTGGTGTCGAGTCGCGCTGCACGCCTTCCCGGACCCATCGACGGCCCGACGTTGACCGCCAACGACAGTATCCTGGCTCGCGATTCGGCCCTGACCATCTCGATGGGCATGACCGGAAAGCTGTGCATGCACGCGGAGCAGGCCCCCGTCGTGAACCGCGTGCTCGCTCCAGCCCCAGGAGATGTCACCTGGGCCGACGAGGTCATCGACATGCTGGGCATCGATGGCGTGCATGTGAAGGACGGCAGCGACCTGCCGCGCCTTGCCAAGGCACTCAAAATTCGCGAAGCAGCAGGAATCTTCGGCATCACGGCCGAGAACAACCCCGCTTAAATCAGCTCGAGTCCAACAGGCTTGGGTCGGGAGTGAACTCGATATCGCACATCGATACTCAGGCCGGGGATGCTCCGAGCAGCCCTGGCCGCTGTGCGCGCCGTGAATTCGATACCCAGTACCGCATCCAGTGTCGCCCGATCAGCGAACTCCCAGCGAGTATCTACCCGGCTCAGATCGAAACCCTGGGCTGCGAAGAACGATTCGACGGCCGCACAGTCGTAATTCGGTAGGTCCGCCCGCATCCAGTCACCGTAGGGCGATGCCCCGACGTCGAGGTCCACCACGACGAGCGTTCCGCCAGGCCGGAGCACACGCATCGCTTCCGACACACCGCGGCCGCATCCGGGCCCGAAGAAATAAGCTGTACGCGCGTGCACGATATCCGCCGACGCGTCAGCGAGCGGCAACGCCTCGGCACTGCCCGACACGACCTCGACGTTATCCAGCCCGAGAACTCGGGTCCGCGCCGCATCCACTAGAGGGCCATGCGGCTCGACACCGACGACTCGGTGAGCACGCGAGGCGAACAGCGGCAGATGGAAGCCGGTGCCACATCCCACATCGACGATGGTCCGGCCGTCCCAGGGCGCGATCCTCTGCAGTTCCGCAGCTATACGCCCGTCGACATCCTGAGCACGATTCTCCGACTCGTAGACCTCGGGCCAATGCCAGATGTTGGGGCTCGGAATCGAGCGAAACTTCGGAGGCATCATCGGTATGTCAGAGAAAGGTCGGTATGTCAGAGAAGGACTGTGAAGATCAACCACGCGACGAACGCCGACGGCAGAAGCGAGTCGAGGCGATCCATGATGCCGCCGTGGCCCGGCAGCAAAGTCCCCATGTCCTTGATCCGAAGATCTCGCTTGACCTGAGATTCGATGAGATCGCCCAGCGTTCCGGTCACCACGAGGACCACGCCGAGCAGAACACCGATCATCGAGTTCGCATCGAGAATGAGTGTGACAGTGAGCAAGCTGCCGATGACACAGAAAAGAAGTGACCCAGCAAGTCCTTCCCACGACTTCTTGGGACTGATCGCGGGCGCCATAGGATGCTTACCGAACAGCACTCCCGCGACGTAACCGCCGACATCCGAGCACACGACGGCAATGAGAAACACCAGAACGCGGCCTGCGCCGTCATCCTGCAGAACCATCAGTACCGCGAAGGATGCCAGCAGGGGCAGCCAACACGCCACCAGGATGGTGACCGCAAGTTCGCGAAGATAGTTTTTCGGTGCCGAACCGAGGCCCTGCTGCAGCAGCAGCCAGACCATGCACACCAGAACAGTGCCTGCGGTAGCGCTCAGCACGCCGGTGGTTCCCCAGGGCCAGCCGAGCCAAATTATCGCTTGACCACCCACGATCAACGGAATCCGCGGGACGAGCACTCCGGCTTCACGAAGACGCCTCGCCACCTCATACGTTGCGATAGCGAGCGCGACTGCAACAACGCCGATCCAAACCAACGGCGCGAACACCATGATCAAAATCAGCGAGATACCCAAGCCACCGCCCACCGCAATCGCGGCCGGCAGATTGCGACCCGCTTTGCCCGTTGCCTTCGGCACCGACTCCCCTATCGCCTTCGGTGCCGACTCCCCTGGCGTCGAGGGGTCGGGTACGGCAGAGCCCAGTGGCCGTTCCGATCCCATCACGACGCCATCTCCTTGCTTCATCATTTATTGTCCGACTCTTCCGGGGGAATCAGACCTCCATCAAGTCCGCTTCTTTACGCTTGACCAATTCGTCGATCGACACCGTGTACTTCGAGGTGGTCTTGTCGAGCTCGTTCTCGGCCCGTAGGACCTCGTCTTCGCCCGCCTCTCCATCTTTCTGAATACGCTTGAGCTCTTCCATCGTTTTTCGACGCACATTGCGGATCGACACCTTGGCGTCTTCACCCTTGCCCTTGGCCTGCTTGACGAACTCGCGGCGCCGCTCCTCGGTCAGCTGCGGAATGCTGATACGAATGAGGTTGCCGTCGTTCGTCGGGTTCACACCGAGATCGGAGTTGCGTATCGCAGTCTCGATCGGCCCGAGCTGTGCAGGCTCGTACGGCTTGATCACTACCATCCGGGCCTCGGGGACACTGACACTTGCCAGCTGGGTGATTGGCGTCGGAGAACCGTAGTACTCGATCACAATGCGGTTGAACATGCCCGGATTCGCCCTGCCGGTTCGGATGGAAGACAGATCGTCGCGGGCAACGGTGACCGCCTTCTCCATCTTTTCCTCGGCGTCGAAAAGCGCTTCATCTATCACGGCTTGACCTCCATCGTCTTTGCTGATGATCCAGCATGTTCGAGTACGTGATCGGAAACGATCACGATGTGACCAGTGTTCCGATCTTCTCACCAGCGACAGCGCGGGCGATATTCCCTTGGATGAGCAGGTTGAACACCATGATCGGCATCTGATTGTCCATGCAGAGACTGAAGGCGGTGGCGTCGGCGACCTGTAAGCCTTTTTCGATGACCTCACGATGGGTGATCGATTCGAACATCGTTGCGTCCGGGTCGAGCCGCGGGTCGGCAGAATAGACGCCGTCGACGGCCTTCGCCATCAGCAGCACCTCGGCCCCGATCTCGAGTGCACGTTGCGCCGCCGTCGTGTCGGTCGAAAAATACGGCATACCCATGCCCGCGCCGAAGATGACTACTCGGCCCTTCTCCAGATGGCGACGCGCACGCAGCGGCAGATAAGGCTCGGCGACTTGTCCCATCGTTATCGCGGTCTGTACACGGGTGGCCACACCCTGCTTTTCCAGAAAATCCTGCAAAGCAAGACAGTTCATCACAGTTCCGAGCATGCCCATGTAGTCGGAGCGGGAACGGTCCATTCCCCGCTGCTGCAGTTCGGCACCCCGAAAAAAGTTGCCGCCGCCGATGACGACAGCAACCTGAACTCCGGTGGCTACGACCTCGGCAATCTGCTCGGCAACGTTGGTGACGACGTCAGGGTCGAGACCTACTTGGCCTCCTCCGAACATCTCTCCACCCAGTTTGAGCATCACTCGCTTGAATCCGGGCCTGTCGGTGGCGGGATCGGTCATAACTCTCCTCGGTTCTCGCCGGTCGATTGCGCACGGTGAATCAAGGGCCCCCAAAGGCACCCAATACCCATATCCTGCCTTATCGAGGCCGCCACGGACTAAACACCCGGCTCACGCGACTCATCGTGGCGTGGGGTGGGGTGCCGCGGCAGCAAAATGAAAGAAGCCGTCCGCTCGACCGAAGTCGAACGAACGGCAACCTCAAAAAATCTGCTCGGTATCCGCGATCAGCTTGCGCCGACCTCGAACCGAACGAAGCGCGTGATCTTGACGCCGGCCTCGTCGAGGATCGCCTTCACGGACTTCTTGGAATCCTGAACCGACGACTGCTCGGTGAGCACGACATCCTTGAAGAATCCGTTGACACGGCCTTCGATGATCTTGGGGAGTGCCTGCTCTGGCTTGCCCTCTTCGCGAGCGGTTTCCTCGGCGATACGACGCTCGGAGGCGAGGATGTCCTCAGGAACCTCGTCACGCGTGACGTACTTGGCCTTGAGCGCGGCAACCTGCATCGCAGCACCGCGAGCAGCCTCAGCAGCGGCCTCGCCCTCACCCGTGTATTCGACGAGAACGCCGACAGCCGGCGGCAGATCCGCGCTGCGCTTGTGCAGGTAGATCGCAACCGGGCCGTCGAACGAGGCAACTCGTCGTAGTTCGAGCTTCTCGCCGATCTTGGCCGACAGCTCGCCCATCGCCGCGTCGACGGTCTTGCCGTCGAGCGTCAGTGCCTTCAATGCCTCGACGTCTGCAGGCTTGCCTTCAGCGGCAACAGCAGCAACCGAGTTCGCGAATGTCTGAAACTCTTCGTTCTTGGCCACGAAGTCGGTCTCGGAGTTGATCTCGAGTAGCACGCCGCCCTTGGCAACGACGAGACCTTCGGCGGTGGACCGCTCGGCACGCTTGCCGACGTCCTTGGCGCCCTTGATGCGTAGTTGCTCGACGGCCTTGTCGAAGTCTCCCTCGGCCTCGGCTAGAGCGTTCTTGCAGTCCATCATTCCGGAGCCGGTGAGCTCACGGAGCCGCTTGACGTCAGCGGCGGTGTAGTTCGCCATGTTGAGCGAGCCTCCTCGAATGCTGTGGGTGGGCAGAGCGTAAAAGTTCTCGGATACCGAAGAAAAGGTCCCGACAGGCGTGGGTCACGCCTATCGGGACCCCTCGATCAAGCCTGTGTTGCTGGTGCTTCTGCGGCCGGTGTTTCTGCTGCAGGTGCTTCAGCGGCAGGCGCGTCAGCAGCGGGTGCCTCTGCTGCAGCTTCCTGCGTCTCAGCCGCTGCGGGCGAAGCCTGTGCAAGCTGCTCGAGCTCCCACTCTGCGAGTGGCTCGCCTGCGCCGACCTCGGGCTTCGCGTCGGTAGCGGTGTTGAGACCCGCCCGAGCCTGTACGCCCTCGGCCACTGCAGATGCAACGACCTTGGTCAGCAGTGCTGCAGAGCGGATTGCATCGTCGTTGCCCGGGATCGGGTAGTCGACGACGTCAGGGTCGCAGTTGGTGTCCAGGATCGCGATGACCGGGATCTTCAGCTTGCGAGCCTCGCCGACAGCGATGTGCTCTTTGTTGGTGTCGACGATCCAGATGGCCGAAGGAACCTTGGCCATGTCACGGATTCCGCCGAGAGTGCGGTCCAGCTTGGTCATCTCACGCGTCAGCATGAGGATTTCCTTCTTGGTACGTCCCTCGAAGCCACCGGTCTGCTCCATTGCCTCGAGCTCCTTGAGGCGGATGAGACGCTTGTGGACCGTCTGGAAGTTGGTGAGCATGCCACCGAGCCAGCGCTGGTTCACGTAGGGCATACCCACGCGAGTTGCTTCAGCGGCGATGGACTCCTGAGCCTGCTTCTTAGTGCCGACGAACAGAACCGTGCCACCGTGGGCGACGGTCTCTTTGACGAACTCGTAGGCCTGATCGATGAAGGTCAGAGTCTGCTGCAAGTCAATGATGTAAATGCCGTTGCGGTCGGTGAAGATGAAACGCTTCATCTTCGGGTTCCAACGACGGGTCTGATGTCCGAAGTGTGTGCCGCTGTCGAGCAGCTGCCTCATAGTTACTACAGCCATGGCTGAATAACTCGCTTTCGTTTGCCGGTTGACGCAGAGTGTCGTTCGACCCCTGCCCTGGCGACCGCTGGTTGCCGAACCCACTCGAAAAAAAGTGGGACCGTCGACAACCGGGTATGTGGCTTCCATTGTCGAAATGGCTGCCGCAAGACGCGGACGCGCGAAGTCGACCCGTGCGGACACAGGTCGCTCCGACAGTGTACGGCCTGAAAGCCGCAGCTCATAACCAGGGCGGAGGTCAAGGGACGACGAGATATGTGGACAAAACTTCCATCCGTCCACAGGCCGGACAAACGGCACTCTGGACAATTGCTCGAACCGACATCCTGAACACCATGAAAGTCCTGGCAGCAGCCCTCGTGATCACGCTCATCTCGGCCGCCGTCGGCCTGGCCGACGCCTCCCCGGCCGGGGCCTCCCCTCCGACCCCTTCGCAAGCATTTCGCTGGCCGTTGTCGCCGCGACCGGCAGTGGTCACCGCTTTCGACCCTCCCGAGCATGACTGGCTCCCGGGCCATCGCGGCGTCGACCTGGCAGGGAGCTCCAACCAAGCAGTGCACGCAGCAGGGCCTGGCACAGTCGTATTCGCGGGCCGAATAGCAGGAAAACCTGTGGTTTCGATCGACCACCCAGGTGGACTTCGTACCACCTACGAACCGGTGACCTCGTCGGTCCACGCCGGAATGCGGGTCAGAGCCTCAGAAGTTGTCGGCACGCTCGAACCAGGCCATCCCAGCTGCAGGGAAGTGTGTCTGCACTGGGGTGTGCGACGAGGCCGGGAGTACCTCGACCCGTTGGCGCTGGTCCACTTCACACCGATTCGACTCAAGCCTCTTCACGCGAATTAGCTCGAACGAGGTTCGACCACAACCGAATTCGAATGGTCCCACGATGCGAGAGGCAAACCCGCGTGAGCAGGCCGCACCCGGATCAGCGCCAACTCGGACCCGAATGCCGTCCGGATACTGCTGGGAAGTCATCAGCCACCATCGCCGCAAGCTCGACGAATGCGGAGCGTGTCTGCGGACGAAGAAGGTCCAGATCGACCACGGCCCCCTCTGCCAAATGCTCGTCGAACGGTACGACGAGCACTGCGCGGCACCGTTCCAAGAAATGCTGAGTCAGCAAGTTCATATCGACTGCGGAAGAACCAGGCCGAACCGAACTGATCACGACCACTGTGCGCTCGACCAGGTGCCCATAACCGTGCAACTGAAGCCAATCGAGCGTGGCCGCTGCGCTACGCGCGCCATCGACAGCGGGTGAGGAGACGAGCACGAGTGCGTTTGCCAGTTGCAGCACGCCGTTCATCGCCGAGTGCATGATGCCCGTGCCGCAGTCGGTCAAGATCAAGTTGTAGTAGACCTGGAGCATATCGATGACGGAACGGTAGTCCTCTTCGCCGAACATCTCCGATGCTGCAGGATCACGTTCTCCGGCAAGAACTTCCAATCGACTCGGCGCCTGAGAGGTATGCGCACGAATGTCGGAATAGCGTCGAATGTTGGGAGCATCCGCCAGCAGATCGCGCACTGTCGACGAGGTCTGACGCGGAACCCGTTCACCCAGAGTTCCGAAATCGGGGTTCGCATCGACTGCGATCACGCAATCACCACGCAGCGACGCGAAAGTAGACCCGAGGCCCAGGGTCGTCGTCGTCTTGCCGACACCCCCTTTGAGCGAAAGAAACGCGATGCGATAGTCACCCAGGACCGGCTGCCTTATGCGGTCCACTTGGTTGCGGTAGCGCTCCTCCGCGGTCGATTCACCTGGATTGATCACCCCACCGGTAAGTCGATGTACACCCTTGCGCCAGCCCGACGACGAAGTGCGCCGCGGACGCTTGAGAAGCGTGTCGGGAGCAAGATCCTGACTGGTCGGCTGGTACTGCGCTCCGAAAGGCTGATTCGGCCCCGGTGTTGCACCGAAGGCCGGCTCACCAGGTGGATAACCACTGGGGTTCCGAACCTGCTGAGAACGGGCGGCAGAAGGACCCGACCACGGTGGGGTCCAGTCATCGGCGCGGCCGTTGCGAACAGGCTCGGGAATTACTCGAGGGGGTGGGGTGTAGCGCGGTGGCGACTGGCGATCGGCCGACCGACCAGATTGCCACGGAGGTATCTGCCGGTCGTCGGCCGCGGGTTCGCCGCTGCTCGAACCCGGGTCAGCGGACGATGCCGGTGTCCACACCGGCTCGATCGGTGAGGAGTTCGATCGAAAAGGATGACCAGAATTCGACTGGGCACGGATCGACCACGCGGCGCTGGCGCCTTGGGGTTGTTCGCGGTCCACGGTCCCCCCGTATCCGGATTTCGACTTCAGCTTTGGACTCCACAGCAGTTTTCGAACTGAGCTGCAGTTACGCAACACAATACTTTGCGTGCGGTTTGTTTCGCCACGACGCTACCAAACTCGCCAGTAACTGGCGTTGCTCACGCTCGCGGATGCGCTTGGTCGTGTACCGCCCGCAATCGCTCCACCGACACGTGAGTGTAGATCTGGGTGGTTGCAAGGGATGCATGCCCGAGCAATTCCTGCACCACCCGAAGGTCGGCACCGCCCTCGAGAAGGTGGGTGGCCGCGGAGTGGCGCAACCCATGCGGCCCGATATCGGGCGCACCAGGTACCGCCGACACGACCTCGTGCACAGCGGTCCGGGCCTGGCGGGGATCTATACGTGCGCCTCTGCGACCCAGCAGCAGCGCACGCCCCGAACGATCGTTCAACAGCGCCGGACGCCCGTGCAACGACCAAGCCTCGAGGGCATGCGCCGCCGGAACTCCGTATGGAGCCGAACGCTCTTTGTCACCCTTTCCGATCACTCGGACCACTCGTCGACCGGTATCGATATCGTCCAGATCGAGTCCGCACAGCTCACCGACTCGGATTCCGGTGGCGTACAACATTTCCACTATCAGGCGATCTCGCAGTGCAAGTGGATCCAGCTCTGCCGCTCCGGTTTGGGCCTGGGTCAGCGCCTCGGAGGCTTGACTCTGCTTGAGAACCGAGGGCAGTGAGCGCCGGACCGCCGGTGTTGCCAAACGCAGCGCTGGATCGGAGGTCATGCGGGCACTACGAGTGAGCCATGCGGTGAAAGCGCGAGCCGAAGACGTTCGTCTGGCCATCGACGTTCTAGCGGATCCGTGCCGAGCCTGATCCGCCAGCCAGGACCGGAGTACCCGCAGATCGAGGTCGGCCAGCGTTGCCGACTCGTCACGTCGGATGAGATGGCAGAGCAACGACTCTGCATCGGCCACGTATGCGCGCACGGTGTTGACCGATCGATTGCGTCCGATTTCGAGATGCTCGGCATACTCCTCGAGGTGTACGCGCAGCGTCGGTGGGAGCTCGTCGTCGGCCATTCACACAGCCTTACCGCTGCACTGAAGGGGAGCAACCAGCCGCGCCGGACATCCCACCTTGTTTATCCGCCGAGACGCGACGTCCGTCGCTCGCGGTCACGCTTCGGCCTCGGCCAACTCACGCTTCCACACGCGGAAGGTCTCCTCGGTGCGCCCCCGTCTCCAATAGCCGGAGATCGAGGCCCACTCGGCAGGAACACCTCGGTCCTTACGCACGTAGCCACGCAGATTGTGCATCACAGCCTGCGCTTCGCCGTGAATGAACACCTGAGCCTGGCCCGGTAGCCATTCGGTGTTTCGAACGGCCTCGATCAGCGGTGAGTTGTCCCCGGCCTTGTCGTCACCGACTTCGCCGGAACCGGCCCCGCGGTGAATCCACGTGACGTCCACGAGCGCGAGCGTCTCCATGTAGATTTCGTCCTTGCGGTCCGACACCTCGACGAACACCTTCGCAATCGCATCTTCCGGCAGTGCCTCGACCGCAGCGGAGATGGCGGGGATAGCAGATTCGTCGCCGGCAAAGAGATGCCAATCCGCCTCTGGACGCGGCTTGTAAGCGCCGTTGGGTCCATACAGGCCGATGCGGTCGCCTGCCTTCGCGTTGGCCGCCCAAGGTCCGGCAATGCCCTCGTCACCGTGGACGACGAAATCGATCGCAATCTCGCGAGCATCGACATCGACGGAGCGGACCGTGTAAGTGCGCTTTACTTCCTCGTCCTCCGAGCCGAAGGCGAGCTTCACGTAGGAGTCGGTGAAGTCGACCGGTTGGAAGTCGTCGAATCCTGGGTCGCCGAGGTACACCCGTTGCATGTGAGGAGTCAGTGATTCCGTACGGAGGACAGTCAGGACGGTTTTGCGTCGTGCCACTTTCGAGCCTTTCCGAGCTGTTGACATAGTTTTACTGCCTAGAAGAGTAAGTGTTACCTAACACCCTACCGTTTCCGGCGGTTCCTCGGATTGTTCACGTGCGTGCCACCCGGGACCACCCGGTCTCGTCACTGGCCACGAACCCGTCCAATTCCAACAGAGGCAATACCGATCGAACAGTAGCCAGAGGCAACGAGGACACATCGGAAAGTTCACGCGGCGATAGAGTTCCGGACGCAGGTAGCGCCTCGTACACCAACAGCGCCGACTCGGACAGTGCATCGATTTCGCGAAACATCGAGGGTCTACCCTCGTCGGTCTCCCCCGCCATTCCTGCTTCGGCGACCACATCGTGGGCATCGGCAACCAAACACGCTTCGCCTTCACGAATCATTCGGTGGCACCCCTTCGATGCCGCCGACGTCACCGGACCCGGAACCGCAAGAACCGGCCGTCCGAGTTTGCGAGCCCACCCTGCTGTGTTGCGTGCACCGCTGCGCCAACCGGCCTCCACGATGACCACAGCCGAGCCGAGGCCTGCAACCAAACGATTGCGAGCGAGAAAGCGATGTTTGGCCGGCGTCGTGCCGGGGGCGTACTCACTGATGACGGCCCCCGTCTTGGCGATTCGGTGAAGCAAGCGAGAATGTCCCGAGGGATATGCTCGATCGACTCCGCACGCGAGTACGGCCACCGTCGAACCACCCACGCCCAATGCTGCTCGGTGAGCGGCCGCATCGATCCCGAATGCCGCCCCCGATAGAATCGTCCACCCGTCGACTGCCAGATCTCCGGCAATCTCGGCAGTCACATGCTCGCCGTACGACGTGGCGGCACGCGTACCGACGATCGATACGGCTCGTTCCGTCAACTCCGCAACCGAAACTGCACCGAGAACCCACAAGGCCAAAGGTGCACATTGATCGTTTCCTACTGGCATCCCAGCGCCGTCGAACGCGAGAAGTCGCCACATCGGCCACTCGTCGTCATCGGGGGTGATGAGCCGACCGCCCTGGGATGCAACAAGATCGAGATCCGCTTGTGCAGTGTCGATATGCGAGCGAACCTGTAGTCGCTCACCAAGGGCCCCACGAGAGACGGCATCGGCGGCGCCCTCGGGACCTGCCTCGGCTGCGAAGTCGCGAAGTACTCGATGCGGCCCCTGAGCTACGCGCGAGAGGTACGCCCAGGCCAGGCGACGTGGATCGTGCGTGGTCACCTCGTCCCCCTGTCTCGAAAGTCCAAAGCGGCTCCCACCTCTCCGATGCCTGGCATGTCTCCCCCAGCCAGATCGTTCAAAGTCCAGGACACACGAAGTGCACGATCCGCACCTCGAGCGGTCAGCGAACCATTACGAAGCGCTCTCTCGACCGGCACCAAGGCTTCACGCGAGAGCGTGAACTTCTGCCGCAGCGCCGGCCCAGGAACCTCGGCGTTCGTCCGCCACCCGTATTCGCGCCAACGTTCGGCGGCCTGCTCGCGTGCAGCGATGACGCGGGCGCGCACGTGCTCGGTGGTCTCTCCGAGCTCGTCCGTCAAAGCACCGGTCGCAACCCCCATCATGGCGATGCGCAGATCGACGCGGTCGAGAAGCGGACCGGACAGCTTGCCGAGGTACTTTCGCCGAACCATCGGCGCACAAACACAATCGGCATTTCTGGCCGGTGCACATGGGCAAGGATTCGCAGCCAACACCAATTGAAAACGTGCCGGATACCGAGCCACGCCATCGCGTCGCGCAATCCTGATCTCACCGTCCTCCAATGGAGTTCTCAACGCCTCCAACACTTTCAGGCCCATCTCGGCACATTCATCGAGAAATAGGACTCCCCGATGCGCTCGGCTGACTGCACCTGGCTTCGCCATTCCGGTTCCTCCGCCGACGAGCGCACTCACCGACGTCGAATGGTGCGGCGCGATGAAAGGAGGCGAAGAAATCAACGGCCGCTCTGTCGTCAACAACCCGGCAACCGAATGAATTGCGGTCACCTCCAATGCCTCCGACTCGGTCAGTGGTGGGAGAATTCCTGGAAGTCGTTGTGCCAACATCGTCTTGCCGATTCCCGGAGGTCCGGTCAGCATGACGTGATGCGCACCGGCCGCAGCGACTTCCAATGCCCACCTCGCCTCGGACTGTCCCACTACCTCGCTCATATCCGGATACGCCACCTCTTCTCGGAATTGCCCGGGAATCGGTCGACTCAGTTCGACTTCCCCCCGCAGCCATTCGACGACTTCCTTCAACGAACCTGCTCCGAGCACTTCGATACCGTCGACAAGACCTGCTTCTGCCAGTGCCGTCGTCGGCACCACCACTCGTGGCCACCTCGCACGTTTGACAGCCAACACGCCCGGCAGAACGCCGCGCACCGGACGAAGTCTGCCGTCCAATGCCAATTCGCCCAGGAACACGGTCCTTTCGAGCGATTGCCGCGGGATCTGTCTGGCTGCATCCAGAACCGCCAACGCAAGACCGAGGTCGTAGACGGAGCCGACTTTCGGCAAGGTAGCCGGGGACAATGCCAGAATTACCCGAGAATCCGGCCAACTATTGCCAGAATTCGTTACGGCCGCTTTTACTCGATCTCGTGACTCGTTCAACGCTGTGTCCGGGAGTCCTACCAAATGAACACCCGGCAATCCGCGACCGATATCTGCTTCGATCTCCACTACTTGGCCATCCACACCGGACACGGCCACCGAGAAAGCGCGACCCAGTGCCATCAGAACACCCCACGCAAATGTGTCACGACCGGATCGGCACCTCGGGCCATCATGATGGCGACCACGTCGAAACGCATTCTCACCCAGGGGCTGTCACGGTCCTCCAGCCAGGCCAGCGCGAGCTTACGTATTCGCTGTTGTTTCGCGTACGTCACCGACTCTGCCGGTGTTCCGTAGCCGGTCCCCGAACGAGTTTTCACCTCGACGAAGACGAGAACCTCGCCCTCACGAGCAACTATGTCGAGTTCCCCGTACCGGCAACGCCAATTTCTCTCGACTATTTCCATTCCGCTATCGACCAGGCGCAGAGCGGCCAAAGCCTCCCCGCGCGCCCCCAAGTCCGAACTGGACATCGCACTCCCCCACGGTCGTCGGTTCGCCGATCTGCCGAACCCGCAACCGACGATGCGCCAACGATGGACCCACAATTCGCATCCCCGCAGCTCGAGAATCACCCTGTGTACAAGCGAATCACCTGTGGACTACCACTCGAATTGAACTCGCCGGGCGGCCCACGCGTCGTACCCGTGTGCATGGGCACTACATGGCACCGCACCACTGGAGGCACCGAGAAACAAAGTAATGCCCCGACCTTGCCGGTCGGGGCATTGCTCTAAGTCCAGCTACGTGGATGAAAATCTCTACGGGGATGAACTCAGTGCGCTGCTTCGTACGCTGCCTGCACGTCCTGACTGATTCGACCGCGTGCGCTCACGTCATAACCATTTTCCCGAGCCCATGCGCGAATGTCCTGCAGATCGACCTTGCCACGAGCGGAAGCCGATGAAGTCTTACGTGCCCGACGACCCGATACTTTCTCTGAATGCTCGATCCAGAATGCCAACTGCTCGTGCAGTTCGTTTGCATGCTTCAGGTTCAGGTCGATGCTGTACTGGTTGCCACCGATACTGAATTCGATGGTCTCACCCTGTCCGTCCTTGATGACCGAACCGTCGACATCATCGATCATTTGGACGAGTGTCTTGCGTGCCATGTCCGAACCTCTAACAGTCGGGGGAAGTGCTTATAGAGCCGTTTCTACCACCAATTGGCTCATTCTCCCAACATTGGACACAAATCCACAGCAACGTTTCAGCTTCCATATCGAGCAAATTCAGCCGATTTCGAGACATCCACTAAAGAACTGAGCAACCATTTCCGTTGTCCTGCAATCGATGTAGAATTGACGCTCATACTATTCGACGACCGATTGCGTGCGATTCACTGTACCGAAAAGCTACTGCTGCACAATCGACCACAAAACCTGACCGAGTACGAAGCACAGCGCGGCTGCGCCGATCAATTGCGCACACATGACAAGTGTCTTACGTGAGCGTCGCCGGCCGAGGAGATACGTACCCGCCGCAATCAACAGCAGCCACAGGGTTACCGACACGGAAAATGGCCTACTCGGGCAAACGCAGGTCGGTCTTCTCGAGTTCCTCGATGTTGACGTCCTTGAACGTGATCACCCGAACATGCTTGACAAAACGTGCCGGTCGGTACATATCCCAAACCCAGGAATCGGACATACGCAGTTCGAAATAGATCTCGCCGTCCGCGTTATGCGGAATGAGCTCGACAGAGTTGGCGAGATAGAACCGGCGCTCCGTCTCGACCACATAGTTGAATTGCCCGACGATGTCCCGATACTCCCGATACAACGAGAGCTCCATCTCGGTTTCGTACTTTTCGAGATCCTCGGCACTCATCGGTTTCTTCTCATCCTCCGTCGGCTGGCATGAAGTTCAATCATCGCGCATTGCGTTCATCGCAGTCCATTCGGCCCAGTACCGACGCTACTTCGTCGGTCCTGGCTGCCGCGGCGGCCATGACGTTCGCGTAGGACATTCGGTGTTGGGAGCACGGTCCGAGTTCCGACATTGCTACCGCATGAGCTCTGGTGCTGTAACCCTTGTGTACAGCGAAGCCGTAACCAGGGATTTCTGCGTCCATCTCGACCATCACTCGGTCTCGCGATACCTTGGCGAGAACACTGGCCGCCGCGATACATGCAGCAGTCGCGTCGCCGCCGATCACCGGGAGCGACGGAACCGGCAGTCCAGGAACCCGGAATCCGTCGGTCAGAACATATCCGGGCATCATCGCAAGCCCTGCCACAGCTCGTCGCATTCCCTCGATGTTGGCGACATGGACACCGATTCGATCGATCTCATCGGCGTTGATGAACACCACGCTCCACGCGAGCGCCAACCGTTGGATCTTCGGAAACAGCTCTTCACGACGCTTCTCGGTCAGCTTCTTCGAATCATTCAGATCGGCCAGTGCCGGGTGCGCTTTCCCCCCGAGCACACAGGCGGCAACAGTCAGCGGACCGGCACACGCACCCCGCCCCGCCTCGTCGACACCTGCCACCGGCCCCAGTCCATTGCGGTCGAGTGCAGACTCCATCGTTCGCAGCCCCGAGGAACGACGAATAACAGGACGCGGCGGCCACGGCGGACGACCTCGTGATCGACTCGTACTACTCATTGCCCGAGTTCAGCTCATTGTCCCTGGATGTCGGGCGAGTCGAGGGTGCCGAACCGCGATGGCGGCAGTGCGATGAGGAACGCCTTGCCGATCACATTGTCGACCGGCACGGTCCCCATCAGCTCGTCCGAGACATGGAACCGTGAATCGGCCGAATTGCTCCGGTTGTCACCCATGACCCAGACGTTGCCCTCGGGCACGGTTACAGGCGCAAAGCAGCGACCGGACTTCAGCTCGGTATCGCAGGTCATGACGTCAGGGGTGAACGGGAAGTCCATCTGAACATAGGGTTCGTCGAGCGGCTTACCGTCCACCAGCACACGCCCCTGAGCGTCACAGCACTCTACGGTCTGTCCCCCAGTGGCGATCACTCGTTTGACGAGATCGTTTTCGTCCGGTGCGACGACACCGATCAGCGAGCCGACTTCCTGGGCGCCACGGATTATCGCGTTCGACGACCGAGTGGAGGTGAATTCGCTGTTCCACGAATCAGGACCGCGGAAAACGATGACGTCGCCCGGCTTGGGGTCTCCAAAGCGATAACCGATCTTCTCCACGACGATACGGTCCCCGGTGCAACCAGCGCAGCCATGCAGTGTCGGTTCCATCGACTCGGAGGGAATCAGATACACGCGTGCAACGAACGTCTGGAGCAGGAAGCTCAGAACCAACGCGACGAGTATGAGTATCGGCAGTTCACGCCAGAAGGATCGAGGCTTTTTCTCGCGACGCGTCTCTTCCGACTTCTCACTGTGCGAGTCGGACGGCCGGTTCGGATCCTGCTGGGAATCTGCCACGGCACTAGATTAGCCGCAGTCTCTGTGTGGTTCGAACAGTGCACCGACGCGTGCCGACCAAACGAGCGACGGTGATGAGGACAAGAAGGCGCCGCACCGCCCCGAAGGACGATGCGGCGCTTTTCGAAGCTGGGCGGAAGTGACCGCAATCAGCGCTTTTCCTTGATCTTGGCAGCCTTGCCACGAAGGTCACGGAGGTAGTAGAGCTTCGCGCGACGAACATCGCCACGAGTCAGAACCTCGAACTCGGCGATGTTCGGGCTGTGAACCGGGAAGGTGCGCTCGACACCGACACCGAAGGAAACCTTACGGACGGTGAACGTCTCACGAACGCCACCACCCTGGCGACGAATCACGACGCCCTTGAAGATCTGAATGCGCTCTTTCGAGCCTTCGATAACCTTGACGTGCACGTTCAACGTGTCGCCTGGGCGGAAGTCAGGAATGTCACTGCGAAGCGACTTGTTGTCCAAAAAGTCCAGAGTGTTCATCGGTAGGTCCATCCTTGCGTTCTTCGCACGAGCAGAGGAACCGAGCGGTCCCGCGAACGGAACTCGGCTGGTTCGTACTCCGATTAGGGTTGTGCCTTGCACAGGCAACTCGCCTATTGTGCCAGAGATAGACCCCGGTTGCGAAATCGTGTCACTCTGCAGAGGCCATCGGCACCGACGGTGACGCCGCCGGAAGAACCGTCCTGTCCAGTTCGGATTCCGTCGCGTCGACGGCGTGGCCGATACTCGGTTTTCCCGCAATGAGGTCTTGAAGGTAGACCTTCGCCCTGATGGTCGGACGTCTGATGGTGCGCTCGCGCCGAAGTGCTCGCTCCATTCGCTTGGGCCTGCTCGTGTAGTACCAGCGTGCCCAGGGCGCTCCGGGCCTGCTCAGCCGGATCGCACCGACGTAGAGAATCGGCGCTACGAACAACCCGATCAATCCCGTCCATATCTTCCCTTTGAGCACGACGACTGCGCATACAGCGAGGTGGAATAAGGCCAAAGCTGTGTACCCGGCCCTCACCCAGGGGTTGGGGTCGCGGCGAATGTCGGTGACGTTCAACAGTTCGAGTGGGTGAAATCCGAGCAGAAGCAACCCTGTTGCCGCCGTCGCGACGAACACCGCATCGATCGACGTTCGGCCTTGTTCGGACCAGTAGACATCCTCGAGATAGAAGATCAGCGCGAACTCGTCGAGCACGAGCGCCGCGCCGACCCCGAACAACGACGCAAGTGCGGCGCCCGTCTCGGTCGTTCCGTCCTCGTACACCGTGATGAGAGCAACGCCGGCGACGAGCATCAGCACGATCCCGAACACGACGTGATGGATGTGCCGACCACCGGGAGTGATGTTTCCCGGCCACCACTTCACCTGCGCGCGGATCAATCGAACGCTGAGCCGAATGACAGCGAACCCGACCAAGAAACCGACTAGGAAGCACAGGAGCGGGAGGCGTCCGTGCTCGATGATCTCTCGATCCAGCCATTCACTCACCGTGGCCCACCCTTCTTACAACCCGTTCGACATCTGTCGAACACGAACGATCCTGAACTGGTTTCACTGCGCCGAACTCTATTTGCCGAATCCTGCGTTCCGTAGCGCGTCTGCCATGGAGCCGGCCGCGGGAGTACTGGTTTGGCGCCCAGCCCCTCCACGATTGTCGTTGCCTCGGCCTTCCTTGCGTGGCGTTTGGCGCCGATCCGGCCGACCGCCACGAGGCTTGTCCTTCGATCCGGCACCGGGCTCGTCGTCGAGACGCAAGCTCAGGCCGATGCGCTGACGGGCGATGTCGACCTCCATGACCTTGACCTTGACCACCTGTCCCGACTTGACAACCTCACGGGGATCCTTGACAAAGTTGTGCGACAACGCCGAAACGTGCACCAATCCGTCTTGATGGACGCCGACATCGACGAAGGCGCCGAATGCCGCAACGTTCGTCACGACGCCTTCGAGCGTCATCCCCGGCTTCAGATCTGCGATCTTCTCGATACCTGCCGCGAAGGTAGCGGTCTTGAACTCCGGACGCGGGTCCCTACCCGGTTTTTCGAGTTCGGCGATGATGTCCGTGACGGTGGGGAGGCCGAATCGATCGTCGGCGAACTTTCGCGGATCGAGCGTGCGCAGCAATGTGCTGTTGCCGATCACCTCGCGTACCCCCACACCGGCCGTGTCGACGATGCGCCGAACTACCGGGTATGCCTCAGGGTGGACGCTCGATCGATCGAGCGGATCATCCCCGTCGACTATGCGCAGGAATCCAGCACACTGCTCGAAAGCCTTCGGACCGAGCCGTGCGACATCTTTGAGCTTGGAGCGACTGGCGAAAGGACCGTGTTGATCACGATGCGCAACAATGCTTTCGGCGAGCGAGCCAGCAATTCCCGACACTCTGGACAACAGCGGAACGGAGGCTGTATTGACGTCGACCCCGACGGCGTTCACGGCATCCTCCACGACGGCACCGAGGGACCTGGCCAACAACGCCTCGGAAATGTCGTGCTGGTACTGGCCGACCCCGATTGATTTCGGATCGATCTTCACCAGCTCCGCCAACGGATCTTGGAGCCGTCGTGCAATGGAGACCGCGCCGCGAATCGTCACGTCCAGCTCGGGCAACTCGCTCGAGGCGTACGCCGATGCGGAGTACACCGACGCGCCCGCTTCGGAAACAACGATCTTGGTCAACCCCGCCGCGGGGTATTTGGCGATGAGCTCCGCCGCGAGCGCGTCGGTTTCGCGTGAGGCCGTGCCATTTCCGATTGCGATCAATTGAACCGAGTGCTTCGAGGCCAATGCCGCCAGTGTCGCGAGCGCCTGGTCCCATTTTCCTTGCGGCTTGTGCGGATAGATCGTGTCGTAGTCGACGACCTTGCCCGTCGAATCCACCACTGCAACTTTGGTGCCTGTCCGGAATCCCGGATCGAGACCCATCGTCGAACGGTTGCCTGCAGGAGCTGCAAGCAACAAGTCCTTCAGGTTGGACGCGAACACATCCACTGCGTCCTTTTCGGCGGACTGTCGAAGGCGCATCCGAACGTCGATTGCCATGGTTACCAGAAGCTTGGTCCGCCATGCCCAACGCACGGTGTCGAGGAGCCAGCGGTCACCGGCGCGGCCACGATCGGCGATGTCGAACTTCTTCGCGATGCGTCCTTCGAAGACCGTGGGAACTCCAGGCTGCGCTTCCTCCTGCTCCGGCTCGAGACCCAGGGAGAGAATCTCCTCTTTCTCTCCGCGCAGTGCCGCGAGAATCCGGTGCGAAGGCAAACTGGTGAAGGGTTCGGAGAATTCGAAGTAGTCCGCGAATTTAGAGCCCTCTTCCTCCTTGCCCTTACGGACGGACGCCGTCAACTTGCCGCGGGTCCACATGAGCTCACGAAGTTCGCCCACCAGGTCCGGATCCTCCGCGAAACGTTCGACGAGGATTGCGCGTGCACCGTCGAGTTGTTCGGTGTCGTACTGCGCCGGGTCGGTATTCGGATCGGAGATGAGTGCGTCGGCGACAGGCTCGTGCCCGGCCTCCCGCGCGATCTGAGCCTTCGTTCTGCGCTTCGGCTTGAACGGCAGGTAGATGTCCTCGACTCTGGCTTTCGTCTCGGCCGACATCAGGGACTGCTCTAGTGCCTCATCGAGCTTGCCTTGGGATCGAATCGATTCGATGACCGCATCACGTCGCTCGTCGAGTTCGCGAAGGTACCGCAGCCGCTCGTCCAGCTGGCGGAGCTGGGTGTCGTCGAGGCTGCCGGTGACCTCCTTCCGATACCGAGCGATGAACGGAACGGTCGAACCGCTGTCCAATAGATCCACGGCCGCGCGGACCTGCTCCTCGCGGACGTCGAGTTCTTCGGCTATACGCTTGTTCACAGATTTCAGAGCTGTCGTCACGGCGTTGGACCCTACCGCTACTCTAAGATGAGAACATCAGTGACCATCGTGGGAGATTGCAGACATGTCCAGGCCGATGCAAGTCCTGGCGGTATCGTTCACTGCCCTCATCACCGCGGTATCGATTCTTTCCACTGGGTGCAGTGCCCCCGACGACACCCCGGCCGCGCTCGCGATCGATGCTTCCGAATCACCTTTTCCCGACACGGCCACCGTCGAAGACATGTCTGTCGAGTCGCGCATACCCGAAGCCGTGGCGTCGGCCATCGGGCGTGGCGCGGAGGTCGATTTCGCTTTCCTCGATCGCGAGACCGGTGCGTACTTTGCCAGCGGAGATGCCGAATCGATCGAAACGGCGTCGGTATCCAAGCTGTTCATCGCCGACGACGTACTGCATGGGGCGGATGTGAGCCAGGTCCCGGTTGCCGAAGAAGACATGGAGTCGTTGACGACGATGCTGGAATCTTCGGACGACTTTGCCGCAAATTACTTGTGGGACAAGTATGGCGGGTCCGAGATCATCACGCGGGTGACCGAGCGCTACGGATTGACGGCGACCACACCGCCATGGGATGACCTGTGGTGGAACACCATGTCGACCGCTGCCGACCTCGTCGCCTACTACACACGACTGCTCGACGGCGTCGGCGGACTCTCACCCGCGTCGACAGCAACGATGATCGGGTTTCTTCGACAATCGGCTCCGGTGGCCACCGATGGGTATCGCCAGCATTTCGGCATCGTCGACGGCCTACCGGCCGAGCCGGTCTTCGCGGTCAAACAGGGGTGGATGTGCTGCATCGCGGACCGATGGATTCATCTGTCGACGGGCACAGTAGGCATCGACAATCGCTTCGTGTTGGCATTCGTTTCTCGCGAGGAGATTCATTACGAGGACGATATGGAGCACTATCCGGATACCGCGGTTGTCGACGTCACCGACGACAGTAGCGCTCAGCACGCTCGCGACACGCTCACCGGCGTCGTGACGATGCTGTTTCCGGACGGCACGATCGGCAGCTAGCCTCTCCCTTCGCTCGAACCGTTCAGTCCGACAGGAGATCCGGTCGACGCTCGGTAGTACGCCGGAGGGACTGTTCCGCGCGCCACGCGGCGACCCGCGAATGGTCGCCGGAGAGGAGTACGTCGGGAACCTCGAGTCCACGCCAACTCACCGGCCTGGTGTAGCTGGGACCCTCGAGCAACCCATCGGAGAACGAATCTTGTTGGTGCGATTGCTGATTGCCGAGCACACCCGGCAGGAGCCGTACAACGGCCTCGCTCATCACCAAGACTGCAGCCTCGCCGCCGATGAGGACGTAATCACCGATACTCACTTCTTCGACGCGAACTCTTCGAGCTGCGTCGTCGAAGACTCGCTGATCGATGCCTTCGTACCGGCCACACGCGAACACCAGATGACGTTCGTCCGCCCACCGCTCGGCGGTTCGCTGTGTGAAGGGCACACCAGCAGGCGTCGGAACTACCAATAGTGAATCTTCTGCAAGCACGTCATCGAGTGCATCACCCCAGACAGTGGGTTTCATGACCATTCCTGGTCCACCACCGTAGGGCGAATCGTCGACGGCTTTGTGCACGTCGTGGGTCCACGACCTCAGATCGTGAACCTCCACCGAGACAAGTCCCTTGTCGATTGCCTTGCCCAGCAAGGCAGTTCGAAGGGGCGTCAGGTACTCGGGAAATATCGTGACGATATCGAGTTGCACCGCGCTACTCCGGGTCCAGTAGACCCTCGGGCGGATCGATCACGACGACGCCGTCGGCAAGCGACACCGACGTCACGATCGCGGCAACGAACGGCACGAGTAACTCTGCGCGGCTGCCGTCGGCGGGGCGGATGGACAACAACTCCCCCGCCGCCGAATGCAGTACCTCTCGGATCGAACCGATGACAGTTCCGTCGGACAGACGGACCGACAGGCCCTCGAGCTCATGGTCGTAAAATTCGTCGTCATCGTCCGACGAAGCCGGCAGATCTTTGGAATCGATCACGAACAGTGTGCCGCGAAGGGCGTCGGACACGCTGCGGTCGTCGACGCCTTTCAAGCGCAGCAAAAGCCGCCCGGAGTGGTCCCGGGCGGCTTCCACCGTGTATTCGGTTGTATCGGTCGATACTCGCGGCTTGCGCCCGTGCAGCACAGTTCCTACAGCGAAGCGTTCGTCCGGTTCGTCGGTGCGAACATCGACTACCACTTCACCTTTGACGCCGTGCGACTTGGCGACACGACCGATTACGAGCTCCATTGCGAGATTACCTACTGATCGGTATCGACGACGTCGACGCGAATGCCGCGACCGCCGATTCCGGAGACCAAGGTACGCAACGCAGTTGCCGTCCGACCGCCGCGTCCGATGACCTTACCCAGATCATCTGGATGCACGTGAACCTCCACGGTGCGCCCACGACGTCCGGTGATCAGTTCGACGCGTACGTCGTCAGGATTGGCGACGATGCCACGAACAAGATGTTCGACGGCGTCGGCGACAACGGCACTCACTTCTCAGCAGCCTCGGCGGCCGGAGCTTCTGCGGTCTCGGCTGCAGCCGAATCGTCGGCCTTGGCCGTCTCATCGGCCTTTGTAGCCTCGTCGGCCTTCGGAGCCTTTTTCTTCTTGGCAGTCGTAGCGTCACCGAGCGGCTCGGCGTCGGCCTGAGCCAGTGCAGCGTTGAAGAGGTCCAGCTTGGAGGGCTTTGCCTCAGCGAAGCGGAGCGTGCCTTCGGTGCCTGGAAGGCCCTTGAACTTCTGCCAATCACCGGTGATCTTCAGCAGGGCTTCGACGGGCTCGGTGGGGATAGCGCCGACGCCGAGCCAGTACTGCGCGCGCTCGGAATCGATGTCGATGATGCTGGGGTCCTGCTTGGGCTCGTACTTGCCGATGGTCTCGACAGCACGGCCGTTGCGGCGCGTGCGAGAGTCAGCGATGACGACGCGGTAGTGCGGGGTGCGGATCTTGCCGATACGCATGAGCTTGATCTTGACAGCCATGAAAAATAGAGCCTTTCGAGTTGGTCACGCCGCAATTCTGCGGTGCGTATGGGATGCGCACCCGGTTTTGCGATGGAGGTGTTGTGACCGCCGTGCGGTACGTAACCGGTGGACGGGCGAACAGCTGCCTATTCTGCCAGAGAGAGAATCGCCAGCGCCGGCAGGGTGTTGTTCACCGAGTGAGCGGTAGTGGATGCCACTACCGACCCGGTTCGCATCCGGGCGATGCCGATAGCGAATCCGCCCCACACCAACACTAGAAAACGCCATCCTTCGCGATGCCACAGCGCGAACACGACTGCCGTGACCACCAGAACGACCCATCTGTTTCCCAACCAGGACATCCTCATCGGCGCTGTACGCCGTTCGAGCGCACCCCACAGCATCCCCCGGAACATCACTTCCTCGCAGAACGGGGCGCCGATCCAGATCCACCCCACCAACGCGACTTTCCAGGGCAACGGTATGCCGATCAGGTTGCCGAGCGGTGATCGATCCTCGAGGTCGGTACGAGCTAGGACAAGCACCGCGATTAACAGGCCGCCTGCCAAGGCAGCGGCACCCCAGGCAATTCCGGATCGAAGCTGAGCTCCCCATTCGGAAAGCGTGGCCGGCAGACCGAAGTCGACGGCGGGGCCGTTCCCTCGGCGCGCAGTGATCACGAATGCAAGGCTCGCAGCCAGGACACTGGGAATCATGATCGCCAGAACGTAGGCGGGAGAGGAGTCGGTGTCGATCATCCATGGCAACGCCAGGAAGCCTGCAAGGTTGAGGGCGAGCACGGCGGCCGCTGATGGAATTCCCCATCTCTGACCGCCTCGCCGTTTCGCAGCCAGCGACTCGGCCCGCCAGTAGCGATCCGAGTACCCGGTGCTTCGATGATGAACAGCGTTCATCGGGGCCATGCCGGCCCAACTCGGCGGAAGGTCCTCGGGGTCACTCGGACCCGGCCGGGTCATCTTCGTTCGATCGGCACACCACGCAGCACTACGACGTCGGGCGCCGACAGCACCTCCGGCCCCCTGCGTGGATCCGTCGTGTAGATCAGCAGGTCGGCGGGCGCTCCGTGCTCGAGTCCGGGATGCCCGAGCCAGGATCTGGCGTCCCAGCACGCAGCTCCCAGGGCTTCGGTAGCGGTCATTCCCACGCGTTCGAGTGCCTGCACCTCGTCGGCAATCCGTCCATGCCGAATGGATCCGCCTGCATCGGTCCCCGCAAAGATCGGTATACCGGCATCGTGTGCTCGTCCGATGGTCGACGCCACTCGACCGTGAAGTTCCCGCATGTGTCGCGCGTAGACCGGATACTTGCCGGCCGAAGCCGCTATATCGGGAAACGTCTCGATGTTGATCAGCGTCGGAACAAGGGCAGTTCCGTGCTCGACCATTTGCTCGATCGTCGCGTCCGTCAGACCGGTGCCGTGCTCGATGCAGTCGATCCCGGCCCCGATCAAACCCGGCAACGCGTCCTCACCGAACACGTGCGCGGTGACTCGCGCACCTTCGGCGTGCGCTGCATCGATTGCCTTCTCAAGGATCGCCTCGTCCCACAGCGGGCTGAGGTCGCCGACGCTTCTGTCGATCCAGTCACCGACCAGCTTGACCCAACCGTCACCCGATCGCGCCTGCTGCGCAACAGCTTCCGGCAGTTGTGATTCGTCCTCGATATCGACGGCCAAACCCGGGATGTACCGCTTGGGCATGGCGATGTGCCGTCCAGCGCGAATTATCCGCGGCAGATCTTCGTACTCGTCGAGTTCCCTGGTGTCGATGGGCGATCCAGCATCACGCAGCAACAATGCACCGACATCACGCTCGGTCTTCGCCTGCTCGACTGCGCCGGGAAGGTCCTCGTGTCCGCCGCCGTACTTGATACCGACGTGACAGTGCGCGTCGACGAGTCCGGGGAGAATCCAGCCGTCCTCGCACAGTGTCTGCGCACCCACTACCGGTTCGACCGAGACGAGACCATCCACGATCCACAATTCGACGAGTTCCTCGGACGGCAGCACCCGACCACGAACTCTGAATCCGACCATGTCGGCCTACTTCTTGGGCAGCTTGAGCTGGGACAGGTCGATGCCTTCGAGACCCGGCGGAATCTGATCGAGGCCCTGCGGCATTCCGGACAGATCGGGCATGCCACCCGGCATACCCGGGAAGCCGCCCCGGATCTTCGGCTGGGTTGGGCCACGAGCACCCTTCTTGCCTTTTTTACCCTTCTTACTGCGGACCTGCTTGCGTGCGCCCGGCATCCCCATGCGACCTGCCATGGCCGACATCATCTTCCGCGCTTCGAAGAAGCGATCGACGAGTTGGTTGACGTCGGAAACCTTGACTCCGGATCCGTTGGCGATACGCAGTCTGCGGGAGGCATTGATGATCTTGGGATCGGTGCGCTCGAGTGGCGTCATGCCGCGAATGATGGCCTGCACGCGGTCGAGTTGCTTCTCGTCCACATTGGCCAGTTCCTTCATCTGGCCGGCGCCGGGAAGCATGCCGAGCAAATTGCCGATCGGGCCCATTTTGCGAACGGCCATCATCTGCTCGAGGAAGTCGTCCAGCGTCAGCTGACCCGACCCGATCTTGTTCGCGGTCGCTTCGGCCTGTTCCGCGTCGAAATGCTGCTCCGCCTGCTCGATGAGGCTGAGGACGTCACCCATTCCGAGAATCCGACTGGCCATCCGGTCGGGGTGGAACACGTCGAAGTCTTCGAGCTTCTCACCCGTGGATGCGAACATGATCGGGGCACCGGTTACCTCGCGCACACTCAGTGCAGCGCCGCCACGCGCATCTCCGTCGAGCTTGGTCAGGACGACACCGGTGAAACCGACACCGTCGCGGAATGCTTGCGCCGTGCTCACGGCATCCTGGCCGACCATCGCATCGAGAACGAACAGGGTTTCGTCCGGTTGGACCGCATCTCGGATACCCGCGGCCTGATTCATCAGTTCGGTATCGATGCCGAGCCGGCCGGCCGTATCGACGATGACGATGTCGTACTGCTTGTTCCGGGCCTCGGCAACACCTGCACGAGCAACCTCGACAGGATCGGCGGCAGAGACTCCCAGCGCGTTCTCCCCGCCTCCGATGGACGTGCCCGGGTGCGGGGCGAATACAGTCGCGCCCGCGCGTTCTCCGACGATCTGAAGCTGACTGACCGCGCCCGGCCGCTGCAGATCGCAGGCGACCAGAAGAGGCGTGTGCCCCTGATCCTTCAACCACTTGGCGAGCTTGCCGGCAAGCGTGGTCTTACCGGAGCCCTGCAGGCCTGCCAGCATGACGACGGTCGGAGGTGTCTTCGCGAAGGTCAGTCGACGGGTCTCACCGCCGAGAATTCCGACAAGTTCTTCGTTGACGATCTTGACGACCTGCTGGGCAGGATTGAGCGCACCCGAAACCTCCGCACCCTTGGCTCGCGTCTTGATTCGCGTGATGAACTCGCGCACCACAGGAAGCGCCACGTCGGCTTCGAGCAGCGCAAGTCGAATTTCGCGGGCGGTGGCATCGATATCGGCAGGCGACAGACGCCCCTTGCCACGGAGGTCTTTGAGCGTCCCGGTCAACCTGTCGGAAAGGGATTCGAACACCGATTGCACTCCTGAGCCGATTGCGAATGGGGCGTGAACGTCGTGTAGAGCAGGCTCCACACTAACGCCCGGTACTACTCCAGGTCGTCGGCGAGGGTTCTACAGCGCTGTGCACGCCGGAAAACGACCTTCGAGTTCAGGCGTTGAGTGCCGGGTCGGTCCATGTGACCGCGACTCCACGCATGGAGAGCCACTCGGCGGGATCGACCTTCAAACCACTCGGATCGTGGACCTCGAAATGCAGGTGCGGGCCGCTGGATTCGCCGCGGTTACCTACCGTGGCGATCTGCTGACCTGCCGTCACATGCTGTCCGGGGGTCACCGAATAATCGTTGATGTGCCCGTAGACGGTCTCGGTGCCGTCCTCGTGCAGCACCTTTACCCATAGACCGAATCCGGAGGCCGGTCCCGCAGCTGTCACCTGGCCGTCGGTCGCGGCCAAAATCGGTGTTCCGATTGGAGCAGCGATGTCGAGGCCACCGTGGTGCGCACCCCAACGGGACCCGAATTTCGATGTGAGAACCCCGGATACAGGCTGGACAGCCCGCTCTTTGATGGGCTGGAGGCCCCTGATCAAATCTTGGGCTGCGGCTCCGACGTCAGGAATTCCGAAGCCCTGCAGGTTCGACGTGTCCGGAAGCTGAAGTCCTTGCGGGAGCGCGATGTTCTCCGGGATCTCGATACCCGGCGGCAACTCGAAGCCTCCAGGGAGGAGGTTCTGCGGAATTTCGAACGGCATTCCCGCCGTCGGAGCTTCCGGCGCAGGGGCGGCGGCGGCGGTACCCGCCCCCAACTGTGCAGCTCCCGCCACGATCGCGCCGGTAGCCAGAACGATCGTCGCGGCACGCAGTCCGGCTTCGTTCTTCTCTACGTGTGCCCTGTGACGCCCGCGCGGTGCATCGATATCCATCTCGATCGGAACGTATATGTTCGACCGCCGGTGGGATCCCACAGTTAATACCTCATCAGTCGTCGGCGTGCATGAATCTCGAGCGTCGTGAAACGACCGGAAGTCGTACTTTCATTCGATAGCGTGAAACATAACAAATTGATCTCGCCCGCACAGACCGTAACCCAATCTTTATGAAATATCACCACTCTCTGAAGAGTTCGTCTTTGACCACCCGAACCAGCATTCAGGTCCCCTCCGATTTCACCGTCGGTTTCGGTGGTTCGGGGGCCGGAACTACCGCGAGCACGGCACGCTCGATCTCTTCCCGAGTATCACGGCTGTCCGATCCGGCCAGATCGATGCAGAACGCATCGATGACCGACGTGCCCAATGTCGTCACTCTCGCCCACCGGACGTGTGCACCGCAGCGTTCGAGCGCACTGGCCAAGCGACAAAGCAAGCCCAGTCGATCCTCGGCTCGCAATTCGAGCACTACCTGGCCAGGCTCGGTCCCGTCGAACCACAGGACTCTCGGGGGTGCCTGCGCATACAGAACTGGTACCGCCGCATCGACTTCGCCGTCCAGGTTCACTGGCCGCGCATCACGTTCCTTCGCGTCGAGCATGCCGAGTAAGTCGAGTTCCCCGGACTGCGCACGAATGATTTCTTGACGCAACAGACCGGCCTGAGGCGGCGAGCCGAACAGCGGTGCGACCGCAAAAGAATTCACCGCGGTCCCCTCATGACTCCCGAGTGACGCCGACAGCACTCGCAGCGATTGCAGTGCCAAGACGCCGGCTGCGTCGGACAGCAAGCCAGGATGGTCCGGAGCGATCACGGTTACCACGAACGTGTGCGAGCCCTCGGTCGGCTGCAGATCGACGTGAACTCCGCCCTTCTCCGCCAGAGCGATGTGGGCGGGATCGAGCGGGTCAGCGGTCGGCAAGCTCTCCCCCGCCATGACCAAGCGACATCGTCGAACCAGTTCGCGGATGAGCGAGGCCTTCCAATCACCCCACACGCCAGGTCCGGTCGCCAACGAGTCGGCTTCGGCGAGAGAGTGCAGCAGCTCCAGAAGGACAGTGTCCGATCCAAGCGTCTGCACGACCTTCTCCACAGTGGCCGGGTCGTCGAGGTCGCGTCGAGTCGCGGTGTCCGGAAGCAGCAGGTGATGAAGCACCATTTTTCTCAGCAGCGTGACGTCGGAAGGCCACAGCCCCAACCGGTTCCCGATCTGAGCCGCGAGCTCAGCGCCGACCACGCTGTGGTCTCCGCCCCTGCCCTTCCCGATGTCGTGGATCAAAGCTCCGAGGACGAGCAGGTCCGGTCGGGCCACACGTGTCGTCAAAGCACTTGCGTACGCAGCGGTTTCCACAAGATGTCGGTCGACCGTCCACGTGTGCACCGCATCGCGCGGCGGCAGATCACGAACGGCTCCCCATTCCGGAATCAACCGACCCCACAGGCCGGTCCGGTCGAGCGCCTCGATCGCGGCGATCGATCGGCGACCTGACCCGAGCAGCACCAACAGGTCGTTGAGCGCTTCCTTCGGCCACGGTTCGCGTAGCTCGGGTGCGCTTTCGGACAAGCGATTCAACGTCGAGGCCGACATCGGCATAGCCGTCTGCGCGGAGGCAGCGGCCACCCGCATTATCAGCCCGGGATCCTTGTTCGGACGAGCGTCACGCGCGAGTACTACTTCACCGGCATGTTCGACGACACCCTCGTCGAGCGGGCGCCGAACCGGAACACGCCGGAGGCGGGACAACCCGCGACGAGGAAGGGAATTGCCGGCGGTACGGAGGCCGACATCCACCGAATAGCTGATGGTGCGAGCCGAATCGCTAAGTACCCTAGCGAGATCGAATCTGTCGCCGATGCGCAATGCCGCACCGATCTCGTCGGCGTCCTGCGCCCGAAGCTGATCGCGTGCTCGGCCTGCAACTCGGTGCAATTCGGTCCGGACATCGAGCAAACGGCCATGCGCGAAGGCAAGTCCGCCACCCGGTGACTCCGGCCCGAGCCCCGGCATACCGTCGGTGAGTTGTGCAATGGACAGCGCATCGAGTAGTTGAACGTCGCGCAATCCTCCGCGGCCACTCTTGAGTTCGGGCTCGGCACGATGGGCGATCTCTCCACTGCGGGCCCAACGAGACCGGGTTTGAGTGATCAGCTCTTCGAAGCGAGAACGGATATTCGTCCGCCACTCTCGCCGAACACCACCGATCAGCAAATTGCTCAATTCGACATCGCCTGCGATGTGCCGCGCTTCGAGCATTCCGAGAGCAGCAGTCAGATCCGACGCTGCAACCTGCAGAGCCTGCGGAACGGTACGGACACTGTGATCGAGCTTGATGTGGGCGTCCCACAACGGATACCAGAGCTTGTCCGCCACATCGGCGACGAGCTCGGCCGGCATGTCGTCATGAAGAAGAATCAAATCGAGGTCGGAATAGGGCAACATTTCGCGACGCGCCAATCCGCCCACCGCAACGATTGCGAATCCGGAATCCGGTTTGATACCGAGCTCGGCGCCCTTGGTGGTCAGCCAGAACTCGTGCAGATCGACCAAAGCCTGTCGAAGCGAGGGCGCGTCGAGACGACGGTTCCGGCTTCCGTCGTCGAGCAGCTGTTTTCTGGCTCGCACCAGATCTGCGGCTGCGTCGCTGGTGCTCGTCGACACGTTGCTCTTCGAGACCATGCCCTTCGAGACGGTCGGGGCCTTCGAGACCGAAGGCCCCGACCCTGTCGCTTTCGCTCCAGAATCGGGGCCCCCTGCCCGCGACCCGTTGGGGTCAGAGCGCATCGGCGCCACGTTCACCGGTACGTACTCGGATGACCGAGTCGACCGGCGAAACCCATACTTTGCCATCACCGATCTTGCCGGTACGAGCAGCTTCGACGATTACTTCCACGACCTTCTCCACTGCGGCGTCGTCGACGACGACCTCCACGCGCACCTTCGGAACGAAGTCGACGGAATATTCGGCACCACGGTAGACCTCGGTGTGGCCCTTCTGACGTCCATAGCCCTGCACTTCACTGACCGTCATGCCTAGCACGCCGGCTTGTTCGAGGCCTGTCTTGACGTCCTCCAAGGTGAACGGTTTGACGATTGCCGTGATCAGCTTCATTTGTGCTTCCCTTCACAAGCTCACGAATGCTCGGTTGTATTCGGAGCGACTTCTCGCCCCCTATCTTTACCCTGTCAAGCGAAGTCGTACGCAGTCTCAGCGTGCTCAGCTTCGTCGATGCCCTTGGCTTCGCCTTCATCCGACACACGCCAGCCGAGTGGCTTGAGCGCAAACGCGATGATCGCGGTGACGACACCGGTGAAGATCACAGCAGACAGAGCGATGACCGTCTGGACGACCAACTGCTTGTAGTCGCCACCGTAGAACAGCCCGGTTTCGGACGCGAAGAAACCGATTCCGATGGTGCCCCACAGACCCGACACGAGGTGGACACCGACGACGTCCAGCGAGTCGTCGTAGCCGAACTTGAATTTGAGGCCGACGGCCAGAGCGGAGAGCGCTCCGGCGACGACGCCGAGGAAGATCGATCCGATCGGGGTCAGGGCGCCTGCAGCGGGTGTGATGGCGACCAAACCTGCGACGATGCCCGAAGCAGCACCGAGGCTGGTGGCATGGCCGTCGCGGATACGTTCCACGACGAGCCAGCCTGCGATCGCAGCTGCCGCAGCAGTAGTCGTGTTGACCCAGGCCAGACCCGCGAACCCGTCAGCAGCGAAGGCGGAGCCTGCATTGAAACCGAACCAACCGAACCACAGCAGAGCCGCACCGAGCATGACGAACGGGAGGTTGTGCGGTCGGAACGCAACTCGACCGAATCCTGCGCGCTTGCCGATGATGAGCGCCAGAATCAGACCGGCAATTCCTGCGTTGATGTGGACCACGGTGCCACCAGCGAAGTCGATCGGCGGGACAGCCGCAACGAGCCCACCGTCGCCGTCGTCGGTCGTACCGAAGATCTTCGCTGCGAAGCCGTCCTCCGAACCGGAGAGCAATCCGCCGCCCCACACCATGTGTGCGAGGGGGAAGTAAGCCAGGGTGACCCAGACGCCGGCGAACACCAGCCAGGTGCCGTACTTGACGCGTCCAGCGAGCGAGCCGCTGATGAGTGCGACCGTGATGATCGCGAATGTCACCTGGAAGGCAATGTCGACGACGTTCGGGTAGCCCCAGGCGCCGGCAAGGAAGTTTCCGTCCGCATCTGTGATCGAATCCTTCAAACCGAAGAACTCGAAGGGGTTCGCGAACACCCCGCCGATGTTCTCGGTTCCATACGACATCGACCATCCCCACAGGACGTAGACGAGCGCGACGACGAACATTGCCCCGAACGACATCATCATCATGTTGAGTACGGATTTCTGCTGCGACATACCACCATAGAAAAACGCCAAACCTGGCGTCATCAGCAGCACCAACGATGCTGCTGTCAGCATCCAGGCAGCATTGCCGGAGTTGGCCAACAATTCCTCGGGACTCACGTACACCCTCCTTCTCGTGCGCACCGGATGATGCGCCGTCTGAGAGAAAGAGTGGTTTCACGAAGTTTCATCCATGACACTCTGGTGTTTCGCTCGTGTGAACGGATGGACCAAAACTGTTGCAATAACATTTCGTGCAGGCGTTTGTGGTTTTGATCGAATTCCGAAGAACCACTGAATTTTCAGAAAACCACTGATTTCGGCCGACTACTTACCGCCCGACGTACTCCGGGCAGACATCGACCGAGCCGATCCGGTCAGCCGAGCAACGCATCGACGAAGGCCTCGGGCTCGAAAGGAGCCAAATCGTCGGCGCCTTCCCCGAGTCCGACGAGCTTGACCGGCACTCCGAGTTCACGCTGCACCTGGAAGACGATGCCCCCCTTGGCAGTGCCGTCGAGCTTGGTCAAGACCACCCCGGTGATGTTCACTACCTCGGCGAATACGCGTGCCTGCATCAGACCGTTCTGCCCCACGGTCGCATCCAGGACAAGCAACACGTCGTCGACGTGCGCTCGCTTCTCGATTACCCGCTTGACCTTGCCGAGTTCGTCCATCAATCCGGACTTCGTATGGAGACGTCCGGCGGTGTCGACAAGAACAACATCTACTCCCAGCTCGATACCTCGCGTCACTGCGTCGAAGGCAACGGCAGCCGGATCGGCGCCGTCCTTGCCGCGAACGACGTCGGCACCCACACGCTCGGCCCACGTCTGCAATTGATCCGCCGCAGCGGCACGGAACGTATCCGCGGCACCCAACAGAACACGACGCCCGTCCGCAACGAGCACGCGCGCCAACTTCCCGGTCGTGGTCGTCTTGCCCGTCCCGTTCACACCGACGACAAGTAGCACAGCAGGTGTGCCCTCATGCGGCAGCGCTCTGATCGACCGATCGAACTCCGGATGCAACTGTTTGACGAGAATCTCTCGCAGCAACGCTCGGGCGTCGGCCTCTGTGCGGATGCTCCGCGACGCCATCTGCTCGCGCAGCGAGGTCATGATCTCGTTGGTCGTCGACGAACCGAGGTCTGCGATCAGCAGTGTGTCCTCGACTTCTTCCCACGAATCCTCATCGAGGTCGCCGCCGCCGAGGATTCCCAACAAGCTCTTACCGATTGCGGACTGCGAGCGAGAGAGTCGACCGCGTAGGCGATCCAACCGCCCATCGGTAGGAGCAATCTCGTCGAGAACCTGCGCGGCGGATACCTGATCGGAATCGAGGGCAGGCGCCGGCTTGGGTTCCGGGGATGGCTCAGGCTCCAGAGAAGGCTCAGGTTCCAGAGACGGCTGAGGCTCCAGAGACGGCTCGGGCTCTGCCGACGGCGCAGGTTCCAGAGAAGGCTCTGGCTCCAGAGAAGGCTCAGGTTCCAGAGAAGGCTGGGGCTCCAGTGAAGGCTGGGGCTCCGGGGCGGCCACAGGCTCGGGTAGCGGCTCGGGCTGTGGTTTCGGCGCGAGATCTGGCTCGGCAACCGAGCTTCCCTGGCTGAACGAGAATCCCCCACCGGCCTTGTATCCGCCCGACTTGTCTTTCTCGCCCTCCTCGATCTTCGGCGTCTCCGGAGAGGTGAGCGATATTCGCCGACGACGCGACACCACGAGTCCGACTACGAGCCCCACGGCCAGGATGGCCAGAACGGCCGCGACGATGATCCATGCTTCGCTACTCACGCGTCCATCCTGTCAGGAACGTCTTCGCCACCCAACCGGCACCCTGGCGGGCAAGTGCACAGCGCATCACGCGAACTCAGTTCGGTGACGCAGAGCCTTCCGGCACAGAAACTTCGTCTGCCGGCACGGAATCGTCACGGACACTGTCATGAGAGACCGGTGCTTCCGGGAGATCTGACTCGCTGACATCGGGGGCCGTTACGCTGCCGATCGTCTCTACGCGGTTGCGGTTGAGGCGTTGCGAAATCACCGTCGTGATGCCGTCGCCGCGCATCGATACTCCGTACAGTGCGTCGGCAACCTCCATTGTCGGCTTCTGGTGGGTGATGACGATCAGCTGCGACTTCTCGCGAAGTTGCTCGAACAACCCGATCAGACGTCGGAGGTTCGTATCGTCCAGTGCCGCTTCGACCTCGTCCATCACGTAGAACGGAGACGGTCGCGCTCGGAAAATAGCGACAAGCATCGCTACGGCCGTCAAGGACTTCTCGCCACCGGACAGCAGGGACAGTCGCTTGACCTTCTTTCCCGGTGGGCGTGCTTCGACCTCGATACCTGTGGTGAGCATGTTCCCAGGTTCGGTGAGGATCAGTCTCCCCTCTCCACCTGGGAACAACTTGGCGAACACCTGGGTGAACTCGCGTTCGACGTCGAACCACGCTTCGGTGAAGACCTGCAGGATTCTCTCGTCGACATCGGCGACCACTTCGAGCAGATCCTTGCGGGCGGATTTGACGTCCTCCAGTTGCGTGGAGAGAAAGTTGTAACGCTCTTCGAGCGCAGCAAATTCTTCGAGCGCGAGGGGGTTCACCTTTCCAAGCGTCGCCAAATCCCGTTCGGCACGTTTCGCCCGCTTTTCCTGAGCCAACCGGTCGAACGGCATCGGGGCGGGTGCCACCACCTGTTCCCCAAGTTCCTTGGCGGCCTCGTACTCACTCATCTCGAGTTCCGTCGGTGGCAGGCTCACGTCCGGCCCGTATTCGGCGATCAGGTCGTCGAGCCCGATACCGTGCTGTTCGAGGATCGTCGCCTCGAGCTGCTCGATTCTGAGCGCAGCCTGCGCGCGAGCAATTTCATCGCGGTGAACCGCGTCGGTGATAGACACGAGCTGGGCCTGAAGAGCTCGAACCTGTTCTTTGACCCGTTCCAATTCGGCTGTAGCAGTGGCACGCTGGGCAGCAAGCTCGTCGCGACGAGCGGAAGCGGCAGCGACGACGCCGGCGAGCCGTTCGGCTACGCGATCGCCGGCGGACGCGACCGCCTGCGCTACTGCTGCAGCGTGCCGACGCCCGATCAACTCCCGTTCGGCCCGCGCCCGAGCCTCACGTTCCACGCGCGCAGCTCGACGCATCGAGTCCGCGCGACCTCGAACGGACTGCGCCCGCTCCTCGGCTGTGCGGACATTCAGACGTGCGTCGACCTCGACAGATCGAACCTCGGACAATGCTGCGGCAGCCATCTCACGCGCCATGATCGATTCACCCGAATCGGATCCACTGTCGGTCCCGGCCTGCTCGTCCTCGGCCAGCCTTAGTCGCTCCTCGAGCTCAGCCAACGCAGTCAGAGCCTCCTCACGACCGGTTTCGGCTCGATTTCGTTGCTCGGTCAAGCGCGAGGATTCTGTGTGTGCCGATCGCGCCAGCTGCCCGAGGCGACCGAGCTGCTCGTACACCGCTGCCATCGCGGCGTCGGACTCGTTGAGCGCCGCCAGCGCTTGCTCGGCGGATTCACGGCGATCGGATTGCTCTGCGAGCGCTCCGGACAATGCGGCCTCGAGTTCGGACGAATATCGTTCTGCGGCAGCAAGTTCGACTGTCGAAATATCGATCGCCGACTGTACCTCGATGGTGCTCGGCCGCCTGTCCGAGCCACCCGTCACCCATCCTGTATCGACGAGATCCCCGGCCTTCGTCACTGCCCTGACTCCAGGTGACGACTGCACCAATGACGCGGCGTCGTCGAGAGATTCGACGACTACGATGCCGCTGAGCAACGCAGTCATCGAACCGGAAAGCGCATCGGGGAACTGGATCACATCGAGCGCCCACCTGGCGCCATGTGGCAACTGGACGGTGCGCCGATTCACGAAAGGCGTGACATCGCCGAAGACGACGGCGGCACGCCCACCGTCCGCATCACGCAGTGCCAGAACGGCATCGAGTGCACTCCTGAACGATTCGGCGTGAGCGGCGTCGGCTACGGGGCCCAATGCCACCGCCACCGCCACCTCGAAGCCCGATTCCACGCTGATGCGGTCCGCAAGTACACCGGACAGGCCAGGCTGAGAGTTCTCGATGAGCCAACCGGCTCCGTCCTTGCGTTCGAGTCCCATCTTCAGGGCTTCGATTCGAGCCTGATACGAGGCGACCTTCTTCCCTGCAACACGGTCCTCGTTCTGCAATTCGGTCACGCGCGCGTCCGCGCTTCGGAGCGCCATCACGGCTCGCTCGTATTGCGTGTCGAGACTCAATTCACTGGCATCGAGCCCGCTTATCTGGTCCTGAACGCTCTCGAATTCCATTTGCGCGATGTCTCCGCGCTCACGAGCCTCGTCGATAGCCACCGACAGCCGAGCAACCTCCGCATCGGTGGAATCAGCCTTGGTTCGGTAGGTGTCGACCTGTCCGGAAAGCCGGGCGAATCCTTCTCGGCGATCGGCGACCGCACGCACCGCAGCCATATGAGCGCGTTCCGCCTCGAAAGCCGCAGCCTCACGTTCGGCCAACTGTTCTCGCGCAGCCTCGAGAGACTCGCGTGCGATCTCGACGGCCTCGACGAGTTCCAATTCCTCTTCGGCGACACGATCGGCCTGAGCTTCCAGTTCGTCCGGGTCTTGACCACGCCCCGTCGACGACGCCGAATCGAGATGACGTGCACGCTCTTTCGCGATTCTGATGGTGGCGTTGACTCGTTCGGCGAGTGCGGACAACTGAAACCAGGTTTGCCCGGCGGCCTCCGCGCTCGGAGTCAATCGTGCAACCGACTGTTCGAGCTCTCCGAGTGCGACATTGCCTGCCTCGAGCGTGTCCTGGACAGTCGCGTACTGCTCGCGGGCCGCAGCTTCGTCTTGAGTCTGGTTGGCAAACTCTGCGCGTCGACCGACCAAGTCGTCGGCCGCGATACGCAGCCGGGCGTCGCGCAGATCCGCTTGGACCGTCTGCGCGCGACGAGCGACCTCGGCTTGACGACCGAGTGGCTTGAGTTGACGTCGGAGCTCGGTGGTCAGGTCGGTCAATCGGGCCAGGTTCGCCTGCATGGCGTCGAGCTTGCGGACAGCCTTCTCTCGGCGCTTACGGTGTTTGAGAACGCCAGCAGCCTCTTCGATGAAGGCTCGTCGATCTTCCGGTCTGGACTCGAGGATCGCAGCGAGCCGCCCCTGCCCGACGATGACGTGCATTTCGCGGCCGATACCGGAGTCACTCAGCAATTCCTGGACGTCCATCAACCGACACGAGGCTCCGTTGATCTCGTATTCGCCTGCGCCATCACGAAACATTCGCCTCGTGATCGACACCTCGGAGTAGTCGATAGGCAACGCACCGTCCGAGTTGTCGATCGTGAGCGTCACTTCCGCACGCCCGAGCGGAGCACGTCCCGAGGTGCCCGCAAAAATGACATCTTCCATCTTGCCGCCACGTAGAGCCTTCGCTCCCTGCTCCCCCATGACCCAGGTGAGCGCATCCACGACGTTGGACTTCCCCGACCCGTTGGGCCCGACGACGCAGGTAATACCTGGCTCGAAACGAAGAGTCGTCGACGAAGCAAAGGACTTGAAGCCCTTGAGCGTCAGACTCTTGAGATGCATGGCGTTTCAGAGTACCGGGTGTACCTCACCTGCGCGTACGCGATCTGGAGCGCCACGGTCCGATGACGTCTCTTCATCACCGCTCGACGAAACCGCTGAGCCCACCACGCGGCCTGTCCCAGCTCTCCACGACGAGGGTTACCACGCCCGGTGTATCTCCCCCGCGAAGCAGTTCGAGGAGGCGCCCGGCGCTTTCTCGTGCGCCCTCGGCGATGACGAGCACTCGACCGTCCGCGCTATTCGTCGCGTGGCCGACCAGGCCGAGTTCGAGGGCGCGCGAACGGGTCCACCACCGGAACCCGACGCCTTGCACCGAACCGTGCACCCAGGCGGTCAACCGGATCTCGCTCACGAGGAGGTCAACTTCCGGACCGTTCTGTAGAGCGAGTCGATCGCCATCGACGTCGGAATCCCCATCGTCAGCCGTCCACGTCTATTTCGAGAGATACTTCAGCGCCTGCTTTCAAAGTGCGCCCGACGGTGCACACCTTGTCGATGGCGCGCTCGACGACGGTCAGCAACCGCTGCTGCGCATCGGGGTCGAGCTCGCTGAGATCGACCGCGAGTACCTCACGCAACTCCGGGTAGCGTTCGTTCTCGCGATCGGCAGAACCGGACACCGTCACCTTCGAGTCGAAATTGTCACCGAGGCGGCGTGACAATGGGAGATCCGAACTCATCCCGGTGCATGCCGCGAGCGCGATCTTGAGCAACTCGCCAGGGGTGAAGACCCCGTCGACCGATTCCGAACCGATCAACACCTCGGCTCCTCGCGAGCTCATTCCGGTGTACCGACGCGTCCCCGTCCGTTCGACCCACAGTGCCGTCGGTGTGCTCTCATCAGCCATGAGGATCGATTCTAGGGTGACCAGCAGTCAGGGCTGCGTCAGGTCCGGGTGTTCCGAGGTCGCGGCTGGCAGGTGGGACAGCTGTACGACGATCTGTTCATGAACTTCTCACGCCGGATCGGGGTTCCACAACGTGAACATGGCAGCCCCTCTTGACCGTACGCATCCAACGACCGATCGAAGTATCCCGACTCGCCGTTGACATTGACATACAGCGCGTCGAAGGATGTGCCGCCTTGCGCGAGAGCCTCACCCATCACTGCGTGAACCGAGGTCAACAGTCTGCGTAGAACTGGCCTGGACAAGGTCTCTGCAATTCGGTTGCCGTGAATCTTGGCACGCCACAGTGCCTCGTCGGCGTAGATGTTGCCCACGCCCGACAGCACCGTTTGGTCCAGTATGGCGCGCTTGATCTCGGTGTGCTTGCCCCGCAACACGTTCACGACGGATTCCGCATCGAATAATGGATCCACCGGGTCTCGTGCGATGTGCGCCACGGACTCTGGAACAACAGACCCGTCGACAGATTCGAGGTGCGCGATAGCCCAACCACCGAAAGTTCGTTGATCGACGAATCGAAGTTCGGCTCCGTTGTCGAGCCCTACACGTATGCGGAGGTGCTTCTCTGCAGGCACCGACGGTGGCTGCACGAGCATTTGGCCGCTCATTCCCAAGTGCACGACGATCGCGTCGTCCTGCGCATCGAGCGGCAACCACAAATACTTGCCGCGACGTTCCGCCGACACGATACGGCGGCCGCGTAGCTGAGCTTCCAGGTCCCGCGCACCAGCAAAGTGACGCCGGACCGCGCGAGGGTGAAATACCTCCACCGATTCGATGGTTGTGCTGACTACGTGCGATTCGAGGCCGAGGCGCACTACTTCGACCTCGGGTAGCTCCGGCATCGAGTATCCGCTACTCCGCGTGCGGAGCGGTCGCGACGTCAGTGGCGGGCGAGTCGAGTGCGCCGGCGGGGGACTCGACGGCGGGGGGCTCGATAGCGTCCGAGCTCTCGTTTCCGGCGGAGATGTCGTTCCAGGCGGTACTCGCAGCCTTCTGCTCGGCTTCTTTCTTGGATCGGCCGACCCCTACGCCGAGTGGCCTTCCGCCGATGACGACGGTGGCGGTGAACTCTTTGTCATGGTCTGGTCCGGTGGAGGAGATTTCGTACACGGGCACGCCGAGCGATTTCACAGCCGTCAGCTCTTGAAGACTGGTCTTCCAGTCCAGGCCGGCGCCCAAGCGCGGCGCTCGGTCGAGTAGGCGTGCGAACAGAGTCAGGACGACACGACGTGCGACCTCTATCCCATGCTGGAGGTGAATCGCGCCCAAGAGGGACTCCATGCCATCGGCCAGAATGCTGGGCTTGTCACGACCACCGGTCTGTTCTTCACCCTTGCCGAGCAACAGATGACGGCCGAGACCGCCTTCGCCGAGTTCGCGTGCCACCTCGGCCAAAGCATGCATGTTCACGACGCTGGCACGAATCTTTGCCAGCTCGCCTTCGGATTTCTCCGGATGTGCGGTGTAGAGCTCTTCGGTCACGGTCAAACCGAGAACCGAATCACCCAGGAATTCCAAACGCTCGTTGGTCGGCAGACCACCACGCTCGTACGCGTACGACCGGTGGGTCAATGCCAGAGTCAACAGCGGTTCAGCAAGTACGACGCCAAGAGCGGCGAGGAGCGACTCTCGGTCGTCCCCGCCGCTGTCGGCTGTCGAGCGGTTCAGGTGAGTAGAACTGCTCTTCGGTGTCATGTGCTGAAGATCAGACAGCTGCTGCTACCTGTCGGCCCTTGTAGGTGCCACACGAGGGGCACGCAATGTGGGGCAGAGTCTTCTCGCCGCATCCACGGTTGGGGCACGTGACAAGCGTAGGCACTGTGGCCTTCCACTGTGCACGACGCGACCTCGTGTTGGAACGCGACATTTTACGCTTCGGGACAGCCACTTCTACTTCTCCTCGGCTTCGTTGTTCACAAGTTCGGTGCTTGAAACTGGATCCACGCCAAATTTGGCTGCAAGTCCAGCCCAGCGAGGATCAACTATCTCATGATTATGTCCAGATTCCGCAATCGCCAGGTTGATGCCACATTCCGAGCACAATCCCGGACAGTTTTCACGGCAGAGTGGATGCAATGGAAGCTCCAATCCGACCGCATCCACGACGACTGGCTGTAGGTCTATCTGATCGTCGACAACGCGATGAATCTCTTCCTCGTCCGTCGTGTCCTCAGTGACGCTGGACGGGTACGCGAACAGATCGGTGAGGTAGACATCCACAGCACCGGAAACGGGCTCCAGGCACCGCGAGCACTCACCTGCAGTGTCTGCCCGGACAGTGCCGGTGACAAGGACACCTTCCGATACTGCTTCGAGGCGAAGATCGAGATCGACCGAAGACCCTTTTTCGATGGCGATCGCATCGAGACCGATTCGCGTAGGCGCGACAATCGTCCGCTGGATCTCCGTCATGGACCCGGGCCGACGGCTCAGGTTGTCGATATCCAGCACGAATCCCGTGCCCGCTTCGGCACGAGGGGTATTACGACGGGTAGACACAGTAATCTTCCTGCTCAGACGATTGATTCGATCACCTTGGAGCTGTTCGACCAACGGCACCGAGATGGTGCGCCGGACGAGAACAACCTTTGGGCAACCACACAACGGTACGCACAGACTCGGATATGAGCAAATCTGACGATTTACCTGCGCGAACGACGCCCATCTCCGGACGGATCCGGGCCGTAGTCCGGGACACCCGATCCAGTCCGCAACTGCTGGCGACCTCGCCCCACAGAGCGGATAGTGCCACTGAGGAACTCCTCGAACTCCGCCAGCTTGGTATCGACATAGACGTCGCATTCACTGCGCATTCGGTCTGATTCGGCATGCGAAGCGTCGATGACTCGCGCCGATTCTGTGCGTGCGGCCTGCACGACCTCGGTTTGATCGACCAACCGCGCCTGCTCCTCGGCTCCGTCTGCGACCGAACGATCGTACGAGGCCTGACCCGACTCGATGAGACGCTCCGACTCCGACCGCGCCCGCGTCGTCAGCGTCTCGTACTCACGCCTTCCTGCTTCGACCGAACGCTCCGCGGTGTCGTTCGCATCGTCGACGAGTTGCTCGGAGTGAGCCTTCGCCTCGGCAACCATGCGATCGGCCTGCGATTTCGCATCGGCCAAGATTCGGTCTGCGGAATCGCGCGCATTCTCGACGGTGTCCTGGGCTTCGTCGTTGGCCGAGGTGACAGTTTTCTCTGCCGTCGCCCGAGCGTCCGTGACCAGTTTGTCCTTGTGATCGAGGACGTCCTGCGCGTCGTCGAGTTCACCAGGAATCGAGTCGCGCACATCGTCGAGAAGTTCAAGGACATCGCCGCGAGGAACAACGCAGCCGGCCGTCATAGGGACACCGCGCGCCTCCTCGACAATGGCGACGAGTTCGTCGAGTGCCTCGAATACGCGGTACACCGGTAACCCCAATCGATAGAAACTACGAAGAAACGTGCGGAAAGTGCACTTCCAGTTTGCCTGGTGATTGCTGCCTGCGCGTCGCACTCGCCTCGGTGTGTCGCCCGATCTATTCGGCGGCGCGCTCGGCGATGCGGCTCAGAAGCCTGGAGTGAACATTCTCGGGAACCATGCCTGCGACATCTCCACCGAACGTAGCAACCTCTTTGACCAGCGAACTGGACAGGAAGCTGAACGACGGATTCGCGGGGATGAAAAGGGTGTCCACACCTGTCAACCGCTGGTTCATCTGGGCCATCTGAAGTTCGTAGTCGAAATCGTTTGCCCCACGCAGACCCTTCACAATCGCAGTGAAGCCCTCTTGCTTTGCATAGTCGACGAGCAGGCCGTGCCACGAGGAGATCCGGACGTTCTTCAGATGAGCCGTAGCTTCGCCGAGAAGCTCGATGCGCTCGTCGACAGAGAACAGGCCACGCTTGCTCTTGTTGATCATGACGGTGACGATGATCTCGTCGAACTGCGCCGCAGCCCTGGTGATCACATCGATATGGCCATTGGTCACCGGGTCGAAGGATCCAGGACACACTGCTCCAGTCATGGAGCTCACGCTATCACCGTGCCAGTACGGCGATTTCGATTCGCGTCTCGCCGTACTTCTTGACCTTCTCCGCCACCAGGCCTTCCGGCCAGGTGGTCACTGCCGATCGGGACGAGCGTTCCAACACCACAAGACTTTGCGGTGCCAACCAACCGTTCGTCAGAAGTTCGACGAGCATCTGCGCCACCGCGGAATCGGCGACGGCATAGGGAGGGTCGGCCAACACGAGGTCGTAAGGGCGGTCGGGCTGGCTCGCCAACACCGCGGAGACCGGCGCACATCGAACGGACGCACCGGGCAGACCGATGCCGGCGGCGTTACCCCGAATCACCTCTGCCGCTCGCGGATCGGACTCCACCATCACGACAGTCGACGCACCGCGTGAAAGTGCTTCCAATCCCAGGGCGCCCGACCCTGCATACAGATCGAGTACGTTGGCGCCGTCGAGATCCAGACGCGAGTCCAACGAGCTGAACAACGCCTCGCGGACACGGTCCGATGTCGGGCGCGTGCCGCGAGGCGGGACTTTCAGGGTTCGGCCTCCTGCGATGCCTGCCACGATCCGGGTCATCTACAGGAGGTTACTCAGTTACAGAAGGTCACTCAGTGTCGAGTTCCCCTTTGCCGCCGTGTTCACACCCCGTCAGTCGTTCACCGAAGCTCCCTCCCCGCTGCCTATCACGACGAGCAGATCCCCTCCCTCGACTTGCTGGACACCGCCGATGGCCAGGCGGCTGACCTTTCCGCCCTTCGGTGCCGTGATCGCGGCCTCCATCTTCATCGCTTCGATTGTGGCAACCGTCTCTCCCACCGAGATCTCGTCTCCCACGGCCACTGCCAACGTCACCACACCCGCAAACGGTGCCGGAACGTGCCCGGAATTGGACCGATCTGCTTTCTCGATCGTCGGTGCCTCACTGGAAATCGAACGATCCCGCACCGACACCGGGCGCAACTGACCGTTCAGGATGCACATCACCGTGCGCATCCCCCGCTCATCAGCATCGGAAATAGCCTCCAACCCGATCAGCAACTCCACGCCCTTCTCGAGCTGAACACGATGCTCGTCTCCCTGACGCAGACCGTAGAAGAACTGATTCGCCGACAACCGCGACGTGTCGCCGAATTTTTCCCGATGTTCCGCCAACTCTGCGCTGGGGCCAGGAAAGAGCAACCGATTCAACATCTCCCGACGTGTTGCCGAAGTTCCATCGAGACTCCGTTCCTCCTCGACCGTCAGCTCGGTCTCGGGTTTGGCCTCACTTCGACCCTCCAACGCCCTGGTACGCAAAGGTTCCGGCCATCCGCCCGCAGGAGTTCCGAGATCGCCACGCAGAAAACCGATCACCGAATCGGGGATGTCGAACTTTCCGGGGTTCTCCGCGAACTCCTCTGCCGACGCTTCGGCGCCGACCAAGGCGAGCGCAAGATCGCCGACCACCTTCGAACTCGGCGTCACCTTGACCAGACGCCCCAACATCCGGTCTGCGGCAGCGTAATTCGCTTCCACGGTTTCGAACTTGTCGCCCAGACCCAGCGCGATCGCCTGCTGACGGAGATTCGAGAGCTGCCCACCCGGAATCTCGTGGGTGTACACGCGTCCGGTCGGAGCCATCAGACCCGATTCGAAGGGCGCATACACCTTCCGTAACGCCTCCCAGTACGGCTCCAAATCACATACTGCGGCCAGATCCAGGCCCGTATCTCGCTCGGTGTGCGCAGCAGCAGCCACGATCGCTGACAACGCAGGCTGCGAAGTTGCACCTGCCATCGATGCACTCGCTCCGTCGACTGCATCAGCGCCTGCTTCCCAGGCCGCCAGGTACGTCGCCAACTGACCACCGGGAGTGTCGTGGGTGTGCACATGCACCGGCAGATCGAAATTGCTCCGCAACGCCGTTACCAACGTCCGTGCGGCGGGCGCACGTAACAGCCCGGCCATGTCCTTGATCGCCAGCACATGGGCACCCGCATCGACTATCTGCTCCGCCAGCTTCAGGTAATAGTCCAGCGTGTACAGCGTCTCGTTCGGATTCGACAAGTCACCGGTGTAGCTCAAGGCAACCTCGGCCAACGCGGTGCCCGTCTCACGAACCGCATCGATCGCCGGACGCATCTGATCGACGTTGTTGAGCGCATCGAAGATGCGGAAGATGTCGATACCCGTGTCGGTCGCCTCCGCTACGAAGCTGCGCGTCACTTTCTCCGGATACGGGGTGTAGCCCACCGTATTACGACCACGTAGCAACATCTGCAAGGCAACGTTGGGCACCGCCTCACGCAACGCGGCCAGACGCTCCCACGGATCCTCGTGCAGGAAACGCAGTGCCACATCGTATGTCGCGCCACCCCAACATTCGATCGAGAGCAACTCCGGCGTCGTGCGTGCCACGTAGGGTGCGACCATCAACAACCCGGACGTGCGAACCCGGGTTGCGAGCAACGACTGATGTGCATCCCGAAATGTCGTGTCGGTGACTGCGAGGGCTTTCTGATTACGAAGATCCCGAGCGAAACCCTCCGGGCCCAACGCCAACAAGCGCTGCCTACTGCCGTCGGGAATCGGCGCCGAGAAATCGATGTGGGGAAGTTTGTCGTGCGGGTACACCGGCGACGGCCGCTCCCCGTGCGGCTTGTTGACCGTCACATCCGCCAGGTACGTCAGAATCTTCGTACCGCGGTCACCGGAGGTACGCGAGGTCAGCAACTGCGGACGCTCCTCGATGAACGACGTCGTCACCCTCCCCGCAGTGAAGTCCGGATCGACCAGAACTGCCTGCAGAAACGGGATGTTGGTTGCTACGCCACGAATACGGAACTCCGCCACCGCGCGACGCGCACGCGCAATCGCGGTATCGAAATCTCTGCCTCTACACGTCAACTTCACGAGCATGGAATCGAAGTAGGCGCCCACTTCGGCGCCGAGTGTCGTGCCACCATCCAATCGCACACCGGCACCACCAGGGGTGCGGTACGCGGTGATCCGCCCGGTATCGGGACGAAAACCATTCGACGGATCCTCGGTGGTGATTCGGCATTGCAATGCCGCCCCACGCAACACGATGTTCTCCTGAGCCAACCCCAGATCGGCGAGGGACTCCCCCGAGGCAATACGCAACTGTGCCTGCACCAAATCGACATCGGTGACCTCTTCGGTCACCGTATGCTCCACCTGGATGCGCGGGTTCATCTCGATGAACACATGGTTGCCACGAGTGTCGAGAAGGAACTCCACCGTGCCCGCGCACGAGTAACCGATTTCCTTCGCAAAAGCGACCGCGTCGGCGCACATCCGATCACGGAGCTCCCCAGGGAGATTCGGCGCAGGGGCCATCTCGATGACCTTCTGATGACGCCGCTGCAGAGAGCAATCCCGCTCGAACAGGTGCACCACGTTGCCCTGCCCATCCGCCAGGATCTGCACCTCGATGTGCCGTGGATCGATGACCGCCTGCTCCAGAAACACAGTCGCGTCACCGAACGCCGACTCCGCCTCACGCGCTGCCGCTTCGATCGATTCGCGCAACTGCGCCGGCTCGGCCACCCGGCGCATGCCCCTGCCGCCGCCGCCGGCCACTGCCTTCACGAACAAGGGGAAGGTCATCGTTTCCGAAGCTGCGACCAATTCCTCGACGTCCGCAGACGGCTCGGAGGAGGCTAGAACCGGCAGACCGGCACGCTTGGCCGCGGCAATTGCGCGGGCCTTGTTGCCCGTCAATTCGAGCACCTCGGCCGAAGGCCCGACAAACGTGATGCCCGCCTCCGCGCACGCAGCAGCGAGATCCGGATTCTCCGACAGGAATCCGTAGCCCGGGTAGACCGCGTCGGCACCGCTCCGCTGTGCTGCAGCGACGATTTCCTTCACCGACAGATAGGCGCGGACGGGATGGCCCTTCTCCCCGATCTCGTAGGCCTCGTCCGCCTTGGTTCGGTGAAGCGAATTGCGGTCCTCGAACGGGAAGACAGCCACGGTAGCGGCACCCAACTCGTACGACGCGCGAAATGCACGGATGGCAATTTCGCCACGATTGGCAACCAACACTTTGGAGAACATGCGCTAAACCTACCGCCGACAAGTCCACGAATTGTGTCCGCCATCTCGAGATATGAGATGGTTCGGGGTCTTTAACGGTGCAGAGACCCGTCAGGACTTCTCCAGATAGTCGATCCGGTCCGATCGCCATGCGGATTTCATCATCGACGCGACGCCAGGATGATCGGCCATCGTCGGATCCGACTCGAACAGCGACCTTGCGCACGCATGGGCGTCGGCGATCACGTCTTCGTCGTCGATGAGCGAGAGCAGGCGAAGGCTGGTCACGGTCCCCGATTGTGCTGCGCCGAGCACATCGCCCTCGCGACGCGTAGTCAGATCGAGTTTGGCCAACTCGAATCCATCATTGGTCGCGGCCACTGCCGTCAATCGCGAGAACGAAGCACCCATCGGACTGAGTTGGCTGATCATGATGCACAGACCCTGGTGACCGCCACGGCCGATGCGACCCCGTAGCTGATGTAACTGGCTGATTCCGAATCGATCGGCGTCGACGATCACCATGACCGTGGCATTCGGTACGTCGACGCCGACCTCGACCACGGTCGTGCACACCAGCACATCGATCTCGCCTGCAGTGAAGTCCTGCATCGAGGCGTCCTTCTCCTCCGCGGGCATCCGGCCGTGCAGCATCCCGACACGGAGATCGGCGAACGGGCCACCGGTGAGCAAGTCGTACATCTCGAGTGCAGATTTGGTCTCCGGCAGTGCGCGATCGTCTTCGTGTCCGGCTGCACGTGTTCGTGGCCGCTTCCCAGTACCCTCCGCATCGTCGTCTCCGATCCGAGAACAGACGACGTACGCCTGTCGGCCCGCGCGGACCTCCTCACGAATGCGTTCCCACGCACGATCGACCCAACTCGGCTTCTGGGATGCTGGAACCACACTGGTCTTGATTGGTGCGCGACCGCGCGGGAGCTCGGCGAGAATGGACGTCTCGAGATCACCCAGTGAGGCCATGGCAATGGTCCGCGGAATAGGTGTTGCCGTCATCACGAGCAGGTGTGGGCTTGTGTTGTTGCGCGCCTTGGATCTGAGCGCGTCCCGTTGTTCGACACCGAACCGGTGCTGTTCGTCGATGACGACCATGCCTAGGTCCATGAACTCGACCCGATCCTGGATGAGCGCGTGCGTCCCGATCACGATTCCGGCGTCTCCGGTAATTGCATCCAGCAGCGCTGTCCGCTTGGCCGCCGTCGACATGGAACCGGTCAGCAGGGCGACCTTGATGGCGAGCTCGTGGGATCCGAGTTCGCCGGCGGCCGCCAACGAGCCCAGCATCGCCGAGATCGATCGCGCGTGCTGCGACGCAAGGACCTCCGTAGGGGCCAACAAAGCACATTGATGTCCCGAATCGATCACCTGCAGCATCGCCCGTAGGGCAACCACTGTCTTACCCGATCCCACTTCACCCTGTAGCAATCGCGACATCGGATGTCCTCGCGACAAGTCCGCCGAGATTTCCGCCGCCACCGTCAACTGCCCTGCTGTCAGTGTGAACGGAAGTCGACGCTCGAACTCCGCCGCAATCCCGTCCACACGCGGCGAACATTCAGGCGCCACCCTGCTCGACGCATCCTGTCTGCGCGCTGCCAGGACGAGTTGCACTGCAAGCGCTTCATCGAATTTCAGACGCGCTCTGGCCTGGTCCTTTTCCTCCGCAGAGTCCGGAAAATGTATCCAACGCAGCGCGGTGTCGAGGTCCACCAATCTTCGCTCCGAACGCACCTCCGGCGGAAGCGGGTCCTCGACGGTGTCAAGTTGGTCGAGAACCTGACGGACGCAGCGCATGAACGTCCAACTCTCCACGTCCTTCGCCGCGGGATAGATCGGAACGAATGCGCGCTCGAACACCGACATGTCGACACTGCCTGACGAATCGAGCGAGCCACGCGCCAAACCGGCCAACGATCCGCCACCTACGACCCGACCCTTGGTGAGTACCGCCCCGTCATCATCGTCCCCACCGAGCATCACGTAACTCGGGTGCGTCAAATTCCATCGTCGGCCGAAATACTTGACCTTGCCCGAGAACATTCCACGCTTACCAGGGGTGAGGACATGCTTGAGCTTGTGGGGGCTGAAGAACGTCGCATCGATCTGCTGATCTTCCGCCGCAAGAGACACTGCAAGAAACTGCCCTTTGCGCGCCTTCATCGTTCGCAACGTTGCCGACGCGATCGTCGCGACGATGGTGATGTGCTCGCCTTCGGGGGGTTCCTTCTCGCTCAGTTCGGCGCCCTGCGTCATGTAGCGGTGTGGGTAGTACCGCAACAGATCCTCGACGGTCTCGAGCGCGAACAATTCGGCCAAGGGCCCGGCAACCTTGTCGCCGAGGACCGCGTCGAGCCGATCCGACAGTGCCACCATCTTCCCTTGTCGTCCTTACCTTCTCGATCCGGTTCTCGTGCGCAGTTTCATTCCACGCCGAGTTGAGCCATGTCTCCTGGCTGCCCTCCGCGATAGGTGACGAACTCCACAACGGGATGGTGCTCGGCGACGTACTCGGCCAACCGCTGACCGAATTCGGCGTCTGCGGGCTCCCCCAGCAGCATGGTCACCATCTCACCACCCGCCGACAACAATTGATCGAGCAGGTTGCATCCGGCCGTGATCGCGTCGGACCCGATCACCACCACTTCCCGCCCGACAAGTCCGAGGCCGTCACCGGGTTCACACGTCCCCACCCACGTCAGGGCACGCCCCTCGGCCATTCGGACCGAAGCCCACCGGGTTCCCGCTGCCGCTTCGGACATCGTGAATGCGTCGTCCACTCCTTCTTTGGTCGGGTCGTGGACTGCAAGTGCCGCCAGGCCTTGAACCATCGACGACGACGGAAGCATCAAAACGTCCTTGCCTGCGTTGCGTGAAGCGACGCTGACGGCCACCAACTCCTGGGCGGACAATGCCCCGTTCGGCAGGACGAGGACCTCCGTGTGTCGAGATCCGACGATCGCCGCGCACAACTGTGTGGTCCCTATCTCTGTTGTGTCGCAACGAAGTACGTGTGCACCCTCGGCGAGGTACAGCTGCTCGGCGCCGTCGCCTGCCACCACCGCCAATATCTCTCGACCGAAAACTTCTCCGCTGTCGCCAGGAGTCGACGGCGCCGTGTCACAGTTCTCCCCCGCGCCGAAGGCCGCGATGCGCACACCATGTATCCGCCCGGCGCATATACCTATATCGACGGCCGAACCAGCATTGGCCGTGTGAACATGAGCGGACCACGAACCGTTGCCGTCGCCGGCGACGACCACCGAATCACCGATCTCTGTCAGCGCTCGCCGCAACTCGATCGCAGCGGCCTCATCGATGTCGGAGAGCTGGTAGAGAACCTCGTATCCGATGATTGCCTCTCCTACCTGCACCGACTCGAGCCGATTTTTCGATCTCGGCGTCACGGCGCGACTGGCTTCGGTCGTCACTTGTCGGTGGTAGCGCTGTCTCGGCGGCAGCTCGGTTCCGGTCACGACACCACAGAGCGCGTCGAGCATCACGAGAAGACCGAGCGCGCCTGCATCGACCACTCCTGCTGCTCGAAGAGCCGGCAGCTGGTGACGTGTGCGGTCGAGTGCCACGGCTGCCGACTCGGCTGCGCAACGCGCCACCGCTGCGATATCGCACGGCTGACCGAGGTTCACGACCGCACGTGCCGAACTGCCCAGCACGCTGACAATCGTCCCGTCCACCGGAACGCTCACGACGTCGACGACGAGATCGGCCGCCCGAACCAGTGCACGGGTGAGCGCGGCTCCATCTAACTCACCGTCGGTCGCAACCTCTGCGACGGCGCGCATCAATTGCGACACGATCACCCCGGAATTGCCCCGCGCACCAGCTATGGCGCCTTGTGCCAGCGCAGCGGCAACGGCAGCGATATCGGAATCCGCGCCTGCAGTGCGCATCGACTCCACCGCCGCACGAATGGTGAACACGAGATTCGTACCGGTATCGGAATCCGCGATAGGGAAGACGTTCAGTTCGTTGATCTCGTCGCATCGCGCAGTGAGGCCGTCGACACATCTATAGGCCCACAGTCGAATCTGCTCGACTCCTATCAAGGACTCAGGCGAGGACTCGGGCGAGGACTCAGGCGAGGACATGGGCCTGCCGACGGCCATCGACTTCTCGCCGTGCTCGACCACGTCCACCACCTGTTCGCCCCCAGTTCTCGCTGAAAGAACCGACATTCTTTTGCTGCGCCAGTGACGTTCCATGACCCAGCTTCTTTCGGAGAGTCAGCCTAGACTCGTGCTCCTGCAGGCACAGGTCGGCACTCTGCCGAGCGTCTCTCACGACGTGGAGTCCGGACGCGGTTTGGTTAATTCCCGCTACGCCCGCTATTCTTGCAGGGTTGCCCGGTGTGGTTCGGCGTACTGTCTGCTGAAGTTATTCGGAGCAACCGCCCGCACGTTAATGATCAATCATCTATCAAGGAGTTCGCGACTATGGCTGCCGTCTGCGACGTATGCGCCAAAGGGCCCGGCTTCGGTAAGTCGGTCTCGCACTCGCACCGACGGACCAACCGTCGTTGGAACCCGAACATCCAGACTGTTCATGCACAGGTTGCCCCCGGCAACAACAAGCGCATGAACGTCTGCACGTCCTGCCTCAAGGCAGGCAAGGTGGTTCGGGGCTGACTTTCGCCCACGAGACTCGACTATGGCCTCACTGCTCTCGGAGCAGTGAGGCCATAGTTGTCTTGTCGGCCATAGCAGTTCGGCAGGGATGTACTCGCGATCGCTTCTCGTCGTCAGGGCACCGTCGATGCCGACCGATGCGGCCGGATACAGTGCGATTGTGACGAACTTCGAAAGCACGAATCATGTAGAACTGGTTGACGGGGTCCTGAAGATCATCGTGTCGACCGATTCCGCGGGCACCTCACTCAGTGGCGATGCCGTGACCGAAGGGGCTGCGGCACTTCGGTCGGTGAACGCAGGTGATCTCCGCGTCGGATGCGTTCTTCTCGTCGGTACCGGTGCCAATTTCTGCGCGGGCGGCAACGTGCGAGCCTTCGCTTCAGCGGACGATCGCGGAAGCTACGTCCGCGCCGTGGCCGACGGCTTCCATGCCTTCGTCCTGGAACTGGCGGCCACGACCGTTCCCGTCGTCGCCGGTGTGCATGGATGGGCAGCAGGTGCCGGGATGAGCTTGGTATGTCACGCCGATGTCGCCATCGGCGGGCGGGCAACCAAGATGCGTCCGGCTTACCCAGGAATCGGCTTCACCCCGGATGGCGGGATGACCTGGACTTTGCCGCGCATCGTGGGCTCGGTCAGAGCGCGTGACATCCTCCTGAACGACTCGATCCTCAACGGCGAAGAAGCCGTGCGACTCGGATTACTGAGCCGGCTAGTCGGCGACGACATCATCGTGAGCGAGGCCGAGCGGTTGGCTCGAGCGTTCGCCGCAGGGCCGACGTCGGCTTACCGCGGTGCGAAAGAGTTGCTGGCGCACTCGGAGCACCGGACTCTGGCCGAGCAATTGGAGGCAGAGGCCGTGTCGATCTCCGCGGCGGCGGTAGGACCCACAGGCCGCGAGGGTGTCGATGCTTTCGTCGAGAAACGTCGACCCGATTTTTCCTGACCAGCGCACCGTCAGGGAAGCCGCCAGTCGATAGGCTCGTATCCGTCGGCGATCAGTAGCTCGTTGGTGCGACTGAAGGGCTTGGTTCCGAAGAACCCGCGCGATGCCGACAACGGTGACGGATGCACGGACTCGATGGTGGGAGTCCGTCCCAGCATGGGTTTCAGCGTTGCCGCGTCGCGACCCCACAAGATGGCGACGAGTCCCGACGGCTTCTCTGCTTCCTCGCGCGCTACCAGCGCTCGAATCGCTTGTTCGGTCACCGCTTCCCACCCTTTCTTGCGGTGCGATGCGGCGACCCCTGGTTCGACGGTGAGGACTCTGTTGAGGAGGAGAACCCCCTGGTCCGCCCATGGGGTCAGGTCTCCGCTCGATGGCGTCTGGAATCCGAGATCGTTCGAATACTCCTTGAAGATGTTGGTCAGGCTCCGCGGGACCGGGCGAACGTCGGGAGCAACCGAAAAGCTCAGCCCGACAGCGTGTCCGGGGGTCGGGTATGGATCCTGGCCGACGACGAGAACCCGAACATGCGCGAAAGGCCGTGAGAAAGCGCGTAACACGTTCTCACCGGATGGCAAATAGGTGCGGCCCTGGGCGATTTCGTCTCGAAGGAAGTCCCCCATTGCCGCGATCCGGTCCGCCACCGGTGCAAGTGCTGTGGCCCAACCGCTTTCGACGATATCGGCGAGTGGCCTACCGTTCATACGTCCAACCGCCGAAGCGAGTCACGGTAGTAGGCGGCATTCGCCGCATACATTTTCACGTTGATGTCGAGGTGACCGAGCGGAACCTCATATCCCGCGCGGACTTTCGCGGGTACCCCCAGAGCCATACGTCGCTCTGGAACTGCGAATCCGAACGGAACCACTGCTCCGGCGCCGACGATCGAACCGGCACCGATCGTCGAACCGTTGAGGACCACCGAACCGGAAGCGATCAGGCAATCGTCACCGATGATTGCGCCCTCCACGTGAGCGTTGTGGCCGAGGACGCAGTTCGCTCCGATGACAGTCGGGTGGATCGGCGTGCAGTGCACGACCGTTCCATCCTGCACATTGGTATATGCGCCGACCGAAATCGTTCCGTAGTCGCCGCGAAGTACGGCTCCGGGCCAGAGAGACGAGCCTGCGGCCAAGGTCACAGCTCCGATGACCACGGCGTCGGGATGCACGTAAGCGTCGGGGTGTATCTGCGGTTCACGGTCGCCGAGCGCGTAGATTGCCATGTCCTGCAACTTACATGTCCAACATCTTGGCCGACCTGGGTGAAGCCGCCGACGATGCCGGAGACGTCCTCGACTGTCAGGTCGAAAAACTCGACCACCCGTTCTCACCCGAGAACTTCCGACCGTCGACGGTGACCCCGGCACCCTCGCGGACCCGGCCGATCCGAATCCACCCGGCAGGGAGCGAGGCATCCATCGGGAAGGTGCCTACGAACGAGTGATCCTCTCCTCCGGTGAGTGCCCAGTCGAGCGCAGACGAACCGAGATCGTGTGCGGCGTCGACAATCTCTTCGTCCAGTGTGATCGATTCGGTGTTGAGATCGATGGCGACCGAGGATGCCTGGGCGATATGGCCGAGATCGGCGATCAACCCGTCGGACACATCCGTCAAAGATGTCGCACCATTGACCGCGGCGGAGATCCCTTGAAGGTAGTCGGGTTGCGGAGCGCGGTGGAATTCCACGAGGCTGCGATGATGTACCGATCCCGCGAGGAGCACAGCGAGACCGCCTGCCGACCACCCCAACCGTCCAGCAACGGCAACGTCGTCGCCCGGTTCCGCCCCAGACCGCAGGATCGGAGATCTCCCACCGAGGTCACCGAGCGCCGTGATCGAAATCACCAAGCTGTCGCTCTGCACGAGGTCGCCACCAACGATTCCGGCGCCTGCCCGGCTCGCCTCCCGCCACAGCCCTTCGGTCACGCCATCCGTGACCAAAAGGGGCGTGTCGGCCGGACACCCCAGAGCAACGAGAAATCCGGTGCACCGCGCTCCCATTGCAGCGATGTCCGCACCGTTCTGCGCGATCGCCTTCCGGCCGATATCGACCGGGCTGGACCAGTCCAGACGAAAGTGCCTGCCCTGCACCAACATGTCCGTGGTCACGACGACCCTGCCGTCCGGTGCGGCGACGACGGCAGCGTCGTCACCCGGACCCAGGATCGAGTCAACGGTCTGCACGCGCCCACGAGTGGCGCGGTCGATAACCGCGAATTCGCCGATCTCCGCAACGGTTCGCTGCCGGACTTCGCCACGATCTTCGTCGTCGATGATCTTCCTCCTACGAATCTGGTGCGGCGGGCTTGCCACCGACCTCTGTGGTGCCTTTCAGCTGCGGCCGAGCAGAGGCCTGATAACTTTCGACGCGCACGAGAAACCACCGCGACACTACCTCGGTGTCACGGTCGAGGATTTCGGAAGGGGCCGGTCATGGTGCAAGCATTCGTATCGGTACAGACCGAAGTCGGACGAAACTCGGCGACATCGTCGGCCGCGTTCAGAAGGTCGATGCGATCACCCGTACGCTGACCTGTCGAATGTACGACAACGACTCCTGATGACACCGAGGACGATGAATACCGACGATCGCGCGCCCGAACCCAACCCCGAGCCCGAGCCCAACAAGCGCCATCCCGCCGTGATCGCGACCGCGATCGCACTTCCCGTTGCCCTAATGGTCGGGTTCATCGTGGCTGCCGTATCGATATCCGGAACCTCGACGCGGGCACCCGAGGCTCTTGGTCCGGTCGACGCTCCTGCTGCAGACAGTGCCGACTGCAGCGCACTCGTCGATGCCTTACCAATATCACTCGGCGACTACGCGAGCGTCGATCTCGCCGATCCGGCACCGCTCGCAACCCGAGCGTGGGCGCTCGACGACGACACATCCGAGCCCGTGGTCTTGCGGTGCGGCCTGAGCCGTCCCGACGGATTCGATGTCGCAGCCCCTTTGCAGGTGATCAACGGTGTTCAGTGGTTCGAAGTCTCCGGCGCCGACTCGGGCATCGAGGCGAGCACGTGGTTCGCCGTAGATCGCCCGGTGTACGTGGCGCTGACCGTACCGAACGGGTCCGGACCCACGCCGCTGCAAGATGCCTCGACTGCTATTTCGGACTCACTCGCGCAGTCGCCTCTCGATCCGGCCCCACTTCGGTAGGTAATCGACTTATCTCAACCCGGTACCGCGCGCGAGTGCGGTCTGGATGAGGGTGTCGATCAGCGTCCCATAGTCGACGCCGGTCGCATTCCACATCTTCGGGAACATCGAAATCGAGGTGAATCCCGGCATCGTGTTGATCTCGTTGATCACCGCTCCTTCGTCTGTGACGAAGAAGTCGACGCGGGCCAGGCCTTGGCAGTCCAAGGCACGGAATGCGCCGACTGCTGCAGAGCGGATGGATTCGCTGATGTCCTCGGTCAGAAGTGCCGGAACGTCGAATTCACACACGTTGTCGAGGTACTTGCTGTCGAAGTCGTAGAACGTGTGATCGTCGGCTGCCGCGTCGGGCATTCTGATCTCGGCCACGACGCTCGCTCGGATGGATCCATCCGGAAACTCGAGGACTCCGCACTCGACTTCACGTCCGTGAATTGCGGCCTCCACGATCACCTTCGGATCATGTCGGCGAGCCTCTGCCACCGCAGCCGGAAGCTGGTCCCATCCGACGATTCTCGTGATACCGATCGACGATCCGCCACGCGCCGGCTTGACGAACGCAGGCAGGCCCAACGATTCCTGTTGGTCGGTCGTCAGTGCGTCGGTGCCTCGCCTGAGCACGATCTGCTTGCCGACCGGCAGCCCCTCCGATGCCAGTAGCTTCTTGGTGAACTCTTTGTCCATGCCGGCGGCACTGGCGAACACTCCAGGCCCGACGTAGGGAATGGTGGCGAGCTCGAGGAGTCCCTGTAGCGTGCCGTCCTCGCCGTACGGGCCGTGCAGAATGGGAAACACGACATCCACCGACGCCAAAATCTTTCCCGCGTCCTCCTCACCGAGACCGATGATGGCACCGCGCCGGGTGGGGTCTGCTGTCAACGCCAGAGCCGTACCGTTCTTGTCCACCGACGGCAGGGACCGTCCGCGAATGGCAAGTTCGTCGACGTCGGTGGCACCGAGAACCCATGCACCATCGGTGGTGATACCGATGGGAATCACGTCGTATCGTTCACGGTCGATGTTGTCGAGCACACTACCTGCGGATACGCAGGAAACGGCGTGCTCGTTGCTCCGACCACCGAAGATCAGGGCGACTCTGGTACGAGGATTGCTCACGGCGAAACCGTACCGTCACCCCGAAGAGGGGCCTCGACGTGGCCCGCCGACGCTACTCGGGCTTGATCCGACGGCCGAGCAGATGATCCACTGCATCAGGGACCGACAGTCCGCTGTGGCACACGCGGTGCACCGCGTCGGTCAACGGCATCTCGACGTCGTAACTCTCCGCCAGAGCCCGCACCGAAGTGCAGGACTTGACGCCTTCGGCGACCTGACCGTGCGCTGCCGCCTGGGCACTCTCCATCGACCCACCGACGCCCAACCGTTCTCCAAAGGATCGATTTCGTGACAGCGACGACGAACAGGTCGCCACCAGATCACCGACGCCTGCCAAGCCTGCAAGGGTTGCAGGTTTCGCCCCGAGCGCCGAGCCGAGCCTGATGATCTCGGCGAGACCGCGAGTCATGATCGAGGCGAGCGTGTTTTCGCCGTACCCGACTCCGCTGGCCATGCCGCACGCCAACGCGATCACATTTTTGCACGCTCCACCAATTTCGACCCCGATGACGTCCGAATTCGTGTACGGCCTGAAATACCCAGTTGCACAGGACTTTTGAACCTCCAGAGCACGCCTGGAGTCCGAGCATGCAATAACGGTGGCAGCCGGTTGCCCCTCGGCGATCGGTCGAGCGAGATTCGGGCCGGACAACGCTGCGATTCGACTCGGATCGGCTCCGGTCACCTGGCTGATGACCTGACTCATACGTAGCAGTGTCCCGGTCTCGATCCCCTTGGCGAGGCTGAGCAAAGTTGCGTCGGCCGGAATCGAGTCGGCCCACACGGCGAGGTTGTCCCGAAGCGACTGTGACGGTACGGCGAGAACGACGATGTCCGCACCGTCCAGTGCTCGGCCTGGATCACTCGTGGCCGAGATCGAGGATGGCAGTGTGATTCCCGCCAGATAGTCCGTGTTCTCGTGACTATCGTTGATCGACTCGGCCAATTCCGGACGCCTGGCCCACATCGTGACGTCGGTGCCTGCGTCCGCGAGCACCTTCGCGAATGCGGTTCCCCACGATCCAGAACCGAGTACCGCTGCTTTGGTCATCGAACGCCACCTTCTTTGATCGCCAAGAAATCATGTGGACCACGCCGGACCACAGTATCTGTCCGAGGCGTTGCCGAGGCCGAACTCCACTGATACTCGAGTCGCTGACAGAATGGACCGTCATGGGAAGAGCGCACGTGGTGATTGCCGTCAGGGACCTGGTTACCGCCAAGTCTCGGTTGGCCGACTCGTTCACCGCTGCCGATCGTGCACGGCTCGTCGTGGCGATGCTTCGCGATACGGTCGAGGCCGCTCGGGCCGTCGAGTCGGTCGTCGGGATCACGGTGGTGACTCCCGATCCTGCGGTCGCAGAGATTGCCGAAAGCATGCTTGCGCGCGTTGCGCGGGAGCCGTCGAGCATTCCGTTCGAGGACTCCTCGACACGGCTCAACTCTGCGTTCTCCACTACTGCGTCGGCAATCCGAGCGCAGGATGGACTCGACATCGTCGCACTCCAAGCCGATCTACCCGCCCTGCGCAGCGAGGAATTGGCGCAGGCGTATGCACGTGCTCGACCCGATGGCCGCTCCATAGTCAGCGACCATCATGGGACCGGTACAGCGGCGTTGATCCTGAAGGGCACTACGGGTCGTTTCGACCCACTGTTCGGCCCGGCATCGGCACAACGTCATCAAGATTCCGGCGCACTCGACCTCGACGGCCACTGGCCAGGACTGCGTCTGGACGTCGATACGATCACCGACGTTCGGCTCGCTTTCGAACTCGGTGTGGGTCGCGCAACGACGGAAGTGTTGCACTCGCTCGGCTGGTGACCTATCGCCGACGAAGTAGACCCGGACAATTCACCGATCCGAGTTTCACAGTCCACCCGAATGGGGGATGATCGGACGGTGAGCAACAGTGAAGGACCAGCCGCCTCCGCCGGATCGTCAGAGTCCGACGGCAGCACCGACACAGTGCAGTCGAGTGCACCGCCTACGAACCCGAAGCCAGGAAATCCCACATCGCTTCCCGCGACTACTGCGCTCGATTCTCTGGACGCCGCGGATGCACTGCCCGAGAACCGGTACCTGAACCGGGAATTGAGCTGGCTCGACTTCAACTCTCGAGTTCTGGCGCTCGCGGAGGATTCATCGCTCCCACTTCTGGAGCGGGCGAAGTTCCTCGCCATCTTCGCGTCCAATTTGGACGAGTTCTACATGGTGCGTGTGGCAGGCCTGAAGCGGCGCGACGAGACAGGGTTGTCGGTTCGCTCTGCGGACGGTCTCACACCGCGTGAGCAGTTGGCTCTGATCGGTGAGCGCACTCAACAACTCGCACACCGCCATGCTCGCGTCCTCCTCGACGCCATCCTCCCGGAACTGACTTCCGAGGGCATTGCGATCATCCGCTGGTCGGATCTCGATGCGGACGAGAGGCAGCGACTGTCCGGATATTTCCACGAACAAGTGTTTCCGGTCCTCACACCGCTCGCGGTCGACCCGGCCCACCCGTTCCCCTACATCAGCGGATTGAGCCTCAATCTTGCTGTAACAGTGAAGGATTACGCCACCGCGGGTGAGCACTTCGCACGCGTCAAGGTTCCGGACAATGTCGATCGTTTCGTCCGAGTCCGACGCGGCGACGGCAGCCATCGCATCGATGCGTTTCTGTCGATGGAGGAAGTAATCTCCGCACATCTCGATGTGCTGTTCCCTGGCATGGACGTGGTGGAAAGCCACGCCTTCCGCATCACTCGCAACGCCGACTTCGAGGTAGAGGAAGATCGCGACGAGGATCTCCTCCAAGCACTGGAGCGCGAACTCGCGCGTCGCAGATTCGGCTCTCCGGTTCGACTCGAGATCGCAGACGACATGACCGAGCACATGCTCGAATTGCTGCTGCGCGAGTTGGACGTCGACCCTGGTGACGTGATCCAGGTTCCAGGCTTGCTGGACCTCTCGTGCCTGTGGCAGGTGTACGGCGTGGACCGGCCGAACCTCAAGGACGCGCCGTTCGTCCCTGCAACGCATCCGGCGTTCGGGGAACGTGAAACACCCAAGAGCGTCTTCTCCACCCTTCGCGACGGGGATGTACTGGTACATCACCCATACGATTCTTTCTCCACCAGCGTCCAGCGCTTCATCGAGCAAGCTGCGGCCGACCCTCAGGTTCTCGCCATCAAGCAAACTTTGTATCGAACATCCGGTGACTCCCCCATCGTCAACGCTCTCGTCGATGCCGCAGGTGCGGGCAAGCAGGTGGTGGCACTCGTGGAGATCAAGGCGCGATTCGACGAGCAAGCCAACATCGAATGGGCGCGCAAGCTCGAAAAGGCAGGGGTCCATGTCGTATACGGACTCGTAGGACTGAAAACGCACTGCAAGACGTGCTTGGTGGTTCGCCGCGAAGGCTCTGTGATCCGACGGTACTGCCACATCGGAACCGGCAATTACAACCCGAAGACCGCTCGAATCTACGAGGACGTGGGCTTGCTGACCTCCTCGCCGGAGATCGGCGCCGATCTCACGGATCTGTTCAACTCTTTGACCGGGTACTCGCGAAAGACCAGTTATCGCAACCTCCTCGTAGCTCCATACGGAGTGCGCAGGGGCATCGTGGAACGTATCGAAGGCGAGATCGAACGCAAGCTGGCAGGCGGTGAGGCCGGAATTCGGCTCAAGGCCAACGCCCTCGTCGACGAGCAAGTCATCGATGCCCTCTACCGCGCATCAGCGGCGGGTGTCTCGGTTCAGGTCGTCGTACGCGGAATCTGCGCACTGAAGCCGGGCGTACCCGGTCTGAGTGAGAACATCGAAGTACGTTCCATTCTCGGTCGATTCCTCGAGCATTCTCGCGTACTCAATTTTCGGGGTGCCGATGAGTTCTGGATTGGAAGTGCAGACATGATGCACCGAAATCTCGACCGTCGCGTCGAAGTCATGGCGCAGGTGAAGGATCCACGTCTCACTCATCAGCTGGACGAAATTTTCGAGTCTGCCCTCGATCCGACGACTCGTTGCTGGGAACTGCGCGCGGACGGTGGCTGGGCTGCGTCCCCCGCCCATGGCGAGAAGGTCCGCGAACACCAACAGGAATTGATGCGTAGTCGTCGAAGCCAGGCTTCGTAATGGCAAGCCGCAGCACGCCACTGCCTGCCAACATTTTTGCCGCCGGCGCGGTTCTGTGGCAGAAACCTCAGGGCGTGAACGGGGAGATCAGCATCGCACTGGTTCACCGGCCGAAGTATGACGACTGGTCTTTTCCGAAAGGAAAGATCGATCCTGGAGAGACTGCGGTAGTGGCGGCCGTCCGAGAAGTCGAGGAGGAGACCGGGTTCGCCGCACGCTTCGGTCGATACCTGTCCAAGGTCACGTATCCCGTTCCCGGGCATAGACGGATAAAGAAGGTCGACTACTGGACGGCAGAAGCGTACGACGGCAAGTTCGAACCGAACGACGAAGTCGATGAGCTCCGCTGGGTCTCACCGATCGAGGCATCGGAGGAGTTGTCGTACCCGATGGATCGGAAGATTCTCCGTAGATTTCTCGAGAAGCCGCCCGATACCGACACCGTCCTTCTCGTCAGACATGGGCGTGCCGGGCGACGTTCGCGATACAAGGGCGACGACACGTTGCGGCCGCTGGACAAGGTCGGACAATCGCAGGCCGACGCGCTGGTGGCTCAGCTACTGGCATTCGGAGCTGATGGCGTCCACTCCGCCGACAGGCGCCGTTGTGTTCAAACAGTGCAACCTTTGGCCGATCGGCTCGGTGAAGAGATCATGTTGGAGCCGCTGCTATCCGAGGAGGGCTATTGGGCGAATCCCGCTGGTGCGCGCGCCCGTGCACGGGCGATCGCCTCGGCGGGTGGTGTCCGAGCGGTGTGCAGCCAGGGGAAAGTCATCCCGGATCTGTTGCAGTCGTGGGCCGATGAGGACGGCGTGAAACTCCCGCCGAACCGGAATCGCAAGGGCAGCGTCTGGGTACTCTCACTCCACGATGGTCGGTTGATTGCCGCAGACCACCTTGCCAGCCCATTGCCGGTGATTCCGGCCGAGGACTGAACCTGTCGATCTTCACACACGAAAACAGGGCCCCGGCAGACGCTGCCTGGGGCCCTGTTTTCTGTCCGTTCGTCGACTACTGAATCGAGAACTACTTACGAGCTGCGCGCTTTGCCGGGGCCTTCTTTGCCGCCGTCTTCTTCGCTGCAGCCTTGGCCGGAGCCTTCTTCGCAGCAGTGGGCGTAGCCTTCTTCGCTGCAGTCTTGGCCGGAGCCTTCTTCGCAGCAGCAGTGGTCGTGGCCTTCTTGGCCGGCGCCTTTGCAGGAGCCTTCTTTGCCACTGTCTTACGTGCCGCCGTCTTGGCGGGAGCTGCCTTCTTCGCGACGGTCTTGGCGGGAGCTGCCTTCTTTGCGACGGTCTTGACCGGTGCAGCCTTCTTGGCCGCGGCTGTGGTCTTGCGTGCTGTGGTCTTGACTGCGGCCTTCTTGGCGGCCGTCTTCTTCGCTGCAGCAGTCTTCTTCGCTGGCGACGAAGCGGATCCACGCTTTACTGCGGGTCCGGTTGCGGGAAGCTTCTGTCCGCCGGCGATCACTGCTTTGAACTGAGCACCCGGACGGAATGCGGGGACGTTGGTCGGCTTGACGCGAACCGTCTCGCCGGTGCGCGGGTTGCGGGCGACACGCGCCGCACGACGACGCTGCTCGAAGACGCCGAAACCAGTGATGGTTACGCTCTCGCCGCGATGGACCGCACGCACAATGGTGTCGACGATGTTCTCGACAGCCTCTGTGGCGCTCCGCCTATCCGACCCCAACTTCTCGGTCAGGGCGTCAATCAGCTCTGCCTTGTTCATGGAATTCCTCCGCAATATTGTGGTCCATCGTCGGACCGACTACTACAACGGTAAACCCCAAGTCGTCAAGAGTCTATGCGCCACGCCATTTCTCATCAGGTTTCGCGGAATGTGACAGGGCCGCAAAGCGTGTCGGAGCCCTCCCGCGTCACCCTTCGAGAGGTTCCTCGATACGTGCCGGAAGTGTCGCAGGTTTCCATGAAGGCCTTGACTTTTCGTACTCGGAGATGGCCTCTACCTGGCGTAATGTCAGTCCGATGTCGTCCAGACCTTCCAGTAGGCGCCATCTCGTGTAGTCGTCAATGGCAAAGCGCACCACCAGTGTTCCGGCCGTTATGATCTTCGATTCGAGATCGACAAGAATTTCCAGACCGGGCTGTTCCTCGAGAGCTTTCCAGATCAATTCGACGTCGCTCTGCTCGACTTCCGCCGCGAGAAGCCCCGCCTTTCCGGAGTTCCCACGAAAGATGTCGGCGAAACGAGATGCGATCACGACCCGAAATCCGAAGTCCGATAGCGCCCACACTGCATGCTCGCGGGAAGATCCGGTCCCGAAGTCGGGGCCGGCAACCAGGACCGAGCCTCGGTCGTAGGGACTCACATTGAGAATGAAATCCGGGTCGTTACGCCATGCTGCGAAGAGTCCGTCTTCGAAACCGGTGCGCGTCACCCGCTTCAGGTACTCCGCAGGAATGATTTGGTCGGTGTCGACATTCGAACGGCGCAGAGGCACGCCGATTCCTTGGTGGCGGATAAAGGCTTCCATCGAAAAATCTCCTACGTTTGACGAACGATCAGGCGGCTTGGGTAAACGAACTAATCAAGATCGGCCGGGGACGACAGCGTCCCCCTGACCGCGGTGGCAGCCGCGACCAATGGCGAGACAAGGTGCGTACGGCTGCCTTTGCCTTGCCGACCCTCGAAATTTCGATTGGACGTCGACGCCGATCGCTCCCCTACGGCCAATTGATCGGGGTTCATGCCCAGGCACATCGAGCATCCGGCTTGGCGCCACTCGGCTCCTGCGGCAGTGAAGATATCGCCGAGACCTTCTTTTTCGGCCTGGGCGCGAACTCGCATCGATCCGGGCACCACGAGCATGCGCACCCCCTTCGCCACCGTCCGTCCTTCCAGGACTCCCGCGACGGCACGCAGATCTTCGATGCGTCCGTTCGTGCACGAACCGACGAACACTGTGTCGATCGACACCTCTCGAAGTGGCGTCCCCGCTTCGAGACCCATATACGCCAATGCCTTCTCGGCCGAGAGCTTTTCTCCCTCGTCGGTCATGTCGGCCGGGTTCGGCACCCGATCCGCCAGTGGCGCACCCTGACCGGGGTTCGTGCCCCACGTGACGAACGGAGTGAGACTGGAAGCATCGATGTGGACTTCATTGTCGAAGACTGCGTCTGCGTCCGTTGCGAGTTCCTCCCACGCCGAAACAGCGGCGTCCCAGTCGCTTCCCTGTGGGGCATGCGGCCGGCCCTTGATGTACTCGTACGTGATCTCGTCGGGCGCGATCATGCCGGCACGCGCACCTGCCTCGATCGACATGTTGCAGATGGTCATTCGAGCTTCCATCGAAAGCTTGCGAATGGCTTCGCCACGGTATTCGAGTATGTATCCCTGCCCGCCACCCGTTCCGATCTTGGCGATGACGGCCAGAATCAAATCCTTGCTCGTCACCCCGGGCGCCAATTCTCCGTCCACGGTTATGGCCATAGTCTTGAACGGCCGCAGCGACAGAGTCTGCGTGGCCATCACATGTTCGACCTCGCTGGTGCCGATTCCCATCGCGATCGCCCCGAATGCACCGTGGGTAGAGGTATGACTGTCTCCGCAGACAACTGTCATACCCGGCTGCGTCAGACCGAGTTGAGGTCCGATGATGTGCACGATTCCTTGATCGAGATCGCCCATGGGGTACAGGCGAACTCCGAATTCTTCGCAGTTCCTCCGAAGAGTGTCGACCTGGGTACGCGAGACGAGATCCGCGATCGGCGCAAAGATATCGGCCGTCGGGACGTTGTGGTCCTCGGTTGCGATGGTGAGATCCGGCCGACGCAGCGGGCGGTCGGCCAGGCGGAGACCGTCGAACGCTTGCGGACTCGTCACCTCGTGAACGAGGTGGAGATCGATGAAGATGAGATCGGGTTCCCGGGAGCCCCCTTCACCGCCGCCTCGAACGACGACGTGCTGATCCCATACCTTCTCTGCCAGAGTGCGTGCTGTGCCGGCCATCAATGCCACCAACCTTTTTCTGATGTGTGTCGCGCCGGTGGACTACGGGCTGGCCCACGTCGCGCTATCGCACCGACATTACGTATCTCCCGCCGTGGGCGAGCACATTCCCAAATGTGCATTCCCACGATGCGAGACGCTAGTATCGGTCTATGAGACAGCATAGCGGCATCGGTGTTCTGGACAAAGCGATGGGGGTTCTCCATGCGGTTGCCGCGGAACCGTGCACGCTGAGTGATCTCTGCATAAGAACCGGGCTCCCCCGCGCCACCGCACATCGCCTGGCCGTCGGCCTCGAAGTCCACAGACTCGTTGCACGTGACGCGCACGGGTTCTTCCGACCCGGGCCGGGCCTGGCCGAACTCGCGGCCAGTGCCACCGACACCTTGCTCGACGCAGCAGCATCCGTCCTGCCGCGCCTGCGCGAAATCACCGGCGAAAGCGTGCAAATCTACCGGCGTGACGGCACCGTACGGGTCTGCGTCGCCTCGATGGAACCGCCGACGGGTCTGCGCGACACTGTTCTCGTCGGCGCCCGCCTTCCCATGTCAGCAGGCTCGGGGGCCAAAGTTCTACTCGCTTGGGCCGATCCGCAGACACAGCGCACCGTTCTGCCGGATGCAGAATTCGGGGAGCGTGTGCTGATCGAAGTCCGCAGGCGGGGTTGGGCTCAGAGCGCCGGGGAACGGGAGCCAGGGGTCGCCAGCGTCGCAGCCCCGGTTCGGGATTCGGCAGGAAATGTCATCGCCGCTGTATCGGTTTCAGGACCCATCGACCGAATCGGCCGGAGACCCGGTGCGCGTTGGGCCGCAGATCTCCTCGCTGCCGCCGAGGCGATACACAAACGACTCTGACACGAACAGATCCAGCATCGGTGACCGATCCACGGTCCTTTGCGGCCCATTCTCTGATATGCAATGAACGTGGGAACTAATCAGCGCGCGCAGATAACAATGACCGAAGTCGAAATCTCGACGTTCATCGAGAGAAGCCGGGTTGCGACTCTCGCAACCATCGGAGCCGATGGACAACCTCACCTCGTAGCGATGTGGTACGGCGTCATCGACGGCGAGGTGTGGTTCGAGACGAAGGCGAAGTCTCAGAAGGCCGTCAACATTCGTCGTGACTCACGGATCACGGTGCTCGTCGAGGACGGCAACACCTATGACACTCTCCGCGGCATCTCCATCGAAGGGAGAGCGGAGATACTCGACGACCCCGAGTCGATCTCTGCAGTGGGCATAAGCGTGTGGGAACGGTACACCGGGCCGTATTCGGAACAAGTGCGTCCGATGGTGGAGCAGATGATGAAGAAGCGGATTGCAGTCAGGGTCGTCGTCGACCGCACACGTTCGTGGGATCACCGCAAGCTCGGCCTGCCCGCCATTCCACTGGGCGGATCCACAGCCGAATACTTGTAGCGGGTGAGAGCGGGGACAGAGGGGTCGATCTCCGCTCTCATTCTGCGGTACCTTTTTCTCGTCACCGACGTGCGAGGAGCGATCATGACAGAACCCAGCAAAGAAGATACGAAGAAGAAGTTTCGCGAGGCCCTGGAGAAGAAGAACCACAAGTCGGCTACCACGGTCGAGCACAAAGATGGCGGACCGAAGGTGAACAACGCCCACGGCCCGTCGGATCATCAGCGGATGTTCCGACGCAAGAGCATCTAGCTTCTTAGACGCGGACCCGCTTGCACAGAACGAAAACACCCCCTCACCGAACGGTGAGAGGGTGTTTTCTTCGTTGTAGCCCCGACGGGATTCGAACCCGCGCTACCGCCTTGAGAGGGCGGCGTCCTAGGCCGCTAGACGACGGGGCCAGGAACTTCTTCGAACGCAACCATACTTCGGTTGCAATCACATCCAACTGTGTCCAACCAGATGAAAGCTTAGCCAGCTTAACCGGCTGACGTTCGGCAACAAAATCACTACCGAACGTTTGCTGGGGTACCAGGACTCGAACCTAGAATGGCGGTACCAGAAACCGCTGTGTTGCCAATTACACCATACCCCAATGACCTTCGACGACATCCACACAACCAACATGCGCACTGCGTTCTGGGCCGGGATAGAGACTATCAAAGGACACCCGGGTTTCTCCAAATCGGCTGGTCAGAGTCCCCAACTACGCGCTTTCGCGACCTCCGGACCCGCGGGAACGACCTCGAAGGCCCTAGCGGACACTCGATCTTGTGATCAGCGATGGTGAATGCGAGTGAAAGTTGTCGTAGTGCCGACCGGCACCGTTCATCACCTCTTCCCCACCGACGACGACGGCCGCCCGTCCGGGCAGCGAGAAGAATGCTCCGATCTTCCTGCGGCTGTGTACCGAATCGAGTCCGCTGATCGTCCCAGGTGGATTTGGGAGTCCACTGCGCGTACTTACAGACCGCTGCTGGAAGCAGGGGTACGTGTCGACCGCTGTCACGATCTTTCCCTCGTCGAAGGGATCCTCGCCGTCCGCCGCGGCGAGATCGCACCTCTCATGACCGCGCTCACAGACGACAGACCGGGGTTGTTCGACGCACACGCTCATCCGAGCTACGAATCGATCCTCGAGCTGCATCGTCGACACGTAGCCGAAAGCGCGGCATCGACCGGCCTCCGCCTTCTGTTCGCTGCAGAATCTGCCGGGGCACTCGCCGCTGCGGAGATGAGCCACGTCGGTTTGCCATTCTCCGCCGACGCACACGACCGATATCTCGAATCGATGCTCGGTCGCCGCCCCCGCGAAGGAGACTTGCCGCCGTCGATCACCGAACTCGAATCCGAGATCAGCGCGGTGTTCGGTCGCAGGGTCAATCCGAGTTCACACCTGGAAGTCATCGCCGCTTTTGCTCGGGACGACATCGAATTGACCTCGACGCGTGCGCACCTGCTCAGCGCCGTCGACCACCCAGCAGTTCCGCTGTTGCTTCGTCACCGGGATCTGTCGAAGTTGTTCAGTACCAACGGATGGGCATGGTCGCAGGCATGGGTTCGGCAGGACCGATTTCGCCCCGTCTATGTGCCGGGTGCGGTGGTGTCCGGCCGCTGGGCCAGCCGCGGCGGTGGCGGACTTCAAATTCCGAAAGCACTGCGTAACAGCGTAATAGCGGAGCCCGGTTATGATTTCGTCATCGCTGACGCCGGGCAGCTCGAGCCACGGATCTTGGCTGCGATGTCGGCCGACCCCGCAATGACCGAGGCGGCCGGTACCGAAGATCTGTACGCCCCCGTCGCACAGGCAGCCTTCGGCGGCGACCGAAACAAAGCGAAAGTCGCCATCCTTGGGGTCTTGTACGGCGCCACCTCCGGTGAGTCTCGGTCACTTCTGACCTTGCTACGCCGTAGGTTCCCCCAAGCCGTCGAGTACGTCGAGCGGGCAGCTCGGAGCGGTGAACGCGGGGAGGTCGTCCATTCCTGGCTCGGGCGCGCGTGTCCGCAGCCGTCAGCCGAGTGGTGGGTGCACGGTGACGCACGTGCGCGCGGAAGATTCACCCGAAACTTTCTCGTGCAGGCAACCGCATCGGAATGGGCAGTGTGCCTGTTGGCCGAGTTGCGAAAGAGGTTGGCGGCCGAACCAGGGTCCGGCGAACTTGTCTTCTTTCAACACGACGAGGTAGTCGTGCACAGTAGCGATAGCGTGACAGCTCGCCGACACATCGAGGATGCAGCGCTCAGCGCCACACGGCTTCTCTTCGGCGACACCGCAGTTCGATTTCCGATGGATGTCGCGGTCAGATCTTGCTACGCCGATCCGGAGGATTGAGATTCTTCCTCGGATCCATGACCGTCGAAGGTCACCTCGATCTCCTCGAACCCCTTGCTGCGTTGTGCTTCCGCTTGCCCGGTATAGGTGAGACGGTCGCCCTCGGTAAGGATCACATCGTCGGTGAACGGCGTCAGAAGTGAACGGGGGTAGAGCTTTTCCACCCGAACCACATCGATCTCGACGGCGAAGACGATGAGGACCGAAGCGATGTACATGAACGCCAGAAGTCCGAGCACTACCGCGAATACCCCGTTGGTGATCGACGCTCGGCCAACGACATATTTGATGTACACACCGCCGAACGTCTGCAGAATCTGCCAGAGAACCCCAGCAACGATCGCCCCCGGAAGTACGTTCGAGATCGACAAGTCGCGGGCCGTCGCCAGCCGGAAAGCGACGGTGAAGACGATGATGTTGAGAAGAATGGACGCAATCAGCACCACACTGCCGTTGATGCTGCCGAAGACACCCGCAGAACTGGCAACGTTGACGGCAGTGATAGCCAAGACGGCGACCCCAACCGTGCTGAGTAGCGCAAGCCCGCGTACTCGTGAACGAATCGGGTTCGGGCGAAGGTTCTTCGGTACTGCCCACGCAACATTCATCGCATTCTGAACGGCTACGGCGACCCCGAGCCCGCCGTAGAGCGAACCCAGGACACCGATGATCAGACCGAGGTTTCCGCCGCCGATCTTGTCCGGTTCACCGACCTCGTCACCGATGATCGGAATCTGGCTGAGTGCCGAATCCAGTATCTGTTGCTGTAGCCGCGGATCACCGGCCAACACGATTCCCAGGATCGTCGATCCGAGCAACAGCAACGGAAAGAGCGAGAGAAACGCGTAGTAGGCGATCAGAGCAGCAAGATAGCCGCCCTGATCGTCCACGAACTTGTAGATCACCGCCAGCGGAAAGCCGAGGACCGGGTGGCGACGCTGGACTCGGTCCACCCGTGCGGCGATAGACACCCGGTTACCGCGCCGATCAGCCGATGGAGGCGCGGGCAGCGCCGAGTCGCGCGAGCGTCTTCTCGCGCCCGAGGAGTTCCATCGACTCGTACAGTGGTGGAGAGATGTGTGATCCGGTCACCGCGACGCGGACCGGTGCAAAGGCCTTGCGCGGCTTGAGTTCCAAGCCGTCGATCAGTGCCGCCTTGAGCGTCTCTTCCAGATCTGCTGTGCGCCAGGAAGACAACTCGGTCAATGCCGTGATGGTCGCGTCGAGAACGGGCCCGGCATCGGACGTCAGGTTCTTCGCCGCCGCCGCTGGGTCTATGCCGAAGTCGCTGTCGGCGACGTACAGGAACTTCAGTAGTCCCCAGGCGTCCGACAACACCACGATGCGTGTCTGCACGAGATCGGCGGCCACGGCAAACTGCTCCTCGTCGACCTGCTCGGGCAAATGCCCCTGCTCAGTCAGGAACGTGCGCAGGCGCGACGCGAAATCCGCGGGCTCGAGCAGCCGAATGTGCTCGGCGTTGATGGCATCGGCCTTCTTCTGGTCGAATCGAGCCGGGTTCGAGTTCACCGTGGAGATGTCGAACGCCGCTACCATCTCGTCGAGCGAAAAGACGTCATGGTCGTCGGAAATGCCCCAACCGAGAAGCGCCAGATAGTTCAGCAGCCCCTCGGGCACGAATCCGCGATCTCGGTGGATGAAGAGATTCGATTCGGGATCGCGCTTGGACAGCTTCTTGTTTCCCGCGCCCATCACGAACGGCAGGTGGCCGAATTCTGGTGTGCTGTCCGCGACGCCGATCCGGATGAGCGCCTCGTACAACGCCAACTGTCGCGGGGTCGAGGACAGCAGGTCCTCTCCGCGAAGCACGTGCGTGATCTTCATCAACGCGTCATCCACTGGATTCACCAACGTGTACAACGGAATCCCGTTACCTCTGGTGAGTGCGAAGTCCGGCACCGTGCCGGCTTTGAACGTCGTCTCCCCACGAACGAGGTCCGTCCACGACAGATCGTGATCGGGCATACGCAACCGAACGACGGGGCTGCGGCCCTCGTCGAGGAATTTCTGACGCTGCTCGTCGGTCAGATCCCGATCGAAGTTGTCGTAACCCAACTTGGGGTCCCGCCCGGCCGCCTTGTGTCGGGTCTCGACCTCCTCAGGGGTCGAGAAAGAGTGGTACGCCTCCCCCGCCTCGAGCAGCTGTCGAACTACGTCGAGATGCTGATCACGCCGGAGCGACTGTCGATACGGTTCGTACGGCCCACCGACCTCCGGGCCCTCGTCCCAGGTGAGCCCGAGCCATCGCAGTGCGTCGAGGATCGCCGCATACGAGTCTTCGGAATCACGCGCTGCATCGGTGTCCTCGATGCGGAAGACGAAAGCACCACCGTGATGGCGCGCGAACGCCCAGTTGAACAGCGCCGTGCGGATCAAGCCCACGTGCGGGGTTCCGGTCGGTGACGGACAGAATCGGACTCGTACTTCGTTGGATTTCATAGCTCGCTCGCGTTCGAGGGGAAGGTGAAAGGTACGTCAGTTCTTGGCGGCGACGGGGTTGGTCAGCGTGCCGATGCCCTCGACCGTGACCGACACGGACTGTCCTGCCGTGATCGGACCGACGCCCTCGGGGGTACCGGTGAGAATAACGTCACCGGGCAGCAGGGTCATGACGGCCGAGACCCACTCGATGATCTCAGGGATGTCGTGCAGCAGCAACGACGTCCTACTGCGTTGTTTCACCTCGCCGTCGACCTCGGTCGTGATTTCGAGGTCGGAGGCGTCGAGCGAGGTCTCGATCCAAGGCCCGAGCGGGCAGAACGTGTCGTGCCCCTTGGCCCTGGTCCATTGACCGTCGTGCCGTTGATGGTCGCGAGCAGATACGTCGTTCGCGACGGTATAACCCAGGACCACATCGAGAGCTTTGGCTGCAGGCACGTCCTTGCACGGACGCCCGATCACGATGGCCAGTTCGCCTTCGTAGTGAACCTCGTTCGAGGTCGCCGGCAACATGATGGGCGCTCCCGGACCGACGATCGAGGTGTTCGGCTTGATGAAGATAACGGGATCCTTGGGAGCATCCCCGCCCATCTCGGCTACATGTGCAGCGTAGTTCTTTCCGATCGCTATGACTTTGCTGGCGAGGATCGGCGCGAGCAGGCGAACGTCGGCCAATGGCCACGACCTACCCGTGAAAGTCGGCGTGCCGAAGGGATGTTCGGCAATCTCCTTGGCGGTGCGTTCATCACCCTCTCCCTCGATACTCACGAATGCCACACCATCAGGACTTGCAATTCGACCCAGACGCATGTCGAAAGTCTATCGACCTTCCATTTCGCGGCGTCCATGCCGTCCGATACAGCCTGCGCTACGGGTGTAACGTCGCTTCTGAATTTCAGATGCCAAGATCTGAAGCTCATATAGTGGGAATCAGGAATGAGGCCATGACTGCAACAGACCGCGCGCTCGACGCCGACAGCGCCCGAAAGTGGTTCATGCTCGCGCTCGGAATGCTCGCGCAGACTTCAGGCGCGGTGTTCATCAACGGAGCTGCGTTTCTCATTCCGGCTCTGCACGAGGACCGCGGGTTGAGTCTGCCCAGTGCTGGACTGCTCGTCGCGATGCCGACGGTGGGGATCATGCTCACGCTGATCGCGTGGGGCATGCTCGTCGACCGCATCGGTGAACGCCTCGTACTCGCTCTCGGGCTAGGCCTCACCGCGGCTGCCAGCTTCGCAGCGTTTTTCACCACCTCGTTCGCCATGCTCGGCTTGTGCCTGCTGATCGGCGGAATGGCGGCAGCCAGCGCAAACAGCGCGTCGGGACGCGTCGTCGTGGGATGGTTCCCGCCCCAGAGACGCGGCCTCGCCATGGGAATCCGACAGATGTCGGTACCACTGGGCGTCGCCATCGCTGCGCTGTCGATACCACCTATCGCGCGAGACCACGGGGTCTCGGCTGCCCTGTTGGTCCCCGCAGTCATCTGCACACTGGGAGCTGTGCTGTGCCTGGCCGTCGTCGATCCCCCACGCCCGACGCGAGCCGATGCCGCCGAACAGGGACTACTTGCCAACCCGTACAGGGCCAGTTCTCAACTCTGGCGGATTCATTCGACCTCGATCCTGCTCGTGGTGCCTCAGTACGTCGTGTGGACCTATGCGCTCGTCTGGCTCATGACCGATCGCGAATGGTCGGCAGCCTCGGCAGGCATCTTGGTGACCGTTACCCAAATCCTCGGGGCGTTCGGTCGAATGGGAGTCGGCGCACTATCAGACCGTGTCGGAAGCAGAATGCGTCCGCTGCGATGGGTCGCACTCTCGACGACCGTGAGCATGTTCGCGCTCGCGGTCACCGACTGGCTGGACTCCCCGATCTCCATCGCACTGTTGGTCGTGGCCTCGATCGTCACCGTTGCACCCAACGGGTTGGCATTCACTGCCGTTGCCGAGTTCTCGGGATCCTACTGGAGCGGGCGTGCCCTCGGCGTCCAGAACACCGGGCAGTACATCGCGGCTTCGCTCGTACCGCCGGCCTTCGGCGCCCTCGCCGCAGTGAGCTTTCCGCTGGCATTCCTGGTGTCGGCCGTCTTCCCTGCCCTGTCCGTCTCCGTAATCCCCGAAGATCACGAGAGCAACGAGTAGAGACCGAAAACGAACGAATGCCTCTCACCGCACTCAGAAGGTGCACGTGAGAGGCATTCGATGCACTCAGTGAGAGATTTACAGCTTGGCAGCGATCCGGTCGCCGATTTCTGCGGTGGTCGCAGTCGAGGATCCCCGGGAAGCGAGGTCCGCAGCAACTGCAGCTTCGACTCGTGCTGCGTTGGCAGAGTCGCCAAGATGCGCCAAAAGTAGCGACACCGACAGAATTGCTGCCGTCGGATCCGCTTTGCCTTGCCCTGCGATATCCGGGGCACTGCCGTGGACCGGTTCGAACATCGACGGGTTGGTCCCCGTCGCATCGATGTTTCCGCTGGCTGCGAGGCCGATACCGCCGCTGACGGCAGCGGAGAGGTCTGTGACGATGTCACCGAAAAGATTGTCGGTGACGATGACGTCGAACCGGCCCGGGTCGGTGACGAGGTGAATCATCGCGGCATCGATGTGTTGGTATGCGACCTCGACGTCAGCGAATTCCTTCGAGACTTCTTCCACCGTTCGCGCCCAGAGACTGCCGGCGAACGCGAGCACGTTGGTCTTGTGCAGCAGCGTGAGGTGCTTGCGCCGTCCGAGCGCGCGAGCGAACGCATCGCGAACGACACGCTCGACCCCGAAGCGAGTATTGACGCTGACCTCGGTCGCAACCTCGTGCGGGGTGTTCACCCGCAGTGCTCCACCGTTGCCGGTGTACGGCCCTTCGGTTCCCTCACGTACGACGAGCACGTCGATTTCCTTGTTACCTGCGAGCGGACCGGTCACCCCGGGGTACAACTTCGCCGGACGAATATTTACGTGATGATCGAGCGCGAAGCGTGCATTGAGCAACAGGCCGCGTTCGAGAATGCCGCTGGGTACCGATGGGTCGCCGATTGCACCCAAGAGAATTGCGTCGTGTCCGCGAATCTCTTCGAGGACCGAACCGGGAAGAAGCTCACCGGTCGCGTTGTAGCGGCGGGCACCGAGATCGTATTCGGTCTTCTCGACACCGGGCACGACGATGTCCAGCACCTTCAATGCCTGTTCGACGACCTCAGGGCCGATTCCATCTCCAGCGATGACGGCGAGCTTCATTGAACTCCTCGTTCTGTGTAATACGTTCGGGATGAGACGGTGCTCAGGACAGGTCGACGAGTTCGATCGTCGATGCGCCGACCGCGGCGGCGATGCTTGCACTCAGCTCCGACGGCACGTCCTTGTCGACGCGAAGCAGGATCGTGGCGCCTTCACCCTCGGTGTCCTGGCTGAGAGCTGCTGCCTGGATGTCGATTCCGGCGTCGCCGAGCAGTGTGCCGATGCGGCCGAGGCTGCCGGGCTGATCTGCGTAGTTGACGATCAGGTTCTTGCCCTCGGCCCGAAGGTCGAAGTTGCGGCCGTTGATATTGACGATCTTCTCGACCTGCTTGGTGCCGGTGAGTGTGCCTGCGACGTTGAGGACGGTTCCATCGCCGTATACGGCGCGAATGTCGACGACGCTGCGATGGTTCTCACTCTCGGGTGCCTTGGTGACCTCGGCGGTGACCCCGCGCTCCTCGGCGAGTGACGGAGCGTTGACGAAGGTGACCGAGTCCTCGATGACAGCGGAGAACAGGCCGCGCAGTGCCGACAATTTGAGGATCTCGACATCTTCGGCAGCGAGCTCGCCGCGTACATCCACCGACAACGAGGAGGGAAGTTCTTCGGAGAGTGCGCCGAGAAGCACGCCCTGCTTGCGGACGATCTCGAGCCATGGCGATACCTCTTCGCCGACTGCGCCACCCTTGACGTTGACTGCGTCCGGAACGAATTCGCCTGCGAGAGCAAGCAATACAGACTTCGCGACGTCGGTGCCCGCACGGTCCTGAGCTTCGGTCGTCGACGCACCGAGGTGGGGGGTGACGACGGCCTGCGGCAGCTCGAACAGCGGGCTGTCGGTGCACGGCTCGGAGGCATAGACGTCGATTCCGGCAGCGAACACATGGCCGCTGGTAATGGCGTCGGCGAGCGCCTGCTCGTCGACGAGACCGCCGCGGGCGGCGTTGACGACGATGACACCCGGCTTGGTCTTCGCGAGGGCTTCCTTGCCGATGATCCCCTTGGTCTCGGGTGTCTTCGGAAGGTGTACGGAGAACATGTCGGCGCGTGTCAGCAATTCGTCGAGGCTGACGAGTTCGATTCCGAGCTGGGCAGCGCGAGCAGCGGAGACGTAGGGGTCGTACGCGATGACATGTGTCTCGAAGGCAGCCATACGCTGAGCGAACAGCTGGCCGATACGGCCGAGTCCGACGACTCCGACTGTCTTGCCGAAGATTTCGACACCATTGAACTTGCTGCGCTTCCACTCGTGCTGACGCAGAGTGGCGTCGGCAGCGGGGATCTGGCGAGCAGCGGACAGCAACAGCGTCACAGCGTGCTCGGCAGCAGTATGGATGTTCGATGTCGGGGCATTGACCACGAGGACGCCACGCTCGGTGGCGGCAGGCACATCGACGTTGTCGAGGCCGACACCCGCGCGAGCGACGATCTTGAGTTTCGTGCCGGCGGCGAGAACCTCGGCATCGACCGTGGTGGCCGACCGGACGAGGATGGCGTCGGCTTCGGGGACTGCCGCGAGAAGTGCGGGGCGATCCGGGCCGTCGACCCAACGGACCTCTACGCCGTCGCCGAGTGCCTCGACTGTGGACTGCGCAAGTTTATCGGCGATCAGAACGACAGGACGGCCTGGCTGACTCACGTGAAGAACTCCCTATGTCATCGGAAATGATGCTGTCGATCGGAATGAAGAATGGCGTGGTGCGGCACAAGTTTAGATGCCGAGGTGGGGCGCATCGGTGTCGCCCTCGCGACCCGGGCAGAAGGGCGCCCTCACGCACTGGTCAGTGCGTGGGGCGCCCCTCTCGTCAAGCAGGTACTACCGAACGAATTCGGCTGCGATCAGGCTGTTTCCGTGATCGGACGATCGACCCAGCTCATCAGACCGCGCAGCTTCTTGCCGGTGACCTCGATGGGGTGCTCGGCGTTTGCCTTACGCAGGCCTTCGAGCTCGGTGTTGCCGTTCTCGACGTTGGCGACGAGACGACGGGTGAACTCACCGGACTGGATGTCGGCCAAGATTGCCTTCATGCGCTCCTTGGTGCCGGCGTCGATGACGCGCGGTCCGGACAGGTAGCCACCGAACTCAGCGGTGTCGGACACCGAGTAGTTCATCCGCGCAATGCCGCCTTCGTACATGAGGTCGACGATGAGCTTGAGCTCGTGCAGCACCTCGAAGTACGCCATCTCCGGCGCGTAACCGGCTTCGACCATGACCTCGAAACCGATCTTGACCAGTTCCTCGGTGCCACCGCACAGTACGGCCTGCTCGCCGAAGAGGTCCGTCTCGGTCTCTTCTTTGAACGTGGTCTTGATGACTCCGGCGCGCGTGCCGCCGATTCCCTTGGCCCAGGACAGTGCGAGCGCCTGTCCCTCACCCTTGGGATCCTGATCGATGGCGATGAGCGCCGGGACACCCTTGCCATCGACGAACTGACGGCGCACGAGGTGGCCAGGGCCCTTCGGGGCGACCATGCCGACGGTGACAAAGTCGGGAGCTTCGATCAGATCGAAGTGGATGTTGAGTCCGTGTCCGAAGAACAGCGCGTCGCCGTCCTTCAGGTTCGGCTCGATCTCTTCCTTGTAGATCGACGCCTGAGCCGTGTCCGGTGCGAGCACCATGATCACATCGGCCCATGCGGAGACCTCGGCGGGAGTACCGACCTTCAGGCCCTGCTCCTCAGCCTTGGCGCGAGACTTCGAGCCTTCCTTGAGGCCGATGCGCACATCGACTCCGGAATCGCGCAGGCTCAGCGAGTGCGCATGGCCCTGGCTTCCGTAGCCGATAACAGCGACCTTGCGGCCCTGAATGATCGACAGGTCAGCATCGTCGTCGTAGAACATCTCGACTGCCACTGGTTACTACCTTTCCTCTTGGGTTTTACGCTTGTTCGTCACTGCGGTCGCTAGCGCGACGCGGTGATCGATTTCGGTCCACGTCCGACGGCAACGACTCCCGACTGGACTATTTCTCGAATTCCATAGGGGTCCAACATCTTGAGCAACGCATCGAGTTTCGACCTCGTCCCCGTTGCTTCGACCGTGACCGCCTCGGGCGACACGTCGATAACCTTGGCGCGGAACAGGTTCACGGTCTCGATCACTTCGCTACGTACGCTCGAATCGGCTCGCACCTTGATCAGGACCAGTTCGCGGGCCACTGAAGAATCGTCGTCCTGCTCGACGATCTTGATGACGTTGATGAGCTTGTTCAGCTGCTTGGTCACCTGTTCGAGCGGGAACTCGTCGACAGTGACCACGATCGTCATCCGCGAGATCTCGGGGATCTCCGTCCCACCCACGGCGAGCGAGGAGATGTTGAACCCGCGTCGCGAGAACAATGCCGCAACTCGGGCGAGGACGCCTGGCTTGTCCTCGACGAGAACGCTGAGGGTATGGCTCGTGCTCACTTGTCGGTGCCTTTCGCTTCGCCGTGCGCCTGTTCGCGTGCCATAGCTTCTTCGATCACGGCAGGCTCGGCGCCCGCAGCCTCGTCGTCGTCGAACAGTGGACGGATGCCGCGGGCAGCCATGATCTCGTCGTTTCCGGTGCCTGCTGCGACCATCGGCCACACCTGAGCGTCGGCACCGACGATGAAGTCGATGACCACCGGGCGGTCGTTGATCGCACGGGCCTGTGCGATCACGTCCTCGACATCCTCTTCCCGCTCGCAACGCAATCCGACACACCCGAGCGCTTCGGCGAGCATGACGAAGTCCGGAATGCGCTTGGCGCCGTGCGTACCCAGATTAGTGTTGGAGTAACGCTCTTCGTAAAAGAGGGTCTGCCACTGGCGCACCATGCCCAGGTTGCCGTTGTTGATCACAGCGACCTTGATGGGGATGCCTTCGACTGCGCAGGTGGCAAGCTCCTGATTGGTCATCTGGAAGCAGCCGTCGCCGTCGATCGCCCACACCTCGGCGTCGGGCAATCCCATCTTTGCGCCCATCGCTGCGGGCACCGCGTAACCCATGGTTCCGAGTCCACCCGAGTTAAGCCACGTGCGCGGCTTCTCGTACTTGATGAACTGGGCGGCCCACATCTGATGCTGGCCCACTCCTGCGCAGTAGATCGCATCCGGTCCGGCGATTTTACCGACCGAGGAGATGACGAACTCCGGCGACATCGCGCCGTCGCTCGGACGGTCGTAGCTCAACGGGTACGTCTTGCGGATGTCGTCGAGATAGACCCACCAGTCGGCGAGATCGAGTGTCGTTCCGGTCGCCCGGTCCGCGCGGATGGCCTCGATGAGTTCAGTGATGACCTCTTTGCAGTCGCCCACGATCGGGACGTCCGCGTAGCGGTTCTTACCGATCTCGGCCGGATCGATGTCGGCGTGGATGACCTTGGCATTGGTGGCGAACGTGGACAACTGCCCGGTGACGCGGTCGTCGAAGCGCGCACCGAGTGTGATGAGCAGATCACTGCGCTGCAGCGCAGCCACGGCAGCAACTGTCCCGTGCATTCCGGGCATGCCGAGATTGAGCTGATGACTGTCCGGGAACGCTCCCCTGGCCATGAGCGTCGTGACGACGGGGATCCCGGTCAGCTCGGCGAGTTCGAGCAGTTCGGCGGAGCTGTTGGACTTGATGACGCCGCCGCCGACGTAGAGGACCGGCTGCTTGGCATCGGCGATGAAGCGTGCCGCCTCGCGAACCTGCTTCCCGTGCGGCTTGGTGACCGGCCGGTAGCCGGGCAGACGCATCTCCGGCGGCCACGAGAAAGTGGTCGGCGCCTGGAGCACGTCTTTCGGGATATCGACGAGTACAGCACCGGGTCGCCCCGAGGCAGCGAGGTAGAACGCCTCGGCCATGATGCGCGGGATGTCGGCTCCGTCGGTGATCAGGAAGTTGTGCTTGGTCACCGGCATCGTGATGCCCGAGATGTCGGCTTCCTGGAATCCATCGGTACCGATGAGACTTCGGGCGACCTGACCGGTGATTGCGACGATCGGAACCGAGTCCATCTGGGCATCGGCGAGCGGAGTGACAAGGTTGGTCGCTCCGGGACCGGACGTCGCCATGCATACGCCGACACGGCCGGTGGCTTGCGCGTATCCGGTCGCGGCATGTCCGGCGCCTTGCTCATGGCGAACCAGGACGTGTCGAACCTTCTTCGAATCGAAGAGTGGGTCGTAGACCGGAAGTACTGCCCCTCCCGGAATGCCGAACACGGTGTCGACATCGAGTTCTTCGAGCGCTCGGACGACGGACTGTGCGCCGCTCACTTTCTCGGGCGCTACATGACGACGTGAACCCTCGTTGGAACCGGCCGGCGGCATTTCGGACGTCGACGAGCTGTTGACTGTGCCCGACTTACGAGTCGTGGGCCCTGGGCGTGCGGTTGGTGCGCTCACTGCTGCTTCCTCAGGATTTTCGAGTTCTGGGCGATCTCTGGGCAAGAAAAAACCCCCGTCAGCAGTAGCTGTACGAGGGTGGCGCGTCGATGCGAGTTTGAACAACCGGCTCAGGCGTTGACGCGCCGGCCGATTACGAGTATCCAATTCCGCTTCACGTGCTCGACGGTAGGCGCGCGCATAGGGAAGAGTCAAACTCGTCACGACGCAATCCCATTATGTGAGATCGCGCAGTTGCAATGCGAAGATGAAGGGGTGTCATCCTCGCAGCAGTCCGAACCACCGGACTCATCATCCCACACCCCTGATCCGTCTCCGCAGGTCATCCGACTCCCCAAGCTTGCATTGGTGGGCGTTGTCCTCCTTCTGTTCGGCGTGTCGTTTCCGGCCGCGAGTTGGCCTGCCGCGTTCGGCTGGCTGTTCCTCGTTCCCGTGGCGGTCGCCATCTGGGTCCTCCGAGTCCGCACGACCGTCAGTGAGCAGGGCCTCGCGGTGCGTCGAATCGTGGGATCGGAGTTCATCGAATGGGACCGAGTTCGAGGAATTCACTTCCCCGACCGTCGCTGGGCTCGCGTGGTCCTGACCGACAAGACCGAGAAGTCGCTACCGCTCGTCCGGTTCGATCGACTGCCCCAGTTGGCGGCAGCGAGCGGTGGTCGAATCACCGACCCCTATGCCTCGGCCCGAGCCGAAGCCGCGAGGGATGCCGAGGATCCCGACCAATCCCCGGACATCGCTCCAGAGACGGATCCTTCCTAGCGCGGGAGTAACTCGACGGCGCGATAATCCGCTCCGAGATCGAGGAATCGAAGACATGCCCCACTTCCGCAGACAGGGGAGCTGTTCAATGCGTCCCGTGAGCGCTGAAAAACAGTGAAGGGCCCGGTTGCGCATAGAGCGCACCCGGGCCCTTCACTGTTGGAAAATCTACTGGACGAGAGGGTTGGCACCGTTCAGGAAAATCCACAAGCACACGCCGCCTGCGATGCCGAGTACGAGCGCGATGAACGAGCCGAAGCGCGGACGCGTTGCCCAGCCTCGACGACCGTCGAAGGCGATTTTGCCCGGGCCGGTCAAAATGATCGCCGCCGCTGCAACACCGAGCAAGGTTTCGTATTCCACGCCGTCCGGCGCGAAGAATGCGAGGCCAGGCTCTGCTGCCTGCTTGAAGCACCACGCGTTGATGGCGACAGCGAGTACCGCGGCCCCGGCGAACGGCGTGGCCAAGCCGAGGATCAGTAGCGCACCACCCGCCGTCTCACCGACTGCGCCGGCAATGGCCAACAGATTGGCCTGCTCGTAGCCGGAGTCCTCGAGAAGAGTGCGGAATCCGTCGAGACCCGGACCGTTCCACAGGCCGATGAGCTTCTGCAGCCCGTGGACCAGAAAAATTCCGCCCACAGCCAGTCTGAGTAGGAGTAAACCGAGATCCGTCGTACCTCTGCGCGCAGGGATCTCGACGGTTTCGGTCCGGGTGATCGGCTCGGGAACGGGCGCGGCCACCTCGGCGGCTCCACTCCCACGAGTGTTGGCCGCTGGTGTTTCGATGAACTCTGTCGGCTGCTCCGAGTAGGCACCGGCGCCGTACCGTGAATCCGGGGCGATCGGTTCGTCGTACTTGGACGGCCGAAACGACGGTATCTGCTCGGTCGGATACGACCCGGAGCTGCGCTCGCCGAAGTCCAGTTCGTCATCGGTACGCGGCATCCGATCCGATCCACTGCTAGCTGGGCCAGTGGATGTCGCAGGCGGGGTCGGAGTCGACCGAGTCGTCGGCGTCAGCTGTTCGGTCGGTTGGTCGTACGGGCTCGACGCCGGTTCGTAGCCGGTGTCGGATGCGTCGGAGTCACGAGGCTTGTCGGTCACGCACTCAACACTAGATCGCTGCGTGACCGATCCAGGCTCATTCGACTCCGCGCGGCGGCACAAAATGCGGCCGCCTCACGATGGCCCCCTCTCTTTTGAGTACCCTTCAGATGATGAAGCCGACCCGAACTGCAGCAGCCATCCTCGCGGTGACGGCAGTGATCGCGACCGGATGCGCGCGTTTCGACGAGTCGGCGTCGACACCCTTCAGCCCGGAACCGTCGTTCGGTGCAGCGGAGATAAATCCGGTGGATCCCGATGCACCCCCGACGTCGACGCAACCCGGCGGGCAGGTGCCGCCTGCGGGGCCCTGCGTGGACCCAGACCCCAACGTCATCGCCACCTGCTTGGACTCGACGGGGGGTCTCGTGGTGTTGCCGGGTGGGATGTCCGCCTTGGTGGCCGAGCGTCGCACAGGACGAATCATGCAGGTGACCGCGGGGCAGTCTCCGATCCAGATCGCACAGATCGACGTCGACGCGCAAGGCGACGGAGGACTTCTAGATCTCGCACTGTCCCCCACCTATGCCGAGGACGGGCTGATCTACGCCTACATCACTACCGGTTCGGACAACCGCGTCGTACGGATCGCAGTCGGCGACACCCCCAAGGCTGTGCTCACCGGCATTCCCAAGGGGAGCCAAGGCAATCGCGGCGCACTCGACTTCTACAGCCCGAACCAACTGCTCGTTCTGACTGGAGATGCGGGAAATACTTCTGCGGCAACGAATCCCGCGTCGTTGGCCGGGAAGCTTCTACGTGTCGAGTCCCTCACACCGTCGGCGACGCAGCCCCCGCCTCAGGTCGCGCTCAGCGGCATCGGAACAGCAGGCGATGTGTGCCTGGATCCGACGGGCAGCATCTGGGTCACCGATCGCACAGCAGTCGAGGATCGACTGCAGCGCATCGATCCCCTCGGTTCGGTGATCTCGCCGGTCTGGACGTGGCCCGACCGCCCTGGCGTCGCGGGATGCGCGGCCGGACCCGGAACCGTAGCGGTGTCACTGACCACCGCCCGCGCGATGGCAGTACTCGCCACCGATCAGGACACCGGCTCGGTCACCGCGGCTCCGACACTGCTCGTTCAGGATCGATACGGCCAACTCAACGGCGCGGCACTGGCTCCGGACGGTCAGGTCTGGGCCGGCACCGTCAACAAGAACAGCGACGCCCCCGGCCCCAACGACGATCGAGTAGTCAAGATTCCCATTCCGGCAGGCGGCGGCGGGTTCGACTAGCCCTCTCCTGTGCGCGCTGTTCAATGCGGCAGTCCGCATCGACCTACTCGTTGGAAGGAGTACGTCAGCGATGAATGACCACATCAATCCCACATTGCCGCTGGCGTTCGATGTGGCCTGGACTGCAACGGTATTGGTTTGGTTTCTGCTTGCAGGAGTTGCGTGCGTATCGATACTTCGCACCGAGCATCCGCGCCCTGGCGGCAAGGTGTGGTGGTGCATTTTCGTACTCGCACTTCCCTTGTTCGGTGCGCTCCTATGGTTCTGGGCCCGACCTCGGCATGACGGTAGAGACCCGCTCAGCGACAACGGAAACTGAAGGCCGCTGCGGATCTCGCCGACGCAGCTCTCGATGAACGAAGCGAATGAACAGAGCAGTACTCGGTCGCTGCCCGAAAAGCGGATCCGTCCCAGATTCGTCCGGTTCTGCGGCAGCGTTTCGGTGAGACACCGAAAAAAAGATCCCTTGCCGGACGGTGTCGACCACGACCGGGTAATCTCGAGGGCAGGGTAATCCCGTGCCCGACGGCTTCGTCCGTCGGCTCCTCCAATTGCACGGGACACAATCGATGCATCGCTTCACCGACCCAACACCGGTCGAATCAATGGTCGATGTCTTGATCGTCGACATCGACAACCTGGACATCGAAGACGGAGCAGCCCCACCGCCAGTTGTCGGCCTCAAAGCCGCTTGGAAGTTAAGCTTTCGCAGCGCAGACGAGCCCTACGCTCGGCCTTCCCTCGAAATCCGACTTGGGCACCCGAACGCCGGACTCTCAAATCCGGAGGGACTGTCGCGTACTGGATAAACGCCCCACAGGATCCTGAAGGACTTCTGACCGGTGACATACGCGGTGTGCTGTCAGGAACACTGCTCGCGGGCTCAACTCCGAACGGAATTCCGTTGACCATCGGTCTCGTGGTCGGAATCAAGATCCGATCACAGACATACCAGGAAGTCGAAGGCCAAGGCTGGGAGCCAATCGAGGGTTCGGACATTCTGCGGACCGTGGCGCGAAGTCCGAGGTGGTTCTACCGCGGCGAAATGCGCAGTGGGTACACCCATCGGATGGATGTCGGACTGGTATTGGATATCGCAGTCGACCGTCAATGAATAGAGGCCTCGGTAGACATTCTGTCGGGCGATCTGTGGCCAGTTGCATGTCGCGACATGTGCTTGGGAGTTTCCGTTCGGCGATTCCGGATTGGGGTGAAACTGCCACTGGTTTGCGTGCGTCGTCCCGAATATCTTCCTTTGAATAGTTATGCACCAATTCAGGTGTTTCGCCATCGTGCGTTGCCGAGAAAGTGTCAGTAGAGACATGTCGCAGGGTTAAGGGAATTCCCAGTGCAGCCAGCCCTCGTCGATACCTGGAACCCAACCACGACAGAGGATTCCATACTCGATCGAAGCCGGAGAATTGGCACTGAGAATGGCGGACACGCAGTATTCGAAATGTGCACCACCCCCCGGCTAGGATTTCGTTCATGAACCAACTCGCGGACCAGCGGACGCGACGGAATTCGTTGTGCAAGAACCGCGCGCATGTATCGATTGCTGCGGCCGTTGCCGCTGCCATCGCGATGCTCACCGGATGCACAGCCGTGGACGGTTCGAACGGGACGGGAACGTCGGCATCGACACCCGCACTGACGGTTACGACGGATCCTGAGCCCGTCGAGTCGACGGACACCAACGTTGCTGACCCCAGTAACGATGTGCGCGCGGTCGACCCGTCCTCGCTGTCCGCTGACGGATACGGAATAGCGTGGGTATCTCCGTCGGGCAACATCTGGTGCCGCATCTCCGAAGGAACCTACGGTTCCGGATGCCAAGCCCGCGATGCACCTGTTCCGGACGGCGCGAACTGCGTCAATCCCACCTTCACCGTCGAACAGTTGAGCAAGGGCTTCTACCTGCATCCGGATAGCGTGGAGCCATCGTGCTTCAACCAGGGTGTATTCACTACCGAACACCCGACAGTCTTGGAGTACGGCCAGTCCGTCACTACCGGTGGATACACCTGCGTGTCCCGCCGGAGCGGCATGGCATGCGCCACCGACAACGGTCACGGCTTCGAACTGTCCGCCGAATCAGCACCCTGGTTCTGACCGGCGGCAATCAGTGTCTACCAGCTCGGTAACAACGGCACGGCTGCCAAGCACCTCAAAACCTGGACCTCATGATCGTCGACGCCCGGCCGAGGACGCCGTCGAGCCTGGCTTCAGGAGGGTTCTCGAGGGTGTACCTCATGGGGTGACTCTTCGAGCTTCGGAGGATCCGAGGCAAGGAGGGTCGCGATCAGCGGGAGTACCAACACTGTAATCGCGCCTGCAGCAACGAGTATCGAGGCACTGGCCGTGGACATCTCCCCCGCGTCGACAGCTACACCGGTGACCGCGACGATGAGTGGCAGGCCGGTCGTCGCGTAGAGCGCAACGCGGAACTGCTCACGGGTGGTGAAATTCTCCTGTCGATCCAACCTGGTTGCGATGAAAACCGGAACACCCCGAATCAGGACGAGAAGAGCCAGAAACGCAAGGAGAATGCCAGGTTCCGCGATCACCGCACCAATGTCGATCGACATTCCTGAGGTCACGAAAAAGACCGGGATCAGGAACCCGAATGCCAAGCCCTCGAGTTTGGTTTCGAGCTGCTCGTCGCCGCTCGGTACGACCCGGCGCAGAATGAACCCGGCGGCGAATGCACCGAGGATGATGTCGAGCCCGAAGATCGTCGCGATGGCGGTCAACGTGATGAGCAGCAGCATCGTAAGGCGGACCGTCGTCTGTGCGGTGGTGCCGGCGCCTCGACGAATCACCGCCAGTAGATCGGAACCTTCACGGAGCAATCGCGCAGGAATGAAGCCGACAGCAACGGCCGCAGCGACGAACAGCGCGAGAATCAGGATCGACTTCAGGTCACCGCGTGAACCGAGCAGAACGGCCATCGCGATCACCGGACCGAGCTCGCCGATCGCTCCGTGATTGATCACGGTGCGTCCAAGCGGTGTGTTCTGTAGACCACCGTCCTTGAGGATCGGCAGTAATGTCCCGAGAGCCGTCGATGTCAAGGCGATGGCCACCGCTATTTCCGCGGTGGCCATACCCGTTTGTCCAAGCAGAAATACCGCCCCGAAAGCTGCGGCGAGGCTCACCAGCCACGTAGTCAGCGCCCGACGGCCCCCTCGCCCGGTAATTTCCGAGACATCTATCTCGAAACCTGCGAGAAGAAACAACATGCCGAGGCCGAGCTCGCGAAGCAAGTCCACTTCGGCGCCATCGACGGCGAGGCCGAGAACGTTCGGACCCACCAGCATTCCGAACACCAACAGAAGAACGACTTCCGGCAGTAATCGCCGCGGCACGAACCCTGCGGCGAGCGGCGCGAGCACCGCAATCAGTGAGATCCAGAAGAGCGATGCACCCGCCGACGGCATGGGCCGACTCTAACTCAGCTGCAGGCTTGAAGTACCAGTTCCTTCACCCGAGCCGCATCGGCCTGGCCCCGAGTCGCTTTCATGACAGCGCCCACAATCGCACCCGCAGCCTGCACCTTGCCGCTGCGAATTTTCTCCGCGACACCGGGATTCGCTGCCAAAGCTTCGTCCACCGCTGCCTGAAGCTTCCCCTCGTCCTTCTCCATGACGAGGCCGCGGGCAGCCATGACTGCCGCAGGCTCACCTTCACCGGCCAGAACACCGTCGACGATCTGACGAGCACCGTTGTTGTTGACCTTGCCGTCTTCGACCAGCGCGGCAACCTCGGCGACCTGAACGGGTGTGATCGCGAGTGCGCCCAATTCGATGCCAGCGATGTTGGCCTGCTGACTCAGGTAAGAGACCCACCACGAACGCGCGGCCTGCGGCGGTGCACCGGCGTCGACGGTCGCAGCCACGAGTTCGAGTGCGTCGGAATTGACGAGGTCCCGCATCTCTTCGTCGGAGACACCCCAGTCGGCCTGGATCCTCGCACGGCGCAACCACGGCAACTCCGGAAGCGTGCCGCGCAGTTCCTCGACCCACGCAGCGTCCGGCGCGACGGGCGCCAAGTCCGGCTCGGGGAAGTACCGGTAGTCCTCGGCGGTCTCCTTCTTGCGCCCCTTGGTCGTTGTTCCGTCCACTTCCTGGAAGTGGCGTGTTTCCTGGGTGATCTCGCCACCAGCTACCAGCACGGCGGCCTGACGACGCATCTCGTAGCGGACGGCGACCTCGACGCTCTTGAGGGAGTTGACGTTCTTGGTCTCGGTGCGGGTGCCGAACTCGGTTGCCGTCTTCTCCATGAGCGATACGTTTGCGTCGCACCGGAGCGAGCCCTGATCCATCCGGACGTCGGACACCTCGAGCGACTTCAGCAGATCGCGCAGCGCGGTCACGTACGCGCGAGCGACCTCTGGTGCACGGGCGCCGGTGCCGGTGATGGTCTTGGTGACGATTTCGACCAGCGGAACTCCGGCGCGGTTGTAGTCGAGCAGCGAGTGACTCGCCCCTTCGATCCGGCCGGTGGCGCCGCCGACGTGAGTGGACTTTCCGGTGTCCTCTTCCATATGGGCACGCTCGATCTCGACGCGGAAGGTACTGCCGTCGTCGAGCAACACGTCGAGATAGCCCTCGGTCGCGATCGGCTCGTCGTACTGGGAGATCTGGTAGTTCTTGGGCTGATCCGGGTAGAAGTAGTTCTTACGCGCGAATCTTCCCCACGGCGTGATCGAGCAGTTCAGGGCCAGGCCGATACGGATTGCTGATTCCACGGCCGCCTCGTTCACGACGGGCAACGCCCCCGGAAGACTCAGGCACACAGGGCACACCTGAGTGTTCGGCTCGGCGCCGAACGCCGTCGGGCATCCGCAGAACATCTTGGTGGCTGTGCCCAACTCGACGTGGACCTCCATACCCAGTACGGGGTCGAAACGGGTCAGCACGTCGTCGTAATCGATCAGATCGACCATGGCAGCAGTCATGGACAGGAGTTTATGCGCTCGGAACATCGCGCGAGCAACCACGGGTGCCCGTCGCGCTTGGAAGGTGCGGTATGAACACGAACAGACGGTGCTCTATCCGAAGAACGCCGCTGCATCGAGGTACCGACTCTCGGGCACTCGTTTGAGTTGCTTGACCGCCTCGGCAAGCGATACGAGACCGATTTCGGTGCCGCGCGCCGACACCATCTGGCCGAAATCGCCAGCATGAGCAGCATCGACTGCATTGACTCCGAACCTTGTCGCCAGCACCCGGTCGTACGGAGTGGGTGTGCCACCGCGCTGCACGTGACCCAGGACCGTGGTGCGCACTTCCTTGTTGATCCGGCGCTCGATCTCCTGGCCCAGTTGGTGGGCAACTCCGGTGAACTTGACATGTCCGAACTCGTCGATGCCGCCGTCGAGCAACGACATCGATCCTTCCTTCGGCTTGGCACCCTCGGCGACGACGCAGATGAAATGCGAATCGCCGCGCTGAAAGCGCTTCCGAACCAAATCGCAGACCTCATCGACATCGAAAGGATGCTCCGGGATCAGCGTCATGTGCGATCCCGACGCGAGACCTGCATGCAGCGCGATCCAGCCGGCGTGACGGCCCATTACTTCCACGAGCATGACCCGCTGATGCGACTCCGCGGTGCTGTGCAAACGGTCGATGGCGTCGGTGGCGATCGTCAGAGCAGTGTCGAACCCGAATGTGACATCTGTGCAGTCGATGTCGTTGTCGATGGTCTTCGGCACCCCGACGACGGGTACGCCTTCCTCCGACAACCAGTGCGCGGCGGTCAAAGTGCCCTCCCCGCCGATCGGGATGAGGACATCGATTCCGTTGTCCTCGAGCGTTTCCTTGATTCTGTCGAGCCCGGCCCGAAGCACGTCGGGATTGGTTCGCGCCGTTCCGAGCATCGTGCCGCCCTTGGTCAGCAGCCGATCGTTTCGGTCGTCGTTGCGGAGTTGGACGCGCCGATTCTCGAGCAGGCCACGCCATCCGTCCTGGAATCCCACGACGGTCGACCCGTATCGCGCATCTGCAGTGCGCACCACTGCTCTGATCACCGCATTGAGACCTGGGCAATCACCACCCCCGGTCAGTACTCCGATGCGCATAGCATTCTCGCCTCTCCTCGAATCCATACTGTCCACCGTAATCTTGCCGGTTCGTCTCCGCTTCGGCAGCACGATGGGCAACATCAGCCGGGTGTGACGACTCCAGTTTCGTAGGCGAGCACGACTGCTTGGGCTCGATCGCGCAAGTGAAGTTTGCCGAGAACTTTGCCGACGTGCGTCTTGACTGTCTGTTCCGCAACGAAGAGGGCTTCGGCGATTTCGACGTTCGACAGGCCCTGTGCAATCAGTTCGAGGACCTCGCGTTCGCGGGGTGTGAGGACGGCCAACTTCGCCGGCTCCGACCGCAGCGAACCACGTCTCTTGGTCACGTCTGCGATGAGCCGCCTCGTCACCGACGGCGCCAACAGAGCCTGACCGGCCGCGACGACGCGAACGCCGCGAATCAATTCCTCGGCAGGCGCATCCTTGAGCATGAATCCGCTCGCACCGATAGCCAGTGCCTCGTACACGTAATCGTCGATATCGAACGTCGTCAACATCAGGACACGCACCGGTGGGTCGTGCGAGCCGCGCAGGATCGCCCGGGCGGCCTCCAGTCCGTTCATCTGCGGCATCCGCACATCCATCAATACGACGTCGGGTCTCAGACGTTCGACTTCGGTCACCGCGGTAGCGCCGTTGTCTGCGTCGCCAACGACGCTGATGTCGGACTGCGCGGCTAGAAGTGCGCCGAATCCTTGCCTAACCATGGTCTGATCGTCGGCGATGAAAACGGTGATGACCACAGGCGACACCCTATGCCGACCTGTCTGACGCTGGGGCGGTGACGCGTGGCGGCAACCGCGCGACTACCTCGAATCCGCCGTCGGGGAGAATCCTTGCATCCAACCACCCCGATGCGGCCATCGCGCGATCGCGCATACCGCGCACACCATGTCCGCCGGTGCCCGATTCGATCACCGCAGGTCTTATGCCAGGTGCAGGTCCGTTGACGACCTCCATCGATACCAGGTCCTGGTCGTAGGCAAGCCGCACTCGAACTTCCGCCCCAGGGGCATGCCTGGCCACATTGGCCAGCGATTCCTGCACGATGCGGTACAGCGCAAGACCTGCTGCATCCGACATGACCGCCGGGTCTCCGGTCGATGTCCAGCTCAATCGGACCCCTGCGCGGAGGCTGCCTTCCAGCAGTGATTCGACGTCGGCTGCCCCGGGTTGCGGCGCATCCGCCGCTTGTTCTCCATCGCTTCGAAGTACCCCGAGCATTCCGCGTATTTCGTTGAGCGCCTCGCGTGCGGTGGCGCCGATCGCATCGAATTCCGCTGCGGCCGAGGGTGATACATCGTCGAGACGAAAGGGTGCGGTCTGGGCTTGAACAACGACCAGTGACATGTGGTGGGCAACCACGTCGTGTAGGTCGCGTGCAATCTTGGCTTTCTCTTCCAGCACTGTCCGCCGCGTCCGCTCGAGATCATTTACTTCCTCTTGCTTCGCCAGTTGTCGACGCGAGAGGATCAGCCAGCGGATCAGCAGGCCGAAGATGGTGATCGCCGTCAGGCCCACCGCCCAGCCGATCCCGTCGGATCCGGGCATGTCGGCAACGAACAGCAATACGGTCGACACCCAGGCGACCGCCACGATCGGCACTGCACATCGCAAGCTCACCGCGAACAGAAGAGTCAGCAAAACGATGATGTGCACGACCTGCCAGGGATAGTCCCATCCTGGCTGCAGCGAAAACGCAACCGGGATGATCAATCCGGAGCCTGCCGAAACAGCCCATCCCAGTGCTGGATTCGTGCGGACCGCGACAAACGGAAACGCAGCGAGCGCCGCGACAATCGGCATGATCGGGGCCGGAACCAGATGGGTGAGAGCGAGCGTCGGCCACGCCACCGCATAGAGAACGACAGTGATCACCACGATCGCGATGTCCACCAGCCGAATCGGACCGACATAGGAAACGACGCGCGCAACGGCGCCCGTCCGTGCGCCGTTCGTCCGGCGCGTTCTGGAGAGTATTTTTCTGCCCACAGGTGTGAACACTAGGAACCCTGACCCGAAAAGTCATCGTACTGAGGAGTGAGAAAGCACCAACCCCTAGGTATCAGCGCAACGTCGACGTTCAGGTGTCGGTATCGGGCAGAACCAGCACCGGAGGGCGACGACGCCTGGCACGACCCGTTCATAGCGTCCTCACCATGAAGCAGACGGCCGAGACGCCCAGCGAAACAAGAAGAGCGAACCACCTGGTGACGGTGGCGGCGGTGTGCGCAGCACTGGCTGCGAGTGTGGCGTTCTCGGTCCCGACGGCGAGTGCCGACGCTCCATCCGGATCGACGATTGGCACCGAAACCACGATTGCCATCGAGGCACTGACCATGCACGACGCAGCCGACGCGGCATCGAAAGTGCCGCCCGACTTCGGTTACTCCCCGACCATCGAACATGACTTGCTGGTGAATCCCGCGGGTAGTTGCTCGTCGCCGGTACCGCTGCCCGATGAGTTCGAATCTGCCTGTGCAGCGCATGATCTCGGATACGATCTGCTACGCCACGGCGCGATTCACGGTAACAAACTTCCCGCCTCTGCCCGACGAAGCCTCGATTCGATGCTCGCAGCAGATATGCACGCCGCGTGTGCGCAGCGGACCGAAGTTCTTTCTCGTGCAGTGTGCGACGGCATGGCCGAGGTTGCCGCATCCTCGGTTCGTTTGAACTCATGGCGTCAGCACGACGGGACACCCATTCCGGAACCTGCACTACCGTTCCTGCTTGCCGGCGCTGTCGGTACCTCACTGTCGGCCGCAGCGCTGGGTGCCTTGTCGCTCTATTCTTCTCGTCGCGCCCGCCAGGCAGTGTCATCATGACCACGTCCGTCCGCCTGCGCCCCACTGCTGCACTTCGGACTGCTCCCGAGCCCCGACTCGCTGTTCCTCGCGTCGCGACGTCGCTGATCGTCGGAGTCATGGTTACTGCATCGCTTGCCCCGGGACTTCTGCCCAGGTCATCGCTGACACAAGCACTGGTCACTGGAGTCCTGGCGGCCCTCGGCCTCGGACTGTCGGCTGGACTCCACCGATTTCTCCGCCGACTCGTGCCGATCGCCCCGCAGCGCGGAGCCCGACGTGTGTCGGCTGCGGCAAGTGTTGTCTCGGTAGCTGTCGCAGGAGCTGCCGACGCGAGGTGGCAGAGCTCGCTGCGCTCGTCCATGGGCATGCCTGCAGCAAGCCGGTTGCATTGGATCGAAGTACTGTGCGGTTCGGTCTCCGTCTCGGCGATTCTGATCGTGCTCTTTCTCGCGACCACTCGCGGATACCTACGCCTGGGAAGAGTGAAAGCGATTGTGGTGCTGACAGTCCTCCTGCTCTGCTCCTACTTCATCACGGTACCGATGGCCTTCTCCAGCCTTGCCGAACGGTCCGCTGTAGCGAATTCGCTCGTCGACCCTTCCCTGCCGATTCCGCAGTCGCCTACTCGGTCCGGCAGTGCCGCATCGCTGATCACCTGGAACGATCTAGGCCGTGAAGGCCGCATTTTCGCCGCGGGCGGTACCGATCTTTCGACCGTACGCGCCTACATCGGAGTCCAAGCGTCGACCGACGTCGAAGCACGCGCCGAGTTGGCAGTACGCGAACTCGACCGCGCAGGTGGATTCGACCGCTCGCACATCGTCGTCGCTGTACCGACCGGTTCCGGGTGGATCGACGAGAATGCCGTCACCGGACTAGAAACACGGTTCGACGGTGATGTCGCCACAGTCGTGGCTCAGTATTCACATGAACCCAGTTGGGCCACTTTCCTTTTCGCACAACCTCTGGCCAAGGAGTCAGCGACGGCATTGCTCGAGGCGATATCGCGCCGCGTAAGCGAGGTACCGCTCGAGTCGCGGCCGAAACTCTATCTCTACGGCCAAAGCCTCGGGGCCATCGGAGGCAGTTCGGCCGCAGCCGTACTCCGGGAAACTACTGTGCCGACGAGACTGTGTGGAGCGCTCTGGGCGGGCCCACCTGCGCACGAGGTTGCCCCCGGAAACGCGGTGATGATGGCGAACGCATCGGACCCGGTCGTCTGGTGGTCCACCGAACTCGTCGGATCGAAACCAGATCTGAGCTTCGCCCGTCGCGACGCACCGATACCGCAATGGATACCGGGCGTCAGCTTCGTCCAGACGACAGTGGACCTGTTCTCCGCACTCGGCTTCCCTGCTGGACACGGCCACCGATACGGTACCGACCAAGGAACCTCGATGCCCGCATGCTGACCGATCGGTCTCGACTGATCAGGAAGCGAACCGCGACACCGAGGATCCCCGTGCGCTACTTCAGCGGGCCGCGAGCAACCTCGTATGCCGCACCGATCCGGTAGAGGCGATCGTCGGCGAACGCCGGTGCCATGATCTGCAAGCCGACAGGCAGCCCGTCCTCGGCCGCCAAACCCGAAGGCACGGACATTGCACAGTGGCCGGCAAGGTTGGTCGGCAACGTGCACAGGTCGTTGAGGTACATCGCGATCGGATCGTTCACCTTGTCCCCCAACGGGAACGCTGTCGTCGGCGTCGTCGGCGACAGCAGGACGTCCACCTTCTCGTAGGCGGCGTCGAAGTCGCGGGCAATGAGCGTGCGGACCTTGAGTGCCTGACCGTAGTACTCGTCGTAGTAGCCGGCGGACAACGCGTAGGTACCGATCATGATGCGGCGCTTGACTTCTGCGCCGAATCCTTCGGCGCGCGTGATGGCCATGACCTGATCGGCACTGTTACTTCCGTCGTCACCGGCGCGGGCGCCGTAACGCATACCGTCGAAACGGGCAAGGTTCGAGGACACCTCGGAAGGCAGAATCAGGTAGTACGCGGCGAGGGCATGCACGAAATTGGGGCACGACACCTCGACCACCTCGGCACCGAGACCGGTCAACGTCGCCACGGCGGCATCGAACGAGGAGATGACACCGGATTGATAACTGTCGGAGTGCAATTCCTTCACGACGCCGACGCGAACACCGGAAAGATCCCCTCGGGCACCTTCGCGTGCTGCCGCTACGACCGAAGGCACAACGGTGTCGACCGAGGTGGAATCGCGTGGATCGTGCCCGGCGATGACCTCGTGCAGCAATGCGGTGTCCAGAACTGTGCGCCCGCAGGGGCCGCCCTGATCGAGCGAGGACGCGCAGGCGATGAGCCCGTAGCGAGACACCGTGCCGTACGTCGGCTTGGTGCCGACGGTGCCGGTGAGCGCAGCGGGCTGACGAATCGAACCGCCGGTGTCCGTGCCGATGGCGAGCGGGGCTTGGTACGAGGCCAGGGCCGCCGCACTTCCGCCTCCGGAGCCACCTGGGATGCGTGTTGTGTCCCACGGGTTCTTGGTGGGTCCGTAGGCCGAGTTCTCAGTGGACGAGCCCATCGCGAATTCGTCCATGTTGGTCTTGCCCAACAATGGAATACCCGCGGCCCGAAGCTTGGAGGTGACCGTCGAATCGTAGGGAGAGATCCATCCCTCGAGGATTTTCGACGCAGCCGTCGTCGGCATGTCCGTCGTGGTGAATACGTCCTTGAGTGCAAGAGGCACCCCGGCGAGCGCGGATGCGGGTGCATCCCCGGCCGCGAGCGAGGCATCGACCTCTTTGGCGGACACCAAGGCACCGGCTCCGGCGACATGGAGGAATGCGTGGAACTCACCGTCGACCTTGTCGATGCGGTCCAGGTGAGCTTGTGTCACCTCCACTGCCGAGACGTCACGGGAGTGAATACGCGACGCCAGTTCGGAGGCGTCGAGAGCCGTCAGATCGGTCATTCGTTCTCTCCCAGAATCTGCGGGACGGCGAACCGATTCCCCTCTGCGTTGGGCGCACTCGACAAGGCTTGCTCGGGGGTAAGGCCCGGCACGATCACGTCCGGTCGCTTCACGTTGGTGATAGCACTGGGATTGGCCGTCGGTGGGACGTCGTCCGCTGCAACCTCCGCGACCGTCTTCACGTAGTGAAGAATCGAATCCAGCTGGCCGGCGAACTCGTCCAGTTCGGCTTCGCTGAGAGCCAGCCGGGACAGCCGGGCGAGGTGAGCCACCTCGTCGCGGGAGATATCAGGCACCGCGTAGACCCCTTTCACACATGTCGAGAGCAAGCCGCACAGGTACGCGACCGTGTGCAAGCGTAGTAGCTGACCATCCAGTCGCCGCATCCAGCGTTCACTCTCCCCGGTCGACACCGCGGTATATGTCGCTCCGGTTACGCGCGGGGCTGCAGTTCGACCTCATATCCGCGACAATGCAAGGATTGCGCGGCGCTGTGCAGATGCGGCGCATCGGGATCATGAGGGCTCCGAACTCTTCCCGCCACACGCCACCGAAAGGCTGCGACATGTCATACCTGCTCCGAGTTCAACTGCCCGATCGACCAGGCAGTCTCGGTGCACTCGCAGTCGCGTTGGGTTCCGTGGGCGCGGACATCCTCTCCCTCGACGTGATCGAACGGGGGGAAGGCTACGCGGTGGACGATCTCGTAGTGGACGTCGCGCCCGGTTCCCTGCCGGACACGTTGATCACTGCCTCGGAGAATGTGACCGATGTCCGAGTCGACTCCATCAGGCCGTACACCGGAGTGCTGGACACCCACCGCGAATTGGAACTCATCGACCGCGTCGCAGCAGCGTCCGACGATCGACTTCAGGTACTGGTCGACGGCGCACCACGGGTACTACGCGTCGGGTGGAGCGTCGTGGTAGCCACGAACAAGCACGGATCGTTTCGAGTCGTCGGCAGTTCGGGCGCACCCGAAACCCACGCCACCGAGATGCCCTGGATGCCGCTCACGCGTCCGGCAAGCCTCGACGGCGATGCCGATTGGGTCCCGAAGGTATGGCGAGATATGGACACGACACTTGCTGCTGCGCCGCTGGGCACGACCGGAACAGTATTGATGCTGGGACGCCCCGGCGGACCCGAGTTCAGGCCGTCGGAAGTAGCCCGCCTCGGATACCTGGCCGGAATCGTCGCCACGGTTCTGAACTAGATCGGTCCGTCTTACTCCGGTTCGGCCGGCCGGACAGCGCCGGGCCCCTCGGTGAGCAGCGTCGTGAACCCCGCTTCGTCCAACACAGGCACTCCCAATTCGACTGCTTTGTCGTGCTTGGTTCCCGGCGACTCTCCGACGACGACGAATGCCGTCTTCTTCGACACCGAGCCGGCTGCCTTGCCACCGCGAACGAGGATCGCTTCCTTTGCCTCGTCGCGCGAGTACTTCTCGAGCGATCCGGTCACGACGATCGAGAGTCCCTCGAGGTTGCGCACTATCGAGGAATCTCGTTCGTCTTCCATCCGCACACCTGCCGCACGCCATTTGTCGACGATCTCGCGATGCCAGGGCACCGAGAACCACTCCGACACCGCCGTGGCGATCGTGTTGCCGACGCCGTCGACAGCGGCCAATTCTTCTTGGGAGGCGGCCTCGATTCGGTCGAGGCTGCCGAACTCACCTGCGAGCGCTCGAGCGGCCGACGGGCCTACGTGTCGGATCGACAGGCTGACCAGTACCCGCCACAGCGGACGATCCTTCGCGGAGTCGAGATTGTCCAACAGCCTGCGCCCGTTGGCGGACAACAGGCCCGCCTTGGTTCGGAAGATCGAGGTCTTCAGCAGGTCCTCTTCCGTCAACGAGAAGATGTCTCCCTCGTCGAGAACCACCTCCGCCGCGAGCAAATCTGTCGCGGCCTCGTATCCCAGACCTTCGATGTCGAAACGGCCACGCTCGGCGACGAAAAACAACCGTTCGCGTCGTTGGCCGGGGCAGAACTGCGAGTTGGGACACCGAAGATCGGCATCACCCTCCTTGGCGGGTGCCAGAAGCGTGCCGCACTCGGGGCAGTGCGTCGGCATGACGAACTCGGTTTCGTCACCGGTGCGGGCATCCACCACAGGGCCGAGAACCTCGGGAATGACCTCGCCCGCCTTACGGATCACGACGGTATCCCCGATCAGAATGCCTTTGCGCTTGACCTCGGAACCGTTGTGCAAGGTCGCCAACGACACGGTCGATCCGGCGACCAGCACCGGTTTCATGTAGGCGAACGGAGTGACCCGGCCGGTTCGACCGACGCTCACCCTGATGTCGAGGAGCGTCGTGGTGACCTCCTCGGGCGGATACTTGAACGCAATCGCCCACCTCGGCGCACGTGACGTAGTACCGAGTCGGCGGTGCAGACCCATATCGTCGATCTTGACGACGAGCCCGTCGACCTCATGTTCGACGTCGTGCCGGTGCTCGTCCCAGTAGGCCACTCTCTCCACGACAGCTTCGATTCCCTGAACGCGTGTCGTATGAACGGAGACGGGCAAACCCCAGGCTTTCAAAGCCTCGTACGCGTGCAATTGCGAATCGGGTGAGAAGCCCTCCATTCGTCCGAGGCCGTGGCAGATCATCCCCAGCCGACGTTTGGAAGTGATAGCCGGATTCTTCTGCCGCAATGAGCCGGCAGCGGAATTCCGAGGATTGGCGAAGGGCGGCTTACCTTCTTCGACCAGTGATGCGTTGAGCGCCCGGAAATCCTCGAGACGAAAAAAGACTTCGCCACGGACCTCGAGGAACGTCGGGACCGGGTGGTCCGCACTTGCCGTGAGGGTCTCGGGTATGTCCTCGATCGTTCGAGCATTGAGGGTGACGTCCTCACCGGTACGACCATCACCTCGAGTAGCGCCGCGAACCAATTTTCCGTTTTCGTAGACCAGATCGAGTGCAACACCGTCGATCTTCACCTCGGTCAGGTAGTGCAGATCGACGCCGGCCTCGGCCTCGACTCGTTTTGCCCAGGTACGAAGCTCGTCGTAATCGAATACGTTGTCCAGACTCAACATTCGCTCGGGATGATCGACTGCCGTGAAGTCGGTGGCGAATCCTCCGCCGACCAGTTGCGTCGGCGAATCGGGGGTCCGAAGATCTGGATGCGCTTGTTCGAGTTCGGTCAGTTCTCGCAGCAGAACATCGAACTCACCGTCGGAGATGATCGGTGAATCGCGGACGTAGTACCGAAACTGGTGGCCGCGAACTTCCTCGGCCAGGCTCTGCCACCGTTCACGATCGGCGCCCGAGGCAGGCGTACCCGCCGACTCCCCTGATGGATTGTCGATCGAACGCTCGGCAGCAGAACGCGGTACAGCAGTCGTTTCGTCCACCCTGGAAGATTAACGGAACCAACCGACACCGTTGACGAGGTTGGCGCACCGAAAGCGCTACAGGGAGTCGGGCGCATCCTGAAAGGCGTCTGCGACGTCCTTCGCCAGAGCCAGTGCCGTGCGAGCCCAGTCGGGCGTCGCCTCCGCCAGACCGCACGCAGGCACCACGGACACCTGCGTCGCGAGCACGGACCGCGGAAAACCGAGCCGGTCGACGAGCGTCACCGCAGGTGTCGCCACCTCACGCCACTTCGGTGTCCGATCCGGGGCGATACTGGGTACCAATCCCAGCATCAGCGTCTTGCCCGCCTGCAAAAACTCACCCACAGAATCGAGATCACGTGATCGCAGCATGGAGACGTCGATTGCCGCAGCCTGCGCAGCACTGCGACGAATCAACTCGAGCGGAACGGCAGGGGCGCAACAGTGGACGGCAACCGGGAGGCCGATACCCGCGATGACGGTGTCGAGCAGATCCAGCGCGTCGGGCTCCGGCATGGCGCGCACAGAATCCAGCATCGTCACCCCGCTCAGTGAACCTTCCAGCACCGCAGGCAGACTCGGTTCATCGAGCTGGACGACTACCTCGACGCCGAGGCGCGAGGATATCTCCGCACAGTGTTGCCGGACGCCCTCCGCCAGCGATCCGGCGAAGTCGCGCACCGCGCCACGGTCGGTCAGCACGCGGTGGGCCGACCGAAGCTCTACCTGCGCTGCCATGGTGAACGGTCCGGCGACCTGAATTTTCAACCGGCGGCCCGAGGATGCGAACCCACCCGTCTCCCACAGCTCTTCGAGAACATCGAGATCCTCGCGGAGTAGATCCGCAGCACGCCGTCCGGTGAGCGACTTACGCTGAGCCACACGATAACCCGAAGTTCGAACATCTAATTCGACATCCGCCATGATGGCACCCGTACGACCGATCATGTCGGCCCCGATACCGCGGGCGGGAAGTTCTACGAGATGAGGCAGAACCGGCAGCTCCCCGAGGACGATGGCGCAGGCCTCACGAACGTCGACGCCCGGCCACGATCCGATACCGGTCGAGAGGGAGCTGAAAACGCCCGCGGTCACACGTTCTCGGAACGAGTACCGGAGATCGTGGAGCTCCCGATCACGATGTCTCCCTCCACATCCCGGCGATATAGAACGGCAGCCTGTCCCCGGGCAACACCAGTGAGCGGTGCGCGAAGTGTGATGTCCATGCCTCCGTCGGCGTTGGCCTCGGCTACGGCGTCGGTCAGCCCGCCGTGCGCACGAACCTGCACGACGCACTCGATCGGCCCGATCGGCGCGGTCCCCTGCGTCCACACTGCGCGCTCACCGGTAATAGCCCACACATCCAGACGCGTTGCCGAGCCTACGATCACGTTGCCACTCTCGGCTTCGATCGCCGTCACGTAGCGCGGCTTCCCGTCCGCTGCAGGCCCCTCGACACCCAGGCCTTTGCGCTGCCCGATGGTGAATCCATGTATGCCGTCGTGGTCGGCCAGCTCGGCGCCGGTGTCGGCGTCGACGACCTTGCCCGGCCGGATTCCGATCGTGGCACCGAGGAATGCTCGTGTGTCACCCGACGGAATGAAGCAGATGTCGTGGCTGTCCGGCTTGTCGGCGACAGCGAGTCCCCGCTCGGATGCCTCGGCGCGGATCTCCGATTTCGGTGTGTCGCCGATCGGGAACATCGCGCGAGATAGCTGGCTCTCGGTGAGAACGGCAAGTACGTACGACTGATCCTTGTCGGCATCGACCGCTCGACGCAGGACACCATCGTGCAATTGCGCATAGTGACCCGTTGCGACGGCGTCGAAGCCGAGTGCCAGTGCACGGTCGGCCAGCGCGGAGAACTTGATCTTCTCGTTGCAGCGCAAGCAAGGATTGGGAGTCTCGCCTGCAGCATAGGATTCGATGAAATCGTCGATGACGTCTTCTTTGAATCGGTCGGCGAAGTCCCAGACGTAGAACGGAATACCGAGGACGTCTGCAGCGCGGCGTGCGTCACCGGCGTCCTCCTTCGAGCAGCACCCACGTGAGCCGGTGCGAAGCGTCCCGGGCTCGCTGGACAACGCCAGATGTACACCGACGACATCGTGTCCGTCGTCGACGGCCCGTGCCGCCGCCACCGCCGAGTCGACTCCGCCACTCATTGCTGCCAAAACACGCATCAGCGATGTCCTCCCCGAGCTCCTACGCTCGCAAGTCCCGCAGCGCGGGCACGTTCGATTACTTGAGGCAGCGCCGCCAGGAGGGCGTCGATGTCACTGTCGGAAGAACCGGCTCCCAACGAGAACCGCAACGACCCCCGCGCAGTCGACGGGTCCGCTCCCATCGCTGTCAACACATGACTGGCGCTTGCAACGCCTGCCGTGCACGCAGATCCCGTCGAGCATTCGATCCCGGCGGCATCGAGCAACATCAACAGCGAATCGCCCTCGCAACCGGGGAAAGTGAAATGTGCAATGCCTGCCAGGCCACCTTCGCCTGCGGCGCCGTTGACGATCACATCGGGATCGATCGCACGGACCCCGGCGATCATGCGATCGCGCAGCCGGGACAGTTCCCCGTGCCGCTGCTCACGATTGTCGACGGCATCCCTCAGCGCTGCAGCCATGGCAACGATAGAGGCTGTGTCGTGGGTGCCCGATCGAACGTCACGTTCGTGGCCGCCACCGTGCAGCAGCGGAACGCAAGGAACGGTCCGGCCTAGAAGCAAAGCTCCGGCGCCCTGCGGGCCACCGAATTTGTGAGCCGCGATACTCAGCGCGGCCAGCCCGCTGGCAGCGAAATCGACCTGCAGATGTGGAACTGCCTGAATGGCGTCACTGTGCATCGGCACATCGAATTCGCGAGCAATACTCGCAAGAGCTCGGATCGGCATGATGGTGCCGACTTCGTTGTTCGCCCACATGACGGTTACCAGCGCAGTCTCGCTCGCGGTTACGTCGAGTTCGGCGCGTAATACGTCGGGATGCACGCATCCGGACGCGTCGACCGGCAGCCACGTAACCTGGGCACCCTCGTGCGCGACGAGCCATTCCACCGCATCGAGCACGGCGTGGTGCTCCACGGATGCGGCAATGATCCTGGTCCGACGGGAGTCTTCGTCACGTCGGGCGGTGAAGATTCCCTTCACCGCGAGGTTGTCACTTTCGGTGCCACCTGAGGTGAAGATCACTTCCGAAGGCCGCGCACCGAGGTCTACCGCGATCGATTCGCGTGACTCTTCGACACGGCGTCTGGCCGCACGGCCCGAACCGTGCAAGGACGACGCGTTGCCGACGGTCGAGAACGCAGCAGTCATCGCCTCGATCGCGGCGGCGGACATCGGTGTCGTCGCTGCGTGATCGAGGTAGACGGGGGAACTCGTCGAGTTGATAGCAGCCGAACTGCGGGCAGATGGCATAACGATTACCAGGATAGCGGGTCGTCGCGGTTGCCCTTCGCACGCGATACCGGGAGCGGAGTGCATCAACTGTGCACGGGCGTGGCCTTCGGATCGATGCCCGCGCGCTCGATTATCGGATGCAAATGCCGGTCGTGCACGTCATCGGCCCTGACCGAGACCTCACATCGACGCGCGAGATCGCGTCGATCGTGTCCTGGGGCTTGTGGGGCTACCAATGCGACCTCCGCAACTATGCCCTTCAACCGAAAAATACGCCCGATCGATTTACCGATGGTCTCGTCCCCGACGAAGCACGTCGATGTCGTCGTCCGGTCACTAGTCGTCGTCCGGTCACCAACAGTGTCGACATATCGCAGACGAACTGGCTGCACCCAGGTCTCGGTATCGATCGCGGCCTGGAACATGGCGGGTCGGAACGATCCGTAGGCAAGTCCACACCAGGTAGTTCCCTCGGGAAACACGATGACCGTGCCACCTTCGCGCAGTGTGGCCGATACCTGATCGACCGTCCCGGGAAGTGCGCGAAGTTTGCCTCGATCAATGGGAATCACCTTCATCGACCGCGCTAGGAGTCCGAGGACGGGCCAGTCGACCAGATCTGCCCGAGCGACGAATCTGGCGGGGCGAATCGGGGTCAACACCAAAATGTCGGTCCAGGAGATGTGGCCGGCGACCACCAGCGAACCGTTCCGAGTGCGCGAGACTTCACGGTCGGATCGAAGATCTTCCACCCGGAGACCGATGCCGACCGCCGCCAACAACAACCTGGCGCCGATTGTCGCCGCGCCTCTTCGGACACGCGGCCAGAACAATCCGATCAGGATCAGCAGCGGCAGCAGTCCGATAGCGAACAACGCCGATGCGGCGCGCACCACCACTACGAACCGCCGGATGGACTCCGGGCTGCGCGGAATGCATCGGCCTCCGCACGGACTCGACGGCATCCAAGAGTGATCGCTCACGCGCTCGACTTCCTCTCGAACGTTTCCGCAGCGCTACGAAGCCGGTCGAGGTAGCGCGTATTCGCCTGCTGCAGACCGAGGAGCGCAACGAAATCGGCAACTGCGAACGCCGGATCATGAGCAGGTTCCCCGCATACCGTGGCACCGAGCCTCAGGTAGCCCTTCAGCAGCGGCGGAATCGCGATCCGGGCAGGGCTGGCTATGTCGTCGAGCGATCTTCCGTCGACGACCACGGGGTTGTATGGCACAGCCCGCTGATCGAGGGGGGATCCATGCCGATCGAGGAGGACATCACGCACCCCCCGAACGTTGGCACCGGGCAGTTCCGCAGGCCCGCACTGCATGGGTACCGACACACAACCCATCACCGACGCCAGCCCGGTGACCTCGAGATAGTGCAAAATTCCGGCCCACATCAAACCCAGAACGGAACCCGATCGGTGACCGGGATGGACGACGGCCCTGCCCATTTCGACGACCCTGGCGCCGATCGGATCGAGCGCGGTGATGTCGAACTCGGTCTCGGTGTAGTAGCCACCGGCCCGGATTGCGGCGTCGGGAGGGAGCATTCGGTAACACCCGACGAAGGAGTCGCTCAGATTGTCGCGAACAAGTAGGTGGTCGCAGTATTCATCGAATCGATCGACATCGCGTCCATCGGAATCACTCGGCATTCGAAAGCCCGGTTCGGCCGCGAACACGTCATAGCGAAGGCGCTGTGCGGCTTCGCGGTGGTCTTTGTCGGTTTCCATCACCACCGTGTATCGGTCGGTGACGGGAGCGGTCGAGATGTGCGAAGTCATGACTGAGGTGGCCATGATGCTGTGTCTAACGACTCGGTGCGGCGTCAGCGCATCCAGCGGGTAACGCGTCCGAAGCCGTCGTGTGAACTGCTTCCGCTGTGAACTGGTGGTCACAGAAGAATGTCCCCGCTGTCGCAAGGACGGCGGGGACATTCTTCGATGGTTACAGAGCCTGTCAGCCCTTGTGCTTCTTCACTGCATCCTTGAGCTGCGGTGCAACGTTGAAGAGGTCGCCCACGATGCCGTAGTCGGCAATCTCGAAGATCGGTGCCTCTTCGTCCTTGTTGATCGCGACGATCGTCTTCGAAGTCTGCATGCCCGCGCGGTGCTGGATGGCACCGGAAATTCCGAGAGCGATGTAGAGCTGCGGTGAGACGGTCTTACCCGTCTGGCCGACCTGAAACTGGCCCGGGTAGTAGCCGGAGTCGACCGCTGCGCGCGATGCGCCTACGGCCGCACCGAGCGAATCGGCCAACTCTTCGATGACGCTGAACTTGTCTGCGCTACCGACGCCACGACCACCGGAGACGACAACCTTCGCCTCGGTCAGTTCCGGACGGTCGCCGCCGACGATCGGGTCACGCGAGGTGACCTTGGTCACGCCCTCTTCCTGAGCTGGTACCTCGACGGCCTCGCGGGTGCCGGCGCCGGCCTTCGGCTCGGCTTCGATTGCACCCGGGCGAACCGAGATGACGGGAACGTCGCCGTTGGCCTTGGCCTCGACGGTGAACGCGCCACCGAAGATGGAGTACACGGCGCTACCGTCACCGTTCACGGCGACGACGTCGGAATGCAGCCCGGATCCGAGACGCGCAGCCAGACGGCCGGCAACCTCTTTGCCCTCGGCGCTTGCCGCGGTGATGATCGCTGCCGGGCTCACGGACTCCGCAAGGCTCGACAGGACATCGATCTTCGGGGTGAGAAGGAAGCCGTCGATGTCATCGGACTCGGCCGCGTAGATCTTCTCGGCACCGGCCTCTGCCAACGCGTCGGCCAGCTTGTCGGTAGTGCCGGCCGGACCGGTCACGACTGCCGACGGCTCACCCAGTGCGCGTGCCGCGGTGATGAGCTCGAGACTGACCTTCTTGAGCGTTCCCTCTGCGTGCTCGACGAGCACAAGTACTTCTGCCATTTCTTGCTCTCCTCTTGTGGTCTGCGTTGCTTCGGGTGTGTGCTCAGATAATTTTCTGGCCCACGAGGTACGCCGCGATCTTGTCGCCACCGTCGCCCTCGTCGGTGACCCGCTCGCCCGCAGTCTTGGGAGGCTTCGGAGTGGACGAAGTCACAGTAGTACCAGCGTTCTCGACGCCGACAGTCTCGGGATCGACACCGATCTCGGCCAGCGTGAGCGTCTGCACAGTCTTCTTCTTCGCTGCCATGATTCCCTTGAAGGACGGGAATCGCGGCTCGTTGATCTTCTCGGTGACGCTGACGATCGCAGGCAAGGTGGCTTCGAGGCCGAAGATGCCCTCGTCGGTCTCGCGCTCACCGGAGACGGTGTCACCGTCGATCGTCAACTTGCGGAGCTGAGTCAGCTGGGGAATACCGAGGTATTCGGCGATGATCGCCGGTACTGCACCGGTACGACCATCGGTGGCCTCGTTGCCCGCGATGATGAGCTCTGTCGGCTCGCCGTTTTCGAACTCGATCTGACCGAGCGCAGCCGCGAGGGCCCAGCCCGTCTGGATCGCGTCCGAGCCGTGAAGGGCCGGGTCGTTGAGGTGGACAGCGCTATCGACACCCATGGAGAGTGCTTTGCGAATTGCGTCGGTCGCGCGGTCGGGGCCTGCGGACAGGACCTTCACCTCGCCACCCTTGGACTCCTTGATGAGCAAAGCTTCCTCGACTGCGCGCTCGTTGATCTCGTCGAGCACTGCGTCGGCTGCTTCACGATCCAGAGTGAAGTCGCCGTCCGTCAGCTTGCGCTCGGACCACGTGTCGGGAACCTGCTTGATCAAAACAACGATGTTCGTCATGGCTCTGCGTCGACCTCCTGGTCATGTTCCGCTGTATCGAATGTTCGTTCGGTGTTAATGCAATGCCGCTTCGGTGCAGCACCGCAGTGCAGTTCTTACGACTCTGCCGAAGATTACCCCATACAAAGTTACTGGCGGGTAACTTACGACGTTTCCCGATTGACCATACATCCGACCGCACCGAACCAAGTGACCACTCTCCGCCGAACCGATCCCGTAGGCACTAACCTCTCGTCGGTGAGCGATTCTTCGAACGCAGCCTCGGCAGCGACACCCACGGTGATGAACCCTGTCCCAGATGCGGCTCGGCCGCTGCCAACAGATGCGGCTCAGCCGCTGCCTCTCACCGGGGAACGGACGGTCCCCGGCATAGCAGAGGAGAACTACTGGTTCCGTAGACACGAAATCGTGTACGAGCGCCTGGCGAGCCACTGCGCCGACCGCACGGTCCTGGAAGCTGGATCAGGAGAAGGCTACGGCGCCAACATGATTGCCGCGCTCGCGAAGACCGTCATCGGGCTCGACTACGACGCGTCCGCTGCAGCGCACGTGGCTGCTCGATATCCCCGAATCGCGATGCTGCGCGGCAACCTCGCACAGTTGCCCATCGAGGATTCCTCCGTCGATGTCGTCGTCAACTTTCAGGTCATCGAACATCTTTGGGACCAAGCGCAGTTTCTCGACGAGTGCTTTCGCGTGCTGACTCCCGGCGGTCTGCTGCTGATCTCCACGCCCAACCGCATCACGTTCTCCCCCGGCCGCGACACCCCACTCAATCCGTTTCATACCCGCGAACTGAACGCGACCGAACTCACCGAACTCCTCGAAGATGCTCGTTTCAGCGTCGAGGTGATGACCGGGGTCCACCATGGCGGCGCCCTGCGCGCGCTGGACGCAAAACACGGCGGTTCGTTCATCGATGCGCAGATCGAACGCGCTCTAGCAGGCCAGCCTTGGCCTGCGGAACTGACTGCGGACGTCGCTGCCGTGACGACCGCTGATTTCGATCTCACTCCGGAAAACATCGACGCCAGCCTCGACCTCGTTGCGATTGCGGTGAAACCCGACTCGACACACGTGAGTTCGGTAAGCGGGTGAAAGAACCCGGGATGTTCTCTCTGGTACTCCATTCCCATCTCCCTTGGCTCGCCAACCACGGCCGGTGGCCCGTCGGCGAGGAATGGCTGTATCAATCATGGGCTGCGTCGTATCTACCGTTGACCGAGATGCTGACGCGACTGGCAAGTGAGGGACGTCACAACCTGTTGTCACTGGGCATCACACCGGTGCTCGGAGCGCAACTCGACGACCCGCACAGCCTCGCCGGCATGCACCACTGGCTCGGCAATTGGCAACTGCGCGCCCACGAGTCGACAGATCGGGCGCTTGCAATCCGCGTGCATCGAGCTGCCGCGTCGGCGTTGGACACTTTCGAGACACAGTGGCGTCACGGCGGTTCCGCAGTCGTTCGTCGACTTGTCGATGCGGGCACCATCGAACTTCTCGGTGGCCCACTCGCCCATCCCTTCACTCCGCTGCTGGATCCACGACTGCGCCAGTTCTCACTGGCGGAGGGGCTCTCGGATGCGCAGACACGCTGGGGCACGAGGCCGAACGGCCTCTGGGCACCGGAGTGCGCATACACACCGGGCATGGAGGTCGAATACGACGCTGCAGGGGTCACCCACTTCATGGTCGACGGGCCGGCGTTGCGCGGCGACACGACCGTGGGCCGGCCCGTCCGAGACTCCGATGTCGTCGCGTTCGGGCGGGATCTTCAGGTGAGCTATCGGGTGTGGTCGCCCAAATCCGGATACCCGGGGCACAGCGCATACCGCGATTTCCATACCTACGACCACGCGACCGGACTCAAATCTTCACGGGTGACGGGTCGAAACGTGGACTCGGCGGACAAGGCGCCGTACGACCCGGAGCTCGCATCTGCGGCCATCGATCGCCACGTGGTGGATTTCGTCGACGCGATACGAAAGCGCCTACGCGCCGAATCCGCCCGTGCCGGAAGACCGGCCCTCGTGGTGGCCGCGTTCGACACCGAACTGTTCGGCCATTGGTGGTTCGAGGGCCCGGTCTGGCTCGAACGGGTCCTGCGAGCACTACCCGAAGCCGGAATCGACGTCGGCACCCTCGACGATGCGCGATCGAGGGGTTACGTCGGGTCCCCGGTCGAACTGGAGGACTCGTCGTGGGGCTCGGGCAAGGACTGGCGGGTCTGGGCGGGAGATGCCGTCGAAGACTTGGTTGCACTCAACGCCGAGGTCGTGGCGGCCGCGCTCGATACCGTCGACAAGTCTCGCGACAACGCGTCGATTCCAGGACAGCCCGAATTGCGTAACCGGATCAACGACCAGATGCTGCGTGAGACACTCATGGCGGTAGCCAGCGACTGGGCCTTCATGGTCAGCAAGGACACTGCCGCCGGCTATGCCCGCGAACGAGCGCACGTCCACGCGCACGCTCTCCGGGAGATCGCCGACGCAGTGAACCAGGGGCACGACGCGGCAGCGACGCGGCTGGCGGCGCAGTGGAATCGAGCAGACGGACTGTTTCCTGCGCTCGATGCCCGGCGCCTACCGAGTGGTCGTCGGTAGGCCACATACACACTGGACACGGGGCTGTACGGAGGGGAACGTCGAAGTGAAGATATTGATGGTGTCGTGGGAGTACCCACCGGTCGTCGTCGGCGGGCTCGGTCGACATGTCCACCATCTCGCGACCGAACTCGTACGCGCCGGTCACGAGGTCGTCGTTCTCTCACGCCGTCCCACCGGTACCGATGCATCCACACATCCGACCTCGCACCACATCGAGGACGGTGTTCTCGTGGTCGCGGTGGCCGAGGATCCTGCCCACTTCGTCTTCGGTGAAGACATGCTGGCATGGACGCTGGCGATGGGTCACGCCATGGTTCGGGCAGGAATCGCGTTGGGTAAACCAGGGCTCGGTGAAGGCTGGCAACCCGACGTCGTCCACGCACACGACTGGCTCGTCGCTCACCCCTCCATCACCCTCGCCGAGCACTACGACGTCCCGCTGGTGTCCACCATCCACGCCACCGAGGCGGGACGGCACAGCGGTTGGATCTCGGGTCAGGTCAATCGGCAGGTGCACTCGATCGAATGGTGGCTCGCCAACGACTCCGACGCCGTCATCGCGTGCTCTGCGTCCATGAAGGACGAGGTGACCCGACTTTTCGACATTCCAGACGCCGCGGTCACCGTCATCAGGAATGGGATCGACATTCGTGCGTGGAACTTTCGGCTACGGGAGCCGCGGTCGACGCCTGCGACGTTGCTCTACGTCGGGCGACTCGAGTACGAGAAGGGCATTCAGGATGCCATCGCCGCACTCCCCCGCATCCGACGCTCTCACCCTGGTACCACGTTGCACATTGCCGGGGAGGGAACACAATTCACTTGGCTCGCGCAGCTGGCAAGGACCCACCGCGTCGCCCGTGCGGTCTCTTTCCTCGGCACCCTCGGTCACGCAGATCTACTCGGCGCCCTCCACAGTGCCGACGCCATCGTGCTCCCGAGCCGATACGAACCTTTCGGGATAATCGCGCTAGAGGCTGCGGCAGCAGGCACGCCGCTGGTTGCATCGACCGCGGGTGGGCTGGGCGAGGCGATCGTGGACGGGCAGACCGGGTTGTCGTTCGAACCGGCCGACGTCGCCGGGCTCACGGCCGCCGTCCGGAACGTGCTCGACAACGTCGATGCGGCCCAGGCGCGTGCTTCGGCGGCGCGAGAACGCCTCACCGTCGATTTCGACTGGAAACATGTAGCCGAATCGACAGCGCAGGTCTATCTCTCGGCAAAGCGCAAGGTTCGGTTCCCGCTTGCGCGGCCGAACATCGTCGAGCGTGCGCTACCCGAACGTGGTTGAGTCGTCCCGAGCCGCCTCGGCCGCAGTGAGAGCCTTCTTGCGGGCGATGTCCTCGAGAGCGGCGATGTACTCGGCGCGCTTGGACGCGCCCGCTTCCCAGTCCACTTTCCGATTGCGCACGACCTTGACGGGCGCACCCACAGCAATGCTGTAGTCGGGAATATCGCCCTTGACGACGGCGTGTGCACCGAGGACGCACCCTCGACCGACGCGCGTCTCCCGCAGCACTGTCACCTTGGCCGCGATCCAGGTGTCCGGTCCGATCCGCACCGGCCCCTTGACGATTCCCTGATCCTTGATGGGCATCGTGACGTCGTCCATCCGATGGTCGAAGTCGCAGATGTAGCACCAGTCCGCGACCAGTGTCGACGCACCGATCTCGATGTCGAGATAGGCGTTGACGACGTTGTCCTTGCCGAAGACGACTTTGTCACCGATCCGCAGCGATCCCTCGTGGCTCCTAATGGCGTTGCCGTCGCCGATGTGAACCCAGCGACCGATCTCGAGCCGCGACAACTCTGGAGTCGAGTGGATTTCCACGTTCTTGCCGAGGAAAACCATGCCGCGCAGGATCACGTGCGGGTTCGCCATCTTGAACCGGGCCAGACGGTAATACCGGACGAGGTACCACGGCGTGTACGCCTTGTTTCGGCGTATCCATCGCAGTGAGTCGAGCGTGAGGAACTGTGCCTGGTCGGGGTCGCGTCGTCTCGAACCACGCCACCGCGTACGCAGCGGCGCGTTCCACATGCTCGTCATAACGCCTCACCCTAGTTTCGGTGCTCTCGCAATCCAACTTGGCCGCCCGAGCCTTCCGACGGCCGTTGATACGTGGCACACCACGGGATCGCCAGAGAGGCCGCGACGCGAGATCGACACCTCGGCCGCGATAGTCTCTGTCCCGACGAGTGCGGCGCCTCCCCGGCCCCTCCCGCGAAGATCATGAGCAGAGACCGGACACGAAGGAGATCACAAGGTGCTTGGCGGCAGAGCGGACCGCGTGTCGATTGCGACCCTTGCGATTGTCGGCATCTTGACCGTCGGTGCTTGCTCGAGCGGTGCCGGGACCATCGACGCGTTCGCGCCAGGGGGTTGGCCCGTCGCACACGGCGACGCACGAAACAGCAACACCACCGACCACACCGACTTGTCCGCGGTCTCGTTCGCGTGGTCGCGTCCGCTCGGTGGCGCCGTGGTGTCGCCGGTATCCATTGCCGCGAGCGGACAGATGTTCGTCTCGACCTACACCGACGCCGGGTGCAACCTCTTCTCGTTCGATATCGATTCCGGTCGCAAACGCTGGTGCAACCGACTCGCGCCATCCGTCGCCGTGTCCACCCCGCTCGTGGACTCGGTAGCGAACGTGTACGTCGGCGAGGACGGTGCGTTTTCCTCCTTCAACGATCACGGTCAGTTGCGCTGGCGCACACCGGTCTACGGCGTGCCGCGCACCGCCCAATTCCTCGGTGACGGAAGCGTGCTCGCGGTGACGCAACTGGGTCAGGTCAACGTTCTGAACACGCAGACGGGACAGTTGACCGTCCCTATCCACGACTTGATCGATACCCCCGACTTCCTCGCATCCCCCGACACGAACTTCCTCGCACCCGACTCCGGACTTGCCGACTGCGCAACCGGATCGGCGTCATGTCCCGTCGGTGCCGCCCCTGCGGTAGACCTCGAATCGTCCTCGATCTATCTCGTCCTGTGGCGGCCCGGTGCGATTGCGCCACAGCTGGTCTCACTCCATTACGACGCCGGTGCCACCCCGGCTCTGACCGAGCGGTGGTCTTCGGAGTTACTCCCGGCAGGGGTGACCTCGAGCCCGGTCCTGTCACAGGACGGCTCTACCGTGTACATCGCCGACGTCGACGGCCGAGTCGGCGCCTACAACGCCTCGGACGGCACCGTGAAGTGGACGCAGGGCGCAGCCTTCGGTGCTTCGGGATCGCCGTCGGTCTCCTCCACCGGCTTGATTGTTCCGACGGGCGGAGACCGCGGCATGCAAGCCTTACAGGACGAAGGAGATCACGCCACGCTCGTGTGGTCGCGAAATGATCTGCAGCAAGCCGGGGTTCCAGTTCAGAGCGCGGACGGTACCGTGCAGACGGTGGTCCGCCGCGGTGAAGAATTGGCACTCACCAGCATCGATGCCCAATCCGGGACTACCAATTCCGAGCAGATAATCCCGGACGCAACGGGTTTCACCGTAGGCACCTCCATCGGACCGGACGGTCAGGTCGTCACCTCGACCTACCTAGGCGAAATTTTCACCTACGCGTCCTGACCGTCGCGCCCGGTCTGCGTGCCTCGCAGATGAACGCGACCCCCGCACGCTCGACTCGGGTGATGATCACCGACAAGGCGGTCTCCCCTCGCAGCTTGAGTTTGGGTCGCAATAGGGCCGGGTCGACGTCCACGCCGCGCACGAGAATCTCGACAGCTCCACAATCGTGAGCAGTCAGAGCTTGGCGCAACGTCTTCTCCGAGTACTTGATTCGCTCGAGAATTCGAAATCCGTTGACACCGTCCGGCACCGAATCTCCGGTGAGGTACGCAATTCGGGGATCGAGTTGCCACAGTCCGTGTCTGGCCGCGTAATTCCGAACCAAACCGGCGCGGACGACCGCGCCGTCGGGGTCGACGATCCACGCCCCAGGAGCTTTGACCTCGATGTCATCGGGCTCTGCGTCGGTGATCTCGTAAGACGATCCAGTCGAGGAGAGAACCGACGCGCGTCTACGTACGTCGGGCCGCGTGAGACCGGGCGACCACAGACATGCCTCTCGGACCCCGGAATCCAGTGATGTCACCTCGATCTCGCCGGCGAAGTCCAGTCGGTCGAAATCCAAACCGGGTGCACATTTGACGACCAGATCGCGCCCGGCATACGCGTCGAGAAGCGCCGGGAGCGGAGGTTCGAGTGCCGCGGGATCGAGTGTTCGTCTCCCACCGCTGCGGCGTCCTGGATCGGCAAGGATCACCGTCCCCCTCGTGGTCGGGGTCAAGGCGTTCGCGCGCAGCAGAGCCGCGCCAGGCACGTTGTGCGCGGCCATCCGCAGCCGCGTCGGATCCAGATCGCTGCCGATCACCGTGTCGTTGCCGGCACCGGTCAAGGAGGCCAATTCGGTGCCGATGGAACACGTCACATCGTGCACTGCTCGACCTGCCAACCGGCCGGCCCTACGATCGGCGACAAGTGACGGTGTCGCCTGTTGAACGGCATCGTCGGTCAACAACCACCGGTCGGCATCGGTCAACTTCACGCGAGCACGACGACGAAGCGTGACCGTTTCCACGAGAGCTGCGACATGATCGGCGTGCGCCGACCTGATCGCCCCGATGTCGGCCAACATCGACGCGGATGTCAACGCATAACGGTCGACATCCGCCAGCGCAGCGACGCCGACATCGCTGAGGAGATAGTCGATGTCGGCGTTGCCGAAAAGATAAGCCATGTGCAGTACCGGGGTGAACGCTGGATCAGTCCGACTTCACTCCGGTAATCATCACGTTGTAGAAGTATCCACGCGGGACGACGTGCGTGAGAACCTTCTCATCGAGCCAGCTCAGTGTCTTCCAGCTACCGAACGCGAACTTGGCCCAATTCCAGCCGAGCTTGTCTGCAGGCACGGCGGCCTCGAAAGTGCGGACCGGCCAGCCGAGCAGAGCAGCTGCAAATTCTTCGGTCCGAGCCTGGACCTCGACGGCGCCTGCCGACACCGCAACGTTCTCGAGATCCGTGGGATCGAATGTATGCAGATCGACAATTGCCTCGAGCGCCGCCGCGCGGGACGACTCGTCGAGCTCCTCCTGCGGCTTGCGCCAACTGCTCAGGAACGGCAGCTTGGTTGTGCGAGTGGTCGCCTCCCACGTCAGCCGGCCGAGCCAGCGGGCGTAGAAGTTGCCGACGGTTGTGGGTTCACCGGCGAACACGAAACGTCCACCCGGCTTGAGCACTCGCAATACCTCACGAAGCGACTGTTCGACGTCGGGGATGTGGTGCAGAACTGCGTGGCCGACGACCAGATCGAACGTGTTGTCTTCGTACGGAATCGTCTCGGCATCGGCGACCCGACCATCGACGTCTAGATTCAGATGGCCTGCGTTGCGCAACGCAACCTTGACCATCCCGGGAGACAGGTCCGTCACCGAGCCCTTCTCGGCAACACCGGCCTGCATCAGGTTGAGCAGGAAGAAGCCGGTGCCACAGCCGAGTTCGAGTGCTCGTCCGTACGGCAGTGCCTCCTGCGCGCCGGCTTGCCCACTGACAGCCTGATCGAATCGGCCGCGCGCGTAGTCGATGCAACGCTCGTCGTACGAGATCGACCATTTGTCGTCGTACGTTTCGGCTTCCCAGTCGTGGTAGAGCACCTGGGCGAGCTTGGTATCGGACCGTGCCGCCTCCACCTGCTCGGCGGTGGCATGTGGGTTGGGCGTCGGGTCGCTCGAAGCGTCGGGGACGGCTCGCAGGCTGGTGTCAGCGCTGCCGGTCGACGAATCTTTGCCGTCGTGGGGGCTTGCAGTCATGAGGGCAGCCTACTATCCGGTAGGAAATGAACAAGTTCTAGTTTCTTGTATCTTTTCACTCGCCGGTGAACTCGGCTTTGCCAGGTCCGTTCGCGATGAAAGATTCCATCCCGATCGTGCGATCGGCCGTGGCGAAGAGGGATGCGAACTGGCCGGCCTCGATCTTCAAGCCAGTGTTCAAGTCCGCGTCGAGCCCCTGGTCGATCGACGCTTTGGCAGCTGCCAACGCCCTGGACGCGCCTCCGACGAATTGGGAAGCCCACTTTCGCGCCGCGTTGTACACCTCGTCCGGGGCCACGACCTCGTCGACGAGACCGATCCGCAGCGCTTCCTCCGCACCGACGAAACGGCCCGTGAACACGAGGTCCTTGGCCTTGCTCGGCCCGATCAGGCGGGCGAGACGCTGTGTGCCACCGCCGCCGGGGATGACGCCGAGAAGCACTTCCGGCACACCCAGTTTGACGTTGTCTCCGATTACTCGGCGGTCCGCGCTCAGCGCTACCTCGAGTCCCCCACCGAGTGCGTATCCGGTGACCGCGGCGACGACCGGTTTGGGAATGTCGGCCAAGGACCCGATTGCCGACTGCAGATCACCGGCGATGTCGCTCATCTGACCGAAGGTGAGCGTTGCCATCTCTTTGATGTCCGCACCGGCCGCGAAGACCTTCTCGCCGCCGTACACAATTACCGCCTTGACCGAAGAATCGACGGTCGCCGCACGGGCCGCTGCCCGCAGTTCCTCCTGGACCTGCCGATTCAACGCATTCATGGGTGGACGAGCCAACCGAATGGTTCCGATACCGTCTTCGACCTCTAAAGTTACGAACTCAGCCATGGGAACACACGCTACCTGTGCGATCGGTCTGCGAACTCAGGGGTAGGCGACGCGACCGACCTAGGGTTTTCTACCCGACCATGGATGCGCGCTGTCCGCGTAGTACCCGTCCTGGCCTGGGAAATCCACCCGAATCTTTCCGTCGACACGATGCAAATCGGGTTGGATCGGCGCAATATCGGGCGACGCGTCGAGAATATCGGCGATCGAATCGAAGCCTTCGAGTCCTGACAGCTGGCTCCACGTCGGGGGCAACAAGATCGTCTCTCCGCGACGCCAGTCCGCCAACGCCGCCGTCGACGAACGCCATCCAACCGATGCCGCTTCACTGGTCGCTCCGTCTGCCTCCTGGCCATCCGGAAGCACTGCCACGAAGAATCTCGTGTCGTAGCGACGCTTCTCTCCGATCGGAGTGATCCAATTCGACCACGGCCGCAGCAGATCGGCTCGCAGAACGAGCCCGTTGCGTGTGAGAAACTGGCCGAACGTCTGCTCCCGCCGCTCCAACTTGCCACGATCTTCTGCGAAACAACTGGTATCGGCAACGGTCGAGTCCGGCGTAGGGCCTGCGAGAAGAACTCCGCATTCCTCGAAAGTTTCGCGCGCTGCAGCGCACACGAGCGCTGTCGCTTTGCGCTCGTCGACACCGAACTTTTCCCCCCACCATGCCGGCCCGGGGCCGGACCACGCCACGTCGGCGTCCGCGTCGGACAAGTCGACGCCACCACCCGGAAAGACGGTCATGCCGCCGGCGAAGGCCATTCCACCGACGCGTTCGAGCAGAAACACCTCGATACCGAGGGCACCATCTCGAACCAAGATGACGGTCGACGCGTCGCGGACGGGGACTTGCTCGGGCACCGACACACCAGTTGATGTCATGTTCGAGAACCTACCCGGCACCGAACCTGCCGCCTTCAGCGGCGATGCTGGCCGGGCGTGCGGGCTCGACGGGCGAAGAATCGACCGTCGACTCGATCGAGCGCAATCGACTGGCTGAACGCCTCGGTCAGATTCTCCGCGGTGATGACGTCCTCGAGAAGCCCCTGAGCAACGACTCCACCTTCTTTGAGCAGCAGTGCGTGACTGAAGCCAGGTGGTATTTCCTCGACGTGGTGGGTGATGAGGACGGTTGCCGGCGCGTCCGGATCTGCCGCCAGGTCCGCCAACCGTGCGACGAGTTCCTCGCGGCCGCCCAGATCGAGCCCTGCCGCCGGCTCGTCGAGTAGCAGCAGCTCCGGATCGGTCATCAGTGCTCGTGCGATGAGCACCCGCTTGCGTTCGCCCTCGGACAGCGTGCCGTAGGTGCGATCAGCCAGATGCTCGGCGCCGAGGCTTTCCAACATTTCCACTGCCCGCTCGGTATCCATCTCGTCGTATCGCTCACGCCAGCGGCCGAGCACGCTGTACCCGGCCGAGACCACGAGGTCGATCACCGTTTCGTCTGCCGGAATCCGGTGTGCCAACGCGGACGACGAAAGGCCGATTCGAGTTTTCAGTTCGGCGACATCGACCTTCCCCATCACTTCACCGAGAACGTGAGCCGATCCCGAGGTCGGGTGCACCTCAGCGGCCGCAATGCGCAGGAGCGAGGTCTTGCCGGCCCCGTTGGGCCCGAGTACGACCCATCGTTCGTCGAGTTCTACCTGCCAGGTGACGGGACCGACGAGCGTTACCCCGCCCCGCTTGATGAGAACGTTGTTGAAATCGATGAGCAAATCGGGATCCGGTTCAGACACGTGTCTATCTTGTCCCACATTCGTCGGGCTTTCACGGCAGGATCTGCAGGCGTGTCGTCCAACCTTCATCTCGCCTGGCGCGAAGAGACCCCGCCGCCAGGATCGCCGCTACCCCTCGGGGCAACTGCCTACGCGGGTGGTACGCAATTTGCAGTCCACTCCCCCGACTCGGACGGCATCGAGGTATGTCTGATCGATCCGGATGGAGCCGAGCGAAGGGTCGAACTACGCAGCCGCACCTTCGGGATCTGGCATGGCATCGTTCCGGACGTCGGACCGGGACAAAGGTATGGGTACCGGGTACACGGACGCTGGGATCCCGCCACCGGACGCCGCTTCAATGCGCACAAGATTCTGATCGATCCCGCCGCCCGTCGGATCACCGGAAGCCTTGGATCGGCTCAGGCCCTACTGCCTTACGACGAGGATCCGTTCGGACACCCCAGCACCATCGATTCACTGGGGTCGATCCCACTTTCCGTCATCACCGGGCGATCCGCTGTCGACACAGGTTCTGCTCCGGCCGTCCCCTGGGATCGCACCGTGATCTACGAGATGCACGTCGGTTCCTACACAGCAAGAAACCCGGCCGTTCCCGCGGCACACCGTGGGACGTATCTCGGACTCACCGCACCCGCAGTGCTCGAACATCTGACCCGCCTCGGTGTGACCACCATCGAATTGCTCCCGGTCCAGGCGATGCTCACCGAACCAGGTGTGCGCGCCCGCGGCAAGCGCAATCATTGGGGCTACTCGACCGGCGCCTACTTCGCACCCGACCCCCGTTTCGCAGCGGTACCGGGAGCCGAGATCGACGAGTTCAGGGCAATGGTGCGAGCACTTCATTCTGTCGGAATCGAGGTCGTCCTCGACGTCGTCTACAACCACACCTGCGAATCCGGGGTCGACGGCCCCTCGATCAGCTGGCGTGGGCTCGATGCCCCCGGCTACTACTTGTTGGACGGCCGTGGCTACGACGTCGACCTCACCGGGTGCGGCAACACGCTCGACGCGGCGTCACCTGCCGTGGTTCGGATGGTGTGCGACAGCCTTCGATATTGGGTCACCGAGATGGGTGTCGACGGATTCAGGTTCGACCTCGCCAGCACCCTCGGCCGGCCAGGAGGCTGGCGATTCGATCCACGTGCTCCGCTGCTGACTGCGATCACGACCGATCCGGTTCTGTCGCGGACGAAGCTGATCGCCGAGCCATGGGACGCGACCGGCGCGGGGTACCAAGTCGGCAGTTTCGAAAGTCTGTGGTCAGAATGGAACGATCGATACCGCGACACCGTGCGCCGATTCTGGGCTGGACACACTGGTGTTCGCGAACTCGCCTCCCGCATGGCAGGTTCGGAAGACATTTACGGCGGGGGTTCACGCAAGCCTTGGGCATCGATCAACTTCGTGACGGCACACGACGGCTTCACCATCGCCGATCTCGTCTCTTACGCAACCAAACACAACGAGGCGAACGGTGAAGACAATCGCGACGGGACCGACAACAACTACTCCGTCGATCACGGAACGGAGGGTCCAACCGACGACCCCGCCATCCTGGCCGAACGCGGCCGTCATGTCCGCGCACTCCTTGCCACGCTGACGCTCTCGACCGGCACTCCGATGCTCCTCGCAGGTGACGAGCTCGGCCACACCCAGTTCGGCAACAACAATGCCTACTGCGTTCCCACCGATGCACCCGCTGCCCAATCGTGGGCGCTCGACTGGTCCCACGTCGACGACGACCTGATCGCCTTCGTCGCCAGACTCCTCCGAATCCGTCGCAGCGCTCCATCACTGCGTCAACAGGAATTCTTCACAGGCCGTGACACTCCGTCGGGCCGGCCGGATCTGGTCTGGTTCGGTGCTGATGGCGCCGAGCTGACCTCACACTCGTGGAACGACGACTCGGTGCGCACGTTGCAAGCGTGGGTAGACGGCGCAGACGTTCGGTCCTACGATCCCGACGGGCAGCCCGTCCGTGATGCAAGTTCGCTGTTGATCGTGCATTCGGGTGGACCGACCGACATCGAACTGGCCTGTCCTTCCTGGGCCGCAAGCAGATTCGTTCCCGTGTTCGACTCGTCCACCGCCACCGGGGTTCCCGCCGATACGACGTCGTTGCCCGCCGGATCGGCCATCTCCCTTACCGGTTCGACAGTCCTTGTATTGCGTAGCGACGGCAGGTAGTGCATGAACAGTTGAACGAGTGGCCCGATCCCCAAGGCGTACAGCACGGTTCCGATACCTACGGTTCCTCCGAGCATCCAGCCGGTTGCGACGACGGTCAGCTCGATACACGTCCGGACGAGGCGAACCGAGAGCCCCGTTCGTGCGACCAATCCGGTCATCAGGCCGTCCCGTGGACCGGGTCCCATTCCCGCGCCGATGTACAGGGCCGTCGCGAACGCATTGACAACGATGCCGGTCGCCATCATGGCCGCTCGCACGGCGATCGCGTCGAAAGTCGGGAGCCATCGAATCGACAGGTCGACTGCCACCGCGATCACCACCACATTGCTGATGGTTCCCAGTCCTGGCTTCTGTCGCAACGGAATCCAGGCGAGCAACACAGCAATTCCGGTCGCTGCGGTGATCGCTCCGAAACTCAGTGGCACGTGCAGGCTCAGGCCTTGATGCAGTACATCCCACGGATCGAGTCCGAGACCCGCAGTGATCATCAGCGCCATCGAGAATCCGTACAGACACAAACCCACGTAGAGCGCTACGAGTCTTCGCCCGAGGTGGATCAGGCGAGCACGGGCGATCACAGAGACGATCCAGGACATCCATCGAGTGTCCGCCAGACTGGTAACGGCACAAACGTCCAGTCGTGAGCCAGTGGACCCTCTACCGATGTCAGGGTGATGCGAGTGCGATGACGGTCATCGACCCGGGTGCCACTTCGGTGAAGCCGGCATCGCGCACAGCGACCGCGCCTGCGCCATCTTCATCGACGAGCGCGCGAGCCTTCGCCCACTGCGCTGGATCGGCGTCGCGGACCGAACATTCGAAACCCTGCCGTGCCCACGCCTGGGCTTGCTCGACGCTCATCGCTGCCGCCAACAGCATCGACGCATGCGCTACCTGTGCAGCAGCCTTGCCCACCGTCATGTCCAACGACCGGTCGATCCACAACACCGGCACGGCGGCCCGAGGTGGCCCAGGATCATCGTGCTCGAGATCGGTCCCGCCGATCTGCAACTTCGTGATTCGGGAGTCGAGATCGCCGACGCGTCCGGGGACCAACGCGCGGGCCTGGGCTGACCCGACTTCGGCGGTGACACCGTCCACGGCAAGTGCCGCTTCCCAGTGGGCGCCGCGGGCTCGGCGAGCCACCTTTCGGATGCGTGCCGAAGTCCACGCCCGAAACTGCTCGTCCCACTCGCCGCCGGGGCCTGCGCGTTCATCGAGGCAGATCCGCACCGTTGCGATCGCCGCCGCCGCCAACAGATCGCTGCGCATCGGCGGATCCGCTTTGGAGATATGAAGCACGATCGGCATCGCGAGAACATCCGCCGGGTCCGGTGGGTCTTCCCTGCCCCCGTATCCGAGGGCCAGCACAGCGTGACGCTCGGCGAAGGTACTCCGCGGTGGGACTGTCTCGTCCGCCGGTTCGGTCATGGGATCGGGACGCGTCGGACGCCACCGTCGATGGCGTCCGCAGCCTCGATTTCTCCACGCGTCACACCGAGCATGAAGAGCACCGCATCGAGGTACGGATGCGAAATCGCGGTGTCGGCAATCTCGCGCAGCGCAGGCTTGGCATTGAACGCCACACCCAACCCAGCTGCTGTGAGCATGTCGATGTCGTTCGCACCGTCACCGACAGCAACCGTTTGCTCCATCGGAACCCCGCACTGCGCTGCAAAATCGCGCAACGCTGTCGCCTTGGCTGCCCGGTCGATGACCTCGCCGACCACCCGACCGGTCAACTTGCCGTCGATAATCTCGAGTGTGTTGGCTTTGACGAAATCGAGCTCGAGTTCATGTGCGAGACCGTCGATGACCTGACGGAATCCGCCGGAGACGACGCCACAGTGATATCCGAGTCGGCGCAGGGTGCGGATGGTGGTACGAGCACCCGGCGTCAACTCGAGCGCGTCACCTACCTCCTCGATAACCGACGCATCCAGGCCTGCCAAGGCCTCCACCCGCTGGGTGAGGGACTCCGCGAAGTCGATCTCACCACGCATCGCTGCCTCGGTGACGGCGCGGACCTCGTCTTCACGGCCGGCCTTCGCCGCCAGCATTTCGATGACCTCACCCTGCACGAGGGTGGAATCGACGTCGAACACGATGAGACGTTTGGACCGCCGAGAAATCCCGCTGCGCTCCACCGCGACGTCGCATCCGACTCCGGCAGCGATCTCGGACAGACCGGTCCGAAGTCGGCGGTCTGCGTCGGGAGTCGTGTCGGTCGCCGTCACCTGAAGTTCCAGTCCCGTGACCGGGTAGTCGGCGATGCCACGGATCGAGTCGATGTTGGCGCCCTGGCGTGCCAGTTCGCGCGAGATGGTGCTGAATGCGCGTGCTGTGACAGGGCGGCCCAGAACGACCACCACGTGGGTAGCCAATGAGCGCTTGCCGACAGGGTCCGCATCGATCTCGACGTCGACGTGCACACCCACCGTCGACATGGCTTCTTCGAGTTCTTCCTGCAGGTCCTCGGGATCGTTCGGGCAGGTCAGCAACACGCCCAACGTGAGCCGTCCACGGATGACTACCTGCTCGACGTCGAGCAGGCTGACCTCGTGCCGTGAGAGTGCAGCGAACAGAACCGAGGTGACACCCGGCTTGTCCGGACCCGTCACCGTCACGAGTACAGCGGTGTCCGATGACGCCACCGATTCTCCCTTCACACGACCCGCTCTGTAGAGGAGTCGAAAGTTGATTGGCCTGCCAGATGATTGTTGCAAGCGAAGAGCCCCACCCGGATACCGGGAGGGGCTCTTCAGGTCGATCGGGTACTTACTTGGGATCCGTATCGCCCGAGTGCTCGTGATCGCTGGTAGCGAGAGGAGCTCGACGCGCCTGCTCGAGAACCTCGGTGGTATGCCCACCGTGACTGCCCGGGCCTACATGAGCCTCGGCACGCAAACGGTCCACCATGTGCGGGTAGTGGAGTTCGAACGCCGGACGCTCGGAACGGATTCGCGGCAGTTCCGTGAAGTTGTGCCGCGGCGGTGGGCATGATGTGGCCCACTCGAGCGAGTTGCCGTAGCCCCACGGGTCGTCCACGGTGACCACCTCGCCGTAGCGATAGGACTTGAAGACGTTCCACACGAACGGCAGTGTCGAGGCTCCGAGAACGAACGCACCGATGGTCGAGATGATGTTGAGCGTGGTGAACCCATCGGAGGCCAGGTAGTCGGCGTAGCGACGCGGCATGCCCTCGTTACCGAGCCAGTGCTGGACCAGGAAGGTGCCGTGGAATCCGAGGAACGTCAGCCAGAAGTGCCACTTGCCCAGCGTCTCGTCCATCATTCGGCCGGTCATCTTCGGGAACCAGAAGTAGATGCCCGAGAACGTTGCGAACACCACCGTGCCGAAGACCACGTAGTGGAAGTGCGCCACTACGAAGTAGGTGTCGGTGACGTGGAAGTCGATCGGCGGGCTGGCGAGCAGCACTCCGGAGAGGCCGCCGAAGAGAAAGGTGATCAAGAAGCCGATAGCGAAGAGCATCGGAGTCTCCAACGTCACTTGACCTCGCCACATCGTGCCGACCCAGTTGAAGATCTTCACACCGGTAGGCACTGCGATCAAGAACGTCATGAACGAGAAGAACGGCAACAGCACCGCACCCGTGGCGTACATGTGGTGAGCCCACACCGCGATCGAGAGAGCAGCGATGGCAATCGTTGCGTAGATCAAGGTGGTGTATCCGAACATCGGCTTACGCGAGAAGACCGGGAACACCTCTGACACGATCCCGAAGAACGGCAACGCGATGATGTACACCTCGGGGTGGCCGAAGAACCAGAACAAGTGCTGCCACAACAACACTCCACCGGTCGCCGGGTCGAACAGATGCGCACCGAGATGTCGATCGGCTGCCAATCCCAACAGTGCCGCCGTCAACAACGGGAAAGCAAGAAGAATGAGAATGCTGGTGACCAGGATGTTCCACGTGAAAATGGGCATCCGGAACATCGTCATACCCGGCGCTCGCAAGCAGATGACCGTCGTGATCATGTTCACCGCACCGAGAATGGTGCCGAGACCGGCGATCGCGAGTCCCATGATCCACAGATCTGCACCGACACCCGGTGAATGCAATGCACTCGAGAGCGGGGTGTACGCGGTCCAACCGAAGTCAGCAGCACCACCAGGGGTGATGAATCCTGCCGAGGCGACCAACGCACCGAACAGGTAGAGCCAATACGAGAAAGCGTTCAACCGCGGGAACGCCACGTCCGGCGCACCGATCTGCAGCGGCAGGATGTAGTTGGCGAAGCCGAACACGATCGGCGTCGCATACAGCAGCAGCATGATCGTGCCGTGCATGGTGAACAGCTGGTTGTACTGCTCATTCGACAGGAACTGCATCCCCGGTACCGCCAGCTCGGCGCGCATGAGCAACGCCATCAAGCCACCGACAAGGAAAAACGCAATCGATGTCACGATGTACATGATCCCCAACACCTTGGGATCTGTCGTCGTCACCGCCTTGTGAACGAATGAACCCTTGGGTCCCATCCGCGGCGGAAAAGGCCTCACCGCTTCCACAGCGGGAGTGGGCCTAGGCGCTAGGGCAGTCACTGATCCTCCTGAATGCGCGTCGTACCTCGAACCACGAGGCGACGTCCTGGTGTCTTGCGCTCCACGAATCGTAGACCGTCCCACAGCGCAGCGCCGAACCGGTCCTACCGTGTGTCGTATTCGATTGTACGAGCCCTCCGGACAACGAAACCAATTCTCGCTCACACCACCATGTGAAGTGGCCGACGGCTGCGGACCGATATGGTGTGAGCGCATCCCACTCCCGTTAGGAACGCACGAGTTGTCCACTACCTCAGGCCTGTCGACCGTGACCTCGACTTCGCGCGCCGGGCTGATTCTGGCCATCGGCGTCGCCCTGTCCACAGCCGGGTGCTCCACTCCCCCCTCGTCCTCGGACGACGCGTCGACCATCGTCCGGAGCACGACCAACATTGCCGGCGCGGGTGTCGTCGGCAACGACCGCAAGACTGCCGGCCTGTGCCCCAAGCCTGCTCCGCTCGATCCGACCGGCATAGAAGGGTCGGTACGACCGGTCGGTCACAGCGAAGGAATAAGCGACGTTCCGTCCGATCCCATGCGCATCGTGGTGCTCGATGCAGCTTCGCTCGATGCCAGCTGTGCGGTGGGCGTCTGGGAACGAGTCGTCGGCGCGTCGTCGCTCGACCCCTATTTCCGTGGGGACGGCGACCAAGAACTGTATCTGGGACCGGGCATAGCGAGAGTTCCGAGCGTCGGACCTGTCGGCGCCCCGGATATCGACGCGGTCGCCGCTCTCGCCCCCGACCTCATCATCGGGTCCGATTCACTGGGCCGGGATAATTACGCGGCCCTCAGCGATATCGCACCCACCGTCTTCACGAGCTCCGATGGTGGTTGGAAGGGGACGTTCCTGCAATCGGCTGCCGCCCTCGGACGTGGTGGGACCGGATTCGACGAACTCGCCCGATTCAGTGCCGACGCGCAGCAGGCCGGCCGCGACATCGATGCCGCCCAGACCCAAGCATCTGTAGTGCGCTTCCTTCCCGATTCAATCGTCACCGATTCCACGACGTCGTTCGCCGGGCAGGTACTCGCCGAGATCGGCGTTCAGCGCCCACCTGCGCAACGTGATGGTGAAGTCGACGTCGCCCCCGACGATCTGCTCGCGGCCGAAGGCGACATCGTCTACGTGCGCTTCGACGGTGACGAGGGCGAATCGTTCGGAACCGAGGTCCTGCGCAGTGATCCGTGGCTCGAGCTCGGATCGGTGAAGGACGGCCGAGTGTTCGCCGTAGACGACACTGTGTGGTCCGGGAGCGGTATCGTCGCCGCGCGGGCGATTCTTTCGGACGTGAAGAACTCCCTCAACGCATACGCTTCTTGAGGTGCCGGTACCCGAGTTCGTCCTCTCGCTCCGACGACGAGTGGGTACAGCACCACTCTGGCTCTCCGGTGTCAGCGCAGTTGTCCTGGACGAAAACGACCGGATACTCCTCACGAGGCGACGCGACAACGGTCTCTGGGCAGTGGTGTCGGGCATTCTCGAACCCGGCGAGGAACCCGGACCCGCGGCGCTACGTGAGATCAGTGAGGAGACCGGGATAGATGCGGAACTGATTCGGTTGACGAGCGTCGACGTCACCGGACCGATCACCTATCCGAACGGCGACCAAGCGCAGTACCTCGACCTCACGTTCCTGGCCCGGCGCACTGGAGGCGAAGCGCACGTCGCCGACGACGAAAACTTGGCAGTGGAATGGTTCGAGTCCGACGCGCTACCGGAAACCCTCTCGGAGACTTCACGTTTGCGGATCGACAAAGCACTCGACGACTCGGTCGAGGCCTGGTTTCGTACTTGACCCACCCAGCGTCGGTGTGTTCGGCTACCACCCGATGGCCGAACACACCCCGCTGTCCCTACGGTCAGAAATCCCAGTCGTCGTCTTCGGTGTTGACTGCCTTACCGATGACATACGACGAGCCCGAGCCCGAGAAGAAGTCGTGATTCTCATCGGCGTTGGGTGACAGCGCCGACAAGATGGCTGGGTTCACGTCGGTTTCGTCCTTCGGGAACAGCCCCTCGTATCCCAGGTTGTTCAGTGCCTTGTTCGCGTTGTATCGCAGGAACTTCTTGACGTCCTCGGTGAGCCCGATCTCGTCGTAGAGATCCTGGGTGTACTCGACCTCGTTGTCGTACAGTTCGAACAGCAACTCGAACGTGTAGTTCTTGAGTTCTTCGCGCTCGGCTTCGGTGACCTTCTCCAGACCCCGCTGATACTTGTATCCGATGTAGTAGCCGTGCACAGCTTCGTCACGGATGATCAACCGGATCAGGTCGGCGGTGTTGGTGAGCTTGGCTCGCGAAGACCAGTACATCGGCAGGTAGAAGCCCGAGTAGAACAGGAAAGACTCGAGCAGGGTCGACGCGACCTTCCGCTTGAGTGGATCGTCGCCGTGATAGAACTTCAGGACGATCTCGGCTTTACGCTGCAGGTTGACGTTCTCCTCGGACCACCGGAACGCGTCGTCGATATCGCGCGTGGAACTCAGTGTGGAGAAGATGGAGCTGTAGCTCTTCGCATGCACCGACTCCATGAACGCGATGTTGGTGTAGACGGCCTCTTCGTGCGGGGTGATCGCGTCGGGAATGAGGCTGACTGCTCCTACTGTTCCCTGGATCGTGTCCAGCAAAGTGAGCCCGGTGAACACCCGCATCGTCAACTGCTTCTCGACTGCATTCAGCGTCGCCCACGACGGAATGTCGTTCGAGACCGGCACCTTCTCTGGCAGCCAGAAATTACTGGTCAGGCGCTCCCACACCTCCGAGTCCTTGTCATCCTGGACGCGATTCCAGTTGATGGCCGAGACACGATCGATGAGTTTCGGCCGCACCGTCGCCGCCGGTGTCTGCGGGCTGTTGTTCGTGACTGTCATTTCTATCCCCATTTGAGTTTCAGTGCGCGGGTTCTCACCAGTCGATCACAAATGTGTCGAGCGAGTTGCAGCGACGCCCTCGATTTCAGAAAACCAATGGAACGCCGGTGTTGCACAAGGTCTAAGTTACACGACTGTAATTCCCGCCGGCAGAAGACTCGCCTATTGTGCCATCCAAAACCCTTGTCGCACAAAAAAAGTGGCGGTGGACAAGTCCACCGCCACTTTCAGGCAGCCCTCACCTGATGACTCAACGAGCCACTGGATTTAGGTGCGCGATTCTTCGTACGTGTGCGCGCATGAGCTACCCTTACTTCGCGCGACGAATCGTCTCAGTCTGCGTGGTCCGCGGCGACTTCTTAGCTGCCGACGGCGGCAGAAACCGACCGGTTACCGAGCTTCGAACAACTTTTTGAGTCTTCCTTGTCATGACATCACCTCCTTCGGGTTCTCGGACCCCGCGGAGCCTCGCGCACCTCGCAAGGAACACTCATATAAGCTCGATCTCCCGACATCAATTGGGACCTCGCTTTGCGGGGTAAGAAGAGCCGGTCCGTTGCCGCGGGCCGGCTCTTTGCTTCCCAAACGATTGTTCGTAAGGGAAATCTTTTTTACAGCATGCAGGACACGCAACCATCCACTTCGGTGCCTTCCAACGCCAACTGACGTAGGCGGATGTAGTACAGCGTCTTGATCCCCTTACGCCATGCGTAGATCTGTGCCTTGTTGATGTCGCGGGTCGAGGCGGTGTCCTTGAAGAACAGCGTCAAGGACAACCCCTGATCGACGTGTTGCGTTGCCACAGCGTAGGTGTCGATGATCTTCTCGTACCCGATCTCGTACGCGTCCTGGTAGAACTCCAGGTTGTCGTTGTTCAGGTACGGCGCCGGGTAGTAGACCCGCCCGATCTTGCCTTCCTTGCGGATCTCGATCTTCGCCGCAACCGGGTGGATCGAGGAGGTCGAGTTGTTGATGTAGGAAATCGACCCCGTCGGCGGCACTGCTTGCAGGTTCTGGTTGTAGATGCCGTGTTCTTGCACCGATGTCTTCAGTGCCGACCAGTCGGCCTGCGTCGGAATGTGCACACCGGCGTCGGCGAACAGCGCCGCGACGCGGGACGTGGCAGGCTCCCAGACCTCGTCGGTGTACTTGTCGAAGAATTCACCCGATGCGTATTTGGAGTCCGGGAAACCCTTGAAGTATTCACCGCGCGCGATCGAGAGTTGGTTAGACGCCTGGATGGCATGAAATACCACGGTGTAGAAGTAGATGTTCGTGAAGTCGATGCCCTCGGTGGATCCGTAGTGAATCCGCTCGCGCGCCAAATATCCATGCAGGTTCATCTGGCCGAGGCCGATTGCGTGAGAGTCGTTGTTCCCCTGCTCGATCGACGGAACCGAGAAGATGTGAGTCTGATCGGACACGGCCGTGAGCCCGCGGATTGCCACTGCGATGGTTTTGCCGAAATCTGGCGAATCCATTGTCTTGGCGATGTTCAGCGAGCCGAGGTTGCAGGAAATATCTTTGCCGACGTGGCTGTACGACAGATCGTCGTTGAATGTCGACGGGGTCGAGACCTGCAGGATTTCCGAGCACAGGTTCGAGTGAGTGATCTTGCCCTTCACCGGGTTGGCCCGATTCACGGTGTCCTCGAACATGATGTACGGGTATCCGGATTCGAACTGCAGCTCGGCGAGCGTCTGGAAGAACTCGCGTGCCTTGATCTTCGTCTTGCGGATCCGCTTGTCGTCGACCATCTCGTAGTACGTCTCACTGACGTTGATGTCCGCGAACGGCACCCCGTAGATCCGCTCGACGTCGTACGGCGAGAAGAGATACATGTCTTCGTTCTTCTTCGCCAATTCGAACGTGATGTCCGGGATGACGATTCCGAGTGAGAGCGTCTTTATGCGAATCTTCTCGTCCGCGTTCTCGCGCTTGGTATCGAGGAACTTGTAGACATCGGGATGGTGCGCATGCAAGTACACAGCACCTGCACCCTGACGCGCACCGAGCTGGTTCGCGTACGAGAAGGAGTCCTCGAGTAGCTTCATGATCGGAATGACGCCCGAGGACTGGTTTTCGATTCGTTTGATCGGCGCGCCGGCTTCGCGAATATTACTGAGCAGCAACGCAACTCCACCGCCGCGCTTGGACAGCTGCAGAGCGGAGTTGATCGATCGACCGATCGATTCCATGTTGTCTTCGATGCGCAACAGGAAGCACGAAACCGGCTCACCACGCTGCTTCTTACCGGAGTTGAGGAAGGTGGGCGTAGCGGGCTGGAAACGGCCGGCGATGATCTCGTCGACCAGATCGGTGGCAAGGGCTTCGTCACCTGCACCGAGAGTCAGGGCAACCATGCAGACGCGATCTTCGAACCGCTCGAGGTAGCGCTTGCCGTCGAATGTCTTCAACGTGTACGAGGTGTAGTACTTGAATGCACCCAGGAACGTCGGGAAGCGGAACTTCTTCGAGTAGGCGTGGTTTATGAGGAACTTGACGAACTCGCGGGAGTACTGATCGAGAACCTCTGCCTCGTAATAGTTTTCCTCGACCAGGTAATCCAGCTTCTCATCCAGATCGTGAAAGAACACGGTGTTCTGATTGACGTGCTGCAGGAAGTATTGGTTGGCCGCTTCGCGGTCCTTCTCGAACTGAATCTCCCCATTGGGGCCATACAAATTCAGCATCGCGTTCAGCGCGTGATAGTCGAGATCACCATCCGCGCGGACGGTTGTCTGGGCGGGTGCTGTATCGGTGATTGTCGGTGCCACGGCGGGTGCTCCACTTTCTTCGTGCGTCTTGTACTGCTGAACTCGTACTGATGTCAGTAGGTGTGCGCCGCTCGTCGCGACTCCCGCTCCCAGAAATCGCCGAGACCGTCCCGAACGCGATCTACGTCTTCGGGGGTCCCCATCAATTCGAAGCGATAAAGGTAAGGAACAGCGCACTTCTGTGAAATGACATCGCCCGCAAAACAGAACGAGTCACCGAAGTTGGTGTTACCAGCTGCGATGACTGCCCTGATCAAGGACCGATTGTGCTTGTCGTTGAGAAACTTGATCACTTGCTTGGGAACGTAATTGGTGTCACGGCCGGAAAATGTGGTGCCACCGCCGTAGGTCGGGACGATCAGAACGTACGGCTGGTCTACCCGAAATTCTTCCGGCCGGTGAATCGGTATCCGACTCGACGGGAGATCCAACTTGGTGACGAATCTATGCGTGTTCTGCGACGCACTCGAGAAATACACCAGTGGGTGCGTCGAGCCAGGAAGCCGAGCCGAATCGAGACCGGTGAACGTCACACCTGCTCATCTCCGTCTTCTGTTCAAGCAACGCTTGCGGTGAGCGACTTGATGCGATCGGGGCGAAACCCCGACCAATGAGTGTCGCCGGCAACGACGACCGGCGCCTGCAGGTAGCCGAGCGCCATGATGTAGTCGCGGGCCTCGGTGTCCTGCGAAATATCGATGACCGAGTATTCGATGCCCTCTTTGTCGAGGGCACGGTAGGTGGCATTGCACTGAACGCAAGCGGGCTTTGTGTAGACGGTGATGCTCATGTGGTTCCCTTCTCACTGTCCAGCATCGCGGAGTTCACCGAGATGCTCGTAATGCACTGCGGAATAGCTTTTCGAGCTTCATTTTCGTCTGTGTGCCGATTCCGGATGCGAACCCGGATTCGAGCAGTTCCGAGCGGGATTTCACGGGCTTCGTACCGGTTTTCTCGGCGGGGAGCGTTGTGGCCTCTCGGTTGTTCAGACACTACACCTAGTGTCCGACATATAGCTAGAACACGAGATGTTGCGAACAACATCCATGACATTCGCTGGTCACGCTCTCGAGATGGGCCAAAAAACAACGTCGGCTCGGCGTGTCGTGCATCACATGTTTCCCTGGTTCGCATACGCCCTGAAACCGAGAACAAGCCCCACGCGTAACCGCAAGCCCGACGCGCGGCACCCGGAGGGTGAATTCTGCAACCCGCGGACAGCGGAGGAGCCCCCGAACACACTGTTCGGGGGCTCCTCCGCGATGCCTCGACAGAGCAGTTCGCTCCAGGATCGGGTCGCTTCGAATCAGGCGTCGACGAGCTCGCGCGAAGCCTTGACCAACTCGGCCACCACAGCGAAAATCTGTGCCGACACCTCTGCGTTTTCACGGGGATGTGCGGAACCGAACTTGTCCATGGTGCCGCCGATGGTGAGCACGACGTCCTCGAGAACCTTTCCACCCGCAATGCCGACCGACTTACGTGTGTCGTCATGAGCCCACTTGGCCCCGTTACCACTCGGCGAGGCGGAGATGACAGCAACCGGCTTTCCTTGTACGGCACCCACCCCGTACGGACGAGACAGCCAATCTATGGCGTTCTTCAAGACCGCAGGAATGGTGCCGTTGTACTCAGGGGTTACGAGGAGAAATGCGGTGGCCCCCTCGGCTGCTGAACGCAGACTCAGGGCAGCGGGAGGTACCTTGCCCTCGACGTCGAGGTCCTCGTTGTAGAACGGCACATCCGCAAGTCCTTCGTACACGACCGCGTCGGCACCCTCTGGCACGAGTGCGGCGGCGGTGTGGGCAATCTGCTTGTTCACGGAGTCGATGCGAAGACTGCCGACGAGAACCAGTACGTGAGCTTGCGACATGAAAGAAATTCCTTCGAATGATAGAGCTGTGACGGATGTAGGTGTATTCCTACCACTTAAGCGGACTGCGGTCCATTTCCATTCCCGGAGCAGGTATGGTTGCGCGTGTGACCGACTTCATGCTCCCTATTGCAGGCGAGGAAACCGAGCGCTGCGATGCCGCACGTAACCGCCGCCTCCTACTGGACGCAGCTACCGAACTGGTCGCCACGGTCGGTGCGGACGCTGTCACGATGGACGCACTGGCCGCCCGAGCGGGTGTGGGCAAGGGCACAGTATTCCGGCGATTCGGAAGCCGATCAGGGCTCATGCAGGCGTTGCTGGACCATACCGAGAAGGAGCTCCAGCACGGTTTCCTGTTCGGTCCCCCACCGCTGGGCCCGGGGGCGGACCCGATCGACCGATTGGTCGCGTTCGGGCGCGCCCGCTTGAATCTCGTCGAGGTTCAAGGAGAGGTCATGCGCGCAGCCGAAAACTCACCGGAACTTCGATATTCGGCACCTGCGCACAGGGTCAATTACACGCACGTGTTGACCCTCCTCCGAACGGCCCGCGTGGAGGGCGATCTCGAACTCCTCGCTTACGGACTCCTGACACCGCTCGAAGCAACGCTCGTCCTGCACCAGTTCCGCGACCTCGGCATGTCGATGCAACGGCTCGCCGACGGGTGGGAAGACCTGGTCCGTCGAGCAACCCGTCAGTAGAGCCGTTCCACCGCCACCGCAGCACGATGAAGTGCCGCACCGTACGACGGGCCGTGCCCCGCTGCGTGCACGGCCAAAGGGTGCAACTGGTGCAACGGAATACGCGTTTCCCAGCCCTCCCGCAGTCGAAACACCGACTGATAGCCGTCGACGATATCGGTCAGAAGTGGACAACCGAACAGTTCCAGCATTGCCAGATCGGTTTCACGGTGACCGCCGTGCGCTGCCGGATCGATCATCACCGCGGCGGAATCGGTCCAAATGACATTTCCGGTCCACAGATCTCCGTGAATGCGACTCGGCGACTCTCCATCTTCGGCACAGCCCGCACGAACCCGCTCACACGCACGCTCGATATCAGCAGCCTGACTCGGCGTCACGTTTCCCACCTCGAGCGCTACCCGCAGGAACGGAAGAACCCTTTCCTCGACGTAGAACGAGCCCCACGATGGGTGTACGACGCTCGACATCGGCCTTGCACCGATGAACAGCTGACCGTCGAAACCATCGGGAGGACAACCGAACCCACGAGCTCCACTGCTGTGAACGGTGGCGAGGCCGGCCCCGAACGCGCGGGCCTCGGCCTGCGTCGGCGAGCCTGAATCAAGTCGGGCCAGATCGATATGTGTCGGTCCGACGTCCAGCACATCGACTGTCGCGCCGCCGCCCGCTCGTAACCATGCAAGCCCGGCTGCCTCGGCTGCAAAGAAGTCGGGGTGGGCACTGCGATCGGACTTCGAAAAGGTCTTCGCTGTCATCACGTGCACTGTACGGAGCACACCTAAGATGGCGTGATGGCTCTCATCCGTTCGGAATTGCGCACTCGAATTCAACGTGAACTCGCGGTCCAGGCGACCATCGACCCCGCCTCCGAGATCACCCGACGCGTCGACTTTCTCAAGAACTACCTCCGTTCGACACCTGCCACGGGGTTCGTGCTCGGCATCAGTGGCGGCCAGGACAGCACCTTGACCGGAAAGCTGGCTCAATTCGCGGTCACCGAACTTCGCAGCGAAGGCGCCGAAGCAGGATTTCTTGCTGTGCGTCTCCCCTACGGCGTGCAGGCCGACGAAGACGATGCATCCATCGCACTGTCGTTCATCGATCCCGACCGGACCGTGACGGTCGATATCAAAGCATCGGCCGACGCAGCGGCCGCCTCGGTGGCGGACGCCCTGGGCAACGAGGCGGTTCGCGACTTCGTGCGCGGCAACATCAAGGCTCGTGAGCGCATGGTGGCGCAGTACGCGCTCGCCGGCGAACTCGGCTACGTCGTGGTCGGCACTGACCATGCAGCCGAGGCGATCACCGGATTCTTCACCAAATTCGGCGACGGCGGGGTGGACATCACACCTCTTACCGGACTGACGAAGCGTCAGGGTGCCGAGCTGCTGCGAGAACTCGGTGCACCGGAGAGCACGTGGAAGAAGGTGCCCACGGCGGACTTGGAGGACGATCGTCCAGCGCTTCCCGACGAGGAGGCCCTGGGTGTGACGTACGCGCAGATCGACGACTACCTCGAAGGCAAGGACGTAACCGAAGAGGTCGCAGCGAAACTGGAGAGGATGTTCTTGAACTCCAGGCACAAGCGCACGGTTCCCGTCACACCGTTCGACGATTGGTGGACTACCGAGAACTGAGCCCTCGGGCTAGCCGCCCGCGAACGGTGGCAGGATGTCGACTCGCTCACCGAACGTCGCTGTGGGATCACGCGTGAGATCGTCACCGATCAAAAACGCAGACACGCGCAGAACATCGGCCACCTTTCCGCCGTGTCTGTGAGCTACCGCAGCTTTCAACGCCGCGATATCACTGCCCATGGGCAGGTCGAATGTCTCGGCGGCACATCCCGACGCGTCCGCCGCACCGGCGAAGTAACGAACCTCAACCACCTATTGCTCCCATACTTCTCGTCGGTGGGACGAAACCTTCGGCATCGATTCCGTGTCCTGCCCACTTGTTCCACATTGCGCCACGCCACAGTGCGGCGAGTTCGTCGTCGGTTGCTCCCCCGCGCATGGCCGCCCGCAGGTCGGTTTCCTCATCGCTGAACAGACACGACCGCACTGTTCCCTCGGCAGTGAGCCGAGTTCGGTCGCAGTCGGAACAGAAGGACCTGGTGACGGACGCGATGATGCCCACGGTGGCGTCGGTTCCGTCGACTGCCCACTCCTCGGCCGGCGCAGACGGATCCTCGCGACCGATTTCGGTGAGGTCGAAACGGGTGGCGAGCACATCGAGCAGTTGCTGCGCGTCGAGCATGTTGGAACGCGCCCATTCGTGATCGGCGTCGAGCGGCATCTGCTCGATGAATCGAAGGGCCACGCCTTCGTTCAGGCACCACTCGAGCAGGTCACCTGCACCGTGCAGCGTCTCCGGCATCAGAACGGCGTTCACTTTGACAGGGTTCAATCCGGCTCGCTTCGCTGCCCGGATTCCTGCCATGACGGACGGCAGACGATCGCGTCGGGTGAGTTCGGCGAAATGCGCTCGGTCGATCGAGTCGAGCGAGACGTTGACACGGCTCAGTCCTGCTTCGACGAGGCTCTCCGCCCGATGCTCCAAACCGATGGCGTTGGTGGTCATCGCAAGAGGAATGCCGGGCACTCGCTGTGCGCATCGAGCGAGAATGTCGGTCAGATCGGCCCGCATGAGCGGTTCACCACCGGTGAAGCGCACTTCCTCGACGCCGAGCCGATGTACCGCGAGCGACACCACTCGCGCGATTTCCTCGGCAGTAAGCAGGTTCTCGGCTGGAATAACCGGCAGACCTTCTTCAGGCATGCAATAAGTACAACGGAGCGAACACTTTTCGGTGATGGACACCCGCAGATCGCGCGCCACCCGGCCGAACCGGTCCATCAGAACCGGTACATCGGGCCGGTCGTCAACCGTGAACACCCCAGGACTCTTCGAAGATCCGGTGTTATTCGAAGAGTCAGGGCCCTTTACCGAGGGGATACCGAGTCCGACGACACTGCTGACGGTCATGTGCACCCTCCTTGTGAAACAAGAGCGAATCCTCGCTCCGACAACGCTACGTGGTCCAGTATGCCGTTCCTCACAGAACACGGGGCCTCGGCCGCCCCCAATTTCGAAAACACGCACGCCTAGGATCGAAATATGAAGATCCGCGCCAAGTCGGCCCCGAAGGCGAGCGGAGCATGAGCGCGGCCTCGGTCGAAGACCATGCCGCTCACGTCCGACGCCTACTCGATCCCTTGAAGACACGTACCGCAGAGGCGGTCCCGCTGAGCGATGCACTGGGCCGTGTCGCCTACGCGGACGTCGCTTCGCCGGTCGATCTTCCACTGTTCAGGAATTCGCAGATGGATGGATACGCAGTCCACGCGTCGGCGATCACCACGGTTCCGGTGACCCTGGCAGTGGCGGGCACAGTGGCCGCGGGTGCGACGGGGCCTGGCGCACTTCGACCCGGGACCAGCGTCAAGATCATGACCGGCGCCCCGGTGCCGGAAGGCGCGGACACCATCGTGCCCGTCGAACACACGACTGCAGATGACGAGCATTCCGTCACGATCGAGGTGTCCCGGCAACCCGGTGACTACATTCGCGAGCAGGGCAGCGATGTCATCGCGGGTACCACGCTGATCCACGCAGGCCAGCTTCTCGAACCCCGTCATATCGCAGTCCTTGCCGCAGTTGGCTTGTCGCACACGCAGGTTCGCAGTCGTCCAAGGGTTGCCGTGATCACCACCGGCGCCGAACTCGTCGAGGCCGGCTCCTCGCTTCGGCTCGGCCAAATTTTCGATTCCAATGGCATCGCACTGGCATCTCATCTTCGGAGCAACGGCGCCGAAGTCACGGGCGTACACCGCAGCTCGGACGAGGCTGCCGACTTTTCTCGCATCGTCACCGCTGCTGCTGCTGAATCCGAGCTCATCATCACCTCCGGCGGGGTGTCCATGGGCGATTTCGAGGTCGTGAAGGATGTGTTGCTCCCACTGGGCGGGCAATTCGGCCCGGTACGGATGCAGCCAGGCGGACCTCAAGGTACAGCCGTCGTCGACGGCGTTCCCGTATTGAACTTTCCGGGTAATCCAGTGAGTACCGTCGTCTCGTTCCTGGTATTCGCCCGTGATGTGCTTCGTGACGCAGCAGGCTTACCGCCGGCTCCGACCCAGGTGGCGAAGTTGGCAGCAGACGTCACCTCCGTCGCAGGCAAACGGCAGTTTCTGCGAGGAAAGCTGGAGGGAGAAACCGTGACACTGATCGCCGGAGCAGGTTCGCACCTCGTTGCCGCGATGGCATGGGCAGACGTATTGGTGGACGTGCCCGTAGAAGTGACCGAGATGACCGCAGGGTCCGAAGTGACAGTGGTGCCGTTATGACAAGTTTTTCCCATGTCGATTCCGAAGGCCGCGCCCGCATGGTCGACGTGTCACACAAGTCCGATACCACCCGAATAGCAGTCGCTGCAGGCGAACTGGCCACCACTGCCGAGGTCGTGTCCCTCGTCCGCGCCGATGGGATGCCGAAGGCAGATGTGTTGGCCACGGCTCGAATCGCGGGTATCTCCGGGGCCAAGAAGACCTCGGAGCTGATACCGCTGTGCCATCAGCTGGCACTGTCTTCGGTGGATGTGCGCTTCGGATTCACCGACACGACGATCACGGTCGAGGCAACGGCGAAGACCACCGGCCCGACGGGAGTGGAGATGGAGGCGCTGACGGCCGTAGCCGTCGCCGGTCTCACCCTGCACGACATGGTCAAGGCTGTCGACCCGTCCGCAACCATGAACAACGTCCGCCTGCTGAGCAAAGAGGGCGGAAAGCGTGGGCGATGGTCTCGAGACGTCGAGATGAAACACGAAACACCCGGTGCTGGAACGAGATCGGCTGTCGTACTCGTCGCGTCGACCGGTGGTGCGCGCGGTACCCGCGAGGACACCACCGGACCGGTGATCGCGCGGTGGTTGGCCGAGCGCGAGTTCACTGTTCGCGGGCCGCTGGTCTTTGCCGACGCCGATATCGCATCCGGCCTGGACGACGCATTGACCGGTGCGCCCTCGCTGGTGATCACCACCGGGGGTACAGGCGTGTCACCGACCGATGCCACTCCCGAGGCGACGCGAGCAGTTCTCGATTGCGAACTCCCCGGGATCGCCGACGCGATTCGGGCCAAGGGGACCACCGTCACTCCACATGCGACCTTGAGTCGTGGACTGACCGGGCTTGCGGGAACGACCGTCATCGTGAATTTGCCTGGGTCACCCGGGGGTGTCAAGGACGGCCTCTCGGTTCTCGGACCGATCCTCGACCATCTGCTCGCGCAGGTTGCCGGTGACGGTCTGCACGCCGAAACACAGGAAGGTGAATTGCCGTGAACGAGCCTTTGGCACAGATCTCGAAGGATCGGATCGATATCGATATCGTCGAGGCCGCAGTCGCCGGGCCGGAGCACGGCGCAGTCGTACTCTTCAGCGGCGTGGTGCGCAATCACGATGGCGGACACGCTGTTTCCGCACTCGAATATCAGGCCCATCCTGATGCAGAGAAATTTCTCCGCACGTGTTGCGCCGAAGTGGCGGCGCAATCAGGGTTGCCCGTCGCGGCAGTACATCGCGTCGGGGACCTGGTCGTCGGCGATATCGCGCTCGTCGCCGCGGTCGCGTCACCACATCGCGCAGAAGCCTTCGCGACGTGCGCCACGCTCGTCGAACGCATCAAGTCCGAAGTTCCCATCTGGAAGCGTCAGCATTTCGCCACGGGTACCTCGGAATGGGTCGGCCTCTGACCGGTGCAGCAGGGCGTCTGTTCACGCCGGATTCGGCGTGTATCGATGAACCGGCAGCATCGCCGCTCGATCGGTCGGGTCCCCGGTCCGGCGGATGCAGTCGAGCAGGCGGACCTCGACCAATTCTTCGTCGATATCCGTTCCGATCAATACCAGTGAGGTCGCTCTTCGCTCGTCGCGTCCCCACGTGGTCGATTCGAGTCGGATATGACGGCCGACCGTACCGAGTACGTATTTATCCGCGTAGCCATCCACCCCGAAATACACGAAACCCTTGGCGCGGTAGACCTCTCCCGACGGGTTCTCCATCATCTCGATGAAACGGCGTGGATCGATCGGCTCTTCGGTCTCGAAGCTCGTAGTCGTATAGGCGGCATGCAGATGCCGCGAGTGATCGCCTGGATCCTCGTCCTCGTACAGCACCTCGTCGAACGACAATTGCCGTGCCGAGCTTCTGTCATCAACACGTGTCGGTACATCGAAGAGCAACGCTGCATCGACGCGGCCATGCCTGGTCACCACGATCGGAACGTCTCCAACTCTCTTGCGGACACTGTCGAGAACCGTAGACGTCTCGGCATCGTCGAGTCGGTCCGTCTTGTTGAGCACCACGAGGTCTGCGAGGCGAAGGTGTTGTTCGATCTCGGGATGCCGTTCGACGGTCGCGCCGAATTCGACTGCGTCGACCACTCCGACCAGGCCGCCGTAGACGATCGCAGAATTGTTGCTGGCCAGCACCATTCGAATGAGGCTTCTCGGCTCCGCGATACCACTGGCCTCGACGACGATCACGTCGAGTGCTCTCGCTGGCTCGGACAGGACGTCGAACATCGAGTCCATTTCGTCGATGTTTACGGCGCAGCAGATGCACCCGTTACCGAGGGCCACCATCGAATCGACCTGACCGGCAACCATCATCGAATCGATATTGATGGAGCCGAAGTCGTTGACGATGACTCCGATGCGAATTCCCCGATTGTGCCGAAGCAGGTGGTTGAGCAACGTCGTCTTGCCTGCACCGAGAAATCCCGAGACGAGAATTACGGGAATCCTCCGGTCTCCTAGTGCACGCGCCACGAATCGTGAGGTTACTCGGTTGCAAGCATCTGCTTCAGCAGGCCCTGCGCGAAGTTCGACACCGATCGAACGTTGTCGTCGGTCACCAGATCCGACAATCCGTCGATCCCGACGGAATCGACGTAGGGCGCGATCCCGGCAAGCAAGCGCGCGAGCGGACTGCCCCCGGCCGAACTCGGGGCGGCTTCGAACTTCGGCTTACCCGCAGTAGGTGTCGCCGTGGCCGAGTCGGACGGTGCGTCCGGTCCGGCTTCCACGGGTAGTGCCGCGACAGTGGTGTTGGGGCCGAGGAGATAGTCGATCAGCCCGGTGGAGATCGCGATGGCGTGCTTCAGCTGCCCCTCCGGGCTTTCGAGCACAGCCGCGTCGTCAGGATTGGAGCCGTTTCCCATCTCGACGAAAACCGAAGGCACAGCGGTGAGCGCTGGCCCGGCGATGTCGGAACGCTCCTGCAGTCCGTCGACTACCCCCGCGTAGTCGGCGGCACTGAACCCGGCTCGCTCGTACGCGTCGCGCATCAGATTCGATGCGGCCCGACCACCGTCCGACTGGGCCGCGTTGGCAGCTGCGTCGGGAATGGGGAGCGTGGGAACGATCAGGTGGAACCCGTGCTTGTCCGCATCGGTGCCCACGGCCGTCGAGTCCGCATGGATGCTGATAGCGACATCCGCTCCGGACGCATTGGCCGCCCGCGCTCGATCATCGACACAGCCGCCCCAAACAGAGTCGTCGGCACGGCTCATGACGACCGAGGCGCCCAGGCTTTCCAGACTCGATTTCACCAGCTGAGCGACGTTCCAGTTGATGGTGTGTTCGGGAACGCCGTCGACAGTGGTCATCCCTGATGTTTGGCAGTCCTTGGTGCCGCCACGGCCGTCGTCCACCTGCGCAGCCAGATTCTCGGCGTGGCCGGCGCCTTGGTGACCAGGATCCACGAAGACCGTCTTGCCGTCGAGCTCCACACCCGAAGGGGCGGCCGACGCTGTTGCAGGAATCATCAGCGCGCCTGCCATTACACCTGCGGACAGCACGCCGAGCACGGAGGTTCTGTTCATCAAGCAGTTCGACACACTCTGACCCAGAGCGCGCCACTCCCCTTTCACATTGAGAATCAGCAGCCTCTGTGGCACACACGAGCAACAGCAGACACTTTCGTCACAAGTGAAGCAGAGAGTGGGGCTGATACGGTCGCGCGATACCGCCAGATCCGAATCTGCAAGCGGAATGTGAGCAAGTCGACACCGAACCGTTGCAGTAGGAGTAGTGAACCGGCCACGGAGTAATGCATCTCGCGGTAGAACAGGTTCATGACGTTCGTGATTCTTCAACCCTGCTGCAACGACGCATCGTGCGTCGATGTGTGTCCAGTCGACTGTATTCACCCCACCCCGGACGAACCTGGCTTCATGACCTCGGAAATGCTGCACATTGATCCGGATACCTGCATCGACTGCGGTGCGTGTGTGGACGAATGTCCCGTCGACGCCATCCGCGCCGACCACGAATTGGAGCCCGAGCAAGAGCGATACCTCGGGATGAATGCCAACTACTTCCAATTTCACCCGATGCAGAGCAGTGGGTACAACACGGTTGCTTCGCCCTTCAAAGGCGTCGACTTCACCGGCCGCAGAATTGCCATCGTCGGATCAGGCCCTGCGGCGTTCTACGCCGCCACCGAACTCGCATCCATCCGCGGTATCGAGGTCGAGATGTACGACCGCCTGTTGACCCCGTACGGGCTGGTTCGGGCGGGCGTAGCACCCGATCATCCAGGCACCAAGGCTGTGACCGATCTCTTCCGCGCGGTCGGCGGCAAAAAGTCGGTACGAATCCATCTCGGCGTCGAGATCGGCTCGGATATCTCTCACGAAGAACTCCTCGAACACCACGATGCAGTCATCTACGCGACGGGCGCCTCCAACGATCGACGCCTCGGGATTGCAGGGGAAGATCTTCCCGGCTCTCACGCAGCGGCCGAGTTCGTCGGGTGGTACAACGGCCACCCCGACTACGCCGACCGCAGCTACGACCTGACCAGCGAAAGAGCAGTCATCGTAGGCAACGGAAACGTCGCCCTCGACATCGCTCGGGTTCTGCTGGTTTCGCCTGACGAACTCGAGAACACCGATATCGCCGACCACGCGCTGGAGGCATTGCGAGGCAGCAAGATCCGCGAGGTGGTAGTACTGGGACGACGTGGGTCGGCCCAGGCTGCGTACACGAACCCCGAATTGATCGGGTTGATGAATGCTGCCGACATCGACATCGTGTTGTCAGCCGACGAAGCCGAACCGGACCCCGCCACTTTGGCAGCTCTGGAATCCGGCACCACCGAACCCTCCACCGCGTTGAAGGTGGAACTGGCTCGCGAAATTGCAGCCGGAGACGGCCAAGGCGCAGGATCCGACCCGAACCGGAAGCGCATTGTGCTTCGCTTCCGTGTTTCTCCTGACGAGATACTCGGAGAAGAGTCGGTCACCTCTGTTCGTCTGATACATAATGAACTTCGAACCGATGAGTCCGGCACGGTGAAAGCCCAGCGAACCTCGACCGAAGAGATGCTCGACACCGGTCTGATTCTGCGTTCGGTCGGTTATCACGGGAGCGAAATACCAGGCGTGCCGTTCGATTCCGGTGTCGGCGTGATTCCCAACAAAGATGGCCGCGTGATCGATAATTCAGGCGAAGCGGTATCCGGAACCTATGCAACGGGCTGGATAAAGCGCGGGCCCACCGGCGTAATCGGAACCAACAAGAAGTGTGCGGCCGAGACCATTCGGAGCCTTCTCGAAGACATCGCTGCGGACCGACTTCCTCATGCCCGCGCGGATCGAGCGGAACTCGACCTATTGCTCGAGAAAAGGGCGCCCGACGCACTCGACTTTCCTGCGTGGGCACGCATCGACAAAGCAGAGGTTTCGGCTGGCAAAGACACTGGGCGTCCTCGCGTGAAGTTCGTCGGCTTGGACGAGATGAGGCTCGCAGCTCAGCCGCCGAGCACGAATCTTTCCTGATTTTCAATTATTTGGATCCAAGAGCTTGTTTCGTCGATATCGTAGATGGTCGTATAGTTTCCTGAGTTCTACTTGGATTCATCCCGATTGATCATTGGAGACCTCCAGAATGGCCAAGAAAGTTTATGTTCAACTGGTCGACGATATCGACGACAAGCCGATCGAGTCCGGCGGAGAGCACATAAGCTATTCCGTCAACGGCGTCAGCTACGAGATCGACCTCAGCGACAAGAACGCCAAAGAGTTCCACCGAAAGCTGGATTACTACATCGAGCACTCGGCCCGTGTCGGCGGTAAGCGGGCCAAGAAGACCGTCGGCGCTACCTCGACCGGTCAGAAGCGCGATGCCAATCAGACGAAGGCTATCCGCGAGTGGGCGAAATCCAACGGATACAACATTTCGGCTCGGGGCCGAATTCCGTCGGACGTCGAGAACGCCTTCGACGCTGCCCACTGACCGGGGCTGCGGCACGTCTGGGCAAGTAAATGGGGGCCACCACGAGGTGGCCCCCATTACTCGTTCATCGCCACAAACAGCGCAAGCCCTGACCAGGATCACCGGTCAGGGCTTGCGTGTACTTCTTTCAGGACGAACTCGGTGGAGCTAAGGGGACTCGAACCCCTGACCCCCACACTGCCAGTGTGGTGCGCTACCAGCTGCGCCATAGCCCCGTACTGCACACCCGCGCTGTTATGCGGTTGCTCGAACGAAGTTACACCATGGCCGCACACCGCTACAAATCCGCTGTTGGAACAGCACTTAGCCGATCAGCCGATCGATTCGATCCAGGACGAGTCGCGGAGAGCGTCGACAACCTGACCATCGACGAGAACACCGGGGGTTCCGGCCGCGCCGGCCGCGGACAGGGCCTCTCGGGCGGCCGCTGCATCTGCTGCCGCCACATCGGTCATCGCCCCGGACAGAATGCACTGCGTGGTCGCCTCTCCCGCGCCACTCTTCTGGGCAAGGTCGGCGAGTTCGGTGTCGGTGCGGTCGGAATCACCGTTTTCTTCGGGTTGGAATTCTATGCCGAACAGTCCGGCATGGAATGCCGAATACACGATGGCATTCTCCGATGCGGCGACACAATGAGACGCGGCCACCGCCCGACTCGAGTAGCTACCGCTCGCCGAAGAGTCGTCCAGTTGTGGAAGCACAACCAGGTGATATCGGACGGCTACCGCACCGTCGTCGATCTTCTGTGCCAGCTCCTGGCCGTGCTTGACTTCCAGATCACCGCAGAAGGGACACATCGGATCTTCGAACAGGTCGACGACCGGCACGGCATTTGCTACTGCAAGCTGGACGACGCCATCGGGAAGAACCGTCAATTCGACATTTGCATTCTTGATCGTGCCGTAACCGTCGTTGCGGGGAGTATCACTGCCGCGCTGCCACAGGACCGCCACGACGACGACCACAGCGACCACGAGTACCGCCGCCGCGGCCAGAACGTACGTAGAGGTACTGGACGTCGGTTGCGGGGTGTACTTCGTGCTCGATGTTCGTTTTTGGCTCACGATGGAAATAGTACGGAGTGCTGTCCAACGAATGCGTGAGGTGCCGGGCGCAGCTCATTGCTTGCGGGCAGCCTCTTTTGCCGCCTTCGCCGTATCGGTTACCAACAGCCACCACACCGCCGCCGAGAGCAGAATCGCCCCGGACATCACGAAGGCCGTCCCGTAGGAGTAGTACTCGACCACTGCGCCGGCGACGATGGGGCCGAGAATTGCCCCGACGTCGGATGCCATTTGGAATGTCGAGAGAACCGGACCACCGCGTGCACGGGAGCCGATGATGTCGGCCACCGAGGCCTGCTGCGCCGGTGTCATCAAACCGGATCCGAAACCAGCAACGAAGGAGGCGATCATGAACAGCGCCACGTTATCCGTCAGACCGAGGGCTGCGGTTCCCACACCCGCAACGATGAGGCCTGCGACGACGAACGGTTTTCGCCCGCGGACGTCGGAAAGTCGTCCGGACGTGATCAGCACGAGGGCGTTTCCAACGGCGAACACCGCCAGCGCCACTGCAGCCACTGCAGCCGAGCGGTCGAGCACCGCAACGACGAACAGCGGAACCAATGCAACGCGAACACCGAACACTGCCCACCCCGTCGCGAAATTCGAGGAAAGAGCAGCCCGGTAGGCGGGCACTTTCAACGCAGCGCGCAGCGACATCATCGGTACTGCAGAATCGTGCTCGGATTCGGTCGAATCGACGTTGCCGAGGCTGAAGAAGACGACCGCAGCAGCGATGATCAGAGCGATTGCGTAGATGATGAATGGCGCTCGTAAACCCAATCCGACGACCGCACCGCCGACGAGCGGGCCACCGATCGACCCCATCAGGAAGCTCGTCGCATAGAACCCCGATACGCGTCCGCGGCTGTCCGCCGGACTCATTCGGATGAGAAGACCCAGAGCCGACACCGTGAACATTGTCGAGCCGATACCGCCGAGCCCCCGAAAGATCAGGAGCTGCCAATAGGTTTGGGAGAATGCGCAGGCGCCGGTCGATGCAGCCACGATCAAAAGACCTGCCAGGTACACCGGTCGCTCACCGAGCTTCTGCACCAAAAGTCCGCTGGCAGGCGCAAACAACAGTCGCATGGCGGCGAACACGCTGATGACCGCCGACGCAGCAACTACGCCGACTCCGAATTCGGTGGCGAACTGTGGAATTACCGGTGCGACGATGCCGAATCCGAGAGCTATCACGAAGCTCGCCGAGATCAGGACCCAGATTTGCGACGGCAGTGCGCCATCCTTCACACCGTCGGTCGGTTTGGGAGCTGTCACGATCGGTCGAGTGCCTGCGACACCAGTTCTCTCGCAGCGGTCTGCACCTGCGCGAGATGATCTGCACCCTTGAACGATTCGGCGTAGATCTTGTAGACATCCTCGGTTCCCGATGGACGTGCGGCGAACCACGCGCTTTCGGTGGTCACCTTCAGTCCCCCGATCGCGCCGCCGTTGCCGGGTGCGGTCGTAAGTGTGGCAGTGATCTTCTCCCCCGCAAGTTCGGTTGCCGTGACCTGATCAGCAGAGAGCTTCGCCAGGACGGCCTTCTCCTCACGTGAAGCGGGCGCATCGACCCGTGCGTACACGGGATTGCCGTACTGCGCAGTGAAGTCGGTGTAGCGCTGGGACGGCGTTTTGCCCGTGACAGCGGTGATCTCCGAAGCGAGCAGCGCGAGGATGATGCCGTCCTTGTCCGTCGTCCATACCTGCCCGTCGGTCCGCAGGAACGAGGCTCCCGCCGACTCTTCGCCGCCGAATCCGAGACCGCCGTCGAGGAGTCCCGGCACGAACCATTTGAATCCGACCGGGACCTCGAGCAAGTCTCGGCCGAGGCCTGCGACGACACGATCGATCATCGAAGACGACACCAGAGTTTTTCCGACTTTGCAGTTCGGCGACCAACCGGACCGGTGCGTGAAGAGGTAGTCGATTGCAACTGCCAGATAGTGATTGGGATTCATCAGACCACCGTCCGGTGTCACCACTCCGTGACGGTCCGAGTCGGCGTCGTTTCCCGTGGAGATGTCGTACGAGTTCCGTGCTGCGATCAACGACGCCATCGCGTTGGGAGACGAACAATCCATTCGGATCTTTCCGTCGGTATCGAGCGTCATGAAGCGGAAAGTCGCATCGACGAGCGGATTGACCACAGTGAGGTCGAGGTTGTGACGCTCGGCGATCGACTGCCAGTAGTCGACACTCGCACCACCGAGCGGATCGGCGCCGATGCGCACCCCGGCCGACCTGATCGCGTCGAGATCTACGACGTTCGGCAGATCCTCGACATACGTTCCGAGGAAGTCGTACTTGCCCACCGAGCTACTGAGTGCGGTCGACAACGACACACGCTTCACACCTGTCAGTCCACCGCGCAGAATCTCGTTCGCACGGTCCGCGATCACGGACGTGGCGTCGCTGTCCGCGGGACCACCGTGCGGAGGATTGTATTTGAATCCGCCGTCGCGCGGCGGATTGTGCGAAGGTGTCACGACGATGCCGTCGGCCTTGGCAGACGATCCGGCCGAGTTGTAGCGCAGAATCGCGTGACTGACTGCGGGCGTCGGCGTGTATCGATCTCTGGAGTCGACGAGTACCGAAACATCGTTTGCAGCAAGAACTTCCAACGCTGTGGTCCACGCGGGCTCGGACAGCGCGTGCGTGTCACGGCCGATGAACATCGGGCCGGTGATGCCCTGCGAGGCGCGGTATTCGACGATCGCCTGCGTCGTTGCGAGAATATGAGCCTCGTTGAACGCCGTATCCAGACTGGATCCACGGTGACCGGACGTCCCGAAAACGACGTGTTGGCCCGGATCCGACATGTCCGGAGTACGCGAGTAGTAGGCCGTGACCAGCTGGGCTACGTCGACGAGATCTACGGGCAAAGCAACCGAACCAGCTCTTTCGTGCGCCACGATGCGCCTCCTTCTAGTGTCCGAGTCAACCCGGAGACAACACTAGTTCCCCAATGAAGTTTCACGACGGCGCACCTGCGATCCGACGGCGTGTAGCGAGCACCGGGTACCCCCACGGATACTGACATACAGAAAACGCCGGGCCGCTCGAGAGCTGATGCTCTCGTGCGGCCCGGCGTTTGCGTGGAGCTGCCGGGAATCGAACCCGGGTCCTCTGCTGCATTGCCAGGGCTTCTCCGTGTGCAGTCTGCTATGTCTCTACTTGGATCTCCCGATCTCGCAAACAAGCCAGGATGACGATCCCAGCCACTGTTTGATTTTCCTCATCACTCCGTGGCCGAGTGAATCGGTAAGCCCTCTAGCTGATGCCAGTACCCGGACCGAGGGCAAGCCCGGACTGACAGACACGCAGTCGCTACTTAGGCAGCGAGTGCGTAGTCGCGCTGATTGGAATCGGCGCTTATATTTTTGCGATGACGCTTACGGTGGTCTCTCGCCTGCACCGACACGCTTCCCCTGACTCAACATACAAAGTCGAAACCGTTCAGCCCCGTATGTTCCGAAGCACTGTGCTCCGGCTTGTCAGTGTAACGCGTGCGCCGAGCAGAATCATCCCGATACCCACCGTGGTGTGTCAGGCGCGGTCGACCTGCCGCACAACCGCCTGCAGCGTACGACCCAGCACAACCTTGCGGGCCGGCAGAGACCCGTACCAAAACACCCTCCCTGCGAGTCCGCGTGGGAAGAAGTAGGTTCGCTGTTCGAGTCGAGTACCACCACCCGCCGAGATCACCTGGTACTGCATCCGCGCGTCGCCCGGCAGTGATGCGGTAGACCGCAACCGAACCTCACCCGAGTTTTCCTCTTCACGATCCTCCCGACGCCAGCCCTTCAATTCGCCCGATTCGACAGCGCCTCGCAGTCGGCTACGGATCTCACTCGGCCCGCTGCCGAGAAATACGCTGCGACTGTCGCAGTAGAGGACCTCCCCTGCCCACGTCGGATCGGTCGGCAGTGGATCGGACGGTTGCGCCGAGTCGGAGTCGGACCACGTCGTTTCGGTCTCCCCTTCCTCGATATTCCGCAGCGCGAGACGCACGGACTCGCGATACGAAGTCAGACCGTCTGCAGGTCGAGGGATGATCGAATCGACGTCCATTTCGTGAGCGACGGCGTCGAATTGCAAAGATTCGATCAGTGGCATGGCCAGTCCGCGCGGGATCGGGGTGACCAATCCGATCCAATGGCCGGCGAGGCGCGGCGTCAACACCGGCAGCACCACCATTCGACGCTGGCGCAGCCCGGCAACTCCCGCATAAATGTTCATCATTTCGCCGTACTCCATGACGTCGGGGCCTCCGACGTCGAACGTTCGGCTCTCCTTCAGATCGGCCTCGGCAGCGCCGATGAGGTAGTGGAGCATATCTCGCACCGCGATCGGCTGGATTCTGTTGTGCACCCATCTCGGCGTCGTCATGACCGGTAGACGGTTCGTCAGGTGCCGGATCATCTCGAAGGACGCCGAACCGGAACCGATGACGACACCGGCCTGGAGCACCAGCGTAGGTACCGAGGATTCGATGAGAATCCGACCTACTTCGGCGCGAGATTGCAGATGCTCCGACAACTGACCGTCGGTGGGGTGCAATCCGCCCAGGTAGACGATTCTTCCCACTCCGCTTTCAGCGGCAACTTCGGCGACGTTCTCAGCGCCGGCACGCTCGGCGTCCGCAAAGTTGTCGTGCCCCACCGAGCCCATCGAGTGAACGAGGTAGTAGACGACGTCCACGTCCGCGAACGCAGCCTTTAGAGAATCTCGATCGTTGAGGTCGCCCTGCGCAATCTCGACATCGTCTGCCCACGGAACACCGTCCAGCTTGTCGGGGTTACGCGCCAACACTCGCACTGTGTAACCGGCGTCGAGAAGCCGCGGAGCGAGGCGTCCTCCGAGATAGCCCGTCGCTCCGGTGACAAGCACGCGAAGCGGGGTCGAGTTGATGTTGGCGGTCATCAACCCCTGATACCCCCGTAGTGGGTGATTCAACCGGGATCGGCGGGACAATCACGTGCACCCAGCCGGAATCGGATCATCATGCGACGGCGATCATCCCCACCGCGCCCAGAGCTATGACCATTCCGATCTGCTGCAGACGACCGACACGCTCGCCGAGCATCACCATCGCCAACAGCACCGTCGCCGCCGGATACAGCGACGCAATGACGCTGACCAGCGAGAGCATCCCACCTTGGAAGGCGTACAGCAGTGCGGCGTTCGCGGCGACGTCGAGCACGCCGATGAACGCCGCGAGTTTCAGCACACTTCCATGGGGGGCGGTGAAGTGACCGGTTGCCAGGGCGACGCTCCATACGACGGCGGTCGCCGAGAATCGCGACGCGGCCAGTGGCCACAGTCCTGCCCCGTCGCCGATCTGATGTAGACAGATGAACGCCAACGCGAAAGTGATGCCCGAGCCGACCGTGAGCCAGGCCACTGCACGGGTGAATTTCATGTCGCGACCGCCCGCGACCTCACCGGTCGCCTCGTCCGGCGATTCTTTACTCACCAAGACGACCGCAACGAGCGCGAGAGCAATTCCGCAGAATGCGAGTATGCCGGGTCTTTCTCCGATCATGAGCCCAGCGAGCACCGGAATGCCGGCGACGAGGACGGCCGTCAGCGGCGACACGACGGCCATCGGTCCCGAAGCCAGGGCGAGATAGAACCACCACACCGCAAGTCCCCCGGCGACCCCGGACGCAAGCCCCCACAACATCGGAACCAACGACACGGTGCCGCCGACGAATGGGGCTATCAGCAAGACAACGACCAAAGAGAACGGGTACGAAACGATGACGACTCGAAGTGCGGCTACCCGCCTCGATGCGACTCCTCCTACGAAGTCGCTGACTCCGTAGCCGACGGCTGCGACGAGCGCGAGCAGGATTGCTGTCAGCGCATGCCCTTGATACGGCGTCCGAGTTCGCGCGTCACCTCGCGCTCGGCGGTGCGGCGCGCCAAGTCCTGACGCTTGTCGTAGTCCTGTTTACCTCGGGCCAAGGCGAGTTCGACCTTGACCTTGCCATCGGAGAAATACATCGACAGCGGGACGATCGTCAGGCTGCCTTCCTTGACCTTGCCCGCGAGACGTTCGATTTCTCGCTTGTGTAGCAAAAGCTTCCGAGTGCGCCTCGGTGCATGGTTTGTCCAGCTGCCCTGCGTGTACTCGGGGATGTGCAGTCCACGCAGCCACACCTCACCGTCGTCTACGGTCGCAAAAGCGTCGGCCAAGGATGCTTTGCCTTCGCGAAGACTCTTCACTTCGGTTCCGACAAGGGCGACACCGGCCTCGTAGACATCGAGGATCGCATAATTGTGTCGCGCTTTTCGGTTGGTCGCGATGGCCTTACGGCCCTTCTCTCTCACTGCAGGGCCCTTTCTCGAGCGCGGGAAGGCGTGTGCGCTCGTGTACACAGCCGCTCCAGCATAGAACCGGTGCGCAATCGGTTTTCTTCCGGCCGGAGCGGAGCCTGCGCAGCGACCAGAATCAGCCGGAGCGGAGCCTGCGTAGCGACCAGAATCAGCCGGAGCGGAGCCTGCGCAGCGACCAGGATTCGCCGGAGCGGATCTATTCTCGGACGTAGAGGCGCAGCGTGATGTATGCGGTCACGGCCGCCATACCGATGCCGACGAGTGCGAGGAACGGCGACACCAGCAGCACGTCACTATTGGAGATGCGCGCGAGAATGTTGGCTTCGTATACGTCGGCGAGTACGTCGTCGATGAAGATGTTCTTGGCGCCGAACAGGCCTGCGATTGCAAGCCCTGATCCGATGATCGCGGCGACGACGGCCTCGAGCAGGAACGGTAGCTGCGTGTACCACCGTGTTGCGCCGACCAGTCTCATGATGCCGACCTCGGTACGCCTGGTGAACGCAGCAATCTGAACCATGTTGGCAATCAACAGTATTGCGGCGATCGCCTGAACGATGGCAATGGCGAAGGCGGCGTTACGCACCCCGTTCAACACACTGAAGAGCCGCTCGACCAGATCGCGTTGGTTGAGCACGCTCTGCACGCCTGGACGATCGGCGAAGTTGTCGTTGATGACGCCGAACCGCTCGGGATCGCTCAACTTGACTTTGAACGACGCCGGGAAGCTGTCCGGGCTCACCAACTGCGCCAATTCGGGTTGGTCCTTGAAGACTCGCTCGGTCGCGTCCTTGACCGCGTCATCCCGATTCAGGTATTCCACGGACACGACTGCGGGCGTCGACTCCAGGTCGCTACGCAGGGCCGCGCATGTGTCCTGGGCGCACTCCGGGTCGGTCGCGGAAATGTCGTCGGTGAGGAATATCTGAACCTCGACGCGATCTAGAAAGATCTGTTGCGTTTTTCCTGCCATCTGCACAACCAGCAGACCGCCGCCGAACAGGCCGAGCGAGATTGCGGTCGTGAGAATCATGGCGATAGTCATGGTGATGTTGCGGCGAAGTCCGGTCAGAACCTCACTGAAAATGAAACTTGCGCGCATCGCGGAATCCGGGCCCTTCGGTGTGTGCGGTCGAGAAAGTCATGTCAGCCGGCACTGCCGGCTGGAGTGGAGCCTGCGGAACGACCCGCTGTCCAGGAGTGGAGCCTGCGGAACGACCCGGGGATGCTATCTGCCCACGCCGTAGACCCCGCGAGCCTCGTCTCGCACCACCCGACCGTTGTCCAGTTCGACTACGCGTCGGCGCATCGAGTCGACGATGTGATTGTCGTGGGTAGCCATGAGAACTGTCGTGCCGGTTCGGTTGATCCGCTCGAGCAGCATCATGATGTCTTGGCTGGTGTCGGGATCGAGATTTCCGGTCGGCTCGTCGGCCAGCAGGACGAGAGGTCGGTTGACGAATGCTCGTGCGATCGCGACGCGTTGTTGTTCGCCGCCGGACAGCTCGGAGGGTAAGCGATCGGACTTGCCGCCGAGCCCGACCAGTTCGAGGACCTCGGGCACTGTCCGCTTGATCATCGAGCGCGGCTTGCCGATGACTTCGAGGGCGAATGCGACGTTCTCGACGACGGTTTTCTGCTGCAGAAGCCGGAAGTCCTGGAATACACAACCCATGCTCTGCCTCAACCGTGGAACCCGCCGTGACGAGAGCCGGTTGACGTGAAAGTCCGCTACGTGGATGTCTCCTGAGGTCGGGCTTTCTTCCTTCAGGAGGAGACGCATGAACGTCGACTTGCCGGAACCCGAAGGGCCGATGAGGAAGACGAACTCGCCCTTGTCCACGGATACGGTCACGTTGTCCAGTGCAGGCCTGGTCGACGTCTTGTACGACTTGGACACATTCGTGGTGCTGATCACGGCTCGCAGTGTAGTCCTTACCGGCGGGTAGCCGACCGAAGCGAGGACCGCGATTCGAATGTCATGGGGTGCTCGACGGGGCTGAGGGGGCGGGCGCCTGCGGATATAGCGATCGTAGTTGCGGAGGAACGGTAATACCTGGCAAATAGGTCGGAACCTGCGTCGTCGCGCTCCCCGATTCTCCGGTTGACGACCCGGGCCCTCCCTGCTGTCCCGGCTCCTGCTGTTGCCCTGGCTCCCCCGGTGTGCCGCTTGTGTCCGAGGGGTCCTGCGATGTAGTGGAGTCGACGCTCGACGACGGCGGGACGCCGGTCGGCGGCGTCAAGGATTCGGGAACGTAGCTCGGAAGACGGTTCTGGTATTGACCGGTGTCGATCGGAGTCGGGCCGTTCACCGCACTTTCCGGCTCAGGACGTACCTGACCGTAGAGCAGCGCGGTCAGCACGAAGCAGATTCCGAGCGCCACCGTCGACGTTCGGGCGCGCCCGAAGAGTCGCGACGGGATCTTCCAGTGGCGAGTCGACCGATCGGTGTCGGTGTTCTCTTCGGTCACCTGTCCGCCCCCCGGTCACCTTGGGCCGAGTCGGGTGCGACTCCGGCGGTCGAGACGTCCGGGGCCACGCTGATCCCCTCGGGCTGCAACGCTGCTGCCACCCGAACACGCAATTCGCGTCCGACCTGAAATTGCTTACCTGGCAACGTTCTCGCTACCAGACGCACATGCACCAGATCGACCTCGATGCTCTCCACACCCATCACGGTGGGCTCGTCGAGCAATAGCTTTCGCAGTCTGGCATCGGCAAATGCCGCGTGCCCGACGCGTCGCAGAATTTCGTTGACGTGTGTGAGGTCGGCGGTGGAAGGAATCGGAACGTCGACCACCGCGCGTGCCCAGTCTTTCGACAGGTTGATCGCTTTGACGATCTGCCCGTTCGGAACGGTGATCACTTCACCGTCCACGCTACGAACCCGAGTGACACGCAATGTGACGTCCTCGACGGTCCCCTCGGCATCTTCCGCCGAACCGAGGACGGCGATCTGTACGACGTCACCGAACCCGTACTGCCGTTCGGTGATGATGAAAAATCCGGCGAGAATGTCCTGCACTACGCGCTGCGCGCCGAAGCCGAGAGCTGCGCCCAGGACTGTTGCGGGTGCGACGAGCGAGGTGACGGCGAAACCGAACCGTCGGAGAACTTCGATGGTGACGAGTACGTAGACGATGGTGACGGCAACCCAGGTGATCACTTGAGCGAGTGCGTGCCGATGCTTGGCTGCCTCAGACCTGACCAGCGCGTCACTGTGCTGGTAGTTCGAATCTATGCGCGTGGTGATCCGCGACCCGGCCCAGCTGATCAACCTGGCCACCAGCATGCCGCCGAGTATGTACAGCACGATTTCCAAACCGCGACCGCTGAGCCAGAGTCGAAGATCGGGAGGCAGTCCGAACGATAAGGCGCTAACCGTCGTGGCAGCCATCATGTCGACTTACTCCTCCCCCCGCATACGCCAGCGAATCCCGGCTTCCAGGAAACCGTCGATATCACCATCGAGCACAGTGGAGGGGTTGTTCACCTCGTATTCGGTACGCAGATCCTTGACCATCTGATACGGATGCAGAACGTAGGACCTCATCTGGTTACCCCACGAACTTCCACCGTCGCCCTTGAGCGCATCCATCTCTGCACGCTCTTCTTTGCGTTTGACCTCGAGGAGTTTGGCCTGCAGCACCCGCATCGCGGACACCTTGTTCTGCAGCTGCGACTTTTCGTTCTGACACGTCACGACGATGCCGGTCGGAATGTGTGTCAATCGGACCGCAGAGTCGGTGGTGTTGACGGACTGACCGCCCGGACCGCTGGACCGGTAGACGTCGACGCGGATGTCGTTCTCGGGAATCTCGATGTGATCGGTGGTCTCGACGACCGGCAGGACCTCTACCTCGGCGAAAGAAGTCTGACGCCGTCCCTGGTTGTCGAACGGGCTGATACGAACCAGCCGATGCGTTCCCTGCTCGACCGAGAGTGTGCCGTACGTATATGGGCCCTTGATCGCGAAGGTCGCACTCTTGATGCCCGCTTCCTCGGCGTACGACGTGTCGTAGACCTCGACGCCGTAACCGTGCTTTTCGGCCCAACGGATGTACATCCGCATGAGCATCTCGGCCCAGTCGGCCGCGTCGATTCCGCCGGCGCCGGAACGAATGTTGACGAGCGCGTCGCGCTGGTCGTATTCACCGGACAACAGGGTCCGCACTTCGGCGGCGGCAATGTCTTCTCGCAGAGCGGCGCGCTCGGCGTCGGCATCCGCCGTTGCGGACACCTCGGCCTCACCTTCTTCACCCTCGGCCAGTTCGTACAGAACCGGGAGGTCGTCGAGCCTTTGCCGCAGTGCCTCCGCACGACGCAGTTCCGCCTGGGCGTGCGAGAGCGCACTTGTCACCTGCTGAGCGTGGTCCTGGTCGTTCCACAGGTCCGGCGACACAGCTTGATGCTCCAGCTCGTTGATCCGTCTGCGCAGCTCCTCGATGTCGAGGACAGACTCGATCGTGGTGAGGGTGATGTCGAGTTCGGCTAGGTCTGCGGAAACGTCAGGATGCACGAGAGTCAAGGTTACCGGCACCGTCGATGGCACGGAGACCGCCATGCCCGACGCGACCCCGGACTTCCGAACGCATCGATTGACGAAGGTGACGGCGACTCCGTCGACACCTCTAGTCTTGTTCGCGTGACCGACTACGCTGCCGACCTCCGACTCGCGCTTGCTTTGGCCGACGAAGCCGACTCCATCACGCGGAATCGATTTCTCGCCCTGGATCTCGAAGTCGACGACAAACCGGACCTGACCCCGGTCAGCGACGCGGATCTGGCCGTCGAACAGCAACTCAGGTCCGTGCTGAGCGAGCAACGCCCCGATGATGCAGTGCTCGGTGAGGAATTCGGCGGTGATGTTGCGCTGAAGGGAAGACAGTGGGTCATCGACCCCATCGATGGCACCAAGAACTTCGTTCGCGGCGTGCCGATCTGGGCAACACTCGTCTCACTGCTGAGCGACGGTGTCCCGGTAGTCGGTGTCATCAGCGCGCCGGCACTGAACCGGAGGTGGTGGGCCTCGGAGTCCGCAGGCTCGTTCACAGCCTTCGACAACGGCTCGCCCCGGCGACTCGGTGTTTCGGCTGTGCGGGAATTGTCTTCTGCCAGCTTGAGCTTCGCCAGCCTCTCGGGCTGGTTGGAGCGTGGGGTACGCGAGGAGTTCATCTCGTTGACCGACGATGTGTGGCGTGTGCGTGGCTACGGCGACTTCTTCTCCTATTGCCTGGTGGCCGAGGGCGCGCTGGATATTGCGGCCGAGCCGGAGGTCTCGTTGTGGGACCTGGCTCCGCTGGACATTCTCGTCCGCGAGGCCGGTGGCAGGTTTTCCTCGGTCGACGGCCGACCCGGCCCCCACGGAGGCAGCGCCATTGCGACCAACGGACTTCTGCAGGACGAGGTAGTTCGCCGCCTTAGCTGAGACAATTGCAGGTGCGTTGCTGTGATGATCGGAGGGTGCCGCACTATCGCTGACGTGCGACGACAGCCAACAACTTACTCAGGAGTAGACAGCTATCTTACTCGGGAGTAAGATAGTGCGGGTCCGAGCCCGACACCGAGAAACAGCTGGTGATCATGAGCAAGCAAGACAGTGTGATCGAAACGAAGCGCAAAGCGCCTCGCGACACGTCCGCGGTTGGCCTCAATCCGTTCAAACGAGATGCCATCGGCACCGCCATGCGCGTGCTCACGGCAATCACCGGATCCGAGCTGGCAGAGAAGTACAACTTCCGCCAAACCATCGACCGCGTCACATACGAGAGCACCAAGACCGGGTTCAAGACCCTGGGAGCCGCAACTCGTAAGTTCGCGAAGGCGACCGGAAACGACAAGCCCAAGCGCCTCGACGACTCCGCGGCCAAGAACCTCGAGTATTTCGATCTGACTCCCGACGACGAGCAGCGCATGATCGTCGAGACGGTCAAGGAATTCGCGGAGGAAATTCTGCGGCCCGCAGCATTCGAGTCGGATGCATCCGCATCGTCTCCAGAGGACCTCGTTCGCAGATCCGCCGAACTCGGCATCACGTTGATCAACGTACCGGAGGAGCTGGACGGCGCAGCCTCCCAGCGCGGTGCCGTCACCAATTCCCTGGTAGCCGAAGCACTGGCGCACGGAGACATGGGGCTGGCACTACCCATTCTTGCGCCCAGCGGCGTCGCCGTTGCACTCACCCAGTGGGGCACCGACGCCCAGCAGAAAACCTACCTTCCCGCATTCGTCGGCGACAAGGTGCCCAATGCAGCCGTCGTAGTCAACGAACCTCGCGCCTTGTTCGACCCATTTGCATTGGCCACCAAGGCAGTTCGTTCGCCCAGCGGCTTCAAGCTCAACGGCGTCAAGAGTCTCGTTCCCGCGGCAGCAAGTTCCGAATTGTTCATCATCGCCGCCGAACTGGAGGGCCGTCCGGCCTTCTTCATCGTCGAGTCCGACTCCAAAGGCCTTGTCGTCGAAGCCGACCCGAGCATGGGCCTGCGGGCCGCAGGCCTCGGACGGTTGATTCTGACCGACGTTGCCCTCCCGGAGTCCGCACTGCTCGGCGACGGAGATTCGGACCAGCATGCGCTCGACTACGCGGATGCCATCAGTCTTGCTCGCCTCGGTTGGTCCTCCCTCGCAGTCGGTACCAGCCAAGCTGTTCTCGACTACGTCATCCCGTATGTCAACGAGCGTGAGGCTTTCGGTGAGCCCATCAGCAATCGACAAGCCGTCGCCTTCATGGTCGCCAACATTGCCATCGAGTTGGACGGCATGCGGTTGGTGACCCTCCGCGGTGCGTCGCGCGCAGAGCAGGGACTGTCCTTCGCCCGCGAGGCCGCCCTCGCGCGTCGTCTTGCGTCGGAAAAGGGTATGCAAATCGGTTCGGACGGAGTTCAACTCCTCGGCGGCCACGGCTTCACCAAGGAGCACCCGGTGGAACGTTGGTACCGCGACCTTCGCGCCATCGGCACCGCCGAAGGCATCGTCCTCATCTGATTCGCGCCCACCTTGAAGGAAATGACCCAAGGACATACACGATGATCAATCTCGAACTACCCAAAAAGCTTCGGGCACAGGCGAATCAAGCGCACCAGGTCGCGGCCGAAATCTTCCGCCCGATCTCGCGTAAGTACGACCTCGCCGAGCACGAATACCCGGTCGAACTGGACACCATGGCGTCCATGGTCGAAGGAATGTCCGACGCAGGCAACGATATCGGTGGCGCAGCAGGTGGCCGCCAAAAGGACAGCGAGTCCGCACCGAAGCCCAGCAAGACCGCCAATGCCAACGGCGGAAACATGTCCGCACTGATCAATGTCATCGAAACCTGCTGGGGCGACGTCGGATTGACCTTGTCCATCCCCTATCAGGGGCTCGGCAACTCGGCGATCGCAGCAGTATCCACCGACGAGCAACTCGAACGGTTCGGCAAGGTATGGGCTTCCATGGCCATAACAGAGCCAAGCTTCGGATCCGACTCGGCAGCCGTGACCACAACTGCAGTTCTCGACGGCGACGAGTGGGTTCTCAACGGCGAGAAGATCTACGTGACCGCTGGTGAGCGTTCGAGCCACATCGTCGTATGGGCGACGGTGGACAAGTCGAAGGGACGCGCAGCGATCAAATCGTTCGTCGTACCGCGCGATGCCCCAGGGCTGAGTGTTGCTCGCCTCGAACACAAGCTCGGAATCAAGGCCTCCGACACAGCAGCACTTCTCTTCGAGAATTGCCGGATTCCGAAGGACAATCTCCTCGGAAACCCGGAAGTGGATGTCGACAAGGGGTTCGCGGGCGTCATGCAGACGTTCGACAACACGCGACCACTCGTAGCCGGCATGGCGATCGGTGTAGCCAGGGCTGCCCTCGAAGAGCTGCGGTCGATTCTGACCGAGGCTGGTGTCGATATTTCGTACACCACCCCGGCATACAACCAGCATGCCGCTGCAGCCGAGTTCTTGCGGCTCGAAGCGGATTGGGAGGCATCTCACCTCCTTGCACTTCGAGCAGCCTGGATGGCCGACAACAAGCAGCCGAACTCGCTTCAGGCTTCGATGGCCAAAGCGAAGGCCGGCCGTTCGGCAACCGATATCACGCTCAAAGCCGTCGAGCTGGCCGGGACATCCGGGTACTCGGAACGACTTCTCCTGGAGAAGTGGAGCCGAGACTCGAAGATCCTCGACATCTTCGAAGGAACGCAGCAGATTCAGCAACTGATCGTTGCCCGTCGCGTACTGGGAAAGACGTCGGCGACGTTGAAATAGTCGTTCCAAACAGCATCCCTCCGAAGAACCCGTGGTCGGCTCGAGTCGACCACGGGTTCTTTGCGTCCCCGCAGAAGTATCGTCGGTAGATGTGTGGCGGGATATTTTCTGTCGCAGTGTCGAAAACGCTGAACGCCGTTCGTCGTCACCATGTAAGACAACGAACGTGCTGAACAAGGCACCGCTGATACAAGGAGACGAACATGAAGTACATGCTGCTGATCAACGCGCCGAGCGCAGATTTCGATAACGGTTGTTCGGTGGAGGACTGGATACAGTTCGGTAAGGAAATGCAGGATGCGGGCGTGTGGGTTACCGGCCACGCTCTCGCAGATCTCACGACGGCGACAACAGTGCAGGTCGACTCATCCGGGCAGCGCAGCATCACGGACGGACCGTTTGCGGAAACACGAGAGGTATTGGGCGGGTTCGAGGTCATCGATGTGCCGGATCTGGACGCCGCACTCGATTGGGCCGAACGATGCCCGGGTTCTCGCGGCGGTGGTGCGGTGGTCGTACGACCGATCGCCGACTTCTGAGACTGTCGTGATGAGCCACGGATCGGCACTCTCCCTCGAAGCCGTGTTCCGCGAAGAATACGGGCAACTGCTGGCAACGCTCGTGGGGCGATTCGGCGATCTGGATTTGGCCGAAGACGCTACCTCCGATGCGTTGGAGGCTGCGTTGAGTCGGTGGCCGGTCGATGGCGTCCCTTCGAGACCCGGCGCTTGGCTACTGACCACCGCCCGGCGCCGGGCGGTGGACAGACTTCGACGCGATCAGGCCTACGCCGCCAAACTCGCCGTACTTCAGGTTGAGCAAGATCGCGCATTCCTGTCGCCGGCTTCCGGTCCCGTCGACGACGGTCTGCCCGACGAACGTCTTCAACTTTTCTTCACTTGTGCGCATCCCGCACTGGCACCGGACGATCGTATTGCGATCACGCTGCGCACTCTGGCCGGGTTGACGACAACCGAAGTTGCTAGGGCCTTCTTGATTCCTTCGTCGACGGCCGGACAGCGAATCTCCAGGGCCAAGAACAAGATCCGGGTCGCGCGGATTCCCTTCCGCGTCCCGGATCGACACGAAATGGCTGAACGGCTGCCGGGGGTTCTGCAGGTTGTGTATTCGATCTTCACCGAGGGTTATTCAGCGTCGTCCGGCGAAAACCTGATCCGCACAGATCTGGCCGAAGAAGCGATACGGCTCGGCCGGATTCTGCACGGTCTGCTTCCTGCCGAGCGTGCAGTTGCCGGGCTGTTGTCACTCATGCTCTGCACTCACGCCCGGCGTTCGGCACGCGGAGGAAAAGACGGTGAGATCGTGATGCTCGAAGAGCAGGATCGCCGGCTATGGGACCGCGAGATGATCGATGAAGGGCGGGCGTTGGTGGTCCTCGCTCTCACCGGCGGCTCCCCCGGTCCGTACGGCGTTCAAGCAGCTATTGCGGCCTTGCACGACGAAGCTATCGACGCCGAGAGCACGGATTGGCCTCAGATCGCAGAATTGTATGGCGTCCTGGCGACGATCGCGCCGTCGCCGATCGTCTCTCTCAACAAGGCGGCAGCTATCGCTTTGTGCGAGGGCCCCGGCGCCGGCCTCGAATTGATGGAAGCGCTGTCTACCGAGCCGTTGCTGAAGAACTACTATCCTTACCTCTGCGCCCGAGCGGATCTCCTCGCACGACTCGATCGCTGGCTGGAAGCTGCTCGATGGTTCGAATGCGCACTCGCCCTCGCTGGCTCCGAACCCGAGAAAAAATTTGTACAGCGCAGACTGGCGGCATGCTGTCGCAACGCACCGTCGGCTCCAGAAGACACGCTCGAGATTTGACACTTCTCCGCAGCTGAAGATCGAACATCAGTACGACTACGTGATCGGCGCTTTCCCCTCAGAGTGAAATGAATCACACTATGATCAAGGCCGCAGGGTGCCGGTCCACGGTCTTCGACCCGCCTGCAAGCGAAGCAGTTTCGGCACGACGCACGATCTCGAGGGGATGATCATGTCGGTGAAGCAAAGCATGGTTCGACACCGCACGCTGTCACACATTATCGAAGGAGCCGGTGCAGTACGCGTCATGAATCGAGCGGGACTCATTCCGTTTCCGCGACTGGATCGAGGAATCGCATCGATCCGTGCAGTAGGTAAGTACGGACCCTTCGCGGGTCCGGTCCACGCACACGCCGCGGCGGGCGTCACCACAACCGCTCTCGTCGACGAGATGGGGTCGATGTCCTACAACGACCTCGAGCAGCAGTCCAACGCGCTCGTCCGAGGCTGGATGAACGCAGGTGTCGGAGCGGGATCCGTCATGGGTGTGATGGCTCGCAATCACCGGGGGCTCGTGCTCACCATGCTGGCCGCCGCGAAGGGCGGCATCCGGCTCGTCATGATGAACACCGGTTTCGCTCCCCCACAATTGGCCGACGTCGCAGTCCGCGAGCAGGTCGGCACCTTCGTGTACGACGAGGAGTTCGCCGCTGTCGCGGCGGTTCTCGCACCCGAGGTGAAGGCTTTTCTGAGCTGGTCGGACTCGTCGAATCCCGCAATCGCCACGCTGGCCGACGTGGCGAAAGGGCAATCCACCTCGGCCGTCCCTGCACCGACGACGCAAGGAGGGTTCGTTCTACTGACAAGCGGCACGACCGGAACGCCGAAAGGCGCTCCCCGAAATCACACGTCCCCGTTGGCGTCGGCGCAGTTCCTGGATCGGGTTCCACTGCGCCGCGGACAGACGATGGTGATGGCAGCTCCAGCATTCCATGGAACCGGCGTCTCGCAATTCGCGCTGGCCCTGGCGCTGTGCAACACCGTCGTGATGCATCGAAAATTCGATCCAGAAAACACTCTCGCACTCGTCGCTCGCCATTCCGCGGACTCATTGGTGTTGGTTCCGACGATGCTGCAGCGCATTGTCGACCTCCCGCCCGCTGTACTCGCGAAGTACGACACATCCTCTCTACGAATAGTTTTCGCAGCAGGATCGGCCATCTCACCCGACTTGAGCCGTCGCGCGACCGAGGCGTTCGGGCACGTTCTGCACAATCTTTACGGATCCACCGAGGTCGCAGTTGCTACCGTCGCAACCCCCGAGGATCTCGCTGTGGCGCCCGGCACCGCGGGTCGGCCACCGGTTACGTGCCATGTCGAATTGTTCGACAACGACGGACTGCGCGTAACCGACGTCGGAGCAGTCGGCCGGATCTTCGTCTCGAGCGGACTGAGCTTTTCCGGCTACACCGATGGACGTGACAAGGAGCGGATCGACGGAATGCTGTCCACCGGCGACGTCGGCCACTTCGACGAGAACGGCCTACTGTTCGTCGACGGACGCGACGACGACATGATCGTCTCGGGCGGTGAGAACGTATACCCACTGGAGGTGGAGAACTTACTTGCCGAACGTGCGGATGTCGTCGAGGCAGCCGTGGTCGGAGTCGCCGATCCGGATTTCGGACATCGCCTCAAGGCCTTCATCGTTCCAACGGACGACTCGAGACGAAATGCCGAAGAAATCGTGAGCTACGTGAAGTCGAACTTGGCTCGGTACAAGGTTCCACGCGAAATCGTGTTCCTCGACGAACTACCCAGAAACGCTACCGGCAAGATCCTGCGGCGCGCGCTGACGGAGTATGCCGGGCCGGTTGCCGACGATCTACGGACCGAGAAGACCTGGTAACAGATCGACTACATGCCCAAGCGAAATGCCGAACGGACCGAAAGTAGTCCAGAAAGAACTAAAGCCGGTACCCGTGATGGGTACCGGCTTCATTCTTAGTAGCGGGGACAGGATTTGAACCTGCGACCTCTGGGTTATGAGCCCAGCGAGCTACCGAGCTGCTCCACCCCGCGATGCAGGAACTAAGTTACCGGACGGTCTGGAACGAAAGCAAATCACTGCGCTCCCGATGAACCGAGACGGAGAAGTTCGGCTCTTCGTCTTCGCCTCAACCTCACCATCGCGCCCTTACCGTCATACCCAGGAAGAGAAACCCGGCCGTGTGGTCCCGCCTCGCTCTTCCAGCACATCGACTCCAAAACCTGCTCAACACGCCGGCCCCGTAGACCGAATACGGTGCCCTGAGTCACCCGAACCACGTGATCTATAGCACATAACGAGCACATAACGAAGTGGATACGAAATGGTCCCGACCGCTCCTCAGCAGGGGGTATTCCGTGATTCGTCCCAACAGGTGGACGGGCGTGCCGGAAATTCTTGGTGTGACGTCACGAAAATCCTCGACTACCTTCGCTCTCGGTCCTAAAACACAGGGCCAGTACCACCCCCGCCGCTAGCGTTGCTCTGCCCCGCGGGGAATGGATCCCCGAATACGAACGGGGGCAGAGCCGCAACACGTGCGAGTTACTCGTACACAGCGCCTTGGACACGTACTACTCGCGAAGTCCAGCACGGCCGGTTGCGTCAGCATGCGCGGAGAGGATTTACCCCACATGTCCAATGGAACCAATTTCGGCAAGCGTGCACTCGGATGGGCGACCGTCACCGGCGCCGTCGTAGCAATCCCCCTCGGCCTCTCGATGGGCACTGCGAACGCTGCAGAGCACAACTGGGACGGTGTCGCGGCGTGCGAGAGCGGCGGCAACTGGAGCACCAACACCGGTAACGGCTACTACGGTGGCCTGCAGTTCTCGCAGAGCACCTGGACCGCCAACGGTGGAAGCGGATCACCCCAAAGCGCATCCAAGGCAGAGCAGATCCGCGTAGCGGAGAACACCCTGCAAAGCCAGGGACCCGGAGCTTGGCCGGTCTGCGGTCAGAACCTGACCACCGGCGTCTCGGCACCGGCACCGGCACCCGTTGCCGAGGTCGCGCCTGCACCAGCAGCGCCCGTCCAGGAGGCACCGGCCGAGTACATCGCCCCGGTCGAGCCCGTCGTCACACCGGAACTGCCTGTTGCGCCGGAGTACCAGGCAACCGCACAGCAGTACGTCGATCAGGCCACCACCGTCGCACAGCAGTACGTCGACACTGCGTCCAAGCTGGCTGAACAGTACGGAGTCAGCGCACAGTTCCAGCAGCTCGTTGCAGCCAACGCACCGATCTTCAGCGCGATCGGCCGGTAGTCGATCGGCCGATCTGCATGCTGACCCGTCAGCGCTGATCGGCGACATAGCTTCGCAACAGACGCGAACGGCGCCGTCACTCTTATGAGTGACGGCGCCGTTCGCGTCTGTTCTCGTCTTCAGATCTCTGTCACCGATGTAACTGTCACCCGGTGGCTGCGAGTACCCAACAGTCCGGGTACTCGCAGCTACCGTCAGCTACCGCCGTTGTTATAAGCGTCGATAGCTTGCTGAAGTGCGTCGAAGGCAGTTCCCAACCGTCCGAGATCACCGCTCTGTTGAGCGGTGCGTACATCGGTCAGCGCACTGTTCAATCGCTGCACAGCGGCTTGACTCGGCTGGCCTTGCGCCGGCGGAGCAGTGGCCGGTGGAGGAGTCGCCCCTGCCGTCCCACCTGGCTCGACAGTGGGCTGGGGATTTTCGGGATCACCACCGGGTGCGGTGGCCGCAGTTCCAGTGCCCGAGCCGAAGACCTGATCGAGCGCCTCCGACAACGTCGCTGCGTATCCGACGCGCACACCACCTCCCGAACCAGGTTCGCGGTAGCTCACCAACACCCTGGTCAGCTGCGGGAACGTCGACGTGGACGCAGTATTTCGCTCCGTGTACAACGGTTCCACGTACAGGATGCCGCCGTCGGCAATCGGTAGAGTCAACAGGTTTCCGTATTGGATGTTGTTGGACTGCTGTAACAGGGTTCTATCGGAGGCAACTCGGGCATCCGACGTCATCGAGTTCTGTGCTTGTTGCGGACCCTGCGTCTGAGTGTCGGTCGGCAATTGGAGAATCGTGAACTTGCCGTAATTGTCAGGGTCCGAACGCACCGATATGTACGCCGACAACAACTCCCGATCGAATCCGACCATGGCACTGGTCAATCTGAACGATGGCTTGCCGGTCTCGGGATCGCCGATCAATACATAGTACGGAGGCTGATTGAGATTGGTTCCTCCGTCGACCGTCGGATCACTCGGAACCGACCAGAACGCGTTGTTGGTGAAGAACTCGTTCGGATCATCGACGTGGTACTTGGCGAGCATTTCGCGCTGAACCTTGAACAAATCTTCCGGATACCGGAAGTGAGACCGAAGGTCGGCAGGGATGGAAGATTCCGGTTGGACCGAGTCCGGAAAAACGCCCATCCATGCGTCGAGCACCGGATCCTTGTCGTCCACCTGGTACAAGGTGACCGAGCCATCGTAGGCATCCACCGTCGCCTTGACGGAGTTACGAATGTACGAGACTTCTTGCTTGGGAAGCGGCCGACCTGTCGTCGATTCCACACTGTCCGCAGTGAGACCGTCCAACGACGCACGCTGCGCGTAAGGATAGTTCTCCAACGTGGTGTAGCCGTCGACTATCCAGACGATCTTTCCGTCCACGACAGCTGGGTAGGAGTCACTGTCCGTGGTCAGCCACGGGGCGGCCTTCTGAACACGCTCGCGGGGATCACGATTGAACAAAATCTTGGAATCGTCACCGATAGCTCCCGAGAACAGGATGTTCCGCTCGGCGTACTTGGCTGCGAAGGCCAACCGGTTGAACCAGTTGCCGACCGATACGCCGCCCGCACCGGAATAGGTGTAGCGAGAGGTATCGGTGTCGTATTCGCGATCGCCGCTCGAACCGCCGGTACCGACGATGGCATAGTCGGGATCGGCCTGTGCAATGACCTCGCCGTAGTAAATGCGAGGCTGATCCACAGGAATGACCTGATCGGTGCCCTGCGAAGCAATGTCACTGACGGTATAGATCGGGTAACCGCTGTTGCTGTTGGATCCCTCAGCAGTCGGGTCCTGCACCGCTGCGTTGACGCGGTTGGCCGGAGCCGCCACGAAACCGTTTCCGTGCGTGTAGACCGTGTGCCGGTTGATCCAGTCCGTCTGGTTACCAGTGAGACTCTCGGGCGACAGCTCACGTGCCGCGACGATGTAATCCTGAAGCTGGCCGTCGATCTCGTACCGATCGACATCCAGCGATGTTGGAAACCCGAAGAAGTTCTTCAGCTGTTGCTGCTGAGTGAAGGTGCGAGACAATACATTCGGGTCGAGCAGACGCGTATTCGCAATCGTGGTGATGTCCGCCGGGCTTTCCCGTGGAGACTGCGAACCTTCACCCGAGTAGTCCTGATACTCGACGTTGTCGTCCCCGATACCGTAGGCATCTCGGGTAGCAGCGATATTCCTTTCGATGTACGCCCGCTCCTTGACTGCAGCGTTGGGACGAACCGAGAACTGCTCCATCAGCAGCGGGAACACTGCACCGACGAGGATCGACGACAGCACCAGCAACGCAGTTGCAAGCGCTGGAACCCGCAAATCGCGGAGGAAGATCGCCGCGAAGAAAGCTGCGGCACAGATCAATGCAATGGCCAACAGAATCAGTTTGGCCGGGAGTACAGCATTGATATCGGTGAAGCCTGCACCGGTGAACGTCGGCTCCTTCCGACTACTGGACAGCAGCGAGTATCGGTCGAACCAGTACGCAATTGCCTTGAACAGAACGAACGAACCGGCGAGGACCGCCAACTGAATACGCGCGGCCCGAGTGAGCGCGCCCTCGCGGCCCGCCAGACGAATGCCACCGAAGATGTATTGCGTCACCAAGTTCGCGAAGAACGCGACGAGCGTAGAGACGAACAACCAGTTCAGTACGAACCTGTAGAACGGAAGGTCGAACGAATAGAAGCCGACATCGAGACCGAACTGTGGATCGGCAACTCCGAAATCGCCGCCGTGCAGGAACAACTGGACCGTGACCCAGTTGGTCTGCGCGATGAGACCGGAGATGAGACCGAAGATCAAGGGAATTCCGACGCCGAACAGACGGAGTCTGCTCATGACGGTCGTTCGGTACCGAGCAATCGGATCGTTCGGCCCGGCAACGGGAACGAAGACGGGACGGTTCCGGTAAGCAAACCAAATCGACAGAAATACGACTCCACCGACCAGCAAGCCGACAACCAGGAAGATCACCAGGCGAGTCAGCACTGTCGTCGTGAAGACCTGACGGAAGCCGACTTCGTCGAACCACAGCCAGTTCGTGTAGGTGTCGATAAGGCGTGGGCCGATCAGCAGCAACGCTGCGAGGACCAAGGCCAGGACAAGTAGAATTCGGCTCCGCCGCGACAGCGACGGTAGTCCGGAGGGGGCCCTCATGCCCACGTGCCACACTCCAACTTCGGGCGGTACAAATCTGTACCGCAGATGGCTTCGGCGGCACACATTGTGCGCCGCCATGTCCGATTTGAGAACCACTGTACGGAAGACCCCATCGACTCGCTCACACCCGTCGACTCTTTCGTAGCCCTGCGAGGTGCATTTTCTGTTCGGTGGGAGGATGAACACGTGAGCGATTTCAGCGACGACCTGTACGGCGACGGCATAGACCACGAAAACGACCCCGAAGAGCTGGGTGCCGCACTGGCGCGATGCGCGCACGAAGTGGCAGATTTCGTCGATGCCGAAGGGTGGGGACAGCCACCGCAACTGTTCGCGCTGGTCCCGACCTCGGTATTGGCGGCCGCAGAGCCTGGACTATTGGAAGAACTGGCCGGTGGTTCGGCGCTCACTCCCATTCAGCAGCATTCGCTTCCCGATGACATCAAGGGCGGTTCGCCGGCACTGGACGAGTTTCTAGCCACGACCAGCTGGCCGGAGGGAGTCGTCGGATGCGCACTCGTCCAAGAGATCGTCGTGCTACCACCCGCGGCTGAATCAGCGCTCGACGAAGCACTCGTGCCGTTGCTCGCGAACAGTGACGCAGCAGACGAGGCAGCGCGGCTCGCCGCTCGGACCCACCCCGATCGCAAGGACGGCCGGCTCATCGCCGCAGTGATCAAGGACGGCCCCACGTTGACGCTGCTGCAGCTGCAGCCTGACGACGACGCCGACCCCTTCGCCCCGATCGAACTGCTCCTCTACGACAACCTCGCGCCCAATGTCGTGCACGCGTTGTACACGACATTCGACAATGTGGAAGAGGACTGAACCTGTCGACGAAAACTGAACTGGACCAGCCGGCCTCGTTCAGCAGGTAGGTGCGTCTCCCCCGTCGCCGATCGCCTGCAGTGACTCGATAGCGCCGTCGAGCGAGTCGACCCTGACCAGCCGGAGGCCATCGGGGACGTTCTGTTCGGCCTCGTCGCAGTTGCTCGACGGAACCAGGAATGTCGTCGCACCAGCTTCTCTTGCGGCGATCAGCTTGTACGGGATGCCGCCGATCGGTCCAACCGTCCCGGCGGCATCGATGGTGCCGGTGCCTGCCACGAAGTCACCGTTGCTCAGTTCGCCGGGGCTGAGCTTGTCGACCACCGCGAGACTGAACATCAGTCCGGCAGAGGGTCCGCCGACGTCCGCCAGGTTGAACTTCACGGTGAACGGGACATCGGGTTTCTCGGCCGGTGTGACACCGAGATACCCCTTTTCCGGGTCGTCCGGTCGAGCCCCCAACGTCACGGATTCGGTTCGTTCGCCGTCCTCGTTCGACACGACGATCTCGATGACGGCACCGGGTGCTCGAGCACTGACGGCGTCACGAACCCCCGCAACGGTGTCGGCGGGCACACCGTCGATCGAGATCAGGCCTTCACCTTCGGTCAGCTTCCCGGCCGCCGGCCCGTCGGCGGCGACCGATCCGACCGTCAGCACCACAGGCAACCCCAGGTGGTGCAGCGCAGCGAGTTCTGCGCTGGCCTCCGACTGCTCGAAATCCGCCTCGTTACTCTGCTGAACTTCTTCCTTCGTCTTGTCCGGTGGATACACCTCTTCGCGCGGCACAAGTCCCTGCCGTCCACTTACCCAGTAGCCGAACGCCTCGAAGATGTTCAATTGATCGCGCACCGCGACGGTGGTCATGTTCAGATGCCCGGTGGTGGGGTCTACTCCCACGCCGTCGATCTCGACTACAGGCACCCCGTCTGCATCACCGAGGGTGTTGTAAGTGGGCCCCGGACCGAGCGCGGCGAACGGAACGGTGACGACCGTCCCCGCGACGCCGAGTACGACAACGGGCACGAGTGCGGCGACCAGAGTAGCGATCCTACGATTCACCCGACAAACAGTAGAACCGATCGAACGACGGCCGGTGCGAGACCCCTCCTTTCCGCATTCTCGGCGACCAAGGGCGCGTGTTCGCCGACAGCGTGATCACCGTTGATACCCTCGAGCGCTGCAGCCTTGTACCGTTGACCCATGAGCAATTTTGGTTTCGAAAGCTCCGACGAGGATCCGGACAAGAAGAAGGATCAGGGCGGAAACAGTACGCCCGGCGGCTTCGGATTCGGCAGTGAGGGTTTCGACCCCGCGGCCCTGGGCCAGATGCTTACCCAGTTCGGGCAGATGCTGAGTGGAATGGGCGCCCAAGGACAGGGAGGCGCGAATGCGGGGCCGGTGAACTACGACCTGGCTTTGCAGCTCGCTCGTCAGCAGATCGGCACGATCACGCCGGTGGCTGCGGGTAAGTCCGAGGCAGTCGCGGACGCCGCGCACCTCGCCGAACTCTGGCTCGACGGCGCTACGACGCTTCCTGCCGGGGCGAGCAAGACACTTGCGTGGACTCCCGGCGATTGGCTCGACAACACCATAGAAACCTGGAAGCGGTTGTGCGATCCAGTCGCAGAGCAGATCTCCGGAATGTGGACTTCCGGTCTTCCAAGTGAGGCTCAGCAGGCGGCCGGGCCGATGATGGGCATGCTGACCCAAATGGGTGGGATGGCGTTCGGGTCTCAACTGGGTCAGGCTCTCGGCCAGCTCTCCAAAGAAGTGCTGACCTCTACCGATATCGGCCTTCCGCTCGGACCGAGCGGAGTCGGAGCGTTATTGCCGGAGGCCATCGCGGCGTTCTCCGAAGGTCTGGAACAACCCGACCGCGAAGTTCTCGTGTTCCTGGCTGCCCGCGAAGCTGCCCATCACCGGTTGTACAGCCATATTCCGTGGTTGCGGCAGCGCGTGCTCGCCACGGTGGAAGAGTATGCCCGGGGTATTCGGATGGACTTCTCGGCAATCGAGGAGGCAGCGGCAGGCCTCGACCCCGCATCCCTCACCGATCCGTCGAAGATCGAAGAGATTCTGCAGCAAGGCGCGTTCGAGCCACAGACGACGCCTGAGCAGAAGCACGCGCTCGAACGCCTCGAGACCATGCTGGCGCTGGTCGAGGGCTGGGTCGAGACCGTCGTAGGTGAAGCACTCGGCGAGAGGCTTCCGGGCGCGGGTGCGCTCGGCGAGACCATTCGACGGCGTCGTGCATCGGGTGGACCGGCTGAACAAACCTTCGCAACATTGGTCGGTCTCGAGTTGCGCCCCCGCAAGGTTCGCGAGGCGAGCGAGCTGTGGCGTCGACTCACCGCCGCGGCCGGCATCGATGGACGCGACGGTGTGTGGTCTCACCCCGATCTGCTGCCTGTATCGGCGGATCTCGATGATCCCGCCGGATTCATCGACGGCGTTGTGGGCGGCGGATCGAGCAGTTTCGACGACCCGATCGCACAACTCGAAGCTACCGAGGCGCAGGAACGATCCGAACGTGAAAAGAGGGACGGCGACAAGTCCTCCTAGAAACAGACGCCGGGAAAAACGCGACCGGGAACTGGGTGGATCGAAAATCTTCGATCCACCCAGTTTTTTGCTCTATTCGCTGTTCAGCACGTTTGCAGCCTGTGGATAACCGACGGTTCGCGACGTAGTGGGACCGTTAGGGCTGTCATCGTTTCGATTCATGAGCAGATCAGCGATCCGTCGACCGAAGCTTCGTGTATCGGCGTTCGTACAACGGGACGGGACCGTTCGTGTCGGTTGGGATCCCGACCGGTCGTACATCCTCACTCCCCCACCCGGGGTCGAACCGAAGGTCCTGCTCGATATCCTCGGCCAGCTCGACGGCGCCCATTCCCGTGCACACGTGGTGTGGTTCGGGTGCACAGTGGGATTGACTGGCAATTCGATGTCCACTCTCCTCGCCGAACTCAACGAGGCCGGGCTACTGAGCGAGGGAGTCCTTCCGTCGACCAACGGAGCTCCAACCGGTGTGGTCACCGTCCATATACTCGGACGAGGACCACTGTCGGACGCCTTGGCCTCGGGTCTGACCCCTTCGTCCGCCCTCGTCGTCGTGCGTTCGAGTCTCGCGCCTGCACAGTTGCTGACAGTGGACGACGCCGGATGGCCCTGCGACATCGCCGTGCTCGCCGACGATATGGCACCCGATCCACGCGTGATCACTTCGCTCGTGCGTTCACGCACTCCACACCTTCAGGTCCGAATCCGCGACGGCAAGGGGATCGTCGGTCCGTTCGTCGACCCCGGCAACACCAGTTGCCTTCGGTGCGCGGAGTTGATTCGCTGCAGCTTGGATCCACAGTGGCCGCACGTCTCGGCACAACTGCTCGGTCGTGTCGGTGAAGCCACCAAGCCCACCGTCCTGGCAACGGCTGCCGTTGCGCTCGCCCAGATCGAAGCTTTCGTCGCCGGGCATGAGGCGGCGTTACGGGACAGGTCGTTGGAGCTCGATCTCGTGGCTCACACCATGGACTCCCGCCACTGGGTTCGGCATCCAGGATGCGACTGCGCCCTCGTATAGCAGTCACATGTGTGCTCTCACCTGCTAGGTGGGCAAGAAGTTCTTCGTTCAGCCATGATGGGTAGGTGTCAGACATTCCTCGCCGCGGCTCAGCCCGAACTGCCAAGCTCGCACGAATTCCGATCGGTATCGCCGGGCGGGCTGCGGTGGGCTTCGGGAAGAAGCTTGCCGGCGGCAATCGCCAAGAGATCGACAGCGCGCTTGCTGCCAAAGCAGCCGAGCAACTCTTCTCGGTGCTCGGTGAACTCAAAGGTGGCGCAATGAAGTTCGGGCAGGCGCTCAGCGTGATGGAGGCCGCCGTCCCGGAGGAGTTCGCTGAGCCGTATCGCGAGGCGCTCACCAAGCTCCAGGCGGATGCACCGCCCCTACCCGCAGACAAAGTGCATCGGATGCTCGACCGGCAGCTCGGAACCACGTGGCGATCCCGTTTCGTTTCTTTCGACGACACTCCGGTGGCCTCGGCGAGCATCGGACAGGTTCACCGGGCGGTCTGGTCCGACGGACGAGACGTCGCGGTCAAGGTTCAGTACCCAGGCGCAGACGACGCTCTGCGTGCCGACCTGAAAACATTGTCGCGTTTTGCCAACACATTCAGCGCCATCTTCACCGGTGCGGACGTCAAACCCGTGCTCGAAGAATTGATAGCTCGGACCGAGGACGAACTCGACTACCGTATCGAGGCGTCGAACCAGCGGGCTTTCGCGCAAGAGTTCGACGGCGACCCACAATTCGCGGTACCCCGCGTCGTGGCCAGCGCACCGAAAGTCCTGGTCAGCGAGTGGATGAGCGGCACACCACTGGCCACCATCATCGCAAGCGGAACAGCGGAACAGCGGAACGATGCAGGAGCACTGCTGGCATTGTTCGCTTTTGCGGCTCCGGCAAGGGCAGGTCTGCTGCACGCCGATCCACATCCCGGAAACTTCATGCTGCTGCCCGACGGTCGACTCGGCGTCATCGACTTCGGTGCGACCGCCCCGATGCCCAACGGGTTGCCGCCGGTGCTGGGCAGGATGGTGCGGTTGGCGCGCGAAGAACGATTCGACGAGTTGGTCGAACTGTGTACCGACAATGGATTCGTCATTCCCGGGCGCACTGTGACCGCGACGGAAATATCGGACTATTTACGGCCGTTCACGGATCCGATTCGCACCGATACATTCCACTTCACGCGCGCTTGGCTTCAGAAGGCAGCAGGTTCTGCAGCTGAATTCGACAGTGCCCAGCTCAAAACTGTTCGCGCACTGAATATGCCTGCCGAATACATCATGATCTTCCGCGTTCTCGGTGGCCTGGTGGGTATCTGTGCACAATTGGACGCGTACGCGCCCTACATGTCGATCTTGACCGAATGGATGCCCGGCTTCACCGACGACGACGACGCTCGGTCGAGCGAAGGCTGATCGGACCGACGCAAAAGCCGGGCATCACATACCGATCTCACGCAACCTCCAGCTGATTGCTCCTGTCTTTCCGCGGCCGGCCACGCGGACGTTTGCGGGCAATGACGACACCCTGATCAAGTATTTCGCCGCCCCACACGCCCCACGGCTCGGCGCGATCGAGTGCGGCACTCAAACACATGCGGCGGATTGGGCACTCGACGCACAGCTCTTTGGCTCGCTCCAGTTCATGCGGACTTTCCGCGAACCACAAGTCGGGATCGTCTGCCCGGCAGGGTACTTCGACTCCGAAGACAATGCCGTTATTGGTCGATATCGCTGGTTGCTGCGGTGACGCAGCGATACGTGCTGCGCTCGGATGTGAATCGGTCGAACTCTCGACCTCGTATCGGCATGTCGTCCGGGTTATGACGGTAGACACGTCATTCTCCTCTACTTTTCGTACGGCGTATGTGCGGTTCTGCGACTTCTGTGCGAACCCTGGGCCGAACGTTCGAGTCAGGAGGGGGTCTTCTCGAACAAAAATGGCCACGGTCCGCATGAGCGGGTCCGTGGCCTTTGGAAGGCGATTCTCGAAGCGTTCCTATCGAGGCTTTCCTCGATATCGACCTTCGCTCACGGACACACTCTGTGCTCGGCGATGAAATGCTGCCGCGCCTGCGGGGCGTACTGCTGCGCCCCAGGCCTGGGCTGGCCAGTTCGCGGCAATCGTGTCGATTCCCGCCGGGGTGGCACCGGCACCGGCGGATGCATCGGCAGCAGCGAGGTAGGCAGAAACACAAGCCATAGGCACGGACTGAACAGCGTGCGTGTCATCAGCAACGACAATGTGATTCGTCATCGTTCTCCCACCTCCTCTTCGACCAATGGATAATTCATTCACCAAGTCAATATTCTTCCCGCTCGCGGCCTACCACGGGCGGTGGAAACAGACTAAACCCCACGCTTCGAATGGCACAAGCTATTTTCTACCTGCAGTTCTGCGGTCGCGACCCGACCTACTTGGCCGAGGAATCACGAACCACCGTCAGCACATCCTCACCGAACCGCTCGAGCTTCTTGGCGCCGATGCCGGGGATCGCGACGAGACCGCGATCGTCCTGTGGAAGCTGTTCTGCGATCGCCGTCAAAGTCGTGTCACTGAACACAACGTATGCGGGCACCTTCAACTCGCGGGACTTGTCCAGTCGCCACGACTTCAACGCGTCGAGAAGTTCGACATCGACATCCGACGGATGGATTTCACATCTACCCAACATCGTTGCGGCGGAACCGATCAACGGTTTTCCACACAGACGACACTTGGGGCCGGATTTCTTGGTAGCGGGTACTGCAATCCGAGACGCGGGTGAGTCCTCCGGAATCAACCCGTTGAGAAAGCGAGATCGACGACGCGACTTCCGTCCGCCCTCGTTGCGGGCCAACGCCCACGACAAGTGAAGATGCTCCCTCGCGCGCGTGACACCGACGTAGAGGAGTCGCCGCTCCTCTTCGATGGCAGCATCGTTGTTCGAACTCGGATCATTGCCCAGCGCGTGCGAGATGGGAAGCGTTCCGTCCGCAAGTCCGACGAGGAACACTGCGTCCCACTCGAGCCCCTTCGCTGCGTGCAGGGAGGCAAGGGTGACGCCCTGTACAACCGGTGGATGCCGCGCCTCGGCACGCGCTGCGAGTTCACCCAAGAGACGATCGAGGTCCAGTTCGGGATCCTGCGCCAGCAACTCCTCGGTCACCTGAACAAGACCGCCGAGCGAAGCCCATTTCTCACGCGCCTGAGCACCTGCTGGTTCCGTTGTGGTCAGACCGAGCGGGGCGAGAACAGCGCGCACGAGTGAGGGCACACCCTTACCAGACTTGGACTCCATCGGCAGATCGTCTCGACCCGATGCTGTCCTCAAAGCGGAGATACCCTGGCGAACTTCAGGTCTGTTGAAAAATCCTTCGCCGCCCCGAACCTGGTACGGGATCTTCATTTCCGTCAACGCCTGTTCGTGAACCTCCGATTGAGCGTTGATCCGATATAACACCGCGATCTCCGAAGGTGCCACGCCCGACGAAATCAATCTCTTCACAGCGCGGGCGACTCCATCGGCCTCGGCCGGCTCGTCGTCGTATTCGAAGAACTCTGGTTCCGGCCCTGACGGGCGCTGCCCGATCAACTGCAACCGAGTGCCGGCGATGCGGCCTCTCGCTGCGCCGATGACTCGGTTGGCCAACGACACGACCTCAGGTGTCGACCGGTAGTCGCGCTCGAGTCGGACGACTGTGGCGTCGGGAAAACGTCGGGAGAAGTCGAGGAGGTAGCGCGGGGTTGCACCGGTGAACGAATAGATTGTCTGATTTGCATCTCCGACGACGGTGAGATCGTCACGTTCTCCGAGCCAAGCGTCGAGAACTCGCTGCTGAAGCGGCGTCACGTCCTGATACTCGTCCACCACGAAGCACCGGTATCTCTCGCGAAATTCGTCGGCGACCGCGGAGTGCTCCTCGAGAGCAGCCGCGGTGTGCAACAGCAGATCGTCGAAATCGAGCAACATGCCGTCGCCGCCGTGAGTTTTCAGGTCCTCGTAGCCGGCGTAGACCGAGGCGACCTTCGACGCATCCATGGGAACTTCTCGATGCAGACGTGCCGCTACCGCGGGATAGTCCTCGGGTGCAACGAGCGAACCTTTGGCCCACTCGATTTCACCCGCCAGGTCCCTGATCGAATCGGTGGACGTCGATACACCCGCACGATGGGCGGACTGGCTCACAAGTGCGAACTTACGATCGAGCAGTTGCCAACCGGTGTCGCCGACAACTTGCGGCCAGAAGTATTTGAGCTGTCTGAGCGCGGCAGCGTGAAAGGTCCGCGCTTGCACCGGTGGACCTTCGCCACCGACCCCCAACTCGCGGAGTCGGCCACGCATCTCGCCTGCCGCGCGTGCTGTGAAGGTCACCGCAAGCACCTGGCCCGCCGAGACGTGCCCGGCAGAGACCAGGTGCGCAATCCGCCTGGTTATGGTCCGAGTCTTACCTGTTCCTGCACCCGCCAGGACACACACGGGGCCACGTGGCGCCGACACGGCAGCAGACTGTTCGGGATCCAACCCGGCGATCATCGAGTCCACTGGCATGCCGACCATCATGTCAGGAGGCACCGACGGTTCATGGAGCGCGGTTCCGGATGCCGGTTACCCGCCTACTGCCATGGAACAATCGCACACCGGACAGTGTTGAATCTTCTCGTGACTACTTCCGAAAATCAGGCCGCACTCACCGTCTACTCCACGACGTGGTGTGGCTACTGCCGCAGGCTCAAGACTCAACTGGACGAAGCCGGTATCGAGTACAAGGAGATAGACATCGAGCAGGATCCGACGTCGGCCGAGTTCGTGGGCAGTGTCAACGGAGGCAACCACATCGTCCCCACCGTCCTGTTCGCCGACGGCACGACTGCAACCAATCCCTCACTCGCGGCAGTGAAGAGCGCTTTGTCGATGTAAGGCCTCCCGGCCGGGACCGCTAATCGACAGCGGCCCAGGCCTCGAGCATTCCGCGTGCGATGGAGATCGATCCGGGAAGCAGCAACCGTGAATCGGACTCTGCTGCCCAATCCCCCAATTTCAGAGCCGCTCGCACTTCCTCGCGATCGAACCAGTGGGCCTCTACAATTTCGCCGTCCAGAAATTGCAGGGGTACTTCCGGGTTGCCGACTGCCGAGAAGCCGATCATCACCGACCGGGGAAACGGCCACGGCTGACTTCCCAGGTAGGTGATTTCGGACACGGTGATGCCGACTTCTTCGGCGATCTCGCGGACGACACATGTTTCCAGAGACTCGCCCGCCTCGACGAATCCCGCCAGAATGGAAAACCTTCGCTCGGGCCATGTCGGTGCGCGAGCTAGGAGGACCCGGTCTGCGCCGTCGTGAACCAGACAGATGACCGCGGGGTCCGTGCGAGGAAACTCCTCGTGGCCATCGGACGTGCTCGTCCTCGACCATCCTGCGGCCGACGGTGTGGTCGCCGCCCCGTCGATGGCGCTGAAGCTGGCTCGGGCGTGCCAATTGAGGATGGCGAGCGCCGTGGTGAGAATCGACAACTCGATCTCGTCGAGACGTTCTCCAATTGCTCGTAGATCCCCCAACTCTCCGCTCAAAGCGCCTACGCGCTGAGCCCAAAGATGGTGGCCGTCTCGAACTCCGAGAAATACCGCATCCAACGCAGGCTCGGCCGCAACCTCGGAGGCAGGTGTGTAGACGAGGCCTGCTGCGTCGATTCGGAGCCGACCTCGGTGATCGATCTGAACGACTTTCGCCGTCGGCCAGCCCGCCCGTAGAGCTTCGGTATCTTTTCTCGACTCCTCCGCCCGATCGAGCGGCGACCGTGACAGAAGCGGAGGTTGAGCAAGTTCGAATCGTGGCACAACCACGACACTATCGTGGAGGGCATCGGACCCGGCCGTAGGACCGGAGCGACTACACCGGGCCAGCGCAGGCTCGTCTCCTCCACATCCCGTCGTCAGTCTCCGACACGACGAATGTAGAGCAGCCGGTCGGTCGCCTCGACTGCATCGACCTCGGGCGATCCGACACGGAAGAGCTTGCCGCTACGGACAACCCCCAGAACTATGTCGGTCAGGTGGCGAGGAGAACCCCCGACTTCGTCGCGTTCGACTTCGCGTTCGGCGATGGCAAAGCCCGCCTCGGGAGTCAGAAGATCCTCGATCATTTCCACGACGTTCGGCGTCGTCGTAGCGATTCCCAGCAGCCGGCCCGCAGTCTCGGAGGACACGACCACCGAGTCTGCACCGGATTGCCGCAGCAGGTGGGTGTTCTCGGCTTCCCTGATCGCCGCGACTATCTTCGCTTTGGGGGCAATCTCTCGCGCGGTCAGTGTGACCAGGACCGCGGTATCGTCCCGGTTGGTGGCGACGATGATCGCGGCTGCGTGCTGTGCACCGGTCAAGCGCAGAACATCGGACTTGGTAGCCGAACCGTGCACGGTCACCAGCCCCATGCTCGACGCAGATTCCAGCACAGCTGGATCGGTATCGACGACCACGATCTCCGACGCAGGAACACCGTCACCCAGCATGGCGTCCACAGCCGTGCGGCCCTTGGTTCCGAAGCCGATGACCACGGTGTGATTGCGCACTTTGTGCCTCCAACGCTGAATTTTGAATGCCTGTCGGGAGCGCTCGGTGAGTACTGCGAGTGTCGTGCCGACCAACAAGATGAGGAAGAAGATTCGGAGCGGGGTGATGACGAGAATGTTCACCAATCGAGCCGAAGGCGTGATCGGGGTGATATCGCCGTAGCCGGTCGTGGAGAGCGAGACGGTTGCGTAATAGAGAGAGTCCAGGAACGAAAGTTCGTCGCCCTGCGCGTCTTGATATCCGTCGCGATCGAAATACACGATCAACGCTGCCAAGAGCAACGCACCGAGCGCGACGAGAATTCGTCGATAGATCGCCCGCCATGGGCTGCTCTGTAGCTCGGGCACCCGGAGCACACCCACGAGTGCAAAGTCGGGTCTGTCGGTTAACGTGTCCCCGGCGGTCAAACGCGCTCGTAACCTACCTGCCACGTCGGCCACCTATGTCGATATCATCCACGGCTGGCAGCGTAACCCTGTTCGAGCGCTCCGTAGTACCGCTGCCGAGAGTTTCACCGATACCCATGTGGCACGGTATACCCATGAGCGAGCACAAAAGCCAGGCTGCAGCAGTCCGCCTCGCAGTGATATTGGGCGGCGCGGGCGTTCTCCACTTCGCCACACCCCAGTACTTCGACATTCAGGTGCCTGCCGCATTGCCGGGCAAAGCACGGACCTACACCCAGGTATCCGGCGTAGCCGAACTCGCCGTCGCTGCGACGCTTGCGGTGCCACGGACCAGACGTCTCGGGGGTGCACTGGCCGCCGCGCTCTTCGTAGCCGTATTCCCCGCGAATATCGACCTTGCACGACGGTATGTCCGTAATTCGAAGACTTCTCCCGTCGTCAAGGCTGCTTTGATAGCCCGGCTTCCCCTTCAAATACCGTTGGTGACCCAAGCCCTCGAGGCACGTCGTAACAGCCCTGGAGGCACGCCGTAACGCATCCTAGGTCGACTCGGAAACCTATGCCTCACTGCCCAAATCCACGTGCGCGGTTCCGTCTATGAGCGTGGCGAGCGCTCGCGCGTCCGGCAGGTCGCTCGGCGCGACAGTACGGCCGCTGCGCACGTAGTGGAATGCCGCCCGAACCTTGTCGAGCGGGACAGGGTCCGATTCGGGGCGCGCGGCGGACATCAATTCGGCCCAGGCGATTCGATAGGCCGCCAACTGCATGACCACCGACTTCTCCTCGGTGGCTGTCGGTTCCTTACCGGTCTTCCAATCGATAACAGTCCAGCCTCCGTCTGAATCAGCGAACACCGCGTCGATCCGACCGCGCAACACTGTTCCCGCGACCGACGTTTCGAAGGGAACCTCGACTTCGATCGGGCTTCGGAGCGCCCAAGTGGACTCGAGAAACGCGTGCTGCAGAGTCTCCAGATCGATGTCGGCCGCCGCGCCGTTGTCCGCAGAGCCGGGAAGTTCGTCCAGATCGAGTAAACGCGTTGCCCCGAACCGCCGTTCGATCCACGCATGAAATGCTGTCCCGCGCCGCGCGAGCGGGTTCGGTGGGAACGGTAACGGTCGCCGGAGCCGTTCGGCCAAAGCATCGGGATCCGCGGCGAGGTCGACCAATTGGCTGACCGAGAGATTCTCGGGCAACGCAACGGTCACCGTCGGATGAAAGCGTTCCTCACGCTCAGCCAGAAGTGCATTTACATCGGCTGCCCAATTCTCAGGATCTGCGGCGCTCTCGAGGTCCGCCTCCCGGGGTGGCGTACGTGCCGAGAGCGCCGCGATCACCGAGCGCGCACCGTTCTCCACGGCAGGCCGACGCGCACCGAGTGGGTCGCGTGGCCAGATCGCTGAATACGGTTCTGCGCTCAGCGGATTGGCGGTACCGCTTTCCGGTGCTGGGGCCCATCCGTCGATCACCGCAACCGGCTCAGATCCTGTGGCGGCGGACTCGTCGACGAACTTCTTCAGCTCGTCCAAGAACGGGGACGGACCGCGAGGCTTGGAACTGCTCTCGTCCCACTGGTGGCCGGAAACGAACAGCGCACGCTCCGTTCGGGTAAGCGCAACGTAGAACAATCGGCGATCCTCGGCGAGACGGCGACGGGCCAGCGCGTCCTTGTGCCGACCGACAGCTTCTTGGAGATCCTTCCTGGTGTACAGCTCGCTCAGATCCAACACGGGCACGCCTTCGGAACCCTCCGCATCGAGCGCTCTGTCTCCCCGGAGCACAGGCGGTAGCTCGGCCATCGCGCCGAGCCAGGTCGACGATGCAGTCGACGACGGGAACACGCCCTTCGAGACATGAGGGACAGCAACGACTTCCCATTCAAGACCCTTCGCCGAGTGCACCGTGAGCACCTGCACTCGATGCGGTGACACCTCGACCTCACCGGGGGCCAAACCGTTCTCGACTGTTTCCGCGGCCGCGAGGAACGAAAGGAACCCTGTGATCGTTGCCTTGGGATTGTCTGCGTACTCGGAAACGACACCGGCGAACTCGTCGAGATGTTCCCGGCCGACGTCTCCACCAGTTGTGAACGGTGTACGTGCCTGAGCCTCGGTCCCGATTCCCATTAGTCGTTCGATGTCTGCGACGAGCTCGGTCAACGGCTGACCGATGCGCTCACGCAACGTGTGCAGTTCTGCTGCGAGTGAAGTGATACGGCGCCGGCCCACCTCCGAATAGTGCTCTGCTGGGCCTGGATCGGCGATTGCGTCCGCCAGACCCGCATCTTCGGAGTGCTCGCCGGGCAACGAGCTCCCGAGCGCAGCGTCCAGTTCGGCGGCATCCTCGACGCGTCCCACTGCTCCATAGCCGGACCTTATGCCCAGTTCTCTGGCCCGGCGAGAAAGCGCACGAAGGTCTGCGGCACCGATTTGCCAGCGGGACCCGGTGAGAATCCGCATTGCTGCGCTACCTGCCAACGGATCGGCCACTACTCTGAGCATCGCGATCACATCGGCGACTTCGGGGATGTGGAGCAGGCCGCCGAGCCCCACGACCTCTACCGGAAGGCCTCGTTCACGCAGAACCTCGGCAATCGGTTCGGCGTCTACGTTGCGCCGCACCAGCACTGCAGCGGTGGGGGGTGTACGTCCGTTCTCGGCTGCGGACCGATACTCCCCTGCTATCCGGTCGCCCACCCACTCACGTTCACTGAGCACGGTGTCGGTGACCGTCAATCGAACATCACCAGGGGTGGCCCCTGGACGTGCGCGAAGTGTCGGCACACTGACTCCTGTTTGCCGGAGCGGCGCCGTGACGAGGTTGGCCAGCTCGAGTGCCTCCGGTGGGTTGCGCCAACTGGTCGACAGCTCGAGCCGCGGGGCAGGTGCACCTCCCGCCAACGGAAAATCCGTCGCGAAACGCGGAAGGTTGGCCGCCGAAGCTCCACGCCAACCGTAGATCGACTGCATCGGATCTCCCACTGCTGTCAAGGCAAGGGTGGAATCGGAACCTCCTCCGAACAGTGAAGACAGCAACACTCGTTGAGCGTGCCCGGTGTCTTGGTATTCGTCGAGCAGCACCAGCCGGAATCGTTCTCGCTCGGAACGGCCTACCTCAGGATGCTCGGCAGCGACTCGTGCAGCCATGGACATCTGACTCCCGAAGTCGAGTGCCCCCTCACGTCGAAGTGTCTCGGCGAGGCGGCTCACGAGGGGCAACAGCGCAACTCGCTTATGTTGCGCATCGAGAATGTCGAGAAGTTCTTTCGTGGGTCCGCCGCGCTGCCCAGCACCTGGCGCGAGAGTGTGCACCAGCTTGTCCAGATCTGTGTGTGCCTGTCGCAGATCATCGGGATCGACAAGATGCTCGGCGAGTTGCCCCGACAGCGCCAGCACGGTCTCGGTGATCGAGGTCGGGTTGCGGTCGGTATCGAGGTCTCCGTCCCAGGTGCTGACGACACGGTGGGCGAGTTGCCACAGTTCGGTTTCCGAGAGCAACGTGGCAGAAGGCTCGATCGGCAACAGGAGTCCGTGCTCGGTCAACAATCGTCCGGCGTACGAGTGGTAGGTGCTGACCTCTGGTTCTCCGCTCACGATGCGGTCACGCAGCTGCAGACTGGGGTCGAGTGCCCGCACGACATCCGATCCCGCGAGACGCGCCAAGCGAGCCCGGATCCTCGACGTCAGTTGCTGCGCAGCCTTTCTGGTGAAGGTGAGCCCGAGAACGCTGTCCGGGTCCACGAAGCCGTTGGCAACCATCCACACCACTCGGGCCGCCATCGTTTCGGTCTTACCGGCGCCGGCTCCGGCGACCACGAGCGTCGGTCCGAACGCAGATGCAATGACAGCGGCTTGTTCGGGGGTCGGTGGATGCTTCTGACCGAGAGCGGTCGCCAGTTCGATCGGATCGATTCGAGCTGAACCGACATCGATCGGAGCCCGATTCTTGGAACGAGCCATCATCGGTCGGTCACCTGTCTGCCGGTCTCGTGCGCTGGGCAACTCGATTTCACGGGGCAGTGTCGACACCCGTCGTTGACGAAGGCGACGAACGCCGGCCCCTGTGTTGCGGACGCGGCCTCGTGCACGGCATCACGCCACTGCTCGAGGACCTCCGGTGTCGGCGCCTGCTGGATTCGCTGCGTCGCCCCGTCCTTGTTGTGGGATTTGGCCACGAACACCAGACGCGCTCCTCCTGGTTCTCCCGCCGGCTCACCTTCGATGGCACCCGCCGCTGCGGCGACCTGATACGTCGCCAGCTGACTATGTCTGCGGGCGTCTTCCTTCGACATCACGGTCCTGGCAGTCTTGACGTCGATGATCACGGGCCGTCCGTCGACATCACGCTCGAGTCTGTCGATCCGTCCGCGAAGAGCAACCGACGGCTCTCCCTCCGACCGTGACTCCAGAATTCCCTCGACCTCGACTTCGACGCCTATTTCGGTGAGTTCACCGCGAGTACCGCGAAGCCATGCCTCGAAGGTATTCAACATGGCTTCGGTTCTTTCCAACTCATGGCGCGAATACCACTGCGAGCCCAAGTCCACGCCATCCCACGCAGTTTCGAGTGCCCGCCGAACCTGTTCCGGTGGCATCTTGCCTGCCACAGCCTGCACGAGGGTATGCACGAGGGTGCCAGTGACGGCGTGCGAATTGGCGCCGTCGTTTCCGCCGTGTCGATCGAGCATCCAGCGCAGAGGACACGTGGTGAGCTGCTCGACCGTGGAGGGTGAGAGCGGTACCGGCCCGTCTTCGATGGTCCACAGCGGAGAGTCGGTACTGACTCCACCGATACCGAACCACTCTTTCGGGTCGGCCCCTTTGACACCCGCCCGTGCCAGCCGAGCAAGTTGCTGCGCAGCGCGCTCGTTTTTGGCTGGATCATGTTCTGCGACAATCGGATCGCATACCGCACTGCGTAATTCTGCGACGAGCATCGGCAGTGCCAGGATGCGACCGGACACGTATGCCGGCCGGACGTGGGGCTCATCCTGGTCCGGCTCGCCCTTTCCCTGTAACTCGTCGATGAAACGGGACCTCACCAAATCGGTGTCTCCAGTACTCGAATCCACGGCGGTGACCAGTAGCACCGACCGCGCACGGGAGCAGGCGACGAGAAACAGCTTGCGTTCCGCGGCCAGCAGGGGTGCGGTCTTCGATAGCTTGTCATCGATGAGCTCGCCGGCATCGGCGATTCCGGCGGCGAGATCGACCAGGGCCTCGGTACCGAGAAGACTTCCCCGCGAACGAAGCCCCGGCCACAAGCCTTCCTGAACGCCCGCGACAGCGACCAGTTCCCACTCCCGACCAGCTGCTGAATGCGCACTCAGCACCGTGACCGCATCGGGTTGCACGGTCGAACGGATGGAGTTGGACGTCGAAATCTGCTGTCCGGAGATGTAGTCGACGAAACCTGCGAGTCCCGCCTGGGGTAACCGGTCGACATACGAAGCGGCTGATTCGAACAACGCGACGACGGCGTCGAGATCTCGATCGGCCTGCGCACCAGTGGATCCACCTCGCGTCGAACTGGCGGCCCAGCGCCGCTCCAAGCCCGATGCCTGCCACGCTGCCCACAACACGTCCTCGACTCCACGGCCTCGCCGAGCGGACGCTTTACGGACGACACCGAGTACCTTGCGCAGCGGCGCGGATTCGACATCGGACAACGCTGAGACAAAGCGGGCACTGGGGACGGCTGACGGATCGCGGTCCTCGGAGTCAGTGGGGATCGCAGTACCGACGATCACGGTGCGCAACAGTTCGGCAGAATCTCGTTCGCCTCCCGAGGAGAGCTCGATACGGCGTATCCCGCGGCGCAACCGGCGCAGGCTCACCGGATCCGCACCGCCGATCGGGCCGGACAACAACGCCAAAGCGTCTTCGCCGTCGAAGGATTCATCGACAATCGCCCGCAGCACGAGCAGTAGACCGACCGCCCCGTGTTGCCGATGCACGGGAATCTCGGAGGCAGGCGTGAGGATCGGTACACCCGCGGACTGCAACGCCCGGCGCAAGGGCGCGATCGTCCTGGACACGGATCGCACTACGACGGCCATGTCCGACCAGGGCATTCCGTCGTCGAGATGTGCTCGTCGCATCGTGTCGGCGATGAGGGCCGCTTCCTTTGCCACTGACGGCAGGGTCTGCACCAGGGTGCGAGTTGGACCGTATCTAGGCTCTCCCACCGCTTCGGCACCTCGGTGTCTTCCAGTTCCGGAGAGCCTGCCCGCGATCGGTCCGGTGATCTCGGCAATCTCTCTGCTACTGCGGAAGTTTCGATCGAGGACGATCCGCCGCTCCGAACCAGGCTCTGCAAGATCGGCGACGAACGAAGGATCGGCACCGCGGAAAGTGAACACGGACTGGTCCGGATCTCCGGCTATTACCGTGCTCTCGGTGTTGATGCCGATGAGCCGAATCAGCTGCGCCGCCTGGGGGTCGAGATGTTGGGCATCGTCCACCACTAGATGTCTGATCCGAGCGCGCTCGGACGCCAACAACTCGGGGTCGGTGGCGAACGCCATGAGCGCGCTGCCGATGAGCTCGGCAGCATCGAGGCCAGGAGCCGTCGCTCCCGCTGCTTCTACTCCGACAGCGCCACGCAGCAACATCGACTGCTCGTACCTGGCCGCGAACTTTCCGACCGCGACCCACTCGGGGCGCGTGTGCCGACGTCCGAGCTTGACGAGATCTTCCGGGCCGAGGCCACGCTCGGCCGAGCGGAGCATCAAATCACGAACTGCGGTGACGAATCCCGACATACCGAGAGCAGGACGCACTCGTTCGGGCCAATCGGCGGCCCCGTCTTCGATGTCTCCCCGCAGCATCTCTCGCACCACTGCGTCTTGCTCGGCACCGGTGAGCAATCGTGGTGGTGGATTGCCGTAGATGGCTGCCTGCAGGCGGAGGACGGCGAATGCGTACGAGTGAACGGTCCGAACCAGTGGCTCGCGAGTTGCACGTGGCGCCTGCTCCCCGGCGAACAGTCCAGCCGTTATTTGCTCCCGGACCGCCGTGGCAGCGCGCTTCGATTGCGTCAGTACAAGCACCGATTCTGGGTCGCCACACACAATCCGCGACACTGCGTAGTCGGCGACCAGTGCGGTCTTTCCCGTACCCGGGCCACCGAGTACTTGCCACGGGTTCCATCCGGGCGATCCGTTCGATGCGGCTCGAGCCGCATTCTCATCGCTGGAAAGAAGGCGGGCAGCGGGCCCAGTCCAGATGCGGCGAGGGGACTTCGTCTTGGGCGCCCGAACGAGTGTGGTGGTACCGCCGCCGATGGCCGGTACTCCGCTCGGATTCGCCGTAGTCATGGAGAAGATTCGATCATGCGCCACCGACAGACCCTCACCCGCGCGCGTGTTCGATGCTCGAATTCTCGTCCACGTGATGTGGGTCGGGCCGCGATGCGGCATAGTGTCAGCAGTGCCAGAATTGAACTTTCACCAGTACGGCCCGGACACCGGACCCGAGATCCTCGCAATCCATGGGATGACCGGCCACGGTGCTCGCTGGGGTGACCTTGCCGACAATTATCTTCCGCAGGCCCGGGTGCTCGCTCCGGACCTGATCGGCCACGGCCGTTCGCCTTGGACGCCGCCGTGGGATATCGGTGCGCAGGTCGATGGGCTGAAAACGCTTCTCGACAACCACGCCCACGGCCCTGTTCTCGTCGTCGGCCATTCGTACGGGTGTGCGTTGGCGGTCCACCTTGCCGTGAAGCATCCCGAGCTCGTCCGCGGGCTCGTTCTGCTCGATCCGGCGATCGAACTCGACCCCGTCGACCTGCTCGAAGTGGCCGAGCTGACTGCGGTGCATTCCGACTACACGGACGCCGCGGAAGCAAAGGCCGAGAAGATCAACGGTGCTTGGGCCGACGTACCGCAGGCGCTACTCGATCTCGAGGTCGAACAGCACCTCGAGACGATGGACAATGGCCGCGTCAAGTGGCGGACTTCCACCGCTGCAATAGTCGCGTCCTGGGGTGAACTGGCCAGGCCGCTGCTGGTACCGCCGACGGGTACACCGACCGTCGTCGTTCAGGCAAAGAGGGTGCAGCCGCCGTACGTCAGCAAGGAACTGAAGGCCGCATTCCGCACACAATTGGGCGAGAATCTCACTCTTGTCCAGTTGGATTGCAATCACATGGTTGCCCAGGCGAAACCCAAAGAGGTTGCCAAGTTGGTCCTCGAATTGCTGTAGATGGCTGCGATCACGGAGAAACACGTCGAACGGGTACGCGAGATCGTTGCCTCGGTTCCGCCGGGAAGGGTTGTGACCTACGGCGATATCGCAGCGGCCGCAGGATTGTCGAGTCCTCGAACAGTCGGGTGGATCATGCGCACCGATTCGGCCGACCTACCTTGGCACCGGGTCGTGCCCGCCAACGGAAGACCGGCCGCGCATCTGGCGACACGGCAACTCGCCGAGCTACAGGGTGAGGGCGTCGAGATTCGCGACGGCCGTGTCGATCTACGAACTGCCCGCTTCGATCTGGGGTGAACAACTTCAGACGATGTGCTCGACGGCGGGCGCGTCGCCCCGCAGGCCGAGATCTCCGGTTGCAACTTTAGCCAGTACATCCACCGCCGCAACGATTTCCGAAGCGGATCGGGTGAAGGGAATGCGCAGCCTATCGTCGAAGGCATAGCCGGTTCCAAATCTGGTTCCCGAGACGAGAAGCAGATCGCGGGTGGCTGCACGACGAACCAGATCCTGCGAGGACAACCCCTGCGGCAGTCCGCACCACAGCGACAACCCCCCGTCGGGAACGCGAAATGTCCAGTCGGGCAACTGGGTCACCACCCGTGAGACGAGCAGATCTCTGCGCTCACGTAACCCTGCAACCCGCTCGGCGACAATATCGTCGAACATCGCGAACAATCGGACAGCGGCGGCTTGCTCGACCATGGAGACCGACAATTGGCGACGGTTGTACACCCGAGCCATACGGGAGATCAGTTGCTGATCCGATCTGACCCACCCGACCCGGAGCCCACCCCACACCGTCTTGCTCAACGATCCTATCGAGATGGTTGCCGTACCTGGAACGGGAACTCCGAAGGGCTCGAGGGGGTCCGAATGATCCAGTGTCAGATCGGCGGCGACTTCGTCCGCGATGGTCAACACGCCGTGCCGAGCCAACGTCGCCGCCAGCCTGCGCCTGCCATCGGCTGTCATCCGGTTGCCCGACGGGTTCGAGAAGTCCGGCATGAAGTAGGCAAGCGTCGGGGCGTTCTGGCGCGCGGCACGATCCACGTCCTCGACCAACGCGTCGGGGTTACCCGCGTCGACCGCCACCGGGACAGGAAGGGCGCCGAAGCTCTCCAATAGTTCCGGTGCCCCCGGGTATGTCGGGTGCTCTATCAAGACGCGGTTGCCGGGTCTGACGAACGTATCCAGCACGAGATGCATTGCGTCACCCGCACCCGAGACGACCAGCACCTGGTCCGGAGTGGTGGGTAGACCACGATGGGAGTATCTGTCCGCGATGGCTCTGCGTAGATCCGAGGTCCCCGGTGGTGCGTAGCCGTGCCCTGACATGGTCTTCGCCAGTGCCGACACCGCGTCCACAAGAGCAGCCGCAAGGAACGGCGAGGCCTCCGGCGCCGCATTGACGAAATCGAGAACGCTCGAACCCTCCGAGCCCATCATCGATACCCAGGAACTCTCGTTGCTGGGGACCGCGACGAAGGTGCCTGCCCCGTGTATCGCTGCCGCCCAACCTTGCTCGCGTAATTCCCGGTACGCAGAGGTGACCGTCACACGGCTGACGCCGAGTTGGGCCGACATCACCCGCTCGGGCGGCAACCTCTTGCCCGCCGGGACGGTGCCGTCGGCAATGATTCCTCGCAACTGATTCGCCAACGAACGGTAGAGCGGCAACCCTTCGATCTTGACCGACCCCATCAGCCCCGCAAGCGTGCGCGCATCCACCTCGGACTGGGAACCGGTGGAATCAGTGGAATTAGTGGAATCAGTGGAATCAACCGACGAGCCGACGCGGAATGACATCAGTCCAGTTTCACACACAGGCCCTAGTAAATCTCGGCTATCACAGTCCAATAATGAGCCATGTTGATAATAGGACTGCTCCTGTTGCTCCCTGTTGCCTCGTTGGCCTGGCTTCCCGTCATTGTGCGAAGTGGTGGTCGGTGCGGCCTCGACGGCCCACCCCGTAGTCATCGTCTACCCGAATCGACCTCACGCACTAACCTGAAAGAATGAACTTGGGACAATTCGATCCGCGTCCGACCGCGAAGTACGCACTTGCCACTGCGAGTCCCTTCCTCGTGATCGCCGGATTGGTCGTAGAGGAGGTCTCGGGTACGCGCGTCGCGGGTCATATCGAGCTCACCGCGGAGCACTTCACCCCATGGGGAGTGGTGCACGGCGGGGTCTACACGACCGCGGTGGAGTCGGCTGCGAGCATCGGGGCCAGCGAAGCGGTGAAAGAACGAGGCGAGTTCGCCGTCGGTGTCCACAACGCAACCGACTTCCTTCGCGCCAGCAAGGGCGGCCGCGTCGATGTACTGGCGGAACCGTTGCAGCAAGGCAGAATTCAGCAACTGTGGCTCGTCACCATCACTGCATCCGACAGCGGTAAAGCAATTGCACGCGGCCAGGTTCGGTTGCAGAACGTCCCACTACCGGCGTGAGCAGCGAGAATCCGACGTTCGACGCGATCGTCCTGGCCGGCGGACGCGGCTCGCGGATGGGCGGGGTCGACAAACCTGCATTGACCGTCGGACGCCGAAGCATGATCGGGATCGCAGTGGAGGCCGTGCGGCGGGCCGGCCTGATCGTGACGGTGGGACCTACCCGGCACGAACTGAATTCTCGTGTCCTCCAGACGCAGGAGTCTCCGGCCGGATCGGGGCCGGTCGCTGCGGTCGCAGCCGGTCTGAGAGCACTACGGGAATCAGTGGCGGACGTGGTGGTCATCCTCGCCGCGGACCTACCGCTCGTCGACGCGAACAGCGTCGACTCCCTTCTCGCTGCGTCACTGTCCAGCTCGGCGGGTGCGACGTTCGTCCGTGACGAAACAGGCCGAACACAATATCTTTTCGGTGTGTGGGATCGCTCGAAGCTGGTGGCGACACTGGCCCGAGTAGACGCACTTGCGAACCGATCCATGCGATCGATCGTTCCCGACGACTATGCAGTTCTCGACCTTTCCGAAGTATCCGGTGATTGCGATACCGTCGAGGATCTACACCGGGCTCGAGCACGACGCGCCGCCGCCGATTGCATACCGCCGGCTCTTACCATCCATCAGGCCCGCAAACGAATTCGGGAAAGGCTCGCACCTGTCGCACCCCGAGGAGTACCACCGTTGGAGGCGCATGGAACGGTACTGGCCGAGCCGATGATCGCTACCCGGCCCCTCCCCTACGTCGATATATCGGCAATGGATGGTTATGCGGTGTCCGGCGACGGCCCGTGGACTGTCCGAGGGGACATCGCCTATGCCGGAACCAGTGGACTTGCGGAGGTTGCCCAGGGCCACGCTGTTCGAATCGCTACCGGCGCACACGTTCCCGCAGGCGCAACCTCGGTGGTCCGCGACGAATTCGTCGAGCTCGATTCCTCCGGAAAGTTGCGCTTGTCACCGAACGTCACGCAGCAGGACGACACGCGACGCCGCGGTGAGGATTGGCACGCCGGTGCCGAGTTGGCGCCTGTCGGCACGTCCGTCTCGCCTGCAGTCATGTCGGTCGCTTTGAGCGCAGAGGTTGCCGAGCTGACCGTACGCGGCCCCGTTCGCGCGCAAATAGTGCTGAGCGGCAACGAGATACGAGCGATTGGTCCACTCGAAGCAGGGCAGACACGTGACGCACTCGGACCAATTCTGCCCCTGTATCTCCACGCATGCGGAATCACCGTCGTCGACACCGTGTACCTCCCCGATTCACCGACTGCGTTCGAGGATTTGTTGACCACGTCGACGGCAGCGGACCTCACGATCGTCGTCGGTGCAACCGGAGGGGGTGCCGCGGATCAACTCCGCACAGCACTCGTCCACGCGGATGCCGAAACAGTGATCGGTCGAATCCTGGTGCGCCCGGGCGGCTCTCAGATCACCGCGGTACTGCCGAGCGGGCGAGTGGTGCTGGGGCTACCAGGTAATCCACTGGCTGCCATCGGAACTCTGCTACTCGTTGCACCCACCGTGGTCGAAGCATTGACCGACAGCACTTCGAGCGCCCCTCGCGTCGGCAACCTGACCAACCCGGAAGCTGTATGTTCGCCGACGGCTCGGATCGTTCCGGTGATGCGCGACGGTACCGGATGGCGAGCGGACACCGCGGTTCGCACAGCACATTTGCTCCACCTGATCGATCACGAGGCGTTGGCCGTGGTGCCTGCCGAAGTCAGCTCGACCGAACCGGTGGAACTGCTGCCGATCGTGCGTTGAACTGCCGAGCACCTTCGCGGTATCGATCCACGACGAGGTCGACGATGGCGGGGTGCACACCCAGTGGTTCGGCGACGCCGTCGGCGCCTGCCTCGGCGAGTCGATTGTGAAAGAGGCCGCGCGCAAGTAGATACGAGGCCAGGAACACTCGGCCGTGTCCCTGTGCACGCAGGGCGTTGACTGCGTCCGGGACGACTTTGTTCGCGGGGGCCGCGATGGCGATATGGGCAACGGTGACTTCGACGTGCGCGATCCTCGCGAGCATGTTGGCGGCACGTCGGTGCTCGAGTTGTGCCCGGGCATCGGACGAACCTGCTGCCGCGAGGACGACGGCGTCCCCGGGGCGCCATCCTGCGTCGCTCAGTCGTTCCAGCAGCACCCTGGCGAGCACCGGATCCGGTCCGAGTGCGCGAGTGACTTTCACGCTCTGGTGGCCACTGACGGTGACCTCACGGGGTACGTCGGTGTGCACGTGGTATCCCGAGGCCAGAAATGCCGGGACCACGACGGCAGACCCATGGACCTCGCGAAGAAGCTCGGATGGAGAGGGTCCGAGGACATCGACGAAAGCGACCCGCGACACCCCGACCTGTCCGCTCACGGCATCAGCCAATTCGGCGATCATCTCCACGCCGCGCGGATTTCTGGTCCCGTGGGCTACCAGGACAAGGGCAGGACCTGAACTCATCTAGTACTTGCTCCCTTCGCAGCTGGGCATGACGGACATGGAAGTTCGTTCGGGCATCTCGGACTCTTCACACTCCTCGGTGACCTCGGGTTCGTCGACCGCCAGCCGGTAGCCTCGCTTGACCACGGTGTGAATGGCCTTCGGTGCGCCGAGGGCGGAGCGGAGTCGAGTCATGGCTGTTTCGACGGCGTGAGTATCTCCCCCGCCGCCGGGCAGCGATGCGAGTAGATCTTCCCGGGATACCACTCGCCCAGGCCGCTTCGACAAATTCTTGAGCAGTGCCATGCCTGCTGGTGATACCGAACGTACTTCGCCGTCGACAACGACACATTTACCGCGCACGCTCAGTAGGTGGCCACCCGCGCTCATGAGTTGGGAGCGTCGCGGTAGTTCCTCCGCGATATGACGCGCCATCGCCCCGAGGCGAGCACGTGCCGGCTGCGTCGTCGCGACGTTCAGTTGTTCGAGAGGTGCGGCGGTGATCGGTCCTACACATACCGGGAGCACCCGGGTACGCATCGATTGCAGCAAAGGTTCGAGAACGCCGTTCTCGTGTGCTCGCGTCAGCAGGGACGCCACTGCGGGCGCACTCGTGAAGCTGATGGCGTCGAGATCTCCGACGATGACTGCTTCGATCATGCGGTCCATCGGAACGCTGTCGTCCGGTGCGATCCAGCGGTACACCGGAACGGGCACCACTTCTGCTCCGGCGGCACGCAATGCCTTACAAAAGTCCGGAACCGGTTCCCACTCCGTTGTTGCGCCGTGGAGTTGCACCGCAATCCGTTTGCCTTCGACCCCCTCTGCGAGAAGATGTTCGAGCACTTCTGTCGAAGATTCCGATGCCGGTGACCACTCTTCGCGTAGGTCGGCTGCGCGGATTGCCCCCTTGGCTTTCGGCCCACGAGCCAGCAGTCGCGACGACGCTAGTGCTGCTCCGAGGCTTTCGGCCTGACCCCACCCGTCGGCCGCCTCGATCCAGCCTCGAAATCCAATTCCCGTCGTTGCAACGGTGATCGTCGGCGGATCGGCGATGATGGCGGCGGTGACGCGTTCCAATTCAGCGTCGTCGGACAGCGGAATGATCCGGATGGCCGGTGCATGCATTACCGAGGCTCCACGCCGAACGAGTAGCGTCGCGAACTCCTCGGCGCGCCGCGACGCGGTAATCCCGACGGCGAATCCAGCCAGAGGTTCCCCGGACTCGGCAGTCGAGCTCATGTCGATGCGCCACGCACGAAAATCATGCCGCCCGAGATCTTGGTCTCGAAAGATCCGAGCGAGATGTCGCTGACGTCGAGGCATCGGCCGTCGAGAAGAGAAAAGACCTGCTTGAGCAACGGCGAGGCCACGGTGGGTTCACCGCTCCGGTCGCCGACGAGCCCCCTGGACATGACTGCTGCCCGGCCGAACGGATCGATGTTGCCGACCGCGAACACACGCGCATCGGGCAATGCGAACAACGCCACTTGGGTGCCTCCTCTCAGCAGAACGGCGACGCCTCGTCCAGGAACGATCGCGTCGACAGTGCACGCGGCAGTCCACGAGCGCGCGGATTCGGTGCCCGATGTCGTGGGCAACTGCTGGTTCCTGTTTCTGGTGGTGCTGGTTCGAGACTCGATGACAGTCATCACGTACCTCCTGGTGCTATTGCACGTTGCCCGTGTTTCTTGGTCGTTAAGTAGCGGTTACTCAGGTGTGCACATGCGATCCGATGCCCTACAACGGTGTGAGTGAGATCTCAACCGCCGAAGGCCGGCATCCCCATCAACACCGGAACCTTGCGCTCACCCGACTCGTCGAACGCAATGGTCGGATCGATCGCCTCGGGCACATTCACGAACGAGACAAATCTGCCCAACCTCTCCTCGTCCTCGAGAACGCCTGCCCATTCGTCCTTGTAGCCGGCCACATGGCGGTCCATATCGGCCTCGAGTTCGGCGCCGATCCCCAGGCTGTCCTCGCAGACGACGGCTTTCAGATGCTCGAGACCACCCTCGAGCGCATCGAGCCACGGCGCCGTCCGCTGCAAACGGTCCCCGGTCCGTACATAGAACATGAGGTACCGGTCGATGTAGCTGACGAGGGTGGCGTCGTCGAGATTCGATGCGAGCAACCGCGCATGCTTGGGCGATTGGCCACCATTGCCGCCGACGTAAAGATTCCAACCACCTTCGGTAGCGATGACGCCGACGTCCTTACCCCGTGCCTCCGCACATTCGCGAGCGCAACCGGAGACACCGAACTTGATCTTGTGGGGCGAGCGCAGACCCCGGTATCGATTCTCGAGGTCAACGGCCATCCCCACCGAATCCTGGACACCGTAACGACACCAACTCGATCCGACGCAACTCTTGACCGTGCGCAACGACTTACCGTAGGCCTGACCCGATTCCATGCCCGCGTCGACCAACCGCTTCCAGATAGCGGGTAGCTGCTCCACGCGGGCTCCGAACATGTCGATTCGCTGACCGCCGGTGACCTTGGTGTACAGACCGAAATCTCGTGCCACCTCACCGATGACGATGAGTTGTTCCGCCGTGCACTCCCCTCCCGGCATACGTGGAACAACGGAATACGTGCCGTTCTTCTGAATGTTGGCCAGGAAATGATCGTTGGTGTCCTGTAAAGATGCCTGCTCACCGTCGAGGATGTGGTCCGAGGACGTCGAGGCCAGGATCGAAGCTACGACCGGCTTGCAGATGTCGCATCCAGTCCCCCTGCCGTACTTGACGATCAGCGAAGAGAACGTGCGGGTGTTCGTCGCCCGAACGATCTCGAACAGCTCGGCACGAGAGCGACCGAAGTGCTCGCACAGCGCCTTCGACATCACCACACCCGATGCGGAAAGAAGCGCCTTGATCGACGGAAGGCATCCCCCACACGTCGTGCCGGCGTTCGTGCAGCTCTTCACCGAGGCGAGATCACCGGCCCCCTCCGCGATCGCGTTACAGATCGCACCCTTGCTCACACCGTTGCACGAACAGATCTCGGCATCAATCGGCAACGCACCGATCCCAACATCCTCGGCAGCTGGGGAAATCAACGATGCTGGATCGCCGGGAAGTTCCCTTCCGACCAAAGGGCGAAGCAGTGAGTACGCGGCAGCATCCCCGACGAGAATTCCACCGAGCAATGTCTTCGCATCGTCGGAGACGACCAACTTGGCGTACGTCCCTTTCGGAGCGTCACTGAAGACAACCTCCAACGCTCCCGGTGTGAAAGCCATGGCGTCACCGAAGCTGGCGACGTCGACACCCATGAGCTTGAGCTTGGTGGACATATCGGCACCGGGGAATTCAGCCTCACCGCCGAACAATCGGTCGGCCACAACCTCTGCCGTCGAATAGCCAGGGGCGACGAGCCCGTAGGAAGTCCCTTCGACCGCGGCACATTCACCGATGGCGTAGACATCGGGATCGACCGTGCGGCAACCGACGTCTACCAAAATTCCGCCGCGCGCACCCACTTCGAGGCCGCAGTCCCGAGCAAGTCGATCCTGTGGCCGCACACCGGCCGAGAACACCAGCAGCGCTGCATCGATGACACTGCCGTCGGACAACTCCACCGAAAGCCCTGCCCCATTGGGATTCTCGGTGATCGACGAGGTACCGACACCGGTGTGGACGGTCAGCCCGAGGTCGGTGACCAGACGTGCCAACAGCGCGCCACCACCCTCGTCGACCTGAAGCGGCATCAGTCGCGGAGCGAATTCGACGACATGGGGCGTCACTCCCATCTGCTGCAGAGCGTTGGCTGCTTCGAGTCCGAGTAGACCTCCGCCCACCACGACACCGACCGCGCCTGGACCCGCAGCGTCCGCGCAGGTCCTGATCCGGTCCAGGTCGTCGAGCGTGCGGTAGACGAAGCACTCCGGGCGATCGTGCCCGGTGATCGGAGGAACGAAAGGGTAGGAACCGGTGGCGAATACGAGGACGTCATAGTCGACGGTCTCTCCGGTCGATGTCGTGACCGTCTTCGACGCGCGGTCGATGTGCTCAGCTCGCACACCGATTCGCAAATCGACAGCGGTGTTACCGAGATCGCCTGTGTCATCGAGATAGTCGTTGCCCGCCAGCGCGAGCTCCCGGTGATCCCAGGCGCCCACATAGGACGAAAGCCCCACTCTGTCGTAGGCGGGCAATGCCTCCTCGCAGAGCACTGTCACCTTCCAGTCGGACGCGGTGTCTCGCGCGCGGAGCGCCTCCACGAATCGGTGACCTACCATGCCGTGTCCTACAACCACCGCGTTCTTCACGTGAGTTGTCCTTTCGCGAATTTCGTGTCGAACAATGTTCGAGGAGAAAAGAAGTCAGACCGCGACCGACGCGTTCGTCTTCTCGCCTTCCAGAACCCGCGGCTTACGCAGATAAACGGCCCACGTCACTGCACAGCACACGACATAGAAGACGAGAAACACCCAGAAGGCCGTGGTTGCGGACTTCGCCGCGCCCGAGTACGAAGCTCGCAGCACGAGGTTGATTCCCACACCACCCAAAGCTCCTATAGCACCGGCAATTCCGATGAGCGCGCCGGACATCCTGCGCGACCAATGCTGCTGTTCCTCGATGCTCATGCCCTGCAGTTCTACAGACTTGGCGGCGAAAATCGCAGGAATCATCTTGTAGACCGAACCGTTGCCGATGCCGGACAGAAGGAACAGAAGAATGAACCCGATCACGAAGAGGGTCATCATGGTTCCGGTGGCAGCGCCTGCGGTGTTGTCGTCCCAAGTGCCTGCGGCAACCAGGATCCCGGTGGAGAAGACCATCGCCACGAACGTGTACAGCGTGATCTTGCCACCACCGATCCTGTCGGCGAGCTTGCCACCGAAGGGTCGTGAAATCGATCCGAGCAAAGGTCCGAGAAACGCGATCTGAGCTGCGTGCAACGACGCTTGTGCCTGCTGGGCTGCGGTAGCGGGCGCGCCGTCGGTGATTCCGGCAAGGAAATTGATTTGCAGAACCTGACCGAACGCAAAACTGAAACCGATGAAAGAGCCGAACGTTCCAACGTAGAGGAACGCGATCCACCAGGAATCGGAGAACCTGAGAACGTCGATCATCGAGCGGCCGTTGGTCTTCTGGTTCTCGAGGTTGTCCATGAAGAGTGCGGCACCGACGGCGGCGATCGCGATGAAGACGAGGTAGACGGCACACACGATTTCGGGAGCCGAGTTGCCGATCGTGGCGATGACCAACAGGCCGATGAGCTGAATGACAGGCACACCGATGTTTCCACCGCCGGCGTTCAGCCCGAGTGCCCACCCCTTTTCGCGCTGCGGATAGAAGGCGTTGATGTTGGTCATCGAGGACGCGAAATTGCCACCACCGAGGCCGGCAAAGGCTGCGACGACGATGTAGGTGGTGTACGACGCCGGGTTCAGCATGAAGTACATGGTCAGCATCGTCGGGATCAGCAGGACGAGGGCGCTGAAGATCGTCCAGTTACGACCGCCGAATTTGGCTGTCGCAAACGTGTACGGAATCCGAAGGATCGCTCCGACCAGCGTTGGCACCGCGACGAGGAAGAACTTGCCTGCCGCGTCGATGCCGTAGACCGACACCGGCATGAACAGAACCATCACGGACCAGATCGACCAGATTGAGAATCCGACGTGTTCGGCGACGACGGACCAGATCAAATTCCGCTTCGCGATCGTCTTGCCCCCGGCCTCCCACGCCTCGACGTCCTCGGAGTTCCAGTGGCTGATTCGGTGCTTGATCGACACCGGAACGCTTCCTCGCTCGGGCGTCGTTGTCGAAGCATCTTGGGCTGGTGGTGCCTCGGGAATGCTGGTCACGTGGGCCTCCTGATCGCGTGGGAGACCCAAAGGTAGAAAAACCGTGTTGCGTGGGCGCTGCCTGCGGTGACCTGTCGATTAACTTGCTCTCACGGGGCGAAACCGGTGCCCGTGAGGTTCTCGGCGCTACGACCCTCCGGCTACGATCCTGCGGTTACGACCCCGCGGTCACCAGGTGTCTTCGAGCATGCGCGGGCGGCAGCACAGGTACCCGCCGACGAGCAGCACCGCAACACATCCGGTCAGGAGCAGCATCGGTATTCCCCAGCCCCCGGAGAGTGTGTGCAGCAGTCCGAACGACAGCGGCCCAGTGGCCGATACGACGTATCCGAGGCCCTGTGTGAATCCCGAGAGTGCCGAGGATCCGGCATGGGTGCGGGTGCGGAGATTGATGAGTGTCAACGACATCGGGAATGTCATCGTACCGAGTCCGATGAGGCATACCCAGAGAACGGTTCCGGCGGTCGGCGAGAAATACAGTCCGGCGAACCCGATGAGATAGAAGACGGCAGCCGAGATGACCAAGCCGTACGGGTTGCGCAGGCGCGCGCACAGCGACGGGGCGGCCAGCGAGGAAATCAGACCCATCCCGCCGAACGCTGCGACCGAGGCACCGGCGAAGGCCTCACTGATGCCCGAATCGGTGAGGATCGTCGGTAGCCAAGTCAGCATCGAATAAGTGATGAACGAGGTCATCGCGAACATGCCGACCATTCCCCATGCCAACGACGAGCGCCAGATCCTGCCTTCCGAACGCTCCTGAACGGCTGCTGCGCTGGCCGCTTCCCTCCCGTCACGCTCACGGCGTGAGAGAACGACACCGAGCCACGGCACTGCTGCCGCCACCCCCACGACGGCCCACATCCCGATCGAGGTGCGCCAGCCGTATGCCTCCGCGAGGGGAACTGCCACCAGCGGAGGAACCATCGTGCTGATCTGCATGGCACAGATGTAGAGGGTGCTGACTACGGCCAGGCGATCGGAGAAGTAGCGCTTCACCAGCGGCGGGAGGACGACGTTTCCGATTCCCATGCCTGCCAGCGCGAGTGCCGACAAGGCGAGGAGCGAGCCGGTCCCCGGCGCGAATGCTCGGGTAGCCATTCCGAGGGTCGTCGCCAACATTGCCACGAGGGCGGCGCGCTCGAGGCCGATTCTCTTGACGATGAGGGGTGTCAGAAGGCCGAAGACGGCGAACATCGCCGGTGGAAGCATTCCCACCAATCCAACGACCGTGGATCCGAAGTGGAGTTCGTCGCCGATACGACCGAACAGTGGGCTGATCGACGTCACGGCGGCACGCAAAGTCAGCGCTGACACGATGATGGCCGCGAAGACGAGTGCACGTCCTCGCACCAGATGCCGAGCGTGGGTCCGGTCGTTCGACTCTGTTACTGCTGCGGGACTCACCACCAAATCATAGGATGACCGGATCATCTGACGCAAAGCCTTAAACTGGCCCACACATCGAGAAAAGAACGGGGAGTCACACGTGCAGCAGGTTCAGCGTTCCAGCCTGATTTCACAGGTCACTGCGCAGCTTCGCAAGGAGATCGTGGCCAGGCGTTGGCCGGTCGGTTCGCGTATTCCGGCAGAACCCGAGCTGTGCGAACTGACCGGTACCGGTCGAAACACGGTCCGCGAAGCCGTGCAGGCGCTTGTCCACGCTGGAATGCTCGAGCGAAGGCAAGGATCGGGCACGTATGTGATGACGGTGTCGGATCTGGGCGGCGCGCTGGGGAAATACTTCGCCGACGCGCAGGATCGTGATGTCACCGAGCTACGACGCACCCTCGAGGTCACCGCGGCCGCGCTTGCCGCCGAGCGAGCCGACGGAGACGACATCAGCGCACTGCGAGAGGCACTCGCCGCACGAAACCTCGCCTGGACAACTCGGTCTCGCGACGACGCCATCGAGATCGATGCACAGTTTCATCGCGCGATCGTCGCTGCTTCCCACAACGCCATCTATCTGGAGTTCTACGATTCGCTACTGCCGGTGATCCGCCGGGCTATGCATCATCACGCTGCAGAGCACGACAACGACTATCTTGACGAACATGCCGCGCTGGTCGAGGCCGTAGCGGCAGGCGACCCTCTACGTGCGGGCCAGGCAGCACGTGTGTTCTTCCGTGAACTCGGGGCGGATCACTGAACTAGAGGATCAGCCTAACCAGATCGGCCGTCCGCGCGAGCCCGGGGAAAGCCTCGGGCGTCGAGCGCGGATGCAGCGCGTGCACCGCGAACCTGAAGATCAAGGCACGCAACAACATTTGTGGCCATTCGGGAAGATCGTCCCAGCGCCCGATCAAAGCATCGTCCGCTCCACCCCACGAAATGGCATCGACCACGGCCACCGCTGCGGCCCATGACGTCGGACGCCAATACGGGGTGATGTCGGTGAGGCCAGGAGCTTCGCTGCCGTCGAACAGCACCGTCCCGAACAGATCGCCGTGCACCAACTGGTCTGCCGACTCGACAGGTCTGCGCAGACTCGCGAACTGCTTGATCAATTCGAGGCTCTGACGCCCGTCCTCCGAGGTCACTTCCGGAGCGCCCGCACCCCGCGCCGCCCGCAAAGGTACAGCCTCCCAAGCCGCCCGATCTGCCGCGACGAACACATCCACATCCGCCCACGGGGCGACAGGGGGCTGCACCAGAAAGCGAGGGCGCTCCAACTGGGCCGTTGCCGCGTGAAGCCGCATCGACAGTGACACGACCTCGTCGTGCCGCGGTTCCGGCGAACCCTCGATGAAGGTGTCAGCGCGCCAACTACTCACTACGTAACGCCCGTCCGTCGACCGGACGGGACGCGCAAGCCGGACACCGTCGACGGCCAGGGTCTCGCGAACCTTCGCCGACCACGCAGCCCGCGCGTGATCTGCGACAGGCGAAAGCACGACATCACCGAGTCGCCACCCGCCGTCCCAGTCGGCACCGAGCGGCGTGGGCGGTACATCTCGCAACCCGAATGTGGAGATCACGTGTTGAGGGGGTTCCACTGAGCTCACAACTCTCACGCTACCGCCGACGAGCCGCACCGCTCCGCAGGCGCGCGTGGAGATATGACCGGCCGAACCGTGCCGACGTGCGACTAGTAGATCGGCAAGCTGGGATCGATCTGACCGGCCCAGGCGACAATGCCGCCCTGCAGATGAACTGCATCGGCGAAACCCGCCTGCTTCAGGACGGCAAGTGCCTCTGCCGATCGAATTCCCGTTTTGCAATGCAACACGATGCGTCGATCGTGGGGCAGCGACGCGAGCGCATCCCCGGAGATGATCACGCCCTTCGGCACCAGGGTTGCCCCCTCGATATGCACGATGTCCCACTCCACCGGCTCGCGAACGTCGATCAGCGCGATATCGGCACCAGCCTCGAGTAACACTGCCAGCTCGTTCGGCGTAATGGTCGAATCTTCCGCCGCAGCCGCACCCTCGTCGGACACGACACCGCAGAACGCGTCGTAATCGATGAGTCCGGTGATCGGAATCCGATCCGGATCTCGCTGCAGGCGGATGGTGCGGTAGCTCATGGCCAAAGCGTCGTACACCAACAATCGCCCCAGCAAAGTGTCGCCGATGCCGGTGATCAGCTTGATCGCCTCGGTCACCATGACCGACCCGATCGAAGCACACAGGACCCCGAGCACGCCGCCCTCTGCACAGGAGGGGACCATTCCGGGCGGCGGAGCCTCCGGATACAGATCTCGAAGGTTCAAACCGGCCCCGTCCGGCGCATCCTCCCAGAACACCGAAACCTGACCTTCGAAACGGTAGATCGACCCCCACACGTAGGGCTTACCGGCCAGAGCGGCGGCATCGTTGACGAGGTAGCGCGTGGCAAAGTTGTCGGTTCCGTCGAGAACGAGATCGTACTGCTCGAAGAGAGGCACCGCATTCGAGCGATCCAGCCTCACATTGTGCAGCCTGACCTCGACACCGGAGTTGATTTCGCGAATCGAATCGCGAGCGCTTTCCCCTTTCGGGCGCCCGACGTCGGAACTGCCGTGGATGACTTGTCGCTGCAGGTTGGACAATTCGACGTCGTCGAACTCGACGATCCCCAGCGTCCCCACGCCTGCCGACGCGAGATAGAGCAATGCCGGCGAGCCGAGCCCTCCGGCCCCGATCACCAACACTCGGGCGTTCCGCAACCGTCGCTGCCCCGTCATTCCTACGTCGGGGATGATCAGATGGCGACTGTATCGAGCCACCTCGTCGAGCGTGAGCTCTCCTGCCGGTTCGACAAGTGGGGGCAACTGCGTCATGAAACATGCACTCCTCGACGGCACTCCGTCAGTGGCCGTATGCCACGTTCGGTCACCTCACGTTACCGAACTGCCCACTTGCCACCGCTTCGGTGATCCACCGCTCGCATCGGTCCGCGATCGCAAGTCGAATGTTCAGCTACGGGGATAAGGCCACGGGTTGAACCGACAGGTCTTGCCGTCCATAGGCACGACGCCTTCTGGATCGAGGCGGGCGATGTCGTCGTTCGAGGTACCGAAGGTTTGCTGCATCATGACCGGGGCCAGGCCTCCCTCGGTTTCGCAGGGCTGATGTTGCTGATAGCCGATCGCGTGTCCGACCTCGTGATTGATCTGATATTGTCGATACGAGCCGATATCACCTTGAAATGCGATGGCACCACGTACCCACCGGGGCTCGTTGAGCACGACACGTCCGATTCCAGGGTTGTAGCACGACACCTCTAGCTGAATATCGTAACCACAGGCCTTACGGATGGACATCTGCGAGGTCAGCGAGATTCGAAAATCAGGATCACCGGATTCGATTCTGCGGAATGCGAACCGAGGGTCGTTGGTCCAACTCTTCGGGTTGCCGAGTGTCTGATCGACCAGCCTCCCGAACGACTCGTCGCCACCGAATCCTGCCGTATCCATGCCGTCCTCGACCTCGACGGTGTAGGTGAAGGTGCGCTCGGTCCCTTGACCGACCTGGTTCGACGATCCGGGGACCAGGTGCCAGGTACCCGCGCCATCGACAGCAAACGACCCGCCGTCCGGTAGCTCACCGGAGGGAATGGATGCAGCGAAGTTGCCATCGGCTTGCGGCGGAACCCCAATCACCCCGGAACCGCTCGTGTCCGAGCTGAGCGCTCCGAATCCCGGATCCGCAGGCAGTGAAAGGCTTCCAGTCGCGGTGGTGGTGGGATCGCCGGTGCGCACTGCGTCGACCACGACCAGCGTGGTCACCACCAGAAGCAGCGGAATTGCATAGGCGCGCCAGCCGTAGACGGACGCAAACTTTCCGAGCTTGCTCTGTTTTCTGACCTGACGTTCCGGACGCGGTGTTCGCGGACGTCGTGTTTCTTCTCTGGTAGTGGGGTCCCACTGGGCCCGCAGCGGCTGGTACGAACCTGCGCCGCCAACTTCACGCGGGAGATCATCCGGACCGCTTTCATACCGTCGAGCAGAGCCGTCATACTCTCGTGCTCGAGCGGTCTCCGTAGGGCGATCGCCGTCGGTACGGCGGCCTTCTGTGGCCTCGAACCGACGTGACCGCTGATCGGGTGGGAGGTATGCACCTCCTCGTCTCGGCCCTCCTCGGTCAGTCACTCCGCCAGAATCTCACAGTCTGGCGCGTACGCCGCTCGCCGCGCCGATAATTCCACCTTCGAACAAACTCAATGCCCGATTTCAGCCCTGTTATCAGGATGATCGACCTGTATAGCGATGTGACTCGAAAAACGAGGGCGACCCGCAGTCCCTTCGGTCACATCTTCGACAGGTATCGTTGCCAACGATCTGCGCTACAAGTACCCAACGCCTCCGGACACGGGCACCCACGGGCAGCCGACACCGGCGCAGTGACCTATGCGGATGGGATCAAGCACTATGACAGAACTCGCGGATCGGATGTCCTCGGACCGTCCGACTCCTCCAGCCGGCCGCCGCAGCGCGCGCTTGCCGCGCGAGGCGCGACGCGCGCAACTCTTGGCTGCAGCAAGCGAGATTTTCGTGACCCGTGGCTATCACGCGTCAGGAATGGACGAGATCGCCGAATGTGCCGGAGTCAGTAAGCCGGTGCTCTACCAGCATTTCCCCGGCAAACTCGAGCTGTATCTCGCCGTGCTGCAGAGTTACGTCGATACCCTGATCTCAGGGGTCAGACAGGCGTTACGTTCAACGACCGACAACCGACAGCGCGTGCGCGCTGCGGTACTGGCGTTCTACGACTTCGTCGACACCGACACACAAGGGTTTCGTCTGGTGTTCGAATCGGATCTCATGGGCGATCCCCAGGTGAGCGCCCGCGTCGAGCAGGCAACAGAAGCTTGCGTCGACGCAGTGTTCGACCTCGTCGCCCACGACTCGGGCCTGGACCCGTACCGAGCACGCGTACTTGCCGTCGGTCTGGTCGGTGCCAGCCAGTTCACTGCGCGATACTGGCTCGAGGCCGACCGTCCGATTTCCAAAGAGGACGCTGTCGACACCACGGTGTCACTCGCCTGGGGCGGACTGTCCCACGTTCCTCTTCAGTCTCCCTAGAGTTGGATGGAACGCGCGAGGCCCCGTATCGATCTTCCGATACGGGGCCTCGCGCGTTCCAGATCCAGAAAACCTAGGTCGCGAATCCGACCTTGCGAGGATCGGCTGGGCCGATCTCCACGTACGCCACCTTCGCGGCCTGCACGAGGTACTTACGGCCCTTCTCGTCGACGAGGGACAGCACGCCGTCCTTGCCACTCAAAGCCTGAGCAACGAGCTTCTCGACCTCGTCCGGCGACTGTGCACTGTTCACCACGAGCTCGCGAGAGCTTTCCGACACACCGATCTTGACCTCCACGGCCAACCTCCGAACTCATAGACAACTAAGGCTGCTTCATTCAGGCTAGTGCAGCCAACACCTCAGGAGCTCACCTCATGCCTGTGCTGTCAGCGAACACCGTGTTCTCTGCTAGACGAGCCCGAGCACGCGCATCCGTTTCGAGTGCTGCTCCTGCATTCGGTCGAACAACGCTGCGACCCCGTTGAGATCGCCGGACACTGCGATCACCAAGTCGGTGAGGCTCTCGCGCTGTGCCAAGACGTGCTGTGCCTGGGTGATCGCTTCACCGAGTAGTCGCCGTCCCCACAACATGAGGCGTGCCTTGTCCTGAGAGCTTTCCTGCACCCGGACCGCGACCTCGTGGACCACGAATTCCGAATGACCGGTCTCGGCAAGTACTTCGCGGACGATCCCCGCCACCCTGGGATCGAGCGTGTGGGCGATCTCGCGGTAGAAGTCGGCCGCAATCCCATCACCGACGTACGCTTTGACCAGGGCTTCCATCCACGTCGACGGGTTGGTCGACGCGTGGTACTCGTCCAGTGCGCGGACGAAGGGGTCCATCGCGGTATATACGTCCACTCCTCGTTCCGACAGTGCGCCCACCACAGTTTCGAAGTGGTTCATCTCCGCCGCCGCCATACTTGCCAGTGCGACGCGACCCTGCATCGACGGAGCCATTCGGGCGTCCTCGGCCAGCCGATAGAACGCGGAAATCTCGCCATACGCCAGCACCGCAAAGAGGTCCGACACTCCGGGGTGGTCGTACGCGACCAACGCCATCTCGGATGAATCTCCGGTACCGGACGGTTCCTCGGTGGGTGAGGCAGAGGTAGACAGATCAGACGAGTGGGCTCCCATAGAAAATGATCGTAGTCGCGTCAGGATGGATGCATCAGCGCAGACCGGCGACGAGTGTCGGGTTGCGCGCACGGCCGCGAGGGTACTGGAAATCACTCGATACACCGGATGAGCGCTCGGCAAGCTACCATGGTGATCGGATCAATGCACGGACCGATCGATACGGACCGACTCACGCGGAGATCAGTGACAATGTGTGCGCACCTGATCCGGGTCGCTACGACTGCTTCGCCCATCGTGTTCGGGCCCGAACACGATCGCGGCTGAGGCTCGACGCGACATCACATCGGATTGAGGGCATCGACTTCGGCCGGCAATAGGCCTGTGCCCTTCCTTGTGCGTACGTTCTCGATACGAGGAAGGCCAGACCCCTGAGCAAGATCATCATCGACCAAGAAGACGAGACCGGCGACACGATGTTGTCCGCCCAGCTCGACGACACGCACGTGCCCCCGACATTCGCCGAACTGGGCGTGCGCGAGGAGATCGTCCGATCCCTGAAGGACATCGGGATCGAGCGGACCTTCGCAATCCAAGAACTGACACTCCCCCTGGCTCTCGCCGGGGACGACCTCATCGGTCAGGCGCGCACCGGAATGGGCAAGACCTTCGGGTTCGGCGTTCCTCTGTTGCAGCGCATCTCCACATCGGACTCCGGCACCACGGCCCTCGACGGCACCCCCCGGGCGCTCATCATCGTGCCTACCCGCGAACTATGCGTGCAGGTCACCTCCGATCTCCAGAATGCTGCCAAACATCTCCGCTCGACGACTGGGCCTGTGAAGGTGCTCTCGATCTACGGCGGGCGCCCCTATGAGGCCCAGATCAATGCCCTGCAGAACGGCGTCGACGTCGTCGTCGGAACACCCGGGCGCCTGCTGGACCTTGCTAAGCAGGGTCACCTGATTCTGGGCAAGATCGGCGTCCTGGTGCTCGACGAGGCCGACGAGATGCTCGATCTCGGATTCCTGCCGGACATCGAGCGCATTCTCGGAATGGTTCCGGACAAAAGGCAGACGATGTTGTTCTCGGCGACGATGCCAGGACCGATCATCACCCTTGCCCGTACGTTCCTCACCCAGCCGACGCATATCCGCGCCGAAGAGGCCGAGTCGTCGGCAGTGCACGATCGCACTGCCCAGCACGTCTACCGAGCCCACGCACTCGACAAGGTCGAGATGGTGACCAAGGTGCTCCAAGCAAACGGCCGCGGCGCAACCATGATCTTCACCCGCACCAAACGCACTGCCCAGAAAGTTGCTGACGAGCTCGCAGAACGTGGGTTCGCCGTCGGCTCGGTGCACGGTGACCTCGGGCAGGTCCAACGTGAAAAAGCACTGAAGAAGTTCCGCACCGGTGGAATCGACGTTCTCGTAGCCACCGATGTGGCCGCCCGAGGCATCGATATCGACGACGTCACGCACGTCATCAACTATCAGTGCCCGGAGGACGAGAAGACATACGTTCACCGCATCGGCCGTACGGGCCGCGCAGGCCGTACCGGCATCGCCGTGACGTTGGTCGATTGGGACGACATCCCCCGGTGGCAGCTCATCGACAAAGCTCTCGACCTCGGGACACCCGACCCCGTCGAGACCTACTCGAGCAGCCCGCACCTGTTCGAAGAACTCGACATCCCTGCCGGTGTCGGCAGCACAGTCCACAAGACCTCCGAAGCCAAGTCTCCCAAGGACTCGAACGGTAGCGCATCGACCGATGAGACCTCGGAAGAAAAGGGACCGGACAAGACCGATTCCGATGCGGAGCCGCGTGAGTCCAAGCCTCGCCGTTCCCGCTCTCGCTCGCGCACCAGAGCAGGCAAGCCCGCCACCGGAGAGGCGGATTCCGTCGCTGACACCACCGGGCCGGTAGCCACCGAATCCACCGGTGACACAGGGACGGAGACGACGGCTCCCCCACGTAGACGACGGCGTCGCCGCTCCTCCGCGTCTGCCTCGTCCGGTGCGGCCGCGTCGGAGTAGTCTCCCAAGCTGTGCTTGCACCCGAACGTCGGCGCCGATCGGATATCGCTGTTGCCGCAGCGATCGCAGTCGTGACCGTGCTCGTTCTCGGAGTTGTGTGGCTCCGAAGCGACGCGCACGGCACGACATCTGCCCCTGCGGAATCCCCTTTGCCTCGAGCGAATGTGGCAACGTCGATTCCGGACGCACTGACCGAAGCTTGGCGTGCATCGAGTCCGGTCACGTCGGCACCCGTCACCACTGGCAGCGCCGTCGTCACGGGCGACGGTGGTACGGTCTCCGGTCGAGACCCGCTCGACGGTTCGATTGCATGGAGTTACGTCCGAGATCGGAATCTCTGTGCCGTTACGGATGCATGGAATACGATCGTCGCGGTCTATCAGGACGCCAGGGGTTGCTCTCAGGTAACCGCACTCGACAGCTCCAGTGGTACGCGAAAAGCGCAACGCAGCAGCGACGCTGATGCAAATGTCACGCTGAGCGAGGACGGAACCTACGTCACCTCGCGGGGTGACACTCGAATGGAGCTATGGCGCTCGGACCTAGTCCGAACACTCGAATACGGCCGCGTCGACGCCCCGGTCAATCCGAGTAGTCAACCCAGATCGGGTTGTACTCTATTGTCCTCCGCTTCCAACAGCTCTCGCGTCGCAGTTCTCGAGCAGTGCCCAGGCGAGTCCGGAGCCCGACTGACGACGATGAATCCAGCTCCGAAGGATGCCCAGCAGCCGGAGGAATACGGTTCTTCCGTCGTGGCGGCCTTGATCGGACCCGACGGCCCCGTCACAGGTGCATCGATTCTGGTTGCTTCGGGTGACCGTGTGGCAGTGTCCATTCCAGCGCATTCATCACAACGACCGAGGGTCGCCGTCTTCGATGGCAACGCACAGCCCTTGTCCGAGTTCGATCTTCCTGCAGCAATTGTCGACGAAAACCGGCCCCCCACAGCCGAAGCGGTAGTCAAAGCAGCATCGGTCTTCAGCTGGTGGACTGGAAGTGGAACCGTAGCACTGGGATTGACCGATCTGGCCCCGATGTGGTCGATCCCCGGCGCACTCGGACCCGGTACGGTCATGGCCGGCCGCCTACTGGTGCCGGTACCAGACGGAACAGCAGTGATCGACCCCACTGAAGGCACCGTAGAACGGACCTTGGAAGTGGACCGAGCCGGTTACACCGGGCCGGTGGGTATGTCGGTGATCGGCGATGTAGTCATCGAGCAGCGCGGTGACGACCTCGTTGCACTATCGGCACGCTGAAGCGGCGCTACCGAAACCGATCAGTCCGGTGTGTTCGGAGAATAAGTGGCTAATGCGGTCCCGTGCTGCCAATGTGCGAGAAGATTCGCTGCGAGTTCGCGATATGCCTGCGCGCCCTTATTTTTTCGGCCCGAAAGCACTGTCGAACCCGAAGCCGTCGCCTCCGCGAAGCGGACAGTTCGAGGGATCGGTGGCGACAGAACCGGCAGATCGTATCGATCGGATACGTCGCCTAGTACATCCCTGCTGTGGGTGGTCCGCGCATCGAACAGAGTCGGCAGTGCACCGAGCAGAGTCAGATCGGGATTGGTGATCTGTTGAATTTCCGAGACGGTCCGAAGTAACTGTCCGACACCACGATGCGCGAGAGTTTCACATTGCAATGGAACGAGCACCGATTGGGCGGCGGTGAGGCCGTTGAGGGTCAACACTCCCAGTGACGGAGGGCAGTCGATGATGACGACGTCGAAATTGTCGATCACCGGCGCCAGCGCTCGCTTGAGGGCATATTCTCGTCCGGGACGCATGAGGAGCAACGCTTCGGCACCGGCGAGATCGATCGTGGCGGGGAGCAGCACGATGCCCTCGTCGGTTTCGATCAGCACGTCGGAGACATTCTTGTCGCCGGTCAGGACTTCGTGCACCGATGAATCGAGCTTGTCAGGGTTGTGACCCAACGAAAACGTCAGGCACCCCTGCGGATCGAGGTCGACCACGAGAACACGCTGGTCGAGCGCGTGAAGTGCGGCCGCCAGCGACGCAACCGTCGTCGTTTTCGCGACTCCACCCTTCTGATTGGCCACTGCCAGTACTGTCGTCACATCTCCGATCCTTGCGCACAAAAGACGCCAGAGCCAGGCGAATGCGAATGTGGGCGCGTCGAAACCGAATCCGATGCGTCCACATCGCGGGAGTCAACCGTCCTCGAAACGATCTCAATGCAGCATTACAGGGGTCTCGGTATCCACAACCGCGCGCCTCTATCTTGATGCGCGGAAGGAAGTATGCCGGTACGAAGGTCAGCAAGATGAGAACTAGCGCCACCGTGAACGTCGTACCGACGGCGCTCGCGGAGATGCCGAGCACATCCGCCGGCGACGTGGCTTGTGCAACGTTCTTGATCTGATTGGTCAGTACCACGGACATCACGGCCGTGCCGATGGACCCCGCTGTCTGCTGCACGATGTTCATCAATGTCGATCCACGCGCGACCTCGTGATGGGTGAGCGTCTGCAGCGCGGCAGTCATGATCGGACATCTTCGTGGATCAGAGTCCCATGCCCATCACGAACAGTGCGCCCAACAGAAGGACATACGAGGTGTCCGGGCCGACCTGGGTGAACACTGCCATGGCTGCAGAGATGAACCCCATTCCGAGGAGCACGACCTTCCCGGATCCTATCCGGTCTGCAATTGTCCGCGCGGCGAGCGCTGGGATGTACTTGCACCGGGCCGCATCGCACAGCGACACGCGAAAGCATCGTCGAATCTTGGTGAGAGGTTCTGGCAGATACGTCCGACACGGTCGAAGAGTGCAGCGCGTGCCGACGAACACGACCTGACCAGCATTCCCTGTCGCAGCGCTGTCCTCAATCGTTTTCGTCGGCCGATCCACCGCGTGGACTGTGAAACCCGACACGGCATCATTGCGGGTATGACGATCTCCAACTCGGGCGACACCGGCCGTGTCGTGCTCCTTCGGCATGGCGAAACCGAATGGGCAACCACTGGCCGCCACACCGGAACCACGGACGTCCCACTGACCGCAGTCGGCGAGCAGCAGGCCGTTGCAGTAGGCGAACTCATCGTAGAACTCGAGCTGCGCGACCCGTTGGTCCTGTCGAGCCCACGCACGCGGGCTCAGCGGACCGCACAGCTCGCCGGCCTGACTGTCGACCGCGAGTGGGACGCGCTCTCCGAAGTCGACTACGGAGACTACGAGGGCCTGACCTCTCCCGAAATACACGCAACGGTGCCGCACTGGACCGTGTGGACGCACCCGTGCCCGCACGGTGAGTCGATCGACGATTTCGGATCCCGTGCCGATCTCGTGCTCTCCGTCGTGCTGCCGGTCTTGGTCGATCGCGACGTCGTCCTCGTCGGACATGGCCATTTTTCGCGGGCTTTGCTCACTCGATGGTTGGAACTGCCTGTCGCCGAGGGGAAACGCTTCGCGATGGCTCCTGCGGCATACTCGGTGCTGGGCTTCGATCACTCGTACCGACAGCTTGTCGTCCACAACATCAACCCGTCGGTGCGAACCGGGAAAAAGAGGTAGTGAGCAGTATGATCCGACGGGCGAAAGAGGACGATGTCGACGCCATCACCGGGCTCGTGTACGAACTGGCCGAATACGAGAAATCGCTCGAACAATGCCGTGTGAAACCCGAGCAGATCGCTGCCGCTCTGTTCGGCCCCGCACCTTCGGTCTTCGCGCACGTCGCCGAGAACGACGGCGAGATCGTGGGCGTAGCTCTGTGGTTCTTGAACTTCTCCACCTGGGATGGCGTCAACGGCATCTACCTCGAAGACCTCTACGTCAAACCGGCATTTCGCGGAGCGGGCCATGGCAGAGCACTACTCGCCGCACTGGCTACAGAGTGCATCGACAAGGAGTACACCCGGTTGAGCTGGTGGGTGCTCGATTGGAACACCCCGTCGATCGGCTTCTATCGCTCACTCGGCGCAATAGCTCAGGACGAGTGGACGACGTTCCGGATGACCGGTGATGCACTGGCGGCCCTGGCGAACACGTCCAACTCCACCGAGTAGTCGTCCGGCCTACCGAACAACCATCTGCGTGTCGCCGTCGTTATCTAACTTTCTTCGTCGACGTCCCCGTACTCGGCGGCCATCCATCTCGACGATGGTGGACTGAAGAGCAGCACCAAGATCGCTACCACGACAAGACCGAGTAACGCGCCGTACAGCGGCTGGTGTGAGTCGGTGAGCAGTGACCAGACAACAGGTAATAGTAGGAACTGCACGACAAGTGCGATGGCCCGCGCCCAACGCTTACCCGCCACCAGTGCCGCACCCGCAGCGCCTACAGCCACTCCGACCACTGCGAACCATCCGGCTGTTCCGTAGCCGTTCGCGGCGGAATTCTCGACGCCGCCGACAGCGCGGACAAGTAGAACGACGGCAACGACCAACGCCACGAGCCCTTGAAGGGCGACGAGCACCCCGGCGGACCGGAATGTCGAAGGCGGCACCAGGGGCTGCGAAGGCGTTGACACCCGGCCAGCCTAGAACACCGCCGTCGGACCGCTAGGCTGATGCCCCGTGCGCGCGCTTCTGATCGTCAACCCCAATGCGACATCGACCACTCCTGCTGCCCGTGATTTGTTGGCGCATGCGCTGTCGAGCCGAGTTCGCGTCACGGTCGCCCACACCACGCACCGAGATCACGCCGCCGAACTGGCACGCGAAGCTCGGGAGGACGGTATGGGCCTGGTCATCGTCCACGGTGGTGACGGCACGGTGAACGAGGTCATCAATGGGCTTCTCGGTGTTCCACTTCCGACGTCGATGCGATCAGTAGCCATCGGGGCCATCCCGGCTTTGGCCGTGGTGCCTGGAGGCAGTGCGAATGTCTTCGCCCGCTCCCTGGGAATCGAACCCGACCCAGTGGCTGCCACGAATCAGCTCATCGAGCTTCTTGCGTCGCGGTCGAGACGGACGATCGGTCTCGCCCACTGCGACAACCGGTGGTTCACATTCAATGCCGGCCTCGGACTCGATGCCGACGTGTGTCGCGCGATCGACGCGAGCCGCAAGGACGGACGCCCCGTTTCTGCCACTCGCTACGTTCGGTCGGCCGTCCGCGAGTTTTTTCGGCACAAGCGTCACGAGCCGATGTTGACCGTCGAGGTGCCGGACCGCGACCCGATCACCGGCGTGCATTACGCGTTCGTCTCCAACTCGAGTCCGTGGACCTACCTCAATGCCAGGCCGGTTCACACCAATCCCGGGACGACCTTCGATACCGGACTCGGCTTGTTCGCCATGCGGACGACCAAGGTGGTACCCAGCCTTCTGGTATCGCGACAACTTTTGTCCACGGGCGCAGAACCCAAGTCTCGTAAGCTTTTTCGCATCGACGACGTACCTCGAATCAAGATAACTTCGACCGAACCGATCGGTCTGCAGATGGACGGCGACTATCTCGGGGAGCGCACCGAAGCCGAATTCTTCGCCACTCCGTCTGCGCTGGAAGTCATAGCCCCGCCGCCCCGATGACCCCTGAGCCGAGGGGCGGCGCAGGCAGCTCGACTCTCGTCCGGCCAGACTCGTCCAGCCTGTTTTCAGCCGCGTCTACCACGGCAACGACAACGGAGGATAGCGAGAATTCGCTGTAAGGGGTACAAAGGAGCACAGCAGGCTTGAAGCAGCCTAACAGAGTGAGCTTGACCACGGTCACGCGGCAATCTATTGACTTCCCCTGAGTTCGTGAAAGCATTCACAAGCAACAGAGCGGAAACATTGGTTACGCACTCGCGAACATCAATGAAACGAAAAACGGTGCTTCGGCGCCCGGTAAGGAGCAGAGGATGGACTGGCGCCACAACGCTATTTGTCGCGACGAAGACCCGGAACTATTTTTCCCCGTGGGAAACAGTGGCCCGGCACTCGCACAAATCGCCGATGCCAAAGTCGTCTGCACGCGATGCCCTGTCACGGCTGATTGCCTTTCATGGGCACTCGAGTCCGGCCAGGATGCGGGCGTGTGGGGCGGTATGAGCGAAGACGAGCGTCGCGCACTCAAGCGTCGTAATGCTCGCACGCGAGCACGTAGCTCCGTCTGACGCTCCCAGGAACAAGAGCAGGCAAAAACTCGGTCCTTATCGGACCGAGTTTTTTTCTGCGCGAACACGCTCGGATCAGATCCGCGGACCGCGTCTGCCCAATGGCACGCGAAGCGAGGCGTCGGTTCCGCCGCCTGTCGCGCGATGCAGCCCCAGCGACCCACCCAGCTCCGCCGAGACGAGCGTCCGCACGATTTGCAGCCCGAGTCCCTCGGACTTCTCCAGGGCGAAGCCAGGAGGCAGGCCCGGACCGTCGTCGTGGACAACGACGTCGAGCCACCGTGCCGACCGATCGGCCGTGATGCGGACCACGCCGTCGGTGCTTGCCACGAAGCCGTGCTCCATTGCGTTCTGGACCAACTCTGCGAGCACCATGACCAGCGGCGTTGCACGTTCGGCGGAAAAGACCCCCAGCGCGCCCTCCCGCACCACGCGAACGCGCGGATTGACTGTCGCGATGTCCAACATGATGGGCACCAACCGGTCGACTATTTCGTCGAGGTCGACTTCCTCGTCCACCGACATAGAGAGCATTTCATGAACAAGTGCGATCGAGGTCACCCTGCGCACCGATTCCGACAGCGCAGTGCGCGCCTCTTCGTTCTCCAGTCGTCTCGACTGCAGCCGTAACAGCGCAGCGACGGTTTGCAAGTTGTTCTTCACCCGATGGTGAATCTCGCGGATGGTCGCATCTTTGCTCAGCAGAGCACGATCGCGTCTTTTGACTTCAGTGACGTCGCGGACCAGCACTATTGCCCCGACAGATTCACCGCGAGGTCGGAGCGGAAGGGTTCGAATCAGTACGGTCGCGCCGCGCGCGTCGACTTCCATGCGATGACCTGCATCTCCAGAAGTGGAGGCTGCAATGTGGTCGGCAACTTCCTGGGAATCGAACGGGTCGGTGATCAAGGACCGCGTCACCGAGGCAAGATCCCGGCTCGAAAGCTCGGTCGCCAATCCCATCCGGTGATACGCCGACAGCGCGTTGGGGCTGGCATAGACAACCCGACCATCGGTGTCGAGCCGAATGAAACCGTCGCCTGCACGCGGGGACGAGTTCACGTCGGTGCGTTCGGCCGGCGTCGGAAACGTTCCTTCACTGATCATCCGGCAAAGGTCATCGGCACAGTCTCGGTACGCGCTCTCCAGCGCGCTGGGAGGCCGCTGCTGGGCGGGATTGATATCGCGAGTGAGGACGGCGATGACGTGATCACCACACCTCACCGGCACGCTTTCGGTGCCGGAAGCACCGCCGCGGACGATGTCACGAGTGATCAACGAGTCGATCACGGTCGGGTGTTGCGACTCCGAGACTATCGACCCCACCATGTCCTCGGTGAAGGCCGTGGAAGCCGTCGTCGGCCTGCACTGGGCAACACAGAGCACTTCGGCATCGGGGCGATCGGCCGCGCTTCCGGTGCCGACCCAGAGCAACAGATCAGCAAAGGACAGGTCGGCCAGAAGCTGCCATTCCCCGACCACTCGCTGCAAATGATCGACGGCATCTCCGGGAAGATCGGTGTGCTCGGCAAGAAGGTCACTGAGAGTCGACACGGTGTACGGCGATCGGGCTCAGGACACCACTGCGATGAGATCACCTTGTTTGATGACATCACCGACTTTCACGTCGATCGTGGTTACGGTGCCAGCGATTTCGGCCAACACCGGAATCTCCATCTTCATCGATTCGAGAACGACGAGAGTGTCGCCGTGAGCGACCGTGTCCCCCTCTGCGACAACGATCTCGAAGACAGTCGACACCATCTCTGCCCGCACGTCTTCGGCCATGAATTTTCCTCTCGCTCGGTGATCCACACCACAAGCACCGCCAACTCATCGGGCACCCGTAGAAGGACAGCCAATCACACGTGAAAGACTGTAGTGAACATACGAGAGGAGCTACACATGGGTAAGCGTGGGCGTAAGAAGCGCAGTCGCAAGAACAACAAGGCAAATCACGGCAAGCGTCCGAACAGCTGACGTTCGGGCCGAGAACCGAGAAAAGGCCAGGAAGCTCGAAACGCTTCCTGGCCTTTTTACGTTTGTATCGACTCGACGTAGTCTTGAATTCCTCAGTCGGATTCGGCCTGGCGGATCAGGACCGTTCTCCGGATCTCGATGCTGAGGCGCTCGCGCAGACCACTCGGAGCTTGATCTCCCCCACACTTACGGCTGATCAAGTTCTTGACCTTCTCCTCGATACCGTAGGCCGCGAAGCACGACCCGCACTCGTCTATGTGCTTCTGTAGTCGCTTCCGACTGGCGTCGTCGCACTCGTCGTCGAGCATCAGCCATACATCAGCGATCACCGCCGAGCAGTCGAGATTGTCGAACTCGCTTTTCCCCGCATCGTCGGGAGTTGCCTCGGACGTCACTTCGACACCTCCTGCTCATACGCATCGACCGCGCCGTTGCGGTTGAATCCACGCTCGCGGGCCACACCGGCGAGCAGGCCCCTCAGTTGCTTACGACCACGATGCAGACGCGACATCACCGTTCCGATCGGCGTTCCCATGATCTCGGCGATCTCTTTGTAGGGAAAACCTTCCACGTCTGCGTAATACACAGCCATTCGGAAATCCTCGGGCAGAGACTGCAACGCGGCCTTGATGTCGTCGTCGGGAAGCGCGTCCAGTGCTTCCACCTCGGCAGAACGCAAACCGATGGACGAGTGTTCAGCAGTGGCAGCCAACTGCCAATCCGTGATCTCGTCGGTCGGGTATTGAGCCGGCTGGCGTTGCTTCTTGCGATAGGAGTTGATGTAGGTATTGGTCAGGATGCGATACAGCCACGCCTTGAGGTTCGTGCCCTCACGGAACGACCTGAACGCCGTGTACGCCTTGACATACGTTTCTTGAACCAGATCTTCCGCATCGGCAGGATTGCGGGTCATTCGCAGTGCTGCACCGTACAGCTGATCCAGCATCGGGAGCGCGTCACGTTCGAAACGCTCGGTCAGCTCGGTCGCCGATTCAGCTGTCGCCTGAGCTTTAGGCTCGACATCCTCCACGCTGATCCCTTCGGTAGCCATGTTCGACCAGGTTACCGCGGGCGAGGGCAGCCCCAAAACGTAGATCGCTTCCTTGCCGACAGATGTGCGCGAGGGGCGCTCTGTTGTCGAAACCGTCACAGCAGATCCCTTCCTTCCCAGCTAGAGATTCTTGCGTGTTCAACACCGGCGCGACGCCACGTGTTCCCTCGAACCCAGTTCCGATAGGACGACGTCGATAGGGTTGCGCGCATGCGCGCCGCCCCCACTCCTGCCGTCACCCTGCTGGCCGAGGCGAAGGTGCATCACCTACTGCACGATTACGAGCACGACCCGAGCTCCTCCTCGTACGGAACCGAAGCCGCAGACATTCTGACTGTGCGACTCGGCTTGGCGCCTGGTCAGATTTTGAAGACCCTCGTGGTCGAGCGCGCCGATCGCACGCTCGCGATTGCAGTACTCCCCGTCACCACGACGCTGTCCCTCAAGAGTGCGGCGGTTGCCCTCGGCACTCGTAAGGTCACCATGGCAGATCGGGCTCGGGCAGAGCGATCCACCGGGTACGTGCTCGGTGGGATATCACCGTTGGGGCAACGGCGGGCGTTGGCCACCATCGTCGACGACTCGGCACTCTCGTGGGACCGGGTGCTGTGCAGTGGAGGTAGGCGCGGACTGGAAATCGAGCTCGATCCCCGCGAACTGATTCGGCTCTGCAAGGCGGTCACGGCTCCCATCGCGACGGAGTGAACGTCGATGCGCAAAGATGAAGCCGTGAGCACCTGGACAGCGCCGTCGACCACAGAGCCCGTACATGCAACGGTGATCCTGCCCGGATCCAAGTCCATGACGAACCGAGCACTGATCATTTCCGCTCTTGCCACCGGACCGTCCACGGTGTCGGGAACATTGCGGAGCCGAGACACCGATCTGATGATCGGCGCTCTGCGTGACCTCGGAGTTCGGATCGACATCGATGAAGACGATCCGACCGAGCTACACATCATTCCCGGCCCACTCCACGGTTGTTCGATCGAGTGTGGTCTCGCCGGAACCGTCATGCGGTTCGTTCCACCGCTCGCCACGCTCGCCTACGGTGCAGTCTTCTTCGACGGCGACGAGCAAGCGCGTTCGCGGCCTCTGGATACCATTCTGGGAGCCTTACGGTCGGTGGGCGCGCAAGTCGACGGTAACTCCCTCCCGTTCAGCGTGACAGGCACTGGGCGCCTGAGTGGCGGCGTCGTCGACATCGACGCATCCGGGTCCTCACAGTTCGTGTCCGGGCTCATGCTGTCCGCCGCGGCATTCGACGATGGCATCACCATTCATCACGTAGGCAAGCCGGTGCCGTCGATGCCACACATCGAGATGACGGTGCACATGCTCAGGCAGGCCGGAGTACGAGTGGACACCCCCCACGACAGTGGCGACGCCGACACCTGGCGTGTTCACCCGGGTCCGGTTGCCCCGGTGCACTGGGTCATCGAACCGGACCTGTCCAACGCCACCCCGTTTCTGGCTGCAGCCGCGGTCACCGGCGGTGAAGTACGCGTACCGCAGTGGCCGGCCGCAACGACGCAGCCGGGCGATGCGATCCGTGAGATTCTTCGGTCCATGGGCGCCGAGGTCGAGCTCACCGACGGCACCCTCGTCGTGTCGGGACCGGAGGTGCTGCACGGAATCGATATCGACCTGCATGAGGTAGGCGAGCTCACCCCCACAGTGGCAGCACTGGCCGCGCTCGCCGATGGACCGTCGTGGCTTCGCGGGATCGCCCATCTGCGCGGCCACGAAACCGATCGGCTGAAAGCACTCGCAACGGAAATCGGCAGGCTCGGCGGAAGAGCCGTCGAAACCGCCGACGGTCTCGAGATCACGCCGGTCCCCCTCACCGCCGGACTCTGGCAGGCATACGCCGATCACCGAATGGCAACGGCGGGCGCAATACTCGGACTCCGCATACCCGGAGTGCAGGTAGACGACATCGGCACCACGGCGAAGACACTGCCCGGGTTCGAGACCCTGTGGTCCGACATGCTCGCCGGTTCACAGTCGCACCTCGAGACCGACGGGACCATGTCCTGACGCCGCGCCGGTACGACGAATCGGACGTACGCATACGTCCGGGAAAAAGCTCACGACCTCGGACCAAAACCCGGCCCGAACATGCCGATGCCGAATCGGCCATGGTCGTGGCGGTCGATCGAGGCAGGTGGGGATGCGTTCTGGGAGGCGACCCGAACCGGCCCGTCGTCACCATGCGTGCACGTGAACTGGGGCGAACTCCGATCGTCGTCGGAGACGACGTCGACATCGTCGGAGATCTGACCGGCAAGGTCGATACCCTCGCTCGTATCGTCCGCGTCGCCGAGCGTCGCACGGTGCTGCGCCGTACAGCCGATGACACCGATCCATTCGAACGCGTCGTGGTCGCCAACGCCGAGCAACTACTCATCGTCGCTGCTTTGGCCGATCCTCCACCGCGTACCGGCTTCGTCGAGCGCGCACTGGTTGCCGCCTACGTCGGCGGGCTGTCACCGATTCTGTGCCTGACCAAGAGCGACCTCGCGGATCCGACCGACTTCACCGCATCTTTCGCCGATTTGGACGTACCTGTGGTTCTCGCCGGCCAAAGCGAGGACCTTACCGAGCTGACGGCAACGCTGAGGGGCAAACTGACCGCACTGATCGGGCACTCGGGAGTAGGAAAGTCCACCCTCGTCAATCGACTCGTCCCCGACGCGCATCGCGCCGTCGGCGTCGTATCGGGCGTAGGCAAGGGACGTCACACGTCGACGCAGTCGGTTGCCTTGCCCTTGCCCAGCGGCGGATGGGTCGTCGACACCCCGGGAATCAGATCCTTCGGCCTCGCGCACATCTCACCGCACGACGTCGTGGCTGCCTTCTCCGACCTGGCCGACGCCATCGAGGAGTGCTCACGAGGGTGCACTCATCTCGGACCGCCCGCCGATCCCGAATGTGCGCTCGATGACTTGACCGGTGACGCTGCCCGTCGCGTTCGCGCCGTTCGCGGGCTGCTCGAGGCCGTACGCACGAACGACGCCTGGCAGTAGATCACCAGACGTCGTTCGTGGTATCGAACCGAGAAGTATTACGTCACTTTGCTTTTCGCCCGAACAGTCCGCGGGACTTCCTTGATTCGCGAATCGCCGTTGCAAGGCCACGACGCTTCCCGGTCTCGGGATCGATCGTCAGCAGACCCACAGGCTCATCGGCGAACTTACGCTCGGATGCTGTCTCCGGTGCATCGTCCGCGGTAGCCCGAAGATACTTGTTCGGAAGCGAGAGCTTGGCAATTGTTCGCCACGACAACAGGTACTGCTTGCCGATCGATCCGGTGGTGTACGGCAAATCGTATTTCTCGGCGAGCTGCACAACGCGAACCTTGATCTCCCGCAAGCGATTGCTGGGAAGATCCGGGAACAGATGGTGCTCGATCTGGTAGCAGAGGTTTCCGCTCATGAACTCCATGACGGGGCCCGCGTCGAAATTCGCACTGCCGAGCATCTGACGCAGGTACCACTGCCCCTGAGTCTCACCTTCCATGTCGGACTTGGTGAACTTCTCGGCGCCGTCGGGAAAGTGACCACAGAAAATGACGGTGTTCGTCCACACGTTGCGGATCATGTTCGCGAGGAGATTCGCCGTCATCGTCGACTTCCACGCGGGACCGGTCAGAGCCGGGTACACCACGTAGTCCTTGACGACCTGCCTGCCGACCTTTTCGAGAACCTCGCGACGCTTCTGGACGAATTCCTCGCGCGGGATACGTCCCTTGGCGACCTTCCCCAGTTCGAGGTGCTGCGCTGCGACGCCGTACTCGAAGAACAGCTGCAGCAGCAGGTTGAACACCGGGTTACCGAGATTGAACGGCTTCCAGCGCTGATCGCGAGTCACCCGCAGCAGACCGTACCCGACATCGTCGTCCATGCCGAGGATGTTGGTGTACTTGTGATGAATGTAGTTGTGGGTCTGCTTCCAATGCGCGGACGGTCCGGTGTTGTCCCACTCCCACGAGGTGGAGTGGATCTCCGGATCGTTCATCCAATCCCATTGCCCGTGCATTACATTGTGCCCGAGCTCCATGTTCTCGATAATCTTGGCGGCGCCGAGCAGTCCCGCGCCGAGCAACCAGGCGGGACGCTTACGGCTCGCGAACAGGGTTGCACGACCACCGATCTCGAGTGCACGCTGGAAACGAATCGTATTGCGGATATATCTCGCATCACGCTCGCCCCGCGAAGACTCGATGTCTCGACGGATCGCGTCGAGTTCGACTCCGAGCGCTTCCACGTCGGCGTCGGTCAGATGTGCGTATTCTTTGATTTCCGAAATCGCCATAGGATACGGCCCTCCTGGCAGTCGTCGAGGTGTACTTCGTACACGTTCTTGAAGCGACCGTACCGCAACTTACGGTTGCGTAGGTTACGCGCGCGTAGGTGTGAGTGAACTCACCCTCTACGCTCGGCGCATCGCCTTCGCCTGCCGCTTGGCTTCCTTTTTGGCGTTTCGAAGGGAGACCCGCGCTTCCGCGATAGCCGAACGAAGTCCTCGCCGCTCACCGGTCATCGGATCGATCCGGAGCGCGTGAACGGCAGGAACCTCGCCCGTGCGGAAACGTCGCTCAGAGCTCGTTTCAGGCGCATTGTCGGAGGTAGCCCGCAACCAGGAGTCCGGAAGTGAAAGCTTGTGAATAGTACGGAGCGCCAACAGGTATTGCTTACCCAGCGAGCCCGTGGTGTACGGCAGGTCGTACTTCTCACAGAGCGCATGCACGCGTTCGGAGATCTCCGCGTACCGGTTGCTCGGAAGGTCGGGAAACATGTGATGCTCGATCTGATAGCACAGGTTGCCCGACATGAATGCCATGACCTTGCCCGCCTCGAAGTTCGCACTTCCCAGCATCTGTCGCATGTACCACTCGGCGCGAGTCTCGTTCTCGAACTGACCGATGGTGAACTTCTCTGCACCATCGGGGAAATGTCCGCAAAAGATCACTACGTACGTCCACAGGTTGCGCACGAGATTCGCCGTCGCATTGGCCGTCAAAGTCGACTTCCACGCGGGACCGGTCAACGCGGGAAAGAGAACGAAATCCTTGCCTACCTGACGCGCGATCTTGCGACCGAACTGCCGATTGGACGCAGACTGCCAGAAGCGCTGGTGTGTCTCGCCGTCGAGGTCCTTCTTCGCATCCAGGTCATGCAGGGCGATGCCCCACTCGAAGGTCATGGCGAGGAGCACGTTGGCCAAGGGCTGGATCAGGTTGATCGGCTTCCATGGCTCGTCACGAGTCATACGGAGAATGCCGAAACCGATGTCGTCGTCCATTCCGACGATGTTCGTGTACGTGTGATGCGAGTAGTTGTGCGCTCGCTTCCACTGCTCCGACGGCCCAGTCTGATCCCACTCCCACGAGACGGAATGAATCTCCGGATCGTTCATCCAATCCCATTGCCCGTGCATCACATTGTGCCCGAGCTCCATGTTCTCGATGATCTTTGCCACACTGAGCATCGCTGTTCCGGCCAACCACGCGGGTCGATATTTGCTGCCCAACAGCACAATTCGAGCTCCGAGCTCCAAACTGCGTTGGACCCGGATGGTCCGCCGGATATAGGCGGCATCCTTGGCACCCCTACTGTCCTCGATATCACGTCGTACCGCGTCGAGTTCGCGTCCGAAGGCTTCCATATCGGCTTCGGTCAGGTGAGCAAACTCCTTGATGTCCGAAATGGCCATCGTGGTCCTCCAGGGGTCCTGGGCCTAGCACTGATGGCTTAGCCCGAATGTCTGTTAGGCGACAGCGCGCCTAGGCAAATAATAACCGAAGATACTGAGAGGTAGATATGCTCCCCCGCAGCGCACAGGTGTTTACAGGTCGAGAGTGCAGTCGCCGGCCGCGGCCGAGATGCACGTCTGAATTCGATCACCTTCACCGTGCTGTTTGCCTGAGCGGAGATCGATGACATGGCCTGCAGTCAACGGAACCACGCAGGTCTGACAAATCCCCATCCGGCATCCGAAAGGCATCTGGACACCGACATTTTCGCCTGCCTCGAGCAGACTCGTCGCGCCATCGACCTCGGTGGAACGGTCCGACTTGCCGAACGTCACCGTGCCGCCCTTACCGGAAGTGTCAGCGCGTGAAATCTCGAATCTCTCGAGGTGAAGCTTGTCTTCCAACCCCTCGTGTTTCCACACGCGCTCGATCTCTTCGAGGAGCGAAGCGGGACCACACGCCCATGTCGCACGGGTACGCCAATCCGGGTACAGCTCGTCGAGCGAGGCCAGTGCGAACTTGCCATCGGACCGTGTCAGCTGAATATGCGAATGAAATTGCGGATGCGCCTCGGCGAGTGCAGAGAGTTCGTCCGCAAACATGACTTCGTCCTCGGTGGGTGCCGAGTGAATGTGCACGGTGTCCGACAATTCTCCATGGCGGTCGAGCGCTCGCAGCATCGAGATCACCGGCGTTATGCCACTACCAGCGGTGATGAACAGGATCTTCTCCGGAGGCGGGGTGGGAAGCGCGAAATTCCCTTTCGGTGCAGCCAGTCGGACGATCGTCCCCTGTGGGACTCCACCGACCAGGTGGCTCGAGAGGAAACCCTCGGGCATCGCCTTCACGGTGATCGAAATGCGCTTTTCGTCCCAGTTCGGCGGTGACGTCAGCGAATACGACCGCCAATGCCACCTTCCTCCGAGGTGAAGACCGATGCCGATGTACTGGCCGGGCTTGTAATCGAAATTGAAACCCCACCCCGGTTGAATGACCAGCGTCACCGCGGTTGCAGTTTCCTGCTTCACCTCGACGACGCGTCCGCGCAACTCCCTCGCCGACCACAACGGATTGGCGAGGTGCAGGTAGTCGTCGGGAAGCAGAGGGGTCGTAATCCTGGTGAACGCTCCGCGCAGCATGTTCAGCTTGGGCCGCTTGGGCGCAGATACGTCCGCAGCAGGTGCTTCCAGCCACTTCTTGAGGTCCATCCGGTTGGTCATCCCCTCGCTCTAGGCAACGATACGTTGCTGTAAGTTACGCTACCGTAGGTTGACGAAACGCAAAAGCGACGTGGGTTACACCGCCGTCACAGCAACGCGAGCAAGAACGGCAATTCCTGCGTGGCGTACCACGCCAGAATGTGGTCCTCGGCATCGCCGAGGACGAACTCTGCGTCGGGATCACCGACGTCGGCCGCGTCGACTACTGCAACAGCTTTTGCCACTGCATCCTCCGCGCCCTCCAAATCGAGGTGAACCGACGCCACCTCGTCCATGCGCAACGGGTTCTTCAACCGAACGACCGCGTCGTCGAGATCGGGACGAAGCGTCGGATCCTCGACGTCCGCGGCAATGACCGCACGTCGATGCACCACTCCCCCGTCCACTACCCCCGCATCCGTCTCGTCTTCGATGCCTGCAGCGATGAGCCGCAACGACGCCCTGGCGGCCTCGTTCATGGCGACCTCGGCCAACTCCTCGTCGTCACCCGAGGAGTACGCCTCTCGTAGTGACGGCGTCACCGCGAACGCGGTCCTGCTCACCGGATGGAATTCACCTTCTTCCACCAGCGTCCTCAGCATCGCGACCGTCGCCGGTATGTACACCCTCACAGTTGAACTCCTTACACTCTCGACTCGTTGCTGGCATCGATCAGCTCTTCCAGAGACTCGAGTAGCAGTGCTGTCACTACGTCGACGTCGGGCATCGCGCCCCGGTCGGCGTTCAGCCCGAAGTACACGGAGCCGTCGTACGACGTAAGGCCGATACTGAGGGCCTGATTCTCGAAGAGCGGCGGCACCGGATACATCTCCAGCATGCGCGCGCCACCCACATACAGTGGAAACTGCGGCCCCGGCGCGTTGGTGATGATCAGGTTGAACAGTCGCTTCGATAGCCGACTACCCGCTCGCACGCCCATCGCATGCAAGCTGGCGGGCGCGAATCCGGAAATTCGCATGAGAGTTTGAGCCGTCACTCCGGGTGACTGTCGCGCATGAGCTTCGGTCGCATGAGAAATATGCGACAGCCGGACGACTGCGTTGGGCTCACCTACGGGCAGGTCTACGAGAAACGACGACACTTCGCTGCGCTGCACCTCGGCTTCGGGCTCACCGGTCAGCCTGGCGGCGTGCTCGAGGTGTCCTGCCGCTTCGATGGCGACGTACACCGACATCGGCACCAATGCCCGAACCGTCGAAGACTCGGTCACCGGTTCGCCGCGCGAGAGAAGCCAGTTGCGCAGGGCACCCGTCACCACGGCGAGCACGACATCGTTGATCGAACAACCGAATCGGGTGTGGATCTTTCGGTAGTCGGACAGTTCTGTCTTAGCCACCGCGAACCGACGATTCCGAGATATCGGAGTATTCAGCGGGCTGGAGGGCGCAACCTGCGCCGCCTTGCGCACGGCGGAAAACACTTTGCCTGTCGCGGCAACGGCCTCACTCGCCACGTCGGTGATGCCGCGGAACGCCCCTCGGACGACTTCGACGCCTTCACTGGGGCGAACGATCATCTCGGTGATGGCTTCGAGGACAAGCGTTGTGTCCTTGGGCTCGCGCGCCGGCATCCACAGTTCCTCGGCCATGACAGGGGGGCTTTTGCTCGCGTCGAGGATGACTTGACCGAGCTCGAGTGCCGTCTCTCCGTCCACGAGCGCAGAATGCGATTTGGTGAAGATGGCGAACCTGTTTTTGGACAACCCCTCCACGAGATACATCTCCCACAGTGGACGCGTTCGGTCGAGGGGTCGGGAAGTGAGCCGGGCAATCAAATCGTGGAGCTGATCATCGGAACCCGGTTTCGGTAGCGCAGACCGACGAATGTGGTAAGTGATGTCGAACTCCGGATCGTCGACCCATACCGGGCGCGCCAGCCCGAATGCGACCTCGCGAACCTTCTGCCGATAGCGGGGCACGAGAACCAGGCGCTCCTCGACAAGCTCGAGCAAACTTTTGTGACTGAAACCGCTGCGCGGTGTGCGGAAAATCGCCAACGATCCCAAATGCATGGGAGAGCTACTGGCCTCGAGAAAGTAGAAAGACGCGTCCTGCGTAGTCAGCCTTGTCGCCATCGCGAATCCTGATCCCCGTTTCCGTTCGCCGGTACCGGCTAGTTCTGCCCGACGCTCGAACCGACCCTGTCGATCGAACTTGGATGAAGCAAAACGCTACAGCCATTTCTACCTGCTGCATGAAAGACGACGATGGAACCGTACGGCCTCCGGTTCCGTCTCTCTCACTAGAGGATGCATACACCGCGACGTAAGGGATGCGAACAATGGACAACCCGCCCGTGTCGAACCGTCATACATTCCTATCGCAAGCCCGCCCTTTCGAGCCTCCGACTGCGTCTGGAAGTGCCGCCGCGAGCGCCAGGAATCGTCTCGATCGCCATCTTGCACACGTACACGCCGGAAGCCAGTCGGACCGTCGACGCCGCCCCTTTCAGCGAAGTCTTGGAAACCACGCTCACGGGAGCACTACTGGATCGAATGTTGTGAACCCAGCCGAGCGTCAGACTTCCGAAGACGCACAGCGGGGTGCAGAGCACGCGTTGCGACTGATCCTGGAGGTTCTCGACAGGCGCCGAACACCCGCCAGGCTGGGCGCCCTGTTCACCCCCACTGTTGTCGAATCACTCAAGACCCTTGTGAACTCGCAGCCACCCGGCCGGAGTCTCGGCGCCGCGTCACTCCGACGGGTACATGTGAGTCGATGCGCAAAGCACTCCGCGGAGGTGTTCGGCACCTATGCTCGCGGACCGCGCATCTTTGCGGTAGCCGCCCGCCTCGAATATCGAAAGACTGCACGACACTCGGGCTGGACGGTCACCTCGGTCAGGATCCGTTGAGGTTCACCCGAACGACTGCAGGTTCTCAACGCTTCTTCTTGGACCTACCGGACTTGTTGGAGGTTTTCGACTGCTCGCGAGCTGCCTCTCGTCGCTCCCTGCGCGTCCCTTCAGGGGTGACCGGTGTTCCTGCAGTCGCTGATCCCCCTTGACCGGATCCGCCCGAACGCCGTACCTCGGTACCGCCGTCTTCGTCCGGACCGGAGAACGTCAACCTCCCACTGGGGCGTTCGTCGAGGCCCTTAGCACGAAGGGCGCTCGGTGCCGCACCCTGCGCAGGCTGTGCGAGGTTGTCCTGTGCCGGCAGCGGATTCTGAATCGGTGCCTTCTGGGCAGCTGTCGACTTCTGCATCGAGGCGCCGGCCGTACCGATCGGAGATGCCAGACCGGGCGCGACCGCCAGGCCTGCCCCCACCGCAGGACCTGCGGGCGCTGGGGTCGCCTCGACCTGCAGGTTGAACAAGAACCCGACGGATTCCTCTTTCAACCCCTCCAACATTCCCTGGAACATGTCGTACCCCTCGCGCTGGTACTCCACCAGCGGATCCCGCTGCGCCATCGCGCGCAGGCCGATGCCCTCCTTGAGGTAATCCATCTCGTAGAGGTGCTCACGCCACTTTCGATCGAGCACCGAGAGCAGCACGCGACGCTCCAGCTCACGCATTCCGTTCTCGCCCGCGATCTCTTCGATGTTCTTCTCACGCGTCGCGTACGCGGCTCGAGCGTCGGCAAGCAACGCCTCCAAGAGCTCCTCGCGGCTCAGATCACCCTTTTCGCCGAACTCGTTCTCCTGCGAGAGCTCCTTGTAATCCAGACCAACCGGATACAAGGTCTTCAATGCCGTCCACAACTGCTCGAGATCCCAATCCTCGACGTACCCGTCAGCAGTGGCCCCGGTGACGTAGGCGGTGATCACATCGGTGATCATCCCCTCGACCTGGCCTTCCATGTCTGCACCCTCGAGGATGCGGCGCCGCTCCTCGTAGATGACGGTGCGCTGCTGGTTCATGACCTCGTCGTACTTCAGGACGTTCTTACGGATCTCGAAGTTCTGCTGCTCGACCTGGGTCTGCGCACTCTTGATGGCCTTCGAGACCATTTTGGCCTCGATCGGCACGTCATCGGGCAGGTTGAGACGAGTCATGATCGATTCGAGTGCGCCACCGTTGAATCGACGCATCAACTCGTCACCGAGTGACAGATAGAAGCGCGACTCCCCCGGGTCACCCTGACGACCAGAGCGGCCACGAAGCTGGTTGTCGATCCGTCGCGAGTCGTGCCGCTCGGTACCGAGGACGTACAGCCCGCCTGCATCACGCACGGTCGCTGCGTCGGCTTTCACCTGGGCCTTCACCGTCTCCAGCGAAAGCTCCCACGCATCTTGATAGGCGTCGGGTGTCTCCACCGGGTCCAGACCCTGCTTACGCAGTTGCAGATCGGTGATGATGTCGGGGTTGCCACCCAGCACGACGTCGGTGCCACGTCCTGCCATGTTGGTTGCCACAGTGACGGCACCGAGCATGCCGGCCTCGGCCACGATGGTGGCTTCCTGCTCGTGGAACTTCGCGTTGAGCACGCTGTGCACTACGCCTTGCTTGGTGAACTGCTTGGACAAGTACTCCGAGCGCTCGACACTCGTCGTTCCGATAAGAACCGGCTGCCCCTTGTTGTGCCGTGCGACGACGTCGGCGACCACCGCATCGAACTTCGCCTCTTCGGTCTTGTAGATGAGGTCGCCATTGTCGACGCGAACCATCGGGCGGTTGGTCGGAATCGGAATGACGCCCAACCCGTAGATCTGATGAAGCTCGGCCGCTTCGGTCTGGGCAGTACCGGTCATGCCGGACAAGGTGTCGTACAGCCGGAAATAGTTCTGCAGCGTGATCGTGGCGAGAGTCTGATTCTCGGCCTTGATCTCGACCTTCTCCTTGGCCTCGATGGCCTGGTGCATACCCTCGTTGTATCGACGCCCCACGAGGATGCGGCCGGTGAACTCATCGACGATGATGACCTCGCCGTCGCGGACGATGTAGTCCTTGTCCTTGGCGTAGAGCTCTTTCGCCTTGATCGCGTTGTTGAGGTAGTTCACCAGCGGAGAATTGGCGGCCTCGTACAGATTGTCGATGCCGAGCTGGTCCTCGACGAATTCGACGCCCGCCTCGTGGACACCGATGGTGCGCTTACGGATGTCGACCTCGTAGTGCACGTCGATCTTCATCATCGGCACGATTCGGGCAAATTCCCCGTACCACTTCGACGACGCGTCGGCCGGACCCGAGATGATCAGCGGCGTGCGCGCCTCGTCGATGAGGATCGAATCGACCTCGTCGACGACAGCGAAGTTGTGACCCCGCTGCACCAGATCGTCGAGGGAGTGCGTCATGTTGTCGCGGAGGTAGTCGAATCCGAATTCGTTGTTCGTTCCGTAGGTGATGTCGGCCGAATAGGCCGCACGTCGCTCGGTAGGCGTCATTCCCGAGAGAATGACGTCGACCTCGAGGCCGAGGAAGCGGTGGACTCGGCCCATCCACTCCGAATCTCGCCTGGCCAGGTAGTCGTTGACGGTCACCACGTGCACCCCGTTGCCGGAGATCGCGTTGAGATATGCAGGCAGAACGCAGGTCAGGGTTTTGCCCTCGCCTGTCTTCATCTCGGCGATGTTCCCGAAATGCAGAGCTGCTCCGCCCATCACCTGGACGTCGAAGTGTCGCTGCGACAGCACTCTCGACGATGCTTCTCTGGCGACGGCGAAAGCCTCAGGCAGCAGCTCGTCCAGAGTTTCACCGGACGCGAATCGATTCTTGAACTCTGCGGTCTTGCCATGCAGTTCGGCGTCGGACAGCCGCTCGACGTCCGGAGACAGGGTGGACACATGGTCTGCGATGTTCTTGAGCCGCTTGACCATGCGACCTTCACCAACACGGAGCAGCTTGGAAAACGACAGCGAAGGCACGGGCTTTCTCGTCCTCGATCCTCGGTTACGGATATCGGCTTACAAGATATCGACTGGTCATCTACGTCGTAGCGGGGCGTTACGGCAGCGGCGGTTGCGCTGCACTCACATGAAAGTCTCATGTCAGCAGCGGACCGACGCGTCCATGGTAGGCGCTGATGCTGAGTGCTTTGTAGGCCCACCACACGTTGGTGGACCCGACCTGGGGTCGAACCCCTGGTCGGGCCCACTGACGCGGCTCGAAACGTACGTCGGACCTATGTCTTCGGCCAGATCAGGTGAGTCTGATCAGGCCGTAGTCGAATGCGTGCCGCCGATACACGACGGACGGTCGGTCGGAGGAGCTGTCATGGAAGAGGTAGAAGTCGTGACCGACCAATTCCATCTCGTAGAGTGCGTCGTCCACGCTCATCGGTGCAGCGGAGTGGACTTTGGTTCGGACGATCTGTCCGGGTCCTGTCGCCTCGTCCTCGAACGAATCCAGCTTGATGTCCGGATTCAGCGCAAGACTGTCATCCTCCGCCAACTCTGCCGTTGCCTCGGCCACCGACACCGGAGTCTTGTCGCCGTAGTGGACCTTGCGGCGATCCTTGGTCCGACGAAGACGCGCTTCCAGTTTGGATGTGACGGACTCGAGTGCCGCATAGAAGCTGTCGGCAGTAGCTTCTGCTCGAACAACCGGGCCCTTGCCTTTTGCGGTGATTTCTACGCGCTGACATGCTTTGGCTTGTCGACGGTTGCGCTCGTGCTGCAGTTCGACGTCGAAGAGGTAGATGGAAGGGTCGAAGCGCTCGAGTCGGGCTAGTTTTTCGGAGACGTACACCCGGAAGTGGTCTGGGATCTCGACATTGCGGCCCTTGACCACAATGTCGGCATTGGTCTTGGTGGACTCGTCCGAAGGCTTCTCGTCGAAGAAAACAGAAGCTTGTGAAGGGGTCGTCACTCGTACCTCCCGATATAGGCTGCACCGCTTTACGCAGTGCGGCAAATGTTCATGCCGAATGGGGAACCAACCGGCATCACGTGCGGCTGCATCACCTCCACTACGAGACCTCGTAAAACATGTCGAGGTCGTGTCCGCGACGTTAGTCTGTCATCCGCTCGTGTGCCACTCTTCACTCGAAATTGGTGCGTCCGCGTGTCCGGAGTGCACTATCGAGGCCCCCTAACGAACTGCAGCGACTACCAACACCCCATCGACACGCACTCCCGAATTCTTTAGGACACTTACTGATTCGGTTGCCGTCGCACCGGTGGTAAGTACGTCGTCCACCAGAAGGACCGTTCTCTCACGCGGAATTCTCACGCGCGCAGCGATATCCCCGATTTCGGTGCGTCGGCGATATCGACGACCGGGAGATCCAGGACTGTACGAGCGTGCCATTTCGATCCGACCCGAAACGTTCGCCTGCCGCTCGGACGCACTGAGCCCGACCGAATCTCGCACTCCCCTGCGCATCCGCAATACCGACGGTATCCGCACGACTTCATGCCGTAGCTCGGCCGCGGCCGCCCTGGCACAGCGCTCTACGTGATCACCACCTCGCCCGCGCGCTGCTCGTGCTCGAGTGGGCGCAGGCACGAGCACGAGAGAAGAAAGCTCCGGCGGATCGATCTCACCGAGTAACCGCAGTTTCTGGACCGCGTGGGCAAGGGCCCGACCGAGCGGGACGGCCACGTCGTGCCGGTTCCGTTCCTTCAGTTCGAGGACCGCGCTTCGGCGAGGCCCGGAGTACGGCCCGAGCGCCCAGCACGGCACTCCTGGGTCGACGCGGGGCGAAACCCGCTCGACGGCGGAACACACCGTGTCCTCGCACCGTGAACACCACAGGGTTCCCACAGCACCGCAGCCCCCACACTCACGAGGGAGTGCGAGGTCGAACAGCGTCCGGACAGTTGCTTTCATACGGCGAATCAAAGCAGCCGGGTACGACAGCGTTTTCTGCCGGTCTCGGCACTCAGCCTGGCAGAATCGGTATCGCTTTCACTCCCGCCAGTCCGGCCACTTCACGCCAGTAGCGGTCGCCGGCGGGATCTCCGTTGTTCAGCTGAAACACTGCGCGCGAATCCGCGACGTACTCGTTCGTCGGCGACGCGTCGACAGAGAGAACCGGGGTCGTCAGGTTCCGGCTCGGAAGCGCGTCGAGGCGCGAACCGTCGGTCGTAACCTGCACTACCGGCACGTCGGTCGCGATACGCACGATGACGATGGCATCGCCGGTACTCCAGTCCAACGCAAGAGCGTCGCTGCCGAGACCGTTCGCGACCGCCTTGGGAGACATAAGGGAGTACGAGCCATTCTCCTTGCGCACGACCGACGCGACGTATACCAACCCGTCGACGATCATGGCCGCCCGGACGCCGTCGCGTGATAGCCGTAGGTCGGTGATCCTCACACCGAGCGCAGTGACGGCGGTGGCATCCACCGGAACGACCGACACCTGCCCCGTCGCTGGATCCCGTGCTGCGCGAATCACATTCGTTCCGTCGATGACAGCCCACGCCGCGTTGTTGTCGGCACCCCAGGAAGGTCTGGTGATCGACTGCCCCTCCGCCACGGGGAAGGCACCACTGTCGTACCCACCGATCATCAATGTCGAGGACGGCTCGGGCACCGGGCGGCCAGTGTCTGCTACGCCGGCCACCAGCGTTCCGTCGTTCGACAGCGCGACGCTACGCAGATTGTTGACGGTGCCGAAATATCCTGGAACAGGAACGGCACCGTAATCCTCTACCGACATCAGTTGCCCGGCGACCAACGCGTGCAGACCAACTGCAGTCTCGGGTGTACCCAACGGATCGAGAGAACCGACATCTGCGGTCGTCCACCCGTCCGGCTTGTCGTCATCGAGAGGTTGTCCGTCGGCGAGCAGAACGTACGGACCGGATATATCCGCCGATGCCAATGTCCAGACGACCTGGGCAGCAAGTAACTCACGATTCTTCGTATCCATCGACTGCAGTCCGCCGAAATCGATTTTCACTCCGCCTGCACCGACGCCGACCTGTGTTGTTCGACCATCGGCCTTGGTGATCGGCCCACGAACACCGACATTGTTCGACAATTCGTTCGACACCGCCGGCGCCAACGTCTGTTTCGGCCCGTCGATGAGCAATTGCACGAGCTGGTTGGCCAGTTGATCAGGAGACCCGGTGAGCCACCGGACGTCAGGAACCAACGCAGCACCGAGCGGATCGACGAAAAACAAGGACTGGCGTTGATAGGCATTGAAGAACTGCGAGCGATCGATCAGTACGCCTGGAGGAAGCTCGTCGATGCGCCACTCCCCGTCGACTTTGACCATCCGAATCGTCGAGTCAACCGTGCCTGCACCGGCCTGATAGTCACCACCCGACGCGAGGACGCCCACGGTGTTGGATCGAATCGTGTACTCCGACTCATCCGAAGTGCGAGGACCGGACAACAGGTCGATTCTGTCCGCCACGACGGTTTTGGCTCCGTCGTCCCAGCTACCGGAGGCCTCGCGTGTCAAATATTGACGTGCAGCTTGATGGCGATTCGCCGAATTCGCGCTCGCCACGAGAAAGTCGCGTACGAGCAGATCGGGCTCACGTCCTTCCGCCGGCGGTGGCGGCGTAGTCGACGCTGCCCCTCCTGTGATCGAACCTATTGCCTGGGGGGTCGACGATTCGGGCAGACTTGCGCATCCTGCGAAGGACAGGAGAACGACCAGCACAGCCGCAACGGTCGCCGAACACTGCCGGATCACGATGAGTCCGACGGGTTCGAAGGGTCCGTCGACTCGCTGGACACCGCAGGCGTCAACGCCGGGTGCTCTGCGTCCGCCGTCGGCGGCGCGTCGGTGCGCGAGGTCGACGAGGGAAGCGGCTGGCCCTGTGAGTAACGCCGAGTGCTCGGCTTCAGGGGCAATGGACTTCCGATCACTTTGTGGCCTCGCACGAGCGGCAACGTCAACCGGAAGCATGCGCCTTCACCCACAGCGCCCCACGCCTCGAGCTTCCCGTCGTGCAACCGTGCATCCTCGACGCTGATGGCAAGGCCGAGTCCGGTCCCGCCCGATCTGCGCACGCGAGAAGGATCCGAACGCCAGAAGCGATTGAAAACGAGCTTCTCCTCACCTGGACGCAGTCCCACTCCTTGATCTCGAACGACAAAGGCCGCAGCGTCGGCATTGGCTCGAAGTCGTAACAAAACCGGCTTCCCTTCACCGTGATCGAGAGCATTGGCAAGCAGGTTTCGCAGAATTCGCTCTACACGACGCGGATCCACCTCGGCGATGACGGCATGATCGGGCATGTCCAGGATGACCTCGGTGCCAGTCTCCCGAGCCAAATGCCGCACCGTGGACACTGCGGCTCGCGCACACATCCGTAGATCGAGTTGCTCGGCGGCGAGTTCGGCGACACCTGCATCGTGGCGGCTGATCTCGAGTAAATCCCCGAGCAGCGTCTCGAACCTGTCCAGCTCGTTGACCAACAACTCAGAGGATCTCCGCAAGGCCGGATCGAGATCTGCACTGCCATCGTGAATCAGATCTGCGGCCATGCGCACCGTCGTCAGCGGCGTTCGAAGCTCGTGGCTCACATCGGAGGTGAAACGCCGCTGCAGGTTTCCGAACTCTTCGAGCTGAGTGATCTGTTTGGACAGACTTTCCGCCATCTCGTTGAACGACATGGCAAGGCGCGCCATGTCGTCCTCACCACGCACCGGCATTCGCTCCTTGAGTCGTCCATCGGCGAATCGAACGGCGATACGTGAGGCCGAGCGAATCGGAAGGACCACTTGCCTGGCGACGAGCATCGATATCGCTGCAAGTAGGACCAACAGCACGACAGCACCGATGAGGAGCGTTCCGCGGACAAGTGAGAGTGTTCTGTCCTCGCTCCCGAGTGGGAACACCAGATACAGCTCGAGCCCGGCAATATCGGACCCGGTGGGTGAACCCATGATCAATGCCGGCCCGGAGTAGCCGCCCTCGTTGTCGGAGACAGTCGCGTACTGATAGCTGATCAAGCCCTGCTTGACGAACTCACGCAAGCTTGCCGGAATATGATCGACGGGACCGACCGAGGCGTCACTGCGAACACCGTCGCCTTCGACGATCAGCACCGGGTCGAAGGTGCCCGCGGACCCGGATGCCTGCCCGGCATCGACGTCGCGACTGGTCAACTGTGCACGGGCGCGCTCGAGACGGGTACTCAGCCCGCTCGAGTCGTCCGCTCCGGCCAGCGACCCTTCGACAGTGGTACGGGAACGATCGAGTTCCTCGGTGGCAGCGGTGATCTTCGCCTCCAGCAGACGATCGGTTATCTGGCTGGTCAGAACAACCCCGAGAATGGTGATGACGACCAGCGACAACGTCAGAGTCGAGACCACCACGCGCAGCTGAAGCGAACGCCGCCACGCATGACCGAGCGCAGTACTGAGCGAACGCAACCAGCGCAACAGCGGCGAGAACGTTCCGTTGATTCGCCGCCGAGAGTGGGAAAAACGGATCACGGCGGTCCGGCCTTGTAGCCGACCCCTCTCACGGTCAGAACGACTTCTGGGTTCTCGGCGTCCTTCTCGACCTTCGCACGCAGGCGCTGAACGTGAACATTGACCAGACGTGTGTCAGCGGCATGGCGGTAACCCCACACCTGTTCCAGAAGCACCTCACGAGTGAATACCTGCCGCGGTTTGCGAGCAAGCGCCACCAGAAGATCGAACTCGAGCGGGGTCAAGGACACGAGCTCGTCCCCCCTGCTCACCTTGTGGGCAGGGACGTCGATCACGATGTCGGCAATGGACAACAATTCGGCCGGCTCGTCCTCGGTGCGGCGCAATCGCGCCCGAACACGAGCGACCAGTTCCTTCGGCTTGAACGGCTTCATGATGTAGTCGTCTGCGCCGGATTCGAGCCCGAGAACGACGTCGACCGTGTCGGTCTTTGCCGTCAACATCACGATCGGCACTCCCGAATCTGCACGTAGAACTCGGCACACGTCGATGCCGTTCATACCTGGAAGCATCAAATCCAGCAACACCAGATCGGGTCGGTTCTCGCGAACCGCGGCAAGAGCTTGCGTGCCGTCACCGACGACGAAAGGCTCGAAACCCTCGCCACGAAGGACGATGGTGAGCATTTCGGCCAGAGCCGAATCGTCGTCGACTACAAGAATCCGGGGCTTCATGTTCCTATGGTGTCACTTTCATGCCGTCAGATGTCTCATTGACCAGGTGCGCGGCGAGTTGGGTCGGATCTACGTCCCCGCCGATCACCTCCCACGGTGACACCCAGTTCGCGGCGGCCAACCCGCAATAGGCTGCTGAAGTCCTGCTTTGAAGCGAGGAGTCACGCTCGTAGGAGTCTCTGACTCGAGTCGAATCCTCTTTCTCACGTGCCGCAGCACGTTCGGCGGCGAGTTCGACGGGGATGTCCAGCAGGATCTGCACATCAGGAATCGGCACCCCGAATCGTTCGAATTCGAGAGCTCGAATCCATTCGACCCCAGCACCGTCGGCCTGCTCTTCGAGTCGTGCAGCAGTATATGCGGCATTCGAGGCAACATATCGGTCCAACAGAACGATATCGTTGCGCAAGAGCAGCTTTCGGATCATCTCTGCCGCATCCCGTCGATCCAGGGCGAACAGCAAAGCCATCGCGTGCACACTCGCCGCGGTATCGCCGTGCTCACCGCGCAACGCCTCGGCAGCGAGATCGGCATGAACCGACGATCCGTACCGCGGGAACCCGACGCGAGCAACCTCGAGGCCCTCGCGCTCCCATGCCGAGACGAGCCGACGGGCCAGGGTGTTCTTGCCCGCCCCGTCGACTCCCTCGATCACCAGCAATTTTCCCACGGCTACCGCGTCCGGATCAGTAGCGGTAATGCTCGGGCTTGTACGGGCCCTCGACGTCGACATTGATGTATTCGGCCTGCTCCTTGGTGAGCTTGGTGATCGTGCCACCGAGTGCCTCTACGTGGATGCGAGCAACCTTCTCGTCGAGGTGCTTCGGCAGGCGGTACACCTCGTTGTCGTACTCGCTCGGCTTGGTCCACAGTTCGATCTGTGCGATGACCTGGTTGGAGAAACTGTTGCTCATCACGAACGACGGATGACCCGTTGCGTTGCCGAGGTTCAGCAATCGGCCTTCCGACAGCACGATGATCGAATGGCCATCGGCGAACTGGAACTCGTCGACCTGCGGCTTGATGTTGATCCGCGTGACGTCCTTCGCGCGCTCGAGACCGGCCATGTCGATCTCGTTGTCGAAGTGGCCGATGTTGCCCAAAATTGCCTGGTGCTTCATCCGCTGCATGTGCGCGAAGGTGATGATGCCGAGATTGCCCGTGGAGGTGATCACGATGTCGGCCTTCTCGATGAACTCCTCGACGGTGCGCACGTCGAACCCGTCCATGAGCGCCTGGAGTGCATTGATCGGATCGGCTTCGGTGACCGTGACGCGAGCACCCTGGCCCTTCAATGCCTCGGCGCAGCCCTTACCGACGTCGCCGTAGCCACAGACCAGAACCGCTTTACCGCCGATGAGGACGTCGGTGCCCCGGTTGATTCCGTCGATCAACGAGTGACGAGTGCCGTACTTGTTGTCGAATTTGCTCTTGGTGACCGAGTCGTTGACATTGATCGCCGGGAAGGTCAATTCGCCGGCGGCAGCGAACTGGTAGAGCCTCAGCACTCCGGTGGTCGTCTCTTCCGTGACGCCCTTGACCGATGCTGCGATCTCGCTCCACTTGGTCTTCGACTCTTCGAGCGAGCGGCGCAACAGGCCGAGGAACACCTGGTACTCGTCCGAATCCTGGTCTTCGTCGGTCGGCGGAACGACGCCTGCCTTCTCGAACTGAGCACCACGAAGCACGAGCATCGTCGCGTCGCCGCCGTCGTCGAGAATCATGTTGGGGGGCTGTGGGGTTCCGTCAGCGGCTGCAGGCCACGTCAGCATCTGCTCAGCGGCCCACCAGTAGTCCTCGAGGGTCTCGCCCTTCCACGCGAAGACCGGAACGCCCTTGGGCTCCTCGACACTTCCATGGGGTCCGACCACAACGGCCGCGGCCGCATGATCCTGGGTGGAGAAGATGTTGCACGACGCCCAGCGAACCTCGGCGCCGAGGGCCACCAGAGTTTCGATCAGCACGGCAGTCTGCACGGTCATGTGGAGCGATCCCGATACCCGAGCGCCCGCTAGCGGCAACACTTCGGAGTATTCGCGACGGAGTGCGATCAGACCGGGCATTTCGTGCTCGGCGAGGCGGATCTCCTTACGGCCGAACTCCGCCAGAGACAGGTCTGCGACCTTGAAGTCGATTCCACCGAGGTTGTTCGCGGTGAGTGCCGATCCTGTGGCCGAACGATCATCCGGCGTTACTGAGGTGGTCATCTTGCCTCTCCTGATTGCGTGAAGTTCTCATTCAGGCTATCGGGTCGACGCGCTGAGGGTTCGCGCTACCTACATTTGGTCATCCGAGCCTGTACGCATCCGGGCGCTGCGTATGCCCGAAGAATCTTCTCGCGCTTACGGGGAAGGATGTTCGCTCGGCTCACATCGCCGCCGTAGTGGGCAATGACCCGCGGGTCCATGACCCGACGCCACAGTGGTGGGAACGCGGCCATCATCACCATCGTTGCGTATCCGGCCGGCAACTGCGGCGCCTCGTCGCAGGTACGAAGGACCTGATAACGCTTGGACGGATTGGCATGATGATCACTGTGCCGCTGCAGGTGATAGAGAAATATGTTCGTGCACAGTCGGTCGCTGTTCCAGCTGTGCCGTGACGAGCACCTGACGTAACGCCCCCGAGCGTTCTTTTCCCGAAGCAATCCATAGTGCTCGACATAGTTGACCGTTTCCAACAACAAGAAACCGACGACGGCCTGCAGCACGAGGTACGGCAGAATTTCGGGCCCGAATGCCAGCGCCAGCAGCGCGAACAGCACTGCACTCATCAACCACGAATGCACAAGGTTGTTACGGATGCTCCAAGGTCGGATGCTCTCGCGAGCCAACCTCTGCGTTTCCAGATGCCACGCCGATATCAACCCCAGAACCACAGTCCGAGGCAGGAAAGTCCACAGATTCTCCCCTAGCCGTGAACTGGCAGGATCATCGGGAGTTGCCACTTTGACGTGATGTCCGCGGTTGTGCTCGACGTAAAAATGTCCGTAGAAGGTCTGCGTCAAAGCAACTTTGGCAAGCCAACGTTCGTGCCTTTCGACCCGGTGGCCCAACTCGTGCGCCGCATTGATCCCAGTTCCGGCGACGAGGCCGACCGTGACGGCCAGACCGATCCTGTCGATGATCGTCAAATCTCCGAAAGACCACATCCAGCACGCGACCAGCAACGTGAAAAATTGAATGGGCAAAAAGGCATAGGTGCACCATCGATAGAACTTGTCTTCCTGCATCGACGACACATCGGTGTCGGACGGATTGTCACCGTCCTCACCGGCCACCTTGTCGAGGACCGGAATGATAACGAAGAAGACCATCAAGCCGCTCCACCAAAATATCGGCATGCCGGTCCACAGGACCAATTGCGAAGGCAACAAAGCCGAAGCGGGCGCAAGTAGACCGAGCAGCCATAAATACCGCTTGTAGCCTCGCCGGTTTTCAGCTGTTACAGGCTGCGCGGCGGTGATCGACGGTACATCGCTCGCCGACGTGGACGCACACGACGCCTCGCGCTCGGGGCGCAGGGCTACATGGGGAGAGACGCTACCGACGGAGACCTCGTCGACAACCGCGCAGTTACGGTCGGCCTGACTCAACCCACACCCCTAAAACTCGACCCGAAGCTGGCTCGCGCAGCCTATAACATTCCTACTGGCCCGTAAATGAGTTTTTCCAAGCGCGATGGTGGTTATTTCGAGTCGCGTGCGTAGGCCGCTTCGCGCGCACGGATGGTCTTGTTTGCGTTCTTCCTGCTGTAGGCGAAGTAGATTACGACGCCGATTGCCATCCACACGACGAACCTGATCCACGTCTCGACCGAGAGATTGACCATCAGCCACACGCACGAGGCGACCGCCAGGATCGGAATCAGCGGCATCAGGGGGACCTTGAATCCGCGAGGAAGGTCCGGACGCGTCCGCCGAAGCACAACCACACCGATCGACACGAGGACGAATGCGAAGAGCGTGCCGATGTTCACCATCTCTTCGAGAGTGCCGATCGGAAAGAATGCGGCGAGAACCGACACCACGCCACCGACGAGAAGCGTGATCCGTACCGGGGTACCCCTCGAGCCCGTATGTGCCAACGAATGCGGGACGAGCCCGTCACGCGACATGGCGAACAACACTCGGGTCTGCCCGAGCATCAAAACCATGACTACGGTCGTCAATCCGGCCAGAGCGCCGAACGAGATGACGTTCTTCGCCCAATCGAGGCCGTTGAGTGCGAATGCCGTCGCCAGAGTGGAGTCGTCACCAGCGAGTTCGGTGTAGTTCACCATCCCGGTCAGTACGAGCGTCACCGCGACGTAGAGCACGGTCACGATGGCAAGGGACCCGAGAATTCCACGGGGCAAAGCCTTCTGTGGGTTTTTGGTTTCCTCCGCTGTCGTGGCGACCACGTCGAAACCGATGAAGGCAAAGAAAACGAGGCTGGCCGCGGCCAGCAACCCGTACCACCCGAAGGTACTACTTCCCGCGCCCGTGACGAAGGACAACAGCGACTGGTGAATGCCCTCTTCGGTGGAGCCACCCTGAGATGGAGGAATGTACGGAGAGTAGTTCTCCGATTTTATGTAGAACGCGCCGACAACGACCACGAGCAACACGACAGCGACCTTGATCGCGGTGACCACCAACGACACCCGAGACGACAACTTGGTACCGCTGACAAGCAGTACCGTGATGATGAGGACGATCACCAACGCACCCCAGTCGAAGTCGAGCGAGCCGATCTTCACGATCGGCGATGCCGAGCCGATGACCTCACCGAGATACAGCGACCACCCCTTCGCTACCACCGACGACGCCAGCGCGAACTCGAGGATGAGGTCCCACCCGATGATCCATGCGACGAACTCGCCGAAGGTCGCGTACGAAAAGGTGTATGCGCTTCCCGCAACCGGGACGGTCGAGGCGAACTCGGCATAGCAGAGGGCGGCCAACCCACACGCGACTGCAGCGAGAAGAAACGCCAACGACACCGAGGGACCGGCAACATTTCCTGCGGTGCGCGCGGTGAGCGTGAAGATTCCTGCCCCGATGACGACAGCCACGCCGAACACTGTGAGGTCCCACGAAGTGAGATCCTTCCGGAGTTTGGTATCCGGCTCGTCGGTGTCCTTCATGGACTGCTCTACGGACTTGGTCCTGAACAGCCCTGTCGTTCGCGGACTCTTTTTCGGCCGATCTTCGGTCATCGCGTGTTCCACCTGTCGAGATCGGGTCAATGACGGTCTTCGGCTTGCGACTTGTTCACGCCCCTTGGAGCCCCTGTGGTAACACCCTAGGGGAATGGAGCTCTTACACGGACGGTTCCAGTATCGGGCGAAAGGCTACCCGACGGTCGCGAAAAATATCTCGGCGTCTCCCCATAGCGCCGCGGCGGTGAACGCTGGATCCGCCGCGGATATCCACACAGCCGAACCTTGCTCGAGCACCAATTCGCGGTCACCGTCGTCCACAACGACCCGCCCCTTGGTACACAGCACGATCGACGGTCCTTCACGGTCCGACTTCACCGAAGACCCGTCCGTTACGAGGGCACGGCTCAGCGCAAACTCCGGCGCCGGTGTCTCGTACCGGGTGACGGTGTCTGTCATGATGGGCTTCGCTTCGAGGATCTTCACCTCCGAAGGCCGGAAATCCAGTATCCGAAGTAGTTCTGGTACATCCACATGCTTCGTGGTCAGTCCACCGCGCAACACGTTGTCGGAGTTCGCCATGATCTCCACACCGGTACCGGTCAAGTAGGCGTGCAGGTTGCCTGCGTCGAGAAAAATACCTTGGCCGGGGGTCAACGTAATTCTGTTGAGCAGCAACGCCGCCAGCACTCCAGCATCACCCGGATAGGACTCTCCGAGTTCGAGCAGGGTCCTTGCCTCCGCGACGAATTCACCACCGTCGGACTGTGCCCGAGTCGAGAGATACTCGATGCAGCCATCGGCGACCAGCGGCAACAATGCATCGAGGGCAGGTCCAGGCAAGGTGATCCAGGAAGTGAATACTGTCCGCAATCCTGCATCGTCAGGCTGGTCGGCCAGAAGTGATCGGTACCCGGACAAAGCGTCCACGTTCAGCGCGTCGATGAACTCGACAGTTCGCCGCGGGCACCTGAATCCGGCAAGCGCGTGAAACTCGGTCAACGCAACGATCAGCTCGGGTTTGTGGCTCGCATCGCGGTAGTTCCGCAATGACGAATCGATCGGAATCCGTGCTGACTCTTCGCGCGCGAATCCCTCGGCGGCTTGGGTCGCGCTCGGATGGGCCTGCAACGACAGCGGCTCGTCGGCGGCCAGCAATTTCAACAGAAAGGGCAGCCTTCCCTGGTACGTCGCGGACGTATCGGCTCCAAGCTCGAAAGCCGGGTTCTCATCGATGACGCTGAGCAGCGACCGCGTCGAGGTGCCGTCGGCGACCATTGCTGGATCTGCCGGGTGCGCCCCGAGCCAGATTTCGGCTTCCGGATGTTCGGACGGAACCGGCCGGCCTTGCAAAGCCGCAAGAACAGTTCTCGATCCCCACGCATACGACCTGACTGCACCGAGCAGTGGTTGCACTATTTACCGCCCATCAAATGTAGATACGCGGCAGCCATTTCCAGCCGCGTCGCCAGTACTGCCGTTGCCCCTATTTCACCGGCAGAGTGCGTGTTGTTTTCTGCACCGCCCCGAGCTTCTCGCCGGTAACCTCCGGGGCCGTCCACAGACTCCGAAAACGATCCGAAATCGATGCTCCCCCGATCGGACTCGGGTAAGCCCGCCGTGATCACAACGGAGTCCGGTAGCGCAGCCGTCCGACGCTCGGCCGACGCGGCGGAAGAATCGGATGCCAAGACCACTACTCGAATCGCCTGTTCGGGCCGGGGCCCGTCGAACTCCTCGTCGTGGAAGAAGGCATCGTATTCGACGGGTGCTGCACCGCTTGTGCGACCGGAGGACACGACGGCGGCGATGACATCGGAGAGTTCACTCGCCCCCACCACGACGCCGGCAGCGCGCAGCAAAACCTCACTACCGTGTCGGGCCAGTTCGACGTCGACGGCTGCCGAACCGGACAGCACAACCCTGCTGCCCGAGATCTGAGCGGCAAGCGACTTCGCCGGGTTCCGAAAAACCTCGTGCGACGGATGGTTTCGAGCCGCCTCGGCGTCGAGAAGATCTGCGACTTCGGACAGATCGGGGAGCAGAGATCGATAGGCGCCATCGGACACAGCAGCGAGAACCGCCGTTCCAGCAGCCAGATAACGCATCAACGTGTTGTGCTCGCGCACAGCGACCCTCGGGGGAAGGAACACAGCGCGGCCTGCCGCAGCAGAGCGCAGTGGTCCCTCGTCCGGGGTGACGAGAACAGTTTCGGCGCCCCGGCGAACGGCTGCGGATGTAGATTCGGCGAGGCGTGGATCACCGGCGTCGTCGCCGGAGATCACAACTACGTCGAGCGGACCGACCCACAGCGGCGTCGTCGCGGCGTGCACAAGTGGAAAACCGATGCGTGCACCGATTGCGGCGATCAGCATGGATGCGGCCCGACCCGCGCGACCTTGACCCGCGACGAAGACAACGCTGCGAGGACGAAGATCGCCCAGCCGTTCGGATACGGACTCCTCGACGGCTGCATAGGTCGCACGGACCTGCGCGCCTGCCAATGCGGCGCTGCGCAGGGCCCCGTCGGTATCGGCGGCGGCAAGTGCGGCAGTGTCATCCAAATTCAGTAGAGACGACGGAGCTGTCATGGCTGTCTGCACCGTCCTTTCCTTACCGACGTCCACTCACCGACCGAGTGCATTCGTGAGTGCGAGCGTCTCGTAGTCCACTATTCCAGTTGTCCTCGCACAATGCCCAATATCTCGGAGGTCAAAGCGTCGACATCTTCGCTGGTGCGGGCCTCGACGTTCAGGCGCAACAGCGGTTCGGTATTCGATGCCCGGAGATTGAACCAGGCACCGTCTGCGAGGTCGATGGTGACACCGTCCAACCGGTCGACCGATACCGTACGGTCCGCGAAGGCCACGAGCACTGCGCTCGTGCGCTCGGCAGCATCATCGACCGTCGAGTTGATCTCCCCGGACGCAGAATACGACTCGTATGACTTCATCAACTCCGAGAGCGGTCGGTCTGTAGCGCCGAGAGCTGCCAGAACATGCAGCGCAGCGAGCATCCCCGAGTCCGCACCCCAGAAATCGCGGAAGTAGTAGTGGGCGGAGTGCTCACCGCCGAAAACAGCACCGGTCTCTGCCATCTGCTGCTTGATGAACGAATGACCGACCCTGGTTCGCACTGGTGTACCACCGAGTCTTGTCACCAACTCCGGAACCGAATGGGAGGTGATCAGATTGAAAATCACCGACGCGCCGGGTTCTTTGGCGAGCTCGCGCTCGGCTACCAGCCCGGTCACGGCCGAAGGAGAGACGGGATTACCGAGTTCGTCGACGACGAAGCACCGATCCGCGTCGCCGTCGAATGCCAATCCGATATCGGCACCGGTTTCGCGCACGAACTTCTGCAAGTCGACGAGATTCTTCGGGTCGAGCGGGTTGGCCTCGTGATTGGGGAAGGTTCCGTCGAGCTCGAAATAGAGGGGGTAGATGGTGACCGGCAGCGAATCGAACACAGCAGGCACGGTATGCCCGCCCATCCCGTTTCCGGCGTCGACTGCGATCTTTACACCTGATATCTGAGACAGATCGACGAGCTCACGCACGAAAGTGGCGTACTCGAACACAACATCACGATCCGATGTGGTTCCCGGTGTCCCATCGTATTGCGGAACACCGTCGACCAGCTCTGCCTTGATCGTGCCGAGTCCGGTGTCCTGTCCTACCGGCTTGGCTCCCGCGCGGCACAGCTTGATGCCGTTGTACTCCGCAGGATTGTGGCTTGCGGTGAACATGGCACCAGGGCAATCCAGGACGCCTGATGCGAAGTAGAGCTGATCGGTCGAGGCAAGACCTATATGGACGACGTCGAGGCCCTGTGAGGTCACTCCGTCCGCGAATGCCCGTGACAACTCCGGTGACGATGCGCGCATGTCGTGTCCGACCACGACCTGGGAGACGGACTTCTCTCGGACCAATCGCGCGAACGATGCGCCGACGTCTCGCACGAAGTCTGCGTCGATCTGCTCGCCCACCAACCCTCGTACGTCATAGGCCTTGATGACTGCATTGACGGACTCGGCAGTTCGTGCCACGAACGACTCCTCGGAATTTCGGTGGGGTGAGCGGTAGAAGCGAGGCACTGTGGCCAAGCCCTTGCCCTTCGGACATCGTCTTCTCGAGTCGAATCTGTCACAACTCGATGCGAGGAGCGCGAGAAAACCGACCAGTTGTGACCGACCCCATGCGACCGGACGGAACGAAACAATCGCCGCGCACGACGACGGAACAGCGAACGGAACAAAAGGCCGAACAGCCGGGTAGAACGCGGGGAATCACCAGCAAGTCAGGAAGTGGGATCCGGAAGCACCCGCAGGTGACCCCGTCGGCCGGTCCGTGCCGGCACAGACGTCCGACGATCTCCGACTACGTCAGCGCGGATGTCCCGTTCTCGAACTCGGTCCACCGACTCGGTATCCTCGCGTCGGACACGATCGCCGCGGCCTGCTTCGCGAACGGCTTCGGCCAGCGCCGTCAAGTCGTCCTCGTCGGGCGTCGTCGTGGTGAAGCCACCCTCGTAGCGAACCATTTCCCAGCCCTTGGGGGCAGTGGTGGTCACAGCGTGTACTTCACACAGGTCCCATGAGTGGGGTTCGGCGACGGTGGCAAGCGGTCCCACTACGGCAGTCGAGTCCGAGTAGACATACGTGAGCGTCGCGACGGCCGAACGACTACACCCGGGCCGGCAGCATCCACGCAGTGATCTCACGAGCAAGAGACTATCCCTCGGTTCCGACTGCACGCCGCCCGACACACCGCGAAGGGTCGGACGATAACCTTGGGCATGGCTCGAACTGGCTCCGGACGACAACCGACCTCCCGATCTACGGACCGGCGCGGCCGCGGAGTTCGCGGCCCGGTGCTTCCCTCGAACGTCCCGGGGCACCGATCGCGAGCAGACAAATTCGACCGCGTGGTGCTGGAGGCATTTGCTCGCATCGACCACAAGTGGCACGAGCGGTTGGAGAGGCTGGACATCGCGGTCGACGAAGTACCCAAAATCAGGGCCATAGATCCCGAATCGGTCACGTGGCCTCCCGAAGTGGTAGCAGAGGGGCCCGTTCCGTTGTCCAGACTGGTACCGGCCGGCATCGACAAGCGCGGTGATTCGACACGCGCACGGATCGTATTGTTCAGGCGCCCACTGGAGCGACGAGCCAAGCACCCGGAGGATCTGGAGGATCTTCTCTACGAGGTACTCGTCGAACAGGTTGCGACCTACCTAGGAGTCGACCCCGACATCATCGACCCGGGTATGGAAGAGGAACGTTAGCCGAGGGATTCGGCACGAATTTCGATCTAGCCGATACCCCGCTTGAGCCGACGACGCTCCCGCTCCGACAGTCCTCCCCAGATTCCGAAACGCTCATCCTTGGCAAGCGCGTACTCGAGGCATTCGCCCTTGACATCGCAACCGAGGCAGATACGTTTTGCTTCCCGAGTCGATCCACCCTTCTCGGGAAAAAATGCCTCAGGATCGGTCTGCGCGCACAGCGCACGCTCTTGCCACTGATCTTCGATCTCCTCGAACATTCGATCGAATCCGGCGACTGCGCTCAGGAACGGCCTTTCCGGAACACGAACTGGCAGAGCGGTTCCCTCCCCCACCGAGTCGTCTTCATCCTCGAAATCCACGTCCGCGGAGACAAGCGCCACGGAATCGCGATCGGCACCGATAGCGCTGGAAACCATTGAACCTGAATCGGAATCGGCCCGATCGTCGGAATCTACCGACCCCTGCACCACAGAATCGCGGCCGAGGTCCTCGTCCGCTGCAGCTACACCGACAGCTAGTGCATCCGAGCGGCCGCCATCTACATGTGTCGCAAAAGTCTTGTCGTTCATACGGTTCCCGTAGTCGCCTCGTGCCGCGCGTACTCGGGAATCGGTCTGCGACGCGTCGCTGACTACGCTGAGGTGAGCCTGGGGTTCGTCCCGCTGTTCACGTGCCACGTACTGGTCGTACATCGCTTCCGCCTCCTCACCATTCGATAGCGCAGAAATTTCCGGTCGGTTCCGAACACCTTGCCCCGCGCCGATATTCGTAGCCATACCCCAACCATCGACTTCCAACACACGCTCCGGCATACTTGACGTCACATGGGAACGAGTGTTCGAATCAAGGGCCACTCCAAGCGAACTCGCCTGACGACCGGGTAATGACATAAATGTGATTAGACACGCCGAAGTAGGTTGCGGTCAAGCCGATACGGGATATTGCAATACCATCTCCAGGTCGGAATCAGCCCTCTCCCCGAATAATCCCCTGTCATCGGCGTGTCGCGCCCCGAAAAACGCACCGAAACCGGGAGTGAGTCCGGATTTCACCGTCCCAGCGCCGCCGAGATGGCGGGCGCCGACCGGTCGATTCGACCGAGCGCCTAGGCTCTGAATCTGTGAAAGTGACTGTCTTGGTCGGTGGAGTCGGCGGAGCCCGGTTCCTTCAGGGCCTCAAAACACTGCTCGGGGACGACGACGAGATTACTGCGATCGTCAATGTCGGAGACGACGTGTGGATGCACGGTTTACGCATCTGCCCCGACCTCGACACATGTATGTACACCCTGGGCGACGGCATCGATACCGAGCGTGGTTGGGGACGCATCGCGGAGACTTGGCACGCGCGTGACGAACTCGCCGCGTACGGGGCCGACCCGGATTGGTTCGGGCTCGGCGACAGGGACATTGCCACACATCTCATCCGGAGTCGGATGCTCAGGACCGGATATCCACTCTCGGCGGTGACCGAAGCCTTGTGCAACCGATGGAAGCCAGGCGTGCGACTGCTACCGGTGACCGACGACCGGAGCGAGACACACGTCGTCGTCACCGACCCGGACGAAACAGACGGGGACACTCAGCGAGCAATCCACTTTCAAGAGTGGTGGGTTCGCTACCGAGCACAGATTCCAACACACAGTTTCGCCAATATCGGTGCCGAACAAGCAACTCCGGCACCCGGGGTCCTCGATGCCCTCGCCGACGCCGACGCCGTGATCCTGGCTCCATCCAATCCGGTGGTGAGCGTCGGCGCGATCCTCGCTGTCCCCGGAATCCGCAGTGCACTACGTACGACGTCGGCCAAGGTTGTCGGTCTGTCGCCGGTAGTGGACGGAAAGCCGTTGCGCGGGATGGCAGACGAATGTCTGACCGTCATCGGTGTCGAGACATCCGCCGAGGCCGTCGGCCGTCACTACGGCGCACGATCGGACACCGGAATCCTCGACGCATGGTTGATCCATTCGACCGATCAGGCCACCATTCCCGGCGTTGATGTACACAGCGTGCCGTTACTGATGACCGACCCCGAAACGACCGCTCTGATGGCCGCAGCGGCACTTCGTTCGGCTGGACTCGAGCTGTGACCGAGCCGATTCCGACCGACCATGCGCCTGGCGGCAGCATCGAGATCATCCCGGTGACCGGGTTACCGGAGTTTCGGCCGGGGGACGATGTTGCGTCCTCGATAGCCGCGTGCGCACCGTGGATTCGCAACGACGACATATTGGTGGTAACCAGCAAGATCGTGTCCAAGGCCGAAGGTCGACTGGTCGACGCACCACTGGATCCAGAAGAACGAGATGCCGCGCGAAGACTGCTGGTCGAGCAGGAAGCCGTTCGAATCGTTGCTCGCAAAGGTCGAACACTGATCACCGAGAATCGACTCGGCATAGTGCAGGCCGCCTCTGGAATCGATGGATCCAACGTCGATCGGGCCGAATTGGCTCTGCTCCCGCGAGATCCTGATGCAAGCGCTGCCGCCATACGAGCAGCCCTGGCGTCATCGCTCGGTGTCGACGTCGGCGTCGTCATCACCGACACCATGGGGCGCGCGTGGCGAATCGGACAGATCGATGCCGCGATCGGCTCGGCCGGTCTCGCCGTGATCCATGGCTATGCCGGCGCCGAGGACGGCCAAGGTAACGAGTTGATCGTGACCGAAGTCGCTGTCGCCGACGAGATCGCTGCTGCAGGCGATCTGGTCAAGGGAAAGCTCGGCGCCGTTCCGGTTGCCGTCGTACGTGGCCTGAAGCCGACCGACAATGGCACCGGCGCAAGGGATTTGGTACGCAGCGGAGAGGAAGACCTGTTCTGGCTCGGTACCAACGAGTCGATCGACAGGGGGCGACGGGAGGCGCTTCTCGTTCGCCGCTCGGTTCGTTCCTTCACCGGCGAATCGGTGGATCCAGAGGAGATACGCGGCGCCGTCGCCGAAGCATTGACTGCTCCCGCACCGCACCACACCCATCCAGTTCGATTCGTGTGGGTTCGCACCCCGGCTCTGCGCACCCAACTGTTGAACAAGATGAAAGAAAAGTGGAGTGAGGACCTCCGCTCGGACGGATACACCGACGAGCAGATAGAGCGCAGAACTTCACGTGGCGACATCTTGTTCGATGCGCCCGAAATCGTGATCCCCTTCTGCGTACCCGACGGCGCACACACGTATCCCGACGAGCGCCGAAACCGAGCCGAGGAAACCATGTTCACCGTTGCGGTCGGCGCCGCGGTGCAAGGCCTGCTCGTGGCGCTGGCAGTGCGAGGACTCGGTAGCTGTTGGATCGGCTCGACGATTTTCGCTGCTGATTTGGTGCGCAGCGAGTTGGGCGTGCCCACCGACTGGAGAGCCCTGGGCGCCATCGCAATCGGTCATCCGGACAGCCCTGTCGATCTGCGGAAACCACACCCATTGGGTGACGAACTACTGGAGATGTGAGATGAGTTCGAGCACGCTCCGTCGCTCCGCCACTACTGTGCTGGAGCAGTGGCGGACGAGCCAGTGGCACGAAGATTCGCTCCGTCACACGATGCTCGCCTTCGTCGACAGCAATGCCGACGCCTGCCTGCGAGCCAACGAAGCAGGGCACCTCACGGCATCTTCGCTGGTTCTCGACGCGGAGGGCCGCAATGTACTTCTCACCCTGCACCCGCGGGTGGGCCGTTGGATCCAGCTGGGCGGTCATTGCGAAGAATCCGACGACACGGTGGTCGACGCCGCGTTGCGGGAAGCTCGGGAAGAGTCCGGGATCGACAATCTCGACATCGACCCGGCTCTGCTGTCCGCGCACACACACCCGATCACGTGTTCGCTCGGCAAGCCCACCCGGCACCTCGACCTGAGATTCTTGGTGCGCGCCCCCGTCGGGGCCCAGGCCGTCCGCAGTGCGGAATCCACGGACCTGCGGTGGTGGCCCGTCGACGCACTTCCCGACACCGCCGAGAAGGACACGATCACCCATCTCGTCGAGCTCGCGCTACTGCGCTAGCGACATCAGACGTCGGTGGAGAACCGGACTCCGCCGTCGGGCAACTTGACCCCCGGCCACACTCTGGCGCCACGAAGCAGTTCACAGCGGGCACCGATATCGGCTCCGTCGCCGATGATGGCGTCACGGATCAGTGCGCGCGGTCCGATGCGTACACCGAATCCCAGGATCGAACGCTCGACGACTGCACCCGCTTCGACGACCGCACCGTCGAACACGACCGCGCCGTCGAGACGGGCACCTGCGCCGATCTCCGCGCCACGGCCGATGACGGTGCCACCGATCAGCAGCGCACCGGGAGCAACGCCCGCGCTGGGATGGACTAGGGATTCGCCTCGGGTGCCGTTCAACGCCGGCGATGGAGCGATGCCGCGCACGAGATCCGCCGAGCCCTGAACGAAGTCTTCCGGGGTTCCCATGTCACGCCAATATGCACTGTCCACATGGCCGAAGACCCGACGACCATCGGCGAGAAGGGAGGGAAACACTTCCCGCTCGACCGATACCGGCCGATCATGCGGAATGGTCTCGATGATCTCACGCTTGAATACGTAGCAACCAGCATTGATCTGGTCCGTCGGCGGATCCTGAGCCTTCTCCAGGAACGCTGTCACTCGCCCGTCGGCATCGGTGGGTACACAACCGAAGGCACGAGGATCACCGACGCGCACGAGATGCAGCGTCACATCGGCCTCGGTCCGCTCATGGGTGTCCAGGACGGCGGTCAAGTCGGTTCCGCCGAGGACGTCTCCGTTGAACACGACGACGTTGTCTGCCCGCAACCTCGGTAGAACGTTGCGAATACCGCCTCCGGTGCCCATGGGCTCGGTCTCGGTGACGTACTCGAGTTCGATACCGAGCGACGAGCCGTCACCGAAGTAGTCCTCGAATACCTCGGCTTTGAACGATGTACCCAACACCACGTGATCGATTCCTGCGGCCTTGATACGGGCGAGCAGATGCGTCAGGAAAGGCAACCCGGCAGTCGGCAACATAGGCTTCGGCGCCGACAGTGTGAGTGGCCGCAGGCGAGTTCCTTTGCCGCCCACAAGGATTACGGCATCTGTGTTGGAGCGGGTTTCAGCTGACATGGTCGGCCTCTCTATTCTCGTCGATCTGTCGCTGTCGAAGTGCCGCAGCCACAACCACCTTCGAGCGCACCGCCAGGCCCGCTCGCAGAACCCATCGTATGGGAGCCTGCCAGGGATGGGGGTGCCGGTCTGCCTGAAACCTGTACGCACTCGTGTGATGCGCCGGCAGCATCAACTCTGGATGTCGTCCTGCCGCATGGCCTTTGGTGTGGGTGATTTCCACGTCGGGCACGTAGACATTCAGCCATCCGGCGGTTCCGAGTCGATCCCCCAAGTCGACGTCCTCCATATACATGAAGTAACGGGAGTCGAACCCGTTGACGGAATCGAAAGCGGCACGACGAAGCAAAAGGCAAGATCCGGACAACCAGCCGACAGCACGTTCGGTCACCGCCTCGTTGTCCTGCCGATAACGTTGCGTCCACGGATTGCCCGGCCAGATCTTGCCGAGGACAGCATGTCCGACACCTGAGGTGAGGTCCGGAACTGCGCGAGCAGACGGGTACCTGGTGCCGTCGGGCTCGCGGATGAGAGGCCCGAGCGCACCCGCGCGAGGCCATCGCTCCGCCGCGGCAAGCAAACCGTCGAGAGATCCAGGATGCCACCGCACATCGGGATTGGCGACGACAACGAACTCGATGTCGTCGTCGAGTTCGGCTACCGCGCGGTTGACGGCCCCGCCGTAGCCGAGATTGGCTCCGGTTCGAAACAACCTCACATGCGGGTAGCGCGCGTCCGCGGCCTCGACGCTTCCATCGGTCGACCCATTGTCGGCCATGATGACGAGCGGCACCTCCTCTGTTGCCGAAGCGAGGGAGGAGAGGAATTGATCCAGATACTTCCCGGGGGAATAGGTCACCGTGACGACGGCCAGCTTGGAACTCACGCGGGCCAGACTAACCGGCGAAGCCGGTATTGCCTCACCTCGCGCCGGCACGTACCTCACCCAACGCATCGGAGAGTGCTGCGCGCCACGGCCGCAGGGGGGTCAGGCCGGCAGCTGTCCAAGCATCAGCAGACAACACCGAGTACGACGGCCGGGGGGCGGGGCGCACGAACTCGGCACTCGAACAAGCCAACACGCGTTCCGGGTCTGCCCCCGCGCCGGCGAAAACAGCACGTGCCAGTTCGTACCAGCTTGCTGTACCGGTATTCGTCAGATGAAGAATCGGCCGCCCGCTCGACGGCGAAGCAGCGAGTTCGAGCAATCCGGACGCGAGATCACGGGAATAGGTCGGTGATCCGATCTGATCGTTCACCACCGACACGGTGTCTCGCTCACGTTCGAGGCGCAGCATCGTCGAGACGAAGTCCGACCCGGTTCCGGTGTAGACCCAGGCCGTACGCACGACCGTTGCCGAGGGCAACACTCGTAGGACAGCCTCCTCACCGGCTAGCTTGGTTCTTCCGTAAGCGCTGCGCGGGGCCGTCGGGGATTGAGGTAGGTACGGAGAAGTCGCGGTGCCGTCGAACACATAGTCGGTCGAGACGTGCACGAGGCGCGCACCGACGCGCGCACAAGCAATCGCCAGGTTCTCGGGACCGTCTGCGTTGACCTTCGACGCCGTTGCTTCGTCCGATTCTGCAGCATCGACCGCGGTATAGGCGGCGCAGTTGATCACCACCATGCCCGGCTCGACGGCGTCGGCAACTGACCTCGCGTCGGTGATGTCCAGCTCTGCGCTGGTCACACCGAGCGTCGTGACGCTGCTCGCACCGTTGCTGTTGTTCGAAAGGTGCAGTATCTGCCGGCCGAGCTGTCCGCCCGCTCCGGTCACAAGGATTTTCGCCACAGTTGCAAAGTGTGGCACGCCGCCCTTGCTTGAGCGAGACGGTGACACTTCACAAGTAACCTGACTGGTCGGGGCGAGAAATGCGTAGAACAAGAGTGGAGAGGTCACCAGGTGCAACGAGAGTCTGACGGATCGCGAGGCGCGCGGCGGTCCTCGGCGCGCCGTCGCGACCCTGGGCAACGCCCTGCCCGGGGGCGCACTCGGGCGCCACACCGCAACGACCGCCTCAGCGAGGACGAGAGTGCCGGCGGCAAACCTGGAAACGGACTACCGGCCGACAGGCCAGGCATTCCTCGGATGCTGATCGCGGCCATGTCCGTTCTCGTGCTGGTCGTGACAGGTTTCGCATGGCGAAGCGTCGACGACCTTCGCTCGAACATCGCTACTGCAGGTGGCCTCGGTTTGGGTGGTGGATCCGACGGCGCAGTGGACATCCTCATGGTCGGCACCGACAGCCGCACCGACGCGCACGGCAATGCGCTGACGCAAAGCGAGCTCGATTCACTGCGCGCCGGTGACGAGGTGGCATCGAACACCGACACGATCGTGCTCATTCGCGTACCGAACGACGGTTCTTCGGCAACGGCGATCTCGATACCCCGTGATGCGTACGTCGCGGTTCCGGGACTCGGAAAGTCCAAGATCAACGCGGCCTACGGCGCAACGAAGGAGAACAAGCGCCTCGAACTCGTCGAACAGGGTGTGTCCGACACGGACGCGGACTCACAGTCGACCGAAGCCGGACGCGAGGCGCTCATCGAATCGGTGGCCGATCTGACAGGGGTCACCGTGGATCACTACGCCGAGGTGGGTCTGCTCGGTTTCGTACTGCTGACCGATGCTGTCGGCGGCGTGAACGTATGCCTCAATGCCCCTGTGGACGAGCCGCTGTCCGGAGCGAACTTCCCCGGCGGCGAGCAGACACTGTCCGGTGCCGACGCGTTGAGTTTCGTCCGGCAGCGACACGATCTTCCGCGTGGCGACCTCGACCGAATCGTGCGTCAGCAGGTATTCATGGCATCACTCGTGCGGAGTGTGCTGAGCGCGAAAACGTTGAGCAACCCCAGCAAGTTGAGTCAGCTCAGCTCCGCGGTCCAACGTTCAGTTGTTCTTGATTCCGATTGGGACATACTCCAATTCGCGACCCGTTTGCAGGATCTCGCCGGCGGTAAGGTCAAGTTCGAGACCATCCCCGCCGTCGACATCAACGGTGTAACCGATTACGGCGAATCGATTGTCGAGGTCGATCCCGATGCGGTGAAGACCTACGTCGAGAGGCTTGTCGACGGATCCGTCGACGACCAGGACTCTGCACCGGCGACCGACACTCCCACCGTCGACCCGTCTTCGGTCACGGTGGACGTCGCCAACGACAGCGGAATCGACGGACTCGCGAACGGTGTGGCAGCGTCGCTCGGATCGCTCGGATACACGAGCGGCTCGGTCGGAAACTACGAGGGATCCTCGGTCTCCGCCACGACGATTCAGGCGGCAGATCCGGATAGTGATGCAGCGAGGTCGGTGGCAACTGCTCTCGGCGGGCTCGAAGTGGCCTCCGACGACACACTGCCGCGCGACACCGTTCGGGTGGTGCTGGCCTCCGACTACTCCGGCCCCGGGGCCGACGGCAGAACCGCATCACCGACGACCGCATCCCCAACTACCAACGGTACGGCCGCGAGCAGTGCAGGCGAATCACCTGCACCGCCGATCGACGCAGGCTCGGCGGGCCCTGCCTGCGTCAACTGAGCTCCGCTAGGGTTGCGCCTGTGGCCTCAACGTTGACGCAGGAACTGCTCGATCCGATACTCGCGACCGATCCCGCCGGTCCACGGGTGACGTATTACGACGACGAGACGGGTGAACGGGTCGAGGTATCGACGATCACGCTCGCCAATTGGGCTGCGAAGACCGCCAACCTGTTGTGCGACGAGTTCGGTCTCGCACCGGGTGCCAAAGTCAGTGTTCTACTACCCGCCCACTGGCAGAGCGCGGCCGTCCTGCTCGGTGCGTGGTGGGCAGGTGCAGAGGTCGTCCTCACCGCAGACGACACGGCAGAGCTGGCACTCGTGCACGGTTCTCGAATCGACGAGGCCGGCGACATACCCGAAATACTTGCCCTCTCGCTCGACGCGTTCGGCAAACCGGTTCCCGATCTTCCTATCGGAGTGACCGACTACGCAACCTCGGTACGCGTGCACGGAGACCAATTTCGGCCGACTGGCGCTGGCGCTGCTCTCGACGGACGATCGGTCGAGGAAGTTTTGGCGGAGGCACGCAGCCGAGCCCAGGCACATTCGTTGGACACCGGAGACCGCGTGCTCTCGTCGTTGCCATGGGGTACGACCGAGGAATTGATCGACGGACTACTGTCGGTTTTGGTTTCCGGCAGCTCGCTCGTGCAAGTGAACAACCCAGACGAGACGAAGACAGACCGTCGCTGCACTACCGAAAAGGTCACCAAGACGCTCGGTTAGGACCTGCCGACGTATCCACCGTCGTCGAGGCCTGCTTCGATCTCGAAACGATTCTTCGCACCCGGATTCCGTAGTTCCTCCACCAGATAGCGAACCGCGAACAGTGGCCCGTATCGAGCCCACTGATCTGCGTGCACCGCCTCATGGCGCAGAACACTGCGCGAGATGTTGGCGCGGGTGAGGTAAGCGGCACCGATGGTCGTGCCGCCGCGACCGAAGCCTGCACGCATTCCCCGACAGATGAAGAGCCGATACTCGTCGTCGAAGACGATTTCGGCCCGCCACAACGTCGCGTAGACGAGCGCAAGGTAGGTGACGACGGATACCGCGCGCCCCCGAGTGCGAGTGTCCGGCCGCTGGATCGACAATGCGGACACCGGCGCGAAACGCATTACCCGAGGAGTTTGGCGCGCAGTGCCGCGTCCTTGTCGAGCACCATTGACTCGAGGTCTTGTTGGAACTTCTCGATTCGCGACCGCAGCTCGGGGTCCGAGGCGCCCAGAATGCGAGCCGCGAGGAGTCCTGCGTTGCGGGCGCCACCGATCGACACCGTGGCAACCGGTATCCCAGCGGGCATCTGCACGATCGACAGCAGTGAATCCATACCGTCCAAGTACTTCAAGGGCACAGGTACACCGATGACCGGCAGCGGCGTAGCCGAAGCGACCATACCTGGCAGATGAGCTGCTCCACCGGCTCCGGCGATGATCACGCTGAGCCCCCGCTCGGCCGCGCTCGTCGCATAGTCGAGCATGCGCTTGGGTGTGCGGTGCGCCGAGACGACACCGACCTCGAAGCGAATCCCGAATTCGGCCAATGCGTCCGCCGCGGCCTCCATCGTCGGCCAGTCGGAATCGCTGCCCATGATGAGGCCGACCTGAGGGCCCAGTGGTTCGGTCATTGGTGCGGGTCCCATCCGTCGGTCCATTCTGCGTGCGACATCCAATGTGCCGCGCGTTCTGCTTTCTCCCGGACAGCGGCCACGTACGCCTCGTCCGATGCTTGCCCGTTCGGTGCTCCGAGTACGTTGACATGGCCGATCTTGCGGGCTTCGCGCTCGCCCTTGCCGTAGAGATGAACCTTGGCGTCCGGCATCCGCGCGAAGAGATGATGAAGCCGTTCGTCCATCGTCATAGTCGGGGCCTCTGATGCTCCGAGGATATTGGCCATGACCGTGACCGGCGCCAACGGCGTCGTATCACCCAGTGGGTAGTCGAGTACCGCGCGAACATGCTGCTCGAACTGCGAAGTTCTGCATCCGTCCATGCTCCAATGCCCGGAGTTGTGCGGACGCATCGCGAGTTCGTTCACAAGGATGGCGCCGTCGACGGTCTCGAACAGCTCGACCGCCATTGCGCCGACGACTCCGAGCTCGGCGGCAAGCCCCAACGCCATTCTTTCCGCGTCGATCGCCACATCGTCGTCGAGCGAGCCCGCCGGTGCGATGACCACCGCGCATTGCCCGTCGCGCTGCACCGTTTCGACTACGGGCCACGCCGCACCCTGTCCGAACGGAGACCTCCCGACCATGGCGGAGAGCTCGCGCCGCAGTTCGACCTTCTCCTCGACCATCAGTGCGACGCCGAGATCGAGCTGACGCGCCACGATGTCCTCTGCCTCGTCCGCATCCTTCGGCATCCACACACCACGTCCGTCGTATCCACCACGGATGGATTTGACGACCACCGGCCACCCGTGGGTGTCTCCGAAAGCTGTGACGTCTCCCACCCAGGTGACCTCGGCGAATTTCGGGATCGGGATCCCGAGCTCTTCCAGTTTCCGACGCATCTTCAGTTTGTCCTGCGCGTAGATCAGGGCCGACGGCGGTGGCTGTATGTTGACCCCTTCGGACACGAGGACTTCGAGATGCTCGGTCGGGACTTGCTCGTGGTCGAACGTGACGACGTTGGATCCCGTAGCGACCGTGCGGAGGGCGTTCAGGTCGTCGTGGTGTCCGAGTACGACATCGGCGCTGACCTGCGCGGCCGGCTCATCGGAACCTGCGGAGAGGACTCGTAGGGTTTGGCCGAGTGCAATTGCGGCTTGATGCGTCATTCGCGCCAACTGGCCTCCGCCGATCATCGCCACTACCGGCATTCCGGTGGACGAGCTACGGGGGGTGGTGGGGCGCGGAGATAGACCTGTCACGGCTTCATATCGTGTCATGCGAGACAGATTCCACCGCCAGCAGACCCCTCTAGCCAGGAATGGATTCGAGCGTCATGTCCAATTTCTTTATTGAGAAGTCCCATTTACTTCACTGAGAAATCCCACTTCCTTCACTGAGAAATCCCACTTCCTTCACTGAGAAATCACTGATGATCTGCGCGCCGGTTAGTCGATCGGGCACCTCGTTTCGTAGACTCCTTCGTTGTGCCCTCGATCGACAGTTTGATTCATCGCCTTCCCGGTCCGCTACGGGTACTGGCGATTCGTCATACCGAGCTGATCAAATTTGCAATCGTCGGTGGGACCACGATGGTGTTCGACCTGGTGATTTTCTATTCGCTCAGTCTGACCATCCTCGAGCCCAAGCCTGTCGTCGCGAAGATCATCTCGGGCGTCATGGCCACCATTTTGAGCTACATCCTCAACCGTGAGTGGGCCTTCAAGAATCGTGGTGGCCGCGAGCGCCATCACGAGGCTTTGCTGTTCTTCACGATCAGCGGAATCGGTGTCGTTCTGGCGGCTGCCCCGCTGTGGGTGGCGAACAATTTGTTCGACATCCGCGAAGGGCACAACAGCCTGACGATGGTGTTGGTTCTCGACTTCGTCCTGAACTACATCATCGGCAATCTTCTACAGATGGCATTCAGGTTCTGGGCGCTACGAAAGTTCGCGTTCCCCGACGAAAACGCGCGGGGCGCTGCGGCAGGCTCGACCGATTACGATCCGACGCCCGCAGAAGCTGCAGAGGAGCAACTCGGCCACAGCTGACCTTCTGCGTGCTCAGCGTGGCTCTCGAGCCCGTGGAGAAGGGGTACCGGCTTCTTCGCGTGACGCAGGCAGAAATACCGAGAACAAAGCAGGCTTGCGTCGTTGCAGTTCGAGCCTCCCACCGTCCGCCTCGACGAGTGCTCGGGCGAGAGCGAGACCCACGCCGGTCGATCCGGCGCCGGAGAACCCTCGATCGAATATGTGCGGAGCCAACTCGTTGCTGACGCCGCTGCCCTCGTCCGAAACCTCGATGCATACCAGTGGCTCGCGCCGTCGCTCGGCCGTGTCGAGCGCAGGAATCAGTCGCACTGCCACCGTGCACTTTCCGCCGCCGTGCGAGAGAGCGTTGTCGACCAAGACCGCCACGGCCTCACGCAATCTCGAACCCGTCACCGACGCTTTGAGTCCCGGCCCACCCTCGAGCTCCAGTGTTCGGCCCGCATCCTCGAAGTTTCGTTGCCACTCCCCGACGACCCCGCTGAGCTCCGCGATGACAGCTACGTCCTCGGCACCTGCCGCCCCGTCGCTACGGGACGAGCGCACCAACTCGTCGATCGCCAGGGTCAACCGGTCCACCTGTGCCATTGCTTCATCTGCTTCGGCAACTACGTCGGGATCGGGATGCGTCGACAATTCGTCGAGCCGAAGTCGGACGGCCGTCAGTCGACTGCGCAACTGGTGCGATACGTCGGCGACCAGCGCATGCTCGCGTTGCAGTCGGCCCGCGATCTCGACCGTCGCCGAATCGAGAACTTCCGAGACCCGATCGAGCTCGGCGATTCCATGCCGTCGCGGATCGGGACGAAAGTCTCCGTCGGCGAGTCGCTGCGCTCGTCGTGCGACGTCGCGGAGCGGATCGGCCAGCCGGTTGGCGGTCAAGACGGCCACCGCAGTCCCGATGAGAATCGAGGCCAACACCACGAGAGCGACCGCACCGACAGCTTGTTTCTGCAAGGTTCTCATATCGTGAGACGGCACTTCGAGCCGTAGCGATCCCGCAGTTCCCATCGACAGCGATTCCACCAACGGGGCGGGCACGAAGCTTTCACCGATGTCCACCCTCGACGCGGCATCTTGCGGTGTCGGAAACACCACGACGAGACGTCCACCTTCCGGTACGGCCAACCTGAGCGAGCCTATGTCGAGGACACCCTCCACGATGCCTCGCTCTCCCTCTTGCGACAGGATTTCCGATGCCATCCGATCGAGCCGACGTTGAAGGTCGTCGCGAGTGAAATCCTCCACCCATAGCCAGGCGGTGTACACAAGGGGCAGACCAAGCAGTAGAGCGGTCAGCAGGACGACGGCAAGGATGGATTGCAGTATGCGACGGCGCATCGATCAGTCGCTGTTGATCCGGAACCCGACTCCGCGCACAGTGGCGATGCGGCGCTCGGAAACCGATCCCTCGTCACCGATCTTCCTGCGCAGCCATGACATGTGCATGTCGAGTGTCTTGGATCCACGGAGTTCCGCGTCGCCCCATACCTCCCGGAGAATCGTCTCGCGGGAAACGACTTGCCCAGCATGGTCGAGGAGCACTTTGAGCAGTTCGTATTCCTTGTTCGCCAATGCGATCTCGGTTCCGTTCACCAGCACTCGCCTGGCGGCAGGCTCCAGCCTGATCCCGCCGACCTCGATCGGGGTGTCCTCACCGGGACCGCGCCGCCGAAGCAGTGCCCGGACGCGGGCCATCAGCTCGGCGAGTCGAAACGGCTTACCGACGTAATCATCGGCGCCGGCGTCGAGCCCGACCACGAAGTCCACCTCGTCCGTCCGCGCCGTCAACATCAGGACGGCAAGTTCGGAGCTGTTGGCGCGGACTTGCCGACAGACTTCCAGGCCGTCCATTCCCGGCAGGCCTAGGTCGAGAATCAGCAGGTCGTAGTTCCCGTCGAGGGCCCGCTGAAGGGCAGCCGGCCCGGTCTGCTCGACCGTCACCGTGTACCCCTCACGCCCCAGGGCTCGCGAGAGCGGGGCAGCAATTGCTTCGTCGTCTTCTGCAAGCAGCACTTCGGTCACCCGCGCAACCCTACGGTTCGTTTCTGTGAGAACGCTTCGTTTACCAGCGTTTCCCCGCACGCCATCCTCTTTTTGCCGTGTCCGGAGAATCCTCGTACGAGACTTCTCCGTCGTCGATCCGCGGACGGTCGTCCCGGCGAATCTCCAGCGCGTCGAATACCTGCTGGTAGAGAAGCGAATGTACCCGCTGGACGCGGGGAATGTCGTCGAATTCCAACGGGTCGTCCGACGCGGAGGCGATGATGAGGGTTCCGGTACCCAGCATGCGATCGATCAGTCCGTGCCGAAACTGGACGTTGGAAATACGGCCCATCGGGATGTCGATTCCCGAGTGGGTGATGACGCCCTGCCGGATGAGCACTCGGCGGTCGGTGACGATGAAGTGCGTGCATCTCCAGCCGATGAGGGGGGCTATGCACCGCCAAGCGACGATGATCGCCCACATAACTGCAGTGACTATCGATGCGACGGTGGAACTCGAGCCGTCGAGCTTTACCGAAATCAGGCCGATCAGGAAACCTGCGACAGCGGTGACCAGGATGAATGACAACGCAGGCAACACCAGCATCTTCCAATGCGGGTGATGATGCAGAAGCAGTTCTTCCTCGTCTGCCAACGCATCTTCCGGGTACCCCATACGACTCACTCCTCGGCCGGATCCTTATTCGTACGAGGCGATCCTGCCACGAGAGCTGCGTCCTCCTCGCCATCCGAATCGGCGGCGCCACCGACATCCTCCTCACTGGCGGAATCGGCAGCCTCAGGATCGGTGGGTTCCGCTGCCGCATCGGGGGCAGGGCCGTCACCACCGGACATCAGAATGTCCGCCCATCTGGTTGCTGGATCGATGTCCACCAGCAGCGCCTTGGCCATCAAGGTCAATGGGATGGCGAGGACTGCTCCGAGCGGACCGAGAACCCAGGACCAGAACACGAGCGAGAGAAAGGTCAGAGTGACCGACAATCCCACGGCGTCACCGACGAACTTCGGCTGAATGATCGACTGGATGATTACGTTGACGACGCTGTAGACGACGATCACCGCGATCATCAGCGTGGGCCCACCCTGCAACAGCGCCAACAGGGCGGGCGGAACCAGTCCGAGAACGAAGCCGATGTTGGGAATGTAGTTCGTGATGAACGACAACAGCCCCCACAACACGGGAAGCGGGATACCCATCGCCCACAGCGCACCTGCGTCGATGACGGCAACGATCAAGCCGAAGATCGTCGAGACGACCAGATAAGTACGAGTCCCCGTAGAGAAGGACACGAATGCGCCTGCGATATCGGGCCGGGTACCGACCAATGTCGACATCCGCGTGGTGAACGAACTTCCGTCGACCGCCATGAACAACAGCAGCACGAGGACGAAAACCAAGTTGGAGAAAATACCCAGGACGTCCACGAGAAGACTGTCGATCACACCGAACACCGTGCCTGCGTCGACTTTCGACATCAAACCTTGAATCTGGTCTTGCCCAATTCCGTTGTTCGCCAAAAGAGTCCGGACGCTGTCGACAAGACTGTCGAATTCATCGGCGTAGGTCGGCAACAGCGTCGCAAGTCGGGCGGTCGATACGACGAGTGCCAATACCAACACGAGAAGGATGGAGTACACCACGACAATCGCGATGATCGTTGCGATCCACGCCGCAAACCCCTTGCGTCGCAGCCACTCTGGAAACGGATGCACCGCTACCGTCAGCATCAAGGCAAGAAACGTCGGCCCGACCACGCCGGAGAACGCGCGTGTTCCGGCGACGCAGACGACGAGAGAGGCAAGCCCCAGCAACACGATCACCCCACGTGGAAGCGACCACGATTCCGACACGCTCGACGGCGTCGCATCCGATGCATGTCGCGGTTCCATGAGTGCCCCTCCGCAGGTATTCATCTGCTCAGAACGATCCCATCGCAACTGTCGAAGCCACATCATCCGTCGCGGATGATGTGGCTTCTCCGGTTACTCCAACGCGCGTAGGTGCGTGACGTCACCGGCCGCCACGGCGACCGATTGCCCGGTGTCATCGTCACGAACGACGATGCGGCCGTGAATATCGACGTCGGTCGCCTCACCCACCAACACTCGATCCCCAGGCATCTCGACGCGAACTCTGCGGCCCACCGTGTCGCACCGCTCGCGATATCGCTGAGCGAGATGCTCGGTGTTCCAACCGGAGTTCTTCCAGGAATCCACTTCGGCACCGATTCCACGCAGCATTGCGCGCAGAATAGTGTCACGATCGGTCACGACCGCATTTTCGAGCACCAGCGATGACGCCGTCGGGACGGGAAGTTCCTCCGTCGTCATCGACACGTTCAGCCCGATACCGACCACCACGACCGGATGCGGACCGTAGGTAGCCACCTCGGCGAGAATTCCAGCGACCTTTCGCCCCTCGATCAAGACGTCGTTCGGCCATTTCAGAGCCGTATCGACGGCTGCCACCGTTCGCAGCGTGTCGACTACGGCGACTCCGGTCAGGAGCGGTAGCCACCCCAGGACAGCCGGATCTATTCCTGGAAATTTCATCAGCACCGACAACAGGATCTGTGATCGAGGCGCGCCGGAGAACGGGCGTGAATGACGGCCACGTCCGCTGTCCTGATGTTCGGCGACGAGCGCAGTGCGATCGGCGAGCCCGTCGGCTCGTGCAATGAGGTCAGCGTTGGTCGAGCCAGTTTGCTCGACCACGTCGAGCCTCGACCAGGACGCTTGCGGTCCATCGACAAGTGCTCGACGAAGAGCCGCGACATCGAGCGGGGGGCGGTCGAGATTGGTCCACATGACCCATGAGCATATGGCCCTACCGAACAGGCCTCGACGATGTACCGGCCAGTAGGCTTCTTTGTCGACTGTGCTTGTCGCACCTCGGTCGGGACAGCCATCTCAGTCGTGGTTAAAGTGATCCCCCATGACCAGTGTTCAGGACGCAACTGCACAGGGTTCGGCCGCCAAGCCCGATATCCACACCACAGCGGGAAAACTCGCCGATCTCAGAAGTCGCCGGGAAGCCGCGATGCTCCCCAGTGGTGAAGCTGCGGTGGAGAAGGTGCACGCGAAAGGAAAGCTGACCGCCCGGGAGCGCATCACAGCGCTTCTCGACGAAGGTTCGTTCGTCGAGCTGGACGCGCTCGCTCGTCACCGGTCCGTCAACTTCGGGATGGCCGACAACCGCCCCTTCGGCGACGGCGTAGTCACCGGTTACGGCACCATCGACGGGCGCGACATCTGCGTTTTCTCCCAGGACGCCACCGTCTTCGGCGGTTCTCTCGGTGAGATCTACGGCGAAAAGATCGTCAAGGTCATGGACCTGGCGATCAAGACCGGCCGCCCGCTGGTCGGCATCAACGAAGGCGCAGGCGCTCGCATCCAGGAGGGCGTCGTCTCCCTGGGCCTCTACGGCGAAATCTTCCACCGCAATGTTCAGGCCTCCGGAGTCATCCCGCAGATCTCGCTCATCATGGGGCCAGCTGCCGGTGGGCACGTCTACTCCCCCGCACTGACCGATTTCGTCGTCATGGTCGACGGCACCTCGCAGATGTTCGTCACGGGCCCCGACGTCATCAAAACCGTCACCGGCGAAAACGTCACCATGGAAGAACTCGGTGGCGCACACACCCACATGGAGAAGTCCGGTGTCGCGCACTACGTCGCCTCCGGCGAGCAGGACGCGTTGGACTACGTCCGCGATCTGCTGTCGTACCTACCGAGCAACAACCGCGCCGACGCACCCCGCCTGGCGCCATCGGATCCGATCATCGGTGGCATCGAGGAAAGCCTCACTGCAGAGGACCTCGAACTGGACACCCTGATCCCCGATTCACCGAACACCCCGTACGACATGCACGAGGTCATCCGCCGGATTCTCGATGACGACGAGTTCCTCGAAGTCCAGGAAGGCCGCGCTCGCAATATCATCGTCGGCTTCGGACGTGTCGACGGTCGCTCGGTGGGCATCGTGGCCAACCAGCCCACCCAGTTCGCCGGCACTCTCGACATCGACGCCTCCGAGAAGGCGGCCCGCTTCGTGCGGACCTGCGACTGCTTCAACGTCCCGATCATCACCCTCGTCGACGTTCCGGGCTTCCTTCCCGGAACCGAGCAAGAATTCAACGGCATCATTCGTCGCGGCGCGAAGTTGCTCTACGCCTACGGTGAGGCGACGGTCGGCAAGATCACCGTCATCACCCGCAAGGCCTACGGTGGCGCGTACGACGTCATGGGCTCCAAGCACATGGGTGCAGACGTCAACCTCGCGTGGCCGACCGCTCAGATCGCCGTTATGGGTGCATCCGGTGCCGTCGGATTCGTCTACCGCAAGCAACTGCTCGAGGCTGCGAAAAATGGCGAGGATGTCGACGCATTGCGGTTGAAGTTGCAGCAGGAGTACGAGGACACGCTCGTCAACCCGTACATCGCGGCCGAGCGCGGCTACCTCGATGCTGTCATCCCGCCGAGCCATACGCGTGGACAGATCGTGGCTGCGCTACGGCTTCTCGAGCGAAAAATGGTGACGCTGCCGCCGAAGAAGCACGGAAACATCCCACTATGAGTGCACCGGCAAAGGAATCCGACATCACCGAAGCCACGGATCTGATCGAGTCTGCAGGATTGGAAGACGCATCGGCGGTCTCGGCAATCCACGATGCGATCCGAGTGGTGAAGGGCAATCCGTCGGACCAGGACATCGCGGCACTCGTCGTGGTTCTCACTGCAGCAGCAGGTTCGACCGGCTCGACCGGTGACTCACGTCCATCGGAGCTGTGGGGTTCACACGCCTCGAAGCATCGGACGTTCGCGCCTTATTCGCCGTACTCGTACGGCGCTTCGCAGCGTTACTAGAGTGCCTCGTTTCGTTCTCGCCTCAGCGTCGCCTGCGCGGCTCGAAGTTCTACGCAAAGCGGGAATCGATCCAGTCGTGCGGGTGTCCGGGGTGGACGAGGACGCGCTCACCGCTGCACTCGGATCCGATCCGGTACCCGAGGATGTGGTCGTAGCCTTGGCGCGCGCAAAGGCCGAAGCAGTCCTCACCGAGTTCGACGACGCACTGGTGGTCGGATGCGATTCGATGTTGTCCATCGGCGACGAGCTCCAGGGCAAGCCTCACAGCGTCGAGGTGGCACGGCGTAGATGGGCTGCGATGGCCGGGACATCAGGTGATCTCCTGACCGGCCACGCCGTCGTTCGAGTCGTGGACGGGAGATCGGTCGCGGTCGCAGTCGGGTGCAGTTCGACGAGGGTTCATTTCAGTGAACCCTCGTCTGCAGACCTCGAGGCATATCTCGCATCGGGTGAGCCGTTGTCGGTGGCCGGCGCCTTCACGCTGGACGGCCTCGGTGGGTGGTTCGTCGACCGCATCGAGGGAGATCCTTCCAGCGTCATCGGGATCGGTCTACCGCTCGTCCGTCGACTTCTGGCCGAGGTCGGCACGTCGTTGTCCGAGCTGTGGGCCGATTCAGGGAACCAATAGAGCTGTGATGTCTCGGGCCCCGGTCATCACCTCGGCGATCTTGTCCGCAACCTCCTCGGCTGTACCGGTCTCCGAACCGAACAACACGATCACTGCAATGTCCACTCCCCTTCTCGCAACTTTTCCTCGCGGGCCACCGAAAGAATCGGTACGTGAGAACAGCCTCACCAGCAGTGAGGGTCGGATCCCACCTGCTTTCCGTGGGCACGACGGGTGTCCACGGGCGGCTCTGCTCCCCGAGCACAGCTCCCTCGACTCGCCGACCGCCTAGGATCGACAGAGACAGATCGATTCGATCACTCCTAGGAGCGAAGAAGAAGTGCCCGTAGCAGCAGACCCCACGCCCACGTTTTCCGACTATGCGCACCCAGATCGACTGGTGTCCACTCAATGGCTGTCCGCACATCTCGGCACTCCCGGCCTCCGGGTCGTCGAATCGGATGAGGATGTGCTTCTCTACGACGTCGGCCACATCCCGGGTGCGGTGAAGATCGATTGGCATGTCGATCTCAACGACCCCGTCACGCGGGACTACATCGATGGAGATCAGTTCGCGGCCCTGCTCGGCCGCAAGGGCATCTCGCGCGAGGACACCATCGTGATCTACGGCGACAAGAGCAATTGGTGGGCCGCCTACGCACTGTGGGTATTCACCTTGTTCGGTCACAAGGATGTCCGACTGCTCGACGGTGGCCGCGACGCGTGGCTGGCCGAGAACCGCGAAACAACCCTCGACGTCCCCGAGTACCCGACCACGGAATACCCAGTCGTGGAGCGAAACGACGCACCGATACGAGCATTCGCTGCGGACGTCCTCACAAGCCTTGGCACGATTCCCCTCATCGACGTGCGTTCACCGGCCGAATACACCGGGGAACGTACCCACATGCCCGACTATCCGGAGGAAGGGGCACTGCGCGGCGGCCACATACCGACCGCGGTCAGCATCCCCTGGGCTAAGGCTGCGGCCCCCGACGGTCGCTTCCGTACCAGAGCAGAGCTCGACGAAATCTACGCCGACTACGTCGCAAGTGAGAAGGTGATCGCGTACTGCCGAATCGGCGAGCGATCGAGCCACACCTGGTTCGTGCTGACTCACCTTCTCGGTCACGAATCGGTCCGGAACTACGACGGCTCGTGGACCGAATGGGGCAATGCAGTTCGGGTTCCGATTGCACGCGGCGAGGAGCCTGGCTCCGTACCCGTGAAGGCCTGATCATGTCCGAGTTGCCGGAGTCGCTCTCCGAGATCGTAGAGGATTTCGCCGCGGTCGAGGGCCAGGACAAGCTTCAGTTGCTCCTCGAGTTCAGTCGTGAGCTCCCTGAGTTGCCCGGGCATTTGGAACAGGCAGCTATGGAGCCGGTGCCCGAATGCCAGTCACCGCTGTTTCTTTCCGTGGACAGTGCGGATCGTGACTCAGTCAAGCTGTATTTCAGTGCGCCGCCGGAGGCGCCGACGACGAGGGGTTTCGCCTCGATACTTCACCAGGGTCTCGACGGACATTCGGCGCAGGACATTCTCGCTGTTCCGGATGATTTCTACCTTGCGCTCGGTCTCGGAGCAGCTGTGAGTCCTCTGCGACTGCGCGGGATGTCGGCGATGCTGTCGCGCATCAAGCGACATGTGAGATGAAACTCGAATAGAGGCGACCTCGACCTGCTGGTCGAGGTCGTCTTGATCGATACACTTGCCGGTCGGTACAGTCACTGCTGGACACGGTGTATGCGATTCGGTAGTTCTTCGGTGCGCTCACCGTGGTTGTTTGTTCATCCCGCGTGGAGAGTTGGTTGCTGTCGAATGGAGTTCACCGAGTTGGCGGACTACACCATACCCGCAGGCACCATCACGGAGTGGATTCCCAGTGTCGGTCCCCACGCAAGCACCCCGGTCCTGGCCGGTTGGCAGCCGGACGACCGCCCAACGTCGTATGTCCACGAGGCGCACCTGCGCGACAGCCTGAAGAGTCCGCGTCAGGGCCGGGAAAGTTGGTTGGGCGCGGCGTTCGATATCGACGGCCCGCTCGACAAGCGTGCGTTCCGACGCGCCGTGCTCGCGTGGATCGATCGCCACGAGTCCATGCGTTCACACGCGGCCATCGACGTCGTCGACGGAGAGCTCAGCCGGGTCACCGCCGCGGAAGGCACCGTCGATGTCTGGCAGGTCGAGCAGGAGCGCTGTGAGCTCTCCAGCGAGGTGTTGGACCATCTGCAGTACTTGTTCGACGAATACACCTCACCTCTCGCCTGGCCCGCGTATGCGTTCGTGACAGTTGAGCCACTGGAAACGTTGGACACGGGAAAGGTCACCGTCTTTTTCGCCGCCGACCACTCCATAATCGACGGCCTTTCCACCGTTCTGGTTGCCCACGAGATATCCGCGTTGTACGCCGAGGCAGTCGACGGCACTGCCGCCGCACTGTTCGAGGCTGGTAGCTACCTGGACTTCGGGATGTCCGAGCGCCGGATGCACGCCGAACTCGAGCACACTCACGATGCCGTGGTGACCTGGCGCCGATTCCTCGACGCCGACAATGGTCGGCTACCGGCCTTCCCTCTCGATATCGGTCCGCCGGGGAGCGGTGACACCCCGCAAGGCGGGTTGACCGACTGGATCTTCGATGCCGAACGGGCCGATTCCTTCTCTGTCGCGTGCCGCAAGACCGGCAACAGTATGTTCGCCGGACTGCTGGCCGCCTTGGCAGTGGCCGGGGCGGAGCTGACCGGCCGGACCGAGTTCCGGACCATCACACCCGTACACACACGGGATCAACCGCACTGGGCGTCGTCACTCGGGTGGTTCGTCGGATTGTGCCCGCTCTCGTTCGATATCGCGGATGCGGAATCGTTCGGCGCGATCGTTGCGCGGGCTACTCAGCAGGTCACGGCGACCAAGCCGGTGGCCCGGGTCCCACTCGACCGGGTGTTCCGCGCGCTGGGTGCCTCTGCGAAGCCGCGCTTCGTGGTGTCGTTCATGGATGTCCGTTTCGCGCCGATGGCCGAGCGGTGGGACGCCTGGAATGCACGGGCACTGCGCAGCAAGCAGTACGACCACGACGTCTACATCTGGGTCAACCGCACGCCGCGCGGAGTGAACATCTCGGCGCGGTACCCCAACAACGACATCGCAACCGCACACGTTCACCGCTATGTCGGCATGCTGCGGCGAATCCTCGACGAAGTGGTCGACACAGGAACGGCGTCGCTTCCCTCCATGGTGAGCAGCGACCCGGCATTGCACAGCGCGTCCTTCGTTCCGACACCTACCAATCAGTAGGGACCTCCGGCTTTTTTAGGTCTGTTCCCTGTAACCACCATCCAGTTTCGGATGTGCCGGCCACTGTGCTTACACTCCGAAGAGACGCCCGTAACCGAGCGGCGGAAAAACGCCGCGCACGGAACACTTGAAACCACAGGAGGCTCAGTGCCCAGCCACGCCAGCGCGCATATCACCAAGGTGCTTGTCGCCAATCGCGGCGAGATCGCAGTTCGGGTGATACGAGCAGCAGCGGATGCCGGCCTGACCAGTGTCGCGGTATTCGCCGAACCTGACGCCGATGCTCCGTTCGTGCGGCTTGCCGATGAAGCCTTCGCTCTCGGTGGACAGACATCTGCCGAGTCCTACCTGGTAATCGACAAGATCCTCGACGCCGCCAAGAAGTCCGGCGCCGACGCCATTCACCCCGGCTACGGATTCCTGTCCGAAAACGCCGAATTCGCCCAGGCCGTCATCGACGCCGGGTTGATCTGGATCGGACCGTCACCGCAGTCGATTCGCGATCTCGGCGACAAGGTCACGGCCCGCCACATTGCCGCCCGCGCCAAAGCCCCTTCAGTGCCCGGCACCTCGGAGCCGGTCAAAGACGCAGCCGAAATCCTCGCTTTCGTCGACGAGCACGGTCTACCGATCGCTATCAAGGCTGCCTTCGGTGGCGGCGGACGTGGCATGAAAGTTGCCCGCACCCGCGAAGAGATCCCAGAGTTGTTCGACTCTGCCACCCGCGAAGCTGTCTCAGCCTTCGGTCGCGGAGAGTGCTTCGTCGAGCGCTACCTGGACAAACCGCGCCACGTCGAAGCTCAGGTCATCGCCGACCAGCACGGCAACGTCGTCGTCGCCGGCACCCGCGACTGCAGTCTGCAGCGCCGTTTCCAGAAGCTCGTCGAGGAAGCGCCTGCGCCGTTCCTCACCGACGCCCAGCGCGCCGAGATCCATGCCTCCGCGAAAGCGATCTGCCGCGAGGCCGGTTACTACGGCGCAGGTACCGTCGAATACCTCGTCGGCCAGGACGGACTCGTCTCGTTCCTGGAGGTCAACACCCGCCTGCAGGTAGAGCACCCCGTCACCGAGGAGACCTCCGGCATCGACCTGGTGTTGCAGCAGTTCCGCATCGCAAACGGCGAAGAACTCTCCATCACCGAAGACCCCACGCCGCGCGGACACTCCTTCGAGTTCCGCATCAACGGCGAGGATGCCGGCCGAGGCTTCCTACCGGCCCCCGGACCGGTCACCACCTTCGTCGCCCCCTCGGGCCCCGGCGTACGCGTGGACTCCGGTGTCGAATCCGGTTCCGTGATCGGCGGCCAGTTCGACTCCATGCTCGCCAAGCTCATCGTCACCGGCGCCACCCGCGAAGAAGCCCTCGCACGCTCGCGTCGCGCGCTGGCCGAGTTCAAGGTCGAGGGCCTGGCGACCGTCATCCCGTTCCACGCGGCTGTGGTATCCGATCCCGCCTTCATCGGCGACGGCACGAAGTTCGCCGTCCACACGCGCTGGATCGAGACCGAGTGGGATAACCAGGTCGAACCGTTCACCGCCGGTGAGCCTCTGGACGAGGACGAGGCACTGCCCCGCCAGTCCGTCGTTCTCGAGGTCGGTGGCCGTCGCGTCGAGGTCTCGCTCCCCGGTCAGTTCTCACTCGGTGGCGGTGGCGCCGCGTCCGACGGTGCGATCCGTCGTAAGCCGAAGGCTCGCAAGCGAGGTGGCTCGGGCGGCGCCGCCGCATCGGGTGACGCTGTCACCGCTCCGATGCAAGGCACTGTCGTCAAGGTTGCCGTCGAAGAGGGTCAGGAAGTCGCCGAAGGCGATCTCATCGCTGTCCTAGAGGCGATGAAGATGGAGAACCCGGTCAACGCCCACAAGGCGGGTGTCGTCACCGGTCTGTCCGTGCAGCCGGGATCGGCCATCACTCAAGGCACCGTGCTCGCCGAACTGAAGTAACACGATCCACACCGACGTCCGGGTTAGTCTGTTCTCATGGCAGACAACCCGGACGTTCGTGTAGGTACGGCCGAGCGTGAACAGGCGCTTTCAGCTTTGAGCCGGCATTTCAGCGATGGGAGGCTCACCCTCCCCGAATTCGACGAGCGAAGCGCCGTGGTTGCGTCCGCCAACACACGCGGGCAGCTGGATTCGGTGTTCACCGACCTTCCTTCGCCCTCCCTGAATCCGAGCGCCTCAGCTCCGTTGGACCGGAGAGAGTCCACTCCTCCCGCACACACGGACGAGTACGACGGTGCCGACGGGTGGGACTGGCGCAAGACAGCGATAGCGGTGACCCCGATCGTTGCTCTGATCCTGTTCTTCGTCGTCCCCGTCCCCCACAGTTGGTTGTTCTTCCTGCTCATCCCCCTGGTTGGTGCACTCCTCGCGGGTGGAAATCGGTCCAGGCGGCGCGATCGGTGACTGCGACCGATCCCCCGAGAGCACTGTTGTTCGATGTGTTCGGCACCGTGGTGGATTGGCGTACGAGCGTTGCCCGCGAGGTCGCCGCGGCCACAGCTGCTCAGGTAGATTCACTCGCTTTCGCTGATCGGTGGCGTAGTCTCTATCAGCCGGCGATGGAACAGGTGCGGTCCGGCGCGCGCGCCTTCACCAGACTCGATGTTCTGCACCTGGAGAGTCTTCGAATAGTTCTCTCGGAGTTCGATGTTCGAATTCCCGAACCCTCGATTGTCGCCCTGAATCTCGCGTGGCACCGCTTGGACCCGTGGCCGGATTCGGTGGATGGCATCGGCCGCCTACAGTCGAAGTTCATCGTTGCGCCGCTGTCCAACGGGAACATTTCGCTTCTGTTGGACATGGCGAAGAACGCCGGTCTTGCTTGGGATGCAATCCTCGGCGCGGAGCCGGCGCGCGCGTACAAGCCGTTGCCCGAGGCATACCTCCGCACCGCCGACATTCTCGGCCTACGTCCCGAGCAGTGCATGATGGTCGCGGCTCACAACGGTGATCTGATGGCGGCCAGAGAGTGCGGATTTCGTACAGCTTTCGTTTCCCGACCGCGGGAGTACGGGCCTTCGCAGACGAAAGATGTTGCTCCGGAGTCGGACTGGACGTACAGCGTGCACTCGATCGCCGAACTCGCTACGGCTCTGCACTGCTGAGATCTACGTCAGCTATTCTCGGCCACTGAAAATGTCGCCCTATTCGGTAGCCTCGATACGACTACCGACTGCATGGACGACAACGATCTGCGGATTCCACGGCACCAGGGCGTCGATCGATTTTTCGAGCTCGCCGATCGGCGGAAGATCCTGAGGGCCTAGTACTTCGATCACAGCGGTGTCGGCCTGCCAGGTGACGGATCCGACCTGAGCATCTGGAACTGAGGCGAGCCATTGCTCTGCCGCGTCGTGAATCTGACGCACCCAGAGTGAGGTAAGCGAATTGATCACCATGGGAATGGCCACGACTACCAGCGCCGATGCCAACAGGAGAAATACGCGACCATGTCGCGGGGACCCCATGGTGCGGCTTTCTTGGGCGTAGCCGGCGACAACCAGTACCAGGGTGGAGGTGATCACCATCGCAACCACATTCGAGGCGAACAACACCAGAGCGCCGAGCGCCAGCGAGGGCGCTCCGGATCCGAGGCAGACACCGACTACGGCAAGTGGTGGTACCAGTGAAATTGCAATGGCCACGCCGGGAAGCACATCACCGACGTCACGGCGAGTGATCGCAATGGATCCGGCGAAGCCAGTGGCAATCGCAGCCATGAGGTCGGCCAGTGTCGGGGAGGTGCGTCCGAGAACCTGAGAATTAGTCAGCACATTGGTCGGGTTGAGCAAGACCTGCGCGAACAGGTATCCGAACGCCACGACCAACACGAGCCCCAGCAGAACATGTAAAGCACTCCTGAACACGAGTGATCCACGACCGGTGGCAATCCCGAGACCGGCACCGAGAATCGGTGTCGACAACGGAGCTACGATCATCGCCCCGATGACGGTGGCCGTCGAGTCTGCAACCACTCCCGCGACAGCGATGATTCCGGAAAGGGTGAGCATGATCCAGAATCCCGACCGCTTTGCACCAGTGTCCCCGACAGCGAGATCCAACCGCTCGTCGAGTTCGTCGAGACTTCGACGCTGACTGTCCGGGACCAAAAATGCAAGCATCTCCCAGCCTTTCGAAACTCGGAAGCCAGCGATCGCGATTTCACGGTAACCCGCTTTCGGCGAGTGCGTACCGTAAACCGAGCACACCGAACGTATCTGCCCGGTGAAGGAGAACCATTTGGGCCTCTCCTCCACTCACTGCGCTGTCGAGATCCACCCCGCACGATCGGGTTCCTTCGTGCGGGACGAACGCCCAACGCCGGTGGTCACTTTCGGCCGCACCGAAAGTGGAGTCCCAATTTTGTTCTGGGTTACGGAGCTCAACGAAAGCATCCTGACCTGGTGGTCAGATTTTCGTTCCGACGTAGTCACAAAGCCCCAGTTCGAGACCGAGTGTGGGACACTCACGAAGGACAAGCCGGTACACAGCCCCACCTGCTGCACACAGCTCGCGAACACGCATCTGCGCATCGGTCGGGATGGACACAGCTTTCCGGCGGTCAGTTCTCTCCAAGAGAAGGGCTAAAGATGCTACACACAGACATACCAAGCCAGGCAGAGATCATCGACCTAGCTTCCACCGAGGGAAGAACTTGCGTGTCGATCTACACCCCGACCGCAGACACGGTGCGAGATCATGATCGCGTCCAGCGTGAATTTGCCGGCCAGGTGCGCACGGCACTAGCGCAGATCGAAGACTCCGACGAGCGAGCAACTATCGAGCAGTCATTCGAGGCGCTCACCGAATGGTCGGAGTTCTGGCGATACCAATCGCGCACCCTTGTGGTGCACGCAACCACCGAACGCATCCGTAGCTATCGTTTGCCCAACCGCCTTTCGGCCGTGACGTTCGCCGGCGACCGCTTCTACCTCAAGCCCATGCTCCGCACCACATCGTTCCCGCAGACTGCGTTCGTCCTGGCGTTGGCCGAGGGTGGCGTGCGACTGGTCGATATCTCCGCTGACCAACCGCCTGCGGAGGTAAGCGTGCCCGGCTTGCCGACGGACCTCGAGTCCGAACTCGGCAAGCCTGAGCGCAGCGGATATGGCCCCGGTGGAAGGCCCCATAACCCGGACAGTCGGATGACCCGTATTCGGCAATTCACCCGTATCGTCGACCAGGCTCTCCGCACCACTTTGATCGGTCGCGGCATTCCTTTGATCCTCGCTGCGGCCGACCCCATCGCATCGATCTATCGCGGCACCACTACCTATCCGGGACTGCTGCCGCAGGGCATCGAGGGTAATCCTCAGGCGCTCAGCGACGGCGCTTTGGCCGACGCCGCCCGCACCGTGCTGGACAATCACTACCGCGACCAGCTGGTCGACCTGCGTCAGCTCTTCGACGAGCGTAAGTCGCAAGGCCGCGGACTGACCGATGTTGCGGACGTCGCGAAAGCCGCCACATACGGCGCGATCAGCACGGTACTCGTCGACATCGAGAGCATCGTTCCGGGTACCGTCGATCCAGGCACCGGTGACGTGCACTTCACGGATGCCGACGACTCGAAGGTCTACGGCGTAGTGGACGAGATAACCCGGCGCGCATTGCTGTCCGGCGCGACGGTGACCGCCGTTCGAAGTGAAGACATGCCCGACGGCGCACAGATCGCGGCAATCCTGCGGTACAAGAGCTGATCCGGATTCCCGCCCGTTCGCGGGCGGGAACTCTTCACCCTGCGTCGAGCTGGACTTCGTTCGCTTCTACTTACGCGCCAGAATATATGCCTGTGGTTGAAGCTCAGATCCTATCGGCGGACGGACTAATCGAATCGCAACCCGAAACCCCCTCTTGCACAACAGATTCAAGATTTTTTCAGGAGACAGGCGGTAGACGTCGTACGCGACGGCATGACCGTAAGCGTGCTCCAGCCGCACTCGCGCGTCGCCGACCTGAAACGAGAGTAGAAGCAAGCCGCCCGGGGCAAGGACCCGCCAGAACTCCGCGAAAACTACGGTCAGGAGCTTCGGCGGGGTATGAATTATCGAATACCATGCGAGAACCCCTTCGACACTTCCGTCGGCGAGGTTCACATCGAGTATCGATCCGACGTCGAATTGCAGTGCAGGATAGCCCCTTCGTGCGATGTCGATCATGTTCGGAGACACATCGATCCCGATTGTAGTGAGCCCGTGGCCGTGGAGGTACTCGGAAATCCGGCCGGGTCCACACCCGGCGTCGAGGACGCGCGTGCCTCCCTCGGCACTCACCATGTCCGCGAACGTATCCAACAATCGCCGATCGAGTGGCTTGTGCGAAAGCTCATCTCGCAGTATTTCGGTGTAACTGTGCGCTACGGCATCATAGGCCGTCCTGGTCATATCCAGATCGTCGATACCCATGCCGCCCCTCTCACAACAGAATCTCAAATGCCGACACCGTACTAGCGGTAGTCGTGATCGATACCCGTCGCCCATCGAGAACACTCGACGGCGACGACATCGAATCTACTGCGCAGAAACGCCCGTGCACCCGCATCTCCACTCGAAGTGTCGATCACTTCCTCCCAATGCTCACGACCGAATGCCACGGGGTGGCCTGGAGTGCCGTCGAATACCGCACGAGCCAGATTCGACGGCGAAACCCGGGCGGCATCGAGGACAGCGCGCACAACCTCGGGACCCACATCGGGCGTGTCGACGACGTGGACGACCGCGTACGAGAAGCCCTCGGCCGCGGACAGCCCAGCCTTCAGCGAGGCACTCATACCGACGAGCCAATCGTGAGCATGCACAGCGATCGCCCCGTCCGGCATCGCACTGCCTGCGGCACCCAGTACTACGATCACCTTCTCGCATCCACCTTCGAGCAGAGCGCGCACGGCGATGTCGAGCCACCGGCCTTCGTGGGCGAGTACTTTCGGTGATCCGTAGCGGGTGCCGGCACCTGCGGCCAACAGCACCCCGATAGCATCGCCCGTCAACAGTTTCACTTAGCCCATCACCGCTCTCGCCCACTCGATCAGGGGTACGAGTTCACGCCACGTATCTCGCACATGCAGCGACGCGGCGGACGTCTCGAGCCAGTCCGGTGATCCGAAATGTTTCGACGCCGTCAAGGATTTGTGTCTGAGCAGGCCGATTCGAGGATGGTCGAGCTCGTAGCCACGCGGCTTGGTTTTCAGCTGGTCACCACCGATCTCGAACCCGGCCGCGGTCAAGGTCGTCACCAATTTGTCGAGTTCTACCCCGCGCACGTCGTTGTCCACCGCTTCTCGATAGCGGGCAATGCCGTCGGTGGTCGAACCATAGAACCCGCCTGCGACGAAGAGCCCGGCCGGATCGATCTGTACGTAGAAGCCGAGGCTTTGGCCGCGCGCCACGAACCCGCCTTGATGAGTCTTGTACGGCGTCTTGTCCTTGGAGAATCGCACGTCTCGATACGGGCGGAATACCTTCCCTTCACCGAACTCCGTTTCCAGCTCTGTGAGCAACGCGGTCATGGGTGCTTTGACCGACTCGTCATAGACGGATTTATGAGCAGCCCACCACGTCTTGCTGTTGTCCGCTTCGAGGTCCTCGTAGAAGTCCAGCGCAGCAAAAGGAATACCGGTGAAAGCCATATTCGTCATCCTAGGAGGAAAGCCAACGGAGTCGTCATGACCGGGGATCACTCGAAGGCTGGGGATCACTCGAAGGCCGACTGACGATGACACGCCAGTTCTTCGTCGATCGCCAATAAAGGTATGCGATCAGACCGAGCGGAATCGGGAGCAGCCACGTAGCCATCCGGAACAACATCACGGCCGCAACCAGTTCTCCCTGTTGAGCCGTGGTCATGCCGACTCCGAGCACCGCGATCAGAACGGCATCGGCAACCCCGAGACCGCCAGGGGTGGGGGCGAGAAGCACTGCCAACGACATGGCACCGAAGGCGACCACGATCCGATCCCAGCCCACTTCGTCACTGCTCGTACCCATCAGCCGAAGGGCCACGCCGAGCGTGAGTGCCCCGAGCACTTGCGAGAGCAACATCGTCGCAGTCAACGACCGCCAACAGGTACGTACCCGGGCGAGCAGATGCTCGCGGAAGTCGGCGACGACTTCCTCCATGTCTCGTGGAGCGATACGCTCGAACCGTCGTGCCAACACGTTTCGGCCACGTGTGAGCACTCGGCCGACGCGACGAGCAAATGCATCGTTGGTGATCACGAGCGCGACGAGTAGGCAGATCGCGGTGACGACAACGCACGTGCCGACGGCAATCCAGACCTCCGACCCCGTTGCGGTCCCGAACAATACGAGAATTACGAGAGCGGCCGACATCAACACATACCGCGACAGATTGGTCCAGATGCCGACAGCGATAATCGAGGTCGAACTGTCCGCCAACGTGAAACCCCAGGATCGATACATTCCGAACGTCAAACCCGTTGCGACCGTGCCGCCCTCAGGAACCGTGTTCGCCAGCGCAAGCGACGCCGTCCGTGCAACGCCTGCCTGCGCGATGGTCAGGCCGGGCAACGTATAGACCATCGGCCACAACATCGACGCCAGATAAAGCAGCCCGAAAACACTCACGACGAGAACGTCGCCCACCGAAATCGAACTCAGCGCATCCGATACCGCACCCGAATTCCCGACCGTGCGGTAAAGCAGCCACATGACGAGACCGACCACCCCGTACGACAGGACGGCAGAAGCGACCTTACGGACAGGGCTGGGCGTCATCGGTCGTAGAAGGTCTGCAGAATGATCGTACTTCGAGTCCGAACATTCGCCGTTGCGCGAATCTCTTGCAGTAAACCTTCGAGGCTGCGCGGTGATTCCACTCGAACGAGAAGAACGTAACTCTCTTCCCCCGCCACCGAATGGCACGATTCGATGGCGGTGATGTGGCGAAGGCGCGCAGGTGCGTCGTCGGACTGAGCGGGATCGATGGGCGTGATGGCGACGAACGCAGACAGCGGGCGTCCAAGCGCATCCGGATCCACCTGTGCGGTGTACCCGCGGATGACTCGACGGGCCTCGAGGCGTCGGACACGAGATTGCACAGCGGACACCGAGAGGGTGGCCTTCTCTGCAAGAGTGGCCAGAGTCGCGCGGCCGTCGGCCACCAGTTCGTCGATGATCAACCGGTCTATCCGGTCGAGGTTTTCGCTCACCTGCGCAATCTAGCTCAGTGCGATCCGACTCGACCCACTGGACAGCACAGAAGGCCGCTGAAACTTGACGAAATGTGTCCGAGTCAGGCGAACAGAGGCGGCAGCGCGAATATCATCACGGTGGACCAGATCACGTGGGTCAGGATCGGCGCCAAGATGCCACCGGAAGCGCGCCGTTGCAGGGCGAGAACGAAACCGAGCGTGATTGCAGCGAACGCCAGCATCGGGTTCCCGCTCGCCAGGGTGACCACCGTGTAGATGATGGTCGAAATCAACACTGGCTTTCGACGACCGATCGCCGCGAACAGGGCGCCTCGAAAGAAGATCTCCTCGGCGACCCCATTGAGCAGGGTGATGAACACGATCAAAGCCAGTGATCCGAACCGCGCATGCGCCAGCACATTCTCGGTGAAGTCTGCCAGTGGTGGGATCTGGCGCACGATCAATGCGCCGACGACGAAAACAGCGCTTGCAGCAAGCCCGGTGAGAATTGGGGTGACGATCGGCCGTCGCATCGAGCCGTTGAATCGGATCCGACCGAGATGCAAGGGGCCCGAGGCGAAGCCGCCGACGATCCAGGCCGCGGCAAGTCCGAGCGTCAGCGCATAGAACGCACTGTCACCCGGCTCGACCGACAGCGACAGACCCAGCAGCGTTGCCCCGACTACGAGCGTGATCACCACCACGATCCGGCGTCGCATAAATGCCTTGTCGGTTTCCTCGTGATCCCGGTCGACCTTTTCTACAAGGGCCGACTTCACAACGTCGACCACGCTCGTCTGCCACGTCGCCATCAAGCCTCCCTATTTCTGTCGTCGAACAGGCGTCGTATTGCCGATCTTGTCCGGCCGGAAACACTGTCGACCACATCGAGGTTCGTGCGCACCACCGCTGCGACGGGCCACGAGTACAACAATGAACGCGCGCCGAGGGACTCGAACAGGTCCCACGTCGGTTTCGACGAGGCCGCCACGCCGTAGCGGCGGATCACCGACGCGTCGCCTCCGCTCCACGCCGCGTCGGTGACCGCAAGTCGTAGTGGATCCTTGAGCTCACTCACTCCGGGCGGGGTGCCGACGCGGCCCTGCACACTGCGACGCATCGCATCCGCGATCGTGGTTCTACCGCTTTCGGGTTCACCGGCGAGATCGACGATCCGCTCCTCCGACGTAGTCATGGTGTTGTGCAGTGACCCGACCAGGTCTTCGGCGAGCGCATCCGGAATGGGGATGATCTTGCCGATGACACGCCCGGCCAGCCCAGTAGGAACGCCTGGGGTGCGCAACCCGACCCGGGTCAGTCCTGCCGCTTCCACGTACGCGAACAACAAATCTTGGTACGGCACAGTGTCCGGGCCGCCGATGTCGTACGAGCCGGGCGGAACAGTGGAGCGGGCCGCCAAAAGATAGAACAGGACGTCGTCGACGGCGATGGGCTGCACCGGGTGGCTCAGCCAGCTCGGCAGCGGCAACACCGGGAGCCTGTCGGCGAGATAGCGCAGCATCTCGTAGGAGGTCGATCCGGCGCCGATCACGATCGCTGCGCGAAGCCATACGACCTCGACGCCTTCGACCGAGAGAGCCTCCCCGACGTCTGCTCGGCTCGCCAGATGCTCCGACAACTCTTCGCCCTCCGGCACGAACCCGCCCAGGTAGACGATCCGGCGCACACCGGCGGCTGCAGCAGCTTCGGCGAATTGCCGGGCCGAGGTCAAATCTTGGCTACGGTAGTCGGCTTGCCCGATCGCGTGGACCAAGTAGTACACCACCTCGACGTCGCCCGCTTGCTCGAAACCCTCGCGAAGCGAGAGTGGGTCACCCGCGTCGAGCGCGCAGGTGTCGACGTCGTGCCACCAGTCGAATCTCGTCAGTGTCTGGGGTTGCCTCGACGCCGCACAGACGTCGTCGCCCGCCTTCAGCAAGGATGCGACCAACCTCGAGCCTATGTATCCACTCGCACCGGTAACGAGAACTCTCATGACTCGAGGCTAACGACATCGGATCGGCGCCGCCGCAGCAGCGGGGCCTGACGGCCTACCTGTGGCATTGTCGGGTGATGGCACTGGTACTGGCGGGCGTTCGGCTTCCCGTCCCCTTCGGGGGTCTGACTGCGGCAAAATTCGGTCGAGACGTGGCGCTGTCGAGCGCGCGTTGGGCCCGCGATACCGCCACCTTCGCGTGGGAGCTTCCCGGTCGTGTCGAGACGTTGCTCGACGAGGTGACGACGCTCATGGCTCGAATCGACGAGGTTGTCACCGCCGCACAACTCGTCGTCATCGAGGCCGCGGTCACTACTCGCTCGGCCGAAGGCGTCGTCGACACGGCATCGAAAACTTCGGCGACCGCACTCGAGTTGGTCGAGCTGTTCGAGCCGATGGCGCAACAGGCGGCACCGTTTGCGCAAAAGTTCGTCGACCACCTGTCCGAGCAAGAAGTCGACGCCACCATCGCGATGGTCGACCAACTTCCCGAAATCGTCGAACATATGAAAGCCGTCCTTCCGATCTTGGCCACACTCGATACGGTATCGCCGGAAATTCACGAATTGCTCAACGTGACAAAGGATGTCCGACGCGCCGTCATCGGAATCCCAGGGTTCAAATTCCTACGCAAAAGGGGCGAGGAGAAACTGGCAGAGGAAGCGGAGGAGGAAGGCCAGTGATTCCTCCCCCTCCGCTCGACCCCCGGATGCAGGAAGCGGCTCCACCAGGCGGCAGTCGGCTCAGCCGTGCTCGGCGACGAGCCGGTCGAACTCCGACCGGTCGATCAACTGCGGTTCACCGATAGCGAGGGCCTCGGCGTACTTGATCGCGAGGCGATAGTCGTGCCCGAGTGGTCCTCGTTCGCCGTCCTCGTCGTCGGCCTGCGCGCTGGCCCCTGGCGGCACCTCGTTCTGCAGGCCATTGGTGCGTTCGCCGAGTCGAGCATCGAGTTTTGCGGAAATGATCTGCATTGTCTCTTGGTCGTCGGTCATCAACCTCCCGTACCCGTACCCGGTCGACTTCACACCTCGATAGTCAACCGGCCGTGGTGATGGTTGCTTGTCGGTGTCTGGGGGCATCATGGGCGAGTGGTCAGAAAAACTTCTCCTCAGCCCGGGACGCCGAAGTCGGGCAATCCTGCTCTCGCGAAGTTTTCCGCGCCCACCCAGGAGTGGTTCGCCGGCGCGTTCCATAGTCCGACTGCGGCCCAGGCCGGAGCGTGGGAAGCAATCTCTAGTGGTCGCCATACCCTCGTCGTAGCCCCCACCGGATCCGGCAAGACGCTCTCCGCGTTCCTCTGGTCGATCGATCAGCTCGCCGGGCGAGCGTCGCAGAGCGACCGCACCACGAAAGTTCTGTACATCTCGCCGCTCAAAGCGCTGGCCGTCGACGTCGAGCGCAACCTCCGGGCTCCGCTGGTCGGCATCACTCAGACGGCGAAGCGCCTCGGGCTCGAACCACCCGATATTTCCGTGGGCGTTCGGTCCGGTGACACGAGCCCCGCGGATCGACGCAGTCTGATCAAGACCCCGCCCGACATCTTGATCACCACGCCGGAATCTCTCTTCCTGATGCTCACCTCGGCGGCCCGGGAGTCACTGGTCGGAGTCGACACCGTCATCGTCGACGAGGTTCACGCGGTCGCCGGGACCAAACGCGGGTCCCACTTGGCACTGTCTCTCGAGCGCCTCGATCTGATGCTTCCGAAGCCCGCTCAACGTATCGGTCTCTCGGCGACGGTCCGCCCGCACGAGGAAGTCGGTCGCTTCCTCACCGGTATCGCGCCCATCGAGATCGTTGCGCCGCCGTCGCCCAAGATGTTCGACCTCGCAGTTCAGGTACCGGTGGAGGACATGACCGAACTCGGTGTCACCGAACCCGCGGACGGTTCCGCGTCGGCGGCACCACAGCAGGGGTCCATCTGGCCGCACGTCGAGGAGAAGATCGTCGACCTCATCCTCGAACACAAGTCGAGCATCGTCTTCGCAAACTCTCGGCGTCTCTCCGAAAAACTGACCGCTCGGCTCAACGAAATATATGCCGAACGGATGGGTGACGCTGTCGAAACAGCGCATAAACCCGCGTCCCAGATCGGCACTCCCGCAGAGGTGAACCATGGCGCCGAGACGTTATTGGCCCGGGCTCACCACGGAAGCGTCAGCAAGGATCAACGAGCACTCATCGAGGATGATCTCAAATCCGGTCGGCTTCGATGCGTCGTCGCCACCAGCAGCCTCGAGCTCGGGATCGATATGGGTGCAGTGGATTTGGTGGTCCAGGTCGAGGCCCCGCCCTCGGTGGCCAGCGGGTTGCAACGAGTGGGTCGTGCAGGCCACCAGGTCGGTGAGATTTCCAAGGGAGTGCTCTTCCCGAAGCACCGAACCGACTTGATCCACTGCGCTGTGACGGTCGAGCGCATGAAGACAGGGAAGATCGAGTCGCTCTTCGTTCCTGCCAATCCACTCGACATCCTGGCTCAGCAGACCGTCGCAGCGTGCGCGCTGGAAGCGATCGACGCCCAGGACTGGTTCGACGCGGTCAGACGCACCGGCAGTTTCGCAACTCTGCCCCGCTCCGCATACGAGTCGACACTGGATCTACTCTCGGGCCGCTACCCATCGGACGAATTCGCCGAACTGAGACCGAGATTGGTCTGGGACCGCGATGCCGGCACCCTTACCGGCCGTCCGGGCGCACAGCGACTGGCCGTGACCTCAGGTGGGTCGATCCCGGACCGCGGGCTGTTCACGGTGTACATGGTCGGCGAGAAGGCCTCTCGGGTAGGTGAACTCGACGAAGAGATGGTGTACGAGTCACGCGTGGGTGATGTCTTCGCCCTCGGCGCCACCAGCTGGCGGATCGAAGAGATCACCCACGATCGAGTCCTGGTCAGCCCTGCATACGGTCAGCCCGGGCGGCTGCCATTCTGGCACGGCGACGGGCTCGGCCGCCCCGCGGAACTGGGCAGGGCTTTGGGCGAATTCCTCCGCAGCACTGCTGAACGCGAAGGGTTGCCCGAGCGGCTGACCGGAAGCGGCCTCGATGTCAACGCGGTCAACAACCTTGTCGCGCTTCTCGACGAACAGAAGGACGCGACGGGCCAGCTTCCCACCGACCGAACGATGATCGTCGAACGATTCCGCGACGAGCTGGGCGACTGGCGACTCGTTCTGCACTCGACGTACGGCCAGCAGGTGCACGCGCCGTGGGCCCTGGCGATCGGCGCCCGTCTCATCGAGAGATACGGCATCGACGCTGCCCCGACCGCGTCCGACGACGGGATCATCGTGCGACTACCGGACACCGAGGATCGACCTCCAGGTGCCGACTTGTTCGTGTTCGAACGTGACGAAATTGCCGACATCGTCACCGAGCAGGTCGGCGGTTCGGCACTTTTCGCGTCGAGATTCCGCGAATGTGCCGCTCGCGCACTACTTCTCCCCCGCCGCAACCCTGGGAGACGCGCACCATTGTGGCAGCAGAGACAACGGTCTGCCCAACTTCTCGATGTTGCGCGCAAGTATCCGACATTCCCGATTCTGCTCGAGACGGTGCGCGAATGTCTACAGGACGTCTACGACTTGCCTGCGCTGGAAGAGATTCTCGCGCAGATCAGCCGACGGCAGATCCGCATCGTCGAGATAGAAACGGCATCGCCGTCTCCTTTCGCGAATTCCCTGCTGTTCAACTACGTGGGCGCGTTCATGTACGAGGGCGACAGCCCCTTGGCGGAACGTCGCGCGCAAGCCTTGTCGCTGGATTCGACACTGCTCGCCGAACTGCTGGGGCGCGTCGAGCTGCGTGAGCTCTTGGATCTGTCCGTGATTCAGACGACCGAACTCGAACTGCAGCGACTCGCAGAAGACCGAGCTGCCAAGGACATCGAGGGCGTCGCGGATCTACTCCGAATGCTGGGACCGCTGACCGCCGAGGAGGTGGCCGAGCGCACGAGAGGAGCCGAGTCTCTACAGTGGCTCATCGAGCTCGGGGCCGCCAAGCGCGCGATGGAGGTGAGCTTCGCAGGTCGGACGTGGTGGACAGCCATCGAAGACGCGGGCCGGTTGCGCGACGCCCTCGGTGTTCCACTGCCCATCGGCACACCGGCAGCCTTCATCGAACCGGTGGAAGATCCGCTGACCGACCTCGTGAGCCGGTATGCGCGCACCCACGGCCCGTTCTCGGTCACCGACCTCGCAGCCAGGTTCGGGATCGGGACGGCGGTCGCTCGCGGTGTTCTCACCACGCTCGGTGCCGACAAAAGAGTGGTCGAGGGAGAGTTCCGACCCGATACGACGGGCAGCGAATGGTGCGACAACGAGGTCCTACGCCGTCTGCGCAGACGGTCGCTCGCTGCGGCGCGTCATGAGGTCGAGCCGGTCGGCACCGCAACCCTCGGCCGATTCCTCCCCGCCTGGCAACACGTGGGCAGTAGGCAACTCAACGGAATCGACGGTGTTGCAACAGTTGTCGAGCAGCTCGCCGGGGTACCGATCCCCGCATCGGCCTGGGAGCCGCTCATTTTCGCTTCGAGAGTCCGCGACTACTCCCCCGCGATGCTCGACGAATTGACCTCCACCGGCGAGGTGCTCTGGTCCGGACACGGATCCATCACCTCGAAGGACGGTTGGGTCTGTCTACACATGGCCGAGACCGCCCCGTTGACTCTCGCTCCGCCCGCCGAATCGGATCTGTCCGAACTACAACTGCGCGTGTTGGACGCGGTCGCAGCTGGAGGCGCATATTTCTTCCGGCAGCTCTCGGACACGGTAGGCAGTACCGACGACGACAGTCTGCACGCCGCACTCTGGGAACTCGTATGGGCCGGCCGGCTCAGCAACGACACCTTCGCACCCTTGCGCGCACTCCTCAACGCGACTACCCGCGCGGCGCCGAGCCACCGAGCGCCGCGGAAGACACCGCGGTTGCGCTCGTACCGTCGATTCGAACGGCCCGCGCTGCCGACCCGGACCGGGCCACCTACAGCAGGAGGGCGCTGGTCCAGACTCCCAGAGCTCGAACCGGATCCCACAGTGCGAGCACACGCGACCGCCGACATGCTGCTCGAGCGCTATGGCGTGGTCACGCGAGGTGCGGTGATGAACGAAGGGGTGCCCGGCGGATTCGCAATGATGTACAAGGTGCTCACCACCTTCGAGGATTCCGGCCGCAGCCGCCGCGGGTACTTCGTCGACTCGCTCGGTGGCGCGCAGTTCTCCACTTCCGATGTCGTCGATAGATTGCGCACGTACGACGAACGAGAAAAGACCGGCGCAATGGTCCTGGCAGCCTGCGACCCGGCCAACCCCTACGGTGCCGCGCTCACGTGGCCGAAGCCCGACGAGAAAGATGATTCGCCTCGACATCGGCCAGGACGGAAAGCCGGGGCACTCGTCGTACTCCATGAGGGCGACCTTGCTCTGTACGTCGAACGGGGTGGCAAGACCGTGCTGACATTCTCCGATAACGAAGCTGTCATCGAAATGTCGGCCCGTGCGCTCGCTGCGACTGTGAAGAGGGGCGGGGTAGAGAAGTTGTTGGTCGAACGGGTGGATGGTCACGACATCCACGGGACGGCATTTGCCAAGACCTTGACCGAGGCAGGCTTCTCCGCGACCCCCCGGGGCTTGCGTCTGCGGGGGCAGCTTCATGCCTGAGGGAGATACCGTCTATCGGGCAGCGAACAAGCTGAGGGACGCGCTCGTCGGGCGGGTGCTGACGGGTTGCGATATTCGTGTACCACGCTACGCGACAGTCGATTTCACGGGACGAACAGTGGACTCGGTGGATTCACGTGGCAAGCATCTCCTCATTCGGGTCGGCGGATATACGATCCACAGCCATTTGAAGATGGAAGGAACCTGGCAGGTCTATGCCCCCGGTGAAAGGTGGCGCAAGCCTGCGTTCCAAGCTCGCGCGATTCTGACGAACGACAGTGCTTCCGCGGTGGGTTTCGAACTGGGTGTACTGGACGTCGTGGAGGACGAAGACGAGGTCGTCGGGTACCTCGGGCCCGATTTGCTCGGATCGGATTGGGATGCGGCCGTCGCGATCACCAATCTGGGCACCGACCCGACCCGGCCTATCGGAACCGCGTTGCTCGATCAACGGATACTGGCAGGTCTGGGCAACGTGTATCGCAACGAAATCTGTTTTCTCCGCGGTATCGATCCGCGGACCCCAGTCGGTTCTGCAGGCGATCTACGCAAGATCGTCGACCTGTCGTTCCGCACAATCATGGCCAACAAGGATCGCAATCAACGGGTGACCACCGGTGATCGACGGCCGGGGCGCCATTTCTGGGTATACGGGCGGGAGAGCAAGCCATGTCGGCGCTGCGGCACAACCGTGCAGTTCGGACTGCTCGGCGACAACCCGCTGGAGGAACGCCAGATATATTTTTGTCCCTATTGCCAGCCCCCGCCCAGCTGATTCATAGATCGGCCCAGCTGATTCATAGGTCCGGCCACCACGATTCTCGGTTGTACCCGATTCCCCTGAGCGCGGTCTCCACTGTGTGTCGGTGAGTCGGCATCGGAATTATCCGTTCACTCGCCGGTAGTGACTACTGTCAATCGGCATGGCACCGAACCTGCGAGACCTCTTGCACAGACCGCTGCTCTCACGTAGCAGCCCGCTGAGTCCCGGCAACGCCGCCAGTCGAATCAGTGCCTACGTGTACGGCAATGTCTTGATACTCGTGGCTCTCATTCCGATGACGTCACCGGACGAACACACCTTTCAAGGTGTGGCAATCGTGCTCGGCACAGCGCTGTCCACGTTCGTAGCGCACGCTTTCGCCGAGGGCGTCGGTGAAACCGTGCGAACCGGGGTCAAACTCGCGAGGGTCGCTCGCATCGAACAACTTCGGGATTCCGTTCCGGTACTGAGCGCGGCGGTCCTCCCAGCGGTGCTCCTGGCGATCGGATGGGCAGGGTTGCTGGATCCAGGGGTCGGTCAGATCGTGGCCGAAATAACAGTCATCGCCAGAATTGCGTCGACCAACTTCGTCGTAGGTCGACTCCGCGGCGAGAAGCCGACTCGTGGAACATTTCTTGGATCCATCGTGCTCGCGCTGGTCGCCACTGCGGTGGTCGCACTCAAGTTGTTACTGACCCATTGACCGGACAGACAGCACGCTACGTGCTCGGCTGCACCGGCTCCAGAGTTTCCTGACGCACAGTGCCATGTACGGATTCCGAGGGTTGATCCGTCCCGATGACTGCCTTCGAAAATGGGTCCCTACCCAAGCCCGAGTAGTCCTTATGCTGGGGGCAGGCCGGCAGCATCGGGGCCCAATTGTCCAGAGGGAGCGCTGAAAATGGCGAGTGCAACACGGGCCGAAGAGTGGATGCGCAGTTACGTTGCCGAAAGTCTCTCCCACGCAGATATCGCACGGTTCGTCGACTATGTCGCGCAATCCATGGGGTCAGACGTCCCGGAGCTGTCTACAGACGCAGATGTTCGGAGGGACTTACAGTTGGCTGTTCGCAGCCAATTCCGCAACATTCTTGCCGCTCGGCAGTCCGACAACGCTGCCCTGTGGGATGCTCCGGTAGCTGCGGAAGCTCATTCTCTTGCCCGAACCATCGCGCGCCGGGGACTCGAATTGCGAGTTCTCTCCCATCTGTACCACGCCGGTCACCGAGCGGTATGGCGGTTTGTGGCGGATTTCGTCAGCAATGCCGCTGTACCGGAGGATTTCAAGGTGGAACTCGTCGTCATGATGTGGAAGCAGACGAGCGAGATCATGAATTCGATGCTCGAGGAACTTGCCGCCACATACACGTGCGAACGAGAACGTCTGCTCAGCGGTACATTCTCGATGCGGGTGAACACGGTCCGCGAAATTCTGGACGGCACATCGAATGACGCTGAGGTCGCATCGGTACAGCTGAGCTACCCGGTCCACCGCGTCAATACTGCCCTGGTGTTATGGACCACCGACCACGCGATCTCGATCGACTCGCGGATCTTCGAGCCATTGGCATCGCGGCTGGCGCGGTCAGCATCAGCAACGGAGATCCTTTGCATCCCGTCAGGGGCCCGGGGGTTGTGGGTTTGGATGGTGGCCGGGCATGACGAAGAACCCACGATCGACTCGGCGCTCGTGCCACCCGGGGTGCGGGTCGCGGTAGGACGGCCTGGGCAGGGTATCGACGGGTTTCGACGAGCTCACAGGGAGGCTCTGGCGGCGCAAGAAATCGCTATGCGGGCGCAACAGCGCATACCCGTCACCAGCTATCGAGACATCGAACTCGTCTCGATGCTCGTTTCTCGTCCCGATGCGATGAACACCCTTATCGAACGCGAGTTGCCTGGGCTCTTGGTGGACGACGAGCTGTCCGCGCGACTCCGGAAGACGCTACGCGCGGTGCTGTCATGCCCGGGAAATCTCGAGGCCGCCGCTAGCCAGCTCGCCGTGCACAAAAACACTGTGCGATACCGCATCCAACAGATCGAGGAGCGCATCGGCCAGCGGATCACCTCGCGCTCGCTTCACCTCAAACTGGCACTCGATTGCTTCGACACCTTCGGCGCGAACACAATCACATATGTACCCTCCGAACAAAAAAATCCAGGAACCTTGGCCAAGTAAGCCAATCCGCAGCAGCCGCTTCACTGGAAGGCTGACTGCTATCAGCCCCAATGAGGAGTGCGAAGTGCCCACACCGAATATTGCCGAAGGTTTCGACCCCACTGATCCAGACATCTACGCCACTCATATTCCCCACGCGGAGTTCGCTGAGCTACGCAAGACAGCACCCGTCTGGTGGTGTCCACAACCACCCACCGTCGGCGGATTTCACGACGACGGGTACTGGGTTGTCACTCGGCATGAGGACGTCAGGGAGGTCTCGCGCAACGACGTATATTCCACGTGGGAAAACACCGCGATCGTCCGGTTCGACGACGACATCCCTCGCGAGGCCATCGAACTACAGCGCCACGTTCTTCTGTTCAAAGACGCCCCAGAGCACACCAAGCTGCGAAAGATCATTGCTCGCGGCTTCACCCCACGCGCAGTGGCCAGCCTCGAGGACGCCCTGTCCGAGCGTGCGTCGAAGATTGTCGACGAAGCCCTGACCCTAGGGGCAGGCAATTTTGTCACCCAGGTCGCGACCGAGCTGCCGCTTCAGGCGATTGCGGAGCTCATCGGCATCCCGCAACAAGATCGTGGAAAGGTCTTCGATTGGTCCAATCAGATGACCGGTTACGACGACCCGGAATTCGAGGGTGACCCCCAGGTCGCGTCGATGGAGCTCCTCGGGTACGCCTACCAAATGGCAGAAGAGCGTAAGAAGTGTCCCGCCGATGACATCCTCACCCAGCTGCTGAATGCCGAAATCGATGGTGATGAACTACGCCCCGAAGAGTTCGGCTTCTTCGTCATCCTGCTCGCTGTTGCGGGCAACGAGACCACCCGAAACGCCATCACACACGGAATGATCGGCTTCCTCGAGAATCCCGATCAGTGGGAGCTCTACAAGAACGAGCGACCAAGCACCGCGGTCGACGAGATTATTCGCTGGGCGACCCCCGTTACCGCGTTTCAGCGGACAGCGCTTGCTGACACCACGCTTGGTGGCCAGAAGATCAGAAAGGGTGACCGAGTTGCGATGTTCTATGCCTCGGCGAACTTCGACGAGGATGTCTTCGACGATCCGACAAAATTCGATATCATGCGGGACCCGAACCGGCACTTGAGTTTCGGTGGAACCGGGGCGCACTTCTGCGTCGGCGCAAATTTGGCGCGTCTAGAGATCGATCTGATCTTCAACGCGATCGCTGACCACATGCCCGACATCACCAAGCTGGGCGATCCGAAGCGACTTCGATCTGGTTGGCTCAATGGCATCAAGGAGTTCGAGGTCGACTACGGAAGTCGGTGCCCGGTCGAACACTGAGCTCCAGTCACGCACCGTTGGCAGAAGGCGCGAGCCTGCTGCCCTACTTGCTCGGCTGCACCGGCTCCAGGATTTCCTGACGGGCCTCGGGTGCGACGACGCGTAGTGCGTCGGCGGACTCGTCATCGGGTTGCATTTGTGACTTGATCTCCGCCTCGACGCGCGCGGTGTATGTCGCGACCTCACGATCGACCGCCGCGGAGTCCCATCCGAGAATGGGCGCGGCCAAAGCCGCGACCTGTCCCGCGCAGTGGACTCCACGATGGGAGTACTCGATCGATATCCGAGTCCGGCGCGCGAGGATGTCCTCCAAGTGGAGCGCGCCTTCAGCGGCAGCGGCGTACACGACCTCGACCTGGAGGTAGCTGGGCGCGTCGGTGATCGGCTGCAAGAGTTCGGGCTTGTCCTTCGCCATGTCGAGCACTTCGTCGATCAACGAGCCGTACCGATCGAGAAGGTGGGTCACCCGGTAGGGATGCAGACCGTACATCTTCGCGAGATGATGCGTCTGGTTGACCAGGGCGAAATAGCCGTCGGCACCGACGAGCGGGACTTTCTCCGTGATCGACGACGCAACTCTGGCAGGGATGTCCTCGGCGGCGAGATCGACGGCGTCCTCGGCCATCACGCGGTAGGTGGTGTATTTGCCGCCCGCGATCGCCACGAGGCCGGGCGCGACGCGAGCGACGGCATGTTCCCGGGACAACTTCGACGTCTCGTCACTTTCACCCGCCAGCAGTGGACGCAAGCCTGCGTAGACACCATCGATGTCCTCATGCGTCAGTGGTGTCACCAGCACTGTGTTGACCTCGCCGAGGATGTAGTCGATATCGGCTTTCGTGGCGGCAGGATGCGCCAGGTCGAGCTTCCAATCGGTGTCGGTGGTGCCGATGATCCAATGCGCACCCCACGGAATGATGAACAGCACCGACTTCTCGGTGCGCAGAATGATCGCGGCCTCGCTGACGATGCGGTCACGCGGCACCACGATATGTACGCCCTTCGATGCGCGTACACGAAACCGTCCTCGCTGCGAGGACAACGCCTGGATTTCGTCGGTCCACACGCCCGTTGCATTGATGACCACGCTTCCGCGAATCTCGGTGGTGGCTCCGTTTTCCGAATCACGCACGCGCACACCGGAAACTCGATCGGCTTCGCGCAAAAATCCAACGACTTGCGTCGAGGTTCGAACGACGGCCCCGTAATGCGCCGCGGTGCGAGCGACACTCATCGTGTGCCGTGCGTCGTCGACGACGGTGTCGTAGTAGCGGATTCCGCCGATGAGGGATTTGCGCTTGAGGCCCGGTGTCATCCTCAACGCACCCGATCGGGTGAGGTGCTTTTGCGCCGGAACGGACTTCGCGCCGCCCATTCTGTCGTAGAGAAATATTCCCGCAGCGATGTACGGACGTTCCCAGACGCGATGCGTCAGCGGGAAAAGGAACTTCAGCGGCTTGACGAGGTGTGGCGCCAACGTCGACAGCGACAGCTCGCGCTCATGCAGGGCTTCTCGCACCAAACCGAATTCGAGCTGCTCGAGGTATCGCAGTCCACCGTGGAACATCTTCGAGGAGCGACTGGAGGTTCCCGAGGCGAAGTCGCGAGCTTCGACGAGAGCAACCTTCAAACCGCGGGTCGCAGCGTCGAGCGCAGCACCTGCTCCGACGACGCCACCGCCGATGATGATGACGTCGAAGTACTCGGATCCGAGCCGCTCCCAGGCATCGACACGCGCCTGAGGCCCCAGCAAAGTGGTGTTCGATCGATTACTCACGAGCTCGCTCCCCACATAGACCATTTCCCTGACCGCCCCTGCAGGCTACCGTTCGAGTTCGATACCCGCGTCACCTCCGAGTCGAACAAAGGAACGTAGTGACCTCCGACACCAGCACCGACGTGACCTCCGGCACCTTCATCGCCTCGATCGATCAGGGTACGACGTCTTCTCGCTGCATAATTTTCGGCCATGACGGCAAACCGGTCGGCTCCGCGCAAAAAGAGCACCGTCAGATTTTCCCGCGCGCCGGCTGGGTAGAACACGACGCCGAGGAGATTTGGGTCAACGTTCGCGAAGTCGTCGGCGCCGCGCTAGGGAACGCCGATGTCAAAGCGCAGGACATCGCCGCTGTCGGTATCACCAACCAGCGCGAAACGACGCTGGTCTGGGATCGTAGCTCCGGTAAACCGGTCTACAACGCGATCGTGTGGCAGGACACTCGTACCGACGAATTGTGTCGAGAGCTGGCCGGGGACCACGGCGCCGACCGCTATCAGCGGATCACCGGCCTGCCGTTGTCCACCTATTTCGCAGGGCCGAAGATTCGATGGATTCTCGACAACGTCGACGGCGTTCGCAGCCGCGCCGAGGCCGGCGAACTCTGCTTCGGGACGATGGATTCCTGGGTGTTGTGGAACCTCACCGGCGGAGCCAATGGCGGCAAGCACATCACCGACGTGACCAACGCGTCTCGCACGCTGTTGATGGATCTCGAAACACTGTCCTGGCGGGAGGACATCTGCGCCGACTTCGCAATTCCGATGTCGATGCTGCCCGAGATCCGCACTTCCTCCGAGGTGTATGCCGAGGTTCGTCCTCGGGGTGTGCTCGCCGGCGTCCCGATCTCGGGAATACTGGGCGACCAACAGGCCGCAACATTCGGGCAGGCATGCTTGTCCCCGGGCGAGGCCAAGAATACGTACGGCACCGGGAACTTCCTGCTGCTCAACACCGGAACGACGCCGGTGCACAGTAAGCATGGACTGCTCACCACCGTCTGTTACAAGCTCGGTGACAAAGACGCTGTCTACGCTCTCGAGGGCTCGGTGGCCGTCACCGGCTCCCTCGTGCAGTGGCTGCGCGACAACCTCGGCATCATCGAGCGCACCGCCGATATCGAACGCCTCGCGGGAACGGTCGAGGACAACGGCGGCGTGTACTTCGTTCCCGCGTTTTCCGGTCTGTTCGCGCCTCGATGGCGGCCCGATGCGCGCGGAGTCATCTCGGGTCTGACGCGTTTTGCCAACAAGGGCCACATAGCCCGAGCAGCGTTGGAAGCGACGGCATTTCAAACACGAGAAGTCATCGACGCGATGTACGCAGATTCCGAGGTGACGCTGACGACCTTGAAGGTGGACGGTGGCATGGTCGTCAACGAGCTCCTCATGCAATTCCAGTCCGACGTTCTCGGTGTCCCTGTGGTTCGGCCGGTAGTCAACGAAACGACTGCCCTGGGTGCGGCTTACGCTGCGGGCCTCGCCGTTGGCTACTGGAGTGGCGAAGACGAGATCGTGGCGAACTGGGCCGCGGACAAGACCTGGGAGCCCGATCTGGCATCCGATGCCCGAGAGGCAATGTACGACAAGTGGAATCGCGCTGTGGAACGCACTTACGACAGCGTATGAGCGTCCGATAGCCGCCGCACGGCCTCGCAGAGAACGTTCGAAGACGAACTCGCGAAACACAATCGGGCCGCGCCTGAATACTGAGGAGAATCCGCGAAGGCGCGCCCGGGGACGAAGGCAACGCCGTGATCGAGCGCTCGCGGCAGCAATGCCGTGGTGTCGGTGCCGTCCTGAAACTCGACCCACAGGAACATTCCGCCGTTCGCGGGTGAGAGCACCATTCGGTCACCGAAGGTGCCTTTCAGTGCATCTTCGAGGGCGTGTGCGCGTGCACTGTATTGCGAGCGCAGGACCCCGAGGTGGCGCTCGAGCCACGCGGCGTCGTCGAGCATGTCGGCGGCCATCTGCTGCGTCATCGACGATCCGCACAGGTCGGCGCCCTGCTTGAGTAGTTCGACGGCCTCGCACACAGCCACCGGCGCGGTCAGCCAGCCGACCCGAAGCGCAGGAGCGATGATCTTCGACGCACTGGAGAGCCGAACAACGCGGTCGGAGTACGCGGCTATGGACTTCGGGGGTTGCACACCGAACCACAACTCGCCGTACGGGTCGTCCTCGAGGATCCAGAACCCGTAGCGATCAGCGAGCGCGGCGAGCTGTTTGCGGCCGAGATCCGACATCGTCACGCCGCGTGGATTGTGGAAGTTGCTCACGGTGTGGACGAGTGTGGGACGAAGGCCGGCGGCCAACCTGCGGGCCAGTTCATCGGTGTCCATTCCCGCACCACCGATTGGGATTGCATGGATATCGGCACCTGCTATCGAGAAGACCTGCAGCGCACCGGTATAGGCGGGCTCATCGACGACGACCACTGCGCCGGGATCGAGCATTGCCTGAGCGAGGAGGGTGAGCGCTTGCTGCGAACCGTGCGTGATGACGACCTCGCCGGAGGTGACCTCTCTTCCGACCGAGCATGATTCGCGGGTTGCGACAATCTCGCGGAGCGTGCGCCAACCGGAGGTTTCGCCGTACTGCACCGAGGACGGTGTCCTCAGCACTGCCTCCGCTGCCTGCCGAATGCGGTGCACGGGAATCAACTCCGTCGCCGGCAGACCGCCGGCAAGACTCAACACGTCCTCTCGCGCAGTCAGAGCGAGCAGGTCTCGAATCGCAGAACTCTGCAACGAATCGAGACGCCGGGCAAACGAGGGCAGAGCGGAAGTCATTGATTTCCCCAAGGATCGAGTACGGATTGCGAAGTACCCGAGGATCCGCTGGGGCATGAAGTGAGCCGGATGGTGGTCGGCTCACTTCACTGTGCCACTCCAGCTCGATCAATGACACTCAGTTCTCACATCATGAGAATTTTGACACTCACCCTGCGCGTCAGTCCAGATCGTCGTGGCGCATCAGTTGCCGTGCCGCCTCGGTGATCGACCCCGTCAACGATGGGTAGATCGAGAACGTCGCCGCCAGATCGTTGACCGACAGGTTGTTCTGTACCGCCATGGCGATGGGCAGAATCAGCTCGGATGCCGTCGGAGCGACAACCACGCCGCCGATCACGACGCCGGTCGCGGGTCGGCAGAAGATCTTTACGAAGCCGCGCTTGAGGCCGGACATCTTTGCTCGCGGGTTGGTGGCAAGGGGCAACATGACGGTACGTGCCGGCACGTCACCGTTGTCGATGGCCGACTGGCTCACACCGACGGATGCGATCTCGGGACGCGTGAACACCGCTGAGGCAACAGTTTTCAGTTTGATCGGGGTGACGCCTTCGCCGAGAGCGTGGTACATCGCGATACGTCCCTGCATCGCAGCGACGGAAGCGAGGGGCAGCAGACCTGTGCAGTCACCCGCGGCATAAATGCCCGAAACCGAGGTCCGCGATACTCGATCGACGCGTAGGTAGCCGCCACGATCCAGTTCGATTCCTACCTTTTCGAGTCCGAGCCCGGAGGTGTTGGGAATGGAACCGACAGTCATCAGCGCGTGAGAACCTTCGACGGTACGTCCGTCGGCGAGGCGGACGATCACGCCACTCTCGGTCCGCTGGACGGATTCTGCTCGCGCATGCTTGACCAGAGTGACGCCTCTCTCGTTGAACGCATCCTCGAGTACGAGCGCGGCATCCTCGTCCTCGTGCGGCAGCACACGGTCACGGCTGGAGACCGCTGTCACCTTGACGCCCATCTCGGTGTAGGCCGAGACGAACTCGGCGCCGGTCACACCGGACCCGACCACGATCAGATGCTCGGGAAGCGCCTCGAGATCGTAGAGCTGACGCCAATTCAAAATGCGGTCACCGTCGGGCTCCGCACCCGGAAGGATCCGTGGGCTCGCACCAGTCGCCACCAGGACGACATCCGCGTCGAGTACACGTTCCGAACCGTCCGCCGAAGTCGCTCGAATCTGGTGCGCAGCCATACCGACATGCGAATCGATCATTTCGGCGCGGCCGGAGATCAGCTCGACGCCGACCGAGCGCACCCGCGCTGCAATATCGGAGGACTGCGCCTGCGCGAGCGCTTTGACGCGCTCGTGGATCTGCGGCAGAGCAACGGTCGCCTGCGATGGATCCATCGCGATACCCAGATCGTTCGCTCGTCGCATCTCGGTCCTGATACCTGTCGAGGCAATGAACGTCTTCGACGGTACGCAGTCCCACAGAACGCAGGCACCCCCGATGCCGTCCGAATCGACCAAGGTCACAGTCCCCCCGTGCTGCGCTGCCACCAGTGCTGCTTCATACCCTGCGGGTCCGCCACCGATGATCACGATCCGGGTCATTTGTCCTCTTCCACATTGGTCGCAAAAAGTGCACAGTTATGAGTCAACGCTATTCCAGTCGGCATCTCCTTGCGTCGGTAAGGATTAGTTAACATCTGCATCACCTGCTGAAACATGCCGCTCGGGCCTTCCGCCGCCCCGCCGATTCACCGGACGGTTTAGGCTTGCCGACGTGCCAATCTATGCCGCCTACGGGTCGAACATGCATCCGGAGCAAATGCTTCAGCGCTGCCCCCATTCCCCGTCGTCGGGAACGGGCTGGCTACACGCCTGGCGATTGACCTTCGGCGGCGGTGACATCGGCTGGGAAGGTGCACTGGCAACGGTCGCACCCGACGCCGATTCGAAGGTGTTCGTGGTGCTGTACGACGTCTCGGAAGAGGACGAGGAGAGGCTCGACCGCTGGGAGGGATCCGAACTCGGCATACATCGCAAGGTCCGACTGCGCATCGATACCGTGGACGGTCCGGTACTGGCCTGGCTGTACGTACTCGACGCCTACGAGGGCGGCTTGCCGTCGGCGCGCTACCTGGGAGTCATGGCCGAAGCAGCCGAAATCGCCGGTGCTCCCGCGGAGTACGTCCGTGGACTGCGCACACGAAACAGTCGCAACGTAGGGCCCGGCACTTCCAGCTGAACTTCAGTTCAGTTCGGTTCGAGTGCGATGCCGGTCATCACCTTCACACCGACGGCGAGCGCTCGCTCGTCGAGATCGAACGTGGCCTGGTGAATATCGAGCTGCGGACCAGTACCGGACCACACGCCGAGCCGAGCCATCGCTCCCGGAATGTCTTCGAGATACCACGAGAAGTCCTCGCCACCACCGGACTGAGCGGTATCGGCCAACGCCGCCGGTCCGACGCGTCGAATAGCGTTCTCGAATGTCCGCGTCACCACCGGGTCGTTGACCACGGGCGGCACCCCACGCTTGTAGTGCAATTCGTAACGCACCCCTGTCGGCGCAAGGAGACCAGCCACGATCTCGCCGACCAGGGGCTCGAGCAAAGCCCAGGTCTCGTGATCACCGGTGCGTACGGTGCCGGTGAGCATGCCGCTCTGCGGAATAGCGTTGGGCGCCTGACCTGCCACGACTGCACCCCACACCATCACCGTGCTCGTCCGCGGATCGATTCGGCGGCTGAGCATTCCAGGCAGGCCGGTGATGACCGTGCCGAGTGCATAGACGAGGTCGGTGGTCAGGTGAGGTCGCGAAGTATGGCCACCGGGTGAGTCCAGACGAAGTTCGACGGTGTCGGCCGCCGACGTGATGGCACCTACCCGCACACCGACCTTGCCCACCTCGAGCCGAGGATCGCAATGCAGGGCGAAGATCTTCGATACGCCCTCTAGCGCACCGGCCGCCACGACATCCAAAGCCCCACCCGGCATGACCTCCTCGGCCGGCTGAAAGATCAACCGAACACCGAACGGCAGATCGGGCAGCGACGCCAAGGCCAACGCAGTTCCGAGCAGCACCGTCGTGTGAGCGTCGTGGCCGCATGCATGGGAAACCCCGGGAACGGTCGAGCCATAGGTTGCACCGGTGAATTCTTGCAACGGGAGCGCATCCATGTCCGCTCGCAAACCCACCCGTGGTCCGCTCGGTCCGATATCACAGGTCAAACCTGTTCCACCGGGGAGAAGCTTCGGCGACAGCCCGGCGGCCTCCAAGTGCCCGACGACGAACGCAGTTGTTGCGAATTCCTGACGTGCCAACTCTGGATGCGCGTGAATGTGGCGTCGCCACAACGACAATTCGGCGGTGTGGTCGAGAATCCAGGCGTCGACCGCGGCATGCAGATCGGTCATCGAGCCGTCATCCGTGCTTCGACGCCTTCGAGCAACCGGCCCCGCGTGTCTGCGTCGAGGGCCGTACGGACCACCGTTCGTGCAAGCAATCGGGCGCCGTCGAGTACGGCGGTGTCCGCCGACTCGGTGATGCACGCTGCGGCGAACTCCGGTTGGTGCGTGACTGCGCCGCCCGAGTCGAGACCGATCACCGGGTGGATCCCGGGCAGAACCTTCGTCACATTTCCCATATCGGTGCTGCCCAGAGGGCGGAATCCTTCCAACTCGGGTGCCAGGGGTGTGCGGCCGATCGACTCGACCTCATCTCGATAGGTGGCGGTGAGCCACGGATCGGGTGTCAGCTCGGTGTAGATCGGAGATACCGTGCGAATCTGATGGGTGCAACCGGTAGCGATCGCACCGGCCTGGAAACACGCATGCGCCTTGGACGTCAACGCAGCCAATGATTCCGAGGTGTTCGCCCGCAGGTAGTAGGCAAGTTCGGCGTGTCCGGGCACGATGTTGGGCGCGAGACCACCCGCGGTCACGATCCCGTGCAACTGCTGCCCCGGCGCCAGATGCTGACGCAGCAGGCCGATTGCTACTTGACTGACGGTGACCGCATCACCGGCATTGATTCCCCATTCGGGGGCCGCAGATGCGTGTGCGGCGCGGCCGGTGAACGATACGGCTATGTCGGACAACGCGAGTGACGTTGCGCCCACGATGTCGATCGGCCCGGGGTGGACCATCAGCGCCGCGGCCACACCGTCGAAGATGCCGCGTTCGAGCATCAGCACTTTTCCCCCACCGCTTTCCTCGGCGGGAGTTCCGAGTACTCGAATGGTGATGCCGAGCCGCTCGGCGAGCGGTGCCAACGCTATCGCCGCGCCGGCTGCAGATGCGGCGATGATGTTGTGACCGCAGGCGTGGCCGATCTCCGGCAATGCGTCGTATTCAGCGCAGAGGACGATGACCAGCTCGCCACTGCCGTATGTCGCGGTGAATGCGGTCGGCAGGTCAGCGACGCCGGTGGTGACGGCGAAACCACGATCGCGAAGAAGGTCGCATACCTTCGCTGCACTGCGGTGCTCTTCGAACGCGAGTTCCGGCTCGGAGTGAATCGAGTGCGACAACGCAAGCAGGTCGGGTGCAGCACGCTGCACACCAGCATCGGTCTCGACGATCACCGGCTCAGTCTGTCACTAGTGCTCTCCGCAGCTGAATTCAGCGCGGCCGATTACTTACCGAAGGCGAAATTACTCTCGTCGGTCGGGGTGTTCAGCGCGGCAAGAAGATCGCCGTGGATAGCGCGCTTGATTCCTGCGAGGTTGTCACCGCGCGTGCTCGTCAACGCCGTAGCCCGCTCGACAGCCGAGGACAACACGGAGTCCTCGGCGACAGCGACGTCGGCGATGCCGGCTGCGACGGCGTCTGCTCCGCCGAAGCGTCGACCCGTGGTCATTGCCTCGACGGCAGTCTGCTTGGGGAGCCTGCTGGTGATCAGGGATGACATGCCTACGGTGAACGGCATGTTCAGGTTCACCTCGGGCAGGCAGTAGAAGCCGCGGTCGACGCGGACGACCCGGAAATCGTGAGCCGTCGCGAACATGGCGCCTGCGCCGAATGCGTGGCCTTGCACAGCTGCAACCGTGGCCATCGGGAACGTGAGCAGTCGGGTGTAGAGCGTGTGCACCCGGTCGAGGTAGCCGGTGATCTTGTCGAGGTTGGCGAATAGCCAGTCGGTGTCGAGACCGTTGGTGAAGAATTTTCCGGTCGCGGTAGTCACGAGTGCGCCTGGTCCGGATATCGATTCGACCTCGTCGAGAAGAGCGTGCACGCCCTCGATCCAGTCCGGATGAAACCGATTCTCCGGGTTCTGAGCTGAGTCCTGAGCACCGAGGTACAGGATGTGCACGTCACCGTCATGTTCGAGATAAGGCATGGCCAGATACTACCCGGCGGTAACTTCAGCCGGTGAAGGTCTGCCCGACCGAGCTCGAACCCGAGCCGCCGGCGACGGCAATGCATGGCCTGCTGCAGAAACGGTCGCACATCTCCTAGGGTTGCTCCCCGTGGGAACAACGAACAGCGATGCAGCAGATCCGACCCTCGATCCTCAGGGCGCCGCGGCACGCGCTGCAGCAGCGATCGCGGAGGCCACCGGCGTCGCCTCTCATGCGGTGGCGATCGTGCTGGGATCCGGCTGGCAGGCCGCAGCGGATCGTTTCGGTTCCCCGACTGCGACCATCGCCATGGCCGACCTTCCGGGCTTCACTCCCCCCTCCGCATCCGGACACTCTGGAACCGTCACCTCGGTGAGCGTCGACGGCACACATACGCTGCTGTTGCAGGGGCGTACTCACGCATACGAAGGGCACGACTTGGCCCGAGTCGTGCATCCCGTGCGGACGGCCATCGCGGCCGGAGCTACCACGGTCGTTCTCACCAACGCCGCGGGTGGAATCCGAGATGGAATGCACGTCGGCCAACCGGTTCTCATCTCCGACCATCTCAATCTCACCGCACGCTCGCCGTTGACGGGTGCCGAGTTCGTCGACCTGGTCGACGCCTACTCTCCGGAACTTCGCGCACTGGCGCGCCGCATCGATTCTTCGCTGGAAGAGGGCGTGTACGCGGGGTTGCCAGGGCCGCATTACGAAACGCCCGCCGAGATTCGAATGTTGCGCACCATGGGTGCCGATCTGGTCGGTATGTCCACCGTCCACGAGACGATCGCAGCGCGGGCCCTCGGAGCGAGGGTTCTCGGGCTTTCTCTCGTCACCAATCTTGCCGCTGGAATGACCGGTGACCACCTCGACCACAAAGAGGTGCTCGCAGCAGGGAAGACAGCAGCTTCGCGCATGGGTGAATTTCTACAACGGCTGGTGTCGACGCTGTGACGGCCGAATTGGCACATCAGGTCGCGGATTGGATCGCAGGTGATCCCGACCCGTCGACGCGTGCGGAATTGGCTTCACTGCCGGAAGACGAACTACGCGAGAGGTTTCGCGCTCCGTTGAGCTTCGGCACGGCGGGTCTGCGCGGCGAGGTTCGAGCCGGTCCCAACGGGATGAATGTCGCCGTCGTGGTGCGCACCTCGATGGGGATTGCCGCGTGGCTGCAGAAGCAGGGTCTGGGCGGATCGACCGTCGTCGTGGGTCGTGATGCACGGCACGGATCGGACACCTTCGCCGCTGCAGCCGCGGAAACCTTTGCTGCACAGGGTTTTTCCGTAGTTCTACTACCTCGACCACTCCCTACGCCGGTACTGGCATTCGCGGTCCGCTCGCTCGATGCCGACCTCGGTGTCCAGATAACCGCCTCGCACAACCCTGCTGCCGACAACGGTTACAAGGTCTACCTCCGCGGTGGTGCACAAATCATCCCGCCGGTCGACAAAGAAATCGAGGCCGAGATCGCCGCGGTCGGTCCTGCAGTGGACGTGCCTCGTACCTTCGTCTCACCGGGTGGATCGAGCGTCACCGCACAATATCTGGACCGACTTCCCGCGCTGGTCCGTTCACAGAAGCGGAACATTCGGATTGCTATGACGCCCCTGCACGGTGTCGGCGGCGAGGTCGCGCTCACTGCGCTACGCGGCCTCGGATTCCAAGACGTCCACACTGTGACCGACCAATTCGAGCCCGATCCCGAGTTTCCGACCGTCGCCTTTCCCAACCCGGAAGAGCCCGGTGCAGCGGATGAACTGTTGGCCCTTGCCGCCGAGGTGACGGCAGATCTCGCGATTGCTCTTGATCCCGATGCCGATCGATGCGCGATAGGCGTGCCGGGGCCGTCGGGATGGCGAATGCTCAGCGGTGACGAAACCGGAGCGCTGTTGGCCAACCACATACTCCACACCGCGCCCCCGAACTCGTTGGTCGCGAACACCATCGTTTCTTCTCGACTTCTCTCCGTCCTCGCCCCTGCTCGTGGCGCGCGCTACGCGCGTACGTTGACCGGATTCAAGTGGCTGGTTCGCGCCGGCCAAGGTCTGGTCTATGCCTACGAGGAAGCAATCGGCCACTGCGTCGACCCGTCGTTCGTCAACGACAAGGACGGGATCTCGGCAGCTGTCGTCCTCGCAGACCTCGTTGCCCTGCTCGCGGCCGAGAACCGCACACTGGGCGATGTCCTCGACGACCTGGCGCTCGAATTCGGTGTTCACGCCGGAGCGCAGGTCTCCACCCGAGTGGATGATCTCGCCGAGATCGCGACCATGATGGAACGGCTCCGCGCGGAGCCACCTACCGAACTGGCGGGCACCTCCATCACGGTCACCGACCTACTCGCCGAGGCCGGTCCGCTGCGGACCGATGCCGTCGAATTGGCAGGAGATGGCATCCGCGTCATCGTGCGTCCTTCGGGAACCGAACCGAAGGTCAAGGCGTACCTCGAGGTCGTGCTCCCGGTCCACCACCGCGCAGACTTGTCGGCCGTGCGCGCCGAAGCCGACGCTGTGCTCGCCACGTTGCGAAAGTTCGCGACCAGCCTGTGACCCTGACCTAGAACAGTGCGGACTGAACCGCAGGCAACGTGGATCTGTAATCACCGAACCGAACCCGACGACCCTTCAACTCGTGCAGGTCCACCACGTAGGAAGCGCCGTCGACGTCCACCACCGCAGCTTGTCCGATGCACGCGCGCACCATGAAGCCGTGCGAGCCGATCGTGAGATCGGCCGGATAGGAGACGCGGTTGCCTGTCGCGAGCTCACGGAATCCGGCTACCCGCCATGATTCGTCCACCGTGCGATAGGTGTCGTCACCGATCGGCGGCGCAATGGAGTCCCGCACTCGATCAGCCAGAGCTGCCGTCGCAGCGTCGAGACGGGCGGTGTCGACGGGCAATGCGAGGGCCGCAGCTTTGACCGAGGATCGCACGGACTGCCGCACCTGTAGTTGCTCGGTCACCCGATCTTCGAGTACCCGAACTATCTTTCCGTCCGCTGCCCACGCGACATAGCGAGCGCACATTGCCCCTTGTTCGGCAAGCCTGCCCCATTTGCGGGTGTCGGCCGCAGTGCCGACCTTGTGCACCCCGTTCGCAAAGGTCGCGATGTACAACCAATGTGGCTGCATCACATGGGCTTCGAGCTCACGGGAGACGAAGCCTCCGCGATGGATCGTGTGGACGAAGCGAAACGAGTCCTTCGACTCGCACCCTTCGCACTGCGAACCTGTCTCGACCGGCAACTGCTCGGGGCACGGAACGTACTCGGAGGGCGCCCCTTTACGGAATGCGATCCGTCCCGTGCACCACCGCTGCGGCCCGAGTGCCTCGAACCCAACACGACCGCCGCGCAGTTCTACATGATCGACCTCACGCGAGAGGACATCTACGACGCGCAATCGCGGGTCGCCTTCACTGGCCGGCCAAGTGACGCCGAGGACGAGTGACGTGCTCAGCGCGGACCGAACTGGCGGTCGCCCGCATCACCGAGCCCCGGAACGATGAAGGCATCGTCGTTGAGTCGATCGTCGATACTGGCGGTGACGAGCCGAACCGGTAGGCCCGAGTTCTCGAGTGCAGTGACCCCCTCGGGGGCAACCACCACACAAATTGCAGTGACATCTGCCGCGCCTCGCTCCACCAACAACTCGATGGTGCGCACCATCGAGCCACCGGTGGCGAGCATCGGATCGAGAACGTAGACTGGGGTGCTGGAGAGATCCTCGGGCAGCGACTCCATGTACGGCACCGGCTCATGGGTCTTCTCGTCGCGCGCCATTCCGACGAAGCCGACGCGGGACTGAGGAATCAAGCCGCTCGCCTTCTCGACCATGCCGAGTCCGGCACGCAGGACCGGCACGAGCAGCGGCGGCCGCGCCAGACGGGTGCCCTGTGTGAGAGCGACCGGCGTCTTCACCTCGAACGTGGTGATCGCGGCGTCCCTGGTGGCCTCGTACACCAACATGTGGGTGAGCTGGCGCAGTGCCGACCGAAAAGTTGCGTTGTCGCTGCGCTCGTCGCGCATCGTCGTCAGTAGGGCAGCAGCCAAGGGATGTTCGACGACATGTGTATCCATGAGAAGAAGGATAAGTGTGGGAACCGATCGGGCCTCACTTGCGTCAAAACCTGTGTAGATCCATTTCAGATGCAGAACAGTCCCGAGGGGAACACCGATGGCAGAAGTATCGGCAACAGCGGCTGGAATACTCGCGTATTCCACGACGGCCGGGACGATGTCCGCGCACGTGACAAGCGCCGCCGCAGCGGCCACAGCCTGCGGTCCAGCCGTCCTGACGCCGGTGTTCGGGGCGATCGGTACCGAGTTCCTCGCCGCATTCACCGGCACCCACACCGCCCACACCGCTGCGATGGCACGTCTGTCCGAAGTACTGGGCAGCATCGGTAGCGCAGCCGCTGGTTCGGCTGCCGGTTATCAGGCAACCGACGCAGCGGCAGCCGGGCGCCTACTGTGATCGATGTTCTGACTCGCCCGATCATCGATCTCCTCGGCGCCTTCGGATCGGGTGAAATTCCCACCGGTGGGCCCGCCGATGTCATTCGTTCGTCCTCCTCCGCATTGAATGCGGTCGAGCGGATCGGGGTGAACGCTGTGGCCGAGCTGGCCGGTTCGTGGAGCGGGCCCGCAGCAGTAGCGGCAATCGAGCTGGCTGGGGCAGCTCACACCAGCGCCATCGCACTTGCCGATCACGGCAACGAGATCGCCACGGTCGTGGATCGAGCGTGTGAGAAGGTTCAGGCCGGAATTGTCGAACTGAACGGCATAGTGCAGTCGTTCGTGTCCATTGCCCTCGCTGCAGCCCCGGCGCTCGTCACCCCTGCCGGTCAGTCGATGGTGATCGCGGCAGCCATCGAGCACTTGGAACGCGCCCTTGCCGTCGTGGCGCGGGTTCGGGCCGAGCTTGCAGTGCACGCGGCCGAGGTCGGGCGTTATCTCGCGCCGCCATCGGTACCTGCCCCTGCAGGCACCGAAGCTTCCACACGACCTGCGGTAGCGGCACCGGTCGGGCCTGCACCGACAGCACCCGCGAATTCGGATCCCGCAGGCCAGTTCGTGCGCAACTTCGCTCAATCGGCGTCCGCTCCCCCGTCGTCGATGACTCCGGACAGCGCGTCGAACCTGCTTTCCTCACCCAACACAACGACGTCACCCACCGCAACGATGCCGAATCAGGGGCCGGCGATGAACAGCGGCGCAACACCGCGAGAGCCCAGTGACGTCGGCGCGAAGGGCACGGGCGTCGAGGTCGCGCTTCCTGATGGAAGCGTCGTGACGGCTCCGAACGAACAGGCAGCAGGCGCGGTCCGAAACGCGCTGAGCCAACAAGGCACGCCGTACGTGTGGGGCGGCACCGAACCGGGCCGCGGCCTCGACTGCAGCGGCCTCACTCAGTGGGCCTACGCGGAACAGGGGGTCGAACTCCCTCGCCTGGCGCAGGAGCAAGATATCGGCACCCCGGTCACCCAAGACGAGGTCATGCCCGGAGATCTTGCTATCTGGGACGGCCATGTCGCGATGGTGATCGGTAACGGACAGTTCGTCGAAGCTGGAGATCCCGTGCAGGTCAGCGATATCCGCACGACCAACAGCGGCATGGGCTTCAAAGGCTTCTACAGGCCGACCGAATGATCGAGATCTCGGCTACCGCTGCCACGCGCTCGGACTCGGTTCGCGTCCAAGCCACCGAAAGTGGAATCCCGACGGAGATCCACGTCGATCAACGCGAATTACAGTACGGTGGAAAGGAATTGGCCCTAACAATCCTGCAGTTGTGCGCGCGTGCCACCGAACTCGCCCAAGCCGAGCGCCGCACCCTTCTCGAAAACGACGGTATGGATGCCCACCTTCTCGATCGCGTCGGGCTGCCGAAGGCATCAACGGTAGCCGCTGAAGAGAATCAGCGGTTGGACGTAGAACCTGCACCGACGAGCTGGCTGAGATCGGTATGACCGAGAAGGCCGTCGAAGCACTCGTGGTCCGAGCCGACCTCGCCCTGGACACCATGCACCTCGCCTCGGAGGGGCTCGCACGCCTGCGTATCACCAGGCATTCGGCAGATGGGTTGGTCGGTGTGACGGTCGACAGCACCGGGGCGATGGTGGGTCTGGAATTGGCCGAAGATCTCTCTCGGCAGTCCGCACGAAAACTCACCGAGTCCATCACCGAAGTCGCCGCCGCGGCTGCTCGAGACGCACTCGACCAGCGTCGGCGGATCCTCGAACGGATGCGAAGTTCACTATCAGCGACCTGAGATAGGCTTCCGGCCATGGCTGGCGACATCATCCCGATCGAACTCCGTCTCACCCGCGGCGACTTCGTCACCCTCTGGGCTCCGGAGTGGCACGAAGGAGACGACGAGTGGGAGGCATTCCTCGGACGCGACGAGGACCTCTACGGATTCGAGGCCGTCGCGCACCTCGCGGCGTTCATCAGAAACGACAGCGACAACGACCTCGTCGACCACCCCTCGTGGACCGTGGTCTCGGCTCTCGCAGCCAATGAGCTCGAACCCGACGACCTTCACCGTTTCGATCTCGTCGGCGTTCCCGAACTGGTCGCCGAGGATCCCGACTCCGATGTCCTCGGCGAGCTCGCGGCAACCTTCGAAATGGTCCAAACACTCGGTGACGTCTGCGAACTGAACACTGTGACCGCCTTTTTCGCCGGCAACCCCCATCTAGGATCAGTGGGAATGGGCGCAGAGGCATACGTAGGCAAGGATGGTCAGGACCTCTGGGATCGGATCGGCACCTCGATCGCGAAGAGTTGGGGCGCGGTGATCGATGCCATCGACTCGGTCGTGACGACACCCGATGTCGACAGCGCGGCCGTCGACGTCGCCGAGGCTGAACTGCTCGCGGCCGCGGAGAACGTCGTCGACGTCGACGATGTGTCGAACGACGAAGAGTCCGATGACGAGGACGAAGATGAGATCGACGAGGACGAAACTCCGGATCCCATCGCCGACGCAGCCGCGGAGGAGAGCTTCTGGACCACTGTCGGCATCGACCCGATCCGGATCATCACCTCGGACGAAACGCTCTACACCCTGCGCTGCTACATCGACGACGATCCGATCTTCCTCGGTCGCGCCGGCGCCATCACTGTCTTCGGATCCGAACGCGCGCTGGCTCGCTACCTCGCCGACGACCATGACCACGAACTGGCGAAGGTGAGTACGTACGTCGAAGTACAGACCGCCGCGGTGGACGGATCGCTCCGTATCGAGGTGACCGACGAGAACGTGTACGTCCTTCCCGGACTGGCGGACGATCTGGCCGACGGGCCCACGGCCGTCGATGCGGATCAGCTCGATCTCGCAGTGGAGTTGTTCACCGACGCAGCGGACTTCGCGGAAGACGATTCCGTCGAAACGGCGCTGGCAAGTTCCACCCCGCTGGGCTGGTTCGTGTCCTACACGCTCGAGCCCGACCCGAACAGGCTCGCGCCCAGCGCCCCGTTCCATGTCGAGTCGGAGGCGTGGCGTGAGCTCGAGCGCGAGTTCGAGGGGCGCCTGCGCAAGGAGTGAGGTTCCGCTAGCCGATCAATACTGCGTAGCCGGGCTTGACGATGTCGTCGATGATCTCGAGACGCTCGTCGAACGGGATGAATGCCGACTTCATGGCATTGATGGTGAAGCGCTCGAGATCGGTCCAGCCGTATCCGAATGTGGTGACCAGCTTGTGCATTTCTCGGCTCATCGAGGTGTCGCTCATGAGCCGATTGTCGGTGTTCACTGTGACACGGAACCGGAGTCTGGCAAGCAGATCGAACGGATGCTTCTGCAGGCTCTCCACGGCTCCGGTCTGCACGTTCGAACTCGGACACAATTCGAGGGGCATCCGCGTATCCCGAACATAGGCGGCAAGTAGTCCGAGTGATGCTGTGCCGTCGGGCGCGACGGTGATGTCGTCGGTGATCCGGACTCCGTGACCGAGCCGATCCGTGCCGCAGAAGGCAACAGCCTCTTGAATGGAGGGCAGGCCGAACGCCTCGCCGGCGTGAATAGTGAAGTGTGCGTTGGCTGCTCGCATGTATTCGAACGCGGCAAGGTGACGACTCGGCGGGAACCCTGCTTCGGCACCGGCGATGTCGAAGCCTACGACGCCGCGGTCACGGAACCGTACGGCCAGTTCGGCGATCTCCCGCGAGCGTGCGGCATGCCGCATGGCGGTGAGCAGGCACCCCACCCGAATTCGCTTGCCTTTCACTTGCGCTGCCGATTCTCCGGCACGGAACCCCGCAAGTACATGTTCGACGACCTCGTCCAGCGAGAGTCCCCGCTCGAGATGCTGTTCTGGTGCGAATCGAACCTCGGCGTAGACGACCGAGTCGTCGGCCAGATCCTCGGCACACTCCTGGGCTACCCGAGAAAGACCCTCGGGCGTCTGCATCACCGCAACGGTGTGGGCAAAAGTCTCGAGATACCGCTCGAGCGAACCGCTGTCGGCGGCATTGCGGAACCACTCCCCCAGCGCTGCTCCATCGGTCGCTGGAAGATCGTCGTATCCGCACTGATCGGCGAGTTCGAGAACCGTCTGCGGGCGCAATCCACCATCGAGATGATCGTGCAGCAACGCTTTCGGAGCAGTCTTGATGGAATTGGAGTCGAGCGGCATCGCGCCGCCGGAAAGTGTCGACGAGATCTCGGCGGTACTCATACTGTGAACGGTAGCCCGCCGAGACCGAGCTGTCCTGGGCTCGACTTACCGTCCCACGCGATCGAGCACGATCGGCGATATGCGGGGCGCCGAGTCACCGATGCTCCACGCCGCACTGATCGCCTCGATTGCATAGTCGAACTTCTCCGGCGTGTCGGTATAGAGCGTGGCGAGCTGCTGGCCGGCGACAACCCGATCCCCCGGCTTGGCATACAGGCGTACCCCCGCACCGGCCTGAACGGGCTCATCCTGGCGCTCACGTCCGGCACCCAACCTCCAGGCCGCGACGCCCACTGCCATGGCGTCGAGTTCGGAGATGAAACCGTCCTGCTCGGCGGTGACGGTCCGAGATTCCTTCGCCACCGGAAGCTGTGCATCCGGATCGCCACCCTGGGCGGCCACCATCGCTCGCCACCGATCCATCGCGGAGCCGTCGGCAAGCTTGTCCGCGGGGTCGATTCCCTCGATACCGGCTACGGTCAGCATGGTTCGGGCCAGCGCGATCGTCAGCTCGATGATATCTGCCGGTCCGCCTCCGCTCAGCACTTCCAGCGCTTCCTCGACTTCGAGAGCATTGCCCGCAGTCATCCCCAGCGGGGCATCCATCGCGGTAAGAAGAGCGACCGTGCGCACTCCGGCATCGGAACCGAGAGCAACCATGGCCGTAGCGAGTTCGCGAGCATCGTCGATGTTCTTCATGAAGGCACCTGCCCCGACCTTTACATCGAGCACCAGTCCGCTGGTTCCCTCGGCGATCTTCTTGCTCATGATCGAGCTTGCGATCAGGGGAATGGATTCGACGGTTCCGGTGACGTCGCGAAGTGCGTACAGCCTCTTGTCCGCGGGCGCCAGGTCTGCGCCCGCTGCGCACACCACGGCGCCCACAGCGGAATCGGACAGAATCGAGTGGATCTTTTCTGCACTCAGGTCTGCGCGCCACCCTGAAATGGACTCGAGTTTGTCGAGGGTACCGCCGGTATGGCCGAGTCCCCGACCGGACAGCTGCGGGACCGCCGCTCCACATGCGGCGACGAGCGGAGCCAAGGGCAGGGTGATCTTGTCGCCGACGCCACCGGTCGAGTGCTTGTCGACGGTCGGTCGAGCGATATCGGAAAAGTCCATCCTGCTGCCCGAGCTGACCATCGCGGCCGTCCAGTCGCTCAGCTCTCTCCGGTCCAGACCGCGCCACACAATGGCCATAGCGAGTGCGGACATCTGCTCGTCGGCGACGGTGCCGCGAGTGAACCCGTCGATGACCCAGTCGATCTGCCGCTTTGTCAGTATGTGACCGTCGCGCTTGGCGGCGATGATCGATACGGCGTCAGACATGCTTGCCCTCCCGTCCCACTGCGAGATCGTCGGGGCCGAATGCGGAGGGCAGTAGATCGCCCAGCGGCACCGGGCCGGCGTTGGTGTCGACGATCAACTGCGCGCCACCGAACTCGAACAAAAGTTGCCTACATCGACCGCACGGCATCAGCTTTGCACCGCGACTGTCACAGCAGGTGAAGGCGATCAGACGTCCGCCGCCGGTGGAATGCAAGTTCGAGACCAATCCGCACTCTGCGCACAGGCCCAAACCATATGAGACATTCTCCACATTGCATCCCGTCACGATTCGGTCATCGTCTACGAGTGCGGCCGCACCCACGGGGTAGTTCGAATACGGTGCATAGGCTTGCCTCATTACTCGATGAGCATTGTCTCGCAACGTTTTCCAGTCGACTTCCGGCATACCTGCAATCAAATCACGAACAACCGACGCGCGCAGCTTCGCTACTGAACCGATCACGTAAAATTGGGAAGGCATACCTAACAAAGATTTTGGGTCAGGTACGAACCTCGAGTCGAATTAGTTCCGTGTTTCCATGGGGATTACAGTTCGAAGACAGAGGCTCTTCCGTAACCGTTGAGCCGGAGTAAGACAAATCGAGCCAGTCGCAGTCCAGGGCCCAGGCTCGATGCGTCCATCAATGACGTTGGAGGCATTGCACTCGATGAGTAGCACGACGGAAGCCGCTCCGGCCAAGGAGCGAAAGCGGTCTCTGTACCGCGGTGATCCGGGAATGTGGTCCTGGGTCTTACACCGAATCACGGGCGTGTTGACGTTCTTCTTCCTGTTCGTCCACGTCTTGGACACGGCAATGGTGCGTGTCAACCCCGAAACGTACGACGCGATCATCGACACCTACAAGACACCACTCGTGGGCTTGATGGAGCTCGGTCTCGTCGCTGCGGTGCTCTATCACGCACTCAACGGCATCCGCGTCATGCTGGTGGACTTCTGGTCCAAGGGACCGAAGTACCAGAAGCTGATGTTGTGGGTCATCGCCGCGGTATGGATCGTGGTCATGGTTCCGGGAGCAGGCAGAATCTTCTACAACATGTTCACAGCGAGCGGGCACTGATGGCAATGACACACGGACCCGAGGCCAAGTCCCTCGGCAAGATCTACGACCGTCCGGCAAGCCTGGACAATCCACGTTCCCCGCGCCGGAAGTCGAGGAGCAACTTCGAGCTCTACGCGTGGCTGTTCATGCGCTTTTCAGGGCTGGCGCTCGTCGTCCTCGTCCTGGGCCACATGTTCATCATGCTGATGCTCGACGAGGGTGTGCACCGCATCAACTTCGCATTCGTAGCGGGCCGCTGGTCCAGCCCGTTCTGGCAGTTCTGGGACCTCTCCATGCTCTGGCTTGCTCAGTTGCATGGTGGCAACGGTCTGCGGACGATCATCGCGGACTATTCACGCAAGGATTCGACGCGATTCTGGCTGACGACGCTGCTGGTGCTGTCCATGATCCTCATCATGGGCCTCGGCACGTACGTCATCTTCACCTTCGATCCGAACATTTCGGCGAGCTAAGGGAACTGAAGCATTCATGCAGGAACATCGTTATGACGTGCTCATCGTCGGCGCCGGTGGCGCAGGTATGCGAGCAGCTATCGAAGCCGGGCCCCGCGCCCGCACAGCAGTTCTGACCAAGCTCTACCCCACCCGCTCGCACACAGGTGCAGCTCAGGGCGGAATGTGTGCAGCACTCGCCAATGTCGAGGAAGACAACTGGGAGTGGCACACGTTCGACACTGTCAAGGGCGGCGACTACCTCGCCGACCAGGACGCGGTGGAGATCATGGCCAAGGAAGCGATCGACGCCGTTCTCGACCTCGAGAAAATGGGCCTGCCGTTCAACCGCACGCCCGAGGGCAAGATCGATCAGCGACGCTTCGGTGGTCACACCCGTGATCACGGCAAGGCACCCGTCCGCCGGTCCTGTTACGCCGCCGACCGCACCGGTCACATGATCCTGCAGACGCTCTACCAGCAGTGTGTCAAGCACGACGTCGAATTCTTCAACGAGTTCTACGCGCTCGATCTGTGCCTGACAGAGACCGACAACGGGCCTGTTGCCACCGGCATCGTCGCGTACGAGCTTTCCACCGGCGAGCTGCACATCTTCCATGCCAAGTCGATCATTTTCGCCACCGGTGGCTCGGGACGTATGTACAAGACGACGTCCAACGCACACACCCTCACCGGTGACGGCATGGGCATCGTCTTCCGTAAGGGACTGCCTCTGGAAGACATGGAGTTCCATCAGTTCCATCCGACAGGCCTCGCCGGTCTGGGGATCCTGATCTCCGAAGCCGTTCGCGGTGAGGGAGGCATCCTTCGTAACGAATCCGGTGAGCGCTTCATGGAGCGCTACGCCCCGACCATCAAGGATCTCGCACCCCGCGACATCGTTGCGCGGTCGATGGTTCTCGAAGTTCTCGAAGGACGCGGTGGCGGTCCCAACAAGGATTACGTCTATATCGACGTCACGCACATCCCCGAGGAAGTTCTCGACGAGAAGCTCCCCGACATCATGGAGTTCTCCCGCACCTACCTCGGCGTGGATCCAGTCAAGGAACCCGTGCCGGTCTACCCGACGTGTCACTACGTCATGGGTGGTATCCCCACCAAGATCAGCGGAGAAGTACTGCGCACCAACGACGACCACGTTCCCGGCCTGTACGCCGCCGGCGAGTGTGCATGTGTCTCGGTGCACGGCGCCAACCGACTCGGCACCAACTCCCTGCTGGACATCAACGTGTTCGGGCGCCGTGCCGGGATCGCTGCAGCTCTGTACGCCAACTCGGTCGACTTCACGCCTCTTCCCGAAGAGCCGTCGAAGATGGTCGAAGAGTGGCTTGCACTTGTGTTGTCCGATCACGGCCACGAACGTGTGGCCGACATCCGGAGCGAACTGCAGCAGTCGATGGACAACAACGCTTCGGTGTTCCGCACCGAGGAGCGTCTGACCAATGCATTGAAGGATGTACGCGCCCTCAAGGAGCGGTACAACCACATCACCGTCGAGGACAAGGGCAAGCGCTTCAACAGCGATTTGCTCGAAGCTGTGGAACTCGGCTTCCTGCTCGAAATGGCGGAGGTCACCGTCGTCGGTGCACTCAACCGCAAGGAATCGCGTGGCGGCCACGCTCGCGAGGACTTCCCCGATCGCAACGACGCCGAATACATGCAGCACACCATGGCCTACAAGGTCGGCGAAGGTCTGCTGACCGATATCCGTCTGGACTACAAGCCGGTAGTGCAGACCCGCTACGAGCCGATGGAGCGGAAGTACTGATATGAGTACACCCACACTGGACAAATCCGACCAGAGAGAACTGCCTCCCGTCCCTGAGGGTGCAGTGATGGTCAACCTCAAGATCGCGCGCTTCGATCCCGAGAACGGTGACGGTCAGCGCTGGGACACCTTCCAGGTTCCCACTCTGTCCACAGACCGGTTGCTCAACCTGCTGCTGTATGTCAAGGGCTACTTGGACGGAACACTGACGTTCCGACGCTCCTGCGCACACGGCGTCTGCGGCAGCGACGCGATGCGTATCAACGGAGTCAACCGTCTCGCCTGCAAGGTGCTGATGCGTGACATGCTGCCCAAGGACTCGTCGAAGACCCTGAACATCACCATCGAGCCCATCAGAGGTTTGCCGGTCGAGAAGGATCTGATCGTCGACATGGAGCCGTTCTTCGATGCGTTCCGTGCCGTCAAGCCGTTCTTGATGACTACGGGCAACGAGCCGACGCGTGAGCGGATCCAGTCAGCCGCCGACCGTGCTCGGTTCGACGACACCACCAAGTGCATCCTGTGCGCTTGCTGCACCACCTCGTGCCCCGTGTTCTGGAGCGACGGCAGCTACTTCGGACCCGCCGCCATCGTCAACGCGCACCGGTTCATCTTCGACAGCCGCGACGAAGGTGCGTCCGAGCGTCTGGACATCCTCAACGACGTCGAAGGCGTGTGGCGTTGCCGCACCACCTTCAACTGCACCGATGCTTGCCCTCGCGGCATTCAGGTGACCAAGGCGATCCAGGAAGTCAAGCGGGCTCTGCTCTTCGCTCGCTAGTTCTTGCAACCGCGAGAGAGGCGCATTCATACGATTCGATCGTATGAATGCGCCTCTCACGCGTTGAGGGCTTTCACGCGTTGAGGGTCAGACGAACGCGCTGTACCCCGTCAGCCCCCTGCCGACGATGAGGTTGTTCATCTGCGAGGTGCCCTCGTAGGAGTAGAGGGCCTCGGCGTCGGCAAAGTATCGGATCACGTCGTAGTCGAGCAGAATGCCGTTGCCTCCCATGATCTCGCGCGCCCAACCGACTACCTCACGAAGACGTGTCGTGCAGTATGTCTTGGAGAGCGCGGCGTGCTCGTCGTAGTGGATTCCCTCGTCCTGAAGCTGCGAAACGCGCAGTGCCATACCGAGACTGGCTGTGATATTTCCGGCCATGCGCGCAATGAGGTCCGATATGAGCTGAAACGACGCGATAGGTCGACCGAATTGCACGCGCTCTCGGGCATAGGCGACTGCACGCTCGTAGGCGCCGATCATGACCCCGACGGCTGCCCAGGCCACTCCCCCACGCGTCAGTCGGAGCACCTTGGAGGTATCGGTGAACGAGTTTGCGTTTTCGAGTTTGTTCGCAACTGGCACGCGGCAGTTCTCGAAGTAGATGTCGGCGTTCTCGACTGCGCGGAGTGAGTACTTACCCTCGATCTTCTCGGCCCGGAAACCGTCGAAGTCCTTCTCCACGACGAATCCCTTGACCTCGTCGTCGGCTTCGTCCTTTGCGAAGACGATGATCAGGTCGGCAAAGGTTGCGTTGCCGATCCAGCGTTTGCTGCCATCGAGGATCCAGTGGTCACCCTCGAGCCTTGCCGTGGTCTCGAGCCCACCGGAGACGTCCGAACCACCGTGGGGCTCGGATAGTCCGAACGCACCGATCTTGTCCATCGTGCGCATCGAGGGTAACCAACGCTGCCGCTGTTCCTCCGATCCGAGAATCGAGATGCTACTCATGGCGAGGCCGCTGTGCACGCTGAACATCGTCGACGTCGACGGGTCCACCCGGGCAAACTCGAGCCCCAACCAGCCCGTGAGTACTTTTCGGGCAGGTACGCGTCCGTCGAATTCGTATCCCAGCCCGGTGATGTCCAGTTCGGCGATCTTGGGCAGCAGATGGACGGGAGACTCGCCTTTCTCCCAGAACTCGTTGGCGCGCGGTGCAACCTCCGCAGTCAAAAAGTCGCGCACCTTCATCACGATCTTCGTCTCTTCGTCGGTCAGGACACTTTGGTAGCCGAAAAGATCGGCTGCCAGATGGTCGGGTGAGAGCGGTTCGAGTGGATCGTGCTTGCTCATCGGATGAACTCCCTTGTCTTCGTTGTCCGAACGCGGATACCCGTTTCACGGACGCCTAGTCTCGAAGTCGGTTCGACTACGCGGCGCACCGGACCATGTAGGCGGCACCATGGTTTTCAGGTACGCGTCGGCCTGGCGGTCCGTTCGTCTCCGAGCAGATCTCTCGCCGAGTTGATACTTTCGACTAGAGCAGTCGGACCCGAATGATCACTTTCCAAGGAAGGCCAGTCATGGGCGTAACAGTCGGTGTGATCGGCCTCGGCCGGATCGGCGCATTTCACACCGACACTCTGAGCACACTCGACGGAGTCGACGGCCTCGTGGTTACCGACACACGGGTTGACGTCACGGCAACTGTCGCCGCGAAGTTCGGCGCACGGCCCGTCGATTCCGCACAGGAGCTCCTGGCATCGGGGGTCGACGGCGTGGTCGTTGCCGCAGCCACGCCGTCGCACGCATTGCTGGTACTCGAGTGCGTCGCCGCCGGAATTCCGGTGTTCTGCGAAAAGCCCCTTGCCGCGACACCCGGTGAATGCCGTGCCATCCTGGAGAGAATCTCGATGTCTTCCGTCCCGGTGCAGGTCGGTTACAACCGAAGGTTCGCACCCGCGTTCATCGCTGCCAAAGACGCTGTGGTTGCAGGTGACCTTGGTTGGCTGCACACCGTCCGTTCCACGACGTTGGACCCAGCGCCCCCGCCGATGGAGTACATCGCGGTTTCCGGCGGCATCTTCCGCGACTGCAGCGTGCACGACTTCGACATCGTCCGGTGGATCGTCGGCCGCGAAGTCACCGAGGTGTACTCGGCAGGAGCCAACCAAGGTGATGCACGGTTCACCGTCGCCGGTGACGTCGACACTGCCACGACCATCCTCACTTTCGACAACGGCACGATCGGTGTCGTGTCCAACACCCGCTACAACGCCCGCGGCTACGACTGCCGACTCGAAGTACACGGATCGACAGACTCCGTCGTCGCTGGTTGGGATGAGCAGGTTCCGGTCCGCAACCTGGAAGTAGGCGTGAGATTCCCCAACGGTATCCCCCATACCTCCTTCATGGACCGATTCACGACGGCGTATCAGGCAGAACTCACCGCGTTCGTCGACGTGATCGAGGGCCGCCGCGAATCACCCTGCACCGCAAGCGATGCACTCGAAGTGGCTTTCATCGCGGAGGCCGCAACCCTGTCCCTACAGCAGCACCGCCCGGTGCGAATGGACGAGGTCCGCCTGTGACCACGAGCGACATCGCCAACATTCGTATTGCCGGAGCACCGATTTCGTGGGGCGTCTGCGAGGTACCCGGCTGGGGTTACCAAATGGCCGCCGAGCAAGTTCTACGCGAGATGCGCGACGCCGGGCTGACCGCAACCGAGGTCGGGCCCGAAGGTTTTCTGCCGATGGACCCAGGTGAACTTTCGGCGACACTGGAACGACATCATCTCGAGTGCGTCGGTGGATTCGCACCGGTGTTGCTGCATCACGCTCAGCACGACCCGGTTCCTGGGATTACCCCGCTGCTCGACGCGTTCGTCACCTCCCGCGCCGAGGTACTCGTCCTGGCTGCCGCGACCGGCATGGACGGCTACGACTCGCGCCCTGAGCTCGATGATGCACAGTGGGACACATTGCTCGACAACCTCGACCGTATGCAAGAAGCGGGTGCCGAGCGCGGGGTTCGTGTCGTTCTGCATCCGCATGTGGGCACGGTCGTCGAGAAGCGAGAGGAAGTCCACCGGGTGTTGGAAGGCTCGGCGATTCCGTTGTGTCTCGACACAGGTCACCTTCTGATCGGTGGCATAGATCCCCTCGAACTCGTCGAGCAGCATACGAACCGCATCACGCATGCCCACGTCAAGGATGTCGACTCCGCACTCGCGGCTCGGGTCCGCGGCGGTGAGCTCACCTATACCGACGCTGTCGCCGAGGGGATGTACACCCGGTTGGGTACCGGTGACGTCGATATCGCCGGAGTCGTCAATTGCTTGCTCGACGCCGAATACGAAGGGTGGTTCGTGCTGGAGCAGGACACCATCCTCGCGTCCGAACCTACCGATGCCGGTCCGGTCGCCGAAGCGATCGCCGGCGTCCGGTATCTGCGGAGCGTCGTCGACTCGCGCAGGCGGCCCGGTCACCGTGTCGCATACCGCGCGGGAGCAGGATCTTGACCAGCTCGACGAATGAGGAGACCTGGGCCTTCGACGTGCTCGCCATCGGACGCTGCGGTGTGGACCTATACCCGTTGCAAACCGGAGTCGGCCTCGAGCACGTCGAGACGTTCGGTAAATTTCTCGGTGGTAGTGCCGCGAACGTCTCGGTTGCGGCCGCGCGTCTGGGTTCGACAACTGCGCTCATCTCCGGAGTCGGCAACGATCCCTTCGGACGGTTCGTCTCCGCTGAACTTGCTCGTTTGGGCGTCGACAATCGCTACGTCGTCACCGACCACTTGCTCGCCACCCCGGTGACGTTCTGTGAGATCTTCCCTCCCGAGAATTTTCCGCTGTATTTCTATCGCAAACCCTCGGCCCCGGACCTGCAAATTCGGCCCGGGGACATCGACTGTGCCCTCGTGGCGAATGCACGTCTCTTCTGGTCCACCGTGACCGGCCTGGCCGAAGAGCCCAGCCGCAGTGCACACTTCACCGCTTTCGAGGCACGAGGTCGGGCACCGTTGACGGTCCTCGATCTCGACTATCGACCGATGTTCTGGGAGTCACCCGCGGCAGCAACCGAGCAGGTACAGCGAGCGCTCCTCCAGGTCACCGTTGCCGTCGGCAACACCGAAGAGTGCGAGATCGCCGTCGGCGAAACCGATCCGCACAAGGCTGCGGATGCACTGCTCGACCTCGGTGTCGAATTGGCCGTCGTCAAGCAGGGGCCCAAGGGCGTTCTCGGCAAGACCAAGTCGCAGACGGTGAGAGTTCCGCCGTACTTCGTCGACGTCGTCAACGGTCTCGGCGCCGGTGACAGTTTCGGTGGGTCACTCTGCCACGGGCTCCTCGCAGGCTGGCCGCTGCAGAAGATTCTTCGCTATGCCAACGCGGCCGGAGCTATCGTCGCTTCGCGTCTCGAATGCTCCACCGCGATGCCCACCGCGATCGAGGTCGCTGCGCTCGCCGCGGTAGCCGCTGCCGCCGAGTCTCTCGATGTCTGAGCGCGTCCGGTCCCCCGGTTCGATATCTACCGCCACTACATATGCGGTGGTCAACGATACTCGCGCACTGATAGTGGTGAGATGACAGATGAATTCCGAGTACTACATCGCCGCGGGTACCGGCGGCCACGGTGACTTCGATGTCGTCGTGACACCGAAATCTGCGGGGTGGACGGAGTCCAGTCTGTGGATCTTGAATCTCGCTGCAGGACGATCCGTGGAACTGCTATCCAAGCACGACGAGATCCTGATCGTGCCGCTGGCAGGTTCGGCCGCAGTGACCAGTGACGGCACCACATTCGAACTGCGGGGCCGACGTTCGGTGTTCGACGGGCCCACAGATTTCGTCTACGTCGGCATCGGCTCCTCGTACTCCGTCTCCAGCGTCGATGGTGGGCGTTTTGCACTGTGCGGCGCGCGTGCCGCGTACAAGCTGCCGTTTCGCTACGTTCCCGCGGCGGAGGTTCCGGTGGAACTGCGCGGGGCCGGAAACTGCAGCCGTCAGGTGCACAACTTCGGCACGGTGGAGGCCCTCGATGCTGATTCGATCATCGCGTGCGAGGTCATCACTCCGGGCGGGAACTGGTCCTCGTACCCGGGCCACAAGCACGATGAGAACACCGCCGAAGAGTCCGCTCTGGAAGAGATCTACTACTTCGAAATCGCCGAAGGCCTCAGCGGCAGTAACGGATTCGGCTACCACCGCGTCTACGGCACCACCGATCGTCCAATCGAGGTCCTCGAAGAGGTTCGCACCGGTGATGTCGTGTTGGTACCGCACGGATACCACGGCCCGTCGGTCGCTGCGCCGGGTTACGACATGTACTACCTCAACGTCATGGCCGGGGCAGGTGTCGAGCGTGCCTGGAAGATCGTCGACGATCCCGAACACGCGTGGATCCGAGGCACCTGGGCCGACCGAGCCGTCGACAGTCGCCTCCCACTGCCAAGCCTGACACCCCGCACCGCATCCGAAGGAGTATGACCGTGGTGCCCACTGCGCCGATCTCCGCGAACAAGTGTGACAACACCGAAGGGACGGTTCGCCTCACGGTGAGCCAGGCCGTGGTGAAGTTCCTGGTGAACCAGTTCGTCGAGCGCGACGGCCACCACACCAGATTCTTCGCAGGCGCGTTCGGCATTTTCGGGCACGGCAACGTCGCCGGGCTCGGACAGGCATTGCTGCAAGCCGAGATCGATGCCGCCGAAGCCGGCACCGAATCGGAACTGCCCTACGTCCTCGGCCGAAACGAGCAGGCCATGGTGCACAGCGCCGTCGCCTATGCACGTCAGAAGGACCGCCTGCAGACGTGGGCCGTCACCGCCAGCGTCGGGCCGGGTTCGACCAACATGCTCACCGGGGCTGCTCTCGCGACGATCAATCGACTTCCCGTGTTGCTGCTCCCCGCAGACACTTTCGCGACGCGGGTCAGCGCGCCGGTACTGCAGGAGCTCGAACTCCCGTCCAGCGGTGACATCACCGTCAACGACGCATTCAAACCACTGTCTCGATACTTCGACCGCGTCTGGCGACCGGAGCAGTTGCCGAGCGCACTGCTCGGCGCGATGCGGGTACTCACCGATCCGGTCGAGACAGGTGCAGCCACCGTTGTTATTCCACAAGACGTTGCGGCCGAGGCGTTCGATTGGCCCGAGTCTCTGTTTGCGCCGCGCACCTGGCACATCCGACGACCATTGCCGGAAGTGTCGGTCATCGCCCGCGCCGCCGAGCTGATCCGCACGGCCGAAAGACCGTTGATCGTGGCCGGCGGAGGCGTCGTCTACTCCGGGGCAACCGACGCACTCGCTGCATTCTGCGAGCAGACCGGTATCCCGGTGGGCCAGAGCCAAGCAGGTAAAGGGTCGTTGCGGTACGACCACCCACAGTCCGTCGGCGCCATCGGGTCCACCGGCACGACCGCCGCCAACGCGTTGGCCACCGAGGCTGACGTGGTCATCGGAATCGGCACGCGGTACAGCGATTTCACGAGCGCGTCGCGAACCGCGTTCAACAATCCGAACATCTCCTTCATCAACATCAACGTTGCATCCATGGACTCGGTCAAACAGGGCGCACTCTCGGTGGTCTCCGACGCTCGCGAAGCACTCGAAGCCCTCACGGGTGCACTGGACGACTACGAGGTGACGAGCGAATATCGCACTCGGACAACCACATTGAACGAGGAATGGAACGCAACGGTCGATTCGGCCTACCGGATCGACGATCCGACCGCACCGCTGAACCAGAGTCAGGTCATCGGTCTGACGAACGCATCGTCCGGACCTTCGGATGTGGTCGTCTGTGCCGCAGGCTCGATACCCGGCGATCTGCACAAGCTCTGGCGCGTCCGCGACCCCAAGGGATACCACGTGGAATACGGCTTCTCGTGCATGGGATACGAGATCGCCGGCGGTATCGGAGCAAAAATGGCCGAACCGAACCGCGACGTCTTCGTCATGGTTGGCGACGGTTCGTACCTGATGATGGCAACCGAGTTGGTCACCGCCGTTCAGGAGGGCATCAAGATCATCGTGATCCTGGTGCAGAATCATGGGTTCGCGTCCATCGGTTCGTTGTCGGAATCGCTCGGCTCTCAGCGATTCGGGACCGCGTACCGCTATCGCGGCGAACAGGGTCGTCGAGGTGGCGGTGTGCTCCCGGTGGATCTCGCGGCGAACGCGGCAAGCTTGGGCGTCGAGGTGACGCGCGTGCAGAACTCCGTCGAGTTCTCCGTCGCGATCGAGGCAGCCAAGGCAAGCGAGAGAACCACCGTCATCCACGTCGAGACCGACCCACTTGTCGCCTCCCCCGATTCCGAATCCTGGTGGGATGTTCCGGTCAGTGCCACCTCGACACTCGAGTCGACTCGAGCCGCATACGCAACCTACGAGAAATGGAAGAAGATTCAGCGCCCTTTCCTCCGACCGTCAGGAAACTGACCCGGCGCAATCGATGCAGCGGTGAACACTAGCGGGGCATTCGGTGGGTCGGCGCTGGTTCGCCGATCGGAGCGCATACGGTGGTTCGCGATGAGAACGATCCTCCGGGTGTCCGCTGCCCTCGCCACGACCGCTGCCCTGTTCGCCACGAGCAGCCCTGCCCTCGCGCAGCCTGTCGGCGAGCCTCCGGCTGTCACGACTACTCCGTTCGCGACGCCGAGCACCGACGACTGCCCGTTTGTCACGTCACCGCCTCCGGCAATCGACCTCTCCGAGGTACCGAAGCCAGGTGAGACTGTTCCCGCCCCGCGACCCGTCCCTGCCGACCCGGTCGGTGGCTCACAACTGGGCCGATGTGGAACGATCACCCCGGACGACGCTCCTCCGCTTCCCGCCGATATTTCCGCAACCGGGTGGGTGCTCTCGGATCTCGATTCCGGCGACGTGATCGCTGCGAAGGACCCACACGGCCGCTATCGTCCCGCGAGCACCATCAAAATCCTGTTGGCACTGGTGGCGCTGGACGAACTCGACCTCGACAAGGTCGTCGTCGCGACAGCCGAGGACGCCAATGCCGAAGGTAGCGCAGTCGGAATCGGCAAAGACGGCGTCTACAGCAACTTTCAGCTGATGCAAGGTCTCGTGATGGCCTCGGGCAACGACGCGGCTCACGCTCTGGCGACCCAACTGGGTGGTGACGCCGCGGCGGTGGAAAAGATGAACGCGCTCGCCGAGTCGCTGGGCGCGCTGGACACGCACACTGCAACCCCGTCCGGCCTCGACGCACCAGGGATGTCCAGTTCTGCCTACGACCTCGCCTTGTTCTTCCGTGCCGCACTGGAAAATCCGACCTTCGCTGCGCTCATCTCGACCGAGACCGTTCAATTCCCAGGATTCCCCAAGGACCCCAGCATCCCGGATGATCAAGACCGCCCGGGTTTCATCCTGTCCAACGACAATCAGCTTCTCTACAACTACGAAGGCGCTCTCGGCGGTAAGACCGGCTATACCGATGACGCTCGGCAAACGTTCGTCGGTGGTGCACAGAAAGACGGGAGACGGTTGGCGGTGACGATCATGAAGGGCGACGTCCTGCCCATCCGGCCCTGGGAGCAAGCGGCACGCCTGTTGGACTACGGATTCGCACTCCCCCCAGGAACAAGTGTCGGCACGCTGGTGGAGCCTGATTCGGTCGGCGACGTTACGAGCACCCGAGCCACCGCCCCGGTCCCTGCGCTTGCTGTTCCCCCTGCGGATGCTGGGTCGATCGCCCGTGCTTCCGCTCTGGAAACGAGCGGCGACACGGCAATCCGGGTTGGCATCGGTGCGATCGGACTACTCGTAGTGCTCGGGCTGATGCTGGGGGCGCGTCAACTCAACCGGCGCCGATGAGGCCGGCCGTCATTTACGACGGCCGAACAATCCGGTAAGTCCTATCGCAGCGAGTGCTCCCGCACCGACGAGCGCGATGCCGCCTTTGAGGGACGGGCCGTCGCTGACCTCGACGCGGGTGGTGATGACCGCCGAGTCCGGCGGCGGCACGAATGCCATAGCCATACTTTCGTTCGTGGTCGCCGAGAATGCAGTAGCGAACAGCACGAACCGTGACGTCGTGAAGACGAATACGAGTAAACCGATGATGGGACCGAACACCACACCGGCAGGCCCGCTGGTCACAGATGCCAAATAGATGGCCGCTATCTGCTTGAAGATCTCGAAACCGATGGCAGCCAGCAGCCCGCCCATCAAGGCGCTACGAAACGGCACCGGCTCCCGTGGCAGACGCGAGATCACCCAGGTGAACAGGCCCCACGTCGCAACGAGCGCCAACAGCACCGACACGACCCGTAGGAAGATTCCGACACCGGGCACACTGTCGAGCTTGAAGAACTCGAGCAGGCTCCGCATCACCGACCCGCCATTGAGCGCCGACAAACCGAGCGAGACGACGATAGCCAGACCGAGACCGAAGAGCGCCGCCAGATCTTTCAACTTGGTAGCGACGAAACCGTCCTGCTCGCGTTGACTCTCCCACATCGCAGTCAGCGCAGCTCGAAGCTTCGCAACCCAACCCAGCCCCGCGTACAACGCGCCCAGAAGACCGATGATGCCGACGCTTGCGCGCGACTCGATCGCTGACTCGATCAGCGAATTGATGGTCTCGCCCAAGCTGCCCGGAATACTCTCCGATATCTGGGTACTGATGCTGTTCAGCCATTCCGGATGCCCCACCAGGACGAAGCCGGCTATCGCGAACGCAACCATGAGTAGCGGGAACAGCGCAAGCACACTGAAGTACGTCATTCCGGCGGCATAATAGTCGCCCATTTGTGCTTGATAACGCTGTGCGGCCCTGACCGTGTGGTCGAGCCACGGCCACTTGTCCCGGCGTTCCTGCAGTATTGCTGTGAAGTCGGGAACGACAATCACCCTCTCGCCTGTCTCTGACCTGCTCGGTGCTCCCGAAGCGGTTACGAGCGCGGAGTCAGGAACCCCACTCGGTCGTACACCTGAGCCAATGTCCGTGAAGCTACCTCCCTGGCCCGATCCGCGCCGTCTGCGAGGATTCGGTCCAACTCGGCAATATCGGACATATACCCATCGACCCGAGCTTTAAGCGGCGTGACGAACTCGCTGAGCACTTCTGCCGTATCCGACTTCAGGTCGCCGTAGCCCTTGCCCTGGTAACTCTCCACGAGGTCGTCCACGGATCGACCCCCCAGCGCTGACTGAATGACCAGCAAATTGCTGACGCCGGCCTTCTTCTCCGGGTCGAATGCGATCTCGCGCTCGTTGTCGGTGACTGCCGAACGAATCTTCTTCGCCGACACAGCCGGGTCGTCGAGCATGTTGACGATGCCCGCAGGATTGGAACCGGACTTGCTCATCTTGGCCGTCGGTTCCTGCAAATCGAAGATCTTGGCCGTGCCCTTGATGATGTGAGCATCCGGCACCACGAAGGTCTTCTTGAACCGGGTGTTGAAACGCTGTGCCAGATCTCTCGTCAGTTCGAGGTGTTGACGCTGATCCTCCCCTACCGGAACGAGATTGGGTCGGTAGAGCAGCACGTCGGCTGCCATGAGAACCGGATACGTGAACAATCCGACAGTCGTCTGATCACGTCCCTGCTTGGCGGACTTGTCCTTGAACTGAGTCATTCGGCCGGCTTCACCGAAACCGGTGATGCAATTGAGTACCCACGCAAGCTGAGCGTGCTCGGGCACCTGACTTTGCACGAACAAGGTGGATCGCGTCGGATCGATCCCCACTGCCAACAATTGCGCAGCAGCAATCCGAATCCGCTGGCGCAACACCTTCGGGTCCTGCGGAACGGTGATGGCGTGCAGATCCGGAATGAAGTAAAAAGCGTCGTAATCGTCTTGGAGCGCCACCCACTGACGTACTGCCCCCAGGTAGTTGCCGAGATGGAACGAATCGGCAGTCGGCTGGATTCCGGACAGGACGCGCTGTCGCGGACCTTGCGGTGTATCGGTGGTGGCGGGGGCAGACATGGTCACGATCTTTTCATGTGGTGACAACCGAATTTCGCGCAGGTTCTAGCGGTAGCGAACGGTGACCGGGGCGTGGTCGGACCAACGCTGGTCGTACGCCTCGGCGCGTTCGGTGACAGCGTCCTTGGTGCGCTCGGCCAGCGACGGCGTTGCCAACTGGTAGTCGATCCGCCAGCCCGCGTCGTTGTCGAATGCCTTGCCGCGATACGACCACCAGCTGTACGGGCCCTCTACCTCGGGGTTGAGCTCGCGCACGACGTCGGTCCACGGGGACGTCGGGGCAAGGAGGGCAGCCACCCACTCGCGCTCTTCGGGCAGGAATCCGGACTTCTTCCGATTGGTCTTCCACGCTTTGATATCGAGCTCGGTGGGCGCGATGTTCCAGTCTCCGCATACGACGACATCACGGTCCTCGGCGATCGCGGACGTCGCCGTCTTCGCAAGATATTTCGCGAAGACGGCCATGAAACGTTCCTTTTCGTCCTGACGCTCGGTTCCGACCTCACCGGACGGCAGGTACAGACTTGCCACCGTCACATCGGAAAAGTCCGCTTCGATGTAGCGGCCGGAATCCTCGAACTCCTCTGCGCCGATCCCGACGCGAACGGCGTCCGGAGGGGTACGCGAGAGGATGGCCACACCGTTACGGCCTTTGGTCGACGGTTCTGCCGAGGCCAGATGCCAGCCACTGTCCAATGCTGGTGCCAGCGCCTTGGTCAACTCGCCGTCGTTCGCACGGGTCTCCTGCAGACAGATCACGTCGGCTTCGGTCGCCACCAACCATGGCAACATTCCTTTTCGCGTGGCAGCACGAACTCCGTTGACATTGACTGTGGATACGGTGATAGGCACGTGGGGCACCGTATCCGAGCCCTGCGACACTCCACGTCACCGCCACCATCGCTTCACATACCGACGGTCTTCGCGAGGTATTTCTCGAGAAACCGCAACGGCCAACGGCAGCTCGTGAAACTACACTCGAACACATGCACAGGATCTTCACTACGAGCTTCGCGTCCGTGTATCCGCTGTATGTGAAGAAGTTGGAACGCAAGGGGCGCAACAAAGCTGAACTCGACGAGGTGATCGAGTGGCTGACCGGTTTCGACGACGCCGCGTTGAACGCGCATCTGGCCGCCGAAACGACGTTCGAGGACTTCTTCGCCGACGCGGAGATCAACCCTGGTACGTCACTGATCACCGGCAAGGTATGCGGGGTGCGCGTCGAAGAAGTCGAGGATGCACTGATGCAGAAGATCCGTTTTCTCGACAAGTTGGTCGACGAGTTGGCGAAGGGTCGGCCGATGGAGAAGGTTCTACGGGCATAGTTCGGTTCTACGGGCATAGTTCGACGCTTCGAGATGTCACCGGACTGCGTGGTCTGTGCACTGTCGTTGCGGTTGTTCGGTCAGTATGCGACGGGCCCTAGCGTCGGCCAAATTTCGTTCGTTCCAGCTCGACAGGTGACACCACATCGACGACGAATGGGTTTTCGGCGTTAGTATTGAGCAGCGCCCAACGCACATTACGGAGGTACCATGGCTACCCTGCGTATCGAGCATTCCATCACCGACTTCGACACCTGGAACGACGCCTTCGGGCGGTTCGCGGAGCGGCGCAAAGATGGCGGCGTACTTGCCGAGAAAATCATGCAGCCCATCGACGACCCTCACTACGTGTTCATCGACCTCGAGTTCGCCACTGTCGAAGCCGCGCAGCGCTTTCAGCAGTTCCTGGAGACTCAGGTATGGCCGGATCCGGCCAAGTCTCCTGCACTCGAGGGAAGCCCACGAGCACGCGTGGCGGACATCGCGCCTGTCTGAGCCGAGAAACTCGGGTCCTCGGTGGTTGTTCTAAGGAACGATCCATGAGACGTCGCCAGACTGCCGCCACACATGCTGGCCAGGAGTACATCCTCCGGCGTTTGTGGGACAGCGGCGGTGGGCATATTTTGCTGTGCGCCGTGGGACTTGGTGACCGAACTCGCGCACACACTCACTGCAGTGGAACCGTCAGCAGCAATCAGCGTGTCGAAGCCTCACCACGCAGGGCATAGTTCGACGCTTCGAGATGTCACCGGACTGCATGGTCTGTGCACTGTCGTTGCCGTTGTTCGGTCAGTATGCGACGGGCATTGTCCTCGGCCAGATTCCATTCATTCCAACTCGACTCCGCTGCGACGGCTCTGCCGATCGCGCAACTGCGATACGGCTCGTCGAGTCGGTCGAGCTCTTCGGTGGCGTCAGCGGACAGACGTGAAAGATATGCCGTGTCGATCTTTCCCGTCTGCTCGAAGCGATCGACGTTCTGTCGGGCGATATATGCGTCGGGGCTGATCACTGCCAACGCGAGGACGGCTTCGGTCGCCTCCAACCACGGGAGCATTCCTTTTACGCGTGGCAGCACGAATACCGTTGACGTTGACTGTGGATACGGTGATAGGCGCGCCACGCACGTTAGCTGTTCGCCTTTCGGTACAAATTCGAAGATGTCGCATCCGATCGAGTTGCGGGCGTCGACGATTCGCGGTCATGGCGTACAGACTCCCGTGGATCGACACCACCACCATGACAACAACAACGATGGCCGCTCCGGTCAACACCAGAGCAGCGGACACAAGCGTCAGCGCGACGCCGTGGTAGGCGGTGCACAGCCCTTGCGGCGAGCTGCGTCGCCGATCAAGTGGGCTCGATGTTGCGGTGATCGAATCAACCCGCTGCTCACGGCATTCCGACGACGAGTTGCATGGCTATTGCCGCAGCCACCACGAGCGGTCCACGAAGCAATTGACGAAGGATATCGACTGGAATCTGACCGACTGGCGTCTCCAAGATCAGACCGCCGTAATCGAGCGGGGGCCGACTCGTAGATCGATAGAGCGCCAGCAAAGCAACGACGGGGATTACCGCTACTGCGAGCACGGAAGTGTGCCAGAGGATCGGCAAGCACGCCACGAAGACGATCGAGACCGCTGCCGCAGGCACCACGAGGTGTGCCAGTCTGATACCGACGTCGCTACCACCCAGAAGTGCGCGAAAGGCGCTCGACGCATTCACATCTCGCAGTCCTCCCCCGAACCTGCTGGCCACTGCCACCGCAGACAGGAGCACCACAGCCGGTAGCGTCACCGGGCCGACAATCGGACCGATCACATATGGCAGAGCGCCCAGGAGGACGAGTAACCGCACCGAGCCGTGATCCCGACGTACACGCCAGGTGTCTGCTTCGATCAGCGCTTTGAGTCCGCCCCAGCGGAATCTCCGCGATCGCACGGCACCGATGAGGCGCCACTTGCGGGATGTCACGACCGCGGACAGCACCGAGGTATCGATCATGATCATCGACACCGACAGGGCGGTGGCGAGGTCCGATCCGGTGCTGAGGGCGACGAGATTCAACCGGTGAAGGCAGCGCGCACCGAGTGCCACCCCGATCACCGAAACGACAGCGGCACTCGATGCGAAAACGAGCACCACCAGGGAGGGAATCGTTGGAACCAAGACGAAAGACAATGCACAGCACACTGTTCCGACCACGACAACAATGAGGATAGCCGCACGATACAGAGAGTCCGCGCGCCGGTCCAGCTGTCGAACGACCCCGAACCCCACTACTCCGGCACCCAGCGCGGCACCGACGAGTCCGCACCACCACCACGGCACCGAAATTGCGGTGACCAGGGTCGACACACGGACGAGCAGTAACCCTGCGATCGCACCGGCAGCAGTCGTCGCCGCGAATCGAGGTGCCAAAAGTGCTCTGCGAGAGACCGGAGAGGAGAACAGCCAGTGTCGGTTCGTGGGGTCGATTGCGATGGGACCGAGGGTCGCCACCGCCTTCATCAACGCCGCAAACGCGATCGCGGTGATGCCTAAACCGAACTCGATCTCGATTTTCCCCGCCCCGCCCGGCATGAAGCCGAAGGCAGCCAGGGCCCCCGATTCGCGGCTGATAAGCCACCAAATCAAGCCGGTGCCGACGAAGATCGGAAGACCCCACACCGCCAGTTGATCCCCGAGCTCCACCGACTGCTTCTCGCGGCGCCACCTGCGAATGCGACGGCGAATCGCCGTCGCGGACGGGTGCGTTCGCGCAAGCTCTATCGTGGCCATGAGTCACCGTCCACAGTCGTATCGGCTACGGCGTCGACGAGCCCGTGGTCGTGCGAGGCCATCACAACGATGCATCCTGCTTGTTTTTCCCGCACGAGCACGGATGCGAGCCACTCCTTGCCGGCGGCGTCGAGGCGCTGTTCCGGCTCGTCCAGTACGAGCATTCTGCGGGGCCTCACGAAGGCCGACCCCAATGCAAGGCGGCGTTTCTGGCCGCTGGACAGGGTGTTCGGCAGTTGGTCTCCGGCCCGACGAAGTCCCACTGCCTCCAGGATCTCGGTGGCAACCTCGAACGCATTGGTAGCGCCGTGGGCAGCCGCGACCAACTGCAGATGTTCGCTGACCGACAGATGGGGGAAGGTGCCCGGGTCGTCGAGAACCGACGCTACCTGGGCTCGGAAAACCGGCGAGGATTCGTCGACGACGTCGTCGAACAGTGAGATCGTTCCCTCGTCGAGTCGGTCCGCTCCCGCAATACATCGCAAAAGAGTTGTCTTACCCGAACCGTTGGACCCGACGATGGCGCAGGCGCTGCCCTCGTCGACGTTGAAACTGATGCCGTCGAATACGGTCAGCGAGCCGAAACGCCTGGTGGCGTCTTTGATGTGAAGCATGTCCAATTCTCCCGTGGAATTCCTCGCAGGTGCAGAGCGCGAAAGAGTGGGAGAACTCGATTACTTAGAGCGCCCCCACCACGAGACCGGGTGCGCGCGGCATCGGCCGACCAGCTTCGTCAGGTCGATGCTGCCTGCGGAAAGATCCGCGAAGACGACTTTGCTGGTTGCCTGGACCATGATCGGTCCGCATAAGCGATTGGACGAGACCGTGCCGACCCGAGATCACCACGACGGTGATGACAACCGCTGCGAGCATGATTCCGAAGGCCGCGGTAAATGCAGAATCTTGGACCGCGACGAGAATCATCTGTAGAACGAGGTAGGTCGCAACGAGATTGACGAACTTCATTGCTATCCCCTTCCTCGATTACCGTGAACAGGTTTACCGTACCGCATGGTCTGCACATGCTCGGTTCGGTTGTTCGATCTGAATTCGACGGGCCTGTGAGTCGGCAAAATTCCATTCGTTCCAACTCCGCTGCGCTCCTACCGCGTTGCCGATCGCGCAACTGCGGTACGGCTCGTCGAGTCGGTCGAGTTCTTCGGTGGCGTCAGCGGACAGACGTGAAAGATATGCCGTGTCGATCTTCCCCGTCTGCTCGAAGCGATCTACGTTCTGCCGGGCGATATATGCGTCGGGGTTGATCACTGCCAACGCAAGAACGGTCAGAACTGCACTTCCCACAACCGCGCGGGGTAGCCATCGGCCGGACATCGAAACTCCGGTGGCCATCAGGAGGACGAACACCGATCCGAGCCACAATTCCACCGCGGTGACGAACACTCGCAGTGTCGTGTATCCGTATTGCTGTTCGTACAGAGACATGCGATGAAGTGCCGATCCGACGATCACCAAGGACAGTGCGCAGAGCACGCCGAGCAGCAGACGCAGTGCGAGGCGGTCGGATCCGGACACGCGGGACGCCTTTCGGATCGTGACCGCAAGCACCAGCAAAGTCAGTACCGTCACCGCGAGAAGCTGCCAGAACCCCTGGCGCGCATATTCGGCGTTCGTCAATCCGTCTGTGGTCCTGACGTGCGCTTGCCCACCGAACAGGGTTCGAAGCTGAACGAAGACGAACATCGTGAACAGAACGACCAACGATCCCAGCGGGACAGTCCACTCCCACAGCCGGAGTGATCCCGCACTCGGCCGAGCCAGAGCATCGAAGCGGGGCGGATTGGCTACGACGTACGACACCGCAAGTGTCCCCGCGGCAACCAGTGCGAAGAGGAGAATCCGGGTGAACCCGCTGTCGAGTCGCACTGTCGGCGTCGCGCTGGACAGGACGTCGGCGAACTGCGGGTCGGCTCCGGCGAAAAGACCTGCGAAGACGAGGAACAGGACGGCCGTCGTAGCTGCGACGCGAAACACTCGACCAGGTGCAAGTCCTCTCATGTCGATCCTTCGCGATCCGCGGGTGCACCAACGCAGCACTCGGGCAGGCACCAGCAAGGGAATCAGTGCACCGAGAGCGACGCCTGTCCACGTCCACGAGCGGGATAGTACGACCCCAGCGACGAGCACGGCCATTACGACGGCGAGCGTCACTAGCCACTCCGCAGCACGGAAAGCGGCGATCGAACTCAGGGCAACGACTCCCACAGCACCGACCAGCTGCCACCGGGTCGGTGCACCCTTCGATGCACGTAGTGCCGCAAAGATGATTGCTACGGCAGTGATGGGGTAGCCGATCCCGCGATCACCGAGAACGACCGCACCGATGCACCCGACGACCAGCGCGCCGATCAAGACACTGCGCGGGGCTGCCGCGTAACGTCGTGCCGGCCAGACTCGGCCCGGCCACAGGGACCAGTTCTGCTTTGTCACAACATCTTCGGGTTTGTCTACGATGATCACGAGAAGACCTCTTTCTATAGCAGGCATGACAGATCTCCGCAGCACGGGTAAGCCGCGGTGGTGGTGAGTTGATGTCCGTTTCAGTTACAAGGAATGGATACCCGGATATGGCATCCAGGGCTACGATCGAGCACTTCGATTGTGCCGCCGTGTAATTCGGTCGCCCAGCGGGCGATCGTCAGACCCAGCCCGGTGCCGCCATCGGTGGAACCACCGCGAGTGAACCGGTCGAACACCCTCGATCGTTCTTCGGGTGCGATACCCGGGCCGTCGTCGACCACGTCGAACAGAAGATTGCCACCGACCTGCCGAACCGAGAGGGCAACGTCCGCTCCCGACGACGCGTGCCGAACGGCATTGTCCACCAGGTTGTTCACGACCTGGGTCAGTCGAGCTTTGTCGGCAACGATCGACAGAGTCGGCGGCACCACGTCGATGTGCACGCGGGGCTGCCCCTTCGTCGTGTCCGACAGGAAGTCGTACACGCCGAAGAGTTCCTCGTGGAGGGTGAGTACGCCTGCTTCCAACCGTGACAGGTCGAGTAGCTCGGTCACGAGGTCACCGAGCTTCTCCGTCTGTCGCAGTGCAACGGACAGGGTTGCCGGATCGGGTTCACTGACCCCATCGACGAGGTTTTCCAGTACCGCTCGCAACGCTGCGATAGGGGTTTTCAGCTCGTGCGAGACGTTCCCGATCAGCTCTCGCCGATACTTCTCGGCTGCTTCGAGATCTGTCGACATCGTGTTGAAGGCTGTAGCGAGCTGCCCGATCTCGTCCCGTGAGGTAGCGCGTACCCGTCTCGAATAGTCTCCTCGCGCCATCGCCCCCGCAGCCACGGTCATATCTCGCAACGGCGAGGTCATCCCATGTGCCACAACCTGCGTCGCCACCAACGAGATGACAAGTGCTGCCAGCAACGCATAACGAAACTGCCACCCGGCCCCGAACCAGAACGTGATGCTGGCCGCCGCCAGCACCAAACCCACGATCAAGGACACCTTCAACTTGAACGAACCAAGCGGATCGAGCGGGCGCGGCAACCTACGTGTCATCGACACCAAGGCGTTGCCCACGGAGGTCATCGCGGCACCTCCAACGCGTATCCGACGCCGTGCACGGTTCTGATGAGGGCTCCACCGAGCTTGCGTCGCAGGGCCTTCACATGACTGTCGACGGTACGGCTACTCGCCGAGTCCTCCCATCCCCACAACTCTGCCAGCAGCGTGTCACGACCGACGGCGGTCCGGGGGCGAGAGGCAAGGTACGTCAGAATGTCGAATTCGGTTCGTGTCAGATGAATTTCACCGTCGGCGCCCGATACTCGGCGTGCATCGTGATCGATCCGAATGGAACCGATATGCGTGGGAGCGGATCCATCGACCATCACGCGCTCCGAGCGCCGGACGAGCGCGTGAACGCGGGCAACCAGCTCGCGCATGCTGAAGGGCTTCGACAAGTAGTCGTCCGCACCGACACCCAAGCCGACCAACATGTCGGTCTCGTCGGACTTCGCGGTGAGCATCAGGACCGGCACCGAACGCTGTGCTTGAATTCGCCGACACACCTCGAGCCCGTCGAAGCCTGGAAGCATCACATCGAGCACCACCACATCGGGCCGAGTTCTCGCGCACACCTCTACTGCGGTGGGACCGTCAGCAGCCGTCACGACGTCGAAGCCCTCACCACGCAGGCGCGCGGCAAGAGCGTCGGAGATAGTCGGTTCGTCATCGACGACCAGGACTGTGCGGTTCATGCCCCTGACCCTAGAGGTCGGCTATGGAGGGGAACGACGGGAAATGTGGAGGTTCGGTGAAGATCGCTCCGCGCAATCACAACCCATCTGGTGGGTTGCGGCTAGAGCGCGGCTTTCGCGTCGGACTTCTTCTGCATCATGACCGCAGCAGTCAGCACGACCATGCCACCGAGCGCCAACACACCGCCGACAGCCGCAGGAGCGGTGTATCCGAAGCCGGCAGCAATCACTGCACCACCGACGGCTGCTCCGATCGCGTTGGCAAGGTTGAACGCGGCATGATTGAGCGAAGCGGCAAGAGTCTGGGCATCGGCTGCGACGTCCATGAGTCGGGTCTGCAAACCGGGCACCATCGACGAACCGGATGCGCCGATCAGAAACACGAACAGCAAGGCCGTATACGGGTTCTGTGCCGCGAACGCGAAACCGAACAAACTGAGGGCGATTGCGGTCATCGAGATGTACATCCCCCGAATCAGCATTCGGTCCGCAATCTGGCCACCCGCATAGTTGCCGGCGACCATACCCAGCCCGTAGATCATCAGCGCAACAGGTACGAAAGCCTTCGACAGGCCCGAGACGTCGGTGAGAGTAGTTGCGATGTAGGTGTACACGGCGAACATTCCGCCGAAACCGACGACGGCGATGATCAGCGTCATCCACACTTGCGGACGTCCCAAGGCACCGAGCTCGGTTATCGCCCGCGTGGTGGGCATTCCATCCAGGCGAGGCATCCACGCAACGATCGCGGCAACGGTCAAGGCACCGATGACCGTCACGATGCCGAAGGCACTGCGCCATCCGAAGGACTGACCCACCCACGTGGCCACCGGCACCCCGACGACGTTGGCGATCGACAGCCCCATCATGACCATGGCGACCGCTTTGGCACGCTTCCCCGGCTCCGCCAAGTGCGCGGCGACCAACGCCGCGACACCGAAGTAAGCGCCGTGCGGTATGCCTGCAACGAAACGCGACGCCATCAACTCGTGGAAACTCGGCGCAAAGACCGTTCCGAGATTGCCGAGGGTGAATGCGACCATCAAAGCGAGCAGCAACACCCGGCGAGGTACCCGTGCTGCCAGTATTGCGATGACGGGAGCGCCGATGACCACTCCGAGCGCGTAGGCCGAGATGAGATGTCCGGCGCTCGGCTCGGAGACGTTCATGGTCGTCGCCATTTCGGGCAACAAACCCATGGACACGAACTCGGTGGTACCGATGCCGAAGCCGCCGATGGACAGGGCGAGCATCGCGAGCCGCCGACGAGTGGACAATGTTCTGCGATCGTCACTCGGACCGTTCGACACCCGCCCGCGCACAGCGGCCACATTTTTGGCGAACGCCGAATCGGTGACACTCACAGCACAACAACCTTTTCATCGAGACGGGGGACGATCACTGTCGAACATGAAGAAAGGGACGACCCTGGTAGGGAACGTCCCCTTCTTCGATTCTCATCCCGCGTACACCCGATTTACGAGTCCATGCGCGGTGATTGTCCTCACCCGAGCAGGTGCTCAGCCGTTTCACCGAACTATTTCAGCGCCCTCTGCAGGTTTTCGTCGAGTGCGCCGAGAAACTCCTCGGTGGAGAGATAGCCCTGATCTCCTCCGACGAGCGCGGCAAGATCCTTGGTCATCTGGCCACCTTCGACGGTCCTGATGACAATGTCCTCCAAGGCCTGAGCGAAGCCGATGACCTCGGAAGTGCTGTCGAGCTTGCCTCGGTGCTCGAGACCTCGGGTCCACGCGAAGATGGATGCAATCGGGTTGGTCGAGGTCGGCTTGCCTTGTTGGTGCTGACGGAAATGGCGAGTCACCGTGCCGTGTGCAGCCTCCGCTTCGCAGGTTCTACCGTCCGGCGTGAGCAGAACCGACGTCATGAGCCCGAGCGAACCGAAGCCCTGCGCAACGGTGTCCGACTGGACGTCGCCGTCGTAATTCTTGCAGGCCCATACGTATCCGCCCTCCCATTTCATGGACGACGCGACCATGTCGTCGATGAGGCGATGCTCGTACGTCAGTCCGGCGGCGTCGAACTCCGCCTTGAATTCCTTTTCGTAGATGTCCTGGAAGGTGTCTTTGAATTGGCCGTCGTAGGCCTTGAGGATCGTGTTCTTGGTCGACAAGTACACCGGGTAATTCTGCTGCAAACCGTAATTCAGCGACGCACGGGCGAAATCGATGATCGACTGATTGAAGTTGTACTGACCTTGCACGACGCCGCCGAGGCTCTCCTCGGTGAACCTGACCAGCTCGTGCTGGATCGGCTCACTGCCGTCCTCGGGCATGTAGGTGATGGTCACGGTGCCAGGTCCCGGGACCTTGAAGTCGATGGCGCGGTACTGATCACCGAAGGCGTGACGGCCGATGATGATCGGCTTGGTCCAGCCCGGAACCAGTCGCGGAACGTTGGAGATGATGATCGGTGCCCGGAAGATGGTGCCTCCGAGAATATTGCGAATGGTCCCGTTCGGCGAACGCCACATCTTCTTCAGGCCGAATTCCTCGACGCGAGCCTCGTCCGGAGTGATCGTCGCGCATTTGACGCCGACGCCGTGCTTCTTGATTGCGTTCGCGGCATCGACGGTGACCTGGTCATCCGTCTTGTCCCGGGATTCGATTCCCAAGTCGTAGTACTCGAGATCGACATCGAGGTACGGATGGATGAGCTTGTCCTTGATGAACTGCCAGATGATGCGTGTCATCTCATCGCCGTCGAGTTCGACGACCTTGCCTTCGACCTTGATCTTGGACATGTGGGGTTCGCGTCCTCCTGGGAAGTATGCCGTTGTGGTCTTCCTCAACTGCCGGTGTTGCCGCAGAACCGTTGTGGGTCGATCGGCGGTACCACCCGTGTTACGCCTCTCCACTGCTGGGCCGACTGCGTGTACTCGACTTCGAACGTATAGGCCGCGCGCGCAGTGCGTGAGCGTGCGAGGAAACAAGACAAGCGTACTGCTTGGCCACTCAGGCATGGTCGGTGGCCCTTTCGTGGTGGCTCCGACCGCCAACCACTGTGTGCCCTGGTTGCAGCCCGATCGACACTCACGACGGTGTCGCTATTCGACGTGTCGGAGGACACGCTAGGATTCTGCGAAGGTCATGAGTGCCAGCGTCAAAGCCCCGGCTTGCTGGCCGGCAACCCTCCAACCGCGGTGGGGTGCCCCGGGTGAGAAGACCTGGTTAGTCGACTGCGTTCGCGCAGTCGGAGAACAAGCGCGGGTTCGCCAGGGGCGAACCCAACAACCGAGCACAACCATGCTCGGTTGCTAGCCCCTAGGAGGTTCACGATGTGTTGTCGCTTCGATACGCCCCGCCCGGCTCGCTACGCCGAGCCCCAGCCGAATCGCACTCTTGAATCGAAAACGGAGTAGTCAACCACCATGAGCGAGAACACACCCGACGTCGTAGATGCCGCCGGCTCACCCATCGAAGATCCCGCCGCGTCGTGGAGCTTCGAAACCAAGCAGATTCACGTAGGCCAGAACGCTGACGGCGTCACACGCGCACGCGCGCTACCGATCTACCAGACGACGTCGTACACCTTCGACAGCACCGACCACGCTGCCGCGCTCTTCGGACTGACCGAGCCCGGCAACATCTACACCCGCATCATGAACCCCACGCAGGATGCCGTGGAGCAGCGCATCGCAGCGCTGGAGGATGGCGTCGCGGCGCTGCTCTTGGCCTCCGGACAAGCCGCCGAGACTCTTGCAATTCTGAACATCGCCGAAGCAGGCGATCACATAGTCTCGAGCCCGCGCTTGTACGGCGGCACGTACAACCTCTTCCACTACACGTTGCGGAAACTGGGTATCACCGTCAGCTTCGTCTCCGACCCGGACGACCTCGAACAGTGGCGATCCGCGATCACACCGAAGACGAAGGCGTTCTACGGCGAAACGATCTCGAACCCGAAGAACGACATCTTCGACATTCCCGGAGTGTCGAAGATCGCGCACGAGAACGGCCTTCCGCTCATCGTCGACAACACCGTCGCGACGCCGTATCTCATCCAGCCGCTGAAGCACGGCGCCGACATCGTCGTCCATTCGGCCACCAAGTACCTCGGTGGCCACGGCACAGCAATCGCAGGCGTCATCGTCGACGGTGGCACTTTCGACTGGACCCAAGGGCGCCACGCCAACTTCACCACTCCTGACCCGAGCTATCACGGCGTGGTGTTCGCGGACCTCGGTGCACCGGCCTTTGCCCTCAAGGCTCGGGTCCAACTGCTTCGCGACATCGGGGCCGCAGTCGCACCGTTCAACGCATTCTTGATCAGCCAGGGACTCGAGACGCTGAGCCTTCGGATGGAACGCCACGTCGAGAACGCGCAGAAGGTAGCAGCCTTCGTCGAGGCTCGCAGCGAGGTCGTCAGCGTCAATTACGCAGGTCTGAAGTCCTCCCCGTGGTTCGAACGTGGCCAGGAATTGGCACCGAAGGGGCAGGGTGCCATCGTCGCTTTCGAACTGAAGGGCGGCATCGACGCGGGCAAGAAGTTCGTCGACGCACTGAGCCTGCACAGCCATGTAGCTAACATCGGTGATGTGCGCTCACTCGTAATTCATCCCGCATCGACAACTCACTCACAGCTGTCACCCGAGGAGCAGACCGCGGCGGGTGTCACTCCAGGACTCGTGCGCCTCGCGGTGGGCATCGAAGGGATCGACGACATCGTCGCTGATCTCGCGCGCGGATTCGCTGCGGCGGCGTCTTGACCATCAGCTCAGTGCACGACGTCCGTTCGGCCGCAGGGTTTCCTGCGCCGGACGGACGGCTCGGCAGTATCGACATCGGTCGGCTGGACCTCGAGAACGGTGCGTCCCTGCCGCAGGTGACCATCGCCGTTCAACGTTGGGGTGAGCTGTCCCCGAACCGCGACAACGTGGTGCTCGTCGAGCATGCGTTGACCGGGGACTCACATGTGTCCGGACCTGCCGGAGGCGCTCATGCCTTGCCCGGGTGGTGGAACGGGATGGTCGGGCCCGGCGCTCCGATCGACACGGACGAATGGTGTGTCATCGCCTCCAACGTGCTCGGTGGTTGCGGTGGAACGACAGGACCGTCGTCACTGAACCCGAGCGGAGTCCCATACGGTAGTACCTTTCCGGAGATCTCGATCCGCGATCAGGTGTCCGCCGAGATAGCACTCGCCGATGTACTCGGCATCGAAAGATGTGCGGCCGTGGTCGGCGGCTCCATGGGAGGCATGCGCACTCTCGAATGGATAGTCGGATACCCGGACCGCGTCGCGTCAGCTCTGGTGCTTGCGGTCGGAGGTCGTGCAACTGCCGACCAAATCGGTACGCAGACAACTCAGATCGAGGCGATCAAGGCCGATCCCGACTGGCAGGGCGGCAACTATCACGGAACCGGCCGGGCCCCACGGGTCGGACTGGGCATAGCGCGCCGAATCGCACACCTGACGTACCGAACCGAGAGCGAGCTCGACCTCAGGTTCGCCAACTCCGGCCAAGGCGAAGAAGATCCATGGCAGGGCGGACGGTACTCGGTAGAGAGTTACCTACAGCATCAGGCGAGCAAGCTGGTCGACCGTTTCGACGCGAGCACCTACGTATTGTTGACCGAAGCCATGAACAGGCACGACATCGGACGTGGGCGAGGTGGATTCGACGCTGCCTTGGCCATGGCTACCGTCCCGACGATCGTCGGCGGCGTCGACTCCGATCGGCTCTATCCCTTGCGGTTACAGAAGGAACTCGCCCGCGGCCTACCGGAATGCCGCGGTCTCGAGGTCATTCAGTCACGTGATGGCCACGACGGATTTCTGACCGAAGCCAGCGCTGTATCCGCACTACTCGGCGAGACGATGAAGCATGCGCGCGTCTCGAAGGGTCGCACCAGCTGAGTATTCGACCGGACGAATACTCAGTCGGTGCCGAGCGGATCGATCGACGCCGACAGCAACACGATAGCTCCCCCGACCAGGGCCATAGCCGAGACGTCGAAGGTTCTGCTTCGGACCTGCAGTAGGCCGACGTTCTTCTCCGGCATGCACAACCGGAAGCCTGCGGCCACTATTGTCGCCACGCCGAATACGAAGGCGCCGCGGCGCCACCGATCCGCAAGAACGAGTACGAGCGCCGCCGCAATGATCACGAGCACGATGACGAGCGGCAGGTTCTTGCGAATCTGGGACCACATCGAAGGTCAGACCGCTTCTGGGGTGGTTGCGAGAGCCTGCTCGGCTCGCTCGACCACGTTCGAGAGTAGGAACGCTCTCGTCAACGGCCCGACTCCACCCGGGTTGGGTGAGAGAAAACCGGCGACTTCGGCCACCTCGGGCGCAACGTCCCCGCGCAGTCCGTCATCCGTTCGAGTAACCCCGACGTCGAGCACTGCGGCACCGGGCTTGATCATGTCCGCGGTGACGATTCCGGGGACACCCGCAGCAGCAATGACGATGTCGGCGCGGCGAACCTCCGCGGCCAGGTCTTTGGTCCCGGTGTGGCACAGGGTAACGGTGGAGTTCTCGCTCTTGCGAGTGAGCAGCAGACCGATAGGACGGCCAACTGTCACCCCTCGACCGATGACGACAGCATGGGCCCCGTCGAGCGCTACGTCGTAGCGACGGAGGAGGTGGACGATCCCACGTGGGGTACAAGGCAACGCCGCTTGCTTACCGAGGACGAGTCGGCCGAGATTGATCGGGTGCAGTCCATCGGCATCCTTGGATGGATCGATTCGTTCGAGTGCAGCGTTCTCGTCCAGATGCTTCGGAAGTGGAAGCTGCACGATGTAACCGGTGCACTCGGGATTGGCATTGAGCTCGTCGATCACGGCGTCGAGCTCCGCCTGCGAGATGTCGGCAGGCAGATCACGCCGAATCGAGGTGATACCGACCTTGGCGCAGTCATTGTGCTTGCCGCGAACGTACGCCGCCGAGCCGGGATCATCGCCCACCAGCACCGTGCCGAGCCCGGGAACGATCCCGTGTTCTCGTAGCTTTGTCACTCGCTGAGTGAGATCGACGAAGATCTCGTCTCGGGTTGCTTTGCCGTCCAGAATCGTCGCAGTCACGATAGCTATTGTTCCAGGTGCCGGCAGGTGGAGCGGACGCCGGTCCGCAAGTAGTCAGCCCTCGACCGAAAGCCCGTGCGCCTGGGCGTATGCGACCGCCTGTGTCAGCTCGATCCGGGCACCGGTCACCGTCGCAGACATCCAGAGGTGTGCGTCGATCCGGGCACCACGAAGATCGGCCTCCTGCATCTTGGCGCCTACGGTTCTTGCGCCACTGAGATCCACCGAACGCAATATCGCCTTGCGCAGGTCGGTGTTCACCAAGTTCGCCTCGACCATGCGGCAGTTGGTCAAGTCCATCCCGCGCATGTCGGCTCCCCCCATTCCTACCAACGTGAAGTCGACCTCGTCGAAAGTCGACGGGCGCATCCGACAATCGACGAACGTCGAGCCGATCATGGTCGAATGACGGAAGACGCTGTGTTGCAGGTTGGTCCGCGCGAAGGTGCAGGAGCGAAAAGCCGCGTTGACATGGACCGACTCGGTCAGATCCGTGCCGGTGAAGTCACATTCCGTGAAGACCACCGCGGTAGTCTTCACGCCGCTGAGGTCGGCGTCTCGAAAGTTGCACGCCACGTACTCACGGTCGTCCCATTGCTGTTGGTCGAGTCTCGCGTCGGAGTAGTCCTCGCCGATAATCTGTTTCTCGTGCACCTCCGCCATTGTTCCCGGTAGCGCTGATGGCAGAGTGAGCCGGGTGTTTCGCCTCATGTTCTTTCAGCCACGTATTCCTCAGAACACCGGAAACGCGATCCGACTCGTCGCCGGCACCGGATGTGAACTACACCTGGTCGGTCCGCTGGGCTTCGACATGTCCGAGCCCAAACTCAAACGAGCAGGCCTGGACTACCACGATCTGGCCTCGGTGACCGTCCACGAGAACCTGACTGCCGCCTGGGAGGCACTGGCGCCGGAACGGGTGTTCGCCTACACCGCGCATGCGAGCAAGTTTCACGCGGACGTGTCGTATCTACCGGGTGATGTAATGCTGTTCGGTCCCGAACCGACCGGTCTCCCCGAGGAAGTGCTCGGCGATCCGCTGGTCACCGAGCATCTGCGTATTCCGATGATCGAGGGTCGACGATCGCTCAACCTAGCCAACGCGGCCGCCGTCGTCATGTACGAGGCATGGCGCCAACACGGATTTGCTGGGAGCGTGTGACGGTCACGTCGGTTCTGCGTCTTCGACATCCGCCCCTGACTTGAACCTCTGGTTCGACCCTCTCGGTGGTGCCGCGGCGGACGATCCTGACGATGACGTAGACGACCGGAGCACCCACTGTGAGAGTTCCCAGCCACGTCAACAGCCCGCCCGAGGGCCACGAGCGCGTCTCTCGCTGTGTCGACAAGCGAATTCCATCCGGCGACGATTCCGTCCCAGAAGTTGTCCGGCCCCGGTGACGGCGTGAGGTTCTCGGTGCCGAATGGGACCGTGACCGTGGATGGATCCACCTGGTCCGCGACGCAGCTCCTCTACGAGGTCCAGACTGTCCAGCTTTCCCCGCCTACTCGACACAGCAGATTCCGCCTCGAGCAGATCCGCGGTAGTGACCGCTCCCACGATCAAGGCCTTCAGGCGATCGACCGAAGCAGCGAGCCGTCCAGGTGATGTAAACCTGTCCTGCCACAACCTTTTTACGATCCATCTGCTCCGGACCCCTGCCCTTCCCCGCTGCTCCCGCTGCTCCCGCTGCTCCCGGCGAGGAGAACGAACGACCCGACCGATGCGACGAACAGAGTGCCCTTCGTCGAAGGATCGTATGGCAACTCATCGACAGCGAACGAGGCCCGCGAAGTCGTGCCGAATCGTTACACGGAGTAGGGATAATTCACTGATGACCGCAGCGCAGAACCGGGGTACGGTGTGCCGCACCGACCCATTTCGTTTCCTTGAAGGAGCCCCTGTTGTTCTCCGCTTTTTCTTCGCTCGTCCGCTCAGCATCGTTCACCTCGACATCACAGGGCCTTTCACGGTCGGCTAGTCGATTGTCCCGCACCGCAGCAGTTTTCGCCGTTTCCAGCGGCTTCGTTGCTGCCGGATTCGCCGGAGCCGGCGTCGCAAATGCAGCTCCGGTGACGTGCGTATCTCCACCGTCGGCCAATCAAATTCTCGTCGACGGAACCGCGAGCTGCGGGGCAACGGCCGCAGAAGGATCGCGTTCGACCGCTACGGCAGCAGATAGTGGAACGGCCGTCAGTGTCGCCGAAACCGGCGGCACCTCGAACACCTACGCAACCGGATTCGGAACGGCCCTCGGCGCGTCACGCGCGGGCGGCACGTCCTACGCGGGCGCAATCGGCGGCGGCATCGCACATTCCTGGGCGGACGCAGGTTCGACCACCATCGCGATCGCCGGTTGGGGTTCCGGTGCAACCGCCGAAGCTGCCGGCGTCGACTGCGTCGGGCCACTGTCTCTCGCGTTGAACCTCGCTTCCGGACAGTTCTGCATCCTCGGAAGTTGACCCTTGGCGCGCCTCGTGCACCCGCACGCGGCGCGCTCGGGCCGGACCTGATCTACGACAAAAGGTAGTAACTCCCCCTCCAGCGGTTTATGATTATGGTCACTTCCATCGTCAGGAGGATCAGTGACCGCTGTTGAGCCCAAGCCCACTGGCACTGTGGAGGCGGTGAGGCCTTTCCCGCCGCGGATGGGACCGAAAGGTTCATTCATTCACAAGGCGGTGACGACGACAGACCCCAAGGTGTTGGGGATCATGTATATCGCGACTTCCATCTCGTTCTTCCTCATCGGCGGCTTGATGGCGTTGCTCATTCGTGCCGAGCTCGCGGTGCCGGGCTTGCAATTCCTCTCGACGGAGCAGTACAACCAGCTGTTCACCATGCACGGCACGATCATGCTGTTGCTGTATGCGACGCCGATCGTGTTCGGTTTCGCCAACTACATCCTGCCGCTGCAGATCGGTGCGCCGGACGTGGCGTTCCCGCGGTTGAACGCTTTCTCGTATTGGCTCTACCTGTTCGGCGCGATAATCGCTACATCCGGTTTCATCACCCCCGGTGGTGCAGCTGATTTCGGTTGGACCGCCTACACCCCGCTTTCGAGCGCAGTGTATTCGCCGGGTGTCGGTGCAGATCTGTGGATATTCGGTCTCGCCGTGGCTGGTCTGGGCACCATCTTGGGTGCCGTCAACATGATCACGACGGTCATCTGCTTGCGAGCGCCGGGTATGACGATGTTCCGGATGCCCATTTTCACGTGGAACATCCTGGTCACCAGCATTCTCATTCTTCTTGTTTTCCCGTTGTTGACGGCGGCTCTGTTGGGGGTAGCGGCCGATCGACATCTCGGTGCGCATCTGTTCGACCCGGCGACCGGTGGAGTGTTGTTGTGGCAGCACTTGTTCTGGTTCTTCGGCCACCCCGAGGTGTACATCATCGCGTTGCCGTTCTTCGGCATCATTTCCGAGGTAATTCCGGTTTTTGCGCGTAAGCCGATGTTCGGATACACCACCTTGATCTACGCAACGATCGCCATCGGTGCACTCTCGGTGGCGGTGTGGGCCCACCACATGTACGCCACGGGTGCGGTGCTGTTGCCGTTCTTCTCGTTCATGACGTTCTTGATCGCGATACCGACCGGTGTGAAGATCTTCAACTGGATCGGCACTTTGTGGCGAGGTCAGGTGACATTGGAGACGCCGATGCTGTTCGCGTTCGGCTTCTTGATCACCTTCCTCTTCGGCGGCCTCTCCGGTGTCCTGCTCGCCAGCCCGCCGATCGACTTCCACGTCACCGACACCTATTTTCTGGTGGCGCACTTCCACTACGTGGTCTTCGGCACGGTGGTGTTCGCAACGTTCTCGGGCATCTACTTCTGGTTCCCGAAGATGACAGGTCGGATGATGGACGAGAGATTGGGCAAGTGGCACTTCTGGCTGACATTCCTCGGCTTCCACGGCACCTTCCTGGTCCAGCACTGGCTCGGCGCCGAGGGCATGCCGCGTCGTTACGCCGACTATCTCTCTTCCGATGGATTCACCACACTCAACATCATCTCCACGATCAGCGCGTTCGTTCTCGGCGCTTCGACATTGCCGTTCGTGTGGAACGTCTTCAAGTCCTATCGTTACGGCGAAGTGGTCACTGTGGACGACCCGTGGGGTTACGGAAACTCGCTGGAGTGGGCGACATCGTGCCCACCGCCGCGGCACAACTTCACGGAACTGCCGCGTATACGATCCGAGCGTCCAGCGTTCGAACTCCACTACCCACACATGGTGGAGCGAATGCGTGCCGAGGCTCATGTCGGCCCGGGCAGCCACGGCGGACAGACCACCGAGGTCCTCGAAAAGGCCCGCCGCGCACCTATCGCAACGGGCGAAGACGAGCATTCTGGGGACTGATCTCCGCGGCGAGTTACTCTCAGACAGTTCTCAGCACTGGAGGTAATACTTCAGCGATGTCGCGTTCACTGCCTACGGCATCGTCTGTTCGGCGATGGCACCTCGGGGTCGGCAATTGAACTTCTCGCTCCACAGCCGGATCCGAGTTCTCATCATCAGTCTGGCCGCACTCGCGGTTGCCGTGAGTGCGCTGGCCATCTACCTGGTCACCGAACAAGCATTGCGCTCCCAGGTAGCCGATCGAGTGTCTCGAAATGCCGACGCGCTCATCGCAAGTGCCACGTCCGGAGTTCCCTCGACCTTCTTCGGGTTCGGAGTCGGCACGACCGACGGGCCCGCGATCAAAGTTGCGTTGGTGACCTCGGACGGCGAACTCGTGACCTTCACCGCAGAATCGCGGCCGTTCACCAATACCGACGGCACTCTCGATGCCGCCGAACAGTCGGTCGCAACCGGCTCGACCGATCAATCGCTCCGCGAGGTGCGCGGGTACATGCTGTCGGCCAAACGGACCGTATCGGGCGAAACGGTCATGGTGGCAGAGTCGTTACAGTCCAACGCGCCGTTACTCGGCAAGTTGACGCTTGCGCTTGTCGCGATCGGGACCCTTCTCATCGTCTTGGCAGGGATCGCCGGAACAGCAGTAGCTCGGACCGGACTGCGTCCGGTCAAACGCTTGCGCAACGCCACCGAACGGGTAGCCCGCACCGGCGATTTGCAACCGATCGCCGTTACCGGCGACGACGAGCTTGCATCACTGGCGACGAGCTTCAACGACATGCTTGCTGCCCTTGCCCAATCCGGCGCGCGTCAAAACCGTCTGATCACCGACGCGGCAGAGGAACTGATGGGCCCCCTGCATACGCTTCGGGGAAAGATCGATGTCCTGATGGCCCTCGACGGACACGATGGACCCGCCCTGTCCCCTGCCGAGCAGGATGAGTTGCGTACCGGAGTCATGTCGGACATGGACGTCATCATTCGATTGGTGCACGACCTGGTGGATCAGGCGCGAGACGTCCCCGAGTCAGCTAGCGCGTGACCGAAGGCGTGGCTCGAGCCGATGCAGTTCGACGTCGTGCAGAAGCCCGCCGCTGATCTCGGTTGTCATGTAGGTGCAGAACGGCTGCCTGCGCCTGTCGGTCGGCGAGCCCGGGTTGAGCAGCCGTACGCCGGTATCCGTCACGGTGTCCCACGGAATATGACTGTGTCCGAATACCAGAACATCGGTGCTCGGGTACTTCGCTGCCATCCGCTGTTCGCGTCCGGCCGCGCTGCCCGTCTCGTGAACGACGGCAATCCGAACTCCGTCCAACGTGACTCGTGCGCATTCGGGCATCCGGGCACGGAGGTCTTCACCATCGTTGTTGCCCCAGCACGAGATCAGCGTCTTCGACCTGGCAGAAATCTCCTCGAACACGGTCACATCTACAAAGTCGCCGGCATGAATCACCACATCGGCATCGTCGATGGCGGTCCACACTTGCCCAGGCAACATCCGAGCCCGAGTGGGGACATGAGTGTCCGCGAGCAGAAGCAGTTTCACATCTCGATTGTGCCTGCCTGATCAGCGCACGTACACCGCGGTGCGCTGCCCCTCGATGACGTGGACTCGGACAGGCGTATCGAAGACATCGCTGAGGACGTGGTCCTGCATAATCTCCTGTGCCGTTCCACTGGTCACGATCACACCATCTCGTAAAGCGATGATGCGATCGGAGTAGGCGGCCGCGAAGTTGATGTCGTGCACGATGAGCACGATCGTCTTACCGAGTTCGTCTGCGGCTCTGCGAAGTTGCTTCATCATCAGGACAGAGTGCTTCATGTCGAGATTGTTGAGGGGTTCGTCGAGCAACACATATTTGGTGTCCTGGGCCAGAACCATGGCGACGAAAGCCCGCTGACGCTGTCCACCGGACAGTTGATCGAGAAATCTCTCCGCCATCGAATCCAGGTTGAGGAACTCGAGAGCCTTTTCCACGTGCTCGATATCGTGCGGGCCTAGTCGGCCTTTCGAATGAGGGAATCGCCCGAAACCGACTAGTTCACGCACCGTGAGCCGAGCGGTGATGTGGTTCTCCTGCCGGAGAATCGACAGGTGCCTGGCCAGTTCCGCGGATTTAGTGGATCTGATGTCCAGGTCACCGACAGTAACCGTTCCCGTCGTTGGATCGAGCAACCGTCCGATGACAGTGAGCAAGGTCGATTTTCCAGCACCGTTCGGCCCGACGAGCGAGGTGATTCCTCCGTCGGCGATAGTGCCCGTGACCGGGCCCAGCACGGTGTCGTCCTGATAGGACTTCGATACCCCACGAAAATCGATCACAGCGTGCCCTTACGAAGAATCATGCCGATGAACAGGATGCCACCGACGAACTCGATGATGACGGTGAGAAATCCGCCCGCATAGAAGATGTGCTGCATGACGAACTGGCCGATTACGAGAGTCAGCATTCCCAATAGGAACGCCATAGGCAGCACAAAAATATGCTTGTAGCTACCGGCAACCTGATACGCGAGGGTGGCGACGATGAACCCGAAGAAGGTCATCGGTCCCACCAGTGCGGTGGAGAACGCAACCAACAATGCGATCAACATGAGCATGATCGTCAACTCGCGCTTGTACGAGACTCCGATTCCCATTGCCGCCTCACGTCCGAGGAGGAGCGCATCGAGATGATGGCGACGTCTCCACAGGACGATTCCGGCGAAAATACAGACGCCGAAAGCGATCGGTAGGTAGTCCCCTTTGACTGCACTGAGCCGACCGAACAGTTTCACCGACAGCATGTCGTATTCGGTCGGCGACAGTAGACGCTGCAAGAAGGTGGAAATACTGTCGAACGCGAGACCTATTACGACACCGACCAGCAGCATCAGGAAGAGGCTGCCCAACTTTCCGGAGAACATCCACCGGTACAGGATCGTCGCTAGTGCCACCATCAATACTGTCTGCGCCAACAGTTTCGGGATTCCCTCGGTGTTGGCGATGACGGTCCCGCCGAATACGAACACCATCAGCGTCTGCATGAGGACGTACAGCGAGTCGAACCCGATGATCGACGGAGTGAGGATCCGATTGTTGGTGACAGTGTGGAACACCACGGTTCCCAAGCCATGTGTGAATGCCGCGACTGCCATCGCCGCAACCATGTTCAGCCTGCGGGGAAATGCGAAGGCAAACGATCCACGAACGAACAAGAACAGAAAGCACGCAGTCGCGATCGCGAGTACCACCGACGCGAGTATCAGACGCATAGCAGGAGTGAACCGCGCGCGGTCGTTGCCGTAGTTCGCCGGACCGACGATGCGTGGCTTCTTGGGAGAATCAAGCACTGACATATTTTCGCTGCCTCACTATCAGTGCAATAAAGACGACGGCACCCACGACACCCAGCACGACCGAGGCTGGGATTTCCATCGGCGCGACGACCACCCTTCCGATCAAGTCGCAAGCCAACAGAAGTCCAGCACCCACGAGAGCAACCCACGGAAGGTTCTTGTGGACGTCGTCGCCCAGCATCATGGACACCAGGTTGGGCACGATCAGTCCGAGAAAAGGGATGAATCCCACGACCACTGTCGTCACACCTGTTGCAACGGCGACCATCGCGACGCCGACGAACACGATTTGTTCGTATCGAAGCCCGACGTTGGTCGCAAGATCTTTACCGAGCCCGGCGACGGTGAACCTGTTGGCGAGTACGAATGCAAGAACGGCGATGATCAGCACCGCCCACAATGGCTCGTAGAATCCGCGCACGACACTACTGAATCCACCGGAACGCCAAGCCGACATCGACTGCAGCAGATCGAACGTTCCGGCTAGAAACGTGGTGATCGCACCGACGACGGCACCGAGCATGATGCCGACCAACGGCACGACCAGAGACGATCGCACCGACATCCGCCGTAGAACGAAGATGAATATAAGCGTCCCGATCAGTGCGAACGCGGTCGCGACGACCATCTTCACCATCGGGGAAGCTTCCGGAAGCAGGATGAACGTGGTCAAGACGCCGAGCCCAGCCCACTGCGCGGTACCTGCGGTCGTCGGTTCCACGAATTTGTTCTGGGTGATCATCTGCATGATGACACCCGAAATGCTCATCGCCATGGCGGCAAAGATCAGGGCGAGAGTGCGTGGCACTCGAGAAATGACGAACATGTTCCTGGCCTCGGAATCATGAATCAATGTCTCGCCGGTGATGTCGTATCCGCCCACGAACAACGAGGTGATGGTCAACATCAGGACAATCACCACGATGGAGGTGAGCAGGAGTGTCTTGTTCATTCGGCGGCCTCGTGCATGTGGGTGACCTTCGTTGCCGCACCCGACGGCATCGGATGCGGCGGCGAATGATCTTTCCTACGTCGCGTTTGCGAACGCTGCGGAAATTGATTGGAACGCTTCGGAATACGCCTGGATGCTTTCGCGGGTGTAGAAGTATGGGTCGAGGTAAACGACCTGATCCTCGGTCATGAACGTAGTGTTCGCGAATGCTTCCTGCGCGTCGAATACCGCCTTGGCCGGGGACGCGCCAGGCTCGCCTGCGGCCGCGTCGCGGTCCATCACGATGACCCAGTCGGGGTTAGCCTGCGCAATCGTTTCGGGCGCCAGCCCGGAATCGCCATGGATGTCGCCGGCATCCCCTGCGAACACATCGGTGAGGGTCGGTGGTTCGAGCAAACGGCCGATGCGCTGTGCGCCGTTGTCGATCTTGCCACCGTTGACGTTGGCCAGGAACACTGTTTCGCTCCGAGTCTCGGCCGCAGCTTCGTCCTTGGCAGCGTCCAGATCGGCGATGATCCGAGCCGCTTCGTCTTCCTTGCCGAATACTTTTCCGAGAGCTACGGTCTGGGACTTCAGCGAATCGACGTAGTTTTCATCGGTGGGCGAGACATCGATAGTGGGAGCGATCTGGCTCAGTTCGTCGGTGTATTCCTCGAACCGGTAGCCACCGATGATCAGATCCGGCTCGGCCTCGCTGACGACCTCCAAGTTGGGTTCGCGGTGTGTTCCGATGTCGAGAATGAGGTCGTTACCGATCCACTCCTCGAATCCGACGTCCGGCATGATCTGCTTCGGAAGTGCAACTGGTTCGATGCCGAACGCTTTCAATGTTTCGAACGAGGTGTTGTCCAGTGCCACGACGCGCTGCGGATTGGTCGCTACTTCGACCACTCCGTTCGCGGTGTCGATGCTGACGGTGTCGGCGGAATCCGAGGTGTCGGCCGTATCGGTGCTGCACCCGGCCAGGACGAGCATGGATGCGGCGGCAGCGGCGGCGGCGAAAACGCTCGATCTGCGGATGTTCTTCACTGGTCACTCCATCGATTTGTCTTTACAAAACCTTTGCTTTCATGAGCAAAGTATTCGATTAGGTTAGCCTTGGCAAATCTAGGCAATGTGGCATCGAACGCACCCTCGACAGTCCGCTGACCGGCCTCTAACGAAAGTCCCGCGATTTCGACATCACCCGTAGGTCCATGAGCTGCAGATGATCGGCCACCACCGTCGCAGCTCCTTCGGCGTTCTGGACCTTCCCGCGGATGAGCAATGCCGGAGCCGTCAGCGCCAACTTCCGGTATTTGGCCCATAACCCCACCGAGCACACCACGTTGACCATCCCCGTTTCGTCTTCGAGGTTGACGAACGTGACCCCGGCAGCCGTAGCCGGGCGCTGCCGATGCGTCACGGCACCACCGACCAGGACCCGGTCCCCGTCGGGAACCAGCAGTAGTCGATTCGCCGGGACTACCCCCAGTGCGTCGAGCTGTTCGCGAAAGAACTGAGTCGGGTACGCATCGGGTGAGACTCCAGTGGCCCAGACGTCCGCCGAAGCCATATCGAGATCGCTCATCCCAGGCAATACCGGCGCACGAGTGGATGCACCGAGCCCGGGAAGCAGATGCGGCCTCTCCCTTGCTGCTGCGCCTGCCGCCCAGAGCGCTTCCCGACGGGTGATCCCGAAACATCCCAACGCGCCTGCGGTAGCCAGTGATTCGGCTTGTGTAGCAGACAGCTCTACTCGTCCCGTGAGATCGAGGAACGATACGAACGGACCGGCTGCTGTGCGTGCGTCGACGATGCGTTCGGCAAGATCCTGCCCGATGTACTTCACGTCAGCGAGTCCCATCCGAATCTCGAGACCCTCGGCAGTGAGATCTGCATACCAGGAACTGGCATTGACGTCCGGGCCGTGCACACGCACTCCATGCCGTCGAGCGTCCGCCACCAGAGACTGCGGGGAGTAGAAACCCATCGGTTGCGCACGTAACAGACCTGCGCAGAACGCGGCGGGATGATGAAGCTTGAACCACGACGAATAGAAGACCAGCGAGGCGAAGCTCTGTGAATGGCTTTCGGGGAAACCGAAATTGGCGAATGCAGAAAGCTTCTCGTATATTCGATCGGCCGCGTCACCGGTGATGCCGTGCAAGTCTCGCATTCCGTCGTAGAAGCGATCACGTAACAGATTCATCTTCTCCGGCGAACGCTTCGACCCCATCGCACGACGAAGTTGATCGGCGTCGGCAGCGCTGAATCCAGCCACATCGATGGCCATCTGCATCAATTGTTCCTGAAAGAGTGGCACTCCGAGTGTGCGGTCGAGAGCCTTCTTCAACGACGGGTGATCGAATGTGACGGGTTCGATTCCGTTGCGGCGCTTGATGTACGGGTGAACGGATCCACCCTGGATCGGACCCGGTCGGATGAGTGCGACCTCGACGACCAGGTCGTAGAACTCACTCGGCTTCAACCGCGGCAACGTCGCCATCTGGGCCCGCGACTCCACTTGGAACACACCGATCGAATCGGCCCGCTGCAGCATGTCGTAGACGGCTTTCTCACTCAAATCGATGTCCGCGAGGTCGATGCGTTGCCCTTTGTGCTCGACGAGAAGATCGATCATGTAGTGCAACGCCGACAACATACCGAGACCGAGCATGTCGAATTTCACCAAACCTACTGCAGCACAATCATCTTTGTCCCATTGCAACACACTGCGATTAGCCATCGTCGCCCATTCGACAGGGCAGACATCGGCAATAGGGCGATCGCAGATCACCATTCCGCCCGAGTGGATACCCAGATGCCGGGGGAAGCCTTCGATCTGCTGGGCAAGTTCGAGAACAGACTTCGGAATGCCACTGTCTGCCTGATCTCCGACGCCCGACCACCGGGTGACCTGTTTGCTCCAGGCATCCTGCTGCCCCTGCGAGAACCCGAGAGCACGTGCCATGTCACGTACCGAGGACTTACCTCGGTACGTGATCACGTTCGCCACCTGCGCCGCGTAAGCACGCCCGTACTTCTCGTATACGTGCTGAATGGCTTCCTCGCGCCGGTCGGACTCGATGTCGACATCGATATCCGGAGGACCGTCTCGTTCCGGAGCAAGGAAACGCTCGAAAAGAAGTTTGTTCGCCACCGGATCGACGTTCGTGATTCCGATGGCGTAACAGACAGCCGAGTTCGCTGCCGAACCTCTTCCCTGACAGAGAATGTCGTGTGTCTTACAGAAGTCCACGATGTCGTGCACGACGAGGAAGTACCCAGGAAAGTTCAATCGCTCGATGATGTCGAGTTCGTATTCGATCTGCGCGTAGGCGGCCGGGTGCGTACTGGGTGTGCCGTATCTGCGCGCAGCACCGTCTAGCGAGAGGTCGCGCAGATAGCTGGCTTCGGTGTGGCCCGCAGGCACGTCGAACGGCGGCAACTGTGGGGCGATCAGGTGCAGATCGAAAGCACACTCTCGACCCAGTTCGACGGCGCCACGAACCGCACCGGGATGATGCTCGAACAACCGAGCCATCTCGGCGCCGGATCGCAGGTACGTACCTCCGGTGGGAGCCAACCACCCCGCGGCGTCGTCCAGACTGCTCCGTGCACGCACCGCTGCCATCGCCATGGCCAAACGCCCGCTCCGCGGAGTCGCATAGTGCGCCGCAGTCGTAGCAACGATCGGAAGATCGAATCTCCGTGCCAATTCGGCGAGCGCATCGTTGCGCTCGTCGTCTTCCGGTACGCCGTGATGAGTCAGTTCCACGGTCACTCGGTCGGCACCGAATCTCTCGATCAGATCCGCCAGAGCCGCACCTGCTGCCTCGACGCCACCGTCGTCCAACGCCCGTCGAACATGCCCTTTTCGACATCCGGTGAGAATCTGCCAATGCCCACCCGCAGCCTCGGACAGGGCGTCGAAATCGTAACGGGGCTTTCCTTTGACTCCCCCGGCAAGGTGAGCCGCGGCAATTTCACGCGACAACCGTCGGTACCCCTCTTGCCCACGAGCGAGAACCAGCAGATGAGTACCCTCCGGATCCAACTCACCTGTCCTCGACGTCGTCGTGTCCAACGACAACTCGGCGCCGAAAATGGTCTTGATCCCCAGCGCCTTTGCTGCCTCGGCGAAGCGCACGACACCGTAGAAGCCATCGTGGTCGGTGATGGCGACGGCTTCGAGCCCGAGCCGTACTGCTTCTTCGACCATCTCCTCCGGTTGGCTGGCACCGTCAAGAAAGCTGAAAGCCGAATGTGCATGTAGCTCCGCGTACGCCGTGGTCGTCGCAGGTCTCGATATCGTCTTCTCGTAGACCGCCCGCTTGCGCGACCACGCCGGACTGTCACCACCGTCCCCGACGATGTCCACGACCTTCGGATGCGAGGGACGGCCGGACAACACCCGTTCCATTTCCGACCACGTCGGCGGACCGTCGTTCCATCCCATACCCACACCTCACTTTCGTTCGAACATATGTTCCATTAGACCCCGCGGCTACGACACAAATCAATCTGTCTCACGAGGCAGTTAGGCTCGCCGTGACATACAGCAGCCGAAAGAGCCGGAGAAGAATGTGAATCGTTGGGCCTCGTTCGTCGTCTCCCACAAGCGATGGGTGCTCTCCATCGCTGTGGTGGTCGTAGCACTGAGCGGCATATGGGGACTCGGCGTCTTCGGCAAGCTCAGCGAGGGCGGTTTCATCGACCCCGGTAGTGAAGCTGCCGAAGTATCGGAGCTCGTCGCAGGATTGGGGCAGCAAACCCCCGATATCGTCGCCATCTACACCGCGCCCGAGGGCAAGAGCATCGACGACATCGCCCCGGACGTCACCTCGGTACTCGACGGCTTCCAGAACAAGTACGCAGTCGAGAACGTCCTCTCCTACTGGACAGCAGATACCGGGGCGAAGCAATTCCTGGTTTCGAAAGACGGAACGAAGGCACTCGCGACGGTCACCCTGGGACCGGACTCCGGCATCACCTTCGCTACGTTCGGAGACATCCCACCGCAGCTCGAGGTCCCGGGTGTCACCTCTCAGTTCGCCGGTGGCTCCGTGGTCGGGGTCTCCTTCAGCCAAACGCTCCAGGAAGATCTGGTTCGTTCGGAAGCCATCGCCATCCCCATCACGCTCGTTCTGCTGATCGTGATCTTCGGCGGCGTCGTCGCGGCCGCCGTCCCGGTCTTCGTCGGCATCCTGAGTGTCCTGAGCGCGTTGGCAATCCTGCGTGCCCTTACCTCGTTCACGGAAGTCAGCTCGTTCTCCATCAACGTCGCATCACTTCTGGGTCTCGGGCTCGCCATCGACTACGGGCTGTTCATCGTCAGTCGATATCGAGAAGAAATGCGCGACGGTGCAACACCGACCGATGCAGCAATTCGTACAGTTCTGACGGCAGGCCGAACGATCGTCTTCTCGGGCTTGCTGCTGATCTGCGCCTTTGCGGGCATGCTCGTCTTCCCACAACCGGTGATCAAGTCGCTCGGTTTCGGGGCCATGGCTGCTGTTGCCAGCGCCGCAATCCTGTCGTTGACAGCAGTGCCCGCGTTGCTGGCGATCCTCGGACCACGCATCAATTCTCTGACGTGGAGCAGAACGGCGTCGGATCGAGGTGAGGCGCGCGCCCAGAAGTTCTGGGGCGGCGTCGTGACCCGAGTGATGCGCAAGCCGGGAATCGTAGCGGCAGTGATCATTGCGGGACTGCTCGTACTGTCGGCGCCGATACTGAAGGTCGCACTCGGCGAAGTCGACTACACCGCGCTCCCCAAGGACGATCCCGCTCGCGTCGCCGTCGAAACCCTCGGCAGCGAGTTCCAATCTTCGGGTGAGAGCGCAACGGTCGTACTCCGGGGCCTCGATGGATCCAAACCGCAGGGCGCGCCGATAGCCGACATCACCCGTCTAGCAGAATCCGTCGACGGCATCGCTCGAGTGTCGTTCATCGGATCCACAGACGAAGTCGTCGCTCTGGAAGCAAGCTTCAGTGAACCGAGCGACGGGCGCACCGAAGCCGATGCAGCCAGTGCTGCGGTGGCGGGGCTGCGCGCGATGACACCACCGGATGGCACCGAGCTGCTCGTCGGTGGCGCACGGGCACTCGTCGACGACGGCAATGCGGCGATCGCCGCGTGGCTTCCGGTCATGATTGCGATCATGGTCGTCTCGACGCTCATCTTGCTCTTCCTGGCATTCGGATCGATAGTGTTGCCGATCAAGGCGGTCCTCATGGCGGGCCTCAGCCTGGGGGCGACATTCGGAGTGCTCACCTGGGTGTTCCAGGAAGGACATGGTGCCGATCTTCTCGGGGTGACGCCCGCGCCGCTGGAGGCGACCTTCGTGGTCCTCATCCTCGCTGTGGTCTTCGGCCTGTCGACCGACTACGAAGTGTTCTTGATGTCGCGCATGGTCGAGGCGCGCGCAGGCGGGGCTTCGACAGAGGAAGCGGTCGTCATCGGCGCCCAGCGCACCGGAAGAATCGTGACAGCGGCCGCGCTCATCCTCATCATCGTCACCGGCGCGTTCACCATCTCCGAATTGTCGATCATGCGGTTCCTGGGGTTCGGCATGATTCTCGCGCTCATCATCGATGCCACGATCATCCGCATGCTGCTCGTCCCGTCGCTCGTGAAGTTGATGGGTGAGGCGAACTGGTGGGCTCCGGCGTGGATGAAGAAGGTGCACGAGAAGGTAGGCATCGGTCACTGAGCGCCGCCGCCGGTCACCCTGGTGGGCTCTACCGACCTGGCCCGACAACTTACTTCGGAGTAAGTTGTGTCCATGTCGAACTACATTGTCACCGGCGGTACGGGTTTCCTCGGGCAGAATCTGATACCGCAATTGCTCGAGCGCGACCCGGCGGCCGACATTCACGTATTGGTTCGCCAAAAGTCGCTCGGGAAGCTCGAACGGCAGGTCGACATGCTCGCCGACAAGACCCGGATTCACCCGTTGATCGGCGATCTCACCGAACCCGATCTCGGATTGCGCACTGTCCCGGACGGCATCGACCACATAGTTCACCTGGGCGCCATCTACGACATGACCGCCGGTGACGAACAAGCATCGACCAACGTCGAGGGCACCCGCGCGGTGGTGGCACTCGCCGAGCGGACCGGTGCCCGGTTGCACCACATCTCCTCGATAGCCATTGCCGGAGATCACGCAGGAACATTCACCGAATACGACTTCGACAAAGGACAGAGTTTCCCAACCCCGTATCACCGCACCAAGTTCGAATCCGAGAAGATCGTGCGCGAATCCTCGGTCGACTGGCGCGTCTATCGACCGTCGGTCGTGCTGGGGCACTCCGAAACCGGGGCGATCGACAAGATCGACGGCCCATACTTCTTCTTCCCCCTCTTCGCCGCGTTGGCCACACTGCCTACCGCGCTTCCCATCACGGTTCCGAAGATCGGGGCCACCAATCTGGTGCCGGTCGACTACGTCGCCGCTGCGATCGTGGAATTGATCCATCGTGGCCAGGACGGTCAACGAGTGTTCCACCTCGTCAACACGCAACCGCAGTCGATGCACGAGGTATACCGCGCATTCTCCGACGCCGCAGGTTCGAGAGCGAAGGTCATCGACATTCCCGGAGCCGTTGCTGCCGCCGTCGTAGCACCGAAGACCAACATCGTCCGCACCGGCCGCAACACTCTCCTGGACAGGTTCGGCATACCACCGGTAGTGCTCGAACATCTCACCTTCCCGACGACCTTCGACTCGGCAGCGACCCAGAAAGCACTGTCGGGCAGCGGAATCACCCCACCACCGCTGGCGACCTACGCCGACCGTCTGTGGCAACACTGGCGCGCGCACCTGGACCCGAACCGCGCGCGGCGCGACGATGCTCGCGGCCCGCTTTTCGGACGGCACATCATCATCACCGGTGGATCCTCCGGCATCGGAAAGGCCAGTGCCGAAGCGGCAGCACGCAAAGGTGCGACTGTCATTCTGCTTGCCCGCGGTACCGAACAACTCGACTCCGTCGTGGCGAACATTCGCGCTCGAGGTGGTGATGCCTTCGGGTACACCTGCGACATCACCGACACAGAGTCGGTCGAACAGACCGTGAAAACCATTCTGAGCGAACACGATCACGTGGACATGCTGGTCAACAACGCCGGACGGTCCATCCGTCGATCGTTGTACCGCTCGACCGATCGACTGCACGACTTCGAGCGCACCATGGCCGTCAACTACTTCGGTGCTGTTCGCCTCGTCCTGGCACTGCTTCCGCACATGCGCGAACGCCGCTTCGGGCACGTCGTCAACGTCAGTAGCGCAGCAGTGCTCGGTCACGCTCCTCGATTCGCCGCCTACGTAGCCAGCAAGGCTGCACTCGACGGTTTCGCTGACGTCGCCGCAGCCGAGACTCTATCCGACGGAATAACATTCACTACGATCCACATGCCGCTGGTGGCCACCCCGATGATCACCCCGACAGGTTCCGGCAATGCCGGCCCGGTGGTATCGCCGGAGAAGGCAGCAGCGATGGTGGTCCGGGCACTCACCCGAAAGCCGAAGCGCATCGACACCCCGCTGGGCACTCTCGGTCAATTCGGCAGCATCTTCACACCCAAAAGCAAGGACCGTACGATGCATCAGTTCTATCGTCGTTTCCCGGAGTCCGCTGCATCCAAAGGCGAGGTTGCACCTACACAGCCTTCACTCGTACCGCTGACCTCGTCACCGCACGACCCGTCCCGTCCGAGTGCACGAGTAGGCAAGTTGGCGCGCCGACTCGGCCGGTTGGTGCCGGGCACCTACTGGTGATGTCCAGTTCTACCCACGGCTGTCATTGCTCGACCGAACCCGCAGGCGAGGTACGCGAGAGTTCCCATTGCCAGTACCCATTTGGTCACGCTGACCGCCGTCGTGGCTCGAACCACCGAATCGGTGATCTGTTCGCGGTGATCGAGCAGATACAGACCCGTGACGTTCTCGACGTAGTCACCCGCCGCGGACAGAATCGGAGCTATGGCCAGTGCCTTCGCCGTGGTGGGTGTCAGGTCGGTGAGTTCGCCCAGACGCGAAGCCCCGGCACGCAAAGCCATCGCATAGATCACCGGATGGACGAAATCGGGATAGTAGTGACTCCGAAATCGAGCAGTGGCGGCTGCGTCCATGCTGTCGAGGATCTGCCGGTATCGGAGTGCCGACCATGCAGTCTGAATCTGTAGAACCCGAGGGCCCGCAGGCCCCAACAGACGCAGGATATTGGCTTGAGAGACAGCGAATATCATCGTCCAAGCGATGAGTGGACGATCCTGCGCCGTAAGTGCCATCTGCAGATACTAGAGCGCGAGAATCAGATTCGATCACGCATCAGGAATGGGAGCACGACGCTCTCGAATGACTGGTAGTCGTCACGATGGATGCTGTGACCGGTCTCGAATGCCACAACCTGACACGAGCGGATCTCACCGGTGAGCATGGCGAGCCTGTCGGCATCGACCATCCCGCCCGGGCCACCGCGAAGCACGAGTGTCGAGGCAGTGATGTCCGGCAACCGGGACCACCACTGAGCGTTGGGTCGGCGAAACTGAGCAAGAGCAGGTTTGGTCATCGAACGGTCGAATGCGAAGACAGCGCGCGGATGCCTGACGATACTGGAACCCGCGTGCCAGAGTTCGGTGATGGTGGGCAGGCGGCCGGTGAGCGACGGTGGCGCATCTCCCGGCCGAATCGGAATAGGCATCTCCTCGACTACGAGGGACCGAACCGATGCGGGGCGCTGCTGCGCCACCACCGACACTGCGTATGCGCCTAATGAATGCCCGACCAGATCCACCTGCGCCAGCCCGAGATGGTCGAGTACAGCCGACACATCGCCGCCGAATGCGTCGAAAGAGTAGTCGTCGGCGTGTGCACTGCGTCCGTGCCCGCGCAGATCGACCGTGACTACCCGACGACCGGCACTGGTGAGTACGCCGGCGAAACGGTCCCAGGTGCTGCTGTCACCGCCCATGCCGTGCACCAACACGGTAGGAACAGGATCGGTTCCACCGAAATCTCGGTAGGCGATGTCGACGCCGGACACATCGAGTAATTCCACGTCGATACTCACAGTCCCGAGAGTAGCCGCGCTCTCTTCCACCTCATTCGTAGATGCCTTCGACTCGCCAAACACTTCTCTCGTACACCAACAGCAGAGCGCGGTTCTCCTCGAGAAGCACCTGCACACGCGCACCGAGGCTACCCACGACCGGATCCCACCAACGCTCGTCGAGGGACCACGGGCCGGCCCACCCGTGCAAGGTCCACTTCTTGCTACCCCACCGAAGCCCCACGGGTGCCGTGTCGAAACCACCTCGATCGGTGACGTGTACACCGTTACCGCCGCCGTCTTCCAGAGCGACCTCTGGGCGTGTCTGCATTACTGCCGCAGGAGCTGGATGTGGCAACCTGCCCGGCCACGGGGCAGCGGGATCGAGCAGCGGGACCAGTTCATCGCCGAGCGAACGAAGCGTCACTCGCTCCACCGGCCCACGTCCCCCGCTGAGTACCCCTACCTTGACCGCATCACCACCGAGGAGACCTTGTACTCGTACCAGCGCCCGCCGAGCACGCTCGTCCTCGTCACCGACACTTCCCCACAAGCCCAGCTGCAGCTCACCTGCCGCAACGACCTCTACCGGTTCGAGCCTCAGAAGAATGATTCCTGCCGTCGGACGACTCTCGCTGCGCCCGGTCAGCCACCCGTCCAATTGCCACCGCACCCGATCTGCGGTTCCTTCCGGAGTCAGCGGCTCGGCGCACCGCCAGATACGCGACAGATTCTCACCGTTTCCGGTGGATGCATGAACGAGGAGTCGGGTGCAGGCCACAGCCGCCGCGGCAAGCGTGCGGTGTAGCTTTTCGGCCATACCTCGGCCGGCGAACGCAGCGGCGTCGACGCGATCGATGGGAGGGTCGCAGCGGTGTTCCACGTTCAGATCGGGCGGCAACGCACGCGCCGACGGTGGACGCTCCGGCTCACCTCGCGCACTGCGGTGAGCGAGAACCGCATCGGACCCGAAACGGGATGCCACCTCCCCTGGCATGAGCGCCGCGAAATCGCCGATAGTTCGTAAACCCAAGCGACGCAACAGGTCTATCAACTCTCCACGGTCCACTGCGGCAAGGCTCGGCTCCGCTGCAAGCTCGGCAACCGGGAGTGGAGAGAGAAAACGCGCAGCACCGCCCCGAGGGACGACTGCAGCATGACGAGCTGCAATGACGGCCGTCGTCATCTCGTCGGCGATTCCGATCTGGCATTCAACCCCCGCACCCGAAGCCTGATCGATCAATCTTTCGGCAGCCTTGTGCTCCGACCCGAAATATCTGCTCACCCCACGCGCACTCAGAATCAACAAACCCGGACGCAACACCTCCACACCTGGCGCGACAGCATCGATGGCCGCCGCGACCGGCTCGAACAAGCGCCCATCCCTATCCGAATCTGCCGTCGCCACATACACATCCGGACATCGCGCCTGTGCTTCACGACGACGTAAGCCTCGGCGGACCCCTGCCGCCCGTGCCGGTGCCGAGCATGCAATCACCCGATTGGCCGAGGTGACCACCACAGGATGAGTCGCCGGCAGACCGGCCACCGCCGCAGCTGCGACGGCAGGCCAGTCCGGACACCACAGCGCTACGACGCGGCTCATGCCAGGACCGCAAGATCGGTCTCGGTACTTCCGTTGCCTGTCGTACTGTCTACCTGCGCTGCGACCGACCATTCGATACGGCCGCGCTCGAGACGAAGATCGAAGCACGTACTACGCGGCCGCATCGCTTTGCCCTGCGCACGTACCTCCAACTGTAGATTCCGTAAACGCCCACGCCCCGAGCGAACTCCGGTGCCGAATCCGTTGTAGCTGCGCACCTCCGCATCCAAACGTAACTCCACACCGTCCCAGTGACCGTCGGTGACCAGAAGCGTCGCCCCTTTGCTGCGCGCCCGTGCGACAACCGCACGCGCACGCGAGGGAGGCACCGAACGACCGCCGAGACCGAGCACGACGAGATCGAGCCCGTCCAACAGAATTGCCGCTACCTCGACCGGGTCATCCCCCGGATCGGGTACGACGGCCAATCTCCGTAGTTCTGCACCCATCTCGACAGCTGCGAGCAAACCGAACCGCGGTTGCCCCACCACTGCGACATGCCCACCCGACGCGGTGACCGCCGCCACCATGCCGAGCAGCAGCGAACCTGCGCCCGAGACCGCGGCGACGGACCCGCGAGCCAAGCCGCCATAAGGAAGCATGGCCGCCAGTGCAGGAGGGACCGCCAGTACCGCTTTGCTTCGCACAGGGTCACCCCCCCGCGGGGTGGATGTTGCCGGCTCGATGCGGGGCCGGATGACGGGTTCGATAGGTTGCCTGACGGAGCGGGTCTCACCACGTGCTGGAACCGATGCCATGCGTCGCCTCAGATGCTCGACGCGTTCGGACAACGTCATTTCCGTCAAGGACGCTTCGGACTGGGACACCTCGAATGAGGAGTCAGCACTCGAGTCGGTAGCACTCATGGAAGCACCGGCAGAAAAAGTCATGCGCACTCCCCGAAAATTGGCGAAAAAAGTACACTCGAACCAGCTCTCGGGGCAGCGGGGAAGTCTTACCCTTCGAACACATTTTCGAATTCCTATCCAGTAAAGCCGCTGCGGCGATCCACGTCAAGACGGATACGAAAGCCCAGGTGGAGGGGTCGACAACGGACTGCCGACAGTGGTGTCGGCACGGACGTCGATAGTCAACTAACCTGTGATCGTGACCGAGAAGCAGCGCACCGTCAGGGTCGTCGGACCCGACTTCCTACTCGCAGGCAGGTACCGACTCGCGTACAAGCTGGGTGGGGGCGGAATGGGCGCGGTCTGGCTTGCTCAGGACACGCTGCTAGACCGGAAAGTGGCTGTCAAACAAGTCACGTCCACTGCACGCCTCAGTGATCGCGCCGCACGCGAAGTGCGCAATCGAGCCATGCGTGAAGGCAGGATCGCAGCGCGATTGTCGAGTCTGCACGCCATCTCCATGCACGACGTCGCGATCGAAGACGGCGAGCCCTGGCTCGTGATGGAATACATGCCGTCGAGGAGCCTCGCTCAGGCACTCAACACCGCCGAAACACTGCCACCGTACGAAGTTGCGCAGATCGGCGCTCAAGTCGCCGACGCACTCACCGAAGCACACGAGGCAGGTATCGTCCATCGCGACATCAAACCGGGCAACATCCTGATCGCCGATCGTGGACGCACCCTCGGTGTCGTCAAGATCAGCGACTTCGGTATTTCGCGCGCCAAAGGTGATGTCGAGGAATCGGATTCGAGTGTCATCACCGGAACTCCTGCCTATTTCGCTCCAGAAGTGGCCCGGGGACAGGACCCCACCGAAGCAAGTGACGTCTTCTCTCTCGGGGCGACGCTTTATACCGCGATCGAAGGAAAACCGCCGTTCGACATCGACCAGGACTCCATCGCGCTGCTGCATCGCGTCGCCAGGGGCCAGATAATTCCGCCCACTCGATGCGGTGACCTGACCGAGCCACTGCTGCACATGCTCGAACCCGATCCTGCTCGCAGACCGACCATGGCTCAGGCACGCGACGAGATCATTCGACATGCGATCAGCGGCCGAGCAAACATCACCCAATTACGTGGAGTCCCGGTGACATCGGCCAGCGGGGTCGTTCCGGCCTGGGCTCATCGCTCCACCCCGGTATCGGAATCGCGACGCCCTTCGCGAGAATTCGGAAACACGATTGCCGGCCTTCCTGCCGTTCGGTTCAGCGATCGAACCGAAGGTGAGACGCCGACCCCGTACGCTCCACCACCGTTCGATCCTCCACGGAAGAAGAATCCACTCGAGGTGGTACTCGATCGAATAGATCACATAGTCGACGACCGGATCGACGTCCCGCCCGAGGCCGTCCTCGCTGCACTGATCGTCACTGTGGGACTCGTGATCGTGCTGATCATCGCCCTGCTCTGAGAAATGATCAATCGATACGACGCTTGTGAGCCCACCTGGTCAACGCATTGCGATTGGACTGCTGCGTCTTACGTAGCACGTTCGAAGCATGCGTCTCGACGGTCTTCACCGAGATGAACAGGTCCTCGGCGATCTCACGGTAGGTATAACCGCGCGCAAGCAGACGCAGAACTTCGAGTTCACGAGGGGTGAGTGAATCGAGTTCGGGATCGAGTGGCGGTTCGGGGACATTCGACTTACCCGTGAACGAGTCGAGCACGAAGCCTGCGAGACGCGGGGAGAACACGGCGTCCCCACCGGCAACGCGTCGTACCCCGTCGGCGAGTTCGGATCCTGAGATCGTCTTCGTGACGTAACCCCGCGCACCTGCACGGATGACGGCGATGACGTCTTCGGCCGCGTCGGAGACCGACAACGCCAGACAGACGGGACCGGCGGTGATGCGTTCGAGAACGGCGACGCCGCCGCCGTCGGGCATGTGGACGTCGAGCAGCACGACATCGGGCTTCGTCGACTCGATACCGGCAACCGCGTCGGCCACTCCGCCCGCTTCCCCCACGACCTCGATGTCACTTTCGCGACCCAACTCGGTGCGAACTCCGGAACGAAAAACTGCATGATCGTCGACGAGAAAGACACGAAAGGTGTCGGTCACCTGGGTTGCTCCTGCGGTATCGGTTGGCTTGTCGGCTCGGTCCGGTCGTTGTTCGGAGAAGTCGTCGAGGTGTGCTCGCGGGGCATCAAGATCCGAACTTCGGTTCCCTTTCCCACAGTGGAGCGTATCGAGACTTCGCCGCCGCGTCGCTCGATTCTCCCCCGAATCGACTTGGCGAGTCCCTGACGGCCCATCGGTACGAGGTTCTCGTCGAATCCGCTGCCGCGATCACGAACGAACACGGTCACTCGGTGGGGCTCGGTTTCGGCGAACAAGTCGATGTTGATTTCGCCCGAATGTTTCGCCGCATTGACCAGCGCCTCGCGAGTCGCACCGAGCAGCGCGGTGAAATGCTCTCGGGGCAAACCGGAATCGGAATCTTCGAGCTCCAGCTGCACATCGCCGACGGTGATGGGACGCACCGTTACGCCGTACTGGTCCTCGACCTCACCCGAGATCGTCTTCAATGCCTCGGCGAGGCTCGTGTGGTCGGAGTCGCGATCTTCGAACAACCACTTGCGCAGTTCGCGCTCCTGCCCGCGTGCCAATCGCATTACTTCCTGCGGATGATCGGACTGCTTCTGTATCAGCGCCAGCGTCTGCAACACCGAGTCGTGCAGATGAGAAGCGATTTCTTCGCGCTCGTCGTTGCGGATGCGAGCAGACCGCTCGGCGTTCAGCGCCCGCCACATTCGCAGCCAGACCGGAACCGTCAGCAGCGCGGCACCGACCAGCGTGACGATCACTGCCAGCAACGACGAACGCAACGAGGCCAAGTCGACCCGAGCCAAAACGACGACACCGAGTCCGAGGACGATCAGCGTCGCGCCGCCGACCACACGTGCCCAACTGAGCACCGTCGGCTTCTTCGGCATACCGAGAATCGAACGCGGTCCCTCGGAATCGAACTCGCGCCAGACCAGCGCTGCGCCGACAACGACGACCACTATCGGGGCGAGGACCGACGCAGCAGTTCCGTCGAGCAGCCACGCCAACCCGGCAGCCAAACCGAGCCCGATGGCGGCGAGCCCTAGAGCCCGCTGTCGTTCGGCGCTACTCGGACGATCCACGTCCGTTCCGACCGGACTGAAAATCCACAGGAGGCCGTACGCGAGGATTCCCGCCCCCGCCATGATCGCCAGCAATGCAAATGCAACGCGGACTTTGAACACGTCCACACCGAGATGGTCGGCAACGCCGCCGGCAACTCCGCCCACTATGCGTCCACCGCCACGCCGATGGAACTTGGCGGGTTCGTAGCTTCCGGTGGAAGCGAGCGGGTCGACAGGGTGCACGATTCGATCCTGGCACGAAACGACCATCCCGCGCATCAGGGTCTCCCCTGATCTCGATGCAGATTTTTCTATGCAGATTCAGCGCGCCATTCCGGTGCGCGCTCGGTCGTGGCTTCCGCCAGCGCTACCTTCACGCCGTCCGCATCGAAGTCCTTTCCGTACACGGGAGTACCGGGCTGCTGACGCCACGAATCCGCTAGCGTGCCGCCGTCGACAGGGTCGAAGCCCAGCTGATCGACGACGTCGAACACCAAGGCCTTGCCGGGTCCGTCTGCACCGGCAACAGGGAGCGCGATCCGACCGGTTGTACTCTTCGGCTGCCCCTTCTCCAGTAGGTGCTTCCAGTAGATTCCGTTGAACACCTTGACGACATCGGCACCGAGCGAGCCGAGATGTTCTGCTACCCAGACGCTTTCCGGCTTGCCGTTCTCGATGTCGGCGATGAGGCCGTCACGTTGCTGAGGGTAGTAGTTGTTGGTCTCGATGATCGGGGCACCGTCTTTGGCGGCGTCGAGGATGCCTGCAGGCAGGTCGGGAACGTTCTTCTGCGGGATGCTCACGATCACCAGATCGGCATCGAAGGCCGCTTCGGAACTCCACACTGCGTGTGCGCCGGTCTCCGCTGCCAGATCGGACAGGGTCTCAGGGGACCTCGAGTTCGATACCCGTACCTCGTGCCCGAGCGCACTGAGCCGCCGCGTCAGTGTGCCACCGATGAATCCTGCGCCGATGATTCCGATTTTCACCTGAAAAACTCCTTCGTTGTGCGAATGACTTTCTGACAAGCACAACCTCCATCGAAGGCCGATTCATTCCTACCCGACGTGAATATCAGGGCTATCCCTGATGTGCTCGACACAGCAACCCGCCACGATGGTCTACATGAGCAATGCAACCGTCTCCGAGCAGCTCCAACAGATGTGGCGCACCCGCCCCTACCGGTTGCCACAGAGGGGCCATATCGCGGGTGTCGCGGCCGGTATCGGATACCGCTACGGCGTCGACCCTGTTCTCATTCGTGTCGCACTCGTCGTCGGGACGATCTTCGGCGGCGCCGGAATCGTGCTGTACCTCGCCGCATGGTTGCTGTTGAGCAAAGCGGGTGATTCCGCCTCTGCGGCACAATCACTGGTCGGCAAGGGCACCAGCACGAAGACGATCGTTCTGGTAGTTGCGTTGATCATCGCCGTCACGACGATCGGTCCCGCCGGATTCGGTCTCGACGGTTCGGGACTGGTCAGTACGCTCGCCCTCCTCGGCGGCCTGTGGCTTCTGCACCAGCGCCGTCCCGAGCCGCCTGAGTTCCTCCCGGACGGATCCACTGCTTATCCCCCAGGCGGAGCCTCTGCCTACCCACAGTCGAATTTTCCGATCTCCTTCAATACGCCGTACAACTCCTCCGCCCAGCAGAACTACTGGGGAGCAGTGCAGCATCGCCCTGGGCAGCACGACGCCGGTCGAGGCGGGTATACCCCGTACACGACGCTTCCCAAGAGTTATGTCCCCACTCCACCACCGGCGACGGAGGTTGATCTCACCAAATCGACTCTTCCGCAAGATCTCTCCGAGCCACCGACACCCCCTTCGTGGGATCCGCTCGGAGTCGCTCCATTCGCCTGGGACCTCCCCGAACCCGCAGCAGCAACTGCGCCCGAGATCATCGAGAAGAAGAAGCGCTCACGGTGGACATCGAGCTTCATCGGACTCGCTTTGCTGGCCGCAGCTCTTACCGGAGCCATTGCTGCAAGCAGTGAATCGACGTGGCTCACCCCGGCGCGGATCGCCGCAGTCGCCCTCGCGGTGGTCGCGACCGGCTTGATTCTCGGCGCATTCCTGCGAAAGGGTTACGGCCTCCTGATCGTGACCGGCCCGTTGGTGGCATTCGTGGTGTTCGCGTCGATAATCGGACCTATCTCCTTCGACAGCCAGTACGCGGGCCAACAACAATATCGACCGACGACGATGGCAGAACTCCAATCCGAATACACCGTGCAGGGCGGCGATCTCCAACTCGACCTGCGCGGTCTGGACCTCACCGAGGACCGAACGATCTCTGTCGACGTCACGGCAGGGAACGCGAAAGTTTCCGTTCCTGACTGGATGAACATCCGAACCGATTGCACGTCCATTGCGGCCAGCACGAAGTGCGGCCCCACCGGTGTGCAGCAAGGCAACTCGCCCGATAACTCGTCGATCCTGACCATAGAGGGATCAGCGCGGGCCGGCAATTTGGAGGTACTCCGTGGCTGAATCCTGGCAGTACGGCGACAGCGACGACGACACCACCCTGGAGAATCGCGCCCGAACACGGCCGTCCGCTCTGCTTTTCCTCGTCGGACTCGCGGCAGCGATAGTCAGCGTCTGCGCACTTGTCGGCCCAGGCGCCATCGTCTCGCTCGGCAATGTGCAGTTCCGCTGGGTGTTCGTAGTAGCCGCGATCGTGGTGGGGACGGCGCTACTGCTTGCCCCTGGACGAAAAGGTAAGCAGTAGCACCATTTTCACTCCCACTCGATGGTGCCTGGCGGCTTGCTCGTCACATCGAGAACGACTCGGTTGACCTCCGATACCTCGTTGGTCACCCGGGTCGAGATCGTTTCGAGGACCTCGTACGGCAACCGCGTCCAGTCGGCAGTCATTGCGTCTTCGCTCGACACCGGACGAAGAACGATCGGATGGCCGTAGGTACGACCGTCTCCCTGAACACCGACGCTGCGCACGTCAGCGAGCAGCACGACCGGGCACTGCCAGATCTGGTTGTCCAGATCCGCCATCGTCAGTTCCTCGCGCACGATGGAATCGGCATGACGCAGCGTGGCAAGGCGGTCGCGGGTGATTTCACCGACAATGCGAATGGCCAGTCCCGGTCCCGGGAACGGCTGGCGTGCGACGAGATCCTCCGGCAAGCCCAGTTCACGCCCCACCGCTCTGACCTCGTCCTTGAACAGCGCACGAAGCGGTTCGACGAGGGTGAACTGCAGATCGTCGGGAAGACCACCGACATTGTGATGGCTCTTGATGTTCGCGGTTCCGGAACCGCCCCCGGACTCGACGACGTCGGGGTACAAGGTTCCCTGCACGAGGAAGTCGACGCCGCTCCCCTGCTCGGCGTTCTCGCCGAGGACCTCGGACACTGCGCCTTCGAAGCTGCGAATGAACTCGCGGCCGATGATCTTGCGCTTTTCCTCCGGGTCGGACACGCCCTCGAGCTCACCCAGGAAAGTGTCCACGGCATCGACAGTGACGAGCTTGGCGCCGGTAGCAGCAACGAAGTCTTGCTGAACCTGCTCGCGTTCGCCTTCACGCAACAGACCGTGATCGACGAACACACAGGTCAGCCGGTCGCCGATTGCGCGCTGCACCAGCGCTGCTGCCACTGCGGAGTCGACGCCTCCCGACAATCCACAGATAGCGCGACCACTGTCACCGACCTGCTCTCGTACTCGTTCGACGAGCGCGTCGGCGATATTGGCCGCCGTCCAATCGGGCTTGATTCCCGCGGTCTCGTAGAGGAATCGACGAAGGACTTGCTGGCCGTGGGGCGAGTGCATCACCTCGGGGTGGTACTGCACCCCGGCAAGACGCCTCTCCGTGTTTTCGAACGCAGCAACGGGTGCACCGGCACTGGTTGCGGTGACGGTGAATCCGTCGGGTGCCTCGGTGACGGCGTCACCGTGGCTCATCCAGACCGGCTGCGTCGCAGGCAGGCCGTCGTGGAGGACTCCGCCGTCGACGGAGAGTTGAGTGCGTCCGTACTCCCTCGTCCCGGTGTGCGACACCGTGCCACCGAGAGCTTGGGCCATGGCCTGGAATCCGTAGCAGATACCGAAGACCGGCACATCGAGGTCGAAGACCTTGGCGTCGAGAGCCGGTGCATCTTCTGCGTACACGCTCGACGGGCCACCGGACAGCACCAGGGCGATCGGATTCTTCGCGGCGATCTCTTCGACGGTTGCCGTATGTGAGATCACTTCCGAGTACACGTGTGCCTCACGGACTCGACGCGCGATGAGCTGCGCGTATTGAGCACCGAAATCGACGACGAGTACGGGGCGGGGCTGGGCTGGATCAGGCTGCGGCGTGGCGGTCACCCGATCAGCCTAGTGGGAAGGCCCGGGAGAGCGACGCAGCCACTCGACCGGGAACGACGCGACCAAGGATCACGCACCTTCCGACATGGCGGTCTTGGACGATCGAATCTCCACGATCGGCAGACGCAACGCCGCCGGCGCCGATACAGGGACAACTGGGCTGACGGGCGCGATCGGGTCGATCCGTCGGTACGGCTCACCTTGACGTGGACGCAGATCCTGCTCGCCCTTGTTCGGCCACAACGCCGCGGACCGCTCTGCCTGCGCACTGATGGTGAGTGAAGGATTGACTCCGAGATTGGCCGATACGGCCGAGCCGTCGACCACGCTCATCGTCGGGTAGCCGTACACACGCTGGTACGGATCGATGACTCCGTGCTCGGCATCCGAGGCGATCGCGCAGCCGCCGAGGAAATGGGCAGTGAGCGGGATGTTGAACAGCTCACCCCACGTTCCGCCGGCAACGCCGCCGATCTTTTTCGCTACCCGACGCGTCGCATCGTTGCCTTCAGGGATCCACGTCGGATTCGGCTCGCCGTGGCCTTGTCTGCTCGAGACCTTGCGTCCGAACAGACCGCGCTTGGTGAACGTGGTGATCGAGTTGTCGAGGTTCTGCATCACCAAAGCAATGATGGTGCGCTCGCTCCAATTCTTGACGCTGACGATTCGCACGAAGTCGAGAGGATGTGCGAGCGCAGTGAAGAGGAATTTCAGCCACCGCGGGATACGTCCTCCCCCGTCGGTCATCAGGGTCTGCAGCAAGCCCATCGCGTTGGAACCCTTGCCGTATCGCACTGGCTCGATGTGCGTGTTCGGCGACGGGTGGAACGACGACGTAATGGCCACGCCGCGCGTCAGATCCATCGCCGGATCGACCTTCAACTTGGCAGCGCCGACAATGGATTCGGAGTTGGTACGAGTCAACTCACCGAGCGTGCTCGACAGCAATGGCAAAGCGCCGTCGTCCTTCATACGATGCAACAGATTCTGGGTGCCCCAGGTCCCTGCGGCCATGACGACGTGGGCGGCGGTGTACGTCCTGGCACCCTTGCGTATCCACGCTCCGGTCCGCTCGGTGGCAACGTCCCACGTACCGTCCGGAAGCGACCGGAGACCACTCACGGTTGTCATGGGGATGATGTCGGCTCCGGCACGCTCCGCGAGCGCGAGGTAGTTCTTCAGGAGAGTGTTCTTTGCCCCGTGCCTGCACCCGGTCATGCACTCGCCGCACTCGATACAGCCGGTGCGTTCAGGCCCCATGCCTCCGAAGTAGGGATCGGCGACCTTCTTGCCCGCCTCGTCACCGAAGAACACACCGACCGGGGTCTGGATGAACGTCTCGCCTACGCCCATGTCCTCGGCGACGGACTTCATGACCTCGTCTGCAGGTGTCATGTGGGGGTTGCGGACTACCCCGAGCATGCGCGTGGCCTGGTCGTAGAACGGGGTGAGCTCACTGTTCCAGTCGGTGATGTGGGCCCACTGCTTGTCCTTGAAGAACGACTCCGGCGGCTGATAGAGCGTGTTGGCATAGTTGAGCGAACCGCCACCGACACCCGCGCCCGCGAGGATCAGGCAGTCACGCAACAAGTGCACACGCTGAATGCCGTAGCACCCGAGCTTGGGCGCCCACAGAAAACGCTGGAGGTCCCAGCTGGTCTTGGCGAAGTCCTTGTCCTCGTACCGGCGACCGGCTTCGAGAATCCCGACACTGTAGCCCTTCTCCACGAGCCGCAACGCGGTGACGCTGCCACCGAAGCCTGATCCGACGATCACAACGTCGTAATCGGTCTTACGCATCCTTCGACCTCCACCTCGTACGTGCCGCAACCAGCCTTGCGTGCCGAACCCGCCACACCTCGGTGTGATCGAGACCACATAGTAGGTGACAGAAAGCGCGACCTGACCACAGGGCTGTGACAGTTGACACTCGATACTTTAGCTGTAACCGCCGGTATCACCATCTTCGGGGCCGTTCTACCTCGAAAACGGCACGAAAAAGGCGCGCACCCGGTGAACCAGGGTGCGCGCCTCTCGGTAGCGACGAAGATCAGCCTCTGACGTTCAGGCCCACCTTCTGGAACTCCTTCAAATCGGAATAACCCGACTTTGCCATCGAACGACGCAGTCCACCGACAAGATTGATCGAACCGTACGGCTCACTCGAGGGCCCGTGAAGCACCTGGTCGAGGCTTGGGCGCTCTCCTGCCGCAACCGGCAACAGTGCACCGCGAGGCATGGACGGATGCGCGGCCGCCGACGGCCAGTACCAACCCCTACCGGGAGCCTCCGCTGCGGCAGCGAGTGGAGCACCGAGCACCGCGGCATCCGCACCACACGCGATGGCCTTCGCCAACCCACCCGAAGTGGTGATGTCACCGTCGGCGATCACATGGACGTAGCGTCCGCCGGTTTCGTCGAGGTAGTCCCGCCGTGCGGCAGCGGCGTCCGCGATCGCAGTCGCCATCGGCACTCCGATGCCCAGCACCTCACCCGTCGTCGTGCCGCCCTCCACAGAGCCGTACCCGACGATCACGCCCGCCGCACCGGTCCGCATCAGATGCAGCGCAGTGCGATGATCACTGACGCCACCCGCGATCACGGGAACGTCGAGATCTGCAATGAACGTCTTGAGGTTCAATGGTTCGTCGTCGCTGCGCGCGACGTGCTCGGCGGAGATGATAGTCCCCTGAATCACCAGAAGATCGATGCCGGCCGCAACCAGTGCAGGAGTCAAGCTTCTCGCGCTCTGTGGACTCACCCGAACTGCCACCGTCACCCCAGAGGCACGAACCTGCGCGATGGCGGCGGCAAGTAGTTCAGGCTGCAGCGGAGCCGCATGCAGCTTCTGCAGAAACGCTACCGGCGCATCGGCGTCGAAATCACTTCCGGCGATCGCAACCAACTCATCGATCTTCGCTTGAACATCGGTGTGCCGAGCCCACAATCCTTCGCCGTTGATGACTCCGAGCCCACCCTGCTTACCGAGTTCGATAGCGAATTCAGGTGACACCAAAGCATCGGTGGGGTGAGCCAATACCGGAATGTCGAAGCGGTATGCATCGAGCTGCCAGGCCGTCGAGACCTCCTTCGACGACCGTGTACGCCGGGACGGCACAATGTCGACGTCCTCGAGCTGGTAGGTGCGCCGGGCTTCTCTGCCCATGCCGATTTCAACGAGGTCGCGCACGGGTGCGCCCCTTTCTCGTAAGTTACAGGTGAAGTGCTTCAGCACGCCGGATCGGCGCGGCGCATCACCGAGAGGTGTAGTTGGGAGCTTCCGCAGTCATCGTGACGTCGTGCGGATGGCTTTCCTTCAGGCCCGCAGCGGTGATCTGTACGAACTGCGCGTTCTGCAATTCCTCGATGGAGTTGGACCCGGTGTACCCCATGGCTGCACGCAAACCACCGGTGAGCTGATGAATTACCTGAGACAACGGCCCTCGGTACGGCACGCGCCCCTCGATACCCTCCGGAACAAGCTTGTCCTCGGCCAGCACATCGTCCTGGAAGTAGCGATCCTTGGAGAACGACTTGGCAGCACCACGGCCCTGCATTGCCCCGAGCGAACCCATCCCACGGTAACTCTTGAACTGCTTGCCGTTGACCAGAATCAGCTCACCGGGCGACTCGGCGGTACCTGCCAGAAGTGATCCGAGCATCGCGGTCGACGCGCCTGCTGCAAGGGCCTTGGCGATGTCGCCGGAAAACTGAAGTCCGCCATCGGCGATCACGGGAACGCCGTGCGGTTTACAGACTGCAACGGCTTCGAGGATTGCCGTGATCTGAGGCGCGCCCACACCCGCAACGACGCGAGTGGTGCAGATCGATCCGGGTCCGACCCCGACCTTCACCGCATCCGCTCCGGCTTCGACCAAGGCCAACGCACCAGCGCGAGTGGCAATGTTGCCGCCGACGATCTGAACGCGTTCGCCGACCTCGGCTTTGAGCTTGCTGACCATCTCGAGGACCTGCGAGTTGTGGCCGTGTGCGGTATCGACGATGAGTACGTCCACACCGGCGTCGGACAGCGCCATCGAGCGCGCCCATGCATCCTCACCGACACCGACCGCGGCACCGACGAGCAAGCGACCGTCGCGATCCTTGGTGGCGAACGGATGCTGCTCCGTCTTGACGAAATCCTTGACCGTGATCAAACCGGTCAGTGCACCCTGCCCGTCGACGATCGGCAACTTCTCGATCTTGTGACGTCGAAGGAGCCCCAGCGCTGCGTCCGCCGTCACACCCTCACGGGCGGTGATCAGAGGTGCTTTCGTCATGACCTCGTCGACTCGGCGATTCTGGTCGACCTCGAAACGCATGTCGCGGTTGGTGATGATGCCGACCAGGGCACCGGTCTCATCGGTCACCGGCAGGCCGGAGATACGGAACCGAGCACACATCGCATCGACTTCGGCGAGAGTGTCGGTGGGCTTGCATGTCACCGGATCGGTCACCATGCCTGCCTCGGACCGCTTGACCGTTTCCACCTGCGCAGCTTGATCCAGCAGCGACAAGTTGCGGTGCAGCACGCCCATTCCACCTGCGCGCGCCATGGCGATGGCCATGCGCGCCTCGGTGACGGTGTCCATCGCCGAGCTGACGAGGGGAACTCGAAGTCTGATGTCGCGGGTTATCTGACTCGACGTGTCCACTGCGCTCGGAATCAGATCTGACGCAGCGGGCAGCAGTAGGACGTCATCGAAGGTGAGACCGAGCATGGCGACCTTGTTGGGATCGTCGCCACCGGTACGGACATGGGCTCCTGGACTACTCATGTGGATCTGGCCCTCCCTAGAGCCTGGGTGCGCATCGAGCCGCGTCGAGGAGACGCGATGCGCGAGGTGCGTGTGGAAAGAAAACGGATGGAGTACATGTTGCGTGCGCGCGCTCGGCCGCGGCGCCTTGTGCCATGGTATCGGCTCCACACCGCCAGCGTGAACGCGCACTGTGAAGCCACCCCAGACGCTCTGTGAGTCGGGCCGGAACCGGCGAAATCAGACGAATCGAGCATGTTTGTCGGCAACTCGAACGTGAACGGCTGGCGCATACCCACCAGTCCTGCGTACCGTGGAGGCGTGCGCGATCAATTGCCTCCAGGTTTACCTCCGGATCCGTTCGCCGGTGACCCCGCCGACCCATCGGCCGCCCTCGACGATATCGAGCCGGGACAGCCGTTGGATCCTCAGGAGCGGTTAGCCGTCGAGGAGGATCTGGCTGATCTGGCCGTCTACGAAGCACTTCTCGGCCACCGCGGTATTCGTGGTCTCGTCGTGTGCTGCGAAGACTGTCAGCAAGACCATTACCACGACTGGGACATGCTTCGAGCGAACCTGCTCCAACTGCTGGTCGACGGTACGGTCCGCCCTCATGAGCCCGCATACGACCCGGTACCGGACGCGTATGTGACGTGGGACTACTGCCGTGGCTTCGCAGATGCCTCGATGAACGATGCCCTACACAGCGACGGGTTCGACAGCTGACCTCCACGTAAATCTGAGCTCGTCCCCACGACAACCGAGACAGGCCCGACACGAGAACTTCGTGCCGGGCCTGTCTTGTCGTGTCCGTCTTCTCGGACGTGTCTTCGCTTGGGCCTAACTGCCGTCGAGTGTCTCCGCGCGCGGCTGCGACGTGCCTTCCCCACCGTTCGACCCACTGGCAGCTGCCGTGGTGGGACTCGGTTCCTTGACGACCGTCGGGGACGGCGGCGCGGTCTCGGTGACGGGCGGTGCAGATGTCGCCGGTGATCCGGTCTGGGTAGCCACCGGTGGCGGCACCTCGACCGGTGACGTCTGCACCGGCGGAAGCGGCAACTCCTGCGTCGGCACCTGCATCGGCGGGATGTCGGACGGAACATTCTCCGGCAGCGGCAAGATCGAATCCGTCGCGGGTGGTACAAACGGCGGAAGAGCAGGAAGCGTAGGGATCAACGCTTGCAGTTGATCCATCAGACGGTGCAGCCACATTTCGAGATCGGATCGTTGGGCTTGGTCGGTGACCGAATCCGTTGTCGAAGTCGCTCCGTTCAGCAGAGTGCGAGCGCCCTCGACATCACCGGCGGCTATCAACTGCTCAGCCTGCTCCAACTTGGACGTCGTATCGATTTGCGCCACTGTCGAATCCGCCTGCTGAGCGAACACCACCGACTTGACGCTCCACAACGGATCACCCGGCGCGGAGTTGTACGAGAAAACGACCAACCCGCCCATTACGACGGCGATAGCTGCGGCAGCACCGGCAACCGGACGTAGGAAACTGGATCGACCCCGACGGGAGTTTCTCCGAGACAGATCCGCAGCAGCGATCTCCTGCTCGACAGCAACCACGACCTCGTCGACGCTTGGGTTGCTGGGCAGCGCAGGCGAGTTGACCTCGGCTCTCCAACCGGCCAACAGCAACGCGAGGCGGTACTCGTCTGCACTGTCCGTGGAGACCGGGCCATCACTCCGAAGTGCCTCGATGAACTGGTCGTCACGACGCACTGCAGCGATGTCGACGGGACCCGCATCGGAGTATGGGTCATTTCCGGGCGATGGGGACGACGACCCGTCGGGTCGACCGATACGGGGAATGCCATCACGGCCGTTGTTCCTAGCCATACATTTCACCCGCTTTCACAACTTCGTTCTTCAACTTCGCGAGGGCTCGATGTTGAGCCACGCGGACAGCGCCTGCAGTACTCCCGACTGCTGCCGCAGTTTCCTCTGCCGACAATCCGACGACAAGGCGAAGCACGAGAATCTCGCGATGCTTCGCCGGGAGGGTTCCCAGCAGTGCAGTCATCTGTCGGCTCGACTCGGATTCCAGAGCGCGCTGCTCGGGTCCGTGTTCAGTGGAGACGACATCTGGTACTTCGGCGGCTGGGTCCGATTTGTTACGTGACGCGCTTCGGTGTGCATCTGCAACCTTGTGAGCGGCAATGCCGTACACAAAGGCCATGAACGGTCTGCCCTGATCCTGATAGCGAGGCAAGGCGGTCATGACTGCCAAGCAGACCTCCTGCGCTACATCGTCTGCCGAGAGTTGACCACGCTCGGCGGACCCCACTCGGGCGCGGCAATACCGCACGACCAGTGGACGAATGATTTCCAATACCCGGGAGAGCGCAGCTCTTTCGCCCTGCGCAGCAGCAACGACGAAGGAGTCCAACTCCTCACCCGTGTTGTTCATCGCTCAAGGATTCCCCGCGTTACAGTGACGCCGCCCGGATCGACTGGCGCTTCCACCCGCAGGTGGAACCTAGTAAGGATAGCTACCCTCCCCGTTCATAATCGAACCGCTCGGTCCGTGATGTCACACAGCGATAACGTCGCCACCCCGTCGGCCGAGAAGTGCAGCACTCTCGGCGACGACCTTCTTTGCGGCGTTCCCCTCGCCGATGCCGTCCAACAGCATGGCACTCGCCCACCGCAATGGTAGAAGTCCGAGCTCCGAACAGGCATCGAGCACCGAGTAGGCCAGCGCGCGCGCACCGTCGAGGTCCCCCACCGAGCTGTACGCGGCGGCGACTATCAGCTCGGTTTTCACTCGGTGCCGTAACGAAACGATATCGGTCGCACGTTCGCGTGCATCGATTGCGTGTCGCACAGCCGCAGAGCCGTCGCCCGAGAACATCGCCAGCTCTGCCGCGACCCATCGAAGTCTCAGCTGTGGTCGCCACAGATCCCAGCTCGAGTACTGCGCGAGCGTATTACTACATCTGTCGAGAAATGCCGAGGACAAGGCGAATCGCCCCGAACCCAGTGCATCGGCGGCCAGCCCGGTGAGCGCATCGCATCGGGCCTCGAGCAGCAATGGGCACTCGACTCCGCCGGCCACGCCCACTCGCGCGATGGCGAACCCGTCGAATCGCGTCGCAGTACGGTGATCACCGATCTGTCTCGACCACGACCCGCGTGTCGACCCAGCAAGCGAGAGCACGGTGCGCCCCGTCGGGAGCGCGTTCTCGAGCGAGTCCAGTTCGGCGCGACCCAGCGCGTACCGCCCCTGTCCCCCCAGCGCGATCGCTCGAAGCCACGCCGAAGTCGGGTCGTGCGCCGACGGGAGCGGCCACAAACCAGGATTCGCCCCGAACGCGGCACCCCGTAAAATGTCGACCGCCGTCGGGACACGTTCTGTATCGGCCAGGTGCACCGAGCAAGAGTACCTTCGGGCGAAACCCGGGCTCGAAGGCTTGATACCGCCGAGCACAAGGGAATGTGGTTTTTGTTCCGGCCAGCTCGACCATTTCCTTGTTTCGCAAACTGAATTCGAACTTTTCCGCGATTTGTTTCACAGAATTAATAATTCATTCTGCGATGAATGCGTGAGCAATGCAGACCGTGTGTGAACAGAAGGTTGAACGGTACGTGCTGGATATGGACGAGACCATCGCTTTCTCTACCTTCGTTTCGAACTCGACTGACCCCCGAATCGTTCACGCGCGCAGATTTGCGAGGGACTCTCACGCTTGTGTAACGCAGCCTCAGCCGCTCTAACTGCAAGGATGCTGGAATTCTCCGGTCAGTTCTCACTACTGATCCCGTGGCGGCCCACCGGGGTGCACGACCCTGCATTGCATGGCGAGGGTGGAGACACACCCGTCGACGCTGCAGCACGGCAGCTTCTTCGACCGTTCCGCCATGCACGAGATTGTTCCGAAGTAAATAACCAACAAGTAAAAGTTTTGTGATTGCCTATGCACATCGACACGATGAGAAACTATTGACTCGTTTTCCTCTACTCACATAACGTTGTGGATGTTCCGACAAAGTCGGTGCACGCGTACCGACCCGAACTTCAATCATGCTCAGTTCATCTCGCGGGCCTTGTAAAGAAAAGTTCACGTCGACACCGATGCCAGCCCCGCTTGCCGCTCTTCCCACACTCGCCGACTTCACAAAGGACGCGAGCCGCACCCTAGGAGTAGCCATGCCACAGCCGAACCACCTCCCTGGGCCCAATGCCGACATCTGGGACTGGCAAATGCACGGCCTCTGCCGTGGAGTCGATTCGTCGATGTTCTTCCACCCGGATGGGGAGCGAGGACGCGCTCGCGCTCAGCGAGAGATGCGCGCCAAGGAAATGTGCCGCGGTTGCCCAGTACTCGCACAATGTCGTACACATGCGCTCAGCGTTTCCGAACCATACGGAATCTGGGGAGGAATGTCGGAGAACGAGCGGGACATCCACGTCCGACACACCCGCCGTCGAATCGCTGTGTAGCCGGAGAGCTTGCGACGAAGCGCAACAAGAACGCGATGGACCCCCTCTATTTCGGAGGGGGTCCATCGCGTTTGTTCGTACAGCGTGTCGATCAGTGGTTGTGGCCGTGCCCGCCCGCAGGCTCCTCGTAGTCGACCGGCTTCTCGACGATCGCGCTTTCGGTCGTCAGAATCATCCGTGCGACCGAGGCAGCATTGACGACTGCCGAGCGAGTCACCTTGACCGGGTCCACCACGCCGTCGGCGAGTAGATCTCCGTAGGTCAGAGTCGCGGCGTTGAAGCCGTGGCCCTTGGGGAGTTCGGCGACCTTGCTGATCACGACGGAACCGTCGACACCAGCGTTGGCTGCGATCCAGAACAGCGGCGCATTCAGGGCCGTACGCATGACTGCGACACCGGTAGCCTCGTCACCCGTCAGTCCGAGATTGTCCACGAGTGAAAGAGCAGCCTGCGTCAGCGCCGACCCTCCACCGGGAACAATGCCTTCTTCGACCGCAGCCTTGGCCGCATTGACCGCGTCGTCGACGCGGAACTTGCGTTCCTTGAGCTCGGTCTCGGTTGCTGCGCCCACCTTGATGACCGCGATGCCACCGGACAGCTTCGCGAGGCGCTCCTCGAGCTTCTCCCGATCCCAGTCCGAGTCGGTGTTCTCGATCTCGCGACGCAACTGTCCGACACGTGCATCGATGTCGACTTGAGTGCCCGCTCCGTCGACGATCGTGGTGTCGTCCTTGGTGACGACGACGCGACGCGCCTGACCGAGAAGCTCGAGTCCTGCTTCCTTGAGACTGAGGCCGACATCGGCTGTGATGACCTGTGCTGCCGTCACCACTGCCAAGTCGTCGAGGAACGCCTTGCGACGATCGCCGAAGAACGGTGCCTTGACGGCAACGGCCTTGATGGTCTTGCGGATGGAGTTCACCACGAGTGTCGAGAGAACTTCACCCTCGATGTCCTCGGCGATGATCAGCAGTGGCTTGCCACTCTCGGCGACCTTTTCCAGCAACGGAAGGAAGTCGGGAAGGGAGGTGATCTTCTCGCGGAAGAGCAGAATGTAAGCGTCCTCGAGAACAGCCTGCTGTGCATCGAGATCGGTCACGAAGTACGGCGACAGGTAGCCCTTGTCGAACTGCACACCTTCGGTGACCGTCAGTTCGGTGCTCAGAGTCGAGGACTCTTCCACCGTCACCACGCCGTCGGAGCCGACACGGGTGAGTGCCTCGCCGACCAGTTCGCCGATCTCGGGGTCGCGTGAAGACACTGTCGCAACCTGGGCGATGGCCTCTTTGCCCTCGACCGGAGTAGCGGCAGCGCGGAGCGCCTCGGCAACCTTGTCTGCAGCCTTGGCGATTCCCGATCCGAGTGCTATCGGGTTCGCGCCGGCGGCGATGTTCTTGAGTCCGCCGCGAACGAGTGCCTGTGCAAGCACTGTTGCGGTGGTGGTTCCGTCGCCTGCGACGTCATTGGTCTTGGTCGCGACGCTCTTGACGAGCTGGGCACCCAAGTTCTCGAACGGGTCTTCGAGGTCGATCTCACGGGCGATCGAGACACCGTCATTGGTGACCGTTGGGCCACCGAAAGCCTTGGCCAGCACAACGTGCCGTCCACGGGGTCCGAGCGTCACCTTGACCGCGTCGGCGAGTTTGTCGACTCCACGCTCGAGGGCGCGGCGAGCTTCCTCGTTGAATCGGATTTGCTTTGCCATGTTTTCGGTGTTTCTCCTTCGAGTCGGGACTCGATCGAACGCACTCCGCCCCGGGACCGAAGTGAATCGGGTTCCGGGGCGGGGTGCGTATATGACTTACTTGGCGATGACGGCCAGCACGTCGCGTGCCGACAGAATCAGGTACTCCTCGCCGGCGTACTTGATCTCGGTGCCGCCGTACTTGCTGTAGATGACGGTGTCGCCTTCTTTGACGTCGACCGGGATCCGGTTGCCCTTTTCGGTGACACGGCCTTCGCCGACTGCGACGACGGTGCCTTCCTGAGGCTTCTCCTTGGCTGTGTCGGGGATGACCAGACCGGAGGCGGTCGTCGTCTCGGCCTCATTGGCCTGGACGAGGATCTTGTCCTCGAGCGGCTTGATTTTCACGCTCGCCACGTTGAGCCCTCCATTGTTACGGGGTGCGCGTCCGGGGTCGGATCCCCGGACAGCTGTGTTTGATCGTGCTGTTGTGCATCTTCTACGTTCGTAGCTCTGCGCTCGTTCCCGTCGTCGCGGGTGCCGGGAACTCACTCAGTGCCAACTAGCACTCTATACACGCGAGTGCCAGCACTCAAGGTCTGGGTTCTCCGACGTCGAAGACTCGCCCCTGCCTCGCGCACCGATCAGCCGACGTTTCGCGCTTGCCCTCGCCTGATCGCGGCCAAGAGGAGTCGGCCGCCGAGCGCGATGATCACCAGATTCCCCACTATCTGCAGCGAAACGACAGCGCGGGCAGAATCGGTGGATGCGGCAATGTCACCGAACCCCACGGTGGAAAACACGGACAGGGTGAAATAGAGGCTGCCCATCCGGGACACGGGCTCGGTGAAATTGCCGGACGCCGCTTCGGCCATCAGGTAGTAAACGGTGGAAAAACCGATGAGATATATCGGAACGATTGCCGCCGTGGCTTCGATCGCCTGGATTGTCGGATAGTCGGCCTTCAGTATTTTCGCGACCTGCCATGCGAACACGACGCCGACCCCGATCAGTACGACCGCAAGGATGGTGAGGGACCCGACGTCGGCGGCACCGTTCATCGGGGCGACGAAGTAGAAGGCAGTCAAAAGGACTGCTGTGACGACGGGTCGAAACAGTGCGCGGCACAGAAGTACACGCCGTTCCTTCTCGCCCAGCCGGGAATAGGGCGTAGAACCAGCCAAATTCGCCCCTCGAGAGAATTGATCGAAACACAGACCTCCTTGTCATAGCGGTATCTCGGTGCGGGAGTTCACGTTTTTTCGAAAAATTCTGTAACGTTCGGATAACGAGACGATATAGTTCCGATGGTGAACTTCTGATGCAGTACCGGGTTGCGGCGAAACGGAGCCGCAACAGCGTCGGGACACGTAGTCGATTTCGAACAGGGTGGGGAGGTGCACGATGAAGGTTGGAATTGGGGTTTCTACCGGAACCGAGGTTGTGTGCGCTGCCCTGGTCGTGGTGGACGAAGATGGTTCGCACACCGTCGAATACCGCACGGTGTCCGCAGACAGTGAAGCAAATACAGACATCGGTCAGCTGGTCACATCGGCAATAGAGTTGATGACGACCCTGGCTCCTGCACCCGCCGGGCAAGGCTCACATTCGACCGGACGGCGTGAGCCGGACACCATCGCCGTGTCGTATCGCACTCCCGAACAATCCTCGTCCATTCGTTCGGCATGTAGCAGTTCACGCCGTGCTGTCTCGTTGATTCCTGAATCCGCGGCTTCCCACGCATTCCTCGCCGACTCCGGGCTCATTGCGCGCTACGGCACCGTCTCGGTTGTCGACCTGGGCGCCTCGGGCTCGACCGTGACGATCATCGATGCCCAATCCGGCGTCGTCCACGCCTACGAACCCCGCGACGACTTCGGTGGTGACGCGGTCAACAATCTGGTCAAAGAGCTCGTACGCGGCAGACCGGAACGCGAAAGTCGATCGCGAGAGGACAACCGCAGCAACGATTCTGCGCGGTACCGCACGGTCAAAGAACACCTGTCGACATACGACTCGGCATCCATCAGCCACGACGGGGTGGCGACCACGGTGGCTCGGACGGAATTCGACGCGCTGATCCGCCCGTCGGTGACAAAGTTGGTGCGTCGTATCACGCAGGCGGCCGACCGGACGGGCCGCGCACCCGAAGCGGTGGTACTCATCGGCGGCGGCGCCCACATACCGCTCGTGCGGACCGTCGTCGAGTCCGAACTCGGACTTCCGGTTCTTACCGTCGACGAACCCGATGCCGTCCTTGCTACAGGTGCCGCGCATGTCGCCCTGACCGCTGCTCAGGGTCTCTACCCCACGGTCGGTGCTACTGCCGGATCGCCGGTTCGATCGGTCGGTCGTTACTCCGGAGCGTTGGTCGGAGCTTTCCTCGTCGCCGGTATCGTCCTCGTCTACGGAATTCAGGCATTGACCCCGTCCGATGACACCGGCTACTCCCCGGCAGGCACCGAAGTTCCGTCAGAGCAACAGAGCGATCAGAGCAAAGCCTCGCTCGTCGACGGCACCACCATCAGCGCGGCCGATCCGCGGGCCACGACAACCTCCGCCGAGGTCTCGACCGGGAACCCGACTTCAGCCCAGATGTCGGCATCGGCATCGGCATCGGCATCGACCACATCCGAGCGCAGCAGCGTCACCGACGTGGCGCCGACGCCCACCAGTTGGCCGGCGGCATCGACGCCGACGCTGCACCCGGCGCCGGATCTTCCGTTGATTCCGTTTCCCACTCTGCCGAATTGGGGCGAGATCGTTCCGCTCCCCGACAGCACCACGATCGCGCCGCCCTCGCCGACTCCGAGCATTCCGGAATCCACACCGCCTGAGTCGACACCGCCTCTAGCCACCCCGCCTCAAGCCACCCCGCCTCTGGCCACCCCATCCGAAACGACCCCGACCGGAGTACCTTCGGTGACGTCGCGCGAGTCCGTTCCGGTTCTCCCGCCTGGTGTCCCCACGGCGGACGCCGGCGGGACACCCGCTCCTCCGTCGCCGCCGGAGTTGACGCCCCCACCGACCGTGTGGTCTCCGCCCGCAATCGTTCCAGCGAACCCGGCTTCACCCTCGGATGACACTGCAGACAGCACGGCAGGAGCACCTGTGCAACCGACCTCGGGTCCAGTGACAACGAATCAGCCGGCCACCACGAACTAGACGCGGCCAGAGATCAGGCTGGTGGACACCGGGAGCCCCGGGTCGGTCGCCGCTCGCAGATCGGATGCCTCTGCCCCACCCGCTATCAAGTGCGCGCCGAGCGTGGCGATCATCACTCCATTGTCGGTGCACAACCGAGGCTTCGGAATTCTCAACGTCAATCCCGCTGCGCTGCACCTAGTTTCGACCATCGATCGAATTCTCGAGTTCGCGGTGGCTCCGCCCCCCAACACGATCGTGTTCACATCGACATCCTGAGCCGCGCGCACTGCCTTCATGGTCAGCACATCGGCCACGGACTCCTGAAAGGACGCAGCGATGTCTGCGACGGGAATGCTGTCTCCTGCGCGTCGACGTGCCTCGACGAACCTGGCCACCGCCGTCTTCACCCCGGAGAACGAGAAATCGTACCTCGCGTCGCGCGGACCCGTCATACCTCGCGGAAACGCAATAGCATGCGGATCACCTTCACGCGCAGCATCATCGAGCGCCGGGCCGCCCGGATAACCCAAACCGAGCAACCTGGCAACCTTGTCGAACGCCTCACCCGCTGCGTCGTCGACAGTGGTGCCCAACTCGACGATCGGAGCACCGAGATCGTCCACGTGTAACAGGTGCGTATGCCCGCCGGATACCAGAAGCGCGACGCATGAGGGCATCGGACCGTGCTCTAGGGTATCGACCGCTACATGCCCACCCAAATGGTTGACGGCGTAGAACGGCACACCCCATGCGGCCGCATACGCTTTGGCTGCGGCGACGCCGACGAGTAGGGCACCTGCCAATCCGGGGCCGATCGTCACGGCCACTGCGTCGGGCCGATCGATGTCGGCAGTTGCCAGCGCACGCCGCATGGTCGGAACCATCGCCTCGAGATGCGCGCGCGAGGCTACCTCGGGGACGACACCGCCGTACCGAGCATGCTCGTCGACACTGGACGCGACCTCGTCTGCGAGTAACTCGCACACACCGGAATCACGCCAGCGGACGACACCCACACCTGTTTCGTCACAGGAACTTTCGATGCCCAACACGATCACGAGAGCGTGCCTCCATTCCCGACTTCGCGCCGCATCGTGTACGCGTCCGCACCGCTCGGCTGGTAGTACTTTCGTCGAGTCCCGACCACCACGAACCCGGTACGGGTGTAGAGCTCGATAGCCGGTTCGTTGTCGGTACGCACTTCGAGGAATACCGGTCCACCGTGACTGTCGGCAACCGCGAGCAGATCGGCCAACAATGCCCCTCCGATGCCGCGGCGGTGCGCGAGAGGATCGACCCCGATGGTGTGTACTTCCGACTCAACCGACTCCCCCTGGCCCAGCAAGGCGACCCCGGCATAACCCACCAGCGTGCCGCCCTCACGCGCGGCAACGTAATGATTGTGCGGCGCAGCAAGTTCCGACAGAAAAGCCTGCGCGGTCCATGGGTCGTCCCCAGGAAACAACACGCTCTCGAGTTCGGCACAACGCTCGACATCGGCCATGGTCAGTGGCGAAAGAATCACGGTCATGATGTCACCGTCTTCGCTGCTGCCCGCTCCTCGAGCGTTTTCGCGTCCGGCCGGCGAAGATAGAGCGGCACGATCGGTGCCGGCGCGGATGAGGATGCCAGTTGCTCGAGAGCCGCCAGTACCAAACCCTGCGGCGACGGCGACACCACTTCTCGTACAGGAACTTCGAACAACGCGAGATGTGACGGAGATCCAGCAGCCCCACTCGCCCCGGCAACATCGAGCAAAGCAGGAGCAACGACCTCCGGGCCTGCGTACCGGACCGCATGTCGGTACCGCGCCCAATACACCTCGCGACGCCTGGCATCGGTGACGACCACAAGATCGGGCTCGTCGGGAAGTTCGGCGGCAATCGCGTCGAGACTGCAGACACCGTGGATCGGGATGCCCAGTGCGTCGGCAAATGCGGAGGCAGTAGCCATTCCGACACGAAGACCGGTGAACGGGCCTGGACCGACACCGACGACTACGGCTTGCAGATCCTGCGGAGTGAGGGCGGCCTCGGCCAAGCATTGGACAATGTTGGGCGTGAGCACCTCGGCGTGAAGCCGAGGATCGACCACGATTCGCTGGGACAGGGTATGCGGCTGCCCGTCGGTGACGCGAACCACACCGGCGGTGACTGCGGGCGTGGAGGTATCGACAGCGAGAACGAGCACGGTTTCTCAGGGTACCCGCATGTCACGCCGGGCCTGCCGCGGCACCGTCAGTCCTGCACCGAACGTTGGACTCGGCTCAATTCGACGGATCTGTCATCGGTGTCGAGGTCGCGCCGAATACGTACCGAAACATGAGAGTCGGTGAGCTGCTCGACCAGTCCCTCGCCCCATTCGACGACGACCACAGCCGCTTCCAGATCGGTGTCGAGGTCCAACGCGTCCAGTTCGTCGAGAGACGACTGCCCCGTCATTCCCAGACGGTACGCATCCACGTGAATCAAGGACACGGGGGCAGCACCGTTCGGCCGAATCCCGGCCCGGTGCTCGCGGGCAATGACGAACGTCGGCGAGCTGACCCTGCCCTGCACCCCGAGACCCGACGCGATGCCACGCGTCATCGCGGTCTTTCCCGCACCCAGCGGTCCATCGAGGATCACGAGGTCGCCGGCGACGAGGGTTTGAGCCAGCCGGTATCCGAAGTCCTCCGTGTCGGCCGCCGTCGGCAAGATCAGTGAGCGTCCATCGAAATGCAACGTGGACGGCGGCGGGCACTCAGCCAATTCCGCGCCGTCCGCTTCGACGACGTGCCCGCACAGCGCCGGCACGGGTGAGGAGTCGAACCAGGGCGGCATTCACTTTGTCCGGAAACTCGAGCTGCACGAGATGACCTGCTTGAGGCACCCGAACGACTTCGGCTTCGGGCAGGGCTCGAGCCATCGCCAACGAGCTCGCGAGCGGAATGATCCAGTCCTCGTCGCCACACATGACGGTCACCGGAATGCGGGTCAAGTGCACCAGCGCATCCTTTTCGTTGTGTAGCTCGAGGGTTTTCAGAAAGTTGACGATCGTGACTACCGAGGTGTCGTCGATCATCGATTGAGAGAAGGCGACCAAGCGCGGGCTCACCCGCGTTCCGTACGACGCCGCACGAAGCACCGGCGAGATCAGCGCCCGTACAGCCCCGCGTCCGAGCTGGACCACGCCGGGCGAAGTGCGGACAGCAAAGCGAAATGCGTCGATGACGGGATTGTTCAGGCTTTTACCCAGGCCGGTTTCGGCCAGTCCAGCGGCTGTCGTCGATAGCAAGGCAACGCCGACGACCCTGTCCTTGACCAGGTCCGGACGCTGACGCGTCAACGACAGAATCGTCATGCCACCCATCGAGTGACCGATGAGTACGAGATGACCGCGCGGTGCGACTGCGCGGATGACGGCGTCGAGATCGGATCCGAGCTGCTCGATGGTGCAACTTTCAGGCGTCGGCTCACCGGACTTGCCATGGCCCCTCTGGTCGTAGAAGACCATTCGGACGGACGAGCCCCACTCTTGCTCCAACGCTTGGCGCTGAAAGTGCCACGAAGACATATGGAGGCAGTACCCGTGTACGAACACCGCGGTGATGGGGGCGTCGGTGGGCCCGACTTCGCGAACTGCGAGCGGAACTCCGTCGTCGGCGGTGACGATGGATCCCCGATCGGCGTCCATCAGCTCGAGGTTCTCGTTGGCCAAAGGATCCTTGTTCGAACGCAGCATCGTTTCGCGCAGGGCCAACCCGACACTGTTGACTATGCCTAGATTTCCGAGCAAATTCATCTGATCACCTCACCCGCTCTCATCTCCGGTGGTCCCGAGCCGATGCCCTTGTACGACCTGCGCACTCGGCCCCGAATTCCGGTGACTATCTCGTAGTGGATGGTGCCCAACCGATCCGCCCAGTCCTGTGCACGTGGTCCCCCTCCGTCACCGGATCCGAAGAGGACCGCAGTGTCGCCTTCGGTGACCCCTGATCCGCTCGGCCCGAGATCCACCACGCACTGGTCCATACATACCCGCCCAACCGAGGGAAACCGGCGCGAACCGATCTGCACGTCGAAACGCCCGCTCAGATTGCGGACGAGCCCATCGGCGTATCCCATCGGGATGAGCGCAACCGTGGTGTCCTTTTCGGCGGTCCACGTGTGCCCGTAGGACACTCCGTCACCGGCCCCGACCTTCTTCACCAACGCTACCGGTGTCGACACCGTCATCGCGGGCCGCAAACCGAAATCACCGAGTTCCGGTATCGGCGACAAACCGTACATCGCAATACCTGGACGGACCATGTCGAAACGGAGATCGGGACGAGTGAGAGTGGCCGCCGAATTGGACAGATGCACCTTCTCTGGCTGCATACCGGCTGCCTGCACGCGAGCGAGAGCGGCACGCAAATTTTCCGCTTGGCGATCGTTGGCAGGATGCTGCGGACTGTCCGCGCATGCCAGATGAGAGAAGATTCCGCGCAACCGAACGGACTCCTCCGCCACGGCCCTACCCAGTGCCTCGATCACCTCGTCCCACTGCTCGACGGGGATGCCGTTTCGGTTCAAGCCGGTGTCGACCTTCAACGTGACGACTGCGGGGGTGTGCGCAGTGCGAGCAGCGGCTACTACTGCCGACAGATGGGTGGCCGAGGACACGCCGATCTCGACCCCAGCCGAGATCGCCGGAGCAAAGTCGGTGTCGTGTCGGTGCAGCCAGGCAAGAATCGGGGCAGTGATGCCGGCCCTTCGCAGCGTGAGCGCTTCGTCGAGTGTCGCGACACCCAACTCTTCGGCTCCCGCGTTCAGCGCCACTGTTGCAACCGCCAGCGCACCATGGTTGTAGCCATCCGCCTTCACGACGGCCATCATCGATGCGTCACCAGCGTATTCACGGAGAACAGCGACGTTGTGGGCGATCGCGTCGAGATCGATGGTGGCAGTCGCACCTGTACCGGAGTATGAGTCCTGTGTGCTGACTGCTGCCACATCGACTACCGGCACGAGTTCACTGTCCACAACGTTCGATGATGCCACTCGCAACACATCGCTCTGTACTCGGTGCACCGAGGTCCTCGTTCCACTTCGCGCCGATCGTGACCGAAAACACTGCGCAGCCGTCCATAAAAGTCTTCACAGTGCGACGGAGCGAAGAATCCTGATGGCCTCGGGGAGCGCGGACAGGAGAGGACCAGCCGAGATCGGTGCCGCGAACTCGCCGTTGGACCCATAGGCGGCCTTCGCCGCCGCCAGCGAGTGCGCCCGGGCCCCACACGCAGCAGCAACGGCGGCTTCGAGTCCGGTAGCCAGCAATGCCCCCAGCACTCCGGACAGAACATCTCCAGACCCTGCCGTCGACGCCGCTGATCCGCCCGCATCATTGACGAGGACCCTGCCATCCGGGTCGGCGACCACCGTCGCTCGGCCCTTGAGCAGAACGGTCACACCCCAATTCGATGCCAGATCACGTACCGCGGACACCTTGTCGGCGCCGGGCACCCGGCCGGCCAACCGCTCGAATTCACCGGCATGCGGTGTGAGCAACGTCGGTGCCGAGCGCGACCGAACCAAATCTGGTTCCGACGCCAGAACGGTCAGGGCATCTGCGTCGACCACCACGGGCAGATCGGAGGACAGGATGTCGGACAACCGCTCCCTCGACCTTTCCCCGGTGTCGAACCCTGGACCGACCACCCATGCCTGGACGCGTCCAGCACTTGCCGGATCGGCCGAGACGATGACCTCGGGATAGTGGGATACAACCTCAGCTGCCGCGCTCCCCACGTACCGCACCATGCCCGACGTCGCGGCCACCGCCGCTCCGGTGCACAACAATGCAGCCCCCGGATATCGCTCACTGCCCGCGGCGATCCCTACGACACCCTGCGAATACTTGTCGTCCTCGGCTGCAGGAATCGGCCAGAGGGCGCCGACGTCGGCAGGCTCGAACGCACGAATGTACGGATCGGGCATGCTCAACCCGATCTCGACGAGTTCCACTCTGCCGCAATACGGCACCGCAAGCACATGCACGGGTTTGCGCGCACCGAAGGTCACGGTCACCGCAGCTCGGACGGCTGGACCATCCACGGCGCCCGTCGTCGGATCGACACCGCTGGGAATGTCCGCGGACACGATCGGAGCGTCGAGCGCGGCAACGATGGCCGCCGCATCGGAGCGCAGCGGCCCGGTGCCGGAGATGCCGACGATGGCATCGATGACCAGGTCGGGATTGTCCGGTACAGAAACGACCTTGCCGCCCGCGCGCCGAAACGCCGCAAGACCTTCCGGGTGTGTGCGGTCCGGCTTCAGCAGGACCGCACTCACCGCTACCCCACGGGTGCGCAGGATGGCACCGGCCCACAGTCCGTCGCCTCCGTTGTCACCGGACCCGACGAGAATGCTCACCCGCCGACCGGCGACCCCGCCTGTCCGGCCCGCCAACTCCCGCGCCACTACCGTCGCCAGACCGTAGGCTGCACGGCGCATCAGAACCCCCGGCGGCAACGCCTCGAGGAGAGGTCGTTCCGCGTCGCGAATCTGCTCAGGCGTGAAGTAGTGCCGCATAAACAGTCTCCCGTCGGACGTTCACCTATGTTGCTGCTACTCGACAGTGACGGACTTCGCCAGGTTTCTCGGCTTGTCGACGTCGTATCCCCTGCTCTGCGCCACTTCGGCGGCAAAGACCTGCAACGGCACAGTCGAGAGCAGTGGCTGCAGAAGAGTCGGAGCCACCGGGATCTCGATCAGATGGTCGGCAAAGGGACGGACAGTTTCGTCACCCTCCTCCGCTATCACTACTGTTCGAGCACCACGCGCCTGGATTTCACGAATGTTGCTGAGCATCTTCGAGTGAAGGACCGCGCGCCCCTTCGGCGAGGGCATGACCACGATCACGGGCAACCCGTCCTCGATCAACGCGATGGGACCATGTTTGAGTTCACCTGCAGCGAAGCCCTCGGCGTGCATGTACGCGAGTTCCTTGAGCTTGAGGGCGCCTTCGAGTGCCACCGGATATCCGACGTGGCGGCCAAGGAACAGAATCGTCGGCGAAGTGGCCAATTCTCGTGCAAGTTCACGCACCGGCTCCACCGAATCGAGCACTTTCTGCACGAGTACGGGCATCGCTTCGAGGTCTGCGAACTCCCGTGCGACTTCATCGGGGTACTTCGTTCCGCGAGCCTGCGCCAGGGCAAGCCCGACCAGGTAGTTGGCAGTGACCTGAGCGAGAAACGCCTTGGTCGACGCGACACCGATCTCTGGACCTGTTCGCGTGTAAAGGACTGCGTCGGCCTCGCGCGGAATCTGCGAGCCGTTGGTGTTGCACACGGCTAGAACTCGCGCGCCCTGATCTTTCGCATGGCGTACAGCTTCGAGCGTGTCCGCGGTTTCGCCGGACTGCGAGATCGCGACCACGAGAGTGGATCGATCGAGAACCGGATCTCGGTAGCGAAACTCGCTGGCGAGTTCCACCTCGACCGGAAGCCGCGTCCAGTGCTCGATGGCGTACTTCGCAAGCAGCCCGGAATGATAAGAACTTCCGCACGCCACGACGAAAATCTTGTCGACCTCGCGTAGCTCCTGATCCGACAACCGCTGCTCGTCCAAGACGATCCGTTGATTCTCGAAGTGCCCGAGCAAGGTGTCCGCGATGGCTGCGGGCTGCTCCTGGATCTCCTTGAGCATGAAGTAGTCGTAACCACCCTTTTCGGCCGCAGCCAGATCCCAATCGATGTGGAAAGGGCGTCCCGACGCTACGTTGCCGTCGAAGTCGGTGATCTCGTATCCACCGGCAGTGATGACGACTACCTGATCCTGGCCGAGTTCGACGGCCTCGCGAGTGTGCTCGATGAATGCAGCCACATCCGAACCCACGAACATTTCGCCGACACCTACGCCTACGACCAGCGGCGTCGAGCGACGCGCGGCGACAATAGTGTCGGCATGATCGGAATGGGTGAACACGAGAGTGAACGCGCCCTCGAGTCTGCGTAACACCGCCTTCGCGCTGGCGACGAAATCGCCCTTCGTCGGGCCCTCTTCATACGCGCACGAGACGAGGTGGACTGCGACCTCGGTATCGGTGTCACTGGAGAACTCGACGCCCCGGGCTTCGAGCTCGGCGCGAAGTGGACCGAAGTTTTCGATGATTCCGTTGTGCACGACCGCGACCGACCCCGACACGTCACGATGTGGATGTGCGTTTCGATCTGTCGGCCGCCCGTGAGTTGCCCACCGGGTGTGACCCATCCCCGTCGACCCGACGAACCTCTCGGCGCCGACTTCTTCCAGTTCGGCCTCCAGATTCGCCAACCGACCCGCCTTGCGTTCGACAGCGGTGTTCCCAGCACCGTCGAGTATCGCAATCCCCGCTGAGTCGTATCCCCTGTATTCCATACGCCGAAGCGCCTCGACCACTACACCCAGAGCTTGGCGGTGGCCGACGTATCCCACGATTCCGCACATGGTGCTTGAGGGTACTCGGAGACCGGCGGAGATCCTCGCGGGAGAACGCGAGAACCCCGACTCGGCCCCGTACCCCCGCCGATCACACTCGATCCGATAGCGTCTACATCCGTGGCGACACCTAAGAAGCTCGCAGCAGAACTCAGCAAGCGCGGTCCGCACGAAGTGCTCCGCGGTGACCTCGCCCTCGCCGGGCAACCCGGCGTCGTCTACACCCCGGCGGAGGGCTACAACCTGCCCGGAGTCGCTTTCGGGCACGGCTGGCTGTTGCGCGGCGACCACTACACGAACACCCTGAAGCACCTTGCGTCGTGGGGCATCGTCGCCGCGGCGCCCGACACCGAACGCGGGCCATTTCCGTCACACCGCGGCCTTGCCGCCGACCTCGGCACAGTGCTCGACATCATGACCGGAGTGCGGTTGGGAACCGGCAATATCAGTGTGCACCCCGACAAACTCGCCGTAGCCGGCCACGGCATGGGAGCGAGCGTTGCAGTTCTCGCAGCCGCATCGCGCTCGGACATCAAAGCCGTAGCCGCGCTCTTTCCAGCACCGACGGTGCCGAGCGCGGAGACCGCAGCGCAATCCTTGTCGGTGCCAGGTTTGGTGCTGGGAGATGCAGCCATGACCGATTCGTTGAACGACAACACACTCGCGCTCGCCGGCGCATGGGGAGGGCCCTCGACATTTCGACGCATCGACAAAGCGTCGTCCGACGGCATGGTCGAAGGAAGACGGCTTCTCAGCCCCCTCGGCTTCGGCGGTACCGAGAGGTCGACAGTCGAGGTCGTCCGCGCGCTACTGACTGCATTCCTGTTGTTCCACCTCTCCGGCGACAAGAAGTACGAAGAACTCGCCGGTGCAGCGGAATTGAAGAACACGCGAGTAATCGATCCCCACGCACCAATCGCGGAGCAGCCGAAGCCGAGCGCAATCTCGGCAGTGCGTGCAGTGATCGGTCGCTGATCCTCTTCACCTCAGCCAGCTCGAAGGCGGGTCATCCTCGGCCCAGGTTGCCTGGACTGCTGCATGCACCCGCGTATCGAGGTTCGCCGGCAACAGATACGACCGGTACGCGTTCACGGATCGATCTTCCTCGACGTTCTCGTTAGAAACTCCACTCGGCCCCGGACGCGGGCCGTGGTCGTCAATTGCGGCCGGTGACGGCCCGACACCGGCCGTAGTTCGCGCAATCGTGTCGAGTCGATCCGACACCCGATCCAGTGCGGCACGGTGCTCGGCCCGAACGCGTTGGATTTCGCTCCTCCACGTGCCCCCACCGCCGGTCACAGCGGCCCGGCTTCGGCAAGGTGTGCACCAGAGTCCAACGACGGCCCCTCTGCACCCTGCTCCGCCGCTGAAGGTGCCGGACCCTCTGCCGGTGTCCGGGGCTGCGACGGAGTTTGCATCGGGGGTTCTATCGGGGCGGCTTCACCCTCGGCACTCCCCCGGTCCGGCGCGCACCCCCCAGGTTCGAAATATTCGGGTTCGGAGTCTTCGGACGTACCGAGGTCCGGTACGGCGGGTGCAGGCTCTGGGTCGGGCCCTTCCTCCGGTTCCACCTCCGGCTTCTCGACGTTCGATTCACCCGTAGGCCGGTCGGGATCTCCCTGTTCGGGGATAGCTCGCTCGGGGTTAGCTAGCTCGGGTGTCTGTTGTTCCGGAGCCGAGCCGGAAACGACTGGCGGAGCTTCGAGAGTCTCGACGATCACGGGAAGCCCGAGCGGACCCATCCGAAGTTCGAATCGACGTACTCCGCCGTCGGGGTTACCGAGTTCCAATGACAACGTTCCATTATCCGCCACAGCGATCTTCGCGCTGTGCCCATCCAACTCGGCCATGAGGTGCCCTCGTTCTGGTGACATTCCACCCGGGTCCGGCTCCGCCGGGCCAGCAGTCGGCAATTGCGTGCCAGCGTTCGCTGGTTCCGCGTCAGCTTCCGGCAGCTCCACGAAAGCCGGTGAATCCTGTTCCGGAACAGAGCTGTTCGAGCTCAGCTCCTCCCCTCGACCGTTCAGAGGGGCCGGTGTTTCACCAGCTTCGGAATCAAGAATGCGATCTATGGCCGAGCGAATATCAGCGGTGAGCGGTTCGAGTGCACGTTGCACCGCCGACTCGATTGCTGCCACCGAGTCGGGCGAGCCTGCTGAACCGGAAGGGCCAGTGCGACTTCCGGTGTCGATGTCCGGGCTCTGCTGCGGCTGCGGCTGCGCTGGCATGCTGCTGGTCGCAGGGGCTGTTGTCGGCACAGCCTGTTGAGGAAGTGCGGCCTGCGGCTGGGCCGAGTGCTGCGGTGCGGACTGCTGCGGTTCGGACTGCTGCGGTTCGGACTGCTGCGGTTCGGACTGCTGTGGTTCGGACTGCTGTGGTTCGGACTGCTGTGGTTCGGACTGCTGTAGTTCCGGCGGCGGCATCGTGCCCGGGCCAGATTCCGGAAGATCGTCGGGTGCAGTTCGGCACTCGGGGTCCAGTCGGCTCACAGCCGAGTCGTCGATGTCGGTGGACCGAAATTCGGAATCATCGATGGCCTCCGCTGTGTTCGCCACGACTGCCAAGAGGTCTCGAACGCCGGTGTCCGTAGCCGCGCAGATTTCCACGAATGCGAGGCAGGTCTCCGTGACCGCGGGCCGGAAAACCTCGTTCAGCCACGCATCGCAGACTTTTCGAACCTTGCCCAGTCCGGCACTGTCGAGGGGTGTCCGCGTGTCGACCACCTCCGCGATCTCCGGCAGCGCAGTCTCGACCGTAGCCAGAAACGCATTCGCGACCGGCCCGACACCTTGGAAGGAATCGAGCTCGAGACCGGCGAAGTACGAGATCGCCTCGATCGACTCGATCGGTTTGCCGCCGACGCGAGAGAAGTCGATCGATCCCACGACGGTCGCCTTGTCCCGTACGATCTCGCCGATGACATCGACTGCGGTGTGCATGGATTGGTGCAGCTGATCGATCGAGTTCACACGCGAGAGTGCGCACTGCAGGTCCGATTCCACGTCCGACATCGCCGCCTCACCGGCTGTGCCCGACCACGAACGGTCCAGCACCGCGGACAGACGCCGCTGTTCCTCGATCTGCGAGCGTGCAAGCTCGAGCACTCTGCCCAACGCTTCGGCATCGGCAGTCAAGGCCGCAATATCCAACCCGCGTTGCTCGTCGTAGCGTGCGCACATTTCGGCGTACGTCCACTCGAGAGAACCATCGATCCGATTCAGCGTCGGGAGGTGACGTTCGAAATACAGCAAGCCACGGGTACCGCCGTCGAGAAGGCTGTCGACCGAGACCAAAGACTCCACACCCGGCATCGTCGGTGATGTCATCGGGTCGATTCGATTCGGGGATCGTGCAGGCCCGTCGACAGCGCATCGTCGAAAAATCGATATCCGTCGACGCTGGTGCGAAACCGGTCGGCGTTGTCCTCGGACGCCTCACTCCAGCGTCGTAGCGACGACCCCACACGTTCGCCGGCCGCTGCAATACGCACACCGAGGTCGCCGTAGTTCCGGCCGGCGACCGTCGGACCGAAAGTAAACCCGCTCGCAATTTCTGCAGCCGACGCAATTGCCTGGGCGCTATCGCCGAAAGCTCCGGCTACAGCACCGACTGCCTCCGCATCGATGTCCAACTCGTCACACATCTCGCACACCACGCTTCCACGTCCGTCGGGCGAAATACCCCTGTCCTGTTCGACGCAGCCCGCGTGGGATCGGTTCCCTCCGGTACCGGTAACGTCCCAGGTATACAGCTCGGGTTACAGATAACACGCTCACACCTGCGAGGAGTCTCATGCATATCGGAACCACGCTCAACTACTCGGGCGGTTTCAAAGAAACCGTGGCCGAGGTAGAAGAACTCGAGAAGTCGGGCCTCGATATCATCTTCGTTCCCGAGGCATACTCGTTCGACGCCGTCAGCCAGCTCGGCTTCCTGGCAGCGAAGACGTCCACGATCAAGATCGCGTCGGGCATCTTCCAGATCTACACCCGCACACCATCATTGACTGCCATGACTGCAGCCGGCCTCGACTACGTCTCCGACGGTCGCTTCGTTCTCGGCCTCGGCGCGTCCGGCCCCCAGGTCGTCGAGGGTTTCCACGGGGTCAAGTACGACGCACCCATCGCTCGGACTCGCGAGGTCATCGAGATCTGCCGTCAGGTGTGGCGCCGCGAGAAGGTCGTCCACCAGGGCAAGCATTACCAGATCCCCTTGCCTGCAGACAAGGGCACCGGCCTGGGCAAGCCGCTCAAGTTGATCAATCATCCTGTGCGCGAAAAGATCCCGGTAGTCATCGCTGCACTCGGACCCAAGAACGTCGAGCTCACCGCAGAAATCGCCGAGGGCTGGCAGCCGATCTTCTACTTCCCGGAAAAAGCGGACCAAGTGTGGGGCGACGCGCTGAGCGCAGGCAAGGCCAAGCGAGACCCGTCCCTGGGCGACCTGGAGGTCTTCGCAAGTCCGACGCTCGCCATCGGCGAGGACGCTGAGAAGTACCTCCCGTGGGTCAAGCCTCACCTCGCCCTGTACATCGGCGGAATGGGAGCCAAGGGAAAGAACTTCTACAACGACCTCGCTCGACGATACGGCTACGAAGCCGAGGCCGAGAAGATTCAGGACCTGTATCTGGCAGGCAAGAAGGAAGAGGCAACGGCTGCGGTGCCCGACGAGCTCGTGCGCGCCATCAACCTGATCGGGCCGGAAAGCTACGTGAAGGAACGCGTCGCAGCATTCGCCGAGGCCGGTGTCACCACACTGAACGTCCAGCCTCTGGCAGAAAACACCGCAGGACGTGTCGCACAGTTGACCGCGCTTCGTGCTCTGACGGACTGATCCGACCGAAAACACTGATCTCGGGGACGGCCCGAGTCAGACCTGCCCGACCCGATTCGCCAACTCCTCGGCGAGTCGACGGGCGAGGTCCGGCTCGGCCGCCTCCACCATCACCCGCACCAACTGTTCGGTGCCGCTGGGCCGCAACAACACTCGACCTGTGTCCCCCAAAATGCGCTCGACCTCGGCCACACCTTCGAGCACCGCAGGCGCCGTCGCCACAGCTGTCTTGTCCGATACCTTCACGTTGATGAGCACCTGCGGAAGTGTGGTCATTGCCGAGGCCAGATCGGCCAAAGAACGACCGGTCTCGGCCATTCTCCCCATGATTCGCAACGCGGTGAGGGTTCCATCACCGGTGGTCCCGAATCCGGGAATGACAACGTGGCCACTTTGCTCGCCCCCCAAGGCGTAGCCCCCAGCTCTAAGATCCTCGAGAACATACCGGTCGCCTACTGCTGTGGTGCGCATGTCGATATCAGCGGCGCGCATCGCAATGTGCAAACCGAGATTGCTCATGACGGTCGCGACCAGCGTGTTGTCGGTGAGCTCGCCGGATTCCTTCATTCCGATGGCCAGTATCGCCATGATTGCGTCGCCATCGACAATGTGCCCGGAGGCGTCGACGGCGAGGCATCGGTCGGCGTCACCGTCGTGAGCGATGCCCAAGTCCGCTCCATGGGACACCACGGCTGCCTGTAGCTCTTCCATGTGCGTGGATCCGCAGCCGTCGTTGATATTGAGGCCGTCCGGGTCCGCGTTGATCGCGATCACCCTCGCTCCCGCTGCCGCGTACACCGAGGGTGCGACGGCGGACGCAGCACCGTTCGCACAATCGACGACAACGGTGACGCCGTCGAGCCGAATCGACAGTGCCGAGCCGAGATGCGCCGCATATTCCTCGGCAGCACCCGTCATCACTCGGACGCGGCCGATACCCGAACCGGTGGGTGCGGGCATGGCACCGTCTCCGGCTACGAGGGTCTCGATTCGAGTTTCGACGTCGTCGTCGAGCTTGTGTCCGCCTACCGCGAAAATCTTGATTCCGTTGTCCGGCATCGGATTATGAGACGCGGAGATCATGACACCCAGTTGCGCACCGCGCGCCGATGTCAGGTACGCAACGGCAGGTGTCGGGAGGACCCCGACGTCGAGCACGTCGACTCCCGACGCCGTAAGGCCTGCAGTGACCGCGGCTGCGAGCATCTCACCACTCGCTCGAGGATCACGACCCACCACCGCGACGGGTCGTTCCGTCGCTGAAGCCTGCGTCAAGACGGTTGCGGCAGCCCTGGCTACCTTCACCGCCAACTCCGGAGTCAACAAGCCGTTGGCCAGCCCCCGCACACCATCGGTACCGAACAGTCGAGTCATCTGGAGTTCGTCCCCCTTCGCCAGAATAAAAATTGATCTTCAAACGCCGCGAGGGCAGGCATCCGAGAATTCTGGACGCCTGCCCTCGCGGGTAGAACTGGAAAGAACGTCAGCGCTTGGAGTACTGCGACGCCTTACGTGCCTTCTTCAGACCGTACTTCTTGCGCTCCACCGAACGCGCATCACGCGTGAGGAAGCCGGCAGCCTTGAGCGGCGGACGGTCTTCCGGGGTGAGCTCGATGAGGGCGCGCGCGATAGCCAGACGCAATGCGCCTGCCTGTCCGGACGGGCCGCCACCGTGAAGCAAGGCGACGATATCGAAGGACTCTGCCCGATCGACGAGGACCAACGGAGCCTTGATCAGCTGCTGGTGCACCTTGTTGGGGAAGTAGTCTTCGAGGCTACGGCCGTTGAGCTTGAACCCACCGCTGCCCGAGGAGAACCGCACGCGCGCGACGGCTTCCTTACGACGACCGACCGTCTGGATCGGGCGATCGAACAGGATCGGTGCAGGCGCTGCAGCAGCGGCTTCGATCTCCTCGACTACCTCAGGCTCTTCGACGGCCACGAACTCGTCCGCGGCGATCTCGACGACCTCTTCGGTGTTCTCCTGCGACGTCACGTCATTTCCCTCCGGCGCCGTCACTGGGACACCTGCTTGATCTCGAACGGAACGGGCTGCTGAGCTGTATGCGGGTGGTTCGGTCCCGCGTAGACCTTCAGCTTGCCCGCGATGGCACTGCCGAGCTTGTTCTTGGGGATCATGCCGATGACGGCTTTTTCCACGAGACGATCAGGGGTCCTGTCGAGAACCTCGCCGACCGTGCGCGACTTCAAACCGCCCGGGTGGCCGGAGTGGTGGTAAAGGAGCTTGCCATCGCGCTTGTTACCGCTGATGGCAACCTTCTCCGCGTTGATGATGACGACGAAGTCGCCACCGTCGACGTTCGCTGCATAGGTGGGCTTGTGCTTGCCACGGAGCAAGTTGGCTGCCTGGACGGCGAGCCGACCGAGTACAACGTCCGTAGCGTCGATCACATGCCAAGTCCGGGTGGTGTCCCCGGCCTTAGGGCTGTATGTAGACACAAAAATTCCTGTCTTCATGATGTCGCTGCTGGCCAAGACGTGTGTATCCCCTCGGCGGCCAGTTGAGACCCGAGAGCAAGTGATCGCCGTACAACGCGCGCGACGATCTCATCCACGCCATCGTGGGACAATACCGGTTGTAACTACAGCAGGTCAAAACGCCTTCACCGAAGTCGGACGCAGACTATGCAGCGCCGAGCCGAGGGGAGCGCCTCCAAGCGCGGATCCGCGATAGCCGAACCGCATCGCTCGCACACTCCGTAAGAACCTGACGCGACACGTTCCTGAGCTGCGTCGAGCTCACGAACTTCGTCCTCTGCATCCCGCGCCAGCCCGATCACCTTGGCGCGCTCGAAGGCGATGGTCGATCCTTCCGGATCGTGCTCGTCGTCATCGGTGGTCCACTCGGACCCCGCCACGATCACATCGAACTGTGCACGCAAAGACTCCAAGCGACTCTGCGCTGCACTCCGCGCATCGACTATGCGCCTGCGTGCTTCGACGGGGTCCACGCTTCCACCTCACAGGTACGACGACGTAGAAGCAACCCGAGTCGAGTGCCGATCAGTATTGGCGGCTGGTCCTGCGGACACGACACGGCCCCGGCATCGAGCGCAATGCCGGGGCACATGGCCACACGACTACCTCACGAGAAACGGGACCGGTTCATAGCTTCCTGTTCCATCATCTTTTGGTTGCCGGAGTTGACCGCGCCGATCAGGCTTTGCAGGACCGTGGTGAGCTCGGTCTGCGCCGAGTTCCACTCCCCTTGCTTGACCTGATACGCGTCGGCATCGGCACCCTGCCACGTCGCAACGAGAGGTTGAATCGACGACTTGATCTCGTCGAGTTTGTCGTTGAGCGACTGCCATTTGTTGGTCATACCGCCGGCCAGATCGGTGATCGAGCCGAAGTTGTATCTGATTTCGCCGTCCATAGTCAGTTCCTCGTTTCCGTTCGGTGGGGCAAGTGGTGGACTCTCGTGAGATGTGTTCGAGTGCTTCGCAACCGCGAAGCACGCTCGGACATCACAGGTTCAGCGTGCCTGCGACCGCATTGATCGACGAGACGTTGTCCTGCTCGGACTGGTCGTACTCGATACCACTGGTCTTGATCGACTCACTGATGCCCGCGAGCGCATTCTCGAGTTTGAATGCGCTCGAATCCCAATTGATCATGACCTGACCGAACGAGGTCGACGCCTTCCCTTTCCAGATTCCCGATGCCGCAAGGTCGACATCCGAGCGAAGCAGCCTCAGCAGCCCTCCGATCTGGTCGCGCAGGCCGTCTACCTTTGCGGCCACGGCGATCATGGTTTCGATATTGGCTTCTGCCATGTCAACTCCTCGATGTCTTCGGTTCCGAGTGCTCGGTCGAGTACTCGAACTGGGCAGCGGTTCGCCTTCGGCGCAAGTGCGATTCCCCCCTACATCTGGTTGGACGCACGCGCGATGCCCTTCGGTTCCATGGATGTGGAAATTTTTGAATGAATTGATCGCAGTTCACTCGGGTGCAACCGTCAAAGTGGAGACAACCCCGGCGCATTCGGCATCGAGCAGGTGCTGCTCACCACGCCGACTCTGACAACCGATGCTGATCTGCAGATCGTCCTCGACGAAGATCTGCCAGGTCACCGTCGAGTCGACATCGGGGGATTCCGTGTACGACAGCGCGACTCGGCCACCGACGTCCCTCGCCCGAATCAGATCGCCGACCACGCCATCGGAAGCACGGGCGGCCACCATCGCGGACAGATCGTCGGCAACGTCGTCGAACGATGCGCCTGGACGCAGAACGGTGGTAGTGACCACGATTCTGCGATCGGGCAGATCCGACGGCACGAGAATCGACCGCTCAGCGTCCTCCCGGTGCGACCAACCGTCCGGAATCCGAAGCTCGACGCGGCCGTAGGAGTATTTCGTCGACGGTCCGTCTTCAACTCCTCTCGGCGCCGAGGCAGCGGGTACGGCAGTGCTCGTCACCGGTGAGGACGAGGTAACAGGACCGGGCACCGACGCGGACGGGATGGTCACCGATGGTGAATCCGCGTGCGAGGGATCAGCGAGCCGATTCGGTTCTCCACGAATCGAGACGACGGCCACCAACACCGCCGAACTCAGCGCCACCGCGACCGCCACCAGGACAGCCTGCTGCACCTTCCGACGACGCCGGGCACCCGACACCGCGCCGGTATCGAACTCGTCCAGCCAGGCTGCCGCACGGACGGGCATGGGCGTCATCCTCGCCCAGTGATCCTCCGTCTCGTCTTCCGAGCTGCCCGAATAACCAACTTCATCCGCTGGATTCGCCCTCGACTGCCCCGGGCTGTCCGCTGGAATCGACAGCCCTGCGCGAGCCGCCATGGACCGAACGATGTCCACGCCGCGCATTCGATGGATGCGATACGGCGATTCGTCGAGTACTTTTGCGTCACCGCCGGCCGTAGTGTCCAGTACGAATACATCCACCCCCTCCCGATGGCGTTGCGTGGCAACGAATGACGAGACCCGGTCGAGAATCGAAGCCTCGGCCCCTCGATCACCACCCAAGTCGCGCGTGCCCTGCACATCCCATCTGCACGTCCTGATGTAGCCGCCTCGGCCGTCGGCGGTGACCGCACACACCACCGAATCGAGTTCGGCCAATTCGACGACGATGGCGTACGAAGGCGCTCGCTGACCGACGGAGTGAGTTGCCGCGCTTGCAGCATCGACCACGATCACCTCACGCGCCAAAGGCATGGCGGCAGCGCGAACGTCGCGCACAGCGACGGGGCCCCAGTGCGACGGACAGGCAATTTCGAGGACGTCGACGATCGGTGGTGCACCAGCCGCAGCGAGCGATGCACCGAGGACACCGTGCATCACCACTGCCGTGGGTACAACGGTCGAACCAACAAGGCACTCGGCGTCCTCGACGAAGCTCATGGGGTACGCGTGCGCAACCTCCGGTGGGGTATCCCGCCCGAGTTCGGTTACCAGGTACTCGGGCGTTCCGTCACGCATCGACACCGTGGGTCGAAACTCGAACTCTGCCGAGCCGCGACCCGACACCGTCAATACCGACACCGGACCGTCCCCGAGACTTACTGCTGCGTAGCTGCTTTCGCTGATCACCGCGCTGTCCACGCCAGCTGAACAAGCGACTTGCCTCGCCTGTCGACCAGCGTGCCACGCCCGGGCGGCATGGCGCTCGGCTTGACCGAACCGATCAGATTTCCCTCGTCGCGACTACCGCTCATGACCAGACCAGGCGACACGAGATCACGCATACGTGAAATGACGGGGTCGTACAACGCTCGCGATGCCCCGCCCGATCTCCGCGAGAGCACCACGTGCAACCCGATGTCGCGGGCGTGTGGCAGATACTCGACGAGAACGGTCAATGGGTTTCCCGTCGACGTGGCCACCAGGTCGTAGTCGTCGACGATCACGAATATCTCCGGTCCACTCCACCAGGTGCGCTCACGAAGTTGCTGCTGAGTGACGTCGGGCCCAGGCATCCGATCGGCGAGTTTGGCGGCGAGCTCGGTCATCATCGTCATCAGAACAGCTTGCGAGGCTGCATATCCCGCGAGATGGTCGGTGTCGACTGTGCCGAGCATCGTGCGACGGTAGTCGGCGAGTATCAACTTTACCTGCGACGGCGTGTTGGCCTCGATGAGAGAAGTGCAGATCGACTCGAGCAACGCTGTCTTACCGCACTCGGTGTCACCGAATACCAGGAAATGCGCTTGCTCGGCGAAATCGAGTGACACCGGATCGAGTTCTGCCTCGTCGATTCCGATGGGAACCCGCAATTCCGGCACCGACCCGCGTGAGCGTGGCCAGCGGCCGACAAGCCGATCGACCAGCTCGCCTCGCGGCAAGCTCTCGGGAAGCATGCGCACACGTGGCGCCGAAAGACCGACGTAGGCCTGCGCAACCGCCGCCACTGCATGCTGAATTCCGACACCGAGATCGACGGTCGACGAGGAGCCGTCGACCCGCGGCAATCCTGCGAGGAGGTGCAACCCCTCCTTCGTGATTCCCCGACCGGGCCTGCTGTCCGGAACCCGCACGGCCTTCACTCTCCCGAACTCGGAATCGGACGCGTCACCCAACTTCAGTTCGATCCTCGTTCCGACGAGATCCTTGGTTGCAGGACGGATCTCGGCCCACCGCGACGCGGTGAGGATCAGGTGAACGCCATACGACAACCCCTGCGCTGTCAGCGCGGCAAGCTGAGGCTCGAGTGCTTCGAAATCGGATCGAATACTGCCCCAGCCATCTACGACCAGGAAGACGTCTCCGAAACCATCCTCGTCGTCGATCAGTTGCTCGGCACGACGACGACGAAATTCGACGATAGAGTCGATACCCCGTTGTTGGAATATTCTCTCGCGTCGTCCGATCACTGCCGCGACTTCGGCGACGGTCCGCCGCACCCGGTCGACGTCGAGCCTGCTCGCGACCGATCCGACGTGTGGAAGCGAGGCGAGTCCGCCTAGCGTTCCTCCCCCGAAATCGAGGCAATAGAACTGCACCTGCGCAGGAGTGTGGGTCAGAGCGAACGACATGATCAGCGTCCGAAGCGCCGTCGACTTCCCGGACTGTGGCCCTCCGACGATCGCGAGGTGGCCTTGGGCCGCCGACAAGTCCACCACCAGTAGATCGCGCCGTTGATCGAACGGGCGGTCCACTATGCCGATCGGTGCCCGTAGCGACGGGATCGTTGCAACCGGCGCCGACAGAACCGAATCGGGAATCATCAGATCGAGCGTGGGCGGCAAATCGAGCGGTGGCAACCAGACCCCGTGTGCCGCTTGACCGCTGCCCTGCAGCCGTTCGACCACGACGTCGAGCACCGTCCTGCTGTCGCGCCTGGCTTCTTCCTCCTGAAGGTGCTCCTCGTACGGGGCACCGATATCGTTGATCGACGGTTCGACCGCATCCATCTGCACCGGATAAGCGCTGAAAATCCGCGGTCGAACCGTCACCGAACTATCGCTGCTCCCCCGTACCGCATTTCGAGGGCGGACGTAGGGCCCGGACACGTATGCCGCCGCGAAGCGGACGATCTCGGCAGAATCGCATTTGAGATACCCGGCGCCAGGTTGCGCGGGTAGATGATACGCATCCGGAACTCCGAGAACAGAGCGAGACTCGTTGGCAGAGAACGTCTTCAATCCGATTCGATACGATAGATGACTGTCCAGCCCGCGCAGCTTCCCTTCCTCCAAGCGCTGACTGGCCAGCAGGAGGTGCATGTGCAGCGACCGCCCCAACCGCCCGACAGCAACGAAGAGATCTGCGAACTCGGGCTGTTGGCTCAGCAACTCCGAGAACTCGTCGACAACGATGAACAACGCAGGCAATGGAGCGAGCGCGGCACCGCCAGCTCTTGACTTCTCGTAGTCGGACACATTGGCGTAGTTGCCCGAATCGCGGAGTAGCTCCTGACGGCGATTCATTTCGCCCGCAATGGCGTCCTTCATCCGATCGACCAGCGACAGGTCCTCGGAGAGGTTGGTGATCACCGCAGCAACGTGTGGCGCTCCTTCGAGCCCGGCGAACGTCGCACCACCTTTGAAGTCGACGAGTACCAGATTGAGCTGGTTCGGGTCGTGTGTGGCAATAAGACCCAGGACGAGTGTCCTGAGAAACTCCGACTTTCCCGAACCGGTTGCGCCGATGCACAACCCGTGCGGGCCCATGCCGTTCTCGGCCGACTCCTTCAGATCGATCTCCACCGAGCTTCCATCGGGTCCAATTCCGATAGGTACGCGAAGGCGATCACGGCCACGACGGGGCACCCACGCGCGACTCGGGTCGAGGAGACCGACGTCGGCGATTCCGACAAGATAGTTCCAGCTCGAGGTCGACTCGGTATCCTCTCCGCCGGAATCGACGCCGACATCGACTGCGGTTCGATACGGAGACAGCCTTCGCGCCACGGTTTCCGCCTGTGCGACGCTCATCGCGTCCGAGACGCCGAATACCTCGACGCGTGAGCCGCTGACAGCGCCGATCGAACCGTTCTCGGCAAACAAGCGAATGCCTCGACTGGCAGCAAGTGCGGTGCAGAAGTCGGAGAGATCGACGATCGTGACCGCATCGAGCCCGGTTCGCGGAAGATCGGTTCCACTGTTGTCGAGTAGGCCACCGTCGACGATGATCACGAGCTGCGGGACTCCCGCGGACGGCGAGCCACCACGGGCGAATCTGTTCCGCCGCGAGAGGTGTTCGCCGAGCGAGGATTCGAGTTCGAGGAACGATCCATAGATCATTCGCGCAGTCCCGACACCGTCCCTGGCAACATCGTGCTGAGTGTGGGGAAGCCATTTGGTCCAATCCCAGAACGCAACCGTGTCGGGGCCGCAGACCACTGCGAGCCGCAACTGGTCGGGATCGTGGAACATGCAGAGCGCCGCCACCATCGAACGGACCATGGCACGTGAGGAATCACGATCTCCGGACACGGAAATGGCAGCGAATCCGCGAAGCGACACCGCGGTGGGGAGACCCCCCACAACGGAATGTGCCCGTACGAACCGCCGCAGTGACACCGCAGAGACGGGTTCGAGTTCTTCGACGGGCCCGGTCTCCGGGGGAACGAGGCGCGTCGCCAGTCGCTGGTCTCCCCGACCTATCCGAACATGACAGAAGTCCGGATCGGAGATGCGGCGCTCCCACATCCTCGGGGTGCCCGCATACGACCACAAAATCTGCGGGTCAGGATGCGACCACTCGAGCGCCTCACGCTGGCTGGCCGCGGTTGCTGCCACGTCCCTGCGCAGTTGGTCGAGGTAGCGCAGATAGTCCTTGCGGTCTTCGTTCGACTCCGCAGTTTTGGCGCCACCGCCGCGCCCACCACCGGCGACCATGCCCAGCATCGATACCAGCATCATCGCCGGAAACATCAGCATCATCGGGTTGGCAGCCATGCCGGAGGTGAACATCAACGCGACCATGCCGACCATAGCTGCCACCATGACCAGGGGCATGAGCTTCATCAGCAAGTTTCCCGGGATCACCCGAGGTATCTCCGGTGGCGTCTGAAGCGTCACCTCACCGCCTGGAGTACGAGGAACTTCACGCCGCGCACCGCGAACGAACCGAACAGTATTCACGCCTCGATGCCCCCACCGGTCGGTATCCCCATTACCGCACACACGTCACGTTTCCCCAACGAGCAGTATGTTTCGCGAAAGGCTAACTCATTCGGTGCTTCACTGCCACCGACCACCGGCTGCCTACCAAGGCGGAATAGGACTACCTCGCGCACGGTTGATTACCGGAGGAAGTGAGTACTCACACTCTTACCGGTGTGTCACTTCGCACTCGAGCTCCTCTGCGAAAGGCAGGCGTACACCGTGACCGTTCCACTCTCGATTCTCGATTTGGCCTTCATCGGCGAAGGCGAGAGCGTCAAAGACAGTTTCGACGCCAGCGTGGAGCTCGCGCAGCGAGCCGAAGAATGGGGCTACCAACGCATTTGGTATGCCGAGCACCACAACATGACCACAATCGCCTCGTCGGCGACCAGCGTTCTGATCGGACACGTGGCTGCGAACACCAGCCGTATTCGGTTGGGATCCGGCGGCGTGATGCTGCCCAACCACGCCCCGCTGACCATCGCAGAACAGTTCGGCACGCTGGCCACTCTGCACCCGGACCGGATCGATCTCGGTCTCGGACGTGCACCCGGCAGCGACCAGGCCACCATGCGCGCGATGCGCCGCGACCCGTCGTCGGCCGAACGATTCCCACAAGATGTGCAAGAGCTGCAGGCGTACCTGTCGAACGAATCGTTGATTCCCGGGGTGCGCGCCACCCCGGGAGCGGGGACACACGTGCCCCTCTACATTCTCGGTTCTTCACTTTTCGGCGCCCAGCTCGCCTCCGCACTCGGCCTCCCGTTCGCGTTCGCCTCGCATTTCGCACCCGACGCACTCGAGCAGGCCGTCTCAATTTATCGACGTGACTTCAAGCCGTCGGCGCAGTTGGAAGCACCACACGTGATCGCCGGCGTCAACGTCATCGCCGCCGATACCGACGAGGACGCTCAGCGACAATTCCTCGCCACCAAGCGAAGCCGAGTGAGCCTCCTCCTCGGCCGCGGACGCAAGTTCACCGACGAAGAAGCCGATATGCTGCTCGATTCGCCCCAGGGACGCCAGATCAACCAAATGACGACGTACTCCGCCGTCGGCACGCCCGAGGTGGTTCGTGAGTACTTGGACGGGTTCGCGCGTCACGCGAACGCCGACGAGCTGATCGTTGCTTCCGGCGTCGTGGATCGACAGTCGTGGTTGCGCTCGTTCGAGCTCCTCGCCGATGTCAGCGAACTGGCCCCCGTCTGATCTCGGCTCCGACTGAGCTTCGTTCGCGGTAGCTGATACACCCTGGACGACTCCGGGACGGTACAGTCTCTCGCTGCCGGCATTCGTGCGGAATGCGGCGGTGATTTGCCGTAATCAATTCCGGGGGGAACTTGATGACAGGGAACCTTGTCGAGCCCGTCGACCACACCGGTCTTCGCGTCACGGGTGGGGAGCGTCGCCGCTCGGTCGGCACGTCCGCGCCCATAGCAGCGATGGAGCTGTGCCGATTGACGATTCTTGCCCGGGCGGTGCAAGTGGACATGGCCCTTCCCACCGATGTGCCGATCGCGTTGCTGATCCCGGGGATCGTGGATCTGGCCGGGAGCCGAGCAGTGAGCGGCGAGGCTACGGACACCGAGAGCCGTCGGCCGGCGTCGTGGGTTCTTTCCAGAGTCGGCCAACCGCCGCTGGAGGCAACACGGACACTCAGCGACGCGCTTGTCCGCGACGGTGAACTCCTGGTCCTCGGCGATGCCGAATCTCCCGCGCCGTCACCGCTGTTCGACGACCTGATGCATGCCGTTGCATTGTCGGGAGCTACCGAGAGTCGACTGTGGACGCCTCGGACTGCGCAGTCGGTCGGGTTCGGTATCGCCGCCGTCGCACTGCTGATTGCCTGTTTCGGCCTTCTTCGAGAGCCGTTGTCGCAAGGTCCGCGTTACACCGCGGATATCTTCCTCGGTGTCGCAGCTGCATTCGTCGGATTGCTGTTCTTGGTCGCCGGCTCGATAGTCGGACGTGCCTACTCGGACGAGCGAACCGGAGTCTTCTTGTCGGGATGCGCTCTGCCACTGGTGTTCACCGCGGGTGTGCTTTTCGTGCCAGGTGCGCTGGGCGGTGCGCATCTGATGCTCGGCGCCGCGGTCGCGGGAGCTGTCGCGATACTTGCCCTCCGTCTCGGTGGACACGGCGAGGCATTGTTCACGGGTATCGCGGCGCTTTCGGGCATTGCTGTTTCAGCTTCTGCGGTAATGCTGTTCGGTTCTCTTTCACCATCCGCAGTCGGCGCCGGCGCCACCGCAGTGGCGTTGTTGGGGCTTGCCGCCGCACCGAGGATGTCGATGATGCAGGCGCGAATGCCACTGCCTCCGGTGCCGACCGCTGGTGCATCGCTCGACGGAGAGGGCGAAGCGGATACGAATTCCTTCCACGATCTGGAGGACGTGTCACGCACTGCGCGTAGCTACCTGACCGGTTTTGTTTGCGCTTGTTCGGCTGCCGCGACCGCCGGGGCGCTATGTTCAGCATTTGTTGGCCAGCCGATTTCCGAGATCTATTGGCCGGGAGTCGTCCTAGCGTTGCTCACTGCGTTCGTACTCGTCCTTCGCGGTCGCACTTTCGCGGAACTCGACCATGCAGTCCCTGTTGTTGCTGCCGGATCGTTCATCGTTCTCGCGGTGTCGACGGCATCGGTGTTTGGCATTCCCGATCGACCGATCACACCCTTCGCGGCTGCCATCGGTGTCGCTGTCATCGCACTCCTCTTCGGATCGTTCGTTCCCCAACGCGAATATTCTCCGGTGCTCCGGCGCACCGGAGAACTCGTCGAGTACGCGGCGATCGCTGCGATCGTTCCCATCGTCTGCTGGGTCTGTGGCCTGTATGCGGCGATGCGCGGATTGTGAAAGCGCTGACGCCTCGGACGATGGGTGCGATCGGTGTCGCGGTCGTGGTAGCTGCGTCCTTTCTCGGTGGCGGAGCGGCATCAGCGGACAGGCCGTTCGTCGACCCCGCGCTACTCCCCGAACCGGCTCCGCCTGCGCCACCGGAGCCCACCGAGCAACGAAATCTCTGTGTGCCCGCTTCGCCAACCCCGGACGGCCCCGCCGTGCCCGATGCACAGGGCGTACTCGATTTCCGTGCCGTGTGGCCGATCACTCGTGGTGCTGGTCAAATAGTCGCTGTCATCGATACCGGCGTCTCACCACACCCTCGACTACCCGGCCTCCGGCCGGGAGGGGACTATGTATTTGCCGGCGACGGGTTGTCGGACTGCGATGCGCACGGAACCTTGGTGGCGGGACTCATCGCTGCACAGACTGTCCCGGGCAGCGGTTTCGCCGGTGGAGCTCCCGACGCCCAAATCCTGTCGATACGTCAGTCCAGCAACGCATTTCAACGTGAAAGAGCTGCAGAGGATGAGGAGACACCAGCAGACAACGCGTCCGGATATGGCAACGTCATGACGATGGCGCAGGCCGTGCGTACCGCCGCAGATTCCGGCGCTTCCGTCATCAATATCTCCGAGGTCGCGTGCGTTCCGAGCGGTAGGGGGATCGCCGACGGGCCCCTCGGCGCGGCGATCGACTATGCCGCTCGTATCCGCAACGTAGTTGTCGTCGCGGCCGCCGGCAACACCGGTGGTAGCGGTGAAGCCCAATGTCGCAGTCAAAACCCTCCACCCGATCCAGCCGATCCCGATGCCGAGCAATGGGATCGAATCGCGACCATCGCCACCCCTGCGTGGTTCGACGAGCAGGTGCTGACCGTCGGCTCGGTCGACCCAGACGGCCGACCCTCTGCCTTCACCCTCGGTGGACCCTGGGTGGACGTAGCAGCGCCGGGTACCTCGATGACCTCACTGTCTCCGACTGGCAGCGGGTTGACCAACGGCACGGTCGACGGGCAGGGCCATACTGTGCCGATTCAGGGCACCAGCTTCGCTGCTCCCCTCGTCTCCGCGGTAGCGGCACTGATTCGGGCTCACCGACCCGAGCTGACCGCAATGCAAGTAATCGAACGTATCGAGGCCACAGCACACAAGCCCGCAGATGGCTGGAATCCGCTGATCGGTCACGGAATCATCGATCCACTCGCGGCCGTAACCGCACAGGTAGATGGAATCCCTTCGGCAGCCGCGGTGGACCCGGTGTCGATGCAGGCGCCCGTCGTACCCGACCCACCGGATCTTCGGCCACGCTCGATCGCCACCACAGGATCCATCCTCGTAGGGGTCGCACTCCTGCTGGGGCTGGGAATCGCGATGCCACTCCGGCGCCGAAACCTCAGCGGTCACCCCGCCGGGAGTCTCGCCGCATCGGGATCGGGCCCGACACCGTCGTGAGCAGTCAGTGCCGCGGCACGACTCAATGTGGGCCCAGTGCCCAATAATTGGACGATCTGCCACGGAGCAGGGGCAGGAATGCCGAGACCCAGCGCATCGACAGCATCGACGTCGGGCACGCCGAACCGAACTCCGGTATCGGCAACGAAGAACGACGCGTCCTGTCGCACGCTCGTCGGTTCGATGCCTGTGGTCTGCACGAAACCACCACTGCCAGGCTCGAGGTAGACCTCATCGGCAGCCACTCCTCCCCCGTCTGCCTGCGCAAGTCTCACCGGACGCGCCGAGTCGACGAGAGGAAGAGTGCGCCCTGCCGACATGACCAGCTGCGCAGTAGGACCACCGTCGGGGGCAGCCTGAGGAATCCACGTGAGGCATCCGACCGGTTCGGCGGCTGCATCCACGATCTTCGGGGCCACCCGCGGAAACATCTCGACCTGCAGCCCTGTCACCGTCGGCGCCGAAGGCAACACGTCGGGGTTCAGGGAATCGATCTCGGGGCTGCCCTGCGAATCGGCGAACTTGATCAGCTGCGCCGTCGACTCCGTGATCGCCTGGATGCCGTCTTCCAACACGACGTAGTACCGAACGTCGACACCCGATACCTTCACGACCGAACCGATCGTCTTCCCCGCAATCGGGTAGGTCGGAATCTCGCCTGCACGCGCGATCGCCGGTGGCACGATCGCTGGAACAACAGGAACAGCATTCGCAAGTCCGTCACTGACACTCGACGGCCGCGCTCCCTCCAGCCCGAGTGCGCGCACGACCGAGCGATCGCCCAGATCGATCCGTGCTCGGACGCCGTCGTACACCAGGTACGTTCCGTTCGTCGTGCTCCAGAGGAAGGCTTCGGCGTCGTCGAGTGGACCGATTCGGTCGTCGTAGTGCGGATCCCCCACCACTACGGTCGTACCGGCGACGGCACCCGTGGAGTCGAGTGTGTCGCACACGGTCCACGACTCCGGCGAGCCGGACTCCTCAGTTGGCAGGCTCGACGGCGCTCCGGGTATCCCCACCAGCGAACCCCGATCGAGTGCGGCCAGCTCGGATTCCTTCACGATCACCGGGTTGTCCGGACTACCGACGATCAACCGCGCCGAGGCAAGATTCAGAACCGGATGAAACGCTTCCTCCACTCGGACGAACATTGCACCCGAGTCCTTCCCCACCGCGATCGTCGCGTCGCCGATCTTGTCCTGGGGCCGAAGCAATGCCAACGCCGCGCATCCGGCAAGACCCAGACACGCCACCACGAGGCCTACTGCCAAAGCCCTCGATTGTGAGCGCATCGGATCGTGCAGCATGCGCACATCGCGACGCACCAAGGCGTGTTCCATCCGTCGGACGAGAAATCGATACCCGCCGACCTGCCACTTGGTTGTGGGCGTTGCCGCCACGAGACCCCCCTGCTGTGCTGCGGGCTCGATCCCCATACGAGCCCTTCCCGCGCGAAAGACTACAGCCCCTAGGCGAAGCGAAGGTCCTCTGTGCCCGTGGCACCTGACGAGGGCAGCACGCAGGAAGACCCGGTACAGTCTCGAACACGAGTCGACGAGCTGCTCCGCTGCTCGACTACGTGACCTTCGGGGGGAGGAAAAGTAAATCTTGTCTGCGCCAACACATTCTCATGGCAGTTCTGGGTCGGGTGACAACCGTCAGATGCCCGCGCGTTCCTCGATGTACTTCGTGTCGCTGCGCATTCCCAGGATCGCCAGATTGGTCGCACTCGAGTCGGTCCTTGCTGTCGGCGTGGCGATCGCGGTGGCGTTCGACGCCTCGCTTGCCGTAATCGTGTCCGCCGCCGCACCCGCAACGACAGTTCCATTTCTGGTGATCGCCGGGCGACCGGTCCTCGACTGGGCTACCACGGCGTCTCGTTACGCATCGCGCACGATATCGAATCCCGGTGTTACACGAGACTATTCAGAAGACGATGGCCGAGCAGCCGGAATTCACTGGCGAGGTGGAACCGTATCGTGTGTTCTCGAACTACACCCTCCCAGTGCGGCGATGACAAGGCTCGGCCGTGCGGAAGCATCCACCGATACCGGACTCGACCTCCCCGTACTGGCAGAGTGTCTTTCTCAGCACGATATTTCCATGAGCAGCATCGACATCGTCTCTCACGGTATGCGAACAGCGTCGGGTACACCGGCAACCGACGTCTACGAACGGTTGATCGGGCCGCTTCCAGCAGTGGCGACGCGCACTGTCTGGGTCACCGTCACGCTGAATATCTCGCACAATCGTGCTGCGATCGACGCGCGCGGAGGCGGACGACTGGGGGCATCGCGTGCTGTGTGGGTCGCATCGGAACGACTCGCTCGCGCCCTCGAAAGGAGGGGAATCAGTTCGAGGATGCTGGTGCGCAGCGAGATTCAGTCGACGGCTTCCCATATGTGTCGGGGTGTCGCCGCCAACCGTCTGACCGAGAACTGGGGATCCGCACCACTTCCTGGCGTGATCGACACCGGATTCGGGTTCGACTGTCGCACAATCGATACCACTGCCCTGACCGAGTTGTGGGCAATTCCGTCACTGTCGACAACGATCGCGTTTCGCCTGACCCCGGGTTCGAGCGCCGACCGTGTGCGCATCAGTGGCGCATGCCGTTTCGTGAACCGGGGGGCCACTCCCCGACCCGACATACCGGGCGCGGTATCGATGAACGGGCGCCACCGTGAAGCGTTGATTGCTTCCCTCCCACTCGCAATCTTCGCTCGTGGCCATGCAGAACCTATCCGAGACCTTCCTTACGACAGTGTCGAGCGCCTGGACATTCCGATCTCCGGGTGCGGCCAGCTTCTCGGGTCGGACACCGCAGGCCATGGCGTTGCAGCACGGGTACATGGAAGAGGCATCGACACCGTACTGGTGGCAGGCGAACTGTACTTGGCTCAGCAACTCGTATTTCGCGCACTGTCGACCGGCGCACACGTTCTGATCAGGTCCGATCGACCACACGCTTGGGGCCCACTCGTCGACTCGATCGCGACGCCGGACAGGCTACTCATCGACGGCGGCCCACACCGAGCCATAGGAGGATTCGACGTACTCGTGCAGGACTTCGCCGAGGCCGTCGTGGTGCCCGCGCGCTCGCGACCCGACGGCACCACAGTGATGACCGTGACCGAACGTCCACCTCGCGAACCGATGTCGGATCCCGACCTTTCCATCATCCAACCCGGCGCCGCAGGTGACCGCATCATGGTTCGCGCCGGTCGAAACGAAACCGAGTTGACGCTCGTGACGATTTCCCAGGAAACCGCGTTCATCGGCAGGCCCCGCAGCGTGCGAAGCGCTGCCGATCTCATTCAGCCCGGATACGGAAACGCTCTCGATTGAACTTTCGATGCAGTTGCCCACCAATGCAATTGGCCCAACATCCGGCCGGCAGCATCGACTGCAGCACTGTCGTCGGTATTACCGTTCTCATCGAACGCGGCGCGTACCCGGTGAAAGCCGACACTGTCGCGGACCGACACCATGTGCAGCTCCGCCGCCACCTGACGCAGTTGTTCCGTTGCGCGCAGTCCACCACCGAGTCCGCCGTACGACACGAATCCGATGGGCTTGCCCCGCCACTGATATTTCACGGTATCGAGTGCCGTCTTGAGGGAAGAAGGATATCCATGGTTGTACTCCGGCGTAACTACCACCACCGCGTCCACCGCACCGATCGCCGCAGCGAACGCCTCCCCTGCAGGAGACGGCGACAAGTCCGCGGGGAGCGCTGCATCCATCAGGTCGATCTTCGTAGCCACGACGTCGTTGCGCTCCGAAACGGTCCGCAAGAACCAATCAGCAACGACAGGCCCGAAGCGTCCCGGCCGGACACTGGCTAGAACGACGGCAAGTCCGATCGGGTCCATGGTCACGGTGAAAGTCTAGAGGTGCCGGTATCACCGGAACGGAACCGCTCGGCTAACAACACCCGCCAGGCTGGGTGATTGCCGAGCGAACTTCGCGTGTCGCCCGGTTCCGCGCGACGAGCTCACCCTCGGCAGGATAATCGACAGCCATCAGCGACAGTCCGTGTGCGGGCGCAACCGTCACTTCACTCGACCGCGATCGCGTATTCAGAAGCGCCTCTGTCCACTCCGGAGTCCGACGACCTTCACCCACTGCCTGCATTGCTCCTACGAGACTGCGAACCATGGACCAGCAAAACGCGTCGGCACTGACGTATGCGCTGACGCGGTCCCCAGTGCGTTCCCAGTCGAATCGTTGGAGCTCGCGGACGGTGGTGGCGCCATCCCTACGCTTACAGAAGGCCGCGAAATCATGCAGGCCCAACAACCTCGACGACGCATCCCGGATCGCATCGAGGTCGATCTCTCGCGCCCATCCCACCACACCTCGCACTTCGAGTGGGTCGACTCCGTAGCGAGCAGTACTGAACCTATATTCGTAGTGTCGGCGAAGCGCGGAGAAGCGCGCATCGAAATCTTCCGACACGACCGAGATCGCCTTCACCCGAACATCGGTGGGTAAGAACCTCGCCATCCGGCGTACCAAACGCTCCGGCTCGTCGATTCCTCCGACCACATCGAAGTGTGCGACTTGCCCGAAAGCGTGCACACCGGCGTCGGTACGGCCCGCGACCGTCAGCTCGATTCGCTGCCTCAGCACGGTCGAAAATGCGTCCTCCAGTACTCCGCACACAGTCCTGATGCCGGGCTGCCGGGCCCAGCCGGAGAAATCCGTACCGTCGTACGCAATGTCCAGCCGAAGACGAGCAGCCGACCGCAAAGAAGCGGACCCGCCATCCCCGGAAGGAATGGCGGGCCCGCTTCGGTCGTGCGATGAGGTCAAGGGAACTAGTCCTTCTTGCCCTGTGTTTCAGTCGACACGGCCTCGGCATCAGCGGCGTCCGACGCGTGAGCGTCGTTGTCCTCGATGCCTTCGACTACAGCTTCGGCGTTCTCGACCTCGGCCTCGGTCGCATCGGCTTCGACAGCCTCTACGACGTTGTCTGCGGCAGGTGCCTCCGCAGCTGGAGCAACCTGCGAAGCCTTCACGCGACGAGCGCGATCTGCTTCGTTGGACACCGTCTGCTCGTTGACGAGCTCGATGATGGCCATCGGCGAGTTGTCACCCTTGCGGGGAACTGTCTTGATGATGCGCGTGTAGCCACCGTCGCGATCGGCGAAAAACGGCCCGATCTCGGCGAAGAGCTTATGAACGACATCTTTGTTGTTGATGATCTTGAGGACCTCACGACGATGAGCGAGATCGCCATGTTTTGCATGGGTCACGAGCTTCTCGGCGTGGGGACGAAGGCGCTTGGCCTTCGACTCGGTGGTGGTGATGCGGCCGTGCTCGAAGAGTGCCGTCGCGAGGTTGGCCAGGATGGCCTTCTGGTGCGACGCCGACCCGCCGAGACGGCGGCCCTTGGTGGGCTTGGGCATGTTGAATCTCCTAGTAAGAGCTCCAGCGAGCTGGTTACAGCTGTTCTGTCTCGGCGTAGTCCTGCTCGGCGCCTTCGCTTTCAGCGAAGGATCCGGCGTCGGTGTCGCTCCACGTACCCGTGGTGGCGTCGTATCCGGGCACGGTCGTCGGATCGAAGGACGCGGGGCTGTCCTTGAGTGAAAGACCAAGCGAGTGCAGCTTGACCTTCACCTCGTCGATGGACTTCTGTCCGAAGTTACGAATGTCCAGCAGATCGGACTCGGTACGACCAACCAGCTCGCCGACGGTGTGAACACCTTCGCGCTTGAGGCAGTTGTAGGAACGGACCGTGAGGTCCAGATCCTCGATTGGGAGTCCGAAGGATGCAATGTGATCGGCCTCGGCGGGCGAGGGTCCGATCTCGATTCCTTCTGCTTCGACGTTCAGCTCACGGGCGAGGCCGAAGAGCTCAACCAGGGTCTTGCCCGCCGAAGCGAGCGCGTCCCGCGCGGTGATGGAGTTTTTGGTCTCCACGTCGAGAACGAGCCGATCGAAGTCGGTGCGCTGTTCGACGCGAGTGGCCTCCACCTTGTACGTGACCTTGAGCACGGGCGAGTAGATCGAGTCGACCGGAATACGGCCGATCTCGGCGCCTGATGCCTTGTTCTGGACGGCAGGGACATAGCCACGACCGCGCTCGACTACGAGCTCGATCTCCAGCTTGCCTTTGTCGTTCAAAGTCGCGATATGCAGATCCGGATTGTTCACCGTGACGCCGGCCGGAGGAACGATGTCGCCTGCGGTGACAGCGCCTGGGCCCTGCTTGCGGACGTACATGGTGACCGGCTCGTCCTCTTCGGAGCTCACGACGAGTCCCTTGAGGTTCAGGATGATGTCGGTGACGTCTTCCTTTACTCCCGGAACAGTAGTGAACTCGTGGAGGACGCCGTCGATACGGATGCTGGTGACAGCAGCGCCGGGGATCGACGACAGCAGGGTACGACGGAGCGAGTTGCCGAGTGTGTAACCGAAGCCAGGCTCGAGCGGCTCGATGACGAATTTCGAGCGATTGTCGGCGATGACCTCTTCGGTCAGCGTCGGGCGCTGTGAAATGAGCATTGTGTGTTCCTCCTGTACGGACGTCCGCTATTTGACGTCCAGGTATGGAGACGCACACGCATGTGAACTTGTCGAAAGCTCACATGCGTGGTGCGTCTTACTTCGAGTAGAACTCGACGATGAGCTGCTCCTGGAGCGGCACATCGATCTGTGCGCGCTCCGGCACCCGGTGAACGAGGATGCGAAGACGGTTCGGAACTACCTGCAACCATGCGGCCACCGGACGATCCCCGTAGCTCTCACGAGCGATCTGGATCGGCAGTGTCTGCGCGGACTTCTCGCGGACATCGATGATGTCGTACTGCGAGACGCGGTAGCTGGGGATGTCCACTCGCTTGTTGTTCACAAGGAAGTGACCGTGTGTGACCAGCTGGCGTGCCTGACGGCGCGTGCGTGCCAGACCGGCGCGGTACACGACGTTGTCGAGACGCGTCTCCAGGATTGTCAACAAGTTCTCACCGGTTTTGCCGGGGCGACGGTTGGCTTCCTTGTAGTAGAGACGGAACTGCTTCTCCATGACGCCGTAGGTGAAGCGAGCCTTCTGCTTCTCCTGCAGCTGGAGCAGGTACTCGCTCTCCTTGATCCGCGCACGGCCGTGCTGGCCGGGCGGGTAGGGACGACGCTCGAACGCCTGGTCGCCTCCAACAAGGTCAACGCGCAGACGACGAGACTTGCGGGTGATAGGACCGGTATAACGTGCCATTTTCTAAACCTTTCCTTCCCGCTAGACCCGACGCCGCTTCGGCGGACGGCAACCGTTGTGCGGCTGGGGGGTGACATCGGAGATGGTGCCGACTTCCAGGCCTGCGGCCTGAAGCGAACGAATAGCGGTCTCACGGCCGGAGCCTGGACCCTTGACGAACACGTCGACCTTCTTGACACCGTGTTCTTGCGCCTTGCGAGCAGCACTTTCGGCTGCAAGCTGGGCCGCGAACGGCGTGGACTTACGCGAGCCCTTGAAGCCCACGTGACCCGAGGACGCCCAGGAGATGACGTTGCCTGCGGGGTCGGTGATCGAGACGATCGTGTTGTTGAACGTGCTCTTGATGTGAGCAGATCCGTGCGGGACGTTCTTCTTGTCCCTGCGACGCGTCTTCTGTGTCTTCTTGGGACCTGTACCGCGTGCTTTAGGGGGCATTACTTCGCCTTCTTCTTGCCGGCAATGGTGCGCTTGGGGCCCTTGCGGGTGCGCGCATTGGTCTTGGTGCGCTGTCCTCGGACGGGCAGACCACGACGGTGGCGAAGGCCCTGGTAGCAGCCGATTTCGATCTTGCGACGAATGTCGGCCTGAACCTCGCGGCGCAGGTCGCCCTCGACCTTGAGGGACTCCTCGATGTACTCGCGGAGCTTGCCCAGATCTTCATCGGACAGGTCCTTGCTGCGAAGGTCGGGACTGACCCCTGTCGCAACCAGGATTTCCTTGGAACGGGTACGGCCAACGCCGTAAATGTATGTCAGTGCGATCTCCATGCGCTTTTCGCGCGGAAGATCCACACCTGCGAGACGTGCCATGTGGCAATCCTTTTCGTGTCCGGAGGTCTGCTCCCAGTCCGTCCCCTGTGCCTCTGTACTGCCGAAAACAGGTCCTTCTCGAAGCAACCGTCTTCTTAAAACTCAGTGGGGCCCCGGCCTCCGTGCCGGGGGTATGCCGCGACGCATGTGTCGCGGTTGGTGCTGGGAGGTCATCTTCTAGCTATGTGCCAAGCAGAAAGCGAAATGCTCGGTGGTTATCCCTGACGCTGCTTGTGACGCAGGTTGTCGCAGATCACCATGACTCGCCCGTTACGGCGAATCACCTTGCATTTTTCGCAGATCTTCTTGACGCTTGGATGAACCTTCACGTCGTTGATCTCCTGTGTGTAGCTCGTGCGCACCAGGCCGTTCGTAAAGAACGGCTCCGACACGTTCGAGCATGGTTCTCTTCGACCGGACCTGGCCGAAGAAGCTCTTACTTGTAGCGGTAAACGATGCGCCCACGCGTGAGGTCATATGGAGATAGCTCCACTACGACGCGATCCTCGGGAAGAATACGGATGTAGTGCTGCCGCATCTTTCCACTGATGTGTGCGAGTACTTTGTGGCCGTTCTCGAGCTCGATGCGAAACATCGCATTGGGCAAGGGTTCGACAACTCTGCCCTCTACCTCGATGGCGCCGTCTTTCTTTGCCATATCCTCCGCGTCCCTGGCTTTGTACACCTGGTTGATTGCATATGTGATTCGTCTACCGTGATGCTCGCGCCGCCGCCCAGCCGAAGCCGGCGACTCCAACCTTCAGAACCGGCAACATCCATTGCACGAGCAGCAATTTCTATCGTCTGAGCTGGCAGTATCGGCCGGTCGACCGTTCGCCAACTTGCGTAGGCATGCGAGCAACCGGCGCGCATGGCGCACCGTCGATCAATGTTACCGGCAAACCCTCACCAGGCCAAATGAGGTCAACCGCGAGTGAACGAAAGACGGGCAATTCGTCCACATGAGCGTTGATATGTCGCACACGAAACGCTGTGGAATCGAGATGCCGATCACCTGAGATCAGCTCGGCGAACGCCGAGCGACAGAACTACGACACCGCAGCCGAAACGTTTCAGGGGCGCAGAGTCAGGATCCGGGGACCATCGTCTGTGACCGCGACAGTGTGCTCCCAGTGCGCTGCTCGCGAGCCGTCGGTTGTTACGACTGTCCAGTCATCCGACAGGATCTCGGTCTCGTAGGTGCCGAGTGTGAGCATCGGCTCGATCGCCAAGGTCGACCCCACTACCAGCTCAGGCCCCTTACCCGGAGCACCCTCGTTCGCCAGGAACGGGTCCATGTGCATTTCACGACCGATGCCGTGACCGCCGTAACCGTCGACAATTCCATAAGCGCGACCGTGAGCCTCTTCCGCCGCACGTGTTCCGTTTTCAATAGCATGCGAAATGTCGGTGAGCCGATTGCCTGGGAGCATCGCCGCAATTCCAGCTTCCATCGACAGCCGCGTCGCTTCGCTGAGCAACGCGTCTGCCTCGATGATGTCTCCGATACCGAACGTCCACGCCGAGTCCCCGTGCCAACCATCGAGAACTGCACCGCAGTCGATCGAGATCAGATCTCCGACAACGAGGATGTCCTCGGCCGACGGGATTCCGTGCACGACTCGGTCATTGACTGACGAGCAGATGCTTCCGGTGAACCCGTGGTATCCCAGAAAGGAAGGGACCGCACCGGCGTCGCGAATGACGGCCTCGGCCACCCTGTCCAATTCGAGGGTCGACACTCCAGGCTTGGCCGCATCACGCACGGCTACCAGCGCAGAACCGACGATCAGCCCAGCTGCAGCCATGGCGTCCAACTCGCCCGCGCTGCGAAACGGCACTACCTTGCGTTTACGACCGAAAGCCATCAGTTGTCGAGATCCTCTATCGCCTTCAACGCGCGTGCGCTGACTTCTTCGACCTCACCGATTGCATCGACAGTAAGGATCCGATCTTTGTAGTAGTCGAGCAGAGGCGCAGTCTCATCGCGGTAGACCTTGAGCCGGTTGCGGATGACGTCCTCTTTGTCGTCGGCGCGCCCACGCGAGAGCATGCGAGCAACTACGACGTCCTCGTCGACGATGAACGACAACACGCCATCGAGCTTTGCGCCCATATCGGCGAGGATAGTGACGAGTGACTCTGCTTGACCTACCGAGCGCGGGAATCCGTCGAGAAGAAAGCCGTTGACGGCGTCTGGTTCGGCCAAGCGACTACGAACCATATCGACGGTCAGTTCGCTCGGTACGAGATCTCCAGCATCGAGGTACTTCTTTGCCTCGATCCCGAGGGCGGTCTTCTCGCCGATGTTTGCGCGAAATAGATCGCCCGTCGAAATGTGCGGTACACCCAGCTTCTCGGAAAGAATCTCGGCTTGGGTGCCCTTGCCGGCACCGGGAGGACCAAGAAGAACAAGTCTCACTTGAGGAACCCTTCGTAGTTGCGCTGCATCAGCTGACTTTCGATCTGCTTCACCGTATCGAGACCCACGCTGACCATGATCAGCACAGCGGTGCCACCGAACGGCAGGTTTTGCGCACCGCCCGAGCTCCCGATGTCGAGGAACAGGTTGGGCAGCACGGCAATGGTGCCCAGGTAGATAGCACCCGGCAACGTGATGCGGCTGAGCACGTAGTTCAGGTAGTCGGCGGTCGGCTTACCCGGTCGAATACCCGGGATGAAACCACCGAACTTCTTCATCTCATCCGCGCGTTCCTCTGGATTGAACGTGATCGCGACGTAAAAATAAGTGAAGAAGACAATGAGTCCGAAGTAGATGGCGATGTAGACCGGATTAGCCGGGTTGACCAGGTACTCGTTGATGATTCGCTGCCACCAACTAGGGTCCGTCGCCGTACTGGCAGAGGTGAGCTGCGCGATCAGGTTGGGCAGGTACAGCAGCGACGACGCGAAGATCACCGGGATGACACCAGCCTGGTTGACCTTCAACGGAAGATACGTCGATGATCCGCCGTACATCTTTCGGCCGACCATCCGCTTGGCGTACTGCACCGGAATTCGACGCTGCCCCTGCTCGACGAACACAACGCCGGCGATGATGAGTAGTGCGGCAACGCACACCAGGCCGAACACAAGGCCGCCGCGGCTGTCCAGGATGGACTTGCCTTCGGACGGGATGCGCGAGGCGATGCCTGCGAAGATCAGCAGCGACATGCCGTTTCCGACTCCGCGCTCGGTGATTACCTCGCCGAACCACATCACTACCGCAGCACCTGCGGTCATGACGAGGACGATGATGATCAGACCGAAAATGCTCTGGTCGGCGATGATGTCCTGTTGACAGCCCTGGAGTAGTTGACCGCGGGACGCGAGAGCCACCAGCCCGGTCGCCTGCAGGATCGCCAAGGCGATCGACAGGTAACGCGTGTACTGGGTCATCTTCGCTTGGCCCGACTGGCCCTCCTTGCGGAGTTCCTCGAACTTGGGGATGACGACGGTCAACAACTGCACGATGATGCTCGCCGTGATGTACGGCATGATGCCGATTGCAAACACGGACAGCTGTAGCAGCGCGCCACCGGAGAACAGGTTGATCAGCGAGTAGATGCCGGCTTGATCGCCGCCTGATACCTCATCGATACACGCCTTGACGTTGGCGTAATCCACGCCTGGGGATGGGAGCGTAGCGCCGAAGCGATACAGGGCAACCAACCCGAGGGTGAAAAGGATCTTCCGTCTCAGGTCAGGAGTCCTGAGGGCCGACACGAAGGCGGAAAGCAAAGATCCTCCTGGCACGACTGCGTTGGTGGTCGGTGTCTGCGGTGCCGTTACCGGCCTCGGCGACACTCGACCATGGACTGCGAACGATAGGAATCGTCTGCATGGAAAAGCACTTCCGTGAACTCTAGAACTCTAACAGTGTGCAGCAATCGACCTATCGGTCAGTCGCCGCCCCACCCTGCCGGACAGTGTAGAGATACCGGTGAGGCAGCGATGGCCGCAGCGTTGGCCTGTGAAGGCTTGTCGCTGCGGCCATCGACACACGATGCGCTCACTCGACCAAGGTCGAATGTGGCTAGACCTCGGTTACAGAACCGCCGGCAGCGGCGATCTTTTCCTTGGCCGAACCCGTGAACTTATTGGCGGAGACATCGACCTTGACCGATATCGTGCCGTCGCCGAGCACCTTGACGGGCTCGTTCTTACGGACTGCGCCCTTGGCAATCAGATCAGCGACGCTGACCTGGCCACCCTCGGGGAAGAGCCGCTCGATGTCGCGAAGGTTTACAACCTGGAACACGACGCGGTTGGGGTTGGTGAAGCCCTTGAGCTTCGGAAGCCGCATCTGGAGAGGCATCTGCCCACCCTCGAAGCGTGCCGGCACATTCTTGCGCGCGCCGGTTCCCTTGGTACCGCGACCTGCGGTCTTGCCGCGCTTGCCGCCTTCACCACGGCCGACGCGAATCTTCGTCGACTTGGATCCGGGCGCTGGGCGCAGGTGATGGAGTTTGATGGTCATGGTTAGACCTCCTCAACTGTTACGAGGTGGCGCACCTTGTTGACCAGACCGCGATTTTGCGAGTTGTCCTCGCGGAGCACCGTCTGGCGAATGCCTTTGAGTCCGAGAGTCCGCAAGGTGTCACGCTGTGTCGCGCGCTGGCCGATGGTGCTTCTGATCTGGGTGACCTTGAGCTGCGCCATTACTTGACCGCTCCTGCCTGTGCACGTGCACGCAGCATCCCGGCGGGTGCAACCTCTTCGAGGGTCAGACCGCGGCGAGCCGCGACTTCCTCGGGACGCTGCAGACCCTTGAGTGCTGCGACGGTGGCGTGCACGACGTTGATGGCGTTGTCGCTACCGAGCGACTTCGACAACACGTCGTGAATACCAGCGCACTCCAGGACGGCGCGAACTGCACCGCCGGCGATGACGCCGGTACCTGGGCTGGCCGGACGCAGCATTACGACACCAGCCGCAGCTTCGCCCTGAATCGGGTGCGTGATGGTGCCAGCGATCATCGGAACGCGGAAGAAGCTCTTGCGAGCTTCCTCGACACCCTTCTGGATCGCCGCAGGAACTTCCTTGGCCTTGCCGTAGCCGACGCCGACCAAACCGTTGCCGTCTCCGACGATGACGAGGGCGGTGAAGCTGAAGCGACGACCACCCTTGACCACCTTGGAGACGCGGTTGATGGCAACCACGCGCTCGATGAAGTTCGACTTGTCGGCAGCGTTTCCGCCGCGCGAGTTGTCACGACGGTCACGACCACCGCGGTTGTCACCGCGCTGGCTGTTGTCACCGCCGGCTGCGTTCGGGCCACTGTTCTGTCCGGCGGGGCCGCTTCCGCCGTCACGCCGTTGACGTCCCGGCATCAGGCTGTCCTTCCGTTTTCGGTCATTGTCATCATCAGAACGTCAACCCGCCTTCGCGAGCCGCTTCTGCCAGGGCCGCGATGCGGCCGCTGTAGCTGTTTCCACCGCGGTCGAACACGACAGCGTCGATTCCGGCAGCCTTCGCACGGCTGGCGATGAGCTCGCCCACCTTGGCGCTGACAGCCTTCTTGTCGCCATCGAGTGCACGCACGTCGGCTTCGATGCTCGAGGCGCTCGCGAGCGTACGGCCCGCAAGATCGTCGACCAGCTGGACGTGAATGTGACGCGAAGAACGGTTGACGACCAAGCGAGGACGCTCGGGCGTTCCGGAGATCTTCTTCCGAAGGCGGAAATGACGGCGTGCCTTCGACAGGCGACGCTTCGTCGACACGTCCGTGCCGCGCGGAGTGCGCTTCACGACGTTCGCTTTGTCTGCTGTTTGCTGGCTCATATCACTTACCCGTCTTCCCGACCTTGCGGCGGATAACTTCACCCTCGTAGCGGATGCCCTTACCCTTGTACGGGTCGGGGCGCCGCAGACGACGGACGTTGGCCGCGATCTGGCCGACCTTCTGCTTATCGATGCCGATGATGGTGAATCGCGTGGGCGACTCGACCGTGAACGTGATGCCCTCAGGTGCTTCGATCAGCACGGGGTGGCTGTAACCGAGCGCGAACTCGAGGTCCTTGCCCTTCACCACAACGCGGTAGCCGACGCCGTGGATCTCCATCTTGGTGGTGTAACCGTTGGTGACACCGGTGATGAGGTTTGCGACGAGGGTGCGCGAAAGGCCATGCAGTGAGCGACTACGACGCTCGTCGTCCGGACGGGTGACAGCGAGAGTGCCATCTTCCGACCGGGCAATCTGGATGGGTTCGGCGATCGTCAACTCGAGGGCACCCTTGGGGCCCTTGACCGCGATGTTCTGCCCGTCGATCGTGATGTCAACGCCCGCGGGGACCGTGACCGGCAATTTTCCAATACGTGACATGGTGGTGGCCTCCCCTACCAGACGTAGGCGAGGACTTCTCCGCCCACACCCTGCTTGGCCGCCTGACGCTCCGTAAGCAAGCCTGTGGACGTGGAGATGATCGCCACGCCCAGGCCGCCGAGAACCTTGGGCAGATTGGTGGATTTTGCGTATACGCGAAGACCGGGCTTCGAGATACGACGGATGCCTGCGAGGCTGCGCTCGCGGCTGGGTCCGTATTTGAGGTCGACGATGAGGGTCTTGCCCACCTCGGCGTCCTCAGTGCGGAAATCTGCGATGTAGCCCTCGCGCTTGAGGATGTCGGCGATATTCGCCTTCAACTTCGAGTGGGGAAGCTTCACCTCGTCGTGGTACGCCGAATTGGCGTTGCGCAGACGGGTCAAGAAGTCTGCAATTGGATCGGTCATCGTCATGGTGTGACCTGTGCACCTTTCTCGTAGCGGTTCCCATGCAGCACGCGCGAGCTGGTGCCCCGTACAGGGCCTGACTCGTCACATCGTGGGCCTACAGCGAAGTGAACATGTCCTGACCGACTGTTGCCGGTCAGGGGTTGCGCTCCCGGCAATGCACGAGTCGATGGCACATCCGATGCGCGCACGTGCACTGTCGAGTGTCTCTAGCAACATGCTGGAAACTCGAGCTGCTCGGGCCGTGTGCAGACACGACGGGACCCGGGCAACCGGTTAAGTGTAGACACGTGAGCTTCCAATTCCAAATCGAGCCGACGTGTCACTCGATGATGCGGTCCCGGAGATGCCTACTGCTGGGTAAACAGAAAATGGGTGTGGGTTCCTGAAACGGAACCCACACCCATCGACGTGGTCGAACGAGGCCCGAGGGCCTCAGATCACCAGGAGCTCTTGCGAACGCCGGGAAGTTCTCCTGCGTGTGCCATTTCGCGGACACAAATTCGGCACAGGCCGAACTTGCGGAATACTGCGCGGGGACGGCCGCAGCGGTTGCAACGTGTGTAACCTTGCACCGCGAACTTCGGCTTCTTGTTGGCCTTGTTGACCAATGCCTTCTTCGCCATGGACTCAGTTCTCCTTGAACGGGAAGCCGAGGTGCTTGAGCAACGCACGGCCTTCTTCGTTGTTGGTTGCGGTGGTCACCACGGTGATGTCCATGCCGCGCGGACGATCGATCTGGTCCACGTCGATCTCATGGAACATCGACTGCTCGTTGAGGCCGAACGTGTAGTTTCCGTTGCCATCGAACTGCGTGCCGGAGAGGCCGCGGAAGTCCCTGATACGGGGAAGGGCAATGGAGGTCAACCGGTCCAGGAATTCCCACATGCGGTCGCCACGAAGTGTGACGCGGGCGCCGATGGGCATGCCTTCGCGGAGCTTGAACTGAGCAATTGACTTGCGAGCCTTGCGGATCTCCGGCTTCTGACCGGTGATCGCTGCGAGGTCGGCAACTGCACCGTTGATCAGCTTGGCGTCACGGGCGGCGTCGCCGACGCCCATGTTGACGACGACCTTGACGACACCGGGGATCTGCATGACGTTCTCGTATGCAAACTCGGTGTTCAGGGCGTCTTTGATCTCGGCGCGGTAGCGCGCCTTGAGGCGGGGCTGTACGCCCGCGGTGTTCTCAGTGGTAGTCATCTCAGATGTCCTTCCCGTTTTTCCGGGAAATCCGAACGCGCTTGCCGGTCTCCTCGTCGGTCCGGTAACCCACACGCGTCGGGTTTCCGTCCGAATCGACTACTGCAACGTTCGATACGTGGATCGGGGCTTCCTGTGTGACGATGCCGCCCGAAGACGCGCCACGCTGGTTGGAGGAAACCGCAGTGTGCTTCTTGATGCGGTTGACGCCCTCGACGAGAACCTTGTCATTGTCCGGGTAGGACTGAATGACCTTGCCCTTCGCGCCTTTGTCCTTGCCTGCGATCACGAGAACGGTGTCGCCCTTGTGCACCTTCATTTACAGCACCTCCGGGGCGAGCGAAACGATCTTCATGAACTTCTTCTCGCGCAGCTCGCGGCCGACCGGGCCGAAGATGCGGGTTCCACGGGGATCGTTGTCCGGCTTGATCAGCACGGCAGCGTTCTCGTCGAAACGGATGTACGAGCCATCCGGACGGCGGCGCTCCTTGACGGTGCGGACGATGACGGCCTTGACGATCTCGCCCTTTTTGATGTTTCCACCGGGAATGGCATCTTTCACCGTAGCTACGATGATGTCGCCGATTCCGGCGTAGCGACGTGACGAGCCACCGAGAACGCGGATGCAAAGGATTTCCTTCGCGCCCGTGTTGTCAGCGACGCGTACTCGCGACTCCTGCTGAATCACTAACTTCTCCTAGACCTGGATTTACTTACGCGCCGGATTTCCGTCCCGACGCGCGCGGTCGGCTGCCAGAACGGCAGTGGCACGAAGACACACTGCTGCCTCGGGCAACCGGTCAAGTGTAGGGGAAACAGCTGAAGGAGTCCAAATCGGTGAACCCGAAAGAGGCAGCTGGATGCGAGAAGAGAAACGGACCACCGGTATGGTTTCTCGATGTGTATGCGCAGCGCAGGAGGGAACCGGTGACTGTGGCATGACAATTGGACACGTCGACACGTGGGGTCTCCCCCTCGATCGAGCCGTATGCCTCGTGGGCGCACCCGGAGATGCGATCGCGGTCGCGCTCGAGGATCTGTCGGACACGGCCGCTGCCTTGATTCGCGTTCATGTCGGGCCGAGGGACCGTCAGGCCGCTGTGATCGAGCAGGTGCTCTCGGCGCTGACTACGATCGCGATCGAACTGTTCCCTGCGTGGTTGCCCGACGCATCGTCGATCACCGGTTGCAGCTCGCTGGATTTCGCGGCGGTTCGGATCCACGCGCGTCGGCTGGCCGCGACGAGCGATCACTACGGCCCGTTCCTGGCGGATCTCGCCGAACGATCCCTCGGCAACAAAAACAAAGTAGTGGGACGTCAGTTCTCCGACGCCGAGGTGGCGGAAGGGTTGGCCGGCATCCTCGGTGCCAGTTGGCAACGTGCGCAGGTCGCGCTTCTGTTGGATTCGGACGAGCTGTCATCGATGCAGCAGCGTGCCCTCGCGGCTGCGTCGGAGTGGCTGGCCGCCCGCGGGTTCGCCGTATGGCTCGTCGACAATCCAGTGCCCACCGTCGACCGACTGTCCAGCGTGTTCGTGACGTTGCCACGGGAACTACTCGAAGTGGAAGACACCGGCCAGCGCTCTCGAACGAGGCCCGCGGTCGAGTATTGGGCCGTCGCTGGAAGGCCTCACCCGGGCAGCGACGTCGAGAAGAGCGTCGACCGAGAGCTTTCCAAGCGTTCGTGGGCCACGAATCGGCGACTCAATCACCCTTTCCAGTACAACGACATCGCGCAGAAGTACTTCCTCGACATCGTGTGGCTCGAAGACTTGTTCGCCGTCGAGTTGGACGGCCACGAACATCGGTCTGTATGGAGTAAAGCCAAGGACGACAAGCGTGACGAGATTCTTCGTGGCGTGGGCTTCGAGGTCCTGCGGATTCCCAACGAGCGAGTACATGCAGACGTATGGCAGGTTGTCGACGAGATACAGGCTGCGCTGTACCGCCACCGCATCATCCGAGACTCCGATCCGAACATACTTACTGCCACGAAAGAAGGATCACACCAGTGACAACCGAGCTGACATTCGTCGAACGGACAACACTGCTCGTATTGATGGCGGAATCTCGGCCACTGAAGCTCACGGAGCTGAAGGCCCTCGGCTCCGAACTGAGCGCGAAGTCACGGGACAAGCTGCTCGGAGCCCAACTGATCGGGGTCGAGAAGGTCGGCCGCGGAATAGTTGTCGACCTCACGGACACGGGATGGGCCCGCGGAAGCCAGGAGTTCGGCGCTCCCACCCCGTCACAGGCAAGCCGCAGTGGCGGCAAGACTTTGTACACACTGCTGCGCGCAATGCGGCGATACTTCGATCGCGTCGGGATCGAACCCAACGAGGTGTTCCTGCCCGCTACAGCGGGCACGACCCAGAAGCACGCCAGCATCGATCCCGAAAGCCTGGTTCGCGACAGTTATCACCGCCTTGCCAGTGAGCCGCGTGCATGGGTCTCGCTGACGCGACTTCGCGTGGCTCTGCCGGCCATGGATCGATCGGTGCTGGACGCGGCTCTGAGTTCGCTCTACCGTGCCCAGAAGATCAACCTGATTCCCGAAGCCAACCAGGCGACCTTGACCGATGACGACCGCACAGCAGCACTCCATATCGGCGGTCAGTCGCGTCACATGATGAAGATCGACCGCTGATGGCCATGGACGCCGAGCAGTACGCAGCACTCTCCTCCATTCAACTGACCTGGGCCCCCACTCCCGACGACGTCTGGCGCACGAACGAACTTCACGTCGGTGGAATGAACGAGAGCTCACTGAGCAGTGTCATGCGATCGTTCGACGAAGCCGACAAGCGATCGACCTCGAAGCCATTGGGAGTGGTGATCCAGGGCGCCGCCGGGTCGGGAAAAACTCACATGTTGGGCCAGGTTCGTGAGAAGGTTCAAAGCGCCGGCGGATACTTCTTCTTGATCGAATTGCTCGACGAGAAGGTCTTCTGGGACTCGGTCCTTCACGGAATACTCACCGACATCGAAAGACCGACACCAGGTTTCGACAGCCAACTCGAGAAGCTGCTCTGGGATCTCGGCACCGACGTCGGACTCGGCCGCATGGAATGCCGAGCTCTGCAGGGCGAGCGCACCGTCAGCCCCGAGCTGATAACGCAGTTCATCGATCGACTGCGTCGCAAGTACCCGGACCTCAAACAAGCGCGTCACACACTGCGGGCACTGGTATTGGCAGCGAGCGCTGACTTCGACCTGCAGGATCTGGGCGACGCGTTCCTGCGGTCGAACGATGCACTCGACCACGAACAGCGGACGTACTGGGGTCTCCCCAATGCCGTGCTGACCTCACAGCAAGTGGCCGTCGATATTTCGTGGCTGCTTTCGCTGAGCGCTCCCACTGTTGTTGCTGTCGATCAGATCGACACCCTCATAGCGCAGTCGCGTATGCAGAGCGACCCGAAAGGGGTCTTCACTACAGAACAGGGCACCCAGCTCGACAGTATCGCTCACGGCCTGATGGGGTTGCGGCAGAACCTCGTTCGCACCGTAGCGGTCATTTCACTACTACCCAGCGCTTGGACTTTCATCGCTGACAACACGGTCGAGTCGGTCAAAGACCGCTTCCACGTGGCCGAATCGCTGCATCAGATTCCGACGAGAGAGATCGGCGTCGAAATCGTCGCCAAACGCTTCGCCGCCCGATACGAAGAGGCTGGATTCACTCCTCCACATCCGACGTGGCCCGTCGCGCCCGAAGCATTCGACGATGTGAATCTCTACAATCCGCGGACTCTGCTGCGCATCGTGGATGATCACATCCAAAATTGCCTACGCAACAACGACATCACCGAACTTGAAACCCTGAACCCAGCCGTCACGCCGCCGGCAACGCCACCTCCTCCCCCAGGCGATTTCGCAAAACTCGATGCCCGATTCGCGGAGCTGCTCGCCGTAGCCGATCTCTCGGCACTCGACGCCGACGACGAGGACGACACTGTGCCTTCACTGCTCGGTGCTGGACTCGACGCCTGGATCACCGAAACCGGCACGGTAGAGCACAAGTTCACTCGCGACGCCGAACCCGGGCGCAAACCGTCCCTTCACGGGCGGGTACGGCGAGTCCTGGATGACGTCACGGACGATCAAGAGCACTGGGGATTCCGCGCGATTGCCGCTACCCATCCGATCTCCGTCCAAAATAGGATCCAAAAGGCATGCACTGCTGCTGGATTGACGCAGGGGACCGACAAGCGACGACTGGTGATCCTCCGGTCTGCACCCTGGCCGAGTGGGCCCAAGACCGCAAAAACGGTGCAAGCATTCGAGGATGCGGGCGGAATCGTCGTCTCGTTCACCGAAAGCGATGTCCTCGCGCTGTCCGCGTTGAAAGCCCTCGCCTCCGAGAAGGACGAGAACCTGCAGGCGTGGCTGGTTGCCAGGCAGCCCGCTCACAAGATCGCCCTGTTCCGCGATGTACTTCCGGCGACGCCGGTTCTCGACGAAGCAGCTGTAGCAACTACGGTCGTTCGCCCACCGGCTACCGAGCCCGGCCTGTTTACCGCCACTGATGCGCGAAGCGGAGAACAGGCTCCGGCACCGGCCGTGTCGGGGCCACCAGCGCAGCCGCTTTCGGACACGGCGATTCCACTGGGAACACCGACAGAAGGTGGTCCCGAGGTCAGTGTCGAACTGGAGACACTGCGTAAGCACACCGCCATCTTCGCCGGTTCCGGTTCTGGCAAAACGGTTCTCATCCGTCGCCTTCTCGAGGAGTGCGCACTCAAAGGCGTCTCGGCAATCGTGCTCGATCCCAACAACGACCTGTCGAGACTGGGCGTCGAGTGGCCCAGCGATGCTCGCACTTGGACGGGTGACGACGAAGCCAAGGCCTCGGACTACTTCTCCAACAGCGAGGTGGTCGTATGGACACCTCGCCGTAGTGCCGGTCGAGCGTTGAGTTTTCAGCCTTTGCCGAATTTTGCGGAGGTCATCGACGATCCCGACGAGTTCGACTCCGCTGTGGAGAGTGCCTTGTCGTCGTTGGCTCCGCAGGCAATGGCAGTAGGCGGAACGGCCAAGAGTCGACAGATGATGGCAGTACTTCGTCAAGCGCTGGTCGACTTCGGCCACCGCTCTCAGGGAAACCTGGAAGATTTCATCGACCTCCTCGAGAACTTCCCGGACGGTGCCAGCACCCTCAAGAACGGTGTGAAGATTGCTGCCGACCTCGCAGAGAACTTGAAAGCGTCCACGACCACCGATCCCCTATTCGGTGGTGCGGGGTCATCGGCGGATCCGGGGATGCTGCTCACTCCCAGCACAGGCAAGGGCGCGCGAATCTCGGTCATCAACATGTCAGGGCTGACGACGGCATCGCAAAAGGAGAACTTCGTCAATCAGCTGCAGATGGCGCTGTTCGCATGGATCAAGAAGAACCCGGCCGGCGATAGGCCTCTCGGTGGGTTGTTCGTGCTCGACGAGGCTCAGAACTTCGCCCCGTCGGACCGAATGACGATCTGCCTCCACAGCACTCTTGCGCTGGTGTCGCAGGCCAGGAAGTACGGATTGGGGATGGTCTTCGCGACCCAGGCACCGAAGGGTCTCAACAACAAGATTCCCGGAAACTGTGGCACACAGTTCTACGGTCGCCTCAACGCACCGGTACAAATCGAGGCTGCCAAGGAAGTTGCGCGGGTAAAGGGCGGCACAATCCCCGACATCGGCAAACTTCCCGCCGGCGAGTTCTATGCGGCGGTCGAGGAATCCTCGTTCGTACGCACCAGAACCAGGCTGTGCCTGTCGTATCACCCGAAGAGTCCACCGACCGAAGAGGAGGTCATCCTCTTGGCACGAGGATGAGGCAGTCGGACCGGTTGCGCTGAAAACGTCAGCCCACGAAGACAACAGTGCCGTTGTGCGCGGCCTACCGTGAATCCGCTTGCTCGCTTACACACAACAAAGCCCCCGTCCGCGACAGCGAACGGGGGCTTTGTTGTGTACTGCTACTTACTTGGCCTTTTCGAGAACCTCTACCAGACGCCAGTGCTTCGTGGCGGACAGCGGGCGGGTCTCCATGAGCTGAACGCGGTCGCCTACACCGGCGACACCGTTCTCGTCATGAGCCTTGACCTTCGTGGTGCGACGGATGATCTTGCTGTAGAGAGGGTGCTTGACCCTGTCTTCGAGCTCGACCACGATCGTCTTCTCCATCTTGTCGGAGACGACGTAGCCAATCCGAATCTTGCGGTTGTTGCGTGTTTCAGTCACTGTCTTTTCCTCGCTCATGCCGCGTCACCTGCAGTGTCCTCGGCAGGACCGGTGGCCAGACCGAGCTCGCGCTCACGCAACACCGTGTAGATACGAGCAATCTCGTGGCGTACTACGCGCAGGCGACGGTTGTTGTCCAACTGTCCGGTCGCCATCTGGAAGCGAAGGTTGAAGAGCTCTTCCTTCGACTCGCGCAGCTTGTTGACCAATTCTTCACCGGTGAGCTCACGGAGCTCTGCGGCTGGGGTTCCGGTAGCCATCAGAACTGCTCCTCCCGGGTGATAATGCGTGCCTTGATAGGCAGCTTGTGGATGGCGCGAGTAAGAGCCTCACGCGCAACGGTGTCGTCCGGGTATGAGAGCTCGAAGAGCACACGACCCGGCTTGACGTTCGCAATCCACCACTCGGGTGAACCCTTACCGGAACCCATGCGGGTCTCGGCAGGCTTCTTGGTGAGGGGGCGGTCCGGGAAGATGTTGATCCAGACCTTGCCGCCACGCTTGATGTGGCGAGTGATCGCGATACGAGCAGCCTCGATCTGACGGTTGGTGATGTAGGCGGGCTCGAGAGCCTGAATGCCGTAGTCACCGAACGTCACAGCGGTTCCGCCCTTGGCGGCACCCGAACGTCGCGGGTGGTGCTGCTTGCGGTGTTTGACCCGCCGTGGGATCAACATCGTCAGCCCTCCTGTTTCGGCTCGGACGAGGCCGGAGCCTCGGCGGATGCAGCGCGACCGGCCTCAGTGCTGGTCGCGGTGGTGCCCGAGGCACCTGAGCGACGCGGACGTGACGGACGTTCGCGACGCGGGCGCTCGGGTCCGCCGGCAGCCGGAGCTGCAGCGGCGAGCTCGCGCTTGCCACCGACGATGTCGCCCTTGTAGATCCAGACCTTCACGCCGATACGACCGAAGGTGGTCTTGGCCTCGTACAGCCCGTAGTCGATATCCGCACGAAGAGTGTGCAGCGGCACACGGCCTTCGCGGTAGAACTCCGACCGGGACATCTCGGCGCCGCCGAGACGGCCGGAGCACTGGACACGGATGCCCTTGACGTTCGGCTGACGCATGGCCGACTGGATGGCCTTACGCATGGCGCGACGGAAAGCGACGCGGTTGCTGAGCTGCTCGGCAACACCCTGTGCCACGAGCTGAGCCTCGGACTCGGCGTTCTTGACCTCGAGGATGTTGAGCTGAACCTGCTTGCCGGTCAGCTTCTCGAGAGCTCCGCGGATGCGGTCCGCCTCGGCGCCACGACGGCCGATGACGATTCCCGGGCGTGCCGTGTGGATGTCCACGCGGACACGATCACGGGTGCGCTCGATTTCGACCTTCGCGATACCCGCGCGCTCCATGCCGGTGGCAAGAAGCTTGCGGATCGCGACGTCTTCCTTGACGTACTCCGAGTACTGCTTGTCTGCGTACCAACGCGACTTCCAGTCAGTGGTGATACCCAAGCGGAAGCCGTGCGGGTTGATTTTCTGACCCACTACTGAGCCCCTTCCTTGGACGCCTGGCCCTTACGACGGTTACGACTCGTTCCGCCGGTCTTGGGCAGGCTCTCGACGATCACCGTGATGTGACTCGTGCGCTTGCGGATCCGGAATGCCCGGCCCTGAGCGCGCGGCTGGAATCGCTTGAGGGTCGCACCCTCGTCGACGAATGCAGTCGCCACGATCAGCGTGCTGGGATCGAGATCGAGGTTGTTCTCTGCGTTCGCCGCTGCTGAAGCGATCACCTTGGCGACCGGCTCGCTGGCTGCCTGTGGCGCGAACTTCAGGATGTTGAGCGCGTCCTCTACGGAGCGCCCGCGAACCATGTCCACGACACGACGAGCCTTCATCGGCGTCACGCGAACGTGCTTCGCGATTGCCTTTGCGGTCGGGTTGGCAGTCGGATTGGCGGTTTCGGTCTTACTCATCGCCTCTTCGCCTTCCGGTCGTCCTTGATATGACCCTTGAACGTACGGGTCGGTGCGAACTCTCCGAGCTTGTGTCCGACCATCGAGTCGGATACGAACACCGGCACGTGCTTGCGGCCGTCGTGCACCGCGAACGTATGTCCGATGAAGTCGGGGAGAATTGTCGAGCGACGGGACCAGGTCTTGATGACCTGCTTGGTTCCCTTATCGTTCTGGACGTCAACCTTCGCGAGGAGGTGATCGTCTACGAACGGGCCTTTCTTCAGGCTGCGTGGCATTCTGAACTCCCTCCTAGCGCTTGTTCTTGCCGGTACGGCGACGACGGACGATGAGCTTGTCGCTCGCCTTCTTCCTACTGCGGGTACGGCCTTCGGCCTGTCCCCACGGGCTGACCGGGTGGCGGCCACCGGAGGTCTTACCCTCACCACCACCGTGCGGGTGGTCGACCGGGTTCATCACGACACCACGGACGGAGGGGCGCTTGCCCTTCCAACGCATGCGGCCGGCCTTGCCCCAGTTGATGTTCGACTGCTCGGCGTTGCCGACCTCGCCGACAGTTGCGCGGCAGCGCACGTCGACGCGACGGATTTCACCGGAAGGCATACGCAACGTGGCGTAGGCGCCTTCCTTACCGAGGAGCTGGATGCTCGCGCCGGCAGAACGTGCCATCTTTGCGCCGCCGCCCGGACGAAGCTCGACCGCGTGAATGGTCGTACCCGTCGGGATGTTGCGCATAGGCAGGTTGTTGCCCGGCTTGATGTCGGCGTTGGCGCCCGATTCGATCGGTGACCCCTGGACGATGCCCTTGGGTGCGACGATGTAGCGCTTCTCGCCGTCTGCGAAGTGCAGCAATGCGATGTTGGCTGTGCGGTTCGGGTCGTACTCGATGTGAGCGACCTTGGCCGGCACGCCGTCTTTGTCGTTGCGACGGAAATCGATCAGACGGTACGCGCGCTTGTGTCCGCCACCCTTGTGCCGGGTGGTGATACGACCGTGTGCGTTACGTCCACCGCGACCGTGCAGGGGGCGAACCAGCGACTTCTCGGGCGTGCTGCGAGTGATCTCCGCGAAATCGGAGACGCTCGAACCACGACGGCCCGGAGTGGTCGGCTTGTACTTACGGATTGCCATGAGTCTTCTCGTCCTCTATATCCGAAGAGTCCCAGTCGCTTACGCGACCGGACCTCCGAAGATCTCGATGGGCTTGCTGTCGGCGGAGAGCGTTACGAGCGCGCGCTTGGTGTCTTTGCGCTTGCCGTAACCGAATCGGGTCCGCTTTCGCTTGCCCTGACGGTTCATCGTATTGACGCTGGTCACGGTGACGTCGAAAATCTTCTCGACGGCGATCTTGATCTGCGTCTTGTTCGAGTCCGGGTGCACCAGGAAGGTGTACGTTCCCTCTTCGATCAGTCCATAGGACTTCTCGGAGATGACCGGCGCCAGCAAGATGTCGCGGGGATCGGCGATGGTGGTCACTTGCTATCCTCCTCGTTCTTCGCAGGACCTGCGATGAACGTATTCAGCGCTTCCACGCTGAAGATGACGTCATCAGCTTCGAGCACGTCGTACGTGTTGAGCTGGTCGGGTGCAATGGGATGCACGCCGTCCAGGTTCTGGACGCTCTTCCACGCTGCGGTGTCTTCGCGGCCGACGACGAGCAGGACCTTTTTGCGGTCCGAGAGCTCGGCGAGGAACGTTTTGGCACCCTTTGTGGAAGGAACCTGCCCGGCAACCAGTTCGGTGATGACGTGAATGCGCTCGCTGCGAGCCCGATCAGAGAGGGCACCGCGCAGAGCGGCAGCCTTCATCTTCTTGGGTGTGCGCTGGCTGTAGTCACGCGGCTTCGGTCCGTGGACCGTGCCGCCGCCGACGAACTGAGGTGCACGCGTCGAGCCCTGACGGGCGCGACCGGTTCCCTTCTGACGGTATGGCTTCTTGCCGCCACCGCGAACCTCGCCACGAGTCTTCGTGGAGTGGGTTCCCTGACGAGCTGCTGCGAGCTGCGCAACAACGACCTGATGCAGGAGCGCGATGTTGGCAGGCGCGTCGAAGATTGCGGCAGGCAGATCAACGGTTCCGTTGGTCTTACCGCCGAGCTCCTTGACGTTCAGCGTCAAGTTGGTTTCGGTCTTCTTGTCGAGGCTGGTCATGCCCGTGCACCACCCTTCAATGCAGACTTGACGATCACGACGTTGCCGCGACGGCCCGGGATTGCTCCCTTGATCAGCAGAAGCCCGTTCTCGCTGTCCACCTTGTGGACCGAGAGGTTCTGCGTGGTTACGCGATCGCCGCCCATACGTCCGGCCATGCTCTTTCCCTTGAACACGCGGCCGGGAGTAGCGCAGGCTCCGATGGATCCTGGGCGACGGTGCACAGCCTGTGTACCGTGGCTTGCTCCCTGACCCTTGAAGCCGTGACGCTTCATGGTTCCGGCGAAGCCTTTGCCCTTGCTGGTGCCGGTGACGTCGACGTATGCGCCGTCCTCGAACACTGCCGCAGTGAGCTCCTGGCCTACCTCGAACTTGGAGGCGTCGGCAACGCGGAACTCCACGATGTGACGACGTGGCGTAACACCTGCCTTGTCGAACTGGCCGGTGATCGGCTTGTTGACCTTGCGCGGGTCGATGGCACCGAATGCGACCTGGACGGCGCTGTAGCCGTCGCGCTCCATGGTGCGGATCTGGGTGACCACGTTAGGGCCTGCCTTGATCACGGTCACCGGAACGACGCGATTGTTCTCGTCGAAGACCTGGGTCATTCCGAGCTTGGTGCCCAGAATTCCTGTTGCAGGCCGATTCTTGTTATCAGTCATCGTTGTCTCCGCGCTCACTGGATGTTGACATCGACACTGGCAGGCAAATCGATGCGCATGAGCGCGTCGACCGTCTTCGGCGTCGGGTCGAGGATGTCAATGAGCCGCTTGTGAGTACGCATCTCGAAGTGTTCGCGCGAATCCTTGTACTTGTGGGGCGAACGGATGACGCAGTACACGTTCTTTTCGGTCGGCAACGGCACCGGTCCGACGACGCGGGCACCCGTACGGGTGACCGTCTCGACGATCTTGCGTGCTGACGCATCGATCGCCTCATGGTCGTAGGCCTTGAGCCTGATGCGGATCTTTTGTCCCGCCACGCTTAGTGTCCTTTTCTTGCCGCTTGTCGTAGAACCGGCCGTTCGGCCTGCTCCACCTCGTATGCACAGTCCCCGAGTCCGGCCGACTCGGGAGCCGTCGAACTCGAACTGCCTTCGTGCTCACACGACAAACCGAACGTTGGCGATCGGGCGTTACCCGATCCGTTGCCGCTGTTCATCTGTCATGGTTCTCCGGTCCACGCGGTCGGGCGTGTCGTATTTCTACTCACATTTCGACCGTTGCTTCGTCATCTTCGACCCGGGGGTCTTCGCTTTCGAAGCTGCAGAACCGGACGCACTCACTCGGAGTGCTGATTCTTCGTGCTGCATTTTCGTAACACTTGATCCAACTGCTTGGAACTACTCACCCAGGTGCGGCCGCGAAAGACCGCGTCCCGTGTCCAGGCAACCCGACCAGTATGCCGCAGACATGACTCGAGCACAAATCAGGCCTGGTGCACATTCACTACTCGTTTTCCGAAGGAACTTACCGAACAGTAAGGTCGGACCATGAATTCGACGCTGCCCGACACCGGACTCACCTATCGCGCCTGGCTACGGCTCCCACGGAACTCAATAGGATCGGCCGTGTTCTCGCTCGCGATGTGTGTGCGCGTGCCCTATTTCGGCTCTGTTCTCCCCCGCGTTCGCTCGATGGCTCCGGGCAAATGCACCGTGACGGCCCCGAAGTGGTGGGGAATCCGAAACCATCTCGGGACCTTTCACGCCATCGCCGCATGCAATCTCGCCGAAGCGGCCATGGGAATGCTCGCCGAGGCGACCGTGCCGACGACCCATCGCTGGATTCCCAAGGAGATGAACGTCCGCTATCTGGCGAAAGCCACCACATCGTTGACTGCTATCGCAGAGTTGGCCGAACTTCCCGACTTCGACGCGATCGACGACTACATCGAAGACGGGTTCGATCTCGTCGTTCCCGTATCCGTGACCGATGCACACGGACTCGAGGTGGTGCACGCCGACATCACGGTGTGGATCTCCCGCAACCGTTGAGTGATGCCGGAGACCGGAAGAGGCAATACTGCTCGTATGAAGAGGTTCGATGCCGTGGTCATCGGCGGCAGCGGTGAGGTCGGCCGATTGATCGCCTCCCTACTGGCCGCGGATGGCGACACGGTGCTCACTCTCGACCCGGTCGCCCCGACCACTGCAAGTCCCGGCATCGACCACCTCATCGGCGACATCGTCCACCCTGACGCCGAAGTACGAGCGGTGCTTCGAGCCACGCCGCTTGTCGTACTAGCGGTACCCGAATCGGTGGCGTTCGAGAGCGAATTGACCTTACTCGGCGCGCGCTCACTGCTGGTGGAGACTCTGTCCGTCAAGTCGGCGTTCGCCCAAAAAGTTGCCGGTGCCGACCCACCCGGCTCGATTGTGGGCATCAACCCCATGTTCGCTCCATCTCTCGGGATGAACGGCCGCCCAGTGGCCGCCGTGGTCCATCGCGGCGGCGGCGGAGTCGAGGACTTTCTCGGCCGAATCTCCGGCTGGGGCGGTCGAGTCGTGCGCGTCGACGCCGACCAGCACGATCGACTGGCCGCGGCGACACAGGCGCTGACCCACGCCACTGTGTTGGCCTTCGGTTCGGCTCTGGCGAAGCTGGAAGTGGACCCGAGATCGATCGATTCTCTCGCTCCACCGCCGGCTACCACGCTGCTCGCTCTTGTCGATCGCGTCGCCAGCGGTGAGCCGGAGGTGTACTGGGATGTTCAGGCAGGTAACCCCTACGCCGGGCGTGCCAGAACCGCGCTCGCCGAATCGCTCCGAGAATTGGACGAGATCGTCTCCTCCGAGTCCGAGACCGACTTCAGATCCTTCGTGGCGCAGGCCGGCACAGCCGTGCCGAACCACACTGCTTACCAGGCTCTGTGCACACGTCTTTTCGGTATCGTTCGTGGTACCGCACACGAGGGGGATCGATCATGATCGAGAAGCCGTCATTACCGGACTTCGACGCGGACGACGTCGTAGAGAGTGCCGTCGTGTCACGACTGGCGGGCAACTGGAGCAAGCGTGCCACTGTCAAGAAGAGCGAACCCGACCTCGACGATCTTTTCGACACCTCGAAGCACGACTACCCCGAGGCATTGATTCCGTTCGCCGACCACGACGTTTACCGCACTCTTTCGGACATCACCAGAGCAAAGTTGCGAGCTTGGGGTTGGATCGCCTTCAACAAGAACGTCATGGACGTGGAACAGCATGTCGTACATCCGGGCTTTGCCCTGCTGGCTCAGGATGCGTTCGACATCGGCATGGGCGACGTGACGGCGATCGCCGTCACGCAAGCCATGGTCGACGAGCAGTACCACACACTCATGCACCTGAATGCGAGCGCGCTGACGCGCCGCAAGAGGGGCTGGGCACTGCCGGATCGGTGCCTTCCACTCAGCGGCACAGTCCGCAGAAGGCACGCCACTCAGGCGAGTGCGGTCGATTCCAACGACGCTTCTCTCAATTCACTGGCATTCATGACGGTGGCCGAGATATCGATTACGTCCTACCTGAATCTGATCGAAGACGACGACATCATCCAACCGGTGAATCGCGCCACTGTCGCGCTACACAATCGAGACGAGTATTGCCATGCGTCGATCGCCGACGAGATGGCCGCCATTGTGTTCGAATCCTTGAATTCGGGAGATCGTCGGATATTTCTCGACGGTCTTGCCGACGGAATGGACGCATTTTCCAGCACCGATTTCTCGACTTGGTCTGCGATTCTCCACCAAGAAGGCATCGTCGGCGGGGATCTTATGCTGCGTGAAGTCGAGACGGACGGCAGTCGCAAGCAATTGGTTCAGGACTACGGCGGAATTCGATCATTGTGCAGGAAACTCGACGTAGAAGACGAAATCGGTATCGATTGGGCTTAGACGCAAAATTGCGTTGGAGCAACCGGCAGGTAACGTTTCGGCGGGGTGCACCCGATGAGTGACGTGAAGGATGCCCCTCACAATTTGCTCCACTGCCCTTCTGCCCGCTCCAGAACCGACCGCACGGAGTATCGATGCCCTTATCCGAGGACGTAGCTGTACTTGTGGAGGACGTCCACAAATCGTTCGGTGACGTTCATGCGCTCCGCGGGATCAGTTTCTCGGCACCCAAAGGGACGGTTCTCGGAATCCTCGGCCCGAACGGCGCCGGTAAGACCACCGTTGTCAAGGTCCTCTCGACACTGCTCAGCCCGGATACGGGACGAGCTCTGGTCGCCGGACACGACGTCGTCACCGATGCCGCATCGGTGCGTCGGTCGATCATGATGACCGGCCAGTATGCGGCGCTCGACGACACCTTGTCAGGCCGAGAGAACATCGAATTGTTCGGCCGTCTGATGGGATTGGACAAGAAGGCATCGAAGACGCGGGCACTTGCACTTCTCGAAGAGTTCGATCTGGCCGACACCGGCAAGCGACCCGTGCGGGGCTATTCCGGTGGAATGCGTCGGCGAATCGATATCGCGTGCGGTCTCGTCGTACGTCCCCAGGTGGTGTTTCTGGACGAGCCGACCACGGGACTCGATCCGCGAAGTCGCCAAGGCGTCTGGTCGCTCGTGGAAGCGTTGAAAGCACAGGGGATCACCGTTCTCCTCACCACTCAATATCTCGAAGAAGCCGATGTATTGAGCGACAACATCATCGTCATCGACAAGGGCACCGTCATTGCTGAGGGGACCTCGGACGAGTTGAAGGCTCGAACTGGCGGCAGCTACTGCGAAGTAGTCCCCCTCGACCCGTCGCAGTTGCAGCATGTGGCGAACGTGCTCGGCGAACTCCTTCCCCCCGCCAATCGCGTCGACCTCGGTCCGGAAGCGGTTCAGCTCTCGGTCCCTGCCCCGGACGGTGCGGCAACTTTGTCCGAAATCCTGCGGCGCATCGACACCGCCGGAATCGCTCTCGCCGACATCGCACTTCGCCGCCCCTCGCTCGATGATGTCTTCCTCACTCTGACCGGACACTCGCATTCGAGTGACGACGAGGTACCGGTCTCTACCGACACCGGGCCTCCGAGGCCACCGGTTGCCCGGGCCGGATCAGAAGTCGAGTACCGATGACGGCGACGAGTGCGCGCACGCGTGCATCCGGTTCGGACCTTGTCAGCGGTTCTTCGATGTCCACTACCTCGGTCCGACGACAGGGCCGGCCGTCCGGCTTCGTGCAATGGCAGGTCCTGACGGCTCGGTCGGTATGGACAATGATGCGCCACGGCGAGCTCGTGGTGGCGGTCATTGCACCGCTCATCTTCACCGTCGGCTTCTACTTGCCACTCAAGTTCGTCATGCAACTTCAGGGTATCGATTACGCCCAGTTCTTGATGCCGATCATCGTGCTCCAGGCGATGGCGTTCACAGCGATCTCAGCGTCGCAACGTGCTTCGTCCGAATCGTTGAGTGGGCTCAATATGCGATTGCAGACCATGCCAGTAGTAGGCGCAGTGCCGCTGGTGTCACGGATCTCGTCCGGAGTCGTCCGATCGGTGGTGTCGCTGACGGCTGCCCTCTCATTTGGTTACGTCATCGGCTTCCGCTTCAGCGCGGGGTTGGGACAGGCCGTCCTGTTTTGCGCGTTCGCGTTGGCGATCAGCACGATGCTCTCGATCGGCGCAGACGCGATCGGCACTCTGTCGAAGAGTCCGGAATCGACCAGCCAAATGCTCACGCTTCCCCAGTTGATCCTCGGGATGGCTTCGTGCGGCTTCGTTCCCGAATCGGGGTTTCCCGAATGGATCCGACCCTGGGTGCGGAATCAGCCGATCTCCCAATTTTCGTTCTCGATGCGCGACATGGCCGAGGGCGGTGTCAGTTTCCACGTACTGTTTCCCTCGCTCATTTGGATTTTTGGCCTGCTGGCGGTATTCATTCCCCTGGCCATGTGGGCTAGTTCGAGGCGCTCATGACTGCCTCATCCATCGCGCCCGGTAACACCCCGCCGGTTAGCCGATTGACGTTCCCGGAGCCGACCCTCGACTATGCCGAGAATTCTGCCCGCGCACTATGGGCGCACAGTCTGATTCAGTGCAAGCGGCTTCTCATCCGATGGACTCGCGATCCGTCGACGATGATTCAGGCACTGCTCTACCCTGCCTTGACGCTCCTCATGTTCAGGATCGTGCTCGGCAACTCGATCTCCGCCGCGACGGGCTCACCGAGCGTGTACGGGACGGTTCCTATGATCGCGCTGGTCGGTGCGATGTTCGGATCGATTGTCAGTGCCGTCGGCTTGAAGGGCGAGAAGACGAGCGGTTTGCTCAGTCGGTTCGCGACTACGCCCACCCACCGAGCGTCCGGTCTGGTCGGTCGCATGATGGCCGAAGCTATTCGGGTGTTTGCAACGACGATCGTCATCGTGGCGGTGGGGATGGTTATCGGTTTCCGCTTCAACCAGGGCATTCCTTCGGCTATTGCACTCTTGTTGCTACCGATTGCGTTCGGCATCGGCTTTGCGGTGATGGTGACATTCCTCGCCACCGTCGCTGGTCAAACTCCTCTCGTGGAGGTCGTCTCTATTGGCTGCACGTTGCTGATGTTCTTCAATTCCGGATTCGTTCCAGTCGCTGCGTACCCACCGTGGCTCCAGCCCGTCGTAGCTGCTCAGCCCATGTCGTGCGCGGTAGATGCGATGCGCGGCCTATCGCTGGGTGGGCCGGTGTTGGTTCCGGTGTTGCAGACACTCGCGTGGGCGGTGGGCATGGTCGCGGTATTTCTGTACCCCGCAATCCGGGGATACAAGCGTGCGGCCGAGACTGGATAGTAGGTAAAAGTTCACTTATCTACACTTTCAGGTTGTTTCAGCTGCACCCGGCGCTGTTATCGTGAGAGACGAACCGGAGACGAACCTCGCCTCTGGTTTTTGCTTTGAGCGCTACCTTCCAGTAGTAGAACCGAACGAAAGGTCGTTGTACGTGCCGAAACACAGAGGCAGGGTCGCCATAGCTCTCGCGTCCGCGGCGTTGATCTCGTTGGGCAGTACAGCAGTGGCGACGCCGTCTGCAGTGGCCGATATTTCGGGGTCCCCGTTGCCGCCCGAGTTCTCGGACATGGGACCGGCTCCGGCAGGCGCGAACGACTGGTCATGCGTCCCATCCGAAGCGCACCCCCTTCCGGTCGTACTCGTACATGGCACCGGTGTGGATATGGCCACGACGTGGCAAACAATGGCGCCTGCATTAGCCGCCGAAGGCTACTGCGTGTACGCACTCGACTACGGTGCCGTGCGGACGTTACTCGACCCCGACCAAGTGATCTGGGGTCTCGGAGATATACCGGCATCGGCAGCGCGTTTGGCTACGTTCATCGACGCGGTACTTGCTCGAACGGGCGCGCCGAAGGTAGACATCGTCGGTCATTCGCAGGGCGGAACCGTTGCCCGCCAGTATCTGAAGTTCAACGGTGGTGTCGACGATGTCAATCCTTCCAGCAGCAAGGTTGAGAACCTGGTGACGCTGGGTGGCACCAATCATGGGACCAACTTCGGTGGTATCGAGCAGATGTACCTGATCCTCGCCGCTGCTGGACTGGATCAGACGATCATCTCGGAAATACTTTTCGGCCTGACCGGACTCGGCACTGCCGGTCGTCAGCAATTGATCGGCTCTCCCACCCTGCAACGACTCAATGCAGGCGGCGAAGTCGAACCGGGAGTGCGGTACACGGTAGTGGGCACCAAGTTCGACAAAGTCGTCACACCTCCGGAGAGAACTTTCCTCGATCCGAGCGGTTCAGCCGAGGTCCGGAATATGTGGGTTCAGGACGGCTGTGAGTCCAACGTAGTTCCGCATCAAGGTTTGACCTTCGATGACCGCGTTACCTACATCGTCCAATCCGCGCTCGATCCGACCTTCTCGACCGAGAACGCAGCACCGTGTTCCTGACAGGACAGTAGCGGTATATTTCCCGCCGACATGAAAAAGGCCCCATCCGTAGATTTCTCGGATGGGGCCTTTCTTATTCTGTGGATCTCTGCTGTCAGACCCCGAGCGACCGTGCGAGTACGGGCCACGAGTTCTTCAGATCGTCCTGCCAGTAACCCCACGAGTGGCTCCCGGAATCACGGAAGTTGAACGTGGCAGGGATACCCAGCTCGCCCAAACGGTTGGCCATGTTGTGGGTGCAGTAGTTCGTGGCAGCTTCGATGACTCCACCGACGATGACCTGGTTCGCCAGGGTGCCGGGCTTCCCGTTGATCTCGGGACCATTCAGGTTGTCGTATTGCCCGGGCAATCCGTTGCCATTGGAGATGTAGAGTTCGAGGCCGCGAAGGCCTTCAGCGTGTACATAAGGATCGTTGTCGGCCCACATCGGATCGGTGGGCGGCCCCCACATGTTCAGTGTGTCGCCTCCACCCCACGTTTCGGTGGTGAGCTTGACGAACTGCTGGCCGATCGGATCGCTGGTCTGAGCGCAACCACTGTATGCGGCTACACCCTTGTAGAGCCCCGGCGCATTGATCGCCAACTGCATAACCGAGGTGCCCGACGAAGACACACCGGCAATCGAATTCACGCCGTTCGTGCCGAGACCTGCATCGATCAGCGGGGGTAGTTCTTCGGTGAGGAACGTAGTCCACTTGTTGACACCGAGAACTGGGTCGGCCTGCTTCCAGTCGGTGTAGTAGCTCCACTTGCCACCGACTGGCGAGACCACGTTGACGTTCTTGTCTGCGAAGAAGTCGATCGCATCCGTGCGGTAGCGCCAGGTTGCGCTGTCTTCACCGCCGCCCGCTCCATTGAGGAGGTAGAGAGTGGGGCGAGGAACGCTCGTGTCGGCCGGTCGCCATACGTCGAGCGGCACTTCCTTGTCCATCGCAGCGGAATAGACATAGACAATCAAATGCTGATCGTCCATGACCTTGGTGTGGGTTATCTTCGAGCCGTTGGGTGCGCTCGGGTAGGCGTAGAGGTCTCCGTTGTCGGTGACTGGATCGGCCGAAGCCGTGAAACCACTTGCGGCAAGCGGCAGCAGAGCCATTGCCGCGGCCGCCACTGCTAACTTGGCACCCCTCGCCGAGGGACGTGAATTGACTCTCCGCATAAATCGATTACCTAACTTGTCGGACATACCCTTGTGTGGGAATGCTGTCGGCCGTGCAACCTGCTGACGCGCAGGAACTACGTCGATCCCCCCCGCGCACTGCACTAGCCGCAGAGTTTATCGTGTCTGTCTCATCACCCGTTACGCCCGTCACTCGTATTCAGGTACGCGTTCAGGATTGGCCCGACCAGCGCGAGGGCCTCCGCACCGGTCATATCCTCGTGAGCCGCATCGACAACGACCTCCCTGACCTCGACTACATGATCGGTCCATTGTGCGGCCGCCTCGACATCCTCGGGATGCGTTCTACCCGCAGTGAAGTAGAGCAGCGGCACATCGAGACGTGCAGGCTTGTAGTCGTTTATCTGGCCAGGAGACGCGACTGCACTCTTGTAGACCGAATGCACCTGTCCCACAGATAGTTCTACCGGACCTTGAACGATGGCAGCGGCGGCCCGAGTAGCCTGTTCGGTGGACAGTACGGTCGGTGTCGACTCATCTTCCTCGATCACGCCCACCGGAACGAGTAAGGACTTCAACTCCGCCTCGAACTCGCTTCGTTCGATGTGCAACACCGAATCCATCATCGTCAACGTCACCGTGTCCCCTGCTTCGCGTAACTGCGCTGCCATCGCATGCGCGATGACACCGCCGAGCGACCATCCAAGAAGGTGATAAGGCCCCGTCGGACGCACACGACGGACTTCGACGACGTATCGGGCCGCGTACTCGTGAATCGAAGTCGGTACCTCCTCCGACATCGAGAGTCCCGGAGATTGAAGTCCGTAGAGGGGGCGGTCTTCATCCAGGAAGGACATCAGCCCCGCATACGGCCATGCGAATCCGAGCATCGGATGAACGCAGAATACAGGCGCAACATCTCCGTGGTCGCGAATCAGAAGAAGAATGCCGAGTGCATCGCCGGCAGAATGTGTTGCCTCGCTATCGAATTCGTCGATCCTCCTGGCCAAGTCCTCGACTGTCCGATCAGTGAAGAACCACTGCACTCGAACATCGGACGTAGCTACCCTACGAAGCCGAGCGACCGCTTGCGTTGCGATGAGTGAGTTGCCACCCAACTCGAAGAAGTCGTCATCGAGCCCCACCCGATCGACATCGAGCACATCCTCGAACACACCCGCCACCACCCGCTCCGACTCCGACACCGGCGCCCGGAACTCCCGCACCACACCCGCAGGCTCCGGCAAAGCAGCACGATCCAACTTACCCACCGGAGTCAACGGCAACTCATCGAGAGCAACCACCTGCGAAGGCACCATATGACGCGGCAACCGCTCCTTCACCCACCCCCGAATCTCCAACACATCCAGATCCGAACCCGCAGCAGGCAACACATACGACACCAACACCGTCGCACCCGCCACACCCTGCTCCCCCGAACGCGCCACCGTCACCGCGAACTCGACCCCCGGATACGAGGTCACCACAGCATCGATCTCACCCAACTCGATCCGGAAACCACGCACCTTCACCTGAAAATCACTGCGCCCCACATACTCGATCGAAATGGGCTCACCGCGGTCGTCGCCGATCCACCTCACCACGTCGCCGGTGCGATACATCCGGGAACCATCGGCACCGAAGGGATTCGCTACGAATCGCTCCGAAGTGAGGCTGTATCGGCGGTGGTAACCGCGCGCCAATTGCATTCCAGCCAAATATAATTCACCGGAGACGCCGATCGGAACCGGCTGGAGTCCGCCGTCCAACACCAGGGAGGACATCCCGCGGATCGGGGCACCGATCGACACCACGTCCCCCGCCACCAACGCATCCGAAATATTGGACATAATCGTCGTCTCCGTCGGACCATACCCATTGAAAAACTCACGAACACCACCACCGACACCACGCTCGACCGCCCACCGACCCAACAACTCAGACGACCACGCCTCACCACCGACCACCACAACCCGAAGATCGACCAACCCCACCGGATCCACCGACGCCA